>NZ_CP121165.1:0-1237 GCF_039789045.1 Anaerostipes sp. PC18 | reverse complement strand
AAAAATAGCTTAACATTTCGTAGAATTACTCGTTCTTTGAAAATTATATAAGTTTGAATAAATTTTTGTATGGCAAATAAGCCTACAAAAAGTTAGATTTTTGCAGGTTAATCAAAGATATTAAGTTGAGATTAAGCAGCGACAAACCAAGATTTACGATCAATGCTATTGCTAGCGAAGCCTGCAACTTCAGCAGGTGTGAGATTATTTAATGAACCATGAGGCCTAATGAAATTATAGTGAAAGACAAATAAGTATATTAAGTTATTTGCTTTCTCAAAAGAGTTAAACCCTTTTTTAGCTTTATACCAAGCTTTAAATGTTTTGTTAAAAGACTCAATTAAATTGTTTGATATGTCGCTAGACATAGGAGCAACAGGCACATGCTTGTTTTCGCCCAATAGCTTCGCTACAGCTTGGTTATATGAAGGTAGTCTATCAGTTATAAAGTTTGATGGCATTCCAAATTGTTTAGCTTGGTTTACTAGTGTAAATGCTGAATCCTCACTACGTGATTTGGTTAGATGAAAAGCTAAAATAAATCTCGTTTCAGAGTCAATAGCTAACCATAAATAATAGCGTTCACCATTTATAAAGACCACTGTTTCGTCAGCATGCCAATCGTCAGATTGGAGATCTAGCTGCTCTTTAAACTTATCAGCTTTTTGTTTGAAAAAAGGTGCAAACTTTTGAGTCCAACTAGCTATTGTGACATGAGAAACCTTTATATTTGAAGTTACGAAAAGGAACTGTGAAATAGTTCTTGTTGATGAGTTGTTTAAAAAATATAAAGTTAATGCAGTCAGAATAGTATGGAGTGGAAAACGCATACCTTTCATAGAAAGGGAACCGGTTAGGTTTTCACTGGAGGCATCATCTATATTTAGGTTATGGTGATGAACAATGATATGATTGCACTTCTTATTACCACATTTATAGCGATTATAGTGTTTATAGATGTGATGCAAGAAAGTTGCTTTACCACACTTTGGACATCTTGGATATTTAGATGTTACCCGCTTTCTGACGGAGTCAGGTGCGAATTGTCGCTTACACTTTTTACATTGATATTTTTGATTAGCCTGCTTATCTAAACCAAACTTATATAGTTGGTCAGAGTTACAACGAGGACATTTTACTTTTGTTTTGTTCATTGCGCTTCTCCTTTCAAGGGGGACATTTAGTTCTAGTCAAACTTATTGTATTTCCTAGGATCTGTCTCTTATACACATCTGAC
>NZ_CP121164.1:2972500-3422599 GCF_039789045.1 Anaerostipes sp. PC18 | reverse complement strand
TGATTTTTACGGACCTCTTTCTAAATAAGTTTAAAAAAATATACTATTACTAGTGTATAACAAAAGAATTTTTTTTTCAATGTTTCTTTCATATAATAAGTACAATCATAATACAATATATGTTGCCTGTGAAAAACTGTGGATAAATTTATTCACAAAATAAACACTAGGAAATATCAGGGGTTTCGACACATATAAACATATGATAAACAAATATTTCACATAGTTTTCCACAAGTTATCCACAAATTGTGTATAACTTTTTAGAGTCCTACAATATCTATGGATGGAATAACTTTATCGCAAAAAAACATAGAATTCTCTTGACTTATGCAGGTGACTTTGACTATAATAGGAGTGATGTTTTTTAGACAATATATGGTTTCATATATAAAATTACTATTTTTTGATTAAGGAGGTGTTTCTAGACATGAAAATGACATTTCAGCCAAAGAAAAGACAGAGATCTAAAGTTCATGGTTTCAGAAAGAGAATGAGCACTGCTAACGGAAGAAAAGTTATTAAGAGCAGAAGAGCAAAAGGAAGAAATAGATTGTCAGCATAGGTCGCAGTGATGTGACCTTTTCTTTTCTCTAAATAATAGGGAAGGAAAAGATATGAAGCATTATCATTCGTTAAGAACAACTAAGGAATTTCAGCAGGTATATAAAACCGGTAAATCAAAAGCAAACAAATATTTAGTTTTATACTGCAGGGAAAATCAGCTTAATTATAATCGTTTTGGAATCTCTGTCAGCAAGAAGGTTGGAAACAGTGTAGTGAGACACCGGGTGACCAGGCTCCTGAGAGAGAGTTACCGGCTTCGTCAGTCAGAGTTTAAGCAGGGATTTGATCTTGTGGTCATTGCCAGAAATACGGTTAAGGATGAAGGATTTCACACGGTGGAAAGTGCTTTGCTCCATCTGATGAGTCTTCATCGTTTAAAAAGAGATGAAAAACATTGAAAAAGATTTTGATTTATTTGATACAGTTTTATAGAGCACATTTGTCTAAATTAAAAGGAAAAGGAACTTGCATTTATACTCCGACCTGTTCAGAGTATGCAGTTCAAGCACTGGAAAAACACGGCGCACTGAAGGGAAGCCTTCTGGCTGTGTTTAGAATCTTGAGATGTAACCCTTTTGCAAAGGGAGGATATGATCCTGTTCCGGAAGTGAGAAAGGTGAAAGGTAAAAAGAAATGATGTATTTGGCTCAAGCAGCCCAGGCAGGCAGCGGAGGATTATTGTCTCCGATCGTCTGGGTTTTCGGCGAGATCATGAAGTGGATTTACAATGGATTATCAGCTGTTGGTATTGAGAATCTTGGATTGTGTATTATTTTGTTTACATTGATTTCGAAATTGATTATTTTTCCGCTGACAATTAAGCAGCAGAGAAGTATGAAGATCAACCAGGTGGCACAGCCCGAAATGATGAAGATCCAGAAGAAATACCGGGGTAAGAGAGATCAGGCATCTATGATGAAACAGCAGGAAGAGATGCAGAAAGTCTATGATAAATATGGGACAAGCCCTACTGGCGGATGTGCGACTACGCTGATACAGTTTCCGATCATCATGGCTCTGTATTATGTAGTACGAAATCTGGAAAGTTATATTCCTGATATTCCTAAGAGTGCATATGAATTTATTCTTGGAATCAATATCCAGAATACACCGGGATTTAAATTGAGCATTTATCTTATTATCCCGATTTTGTCCGCTTTATTCCAATATTTAAGTGCGCGTACATCTATGGCAGACATGGATTCAGATAATCCGGCGGCAGGTATGTCAAAGAATATGATGCTGATGATGCCTATTATGTCTTTATTCATGTGTATCACTCTTCCGGTGGGAATCGGTATTTACTGGACTGCCAGTGCAGTGTTCCAGTGGGTACAGCAGATTCTGATCAACAATTACTATAATCATACAAATATGCAGAAGATCATTGAGAAGAGCAGAGAGAAAGCAGCCAAGAAGAAAGCCAAGAAAAAAGGTCCTTCTATGTATGAAAAAATGATGGGAGCTGCAAGCGGCAGCACTCCGTCAGAATCATCCCAGGATAATACGATCAGCAGTATTGCCAAAAAGAAAGTCACAAAAAACGTAGAGTATAACACAGAATCCCAGGGAGGAATTGCATCTAAGGCAAACATCGTGAAGAACCGGATGGATAAAGGGGGAAAATAAAATGGCAGTAAAGCGTTTTACTGGCAAAACGGAATCTGATGCGGTTATGAATGCGGCCATGGAGCTGGGAATTCCGAGCACAGAAATTCAGTATGCAGTGATTGATAAAGGAAGCAACGGATTTTTAGGACTCTTTAAAAAACCGGTGATCATTGAATTGACGGAAAAAGAAAAACCGGCTGAGCCTGTAAAGGAAGATAAATCTGAGAAAACAGCGGAAGCGCCGGCTGCTCCAGAAAAGAAACAGAAACAGGAAAAAACCCAGGAACAGAAGAAGACTGCCTGTGAAAACCCTAAAGAAAAGGTATATAAACGTCCGGATAATATTGATCAGATCATAAACGACACAGAAGCATATCTGGATGAAGTGTTAAAGGCGATGGGACTTGTTCCTAAACTGAATCTTTATTATAATACCACCGGAAATGTGCTGAAGATTAATGTTACCGGAGAAAAGATGGGTGCTCTGATCGGAAAGCACGGACAGACTCTGGATGCACTCCAATATCTCACAAGCCTGTTTGTGAATAAAGAAAGCGAGGCTTTTATTAAAGTAAAGCTTGATACGGAGAATTACAGGGAGCGCAGACAGGAAACTTTAGAAAAGCTTGCACTCAGCATTGCAAATAAAGTTAAGAAGACAAAAAAACCGGTTCATCTGGAGCCTATGAATCCGAATGAACGCCGTATTATCCATTCTGCACTTCAGAGAGATCCTAAGATCGTGACAAAAAGTCAGGGTAAAGATCCTTACCGCAGAGTGGTTGTCATGCTGAAAAAATAATGAATTTGGGTTGCCTTTTGCGGCAGCCCTTTTTTGCCTTGCGGAGGACATTGAAATGGGAACAGATACAATTGCAGCGATCGCTACACCGCTGTCCAACAGCGGAATCGGGATTATAAGGATCAGCGGGCCGGAAGCCATAGATATTGCTTCTAAAGTATTCCGCCCAAAAAGAGAAAAAGATATAAAACAGGCAGCCACTTATACGGCTCATTACGGACATGCAGTGAAGGACGAAAAGGATATCGATGAATGTATTCTTTTGATTATGAAAGGCCCTCATTCCTATACTGCCGAAGATGTGGCGGAGATTAACTGTCACGGTGGAGTTGTTATAATGAAAAAAATACTGTCCTGTATTATTGAGGCCGGGGCGAGGCCGGCAGAACCGGGTGAATTTACGAAACGGGCATTTTTAAACGGACGAATCGATCTTTCCAGAGCAGAGGCTGTGATGGATCTGATTCACTCTAAAAATGAGTTTGCCATGGAAACATCTTTAAAGCAGTTAAAGGGAAGCCTTTCTGATAAAATCCGTTCTCTGAGAAAAGAGATTGTTCACAGTGTGGCGTTCATTGAATCCGCTTTAGATGACCCTGAGCATTACTCTGTGGATGGATTCTCTGAACAGCTGAAAATACAGGTAGAACATGCGAGAGATGATATTCAGAAGTATATTGATTCTTCCGACAACGGACGTATATTGAAAGAAGGCATTCACACGGCAATTGTCGGAAAACCCAATGCCGGGAAGTCTTCAATATTAAATGTTTTGCTGGGTGAAGAAAGAGCCATTGTTACAGATATCGCAGGGACTACAAGGGATACTCTGGAAGAGTCTATCCAGATTAACGGAATTCCGCTGAATGTCATCGATACGGCGGGAATACGGTATACAGAAGACGTTGTTGAGAAGATCGGTGTGGATAAAGCGAGAGATTCGGTGATAAAAGCGGATCTCGTCCTCTATGTTGTGGATACTTCGGTTCCCCTGACAAAAGAAGACGAAGACATTATGAAGCTTCTTACGGGAAAGCAGGTCATTGTGCTGTTAAATAAATCAGATCTGGAAACAAAAGTTTCTGAAAGTGAATTTCTTCAGAGAGGATTTCAAAATATCGTTCCGGTATCGGCAAAAAGTCTTTATGGTCTTGAAGATCTTTATGAGAGGATCAATGATCTTTTCTTTGACGGAAGGGTATCGTTTAATGACGAAGTATATATTACAAATATGAGACATAAGAAAGCGTTGTCAAATGCAAAGGACAGCCTTGACCTGGTTCTTAAAAGCATAGAGGACCGGATGCCGGAGGATTTCTTTTCGATTGATCTTATGAATGCTTATGAGGAGCTTGGATATATTATTGGGGAGTCTGTAGGTGAGGATCTGGTAAATGAAATATTTGCAGAATTTTGTATGGGTAAATAGAGATGAAAAATTTAGAAGAATTTTATGATATTGTAGTAGTGGGTGCAGGTCATGCAGGCTGTGAGGCGGCATTGGCCTCTGCGCGCCTCGGATTTAAAACAATCTGTTTTACGGTGAGCATGGACAGCATAGCTATGATGCCGTGTAATCCAAACATAGGAGGAAGTTCTAAGGGACATTTGGTAAAAGAAATAGATGCTCTTGGCGGCGAAATGGGCATTAATATAGATAAGACTTACATTCAGTCCAAAATGCTGAACCGCTCTAAGGGTCCTGCCGTTCATTCCCTCAGGGCACAGGCGGACAAAAAGATGTATTCGATGGCTATGGCACAGACTATGGGAAATACAAAAAATCTGACTGTCAGACAGGGAGAAGTGACACAAGTTCTCACACAGGACGGTAAAGTTACGGGCGTGAAGACTTACTCGGGTGCTGTTTATCATGCGAAAGCAGTGATCCTCACAACAGGTACTTATCTAAAAGCAAGGTGTATTTATGGAGATGTGAGCAATGAGACGGGACCTAACGGTCTTCAGGCCGCCAATTATCTGACGAAGTCTCTGAAGAAACTTGGAATCGAAATGCGCCGGTTTAAGACTGGAACTCCGGCCAGAATCGATAAAAACAGTATTAATTTTGATAAGATGGAAGAACAGTTCGGAGATGAAAAAATTATTCCGTTCAGTTTTACAAATACAAGAGAAGATATAGAGAGAGATCAGATCTCCTGCTGGCTTACTTATACAAACGAGGAGACACATGAGATCATCCGTGAAAATATCGGACGTTCCCCATTATTTTCAGGCGCCATTGAGGGTACGGGTCCCCGGTATTGTCCTTCTATTGAAGATAAGATTGTAAAATTCCCGGATAAGAACAGGCATCAGGTATTTATCGAACCTGAGGGTGAATATACGAATGAGATGTATGTGGGAGGAATGTCCAGTTCTCTGCCTGAAGACGTCCAGTATGCCATGTATCGCAGTGTAACGGGGCTTGAGAATGTTAAAATCATCAGAAATGCATATGCTATCGAGTATGACTGTATTAATGCCACGCAGCTGAAGCCGTCGCTGGAATTTAAGGAAATCGGGGGGCTGTTTTCGGCAGGACAGTTCAACGGAAGCTCTGGATATGAAGAGGCAGCAGCCCAGGGACTGATCGCAGGGATTAATGCTGTAAGAATGCTAAAGGAAAAGGAACCGCTGGTCCTTGACCGTTCTCAGGCTTATATCGGCGTTCTGATTGATGACCTTGTGACAAAAGAGACGAGCGAACCGTACCGGATGATGACTTCCAGGGCAGAATACAGGCTTTTACTGAGACAGGATAATGCGGATCTCCGCCTTTTAAAGATAGGATATGAAGTGGGACTTATCGGTGAGGAGAGATATCAAAAGCTGATGGAGAAAGAAGCGCTGATAGAAAAAGAAATCAAACGGCTTAACCGTGTAAATGTTGGGGCTTCAAGAGAAGTTCAGAATCTGCTTACGGGATGTCAGAGTACGGAATTAAAGTCTTCTGCCACTATGGCGGAACTGATCAGGAGACCGGAGCTCACTTATGACATGCTGGCACCCATTGATCCGAACAGGCCGGAATATCCTGAGGATGTGAGAGAACAGGTCAATATTAATATTAAATATGAAGGTTATATTAAACGCCAGCTTTCTCAGGTGAAACAGTTTAAGCGTTTAGAGAAAAAGAAAATTCCCGAGGGAATCAGGTATGAAGAAATAGGAAACTTAAGGATTGAAGCGGTACAGAAGCTGTCTAAGATTCGTCCTGCATCTATTGGACAGGCATCCAGGATTTCCGGGGTATCCCCTGCAGATATTTCGGTACTTCTTATCTTTTTGGAACAGCTCGGTCAAAGGGCTTAGGAGTGTATATGATTAGTTTAAGAGAAAAAGCAGAAGAGTTAGGCATTACATTGACAGACAGGCAGCTGGCTCAATTTGAAACATATTATGAACTGCTGACAGAGAAAAATAAGGTTATGAATCTCACCGCGATTACAGACAGAGAGGATGTTATACTGAAGCATTTTGTGGACAGTGTGGCATTGGTGAAGGCAGAGTGTGGATTCTCTTCACAAAAAGTCCTGGATGTGGGGACGGGAGCAGGGTTTCCAGGAATCCCTTTAAAGATTGCATTTCCCGAATTAAAGATTGTACTTTTGGATTCCTTGAATAAGAGAGTTAAATTTCTGGAGGGAGTGATCGATGCGCTGGAACTTCGTGATATTAGGGCAATTCATGGAAGAGCAGAGGATTTCGCCAGGAAAAAGGAATACCGTGAGCAGTTTGACCTGGTTGTATCCAGGGCAGTTGCTAATTTGAGCACGCTTTCGGAGTATTGTCTTCCATATGTGAAGGTATCCGGAATGTTCCTTCCTTATAAATCCGGCAGGATCGAAGAAGAGATGAGAGAAGGAAAGAATGCAGTACATCTCTTGGGAGGAAAAATCGAGGATGTTGTGTCATTTGTACTTCCGGGTACAGATATGGAGAGGACTATTCTTAAAATAAAAAAACAAAAGGCAGCTCCAAAGCGCTATCCGCGCAAAGCAGGGCTGCCGTCAAAAGAGCCTATCCGTTAAAAAAAGATCTTGCAGGCTTTCAGGACTTCATCCGTATTTTCCAGATGGGGCAAGAGTTTTGAGCCTTTTATAAAATGATATTCTATAGAAGGGTTCAACACCTGGTACTGTTCAATGGTGTTCTCGGCTTCCGGGGCATGGTCTCCCATGAGAAAGTAGATACTGTGGTTTAAGTTTTTTATGGATGGGATCAGATTACAGTTCAGGTAGTCCGAAATGAGGCTTGCATATAAATATTTTGTATCTGATCCACATTTGTGAGCGGATTCATGACAGATATCCACATATTTCTGCTTAATGTCCTTGGGTCTGTGGAAATATTCCCGGGCAAATTTTTTCTGGATCATGGGCCTGCTGTGCAGGATATTGTAAGTGAGTGTGCCGATGATCGGCAGTTCAATAAAATACTTGAGTACTTTCTTGCGATTCCCGGGATAACGCCCCGCCTTCGTCATATTTTCAGGATTGATCATCATGAGGCGGCTGAAGTTCCTCGGTTCTGTGTAGCATGCCAGGAAACTCAGGGATGATGAATTGCCGCTGGCGATAATATCGGTCTTCGTGCCAATTATATTTTTGATAAAATCGTTGATGAGCTGAACATAAAGGTAGCTTGTATAAGTGATCCGGGGCTTGTCGGAACGGCCGCATCCAAGGAGGTCCAAGGTATAGACGGTATGTGATTTGGAGAGTTCTTCCTTTATTTTATGAAATTCCAGTTCAGAACTGCAGTTGTTCAGGTCATGAATGAGGAGAATCGGAGAACCGGTTCCATGTTTTGTATAGTATATATTGCCAAATCTCCAGGAGTAAGTATTGCCGTATTTGGAGAACAAAGCGTCTCTCATGGAGGATAATGAGAAGACAAGTTTATTTATCAGATATACACATATTGTTGATACAGTTGTAATGGTGGCCAGATTTCGCAGTTTTTTGTAGAAACGCATACAGAGTCTCCTTTCTAATTTATTACTATTATTATATGACAAACAATGATTTGATACAATAATACTTTGCATTCCTTAAAAATTCGTTTATCATAGAGAGAAGAGGTGGTGAGATATTTGGATGAGAAGAAGATTGATAAGGATCAGCTGATGTCAGATCTGGCTGCCTATTTATCCGAAGAATATATGGAGTGTGTGGCTGAGAAAGAAAAATTTATAGAAGAAAAATATAAGCTGGAAGAAGAAAAAGAGCGGCTGATCCGGTGTGTGATGCTGGAAAAAGAAAAGAGACAGATCCGGTCTGTATTTTCTCCTTTGTCCTTAGATGAAAACCGCATGGAAGAAGTGAAGGAGCCGGATACAAGAGAAGTGGAACATGCATTAGATACACTATCCAGAAATATACGAAAAATCCAGAAAAAGTGTGACAGGCTGAAATCTTATTTAAAAGGACTGGAAGAAACTTATTTTGTGGTTTCCGGCCTGGAGGAGTTGGATAAGAGTCAGGAGGAAATTCTGTTTCTTCCTGCATTTTATGAACTTATGAACCATTTCAGAGAGGTTCATCCCGAGATTATAGTCAGCTGTGAAAGAATAGAAAAAGATTCACCGGTTATTTTTACATTTTCATTTTTGACAGGATTTCATCAGATGATGAAATTTTCTGTTCAAAAAATAGGAATCCGGTCTTTAAACATAGATACCTTTATCGAACAGGACAGAATTATGCTGCAGTTTGTCATGAAACCCAAGAAACAGGTGTCTATACAAAAATTTAAAAAAAACAGAAATATATTGGAAGACATGTTGACAAGAGAATTTGCAATTACCAGATGGCAGGAGAATTCAGTGGTATTGCAGGCAATTATAGAAGCATAAGTGAGGAGAAAAATGAAAGATAAGATAATTGATTTAATCACAGATTCTATTGAAGAATTGGACAGAGAGACAGTAAGCAGAATTTTAGAAATACCTCCCCAGGAGGATATGGGCGATTTTGCATTCCCATGCTTTCAGCTGGCTAAGATTTTCCGCAAAGCTCCGAATATGATAGCAGAAGAGGTAGCAGAAAGAATAAAGAAAACAGATTTTGTCTCTAAAGTTATGGCTATGGGTCCTTATGTAAATTTCTTTATTGACAGAACGATGTTTGTAAGTGAGATGTTGAATCAGGTTTCTGTGGATAATTACGGCAGTTCTGAGATGGGATGCGGAAAAACTATCTGTATTGACTATTCTTCTCCGAATGTGGCAAAGAATTTTCATGTCGGTCATTTGAGGACCACTTTGATAGGCAATTCTATTTACCGTATTTATAAAAAGCTTGGTTATCGGGTCGAGAGAATCAATCATTTGGGTGACTGGGGAACCCAGTTTGGAAAACTGATTGTGGCTTATAAAAAGTGGGGAAGCAAAGAGGCTGTAGAACAGAACGGTATCTCTGAACTGATGAAGATTTATGTAAAATTTCATGAAGAAGCAGAAAAAGACGATACTTTAAATGATGAGGCCCGGGCATGGTTTGTCAAAATGGAACAAGGTGATCAAGAAGCTCTTTCCATTTGGGAGTGGT
This sequence comes from Anaerostipes sp. PC18, assembly GCF_039789045.1. Lineage (NCBI taxonomy): Bacteria > Bacillati > Bacillota > Clostridia > Lachnospirales > Lachnospiraceae > Anaerostipes > Anaerostipes sp. PC18. The sequence goes on along the minus strand of NZ_CP121164.1, from coordinate 3,413,066 downwards.
TTAAAGATATTAGTTTAATCGAATACAAAAGGATCTATGAACTTTTGGATGTGGATTTTGACTCTTATGCTGGTGAAAGTTTTTATAGGGACAAGACTTCTGCCGTGGTAGATGAGTTAAAGGAAAAAGGAATGCTGAAAGAAAGCGAAGGCGCTTTTATTGTTGATTTGGAAGAGTATGATATGACTCCTTGTCTGATAATGAAAAAAGACGGAAGTTCTATTTATGCTACGAGGGATCTGGCTGCAATTTTTTACCGTAAAAAAACCTATGATTTTGAAAAATGTATTTATGTCACAGGTATGGAACAAAAACTTCACTTCGCACAGGTATTTAAAGTGGTGGAACTCATGGGATATGAGTGGGCCAAAACAGATCTAATTCATGTTCCTTATGGGTTGGTAAGTCTGGAAGGCGGAAAGCTTTCTACAAGAAGCGGAAATATTATTTACGCAGAAGATATTCTCCGTGAATCTGTATCAAAGATCAAAGAAGTCATTGATGATAAAAATCCGGATCTTCAGGACAAAGACGAAGTTGCAAAGATGGTTGGTATTGGTGCTATCATTTTTAATGATCTTTATAACCAGAGAATAAAGGATGTCACATTCAGCTGGGATAAGATTCATAGTTTTGACGGTGAGACAGGCCCTTATGTTCAATACACTTATGCACGTGCTGCCAGTGTTTTGAGAAAGACAGGGATAACGGATGTGCCTGAAGATATAGATCCTTCTTTATTGACAGACGTAGCATCAGTTTCTTTATTAAAAGAATTGATTCGTTTTCCAGAAGTCGTGAAGACAGCAGCTGAACGTCTGGAACCATCGGTTGTCGCAAGGTTCGTTATGTCGGTTGCCCAGGCATTCAATCATTTTTATCATGAAAATCAGTGCAATGTGGAAGATGAGAAACTCAAACGAGCAAGAGTTAAGTTAGTGATAATTGCAAAGAAAGCAATCAAAGATGGCCTTGATCTTCTTGGAATGAAATGTCCGGAACAGATGTAGTAAGAGTATAAAGTTGTTTGAAGCAGATATGAAATTTCATATCTGCTTTTTTGTTTCACGTGAAACATTATTGTATTTATTTTTATGTTTTACGTGAAACATATGGAAATGAAAAGTTGTAAGTGATATAATATTTTTTAAAAGGAGAATATATAATATGGGAAGAATTATCGCAATTGCTAACCAAAAGGGCGGCGTCGGAAAAACAACGACGGCGGTGAATCTTTCTGCTGCCCTGGCTGCTGCAGGAAAAAAGACACTCATCATAGATATGGACCCTCAGGGAAATACAACAACCGGTCTGGGCTTGGACAAAAACAAATTAGAACATACAGTTTATGAAGTGATTTCAGATGAAATTACATTTGATGAATGTATTTGTCCTGAAGTTTTTGAAAATTTGTCGCTGGCTCCGGCTAACCGTAATCTGGCAGGGGCAGAAATTGAACTGATGACTGTGGATCGGATGCAGTACATACTAAAAGAGAAACTTCAGCCGACTGTGGAAAACTATGAGTTTATTATCATAGACTGTCCGCCTGCCCTGGGAATGCTCACAGTTAATGCTATGACGGCTGCGGATACCGTAATTGTACCGATTCAATGTGAATTTTATGCTCTGGACGGATTGACCCAGTTAATGTATACCATTGAATTGATACAAAAGAGTCTCAATCCTGATTTGGAAATTGAGGGAGCGGTATTTACCATGTATGATGCCAGAACGAATTTATCGCTGCAAGTTGTGGAAAATGTAAAATCATATTTGAACCAAAATATTTATAAGACAATTATTCCGAGAAATGTGCGTTTGGCAGAGGCACCTAGCCATGGACTTCCAATTAATCTGTATGATCCTAAATCAGTCGGTGCAGAGAGCTATCAGATGTTGGCAGAAGAGGTAATTGCAAACGGAGGAAAAGAGGAATGACGACGAAAAAGAAAACAGGATTGGGACGGGGATTGAATACACTGATACCAAGTGCTCCCGCCAAAGATGCCGAATCAGAGAAGATTTTAAAAAAAGAGGAGCAGATAAAATCGGAGATTATGGTACCGATACTGAAAGTAGAACCAAATCCAGATCAGCCCAGGAGACAGTTCGATGAAGACTCTCTTCAGGAGCTGGCAGATTCGATCAAGCAGTATGGAATTCTTCAGCCGCTAATCGTAAAAAAACACGAAAAATTTTATGAGATTATTGCGGGAGAGAGAAGATGGAGAGCGGCCAAACTGGCGGGCTTAAAGGAAGTGCCGGTACTAATCAGAGATTATGCAGAAAATGAAATAGTAGAAATTGCACTGATCGAAAATATTCAAAGAGAAGATTTAAATCCTATCGAAGAAGCGTTGGCCTACAAAAGGCTTATGGAAGAATTCTCGCTGAAGCAGGACCAGGTGGCAGCCAAAGTTTCAAAAAGCCGTGTTGCCATCACGAATTCACTGAGACTTTTAAAGCTGGATCAGAGAGTCCAAAATTTGCTGTCGGAAGAAATGATCACTACGGGGCATGCCCGTGCGCTTCTGGCAATCGATGATCCCGATCAGCAGTATGAGACTGCGATGAAAGTTTTCGATGAAAAACTCAGTGTCAGAGAGATTGAAAAGCTTGTAAAACAAATGTCAAAGAAAAAGAAGGAAACTCCTAAAGAGGAGGATAAAATTCAGGAATATCTGTTTGCCAATATAGAAGAATCCTTGAAACAGGCACTCGGCAGTAAAGTGAATATAAAGAATCGAAATAACAAAGGAAAGATTGAGATAGAGTATTACTCAAAAGAAGAACTGGACCGTTTAGTAGATATGCTGAGAACGTTATAGGAGGAATAAAATGACAACAGGTATTACAATTTTTGGGATTGACTTATTTTATATTTTATGTGGTTTGGCCGGCGTATGTGCCCTGGCATTACTGCTGATTGTTGTTTTGTTGGTGAAGACCAGCAGCTTAAAAAAGAAGTACCGCATGTTTATGAAGGGGGAAAATGGAAAGTCCCTTGAAAAGACTTTTGTAAAACATTTTGATGAATTGGAAAGAATTGAAGAGAATCATAAAATACTTGATGAAGAAATGGGAAGACTGAAAGATAAGCTTCAATTATCATATTCCAAAATGCAGGTTTTAAAATATAATGCATTTAAAGAGATGGGCGGAGAGACGAGTTTCGCGATTGCACTTTTGGATCACAGGAACAATGGAATCGTATTGAATGCCATGAGCAACCGCTACGGAAGTTATATGTATGTAAAAGAAATTAAAGAGGGCCGTTCAGAGGTGGCGCTTTCAAAGGAAGAGCAGATTGTGTTGGAAGATTGTATGAATAAATAAATATATCAGGAGGAAGTCATGTTAGATATTAAATTTGTGAGAGAAAACCCGGAAGCAGTAAAACAGAACATTAAAAATAAGTTCCAGGACCGTAAACTGCCTCTGGTAGATGAAGTTTTAGAATTAGATGAAAAAAACAGGGAGATCAAACAGGAAGTACAGTCTCTGAGAGCCAACAGGAATAAGATTTCCAAACAGATTGGCGGATTGATGGCACAGGGAAAAAAGGAAGAAGCGGAACAGCTGAAACAGGAAGTGTCAAATCAGGCCGGCAGGATTGAGGAACTGACAGAGGAAGAAAAAGAAGTAGAAGAAAAAATCTTAAAAATCATGATGACAATTCCGAATATCATTGATCCTTCAGTGCCGATTGGAAAAGATGACAGTGAAAATGTAGAGATCGAGAAATTCGGAGAGCCGGTTGTTCCTGACTTTGAGATTCCTTATCACACGGAAATTATGGAAAAATTCAGCGGTATTGATCTCGACAGCGCAAGAAAAGTGGCAGGCCAGGGATTTTATTATTTGATGGGAGATATTGCGAGGCTTCATTCCGCAGTCATATCTTATGCCCGTGATTTTATGATCAATAGAGGGTTTACTTATTGTGTGCCGCCGTTTATGATCAGAAGCAATGTAGTGACCGGTGTCATGAGTTTTGACGAGATGGATGCCATGATGTATAAGATCGAAGGAGAAGACCTGTATCTGATTGGAACGAGCGAACACTCCATGATTGGTAAATTTATTGATACAATGATCCGGGAAGAAGAACTTCCAAAGACTCTGACAAGTTATTCTCCATGTTTCCGAAAGGAAAAAGGAGCTCATGGACTGGAAGAGAGGGGAGTTTACAGAATCCATCAGTTTGAAAAACAGGAAATGATCGTTGTATGTAAACCGGAAGAAAGTATGGACTGGTACGAAAAATTGTGGAAAAACACTGTAGATTTGTTCCGATCTCTGGATATCCCGGTCCGGACATTAGAGTGCTGTTCCGGAGATCTGGCTGATCTCAAAGTAAAATCAGTAGATGTAGAGGCATGGTCTCCGCGCCAGAAAAAATACTTTGAGGTGGGAAGCTGTTCTAATCTCGGAGATGCACAGGCACGGAGATTAAAGATCCGTGTTAATGGAGAAGACGGCAAGTACTTCGCGCATACATTGAACAACACGGTCGTTGCGCCGCCTCGGATGCTGATTGCATTTTTGGAGAATAATCTTCAGGCAGACGGCAGTGTGAAGATACCGGAGGCACTTCAGCCTTATATGGGCGGAATGAAAGTCATTCAGTAAAGGATTTTATATGGAAAAAGCAAAGATTATTTTAGTGGAAGATAATCAGAAGATCCAAAAAGAACTCTGTGAGTTTCTGGGAAGATATGATTATGAGACAAAAGCACTCAATAACTTTGAAAATATAGTGGAAGATATCTTGAAGGAAGGGGCTGACCTGGTCCTTCTGGATATCAATCTTCCTGTGTACGACGGATATTATATATGCCGTGCGGTCAGAGAAAAATCGGATGTCCCGATCATCGTCGTCACAAGCAGAGACAGCGAGATGGACGAGCTCATGAGCATGAATCTGGGAGCCGATGATTTTATTTCTAAGCCATATAATACGCAGATTCTTGTGGCCCGGATATCTTCTCTGCTCAAGCGCACAAAGCATGTGAAAGAAGACTGGCAGATCACCCATAAAGGACTTTTGATTAATTTGTCAAACAGTACGGCATGCCACGGAGAAGAGCAGATAGAACTGAGCAAAAATGAATTGAAGATACTGTCTGTACTTATGAAGCATAAAGAGGAGATCGTATCCAGAGATAATCTGATGGAAGAACTGTGGCAGTCCAATGAATTTGTGGATGACAACACACTGACGGTAAATATCAACAGGCTCAGAAAGAAACTGGATTCCATCGGGCTTGCCGATTATATTGTCACAAAGAGAGGGCAGGGGTATCTTGTATGAGCTTCAGGGCATATTTAAGAGATAAGTCATTATTTTTCGGACTTCAAATATTTTATTTGGCTTTTCTTGTATGGATGCTGAATCTGTTCCACGCCACAACCTTTGCTATTATTTACCTGCTTTGCCTGTACTTTATTCTTATGGTTCTTGCACTGGGAAATGAATATTTTAAGAAAAAACGTTTTTATGAGACGGCACTGGAAAGTATGGATTCCTTAGATAAAAAATTCATGCTGCCAGAGCTTCTTGACAGGCCCGATTTTACAGAGGGGAAAATATTTTATGACTGTCTGTCGCAGACCAATAAATCTATGAGCGATGAGGTGGCAGAGTATAAGATCTCTGCCCAGGATTACAGAGAGTATGTAGAAATGTGGATTCATGAAGTGAAGACTCCCATCGCCGCTTCCAGGCTGATGATAGAAAATAATCCGTCTGAGGTAACAAAAAATATCAGCGAAGAACTGGAGGAAGTGGAATACTATCTTGAACAGGCACTGTATTATTCCAGAAGCAACGGAGTAGAGAAGGACTATATTGTAAAACGTATGAATCTTAATTCTATGGTTCAGGAACTGATCCGCAGTAACTCAAAGATTCTGATCCAGTCAAAGGTAAAGGTAAGCCTTGAAAATCTGTATTATGATGTTTATACAGATGAAAAATGGATGTCATTTATTTTAAAGCAGGTGCTGATCAATGCAGTAAAGTACCGCAAAGATCATCCTGAAATTCAGTTTACGGCAGTGGACGAAAAGGAACAGGTACAGCTTTTTATAAAGGATAACGGTATCGGAATATCAGGGAAAGATCTTCCGAGAGTCATGGAAAAGGGTTATACAGGGACCACAGGAAGGAAGTATGCCAAATCCACGGGAATGGGATTGTATCTTTGCAAAAAGCTCTCAGATAAGCTTGGGATTGGATTTGCTGTCCGGTCAAAAGAAGGAGAAGGAACACAGATAAAAATAACATTTCCAAAAAATTCATTTGTTTATATGTAAGATACCAGGGTCAAAATACCCAACCTCTATGTAAAACAAAACCGCTGCACACGTGGATGTCAGCGGTTTTATTTTATTCAGGATCATGTTCGTCTGTATTTGGACAGTCTTCGATATTCATTACCGGCGGACGGAATGGATACAGCTGTTCATAGGATTCCATCTCCGCATCGGATACTGGTTTTGCAGGAATCAGTCCGGTGCAGTCGGTAGTAGAACAGGTAGAACACATGTCAAAAATATTTTCGTCGATCTCTTCATTGGTCAGCTCTTTTTTCTTTTTCATGACATCAACCTCCTTATTGAGATACAATTAGTATGGTTGGTCTATGAAAAAAATATCATTCAAGAAGATTTTTCTAAATTTTTTACTTGTCTAACAATATTAAGGCAATGATTTCTAAGTCTGTGTCACCGATATTTTCAATGCCGTGACCGCATCCGCTCATAGTGTATGTAGTATCCCCTTCATTAACTTCATATTCGGTACCGTTGTCATTGTACATGCCTTTTCCGGCTAAAATATGATAGGCTTCTCCTTCATTCTCGTGGACATGGTATCCGAAGGAACATCCCGGAGGGATGATGATCTTGCCGAACAGACGACTGCTGTCTTTCATCTCTTCATTTGTAAGAAAAGCAGTCTTCCGGATCGTTCCTTTGCCTCCCCGTGCATTTTCTACGCTCTCATACTTTACATCTTCATTTTTTAAATACATAGCTTTACCTCCGTTTTTCTTGGTTATAGTATCAGTATAGAGGATAGCTTTTTAAATTACAATCAAAATAGAAAGTGACAAAAGTGTAAGCTTGCTGTAAGGAAGTTCGATGGATAGAGTGCACAGACAGTGATATAGTAAGGATAACATAAAGAAAGCAAAGGAGAATTGGGATATGAAAACAGTATTGCAAGTTCAAAATATGGAAAAATATTATGGAAACAAAGGAAATGTGACAAAGGCCGTGGACGGTATCAGCTTTGACGTGGAAAAGGGTGAATATATCGGTATTATGGGAGCTTCCGGAAGCGGAAAAACCACACTTCTAAACTGTATTTCCACAATCGACCGTGTAACATCAGGACACATTTATATCGACGGAATGGATGTTACAAAACTTAAAGGAAAACATCTTTCCAAGTTCCGGAGGGAACAGCTGGGATTTATTTTTCAGGATTTCAACTTGCTGGATACACTGACTGCTTATGAAAATATAGCGCTGGCTCTGACAATTATGAAAACTCCGGCCAAAGAAATTGATGACAGGGTAAAATCAATCGCAGAAAAATTAATGATAACAAAAGAACTGTCCAAGTATCCGTATCAGCTTTCCGGAGGACAGAAGCAGAGAGTGGCAAGTGCAAGGGCTATGGTGACCGACCCGACCCTGATCCTGGCCGATGAGCCCACCGGAGCACTGGACAGCAAGTCTGCAAGAATGCTTTTAGACAGTATGGAAACTATGAACGCGGAACTTCATGCCACGATTCTCATGGTAACTCACGATGCGTTTACGGCAAGCTACTGTAAGCGGATTCTGTTTATCAAGGACGGTAAGATTTTTAATGAACTTGTGAGAGGCAGGGATTCCAGAAAAGAGTTTTTTGACCGCATCATTGAAGTGGTGACATTGCTTGGAGGTGACAGTACCAATGTATTCTAAATTAGCATTTGGAAATGTAAAAAAGAGCATGAAAGATTTTACGGTATATTTTTTGACACTGACATTCGGTGTCTGCCTGTTTTATGTATTTAACTCTATTGGCAGTCAGGAAGCGATGCTTAAAATTAATGAGTCACAGAAAAGTATCATTGAAATGCTTCAGATGGCAATCAGTTCTTTATCTGTGTTTATTGCAGTGATTCTTGGATTTCTTGTGATCTATGCCAACAGGTTTTTGATCAAAAGGCGGAAGAAAGAGCTTGGACTTTACCTGTGTCTGGGAATGGATAAACGCCAGGTTTCTAAAGTACTGATCATTGAAACGTTGTTCATTGGAGTGTTTGCACTGGCAGCAGGACTTTTGGCCGGAGTATTTTTATCTCAGGGACTGGCTGCGGTAACTGCAAAAATGTTTATGGTAGAGATGAAGGAATTTACTTTTGTATTTTCCGGAGAAGCATTTATAAAGACGATCATTTATTTTGCAGTTATTTTTCTGATTGTTATGATCTTTAATACGTTCAGTATATCCAAGGTAAAGGTCATTGAACTTTTAACAGCGAACAAAAAAAATGAAGCTTTAAAAGTTAAGAAACTGGGAGTTTCTGTTGTATTGTTTTTGATTTCTGTGGTCTGCATCGGATTTGCATATCACTGTATCCGGGAAAACGGCATGATGCAGACAGACGATCAGTTCTGGATGAGTATTATATTTGGTACGATTGGGACATTTTTGTTTTTCCTGTCTCTTTCCGGATTCTTTTTAAGAATTTTGAAAACAAACAAGAAGTTTTATTACCGGAAGCTTAATATGTTTATTTTAAGACAGATCAATTCAAAGATTACTACAACCTTCGTGTCTATGACACTGCTCTGTCTGATGCTCTTAGTGGCAATCGGTGTATTTTCTACCGGGGCCGGACTGGCAACGACAATGGGCAGAGATATGAAGAAGGCAACACCATATGATGTATCTTATGTTAAATACTTCCCGGAAGATGAAAAGAACTCTGAAGTAAAGACAGACATGAGAAAAGAGTTTGAGTCAAAAGGAATCGATATGAACAAATTTGTTGATAAATCATGTATGATTTCCACAAGGCTCTACGAAAAACTTAAATTTAAGATATTTTTAAACGGCCGTGATAAACTTGTAGATTATCCTAAAGGTGTAAAAGCATCGATGGAAAAGTCATCACCTGAAATTATAGGTTTATCAGACTACAATGAAGCAATGAGAAAGCAGGGGAAACAGACGATCAGTCTGAAGTCGGATGAATACGCAGTAAACTGTAATTTTGAAAATATGAGGAAGCTGTGGGAAGACGTATGTAAAGATAGGGTAGAGATCAAAATGGGCGGCAAAGCTCTAACTGCAAAAAGTTCTATGATCGACAGCACCTATTATTCTGCATCTGCTCTGCCAATGGACATGGGAACTTTGATCGTTCCTGACGATGTTGCAAAAAAGATCCCTGTGCATACAGTTGTGTACAACTGTCAGTTAAAAGGCGATGCAGAAGAAAATACCCATAAACTAAGTAAACTTATGGAAAGTGTGTATCCGAATAAAACAATGGAGGAAAGAAATAAAGCGCCGTATCACACAGCAATCTATAAGGTAGAGATGATCGAACAGAGCGCGGGACTGAGCACCGTGATTACCTACATTGCTATTTATATAGGAGCCGTCTTCCTGATTACATGTGCTGCCGTTCTGGCACTGCAGCAGCTCAGTGAAAATTCAGATAACGTGGAAAGGTATAATCTGCTGAGAAAGATAGGAGCGGATGAACGAATGATCAATCATGCAATGCTGGCACAGATTGTTATTTACTTCATGGTTCCGCTGAGCCTCGCTCTCGTACACTCCTATATCGGTGTGAAGGTTGCCAGCAATGTTATCTCAACATTGGGAAATGTAAATGCTTTCAACGGCATACTGGCTTCGGGAGGCGCTATCCTTGTAATTTACGGAGGATATATGCTGGCAACATATCTTGGAAGCAAGGCTGTCATCAAGGATAAAAACAGATAAATACTTTATAATCATAAAAAACAGCAGATTTTTATATATCTGCTGTTTTTTATTTCTTAAAAGGAGCTTATCATGCTGGCCTTTGAAAAATTTGAATGACTGAAAATGCATGATATTGATTGACTTTGAATGAAATGGTGCTATAATAAAAGAAAAAGAGGTGATTTCATGCTGCCAGATGAACGGTTTCGGAGGATTTTAGAGATAATACGGAAAAACCAGTCAGTCACAGTGCAGGAACTGGTAAAACAGATCGGGATATCTGAGTCAACGGTCCGAAGAGACCTGGCGGCTCTGGATAAAAAAGGTCTGCTTCATAAGGTTCACGGAGGAGCCACTTCTATTGATGCAGGATTTGGCGTAGAAGAAACAGTTGCGAAGAAATCTTTGAAAAATGTGGATGAAAAACGCCGGATCGCACAATACTGTGCAGAGATCATCAGGCCGGACGACTTTATTTATCTGGATGCCGGAACAACCACAGAGATGATGATTGATTTTCTTACAGAGAAAAAAGCCTCTTATGTCACCAATGGAATTATGCATGCAAAAAAACTCATGGACAATGGTTTTAGGGTATATTTGATCGGAGGAGAACTTCGTGCGGTAACTGAAGCGGTAGTCGGAGAAGAAGCTTTGGAAAGTCTTAGAAAGTATAACTTTACGAAAGGATTTTTTGGAATCAACGGGATTTCGAAAAAAACCGGTTTTACAACACCGGATGTAACCGAAGCATTGGTAAAAAAAACAGCTCTTAGTCATTGTCTGGATGCCTATATCTTAGCGGATGAATCTAAATTTGGCAGGATTTCGGCAGTCTGCGTGGCCGAGCTGGATCAGGCAGTCATAGTCACAGGGAAACTTAAGGAACCAAGCTTTTTAAAATATGCAGCTATCAAGGAGGTATTAGAATGATTTACACAGTAACATTTAATCCGGCAATCGATTATGTCATCAAGGTGGATGATCTCACTCTTGGGAAGGTAAATCGGACCAAAAAGGAAGATATGTACTGCGGCGGTAAAGGGATCAATGTATCAAATGTACTTGCCAATTTAGGAATCGACAGTGTGGGATTCGGATTTATTGCAGGTTTTACGGGAGATGCCATTGAGACAGGGGCAAAACAGCTGGGATTTAAGCCGGACTTTATCCGCCTCAGAGAAGGCATGACAAGGATCAACGTCAAGATCAAGTCAAATGAGGAGAGCGAAATCAATGGGCAGGGACCGGATATCCATGAAGATGAGCTGGAAATGATGTATCAGAAGCTGGATACATTAAAAGACGGAGATATTCTGGTCTTGGCCGGAAGTATTCCGAACACTCTTCCTGAAGATGTATATGAAAAGATTATGGAAAGGCTTCAGGGCAGAAAGATCCAAATTGTCGTGGATGCTACAAAAGATCTGTTATTAAACGTTCTGAAATACCATCCGTTCCTGATCAAACCGAATAATCATGAACTGGGAGAAATGTTCGGGGTAGAACTGAAGAATAATGAAGAGATCATTGAGTATGGAAAGAAGCTTCAGGAGAAGGGTGCGAGAAATGTACTGATCTCCATGGCGGGAGACGGAGCGATCCTGATCACGGAAAAGGGTGATGTGCACATCTCACCTTGTCCAAAAGGAGAAGTGAAGAACTCAGTGGGAGCAGGGGATTCCATGGTTGCAGGCTTCCTGACCGGTTATCTGAAAAACGGAGATTATGAAGAGGCCTTAAAGATGGGGATCGCAACAGGAAGCGCCAGCGCATTTTCTGAGGATCTTGCAACAAAAGAAAAGATCATGGAATTATATGAGCAATTATAATTGACTTTCTGCTGACTGATATATGACTTAATGTGTGAGGGATATTGATGAAAAGGAGTGATTACATGCGTATTACAGAATTATTGAAGACAGAAGGGATCGAACTTGGGGTTTCGGTCGACTCAAAAGAGGATGCCATAGACCGTCTGACCGGACTTATGGATAAGACAGGCAATCTATCTGACAGGGAAGAGTATAAAAAAGGGATCCTCGCAAGAGAGGAAATGAGCACCACCGGGATCGGAGGAGGAATCGCCATTCCCCATTCAAAGAACGCAGCAGTAAAAAAAGCAGGTCTTGCGGCTATGACAGTGCCGGACGGAGTTGACTACGACTCTATGGACGGGGAACCTACCAAGGTATTTTTTATGATCGCCGCCCCGGCAGAGGGAAGTGATGTACACTTGGAGGCTCTTGCAAGACTTTCAACGATTTTAATGGATCCGGCATTTCTGGACAAATTGATTAATGCCAGCACAAAGGAAGAGTTTTTAAAGTATATCGACGAGAAGGAGACGGCAAAGTTTCCTGAAGAGGCAAAAGAAGATAAGGCGGAGCCTGATGTCCGGGAAGAGAAAAAGGACGGGTTCAGGGTATTGGCGGTCACTGCCTGCCCGACAGGTATCGCACATACATTTATGGCCGCAGAAGCATTGGAAAACAAGGCCAAGGAAATGGGCATTGCCTTAAAGGCCGAGACAAACGGCTCCGGCGGGGCAAAGAATGTTCTCACAAAGGAAGAGATCGAGCACTGCGACGGTATCATCGTTGCGGCGGATAAAAATGTAGAGATGGCACGTTTTGACGGAAAACAGGTGCTTCAGACAAAGGTCGCTGACGGCATCCATAAGCCGGAAGAACTGATCCAGACCATCCTCGATGAAAAAGCCCCTGTCTACCACCACAGCGGAGCCGCTGAGGGTGATACAGCCAACGAAGAGGGAGAAGGCATCGGAAGAACCATTTATAAGCATCTGATGAACGGTGTGTCCCATATGCTTCCCTTTGTTATCGGCGGAGGTATCCTGATCGCACTGGCATTCCTATTTGATAACCAGGCCATTGATCCAAACAACTTCGGAAAGAACACGGAGCTCGCGGCGGTCTTAAAGACCATCGGTGAGCAGGCATTCGGATTCATGCTGCCTGTACTGGCCGGCTTCATCGCCATGAGCATTGCGGACCGCCCGGGATTAGCGGTAGGTTTTGTGGGCGGCGCACTGGCCAATGCCGGCTATACCTTTGGCAATGTAATGAATTTTGCAGAGGCAAAACCGGTAAGCTCAGGTTTCCTCGGTGCACTGCTGGCAGGTTTCCTGGCCGGATATATTGTTGTCCTGTTAAAGAAGATCTTTAATAAGCTTCCAAACGCTCTGGAAGGGCTTAAGCCGATCCTCCTCTATCCTGTGTGCGGGATTTTAGTGATGGGTGTTGTGATGATCGCTATCAACCCGATCATGGGAGCCATCAATACGGGCCTTAACAACTTCTTATCCTCCATGAGCGGCACAAGTTCTATTTTATTAGGGGCAGTGCTGGGCGGAATGATGTCTGTGGATATGGGCGGACCGTTTAACAAAGCGGCCTATGTGTTCGGAACAGCACAGCTTACGGTTGCAAATGCGGGACCGGAACAGTATGCGATCATGGCAGCAGTCATGGCCGGAGGTATGGTTCCTCCATTGGCCATCGCACTGTGCACCACATTCTTTAAAAACCGCTTTACAGAGAGTGAGCGCAAATCAGGTATTGTCAACTACGTCATGGGGTTGTCCTTCATCACAGAGGGAGCGATTCCATTTGCGGCTGGGGATCCGATCCATATCCTGCCTCCGTGTATCATAGGATCTGCGGCAGCAGGAGCATTGTCTATGGCATTTAAGTGTGGGCTTCCGGCACCTCACGGCGGACTGTTTGTTTTAGGCGTTGTAACAAATCGCTGGATGTATCTGGCCGCAGTAGCCATCGGGGCCGTGATCGGTATGCTGATTATGTCCGTCACAAGAAAACCACTCAACAAATAAAAGGTCCTGTATTGCGGCAATACCGCTAAAGCAGGTTTATAATTTAGAGACTGCGAAAAGAGCAAGGTATGTATAAAACCATATACCCTGCTCTTTTTGTTTCATTTTTTGTGAAAGAAAATGTACGGGTGACATTTCTTTTCACAAAAGATGAAATACCTCAAACTGTTTTTAAAAGGGTTGGAATGATATACTCAAAACATAGATGAGGTGATGAATATGAACAAGAGATCTCGGGTAATCTTATCTACTCTGATTCAGAAAAAAGAATATGGGCAGGCGGCATATATGAAAGAGCTTGCGGAGCAGTTCAAAGTATCCACAAGGACCATCAGGAATGATTTGGAGCAGATTAATGAATTTCTAAATAAGAACAAACTATCCGGCGTAAGTCTCGGAAAACAGGGAGTCATTGAGACAGGAAAAGACATGGAAAGAGCCAGGCAGTACCTTTTCCAAGATGACTTTTACTCCTATAAGCTGGAGAAACATGAAAGAAAGATGTTTATGGCAACTTTATTAATCTGTGAAAGGGACTATCGGACCCTTTCGAATCTGGCGGACTGCATGTATGTGAGCCGGTCCACAGTGGTCCAGGACCTGGACGGACTGAAGGCATTTTTTAAGAAACATAAGCTGTATGTTGTTTCCCATTCCAACAAAGGATTGATACTGGAAGGTGAGGAAAAAAATAAAAGGCTGCTGTTGTTATCCATGATAAAGAGCAACGAATCTGTCTACCGGGAGGCACCGGTCTTTGAGAGGCTCATCCGTTCTCTGAAAGAAGAGTGCCGGGTGGACATGGAAGATCTGAAGACTATGGAAAAGGTGATTAATCTGGCGGAACATTTCTCAGGAAGGTTTCTCACAGATACCTCTTTTACAAACCTGAAATACTTCCTGGTGTTAAGCCTGTACCGCATGAGACTAAAAAAGTATGCGGAGCAGGACAGCAAGAAGAACAGCAAATACGAGATGGCTGGTTACATCTTAAAACAGCTCAGTGATTTTGCAGGGATTGAGGTTATGGAGGAGGAGATTAAGTTTCTCGGCAGAATATTAAATGAGATGCGTTATATCAAAAAAACGACCAGCAACCAGGAAATCGTAAAGATGCAGGTGATCACAAGAACCTTCATTGAACATGTGTCCATTGACATCGACCTGAATTTACAGGGGGATTATATTTTCTATGAAAATCTGATCAACCATCTGGAATCCATGTTTTCATCGGCTATCCAGGATAACACGGTAAATTCAGTTGTGACAGAAGTATTGGAGCGTTATCCGAAGATTCAGGAAGCAGTGCAGAATAACGTATCTGTTTTGGAAGAATATATCGGACGGAAGCTGAATGAGGTGGAAATCTCGTACATTGTAGTGCATATCTGTGCTGCCATGGAACGGAACAAAAACTCTACGGAGCGTTATTCCGTGATCCTTGTGTGCAACGGCGGCATCGGAACATCCCAGCTTCTGCTGGCCAGGCTGAAGAAGTATTTTAATTTCGACGTGGCGGACATCATACCGGCACATGACCTGAAAAACGCAGACATAAACGAGGCGGATGTGATCCTTTCCACAGTAGCGCTGGATACCGATATGGAATACATCCAAGTGGACCCGTTGTTAAATGATGAGGACTGTATCAATGTGGGAAAAAAGCTTTCACGGCTGAAGGGAAGCCATAAAGCCATCAGCAGGCCAAAGGTAAAAGAGAAGCCGGAGGCTGTGCACATGAAGCGGATCAAGGAGATCCTTGCCGCGGATACGCCCCCGGAACAGATGGTATTTCAAATTGAAGAGGTTGTAAATGAGTTTTGCCACAAGGAAGTGAGCATGCCGCTTTTAGCTATGCTTCCCAGCGAGGCAGTCAGGTTAAATGTAAGCTGTGAAAGCTGGCAGGAAGCTGTCAGGCAGTCTGCGCAGTATCTTCTTAGAAACGGCTGCATCGAGGAGCGGTATATAAGCTCTATGATTGAGAACGTGGAAAAGAACGGCCCTTATATTCTGGTGGCGCCGGGCTTCGCCCTTCCCCATGAAGCCTTAAATGCGGGGGCTAAGAAGGTGGGTATGAGCCTGATCAGACTGGCAGAGCCGGTAGTGTTCGGCAAGCCTGAATTTGACCCGGTTGAATGGGTCTGCTGTTTAAGTGCTATCAACAAGGAAACCCACTTAAAGGCTATGTTCCATCTGGTGAACCTGTTCCATAACCAGAAGTTCAGAGATGAGATACGGGATGCAGGGAGCGGGGAAGAAGTCTATAACGCGATCAAACGATATGAATATGAAATGAGGTAATTCAACATGATTTGGGAAGATTTAAAAGAAGAACTGGTGCTCACAGGCCTGGATGCCGAAAGCTCCGGGGAAGTCTTTGAACGTCTGGGTAAGACATTGATAAAAGAAGGCTATTGTAAGGATTCCTATATTGACGCTCTGAAGGCAAGAGAAAAGGATTTTCCTACAGGAGTTAATATGGCAGGAATCGGGATCGCCATACCGCATACGGACAAAAGCCATGTGTATAAGGGCGCCGTGGCTATCGGAGTGTTAAAAAAGCCTGTGAAGTTTTATCAGATGGGCACCACAGATGAAGTTGTCATGGCAAGGCTCATCTTTATGCTCGCCGTGGACGATCCAGAGGAACATCTCGTATTTTTACAAAAAATACTGCAGGTACTGCAGGATCCAGAGACATTGAGAGGGTTGACTGAATGCAAGGCGAAACAGGACGTGATCCAAATAATTAAAGACAAAGAACAGTCACTTTCCTAAACAGGGAAAACCGAAAGGAGATATATTATGTCAGTTGTAAATATTTTATCCGTTTGCGGATCAGGAACCGTAACTTCATCCATGGTAGCAGCAAAGCTGAAAGAAAAATTAGGAGAGAGAGGATACTCTGTATCCACCACGGAGGCAAGACCTACCGAGGCTTTAAATTTAGCACAGTCAGGTAGATTTCATATCCTTGCCCATACCAGTCCGCTTCCGGACGGGGATTACGGCATCCCGACAGTCAATGCTTTCGCATGCATTACCGGTATGGGAGAGGAGGAATTTTTTGATCAGATTGTGGAGGCACTGAAGTCTGTCGGAAAGTAAAAAGAGAGTAAAACGGAGGAAATACATATGGAAGCAATTCTTACAACATTGAAAGCAATCATTGACAACTTCGGGTCGGCTATCATCGTACCATTTATTATTTTTATCATTGCATTAATATTTAAAGTAAAAGTTCAAAAAGCATTTTTATCGGCGCTCTATGCAGGAGTATCCCTGATGGGATTTACGCTGATTCTCGGAGCATTTACACCGATCATCACACCGATGGTTAAAAATATGTCCCAGGTTATGGCAGGTATCACGGGAGTCAACTTAAATACATTCGATGTGGGCTGGCAGGCAACATCAGTAGTTGCCTTTGCCACCAGTGCGGGAATGATTTATTTAGGCCTGGGTATTTTGCTGCAGACGATCCTGTTCCTTGTGAAGTGGACAAATATTTTTCAGCCGTCTGACCTTTGGAATAACTATTCCTATATTGTCTGGGGTGCCATGGTTATTTTCAAGACCCATAATTTTTTCCTCGGAATCGCATGTATGATTCTCTTGAATCTGTACAGCCTGCTCATATCCGAGCTGGTGGCAAAGCGGTGGTCCAAGTATTATAACTATCCGAATTGTACGATCATCGCCATGCACAACGTGGAACCGGCTATTTTTGCCATCTTGTTTGACCCGATCTTAAATAAACTCGGATTCAATAAATTAAAGCTGAACCCGAAATCCATAGAAAAGAAAATTGGTTTCCTCGGTGAGCCGATGACACTTGGATTTTTCCTTGGAATGTTTATCGGAATACTTGGAAGCGTAAATAAGCTCGGAACGATTGCTGGATGGGGTGATATCTTAGAAGCTGCCATTGCAACGAGTGCTGTCATGGCCCTCTTCCCTAAGATCGCCAGTATGTTTGCCCAGGCGTTTGCGCCGATCACAGAGGCCGCACGAAGATTTATGGGAAAAGCGGGAGACAGAGAATGGTACATTGCAGTCAATGACGCGGTAGGATACGGAGAACCTGCGACTCTTACAAGCGGACTTCTCCTGATCCCGATCATGATCGTGGTTTCCACCATTCTTCCGGGCAACCAGGTGCTGCCGGTCGTGGATCTGCTGGCAATTCCATACATGGTACAGGGTCTGGTAGCCGTGTATAAAGGAAATATGTCAAAGATTCTTGTGGCAGGAACCATCTGGTTCAGTTTAGGGCTTTTGATGTGTACCTACACAGCGCCGCTGTTCACACAGGTAGCCATGGCTGCAGGCTTTGCCATTCCGGCAGGAGCAGCTATGATCACCAGCTTTAACATTCTTGGAAAACCGATGCTTGGTTTCGTATTCCTCGCGTTCCTTTCCGGAAATCCGGTATTCATCGCCATCGCGGTGGCAGTTTATGCGGCAATGTTTGCAGTATTTAAATTAAAAAACAAGGAAATCGTAGCTTACTTAGACCGTCAGGCAGATAAAAATGAATCAGCAGAAGAGGCAGGGGTGTAGAGTATGAAAGTGGATGTAAAAGAATTTTTGAAACCGTGCAGCTGCGGCAGAAAACATGAGATCGTCGTGGACGATATAATCATAGAAAGCGGGGCAGTCTCAAAGCTCCCGGAAATCCTTTCAAGGGACGCATATAAGAAGTTCCAGAATATTGTCATGATCTGTGATGAAAATACTTATGAGGCAGCGGGAAAGACGGTGGAACGCCTTGTGCCGGGTCTGAAAAAGGCAGTTCTTGACCCAGCCAACCTTCACGCCAATGAACACGGCGTGGAGGCAGCCAAAAACCAGCTTGACCAGATCGGAGACGTGGATCTGATGATCGCCGTCGGATCAGGAACGATCCACGATATCACAAGATATCATGCCTATGAGAGAAAGATCCCGTTCTTCTCTGTACCTACAGCGGCCAGTGTGGACGGCTATGTGTCCACGGTGGCAGCTATGACATGGCATGGATTTAAAAAAAGCTTTACTGCCGTGTCACCGGTTGTGGTGATCGCGGACACTGATATCTTCAGCAAGGCGCCGATGCGTCTGACAGCTTCCGGGGTTGCAGATCTGCTTGGAAAATATACGGCTCTGGCAGACTGGAAGATCACACATATCCTGACCGGGGAATACATTTGTGAAGAAATATGTGAGATGGAGTACAAGGCGCTGGATGCGCTGACAAACAGTCTTTCCGGGCTGGCCAGGGGAGATGCCGGAGCCTATGAGGAGCTTATGTATGGGCTTCTGCTCTCAGGACTGGCTATGCAGATGACAGGAAACTCCCGGCCGGCCTCAGGGGCGGAGCATCATATGTCCCATCTGTGGGAGATGGAAGTGCTGAATGATTACATTGATTTTTACCACGGAGAAAAAGTGGGCGTGGGTCTGATCCTCGCTTCTAAGATCTATCACAAGGCAGCCCAGAAAATGCGCAGCGGGGCATTTACGGTAAAAGAATCCATGCCGGTGGAAGAAGAACTGATCAGAGTGAATTTTACAAAGCTCGGTATGTACGAGTCCATTATGGAGGAAAATACACCGAATCTTCTGGAAAAGGTTGATTCCCAAAAGCTTTTGGATAAAAAGAATGAGATCGCAGCTGTCATTGACGAGATTCCTTCTGCCGAGGCTCTTACGGAGATGCTCGCAAAGGTGGACGGGGTCAGATCCCTTGAGGATCTTGGTTTTGACGAGAGTTTTCAGGAAAAGACCGCAAGGCTGTCTCCTTATGTGAGAGCCAGGATTACCTTTATGAGGCTTCTCAAGTTCTATAGTTTTTATGAAGAAGTGATCAAGAATTAGGGAGGGTGAAAGGATATGCTGGAAAAATTAAAACATCAGGTTTATGAGGCAAATATGGAGCTTCCCGCAAAGGGACTGGTTACCTATACTTGGGGAAACGTAAGTGGCATCGACCGTGAAAAAGGGCTGTTTGCCATCAAGCCAAGCGGCATTGCCTATGAAGACCTGGAACCATCTGATATGGTTCTTATGAATTTAAACGGAGAGTGTGTGGAGGGAGATTATAAGCCTTCCTCCGACACACCGACCCATCTGGAACTCTATAAAGCATTTCCGCAGGTGGGAGGCATTGTCCACACCCACTCTGCTTGGGCAGCCTCCTGGGCGCAGGCAGGAAGGCCAATCCCATGTTACGGAACCACACATGCAGATTATTTTTATGGGGAGATCCCGTGTGCCAGAAGTCTGAGACCGGAAGAGATTGAAACGGAATATGAGAAAAATACAGGGCTAGTCATTGTCGAGACATTTCAGGGAATGAATCCAGCCTATGTTCCGGGAGTTCTCTGTACAAACCACGGACCGTTTGCCTGGGGAAAGGATGCAGAGGAGGCAGTACACAATGCTGTCGTGATGGAAGAGGTGGCAAAAATGGCTGCCAGGACAGAGCAGCTGAAGACAGAAGTGGGTGAGGCGCCCAAGACCATCCAGGATAAGCATTTTTTCCGGAAACACGGCCCCAATGCCTACTACGGAAACGCCGGAAAGTGAGGGGCTATGTTAGAAAATATCAAAGCTTTTGTCCTGGATATGGACGGAACGATTTATCTTGGAAATGAACTGTTTCCGTTTACGAAGGACTTTCTTTCCAGAGTGGAGGAGACAGGCAGAAAATTTTACTTCTTCACAAATAACTCTTCCAAGAGCCAGCAGGCCTATATTGAAAAGCTTTCCAATATGGGCATTGCTATCTCCAAAGAGCAGATGATGATTTCCAGCCATGTGATGATACGGTTTCTTTTGGAGAAGTATTCTGGAAAAAGTGTTTATGTTGTGGGGACACCGTCTCTGCTGAACGAATTCAGAAGCTTTGGGATACCTCTTGTGGAAGAAGATCCGGATATTGTTGTTCTAGGATTCGACACGACTCTGACCTATGAAAAGCTGTCCAGGGCCTGTCATTTTATCCGGAACGGCTGCATCTATTATGGAATCAATCCCGATTTAAACTGTCCCATGGAGGGAGGCACGTTTATCCCGGACTGCGGTTCCATGGCAAGGCTTGTGGAGGCTTCCACCGGACGATACCCGGAGTTCTTCGGAAAACCTTCAAAACATACATTAAATTATATGATTCAGGAGACTGGATACCGCCCGGATGAAATCGCCATTGTAGGCGACCGGCTGTATACAGACATAGCCGTGGCCGATCAAAGCCAAGTGACATCCATTCTTGTGTTAAGCGGTGAGAGTACCCTGAAAGATGTGGAGAATGGAGATATAAAACCAGATCTCATTGTGAAGGATTTAAGTGAGATAACGAGAGAACTGTAAAAAAGAAAAACACATTGGATGTTTTGTACGGAAATCCAATGTGTTTTTCTATTAGATTTTTATAGATTAAACTGGTGAAAATCTATGAGCAGATCCTCATATATTCCGACAGGCACGGATTCATTTAACGTATATTCATGGATATCTTCATGGAAGAGATCATGGACCGTGATTCTGTTTTTCTCAACATCAATAATCCAGTATTCCCGTACACCGGCAGTGCGGTATTTGAAAAGCTTAATACTGTAATCCATCCGTCTGCTGCTTAAGGAGACAACTTCGATGATCCAATCCGGAGCCCCATGGCAGCCTTTATCATCCAGTTTGTCTTTATCACAGATAACGGATAAATCAGGCTCCACATAATTTATATGATCATTTTCTAAAAAAACGGCAAATGGAGCAGGATATACTTCACAGGAACCATCGTGGCTGTCTATATAATTTGCAATTTTCTGATTGAGTTTACTTACAATTTTCTGATGATTTCTTGAAGGCGGAGACATATAGTAAATATGCCCGTTGATTAGTTCTGCTCTCGTACCGTCAGGAAGACCATAAATATCTTCTATTGTATAAAGTTTTTCTTTTACTAAGGGCATGGAAACACATCCTTTCATAAAGATTATGGGCAAAGCCAAAGCAAATATTCAATTTTATTATAATATGAGGATACCCTTAAAACAAGAGGATAAGGAATGATCTACTCCAGTTCAAAAGCACCGGTATACAACTGATAATATACTCCCTTTTGTGCAATGAGTTCATCATGGTCTCCGCGTTCAATGATACGTCCATGATCCAGGACCATGATAGCATCACTGTTTTTTACGGTGGACAGACGGTGTGCAATGACAAATACGGTCCGGCCCTTCATCAGATTATCCATTCCTTTCTGCACCAAAGCCTCTGTTCTAGTATCAATGGAAGAGGTAGCTTCATCCAAGATCATTGCCGGAGGATCAGCGACAGCGGCTCTTGCGATGGAGATCAGCTGCCGCTGTCCCTGTGAAAGGCTTGAGCCATTTCCCGTGAGGACAGTATCATACCCGTCCGGAAGCCTTGTGATAAAATCATCTGCATTGGCCAGTTTTGAAGCAGCAATACACTCTTCATCTGTGGCGTCCAGCTTTCCATAACGAATATTCTCCATCACCGTTCCGGTGAAAAGGTTCACATCCTGAAGCACTACACCAAGGGACCTTCTCAGATCCGGTTTGCAGATTTTATTAATGTTGATTCCGTCATAACGGATCTTTCCGTCAGGAATATCATAGAAGCGGTTGATGAGGTTTGTGATCGTAGTCTTACCCGCCCCGGTGGCTCCGACAAAAGCAATCTTCTGTCCTGGTTTTGCAAACAATGAGATGTCATGAAGGACCAGCTTCTCAGGTACATAGGAAAAATCTACTCCTTCCATCCGGATATCCCCTGTTAATTCTGTGTAGGTCAGGGTGCCCTGTTCTCTGTGGGGATGTTTCCATGCCCACATTCCTGTAGGGACAGAAGATTCCTTTAGTTCTCCGTTTTCATTTTTTGTCACATGAACAAGAGTGACATATCCGTGATCTTCTTCAATTTCTTCATCTAAAAGCTGAAAGATTCTTCCGGCTCCGGCAACTCCCATAGCGATCATAGAAATCTGCATAGAGGCCTGCCCGATAGTTTGTGACAGCTGCCTTGCCATACTTAAAAATGAAACAATAATACCGACCGTGATCGGACTTATGCCTGTCAGGCAGAAATTAGAGGCATGGAAGTAAACCAGCAGTCCGCCAACTACAGCCAACAGCACATACATGATATTTCCAATATTATTTAGGATCGGCATTAAGATATTGCCGTACTGGTTTGCCTTTTCCCCGTTGATAAATAACTGCTCATTCAGCGCAGTAAAAGTTTCCTTGCTTTCTTCTTCGTGACAAAAGACTTTTACTACCTTTTGCCCGTTCATCATCTCTTCTACAAAGCCTTCCTCTTTGGCCAGGGATTTCTGCTGAAGCATCATGTATCTGGAGCTGGCGCCTCCCAGCTGTTTGGTTACAGCAATCATGATTCCTAGAATGACCAGAACAGTAATCGTCAGCCACAGACTGTAGTAAAGCATCATGACAAACATAACGGCT
This sequence comes from Anaerostipes sp. PC18, assembly GCF_039789045.1. NCBI lineage: Bacteria > Bacillati > Bacillota > Clostridia > Lachnospirales > Lachnospiraceae > Anaerostipes > Anaerostipes sp. PC18. The sequence goes on along the minus strand of NZ_CP121164.1, from coordinate 3,389,728 downwards.
ACGGTCAGCATAGACTGTATCAGGGCCGGAAGGCTTTGTCCGATCAGCTGGCGGATCGCATCCGTATCATTGGTATAGGTACTCATAATATCCCCATGGGCATTGGTATCAAAATACTGGATAGGCAGCTTCTGCATATGCTTAAACATATCATCGCGCAGATTCCGCAGGGTACCCTGTGTCACAACGGCCATGATTCTGGTATACAGAAATGCACAGACAATGCCCGCCACATAAAATGCAGCCATAACACAGAGGATAGAGGTGAAGGTAACCCACACGCTGGACAAACCTCCAGTGATTCCCGGGGTGATACAATCATCAATCAGTCTCTGAAGAAAAAATGTAGATACCACTGAAGCGCAGGAACTGATTACGATACAAATCATTACAACGGTTAACTGAACCGGATAATAATGAAAAATATAGGCTATCAGCCTTCTAAAACTATGAATCTTCTTTTTTTCGTCCATCTATTACTCCTCCTTTCCGCTGTTCTGTGAAACATAGACATCATAGTATTCACCTTTCTGTTTCATGAGCTCCTGATGGCTTCCAGATTCTTTGATCCGGCCGCCCTCCATAATAAGAATTAAGTCAGCGTCTTCTATGGAAGAAACACGCTGTGCGATTATGATCTTTGTGGTATCAGGGATTTCTGTTCTCATGGCCTGCCGGATCAGGGCATCGGTCTTGGTGTCTACCGCTGAAGTAGAGTCATCCATGATCAGGATTTTCGGTTTTTTTAACAGTGCCCTGGCAATACAGAGACGTTGCTTCTGCCCGCCGGAAACGTTGGTTCCGCCCTGTTCTATGTAGGTGTCATACTGGTCCGGGAACTGGCTGATAAATTCATCTGCCTGGGCAAGCCTGCATACGTGTCTGAGTTCCTCGTCACTTGCATTCGAATCACCCCATCGAAGATTCTCCTTAATGGTTCCGGAGAATAAAATGTTCTTCTGCAGTACAACTGCCACTTCATTTCTCAACGCTTCGAGATCATATTCGCGTACATCTTTTCCGCCGACATACACGGTTCCCTCTGTGGCATCGTAAAGTCTTGAAATGAGCTGGATCAGACTTGTTTTGGAAGCGCCTGTTCCGCCCATGATCCCTATAGTAGCGCCAGACGGTATCATAAGGTCAATCTCAGATAGAGCTGCCTTTTTGCCGTGTTTGTTATATTTAAACGACACATGGTCAAACCGGATACTGCCGTCTTTCACTTCTGTAATACCATTTTCAGGAGATACCAGGCTGCTTTCGTGGGTGAGCACCTCACAGATACGATTGGCAGATTCTGCGGCCATGGAACATAAGACAAACACCATAGACAGCATCATGAGGGAGGACAGGATCTGAACGCCATAGTTGATAAGAGAAGAAAGCTGGCCCGTAGTTAATACACTTCCCTGTGTACTAATAATCATCCGGGCGCCGATCAGGCTAACCAGGAAGATGGCAAGGTAAATCCCAAACATCATGATCGGGTTATTCAGGGCGAGCAGTTTCTCCGCCTTTGTAAAATCATTGCAGACATCCTCCGACGCTTTTTGGAATTTTGCTTTCTCATAGTCTTCCCGGACAAAGGATTTTACAACTCTAATACCGGAGACGTTTTCCTGGACTGAATTATTTAATGCATCGTATTTGCGAAAAATTCGTTGAAAAACCGGAAAGGAAAACCAAGCGATTCCGAGAAGGGCCAGACCAATGACTGGGATCATGGCCAGGAAGATGAGAGACATTTTTACATTGATCGCCATGCTCATGATTACTGAAAAAATCATCATCAGCGGAGTCCTCACCGCAATACGGATGATCATCTGGTAAGCGTTTTGTACATTGGTGACATCGGTTGTAAGCCTGGTCACCAGGGAGGACGATGAGAACTTATCGATATCAGCAAAGCTAAAATCCTGTATTTTAAAATAAATATCCCTTCGCAGATTTTTTGCAAATCCGCAGGACGCTGTTGCCGCATATTTTCCGGACAGGATACCAAAAACAAGCGACATCATCGCCATGATAAATAAAGCAACTCCGTATTTTATGACCGGGTTCATGGAAGTTGCAGTCATTTCGTCAATCAGTTCTGCCATAACCAGAGGAAGGATACATTCCATGATAACTTCCAAGGTCACAAAAACCGGTGTTTTAATAGATTCTTTTCTATATTGCCTTATACTTTTTCCTAATGTTTGAATCATATAACATTTCTCCTTTACTTTTTTCTCTATACAAATTAATATAATAATCAACAATCGTCTATTATTCAATCAACGGTTCTTAAATATCGTTGATTAATCTACGGCATCGTACGATGTGTTCATTACCTTTCACAGATAGGAATACAGAACTTTTAGGAGGGATTCTGAAACCATGAAAAAACGGGAAGATTTAAGAGTTGTAAAAACAAAGGCAAATTTAAAAGGGGTCTTAAAGAAGCTTCTGAGAAAAAAGCCCATCCGCAAGATCACAGTGACGGAACTGGCCAGGGAGGCTGTGATCAATAAGGGAACGTTTTATTTGCATTATTCAGATATCTATGACTTATATGAAGAAGTGATCCTGGAGCACATAGAAGGAACTCTTGGAAACCTGGATTATTATATGGAGTTCTTTACAAACCCAAAGATGTTTGTGAAAAAGTTCTTGGAGGATTTTGATTTTGGACGTCTGGAAAAAACTTTTCCATATCTGCATGAAGACGAACATAAACTGCCGCTTCCATTGATCGTAACGAACACCCTGTCTGAAAGGTTAATGTCTACCGGACTTTTAGAGGATACAATGAAGAACAAAGTAAAGCTTACTGTTGCGATTTCCTGTATCACTGAGCCATTTATACAGATGAGAGAGGAAGCGGATTTAATCTGTGAGATCGCAGGTGAGGTGATCTCAAATATGTTTTAGTACCGGTCTGTATGGCTGGATGGAAAGATGATGGGCTTGTCCACTTTGTTTTCATATGCTATCCTTTTTGGTAAAGAAAGGTCAGACAGAGGTGTGGAGGATATGAAAGAAAAACAGTACATCCGTCAACAGATCAAACAAAAAACAGAGAAGTTATCCACAAGATATCTTCGGGATTCGGAAGAAGAGATTCAGAAACAGATCCTTATGCTGCCGGAATTTAAGAGGGCGGAGACTGTTTTCTGCTACATATCCGTGGGAAAGGAAGTATCCACAGAATTGATTTTAACAGAATGCTTCCGACAGGGAAAACGGGTGGGAGTGCCCTTGTGCACAGCTCCCGGAATCATGGAAGTAAGGCAGATCACCTGTATGGACCAGTTAGAACACGGCATCTACGGACTCATGGAGCCAAAAAGAAATACTCCCATTGTGGAGAAACGAGAGATTGACCTGGGGATTATTCCTTGTATCAGCGCAGACTTCTGTGGAAAACGTCTCGGACATGGAGCCGGGTATTATGACCGGTATCTAAGCGATACAGAATTTTTGAAGGTGGTTTTATGCAGAAAAGAGCTTCTGTGGGAGGAGATTCCTACAGACAGCTATGATGTGCCAATGGACCTTGTGGTCACGGAGAAGGGGTGAAACTTTGATTCGATTTGATATTAACCAGAATTTAAAAGAAGTTTTTGAGGACGGAAAGCTGCCAGCCATGGTATACATATCCAGACAGGAGAGCACCCCGGAGAAAATAAGCCGTCCGCTGCACAGCCATGAATCTATCTGTGAACTTTTGCTTGTATATAAGGGGACCGGAACCTATCAGGTAGGCACCAGTATTTATCCCATAGAAGAAGGCTGTATGGCTTATTATAACCAGGGAGACCTTCATGAGATCGCAACGGCTGAGAAGACCAACATCGGCCATTATTGTATCGGTATTACAAACCTTCACTTAAAGGAACTTAAGAAAAACCAGATGGTGCCGGAGGGAGGGCCCTATATCCGCCATGCAGGATCCCTGTTTCCGTTTTTAAAGATGATGTGTGATCAGATCTACATGATGGAAGAGCTGAATCCGGCAGGCCAGCTGGCATCGCAGCTTTTCTGCGCCTCCATGGTGGTCATTGCCAGCCAGCTGGATACATTTCCGCAGGCTATGGCCGCGGAGACGAGGGAGGAAGAGTTTATCTCAAGAATTCTGGATTATTTGAATGAACACTTCACGGAGGAATTAAATCTGGACAAGATCGCTGAGGACATGCACTGCTCTGCCACTTATGTCTCCCACGGCCTGAAAAAAGCCACGGGTATGACTCCCATCAATTATATTATCCGCAGGCGGATCGGCCTTGCCCAGACAATGCTGATCTCTACCGATCTCACGGCGACCCAGATCGCCACTATGGTGGGATACGACAACACCAATTACTTCAGCACACTGTTTACAAAGACCGTTGGTATGACGCCGATCCGGTACCGGAACATGTATCTGGAAAAGCTGAGGGGCAGGAGGGATCAGTCATGAGAGTGAAAAGAGCAGGAATCGTGGTAGTCTGCCTGTGTCTGATTTTAATTGCAGCCTGTCTGCCCAGGTATCTGGTCAACCAGACACCTGAGGTTGATGGAGGGATTATAAGAAACTGTAAATTTTATCTGTGGAAACAGTCTCCTATGAATTTTATCAAGCTGGATTTTAAGAAGGTCACGGTAAAGGAAGCAACAAAAGAAGATCAAGAACAGGCAGAGTCTGTTATAAAGGATACGAAAACTGTGGAAGGAGATCTGACCGTTCAAATTGGTGATACACAAGGGCACAATTTCAGAATACTTCTGATAGATTCTAATTCTAAAAAGGTAGTTGGACAGATAGCAATTAAATAATTTTAAGATTAGAATTACATGGGTTTTTTTCTTGAGATAAGAGTGTGTGAAACTTTTTCTGTAAAATAGAACTTAGAAGGTTCTTCTATGATAAAATAAAAATCATAGGAGGGCCTTTTATTATGGCAAGAGAAAAGAAACCAGTACACAAAGTACAAATGACGGAAGGGAAACGCAACATCATCCATCAGCTCCTGGAGGAATACCATATCCAAACAGCGGAAGATATTCAAGATGCCCTGAAAGATCTCCTTGGCGGAACCATCAAGGAAATGATGGAAGCGGAACTGGATGATCATCTGGGATATGCAAAATCAGAACGCTCCGACAATGAGAATTACCGGAATGGATACAAACCAAAACAGGTAAATAGCAGTTATGGTTCTATGCAGATCCCTGTGCCACAAGATCGGAAATCTACTTTCGAACCACAAGTGGTGAAAAAACGGCAGAAAGATATTTCTGATATTGACCAAAAGATCATTTCCATGTATGCAAAAGGGATGACGACCCGGCAGATATCAGAAACCATGGAGGAGATCTATGGCTTTGAAACCTCGGAAGGATTTATCTCTGATGTCACAGACAAGATCCTGCCCCAGATCGAAGACTGGCAAAACCGGCCGCTGGATGAGGTCTATCCAATCCTATATATTGATGCCATCCACTATTCTGTCCGTGACAATGGAATGATCCGTAAACTTGCCGCCTATGTCATTCTTGGGATCAATGCGGAAGGGAAGAAAGAGGTACTTACGATTCATGTTGGAGAGAATGAAAGCTCAAAATACTGGCTGTCTGTTTTGAATGAGCTGAAAAACCGGGGCGTAAAGGACATCCTTATCATCTGTGCGGATGGTCTTACAGGCATAAAGGAGGCCATTGCTGCTGCATTCCCCAAAACAGAATATCAGAGATGCATTGTCCACCAGGTGAGGAATACCTTAAAATATGTTCCAGATAAAGACAGGAAGGCGTTTGCAGCAGATTTAAAGACGATCTACCAGGCATCGGATGAAAAGAAGGCCCTTGCAGCCCTTGAACGTGTGACAGAGAAATGGACACCCAAATATCCGAATTCGATGAAACGCTGGAAGGACAACTGGGATGCTGTTTCTCCCATCTTCAAGTTTTCAGCAACCGTCAGGAAGGTGATATACACAACCAATGTCATAGAATCACTGAATTCCACCTATCGGAAGCTGAACCGCCAGAGAAGCGTATTCCCAAGTGATACGGCGCTGTTGAAAGCGCTGTATTTAGCGACATTTGAGGCTACAAAGAAATGGACGGTAACGATGCGCAACTGGGCACAAGTATATGGGGAGTTAAGCATCATGTACGAGGGACGACTTCCAGAGTAATTCAAAGACGGCCTAAAACGGGCGGATTTACCGCCTGCTGTTGACATGTTTTTTTGTAACTGTTATATATAAAGTAAGGGCGAAAAGCCTGTTTTTCAAGACTTTCGCCCTTCATTATCATAGAAGAATCTTATTTACAGACTTTTTTTCATAGTCTCTGAGATAATATTGTAATGCTTCCCCTATAAACTTTGAAGCTCCTTTACAGTACTGTTGATCCATAGCCTCGATCAGCTTTGGATTGTGGAGATATCCGTCAATCAGCTTATCATAGTAGTTCTCGCCCAGATCCATTGTAGGCTGGTCTTCTTCATCCAGCAGGTTTAACATCTGGCCGATGATATTCTGTACTTCTTCAGATTTGACATCCCTTGAAACGTCACTTGTCAGCTGCTCCATTAAGAGTTTGTTCTTTTCTACATATCCTTTTTCTTTGATCTTCTGCATCTTCTCCATATTCTCAGAGAAATGGCTTAGGCTCTCTTTCATGGCATCCGTGTATTTTTCAACACTGCCGTAATACTCCACCGCCGTTTGAGCGATGCTGGACTCATGATCCCTGGCTCTTTTTATAAATTCATCGAAGGCTTCGGTACTTCCCCAGTATTTCATAATCTCCTCTGTATTCTCTTTTTTAAACTGCTCCAATGCCTGGATATATTCACTTAAATCAAATTCTTTAAAACTCATATAGGTTTCTCCTTGTTCCAGTCTGCCAATCAGGTCTAACAGTCTGTTCAGCCTGTCTCGTTTTGCTTTTAGCAGTGTTTTTTGCCTGCTAAGAGCTTCTTTTTTATTAAAATTGGGATTTTCCATGATCCTTTTAATATCCTTCAGAGGAAATTCCAACTCCTTAAAAAGTAATATTTGCTGTAGAGTGTTTATGGATTCATCATCGTATAGTCTATAACCGGCGCCGGTGACCTTTGCGGGTTTTAATAAACCGATTTCATCATAATACTGTAAGGTCCGCACGCTGACGCCTGAAAGTACTGCAACTTCTTTTATGGTTCTCAAGACATCATCTCCAATCTGTTGTGTATCTTTGATTCTATCTTACATTATCACGTTACGTGAGAGTCAATGGTTTTTCATGTCTTTTTAAAAATCATTATATGAGTAATTTATGGGTACTTTGTTTGTGTCTTATACAAGATAGTGGAGTCCTTGTTCTCATTTCTAATATATTTCTTTGAAATGCCCCTGTTTTTGATCTCACAGCGAACAAAATAGTAAAGGCGGAGGACCTTTGTTTTCTCTAAAATAATAATTACAGAAAGCGATGCTGAACAAACAAAACAGGAGGTTTTAACATGAGTATGAATATCTGCGGAGCTCCTTGCTGCTGGGGCGTGGATGATGTAAAGAACCCTTATCTGCCGCCATGGCAGAGGGTACTTAAGGAGGCAGGCCAGGCGGGTTACCGGGCCATTGAGCTTGGACCTTACGGATATCTTCCGATTGATGTGGAGACAGTCTCTGAGGAGTTAAAAAAGAATGGATTAGCCATTGTGGCAGGGACGATCTTCGACGATCTGCTGAGTGAAGAAAACTATGAAAACGTATTGAGACAGACAGAAGAGATCTGTTCTCTGGTCACAAAGCTTCCGCCGCTTCCGGTACATGAGGGCCAGCATTTTGCTGCGCCTTATATGACCATCATGGACTGGGGTCATGATGAGAGGGATTATGCGGCCGGACATCCTGACAAAGCGCCGAGGCTTTCAGAAGAAAAATGGGCAGCGATGATGGGCCACATCAGGGGAATCTGTGAAAAAGCAAAAGAATACGGTGTGCGGCCGGTCATTCATCCTCACGCCGGAGGTTATATTGAGTTTGCAGATGAGATCGAAGCGGTGGTAAGGGACATTCCTTATGAGCTGGCAGGTCTCTGCCTGGATACAGGGCATCTTTATTACTCCGGCATGGATCCGGCAGAATGGCTGAAAAAGTATGCGGACCGCCTGGATTATGTCCACTTTAAAGATGTGGATGAAAAGGTATACCGGGAAGTTCTGGGAGAACATATCCGCTTTTTTGAGGGCTGTGGTAAAGGAGCCATGTGTCCCATAGGAAAAGGCGCACTGGACTACCCTGAGATCAAGCAGACCTTGGAGGATATCCAGTACAGCGGATATATCACCATAGAACAGGAACGTGATCCAAGAAATTCAGACACAAGCCTCCGGGACGTGAAGGCCAGTGTTACATATTTAAAAAGTGTAGGATATGAAATCTAATTCTGAAAAGGAGCAAAACTATGTATTACGGAGAAAAGAAAATTGAAAAACCGATCCGCTGGGCTATGGTAGGGGGAGGAAAGGGAAGCCAGATTGGCTATATCCACCGGTCTGCCGCAATGAGAGATTTTAATTTTGACCTGGTTGCAGGTGCCTTTGACATTGACCCGGAGAGGGGCAGAGAGTTTGGTAAGCAGCTTCATGTGGATGAGGACAGATGTTACCCAGATTATAAGACTATGTTTGCAAAGGAAGCTAAGCGCCAGGACGGGATCCACGCGGTCTCCATTGCAACTCCCAACGGAACACACTTTGAGATCACAAAGGCAGCCTTGCTTGCCGGGCTTCATGTTGTATGTGAAAAACCTCTCTGTTTTACAACCGAAGAGGCGGAGGAATTAGAGGCACTGGCCGCAAAACAAAATAAAATCGTAGGTGTTACTTACGGTTATGCGGGACATCAGGTCATCGAGGAGGCACGACAGCTGATCGCCGAAGGAAAGCTGGGAAAGATTCGTATTGTCAATATGCAGTTCTCCCATGGATTCCACAACGTGGCAGTCGAAAAAAATACAGCCTCCACAAAATGGCGGGTAGATCCAAAGGTTGCAGGACCGTCCTATGTGCTGGGTGATGTGGGAACCCATCCGCTGTACTTATCTGAAGTCATGCTTCCGGATATGAAGATCAAACGGCTGATGTGCAGCAGACAGTCCTTCGTCGAGTCCAGAAAACCTCTGGAGGACAACGCTATGACCATCATGGAATATGACAATGGTGCCGTGGGATACGTTTGGTCATGCTGTGTAAACTGCGGTTCCATGCATGGGCAGAAGATTCGTGTCATCGGTGAAAAGGCATCTATTGAGTGGTGGGATGAGCATCCGAACCAACTGACCTATGAAGTGCAGAATGAACCTGTACGTGTTCTGGAAAGAGGCATGGGATATCTGGCATCTTCTGCCCTGGAGGAAGACCGTATTGGGGCAGGGCATCCGGAAGGTTTGTTTGAGGCATGGAGTAACTTATACAGCCGCTTTGCGCAGGCCATGGACGCATGTGACAGAGGAGAGAACGTGGAGTTCTGGTATCCCAATGTACACGCAGGGGCAGAGGGCGTGCGCTGGGTAGAAAACTGTGTACAATCCGCAGATCAGGGCGCACAGTGGGTAGATTATAAGTAAGGAGCTGATGAGATGAAAATAGCATTTGACGTGGATGTGCTGGCAAAGCAGATGGATATCAACCGGATGGTGCATCAGGTGGCAGACTGGGGTTATAAATACATCGAACAGTCTCCGCATCCAAGGATCAATCCATTCTATAAACACCCGCTGTTCTCCAGGGAATGTGAGGCAGAATACAGGAAAGCACTCCGGGAAACCGGAGTGGAGATCTCCTCCTTTATCGTAGTGTACCGCTGGTCCGGACCTACAGAGGAGCAGAGACAGATGGCAGTAGCCAACTGGAAGCGGATGATTGAGATTGCCGTGGACATGGGTGTGCCGGTGATTAACACGGAACTCTCCGGGGATCCCAACCAGCAGGAGATCTGCAACGGCATGTGGTTCCATTCTATGGAAGAACTTCTGCCGATCATTGAGAGGGAAGGGCTCCGGGTGGAGATCCAGTCCCATCCGTATGACTTCTGCGAATTAAACAATGAGACTTGTGATCTGGTGAAATCCTTCCGCTCCCCGAACCTTGGATATGTGTATTCTTCCCCACATGGATTCTTCTATGACGAGGGAAAAGGGGATGTGCGCTCCATGTTACAGTACGCAGGGGAAGAACTGACCCACGTACTGTTTGCGGATACGTTCAACCAGACCATGGACTGCCGCTATATCGCCAACCCGCCGTGGTTAAACGGAAGAGGAAAAGCGGATGTGACCATCCACCAGCATTTAGCCATGGGAGAGGGAGACGTGGACTTTGACGGTATCTTTGAGACGTTAAGAGAGATGGACTTCGCAAACAGCCAGTTAAGGGAAGATGCACCGAAAGCCGGAGGAGACAACATTGCATGTGTATCCATGTTCGGATTCCCGGAAAAGATGGAGAAGCAGGCGCCGGAGGCAAGAGAACGCATTGAACGGGAACTGCTGAAAGGGTAGAGTGAGAATGGAAAAGAAGCAAGGAACGATATTAGAAAAATTATCATGGAAAACAAGATTCTCTTATGGATGCGGAGATACGGCGTGCAATGTGGTTTTTGGGATGATCAGCACGGTGCTGACGCTGTTTTACACAGATTACGTGGGAGTCTCTGCCGCAACAGTCGGAATGGTCATGCTGCTCTCCAGAGTATTTGACGGATTCTCTGACGTTATCATGGGATTTATTGTGGAACGAACCAACTCCAAATGGGGGAAATCAAGGCCGTGGATCCTGTGGATGGCGGCACCGTATGCCGTCTCAGCCGTGCTGTTATTCACAGTGCCCCACACGACAAACTTTCTGCAGTTTCTGTATATGTTTGTGACGTATAATTTTTGTACGACCATCTGTTATACGGCCATCAATCTGCCCTACGGAAGCCTATCTGCTATGATGTCCAGAAGTTCTGAGGAGCGGAGCATGCTCAGTATCGTGAGAATGGGAATGTCACCGTTCGGGCGTATTCTGGCAGTAACCTGCACCATGCCGTTAGTAAAGCTGTTCGGGGATACCCAGTCCTCATGGGTGATCGTCATGGGCATATGGGCTGTGATCGCCATGGTCCTTTTAATCATCTGTTTTGCCAACTGCCAGGAGACCGTAAAGATTGAAGCCCGTGAGAAGCAGGAAAAGATACCTGCGCTCAAGGCATTAAAGCTTTTAGTGACCAATCAGTATTTTTGGGCCGTATTGGTCCTCTGGATGATGCAGAATGTGATCTACGGTGTGACAGGGACCATTCTGCCATATTACTGCAAGTACATATTCCACAACGATACATGGATGTACAGTACACTGTATCTGACGGAAACTCTGACCATCGTGGCATCCACGTGTATCGTATGTCCTATCCTGCTGAAACACTTCGGCAAGAGGAATATGGCGCTTGCGGGGGCGGTGTTAGCGCTGGCCGGACAGCTTGTGTTCTTTGCCAATCCCTATAGTTTTCAATGGATGCTTTTGTGCTGTATCATCAGGGGTATCGGATTATCGCCGTTAAATGCTATTGTCTTTGGCATGCTGGGCGATGTGGTGGAATTCGGACAGTGGAAGCACCATATCCGCCAGGAGAGCCTGATATTTGCCGGCGGGTCGGTGGGAACAAAGATTGGTTCCGGCCTGGCCTCAGCCATCATGACGGGACTTCTCTCACTGGCAGGCTATCTGAGTTCTGCGGCAGGAGCAGTCACCCAGCCCCAGTCGGCCATTGATATGATTATAAACATTTATAAAACGGGACCGATCATTGTCTGGGTCGTAGTCATCATAACACTTGTCCTGTACAAACTGGACAAAAAATATGAAACGATCATGGAGGAACTGACAGAACGGGAACTTCAGGGTCAGCTATAAATGAACAGCAGGGAAGGAGCCTTTGAATCAGGTTTCCTCCCTGCATTTTATATTATAACAGGACGGCGGGCTTGCCCACTTTGTTCTTTATTACGGTTCCGGTATTCACGGGGCGAGCACTGGTAAGTCCTCTTAAACATCCGGGAGAAGTTGCTGGGGCTGTCGAAACCGCATCCCATGGAGATTTCCGAGATGCTTTGGTTGGTCTTGGTGAGCATAAGGGCGCCTTTTAACAGGCGGTAGCGGATCAGATACTGCATGGGCGGGATCCCCAGCGTCCGTCGAAAGCACCGTAAACATTCCCTTTCACCGATATTGGCGGACTTTGCGATGTCATATAGCTTTAATGGTTCCGCAAATCGCTCCTCAATCATATGAATCATTGTTTTGATGCGGCAGGAATCCTGGTCCGGCCTCGCCGTGGTTTCTGAGATCACAGATTCATGGCTTTGATACAGAAGAAAACAAAGGCGGGAGAGCTGTTCCCTGACTGTAAATTCATGGCCCTGTGAACCTTCAGAAAAGGCCTCGAAAGCCTTTAAGATGCACTGTGTGGATTCCGGCACAGTATCGTTTACAGGAGAAAACTGCAGGCAGTCTATGGCACAGGAGCTGATGAGCGGCTGGATATACTTTATATAGAAAACAGAGCTTTCAGAGCCGCATATGAAATCCGGATGAAATACAAGAGAATGAAGCCGGCAGGTGCCGGAGGTTTCAGCCTCATGAAGGATATTAGAATTGATCATCAGGCTGTCTCCTGCATTCATGCGCAGGGATCTGCCGGGAACCCTTATCTCTAAAGTTCCGGAGTACAGATAGATGACTTCCAGTTCTTCATGCCAGTGCCAAGGAATCCTGCTGACGCTGTCAACAGAATAGACAGAGTCATAGCCGGCACACGGGAATTCGATGGTTCCGTGGGGCCGCACTTCCCGCCTGTCCTGGTCAGTATAGATTGTACAATCCTGCAAAGGCATAGAGATTCCTCCTTTTTGTCGTTTTTTTTATATTATAGGTCCAAATTTATATTGTTTCAATCGGCAAAAGACGGTATTTATATATTAAGGTGACTGGTGTACAGATATACAGGAGGTATGGGTTTTTATGATAGATTTACATATGCATTCTTATTTCAGTGATGACGGGGAGTTTCAGCCGGAAGAATTAGTGCAAAAATGCAAGGAAAAGGGCATCCGGTATATGGCCATTGCAGACCATAACTGTGTCCGGGCCGTGGAGAAAGGAAGAAAGGCAGCCCAGAAAGAGGGGATTCATTTTATCTCAGGGATAGAGATCGACTGCACCTTTCAAGGGGTTAACCTGCATGTTCTTGGGTATGGAATAGATGAAAGGGACGCGGCTTTTCAAAAGATCGAGGACAATATATCAGAGCAGAGCGGTGAAGCATCGGTTAAGATGCTTGAGGGGACGAGAAAATTAGGCTTTGATGTGTCTGAGAAAGACATGGAAGCCCTGACGGAAACTATGTTTTGGAAAAACCGGTGGACAGGGGAGATGTTTGCGGAAGTTCTATTAAATAAACCGGAATATAAGGAACATGAACTGCTCCTGCCTTACCGTCCGGGAGGAGACAGAAGCAGCAATCCCTACGTGAATTTTTACTGGGATTATTACTCCCAGGGTAAACCCTGTCATGTGGGTATAAAGTTCCCTTCTATGGAAGAGGTAATCACTGAGATCCATGAAAGCGGGGGAAAGGCAGTGCTGGCGCATCCGGGAGTAAACTTAAAGGACCACATGGAACTCTGGAAAGAGATCGCCGTTTCCGGCATTGACGGGGTAGAAGCCTTCAGCAGCTATCACTCACCGGAGGATGCTATGTTTTTCAGCCATGAGGCCGGAAAGTATGAACTGTTCGTGACCTGCGGAAGTGATTACCACGGGAAGACCAAGCCGTCTATTTGTATCGGACAGCACGGCTGCAGCCATCCGGAAGATGAAATCCTGCCCCAGCTTGAGAGCATCGTGAAGTAGACAGTTCAACAGAAAAAATAATCAAGAATAAAAATAGTCAAGCCCTTCCTATCATTTTGAAGGGCTTGACTATTTTCTTGCATGGAATACTTAATTGATCCGTCTATTTACTTGCGAGCTCGTTGGCCAGCTTAACAATGGTTCCAATGGGATCGGAAAGTTCGCTCTGATTCATGGCGTTCACATAGCTAGCCCGGTTGTCATAAACCTCGTGCACTGCATTCAGCAGGGACTTAGAGGTGACATCCTCCTCGTTCAGTACATAGCTGTAGCCTTGCCGCTGGAATGACTGGGCGTTTAAGATCTGATCTCCCCGGCTGGCGTTTAATCCCAGCGGAATCAGGATATTCGGCTTCCTGAGGGCCAGGAGCTCACAGATGGCGTTGGCCCCTGCCCTGGAGATGATAACGTCTGCGCAGGCAAAGAGATGCTTCAGTTCCTTTTTCACATACTCAAACTGGCGGTAACCACTTTTGCCTGCAAGCATAGATTCCAGGTTATTCTTCCCGCAGATATGGATGATCTGAAAATCCTCCAACAGCTCATCAATATTTTCCCTGACCGCATTGTTTATCGCTACGGAACCAAGGCTTCCGCCGATGATAAGCAGAACAGGTTTTGAAGATGTAAAGTCGCAAAGCTTAAGGCCTTTTTCCTTAGAACCGGTAAACAACTCTTCTCTGATCGGTGAACCAGTAAGTACAGCTTTCCCTTCTGGGAGATGTTTTACGGTTTCCGGAAAATTGCAGCAAACCTTATTGGCACTTGGAATGCTTAATTTATTTGCAAGACCCGGTGTCATGTCAGATTCATGGATGATGACAGGGATCCGCAGATGCTTAGCCGCCATGACCACAGGTACGGTGACGAATCCGCCTTTGGAAAACACGACATTGGGTTTCAAATGCTTTAATGTTTTTTTAGCGTCAAAATAACCTTTCATGACCCGAAAGGGATCCGTAAAGTTCTTCACATCAAAATATCTTCTGAGCTTACCGGAGGAAATACCGTAGTAGGGAAGACCAATGTCTTCGATCAGCTTCTTTTCCATCCCATCTTTGGAGCCTATATAGCTGATTTGATATCCCTCTTTCTCCAGTGCAGGTACCAATGCCATATTCGGAGTGACATGTCCGGCAGTACCCCCTCCGGTCAATACGATTCGTTTCATAATACCTCCATCAATTAAACAGATGTTAATGAGTCTCTTTATATTCCTTTAAAGCTTTGGAAAGCTGGTCAGGACATGAGGTACCGCGGAAACCGCATTGGATGCCTGAAAGCCGTTCGATCACCTCGTCTACTGCCATTCCTTTTACAAGGGCTGCCACGCCTGTGGTATTTCCCTGGCAGCCTCCCCGGAACTGTATGTCTTTTATTATATCGTCTTCTATCTCAAATTCAATAGCGCTGCTGCAGACGCCTTTTGTTTTGTAAACCATCGTAGTTACCTCCTGATTTTTTTATTGTATACCAAATGGGTAATCCGTATTATATCACAAAAATCGGAGAATACATAGATGGGGAAGCTGTGTTATAATTTTTATCAGACGGAAATAATGACAGTAAAAAGGAGAATGATTTATGAAAATAGGAATTATCGGGGCAATGCAAGAAGAGGTGGAATCCCTGATCTCTTCTATGGAGAATGTAAAAAAGAAGACAAAAGCCTCCATGGATTTTTATGAGGGAAGGCTCTGGGGAAATGACACGGTTGTTGTTATGAGCGGCATTGGAAAAGTAAACATGGCTGTTTGCGCACAGATACTGATCGACAGCTTTGGTGTGGAAAAACTGATCAATACCGGGGTCGCAGGCGGCCTGTACAAGGATATTGAGATCGGGGATATTGTGATCTCAAGCGATGCTGTACAGCACGATATGGATGCCGTGGGATTTGGTTATCAGCTGGGAGAGATCCCGCGTATGGAGTGTTCTGTGTTCCAGGCGGATGCTGCACTGATAAAAGAGGCGGAGGAAGCCTGCAAAAAGGCCAATCCGGATATCCAATGCTTTACCGGGCGGGTTTTAAGCGGCGACCAGTTTATCTCCAGCGACGAAAAGAAACACTGGCTGATCGAAAATTTTGGCGGGTACTGTGCGGAGATGGAAGGGGCGGCCATGGCCCAGACAGCATACTTAAATGACGTACCCTTTGTGATTTTAAGAGCCATCTCCGACAAGTGCGACGACACAGCAACAGTAAATTACAGCGAATTTGAGGAAGCTGCAATAAAGCATATAATTAGACTCATTCACGGTATTTTAGACAAAGAAGCGTCAAACTTTGTAAGGCAATAATCCGTGTATTCCCCTCTTTGTGATTCTATAATATAAGAATCATAAAGGAAGAAGGAGAAATATCATGGATGTATTAAAAAACGCATTTTTTTTACCGGGACTGATTGCAGTCATGGCAGCAGGTGTCTTGTCAAAGCTTATTGTCTGGAGAAATTACCGCAGGCTTTTGAGAGATTCTTATGAGATGGACGGGAATAAGAAACAGTGGATGGGAGTGCTGAAAAAAAAGTTTGAAAGTTACTATCAGCTGGAAGCAAACCTGAACAACATTCCCTGTGTTGTGGACAAGTATATGAAAAATCACAAGATAGCCGGAGTGTCTTCCGAGATTATGGAACAGATCACCGGGCTGTGTGCTGTCCTGAGTTTTTTCATGGGTTGTCTTGGCACAGTCTGGGGGTACATAGAAGGAGCCGATTTAAGTGTTGTGGCAGAGAGTCTGTTTTTAAGCCTGTCGGCCGGATTGTTTCTCGTGTTTGTGGACAGGCTGATCACCTTTGATGGCAGAAAACAGCTCGTCAGGGCCAATCTGATCCATTTCCTCGAAAATATCCTCCCTAACCGCTATCTGAAATCAGTGAAAAAACAGGAAAAAGAAGAACAGGCAAAGCAGAAGGAGAAGCAGAAAGAAAAGGAGCAGGTAAAGGAAGAAAAGAAAGAGGCAAAAAAAATAGAAAGACACTGGCAGGAAGCTGCCGCATCCAGAGAATTTGAACTGACTGATGAGGAAATGCAGGCGGTGAAAGATTTTATAAATGGATTATAAATCTAATGTATACATAATAGAATAATAAAAAAGCAGGAAATCAAAACATGAGGAAAGTTTTTTTATTATTCTGTATCATTTGCATGCTTGGTCTCGCCGGCTGCCAAAAGGAAGAGGCACAGGTGGAGACTACGAAAGTGATCAGCCAGGGAAGCAATACAAAAGAAGGATGGTGGCTGAAACGAAATAAAGAACATCAGCAGCCGGAATTTTCACAGAATGTGGATCTGTCCAAATATGATGCATACTCGGTGGATACGAAGGCGAAAAATAAGAAAGTGATGTATCTGACCTTTGACTGCGGATACGAAAATGGTTTTACGCCCAAAATTTTGGATGTATTGAAGAAAGAGAAAGTGCCGGCGGCATTTTTTGTGACAAAGCCTTTCATCCGGGAAAATCCGGATTTAGTAAAGAGAATGAAGAAAGAGGGACATGTGGTGGGAAATCATACGGTCCACCATAAGAGCATGCCGACGGTCTCAGACAGGGACAATAAGCAGGAACTCATTGACTGTGCGGAATACTGCAAAAAAGCAACCGGTTATGATATGGATATGTTTATGCGCCCGCCTATGGGAGAATACAGCGAACATACATTGGCGCTGACAAAGAAGCTCGGATATAAGACAGTTTTCTGGAGTATGGCATATGTGGATTTTAATGTGAACAGCCAGCCGGGCAAAGACTATGTGGTCCGGCATTTTGAAGAAAATTACCACAATGGAGCCATTCCGCTGATGCACAATGTATCCCAGTCTAACGCGGAAGCACTGGAGACCGTTATCAAGAATATGAGGGCAAAAGGATTTGAATTCCGGTCGCTGAAAAAGCTCCCGGACTATTGAATAGAAGGGTGTTATTTGTTAAAATATAGATAACGCATTTAAACAAGAGAGACAACAGTAAAGGAGAAAGACATGGGAAAAATTAAGTTTGATTACAGCAACGCAAAAGATTTTATCAGGGACCATGAGATCGATATGATCGAGAAGCAGGTTTCGGATGCGAAAGAGTATTTGCTGTCAAGAAAAGGCCCGGGAAATGACTTCTTAGGATGGATAGATCTTCCTGTGGATTATGATAAAGAAGAGTTTGTGAGAATCAAAAAAGCTGCTGACAAGATTAAGAGCGATTCCGATGTATTGGTTGTCATTGGGATCGGAGGATCCTACCTTGGTTCCAGAGCCGTGATCGAAGGGCTGTCCAACAACTTTAACAACAAGCTGGACAAAGAAGTGAGAAAAGCTCCGGAAGTATATTTTGCCGGACATAATATCAGCGGTACATATGTAAAACAGCTGATCGACGTGATCGGAGACAGAGATTTCTCTGTAAATGTTATCTCCAAATCAGGAACGACGACAGAACCCGGAATTGCATTCCGTATCTTCAAAAAACTTCTCAAAGACAAATACGGAAAAGAAGAAGCAAACAAGCGCATCTACGCTACCACAGACAAGGCAAGGGGGGCATTGAAGACACTTGCCACAGACGAGGGATACGAGACCTTCGTTGTGCCGGATGATGTAGGAGGACGCTTTACAGTCCTGACAGCCGTAGGACTCCTTCCGATCGCAGCTGCGGGAATTGATATTGATGAGTTCGTAAAAGGATTCCAGGACGGAAGAGAGATGTTCCTTAACGCGCCGTTTAAGGAAAATCCGGCTATGCTGTATGCTGCGATCCGAAACATTCTCATGCGCAGAGGAAAGGGCATGGAGATACTTGCAAACTACGAGCCGAACCTCCACTTTATCTCTGAGTGGTGGAAACAGTTATACGGAGAAAGCGAAGGAAAAGACGGAAAAGGTATCTTCCCTGCATCCGTTGACTTCTCCACAGACCTTCATTCTTTAGGACAGTTCATCCAGGACGGATCTTCCAACCACTTTGAGACCGTGCTGAACGTGGAAGAACCGGAATTAGATATTGTGCTCGAAGCAGAAGAAAACGATCTGGATGGATTAAATTATCTGGCAGGCAAGTCTATGAACTTCGTAAACCAGAACGCTATGAAGGGAACCATCTTAGCTCATGTGGACGGAGGCGTTCCGAACTTAAGATTTGATATTCCTAAGATGGATGCATACCATCTTGCGCAGCTGTTCTACACATTTGAGTCTGCGTGCGGTATGAGCGGTTACTTAAACTGCGTGAATCCATTCGACCAGCCGGGAGTGGAAGCATACAAGAAAAATATGTTTGCCCTGCTTGGAAAACCTGGATTTGAAGACAGAAGAGAAGACTTATTAAAGAGATTATAGGAGAACAAATGAAAAAGATTGCACAGTTCCATAAAGTAAGTTTTGGACAGTTTTTAGAAAGCTGGCAGGATACCTTTGAAGGTACCTCCGAGGATGAAGTGAGACAGATTTTTGACGGCATTGAGCTTCCCAGAAGGGCTACCAGAGGTTCCGCCGGGTACGATTTTTACAGTCCGGTTGATTTTGAACTCAAACCGGGTGAGACGATCAAGATCCCGACAGGCATCCGTGTGTATATGGAGCAAAGCTGGGTACTGAACCTGTTTCCGCGCAGCGGCCTTGGGTTTAAATTCCGCCTTCAGATGAACAATACGGTAGGGATCATTGACAGTGATTACTTTTATTCAGACAACGAGGGACATATCTTTGTAAAGCTCACCAACGATTCTAATGAAGGAAAGGTTGTCAGAGTAGAAGCGGGAACCGGGATCGTACAGGGCATTTTTATGGAATATGGTGTGACCATAGACGATGATGCAAAGGAAGTCCGCAACGGCGGATTCGGCAGCACAACCAAATAACAGAAAAAAGACCTTGCCTTTAAAGGGCAGGGTCTTTTTTTTGACAGAAAGTATATGCCTGAATATGTAAATATCACGTTTTTGAGAGTTTGTGGCCAATGATATGATATTCAGGGGAAAAAGTTTTTATAATTTCCATGATACCTTCTAGTATAGAAACATTTGTAATCATAAAAAGGTGAATGATTTCAGGAATTTTCCCGGTGTTTCATATGCTCCAGTTCTGCCGGGGTATGGCCGGAAGCTATGAACAGACGGGTGTCTGCGTACAGACCCATCATCTTCCCGGCAAAGGTATCTGCCTGCTCATACTCGTTGTACAGTTCGGCGATATGCTCAAGCGGTGCGGCTCCGTAAATACGGACACAGTAGTAGCAGTACTGGATCTGTTTTCATGTCAGTTCCCTGCGTTTCCTGAAATTCTCTGTATTCATGGCGCCGGGTTTTAAGATGTATTCAGAAAGATATGAGGCCAGATCAGGCTTCTCCATCTGTGAACAGTGATCCAGCTGATGGATATGGGCGATCTCCAGAAGATCATCCTTTGTATACTGAAGGTAAGCATCCTTGAGGGAATCGGAAGAGAAAGAGGGAGCGGCTTCTTCTGTTTTTTATCTGATATCCGCCCATAATCAACCCACTGTCTGCAATGCTTGTGTAGAAGTTTTATTACATTTATTTTATCACATAAACAGGGCAGAAAAAAGACGGAGCAGGCATCCTCCTGATCCGTCTTTTCCGTCATAGTTTAATGATTAAGAAAACTGTCCTACCCAGGTCTCGATCTTGCCACCGATGGCCTCTGCATCTTCCATGGAGGAACCTTTCACTCCATAGTAGAACTTGATCTTAGGCTCTGTTCCGGAAGGACGCACGCAAAGCCATGTGTTGTTTTCCAGTTCGTAGTAGAGCACGTTAGAAGATGGAAGACCGGTTGGAACTGTCTCACCAGTGGTAAGATCAGTGATCGTGTCGTTCTGGTAATCCCGGGATTTTAATACCTTGAGTCCTCCGATTTCTTTCGGCGGATTCTCTCTCAGAGACTTGAGCATATTCTGGATCTTTTCAGCTCCGTCCAGCCCTGCAAATTCAAGGGCTTTGACTTTATCCAGATAATAGCCGTACTTCTCATACATGTCGGTCATTGCATCCCACAAGGTCTTACCCTGGGTCATATAATATGCGGCAGCTTCACAGAGGGCTACGGTTGCGGATACCGCATCCTTATCCCTTGCATAAGTTCCGATCAGGCAGCCGTAGCTTTCTTCCAGACCGAACAGGTAAGTTCCTTTGCCCGTATTTTCAAAGTTCAGCATCTGCTGTCCGATGAATTTGAAGCCTGTGAGCACTTCGATCAGGTTTACGCCGTAGCCCTCGGCCACTGCGTCCACCAGGTTGGTTGTGACAATAGATTTTACAATGGCTCCGTCATCCGGGAGAGATCCGTTCATGGCTTTCTTCTGGCTTAAAACATATTCACACAGAAGAGAACCGGACATATTGCCGGTCAGTGCGATATATTCTCCGGTCTTTGAATCTTTCACATAGACTCCGAGGCGGTCGGCATCAGGGTCTGTTGCCAATACAAGGTCGGCATCCTTTTCTTTGGCAAGCTTCAGGCCAAGTTCAAATGCCTCTTTGGATTCCGGGTTTGGATAGCTTACGGTTGGGAAAGCCCCGTCGGGCAGTTCCTGCTCCGGCACTACATAGACATTCTGGAAGCCTAAATCCTTTAATACGCGGCGGACAGGGAGATTTCCTGTTCCGTGCAGAGGAGTATAGACAATTTTTAATTTTGATGCCATCTGGTCGATCGCATCCTGATTATGTACTTGCTTTTCTACTTCGGTGATGTATGCATCGTCGACTTCGGAGCCGATTACTTCATATAATCCAGCTCTGATCGCCTCCTCCCTGGACATTGTCTTAACCTTGGAAATATCTGTGATGGCGTTTACCTTGGAGGTTACCCCTTTGTCGTGAGGCGGCGTAAACTGGGCACCGTCCTCCCAGTATACTTTATAGCCGTTATATTCCGGAGGATTGTGGCTGGCGGTAATATTGATTCCTGCAATGCAGTTATAGTAACGGACTGCAAAGGACAATTCCGGAGTCGGACGAAGTGATTCAAAAATATATGCTTTGATGCCGTTTGCTGCCAGGCACAGGGCTGCTTCCTCAGCAAATTCCGGAGACATATGCCGGGAGTCAAAAGCAATGGTAACGCGCTTTTTGTCCGTGCCCTGTTCCAGGATATAGTCTGCGAGTCCCTGAGTCGCCTTGCGGACAACATAGATATTCATACGGTTGATGCCGGCACCGATGATCCCGCGAAGGCCTGCTGTTCCAAAAGCCAGGTCAGAGTAAAACCGCTCTTTGATCTCGTTGTCATCATCCTGAATGTTCTTAAGTTCCTCTTTTGTAGCTTCATCAAAATATGGATTGTTAAGCCATTCCTGATATGTTTCCTGATAGTTCATAGTAGTGCTCCTCCTTTACGTTTTTCCTTATGTTTTATTATAACTTATTTGGGCCTAAAAAACATTATAAAAGTTGTGATATTGTAAAAGAAATTTCTCTCTTTTTTCTTTTAAATCAACAATATCCTGAAGCTTATTGAGATATCTTGGAGATACCCAGTGTTTCTTATGATTCATGTATTGATTTGAGATTTTCCAAAGCTTTTCCGGGTATAAAAAAAGCACATACAAAAAAGAATAATCATTCATTGTGAGGCGCTGAACTTTATTGTAGCCTTTCAGCATAGTCTCACAGATACTGAACTGATAATCATTTTTTTCCAGAGCCTTTCGGATAAAATAATACAGATCGGTCAGAGGATAGCCATAATAAAAATGTTCAAAGTGAAGTGTGGCAGTCCCATGGGGTCCTATCAGCACATTGTGATGGTTGTAGGAACCGTGGCACCAGCCTTCCCTTAACCCTGTAAGTTTTTCCATTTTCGCGCTGGAATCCTCAAGCTGTTTCCAAAAAGGCTGAATCTCCTGCAAAAAAAGATACTCGAAGTCTCCTTTGTTCTTTCTGCTCCCGATATATTTCCAAATACTTTTAAGCTCCCGTCTCCGCTGATGATAGCTCTTTGTCAGGGAGAAATGAGGCGTCCCGTAGTCCGCATGGTAGGGAATTCTGCCTGACGCGCGATGGAAAGAGGCAAGATTCCTGCAGGCGGAAGACAGATCGGAAGGAGAGTGGATATTGCATTCTGTACCATTGAAAGTCCTTCTCATAACAAAAGGCTCATAGTATTTATCATAAGAAATAAATTCATGTTCTTTGTTTACGATATATTGGTCAATTTTTGTAAATCCCTGGTCAATCAATTCTTCTTTCCACTGATGTTCGACAGCCAGACGTTCTTCGGACAGTTTCGTAGCAGACAGGGCAAATAACCCCTGATCAGTGCCGCAGATGATCTCGCCGCGGCCTCTTTTTAAATAATCAATATGCAGATCATATTGATCTAAAAGTATTTTGTATTTGTCGTTCACAATATGCCCTCCTCAAAGTTCTACCTCTAATTGTATGTGCCCGGGGTGCCGGATATGATATCGTCTTGTAATTCGGAAAAAAATGAGGTATACTGGTATTAATCTAAATGTTACAAATGTTACAGAAGTACAATTGGAGGAACAAAAATATGAGAAAAAAATATTTATTTATAACATGTATGCTGATGATCGGGGCTGTTGGCCTGATGGCATGTGGAAAGAAGAGCCCAAGCTCCGAGGGTTCCACAGAAGCCACAACGGCTGAAACAGAGGAGACAACCGCCAGCGAGGAAGTGTCCACGGTAGCTACTGAGGAGACCGAAGCAACCACTGAAGCTGCGAAATCCACAACTGAAGCTACGATCGCAGACAAAAAGGATGAGCAGAAGAAACCGATAAGTGCAACTGGAGTATACAATGGTTTCGGCGACAGTAATTCAGTGGAAGTAAAGATGTCCAGCGGGGAATACAAGACGTTCATCATAGAGGATGAGAAGGTCATGGACGCTTTAAATGACATGGAACCGGGCACAAAGATCTCCTTTACTTATGGAGCCTTAGAAGGCCAGGCAAACATGCAGATTTTATCCGTGAAGAAAAAATAAGTATAAAAAGCACATAGGAATTTATAGTTCCTGTGTGCTTTTTATTACATAGAGGGGAAAAGCATAAGTATGAAAAAATGAGGAAAAATATTTCGGAGGCTGACAGTTCTTTTGTTTACAGGATTGCTCAGCATTACATTTTTAGCTCTGAAGGAGGCTTCGGCAGCATCTGCAAAGTATGCATCGTATTCAGAGAACAATATTTATGAAGTGGGGAGACACCGCTATAAGGCATCAGTTAAGAATCAGGAAAGCCGGCCGAAAGGTCCACTCAAAAAAGATTAAAAGCCCGACTTCGGTGCTGTTTTTCAACACACGCTGAAATGCTCGATAGGCTCTTTCCGTCATGGGAAGCTGGCGCACTCCGTTTTTGGTCTTTGGTGTTTCACTAATATAGACAAGAGCACAAAAGGATAATGCTTGACGGAAGTTATCTCGTCAGATTTTCCACTCGATTTCTACTTTCTCATTGGTTGCCCGGATAACGGTTATCAGTGCGTCCACCACCTGCCGCCTTGCGTCCAGTTCCTCAATCCTACTGTTTGCGTAGGAGAGCAGCACCGGGCTTGCGCCTGTCAGCGTGTCGAGCAGCTTTTCAATCTCGCTTTCCAACTGCGCCAGTTCCAGCCGCTTTGCTGTCAGCTTCGGGGAGATTTTCGCCGCCTTTTTCCGTCCCGTCAGCGTCTTAAAATCTTTCAGCTTCTTTACCATCGCTCCATAAACAACCGCTTTCAGTTCGTGCAGCTTCACGCACCCGCAGCCGGGACAAGCCCCGCTGTCCAGGTGTTCCAGGCTTTCCTTGCAGGCTGATAAGTGTGGCTGGCAAGCAGCTTCTTTCTGCATTTCAGCCACAGTTCGGAGGGGATAAAGCCCTCGTGGGGCGCAAGCACCAGCGTCTGCCCTTGCAGGTGCTTATGCTTGTTTTCGGTGTTCCCCTTGCCCTGATAGTAATAACAGCCGTTTGTCCCCACAAAGTCAGCGGCGTCATTGTAAATATCCGTCCCCTGACTTTTATAGAACTCGTATATATCGAGGTCAGCCATGACATAAATCGGATTGCGGAGGATAACGCTCAAAGTTGCCCTCGACAGCGGTCTGCCATGATAGGTACCTGTCCACGACAGACCTCCTTTTCCGTTCACTTTCTGTTTTCTGCCGCCTGTGAACTCTGGCGGCGCAGTCGGGGCAGTATTTCCCCCGGTTGGACTTTGGGACGAACACGCCGCCGCAGACCGCACAGCGTTTCAAATCTGCACCCCGGTAAATCTCCACTTCCAGCGTCCCGGCAAGCGGCAAGACCGCCCAGCGGAACCACTTACAGCAGACCGAGAAAGAAATCGTTTGGAGACAGGTGCAGGTATCGCCATCATCAAGGGCGATACAATTCCCGTTGTCATAACAGCAGCACTCCCGCCGGATAAGGGAGTTTGCCTGTTTCCGTTGTGCCGGTGTCATGCGGTAAGGCGTTCCGTCTGACTTGCGCTCCAGCGGCGGCAGTCGTTTATATGGGTTATCTCTCATGTGTTCCCTCCGTTTATTTTCCATTGCCGTTCTCCCCGAAAAGATTTCCTGCCCCATTTCTGCGGCGTGTTTTCTCCGTTGGCACGCAAATGCGCTGCTTCGCCGGGAGAAATATTCCTTTTCGGACGGTCATTCTGTTTTCTAGGTGCGGCTCATCGATGAACTAAGATAAGTCTACACGAAAAAAATGCAATCCTCGTTTTCTTGCGAGAATTGCATTTTGATGAAGTTTTCACTTTGAAAATTGTATTTTTGCAATTTTGCTGTATAATGGGAATATGCGGAGGAGGTGTGTGCTTATGGCTTTACCCGGAACACCCGGACAGCGGATTTCCGATTTATGCAACGGAAACCATATTACACAAAAGGAACTTGCGGAGAAGATAGGCGTTTCCGCTTCCCAGTTGAGCCGCATTGTCAGCGGCGAAACAAAGACGGTCAGCAGTGATATTCTCATAGGCGTGGCAAGGGAATTTAAGGTATCGACAGACTATATACTGGGCTTGTCCACTGTGAGCGTCCGCAAAAGCTATGATATTTCTGAATTAGGTTTGTCAGAGGGAGCCGTAAAGGGGTTTGTAACAGGTGCAGTCGATGTGCAAATCCTTAACCGTTTGTTGGAACACAGGAACTTTCCCAAACTGATAGATTTGATACGGATTTACTTCCAAGATACGGCGGCAAAGGGGATAATGGCGAGAAACCAGCTTATCGAGATGGCAACCGCTTCCCTGTCTGACTTGATGAAAGCTCACCCGGAACACAGGGCGGAAGTAAGGCAGGATTTACAGCTTTTGAACGCCCAGAAGATAGGGGAACACGAAGCGGAGATTGAAAAAATCAAGAGTGTGTTCCTTGCTATCCTGCGAGATATTAAGAAAGACATGGAAAGTGGAGAACAGCCGGGAGATACCGCTACCACTGTCATATTTCAGACCATGCGGGACGCATTGATTGAGCAGAAGCAAAACCCACTTTCCATTGATGAGGTAACAGCGATGGTTGCCGGACAGATTGGACAGCTTGCGCCGATGGACGAGGAAGCCGCCGATCTGTTTCAGAAGCTGGCGAAAAAGATGATTGAACAGGCGGGAATATAAAATTCAAAGGAGAATTTATGGCAACAAAAATTTTAGTTCATGGCTCAGGACACAAGGCAACAAGTTGGAATAAAACAATTTCATACATGACAAATAACGAAGATATTGTATGCCCAAACCTATCCTCCATCCTTGAAGGAAAAGAGGCAAGTTACGAAAATCTCTATGCTTCATTTGTAAAATATTGCAACGAAATTAACGGACAAATTCATTTATGCGGTCTTTCATTAGGCGGTATTTTGGCTTTGAATTTTGCTTTGGATTTCCCGCAAAAAGTGAAAACATTAGTGTTAATCGGAACGCCGTATAAAGTCCCGAAGGTAGCATTTAGTTTTCAAAATATGATTTTTAGATTTTTACCAAAGTCTATTTTCGAAACTATGGCATTTGATAAAAAGGACACTTTTGCTTTAGGAAACACCATGAAAAACTTAGATTTCAGTGACAGGGTGAAATATATTAAGAACCCCACTCTAATCCTTTGCGGAAAGAAAGACAGCGCAAACATAAAATCAGCGCATTATTTATGTGAAAACATTAGAAGCGCAGAATTGCAAATTATCGAGGATACAGGCCATGTTGTAAATGAAGAAAATCCAAAAGCCTTAGCAGAGCTGTTGAATGAATACTACTTGCAAAGCCCTTAATAAAGCTATCGGCAAAAGAATTAAAATTGCCAGAATTAAAAAGAACCTTACTCAAGAAACCGTTGCTGACAGAATAGGCGTTACTCCACAGCACGTTAGCAATATAGAAACTGGCAATACATCAGTTAGTTTAACAACTTTGGTCGCTATTGCCAATACATTGACAGTATCGGTTGACGAGTTGTTATGTGATACGGTCTTAATCTCAAAGCCTGTCTTTGAGAAAGAAGCCAAAGAGATACTGGAAGATTGCAATGAATATGAAATTCGTGTACTGGTAGATGTTCTGCAAGCTACGGTTTTTCTTGTTCGCTAAATTTATAGCCCACACCCCAGACTGTGATAATGTATCGTGGTTTTTCTGGGGTAGGCTCTATTTTTAATCTTAGCTTTCTGATAAATGAAGTCAGATTGCTTGCGTCTAAGGTATGGTTATAGCCCCAGACATTTTCATAAAGCTGTTCTTTCGTGAACACCTGTCCTTTATGACAAGATAGGAAATACAACAGGTCAAACTCTTTAGCGGTCAGTTGTATCTGATGTCCGTTTCTATCTATGACAATACGGTTGAACGGATTGACTGATAATTCATTCGTATTCTGTTAATGATATTTCAAATATAATTCAAAAGTTTTATCGTCCATGTTATCTACTATTTCACGCATAAATAAGGCACAACCGTCAGTTGCCACATAATGCAATCGTTTTGTCGAAAATACAGACATTAAATTGTCAATATCTTCCTTACGAACAAGTTCAAATAAATCTTTTGGTTGAGAATTTGAAGCAAAAGTTTCTGGATTAAGAAGTCCTTTCTCTAAATACTCAGCGATATTGATATTACTGCGTTGAAATCCCTCATCGAGTAAACAACCGTCAGATATAACATAAGCGACAAATATAATACCATTTTGTTTAGTAACACGAATTGCCTCACTCAATGCTTGTCTTTTATCCTCTATGCAATAAAGATGATAAAGAGGACCTAATAGCAATGTTAAATCATATGTATTGTCGGGAAAATTCGATAAATCCATAGCATTTCCTTGCGTAATGGTAATGTTTTCATTTTTTATAGTATTCCTGCAAAAAACATCTATATTATGCTTTACCAGTTCTACAGCATCGACTTTATATCCTTGACGTGCTAATGCGTGAGAATAACGACCTGTACCAGCTCCAATTTCTAATATAAAATGTTGATATTTTAAGTGAACGCACTGTTTATCGTGTCATGGAAGAGATTGGTGTGAACCATCATCCCAGACGGAAACCAAACGGAATTACGAAAGAAGACCGTGAAGCCAGGAAGCCAGTATACCAGCCGGATTTACCGGGAAGCGATCTGTAAATATGGCATTCGGCAAAGCATGAACAGTGCAGGTGGAAGATGCCATGACAATGCCCGCTGCGAAAGCATGTGGGCCAGAATGAAATTCGAACTGTTATATGACCGTTATGATACGGAGAAGATGACTACAGATGAACTGAAAACACTTATCAGGAGATATTTCATCAGCTACTGGAATAACCGTAGGATCTGTTCAGCTAATGGAGGTCTTCCTCCAATGGTAAAACGACAGCAATACTATAATTTCCTGAAAGAAGCTGCATAGGATTCAAAATCCTTGAGGAAAATGTGTCAACTAATCTTGACAAAATCAAATGTCCCTCATTAAAGGTTGAACCGATAGAACCGTCATTCATTACCTTTTCAACGATACCGACACGCTCTTGCGATTCCGTCCAGTATTGCTTGCTTTCGGCATGAACAATGGTACTCGGCAAAGCGGTAACGATAGTCGCAAAGGCTAAAAAGCCCGTACATAATCGCTTGAATATCTTTTTCATAATTCTTAATGCTCCTTTCATTTTGGGTAATAAAATAGCCGTCCACTGGGAACGGCTGGGAATAGAAAAGGAACGTCATTTTAGGCGTTCCTTAGTCTATCTGTTATTCAATTTTTTCTTGTTTCAATACTGATGTGCTGTACCTTATCTTTGCAAATCTAGGGAATAGGACGTATCAAGGCTCATAGATACAGTGTTTTAGGGGATAATCAGATTTTTAGTGTGTTTTTCTTTAAAAAAATTACAAACAATATTAATAGTATCTAAAAACCATTTCTCGTCTGGTTTTTGTTCTGGCATATTTCTCGATTACAAATAGGACATAGAATCCATTGATAATTTTCCATAGTATTGTTACCTCCTTATGTATCAAAACTGTTGAATTGGAATTTGTCATAATGAATTAAGGATATTATAGGTTTAAGTAGTAGCAAGACTTTAATAAAGCAGAAAAGCCTCAATTGAATTTCTATACCAGATTAGTTACTGTGTATAACCTCCATATAAACGTCCTCTTCCATCATTTGTTCTTTTGATTTTTTATCCAGATATAGCAGATAACCACTCCGATTAAGGCTATCCCTCCCGTGGTTATATATGGTAATTCAATATTGCTTTCATACAGATACCCAGTTAATAAAGGAGCAATAACTTTGCTAAGATTTCCGGCGGTACTGGCAAATCCCATCAGTGTTCCTTTATGCTGATTGTCAGTTTTTGAAAGGGTTGCGTTTAATGTGGGTACTGTAATAGCAGAAGATACCGCAAATAAGCCAAAAACCACCAACACACTAACAAACCCAGTTGTCAATACCATGGCAAACGCTACTAAGGCTTTGCAAAACATACCTATCAGTATTAGTCGCTTCTCACCAATTTTTTTTGCTAAAGGACCAGTCAAAAAGCCTTGTACTACAATCAAAATACCTGCTAGAGCCATCCAAATAACACCAACTTGCTTAGTGGAAAATCCAAACTTATCTACGACATACAGCCCCGTAATTCCTTGCAAGCCTGTTTGACAGAATTGCACGACGAAAATAAGTATCAAAACCATTCCTGCTGAGCCAAAAATTATACTTTTCAGGTCTGAAAAATCAAAGGGTTTTCTTTTTTCCGTCTGTCCTGAACGCTCAATTGACTCTGGCAAAAGTGTTAGAATTAGCAGAAAGGCAATAAATGAAATGCCAGCTCCTGTAAAAAATGGGAGCGCAAGCGAATAGCCTGCAAGAATGCCTCCCAATAATGGTCCCATCATTACGCCAACGCTCATTGAAGCTCCAAGTTGACTCATATTCTTGCTTCTTTCTTCCTCCGAGCTGGAATCTCCAACATATGCCAAAGATGCAACGGACGTAGCAGATGACAAAATACCCGATAAACTGCGAGCTATAAATAGTGTCCAAAAGGATGAAGCCAAACCGAACAGGAACAAACTGATGGAATATCCTATAATACCAATGCTGATAATCGGCTTTCTACCAATTCGGTCGGACAGTGCACCCCAAAAAGGTGCGCATACTGTTTGTGCCAGAGCATATACGGCAGTGAGCCATCCAAGCTCACGACCGCCAGCACCTAGATTTTCCATGTAAAATGGCATGACCGGAAGAATTAAGCTATATCCTAACGCAATCACCAAAGTAGCAAGCTTTAAAGCGAAAATCGGCTTTTTATTCATCAATCGTCACCGTCCCCTCCGAGCCGTCCACCGTTATCATTTGTCCATTTTTAATACTTCTCGTGGCTGTGTGTGTCGCCATAACGGCAGGGATACCACATTCCCGTGCAACAATACTTGAATGACTGAGAGGACCTCCAATATCCGTTACAATTCCACTTGCAGAGGCAAATAAGGGTGTCCAAGCCGGAGTTGTAGTAACGGCAACCAAAACACTTCCCGGCTGGAAATTTTTAAAATCTGCCGGACTATTTAGTACGCAGGCACGAGCCGTCACGACACCAGAACTGGTTCCTATACCCCTCAACACGGTTTTTCCATCTTTTTGTTTCTGTGGTGCATGTGATATGCTTTTTACTTTCTTCTCAGGTAACTGAGCTGGTGGCACATAGCCCTGATACTTTTTGAGTTCCGCTTTTCGCTCAAGTATCGAATTTCTTCTATCGGATAAAGGTATATTTTCGTCTAACTGTATTATGAGTTTTTCCAATTCCAATTTTGTGAGCCAATAAATATCATCTATATGCGAAGTAGCTCCGCCACGTATAAGGCGTGCTGAAATTTCATGAAACATCTGGCGAATCAGAGGATGCCCCATTCCCATCAAATAAATAGCATTTTCACGCATAGGAGCAGTTTCCTGCGCCCAATGGAGCAACTTCAAAAACAGTTTTTTGCGTGAGCTACCTATATGTTGTAAAATTTCTTCTTCTGCCTGTTTCCTATGCTTTTCAAATTTGGATTGACGTAAAAAAGGACTTTCACCTTTGCCTTCTACAAAGGTTTTTATGGATTCAAAGGTTGGTGTAAGTGTTTCCTGCGGTGTGGAATATGCAAAATCAAATTCATAAGCGGTACGACCAAACTCTTTAAAATACTGATTGATTCGATTTTTCCATTCTATCCATACTTCCAGCGAAACTTCGTCAGGCGGAACTGAGGACATAAAATTTTCCGCTATCTTTGCTGTTGGATTACTTTGCAGATAAAGGTTGAGAGTATTATTTTGCTTTACCCATTCCGAGAGACTCCACAGGTTCTTTTCGGCTTGCAGAGCAATCGTATCAAATCCAAGCAGGAAAACAGAAGTATCTGTCATACCAGCGCGACGAGCCGCTCCCTGAAAAAATTTTGTAAATAATGTTTCGCTGATAGAGGCGGCTGGCAATGTAAGCTGAATCCTCGTGAAATAAATACACGCTCCATAAAATACAGTCTGAATCCCCTCCATTATTTGATGAGCATTCAGCATATGCAAGGGCTTTTCTTCCCATTGTTTAATCACATTCTCAAATTCTTTTCGTGCTGTTTCCCAGCGTGCAACACTGTTCGTGAGCGCACGGCGTAAAGATCGGGGTGAAAGGGATTTGACAGCAATCAAAAGAGGCTTTGAATTAGCGGAAAGATAAACATATCCGTTAATAATCGTATATGCTCCGTTTTCTGGCAGTAGCTTTTTCGCACTTTTACCAAACATATCTATCCATAAAAGCGCCGACGCACGGTTGACTATTTCAAGCCCAAGTGTGGCGAATAAGGGCGAAACAGGATTTGGCAAGTGTTCCGCTAGACTGCCTCTTGTATATATAACATCCTTTTCCGGTAACGTCCATTCCGGCGGTAGGACAGTAATGGGGCGAGCCTGAACAATATACAAATTATCTTTTTCCAGTGCCCACTCTACATCCATAGGCATTTCATAATACTTCTCAATTTTTTTTCCAAGCTGTGTCAATCGCATAACTTGATTGCGAGTAAGAGCATGTTTTTTCCTCAACTGTTCAGGAGTTGGGATTTCTTCTGTTCCATCTGAGTTGCGGACTGTCATAATCTCTTTGTTTGCTACTTCATACGATACAATTCGTTCAGCATTTTTATCTACAACGATTGTATCAGGGGTGACTAAGCTAGAAACCACCGATTCGCCAAGTCCCCACGCGGCGTTAACAATCATTTCGCTACGTCTGCCATTGGTGGGGTTTAGCGTAAACATAACGCCGGACGCATCGGAAAACGCAAGCTTTTGTACTACAACAGCAAGTGCGACAATTTCCTGCTTTATATCATTCTTCACGCGGTAAGCAATAGCGCGAGCTGTCCATAGGGAAGCCCAGCACCTCTTTACAGCGTCAAGAACTTCATTCTCACCTTGTATGTTAAGATAGGTTTCCTGCTGGCCTGCAAAAGAAGCGTCGGGCAAATCCTCGGCGGTTGCGGAGGAACGGACAGCCACCGCTATATTTCCCAATCCGGCATATGCGGTTTTAATTGCATCTGATACTTCCTGCGGCATTTCTCCATTATGGAAAAGCATCCCTATCTGCGTAGATACATTTTCAAGCTGGCTGGTATTGTTAGAGTCAATACCGTCCAGCAACTTATTAATGTGAGGCTGAATATGGTTCTTTTCAACAAAAATCTTGTATGAAGTAGTCGTAACATGAAAGCCCTCCGGCACAGGGATACCCGCTGACAAAAGTTTT
Organism: Anaerostipes sp. PC18; assembly: GCF_039789045.1. NCBI lineage: Bacteria > Bacillati > Bacillota > Clostridia > Lachnospirales > Lachnospiraceae > Anaerostipes > Anaerostipes sp. PC18. The sequence continues at coordinate 3,356,558 of NZ_CP121164.1, read as the reverse complement.
GATAAAGACATACCTTTTCCGCCGACCATTTCAAGGGTTGCCTGTTTATGCAACAAGGGTAGAGTATAATAAATCATAATAATTAACCTCGATCATTCATAATTCCGTGTAGAAATATATCCATTGTTTCATCAAGCATTTTCTCCGGACTGGCTGATGGTCGGGATGTGTAAATGATTGATATAATGGAGTTAATTAACAAATGCGTCATAAGATCGGCATTCGTCTTACGGAAGACGCCTGATTCCACTCCATTTTCAATTACAGATTTTATAATATCCTGATATGCGTAACGCGCAGTTTTCAGCCGCTTTCGATAATCTTCTTCTAAATAGTCAGATTCTGTATTTAACCACATCAGCACCGTTCGATACTGCTTTGGTACTCCAAGATGATTCAGCATGATTTTTCTAAGACACTGTTCCGGCGAGGATTCATCGGCAATAATCCTATGAACCTTTTTAATTGTTTCTTCTATTTCTTTCTCAACTGCATATACAACAATCTCGTCTTTCGTTTTGAAAAAATCATACAGACTGGACTTTCCCATGTTTGCTAAAATCGCAATTTCCCTCATTGTTGTTTTTTGGAATCCATTTTTCTCTATGAGCTGCAAAGCAACACTGATTATTTCTTCTCGGCGTTCTTCTTGTTGTTCTGGTGTAAGCATAATTCCTTTTGGCATATTTATGATACCTCCCCATAGCGACCATCGGTCGTTTCTTGTTTCGCTTTTATTATATAGCGACCAATGGTCGCTTGTCAAGGCTAATTTTTAACTTAAAAGCCGCGGCAGAACATCATAGTCTGCCGCGGCTTTTTGTCTCCGTTTCTTTTTAATAGTCTTCTGAATGAATCTGGAAGAATTTTTTCGGATGTGCACAGACCGGACATACTTCAGGCGCCTCGGTTCCGTAATGTACATGTCCGCAGTTTGTACAGATCCATGCCTGTTCTGTATCTCTCCTGTAAACAATTCCTTTGTCGATATTCTCTGTAAGCTGCTGATAGCGTTCGTCATGGCGTTTTTCGATGCCTGCAACCATCTCAAACAGGGCTGCGATTTCATCAAAACCTTCTTCTTTTGCTTCTTTGGCAAAAGTCGGATACATATCCGTCCATTCAAAATTTTCTCCCGCAGCAGCATCTTTTAAGTTGACTTCTGTTGAAGGCATTCCGTCATGCAGTAGTTTAAACCAGATTTTTGCATGTTCTTTTTCATTCAATGCGGTTTCAGCAAAGATATTGCCGAACTGCACATAGCCGTCCTTTTTTGCCTGGCTTGCATAAAAATCGTATTTTGTACGTGCCTGTGACTCCCCCGCATATGCAGCCATCAAGTTCTGTTCTGTCTTCGTTCCTTTTAAATTTGGCATTCCACATAACCTCCTGATTTTATAATAGTAATTATTATTGTTTTATTGTCTCAGATATAAGTATATAAGTCAATACATACTCTGTTATTATTATGGTACAATAAGGATAAAATATTCAATTAATGGACGCAATGTATGCTTAAAGGAGGCGGCCCCTATGAGAATGTATGATCTGATCTTGAAAAAAAGAGATGGATATTCCCTTGCAAAAGAAGAAATCAGGTGGATGACAGACAACTATTTACATGGAAAAATTCCGGATTACCAGATGTCGGCAATGATGATGGCAGTGTATTTCAGGGGAATGGACACACAGGAGACTTTTGAACTCACGATGGCCATGGCAGAGAGCGGAGACCGGCTGGATCTGTCAGGGATTCCTGGCATCAAAGCAGATAAACACAGCACCGGAGGAGTGGGGGATAAGACCTCTCTTGCGCTGGGACCGCTGGCGGCGTCCTGTGGTGTTCCTGTTGCAAAAATGTCGGGAAGAGGACTGGGACATACAGGAGGAACCATTGATAAACTGGAAAGCATTCCGGGATTTCAGACAGCGCTCACAGAGGAGCGGTTTATGGAACAGGTAGCATCTGTGGGCATAGCGATCATGGGACAGACAAAAGACCTGGCACCGGCGGATAAGCTTTTATATGCACTTCGTGACGTGACGGCAACCGTAGATCAGATCTCGCTGATCGCCAGCAGTATTATGAGCAAAAAGCTTGCGGCCGGCGCGGATGCCATACTGCTGGATGTGAAGTGCGGCAGCGGTGCTTTTATGAAAAACTTTGAGGATGCCAGGAAGCTTTCGGAGGCTATGATCCGGATCGGGAAAACTGCCGGAAAAAATATGGCAGCGGTCATATCGGATATGGATCAGCCTTTGGGAAGAGCAGTCGGCAACGCGCTGGAGGTAAAAGAGGCCATTGATACACTTAAGGGAGAAGGTCCCGAAGATTTTACGGAGCTTGTGCTGACGCTTGGCTCCCGGATGCTCTGTATGGCAAAGAAAGCGGAAACACCGCAGGAGGCACGAAAGATATTAAAACAGAAGATCTCGGACGGAAGCTCGCTGCATAAATTCACGGAATTTGTCACGGCACAGGGGGGAGATCCGTCATGGATCGAATATCCGGAAAATTTCTGCAAGGCAGATTATATAGAAGAAATCCCCTCTGTGAAAAACGGTTTTGTCACTGCTTTTAACACACAGGAGATCGGAGTCTGTTCTCTCCTGCTGGGCGGAGGAAGAGAAACGAAGGAAAGCGCGGTCGATCCGTTTGTGGGGTTGGTGCTCCGGAAGAAAAAAGGAGAGGCAGTAAGAAAAGGGGAAGGACTGGCAGTCATATACGCCAACGATAAAGAAAAACTGGCAAAAGCAAAAGAGCATTTTCTGAAAAATGTGACGGTTGAGTCTGAGATGAAGGAGCCGGGGCCGCTGATCAAAGAGATACTTTCTTAAAAGAATTCATGAGAGGGCTTCTTTTTTCATAAGTTAATAAAAAAACGGAGCGCGCTATGAAAAGATATATCGTTTTTATCATGATGGCTGTAAGCTGCTGTTTGTGTGTTGGATGCTTAAATCAGGAAAAGCACGGCGCAAAAGAGAATGTAGACTATGCAGTCTGCAAAAAAGAAAATTTGCCGAAAGAATTAGCGGCACGAATTAATGAACAGAAGGATAAAGTTTTTCATTTTACGTATTCTATGAAAGAGACAATGTACTATGTGATCGGATATGGGAAACAGACAGGAAGCGGATATAAGGTCCGGGTGAAAAGGATGACCATGGATGAAGGCCATGTCTATATTGACACGAACCTGATCGGAGTTCCGAAGCGGCAGCAGGAAAAAGGATATTCATATCCATATATCGTGATCAAGAGCCAGAATTATGAAAAAGACGTAGTATTTTTGTGATATGTCACAAAAACTTTAGAATTGTTTTATTGATTTTCAAGCAGTGAAACCATATAATGGAGTCTATAAATGCTTGAGAAGATCGAAGGAGGAAAAGCATTCGTGGATAATAGACAGAAGAAACCGGATAAAAATAACAAGAATTCCATTCAGATGATCATATCGATTTTGATTACATCTATTTTAGTGGCTGTTTTGTTCAACTTTGTAGTGGGCAAATGGAAAAACGGTACAGAGACCGAGATTTCCTACGGCAAGTTTGTCAAGATGATCGAGAAAAAAGAAATTAAAAAGGTTGTGTTCGAAAGTGATGTGATCACCGTTATTCCGAAAGAATCAGAGAACCCGCTGTATAAGACTACATACAAAGTAGTCCAGCTTCCCGTACCTGATTATCAGCTGGTCAACCGGCTGGAGAAGGCAGGGATCGAAAATTACCAGGCAAAGGCAAAGGACGGATCTGAGGTTCTCATGAGTGTTCTCGTGAGCATTCTGCCTGCCATCATTATTTTTGGACTGCTGATGTTTATGATGCGCGGAAAGAGCGGTATGATGGGCGTAGGAAAGTCCAACGCCAAGGTCTATGTGGAGAAGAAGACAGGCGTCACCTTTGCCGACGTTGCGGGACAGCAGGAGGCCAAGGAGTCCCTGACCGAGATGGTGGATTTTCTGCATCACCCTGACAAGTATTTAAAGATCGGTGCAAAACTGCCCAAGGGAGCACTTCTTGTGGGACCTCCGGGTACTGGTAAGACTTTGCTCGCCAAAGCAGTGGCGGGAGAAGCGAATGTTCCGTTTTTCTCCCTGTCCGGTTCTGATTTCGTGGAGATGTTCGTTGGTGTCGGTGCGTCCAGAGTCCGTGACTTGTTCAAGCAGGCCCAGTCTATGGCTCCGTGTATTATATTTATAGACGAAATCGATGCCATCGGAAAAAGCCGTGACACGGGCATCCAGGGCGGAGGAAACGATGAGCGTGAACAGACATTAAACCAGCTTTTATCTGAAATGGATGGATTTGATACTTCCAAAGGACTTGTCATTCTGGCTGCTACCAACCGTCCGGAAGTACTGGATAAAGCACTTCTGCGCCCGGGACGTTTTGACAGGCGCGTCATCGTAGAGCGCCCGGACCTGAAAGGAAGAATCGAGACTTTAAAAGTCCATTCCAAAGACGTTAAGATGGATGAGAGCGTAGACTTTGAAGAGATCGCCCTGGCTACATCCGGGGCAGTGGGATCGGATCTGGCCAATATGATCAACGAAGCGGCCCTGGCTGCTGTCAAAGCAGGAAGGGAGTATGTGTCTCAGTCAGACCTGTTTGAGGCTGTGGAAGTGGTCATCGCCGGAAAAGAAAAGAAAGACCGTATCCTCGGCAAGGAAGAAAAACAGATCGTTGCATACCACGAGGTGGGACATGCGCTTGTCATGGCTCTCCAGAAGGAGTCTGAGCCGGTGCAGAAGATCACCATCGTGCCAAGGACCATGGGAGCCCTCGGATATACGATGCAGAGGCCGGAGGAAGAGAAGTACCTGAATAAAAAAGACGAGATGCTGGCAGACCTGGTATCCTTCTTTGGAGGCCGTGCGGCCGAGGAGATCAAGTTCCACACGGTGACAACCGGTGCGTCCAATGACATCGAACGGGCCACGGCCATCGCGAGAGCTATGGTGACACAGTACGGTATGTCCGAAGAATTCGGCCTGATCGGCCTGGAATCCATTACCAACCGTTACCTGGACGGACGTCCCGTTATGAATTGTGCGGAATCCACCGCGGCAAAGGTAGACGAGGTGGTTATGGGAATTTTGAAAGATGCATATAAAAAAGCGCTTTACCTGATCCGGGACAACATGGACATACTGGATGAGGCTGCACAGTTCCTGATCGAGAAAGAGACGATCACAGGAAAAGAGTTTATGGAAATCTTCAATGCCAAGAAAGAAAATTCTGAACAGGAAGAGGAAGATTCCAGGGAAGATGCCTCAAGCTCCACGACAGAGGATGAGCCTGCACAGGAACAGCCGTCGGAAGATATGGAAAAAAATTCTCAGGATATGTAACATTCTGGACATCCCATGTATAGATTTGACAGGATTCGGTTATAATGATACAATAAAGTTCACAGTATACAGAAGGTGTCACGAGTTCTGTATAGATAGAATGGGGTGAAAGAATGACACAGATGGATATTCAATGCATTCGTAAGTCAATTCAGAAGCGCATTGGCAGCAAAATCAAGATCAGCTCAAATAAAGGTAGACACAAGTTTGTAACATCACAGGGAGTCATTACGGAGACATATCCGAACATTTTTTTGGTAGAGATTGAAGACGACAGCAGCACTAAAAGCAAAACTGTCAGTTTCAGTTATCAGGACGTGATCACGAAAGATGTCAGGATGATGCTGCTGGAAGGCTGACACTGTACCGGATACAATTTTAATCTTGAAGGAATAGATTCCTTCCTGTCTGAATATATTTGTATATACAAGACAGGGAGGAATTTTTTATGGATTTTAACAAAAAGGATTTTTATGGAATCGTTGCAAAAGAACGAAAGCAGGTACAAATAACAATCGACCAGGACTGCAATGTGCCTGATACGAAGCCGGATGTGGAGAAGATGATCCAGACCAAAGGGCTTGTGATCATGCAGGAGACAGAGATGATGGTGGACCGTATCCGGATCAAGGGAGAATTCCATTTTTCAGGCCTGTACGGGACAATTGACGCCAGGACCTATTTAGAGTCTCTGGATTTTGTTCTCCCCTTTGAGGAGTATATACATATGGACGGCGCTGTGCCGACAGATTATGTGAAGGTTTCTTATGTCATTGATGACATCAACACAGTGCTGATCAATTCCAGGAAACTGAGCATAAGAATACTTCTGACCCTGACCCTCCATGTCAACGAGGAGATTAAAGAGGAAGGCATTATCGATGTTCTTGGTGACGGGATATCTTCCCTGAAAAAGGAAGTTCAGGTGACAGACCTGATTGTCAATAAAAAGGATATTGCCAGAATGAAAGAGGAGCTGGTTCTGCCGGCCAACAAATCCAACATCTATGAGATTCTCTGGAGCCAGGTGGAGCTTGAGAATGTACAGGGAAAGTTAAAAGACCACAGCATCGACATACAGGGTGATATGCATGTGTTTATTTTATATCTCGGAGAGGATGAACAGCTTCCGGTCCAGTATGCCAGGTGGGAGATCCCGCTGCACACAGAATTGGAGTGCTATGAATGTGCACCGGGAATGATCGGCAAGATCCACATTTCCCTTGGAAACCATCAGCTGGAGATCCGTCCGGATGTGGACGGAGAAGAGAGAGTGGTATCGGTTGACGCAACTCTTGAGTGTGATATTAAAGTCTACGAAGATCAGGTGCTTTCTTACGTGGGAGACTGCTATACGATGCAGAAGACTCTGGTGCCGGAATATAAAGACTTTGCTTTTGAATCCCTGATCGGAAAAAATCAGGCTACCATGAAGATGGCGAAGCGTTTTTCCATCGAGCAGGAGCCGGGAAAGCTTTTGCAGGTGCTTTCTGTCAAAGGAAGCTGCAATTTAGACGATGTGGAAGTCAAAGAGCAGGGGCTCCAGGTGGAGGGTGTCCTGATGGCGGATGTGCTGTTTTTGTCCAGCGAGGACCAGAACCCGGTAATGAGCAGCTCATATATGGAACCGTTTTCTTACTTTATCGAGGCTAAGGGTCTGATGAAAGAGGACGATTATCAGCTGGATGTTATGCTGGATCATATCAGCGCCACTCCGACGGAAGGGGATGAGATCGAGATCAAAGCAAATGTTATATTTGACTTCATCTCTTTCCACAAAAAAGCGGAAAAGATTATGACAAATGTATCTGAGCAGCCTCTGGATTATGAAGAACTGCAGAAGATCCCGGGAATCGTCGGATATATCGTGAAGGACGGGGATACTCTGTGGTCCATAGCAAAACGTTATTTTACTACCGTTGACGATATCCGTGATCAAAATGAAGGCATTGAGGAAGTAAAGCCAGGTGATAAACTGTTAATAGTCAAAGAAATTGAATGGAATTGATAAATAGGATTGCATTTTTATAGGAACAATATTATAATGTTCTGTATACAATACTAAGTTTCAGCGGCAGGAGACAGTGAGGAGTACAGATGAAAAAGGTAGTTCTGAAAGCTTATGGAAAAGTAAATTTAGGGCTGGATGTAGTACGGCGGAGAGATGACGGGTATCATGAGGTAAGGATGATCATGCAGACAGTGGGTCTTTTTGACCGGCTGGAGCTTAAAAAGACTTCCGGTGATTCCGTCACACTTTCCGCCAATCTTAGATTTCTTCCGGTCAATGAACAGAATCTTGTCTGTCAGGCCATCGCAGCCGTAAAGAAAAAGTATTCGCTCAAAGACGGCGTGGAAGCGTATCTGGAAAAGCGTATCCCTATCGCTGCAGGCATGGCGGGCGGCAGCTCTGACTGCGCCGCAGCACTGAGAGGAATGAACCAGCTGTTTGAACTGGGACTTAAGGAAGAGGAACTGTGTGAGATCGGAGCCGGGCTGGGAGCGGATGTGCCTTATTGTGTCATAGGAGGAACTGCACTGGCCGAAGGGATCGGAGAAAAACTTACAAAGTTGCCCCCTGTGTCGGACTGCCATATACTGATTGCCAAGCCGGGGATCAGTGTATCCACGAAAACTGTGTATGAGAATCTGGACGTGCCGGGGCTTTCCTCACACCCGGACATCACAGGAATGATATCTGCCATTGAAAATCAGGATTTGAAGGGGATCACAGGAAGGATGGAAAATGTTCTTGAAACAGTCACCATACCAAGATATCCCGTGATCGATGAGATCAAAGAGTTCCTGCTTAAACAGGGAGCCGAGAATGCACTCATGAGCGGGAGCGGACCGACGGTCTTTGGAATCTTTGCTTCACAGGAAAAGGCACAGAGAGCCCTTTCCAATCTAAGATCCTTTGAAGATGTGAAGCAGGCCTATGTGGTGGCGCCGGTCAATAGAGAATCATAATTGGAGGGAACGAAAGATGAGCAGTGATAAATTAAAAGTAAATGTCAATGAATATCTGCCGCTGAGGGATGTGGTGTTCAATACACTCAGACAGGCGATCATCACCGGAGAGTTTGTGCCCGGAGAGCGTTTGATGGAGATCGCGCTGGCAAACCGTCTCGGAGTCAGCCGTACCCCGGTCAGGGAAGCCATAAGGAAGCTGGAGCTTGAGGGTCTGGTAGTCATGATCCCGAGAAAGGGCGCGGAAGTAGCCCGCATCACGGAAAAAGATTTAAGAGATGTCCTGGAAGTGAGAAGTTCTCTGGAAGAACTGGCAGCAGGACTTGCCACGGAGCGCCTGGATGAAAGTTCCAGAGAGAAGATTCAGGCAGCCCTCGACAATTTCCGGGAGGCCATCCAGACGGATGACAATCCTAAGATCGCAGACTGTGATGTGGAATTTCATGATGCCGTCTTCGAGGCGACTCAGAACAAGAGGCTGATCCAGATCATTAACAATCTGAGAGAACAGATTTACCGCTACCGTCTGGAATATGTCAAGGATACGGCATATCATGCGGTCCTTCTCAAAGAACACGAGGAACTGGTGGAAGCAATGTTCGCCGGGAACAAAGAGAGGGCGAAAGAGATCATGAAACGTCATATTGACAATCAGGAAGAGACGGTGATCAAAAAGATCCAGGAAGAAGAAAAATAGGTCTGAGGACTTTCAGACAGAACTCTGTGCGTACGCATAGAGTTCTTTTTTTTGCTCATACTACTTTCAAAGGTGGTGTGAAAAAATGGATCGATTTCATGATAAAAATCACAAAATGAAAGGTGTAATATCAAAGGATCTGGAACAGAATATTGCTTATCTCGAAGCGGTATTTTCAGACTGCAATGATATTGTAAAGAAGAAGTTTTACGTCGGGAAGAAAAAACACACGGGAATGTATGTGATCTACACGGACGGGCTTGCCAAAGCCGACATGATCCAGGAAAATGTACTGGAACCTCTCCTCACAGACCCTCTTCACCCTCTGAAAGAGTCTGTGACCTCCTGGGTGATTGAGAGTGCAGACCGGAAAATGGTTACGACAATGGATGAAGTTGTCACGGCCGTTTTATCAGGAGATACGGTACTGTTTTTTGACGGGCTTGATCAGGGGATTTTTATATCCAGCAAGTTTTTCCCTACCAGAGGAGTGCAGGAAGCCGACAGGGAAGTAGCAATGATCGGTCCGAAGGACAGCTTTAATGAAAGTCTCAGGACCAACACGGCACTGATCCGAAGACGGGTCAGGGATACGAGAATGAAGGTTGTCCAGCTTAGGATCGGAACAAGGAGCAAAACAGATGTAGCGCTTATGTATATCGAGGATCTGGCCAAAGATGAGGTAGTAAAGGAGATAAAAAAACAGTTGGATGAACTGAATATTGACGGAATTTTTGACAGCGGAATGCTGGAACAGCTCATGGAGCAGGACAGCAAATCTCCGTTTCCCCAGTACCAGCTGACTCAGAGGCCGGACAAGGCGGCAAGCGGGCTCATGGAGGGAAGAGTTGTGCTCGTGGTGGACAATTCTCCGGAGGTCATTGTGCTGCCGGTGACGCTGAACATTTTTTTTCAGGCCAGTGATGACTACTATAATCGGTGGGAAGTAGCCACATTTGCCAGAATCCTTCGATATATTTCTTCTTTTATTGCCATCGGGCTGCCGGGATTTTATATTTCCATTGCAAATTATCATCCGGAGATTCTTCCCACACCGTTTATGCTGTCCATTGTGTCGGCCAGGGAGGGAGTGCCTTTCCCTGTCGTCGTGGAAGTTCTGCTTTTGGAACTTGCGTTTGAACTTTTAAGGGAAGCGGGTATCCGCCTTCCGGGACAGCTGGGCGGCACCATAGGCATTGTAGGAGGGCTGATCGTAGGACAGGCAGCGGTGGATGCCAATATTGTCAGCACGATCGTGGTAATTGTTGTAGCCTTTACAGCCATCGCATCGTTTTCTATACCAAATGAAAGCTTTTCGGGGGTATTCCGGCTGCTGAGATTTTCTATTATGATCGTCTGTGCCATATGGGGTCTTTATGGATTCTTTCTCGGATTCCTTGCGATTGCAATCCATTTGATGAAGCTTCAGAGCTATGGAATCCCGTATCTGTTTCCGACCGTATCAGCCACGGTGGAAGAAACGGACCCCTGGGAGGATTATATGGTGCGCCTGCCTATCAGGCGTATGATTTTCAGGCCATGGTTTACAAAGGACGGGGCGAAAAAACGCCAGGGAAGGAGGAAACATCATGTGGACGGCGAATCTTGAAATTTCTAAAAAGCAGGGAAGCAGGATCTTTCTTCTGGAAACCTTCTGCGGAGTGGGCATGTTCCTTCCCCAGGCATCTGCCTTGAAATCCGGTGAAACAGGGCTTTATACGGTGCTCCTTGGGGCCCTGGCCGCGGCCTGCTATCCGTGGCTTGTACAAAAAGCAGAAGGCAGTCTGACCATGGAAGAGGTATTAAAAAAGCACCGGGTGATTTCCTTTCTCTATTATGTGAGATTTTTTATAAACGCCGCATTTTTTTATGCATATATGCTGATCTTAGCCAGGGTGTTCCTTCTGCCGTATATGAATATTTACTGGATCGGACTGCCGATCATTTTTCTGGCTTTCCGGATGAACGGGGAGGGGCTGGACGACAGAGCGAGAGTCATGGAAGGGCTGTTCTGGTTTATCCTGATCCCGTTTATTTTTATCCTTCTTCTCAGTACGACGGAATTTTCTATGAAACCCTTCCTGATCCGGAAGTTTGAACCGGAGAATCTGGCGATGGGCGGGCTGTATGTGCTCGCACTGTTTCATCCTATGGAACTGGTGTGGTTTTATCAGGGGCATATGAAGGAAAAGGGAATAAATAAGAGGACGCTGCTTGGAATTATCATTTTATCGGCAGGAGTGTTTGCCGCCACGGCGGGAAGCCTGGGTCTTCGGATGATCAGGAGAGACCCGTTTCCGGTGATCTCCATGGCCCAGAATGTAGCCATGCCGGGAGGGATCATGGCAAGGCTGGATATTTTCCTGATCGCATTCTGGATCGTTGGAGTTTTTTGTGTGCTGAGCGGATACCTGTTTTATGGAAACTGGAGTTTTGAAAACACATTTCCGGGGAAAAAGAAATGGGGCAGGTGGATTTCTTACGGCGGACTGTTTTTGACCACTGGATTTCTGATCCCTATGATCCGTCTTTGGGAAAATTATATTTCTGTGTTCCTTTTTGCAAATCTATTGCTGGGCATTTTAATTCCGGCAGTTTTGTTTTGGCTGGAACGGAGAGGAGGCACCCATGAAAAAGATCATCATTAGCCTTTTGATGGCCGCAGTCACAGCAGCGGCACTTACGGGCTGCAAAGAAGCCGGGGACATCGAGGACAGCAGCTATGTTTTGGCAATGGGCATCGAAAAGACAGAGAACGGATATCTGATCGATTATTCCTGTGCAGATTTTTCCAAGGCTCAGGACAACCAGGGAACGAACGTGCCGTCCAAGTCTGTGGTTTATTCAGGCAGGTCTTTTAATGAGACAAACCAAAGTTTTGAGCGAACCCAGCCGAAAAAATTAAACTTCGGGCATTTAAAGGTGATTGTATTTACCAACGGACAGATTGATGATACTATGATAGAGGAGCTTTTAAATCATTCGGAAATCGCAAAATCCGTACTGATTCTTAAAAGTAAAAAACAGTTAAAAGAGCTTTTTTCGATCGAGAAGGAGCTGCCTGTCTCCTTTGGTGAATACATGGCCAAAGGCATTGAAAGTTCTCCGAAAGTGAAAAAGCCCAAGGATCTGAGCCTTGGCAGGATTTACGGCAGAAAGTGAAAAAAATCAGCCTTGACTTGTATCGGATGAGATGGTAAGATGGATACATTCACACAAGATATAGTAGAATAAAAGATCATATCAAACAATATATAGTAATTTGATTGAGAAAATAGCGATGAGTCCCCTGCCTGCGGTGTCTCCTGCTTTCAGCGGGATATGCCGCAGGCAGGACGATGCTCTGGGAACAGTCAGGGAGGAGAGAGTATGATACGGGTAGTAAAAAAGGACGGAACAAAAGAGGATTTTAATATTCAGAAGGTGGTGACGGCGGTAAATAAATCCGCCTACCGTGCCCTTGTGAAATTTACGGAAGATGAGCTTGATGAGATCTGCCGGTTTGTCAATGGGAGAGTGGACGAGCTTAATAAGGCGGAAGTACATATTACGGAGATGCACAATGTGGTGGAAGGGGCTCTGGAGAGGGTAAATCCCGACGTGGCCAAAAGCTACCGGGACTACCGGAATTATAAACAGGATTTTGTGGAAATGCTGGATGATGTGTATAAGAAAAGCCAGTCCATCATGTACATAGGAGACAAAGAGAACAGCAATACAGACAGCGCCCTTGTGTCAACGAAGCGGAGTCTCATCTTTAATGAGCTGAACAAGTCTCTGTATCAGAAGTTTTTTTTAACGACAGAAGAGATTCAGGCCTGCCGGGACGGGTACATTTATATTCATGATATGTCAGCCAGAAGAGATACGATGAACTGCTGTCTGTTTGATGTGGAGGCCGTGTTAAAAGGCGGCTTTGAGATGGGGAATCTCTGGTACAATGAACCAAAGACACTGGATGTGGCCTTTGACGTCATAGGAGACATCGTGCTGAGCGCGGCCAGCCAGCAGTATGGCGGATTTACGGTGCCGAATATTGAACTGATCCTGGAACCGTATGCCGAGAAGTCTTATGAAAAAGGCATTGAAAAGTATGAAGCCCTCGGCCTTTCCAGAGAGCGGGCAGAGACCGAGTCCCTCAAGGATGTGCAGAAAGAATTCTGTCAGGGATTCCAGGGGCTTGAATATAAGTTTAACAGTGTTTCTTCCAGCCGCGGAGACTATCCTTTTATCACAGTGACCGCAGGAACCGGCACAGGCCGGTTTGCAAAGATGGCAACGATTACGATGCTGGATGTCAGGAGAAGAGGACAGGGAAAAGAAGGACATAAAAAACCGGTGCTGTTTCCAAAGATCGTATTTCTCTACGATGAAAATCTCCATGGACCCGGCGGAGAACTGGAGGATGTGTTTGAAGCGGGCATCCGCTGTTCCAGCAAGACGATGTATCCCGACTGGCTGAGCCTTACAGGGGACGGATATGTCCCGGACATGTATAAAAGATATGGAAAGATCGTAAGCCCTATGGGCTGCCGAGCATTTTTATCTCCCTGGTATGAAAAGGGAGGGGCAGAGCCTCTGGACGAGCAGGACAAGCCGGTTTTTGTGGGCCGTTTTAACATCGGGGCGGTAAGTCTGCATCTGCCGATGATCTATGCAAAGGCAAAGCAGGAAAGCCGTGACTTCTATGAAGTGCTGGACTATTATCTGAATCTGATCAGGGAGCTCCACAGAAGGACCTACGATTATCTGGGAGAGATGAAGGCATCCACAAATCCTCTGGCATACTGTGAGGGAGGCTTCCTGGGAGGACATCTGGGACTTCACGACAAGATCAAGCCGCTGCTTGAGTCTGCCACAGCATCTTTTGGGATCACGGCGCTCAATGAACTTCAGCAGCTGCACAACAAAAAATCCATTGCTCAGGACGGCGCATTTGCACTGGAAGTCCTTGAGTACATCAACAGTGAGGTGACTAAGTTTAAGAAAGAAGACGGGCATTTGTATGCGATCTATGGAACACCGGCAGAAAACCTCTGCGGACTTCAGGTGAAACAGTTCAGAAAAAAGTACGGTGTGATCGAAAATGTCTCTGACCGGGAATATGTGAGCAACTCTTTTCACTGCCATGTATCCGAAGATCTGACGCCGATCGAGAAACAGAACTTAGAGGGACGTTTCTGGGAAAAATGCAACGGCGGAAAGATCCAGTACGTGAAGTATCCGATCAGCTACAATAAAGACGCTATACGGACGCTGGTAAGGCGTGCCATGGACCTGGGTTACTATGAAGGGGTGAATCTATCCCTGTCATACTGTGACGACTGCGGGCATGAGGAGCTGGAAATGGATGTGTGTCCGGTCTGCGGAAGCAGGAATCTGACCAAGATCGACCGCATGAACGGTTATCTGTCTTATTCCAGAGTCAAGGGAGACACGAGGCTCAATGACGCAAAGATGGCGGAGATCGCCGACCGGAAGTCGATGTAGAAAGGATGATATTAGCATAGAGGTGGGAAGTATGAGGTATCACAACATTACAAAGGACGATATGCTGAATGGGGACGGTTTAAGAGTTGTCTTATGGCTGTCAGGATGTACCCATCAGTGCAAAAACTGCCACAATCCGGTCACCTGGGATATCCATGGCGGATTGGAGTTTGACCGGGCGGCAAAAGAAGAACTGTTTGAAGAGCTCAGTAAAAATTATATCAGCGGTCTGACGTTAAGCGGAGGAGATCCTCTGCACCCTGAGAACCGGGAGCCGGTAGAACAGCTGGTCAAAGAGGTCAGAGAAAAGTTTCCGGAAAAGACCATATGGATGTATACCGGTTTTCTGTGGGATGAAGTCTGTACTCTGGATGCCGTAAAAAATACAGATGTTCTGGTGGACGGTCGTTTTGAGGAAGACTTAAAGGACACTGCCCTCAAATGGAGGGGAAGTTCCAACCAGAAGGTGATCGATGTGAAAAAGTCGCTGGAACAAATGAAAAAAGTGCTGTACATAAGATAAAACAAGGCTTGACGGCCTGCCTCTTCCATGATACAATGTGTAAGCTAGACTTTAGCGTTGGAAGAGGTCTTTTTTTTATGCCTTATTTTAAAAACAATGGAGGTGGAAGTTGTGCGCACAAAAATCACATTAGAATGTACAGAATGTAAGCAGCGTAATTACGATATGATGAAGGATAAGAAAACACATCCGGAACGTATGGAAACAAAGAAATACTGCAAGTTCTGTAAAAGACACACATTACACAAAGAAACTAAGTAATGCACGTTTATTTAAGGAAGTGAGAACATGAAGAATACCAGCAAATCAAGCAAAACCAGCTGGTTCAGAGAATTGAAATCAGAATTCGGAAGAATCATCTGGCCTTCTAAAGAACGCATTGCCAAAGAAACCGGCGTTGTGGTCGTGTGTGCTATTATCATTGGTATGATTATTGCTGTTCTGGATTTGGGACTTCAATATGGAATCAAGATGTTAGTAGGGTAAAGGTAAGGAGAGCATATGGCAGAAACAAATTGGTATGTAGTTCATACCTATTCCGGATATGAGAATAAAGTAAAAGCAAATATCGAAAAGACGATCGAGAACCGTAAGCTTCAAGATCAGATTTTAGAAGTCCGGGTACCGCTTCAGGACGTAACGGAACTGAAGAATGGTGTGAAAAAACAGGTTTCCAAGAAGATGTTCCCAGGATACGTGCTGATCCACATGGTGATGAACGACGATACATGGTATGTTGTCAGAAACACCAGAGGTGTGACAGGATTCGTAGGCCCTGGCTCCAAACCGGTCCCATTGACACCGGCTGAGATGAAGCCATTGGGAATCAACGTGGGCGGTACAAACGAAGAAACGCCTAAGAAGGAAAAAATTGATATTGATGTTGAAGTAGGTGATATCATTGTTGTTACTTCCGGTGCTTGGGAAGGTACGACAAGTGCAGTTACCGTAGTAAATGAGCACAAACAGACAGTGACCATCGAGGTGGAGATGTTTGGACGTGCCACATCAGTAGAGATTGATTTCTTAGATATCAAAAAAGCAGAGTAAATGACAAAACCTCTGCACGTAACAAGGTGGGAGGGATATCTCCCGTAATTACCACAATCATCAGGAGGTTAACGATTATGGCAAAGAAAGTAGAAGGATATATTAAACTTCAGATTCCGGCAGGAAAGGCAACACCAGCACCGCCGGTAGGACCTGCACTTGGTCAGCACGGTGTAAATATCGTACAGTTCACAAAGGAATTTAATGCAAAGACTGCAGATCAGGGAGACCTGCTCATTCCTGTTGTGATCACAGTATATCAGGACAGAAGTTTCAGCTTTGTGACAAAGACTCCTCCGGCAGCAGTTTTATTAAAGAAAGCCTGCAAGATCCAGTCCGGGTCCGGAGAGCCGAACAGAAAGAAAGTCGCAACAGTATCCAAAGCAGATTTACAGCAGATTGCTGAGACAAAGATGAAAGACTTAAACGCTGCATCTATCGAAGCTGCAATGAGCATGATTGCAGGAACAGCAAGAAGCATGGGAATCGAAGTAGAGGAATAGGCATTAAACACTTAATGAGGGCAAGCCAGAGGCGCAGGCCGAATTTAGTGTGAAAGCCGTTACCGAGACTCAGTGAAGGCGAGTCGAAGACGAAGCCTGAACGCTTAGTCGAGTGTAACTTCCTTAAATTTAGAAAGTGGGAGGGTTGCTCCCGATATGACCACAGGAGGTATTTTTAGAATGAAAAAAGGAAAAAGATATGCAGAGGCTGCCAAATTAGTTGACAGAACGAAACTGTACGACGTAAAGGAAGCAGTATCTGTAGTAAAAAAAGCAGCGAATGCCAAATTTGATGAGACGATCGAAGCACATCTCCGTCTCGGAGTAGACGGCCGTCAGGCAGATCAGCAGATCCGTGGAGCAGTCGTACTGCCTCATGGTACCGGTAAAAAAGTTCGTGTTCTTGTATTTGCGAAAGATGCAAAAGCAGAAGAAGCAAAGGCAGCAGGAGCAGAGTATGTAGGAGCAGAAGAACTGATTCCTAAGATCCAGAAAGAAAACTGGTTTGACTTTGACGTAGTAGTTGCAACACCGGATATGATGGGTATCGTGGGACGTTTAGGTCGTGATCTTGGACCAAAAGGATTAATGCCGAACCCGAAAGCCGGCACTGTAACAATGGACGTTACAAAAGCGATTGAAGATATCAAAGCAGGTAAGATCGAATACAGACTGGACAAGAACAATATCATTCATGTACCGGTAGGTAAGGCTTCTTTTACAGAAGAACAGTTAGCGGACAACTTCCAGACGTTAATAGATGCTATTATCAAAGCAAAACCGTCAGCAGCAAAAGGTCAGTATTTTAAGAATGTGACAATCACTTCTACAATGGGACCTGGAGTTAAAATTGACACAGGCAAGTTTGCTTAAATAAAATAGTTAAAGTTATGACAAGGAGGAATCGGCTAATGCCGATTTTTCCGATTTAAAAGAGAAATAGGGATACCCTACGGAAATACGTGCCTTTCAGCATCGTCATATTCCGCAGGGTATCCCTATTTCTGAGATCAGTAATTATTTTTGAGCGCACAAAACAAAGGGGCTCTTCCAAATAAGCCACGTTTTCCTTATGCTGCGTTTTCTTCCTGTTTGCCTTCAAACCTCTGGAGTTTATTGCATAAGAACCGATGATATTTATTGATATTTCTACCTATCGCATACAGCATAAACTCTTTGTATACTTTATCTGTTGAACGGTGATTAAAACGCCGGAAATCATCATTTTCTTTGATATCCCCAAAATGTCCTTCGGTTTGGATTGAGCGGATCTGACGATTTAGGATTCCTTTCTCGCTTTGGATATTCGCATGAGATTTTTCTTTCAATTCTTCCCAGCGCTCATTGATCTTCATAACTTTATTTTTGTCGGCATCTTTTTCTGGGTTATATTTATACAGGCATTTCGCTTTATGCTCACAGCCACTGCAATCAGCACATCCATACACTTCCAATGTTTGTGTATATCCTTCCATTTCTTTTTCTTCTGTGCGGATATGTCTCAGTTCCCTGCCATCATGACAAACATAATAACGTTCATCCTCAAATATCTGGGTTGTCATGTTGTAGTATTTTCCTATATTTTCTTTATAGGCACGGGTCTTTCTCTGTTCATGATCCTGCAGTTTGATATAACTTTCTATGTTGTGTTCTTTTAGGAACAGTAAATTCTTTTCACTACAATAACCACTGTCTGCAGTAGTTTCCTTTAATATTTCACCGAAAGTATTGATGTGTTTTTGAATGACTGGGATCAGGGTGTTGTAATCTGTTCTGTCATTACTTACATAACCATGAATGATAAAGTAGTTCTCTACAGCAATCTGAACATTATAAGCCGGTTTGAGCTGGCCATTCATCATGTGATCATCTTTCATTCTCATGAAAGTTGCCTCTAAATCTGTTTTCGAATAACTGTTACGGTCTTTCCCCATGATTTCAAAACTTTCTGCGTATTCCATGAGTTTTTTGCCACATCCTTCGAGTTCTTCGTAAAGCTGCTGGATTTCAGATTTTTTCTTACCTTTTCCGTAAACAAACCCAATGCCTTCACCATCTGCTATCGTTGCTAAATTTTTCTGGAGCTTTAGTAGATCCAATGGAGAACAGTTGTCAATTTCGATAATTTTATTGTTTGGTAATTTTTTGTGTTTTGTAAGTTTTCGCTTGCGGTTCTTTTCAATCACTTCCCGCACTTTATCCATACCCTCAATAATAAACATCTGTGCATTTCCAAAACCGTATTTTGCATCATATCCGTTTTCTTCTAAGAGCTCGTTATACTTTGCATAAAGGGAATCGATGGTATCAAGAAGCCCTGCCAGATGGTAATTGAGTGTTCCACGCCATACAAATGTATAACGGTTTGCATTGGCTTCTATCTTTGTTCCATCTATAAAAAGCGATTCTAATGTGATCAGACCTTCTTTTTTTAATCGTCGCAGCAATTGATAATTCAGGTCATCTAAGATTTCGGGTGTCAGTTTTTTGTTTATGAAATCATAGAAGGCATCCCGTTTGGGCTGTTCGCCCTGCGTGAGCCAGATGAATCCAAGGTCTCTTTTACACAGGTCAACAATACGGTCAATCTCACGAATTCCCCGCATATTTGCGTATGTAAGAACTGCATATTTCATGATTGGGTTATACCCGTGTTTCCCCTTACCAGAATACTGCGCCAATAACGCTGTAAAATCCATTTCCTCCATTACATTTTTAAGGGTAAAGACCGGATCGTCATCAGGTAAACTCAATTCATAAAAGTTAAAGTTCATTTTTAGTTGTCCTAATTCGAAAAATCGGTTATAATAATCTTGTTTATGCATAGTTACATTATAACATGTAACGGAGAGGAGATGGTTATGGTTAGCCATCTTTTTCTCTTTTTATAGGGATAAAGTTAGGGAAGGCAGCGACATCACCGAGTCGCTGCCTTCACTATTCATGACTGTCTATTAACCGACAGCCCCTTTTGAATGCAGTAAATTGTGTGCCATGCGTGCAAAAAGAGAGGAAAATATGAAGGATTTAACGGTAGGGAAACCATTTGAAGTCATCGGAAAATTTGCGCTCCCTATGATTCTCAGTATGATATTTCAGCAGGTGTACAGTGTTGTGGACAGCATTGTGGCCGGCCGGTTCATTGGAGTCAATGCACTGGGAGCAGTAGGAGCGTCCCAGCCTATTACAGTCATCTTTATTGCCATAGCCGTGGGGACCGGCATGGGAATTAATGTTGTCATATCCGGCTTTTTCGGAGCCAAAAAATATAAAAGAGTAAAAAGCTGTATTTCCACGGCGGTGATCACGATCGTGATCATGAGTGTTATTTTGACGGTGCTGGGGCTGGTGGGATGCAGGTGGATGATGAGTGCCATGTCCACCCCGTCCGATATATTTGAAGATTCGGCCCTGTATCTGAGGATTTATATCATGGGCATCTTGTTCCTGATGCTTTATAACGGGGCAAATGCAATCTTTACAGCGCTGGGTGACTCTATCACACCGCTGATCTTTTTAATCTTTTCATCGGTGCTGAACATCATTCTGGATGTGCTGTTTGTCACCACGTTTTCCATGGGTGTCGCAGGAGTTGCATGGGCTACCTTTATAGCCCAGGGTATTGCCTCTGTTCTGGCCGTGGTGACGGTATTTAAAAAGAATGCCAAAATACAGGCCGGAAACTATCAGAGATTCAGTCCTCTTCTTCTAAAAAAAATGACATGGATCGCGGTTCCAAGCATTATGCAGCAGTCTTTTGTATCGGTGGGACAGCTGTTTGTGCAGGGACGGATCAACAGCTTTGGGTCTGTGGTCGTGGCAGGCTATTCGGGAGGATTTAAAATACAGATCTTTATCCTTTCGGTACTTGGAACTATCGGCAACGCAGTTTCAAGCTTTACAGCTCAGAATGCTGGCGCCGGGAAATGGGAGAGAACAAAGGAAGGCACAAATGCCGGGATTAAAATTATTGTGGCTATGGCCGCAGTATTTTCTGTTCTCTGTCTGGTCTTCAGCCGTCAGGCAATGGGGCTGTTTCTTTCCGGAAACTCTGCAGAGGCAGTCAGGAGCATGGGAGTGGGGGTTGATTTTCTGAGGATCAATGCTCCGTTCTTTGCGCTGGTCAGTGTAAAATTTGTCTGCGACGGAATGCTCCGGGGCATGAGTGAAATGAAAGGATTTATGGCTTCCACATTTGCCGATCTGATCGCGAGGGTATCCCTTTCCTATGTGCTGTCAGTTCCGTTTGGTGCTGCAGGAATATGGGCTGCCTGGCCCATCGGATGGGTGATAGGGACCAGCGTGTCGGTGTGGTTCGGGAAACGGGCACAGAAAAAATATATATGAGCAGTAAAAAGACCGGGGACTTAATAAAATGATCAATGTGATATAATGGAAAAGAGAGAATACAGGCGATTGACTTAAGTGTGCGGGAGTAATGCTTCCGCGGAAACGTAAAGGAGGACTGGATATGATCTCAATTTATCATCAGGCAGAAGAATTAACCAGGCAAGTAATTGAAAGCTTTTATCATCAGGATTCGAATAATTTAATCCAAAAACTTCATCCGGATGTAACGTGGATCGGAGCCGCGGACGGACAGTGTATCAAAGGCTATGAACAGGTTTGTGAATACATTAAAAATTTTGATGTGCCCAGATGTGATATTCTTAAAAAAGAATTTCAGGTAGTTGCAAACAGTGATGAGATTTTTATTGTAGCAGGGTGTATGAAGGTTGCCGCTTCACAGGGAAGGGGTGAAATATTAGGTGCAGTTCAGCGCATTACTCTTATATGGAAGACAGAGGGGCAGAAGTTTAAGCTGCTTCATTTTCATGTATCAAATCCGATTGAATCCCAGAAAAATAATGAACGTTTTTCTCACTCGATGGGAACAGAGACATATGAATATGTTAAAAAACTGCTCAGCCAAAATCGGAGCCGCCTTATTGCCTACGGGAAACATGATCTGACTTATGTTATAAGGAATAAAGACATTGTATATATAGAAGCAGAAAATACAGACAGTGTGATCCATTGTCTGAACAGGGATATTCTGTCCAGGGAATCTATATCCGATCTGGAGAAAAAAGTCGGAGAAGGTTTCATAAAAACGCACAGAAGTTTTATTGTCAACAGCAGATATATTACCGGAATTAAGAGATACCAGCTGGCGATCAGCCAGGGAATTGAGCTTCCGATTCCTGAGAAAAAATACAGGGAGATCAAAGAAAAGGTTCTGCGCGCAGTGAACCAGAGACAAAACGAAATTTATATATAATATTTGGTTATTGACTTGTCCTGAGCAGTCATTGGCAGAATATGATTGAAAATACAACAAAACCCCGATATAGTAAAAGATAAGCATTGTAACAAAACTGCAGGGTCTTTGGGAAAACAGATGACATCGGAGTTTTAACAGGCATAGATACATAACGGTAATAATAAGAAGATCCTTCATTGCTGAGGGGTCTTTTTGTTTATTATTTTTCAGGAA
Source organism: Anaerostipes sp. PC18 (assembly GCF_039789045.1). NCBI lineage: Bacteria > Bacillati > Bacillota > Clostridia > Lachnospirales > Lachnospiraceae > Anaerostipes > Anaerostipes sp. PC18. Next base: position 3,334,471 of record NZ_CP121164.1, on the reverse strand, counting down.
AGACTTTGTTTTGAGACGGAGGTGATCATGTGGCAGAAGAACCGAAACTTAAGGCAGCACTCCAGACAGGAGTACATATAGCAGGAGAGCCTTTTCGGGCGTCCATTGTCTATGGTGAACACGGCCTTTGTCTGGGTGCCGGATGGGAAAATGATAATCATCACAAGCTGAGCCTGTGGGGTATCATGGACAGTCTGTCACTGGGTCTTCCCCAATTTTTGAACTGGGAAATGGAGCTTAAGAGAGCAGGAGTATTATACAGGGCGGGAAGACAGGAAATTTTAATGGAGATCAGCACTGCCGAAAACAGGAGACTTCTGTTTGCTGCCAAAATAAAAGAAGGGATTTACAGTCTCAGACTATATCCTGAAATCTCCTGCAGGCTTCGCGATCTGCCCGTGATGGGAAAATACTTGGGAGAGCAGGATTTGATCAGAGTCCGTTATATGCAGGCCGCATACCAGGAAGAGGGAGGATTCCGGGGACAGTGTCTCATAGAAGCCAGTTTTTCGGGAAACGAGTACAAATTCGGAGATGAGGACGTCAAACTTCCCCAGCAGGACATTGAGAAATCAAAGCCGCCGTCTCCGTCAGAAGAAAAGAAATCCGGCGTACACTGGATGGAACTGAACAAAAAAATCGGCCCTTGTTTTGTAAAAAGAATCGGAGGAGCGTTTCAGGACGGAGCAATCCAGGTGTGTGTGGATGCAGGAATTACGATCTCGGTCCTGACTCTTGAATTCATGGAACTTTCTCTGGGGATCAAGCCCGGACCGAAATTTGATTTTCAGTTTGGATTAAAAGGCATGGCAGTGACGGTGAAAAAACCTCCCCTGATGATCTCAGGAGGACTGTATGTGGCTGAACCCGGACGGCTCTATAACGGTGAAGTTACAGTGGCATTTGAGAAGTTCACTTTTTTAGCCCTCGGCTCTTACGGACTGACGAAAAAAACAGACAAACCTTCTTTTTTCGTATATTTGATGCTTGATTATGCGTTCGGCGGGCCGCCTTGTTTTTATATTACGGGATTATGCGCAGGTTTTGGCCTGAACCGGAAAATCAACATACCGTCTTTGTCCGGGGTCAAGGATTTTCCTTTTGTGGCAGCGGCAAGGGGCACAGGCGGGACATTAAAGCCGGGAACAGGAGCTTCCGAGGCCCTGAATACTCTGAGTGATCATATTGAACCGTGTGAGGGCATGAATTTTCTGACGGCAGGGGTCAAATTTACATCCTTCGGCATCGTAGAGTCGGTTGTGATTGTCAACGTGGAGTTCGGGACGAAATTTGAGCTTTCCCTCCTGGGGACGTCTGAGATCTCACTTCCTCCCAAGTGCAGTGATCCGGTTGTCTACGGATGCCTTAATCTGAGAGCGGTCTTCTCACCGGATGACGGAATTCTGCTGATCGAGGGGGCAATGTCAAATGACTCTTACCTGTTTTGCAGGGATGCCGGACTCACCGGAGGATTTGCTTTTTATTCCTGGCTTAAAGGAGAATATGCAGGGGATTTTGTGCTCTCTGTAGGAGGATATCATCCTCAGTTCCAGAGAAGGCATTATCCGGCGGTGGACAGGGTGGGACTGAACTGGAAGATCAGCGATCATCTGGAACTGATCGGAGAAGCTTATTTTGCGCTGACGCCAAACTGTCTGATGGCAGGGGGCAAACTGGAACTTAATTATCATACAGGAAAGCTTGCGGCCTGGTGTCATGCTTATGCGGACTTTCTGATCCGGTGGAAGCCGTTTCACTACGATATTAACATAGGAGTGAGTGTCGGCGCGTCCTACCGTCTGGACCTCTGCTTCATTCATAAGACTTTTAGGATCGAACTGGGCGCGGACCTGCACTTGTGGGGGCCTGAATTTTCCGGAACCGCACATATAAAATGGTTTATCATCTCTTTTACTATAAAGTTCAATTCGGGAAGCCAGAATCAGCCGCCAAGGCTTAACTGGAAACAGTTTTACACAGAATTTCTGCCGGATTTTGGCGGCGGCGTAAGAGGAGAAGTGTCCTCGTCCGACATCAGTGAAAAGAGCCAGGAGCCGCTGAAACTGGCAAGAATGAATCCGCAGGGAGGTTATCTTGGAGAAAGGGAGAAAGAAGGGACCAAATACCATTACATAAGTGCGAGACAGTTTCAAATGGAAATTGAGAGTGCCCTGCCGGTTGTGTCTGCACAGGTGAACAAAAAGGGTGAAAGACTTAAGAACCCGGGGTATGGGATATACCCCATGGGGCTTACGGGACTTCATGCTGCGCTGGATGTTCGTCTTTACGGATACGATGCGGATGGAAAGATGTCGGAGACAGGGGTGAATTACCGGCCCGTCTATAAAAATGTCCCCAGGGCATTGTGGAATGACCGGAGACCGGATATGAACCAGGACATGATAAAGGACGCATGCATGGGACTTTCCATCTGGGGCGGCGAAAAGACCGGACACTTCATACCGCCGGATAAAGGAGGAAGTCCGGGATGGTACCGGCTGGCACAGCTCTTAAAAAATGAGGAGTACCACTGTCCGGAGCATTTTATGTGGGAGAAGACAAAAAACATAGAGGGAAAGGATTTTACGGGAGAAGAGATGGAGGATTCCATTGCGGAAAATGATAAGAGAAGAGAATGGCTCTCGGAACTGAATGAGTTTGGAGTGAGGACGGAAGACGAGATCCATATGGAGCATTTTGCAGCACATTTAAAGCAGCTCCTCTCTGCACCGGCGGAGATGAGGAGTATGGGATACCGGGGAGATAAAAAATAAGGAGGTCCGGCTATGGAAGTGAGCATGAGGTTTGCAGACGAAGATCTGCCTGAGATAAAGAGCGGGCTTTATGAGCTGGAAATAGAAGTGAATACCGGGATCAGAGAAGACGGCACGGAAAAACAGAGCAAAGAGACAATTCACCTGGTCGCCGCGGCAAAAAGATTTTCGATGGACCCCGGCGAGGTGTATTCTGTTTATCCGGCGGCAGGGAGTGAAGGAGAGTTTTCAAACTGTCTTCCCCATATTGTGTTTAACCGGGGGACTCTGCCGTGGGAGTTCGGGTGCCGGGACGGAAGCCCGGGGCTGGCTGTATTCCTCTGTACGGAGGATGAGGGAGTGCAAAAGCGCACGATGAAAGTGGCAGACATTTGCTGTCCGAAAGAACCGGGTGTTTTTGTATCCGAACACCTCCGGGCGCAGAACAGCGATGCCGAAACCGGGGATGAAACATGTGAGTTTGTGGATATTCCCCTGAAATTATACCGTCGGCTGTTCACAGACTCGGAAGAGCGAAAACTCCTCACTCATGTAAGACAGGTGAAGCTTGATGACAAGGTAACAGATCCTCTGGTCAGGGACGGGACATTTTCCTGCCTGGTGTCGAAGAGGTATCCGAAGGAGCCGGAAGAAAAGGGGAAAAAGACTGCCCATAAAGCCTATGTAGTTTCTCTTAAAGAGTATGAGGGGGTCACCATTCCTGAAAATGCAGGATTTGTGCGTCTGATCTGCCTGTATGCATGGGAGTTTGTCGTCACAAAACAACCGTATGATTTCCGGGCAGCTTTGAAGAGAATCTCTCCCGGTGTGCTGAAAAGGGCGGTGAGCCCGGAAGGAAAGCAGGGGGAGCTTGTGGATATTTTAAGCAGGGGGTACTGTCCGGTGAATCACGATGTCAGGGATGGGAGCAAAACGGTTTCCTGGTATCGGGGACCCTGGATTCCATACGGAGAAAAACAGATGAAACCCAGATACCGGATATTCTCGGATCAATTTTATTTTTATGATCCCGCCTGCGGAATGATGGATGTAAGTTATGCATGTGCATGGCAGCTGGGACGGATGGTTTCCATGAATCATCTGACGGTGTGCAGGGAGCTTGTTTCATGGAGGCTGGATCACTGCTCGGAGGCGGCACAGAATTTTCAGCAGAGCCAGCTTTTTGACCGGATTCCTGCAGAGGGAAAAGATGTGGGGGAGCAGCTTATAAACGCATGTGTCCGGGCGGCCAGTCAGCTGGCAGCCGAGAAAGGGGATGAGGCCGATGGGACGGTGGATTCAGGGAAAGTGTGACCGTACCGGCTATTTTGAGGGGCTGGGCTCCGAAGGATTTCCGGAATCAGTGCTGGAACTGTTAAAAGAGGCAAGCCTGTTTTATCATGTTCCGGCGGCGTACTTGTTTCCGGTGCCGGATATGCTGAAAAAGGACAGCCTGAACTTTTTTCAGGTGGACCACAACTGGGTGCTGGCAATGCTGGACGGGATCTGCAGTGTGGGAAGGAATGCATCCATCGACTATACCCATGACACGGAGCTGATCGTGGATATTTACCGGCAGGCTTTAAGGGAAAATGAGCAGGTGCGCCTGAAACTCCAGGAAAGAGAATACACGGATACAGGAGAGGATGTCCCGGAAGTGATCAGCGGATTTCTGCTGAATTCGGTTTTGACAGAAAATTTCCGGGGACTGGAATTTCGGGCATATGGTCAGCGGGAGGGAGGAGAGCCCTTAAAGGCGCTTCGGATTGAAACTCTCGGGCGACAGCTTCTTCTGGGAATTTTTAAAGGAGAGATCCGCAGGCTTGAGATTGCGCAGCCACCGGAGGGGCTCCATTTTGGATTCCATACCGAAGACGGGGTGATGAAAAAAACGGTCCGGGAGATCAACGAGGGAAAGCTGGGTGACAAACAGGCGGAGCTTGTCTGGAAATCCAAAGAAGACAGAGTGATCGATGTGAAAGCCTCGGCGGCCAAACTGAAGGAGGTAGCAGGACTTCAAAATATGACATCGGCAGAATTTGCACTGGAGATGATACAAAACGCACAGACCGGAGTGTATACAATGGGGGAGGAATTTAAATGAGAATTTCAGATGATCTTGAAGAAATGCGCCTGCTCCCAATCCATGTGGAGGCTGCTGTGTTCGGCAGCGGGAGAAATGTTTCCATGGCCAACATCAATGATAATTATCGGAGCCTGCTGGCAGCGCCGGCGGGAGATGACATGGAGAGCAAAACATTTACGGGAAACAACAGCCCGGAGGAGCCCGGGGTACATCTGCATTTTATTCTTCCGGAGGAGTTCACCCACGGAAGCCAGCAGGAGGAAGGCGGGGATATCGTCTATCCGGACTTTCCGAACCGGTGGACTGTAACAAGGATCGCGGTTTTGGAAAGCGAAGGAAAGGAACCGGTTTTGACGAGAAAAAACTGGATTCTTGAGAGTGATCTTCTCTCAGCGTTCCCCGACAGCGACAAACAGTACACGTCCATCGGATATCATGATCCGAAAAAACCGTACCGGTTTCTGGGCAAAATGAGAGACTGCGACGGCGTGATTACTTCTCCCGGAGAACATCTTCCCCATCTTTCGGCAGTGAGTACGGGGAAGCCTCATTTCAGCGGATATTATCCGGAGTGTAAAAATGTCCTTGGCTGTTATGACAGTCTTTCTGATCTTGAGGTCAAAGAAGGGACAGAGGATTTTATAAGACTTACTTATATTGTGTGCGGCTGGACAGAGAATGAGGACCCCAAAGATCATACGGTGTGCCATGGAATTGTCACCGGAATCAAATGGACGGGTCCCTCCGGCAGCTATGAGACAGGGCTCCCAAGCGGCACCAGCATGCCCAATGTGGCGGTGGGAAATTCACTGGAAGAGGCGGCGGCAGCCCTCGGAAGCTATTATCTGAAGCAGCCGGCGATGGAAAAAGTGCTGAAGCATTTGTTTTTCGGCACCCTGTCCGAGTGGGAGAAGCTTGACGGAGCTTTGGAGGGGGAGAAGAAGATCAAACAGTACCAGTTCCTCCCCGAACCCTCCAAGGAAGAGCTTAAAATTCAGGGAAAAGAAGCCGGGTGTTTTCGGGAAAGGGAGGAAATCCTTTATGAGATTTTCCGCCGCAGAAGACATCAGGAGGAATATGAGGAGCAGATTAAAGAAGAACGGCAGGAGATCTATCTGCTCTGGCGAAAATATGCGATGGACCCCAAATTTCTTGAAAAGGCAAAGAGCGGAATTTCACAGAGGATGGAAGCGGTCACTGATCTGGAAAAGAAAAGGAAACATGAGGAAGCCCTGGAGCAGGAGACGGTCAAAAAACTCAGAGCTCTGCTTGGAGATGGGGAAGCATTGATTGAAGCACCGGGAGAGAGATACTGGAGGCCGAGAGACCTGACGTTCTTGCTGGAAGGGGCCGGCCAGAGCAGCATCTATAAGCGGCTGGAAGAGTATAAAATTGACGGTAAGATCCCCGGGCGGAACCGGAAAGATATCATTTCTGAAGTCATAGTGAAGATTTCGGGAGTTACGGAAGGAGAAGAGGTCAAAATTTCAGGTGAGCAGCTTTTAGAGGGGACGGAGCGGATCAAAGAACCGGTCATAGAGCAGCTTGTCCGGGAGGGGGCACTGACTGCCAGGGGCTGTATTTTCTATACGGCGGACAAGCTTCTGCGCCGGTATAAAAAACAGAGAGACACAAGGCTGATGTCTCATGCGGTCACGGCATATGAAGACTGTCTTAATAGCAGAGAAAACCTATGTGGAGGAACAATGGCCAGTCCTATTGGAAACTATGTATGGTCTCCGGCGTGGAATCCCCTGATCCTTGAGTGGAGTATCAAGTATTATCCCGACCCGAAAATAAAAGAGGGGGCTTCGGGCTTTGAAAACTGGAGGCTAAAAGAGACGGATTTTGACTATGAAGGAGAAACGATCGGGGAGGAAGTTTTTGAGCCTTTCACCGGCAGATGTATTTTATCACCATATGGGGCTGACTATTTGTCAGGGATGTTTAAGAAATATGTGTCGGATGAGAAATACAGGGATATAGGCAATAAGATGGCAGGGATGAAGATTTTGTCACAGAGCCTGGACGGTTTTCATGACAAACTGATCACCAGAAAGGAAAGTGTGGTTGTGGCTCCATGGATGAACCGGACTTTAGACCAGGAGATCACGGCGCTGACTTCCCGGGCCATTCAGGGGACAGAACTTTACGAGGACTTGAATCAGTCCAAGAGAAACCAGAGAAAGCCGACAGAGGCCTTTTATCCCATAAGGGCGGGCTTCGGAAGGATTGACCGGGTCCGTGTGATCGACAGCTTTGGAAGGGTGCTGAAGTATGATGTAGGAGACGTAATCGTGCCTGAGAACCTTCGAATGGGGCAGGATAATCCTGCACCAAGGTTTTTGCTGAGGCCGAGAATCCTGGCGCCTATGAGGCTTAGAAGCCGCTGGATTATGCAGGAGACAGGCATAGGTGATGAAATATCACCGGTTTTTGGATGGCTGTGGGTGAACCTTTTGGATTCCTGTCTGCACATCTACCATCCGGACGGCACTATGGCCGGCAGTATTCAAAATACCATGAGGATGGACGGCAGCGGCATCTTTGAAATTTCTTTGAGGAACCCGCCGGGGCAGACAAGGAAAGAAGAGGAGATCTTAGACGGGATGGGGCCCAGCCTCCGGGGATTTGCGGAAGGGCTCTTAGAAGCCGGCAGGAGAGAACCGTCCACGATACCGGAATTTTTAAAGGCTCTCGATGACAGTATGTGGACAAGCAGATCCGGAGGCGGTACTGCTCAGGAACAGATTCAGGCCGGCATGGGCAGGCCGCTGGCACTGGCAGGGATTGAAATTAAGGTGGAAGTGAAGGGCAGCAGCCCTGTGCCCATGATTTACGATAACAGTGAAAGGGCAGAGTCTCTGCTTGATCGGCTTCAGATACCTCTTCGCATCGGAGACGAAGTCCGCCAGACAGACGGGACTGCAGGGTTTTATCTGCACGGAGAAGGCGGGGGATTTTGCGTATTTCATCAGTGCCGGAGCGAGAAGGGAACAGAGAGCAGGACGGCATATCTGGATCAGAATACAACGCTGAACATGAAAACGGCAAAAGACGCTTTGCCCACAAGACTGACTGTTTTGTTTCATCCGGCAGGAAATATCAGTATGACAACAGGGCTGCTTCCGGTCAAAGAGATGAAACTCAGCGAAGCCTGGACAGAGCGGGCTATAGAGAATATTTATCTTACATTGTATTACGGGCCTTTCCTGACGCCGCAAAGCCAGCTTCAGATGTTTCTTCCCAAAGCTATGGAAAAAGAATGGAGCTTTTTATCCTTTGAAAAACCGGGAATAAAAAATGAGGAACGGGACATCAAACCTCCGTGGATGGACATGGACCAGGAAGAAGAATGGAAACAGATCAAAGAAGGCTGGCTGCTGCTTAAGGCCGGTGCGAAAGAAAAGGGGTGACTGTGATGGAAGGAACATTTACGTTTGAGACTGTGGGAGGAAATAAACTGATCGTCTCTGACAGTCAGGCGTCTCCTGCCAAAAATAAACTGGAGATCAAGGTTACGTATGATCAGAATGAGGAACCGCTGATCAGCCAGATCGAGTATGCATTTTCGGCGGGAACGAAAGGCAAAGATTTTGCGGAACTAAAGAATCTCAGACAAATAGAATTCAAGATAGATAATTGGACTGTGGTTGATGTTTCAAAAGAAGAATTTATAGAACTGAAAAGTCAGAAGAAAGAAAAGCGGAGTGGAAATGCCGGGTGGTATGCGTGCAGGTTTGAGGAGGAAGAAGAATTTATCTATGCTTTAACACCGGGCGAAGCGTGGTCTATGAAGGATCAACAGATTATGGATCTGATGATGGAAAACGTGGTGACCACTGCCGCGGAAGGTGCTTCTGTTATCCGGTGCACTGTCGGGATTCTTGCAGAAGATCCGCAGGAATATGGGTTGGAGATTAAAAAAGAACGGGATCACACAGTGAAGGTCCAGGATTTTTATCCCGAGTCGGGATGTGCTCTGTCGGGAGAGCAGGTCAGGCTCAGCTGGTTTGTCCAAAACGCCCAAAAGCTGTTTTTGTATACCGGAGCGTCAAAGAAGGAAATCGATCCGGCAAAGAGTAGTGAGTTAGTGACTGTTTCTGATACTACGGAATATACGCTGGAAGCAGTTAACGGTGAGAAGAAGGATACAAGAAAAATTTCGATCCAGGTACTGCCGCTCTGCCTGAGACAGTTTTGGGCCGACTATGAGGAAGAAAAGATTAAGTGGGACGTATGCTGCGGGGATCACATTAAAATAAACGGTATTTCCACAAGCTTTGCATCCGGGTCGGCGAATCTCAGTGAGTATACGCCGGGACGCCCTGTTGTTCTGACCGCAGAGGGGAAAAATACGTCTGTGGAGAGTGCAGTGTACTATGGAACAGAAGATGAGAGAATTGATATCGTACATTTTCAGAAAACCATTACATTTTATAAAGGCTTTCAGATTTTGGACGTCCTGTGGAAACTTTATGAGCTGAAAAGCAAAAATACTGCAAAATCCATCCGCATTGTCTATCAGGATCGTGAGCGGAATGAACTTTACGACATAAAGGGAGGTGAGAATCTGGGAACGGAGGGAAGCTGGCAGCAGATATTGACGGGAACAGAGGCAACAAGGGCAGGAGAGAATATTTTGGTGACGATGTATGTGGAAAGATATGATGACGGAGCACACAAAGGTTATCAGATTACAATTTAGAAAAAGGGGAATGCCATGGAAATTAAGTCATTTAAAATAAACGGGACCGACCCGGAGCAGACATACGAGGCAGACGCAGGAGAACTTCTGAAGCTTATGTGGGATTGTCCGGACTGTGATTTTTGTATGATCTATCCGTACAACTGGAAAGTCGACAGAAACGGAGAACTGGAAGTCTATATTTATGAAACAATGACCGTAATCCTCAGAGCAGTCAAGGGCAGGGAGAGTGTACAAAAAGAGATTACAGCAAAAATCAGCGGGGGAGAAGATGTAAAGGAGATTTCTGTATCCCCTGCGGGTCCTGTCAGTGCCGGTGAGGAGACCAAATTTGATTTTGAGCTGGGAAAAACTGATTTTGGGTATTTAGATCATGGAATCGGCAGAGTCGAGGGGAACTCAGGAAGTTATGTTTTAAAGAACCAATACACCGTATATAGATATGACATTCTGGCTGCCGGCGGAGAAATCGGATATAAAGAAAAGACGGTAAAGGCGGGAAGATCGGACGCACTGGAAATCCAGAGGCTTAAATATGTGATGATGAAGAATGGGAATGAGCAAAGGTATGAGCTCTCGTGGAGGATTGTGAACAATGACGGAAAGGACGTGATCATCGAGGCGTCGGATCACAAGAGCACATTTGCAAAGAGTGCTTCCGGACATGCGTCCTTTACCCGGACAGGCGGGGACACCGTGACGCTTTCTATCCGGTGTGATGCAGGAGAAAAGGGGAAAATTGAATTTGCGGATATTTATCCGTTTGAACTGAAATAAGGAGGTTACTATGGCATACGAAAGTATTACGATCGGTACGGAACAGGAAATAAAAGAAGTATATCTGTTTCTCGTCAATGAAGATGGTTCGCCGGCTGAGTTGGACCAGGACAGCAAGGCCATTGCTTCTATTTGGGAAGGGGAGGAGAAGCTTGCTGATGTGACTGCAGACACAAGAATTACCATTCCAGGATTCGGGACGTGTTTTCAGCTGGAGCTTGCCACCACGCCCGCAGGAAACCATGAAGCGGACCGATGGAGAAAAAGAAAAGAAGCGATTAAGCTTTTTGTCAGGGAATTTGTGCCCATGCAGAAACAGACAAAAAACCCTGCGGACGCTGACCTTACAGTAGCAGGGAAACATTATATTGCCGGTGAATTCTCGACAGAGGTTCAGGGAGAAAGATTGGAGACGTATAAGATAAAAGGAAAACCCGGAGACCGCAGAAAATTTTATTTTTTCCGGAATGAGTACCACTCCGTTATCAGATGTGCCAATCAGATGACGATTGGAATCGGAAGAGATGATCTTACCGGCGAGTTTTTACAGAAAGCACTTTGGGACCGGCGAAAATGGGATATGCCATGGATGAAAGATCTGTCGGAAGAACTGGCCGATCCGCTTGGGGCTGTCAATCCCACGGCGGAGCAGAAATTTATGTACAGTTACGTTGGATCAATCTTCGACTGGTCCGTAAAACTTTATGTCAGGCAGCATCCAAATCATACACATTTTACAGACTTTGACAGAAACCATGCAGAAGAAAAAAATATGTGGGGTGTGCTTCCCAGGTCACCGGTATATAAGCTGGTGGATTATTTAAAAATTAACGAAAAAAGTGTTTTTAACTTTTTGAAAAGCAGGAAATTTAATGACGGAAACAGTCCCGAAAAAATGGCAGAGAATCAAATCTATTCAGAACTCTCAGAAGAATTCTGGAATCTTTATGACAGCGGAGACGGGTTTACTGCGGACTCTTTGCTCCGGGCCGGAGTAATCTCCAATACGGGCAATCAGTATCTGTTTGAATTTCGTACAGTCAGGACCAAAATTGAAAATATTTATGAGGACAGCAGCCAGTATATTTACAGAGGATAATAAAAGTCAAAATTCATTGAAAGTTAAGAAAGGGGGATATTATGCGGGAAATACAGACGGAACTTTTTAAGGGCAAAGAAAAAGAGATACTCGTCAGTATCTTCGGAGGAGAGCAGAAATTAAAAGAGGAATACCCGGCATTGTATGAAGACATGGTAACGGCACAAAAGCAGGCCGGGAACCGGAATGAAGAGGGAAGGGCAAGTACACAGAACGCCGATTTTGATGGATGGGAGGAATTTGAAAAATTAAGGCTGTTTTATGATTCAAAGGCAAAAATACTCACGGTAAAAGGAAAGATCCATAAATCAGGCGGTCCCAATTATTTGATTGCAAGGCTGAAAATTTGGAATGAGCAGGGGAAAACATGGACTTTTTCTTATGCAGTAACGCAGTGCAGTTTCCTTATGATTGAGGAGAAGATAAGGATGGAACGGGAGGAACTGTCCGGAATACAGGCAGAAATCAATTATATGTTAAGGGTTCCCGCCCTCTGGAAGCCGGTTAAGGCAGGAAATCTGAGGGGAACCGCGGTCATCGGTGCGGGCCTGGATATTATCGGAAAGGGCCAGATTCTTCATCCGGTGTCCAAAGCCGGAAGGTCCAAGATCAACATTGTTTATTTCCGCACAGATGCCATGGGTACATCGGACTACTTTTATGCGAATCCCGAGAGACGGAACAATAATTTTTGTGTTTATCTGCCGATTGCCATTCAGTTTGAGATGGACGCAGGAAAGCAGGCGGCTCAAAATTCCAGGGTGCAGGGAGATATTTATATTTATAGCACCAGACATTCCACGGTGCAGTTTCAAAACTTTCAGCAGATTAAATTAATCCCTGCATCTCAGTGGAGCAATATGCCGCCGTTTTATCCTTTGATATCACAGAGATTTACAAAGGGATACCTGTTAGTTCTGCCTCAGGCGTGGAACAGCTTTATCAGCCAGGGCGGCGTGGCAGGGGAAGATGACTTTTATTTATCCATGTATATAGAGTTCTCGTGTACAGATGGGCTTCGATATTCTCTGCAGATGGACAGTCAGCTGGTCCCAAAAAAATATGAGGGAGGCAATCTTGTGGAGATCCCCTGTATGCATCTGCTCTGGGGATGCCTTGAAAAAGGAGCTGTGATCAAAACAAGGGGTCGGGGCAGTATTCCGGTGTGTGATGTAAAGATTGGGAATTACGTGGCTTCCGCCAAGGGAACCTATGAAAAGGTCATCAATATTTATACGGGAAATGAAGAAATCCTGAAATATATAAAGGCCGGAGGAAAAACCATCATGATGACAATGGACCATCCGGTCATGACAAAGGAAGGATGGAAACAGGCAAGAGAGGTCACTGCGTCAGATCAGATCTGCATGGATGGAGAACTGTACAGTCCGGTGGATGAGGTTTATGATGAGCCTTATTATGACCGGGTGTATTCTCTGGAACTGGAACAGGGAGAAGGATTTTTTGCCAATGGTTTTTATGTGGGAGACTTTGGAAAGCAAAACAGTATGGAGAAGCCGGAACCGAAGCTGCCGCAGGATATCCTGAATGATTTAGAGAAGTTTAAAAATTTTTCATAAAAGAGAAAGGAGAAACATTATGCCAGATCCAAAAGAACCAAGCGAAGTAGTGCCAAAGGAACCGGAAATAGTTCTGGAAGGAGGGACGGGAACAGATGTCGCGATCCCTGTACGCATCAATGCGGGAGTGAAATTTACGCTGCTGAAAAATCATTTTGTGGCTGCGCTCGAAAAGGACGGGGACGTCATGATGCTCCTGCTGGCACCGACGGATTCTGCCGGACAGGAGGGAATGACCATACAGGAGATGGTGGAGGAAGTCAAGCAACTAATGGGAGCCAAAGAAGGAGACAAAGAAGTTGCGGATATGGAGACTCAGCTGAACAGTACAGTGAGCAGTATGAGTGATCCTAAGAAAGCAGGCAGCGGTTTTGATCCTATGTCAATCCGTATCTATGTACAGCAGGCGTTTCTCTATTACCGTTCTGCTAAAAAGGAGGATGGAACAAAAGAAAAAGAGCTGGAATATGCCTTCAGTCTGAAAGCCGATACTTCAAAGCTTCTTGGAAACATGGACCTGTTCACTCTCGACGAAATCTATTTTTCAGTGTGGAAAACAAACCGTAAAAAGGTCACAGACACTATGAATATGTTTATGATCGAAGACTTTTTGAAAGAGACGGCACAGGCCTGAAGCAGTTTGAAAATTATAAATAAACAGGAGAACATTCCCGGGGGCAGGAGCCTCCGGGAATGTCTTGTGTTGAGATATATTTTGGAGAAGTAGTGGAAATATTACAAAAATAGTATTATAATATAACAATAATATAATCAAATAATAATCAAAAGGAGTGCGTTATGGCAGGAAAAGTTGAAGTATGTTTTTATTGTGATCCAAACCATCAGGGCAGAAAGGATCTTATGATCGAAGCTGAACAGATTTTGCTCCCCGGAGTCTCTTCAGCTTTTTATCTGCTTTCATACAGGCTTGTGAGAGAAAGGAGAATCACTTATACTGGTAGATAGAAACTGCGAGGGAGGCGGGAATCTTATGCAGAAGTGTTATACTACCGGTGAATTTGCCAAAAAGGCGAAAGTGACCATCCGGACCATTCGGTATTATGATAAAAAAGGCATTTTACAGCCGAGTTTCCGCAACGATGCCGGATACAGGATGTATACAGACCAGGACTTTTTAAAACTCCAAAAAGTGCTGTCTTTAAAATATCTGGGATTTTCCCTGGAAGAGATCAAAAATATGACCATTAACGATGACGTATCAGATATTACGAAATCTCTCCAGATGCAGGCGGATTTGCTGCACAAAAAAGCAGAGCATTTAAAGCTGATGGAAGAAGCTCTGCGAAAGACGACAAAAGTGATTGAAGAGACCAGCGAGGTAGACTGGAATGAGATTCTTGGCCTGATCCATATGACGAGTATGGAGCGGATGCTGGTAGAACATTATCAAAATTCCACGAATCTGGATATCAGGATCAGCCTGCACGACAGGTTTTCTGTAAATAAACAGGGGTGGTTTCCGTGGCTTTTTTCTCTTGTGGATTTCAAGGACGCAGGCGCAGTGCTTGAGGTCGGCTGCGGCAACGGGCAGATGTGGAAAAATGAAAAAACAAAAGAACTGTCCGGTCTGAAAGTCGTGCTATCCGATATCTCGGAGGGGATGCTGTCTGATGCCGAAAAGAATATTGAACAGGTGAAAGGACCTGATTTTTCGTTTCAGAGGTTTGACTGCCAGAACATACCGTTTTCTGACAAGAGCTTTGACAGGGTCATTGCAAATCATGTGCTGTTTTATGTTGGCAGTCTTCAAAAGGCATTGGAGGAAATACACAGAGTAATGAAAGATGACGGGATTTTTTACTGCAGCGCTTATGGAAAAGAACATATGAAAGAAGTTACTATGCTGGTCCAGGAATTTGATCCGCGTATCAGCTTGTCGGAAGTGAATCTTTTTGACATGTTTGGCCTTGAGGGAGGGGAAGCTGTCCTCAAAAGGTATTTTGCAGATGTGAAAAAGATTGAGTACGAGGATGCCCTGATCGTTACCGAGGCAGAGCCTCTGCTGGATTATATTCTTTCCTGCCATGGAAACCAGAATGAGATATTAAATGACCGTCAGATGGAATTTAAGGAGTTTCTCAAAAAGAAAATAGATACACAGGGGCAAGTAAAAATTACGAAACAGTCTGGTGTATTTGTATCGAAGAAAGCGAAATGATAAGAAAACAGATTTATACTGAAAATAAAGAAAGGAGCAAACTGCCCACATCGGTGGTTAGCCTCTGGGGTAAGAAATAAACCTACCTTGACTGGCCAAGTACAAAGGTAGGTTTATTTATGTTATAGGAAGCTCCTGCGGAACCTCCTATAACATAAAGGCGCTACGCGGGTTGTGCACGGATGCGTAAGGAAATTATTTGCCTTCGGCAATCATGAACATTCCAAACGTTATCATTAAAGATAAGACAATATATTTACAAAAAAGAAAATGTTTAAAATATAAAATCAAGTCTTGACGATTACGTTACGTCACCCACTATAATAACACTAACTGATAACGGACAAAGAGAAAGGGAATATTCATTATGAAAGGAATTATTTTAGCCGGCGGCTCAGGGACAAGGCTGTATCCGCTGACAATGGTGACGTCAAAGCAGCTGCTTCCGATCTATGACAAGCCGATGATTTATTATCCGCTGTCTGTGCTCATGGACGCAGGCATCAGGGAGATCCTGATCATTTCCACTCCGGATGATACCCCCCGGTTTGAGGCACTTTTAGGAGACGGACATCAGTTTGGCATCGAGCTTTCCTACGCGGTTCAGCTTTCACCGGACGGGCTTGCACAGGCATTTATCATCGGAGAAGAATTTATCGGTGATGACAATGTGGCTATGGTCCTGGGGGACAATATTTTTCATGGACACGGGCTCAGAAAACGTCTTCAGACTGCGGCCAACAAAAAGAGCGGGGCTACGGTATTCGGCTATTATGTAGATGACCCGGAGAGGTTCGGCATTGTAGAGTTTGATTCTGACGGAAAAGCGATCTCCATAGAAGAGAAGCCGGAACATCCAAAGTCCAACTACTGTGTGACGGGACTGTATTTTTATGACAACCGGGTTGTAGAGTACGCAAAAAACCTTGCGCCTTCGGACAGAGGTGAGTTAGAAATTACAGATCTGAATAAAATCTACCTGGAAAACGGAGAACTGGAAGTTACTCTGCTGGGACAGGGATTCACCTGGCTGGACACAGGGACACATGAATCCCTCGTGGAGGCGACCAACTTTGTCAAAACGGTGGAGACACATCAGCACAGAAAGATTGCATGCCCGGAGGAGATCGCATACCTTCAGCACTGGATCACCAGGGACCAGCTGTTAAAAGACATTGAGCCTCTGAAAAAGAACCAGTACGGACAATACCTTTTGGATGTAATGAATGGGAAATATATAGACAAGTAAGACGGGAGAAAACATTATGAAGATTTTAGTGACCGGCGGCGCCGGATTTATCGGAGGGAATTTTGTTCATCACATGGTGAATAAGTATTCGAATGATGAGATCGTGAATCTGGATCTGCTCACCTATGCAGGGAATCTGGAGACTTTAAAACCTGTGGAAGACAAGCCCAACTATAAGTTTGTAAAGGGAGATATCGCGGATGAGCCGTTTATCATGGACCTGTTTGAAAAAGAGCGTTTTGACATGGTCGTCAACTTTGCGGCGGAGAGCCATGTAGACCGCTCCATCACAGATCCGGGTATCTTTGTTACAACCAATGTAATGGGAACCAGAGTTCTTCTGGATGCCTCAAAAAAATACGGTGTAAAACGGTATCACCAGGTATCTACGGATGAAGTGTACGGGGATCTTCCTCTTGACCGTCCGGATTTGTTTTTTACGGAGGAGACACCTCTCCACACATCGAGTCCTTACAGCAGTTCCAAGGCCAGTGCAGACCTGTTTGTCCTGGCGTATTACCGCACATACGGACTCCCAGTGACAATTTCCAGATGCTCCAATAACTATGGACCATATCATTTCCCGGAAAAACTGATTCCGCTCATTATAAGCAGGGCGCTGGCGGATGAGGAACTTCCGGTATACGGAAAAGGGGAGAATGTAAGAGACTGGCTCCATGTGTCTGATCACTGTGAAGCCATCGATCTGATCCTCCATAAAGGAAAACCGGGGGAAGTCTACAATGTAGGCGGACACAACGAACGCACAAACCTTGAGGTGGTGCAGACCATACTTAAAGCATTGGATAAGCCGGAAAGCCTGATCAAATTTGTGACAGACCGCCCGGGACACGATATGCGCTATGCCATCGACCCGACAAAGATAGAGACAGAGCTTGGATGGAAGCCAAAGTATACATTTGATACCGGTATACGTCAGACGATCGAGTGGTACTTAGACAACAAAGAATGGTGGCAGAATATTTTATCCGGTGAATATGCAAACTATTTTGAGAATCAGTATGGAAAAAGGTTAGAACAGGAGTAGCGTATGAGGGTATTAGTGACAGGGGCAGCCGGACAGCTGGGCCATGATGTCATGGACGAACTGAAAAAGAGAGGCCATGAGGGTATAGGTGTGGATGTACAGGAAATGGACATCACAGACGCCGAAAAAGTACGGCAGGTGGTCACGGAAGCGGATGTGGAAGCGGTGATTCACTGTGCCGCTTACACTGCCGTGGATGCGGCAGAAGACAATGTGGAGCTTTGCAGGAAGATCAATGCAGACGGGACCCGGAATATAGCCGAGGTATGCCGGGATCTTGATCTTAAAATGATGTACATCAGCACAGACTATGTGTTTGACGGACAGGGAGAAAGACCGTGGGAGCCGGATGATGAGAGGAATCCGCTGAACGTATATGGACAGACAAAGTATGAAGGCGAGCTGGCCATCGAAGAATTTCTGGACCGCTATTTTATTGTGAGGATTGCCTGGGTATTCGGAGTCAACGGGAAAAACTTCATTAAGACGATGCTGAACCTTTCAAAGAATCATGAAAGACTCACGGTTGTAAATGACCAGACGGGATCTCCCACTTATACTTTTGATCTGGCCAGACTCCTCGTGGATATGGCAGAGACAGACAAGTATGGAAGGTATCATGCTACCAACGAAGGGCTGTGTACCTGGTATGAGTTTGCCTGTGAGATATTTAAACAGGCGGGGATCGAGATTGAAGTGGTTCCGGTGGGCAGCAACGAATATCCGGCGAAGGCAAGGAGGCCGGAGAACAGCCGGATGAATAAGGAAAAGCTGACACAAAAGGGTTTTGAAAGGCTGCCTTCATGGCAGGATGCGCTTGCCAGGTATTTAAAAGAAATCGGATATTAGGAGGAACAGATGGGAAAGATTAAGGTTACAGACTGTGATATTGAAGGACTGCATATCATTGAGCCGGCAGTGTTTCCGGATGAGCGGGGATATTTCATGGAGACGTATAACCAAAGGGATTTTGAAGAGGCAGGGCTTGGCATGACCTTTGTACAGGATAATCAGTCCATGTCAGTAAAGGGGGTCCTCAGGGGACTTCATTTTCAGAAACAGTATCCGCAGGGAAAGCTGGTGCGCGTCGTCCGTGGTAAGGTGTTTGATGTGGCGGTGGACCTGAGAAAAGATTCTCAAACTTACGGAAAGTGGTTTGGGGTAGAATTATCCGCAGAGAATAAAAAGCAGTTTTATATTCCGGAAGGGTTTGCCCATGGCTTCCTTGTCCTCTCAGAGGAGGCGGAATTTTGCTATAAGTGTACAGACTTTTACCACCCCGGAGATGAAGGTGGGATCAGGTGGGATGACCCTGACATCGGTATTAAATGGCCGCTTGAAGAGGGTACAGAGCTGGTGATCTCAGAAAAAGATCAAAAATGGTCCGGATTAAAGGACACTTTTAAGTTTTAAAAGATAGCTGTTATTATAGCAGTGTGATAGGAAATATAGACAAAAATATAGAAAAGCCGGCGTACGGGCTGACTGATATGCTCCCCTTATAGTAGTCAGATCAAATAAAAAAACTGTCACGATAAGGAGGAGCATATTTTATGGGACAACATTCCAAATATTCTTTTGAAATGAAACTGTCCGCTGTCACAAAATATCTGGAAGGAAACACTTCGCTAGAAAGCATTGCCCGAAGTTTGGGGACAAAAGTATTGTTTCCATTTTGGTCATGTATTTGTATTTTTCTTTGTTCACAGCATACGGATCGGTAGAGTGCCTTGTGATAACAATATCTTTTGTGATGTCAAAGACTTCACCAGCAGGTAAATTCAACCCGGATAAAATACTGCCATTGTTTTTAGTTGATTTTAACCTGACGACATAGTCGAATAGTTTTTCTTCCACATGAGCAAAAAAATTGTAGTTTTCATAGCCTCTGTCAGCCGTAATGATAACAGGAAACCATTCCGGTAGACGTTCTGTCATAGTAACAACAGCTGCAAGCAGTCTATACCCTTTAAAAAGCTTGACATCTTGTGGAATAGAAGAAAATCTTTTAAAAAGTGTCGAAAAAGCTTCTGGCTTTATCTTTTGGCGTTGCTGAATGAACGCTGAAACAGAAGGAAAGTTGGAATCAAATTGAAAGTATTTGAGAAGTTCCTGTCCCAATGGAGCACTTCCCATAGATAAAATGAGTCTAATTACTGCAGAAAAACCAAGTTTTCGATGGCGTTTAAAATCCTTTTCTGGATTAACCGGTCCCCTCCTTTTGTTATTTTGGCGAAGTTTTGTAAAATTTTGTACCTTTTTGATGTGATTTGTTTCTCACATTGATTTTTCATTTATAGAGTAGTATAATAATAAGAATCATTAGGAATGAACAATCAATAAGTGCAGCGGTGATATGTCAATAGGTAATTGATAAAAAATTTGATTGTTTTTTGTCATAAATCCATAAAAATGGACACACCTACCCAAGCCTTGTCGACCAGTTTTTTTTAAATGAGCAGGGCGGACTCATCAGCAGATAGTAAAACTATTCTGCCGAACGATATAGACGATTGTCTTTGAGCAGTGCAAAGACCAACCGCACAAATTTACGGGCAGTTAATGCGAGTGCACGTTTGTGTTGATACCTGTTCACTTCCTTATATTTGGAGTGATAGAAGTTGCTGTACTCCGTGTCACATCTCACGAGAGACAAGGCGCCTTCACACAGGTAATATTTTAAAAGTCAGTTGCCGGATTGTATCTGTTTTGTGTTTTCAGCTTCAAAGTCACCAGACTGATGCTGTCTCCATGCAAGACCGGCATACTTACCGAGCTGTGATTGGCTCGGAAAACGGTTGATATCACCAATCTCCGCCATGATTCCGGCAGAAATAACGGGACCTATACCCGGAATGGATATCAACACATTTGACAGGAGTTCTGCTTGGGCGGTAATCTCCAAGATAAACCTCTTTGTTGATTCTACCGAAACGCAGGCAGTCAGCAATGATGAAGGAGTCCACATAATGATTCTTGGGCAGGTCATTGTATGCCTCTTTGAACTTTTTGACCTGCTTAGGATTGAGGACATGGATTTTCCGGTTGTAGGGTGTCAGAATGGCATCTTCCCTTAAGAAGTACACGAGATTGTCGCCATAAACAGAGGTGGCTTCGAGGCCGATAGTTACCGTGTCAAGGGAATGGGATGTTACAGCGGAAAAGATCCTTTTTACCATTTGAGCGGATCCGTCCTGCGAGTTAGCCACAGAGAAGTTGCTATGTTTACTGCCGTCAGGAAGCATCAGATAGACGACATTGGATTTGCTGCTCACATCAATACCGACGTAAAGTGGGTTCATGATATCACCTTCTTTCTATGTTGTATTTGAGTGTTCAATCGGCTTGGTAAAACCCATGATCACGGAGCATCGACACCCTCGCGTATAAGAATCCAGTCTGAGATGGATTGACGCGAACCATACTGCCAGATGGCAATCCATAGACTCAGACAAACAGCCAGCAGGTTTGAAGCTAACATCCGTGTCAGGGGAACAGACTCACTATGAAGCAACCATTTCTGGTTCAACAGGAGGTAACAGAACTATTACCTGATTGACACTAAGGAACAATTATACCATGGGCTTTACTAAGCCTATTGAACAAATTTTATTTAGTTATCAAGGTACATTTAATGTATCTAAAAGATATTATACGAGGAGGCATAGTAATGAGGAGAGAGACGCAGAGCAGGAAAAAGCACAAATCTGCTTACAAAAAGATTGGTGTACTTTTTTGTGCTTTTCTTTTGCTTATCATGAATATGTACCCGACCTGGGCATGTGATTTTGTTGCCAGCAATTATAACAGCGCTGACATTGAGTCCGTAGAAAATTCGGGAACGGAAACAGATGAAGAGGCATCTCCGGGTGTTTCGGAATCGGAAGATGAAGCTGTAGACACAGAGACACCGCCGGATGTTTCGGAATCAGAAGATGAGGGAGAACTTCCGGATTCCTCTGATGTAGAAGAAAATACGGGAGCTGATGAAGATGTATCTGAACCCGATGAGGGGGGCTCCGACACTGATGATGCGCTGGCATCTGGGCAGGATGATGAAAAGAGCAAACGTAAAGTTATGAAAGCCAGCGCGGAAGCTCGCGTATCAGCTGCAGAAAGCGGTTATGTTGTGACAGGCGGCGTTGAAGGCACAGACTACGAAGTTACCAATGCAGGTCAGGGTGGCAAGAATGTGCTGTTAATCAAAACGGACAAAAGTCTGACCATTAAAAATGCGAATCCAGCTGCAGCCAATGCCATCGGTATTCAAATTGCGCCGAATATTGAAGCGCATGTAACCCTGGCTGGCGTAAATATTCACAGTTATGCGCCGTTTAATTTGATGACGCCGACAGTATGTTACCTTACTCTGGCAGATGGAACGACAAATACTTTGGATGCGACAGGTTACGCAACTGCAGGGCTGCATTGCGGAGGTGGCTCTACTCTGTATATTGACGATAGTGTGCCAAACTGGGATACATATGGAGATATGGTAACACCGAAGAACGGCATGATCGGCGAGGATGTTACTTTGGCAAACGGCGATCAGTTAAAAGCCGGCGACTCTTTGCGCAGATTAAACAGTACGAATATCGGAAAACTGGTGGCAAGAGGCGGAGCTGCATCTGCCGGAATTGGTACAGGACCTATGGAAAACGGCGGCACCATGGTCTTTAATGGAGGCGACATTGATGCCAGAGGAACTACCGGCAGCGGACTTACTGATGCAGGCGCCGGCATCGGTATGGGAAGCGGAATAAAAAGACCAAGCTCCGGAGGTGACAAGGGCGCAAACGGGGGAACAATGATTTTCAATTCCGCCAAAGTTTATGCAAAGGGCGCTTATCATGCGGCAGGTATTGGAGCCGGATACAGCGCCGGCGCAGAATCACATCCGAAGCAGTGGGGCTCGGACCCGACCGACATAAGGAAAAACGGAACGGGCACCTGCGGTAATATCTTCATCAACGGAGGATATTTACAATCTGTGGGCGGCGCGCACGGAAATGCGTTTGGCGGCGCCTGCGGAACAACAGCTACAGGCAATACCATTAAGGTAACCGGAGGCACATTGCTTCCATATTCAGTAAGCGGCTGGAATGATATCGGCGGCGCCGGCGGAACGGTTATCGTTTCCGGCGGATCCGTAAACGGCGGAAAATTCCAAAGCAGTGACGGGAAAGCCTATGCAGATGATGCAAAGACAACAGAAGTAAAGATGGTTACCATTGACCTTGGTGGTGAAAAGGTTGGCGACCAGCCTCTCGGTGAGCGAGATGATGATATTGAAGAATGGGATTTATCTATCGGCGGCGCAAACTATCCTTACGGCGCGCCAAGTAAAACCGATAAAGGCAAGCTGTATCTATGGTTGCCGGCATCAGCTGCAGGCAAAGAAATCAAGGTTGATTTTGCAATATTCGATGGAACAGACAAGGTTTCATTTGAACCGTTTTATGTACCGGAAGTAGGCGACGGAAATACTGAGCTGAAGCGATATGTAGATTTTACGCTGCCGGAAGATTATGCGAAGAATCTCGTTAAAAAATATGACGGAAAACCTTTCGGAACATTAGATTTGACAAGCTATAATGACGGAAAAGGTATTTATACAGGGAAAAAAGACAATAAGTACTTACTCGATAACACGAAGATGGAGTATTCCTACCTGCAGTATGATAAGGAAATTGGAGCTGCCATTCCGAATACCGGAGGAGACCAGAGCCTGTCAGATGCAGGATATTATCTGTTGACTGTGACTTCTGGCGAATTTACTAAACCAGGCAGCGATTTTGCTAAGAGTTACTGGGGACATCGTGCAACTGGCTTTGCGGAGATTCAAAAAGTAAATTCAAAAACAACGATTAGCGCGACGAGAGCCGTAGTAGGCACAGAGTCGAGCAACACGATCGAGATTGTTGCGGACATTGTCAGCGCTGATGATACTGCTGTAACTTGTGGATATCCAACCGGCGAAGCGCAGTTTTATATTGACGGAAAGCCGTTAGGAAAACCGGTTAAGTTAGATCCTGACAGCAAAGACAATCCGGCTGAGATGACGGTTTCCCAAGAGAAAAAAGAAGACGAACGCAATCACACGGTGATAACCTATCATTATGTACCAAGCGCGGACGACTCCTGGATTCTGGATCCTATCGCAGGCAATAAACATAAAATCGAAATAAAGTATACACCTGACAAGAACTATTATGAAAGCAAAGCGTCAGCATCGCCGGATATTATTATCGTTCCGATTGACAATGCAAACTTTAAGGTAGAAGATGCAACTGATAAAGCGGCGAAAGTACAGATTCAGGATAAAGATACTTTAACCAAGAATTTTGATGATTTACTTGCGCATAAAGACGGCTATTACTACTTCCCGCTGGATATTACAACAGACAGTAAAGCGCCGTTTGAGTTTAGTTTTGTCAAAGGAGACAAGAACCTTGCGGAAATTATAGAAGAAAAGCAGCTGGACGGCAGCAAGCTGTACTATGTGAAAGTAAAGGGCAGCGGTACTGTAGACATTCAAGTGAAACAGCCTGCAACCAGCGCATATAAGGAAAGCAAACTGACTTTCACCTTAAAAGTCCCTCTTTACCATGGAAGCCCTGTGCCGGAAACTACAAAGAAAGCTGTGAATCTGTATTATCCGGACAAACCGGTAAAAGCCGGGGACACCATCAAGTATACGATTTCTACAACTAATAAAAAAATCGGTACAGTCTGGACGAATGTTATCGTATGGGATAAACTTCCGGAAATGCTGGAACTGCAGAAGGGCACCATCAAGTTACATAAGCCTGACGGCACAATCCAGATGATCCCGGACAACTATTTTGATGAAACCACCAGAATCCTAAAAGTACCTGCTGCAGATCAGGTTATGGGCGGTGAAGTTTATCAGGTAACCTTCCTGGCAAAAGTAGCAGACAGCTATACAGACGCGCAGAAAAACGAACTCAAGAATATCGCAACCGCATCCGGTTATGAATACAGTGGTGATCCGGATGATCCGGATGAAGTAAAACCGGGAGATTTTGATCCGGAGGATTATGACAAGCCGACGGGAACACCGGATGGCACGACAGGGATTACACCGGGAGATGATATCGAGGGCAAGCCGGGAAATCCCGCATATCCGGACGACGATGATAAAGACTATCCGGGACAGGGAACGCCAAGCGCGCCGTCACTGCCTGAAGAAATCGTTCCGGAAAGCCCGACCGAAGCAGATCTTACGCTTGTAAAAAATGCTGAAAATACTACAAGAGAGTCAGGAAAAGCAAGACCTGGTGATGTAATCAAGTACACGATTACAATCAGGAATACAATGCTGGGCAGCGTGTGGTATAATGCGGCAATTGTCGATCCGCTTCCGGCAGGGCTGGAACTGGATTCTACACAGCCGATTACTGTCATGAGAGATGGAAAAACAGTAAAAGAACTGCATAATGATACCGGAAAAAGAAATGATGGTTATGACGATAAAGAAAAGACGGTCGGTGTTTATGTAGGTGATCTTTACGGCGCTGAAAGTGCAACGGTAGAGTTTTATGCAATCGTAGGCACGGGAGAAGTGAAGAATATTGCAAAAGCATCCGGATTAACACCGGACGAAAAAGAAAAAACAGATACGCCTAAGGATCCGGGAACTCCAAAGGAGCCGGCAGATCAAGATCATCCAAACGATGGTGAATTAAAGCCTGAATCCAAACCGGTATCGCCGGAGAAACCGACTATACCGATTTTCCCGGAAGATCCAGACAATCCGGATAACCCGGACGATCCTGATAGTCCAGACAACCCTGACAAACCAACGGGACCACAGGGCGGCATCAATATTGACACAGATGGTGACGGCATTCCGGACATTAACATCGACATAGACGGTGACGGCGTTCCGGATATCAACATTGATACAGATGGTCACGGAAAAGCAGATATCAACATTGATACAGACGGTGACGGTATTGCGGACACCAATATTGATACCAATGGCAACTGGATTGCAGACGCCAACATTGTACAGACCTCTGACAGAAATAATTTGTTAGGATATGTATTGTTAC
This sequence comes from Anaerostipes sp. PC18, assembly GCF_039789045.1. Taxonomy (NCBI): domain Bacteria; kingdom Bacillati; phylum Bacillota; class Clostridia; order Lachnospirales; family Lachnospiraceae; genus Anaerostipes; species Anaerostipes sp. PC18. The sequence continues at coordinate 3,308,914 of NZ_CP121164.1, read as the reverse complement.
TGGTTGGTACAGCTGGCGCTCTGATTGCAGTTTTGAAAAGGCGGAAATGTTAAAAATTGTTTTTATGAGAAAGCGGCCCTACTTTTGGTCAATGTCATTAAGTTAAGGTGGCATTGAGTAAACTGCTCTCAAAAAAACAAAAAACGGATATATCAAAGAAAAGGGTATGTCCGTTTTTTTAATATATTTTCTTCTATTCCACAAGATGTCAAGCTTTTTAAAGGGTATAGACTGCTTGCAGCTGTTGTTACTATGACAGAACGTCTACCGAAATGGTTTCCTGTTATCATTACGGCTGACAGAGACTATGAAAACTACAATTTTTTTGTTCATGTGGAAGAAAAACTATTCGACTATGTCGTCGGTTTAAAATCAACTAAAAACAATGGCAGTATTTTATCCGGGTTGAATTTACCTGCTGGTGAAGTCTTTGACATCACAAAAGATATTGTTATCACAAGGCACTCTACCGATCCGTATGCTGTGAACAAAGAAAAATACAAAAACATGACCAAACAGGCAAGATTTGACTTTATTCCCAGCAGCAAGTACCCTGACTATGAAATGTCTATCCGTTTTTTGTTTTTTTGAGAGCAGTTTGCTAAATGCCACCTTAACTTAATGACATTGCATAGTATACTGCCTCCTTTTTTCTCTGTTTAACAGAGGTAAAGTTTTACATAACGAACTTTCTCTTGAAAAAAGGCATAGACTAAAGGAAAGAAGTGAATACAAAAGTTGACTTTTTCCATAGAAAAATGTACGATTAATTTCGGATGTCTTATATTGACAAGGTTTAAAATGGAGTTTATACTATTTCATATAATACATACCAAAAAAGTATGAAATGTAGAAGGGACATAAAATGGATTGGTTATTTATAGAACGAAACATACCTCTCTATATAGAGGCAACGAAACTGACGTTGGGAATCGGGGCTCTGGGCGTCGTGCTGTCAGTGATGATCGGATTCTTGTGTTCTATGGTCCGTTATTATAGAGTTCCTGTGCTGAACAGGGTTGTAGGAATTTATATAGAGCTTTCCAGAAATACGCCTCTGCTGATCCAGCTGTTTTTTCTGTACTATGGACTGCCCAAGATCGGAATTAAATTAAATGCTTTTGTCATCGCTGTGATCGGGCTGACGTTTCTCGGTGCCAGCTATATGTCAGAGGCGTTCCGCGGAGGACTGGAGGCGGTCAATAAGATCCAGGAAGAATCCGGTTTGAGCATCGGGCTTACAAAGCCTCAGCTGATGCGTTATATTATACTGCCGCAGGCTTTGGCCATCGCCATGCCGTCGGTGGGGGCCAATGTGATCTTTCTTCTGAAGGAGACCTCGGTGTTCAGTGCGATTGCTCTTGCGGACCTTATGTTTGTGGCGAAAGACTTAATTGGCATGTATTATAAAACAAATGAAGCACTGTTTATGCTCGTCGTTGCATATTTAATCATTTTGCTTCCGATATCGGTTATTTTCAGTGTGTTAGAAAGGAAGGCTCGGTATGCTGGCTTCGGGAATTAATATTTTATTTGAAGGACAGAATATGGCACGGCTCATGTCCGGTTTGGCTGTGACCATTAAGATTGCCCTGATCGCAGTCGTGCTTTCATTGATATTCGGGGTGATATTCGGGATCATCATGACCTCAAAGAATTTAATCGTAAAAGCGGTCTGCCGGTTTTATCTTGAGGCTATCCGTATCATTCCGATTCTGGTGTGGCTGTTTTTATTTTACTTCGGACTCACAAGGGCCATGGGAATCCATCTGGAAGGTGAGTTTATCTCCATTGTAGTGTTTACCATGTGGGGAACTGCAGAGATGGGAGATATCGTGCGGGGAGCCGTGACTTCCATGCCGAAGCATCAGACGGAGAGCGGCCTGTCCCTGGGACTTACGAAACTGCAGATCTACCGCTACATTTTAGTTCCGCAGACCGTAAGAAGAGTACTTCCCGGTGCGATAAATCTTGCCACAAGGATGGTGAAAACGACATCACTTGTCGTGATCATCGGCGTGGTGGAGGTGCTGAAAGTCGGACAGCAGATCATTGAAGGAGGTATTTTAAATACGCCTGCGGCACCGCTCTGGGTCTATGGATTTATATTTTTCTTATACTTCATCCTCTGCTATCCGATTTCCATCGTGGCTAAGAGGCTGGAAGCAAAATGGCAAAGTTAGGAGTTAGCAAATGGGAAATGAGTTATTGAAGATCAGTCATCTGAAAAAAGCATTTGGGGAGACAGAGGTATTAAAAGATATCTCTTTTGATATAAATAAGGGAGAGGTAGTCGTTATACTGGGGCCTTCCGGATGCGGAAAGAGCACACTGCTTCGGTGTATCAACGGACTGGAAGAATTTCAGGACGGAGAGATCAGCCTGGACGGGCAGAGCCTTTCGGACGGGAAGGTGCCGTGGCATCTGATCCGCCAGAAGATCGGTATGGTATTTCAAAGTTATGATCTTTTTCCCCACATGACCATTCTGGACAATATCCTTCTCGGTCCTACGAAAGCTCAGAAAAGAGACTCTAAAGAGGTAAAAGAGATGGCAGTTGCCCTGCTCAAAAGAGTCGGACTGGAAGAGAAGAAGGATGCCTACCCGAGACAGCTGTCCGGCGGACAGAAGCAGAGAGTCGCCATCGTCAGATCTCTCTGTATGAATCCGGAGATCATGCTGTTTGACGAAGTGACAGCAGCGTTAGATCCGGAGATGGTCAGGGAGGTCCTTGATGTTATGCTGGAACTGGCAAAGCAGGGAATGACGATGGCGATCGTGACCCACGAGATGCAGTTTGCGAAGGCTGTGGCTGACCGGGTGATCTTCATTGACGAGGGACGCATTGTGGAAGAAAATACTCCGAGAGAGTTTTTTGAACATCCGCAGACAGAACGGGCAAAGAAGTTTTTAAACATGTTTAATTTTGAGGAGATGAAAAAAGATGAAGAAATTTAGCAGGATCTTAGTAGTACTGGCAGTTCTCAGCATGGCTATGGGGCTGATGACGGGCTGCGGAAACAAAAAATCAGAAAAAAGCGACAATCAGTCTTCTGTAGAACAGATTAAGAAGAACGGGAAGATCAAGGTCGGTGTATTCAGTGACAAACCGCCGTTCGGATATGTAGATAAAAATGGAAAGAATCAGGGATACGATGTTGTACTTGCCCACCGTCTCGCAAAAGATTTGCTCGGAGATGAAAACAAGGTGGAATTTGTGCTGGTAGAAGCGGCGAGCCGTGTGGAATTCTTACAGAGCAACAAGGTAGACGTGATCCTCGCAAACTTTACGGTCACTGACGAGAGAAAAGAAGTCGTGGATTATGCACTTCCATATATGAAAGTTTCTCTCGGTGTGGTTTCTCCAAACGGAAAAGTTATTACCGATGTAAAACAGTTAAAAGGAAAGAAGCTGATCGTCAACAAGGGAACCACTGCGGAGACTTATTTCACACAGAAGTATCCGGATATTGAGCTTTTAAAATATGATCAGAATACGGAAGCTTTCAACGCATTAAAGGACGGCAGAGGAGCCGCGCTGGCACATGACAATACACTGGTATATGCATGGGCAAGGGAGAATAAAGGATTTACCACTGGGATCAAATCTCTCGGCGAACATGACTTTATCGCACCGGCTGTCAAAAAGGGAAATGATGATCTGAAGAGCTGGATCGATGATGAGATTACCAAACTTACGAAGGAAGGATTCTTTGAGAAGGACTATAAGAAGACCCTGCTTCCGGTTTACGGAAAGACGGTTGAGGCTGACACAGTTATCATGAACGAAAAAGAATTAAAAGAATATAAGTAAGACAAAGACCGATCAGGAAACTCCGGAGAGTGTCCTGGTCGGTTTCTTTGCTGAGTTCCTGCATGAAATATTTTGGAGTCACAAGTATAGGGAAGAACTATGACCTGACGGAGGTGTTGCCGGAATAAATTACGGAACCTCAGGAAACACAATAAATATAAAAAAACTGGTTGACGTTTTCGGCACCATATGATATATTACTAAAAGTATCACTGCCGAAGACAGCAGGTGCCGTATGGCGTAACGAAGAACGGCCTGCCGAGGATGATAATTAGTATTGGACTAATTGTGTCTTTTGTCTTGCGGACAAAAGACTTTTTTTATATTCAGATCCACGCGGCGGTACACTAAAATAAATCAAGGAGGTGCACCATTTCATCATGGCAAAAGTAGAATTAAAACAACCTATCGTTAACGAAATCAAAGAATTGCTTACAGATGCTCAGTCAGCAGTTTTAGTTTCTTACCGCGGTATCTCTGTAGAAGAAGATACAGCAATGCGTAAGGAATTAAGAGAAGCAGGTGTAGAGTACAAGGTATACAAAAATACAATGATTCGTTTTGCGGTAAAAGATACGGAATTCGAACCGTTGACTGCTGACCTTACCGGACCGACTGCGATGGCTGTTTCCAAAACAGACGCAACTGCACCGGCAAGGATCCTGGCAAAATACGCAAAGAACATTGAAGTATTCAACCTGAAATCTGCAGTTGTAGAAGGAACATTCTACGACAAAGACGGCGTACAGGTTATCGCAAGCATTCCGTCAAGAGACGAATTACTTGCGAAATTCCTCGGAAGCATTCAGTCTCCGATTACCAACTTTGCTCGTGTTATTAAACAGATCGCAGAGAAAGACGGAGAAGCTCCGGCAGAAGAAGCAACAGAAGCTGCTGAATAATCGACGGTTTACATTAAATTAATTATTAGGAGGAAATAAAAATGACAACTCAGGAAATCATTGAAGTTATTAAAGGTTTATCAGTATTAGAATTAAATGAATTAGTAAAAGCATGCGAAGAAGAATTCGGTGTATCTGCAGCAGCAGGTGTTGTAGTAGCAGCAGGCGGAGCAGCAGACGGTGCAGCAGCTGAAGAAAAAGATGAGTTCGACGTAGAGCTTACAGAGATCGGCGGAGCTAAGGTTAAAGTTATCAAAGTCGTTCGTGAAGTAACTGGCTTAGGATTAAAAGAAGCAAAAGAATTAGTTGACGGAGCTCCTAAAGTGATCAAAGAAGCTGCATCTAAAGCAGAAGCAGAAGATATCAAAGCTAAATTAGAGGGCGAAGGGGCAAAAGTAACTTTAAAATAGTTCTTTGTTCAATATCTAATGTAAGAAAACTTCATGAAAGAATCGGACTGGTTTGGCCAGCCGATTCTTTTTGCGTCTATTGAAATTTGTGCTTGACATGGCATAGACACTGTGGTATTATTAAGCGATGCTTTAATATGGGATTGTATGCCCATAGCCAAGCCTTTTTTTCGTTATATAAATTGTGAGAGATTCGCACAATCAGAAGTAGTATATAAACCATGTAGAAATCAAGAGGTGAACACGTCCATGGAAAAAAACAGAATTCAACCAATGAAATCGGGTACGAGCATAAGGATGAGTTATGCGAGACAAGATGACGTCTTGGAAGTACCGAACCTTATTGAAATTCAAAAGGACTCTTACAACTGGTTCTTGGGGGAAGGACTCAAAGAGGTATTTGAGGACATTTCTCCAATTGGGGATTACAGCGATCAGCTTAGCCTGGAATTCATCGATTTTAAGCTGTGCAGGGATGATATCAAGTATTCCATCGAAGAGTGTAAGGAGAGGGATGCCACATATGCCGCTCCGATGAAGGTGAAAGTAAGACTTCATAATAAGGAAACGGATGAAATCAAACAGCACGACATTTTCATGGGCGACTTACCTTTGATGACAGATACAGGTACATTTGTGATCAACGGAGCGGAACGTGTTATTGTCAGTCAGCTGGTGCGTTCTCCGGGTATCTACTATGGAATTGCCCACGATAAGATCGGTAAGAAATTATACTCTGCCACAGTGATTCCAAACCGTGGTGCATGGCTTGAGTACGAGACAGACTCCAATGACATTTTCAATGTGCGTGTGGACCGTACAAGGAAAGTGCCGATCACTGTATTGATCCGTGCCCTCGGAATCGGAACCAATGCAGAGATCAAAGAATTATTCGGAGAAGAGCCGAAGATTCTTGCGAGTATGGAGAAAGATCCGTCTGACAACTATGAGGACGGTTTATTAGAGTTATACAAAAAGATCCGTCCGGGTGAGCCTTTGTCTGTGGACAGTGCAGAGAGCCTGATCAACAGCATGTTCTTTGACCCGAGACGCTATGATCTGGCAAAAGTAGGACGCTACAAGTTCAATAAAAAGCTGGCATTCAGGAACCGCATCACAGGCCATATGTTGGCAGAGGATGTGATCGATACTTCCACAGGGGAGATCCTTGCGGAAGCGGGAACAGAAGTTACGCTGGAACTGGCGGATAAGATCCAGAATGCCGCTGTTCAGAGTGTGCTGATCCAGACCGAATTCGGCAATACAAAAGTATTATCTAATATGACCGTAAACCTGGCCGAATATGTAGACTTTGATCCGGAAGAACTTGGCATCCACGAGAATGTATTTTACCCTGTGCTGGAGAAGATTCTGGCAGAAGGTTTAAGCGGTGACGAATTAAAAGCGGCAGTGAAAAAGAACATTCACGACCTGATTCCGAAACACATTACAAAGGAAGATATTTTAGCTTCTATTAACTATAATATGCATCTGGAATACGGCATCGGAAACCATGATGATATTGACCACTTAGGCAACCGCCGTATCAGAGCGGTGGGAGAACTGCTGCAGAACCAGTACCGAATCGGTCTTTCCAGGCTGGAAAGAGTTGTCCGAGAGAGAATGACGACCCAGGATATCGAGACCATCACACCTCAGTCTCTGATCAATATTAAACCGGTGACCGCGGCAGTGAAGGAGTTCTTCGGAAGCTCCCAGCTTTCTCAGTTCATGGATCACAACAATCCGCTGTCTGAGCTGACACATAAGCGTCGTCTGTCTGCATTGGGTCCTGGAGGATTGTCCAGAGACCGTGCAGGATTCGAGGTGCGTGACGTACACTACTCCCATTATGGAAGAATGTGTCCGATCGAGACCCCGGAAGGTCCGAACATCGGTCTGATCAACTCTCTGGCGACCTATGCAAGGATCAACGAGTATGGATTTATTGAGGCTCCATATCGTGTATTGGATAAGACGGATCCTGAGAATCCGGTCGTTACGGACAATGTTGTATACCTTACCGCGGATGAAGAAGATAATTTTGTTGTAGCTCAGGCGAATGAGCCTCTGGATGAGGACGGACATTTCGTTCACGCCCATGTATCCGGCCGTTTCCGCGAAGATACTTCAGAATTCGATAAAGCAAATCTGGATCTGATGGATGTATCCCCTAAGATGGTATTCTCAGTGGCTACGTCAATGATCCCGTTCCTTGAAAATGACGATGCGAACCGTGCGCTGATGGGGTCCAACATGCAGCGTCAGGCTGTTCCGCTGCTCTCTACAGAGGCACCTGTGGTGGGAACCGGTATGGAGTCCAAGGCTGCCTTTGACTCCGGCGTATGTATCGTGGCCAAGAACGACGGAGTGGTAGAGAAATCCACCAGCACAAAAATCATTGTGCGCAGAGACTCCGACGGCGGCAAAGACATTTACAATGTAATCAAATTTGCAAGGAGCAACCAGGGGAACTGTATGAACCAGCGTCCGATCGTTTTCGAGGGGGACCGTGTGAAAAAGGATGATATCCTGGCAGACGGAGCGTCCACAAAGAGCGGAGAGATGGCTCTTGGCAAAAACCCTCTGATTGGATTTATGACCTGGGAAGGTTATAACTACGAGGATGCCGTCCTGTTAAGCGAGCGCCTGGTACAGGAAGATGTGTATACTTCTGTTCACATCGAAGAGTATGAGGCAGAAGCCCGTGATACGAAACTTGGACAAGAAGAGATCACAAGGGACCTGGCAGGCTTAAGCGAAGACGTATTAAAAGACCTGGATGAAAACGGTATTATCCGTATCGGAGCAGAAGTCCGTGCGGGAGACATCTTAGTCGGAAAAGTAACTCCGAAGGGAGAGACAGAACTGACGGCGGAGGAACGCCTGCTCCGTGCCATCTTCGGTGAGAAGGCAAGGGAAGTCAGAGACACCTCTTTAAGGGTTCCTCACGGAGCTTACGGTGTCGTTATGGATACCAAGATCTTTACAAGAGAAAACGGAGACGAACTGCCTCCTGGAGTAAATAAAACAGTCCGCGTCTATATCGCACAGAAGAGAAAGATTTCTGTGGGAGATAAGATGGCCGGCCGTCACGGTAACAAGGGTGTTATTTCCCGTATCCTTCCGGTGGAGGATATGCCGTACCTTCCGAACGGACGTCCGCTGGATATCGTGCTGAACCCGCTGGGTGTGCCGTCACGTATGAACATCGGGCAGGTGCTGGAGATCCATCTGTCCCTTGCGGCAAAAGTATTAGGATTTAACGTTGCAACTCCGGTATTCAACGGAGCTGACGAGGATGATATTGCTGTCACACTGGAAATGGCCAATGATTTTGCCAACACCAGCTGGGAAGATTTCGAGGCGAAATGGAAAGACCGCGTTGACGATAAAGTGATTGAATATTTAAGAGAAAATCAGGATCACAAAAAGGATTGGGAAGGCGTGCCGTTCGACAGAACCGGAAAAGTAAGGCTGAGAGACGGACGTACCGGTGAAGAGTTTGACAGCCCTGTTACGATCGGATTCATGCACTACCTGAAACTCCACCATTTGGTTGATGATAAGATCCATGCACGATCAACAGGACCGTACTCTCTGGTTACTCAGCAGCCGCTGGGAGGTAAGGCGCAGTTCGGCGGACAGCGCTTCGGAGAGATGGAAGTTTGGGCCCTGGAAGCATATGGGGCATCCTATACACTGCAGGAGATCCTGACAGTGAAATCCGATGATGTCATCGGACGTGTGAAGACATACGAAGCGATCATCAAAGGTGATAACATTCCTGAGCCGGGTATTCCGGAATCCTTCAAGGTATTGCTGAAAGAATTTCAGTCTCTGGCATTAGATGTCAAGGTACTCGATGAAAATGCGGAGGAAGTCGAGATCAAGGAAAATGTAGACCTGGCTGACACCAACCAGGATCTGAAACCGATGATCGAAGGCGACAGCGTATTTAATAATTATGAAGAAAACGAAGATTCCCTGGGAGCTTTAGGATTTAAAGAGGGGAACTTTGAAGATGGCGAAGACACTACTATTTCATAGAAGTGCAGATATAAGGAAGGAGCAACCTTAATGATAGGATCAAGCAACGAATATTCAAATCATAAAATTGCCTTTGATGCAATTAAGATCGGGTTGGCTTCCCCGGAAAAGATCCGAGAGTGGTCCAGGGGAGAAGTAAAAAAACCTGAAACCATCAATTATCGTACCTTGAAGCCTGAGAAAGACGGTCTTTTCTGTGAGAAGATATTCGGGCCGAGCAAAGACTGGGAGTGCCACTGCGGTAAATATAAAAAAATCAGATATAAAGGTGTTGTCTGTGACCGATGCGGCGTTGAGGTGACAAAAGCCAATGTGCGCCGTGAGCGTATGGGACACATCGAACTGGCAGCTCCGGTTTCCCATATCTGGTACTTCAAAGGGATTCCGAGCCGCATGGGGCTGATCTTGGATATTTCTCCGAGAAGTCTCGAAAAAGTATTGTATTTCGCCTGCTATATCGTGTTGGACGCAGGAGAGACGGACCTGGCTTATAAACAAGTATTGACAGAAAAAGAATACAGGGATGCCTATGATAAATACGGCAATTCTTTCCGCGTGGGAATGGGAGCCGAATCCATCAAAGAACTGCTGGAAGCCATAGATCTTTCAGCAGAGGCAAAATCCCTGAAAGACGAATTTAAGACTGCCACAGGACAGAAAAGGGCAAGAATCGTAAAACGCCTGGAAGTCGTAGAAGCATTCTTAAACTCAGAAAACAATCCTGAGTGGATGATCCTGGACGTTGTCCCTGTCATTCCTCCGGATATCCGTCCGATGGTACAGCTGGACGGAGGACGTTTTGCAACATCTGACTTGAATGATCTGTACAGAAGAATCATCAACCGCAACAACCGTCTGAAACGTCTGCTGGAACTCGGAGCTCCGGATATCATTGTGAGAAATGAGAAACGTATGCTTCAAGAAGCGGTAGACGCATTGATCGATAACGGCCGCCGCGGACGTCCGGTCACAGGACCTGGAAACCGTGCGCTGAAATCCCTTTCCGATATGCTGAAAGGTAAACAGGGGCGTTTCCGCCAGAACCTGCTCGGAAAACGTGTTGACTACTCAGGACGTTCTGTTATCGTCGTCGGGCCGGAACTGAAAATTTACCAGTGCGGTCTTCCGAAAGAGATGGCCATCGAGCTGTTTAAACCGTTTGTAATGAAAGAGCTGGTGGAGAGAAAACTTTCCCATAATATAAAATCTGCCAAGAAGATGGTAGAGAAGCTCCAGCCGGAGGTTTGGGATGTGCTGGAAGATGTCATCAAAGAACATCCGGTTATGCTGAACCGTGCACCGACACTGCACAGACTTGGTATCCAGGCGTTTGAGCCGATCTTAGTAGAAGGTAAGGCAATTAAGCTGCATCCGCTGGTATGTACTGCTTACAACGCCGATTTCGACGGTGACCAGATGGCTGTCCATCTGCCTCTGTCCGTGGAAGCACAGGCTGAGTGCCGTTTCCTTCTGCTGTCACCGAACAATCTGCTGAAACCTTCCGACGGAGGTCCGGTAGCCGTTCCTTCACAGGATATGGTTCTCGGTATTTACTATCTGACTCTGGAAAAAGAGGGAGATAAGGGAGAAGGCAAATATTTTAAATCAGAAAATGAGGCATTTCTTGCCTACGAGAATAAAGCTATTACCCTGCACGCAAGGATCAATGTAAGGCGTACAAAGGTTGACAAAGACGGAAATAAGATTTCCAAGGTCGTACAGTGTACACTCGGAAGAATTTTATTTAACGAGATCATCATGCAGGATCTGGGATTTGTAGACAGATCCAATCCGGAAAACGCACTGGATTTAGAGATCGACTTCCATGTAGGAAAGAAACAGTTAAAACAGATCCTCGACAAATGTATCAATATCCACGGCGCTACAAAGACGGCCGAAGTGCTTGACGATATCAAGGCACTGGGATACAAATACTCTACAAGAGGAGCCCTGACCGTTTCTATTTCAGACATGACAGTGCCGGAAGAGAAAAAGGAAATTCTTGCAGGAGCACAGGATCAGGCTGAGTTCATCAACAATCAGTTCAAACGCGGTCTCATGACAGAAGAAGAGCGCTACAAAGCGGTTGTCAAGACATGGTTTGACGCCGATGATGTCCTGACTGACAAACTGATCACAGGATTAGATAAATATAACAATATTTTCATGATGGCCGATTCCGGAGCCCGTGGTTCCAATCAGCAGATCAAACAGCTGGCCGGTATGCGTGGGCTGATGGCCGATACGTCAGGACGTACCATCGAACTGCCGATCAAGTCCAATTTCCGTGAAGGTCTGGACGTACTGGAATACTTTATCTCCGCTCATGGTGCGAGAAAGGGACTTTCCGATACGGCCTTAAGAACTGCCGATTCAGGTTATCTGACAAGACGTCTTGTAGACGTATCGCAGGATCTGATCATCAGGGAAGCAGACTGTGGACTGGATGCGGACGGACAGATTCCGGGCATGTATGTGGAGGCGTTCATGGACGGACAGGAAGTCATCGAAAGTCTTCAGGACCGAATCACAGGGCGTTATGCCGCAGAAGAGATCAAACATCCTGAGACAGGAGAAGTTCTTGTAAAGTCAAATCACATGATCACTCCGAGAAGGGCCAAGACCGTTATCGATGCAGGTCTTACAAAGGTCAAGATCAGGACGATGCTGACCTGTCAGTCACAGGTGGGATGCTGTGCAAAATGCTACGGTTCCAACATGGCTACCGGTCAGGCGGTACAGGTGGGAGAGGCAGTCGGTATCATCGCGGCCCAGTCCATCGGTGAGCCTGGTACACAGCTGACCATGCGTACGTTCCATGCCGGAGGAGTTGCAGGTGATGATATCACACAGGGTCTTCCGCGTATCGAAGAGCTCTTCGAGGCAAGAAAGCCGAAAGGTCTTGCCATCATCTCTGAGTTTGCAGGAAAAGTGCAGATCAAAGATACGAAGAAGAAGCGGGAAGTTGTCATCACCAACAAAGAAACCGGAGATATGAAGGCCTATCTGATTCCTTACGGTTCCAGGCTGAAAGTCATGGAAGGACAGGAAGTGGAAGCCGGAGACGAGCTGACCGAAGGTTCTGTCAATCCGCATGACATCTTAAAGATTAAAGGTATCCGCGCTGTTCAGGATTACATGATCCGTGAAGTGCAGAGAGTATACCGTCTGCAGGGTGTAGATATCAACGACAAGCACGTAGAAGTCATCGTCCGCCAGATGCTGAAGAAAGTCCGCATCGAAGAAGGTGGAGACAGCGACTACCTGCCTGGCGCCATGATTGACGTGCTGGAATTTGAAAAGACAAACAGGGAGCTGGAAGAGAGAAACTTAGAGACTGCGAAGGCAGAACAGATTATCCTCGGTATTACCAAGGCATCTCTTGCCACAGACTCTTTCTTATCCGCAGCGTCATTCCAGGAGACCACGAAAGTCCTCACCGATGCGGCTATCAAAGGAAAGGTCGATCCATTGGTCGGATTGAAGGAAAATGTTATCCTCGGAAAACTGATCCCGGCAGGAACCGGAATGAAACGGTACCGCAATGTAAAAATTAACACAGAGGAAGAAGAACTGACACTCGAAGACGAAATCGATTTCGAATAAGGTCTTAAAAGCTCCCGTCCCTGCACTTTGCAGGGACGGGAGCTTTCTGAATAAAGAATAACTATTTTGTAAAAATAAAAAGCCTTACGGATTTTCAGAGATGCAAACTGAAAATCCGTAAGGCTTTTTTGTATTATTTTCATTTCTTAATTGTTTTTGGATTTACTCGGTCTTGTTTTGGCTTTCCAGCCTGATTTTACTCAAATAGCGATAAATGCTGGCCGGAGAGCAGGATAGTTTTTGTGCAATAATGGGGACTACACCCTTAAGCATAAAAAGGCCTTTCTCATCCAGGAGCTGAAGAATCTTTAATTTTTCTGTCTGAGTCAATCGGTCTGCAGGAACCTGCAAGGTGTTTACAACCGATAATAGCGCATCTTCGGTAGCGGCAGAGATACTGTTATAAAAAGTTTCCTGTTCGCTATCTCCGTTATCCGAGGCTAACGGAGTTGTATTGATGGCGATATTTTGGGTGACGTACTTATTGGGATGGCATAAAGCAAAGACTTGTTCGGAAATATCCCGGAAGCGGCTATCATCAAAGTTAATGCACAGCAATCCTATCAGTTTACCTTGACCGTCTTTGATATACAAGGTAGAACAGCGCAGGATTTTGCCATTAGCAGACTGACCCCTGTAATTCAACTTCCAGTCTTGAGTTGTATAGGATTTTTCTGCAATTGTCTGCATTGCCATATTGGTCAAGGGGGCATCCATATCACGACCGCTGATGTGTTTATTGGCGATAGCTATAATGGCAGGCTGCTTGAGTGTCAAATCATGAAGTACAATTTCATAATCGGGACCCAGAGTATTCCCTAAAAATTTGACCAATGGTATATAGTGGCGAAGGATATCGTTTGTCATTTATTTCACTTCCTAGCGTTCATTAAATTGTAGTCATTATACCATTTCTGCGAAGGAGAGGCAATAAAAAATTCTCAATAATAATAAAGTTAGAACGATGATAGTTGTCCAAACGAGGGGAATTTGCACAAATTTTGTGAAAAAAATAAAGAAAAATATAATAATGTGACAAAAAATGTTGACAATAAAATATTATACTGATAATATTTTATTATAATTAAGGAGGTGACATATGAAACGGGTTATTAGTACAAACAAAGCACCTGCAGCCATTGGACCATATTCGCAGTGCATTGCAGCAGGAGGAATCGTAATTACGTCCGGTCAATTACCGATTGATCCGGATACCGGTACATTTCCTCAAGGCATTGAAGCACAGACCAGACAATCTCTGATGAATTGTAAAAATGTTCTGGAAGCAGCCGGTGTTTCTATGGATCATGTAATTAAGACAACAGTTTTTCTCAGTGATATGAATCATTTTGCAGTTTTCAACACTGTGTATGCAGATTTTTTTGCAAATAGCTGTCCGGCTCGCAGTGCTGTGGAAGTTGCCAGGCTGCCTAAGGATGCATTGGTAGAGATTGAATGTATTGCCATAGGATAAAGACCAAGTTACAGTTGATTGAATAATTTATGTTTATAAAAATGGAGGTAAGAGTACTATGAAGAAATCCACTATGAATGAGTATCCTTTGAACGTTCCTTCTCCAAGTCATTACAGTTTTGCAGTTCGGGATATCCCGAGTGTGACAGTAGAACAGCGGGAACGTGCACTGAAAGCTACCCATTACAACGAGTTTGCATTTCCGGCAGGTATGCTGACGATTGATATGCTGTCCGACTCAGGAACGACAGCAATGACAAATCAGCAGTGGGCATCTTTGTTTCTGGGGGATGAGGCTTATGGGCGTAATACAGGATATTATGTCTTGCTGGATACCTTCCGTGATATTTTTGAGCGCGGGGGTGAAAAGAACTGGAAGAGATCCATTGATTTAGTCCGCACAGATTGCAGGGACGTCGAAAAGATGATGGATGAGTTGTATCTGTGCGAATATGAAGGAGGCCTGTTTAACGGTGGTGCTGCACAGATGGAACGTCCTAATACTTTTATTATTCAGCAGGGCCGTGCAGCAGAATCTGTTCTGATGGAGATCGTAAAAAAGATTTTGGCTCAGCGCTATCCCGGAAAAGTTTTCACTATCCCGTCAAATGGTCACTTTGACACTACTGAAGGAAACATAAAGCAGATGGGTTCAATTCCTCGAAATTTATACAATAAGGAGCTGTTGTATGAGATTCCGGAAGGTGGAAAGTATGATAAGAATCCATTTAAGGGAAATATGGACATCGAGAAGTTGGAGCAGCTGATCCAAATCTGTGGACCTGAAAATGTACCATTAGTTTTTGCCTGCATTACCAACAATCCGATTTGTGGTCAGGCTGTATCTATGGAAAATCTGAAAGAAATCAACCGTGTTGCGCATAAGTATGATATTCCTTTGGTGTTTGACGTCGCTCGCTGGGCTGAGAACTGCTACTTTATTAAAATGAATGAGGAAGGCTATGCTGACAAATCAATCGCAGAGATTGCCACGGAAATGTTTTCTTTATGTGATGCGTTCACTATGTCTGCGAAGAAGGACGGTCATTCTAATATGGGTGGCATGCTGGCATTCCGCGATAGAGGATTGTTTTGGAAGAAATTTTCAGACTTCAATGAAGATGGAACAATCAAGACGGACGTGGGTGTTTTATTAAAGGTAAAGCAGATTTCCTGTTACGGCAACGATTCCTATGGCGGTATGTCAGGGCGTGACATTATGGCTCTTTCCGTAGGTCTGTATGAGAGCTGTGATTTCAACTATATGCATGATCGAGTAGGTCAGTGTAACTATTTGGCTGAGGGCTTCTATAATGCCGGAATTAAAGGCGTGGTACTGCCGGCCGGCGGGCATGCCGTGTACATCAATATGGATGAATTCTTTGATGGAAAACGTGGTCATGATACTTTTGCCGGTCAGGGATTCAGCATTGAACTGATTCGGCGTTATGGGATTCGTACTTCTGAGTTAGGCGATTATTCTATGGAGTATGATCTGAAGACACCTGAACAGCAGGCGGAGCTGGCAAACGTAGTTCGGTTCGCAATCGACCGAAGCCGGTTGACCAAGGAGCATTTAGATTATGTCATTGCTGCTGTGAAGGCATTGTACGAAGATCGTGAGAATATTCCTAATATCAGAATTGTCTGGGGACACAACTTGCCAATGCGTCACTTCCATGCGTTCCTGGAACCTTACCCTAACGAAAATAAATAATGATCTATAATTTGTAATCTTATAAATTTTGCGTCGACTTTTATGCGACCGCAGGCGGTCTTTTTGAAAGGTGGCTTGCGGTCGTATTTTAGGATTGCGGGAAAGGCCTTGATTAATACAAAACTTCAACCGCATCCAAACTGTGAATTTAAAGAAGATCGGTATTATCCGAAGGAGGGATACCAATGAAAAATGTTAATACAATTCAAAAAAACCGTGACGGATTTCAATCAAAATGGGGCTTTATTCTGGCCTGTGTCGGTTCTGCAGTTGGTATGGGTAACATCTGGCGTTTGCCCATTATGGTTTCCAAATACGGTGGTTTGACTTTTTTGATCCCCTTTTTTATTTTTATTGTGTTGATTGGAGCTTCCGGCGTTATTGGCGAATTTGCGCTGGGCCGTTCCGCTGGCGCTGGCCCTGTAGGCGCATTTGGCAAGTGTACAGAACTGCGTACTGGAAGCAAAAAGCTCGGTGAAACTATCGGTGCTATTCCAATCATCGGCTCGCTGGCGCTTGCTATCGGCTACACATGTGTCATGGGCTGGGTATTTAAATATACAATCATGGCAATTTCCGGTTCTATGTTTTCTATGGGGCAGGATATGAATGTTATTGTTGGAACTTTCAATTCTACTGCGAGTAGCTGGGGCGCTAATACCTGGATTCTAATCGCTGTTATTGCCAGTTTTGCCATCATGTCCATGGGTATTTCAGGCGGAATCGAAAAGGCTAATAAAATCATGATGCCTCTTCTGTTCATAATGTTTATGGCTCTCGGAATTTATATTGCTACACTGCCAGGAGCGTCCAACGGGTACAAGTATATTTTTTCCTTAAATCCTGCAGGCTTATTAAATCCTGAAGTGTGGATTTTTGCTTTTGGACAGGCGTTCTTTTCCATGTCTGTTGCGGGAAATGGATCTGTCATTTATGGATCATATCTTGGAAAAAGTGAATCCATTCCAGGGGCAGCCCGTAATGTAGCATTTTTTAATTCTTTGTCTGCGATGCTGGCAGCTTTCGTCATCATTCCTGCCATGGCAGTTGGAAATGCGGAATTGACTGCTGGCGGTCCCGGCTTGATGTTTATTTATTTAGTAAATGTTATGAATGGAATGGTAGGAGGACGGATTGTCGGAGTGATTTTCTTCCTGTGCGTGACTTTTGCCGGTATCAGTTCTATAATCAATCTGTATGAGGCTCCGGTGGCTTTTTTACAGGAAAGATTCGGAATTAAACGGATCTTTGCTACAGGTACGGTTCTGGTACTGGGAGCTGTCGTAGCTTTGTTTATTCAAGCAATAGTCTCTGGATGGATGGATATTGTTTCTATCTATCTTTGTCCTTTGGGGGCTCTATTGGCTGCTGTTATGTTTTTTTGGGTTGCGGGGAAAGAGTATGTTCTCAAGGCAGTAAATGAAGGGGCGAAAAAACCAATTGGTTCGTGGTTTTATCTGCTGGCAAAGTATGTCTACTGCCTTTGTGCGATCGTTGCTTTGATCGCTGGTGCATTTTATGGCGGTATCGGATAAATTATTTTAAAATACATAAAAAATAAAGATTAAAAGCTTGTATTTACGAATTTTATGGAAATACGAGCTTTTTTAATGCAACCCATGGAAATCCCCTTGACAAACGATTTTCTCCCACTTATAATTAGGAAATGCGCGTAGATATCTATGTGCAACAACAGATCATAAGTAACTACAGCAGAAAACATGCATGGAGGTGAAAATTAATGCCAACTTTTAACCAATTAGTTAGAAAAGGGAGAAAGACATCTACAAAGAAGTCTACCGCACCGGCTCTTCAGAAAAGTTTTAACTCTTTAAAGAAGAGATCAGTAAACGCAAGCTCTCCTCAGAAGAGAGGGGTTTGTACAGCTGTTAAGACTGCGACTCCTAAAAAGCCTAACTCTGCTCTTCGTAAGAT
This sequence comes from Anaerostipes sp. PC18, assembly GCF_039789045.1. Classification (NCBI taxonomy): domain Bacteria; kingdom Bacillati; phylum Bacillota; class Clostridia; order Lachnospirales; family Lachnospiraceae; genus Anaerostipes; species Anaerostipes sp. PC18. The sequence goes on along the minus strand of NZ_CP121164.1, from coordinate 3,291,006 downwards.
TGCCAGAGTACGTCTTTCTAACGGTATCGAAGTAACAAGCTATATCCCGGGTGAGGGACATAACTTACAGGAACATAGTGTTGTTCTGATTCGTGGTGGTCGTGTTAAGGACTTACCAGGTACCCGTTACCATATCGTTCGTGGAACACTTGATACAGCAGGTGTTGCAAACAGAATGCAGGCTCGTTCCAAATACGGAGCTAAGAGACCGAAGAAATAATCAAACGAAACTAAATTGGTACAAAGCAGCGTAACATTACGCTACCTTGTATAGTTGTGCCGGAAATGAATGTTTTCCCTGTAGTACAGGAGATAGATATAAATTCTGGCACGATCAGGCATTGAGCGCTTGAAGACCGGCGGAAAGCCGGTAACTGCGCAAGGATGAATGAGTACCGATGAATTAAGGTCGGCGGCATGTCAGAAAAAGGTATAATATTTCTGCCGTTGGCAATTATTAAGGAGGGAAGAAACGTGCCACGTAAAGGACATATTGCGAAAAGAGATGTTTTGGCGGATCCTATTTACAATAACAAAGTTGTGACCAAACTGATCAACAACATCATGTTAGACGGTAAAAAAGGAGTTGCCCAGAAGATCGTATACGGTGCATTCAACCGTATTGAAGAGAAAGCTGGAAAGCCTGCCCTTGAAGTATTCGAAGAGGCAATGAACAATATCATGCCTGTGCTGGAAGTTAAAGCAAGACGTATCGGTGGAGCCACCTATCAGGTACCGATCGATGTACGTCCGGACAGAAGACAGGCCCTTGCACTCCGCTGGTTGACTTTATACTCTCGTAAAAGAGGAGAAAAGACCATGGAAGAAAGGCTTGCAAATGAAATCTTTGATGCATCCAACAACACCGGAGCATCCGTAAAGAAAAAAGAAGACATGCACAAAATGGCAGAAGCAAACAAAGCATTCGCACATTACAGATTTTAATCTGGTGTGCGGGGCCTACCGCTTTATCCGAAAAACAATAGGAGGAAAAGATCTTGGCTGGAAGAGAATATCCATTAGAGAGAACCAGAAATATTGGAATCATGGCTCATATCGATGCTGGGAAAACCACTTTGACAGAGCGTATCCTCTATTATACTGGTGTAAATTATAAGATCGGTGATACTCATGAGGGAACTGCTACCATGGACTGGATGGAGCAGGAACAGGAAAGAGGTATCACGATCACTTCTGCAGCGACCACATGTCACTGGACTCTCCAGGAAAACTGCAAACCGAAGGATGGAGCATTAGAACACCGTATCAACATCATTGATACACCGGGACACGTTGATTTCACAGTAGAAGTAGAACGTTCCCTGCGTGTACTTGACGGTGCGATCGGAGTATTTGATGCAAAGGGTGGAGTAGAGCCACAGTCTGAGAACGTATGGCGTCAGGCAGACACTTACAATGTACCTAGAATGGCATTCATCAATAAGATGGATATTTTAGGTGCTGATTTCTACGGATCTGTGGAACAGATCAAAGACCGTCTCGGTGCCAATGCAGTTGTAATTCAGCTGCCAATCGGCAAAGAAGATGATTTCCAGGGTATCATTGACCTGTTTGAAATGAAAGCCTACATTTACAATGATGATAAGGGAGAAGACATTTCAATCACAGATATCCCTGATGATATGAAAGATGATGCAGAAATGTATCACACTCAGTTAGTAGAGCAGATCTGTGAGTTAGACGACGATCTGATGATGGAATACCTGGAAGGGGAAGAGCCATCTGTGGAAGCATTAAAAGCTGCACTTAGAAAAGGAACATGCGAATGTACAGCAGTTCCGATCTGCTGCGGTACTGCTTACCGCAACAAAGGTGTTCAGAAATTACTGGACGCTGTTCTTGAGTTCATGCCGGCACCGACAGACATCGCTGCCATCAAGGGTGTGGATGAAGACGGAAATGAAATCGAAAGACATTCATCTGATGATGAACCTTTCGCAGCACTTGCATTTAAGATCATGACAGACCCATTCGTTGGAAAGCTTGCTTTCTTCCGTGTGTACTCCGGAACAATGAATTCAGGTTCCTACGTATTAAATGCTACAAAACAGAAAAAAGAGCGTGTTGGACGTATCCTTCAGATGCATGCCAACAAGCGTGAAGAGTTAGACAAAGTTTACGCAGGTGATATTGCAGCTGCCGTAGGTTTCAAGATCACAACAACAGGTGATACGATCTGTGACGAGAAGAGTCCGGTAATCCTGGAATCCATGGAATTCCCAGAGCCGGTTATCGACGTAGCGATCGAGCCTAAGACAAAAGCAGGCCAGGGCAAGATGTCAGAAGCACTTGCAAAACTTGCAGAAGAAGATCCGACCTTCAAAGCTCATACTGATGAAGAGACAGGACAGACAATCATTTCCGGAATGGGTGAGCTTCACCTGGAAATCATCGTAGACCGTCTGCTTCGTGAGTTTAAAGTAGAAGCGAATGTAGGTGCGCCTCAGGTTGCTTACAAAGAGTCCTTCACGAAAGAAGTGGATGTGGACAGCAAGTATGCAAAACAGTCTGGTGGACGCGGTCAGTACGGACACTGTAAAGTACACTTTGAGCCAATGGATGCCAACGGTGAAGAACTGTTCAAGTTTGAATCCACTGTTGTCGGCGGTAACATTCCTAAGGAATATATCCCGGCAGTCGGAGCTGGTATCGAAGAAGCTGCTCAGTGCGGTATCCTTGGAGGATTCCCGGTACTCGGTGTAAAAGCTACAGTATACGACGGATCTTACCACGATGTCGATTCCTCAGAGATGGCGTTTAAGATCGCCGGTTCCATGGCCTTCAAGGAAGCGATGCAGAAAGCCGGGGCTATCATCTTAGAGCCGATCATGAGAGTCGAAGTTACAACTCCTGAAGATTACATGGGAGACGTTATCGGTGATATCAACTCACGCCGCGGACGTATTGAGGGTATGGATGATGTCGGAGGCGGAAAGATCATCAGAGCTTTCGTTCCTCTTGCAGAAATGTTCGGATACTCAACAGACCTTCGTTCCAGAACACAGGGCCGTGGAAACTACTCTATGTTCTTCAACAGCTACGAGCCGGTACCGAAGAGCGTACAGGAAAAAATCATCGCAGACAAAGCAAAATAAGCAGGTTTTTTTGATAAAAAATATGCTTGAATTCTTCAAAGAAATGAAATATAATCAAGGGTAGGACGGCCTTTGGTAAGGTGATTCGTCGACCCGGTAGTAAATAATAATTTATCTATTTGCCCAAAGGGCTAATAAGGAGGACATTTAAAATGGCTAAAGAAAAGTTTGAGAGAACCAAACCTCATTGCAACATTGGTACCATTGGTCACGTCGATCATGGTAAAACTACTTTAACAGCTGCTATCACAAAGACATTAAGTGCCAGAGTAGATGGAAACGCAGCCGTTGATTTCGAAAATATCGATAAAGCTCCGGAAGAAAGAGAACGTGGAATCACTATCTCCACAGCTCATGTAGAATATGAAACAGATAACCGTCACTACGCACACGTTGACTGCCCAGGCCATGCCGATTATGTAAAGAACATGATCACTGGTGCTGCTCAGATGGACGGAGCTATCCTTGTAGTAGCTGCAACTGACGGTGTTATGGCTCAGACAAAAGAGCACATCCTTCTTTCCCGTCAGGTAGGCGTACCTTACATCGTAGTATTCATGAATAAATGTGACATGGTAGACGATGAAGAGTTATTAGAATTAGTAGAAATGGAAATCCGTGAGTTATTAAGCGAGTACGAATTCCCAGGTGATGACACTCCAGTTATCCAGGGATCTGCTTTAAAAGCTCTTGAAGATCCTAACAGCGAGTGGGGAGATAAGATCATGGAACTTATGGCTGCAGTTGACAGCTGGATTCCAGACCCACAGCGTGACACAGACAAACCATTCCTTATGCCAGTAGAGGATGTATTCTCTATCACAGGACGTGGTACTGTTGCAACAGGTAGAGTTGAAAGCGGTGTACTTCACGTATCTGAAGAAGTTGAAATCGTTGGTATCAAAGAAGAGACAAGAAAAGTTGTTGTAACTGGTATCGAAATGTTCCGTAAACTTCTTGACGAAGCTCAGGCTGGTGACAACATCGGTGCTCTTCTCCGTGGTGTTCAGAGAGAAGAAATCGAAAGAGGACAGGTTCTTTGTAAACCAGGTTCTATCACATGCCACACTAAGTTTACAGCTCAGGTATACGTTTTAACAAAAGACGAAGGTGGACGTCATACTCCTTTCTTCAACAAATATCGTCCTCAGTTCTACTTCAGAACAACCGACGTAACAGGTGTTGTTGAATTACCGGAAGGTGTTGAAATGTGCATGCCTGGTGACAACGTAGAAATGACAATCGAACTGATTCACCCAATCGCTATGGCTCAGGGATTATCTTTCGCTATCCGTGAAGGTGGACGTACAGTTGGATCAGGACGTGTTGCTACAATCATCGAATAATATACGCGTTAGCATTAAACCATGCTAAAATGAAAAAATGAAACCGCTGAGTGCTTTGCACTCAAGCGGTTTTTGTTATATACACGGAATTTCTTTTATTTAAAAATTACCACATTTTATCTATTGTTTTTTGGAGGATTTACTGGAAAAATAAAAAAATGTACCATATTAAAACGCCCGTAATTGATAATCTAAGTAAAAGGAACCGTGCTATAATTTAAATCATCATAAGGGAGGAGGTGCAGACAGAACTTACATAATGACTGAGAGGAGACGAAGGAAGAATGAAACGTTCGAAAGAGAAGTTTTATATGAAACAGATTTTAGGTTGTATCATGGACGGCGAAATCATGGCGACCGGGAAAATTGCAAAAGAAGTCGGACTCTCTGAAAAATCCGTAAGAAATAAACTTAATGAACTGGATGATTTTTTAACTCAAAATAATCTTGGAATTATTCAGAGAAAACCAAGAGTAGGTATTTGGCTGGAGATATCAGAAGAAAAAAAAGAAAAATTGGAAGCCTATCTGGATCGGCCGGGAGAACTTCAGTTAGAATCTTATAATCCGAAAGAACGAGTTACGGAAGCTTTAAAGGTTTTATTTAATTTACGACCGTGGCAGACAATTACTACACAGAAGTTATCAGAGAAACTATATTTAAGTGTTCCAACAATGCTGAAGGTAATGAAAGAATGTGAAGAATGGCTTAGTTACTATAACATCAAACTGGTAAACGAAAGAAGTCGCGGATATCGATTGTTAAGCAGAGAAAATGAATATCGGATTGCATTGAGGAATCTGATGATGGAACGAAGTACCTCGGCTACAATTAATCAGAATCTGGATTATTTTTTTCCGAACATTGATGTATCAACAGTGCGAAAATGTATCATACAGGCAGAAAACGAATGGGATTATCGATTTACAGATGAATCATTTTATGAAATTCTTATTTACTGTTGTATAGCATATCAGAGAAAAGAGTTCGACAATCCATTGATGATGGAAAATCATATGGAAGAACTGGAAATTCTTCAAAAATATAATGAGTATGCGTTTACTGTAGCTATCTTTGAAAAATTGGAAGAAGTATTCCATGTACGCTTTTCCCAGGAAGATATTCTTTTTCTTTCCATACAGATTCTATGTTCAAAATTTATAGGAATTTCAGAGATTGAAATTACACTGGAACAAGTAAAAAAATATGACAATCAGCTGGTGAAATTTGTGGATCGGCTGCTGACGGTCATTGGAAACATTATGAATGTAGATTTAGTATCGGACCAGAAAGTAAAAGAAAGCCTTATTGTACATTTGAGACCGACCATTTTCCGACTGCGATACGGAACCCCGCAAAGCAATGATTTAATCGATTTTATTAAAAAAGAGTATAAAAACGTATTTCGGGCAAGCTGGGCAATTAGTATTCTGTTTGAAGAGTGTTACAATGTACAGATTACCGAAGATGAAATCGGATACATCGTTTTGTATATTCAGGCGGCAATTGAGCGGAAGATACATCAGTACAAGGCAATCTTACTGACGAATTTCAATATGGGACATGCGCAGTTGATGAAAGAAAGAATTAAAAAGGTTGTTCCGGAAATTAGAAGTCTGGAAATTGTCAGTACCCATGATTTTAAATTGGATGATTATTATGATATTGATATTATCATCTCATCAAAAGAAACAAAAGTGAAAGACAAACGAATTGTAGTAATTCCTAATATTTTAAGTGAAAATGGTATTCTTGCTTTAAGAAATTATCTGGACACTATTAACTCTAATGTAAGTGAGAATCCTTTTTCTCCAGAATGTTGTCTGCTGTTTTCTCCAGAACTGATTTTCACACACATGAAGGTTCAGTCAAAGGAAGAAATCTTAAAAGTTATGTCAGATGCCATGAGAGAAAAGGGCGTTGTGACAGAAGAATTTTTTGATACGGTAATGGAGAGGGAAAATAAGACAACAACAACGATAGGCAACGGTGTCAGTCTTCCCCATGGTTCACCTGCTGCAGTTAACGAATCCAAGGTTGCAATAGCAATTCTGGATGAGCCAGTGATGTGGGACGATGAGCCAGTGGAAGTAGTATTTCTACTTGGATTCAAGCTAATTACCAAAGATGAAATTAACAGAATTCAGTTATTTTACAAAGAATATGTTTCATTAATTGATACAGATGAAAAAATTCTCATGTTAAAAAGTATGGAAACCAATATTGAAGTTTACAAATATTTAATTCAATGATGAGGAGGAACTATTATGAATGTAAAAGATGTATTAGATGAAAGAGTAATTGACTTGAATATGAAAGCTACAGATAAGAAAGAAGCTATTACAAATCTGGCAGGAAAGCTGAAAAATGCAGGATATATTGCAGATGTAGAATCCTATGTGAAAGATATTTATCTTCGCGAATCTCAAGGGCAGACAGGAATCGGACATTATGTAGCAATTCCTCATGGAAAAAGTGATTCCGTAACACAGGTTGGAATTGCCATTGGAAAAATGGAAAATGAAATCGAGTGGGAGACACTGGATGGAAAGGGTGTAAAACTGATTTTTTTGTTCGCAGTAGGAAATGACAATGAAAATGCGAAGACACACTTAAAGCTGTTGGCAGAAGTAGCAAGAAATCTTGGAAATGATGAAGCTGTTGAACAGCTGCTTTCTGCAAAAACAGTGGAAGATATAAAAGCAGTATTTTAATCTAGGGAAAATTTAAAATTCAATGCTTAAAACATTCATAAAAAGATCATCGGATTCCCGGTGATTTTTCTTTTATGAACTATTTACAGCTTAAAAATTACCGTATTAAAATGCCCGGAAAAACAAAAAAATAAAAAAAACAGAAAAAAAGTGCCACATTAAAAAGCCCTTAATCAATGAACACAGAAAGAATATCCATGCTACTATTTTAGTGTAAGGAATAACAAATAGGAACTATGAAAGGAGATGTTAAATTATGAAAATTGTTGCAGTTGCAGCATGTACATCAGGTATTGCACATACGTACATTGCGAAAGAAAAATTAATTCGTGCTGCTGAAAGTATGGGACACACCATTAAGGTGGAGACACAGGGTACAATTGGTATCGAAGATGAATTAACAGCAGATGAGGTGAAAGAAGCTGACATTGTAATTCTGGCAGTGGATATTGCAATTACTGGAACAGAGCGCTTTGAAGGAAAACCTACAATTAAAGTACCTACAAATGTGTGTGTGAAGGCACCCAAGCAATTAATTCAGAAAATTGAAAATGAATTGAAAAAGTAACAAAGGAGAAGAGAGATTATGAAAAAAATAGGAGCAGAATTAAAACAACATGCGTTGACTGCTATTTCCTACATGCTGCCATTGGTTGTAGCATCAGGATTATTAATTGCAGTTGGTAACTTAATGGGTGGAGAAAATGTAACAGAATTATCAAAAATGACAATTCCAAATGCATTGACTTCTCTTGGTGTTTTAGGAATGGGATTATTACCATCATTTATTGCAGGGTATATTTCTTATTCTATTGCTGATCGCCCTGGTATTGCACCTGGTTTCTTAATGGGACAAATTGCTTCATTCTTGGGAGCTGGATTCTTAGGTGGTATGATCGGTGGTTACCTGGTTGGATATATTGCATTATTTATTAAAAAGAATTTGAAAGTTCCAAAATGGGCAGAAGCTCTTATGCCAATGATGATTATACCAACATTATCTGCAATTATTGCCGGATTGATTATGTTCTTTGTTATTGGAAATCCAATTGTATGGGCAACAAACGCATTAACAAACTTTATTACAGGGTTAGACCAGTCTTCTAAAGGAGTATACGGCTTTGTTATCGGAGCATTAGGGTGTATTGACTTTGGTGGACCAATCAGTAAGGTGCCAAACCTGATTTGTGATGGTTTGCTTCTGGAAGGAATTACAGAACCTGAAGCAATCAAAGTGTTAGCAGCCATGGTTCCTCCTCTGGGAGTTACATTCTCATTAGTATTATCTAAATTTATGAAAAAACCTATTTATTCTTCTCAGGAAGTAGAAAATATCAAAATTGCATTTCCGATGGGATTATGTATGATTTCTGAAGGTGTTATTCCAATTGCGATGAACGATTTAATTCGTACAGTGATTTGTACAGCAACAGGTTGTGGAATTACAGGAGCGATTAGTTTTTCATTGGGTGTAGGAAGTAAAGTACCGTCTGGAGGAGTCTTTGTTATTCCAGCAATGTCAAATCCAATCGCTGCACTGATTGCTTTACTGGCAGGTACTGCAGTAACGGGCGTATTGTTAGTTTTAATTAAGAAGAAAAAAACAGAAGTTGATGAGCCGGTTGCAGATGAAAAAGAAGAGGAAATGGATTTATCAGGAATCAGCATTTCATAAGGTACCAGATTAGAAAGGAAATTGTAAAATGTACGTATCAATGAAGGGGATGCTTGAAAGAGCAAATGAAGGTAATTATGCAGTTATGGCGATTAATTGTTTCAATATTGAAACGGCCAGAGCGGTGATTCAGGCAGCACAGTCATTAAGAGCACCAATTATTGTAAACATTGTGCAGGAACATATGGTAAATCACTGTGATAGTGATTTGATTGCACCGATTGTAAAAAAACTTGCCGAGAGAGCTAGTATAGAGGTGGCGTTGAACTTTGATCATGGAGAAGAAGTTGGATTATTAAAGAAAGCACTTGCAGATGGATATTCCAGTGTTATGGTAGACGCTTCCAGATATGATCTGGAAGGAAATATTAAAATGACCAGAGAAATCGTGGAGTTCGCAAAACAGTTTGATGCCAGTGTCGAAGGGGAAATCGGATGTATGGGTGCAAGTGAAGGGGATAACTATACAGATGATGATATGAAAACAAATCCAGATGAAGCATTGCGCTTTGCACAGGAAACCGGAATTGACGCATTAGCAATTTCTTTTGGAAGTTCCCATGGAAACTATCCAGAAGGTTATGTACCGGAATTTGATTTTGAAAGATTAAAGGAAATCAAAGAAAAGACACAGATGCCTCTGGTACTTCATGGAGGCAGCGGATCTGGGGATGAGAATATCCAAAAATGCGTCGAATACGGCATTAATAAGATTAACGTAGGCTGTGATTTTATGAATGCCAACGTTGACAGTATTAAAAAGCATTTAAAAAAGGAACCAGATATTAACTATTGGGTCATGATGCACCAGGTGGAGATTGACAGCCAGGAACTGGTAAAGAAATACATCAAATTATCAAAATCAGAAGGAAAATCATTATAAGAGATTAAAGGAGATATTTACTATGTTAATGAACATGAAAGAGCTGTTAAAAGTAGCAGACGAAAAAAGATTTGCAGTACCAGCATTTAATATTGGAAGCGATCAGTTATTGAAAGCTGTGATGCAGAAAGTCAAGGAAATGAAAAGTCCTGTTATTTTGGAAATGTCACCGGATGAATTTAACTTTGTAGAAAACAGCTTAATTCAGGCTATGATTTATGAAGCATCCAAAACAGATGTACCAGTCGTTATCCATCTGGATCATGGAGACAAATTTGAAACAGTTGTAAGAGCAATTCAGGCAGGATTTACTTCTGTAATGATTGACGCATCCAAGCTTCCATATGAAGAAAACGTAGCAGTTACACAGAAAGTTTGTGAAGTTGCCCATTTAGCAAATGTATCTGTGGAAAGTGAATTAGGAACCATCGGAACAACAGGAAACTCCATTGAAGGCGGAACAACAGGAATCATTTATACAGATCCGGATCAGGCAAAAGATTTCGTAGAGAAGACTGGAATTGATACATTAGCTGTTGCAATCGGAACTGCACATGGAATTTATCCAAGCGATATGAAACCAGAATTACGTCTGGACATCTTACAGACATTAAAAGATACTTTGGATATCCCATTAGTATTACATGGCGGCTCCAGCAATAAAGATGAGGAAATTGCAAAAGCAGTAAAAATTGGAATTTCTAAAATTAATATTTCCAGTGATATTAAGGTCGCATTTTATGAAAAATGCAGAGAAGTATTGAATGCTCATCCAGAATACAGAGAACCTCTGGAAATCTATCCAGAACCAATCGAAGCTTGTAAAGCAGTCATTGGAGATAAGATTAATTTATTTGACTCTGCAGATAAAGTAAAATATTACTACCAATAGGAAAAGCGTATGAAATATGCAGTTGGAATTGATGTAGGCGGAACAAATACAAGGGTAGCCTTAATTGATGAAAATTATAAAATCATAGAACGCAGACAATTTCCGACCAATGAGGAGGAACCAGAAACAACTCTGAATGACATAAAAACAGTTATTGACGGATTTGGATATCCAGTGGAGGGAATCGGTATTTCCTGTCCGGGACCGTTGGATTTAATCAATGGGGTTGTACTGACTCCTCCGAATCTTCCGGGATGGCATTATTTTGAACTGACCAAATGTCTGGAAGTAAAAACAGGACTGTCTGTGTATTTGGAGAATGATGGAAATTTGGCGTGCTTGGCTGAGGCAGCAATCGGAGCAGGAAAAGGAAAAGGTTATGTGCAGTTTCTGACGATTTCCACAGGAATTGGGGCAGGTTTTTGTGTAAATCAAAATATTTTCCGAGGAGCAAAGGGATTTGCACAGGAAGTTGCCAATTCTATTTTGTGGAAAAACGGTCCATTCCAGGGGAATTTAAAGAAAGGTTCCATCGAATCCATTGCCAGCGGAACAGCTATTACCAAGAGGGCAAATGATGCGGGACTTAGGGCAGCTCATGCTGGAGAGGTTTACCAGATGGCACAGGAAGGTAATCAGACAGCAGCGGATATCATGGAAGATGCCTATGAATATCTGTCTAGTTTCCTTGGAATTCTATATGGTGTTCTGGACCCGGATATTTTTGTGCTGGGTGGCAGCGTAGCATTAAAAGTTCCTAGATTTGTTGAAGAAATTGAGGAACGAGTGAAAGAGAAAGTATACGATGCCTTAAAAGATAATGTCCATGTAGTACCCGCAGTGTTAGGAGAAGACTGTGGATTGATTGGAGCAGCATGCCTTGTATTTCAGTCAAAGAAATAAAACCAATATAACTGTTAGCTATATTATCATGAAAAGACCTGAGAGATTTTGATGGGACTATCCCAAAGTTTGTATAAACCTTCAAACTGATGTAAGATAACACTATTCAGTTTGGAGGTTTTATTTATGGCAAGAGGCCCAGTATTGGGGAAAAGGCGATATAAAGACGATCGATTGCACTGCTGATGACTGATAAGGAAGGGAAGTTTTAAAATCGAAAGAAGGATAGATCAAAACTATTGCCGCAGATTGCTGCCAGAGTTTATTTCCTGGCCCTTTACGGTAATCATCGGGTGCAGGAGCGAATATAGTTTAAGAGCAGAATCAGACTCCAGGGAGGAACAGGTATGAACAGGAGATTCAGGCAGCCAGTGACACTGGGACTGTCCATATTATTTATTTGCACTGCTTTATACTGTTATTGGGGAAGGCTGGGATACATGCATGAACTGACCTTTCTCAGCAACTTTTCCGTTGGTATTTTCTTGTTTGATACTGTTCTCTGCAGACTTTCAGGAAGGAAAGTTCCACAGATCCTGTATCTCGATTGTATGATGTTGTTATTCCTGGTCATGATGGTCTGCACGGCATTCACAAACGAATTTAAATTTAACGGCATGTTTCTTTTTCTGCATATGCTTAACCCTGTTTTCATGATACTTTACTATTTTCTGTTCTGCGACATGAACCGTGTACAAAAAAGCAGTCAGGTCCTAAGCGTCATGATCGTTCCGCTTCTCTATCTCATCTTTGCGGTGGCATATGGAAAAGCTACGGGGGATTATATCTATTTTTTTCTGAATATAAAAGAACACGGTTATGTCTACTGTGTTTCCTTTGTGCTAATCCTTTCTGCCGCCGTGGTGATGATGGGCTGTGCCATGTTTTGTCTGAACAGGATAATATTCAAGAATAGGAAGAAATATTGGTTTTGAGAGTTCGGGGATGCTGACATTTCAGTATCCCGCTGTTTCCCTCTCTGTTATTTAAAAATCGTACAGACAAAATGTTCGACAGTAGTTTTACTGACGGAGAGCGGGTAATCAAAGAAAAACGCAAACTTTCATTTGTACATCTGGGACATACATAATAAATTTAAAAAACCTTCCTGTTGCAGGAAGGTTTTTTTTGTTATTTTATCTATGATATTGGTTGTATTTTTAATATTTTTATGCAATTTTTTTGTTAACGGGTGGCAGTTTGTTAAAAATAAAACTAAAATTTCTTTTTTTTTAAAATACAAACAATTATTTACTGGTAGTTTATAAAAGTTTGCATTAACTAATCTTAAGGAAAACTAAAAAATTATCTCTTTACTCTCCACATCGTGTATCCGATACAATGAACTTAACAAATAACAGAAACGCAATAAGAAAGGAGCAACTATGAGTGTAATAATGGCCAATGCCATCGGTACCGGAATTTTCTGCTGTCTCTGGCAGGGAGTCGGCTCTGCCCTCGGGCTCGCCACTTGGATAGGATTCGTCGGATGCACGTCGTATTTTTCTGCCGGATGCGGGAAGACAGGGTTTATCAAATCGATGTGCAGCAACTACACAGGGCTGCTGTGGGGAATGCTGATCATCCTGTCCGGCGGCATCAACAACACGATCATATTTGGAGCAGTCGTAACGGGATTCTTTTCCTGGCTGATCGTATTCCAGTCCCACATTGATGTTCTGTCTATGGTGCCCAATACGTTTATGGGAGGCTTTTCTGCATTCGCCAGCGGCGGAGATTGGAAGATGCTCTTAATCTGTCTTCTGTTAGGCAATATTCTCGGAGTGTCCTGCGACTATTCCGGAAGATTCCTTTTTAAGAAATTCGGAAAAGAATAGTGCCGGCTGAACGTCTGAACGTCCCAGTCTCAGATGGAAAACCATGAAATTGATCATATAAAAGGAGTGTGAAACAACCATGAGTAAAATTACAAAAAAAGAGTATGGAGAAGAAATGGAAAAGGGCTTTAACTTGAGAACTGCAATGGAAGAAGCATCCAGATGTCTTCTCTGCCATGATTCACCTTGCAGCAAAGGATGCCCGGCAGGAACAGATCCCGGAAAGTTCATTCGTTCTCTCCGTTTCCGCAATATTAAAGGAGCAGCAGAGACGGTCCGCGAGAATAACCCGCTGGCAGGATGCTGCGCCCAGGTCTGTCCATACGGAAAAATGTGTGAACAGGCGTGCAGCCGGACCGGTATTGATAAGCCGATCGAGATTGGAAAGATCCAGCGTTTCCTCGTAGAAGAAGAGAAAAAACAGAATATGGAATTTTTAAAAGCGGCAGAGCCAAAGAAAGAAAAGATCGCCTGTGTAGGTGCGGGACCGGCCTCTCTTTCCTGTGCAAGACAGCTGGCTCTGGAAGGATATTCTGTGACTGTCTATGAGGCTCAGGATAAAGCAGGCGGTGTCCTTACATATGGTATTATTCCAACCAGACTTCCTCAGGAAGTAGTTGATTTTGATATTCAGACTATTGAAAAACTTGGGGTAGAATTTAAATTTAATGAATCCATAGATGCGGCAAAGCTTGAGGCACTCAAAAGTGATTACGATGCAGTATTCGTAGGAGCAGGTCTCTGGAAATCAAAGATGGTGGATATACCAGGCAAAGATCTGGAAGGTGTGGTAACTGCCATTGACTTTTTGAGGGAAGCTAAGACAAATACAGATCAGCTGTTACTTGGAGAAAATGTAATCGTCATCGGAGGCGGTGATGTGGCTATGGACTGTGTCACAACTGCAAAACAGCTGGGAGCGAAAGCGACTATCGTTTACCGCAGAACCATTGAAGAAGCTCCGGCAGATATGGATGAAGTCAGCTTCGTACAAAGTATGGGTATCCCGATCATTCAGGAATTTGCACCTGCAGAGATCGTCGGAGAAAACGGACATGTCACCGCAATGAGATTTGAAGGACGTGACGGGGAATCCGGACTGACCATGAAAACCGATCAGGTTGTGCTGGCGATCGGACAGGTGGTCGGAGATGATGTAGCAGGCATTGCAGACGGCGATAACGTCTTCACAGGCGGAGACATGGTAAACGGCGGAAAAACCGTAGTAGAAGCTGTCGCTGAAGGCAAAGAGGCCGCAGAAAAGATTGCAGACTATTTTAACAAATAGAAAGGAGGCATTGAATATGTCCGTAAAGAAAGATTTATCAATCGATTTTTTAGGAGTCAAATGCGAAAACCCATTTTTCCTCTCATCCTCTCCGGTGGGAAGCAACTATGAAATGTGTGCCAAAGCGCTGGAGGCAGGATGGGCAGGAGTTTACTATAAGACCATCGGTATTTTTATACCAAATGAGTGTTCTCCGCGTTTTGATATTACCTCAAAGGAAGGAACACCGTGGACCGGATTTAAAAACATGGAAATGATTTCAGATAAACCTCTGGAAGACAATCTGGAATACATGAGAAGGCTGAAACAGGATTACCCGACAAAAGTCATTGTTGCCAGCATTATGGGAAGCAATGAAGAAGAATGGGAGATCCTTGCAAAGAAAGTAACAGAGGCCGGAGTCGATATGATTGAGTGTAACTTTTCCTGCCCTCAGATGACTTCCTCTGCCATGGGGTCCGATGTAGGACAGAATCCGGATCTTGTGCGCAGATACTGTGAGGTTGTTTCCGGTGCTACCCATCTTCCGGTAATTGCAAAGATGACTCCGAATATCGGAAACATGGAGATTCCTGCGATTGCTGCCATGGAGGGCGGAGCTAAGGGAATCGCTGCCATCAACACAGTAAAAGCCATCACAAATATTGATGTTGAAAATATGACTGCAATGCCGGTAGTCAACGGTAAATCATCCATCTCCGGCTATTCAGGAGCGGCAGTAAAACCGATCGCGCTGCGTTTTATCACACAGATGAAACAGCATCCGGAATTAAAAGATGTCCCGATCACAGGAATCGGAGGTATTGAGACATGGAAGGACGCATTGGATTTCATTCTTGTGGGATCTTCCAATCTCCAGGTGACAACGGCCGTTATGCAGTATGGATACCGTATTGTAGAAGACATGATCAGCGGTCTGTCCCATTTCATGGAAGACCATGGAATTGATAAATTGTCTGATCTGGTAGGCGTGGCTCTGCCGAACATCGTACCTGCTGATGACATCGACCGTACTTTCATCCTCTATCCGGATTTCAATAAGGATAAGTGTGTGGGATGCGGAAGATGCTATGTATCCTGCTTTGACGGCGGACATCAGGCCATTACATGGGATGAAAAAGAGAGGAAGCCGGTTCTCAATGAAGATAAGTGCGTCGGATGCCATTTATGCCTGAATGTCTGTCCGGTTATGGACTGCATTACCCCTGGAAAGGTTGAGATGAAGCCGGGAGTTAAAGACCATGAAGTGAAAATAAAAACCATGTATGAGTAAAGCATAAGTCAGATTGGGGGACAATCATATGAAAAAATTCGACTTAGTGATCAAGAATGGTACTGTTGTGACAGCTTCTGATATGTTTTCTGCGGATTTAGGTGTGAAGGACGGAAAGATCGCAGCCATTGCAGAAAATATAGAAGCAGATGCAGATGAAGTGTTTGATGCTGCAGGAAAGCTGGTACTTCCGGGAGCACTGGACGTACACACTCACCTGGCAATGCCGTTCGGCGGTACGATTTCTTCAGACAGCTATCTTTCAGGAACCAGGGCCGCTGCCTGCGGAGGAGTCACAACGGTCTTTGATTATCCGGTTCAGCATACCGGAGAAACAATCCGCGGAGTCATTGCAGAGAAAAAAGCTGTTCTGGAGAAAGAAGCATGTGTGGACTTTGCTTCCCACTGCTGTATCACTGATCTTTCTGACGGAGCGATCATTGAGGAGATGGAAGAGGCCGTAAAAGAGGGAATCACAAGCTTTAAATGCTTCCTGGTGTATAAAAAAGAGGGATGGATGGTAAGCGACGGAACTCTTGCAAAGCTGATGCTGCGCGCGAAGGAACTGGGAGCCATGATCAATGTGCATGCTGAGAATCCGGATCTGATTGATATGTATACAGAGCAGTTCTTAAAAGAAGGCAAGACGAGTGCCTGGTATCATTACATGAGCCGGCCGGAATTTGTGGAGGCTGAGGCAGACAAAAGAGCTGTGCACTGGTCAAGGCATTTGGATGCGCCGCTGTATCTGGTGCATATGGCGGATAAGGAAGGCCTTGAAGCCTGTATTCAGGCAAAAGAAGAAGGGGCACCGGTATTCGTGGAGACTTGTCCGCAGTACCTGGAATTCACCTGTGACGTTTATAAGAGAGAGGACGGACGCAACTTTGTATGCTCCCCTCCGATCAAAGGCCAGGAAAGCCAGGATGCACTGTGGAAAGCGATAAAGAACGGTTCCATTGATACGGTGGCAACGGATCACTGCCCGTTCCAGAGCTATGAGAAAGACTGGGGCAGGGATGATTTCACCAAAATCCCGAACGGATGCTCAGGAATCGAGAACTTATATCCATATATGCTGGATGCGGCAAACTCCGGAAAAATATCTTTTTCAAGGGCAGTAGAGCTTTGCTCCACGAACCCTGCGAAGATTTTCGGATGTGACCAGAAAGGTTCAATTGCAGTCGGTAAGGACGCAGATATTGTTATTTACGACAAGGATAAAGATTTCACGATCAGTGTTGATACAATGCATTCAGATTGTGACCACACGATCTGGGAAGGTAAGAAACTTCACGGATATCCGGTTCGCACATTCCTCCGCGGAAATGTAGTGTATGCAGACGGAGAGTTTAAGGGAACTCCCGGAATGGGCAGGTTTGTGAAACGGAGCCCCAGAAAACTGAAATAAAAAAGAGAGGGTACCATGGGCAAGGCAGTGACTAGAAAAGAAGCGGAACAGATGCTTGAAAATGCATTGGAGATCGGCGCACGTATGCTGATCTCCGGTGCAGAGATCAGCCGCGTGGAAGATTCCATCCTTAGAATCTGCACGGCTTATGGATCTGAACGGACTGAGGTGTTTTCTATTACGTATACAATTGTTGCCACTATTTCCTCCAAGAATTTCGGTATCATAACCCAGTCCAGGAGAATCCATGGTTCAGCATTTAACCTTCAGGAGCTGAAATATCTGAACAACCTGTCCCGGAATGTGTGTGAGAACCTTCCGGACATGGATGAGGTCAGAAGGGATCTGAAACAAATCCATGAACTGCCCAGGTATACCAACCGGCAGGGCATGCTCATTTATGCATTGATATCATCTGCTTTTACCCTGTTTTTCGGAGGGACACTGCTGGATGCTGTGATTTCTGCGGCCATAGGAGTCATGATCAAGGCTGTGGAAATCCCTTTGAAAAACATGAAGATGAACCGGTTTCTGGTCTCATGTCTGTGTTCGCTGGCAGCAGCGGCGCTGGCAGTCATGGCGGCGCGTACAGGCATTGGCTGTTCCTCTGATAAGATCAGTATCGGCAATGTGATGATCCTGATTCCGGGGCTTATGTTCACGAACTGTATCCGGGAGATGATATCCGATAATTTTTTATCCGGCCTGACCCGTTTTGGAGAAGCGGTCCTGCTAAGCCTTTCGATTGCCCTGGGCTTTGCAGCGGTCAGCTGGCTGTGAATTTTTCAGCACTATCTCCGTCCTGCTTTAAAATGCACTCCTCCGATAGTGCTGAAAAACTTTCGCAGGATGCTGCAAGATGAAGTTGAGAGGAGTTTGAGATGAGTGAATTAAATCAGATCGCCGCAGCATTTTTTGGAGCCCTTGGCTTTGCATTTTTATTTAATCTGCATGGGAAAGAGATATTTTATACTTCATTAGGAGGATGTCTTGCGTGGTGTGTATATCTTGCGGCAGGATTTATAGTCCCACAGTACGGAAAACAATATTTTGCAGCGGCATTATTTTTAGGAATTTATGCAGAATTTTTGGCAGTCAGGACAAAGGTACCCGCGACATTATATCTTGCAGTCGGCATGATCCCTCTCATTCCGGGGGCAGCATTGTTTATGATGATGCAGAATGCATTTAAAGCCGACTGGGAACAGTTTGCACAGTACCGGCTCGAAGCGTTTATCACGGGCGCTTCTATAGCCTTTGGAACGATCGTGGCAGCTGTGTGCTGGAACATTTTTAAAAACTATTGGTTCAACAAAAAATAAGGAGGTTCATTTATGTATACATGTGATTTAGGCCGGATGGCGGATAAGATTACAACAATGAGTAAATTTGGAGATGCCGGACACGGAGGCATCACAAGATACTCTCTTTCACCGGAAGCTTTACAGGCAAGAGGAGAATTCGTAAAACGAATGGAAGCCATCGGAGCAGAGATCAAAACAGATGATATGGCAAATGTCTATGCAACTCTCAAAGGTTCTGAGCCTGATCTTCCGAACATCGTTATGGCTTCCCATTGTGATTCAGTAAAGAACGGCGGAAACTATGACGGCATTTTGGGAGTCATGGGAGCGATGGAAGTTCTCGAGACGATTGCGGATCAGGAGATCCCTCATAAACACAACATCACGGCAATGATCTGGACGAACGAGGAAGGTTCTTTATATCCGCCGGCTATGATGTCTTCCGGGGTTATCTGCAACGATTATCTCCCGGATGATATTAAGAAAAATTTCCTCCATGAAAATATGCTGGCGTCTAAATCAGTTCTCGAACCGGAAAAAACATTCGGCGAGGCGTTAGAGGCATCCGGTTATAAAGGAGCAAGAGAAAACCGCCTGAACAACAAGGATTATATGGCAATGTTTGAGCTGCATATTGAACAGGGCCCGATCTTAGAGGCAGCTAATAAAGACATTGGTGTCGTTACCTGTGTTCTCGGAATGATCAACTACAAGATCAAGGTTTACGGACAGTCAGACCATGCCGGAACCACACCGATGCAATACCGCCAGGATGCGTTATATGGGGCGGCAAAGGTTCTCCAGTATCTCCATGATGAATTGGATAAGCTGGATCCTGAATTAGTTTATACAACCGGAGAAATCTACTGTCATCCGAATGTACATACTGTTATTCCTGATTATGTAGAATTCTCTATCGATGCAAGACATGAGAAACCAGAAGTGATTGAACAGGTTGTCAATGTCATCAAGTCTATGCCGAAGGAAGTAGTAAAATGTAAAGTAGACTACGAAGTAGCATGGACAAGAGACACGGTTTACTATGACAAAGAACTGGTTGGTTATGTACAGGAAGCAGTCGATGAACTTGGCTACTCCAACCAGAAAATCAATTCCGGAGCAGGACATGATGCACAGTTTGCGGCATATATGATGCCCACCACTATGGTATTTGTTCCGTCAAAGGACGGACATTCTCACTGTGAACCGGAATATACATCCCCGGAACAGTGTACTCAGGGAGCATCTGTACTCCTGAATGCAGTTCTCAAATGTGATGCCGGCAAGTAGGTAACATCGTTTTCCTTTACGTTAAAATAAGCAAAAAGAACGCTGTGGATTTCAGCGTTCTTTTTGCCGCTATATTCTGGTATAATAGCATTGGCATTTAAAATGTACTGAGGGAGGTGTTTCTTATTTTTATCGACAAGCCTTATTACAGCATAGGGGAACTTTCGGCGATCTGCGATATTCCGCAGAAGACATTGAGATATTATGACGAGATCGGCCTGTTTACTCCGGACCGCAGAAACGAGGAAACCCATTACCGCCTTTATTCAAAGGGGCAGATCATTACCGTCGTCATCATTAAGAATTTGAAACAAATGGGGTTTTCACTGAAGGAGATCAAAGAGATCGTCTCTGAAAATGAAGCCAAGGCGTTAGAAAAGAATATGCTGAAAAAGCTGCAGTCTATGAAGCAGGAGATCGAAGACAGTATCAACCGTTATACGGAATACTGCTATTTTCTTAAAAAAATACAGAGTGGAATTGATATATTGGAAGAACTGTCTGACAGCTGTTCTGACGAGATGAAGATTTCCGTAGAATTTATCCCGGAGATCAATCTCTTATATGATCGCCGTATCATGAAAGATTATGATTATTCTGAGATTTCCCTTGAACGGTGGCTTGGAATCACGGATAAAGCAAAGACAATGAACTGTAAAATCACAGGGCCAGTATATGTCACTTTTTATGACAGTAATATACTGAATAAATTTCTGTCCCAGGACTCTGAGATCGAATTTGCCGTCCAGGTAGAGGAATCAAAGCCCGCTGAACATATACGGCCTTTTGGAGGGATGCTGGCTGCCACAGTCATTCATATCGGAAACTATGAAGAAATTTCAAGCACCTACATACATCTCATCAAGTGGATCAAAAAACATAACTATAAAACGGTTGGGCCGGCTACCGAAGAGTTCATCCTTTCACCTCTGGATGTGAATGATGAAACCAGAAGGGTTACCAAGATCATCATACCCGTAGAAAAGGATTCCTGAAAATTACTTTGTGACAGGGATGATGATTTTAGTAACATGTTCATTTTCATTTCGCAGGTCCACAGGGGAAATGATAAATTCTTCTGAAACCGGACCTGCAACCTTGTAATGATTTTGATTGATCCACTGAATGATTTTGATGTGGGATTTGATAACATCGCTGTACGGTCCAACATGAAAAGCGGTAGCTGCAAGAAAGCCGCCGAACTTTCGGACATGTTTGGAACCGCTTTCTTCTACCTGAATGCCGAACTCAATATCACAGTCTTTAGAGAGAAACTGGTCCAGCAGATCCGTGTAATAGGTAACCGTGATCGGGCCGCATACCTTAAGCCCGTGTCTTGAGACTTCATCGTTGATCTCTACCCACCGCTCAAGGGAGACCTCGTCATTGTGATAAGACTGCATGATTCTGCGGGAATGATAAAGATTCACTTCAGGTACTTTTTTGACCGTGATTGCATCCATCTCACCTGCCTGGATCTTTTTCAGATCATCATCGTAAAGATGGAGGATCTGGGCTCCTTCTTTTAATCTCTGTAAAAACTGATCCCCCTCAAAGTATTTTTGATTCAGAGTTTCAATTTCCTTTTTTATACATACCAGTTTGTCTTCAATTTTCTGTTCCAGGTTCCGGACCTGGTTTGCAGAAACAATTTCTTTAATTTCCTTAATCGAAAAACCGAGCATGCGCAGTTTCCGGATGATAGAGATGGTTACCATCTGATCTTTGCTGTAATAGCGGTATTTGCTCTCCTCTTTCCGGACCTCCGGAACTACCAGCTTGATCTCGTCATAGTAACGAAGCGTCTTAATCGAAGTATTGCAGGTGGCTGCCACTTCCCCGATAGAATAGTAATGATTCCTGTCCAAAATTTTGTCCCTCCACAAATTTCAACCTTTAAAAATATTATACCTTATTGCGCAAGGCACGTCTATTTGAACGGTTTAAAATTTAGTTTTCAAGAAAACAATTCTCAATTTGTCCACAATGCCCATGTGCCATAAAGTAGAATATAGGTATCAAGATAATATTTATTAAAAAATAACCGATTTAGCTAGTATAATCTTTATAAGATATAGATAAACAATAAATAACATGGTATTATTTGTATAACTAAGACATTTATCGCAGCACAAAATGATAATGAAATTGAAATTGTAGATATGAAGCTTGAGAAAGAAGCGGATTTGTTTGCGGTACGTTCCTTAATATCAGAAGATGATTATAATGAATTTATAAGTGAGTCCAATTTTACCAGGCAAAGTATACTGGACTTTGCTGGTCAAATGGGGATTCATCCTGGTATTGTAGTGGGGCGATTACAGCATGACAGATTTGTGGATTTTAGATCACTGAATGATTTAAGAGTAAGATATCAGATTCAATAGACTGATGGTACAAAGAGTAAAGTATACGTTGTCTCCCACATTGTCTTGCTCCCAATGCCGGCAGACAGCAAGGCCTTGGGAGCATTTCAAAATTTGAATTCTTTTAATGCTTACGATATGACTCTGTCGTTTTCATAAAGGCAATGTAGTTAACAATCAGATTCAAGAAAAAGAAGATAAGAATAAAGCTTCCCCAATATATGAAAAGGCTGTCATAGCTCAAATTAAAACTTCGGTAAATAACCTTATGGATACCCACTGTTAATAATATTAAAATGCAATTAATAAAGGACAATGTAACTTTTTTCATTTTCAAATTCCTTTCTCACAAGTGAAGAATTCTGTCAGCGCTTTTTGCCATTTCCATATCATGTGTAACACACACGATAGTCTTGCCCATTTCTTTCATCTGCAAAAACAGTTCAATGATTTTTTTCTTATTATCCTCATCCAGATTCCCCGTAGGTTCGTCAGCTAATATAATCTCACAGGGTTTTAACATTACCCGTGCAAGTGCGATTCGCTGCTGTTCTCCACCGCTCAATTCAAACACTTTTTGATTTTTGCACTCTGTATTCAGACCAACCTTTTGCAAAATTTTATCTGCCGTTTTTTTTGAAAAATCTTTGCTGTAGGGCTTTGACAGGAGCAGATTTTCCATCACAGTCTCATTTTCTATGAGGGCATAATTTTGGAATACATATCCGAGAATGTATCTGCGGAAATATTGAAGATCCTTACCCGATATTCTGCTTTTTTCTTTGATCTGAACCGTTCCTGTATCAGGAGTATCCAATAGTCCGATTAAATTTAAGATTGTAGTTTTTCCTGATCCGCTTGGTCCCATAATGGAGACAAATTCATGCTCCTTTATGTCCATGGAAAAATCTTTGAGTACTTGATGATT
The DNA here is from genome assembly GCF_039789045.1 of Anaerostipes sp. PC18. Lineage (NCBI taxonomy): Bacteria > Bacillati > Bacillota > Clostridia > Lachnospirales > Lachnospiraceae > Anaerostipes > Anaerostipes sp. PC18. Next base: position 3,267,779 of record NZ_CP121164.1, on the reverse strand, counting down.
TCCAAATGCCTTATCAATATGTTGAAGCGATATCATAGCTGCTCTCCTTTCAAAGTCATTAAGACTCCTTTTTTATTTAAATATTTATATTCTATTCTCAGTACGATTCCCTGCAAAAATATTGAGGCGGCAGGATACAGGAGAATGACATAGCTCCGATTAATAAGAAATATGATTAGTCCCGCCAGAATATCAATCATGAGGAATGAGACAGCAAGTTCTTTCACACTTTGCCAGAAGGAATATCCAAACAGAAATTCCAGGCTCATCCGGTACAACTTTGAATTAAAATAGCACCATATCGCACTGGTTAGAAAAATAAGACCACAAATTCCAGCCGTGATCAGCGTGATTACCTGCTGAAACAATGCATTGTGGATTCTCACAAGTGCTGAACTTGCCTCCCCATAGACATTCTTAACACTATCTACCCCTGTTGATTTCAGATGTTTGACAATAGGAGCAATTTTTTGATATGCATCTCCTTTTGAATGATCTTCCATAAACAAATAAGTATTATACATTGATGCAATATTAGAGGAATCTATCACATTTGTATATACGATGGCAATAGGGTCGGTCACCTGATTCTTTTCGTTTCCTGTGCCGGCACAATAAGTAAAATATGTTTGGTTCGGCTTTGTATAGATAATGTGAACAGATAACTGTTTTTTGGGAGTCTTATTAAGAGTCTTTTTCATTGCCTTTCGATAAATATTGTCTACATCTACTTTTTGAAAATAAAAATAATCTTTATATTCTTTTAAAATATCTTTCTCGTATTTCTTATAGTTTAAAGGTACCAACACGTTTAACGTATTTTTATTGTAAATCATTTGATCTTGAATGGAAATTCCATTTGTGGTCCTGATCGGATTTCGTTTTAAGTAATTTAAATCAACAGTAATGCGTTTTCCATAGGGAGAGCAGACAGCCTCCTTTTCAGACATTCCATCTTCGTAAGCGTAAACTTTTTTTCCACCGCTTTTGGCTGATACTGCAAAATTATCTGATTCGATCATAAAAACTCCGGCCTGATTTTTGGCTGTCTCATAAAATCTCGACAGTTTATCATTTGTCTTTCTCTCAGGAACCAGATCATGCCAAACCGCAGGATTATACTCTGAGTACTCAATCTTAAATATGCTTTTTGACTGATTCCAGAATTCCAGCCCCTGTTTCTTTTCCTCTAGTCTTTGGTAATTTAGTGATGTCAGATTTACCATATAAAAGATGCCCAGCATAGCAGCCGCAAGCAGAGACAATGAAATCCATTTGGCATTTCCAAAAATTCTTTTTCCTTTCACTTGCGACGCAGACAATTCCAAGCATGTTACAACATAAAAAGCAGCCAGATTGATAAGGCTTATGGCAGCAAATATGAAAATGTTAATGGTTAATGCAGCCAAAAAATATTTTATAAAATTGGAGGGACCTTCGGTTCTGTAACATGCCCCGATCCATAAAAATATTTGGGTGGCCCAGATTCCAGCCAGCAGTTTCATAAACTGTATCTGCAATTGACAGAACATCTGTTTTTTAGAATATCCCCAAAGCCTCATGAGGGCAAACTTTTTTGTATTGGAAATCATAAACACAAGAATGCCGGCAATATAAAGCACAAACGCTAAAACTACGATAGATAACATAGAAAAATTCAACAGTTTCAGACTGTCTGCATAGGAAGGATGTATGTCGATTTTTCCATAAACCGAAAACTCTTTCAAAAAAGTTTTTCTTGATTTCTCAGTCATGTTATGAAAATAAAAGGTATCCCCCAAGCCCACGTTTTTAACATCTTGAAACCGATAGACATGAATGTTCCACTTTGTAAAAGGAAACCAGAATGTTCCGGATACTTTGTTTTTATTCCCCTTTTTGTTAGACAAGAATTGTCCCGTCATGGGAAAACTCCCGGTTTTCAACTTTTTTTGTGTGTGAAACATTTCATCAGTGGCATAAACATTCAAATCTGTTTCACTCATGAATTCATACTGCATAACGCCTGTATGAGTATGTTGGGAAAAATCAATCATAGCCTGACGCATATCTTTTGTGTCCGCAGCAGTCCGGTCCGATGTATGATAGTATTCAAAAACTGCTGTCTTTTTATGAAAAAGCTCCTCGGCAAAGCGATAATTATTAAATAGATGAAATCCAAAAATATTTGTGATAGTGATGGTCAGTGCAAGCAGTAAATACATAATCTTTTTCATAATTTAGATTCCTTACAAGAGATATTAATAGAGCCACATACTAAGGCATTCTCCACATGATTTCCGTTCGGCTCTTAGAATGCCTCTCTCCAATCATGCAGAAAATGCCTTTTTAATATTTCAGACAGATAATTATGAGCAGATAATTGCTAAATATATTTTATCCTAGTCTCTAATTAATTATCTTGTACTCCATTTTGCTTTGTTGCCTGTTAAGGTTGAGTAAATCCATTTATGCGCTCTTTTTCCTTTTACAGTCCAAGAACTGGAATAGTATTTACTTGAATTGGAATTTTTTAAGGATACTCGATGTTGATAATAATTATTGTCAAAATAGCCATGTAATTTTTCTGGCTCCCACTCTACCCAGAAATATCCTTTTCTGGCGTTTGGTTTTTTTGGTCTTGATCTGAGCATACTTTGTTTATCGGAAGCATCTTTTTTCACACCATAGATTATCTGAGATGTACTTGGCTTTGAACCTTGCATATATTCGTCCAAATTAATTTCCTGTTCTGTATCGTTATTAAATGTATTAGCAAAAACACCAATTCCCGTGACACAGAAGCAAGTACATAAAATAAGTGCAGTAATAAATAATTTTTTTTTCATAGTTGGCTCTCCTTGATTAAAGTTAAAATTATTCATATTATATAATATTATTGCCTGTAAAAAAATTCTAGAATTGTAGAGTATAATACACATTTTTTTAAATCGTGTCAATATTGAATATATAAAAATATGGTAAATATTTTAGAAGCGTAAATAGAATATTTAAATTCCATCCCTGTAACATCCCCTATGGAAGTTATCCTTGCAATTTTTAGTATATTCTTATCTTGTGATGCTGGTATTGATTGGAGATTCTCATTATGAACAAATATAAACACTTAACCCTGCAAGAACGTTCTACTATTAAACTTTTGTTGGATGCGTTCTCTTCCTTTAAAGTGGAACGTTCCTTTTTTATTTCAACATTAAATTACTTTTTGAATAATAAATATTGCGATAGGAGAAAAATACAATTAAAATGAGAATACATAGAGTAATTAGAGATGAACGAGCATTATGATAAAAAAGTTCTACCTAAAAGGTTATTTTATTTTTACTGGTTTGTTGTGGTACTATAAAATAAAAAAGAAGGTATTTGAAAATGATTCAATTATATAGAAATAACAAAATAAATTTAGATTTTCCTATGCCGACCGTGCTGAAAAAACTAATCAAGGAAGCAGATGCATATTATGAAAAAGATGACTGGTTCTGGTATGATATTCGGGTATCAGAGATAGAGTCTACAACCAAACAATATTTGTTATGCGGGCTCATCACACAAGGGATGTTTCAAAAGATATGGAAGCGATATGGAATCAGCTAGACAAATTTCTTAAACCATTGTCTAGGCAAATACATAAGACAGTAAAATCTAAATGACCCGGCAGACAGCCGGGCCTTTGACTCTTATTTCTCTGATTCAGCGGAACAAACTGCCGCTGATCACAAGCTTCTGAATTTCATTGGTGCCTTCATAGATCTGTGTGATCTTGGCATCTCTCATCATGCGCTCTACATGGTATTCTTTCATGTAACCGTTGCCTCCGAGCATCTGTACGGCTTCCTGTGAAACCTGCATAGCCGCATCGGTACATACCATTTTTGCTTTAGCCGCAGAGATAGAGTAACTGCGTCCTTCCTGTTTATCCATAGCAGCTTTATAAAGCATATACTGTGCCTGTTCAATCTGTACAGAGAGTTCCGCCATTTTAAACGTTAAATACTGATTTTTAAACAGTGGTTTTCCAAACTGCTGGCGGTCTTTCAGGTACTGGAGAGCGATGTCATAAGCGCCCTTTGCAATTCCAAGACCCTGGGCAGCAACACCGATTCTTCCGCCGTCCAAGTCTTTCATGGCAACAGCAAATCCCCTGCCTTCCTCACCTACCATATTTTCTTTTGGAACTCTTACATTTTCAAAGATAATCTCTGAAACCTGAGCACTTCTGATCCCACATTTGTTTTCGATCGTGCCGACAGAAACTCCCGGCATAGCTTTTTCTACGACAAAAGCAGATAATCCTTTTGTTTTCTTTTCCGGATCTGTCAGGGCAAATACAAGGAAGTAGTCAGCCAGAGGTCCGTTTGTGATAAAACATTTCAGACCGTTCAGAACATAAGCTTCGCCGTCCCAGAGAGCGGTTGTCTTACATCCGGCAGCGTCAGAACCTGCTTCCGGCTCAGTAAGACAGAAAGCACCCATCTTTTTACCGGACAGGACATCCGGAAGATATTTCTTTTTGAGCTCTTCGCTGGCAGAGTTGATCAGACCGCCGGAGAAGAGGGAAGTACATACAGAATAAGCAATTCCTACGGAAGAGTTTACTTTGGAGATTTCTTCTACAGCTAATACATAAGAGAGATAGTCGGCTCCCTGTCCGCCGTATTCTTTTGGAAATGGAAGACCGATCAGGCCCATCTGTCCCATTTTTGCATAGGCTTTTTCAGGGAATTTCCCTTCTTCATCATCTTTTAATACAGTTGGAAGCAATTCAGTCTGAGCCAGTTGTCTTGTAATATTCTGAATGGATAACTGCTGCTCGGTTAATTGAAAATTCATATTGAAACCTCTTTCTGTGTGAGCTTGGCAATCATTGCCGGAATCACATCATTTAAATCTCCTACAATCCCATAATCACAGATGCCGAAGATCGGCGCTTCTGGGTCTTTATTAATTGCAACAATATATTTTGATTCATTCATTCCTGCCAGATGCTGGATTGCGCCTGAGATACCACAGGCGATATAAATATCCGGACGTACCGTGGTTCCTGTCTGTCCTACCTGATGGGAAGCATCGATCCATCCAGCCTCTACACAAGCTCTGGAAGATCCAACTTCCGCACCGAGGACATCAGCTAACTCTTGAATCAAATGGAATCCCTCTGCGGATTTCAATCCCCGGCCTCCGGATACGATGATCCGCGCGTCTGTCAGATTGACCTGTTTCTTCTCTTTTTTAATAATTTCTACAAGCTTTGCTCTGATATCATTTTCTGAGAGATCCGGAATAAAAGTTTCCATTGTTCCGGCAGCCGTTTCCTGATGGATGGCTTTCTCCATGACGCCGGGTCTTACCGTAGACATCTGCGGCCGGTTCTTTGGGCAGACAATGGTGGCCATAAGGTTCCCTCCGAATGCAGGCCTTGTCTGAAGAATTTTTCCGTCTTCTGCGTCAATCTCAAGTTTTGTACAGTCTGCGGTAAGCCCTGTTCCAAGCCGGGCAGCAATCCTTGGTCCGATATCGCGGCCGATCGAGGTTGCACCTACCAGAACAATCTCGGGTTTCTTTTCCTGGATCAGCTGTACAAAAGCGGAAGTATAGCCGTCTGTTGAAAAGCTTGCAAGGAGCGGATGTGACATATAGTAAACGACATCAGCGCCATAGTGAAGAAGCTTTTCAACTTCTGATTCAATTTTGTAACCTGGTATTACAACAGCAAGTTTTTTCTTAAGCTGATCGGCCAGCTTGCGGCCTTCTCCCATCAGTTCGATCGTAACGGGCTGTATGTTCCCTTCCCGTTGTTCTCCAAGGACCCAGACATCTTCATATGCACTCAGGTCGATTCCCTGGTTTACTTTTGCTCGTTCCATTTTCTGTCCTCCTTAAATCAAATTTGCCTGCAGAAGCTTCTCAATGAGGGTTTCCGCTTTGTCTGAATCCGTTCTTCCTTCGATGATCTCACTTTGTTTCGATTTAACAGGGACAAAGGAACGGTAAACATTGGTGGGAGAACCTTTTAGTCCGATCTGAGTCTGATCTACATCCAGATCAGAAAGACCTAACATCTTGATTTCTACATCTCCGTCATAAGCTCTGAAAATTCCCTGTACGGTCGGGAATCTTGGCTCGTTCAGTTCCTTGATGGCAGTCAGGAGTACCGGCAGTTTAGTGCGGATCTTATAGTCTCCTGTTTCCGTAAATCTTGTTACATTCAGAGCGTCTCCATCGCACTCGATATGTTTTGCGTAGGTGATCTGTGGAATGCCAAGAAATTCAGCGATTTCAGGTCCTACCTGTGCGGTATCACCGTCAATGGCCTGTCTTCCGCATAGGATTAGGTCATAATCTCCGATTTTTTCAATGGCTGCCGCAAGGATTGTGGCAGTAGCCCATGTGTCAGATCCTCCGAATGCCCGGTCGCTCACCAGATATGCATGGTCTGCTCCCATTGCAATCGCTTCTTTTAATGCATCTGCAGCCTGAGGAGGTCCCATACTTACGACGGAAACTTCGGCTCCTGTTTCTTCTTTCAGGACAAAGGCAGCCTCCAATGCATTTTTATCATCCGGATTGATAATGCTTGGGACTCCTTCCCGGATCAGTGTCCCGGTCTCCTGGTTGATCCGGACTTCGTTGGTATCCGGAACCTGCTTTACGCATACAATGATCTTCATGCTTTCCCTCCCATTACTTTCCGTTAGAATTTAAAACGGCTCTTGAGATCACGACCTTGTGGATCTCAGAAGTACCTTCATAGATTTCAGTGATTTTGGCGTCTCTGTACATGCGTTCTAAAGGATAGTCTTTCATATAGCCATAGCCGCCATGGATCTGAAGGGCAAGATTCGTAACAAATCTTGCATTTTCAGAAGCGTTTAATTTTGCGATGGCAGCTTCTTTTGTGTGTGGCTGGCCAGTGCTTTTTAAATAAGCGGCATAGTAGATCATCCATTTTGCACACTCGGTTTTTGTGGCCATATCTGCAATATACCACTGAAGACCCTGAAGAGCTTTGATCGGGTTTCCGAACTGAACCCTCTCGTTCATATACTTGACACTCTCATCAAGCGCACCTTCTGCGATTCCCAGCGCCTGTGCTGCAACACCGATTCTGGCGCCGTCCAGAGCATTCATGGCCATCTTGAATCCGGCACCTTCTTTGCCTACAAGATTTTCTTTTGGAACACGGCACTGGTCAAAGATTAATTCTGCGGTTTCTGAACCGTGGATTCCCATTTTGTTCTCAATCTTACCGACAGAGAATCCTGGTGTTCCCTTTTCTACTAAAATACAAGATAATCCTTTGACTCCTTTGGATGGGTCGGTCAGAGCAAAAATAAGAAGATATTTTGCCTGGCCTCCGCCGGAAATAAAGCATTTTGTACCATTTAAGACATATTCTCCAGTTTCCTCATCAAGAACAGCCGTTGTCCTTACCGCAGCGGCATCGGAGCCGGCATTGGGTTCTGTCAGCGCAAAAGCTGCAAGGTGTCCGCCGGATGTCACTTCCGGTAAATATTTTTTCTTTTGTTCCTCACTGCCGAACTTTAAAAGTACAGAAGCAAAGATGGTGTGAATAGACAGAATACCTGCCGTGGCTGCACATTTTTTTGCAAGTTCTGTGACTGTGATCACCTTATCAATGTCATTGCCTCCGCTTCCGCCGTATTCTTCCGGAGTCCCGATTCCAGTAAGACCGAGCTTTGCCATCTGCTCAAATGTATCTCTCGGAAAGATCCCGGTCTGATCCACATCTTCGGCCCGGGGACCTACCACTTTTTCAGCAAATTCACGGACTGTCTTTTTCAGCATTTCCTGTCCGTCTGTCAGTTTAAAATCCATTTTTACCTCCCGCTCTCCTAATTACATTACACCTTCCGCTTTTAGTGATTCCAGCTCCTCATCCGTGAGACCAAACACTTCTTTGTTATGCTGTCCCAACAGAGGAGCAGGAGTGTCTACACTGCCTGGAGTCTCAGTCAATTTGATCGGACAACCCTGGAAATACATTTCTCCGATGGTCGGATGATCCATGTGAACCATCATCTCTCTCGCCTGGAAATGCGGATGGTCGATGGCTTCCTGCATATCCAGTACAGGACCGCATGGGATACCGGCTTTGTCAAACAGAGCTTCGATCTCTTTTTTTCCTTTGGAGGAAGCCCATTCACTTATGAGCTGCTGCAGACCATCTTTGTAGTTTTTGCATCTCAGATCATTTGTCTTATAACGCGGATCATCGAGCAGGTCTTCCCGGCCGATGGTCTCACAGAAAGTTTTAAACAGGCGGTCGTTGCCCACACCAATCGCAATATATCCATCTTTGGCTTCATAGATATCAAATGGAGCGATCGAAGGGTCGATATTTCCCTGACGCTGAGGGATCACACCATCCATAGTCGTCGTAACAATGGCGTTTTCCAGCAGACTGAAAATGGTGTCTGCCATAGCAACATCTACTTGCTGTCCCTGTCCGGTGCGTTCTCTGTTAAACAGTGCCATCAGGACGCCTACACACAGATAGATTCCGGTCACATTGTCAGCGATAGAAGGCCCTACCTTGGTAGGAGGAGAGTCCGGGAATCCCGTCATGTTTACCATTCCTCCCATAGACTGGGCAACAATATCGTAACAAGGACGGTTAGACAGCGGACCGTACTGTCCGAAGCCGGAACCGGAAGCATATACGATGCTTGGATTGATCTTTTTTAATGTTTCATAATCTACTTTTAATTTTTTTGATACACCGGCCCGGAAATTTTCAACGACCACATCGGCATCTTTTACTAAATCATAAAAGATTTGTCTCGCCTTGTCGTTTTTAAGATTCAGGGTGACCCCTTTTTTATTACGATTTAAGAATGCATAAAACCCGCTTTCACCACTTTTTTCATCGATCGGTCCCCAGCTTCTGCACTGGTCTCCCTGGATAGGCTCAAATTTTATGACATCGGCTCCGTTGTCTGCCAGCAGGGTCGTGCAGAACGGTCCGTTATATGCATGTGTCAGATCCAGAACTTTAACGCCTTCTAATGCTTTCATGTACTCCTCCTTTTATCTAAGCTTTCATTTTATGTTCCGGAATTTCATAAACAAAGAATGCCTCGGTTGAGATCTCCGGATCGCTGAGCATATCAATAGAACTTTCAAATTCAGGTTCTTCAGGAATTTGGGCCACTTTAAAAGAACGGCACTGAATGTAGACTTTATTTCCTTCAGTTTTTGTGACTCTTGCGATGAATTCCATATAATCCCCGGCAAAGACAGGGTTATATAAACGGATCTTTTCCACAAGGCAGCATCTTCCTGTATTGCCGCATACTTTTGCCATTAAGCGGTCTGCGGTATCACCCATATAAGTAATGGAGCGTGCGCCGTTTACTACACCTCCGCCATAAAATTCATCTCTGCTTGACATTCTGTATCTCATTGTTACTGTCTGTTCGCTCATATCAAAACCTCCTTGATTTGTTTATATCTATCCTAATATGTAATATTAATCGATTGCCTTCCATGGATCTTTGACCGTTCCATCCGGCTGTACTCCCCGCTGAAGTTGTTTTTTAACTACGAGGATAACGTTTCCTTCTGTGATCAGCTTAGGTTCATCAAAATAGTACATATCTCCATCCTTAGCGCCTTCGATTCCGAGTCTCTTTGCAGGAGTAGCCACTTTAAAAGTCTGGATCAGGCAGGTCCTTGATGTGTTTCCTACTTTGACCATAGTTGCCTTAAAGTCCAGCTGGTCTCCCACGTAAGCATCTTCCATGAATTTCACATCGTTATAACCGAGGCAGAGGGATTCGTCCCCATCATTTAAAATCATCAGTTCTGTCTCTACATCGCCGATGAAATCAAACTGTCTGCCAACCGGGATTACACCTTCCGGATTATTGGCATCTGCTGTAGTCATTTTGTAGCTTAAAAATGCTTCTGTTCTCATAATTTCTTACCTCCTGTGGCTGTTTAATTTTTGCTCTTGACTTTACTTTAATGCATCCGGCAAATGCACAGTCAATGGCTATTTTAGAAATGGCTGGGGACTTTTTTAGGTAAAAGAAAACAACTGTCCTGTGGGGGAGGGTTGATTTTAATGATAATTATCAGAGATCTTATGAAACGGTAAGAACTTTTTGCTTCCATGGTTACGTTTTACATGTGGATATACATTAAGGAGGGATAAAAATAGGGAAGACTTTTGTCTGAAGAAATTATCAGATATAGGCAAATGAGTATCATTAAATTTTAATAAAAAGGTTCAGCCTGATTAAAATATGCGGACAGAACAATACGAGATGGATGTTACATTGAAAACAGATGGGAGTTATTTTATAACCGAAGGAATTAAGGTGGATTTTCTTAAACCCAGGCACAGTATTTTTTGTACTAAACTGGGTAATGAAGAGACAAAAGTAAACAGTGGAAATTATCAATTCAGCTATCAGCTGACACCGTATCATCAAGAAAAGAATATCATTATATTTATTACAATGTATTTCAAAAATAAGATCTTCACAGATTAAATTTTACACAGGAGGAACCATTTCTTTCGACGATGAATGTTCCGGAGCGAATGACAGGGGCAGTAGAAGCAACAGAAGAAAAATTAAAGAATTATTATCAGGATATGATTTATACAGAAGGGTCCAGAGTGGCAAGATTCATCAGCAGATAGCAGCATTTATGATATGTAGTACACAGTACGGGATATTAAGTGAAGATGAGCAGAACTGGACCGAATGAAAGCTCTGGGTGAACAGTTTCCGAATCTATTCTCTCCTGCATTCGTATAATTAGCTTACTTAATTTAGAAAGAGGTAGCAAACAATTATGGACGAAGCTGATGACAGTGATTCAGCAAACAATTTAATTAAGATCATTTACAGGCGTAGTCTGCTGTTTCATATAATGGCGGACTGCGCCTTTTCGTATGTGCATATCCATATGAGAAGATGACGGCAGATATTTGCAGAAGATCCGGACGTAAAGACGAGAATATAAAGGAGTTTATTGAAATGAATAAAATAGGTGCGCAGTTATTATTACAGATCATTCTGATTTTTTTGAACGCTTTTTTTGCCATGACAGAGATCGCAGTCATTTCCCTGAATGGAGCAAAGCTTAAAAAGATGTATGAGAACGGGGACAGGAAGGCAGGAAAGCTATTAAAGCTTGTGGAAGAACCGGCAGGTTTTCTTTCCACCATCCAGATCGGGATCACGCTGGCCGGATTTTTGGGCAGTGCATTTGCGGCAGATAACTTTTCCGGATATCTTGTTTCCTGGATTTATGATGATATAGGTTTTACGGCCATATCTGCGGACGCACTGGATACGATAGCGGTTATATTGATTACACTAATCTTATCTTATTTTACTTTGATCTTCGGAGAACTTGTTCCAAAACGAATCGCCATGCAGAAGCCTTTCGCCGTGGCAAAGATATCATGCGGTGTTGTCTCTGGGGCAGCTTTCATTATGAAACCTGTGGTATGGTTTTTGTCGGCGTCTACTAACATTGTGCTGAAAATCCTGCACATGAAAACAGAAGCAGAAGAACAAACTGTGACAGAGGAAGAAATTCGTCTGATGATGGAACTGGGTGAAGAAAAAGGAACCATCGACAGTGAAGAAAAGGAATGGATTGAAAATGTATTTGAATTCGGTGACACTACGGCAGGGGACCATATGACACACTGTTCTGAAGTGACGGCAGTTTCTCTTGCACAGTCCGGAGAAGAAATCATGAAGATCATCCGGGAAATGTTATAATAATTCATAAAAGAGAGGGGATATTTATGAAGAACTTTAGCCTGAAGAATTTTATTCCATTATTGGTGCTGCTAGCTTTTTTGCTTATAAAAGGCGGGTATTTCGACCGTCTTACGGAGGAACTTGATTCTGGGGTAAAAAAGATTTATATATGAAGACGGAGACTTATGACGTAGATGTCACAGTGGATGGGGAAGGCTATTATCTGGTGACGGAGCAGATCAAAGTAAAGTTTTTGGAAGACAGACATGGCATCTACCGGTACATTCCCGATAAAGGATTTGTGGCATATCAAAAGAATGGAGATATAAAAAAATTTCCATATCTCGCGAGAGTAGAGCTTGAACTTCCGAACAGCGATATAAAGGAATCCAAGCAGAACGGTGCGAAAGTATTCCGGTTTGGTTACAGTCATGAAACAGTTCGGAAAGGTGATTATGAATTTACTTACCGGCTGACACCTGAGCGGCAGAGCCAGCCTTTCCCGTATATCTATTATAATATCTATCCCTCAAAGTGGAAGAATGATATTCCAAAGGGAAGTCGTTTTACGATGCGCTTTCCGGAGGGCACGGATTTAGAAAAACTCGAGTTTTACTATGGAGCCTATGGTTCCACTGAAAGTGCATCCGATATCATAGATCTGAGAAAGAATCAAAAAGAGAATACAATTACCGGAATTCTGAAAGAAAATCTTCCTGTGGGCAGTGGGATTACTTGTTTTTCGGGACAGATACAGAAGGGATTTGCAGGGGTAAAAGGGAAACCCGGAATCTCATTATTGCTTTGGGTTCCGCCTGTGATTCTGCTGGCGGTGCTGGCTGTCCTGTATCTGTGTCTTGGCAGGGATGAAAAAATCATTCCTTCTATAGAATTTGAACCTCCGCAGAATATGGACAGTGCAGCTGTGGGATATGTTCTTGATGGAATCGCGGAGGACAGGGACATTCTCTCTCTGATACTGTATTGGGCCGACAAGGGCAGCTTGTGGATAGAGGAGGAAGAGGAATACCTGATGACGCTGCATAAGCTGAAGGAACTGCCCGAAGGGGCACCAAGTTATCAGCGCACCGTATTCCGGCGGCTGTTTCAGAACGGAGACTCCGTCTATTTAAATGGTCTGAAAAATGACTTTGGTCTGACAATGAGCAGCGCGAAAACGCAGCTGATACAAGAGTTTGACGGGGAAAGCAAAGCGGGAATCTATACCAAACCATCGTGGAGACTGCAGAGGGTGGCATTTCTATGTACGCTGCTGTCAGTTATCTGGGTTACAGTCCTCACAGGGCATTATTCTTACATGACTGCAGTCGGCGTTGTGGTTCAGACGCTGCTGTGTACCGGCATGGGGCTGGGAATGTATTTTTGCTGCAGGGGGATCGACGGCTGGTATTCTTTTTCCAGAGCAAAGAGGACTCTGATGACCGCAGGCGGTGCAAGCCTTTTTTACTTATCAGAAATACTGTACTTTGTTTTTTATACATATAAAGCATCCACGAACGAAATTTTCGATTATACAATGGAAATAGGAATCGTCCTGGCTGCATCGGCAGTCATGATGCCGCTGACCTGCTTTATGAAAAAGAGAACTCCCAAATGTATCCGATGGATGGGGCAGCTGTCAGGGCTGCGCTCCTTTATTGAGACTGCCGAGCTTTATGGCGGGGAACCTTTCCTTTGCCGCAGTCTCTCTGAGTCAGCCGTCATCTGTAAATGCTTCCGGAGGATCATCGGGCGGCGGAAACAAAGGAGGTTTCTCAGGCGGAGGCTTCGGAGGAGGCGGAGGCGGCAGCTGGTGAGATCGGTGTGGCAAAAGGAGTGTTTTTCCAAAAGAACTTGTAGAATCCTGTAACGGCATGGTAATATAAAGGGAAATACAGGAGGTTGAAAAAGTGGGAAACAAAAAAGTTCTCAGAATGGTGCAGATTGCTCTGTTCATAGCCATCATTTTTATTATGACATTTACACCGCTTGGATATTTACGACTTGGGATACTGGAAATATCGCTCCTTACGATCCCGGTAGGGGTGGGAGCCATGATTTTTTCACCGGCAGCCGGAGCAGTGCTGGGACTGTCATTCGGACTTATCAGTTTTGCAAGATTTTTTGGGATGAATCCATTTGGGGCAGTCCTGGTTGGGATCAATCCGTTTTATGCCTTTTTGGTGGCAGTGCCTACAAGGACGCTTATGGGATTTTTAACAGGAGTGATCTTCAGGGCACTGAGCAGAGGCGGAAGCGCGAAAACTGCCTGTTATTATATCGGAGGTTTTTGTGCACCGTTCCTAAATACTGTATTTTTCATGGGAGTTATGGCGCTGTGTTACTGGAACACGGAATATTTCCAGAACCTCAATTCTACCATGGGCAATCTGAATCCGCTGATGTTTATCTGTGCATTTGTGGGAGTCAATGCAGTGGTCGAAATTCTGGCAGGGTCTGTCGTCGGAGGCACAGTTGCGAAGATCCTTCATAAGGCACTGAAAAATACTTAGGCAGCATGCAGAGTGAAAAGCAAGAACAGCAAGACAAAAACAGGTTCCGCTGGTTGGACGGAACCTGTTTTTATATTTAATGAAAAGAGAGGATTAAAATATATGAAAAACTATATTTAAAGTATATCAGAATCCTTTCGAGATACAATGTATAGAAAATAAACAATTATAAACGAAATATAAACAAATCTTAGAAAATTCTTAGGGAACTTATTTTGTATACATATTGTAATATTCTTCGCTTGTCATTACATCTGCAAACTTCTCATTTAAGGAGGCCATATAAACATTATGAACGGTATCGGCAGACAGAACTGATCCGTTCCAGTTTAAATCTTTTGCTGCACATGTATCTGAAAGAAGAGTTACATGATATCCATAATCCTTTGCAGCACGTACTGTTGTGTCCACACACATGTGCGTCATCATTCCGCATATGACGAGATCCGTGATTCCTGCATCGCTGAGTTCTTTTTGTAAGTCTGTCTTATAGAAACTATTGGGATAATTCTTAACAATAATTTTTTCATTTTCAAGCGGAGTAATTGCATCGTGGATACATGACCCGAGTGTTTCCGGAATAAAAAAATTTGCATTTGAATCAGATAAATGCTGAACATAAAATACGGGCAGGTTTTCAGCCCTGAATGACCGGAGCAGCCTTTTGATCATATTTAATGCCTCATCTGGATGAACCAGCTCATATTTTCCGCCTGCAAAATAATCATTCTGCACATCGATAATCAATAATGCTTTTTTCATTCTAATATATCCTTTCTGTAATGAAATTAGTTGTTACAGAAAAGAATAAAAGAAAGATATGAGAAAGTAAATTACTTACTTTTTCGTATATACAATATTTAATAAGGGATACCTTTTCTGTCCAGTGAATCCTTCATGCCATGGTGAAGCATATGATCGATTCCGATTTCCTGCATGATCTTTACAGCAGCAAGCATTTTTTCACCCTGTTCTGTTAAATAGTATTCCACTCTGAGGGGATACCCCTCAAATGTTTTTTTAGTTACTAATTCAAACTGCTTCAACTCATTTAATTGTTCTAAAAGCATTTTTTGAGTAATACCTTCAATGCCGCGGTGAAGTTCAGAAAAAGAACACTTTCCTTTTCTTAGCTGGAAAATAATTATAGTTTTCCATTTGCCTCTTATCATGTCGTGGACAAGTTCTAAAGGGCAGGTATAATTCTCTCTAAGTTTCATTTTATCATCCTCCATTATAAAGAGAATAACATAGAACAAGGGTGTTTAAAACAGCTGATTTTGGTCAGTTGTCTTAAAACACCCTTGTCCTATGTTTAATGAAAAGAGAGGATTAAAAATATATATGAAAAACTATTATACCAGGCAGGGAATACATCCGGTAATTATGTACCCTGCAGGATTAAGGCATGTTTAAAGTATATCAGAATCAATACTTAATTCAATGTATAGAAGATAAACATTTCTAAATGAAGTATAAACAAACCTTAGAGAAATCTTATGAAACAAAAGAAAAAAGGCTTATCCTTCTTTAATAAAAAAGTTTTGTATACTCCGTTTGTGTATCTGCAATATGATAAATATATATGATGTCTTTCATCTGCCGATAGATTGCTATATGTTTTTTACAGATCACCATTCTGTATCCTTTTTCATTCAGCCAGGTATCGGGAGTTGCAGATCCTGAATTGGGGAATTCCGACAGGCGTTCTATGGTGTCTAAAATGTGTTCGCTTACCTTTAGTGCTGTTTCTGAGTCAAACTGTATAAGATAATAATCCTCTATTTTTTTCAGGTCTTCCCATGCAGTCGGAAGAATTTCAATTTTACATTTCATTTGCCCGCTCCTGCAATTTTTTTCTTGCCTCTGAAACACTGAGTGTTTTTTCTCCCTCAATTCGTTCCTGTTCTGCCTGAAGAACTTTTGCCCGCAGCTGTAAAATCTGATCTCTCTTCTCAAAAGCAGCAATGTCCATGAGAACCAAATCTCCTTCGCCATTTTTGGTTATATATATCGGCTCCTTGGTTTCTTTTGCAAGTTTTGAAATAGTAGTATAGTCATTTCGCAATGATGCGGATGCTTTGATGATCATTTTTCTACACCTCTCTTATATACATATTTTCATATAATTATATCAATATAATGATATAAAGTAAAGGGCGTTAAAAATTTTAAAAAACCCATTGACAGATAAAAAAACAAATGATATTATTATCTCAACAAGAAAACAATAACAATTACTGTTATTAAACAATCTTGGACAGAAAATAAAAAAAACAAAACATAGAATCAAAAGAAAAGGAGATCATTATTATGAAGAAATGGGTTTGTACAGTATGCGGTTACGTTCACGAGGGAGATACTCCACCGGAGAAATGTCCTACATGCGGAGTTCCGGCAGAGAAGTTCAAAGAGCAGACAGGAGACAGAGAGTGGGCTGCTGAGCATGTAGTCGGAGTGGCACAGGGAGCCAGCGAAGACATCATGACAGATTTAAGAGCAAACTTTGAAGGAGAATGCTCCGAAGTAGGTATGTATCTTGCGATGAGCCGTGTAGCACACAGAGAAGGATATCCAGAAATCGGATTATACTGGGAAAAAGCTGCACTGGAAGAAGCAGAGCATGCATCAAAATTTGCCGAACTGCTCGGAGAAGTCGTGACAGACAGCACAAAGAAAAACCTTGAGATGAGAGTAGAAGCAGAAAATGGGGCGACAGCAGGTAAGTTTGACCTTGCAAAAAGAGCGAAGGCAGCAAACTTAGACGCAATCCATGACACCGTACATGAGATGGCAAGGGATGAAGCCCGCCATGGGAAAGCTTTTGAAGGATTACTGAAGAGATACTTCGGATAGACCTTAAGTTTTTCCCACAGCCAGATCAAAGGCTGTAAAAAAGAAATTCATACACTTTTCTTGATCATACACCTCTATTTCATATGAGAAGCCGGGAGCATTCCCGGCTTCTTTTGCACATAAATGAATCTTACAGCATACCCTATGAATATGCTGCGTCGTTTGCGCTGAAAGATGCGCACTACGCGCCGGGATGTTTTCCGTCTGTTCAGGATGGGTATACTAAAGATAAAGATCCGAAACAGCTAAGCAAAACGAATTATGAGGTGAAGATTGAGATGTTAAATGAAGAAAAGATTTGTTCAAGAATGGTAGAAATGGCAAACCGCTCAGACGGAAAGAAAGGACTTTACTGTATTTGCAGCCATATGGGCTGGGCAGGCTTCCTTTCAGACGGCGGCAGGGTTGAAATTCCATTGGAAGGAATACCGGGACATATTAAAACAGACAGCATTAGGATTGATCGGAGAATACCCGGGGAATGGCTGCACAACTACCGGGTTTCAGCAGAAAAAATTTGTTTTTCCAATTATATTCCCGGGGAGGTAATGCTGAAAACAGACGACCGGATGGGAAGAGAAAAGAGTATTGTGCTGCATGTGAAGATCCACAGGGACAGAATGTCATAGTTCCCTGCAAAGATATTTAGTGGTATACTGGTATCAAAATAACTTCTCGGAATCTCAATGAATTAGATTCTAACTGAAATTTGAAAACTGAATATCGTGCAGGAATAGAGATTTGGCAAAAAAGGGCATAAACGTTGGACATAGAGGAAGCTATGCCTTGAAAAATTCTATGGTATGGGGTAAGATATCATCATTAAGCGGCTAAACTTAATAATGATTCTTGAAATGCCTCCGTTGGCGGCATTTCCCAGGCATCAAGATGTTGCAGCATCATGATGCCGTAGAGGCGGCAGTACCACATCTTCGTAGAGCGGTGTCTGCCGTCTTCTAGTTTATAGTCTTCTTTCTCACGCTTGTTGGAGCGTTCCACGGAAGTCCTTCTGTCATATTCCTTTTCCCATGCTTTACTGTCCCTTGGCGGTATGTTAAATAACCTTGGATTATCATCGGTGAAGATGTGTACGGTTCTGCCGTATTTCGCCGGTGAGCAGGGATGCTCACAGAAGCAGCCGCATTTGCGGTTTGATTTCGGGCACCGGTATTTTGCCCGGTGTTTGGCAACCTCATATCCATCTTTGTGCATGCGTAAGCCCAGCTTACAGACAGGGACACCATCGCCGTCAATAGTGAAATCGTCCTTATAGGTAAAATGTCCGGTGTGGCCAGGATTGAGGTCAATAAAAGGAGAGATCTTTTCCTTCCGGCAGTATTCATAGACAGCATAAGCATCATGGGCGGAATCCAGGAGGAGTTTCTCAATACGGAATTCCGGGAGGTATGCTTTCATTGTAAAAAAGGAGTGAAGAAAAGAAAGCATATCATGTCGGGACGCTCTTTCTAAAAGCGGAAATACAGGGAGATCGCTGTAGGAATCAGAAGCCACATACATGTAGAGGTGGTAACCGAAGAAATAGCATTCCCGGTGGGAGTCCCATCCCCAGTTACAGTCCGGTTGGGAATAATGATGCTTGCAGTTACAGGAAGAACGGCCCTTTTCCTTACAGCCGCAGATCCTTTTTTTCCGTTGCTGAGCAGCAGTACGGACAGGAGTTCCGTCACCGGCCAGAGCAAGGTGCTCCGGATCAATCAGGCCTTTACGGACAGAAAGGCTTAGGAACTGCTGATGATAAAGACGGAATATCAGATAAAAAGGATTATCTGCTTTAAAGTGCCAGCGTTCCAACAAAGGAAGAAGTTTTGAAGCTGTACTGGAAGAATCGCAGGGAGTCTTATCGCCTTTCTTTTTTCCCTTAAGGGGTTTCATTTTAGGAAACCGGTCTTTCGGAGAAGAGTTGTTGGAGTCATCCTGCCAAATACGGGAGAAGAAATCGTAAAAGGTACCAACACCGGGAGTATCTCCGAAAGGGAAGCCACTGAGGATGGCATAAAGGGGAGTTTCCCGGAGCATACGGCACCAGACGGTAATGGAAGTCACTTTCAGTTTCAGGGCAAGCAGGTAAGAACGCAGCATGCAGGAAGGAAGCCGGGGTTCCGGTCCAAAGACAGAGTAGCAGTCCCGCATGATAGAATCAGTAGGTGAAAGATCGAGATACCAGAACTGCACGATATAATCCCAGGTGTTTTTGGAAAGCACAAAGGGATCAGGATAAAAATTCAGAAACTCGGATACGAAAGTATCCTGATAGGCGGCATGTCCGCCGGGATTAGTAGGTAACAAAGAAATCGCCTCCAATCGATTGAAATAAAATATAATCAATCGGCTTCGCCGCAAATTTTGAGCGATTTGTCAAGTGTTTTTAAAAAAAGTGGGTGATTTTTTTGAGATAGGGTCTGAAAGCCTTATAAAATCAGGGCTGAAGATTCCGAGAAGTTATCAAACATAAAAGGAGGAAAAGAGAATGATAGCATTGATAGTTATATTAGTAATTGCTGCAGTATTGGTGATCTGGCTGATCAGTTCGTATAACGGGTTTATTACCCTGAGAAATAAGACAGAGGAGGCATACTC
Source organism: Anaerostipes sp. PC18 (assembly GCF_039789045.1). NCBI lineage: Bacteria > Bacillati > Bacillota > Clostridia > Lachnospirales > Lachnospiraceae > Anaerostipes > Anaerostipes sp. PC18. Next base: position 3,248,065 of record NZ_CP121164.1, on the reverse strand, counting down.
TGCGATGGATGTATCCCTGAAAAAGCGGTATGATTTAATCCCAAATTATGTGGAAACCGTTAAGGGTTATGCAAAACATGAGGCGGGGACGCTGGAAAAGGTAGTGTCAGCCAGAAATATGGCCATGGGAGCTTCAGATCCGGAAGAAAGGCTTGCCAATGAAAATGTACTTACCGGCGCACTGCGTTCTTTATTTGCGGTCGCGGAAGCTTATCCGGATTTGAAAGCAAACCAGAATTTTATACAGCTTCAGGATCAGCTTCAGAGGATCGAAGAAGAGATCGCAGGTTCCAGAAGATATTACAACGGAGTTGTCAACAAGTACAATACCAAGGCAGAGATGTTCCCTGGAAATATTGTGGCAGGTATTTTTAAATTCACAAGAAAACCATTGTATGAGATCAGCGATGAGGCTGAGCGTGAGAATGTAAAAGTATCGTTCTAGTGCTCTGACGCAGGGAGGTCATTATGAAAAAATTATGGGGCTCCGGCTTCATCGCAGTTGTCCTGCTGGTCCTGTGTATAGGGGCAGGATCTGCACTGGAAAGCATATCAGGGCTGTCTCCGTCCAGTGTGGAGTCAGACCCTTACATGTATACAAAGCAGTTTGAGACAAAGGTTGTGGTTGGAAACGACGGTTCCTATGACATTACAGAAAAAATAAACGTGAGATTCATGGAAGACCGTCATGGCATTTACCGCTATATCCCAAGAAAAGGGACCATAGCTTCCTATGATAAAAAGGGGAAGATTCAGAAAACACCTTTCTATGCTTCTGTAAAACTGCTCCGTGCCAATGAAACTGTGGATGAGAGCAGTGAAAACGGCAGCAGGGTCTTACGGTTTGGAGATGAAGACAAGACAGTGAGGGAAGGGATTTATAAGTTTGAATACCTTCTCACCCCGAAATTCCAGCAGAAAAGTTATGATAACATCTACTATAATATTTTTCCGACACAGTGGCAGAACCAGATTCCGGCAGGGAGCAGGTTTACCATCCAGTTTCCGAAAAAGTTTGATATGGACCGGCTGAAGTTTTACTGTGGGGAATATGGATCGACAAAAGAGGCCGGAGATATTCTGTCGCTGGAAAAAGACGAAAAAAATCTTACAGTGACAGGGACTTTGAAGAAAAGTCTTCCACTTGGTTCCGGTCTTACCTGCTTTGCAGAAATGGATGCCGGATATTTCAGCGGGAACCAGCAGCTCACTGCAGTCCCATGGATAATATTAATTCCATCGGTGATCATATTCGCAGTTGTCCTCTGTATGTTCCTTATGTTCGGCAGGGATGAAAAAATTATTCCATCGATCCAGTATCAGCCGCCGGAGGGACTTGACAGTGCCGGAGTGGGCTACATCATCGATGGAAAAGTTCAGGACAAGGAAATGCTCTCCCTGATTCTTTACTGGGCAGACAGGGGATACCTTACCATTGAAGAAAAGAAAGGGAAGCTTACCTTCCATAGAAAGTCGGATCTTGAAGCTTCGGCGCCGGCATACCAGAGGATTATGTTTGACGACTTATTCAACGGAGAGGATAATGTAAAGATTGACGATCTGAAATATAAATATGCGGATACTCTTAATGTGGCAAAAAGTAAACTCATCCGGTATTTTGGAAGAGAAAAGCATTTTAGTATTTATACATCGGCTTCAAAAGCGGCAAGAGGGATCTCAATGGTGCTTGCGGCTCTTCCTTTGGGATTATTTATGGCCGTTACAAGTGTTTATTCGTATACGGGGATCGCAAGGATCATCGTTCAGACTATTTTATGGATGTTGTTGTTCGGTGGGATGATCTTATTTACAGCCGCGGTGGACAGCTGGTATGCCAAAAGCAGGGACAGCAGGAGGCTGTGGGTATTCTGGGGTCTTGCTTTAAGTTTTCTGTCTGCGGCAGCTTACACAGGAAGCTATGTTGTAAGAGTCAGAAATGGAGAGATTTTCAGCTATATCTGGGTCCTGGCCACAGTGCTTGTTATGACCGGCGGAATGATCCTGATGACCGGATTTATGAAAAAGAGAACCCATCAGTGTATTGAGTGGATGGGGTATTTGGCGGGACTCCGTGATTTCATTGAGACCGCGGAGCTGGACAGAATGAAAATGCTGGCAAAAGATCAGCCGCAGATGTTTTATCACATCATGCCGTATGCCTATGTATTCGGTCTTTCCGATGTGTTTGCTGAGAAATTAAAAGATCTCGGTCTGTCTGCGCCTGACTGGTATGAAACAGACCGGCAGTTTACATTTTTTGATTATTATATCTTTAACCGGTGTTTAATGGGAAGTATGGCCCATGTGACGAATACTCTTTCCGTGCCGGAACCCCCGAAAACATCATCCGGAAGCGGAGGCTTCGGAGGAGGCTCCTTTGGCGGAGGGGGATTCTCCGGGGGCGGTTTCGGCGGAGGCGGAGGCGGAAGCTGGTAGAAGAAAATGAAAGGTGGAGGAACAAGTGTATAAAAATGTTTCAAAGTTATTGATCTATGGTGATATGGAGCCTGACTCCATTCTGATGCAGCTCAGTGATATTTTCCGCTGTATGGATGAGAAAAGCCAGACGAAGGAAGTTTTGACGACCAGGGTTTTCAGGCAGATCAAACGTATCCTTCAGGTGGCGACAGACTATGGATTCGATGAGAACCTCTGGCATAACTACCTGACATTTCTGCTGATCACCAATGAAAATCCATTCAGCATTACCTGTGAAAAGGTAGGCGCCAGAGAAGGAAGCGTGAATTATTTTGCGGAAAATGATTTCCGGGCATTTAAGGAGCTGTTTGACTATGACTTTTCGAAGATTGAAGAATATCTGGGAGTGGACTGCTTCAGCCGTCTTTCTGACTATAAAGCGATTGGAAAGCCGGAGCTTATGTATAACAAAAATGTCAGCGAGAAAGTCCGGGCGCTGAGCCGGGAGTTGGAGCAGACGAGCGATGAACATGAATATTTCCGGGTAGTCACAAACTTTTATAAGGCTTACGGCGTGGGAATGTTCGGACTTAATAAGGCTTTCAGGATCGAGGAAAAAGCCGGAGGGGGCATTACATTCCGCGCAATCAACAATATGGATAAGGTGACTCTGTCCGATCTGGTCGGATATGAGATCCAGAAGAAGAAGCTGGTCGATAACACGGAAGCCTTTGTCCAGGGGCGCAAGGCGAACAATGTGCTGCTGTTCGGAGACAGCGGTACCGGTAAATCTACCAGTATCAAGGCCATTGTCAATCAGTATTATGACCAGGGCCTGAGGATGATCGAGATATACAAGCATCAGTTTAAAGATTTGTCCAATGTGATCGCACAGATCAAAAACCGGAATTATCGTTTTATTATTTACATGGACGATCTGTCTTTTGAAGAGTTTGAGGTAGAATATAAATTCTTAAAGGCAGTTATTGAAGGCGGCGTGGAGACAAAGCCGGAAAATATCCTGATCTATGCTACATCCAACAGGAGGCATCTGATCAAGGAGACTTGGAGCGACCGGGATGATGTGAAGAATGAAAACGGTATGCACAAGTCCGATACGATGGAAGAGAAATTGTCTCTGGTAAACAGGTTCGGTGTAACAATAAGCTACTCTAAGCCTACTCAGAAGGAATACTTCAACATTGTGATACAGCTTGCAAGAAAAGAAGGGATCACGATGCCGGATGAGGAACTGCAAAAAGAAGCCAATAAATGGGAATTGTCCCACGGGGGAATATCCGGAAGGACGGCACAGCAGTTTGTGAATTATCTGATGGGAATTGAAAAGAGTGAAACCTGATAGGATAGAAGAGGGGTCATGCAATGATTTTGCTGCATGGCCCCTTTTGTAGACACAGCATTTTTTAGAGAAGATGGAATTTCATACCCGTCAAGTTGTTTTTGTTTACAATGCTTCCACGCTTCAGATTTTAAAGGCCTCTCTGGCCTGCCTGGAACACCTTCTTCCGACGGTGAGAATAATACCGGTGTGCCCTGTGGGAATACTTTTTCAGGAAGACGGCATCATCATCACATTAGATGATTCTCATAATCAGGCACCTCCATCTGATCTGCAATTTCTAAAAACGTGTCTACAATGTCGGGGTCAAACTGTGTGCCGCGGTTATTTTTCAGTTCCTGCAGTGCAATTTCCGGGTCCATTCCTTTTCGGTAGCACCGGGTGGCAGTCATAGCGCTCGTGGTGATATAGTGTCCCTTCACAGAGTCCGGGAAGCATTTTAATATCCTTTAGGATGTGAGCACCGACAATGGTATGATTTTTCATCATTTCATATTCTTCTGGAGTCAGTTTGTCCTGTTTTTTCAAAATAGCATCTGGGACGCCTATTTTTCCTACATCATGTAGTAATGCAATAAAATATACGTTCTCACAGTCGGCTTCTGTCTGATCACCTGTACCGGAAGTTAAAAAGATTACTGATAGGAATCTTTCAGGAGCATCATGACCTGGTTCAGGACAGTCTTGCTGTCATCAATGATCAATATTTTGTGCATGGGGCATATCCTTTCATAAACAGTTATATATCAGTGTGGAGTAACGGTTCAGATCACTGTATTCAAAATTATCGTAAGCAGTTTTCAAACAGCCAAGAAGATGCTGCATTTCATGTGGATAACAATAACGGTCAAGGACGGAGATGGCCTCGGAAGCCTTCACGAAAGGAATCACCGTAGGCAAAGGCCATTTTGTCATCAGTGCCAATCAGATTTATAAGTTTAAGAAGAATCAGAGATAGAAAATGCGGGCTGTATCCTGTTATAATCAATCTGTAATTAATCATCAGCTGAGGAAGGACAGCTCCAAATTTTTTTCCTCAAAAATGAAATAAACTCCTTTTGCAGAAGAGCCGTCCGGCAGACCGGGCGGCTCTTCTGGCAATTCAAAGTACATTTTATTTCTTATACCGATACACATCATTGGCACTCACCACAACATCTCCCGGATGCAGGGTGATATTTCTCGCTTCTAAGAGCTCCGATACCGTACACACCTGAAAGCCTTTCTTTTCAAGCTTAGGGAGTACCTTTTTCACAGCTTCCGCCGTAGGAGCATGAATGTCATGCATCAGGATGATATCTCCATCCCTGGCCTGCTTTAAAATGGCATCAGCGGTCTTATCTGCATTCAGTGTTTTCCAGTCCAGAGTATCAATACTCCACAGGATCAGCGGATCTTTGACCGTATTTTTGACGGTTCTGTTAATAGACCCGTAAGGCGGCCTTAAAAGTCCTACATCAGATCCGGTGACAGAAGCAATGGCTTCATTCATCCGTGACATCTGTTTTTTTACACCCTTTTTACCGAGCTTTGTGAGCAGAGGATGGTTCCAGGAGTGTCCGGCGACTTCATTGCCTGATTCCTCAACTTTTTTTACAAGGTCAGGATAATATTTTGCATTCTGGCCAAGCATAAAAAAGGTAGCCCTTGCATTGTTTTTATCCAGGGCTTTGAGTATTTTCTCCGTATTTTTTCTGGAAGGTCCGTCATCGAATGAAAATGCAATGAGTTTTTTCTCGGGATTGACTCGTTTGGGAAGAAAGGGGAAATCACCCAGATTAAATTGTGTAATTTCGCGGAGAATCTTCCGGCTCTTTTGAATCTCTCCATTGGCAGCCGAGGATTCCTGAAGAGAACTTGTCTCTTTACTGGTCCTGAACAGGTAGATGCCCTGAAAAACAATGATTGACAGCATTAAGATCAGCACTGCAGTTTGTCCTTTGTTTAATCCTTTTTTCATTTGTGCCTCCTATCCATACATAGTATTTCCGTTTTCCAGCAATCCTTGACAAAAGAACATGGAAAGGCAGGGTGAAATTACAAGCTATAATTTATTGTATGTGAACAGATCTGAATATATAATGAGTTTTTTTCATTGTTTTTGGGCGGAAGCTTCTGTTTGGAAGATTACATGGAACAAGAAAAATTTGTGTTATAATAAATATCATATTGTGAGAATTTTTGAATAACCCTTATTTGACGGAGTATAAAGGAGATGGTCTTTATGGACATCAAGAGAATCGGAGAGGCGGGACAGCTCAGATCGATGGATGTGGTAAACGGATTTGAGGTCCGTCCGGGGTTTTACTTACAGAACGGCGCCACAGCGATCGAAGGAGGCGTGAGTTTCACCGTACATACGAAAAACGGGACTGCATGTACATTAGTTTTATATGAAAGAAAGGCAAAGGAACCTTTCGCTGAAATACCGTTTCCGGAAAATTACCGGATCGGAAATGTTTACTCGATGATCGTTTTCGGCCTGGATATCCGGAAAATCGAATACAATTACAGAGTTGACGGACCGAAGGATTTAAAAAAGGGACTCTTGTTTGACAAGGAGCGGTATCTTTTAGACCCTTACGCAAAAGCCGTCACAGGTCAGAGCAACTGGGGAGAAAAACCCGAGTACAGCAGGGACTGCTACCGGGCCAGAGTCGTCTCCAATGACTTTGACTGGGGAAGAGCCAGGAGAAAACCTGCGGATATGCGGGACCTTATCATCTATGAGCTTCACACCAGGGGATTTACAAAACACCATACGTCAGATGTAAAACATCCGGGTACCTTTGACGGGATCAGGGAAAAGATTCCCTATCTGAAGGATCTGGGTATCAATGCTGTGGAACTGATGCCTATTTTTGAATTTGACGAGACGAGGGATACCAGGTATGTCAATGGAAAGAAACTTCTGGACTACTGGGGTTACAATCCTGTGAGTTTTTTTGCGCCGAATACAAGCTACAGCTCGGAGAAAGAATTTAACAGAGAGGGTACAGAGCTTAAATACCTGATCCGGGAACTTCATGACAATGATATCGAAGTGATCCTGGATGTGGTGTTCAACCACACGGCGGAGGGAAATGAGAACGGTCCGTTCATATCTTTTAAAGGATTTGACAACAATATATATTATATGCTTACGCCGGACGGAAAATATTATAATTTCAGCGGCTGCGGCAATACACTGAACTGTAACCACCCGGTCGTTCAGAATATGATCCTGGACTGTTTAAGGTATTGGGTGACGGATTACCGGATCGACGGATTCCGGTTTGATCTGGCGTCTATTCTCGGAAGAAGTGAGGACGGTTCACCCTTAAGCAAGCCTCCGCTTTTGGAAAGGCTGGCATTTGACCCGATCCTAGGCCGTGTGAAATTAATCGCAGAGGCATGGGATGCCGCGGGTCTTTATCAGGTGGGTACGTTCCCGTCATGGAACCGGTGGTCTGAGTGGAACGGCAGATACAGGGACGATATGAGAAGATTCCTGAAAGGAGATCCGGGCCTTGTGAAAGCCGCGGCCCAGAGGATGAGCGGCTCCAGGGATATCTATGACAGGGAGAGCCGCGGCGATACAGCTTCGGTAAATTTTATTACCTGCCATGACGGATTCACTATGTGGGATCTTTATTCCTATAATGAAAAACACAATCTGGATAACGGATGGGACAATACAGACGGAGACAACAATAATAACAGCTGGAACTGCGGTGCAGAAGGGTGGACTGACCGGCAGGATGTGATAAGGCTCAGGAAAAAGCTTGTGAGAAATGCTTTTGCGGCGCTGATGACCAGCCAGGGTGTCCCGATGATGTATGCGGGGGATGAATTTTTAAATACCCAGTACGGCAATAACAATGCCTACTGTCAGGATAATGAAATCTCGTGGCTGAATTGGGATCTGCTTTTGGAAAATCATAAGATCTCTCAGTTTGTCAAAGAGATGATCCGGTTCAGAAAAAAACATCCGGTGTTAAGATCCAGAGGGAAGAATGCGCTGTGCGGACTGCCCTCGGTCAGCTTTCACGGAGAAGAGCCGTGGAAGTTTAAGGAGGATTACGAAAACCACCTTCTGGGCGTCCTGTTTGCCGGGAGAGAAAAAGATAGTGACACAGATGACATTGTTTATGTTATGATGAATATGCATTGGGAGCCGCATACCGTGAGGCTTCCGGAACTTCCACTGGATTATTTCTGGGAGATTTTTTCAGACACGGCCGACGAGCCGAAAAACGGCCGGCTGCCCGGAGGGGAGATCCGGCTGGAAGAGCGGAGTATTATCATATTAGAAGGGAACCAAATGGGACGGAAGGGAAATGTCATCTGTCTCTAAAGATAAAGTTTAAGTAAAGGAAGAGAATGTAAGATGTGGATTGCAGATCAGTGGAACGATTATGAAGTTTTAGATACTTCTTGTGGTGAAAAATTAGAAAGATGGGGAGACTATTATTTAGTACGGCCGGACCCTCAGGTTTTATGGCAGACACCAAAGAAGTTAAAGCAGTGGAAGAAGCCCAACGGACATTATCACAGGAGCAGCAAAGGCGGCGGACAGTGGGAGTTCTTTGATCTCCCGAAGACCTGGGATATCAGGTACAGGGAGCTTATATTTCATTTGCAGCCATTCAGTTTTAAACACACAGGAGTTTTTCCGGAGCAGGCGGTGAACTGGGATTGGTTTTCAGATAAGATCAGAAAGGCCGGGCGCCCTGTGAAGGTGCTGAACCTGTTTGCCTACACAGGAGGCGCGACATTAGCGGCAGCCGCAGCCGGGGCAGCCGTCACCCATGTGGACGCTTCCAAAGGCATGGTAAACTGGGCAAAGGAGAATGCCCAGGCTTGCGGCCTGAAAGACAAACCAATCCGATGGCTGGTGGACGACTGTGTGAAATTTGTAGAGAGGGAGATCCGCCGGGGGAACCACTACGATGGGATCATCATGGACCCTCCGTCATACGGCCGGGGACCGAAAGGAGAGATCTGGAAGATCGAGGAGAAGATTTTTCCGCTTGTTCAGCTTTGTACAAAGATTTTGTCGAAAAACCCCTTATTTTTTCTGATCAATTCTTATACGACCGGACTTCAGCCGGCTGTGCTTTCCTATATGCTGGGAACGGAAGTCAAATCAAAGTTCGGCGGGAAAGTGACGGCAGATGAGATCGGGCTGCCGGTTTCTTCAAATGGCCTTGTTCTGCCATGTGGAGCCTCAGGCAGATGGGAATCGGTATAGATATTTCAGAAATCTTAATTTTTGCTGAATTTTGTTGGAATACGTAAAAAACAATTGAAATTTTTCTAACTTTGTTTATAATTAAAAAGAGCGTGTATACGAATAATTGACATTTAACATAATGATAATAATAGAAAATTCGAAAGGGGAATTTTGAAACATGGCAGGTTCAGATATCGGAATTGATTTAGGTACGGCCAGTGTCCTGGTTTACGCAAAGGGCAAAGGAGTCGTTTTAAAAGAGCCATCCGTAGTGGCATTTGACAGAGATACAAACAAGATCAAGGCAATCGGGGAAGAAGCCCGTCTGATGCTGGGAAGAACACCGGGGAATATCGTGGCAGTGCGTCCGCTGCGCCAGGGTGTGATTTCTGACTATACAGTGACAGAAAAGATGTTAAGCTACTTCATCAACCGCACCGTCGGAAAGTCTATCTTCGGACGGAAGCCGCGCATCAGCGTGTGTGTGCCAAGCGGTGCCACAGAAGTAGAGAAAAAGGCAGTTGAGGATGCGACCTATCAGGCAGGTGCAAGGGAAGTATCCATTATTGAAGAACCTGTTGCGGCAGCCATCGGCGCTGGAATTGATATCGCAAAGCCATGCGGAAATATGATTGTTGACATCGGAGGAGGAACAGCCGATATCGCCGTTATTTCCCTTGGAGGCGTTGTTGTCAGCACTTCCATCAAAGTTGCCGGAGATGATTTTGATGAGGCAATCGTGCGCTACATGCGCAAAAAACATAACTTACTGATCGGTGAGCGTACTGCTGAGGACATTAAGATCAACATCGGTACAGTCTACAAACGTCCGGAAAATGCAACGATGGATGTCCGCGGAAGAAACCTTGTGACAGGACTTCCAAAGACCGTTACCGTTACATCCGAAGAGACAGAAGAGGCTTTAAGAGAGCCTGCTTACCAGATCGTAGACGCTGTTCACAATGTACTGGAGAGAACTCCGCCTGAGCTTGCGGCCGATATCTCAGACCGCGGGATCGTTCTGACCGGAGGAGGATCTCTGATTCAGGGTCTGGAAGAACTGATCGAATCTAAGACAGGAATTAACACGATGACAGCAGAAGATCCTCTGACAGCAGTTGCCATCGGAACGGGAAAATACATTGAATTTTTATCCGGAGAAGACAAAAAGGGCGAGAAATAATCACTTAGTTTTTCAGCACTTTTTTATGCCGGAAGAGGACAACCAGGGTATTTTATCCTGGTTGTTTTGTTACGCCGGGCGTTTGGATAAAGGAGGGGAGAAGCATGGGACGGATTTCCGGATATGTTGACCATGTCCGTTTTCGGAATGAAGACAATGGATATACGGTTCTGAGTCTTGATATGGACGGCGATGAGGAGACTGTGGTCGGTGTGTTCCAATTTCTGCACGAAGGCGAGTATATGGAACTGGAAGGTGAATATGTGGAGCATCCGGTACATGGACCCCAGTTTCAGATGACTTCTTATGAGGTTACTATGCCGGATGACATTCAGAGCATGGAACGGTACTTGGGTTCCGGGGCCATCAAAGGGGTTGGCCCTGCGATTGCCAAGAGGATTGTCAAAAAGTTTAAGATGGATACCTTCCGCATCATTGAGGAGGAACCGGAGAGGCTTGCAGAGGTAAAAGGAGTCACTGAAAAGAGAGCACGCAGCATTGCAGTGGAGTTTTCCGAGAAGCAGGAAATGCGTCAGGCCATGATGTTTCTGTCCGACTATGGGATTACCACCAATCTGGCGGTGAAGATTTTTAAGGAATACGGTGATAAGCTGTACGGCGTAATTCAGAATAATCCTTATCAGATGGCGGATGATATAGAAGGCGTAGGATTTAAGATTGCTGATGAGATCGCCAGACAGGTAGGCATCGGCAGCAGTTCGGATTACCGGATCATATCGGGCATTTTTTATACCCTGATGCAGGGCCTTGCGTCGGGGCACATCTATCTGCCCAAAGAAATCCTTTTAAGAAATACTTCAAGGATGCTTGAGGTGGAAGAGGAGATGATTGAACCTCATCTTTTGGACATGATGATAGAGAAAAAGATCATAATAAAGGAAGAAGAGGACCAGACAAGAATTTACGGGGCGGCCCAGTATTATCTGGAACTTAACACGGCCAGGATGCTGTGTGATCTCAATATGACTTACGATGTGTCTGTTTCCGAGGTGAGGACCATGATCGCAAAGATTGAAGACGGTCTTCAGATCACCTTTGCGGAGAAACAGAAAGAAGCCATAGAAGCCGTTGCCGAAAATGGAGTCGTGATTCTGACCGGAGGACCGGGAACGGGAAAGACAACTACGATCAACGGAATGATCCGCTACTTTGAGTCTGAAACTCTGGATATCAGACTCGTGGCCCCCACAGGGAGGGCGGCAAAGCGGATGACAGAGGCTACCGGATATGAGGCAACCACCATCCACAGGCTGTTGGAACTGAACGGGGATTCCAGCAGCGGGGACAGCATGAAGTTTGAACGAAATGCCGCTAATCCTGTTGAAACCGATGTGATCATCGTGGATGAGATGTCCATGGTGGATATTTTTCTGATGAATTCCCTTTTAAGCGCTGCGGTTCCGGGTACAAGGTTTGTGTTCGTCGGAGATGCCAACCAGCTTCCTTCCGTCGGTCCGGGAAATGTGCTGAAGGATATGATCGCTTCGGGATCTTTTAAGGTGGTGGAATTGAATCAGATCTTCCGGCAGGATGAAGCCAGTCACATTGTAAGCAATGCCCACAGGATCAATGAGGGGAAGTCTATTGAGCTCGATAACAAGAGCAGGGACTTTTTCTTCCTTGAGAGAGAGAGGCTCGGAGATATTTTAGGTGTTCTGGTATACCTGGTGAGAGATAAGCTGCCCGCTTATGTAAATGCCAAGCCGTATGATATCCAGGTGCTGACTCCTATGCGCAAGGGGGAACTGGGTGTCGATAAGCTCAACGAAGTGCTTCAGGAATATCTGAATCCTCCGGCGGAGGAAAAACAGGAGAGACAGGCAGTTTCCTGCCTGTTTCGTGAAGGCGACAAGGTCATGCAGATCAAGAACAATTACCAGATGGAGTGGGAAGTAAAGAATGAAAAAGGATTTACCGTAGAAGAAGGCAAAGGTGTATTCAATGGCGACATCGGACGGATCATAAGGATCAATGACTACACGGAGAAAGTCACGGTAGTCTTTGACGATATCAGGGCAGCGGAATACTCTTATTCCATGCTGGATGAACTGGAGCTTGCCTATGCGGTGACGATCCACAAGTCACAGGGAAGTGAGTATCCGGCAGTGGTCATGCCTCTGCTTACGGGACCGAGAGTTTTGTTTAACAGAAATCTTCTCTACACTGGAGTAACCCGTGCAAAACAGTGTATTACGATGGTGGGCCGGAAGTCAACAGTACAGCAGATGATCGAGAACGTAAATGAACAGAAGAGATATTCGACGCTTTGTCAGAGGATCAATGAACAGGAAGAACTGATGCCTTAGGTGCCTCGGTTCTTTTTGATCTTTAATACTGATATCATCCTTTTTCAGACGGCAAAGTCTGCATAAGTGCAAAGAAATATTGAGGTTCACCGGTACTGAAGTATTTGTACCACGATTCCAATGTGTCTGATTGAAAAACATCTAAATACTCAATAATGTGTTTTGTCCACAACAAAGCCCCGGTGCAGCTTGCAGTAATAAGGTTGTTTTCTGCTACTGATGGCTTGTCTATATAAAAACTTTGTCCGTTATAATCAGGAGAAACCATTTCAAGAAATCCCGGCCCGTTACTGGTATGCGGACGCTGATCTAATAGCCCAAAGTTGGCAAGCGCTGCAGTAGCCCCGCAAATTGCACATACCGCAGCACCTAAAGTAAGAAATTCACTTGCTTTCTCGATGACAGCGACATGCTTTGGGTCGTTCCATGTATCTGCTCCCGGCAAGAGCAACATACTTGTTTTACTCACAACAATATCATTAATTAAGCAATCCGGCACGATGGTCAGCCCGCCCATTGTATGGATTGGTTCCCTAGAATAGCTGACCATTTTAAGCGATACATGTTGCGCGCCCTTTTTGAAAAATCTTCCGGAATTAAGCTCCGAAATAACATGTCCCAGTTCCCAGTCGGCTAAAGTATCAAGAACATAAACATAAATTGTAAACATAAATTTCCTCCATTTTCATTGTTTCATTGATTTGTTTGCTTCATCATTGTACTATGTAATTGTTGACAGCATTATGGCCATAATCTAAATCGAAAGGCGATTATTAAATGAAAGTAGACAGACTGGTCAGTATTATTATGATACTCCTTGATAAAAAACGTATAGGCGCACAGGCGTTAGCAGATATGTTTGAAGTTTCACCCCGCACAATCTACCGCGACATAGACGCTATTAACATGGCGGGGATTCCTGTTCGCGGGGCATCAGGAGTAGGCGGCGGCTTTGAAATCATGCCGGAATACAAGATTGATAAAAAGGTCTTTTCTACTGCTGACCTTTCCGCTCTTCTGATGGGGCTTTCCAGTCTTTCCAATATAGTCCGGGGTGATGAACTGGTGCATGCTCTTGCGAAAGTAAAAAGTTTTATCCCTGCCGACAGAGCGAAAGATATTGAATTAAAATTAAATCAAATATGTATAGATTTAAGTCCATGGCTGGGTAACAGCAACATACAAACATATTTAGAAATTATCAAATCAGCTTTGCAGGAAAATAAACTACTTTCGTTTGAATATATAGCCCACCGCGGAAAAAGCACCACGCGAACAGTTGAGCCGTATCAGCTTGTAATGAAAAGCAGTCATTGGTATTTACAAGGATATTGCCATAAAAGAAAAGATTTTCGTTTATTCAGACTATCTCGTATGTCAAACCTACAAATGCAAGAGGAAACTTTCGCACTTCGAGATTATCAAAAACCAATTTTAGACTTTACAGATACGTTGGAGACTTTGCAAACAGAAATCAAAATCCGAATTCATAAATCTGTGATGGATAGAGTGCTTGATTTTTGCTCTTATGAAGACTTTTCACCAGCCGGTGAAGAGCATTACATTGTCAGTTTTCCCTTCATAGAGAACGAATACTACTACGATATTCTTTTAAGTTTCGGGGATAAATGCGAGTGTTTAGAGCCATCACATATCCGCGAAGAAATGAAACGCAGAATTCATGACATAGCTGCCTTGTATCAAAACTAAGATAAAAATTAAATAAATTTAATTAAGAGATTTATGAAAAAATCCTGTCAACAGGCGTTTCAGATGTTGGCAGGATTTTTTCATAGGAAAGTTCTACGACCTTCCCTATGAAATAAAAACGCTCCGCGGGTTGTGCACAGATGCGTAAGGAAATTATTTGCCTGCGGCAAATTGCATCTGGCACGCAAAGTTGTCAGGCCCCTCAAAGATTGAGGGGTTGGGGAGTTGAAGTGGGCTTGCCCACTTTGTTCATGTGTCGATATGATGTATAATGAAATGGATATATTAGGAAGACAGCAAAAGATATAGGGGAGGTAGCGGACAATGGGGATTCTCGATGTTTTATTGTCATCTGCTGTGATTGTAGCATTGATAGAATACATTTCTAAAAATAAGTCTAATAATATTCAATACATTACCAGTGCCAGAAGTGAGTGGAGAAAAGACATGAAACAGACAGCCTGTAATCTGTATCAGGCAGACAGAGAACATATTGGAGATGTGTTTGCAGAGCTAAAGGTCAATTTAAATGGATATGGATTCCTCGTCAGTGAAAGTTATTACAAATAACAGTATCGGGCGCAGCATGATTGAAGCGGTACAGATGATCTACGGTGACTGCCCGAATATTGCCTGCATAGGACTGAAACTTTCTTGTATCTCCGATTATGATCGAATGTGCGGAAAACTGGTGGAGACGGTCAACTGTGCAGACTGGGCTTTTTTCGCAAAGAACGGGGGAGATGGTAAGAAGGGGTGTTTCCATAATATGTTTATCAATACGGTTATGACGGACGAGGATCTGCAGTATACTTTTGACGTGGCGGATGAGGCATTTAAAATTGTTACAAAAAAATATCCTGAGATATTAATTTAGAAAACATCTGTAACTGAACATACGGATCAATGATGAAAAAAACCGGGATTTGCTCACCGGTTTTTTTGTTTTTAAGAATGGAAGCATTTTCTGAATAGAGAAATTCCTAGACTTGGCAAGTGAAAAAGTCAGGAGAATTAAACAAAAAAAGATCGAAAAAAGGTTAAAAAATTAACATAGTTACCAGAGGCTGTATACAATCACTTGAATTATTTGTATAAAATACTGTACAATTATATCTGTGATTTTTTTAACGATTTTTTAGAACAAATGTAAAAGCTTATGTTTCAAAAAAGTCTACTTCGACATTTGTTCAACGAAATTGCATTGATAAAGATTTAAGATTTTGATAGAGTTATTGCATGATAATTAATACAATCTATGGCATCATGGGATGGACATTAATACAAACAGGAGAAAACATATGAAAAAGATAGTGGATGATTGGAGATTGATTTACAAATGCTGCAGCTTATATTATGAAGATGATATGAAGCAGCAGGATATCAGCGATTACCTTGGGATTTCCAGAGCAACGGTTTCAAGAATGCTTCAGAAAGGCAAGGAAAGCGGGATCGTAAGAGTCGAAGTCATCAATCCGGTACAGTTTTCGTATGGCAAGCTGGAAAAGGCATTGGAACGGAAATATGGTTTAAAGGAAGTTGTGGTAGTGGAAAGCAGCCCGCTGGACACAAAGACAGATTCGATTTCCAGGCTGTATGAGAAGGCGGCACTGTTTCTTTCACAGTATTTTAAGGACGGGGATTACATAGGTGTTTCTATGGGATTCACCCTGCACAACGTAGCCCGCACCAACCGTGCATTTTCTAAGGAGAATCACTATATGTTTGTCCCGATCCTCGGTGGAGTAAGCCAGGGAACCGTTTCCAAAGTAGACGTGCAGGCCAACCAGATCGCAAAGGAATTTGCAAAGAAATTCGGCGGGACTTACACCCAGTTCCTTACACCTGCGGTTTTTTCTGAACGGAAGGTCATGGAGTACTTTTTGAAAGAGAAATCTGTGAACTATATCTTTGAAGACTTCAAGAAGCTGGACACTATTGTCATGGGAGTGGGTATCCCGGAAAGCGGAGGCTCCACGCTCATTCAGGCGGGTTATCTGACCAAGGAGGAGATGGATCAGTATGTTAAGCAGGGAGTTGCAGGGGACATTGCCCTTCAGTTCTTTGACAAAGAAGGGAATGCGGAACCGTTTCAGCAGTTTAATGAGAGAGTTGCAGGAATGACATTTCCTATGATCAAAAAGATCAGAAACCGTATTGCCATCGCAGGCGGAGCCAACCGGGCCGAAGCCGTAAAGGGAGCCATACGCGGAGGATATGTCAATATGCTGATCACAAATAACGAATGTGCTGAGAAGCTGTTATGAGAAAGGGGTACATTTAAAGATGCAGGGAATTTCGGTGTTTTTATTAGTTATCTTTGTATTGTTTGTTGTTCAGGCTGTCGGAGGATATTTTCAGGTGAAGGATTACCGCAGGGCGGTGAGGAGAGTTCATCAGCTTGGAAACGTCGGGATCGGCCAGAAGAAGGGAAGATTTCTCTCGGGGAATATTGTAATGATCGCGTGCGACAGCAGTGGGATCATCACAGGCGGAGAAATCATGGAGGGACTAAGTTTTCTCACGAAGTTTAAGCCCATTTCCAAAATTCTCGATAAGGAGATGGTAGGGACGAGTATTTATGAGCACCTGGATGTATTCCGGGGAATGGATAAGAAAAGAAGAAAATATTACAAAGGATATATCCGGGCACTGGAGGCTCTGGATATGCGGCTTCAGGGAACGACCCTTTAGTATTACTTTGGAATATATATATAGACTGACAAGATTGCAAAAAGAAGACTGACTGAACTTGTTTTGAGGGCCCAAAAGCATGTTTTAGATTGGTTTTTCTTTTTTGGAAATTTTGTCTGACAATATTTTATATATATAGGAAAAATTGATATATTTCAATTAAGAAGGAGGAGAAAATATGGAAATCATATCTAACGCTGCCAACGGATTTATTAAGCTATTCCAGGAGGGCGGTACCACATTTATGGGATGGGTTACCGGAATCATCCCGCTGGTTGTCTGCCTGATGACAGCCGTTAACTCAGTGATCAAGCTGATCGGAGAGGAGAGGGTGGAACGCTTCGCACAGAAGCTGACCAGATTTGCAGTACTTCGCTATACACTGCTTCCAATCATCGCGGTGCTGTTCTTGGGAAACCCGATGTGCTATACCTTCGGACGTTTCGTAGAAGAAAAATATAAACCTGCTTATTATGACTCCTGTGTAAGTTTTGTACACCCGGTTACCGGACTTTTCCCACATGCAAACCCCGGCGAACTGTTCGTATACACCGGTATCTCAGCCGGTATCACGAAGCTCGGTCTGTCCATTGGAGGACTTGCCGTGAGATACTTTATCGTCGGTGTGATCGTCATTCTGATCCGCGGATTGCTGACGGAACAGATTTACTTCAGAATGACTGGAAAAGCAAACAAATAATCTGTGGGAGGAGGAAAGAGTATGTATAAAACAATTACGATTAAAGCCGGAGACGGCGGTTGGGGAGGCCCCCTGACAATTACTGCAACTGAAAAATGCCATAAAATTTTAAGTGTAACCGGCGGAGGAATTCATCCGGTGGCACAGAAAATTGCAGACATGACCGGCGGGGAAGCGTTAGACGGATTTAAGACAACAGCGCCGGACGAGGAAGTGCTGGTAGCGGTAGTAGACTGCGGAGGAACCGCAAGATGCGGCGTTTACCCAAAGAAAGGTATCTTTACCGTCAACCTGATGCCGGTAGGGCAGGCAGGACCGCTTGCACAGTTTATCACACCGGAGATCTACGTATCCGCAGTGACAGAAAAATGTATCGTGGAATCTGACTATAAAGGTGTTACAGAGACAGCCAAACCGGCAGCCGCAGAGGACGGGCCGAAATCCAAAGACCAGGCGAAAGAAGAGATCGCAGCTGCAAACAGCGGCAAGAAAGAAGGAATCATCGTCAAGATCGGAAAAGGCGTTGGAAACGTAGTCAGCAAGTTCTTCCAGGCTGGACGTGAGACCATTGAGATGATCATCAAAAACGTGCTTCCATTTATGGCATTTACGAGTACCCTTCTGGGGATCATCAGTGCCAGCGGACTTGGAAATGTCATCGCAAAGACGATCTCCCCACTGTGCAGTACCTTACCGGGAATGCTGGGAATCTCCTTTGTATGTGCGCTGCCGTTCCTGTCACCGATCCTGGGACCTGGAGCTGTCATCGCGCAGGTAGTAGGAACCCTTTTGGGAGCCCAGTTCGCGCTTGGAAACATCCCAGCCCAGTATGCGCTGCCGGCCCTGTTTGCCATCGATGCGCAGGTAGGAGCTGACTTCGTGCCGGTTGGACTGAGTCTTGGAGAATCAGAGCCGGAGACCATTGAAATGGGTGTTCCAGCTGTGCTGTTCTCAAGGATCGTAACCGGACCTTTGGCCGTATTGATCGCATTCGCATTCAGTATCGGAATGTACTAAAAAACGGAGGTAGAAAGAAACATATGAAATACCAGTCAACCATCACAGGTCTGGGACCGGACGCTTTGGCGTTTCTGGCCGATGATGACATGAACTTTATCATCATTTTTAATGAAGATGCACCGCCTGAACTGGCAGAACTTTCTGTCCTGCATACGAAGGCAGAATTAAGGGCTGTACCGGAAGTGGGCGATACAATGACGATCTGCGGCAAAGAGTTTAAGATCAGCGCCGTGGGCAGCGAAGCTCCCCACACTTTGGCAGAGTTAGGACACTGTACCCTGAGTTTTAAAGGGGGCAGTGAGGCGGAACGACCGGGATGCATCATGCTGGAAGGAAATAAACTCACAGAGGCAGACCTTCGGGCCGGCGGAACGATTGAAATCTGTTAATTAAGAGTTGTTTTAGTTTTATAAAAGGAGATAGACATTATGTTAAACATGGACAAAAAACTGATCAAGAGACAGGAAGATGGACAGATCATTAAAACTGGTATCGTAGGAGCCGGCCAGATGGGACGCGGAATGGTAACCCAGATGGTTTTGATGAACGGTATGATGCCGGCCATCGTATCTGATATCAAAGTTGAAAATGCAGTGAACGCATTTAAATATGCCGGTGTAAAAGAAGACGACATCGCTGTGGCAAAAACTCTCGCAGATGCCAATGCAGCAATGGAAGCAGGAAAATATGTAGCTTGTGAAGATGCAAACTTCGTATCCCAGGCGAACTTAGTAGAGTGTGCCATCGACGCAACTGGAGTGCCGGATGTAGGTGCAAAAGTCGCAACTGACGCAATGAAGAACAAAAAGCATGTGGTTATGCTGAACGTTGAGACCGATGTAGTTATCGGGCCATACTTAAAGAAACTGGCAGCAAAAGAAGGTGTCATCTATACAGGTTCCGCAGGAGATGAGCCGGGAGCTGTTATGGAACTTTACAGCTTCGCAAAAGCCATGGGAATGAACGTAGAAGTCATGGGTAAAGGAAAGAACAACAAACTTGACTATGACTGCAACCCGGATACTGTATTAGAAGAAGCAACCAGAAGAGTCATGAGTCCGAAGATGCTCTGCGCATTCAAAGACGGAACAAAGACCATGGTAGAGATGACAGCCATGTCTAACTACACAGGACTGGTTCCTGATGTCATCGGAGGACACGGACCACAGACTTCTCCAGGAACCGAAGGAATCAAAGAGTTAAATGATATCCTGAAGCTTAAAAAAGACGGCGGAATCTTAAACAAACATGGAGTTGTAGAGTATGTAAACGGAGTTGCGCCCGGAGTATTCGTAACAGTGTCTACACCGAACGAAGAGATCGCATACCAGATGGCATACCACAGCATGGGACCCGGACCGCTCTGGACCTTATACCGTCCATACCACTTATGTAACTTAGAGACACCGCTTACGGTAGCGAAAGCAGTCATCGACGGAGAGGTTACCTGTGTGCCGATCGACGGGCTTGTATCTGAGTGTATCACAAGAGCGAAGATCGACCTGAAAGCAGGCCAGACTATCGACGGAATCGGAGGATTCACAACACACGGATCTATCGCGGAAGCAAAAGAATCTGATGCGAAGGGATACGTACCGTTTGGACTTGTGACAAACAAGGCAGTGATGAAGAGAGATGTGAAGAAGGGTGAACTTTTGACATACGATGATGTGGAATTAGATAAATCTACGCTGATCTACCAGCTGAGAAAAGAGCAGGATGCTATGTACGGAAGAAACGTTCTGTAATCTCTACATAAATAAAAGGAGCCTCACATTAAGGCTCCTTTTACTATCTTTTATACGAGCGCCAAAGCGGTTTCTTCGTCTGTAAAGAAGGAATTGACCAGGTTTAATGACAATGCGGCGTCTATGATCTGTACTTTGTGCAGTCCGTCGGCTACCCCGATGGAAACACGCGCATTTTTGGCAGCTTTAAATATATCTGCCTTAATCAGGTGTTTTGTTGCCTCGGTCTCTACGGTTTCACCTTCTCTGGTGAGAAACTGAAGGGCCACATCACCGATGGCGTGTGCGGCTTTCAGCTCCGCGATCTCCTGATCATTCAAAATGTTGTAGCAGGTGAGAATCGTTGATTCAAAACTTCCCAGACCCATGAGAAGAATATCCGCATGTTCACCTAAATTCAGGATCTGTCTTGTGTGTTCATTGGAGATCAGGGTTTCATATTCCTCTTTGGAAGAACAGAAGGCAGGGATATGAAGCATTTTTGCGGTTCCGCCGATGGTATTTGCCAGCTGGAGAGTGTTATAGGTGGGAAGCGCCTCGAAGGATTCACCGAAGCTCCCGGCCAGAGGGACAGTCTGTACATCCGGAAAGCTGATAGGATGAAGTTCTTTAATGAAACGGGACACGGCATTTCCCCAGCCCACACCAACAATGTCCTTTGGCTTCAGCTGTGAGATGAAGTAATCCGCGGCAGCCTGTGCCACATAATCTCTGTTTTGATCTTTTGTGCTGATGACGCCTGCATAACTTAAGCCATATTTTTCTTTTAATGCTTCCTCAAGCTGGCTGTTTCCGGTTACAGGGGAATTGATTTCTATCTTTACGATGCCAAGGTCTTCTGCCCTGGATAAAAGCTTGGAGACCCAAGGCCTTGATATACTTAATTTTTTTGCAATTTCCTGCTGGGACAGCTTGTTCTTATAATACAGCGTTGCAACCAGAACCATCTTGTCCAGCATATTATCTGCATTTTCTTTCTTTTTCATAGGGTAACCTCCCGATCATGAAATTGTTAAGGCACATATGTAACTATATGATAAGAGGATTATAAGTCATTTATTCAGAGTTTTCAAGGTTTTTGTGAAAAAATATATTTTAGTATTGACGAACATATGTAAAGTAATTATAATGAAGTTAACAAAAGTAATTAACAAGCACATATGTAACTGTCAAGGATGAGACAAAACAAAAGATGAAGGATCCACCACTGAACGTTAAATGAAAGGAGCCAAACTGTATGAATGGTATTTCAGTTTTTTTATTAGTAATTTTCGTATTGTTTGTTGTTCAGGCTGTCGGGGGATATTTTCAGGTGAAGGATTACCGCAGAGCGGTAAGGAGGGTACATAAGCTTGGGAATGTCGGGATCGGCCAGAAGAAAGGAAGGCTGCTTTCAGGAAACATTGTGATGATCGCCTGTGACCAGAACGGAGTGATCACCGGCGGGGAGATCATGGAAGGATTAAGCTTCCTGACAAAGTTCAAACCAATCTCTGAGTTTCTGGGAAAGAAACTCGTCGGAACGAGTATTTATGAGTACCTTGACGAAGTCAGAAACTTTGAGAAAAAGAAACGAAAATATTACAAAGGATATATCAGAGCTTTAGAAGCTTTGGATATGAGATTTCAGGGAAATACCTTGTAATCTGAATCAAGATATATAGAACGGCTGAAGAGGGAGTAAAACTTATGCAAGTTTCTAAGGGCCCGGAAACAATAATCGGTTTTCCTTTTCTTCAAAATTCATCTGCTAGTTTCTTCTATATATAGATCAAATCAATTTAGTAAGAAGGAGGAAAAGATATGGAAATTATATCTAACGCTGCCAACGGATTTATTAAGCTATTCCAGGAGGGCGGCACCACATTTATGGGATGGGTTACCGGAATCATCCCGCTGGTTGTCTGCCTGATGACAGCCGTTAACTCAGTGATCAAGCTGATCGGAGAGGAGAGGGTGGAACGCTTCGCACAGAAGCTGACCAGATTTGCAGTACTTCGCTATACACTGCTTCCGATCATCGCGGTGCTCTTCTTGGGAAACCCGATGTGCTATACCTTCGGACGTTTCGTAGATGAAAAATATAAACCTGCTTATTATGACTCCTGTGTAAGTTTTGTACATCCTGTTACCGGACTTTTTCCACATGCAAACCCCGGCGAACTGTTCGTATACACCGGTATCTCAGCCGGTATCACGAAGCTCGGCCTGTCTATCGGAGGACTTGCCGTGAGATACTTTATCGTCGGTGTGATCGTTATTCTGATCCGCGGATTGCTGACAGAGCAGATCTACTTCAGAATGACCGGAAAAGCAAGCAAGTAACGGAAAGGGGGATCCAGTATGTATAAAACAATTACAATCAAGGCCGGAGACGGCGGATGGGGTGGACCATTAACAATCACCGCAACTGAAAAATGCCACAAGATCTTAAGTGTAACCGGCGGAGGAATCCACCCGGTAGCTCAGAAGATCGCAGATATGACCGGCGGAGAAGCGTTAGACGGATTTAAGACAACGGCGCCGGACGAAGAAGTGCTGGTAGCGGTAGTAGACTGCGGAGG
Source organism: Anaerostipes sp. PC18 (assembly GCF_039789045.1). NCBI lineage: Bacteria > Bacillati > Bacillota > Clostridia > Lachnospirales > Lachnospiraceae > Anaerostipes > Anaerostipes sp. PC18. Next base: position 3,225,126 of record NZ_CP121164.1, on the reverse strand, counting down.
AACCGCAAGATGCGGCGTTTATCCGAAAAAAGGTATCTTTACCGTCAACCTGATGCCGGTAGGGCAGGCAGGACCGCTCGCACAGTTTATCACTCCCGAGATTTACGTCTCTGCAGTAACAGAGAAAAATATCTTTGAATCTGATTATAAAGGAGACGCAGCTTCGACAAAACCGGCTGCAGCAGATGAACCGAAAAGCAAAGACCGGGCGAAAGAAGAGATCGCCGCTGCAAACAGCGGCAAAAAAGAAGGAATCATCGTCAAGATCGGAAAAGGCGTTGGAAACGTAGTCAGCAAGTTTTTCCAGGCCGGCCGTGAGACCATCGAGATGATCATCAAAAACGTGCTTCCATTCATGGCATTTACAAGTACCCTTCTGGGTATCATCAGTGCCAGCGGACTTGGAAATGTCATCGCAAAGACGATCTCCCCACTGTGCAGTACCCTGCCTGGAATGCTTGGTATCTCTTTCGTGTGTGCCCTGCCGTTCTTATCCCCGATTTTGGGGCCTGGAGCCGTTATCGCACAGGTAGTCGGAACTCTTTTGGGAGCACAGTTTGCTCTTGGAAACATCCCGCCGCAGTATGCACTGCCGGCATTGTTTGCTATCGATGCACAGGTTGGTGCCGACTTCGTACCGGTTGGACTGAGTCTCGGAGAATCAGAACCGCAGACCATTGAGATGGGTGTTCCGGCAGTGCTGTTCTCAAGGATCGTAACCGGACCTTTGGCCGTATTGATCGCATTTGCATTCAGTATTGGAATGTATTAAGAAATATAGAACCAAAAATGGAGGGTAGAGACGAACATATGAAATATCAGTCAACCATCACAGGCTTAGGGCCGGACGCATTAGCGTTTCTCTCGGATGCCGATATGAACTTTATCATTATCTTTAATGAAGATGCTCCGCCGGAACTTGCTGAACTGTCAGTTTTACATACAAAGGCGGAACTTACAGAAGAACCTGCGGCAGGAGATACCATGACGATCTGCGGCAAAGATTTTAAGATCAGCGCTGTGGGCAGTGAAGCACCGCATACCTTAAAGGAACTTGGACATTGTACATTAAGCTTTAAGGGCGGAACCGAGGCAGAACGCCCGGGATGCATTATGCTGGAAGGCAATGCACTGCTGCCGGAGGACTTGAAAGCCGGCGGCACAATTGAAATCAGGTAACAATCTAACAATCATACATAGAATTTAAGGAGATTGATGTTATGTTAAACATGGACCAAAAACTTATCAAAAGACAGGAAGATGGACAGATTATTAAAACCGGTATCGTAGGAGCCGGCCAGATGGGACGCGGAATGGTAACCCAGATGGTTTTGATGAACGGTATGATGCCGGCCATCGTTTCCGACATTAAAGTAGAAAACGCAGTCAATGCATTCAAATATGCAGGTGTAAAAGATGATGATATTGCAGTGGCAAAAACTCTTGCTGATGCAAACGCAGCTATGGAAGCAGGGAAATATGTAGCTTGTGAAGATGCAAACTTCGTATCCCAGGCGAACTTAGTAGAGTGTGCCATCGACGCAACTGGAGTGCCGGATGTAGGTGCAAAAGTCGCAACTGACGCAATGAAGAACAAAAAGCATGTGGTTATGCTGAACGTTGAGACTGACGTAGTCATCGGACCTTACTTAAAGAAGATGGCAGAAAAAGAAGGGGTTATCTATACAGGTTCCGCAGGAGATGAGCCGGGAGCTGTCATGGAACTTTACAGCTTTGCGAAAGCCATGGGAATGAATGTAGAAGTCATGGGTAAAGGAAAGAACAATAAACTGGACTATGACTGTAACCCGGATACCGTATTAGAAGAAGCAACCAGAAGAGTCATGAGCCCCAAGATGCTCTGCGCATTCAAAGACGGAACAAAGACGATGGTAGAGATGACCGCAATGTCCAACTACACAGGACTGGTACCGGATGTGATCGGAGGACACGGACCACAGACTTCTCCGGGAACCGAAGGCATCAAAGAGTTAAATGATATCCTGAAGCTTAAAAAAGACGGCGGAATCTTAAACAAACATGGAGTTGTAGAGTATGTAAACGGAGTTGCTCCTGGAGTGTTCGTAACCGTATCCACACCGAACGAAGAGATCGCATACCAGATGGCATACCACAGCATGGGACCTGGACCGCTCTGGACCTTATACCGTCCATACCACTTATGTAACTTAGAGACACCGCTTACGGTAGCGAAAGCAGTTATCGACGGAGAAGTGACCTGTGTACCGATCGACGGATTAGTATCAGAGTGTATCACAAGAGCGAAGATCGACCTGAAAGCAGGCCAGACTATCGACGGAATCGGAGGATTCACAACACACGGATCTATCGCGGAAGCAAAAGAATCTGATGCGAAGGGATACGTACCGTTTGGACTTGTGACAAACAAGGCAGTGATGAAGAGAGATGTGAAGAAGGGTGAACTTTTGACATACGATGATGTGGAATTAGATAAGTCTACGCTGATCTACCAGCTGAGAAAAGAGCAGGACGCAATGTACGGAAGAAACGTTTTATAGTTTAACAGCTAGGAACAGAAAGAAGATGTCCCGGAGGTCTGTGTTCGTTTGACGGACCTGACCTTTGAGACATTCTCAATTAAGGAGGAAAGAGAAGATGCTTGTAACTTCAAAGGAACTGTTTAAAAAAGCGCAGGAAGGGAAATTCGCGATCCCTGCACCAAACTTTATTGATCTTGAGTCTCTCCGCTGGCATGTGGAAACAGCCGAAAGACATAATCTCCCGCTGATCCTTGCACTGGCTGAGGCACATATCGGAGAAAACATTACATTAGAAGACGCTGCTTTGGTAGGAAAGAAATATGCCGAGGAAGCAAAAGTACCGGTTGTACTTCATCTTGATCACGGAACTACACCGGAAGTGATCAAAAAGGCAATCGATCTTGGATTTTCATCTGTCATGATTGACGCTTCACAGGATACTTTTGAAGAAAATGTAAGAAAAACTAAGGAAATCATTGACTATGCACATCCAAAAGGAGTGGTAGTTGAAGCAGAGATTGGTCATGTAGGAGCCGGTGAAAACTATGAGAACCATGAGACATCAGATTCTCAGTATACAACGGTAGAAGAGGCAAAGAAGTTTGCCGAGGAGACAGGCGTGGATTCACTTGCAATCTCCATCGGTACAGCACATGGAATGTACAAAGGCATTCCGGAAATTAATTTTGACAGACTGAAAGAAATCGCCGCGGCTGTTGACACTCCGCTTGTCCTTCACGGAGGATCTTCTTCAGGAGATGAAAACTTAAACCGCTGTGCAACAAATGGAATTACGAAAATCAATATCTTCTCTGACCTGTTAGTGGCGGCAAAAGAGGAGATTGACAATAATAAACCGGAAACGTATCTGGATGTAAAGGCATTGTCAAAACAGGGAATGCAGAAATGTCTGGAACACTATTATGCAGTATTTGAAACAAGGGAAGCTTAATTTCCAAGCTGTAAGGAGGAAAATCAATTATGACCGTATATAAAGAACAAATCAGCCTGAACTCTCATGGCACGACACCGACTTACCTGGATATCACCCCTCAGGTAAAGGAAGCAATCAAAAACAGCGGGATCAAGAGCGGAACCTGCACCGTCATCTCACCTCATACAACCTGTTCTGTTTTCTTTGAAGAATTTGTACACGATTACAATGAGGCAGGAGATGAGTTCCTTCAGGAAGACTTAAACAATGTACTTGAAAAGATTATTCCGAACCAGGATTCTAAAGAGCTCTACATTTATCCGGGAGAAAAACATTATGAGGCCGTGGAGGCATGGCCGAACGCTGCAGAATATCTTCCGGACGGGGACAGAAAAGCCCTCTGGAACTGTGATGCTCATCTGAAGGCTACTATGCTCGGCTCCAGCCAGGTATTTGACGTAGAAGACGGAAAATTAGGCGTCGGTTCCACCGGATATGTTTACTTTGTAGACTTTGACCGCACACGTGCCCGCACAAGAAAATGCAAGATCATTGTAATGGGTGAATAAGAAGGGATGGCATGAGCATGAAGAAAGAATTGAGAGTACCATTTTTAATTGTCAATCCGAAAGCATATATTTATGGAGAAGAATCCTTAGAGCTTGCAAAAGTCTGTGACCAGCTTGCTGAGGAATATGACATTGATATTATTTTTACAGGACAGCATGTGGACTTAAAACAGATCGCACAGGAGACGAAGAACCTGATCGTTACAACACAGCATATGGACGGATTAGTTCCGGGAAGAGGAATGGGATTCATCCTTCCGGATGCGCTGAAAGCAGCCGGAGTGGACGGTGTGATCTTAAACCACGCAGAGCATCCGCTTTCTATGTGTGACCTGGATAAGACCATCAAACGTGCAAATGAACTGGATATGATCACGATTGTGTGCTCAGATTCAGTGGAACAGACAAGGGCGGTTGCAGAGCTTGGACCTGATGTTATGATCTGTGAACCTACCAGCCTGATCGGAACAGGAAGCACAAGTGATGACGCATACATAGAAGCTACAAATGAAGCAGTGAAGTCAGTAAATCCTGATATCAAGATCATTCAGGCTGCCGGAGTCAGCACAGGGGATGACGTATACAGAGTCGTAGTGGGTGGAGCTCACGGAAGCGGCGGAACAAGCGGAATCCTGAATGCTCCTAGCAGAAAAGGAAAGATTGAAGAAATGCTTCAGGCGCTTGTAAAGGCGAAAAAAGAAATCTAAGAATCAAATATAATACCATCATGAATAAATCCTCAGAAAAGTTCCGTATCCTGAAAAGATACGGGACTTTTTTGAGCATGCAAGGAATTGTTTTTTTATAAGATTTGCGGTATGATCCATATATAAGGAATCGTCCTGCTTTCGGAAAGGATTTTTTATGTTATCTTTATTCCTGTCTTGCTTATTTCCGAGGCGCTGCCCGATCTGTCAACATATCTTAAAAAACCAGCAAAGTCTTATTTGTCCAAAATGCTGTCAGAGAGTCGTCTTTGTGCAGGAGCCGGCCTGTTTTTGCTGTGGAAAACCGCTTGAAAAAGACGAAACGGAATACTGCAGTGACTGCAGAAAGCATCCGAAGACATTTCAAAAAGGGATGGCACTGTGCGTATACAATGATGAAGTGAGGGATTCCCTTGCGGCGATCAAATATCAAAATCATAAGGAGTATGCAGACTTTTATATTATGGAAATAAAAAAGAGGAAATTAAAGCGGCTGAGAGATTTGGGAATTGATCTGATACTGCCTGTTCCGCTCCACAAGAGAAAAAAGAGACAGCGGGGATTTAACCAGGCGATGCTGTTTGCAGAAGGCATTGGAGAAATGCTCCATGTACCGGTCAGGGACTGCGTGCTGTTTAGAACCAAATATACAAAGCCTCTGAAGTCGTTAAATCCAAGGGAGCGTCTGGTATCTATGGAACACAGTTTCTGGGCTTCGGATGAGGTGAAAGGAAAGAGAATCCTCTTGGTAGATGATATTTATACCACAGGGGCCACTGCGGAAAGCTGTACGAGAGCTTTGAAAGCGGCAGGTGCAGAAAATGTGTGGGTGTTTTGTGTGGCAATCGGATATGGAATATAAAGGGCTAAAGCAGACGATATAAATCCTGATTGGATTCTATGATCCAGTCTATGTGAGCCACGCAGATTGCTATTTTTAATATCCTTATAGATACTATATATTTAAGTAGTTTTATGATTTAAAAATCACTCATTTTACCACAATGGACTTTCACTATAGAATACGGGCATGTCCGTCATACTGAAATAAAGCTCGTACAAAACATATAGTCTGTACGAGCCGATTAAAGCCCTCCCACAACGGTTATCAGCTTTTACGTGATTTCCTTACCGCAAATGAGCCAGCAAGCAGACCAAGAGAAACTATCATCAGCGCAAGCCATGCCGTTATATTGGCGGTATCGCCAGTCTCAGGGTTGTCAGATGCTGTCAGCTTATCCGTATTTGCTGGTTTCTTATCTGTATCAGTGCCAGTTGGCTTCTTGTTGGTGTCCGTTGCTGGCTTTTGTGTTTCTTTTTCCTTGATGGTAACAGTAATCGCCTTTGTGACGGAAGCTCCCTGACTATCTGTTGCCTTGTAAATTACTTTGTATGTTCCAGCTTTTGAAGTATCTACGTTATTGCTAATAACCTCAATGCTCTTTGTAATATCTCCGTCCTCTTTGTCTGTAGCCGTAACGTTCGCCTTTGCGTCGAATTTATCACCAATGGTTAAAACTACATCATTTGCTTTGATGGTAGGAATGCCATTCCATTTTGCATATAAAGTAATATCTTGCGTAATCGGTGTCTTAAAATCAAATACCTTTGTACATTCTTTATTCGTATACCACCCAACAAAGCGATAACCTTCTCGAGTTGTTTCAGGTTCACTAATTTCCTTGTTGTATTCAGCATTTGTTTCGTTTACTTTAGAACCGCCATTTGTATCAAAGATTACCTGATGAATCGGGCATACTATACTTTCCCCATTAACAACCTCATAATGATCGTTATCATCTGGTGTAAATGTCCATTTATAGGCAGTTCCAGCCTGTACCGTTTGAGTTCCATTTTCCCACGTAAATGTTCCAGTGACTGTTTTTCCAATCTTATTTTTCATTGTTCCACTGAGTTGAACATCTGACAATGTCTTTCCACTTTCAATGAAATTAAATGTAGGATATCCTTTTGGACTACCCTTAATAATTCTATAACGACGTGATACATAACAATAAGTCTTTGTATAGTTATTATATCCATTCACAACGAATGAGTAGACACCTAATTCTTTTGGAGCGATTGCTTTTAAAGCATCTGTAGTCAGTTCCGTATTTTTAACTTTAGTTAAGTGTGTACCACTAAAGGCTGTTCCCTCCTCAACTGCATGAAAATGAGCAGTAAATTGTGTGATCGTGTTAGTAGTGGTTTCACCCTTGGTATATAAGGTAGTTAAATCTCTCGTAGTAGGAACAATGCCTTCACCAGTATATTCATACTCTTGACGCTCATCAAAGGTGTCTAATGGGTTCTCATCTCCCTCAAGATACATATCTACCTCAACCATACCCTTTTCATAACAAGTGACATATAATATAATTGTATCTTCTGGTTTCCAATTCGTACCAACAGTAGTGAAACGATAGTTTGGATTCTTTAGTTGCATTTTTACACGAATACTATGAGGATTCCCCTTTTCATCAACAGTTGGATGAGTTGGTAAAGTATCAGTAGTAATTTGGTTATCACTAACATCATTTACATAGGTATATTCCACATCGCCGTCTGCTCCCATACCAGGTTTAAGTGTAATCTTTGACTTAGAAGTATCTGCTTCATAAGTACCAGATTCTCCATGTTTCTCTTTTACCGGATAGAATCCTAAAATATCACTAATCTTAGGTGCTGTCCCATCTTCATTTAATGAATATACAATATATGGCCGACCGTCTTCTGTTTCATCTGGTGAACCATAGATAATTCTCATAGGAGTTACTTCTATATTGACCGTTAGGGTTCCAGTACTGCCATGGTCATCTGTAGCAGTGGCAGTGATGGTAGTTTTACCAACCTTATTTGCCTTTAGCTTTTTACCCTCAATAGAGACAATGGTTCTATCGCTGGATTCCCAGTTGGAAAGAGTGACATCAGCAATGGTCGGAAGCGCCTTAGTAGAGCCATACTCCATGGAAACATCATCCGTTTTCAGTTCGATCCACTTGGCGTAGTAGGTTTCGCCTGTTGTTGGCATGGTAACTTTATCGCCCCAATCGTTGTTTGTGCCGTCTTTGGTGTACCAGCCCTTAAAGATGCTACCCGATTTAGAAGGGACGGCCAGCTTTCCTTGTTCAAATACTGTATCGTCAGCAAAAGTACCGCCATTGGTAACCGCAAGAGCAGTTTTAGTTGTATCAAAGCCATTTGATGTCGAATCTAAATTACCAGAATTCTGTAGCATTAATGCAATTAAAGATTTATTGCCCAAATAAATCACGCTGTTCGACGACATTCCTTTAAATATCTGATTATTGGCATTTATTCCTTGAGGAATATTCTTTACTGACGACGGGATGTAGGCAGCTACCAGTGAAGAAGCTCCGTAAAACGCTTTAGAACCGAATGTAGTGAGTTGATTGGGCAGTATCACTTTTTCTAAACTTGAACATCCTTCAAATGCTGAGTTCTCAATTTGAATAACAGAATCAGGAATAAAAAGAGAAGACAGTTTCGAACAGTTTTTAAATGTATCTTTGTTTATTTTTATAAAGTTTGAATTATCAGGAAGCGCAATCTTTGTAAGGTCGCTGCAGTTCATAAAAGCCTGAGCTCCTATCGTTGTTATCGTATTTGGCAACTGTATTTCTTTTAACGACTTACACTCCTGAAATGCTGAAGTCCCGATTTCAGTAATAGCTCCCTTGAAAACTATCTCCTCAATATTTGTTTTGCCAAAGGCATAGGTGGGAATCGAAGTAACCCTACTCGGAACAGAAAGACTTCCTGACAAAGAACTATTATAAAAAGCTTGTTCTTCAATAGTTTCTAAATTTTCAGGAAGATTAATTGAAGCAATAGCAGAGCCATAAAAAGAATCCTTACCTATCCTAAGAAGTGAAGAAGGCAAACTTACTAGTTTCAGATTTTTATAGTTTTTGAAAGACTTCGCTCCTACAGATGTAACTCCACTTTCAATTACAACTTTTTCAATTTGGTTAGAATAGGCATCCCACTCTGGTGCACCGCTGTTGATATTATTAGGATATCCAGTATACGCATCTCCCATAGGACCAGAACCAGAAATAATAAGAGTATACATGTTTTCGCTTGAAGTAGATGAGTCAAGTCTCCACGTCACAGTATTCGTATATCCATTTATAGAATATGGTCCACAATTTCCGCGTATAGTATCATTGGACTGTGGTGTAATCTCTGCTTCTGGTTCAGTTTCCGCAATACTACGGTTCATTATTTCAGAACTGCTCTCTGTTTTTGTGTTCACATCATCTTCGCCCGTTGTGTCTGTATTTTTGGTATCGTCCGTTGTTGCACCAGTCGTATCATCTGTCGTAGAGTCAGCTACATTTTCCTGCGCTATGGTATCATCATTTTCCTGTGCGAAAGCAAGATTAGACTGTACACCAAATAACATACATAAGACAAGCACACAGGCAAGTATGCTTTTTAATTTTTTTAGCTTCATCTTATTTATCTCCTTTTTTATTTTTCATATTTGTGGAGGTCTTGAACCAGACAGGGCAAATCCTGCATCTCCATGAGCCGTTGTTTCTCTGGTTCGCTCTCCCGATTTCTCATTATGAAAAATCTTCGTTTTGCCGTTATCTCGTTTTCCCCCCTCCCCTCAATGTAGATTTATGATATTCACATCAGGATAAATGGATTGAATGATTTGAAGTACACACGGCACAAAAAGCAGACTTTTTGTGCCGTGTGTGTTATCATTTAGTACAGGATAATTTTGGATAAAAATAGCGGTTTTAAACTTAAATCAGTACAAAAAAACAAAGTTTAGAAGTGGTGTAGAAAGTCTACTTTTTATGCCTTTTGTTGTTGGTAACGGGCTATCCACCTCGCAAACGTAGTGTGATGAGTGTTTAGTCGTCGTCCACCCTCACGCATACTGATTTCCCCAGTTTCCCACAGTTGATAAATTTCTTCAAATTGCTCTGGGAAATCATGCTTTGGTCGTCCAAATTGTACGCCTTTTTCCTTTGCGATACGTATTCCTTCCGCTTGCCTTTGCTTCGTATTCTCTCTTTCTATCTGGGCGACATAGGAAAGTATCTGCAATACCAAATCTGCTATGAATTTTCCTGTAACGCCATTCACTTGATTTCTGGTATCAAGCAGAGGGAAATCCAATACAATCAGTTCAATGTCTTTTACTCTTGTTAGATAACGCCATTGCTCCAGTATTTCATCATAATCACGTCCCAGACGGTCTATGGACTTAATATAAAGCTCGTCGCCTGCTTTCAGTTTCCTCACCAGCCTTTGATAATTCTTGCGTATAAAATCCTTTCCTGATTGTTTATCAATATACATCTGCTTCTTTGTCAGTCCAATTTCCTGCATGGCTTCCACCTGCCTTGCGATATTCTGGTCTTTGCTTGAAACTCGGATATATGCGTATTTCGCCATAATAAATTCCTCCTTTGTTATTATCCACAAAGGAGATTATAATCAAGGTAGTAGGATAAAAGATGAATAAATAGCAGGGGAGAGCGTGCAGACTTACAAAAAATGCACGCTGTTAAAAATCTATCCTACAATCTTCCAGTTACTATCCTTAGATAAAGACGCATATCCAGTTACAGGCTTTATCTGGGTACATTGGATTGGTGCAAATTTGACAAGGCATGAATTGAAAGAAAATGAAAGTCAAACGGCAGTTGACTTTATTCAAAGTGCAAATAGTTGGATAAGTGTACAGGGAAATCAACAATCAATAGAGTTATCAAGTTGTTATGGTGGTATGACACCACCTGATAAGTCACATACATATGAGTTGCATATTTATGCGTTAGATAAAATCCTTGATTTGAAGAACGGTTTCTTTCTCAATGAGCTGTATGAAAGTATGGAAGGACACATACTAGATGAAGCAATTCTAAAAGGAATATATGAAAAGTAAAATATTATGATTGGATTAAGAGCTATCAAAACAGTAATTTCTGTATTCCTGTGTTTTGTGATAGACGGTTTAAGGGGGGATAGTGTTTCATTTTATGCTGTCATTGCTTCAATATTATGTATGCAATCAGATATGGAAAGTACCCTTATTGTAGCCAAAATCGAGAAATCGCTACAATTATCGGAGGAATAGAGGGAATGTGCTTTTTGATAGTAGAAAGAATGTTCAGACCTATAAGTTCCGAAATTATAAGAGAATTAATTTTGTCTATTACCCTTATGCCAATTATCTATTTATCAGTGGTCTTAAAGCAACAGAAAGGAACTTTTTTAATGTGTGTCGTATTTTTGTGTGTTACAGTAACTCACAATACCGATACAAGTCCCCTAGCATTTGCTATAAATAGAATTGTTGATACATCACTTGGGATAAGTGTTTTTCTATACGGTAAAATGTTTGAAAATATAATAATTATGCGGATAATCGAAAATAAGATATAAAATTTCATTTAATACAATTTAATGTTTTGAAACCTTTCCATAAATCTCAAGGTAGAAATCTGCCTGGTTCCCTGATATAATAAAACGTCAGGATTGCTGACCATTTTATTGCTAGAAGGGACTTTGTAATGGAATTGACAAAAGAAATCGGAGAAGCACTGCTTTTCTGGTATGACCATAATGCAAGAATCCTGCCCTGGCGGGCGGACAAGAATCCATACCGCATCTGGGTTTCTGAGATTATGCTCCAGCAGACCAGAGTGGAGGCAGTGAAGCCCTATTTTGACCACTTTATGGAGGAACTGCCGGAGGTAAAGGATCTGGCAGAAGTGGATGAAGAAAAACTTATGAAACTGTGGGAGGGGCTGGGCTATTATAACCGGGCCAGAAACTTAAAAACCGCGGCTCAAACCATCGTAAAACAGTATGATGGAAAACTTCCGGATGACTATGATAAACTGCTTTCGTTAAAAGGGATCGGTATGTACACGGCGGGAGCCATCGCCTCTATCGCTTATGACATCAGAGTTCCGGCCGTTGACGGAAATGTGCTGCGTGTTATGGCAAGGCTGCTGGGAGATGATTCCGATATCCTGAAAGAAAAAACGAAAAAAGAGATGGCAGAGAAAGTCATGGAGATCATGCCGGATCAAAGGGCCGGAGATTTTAATCAGGCGCTGATCGAACTGGGGGCCATTGTCTGTGTGCCTAACGGAGAGCCGAAATGTTGTGACTGTCCATGGGACACAGTTTGTACCGCATACAGAGAGGATCTGATCGACAAGCTGCCGGTGAAGAAGCCGAAAAAGAAACGGATGATAGAAAAGAGGACCGTGTTCGTCATCGAGACGGACGGCATGGTAGCTCTTCATAAAAGAGAAGAGAAAGGTCTTTTGGCGGGACTGTGGGAATTTCCCAATATACTCGGGAAGTGCAGTCAGGATCTGGTGAAAGAAACATTGGACGGCTGGGGCATGACTGACTGTGCTTATGAATTTACGCATGAGGGGAAACATATTTTCAGCCACATTGAATGGCAGATGAGAGGAGTTTTGGTTTCTCTGAAAGAACCGGTGGAGTCAGAGGAACTTACATGGGTCAGCAAGAAGGATTTAGAAGAGGAATATGCCATTCCATCGGCATTTGAAATGTTTAGGGAGTCTTTACAATCTGCCTATTAAAGGGTACAATTACAGAAGCTATATATTATTTTAAAGTAAGGAGAGCAGCAATGAAAAAATTAATAGCAGTTGCGCTGTCTGCAGTTGTCTGTTTTGGAGTGCTGGCCGGGTGCGGCAGCTCCAAAAATGAGGACAAGACAATCGTAGTCGGTGCGAGTCCATCACCACACGCAGACATCTTGAAGGTTGCAGCAAAGGAACTGGAAAAGGACGGCTACAAGCTGGAGATCAAAGAGTATTCAGACTATGTACAGCCGAATAACGCATTGGGATCAGGAGATCTTGACGCCAACTACTTCCAGCACATCACCTATCTGAAGAATTTTGCAAAGGAACACAAGCTGGATTTGGTTTCCGCTGGAATGATCCACTATGAACCGTTCGGTATTTTCCCGGGGAAAGCAAAATCACTGAAAGATGTGAAAAAGGGTGCAGTGATCGCAGTTCCTAATGATACTACAAATGAGGCAAGAGCATTATTACTTTTGGAAGCACAGGGTCTGATCAAGCTCAAAGACGGAGCAGCCCTTACGGCAACCAAAAAAGATATTGTGAAAAATCCGAAAAATATTGAGATCAAAGAACTGGAAGCAGCACAGCTGCCGCGTTCTTTAAAGGATGTGGATTTTGCAGTCATCAACGGAAACTATGCTTTACAGGCCGGTATGACAGTAAATAAGGATGCCTTGGCAGTGGAAGACGAAGAGTCTGTGGGCGGAGCAAAGACCTACGGAAATGTCGTTGCAGTGAAGAAAGGCAATGAAGACAAAGACTCTATCAAGGCTCTGATCAAAGCACTAAAGAGCGACGCAGTAAAGAAGTATATGGAGAAAGAATACAAAGGTGCAGTCGTACCATTGTTCTAGAACCATTGCGATTAAATCAAGTTTAAGAAGGAGAAGATCATGAGAAAAATTTTAACCGTAGCACTGGCTGGTGTATTGGCAGCAACAATGCTGTTTGCAGGATGCAGCAAAAAAGAAGAGAGCAAAATACCGGAAAAGATCATTGTAGGAACCAATGCGGAATTCCCTCCGTTTGAGTACGTTGACGACAATAAAAAGGTTGACGGCTTCGACATTGCGCTTATGAAAGAAATTGCGAAGCGCATGGATAAGAAGATCGAGATACAGAATATGGAATTCAAATCTTTGATCGGTTCTATGGAGTCCAAGACCATCAACGTAGTTGCAGCGGGAATGACAAAAACAGAGGAACGCCAGAATGCAGTAGATTTCTCAGACAGTTACTATACATCCAATCAGGCTATCATCGTAAAAAAAGACAGCAAGATTACAAAACTGTCTCAGCTGGACGGAAAGAAAATCGGTGTTCAGGAAGGAACTACAGGAGACCTTATTTCATCCGGAGATAAATTCGGTGAGCCGGGAAAAGAAAAAGTTATTGTAAAGAAGGCAAAGGTAAAAAGATTTAAAAAAGGTGTAGATGCAGTCATGGATCTGAAAAACGGATCAGTGGATGCAGTTGTCATCGATGAAAAGCCTGCTCAGGAATTTGTAAAGAACAACAGCAAGAAGCTGAAATTAGTCATTGACTCTGCGGGAGCAGAATACTACTGCCTGGCACTTCCGAAAGGAAACGAAGAGTTTAAGAAAGAGATCAACAAACAGTTAAAGGCAATCAAGGAAGATGGAACTTACGATAAGCTCAAAGCAAAATACATCGATAATTCCGATAAGTAGTTTACAGGAAAGGTAAGATATTGACATGTTAGATTCATATTATCGGGCTTTTATAGCAGAGCAGCGGTACCTGATGTACCTGGACGGACTAAAAATGACTCTGCTGGTATCTCTGCTGGCGATTATCCTGGGTGTAGCGCTGGGAACCATTCTTGCACTGATGCGCATGACAGCAGAGCGGAGAGGGAAAAGTACATTATTATCTAAAATAGCATATGTATATATTGATATTATCAGAGGAACCCCTACGGTTACGCAGCTGCTGATCATGTATTTTGTAGTTCTGAAAGGGGTAGACGGACTGATCGTCGGTACGGTGACGTTCGGGCTGAACAGTGCAGCGTATGTCGCAGAAATCATCAGGGCAGGAATCCTTGCAGTAGATCATGGACAGATGGAAGGCGGACGCTCTCTGGGCCTGTCTTATGGACAAACAATGAAAGATATCATCCTTCCGCAGGCGGTAAAAAATATTCTTCCCGCATTGGGAAATGAGTTTATTGTCCTGATCAAGGAAACAGCTATATTGGGATACGTATCCATCGTTGACCTGACGAAGGTTGCGGATTTTGTTACTTCACGAACATATGAAGCGTTTGCTCCTCTGATCGGAACAGCCATTATTTATTATCTGGTTGTAAAGGTTCTCACTCTTGTATTAGGGGTTGTGGAAAGGAGGCTGAGACAGAGTGATAAACGTTAAAGATTTACACAAATATTTCGGCTCTCTGGAAGTCCTGAAAGGCATCAACTGCCACATTGAGAAGGGAGAATGTGTCTGTATCATAGGTGCGTCCGGCTCCGGAAAGAGTACATTCTTACGGTGTCTCAACCTTTTAGAGACACCTACAAAAGGTGACATTACCATTGACGGTATGAACATCATGGAGAAGGGGGTTGATGTGGATGAACTCCGCCGGAAGGTAGGCATGGTGTTTCAGCATTTTAACCTTTTTCCTCACCTGTCTATTCTTGATAATGTGACGTTAGCCCCGATTCGTCACAAGATGATGACGCCAGACGAGGCTAAGAAGAAGGCCATGGAGCTGCTAAACCGCGTAGGCGTCGGCGACAAGGCGGACAACTATCCGGTGCAGCTGTCTGGAGGACAGAAACAGCGTGTGGCCATCGCCAGATCACTGGCTCTGTCACCGGATATCATGCTGTTTGATGAGCCTACTTCAGCCCTTGACCCTGAAATGGTCGGAGAAGTTCTTGAGGTTATGAAACAGCTTGCAAAGGAAGGGATGACCATGGCGGTTGTCACCCATGAGATGGGGTTTGCAAGAGAGGTGGCTGACAGAGTCCTGTTTATGGACGGCGGAGTCATTCTGGAAGCCGGGACACCGGAACAGATTTTTGACTATCCGAAAGAAGACAGGACGAAAGAATTTTTGAGTAAGGTATTATGACATGTTCCACACGATTTCCGTTCGGTTCTTAGAATGCCTCACTCCAATCGTGTAGAAAATGGACATATTATCTGCTGGAGCAGGCTGCTTAGAAATCAAAGGTGCCACCTGCGATAGTTTTTCTAATACTAAGCTGATCTTTATACGGCAAAAGTGTTTTAAGGCAGAAAGATTAAGACGTTATTTATAAAAAACATGTTGCAAATTTCGGAGCAACATGTTTTTTCTTTAGAAAATTATTTCTGGCTGCTGGAGCTATTTACAAAATAAACTTCATTTTGCTGCACATGGGCATACTGCTGCAGAAGTGATTTATGAACGTGCCGATGCAAACAAGCCGTTTATGGGTTTAACCTCATTTTCCGGAGAGATACCAATTAAAAAAGATATTGGTATTGCTAAGAATTACCTGAGACAAGACGAACTGAAAGTACTTAAAAATCCAGAGAATAAATGAAATAAAATACCGGAAACCAGTCACAGTTCCCGGTATTTTTTAGTTGCATTAAATTGTATGTATTCTACACGATTCCCTGTGCTGTCATCGCATCAACGACTTTTTCAAATCCTGCGATATTTGCACCGGCCACATAGTTTCCTTCCATGCCGTAGCGTTTTGCCGCGTCGTCTAAGTTGTGGAAGATATTTACCATGATGTTCTGTAATTTGCCGTCCACTTCCTCGAATGACCAGCTTAAACGTTCGCTGTTCTGGGACATTTCCAGTGCAGATGTAGCAACACCGCCGGCATTGGCAGCTTTTCCTGGAGCAAATAAGATATTGTTTGCCTGAAGGTATTCTGTTGCCTCCAGGGTGGTAGGCATGTTTGCACCCTCTGCGACTGCGAAACATCCGTTTGCAGCCAATGTTTTTGCATCTTCGATATCTAATTCATTCTGAGTTGCACATGGCAGGGCAACATCACAAGGAATGGTCCATACGCCTCTTCCTTCGTGGTATTCTGCGCTTGGACGGGCCTTAGCATATTCGGTAAGGCGGGCACGCTTCACTTCTTTTACATCCTTTAATAAATCTACATCGATTCCGTCTTTGTCATAAATCCAGCCTGTGGAATCAGAGACAGTTACGACTTTGGCACCTAACTGCTGTGCTTTCTGGGCAGCGTAGATTGCAACGTTTCCGGAACCGGAAATACATATGGTGGCATCTTTGAGAGATTTGCCGTTGCATTTGAGCATTTCGTCTGTCAGATAGAGGAGTCCGTATCCGGTAGCTTCTGTACGTGCCAGAGATCCGCCGTAAGATAATCCTTTTCCTGTGAGCACACCTTCGTATACTCCGCGGATTCTTTTATACTGTCCAAACATATATCCGATCTCGCGGGCGCCCGTACCAATATCTCCGGCAGGGACGTCTGTGTCGGCACCGATATATTTACAGAGTTCCGTCATGAAGCTCTGGCAGAATGCCATAACTTCTCTGTCTGATTTTCCTTTAGGATCAAAATCAGCTCCGCCTTTTCCTCCGCCGATCGGAAGACCGGTAAGGGAATTTTTAAAGATCTGTTCAAAACCTAAGAACTTAATGATTCCAAGATTTACAGACGGATGAAGTCTCAGTCCGCCTTTGTAAGGTCCGATGGCACTGTTGAACTGAACGCGGTAACCGGTGTTTACCTGTACCTGTCCATTATCGTCTACCCAAGGCACGCGGAATTTGAACTGGCGCTCCGGATTGACAAGACGCTCTAACAGAGCCTCTTTTCTAAACTTCTCCTCATTGGCCTCTACGACTGCGCGAAGAGATTCCAGTACTTCTTTGACTGCCTGATGGAACTCCGGTTCAGCCGGATTCTGGGCAACCACTTTCTCAATTACTTCATCTACATATGACATTGTGTATCCTCCTTGAAACAATACTTCAGTATTTTGTTTTGCTTGGACTTTTATCGATAACATTATACAGGATAAAATCTCATAAGACAATAGTAAATTACTGCTTTAATGTGTTGAAGTAAGAACGGGAAATGCATGAGGAAAAGATTTCATGTTTTTTCGGGGTATGATATAATGAGCGCAGAACGCCGACGGGGAACTGCTGGGGATGCGGCGGTATAAAGAAAGGAAACATAATGAAAAATTCAGTTGTCATTGCTTATTATAATGGGAAAGAATATATAAAGGAACAGGCGGAATCGATCTTAGGACAGCTTGGAGCAGAAGATGAGCTGATCATTTCCGTGGATTCCGATCAGGACGGTTCCGGGGAACTGCTCAGGGAGATGGCTGAAAATGACGGCCGTTTAAAACTGATCAGAGGCCCGGGCCAGGGAGTGGTAAAAAATTTTCAGAACGGTCTGCTTCACTGCACGGGAGATCTGGTTTTTTTGGCCGACCAGGATGATGTCTGGCTGCCCCAAAAGGTTGAGAAAGTGACAGCCTGCTTTAAAGACCCGGATGTCACGGTGGCAGTCCACAATGCGCAGATTTCTAATGAGGGATTAAAACCTCTGGATGAGACGACATTTCAGTGGAGGGACAGCGGTCCGGGATTTTGGAAGAACATAAAAAAGAATTCCTATATAGGATGCTGTATGGCATTTCGGCGGGATATCTTAAACCGCATTCTTCCTGTTCCGGATTCCATTTGGATTCATGACCAGTGGATCGGGCTTCTCGCTGAACAGCTTGGGAACCCGGTATTTTTAGAAGACGTTCTTTTACTGTACCGCAGGCACGGCGGAAATGTTACCGAACTTACACACGGCAGTGTCATATCCATGTTAAAAAAGCGATATGATATGATTATGGGAATTAACCGTCGGATCAGGAGGTGGAAGAGAGAAGATGCCAAAAAGAAGAAATTTTTATAGACGGAATAAATATTTAATATGGGCATTCCTTGCGCCGTTTTTCATCCTCGAAGGAATTGCAGTCATAATGAAAGTAGAACCCTTTGGGAACAACTCCTTTCTGATCGTGGATGCACTGCATCAGTATCTTCCATTTTTTGCGGATTATCATGAGAAGCTCAGGTCTTTGGACAGCCTGTTTTATTCTTTTCATGGCGGCCTCGGCTTCAACTTTTTGGGGCTGTGGGCGTATTATCTTTCCAGTCCGCTGAACCTTATTATTGTACTTTTTCCGAAAGAAATGCTGAACATGGTTCTCAGTCATCTCTATATTATAAAGATTGCCCTGTGCGGGCTGAGTGCGGCATATTATTTCAGATCCAGAGATAAAAAAAGGCAGGATATGAGCATCACTGCATTTGGAATTTGTTATGCCCTGAGCAGTTATATCGTGGGGTACAGCTGGAATATCATGTGGCTGGAAGTCATGATGATGCTTCCGCTGATCCTTGCGGGCATAGACCGGCTGATAAAGAAGCGGGACGGAAGGCTTTACTGTGCTGCCCTGTTTTTCTCCCTGCTCTGTAATTTTTACATGTCTTTCATGACATGTCTGTTTCTCATACTGTGGTATTTAATGTATGACCATAAAAAAGTGAAAGACTTTTTTGTAAACGGTCTGAAATTTGCAGGATATTCTGTTTTGTCGGCAATGATGGCGGGGGCCGTCCTGCTTCCGGCATATTTGGGAATAATGAAAACCTCATCTGCAAAATGGGATTTTCCTAAAGAACTTTGGTATGGGAATTTTGCGGATCTCTACTGCCGGCATTTCCTGGGGACTGCGCCGATTACCAACTCTGTCAACGACGGGGAGATTAATCTCTACTGCGGGATATTGACACTGATCTTCGTGCTGTTCTATTTCATGGCCTCACGGATTTCTTGGAAGACAAAAATAAAACGTGCAATGCTTCTGATACTTTTGTTTTTCAGCTTTAATATGCCGTTCCTTGGCTATATATGGCACGGATTTCACAATCAGTACGGAATACCAAACCGGTTTGCATATTTATATATTTTTCTTCTGCTCATTATGGCCTATGACGGACTACTGGTCATCAAGAGGGAAGGAAGAGAACAGGCATGGAAGCTCTGTATTGCCTGCGGCATCTTCTGTATGTCAGTTGGGATCTCAGGCCTCCTGAATACAAAAGCCTTTGACCGCAAAGTTTTGGCACTGACAACGGCAGCGATTTTCGTGTATCTCCTGGTATTTGCTGTGTACGACAGAAAAACGCTGTCCAGAAAAGGGATGATTGCCATATGCTCGGTTCTGCTGGCCATAGAAACAGCCGGGATGGCAGTCTACGGCTTTTCTGAGAACGGCCAGGTGCTGGTCACTGAATATTTCGGGGATACAAAAGATATCCAGAAGGTAAAGGACAAATACAAAACAGGTCCGGACCGGCGAATGGAACTGGTCAAGGGCAAAATGCTCGATGAGAGCATCTGGCATACATTAAACGGAGTCACCATGTTTGGGTCCACGGCCCTCGGCAGTGTAGTGGATATCATGGACGACCTGGGATTTTATACGGGAATCAATGAGTACCTGTATGAGGGGGCAACCCCTTTTACCAATAATCTTCTCGGAGTGAAGTATAATTTGTTAAGGACATCGGATACGAATACCACAGAATTTCAATATCTGGACCGCATCGGCAATGTAAATGTATATGAGAACCCATATTCTACGGCGGTTGGATACGGTATGAAAGAGTCAGCGTACAAATGGAAGTATGACGACGTTAATCCGTTCCTCGTACAGAACAGACTGTCCGGTGATGCGTTCGGGGGAAATGATATTTTTCACATGATCAAGACAGAACAGCCAAAAACCAACGCCTGCAAGATTACTCAGAGCAATGATGGGGAGTATGTCTTTGAAAATACCGCAAGTCTTTCCGACAACATGGTATTTGAGATCCCGGTCACAGAAGACGGAAAGCTTTATTTTCATTTCGACGGAAGCCAGGTGGAAGATACCGCCATTTACCGCAACAATGAGATATATATAAGCGGCAGGCTGAATGCACAGTGCATTTATCTGGGAGATTTAAAAAAGGGTGATCGTATCACTGTGAACATGAAACTGAAAGAAGATGACCTTATGTCGGGCGTGGTGAGAGTCACTCTGGCATCTTTAGACGAGGATTCCATGAAAGACCTGTACGGGAAAATGCAGGAACAGGCATTTCATCTGAGAGAGTCTTCAAGCGGCATGCTGAAAGGCTCTGTAAATATGTCAGAGGCAGGACCGGTATTTTTCTCAATCCCGTATGATAAGGGCTGGAAGGTTCTTGTGGACGGAAAAGAGACAGATGCAAAGTCAATCGGAAATGCATTTCTATGTGTGGATGTGTCTGGAGGAAAGCATGAGATTGAGCTTAAATACTGTCCTGAAGGATTTAAAGAAGGGGTCATTTTAACAGCCCTGGGATGGATTGTGTTTGCAGTGATCTGCATCAGGAAACGAAAAAAATCCGCCTAGACGGAGAGGAGGCCGGGAACCGTAAAGCTCCCGGCCGGTTATGAAAAAATTTTAAAAGCCTAGCAATCAAATTTGTTTAATTACTATGATTTTAGTATAAGCGGAAAATGTGAGCGGAATTTGATAAGATTATGAACAAACTGTGAACAAAAGTGTAAGAAAAAAATAAGCTTTTTATTGCTATTTATAAGGGACCGATATGTTAAACTAAACAGGTAAGAATAATTTACGGAGGAAAATTAAGATGGGAAAAAGAAAAGTTTTATTCAGGGCGGCAGCTCTGGCTTTGGCTGCGGTCATGACATTTTCATGGGGGCCGTCTAAGTTTGTTAAAGCGGACAGTATAGACAGCGATCAGTATCTGGCATTAGGGGCAGATCTCAGTTCAAAAGAAAAACAGACAGTACTGGAACTGCTCGGTGTGAGCGACACAAGCAGTTATACGTTGATTACAGTTACAAATAAAGAGGAACATGAATATCTGGGCGATTATCTTTCAAGCAAGGTCATAGGCAGCAGGGCGTTATCGTCTGTCACAGTCAAAAAGACCGACGGCGGAAGCGGTGTCAATGTTACCACAGAAAATATTACATACTGTACGGAAGGGATGTATAAGAATGCCCTTGTCACTGCGGGGATTAAAGACGCAGAGGTGAAGGTGGCCGGGCCGTTTAAAATATCCGGAACAGCGGCACTGGTGGGCGTCATGAAGTCCTATGAGGAAATGACCGGAAAAAAGATTCCCGAAAAGAGCAAGGATGCTGCAACTGACGAATTGATCACAACAGGTGAGGTATCTGAGAGCATCGGAAAAGAAGATGCGGAAAAACTGATCGCCGATGTAAAACAGAAGGTTGCTGAGGACAGTTTAAAGACTCCGGCAGAAATCGGAAAAGCCATCGATGAGTCTGCAAAGGATTTGGAAATCAATCTTTCCGATGCAGACCGCCAGAAGATTCAGGAGCTGATGGATAAGATATCAGACCTTAATTTAAATGTGGATCAGCTGAAGGAACAGGCAAAAGATATTTATAACAAACTCAACGACAGCGGATTTTTTGATAAGGTGAAAAGCTGGTTTTCAGGATTCGTAGATACCATTAAAGGAATTTTCAGCTAATCATAGAAAAGTGGATTAACCCTCTTTATGTCTACATATATTGGACATAAGGAGGGATTTTTTATGGATCAGAATCAGATGCTTTTATACATAATGGTGGTGGGCTGCGGCCTCTGTGTGCTTTACGGAATCTTAAAGAGGCCGTCCTACCTCCTGGTCTTGCTGGCGAGAGGAGGGTTCTGCTCGGCTCTTGTATTTTTTATCCACATCTATTGTCAGAAAAATGGAATTCATGCACCTGTGGATTTAAACATAGCTTCCATCGGAACAGGAGCACTCCTGGGCCTGCCCGGCGTCGTGGTGCTTTATGTGCTGGGATGCATCGTGTGAGTTTTTTACCACTATTTTCGTCACGCTTTGAAATGCGTTCCTCCAATAGTGATAAAAAACTATTAATCTAAGTTATATTCTATTTATTAAAAACTGCACGTTTCAGTGCAGTTTTTTGGTGTTCAGACATCTGCAGTCCATCTTGAAAATATTTGGTTTTGCACGGCCTTTCATACAATCTTATAATGGTTTTAAGGAGGGAGAAAGGGTGAATAATCGATTAAAAACTATTTTCTTGTTCTTAATACAAAATGACGATCAATACATCACGGTGAAAGATCTTTCGCGGAGATTTTCCATCAGTATGAGGACCGCTTACAATGACTTGAATCAGATCAGCGACTTTCTTTGTGAAAACGGTTTTATTAATCTGGACAGAGAAAAAAGCAAAGGAATTATACTGCGTTTGGACAATCAAGAAAAAAGGAGACTTCAGAAAATGATCTGGAGCGGGGAGGACCAAAATATTTCTCCCAGGGAGCGGAGCATTAAGATCACTCGTTACCTTTTAGAATCTCTTGATTATATTACCATCGATGAGATTTCCAATCACTTTCAATATTCAAGGAATACGATCGTCAATGACTTGAAAAAAGTAAAGAGCTGGATGGGCAGACATGAGCTTAAACTGGTAACTTATCCATACAGGGGGATCTGCATTGAAGGGGAAGAACATTCCGTAAGAGCTGCGTGGACTGCGTGCCTTACAGAAGAAAGACAGGGGAAAAATCTGATCAATGAGCTGAATTTATGGGGCACCATCATAGGAAAAGACGAAGCGGTAAAGCTGATCCAAACCGTCTCTGACCTGGAAGAAGAACTTCACACAAGGCTGTCCGATGAAGCTTACGGCCGGATTGTCTTTTCTCTCGGATTTTCTGTATATAGGATTCGAAATGGCAGAGAAATAGAGGAAGACTTCCTCTATCCAGGCCTGGAGGAATCAAATGAATTTCAGATCATTGCAAGAAGGGGA
Source organism: Anaerostipes sp. PC18 (assembly GCF_039789045.1). Lineage (NCBI taxonomy): Bacteria > Bacillati > Bacillota > Clostridia > Lachnospirales > Lachnospiraceae > Anaerostipes > Anaerostipes sp. PC18. The sequence goes on along the minus strand of NZ_CP121164.1, from coordinate 3,201,874 downwards.
AGGGGACTTGAGAAAAAATTCGGTGTTTATTTTTCAGAAAAGGAAAAGGCATATCTTTCATCACTTTTTATAGCAAGCAGCCTGCAGGATGAAAAGAATTTCGGCAAGATTGTGAACCAGTGGCTGCCTCTTCAGATCATAGTCAGAAAATTGATCAAAGCCATGGAAGCAGAACTTGATGCAGAACTGATGCAGGACCGGCAGCTGTTTTATGGGCTGCTGGCACATTTGAGGCCTGCGTATTACAGAATCCTCTGCGGCATGCCTGTTGACAATCCGATGTATGAGTATGTCATGGAAAATTTTAGATTCATTCATGAAAAAGTAATGGACCAGATTTGTCTGGCAGAGCAGGACCTGGGAATTTTATTTCCCGAAGAAGAGGTCTCGTTTCTGACGATCTGTTTTGCGGCAGCACTGGAGAGGCAGAAGAAGAAAAAGAAAAGGCTTCCCCGGGTTATGGTGGTATGCAGTACGGGGACAAGCACATCACAGATGCTTTTATCCCAGCTGAAAAGCAGATTTCAAATTTCCCTGCTGGGGGCTTTTCCGGCCAGAAAGGTGGATGACATTTTAAGGAGTCAGAAAGTCGATCTGATCATTTCTACGGTGGAATTAATCCGGGACAATGTAAAAATTATAAAAGTCAGTCCGGTTCTGAGTAAAAATGACATGGACCGGCTGAGCGAACAGCTCGGTTCCATCGACACAAAAATCAGCGTACATGAAATTTTGGAAATTATGAAACGTCATGGAATGATCAGGGATGAAGCAGGACTGAAAAGAGAACTGGAACAGTATTTTAAATCCGAAACCACAGAGTTAATTACGGAAGGAAAGGACAGAGATCCAATGTTGATAGAAGTGTTAAACGAAGACTTGATTGAAACAAATGCAGAAATAAAAACCAGAGATGAAGCGGTGAGGGAGAGCGGACGGCTATTATGCAGCCAGGGGTTTGCAGAGGAGAGCTATATAGATGCGATGATCCAAAATGTGAAGGAAAACGGTACCTATATCGTGATTGCACCCGGAATCGCCATGCCTCACGCAAGGCCTGAATGCGGTGCAAAAAAGATCGGGATCAGCCTTATGACATTGAAAGAGCCGGTCGTATTCGGCCATAAGGTCAATGATCCTGTGAGAATTGTCATAGGCCTTTGCGCAGTCGATCACCAGACACATCTGACAGCACTCTCGGAGCTGGTAGAGATATTAAATGACAGGGAGAAAATAGAGTTGATCTTAAAGGCCGGATCGCCCAAAGAGATTATGGATGTTGTAAAGAAAGGAGCAGCCTTATGTTAAATATAGTGACAGTGTGCGGAGCAGGAGTCGGAAGCAGCATGATGATGCGTCTGTATGCGCAGCAGAGTCTGTCGGAAGAAGGGATTGAAGCAAATGTGGAGGCGGCAGACATCGGTTCTGTCAATCCCGATACCTTTGACATTGTGATCACCACATCTGATTTTGCAGACCTTCTTCATGCTTCCAGAGCGAAAATCGTGAGGATCGATAATATGATGGACAAGTCTTATCTGAAAGAACAGCTTTTAAGAACAATAAAAGAAATATAGACAGTGATTAGAGAAAGGATAAAATATGGATATATTAATGTACCTGATCAACAACGTCTTTAATCAGGCGGTGTTTGTCATAGGAATGGTCGTTTTTCTGGGAATGCTCGTACAAAAAACGGAGATGTCTAAAATCGTTGCAAGCACCGTTAAGACAATGATTGGATTTTTGCTGATCAATACAGGAGGACAGACGCTTGGGGCTGCACTGCTTCCTCTTCAGCCCATGCTCATAAGAGTCTTCCGTCTCCAGGTAAAAGTACAGGATCTGGGAGCCGCACAGGCAGAAAGCCTTGGGGACATAGGCAGTGAGATGGCCCTGATCTTTGCCCTTGGATTTCTGATGAATATTTTGCTGGCGAGAATTACGAAATTTAAGTATGTACATCTTTCTGCCCATGTCTCATTTTTCTTTTCCGGGCTGATTGCGGCGGCATTAAAATTTGGGACAAATTTAAGCTTTATACCATTAGTTCTCATAGGAGCCGTCCTGTTAGGGTGCTATATGACCTTTACATGTGCCTACGTGGCACCTCTGATGAAAAATATCAAGGGAGGGGAAGGATTTACCCTGGCACATTCCAGTTCCTGCGGTATCTGGCTGGCTGCAAAGATCGGCAGACTTGTGGGAAACAAAGAAAAGGATCTGGAGGATATTAAAATACCGAAGAAATTAAATTTCCTGAGAGAAATGACGATTGCACTTACTGTCGTAATGACCTTGATGTTTTTCGTAATCTCTCTGATCAGCGGTCCGGGATGGGTTGTGCAGCAGGTCAGTCAAGGCAGAGATATCATCAGTTTTTCCCTGCTGAACGGTTTACAGTTTGGACTCTGGATTACGGTGATCATCACCGGTGTGAGAATGCTTTTGTCAGAAATCATCCCTGCATTCCATGGAATTGCAGATAAGGTAATTCCGAACGCAGTTCCCGGACTGGATGTGCCGCTGCTGTTTCCCAATTATCCAACTTCCGTTATTTTTGGATTTTTGGTGAGCCTGGCCGCAGGATTTATCGGCATGGGGATTTTAGGAGCAGTCAATTATCCGGTCGTTGTGTTTCCGGCTCTGATCCCTACATTCTTTACAGGGGCGGTTACGGCTATTTTTGGAAACTCCACAGGCGGGATCCGGGGTGCGTTTGCAGGTTCATTTTTGAACGGATTGATTCTGATCATAGGCCAGGCACTCCTGCTTCCAATGATCGGAACTTATGCTCCGATCATGAGAATATTAAGTGAGACTGACTATTGTTTATACGGACCGCTTTTAGGAGGACTTTTAAAACTTCTGGGAGGCATTTAGATGAAAGATCTTGTATTGTATATGACCATTGGCTATCCTGATGAAAATACTTTTTTTCAAATGCTGGATATGCTGGATGAGGAAAAAGTTCCTGTTTTGGAGCTGGGAATTCCGGTCGGGAATCCGTTTCTGGACGGTGATCTGATCAGGCAAAGCCACAAGCAGGTGCTCGATTCAGGAATTGGCAGGGAAAAGATCGTAAGGTGGCTGCAGAAAATACGGAGAGAGTATAAATTCCGTATCATACTAATGACGTATAAGGAGGGTATGGAAAAGTTTTGTTTATCTGAACTGGACAGAAAATTATACGACGGCATTTTATGTGTGGATGAAGTGATAAGGGCAGATAGCGGGATGAAACCGGTTCAGATATATAATGAAACTATGACGGAAGTTCAAATGCTCGGACTACTGGCTGAGAATGCAAACTTTGCATATGTCATGAGCGGAAATGGGAAGACCGGATCTTTTTCGCGCCTGCCGGACGGATATATACGGACTGTTCATTTTTTAAAAAAAAATACAGCCCTGCCTGTCTATGTGGGATTTGGCATAAAGACGCTAAAAGACGTGAAGGCTGTGTGCAGCCATGGGGCAGACGGGGTGATCATCGGATCTCATTTTATGAGAATCATGAGAGAAAAAGGATGCCTGGAATGTAAAGAATATATAAAAATAATAAACAATTATTTACAAAAAACTGCTTTACAATCATAAAGAATAATTGTAAAATAATACCATAGGAGGGAGGCCTATGGTATTATTATTTTATCTCACAGCCGCGGTTATATGGGATTTCACCACATTCCGGATACCGAATTATTTTATTTTGTTTGGACTGATTCTTGGAGCTTTGCTCCTGCCGTTTCGCGGCTATGGCATACAGGAAGTCCTGCTGGGGTGTCTGTGCCCTGCTGTTTTTTTATATCCGCTGTTTTGCATGGGTGTCCTTGGTGCGGGAGATATCAAGCTCTTTGCTGTCACAGGACTGTTCCTCGGCGGATTAAACATATATCTTGTGGCGGTATCATTTGCAGCCGGAGGTGTTCTTTCTCTGTTTCAGATGTTATCTGACAGAAGTCTGATTCCGCGTCTTGTCTGTTTCTATTTCTATCTGCTCCGCTGTATCCATGAAAGAAAGTTTATGACGTATCCATCTTATTCCCCTCAGAAAGAGAAAAATCAAATTCATTTTACCACGGCAGTGATGATCGGGTATCTGATGCTGTGTGCATGGAAGGAGTGCCTATGAGCCATATTTTTATCGGCATCTATGATGAAGACGCTGTTTATGGAAAACGGCTGATGGAGTATATCAACCGGCAGAAAGAGTATCCTCTCACAGCGGCGGCGTTTGCTTCTTTAGAAGCACTCACAGAATTTACCGGCAGTCAGGATGTGAAAGGTTTAATTCTTGAGGAGGGAACACAGATCGATAGTAAAGTACCGGTTTATTACTTAAAGAAAGATTCCACACAGGAGGCATGCCGGTATGGAAGTGCAAAGGAGATCGTGAAGGAGGCCTATGCAGCTTTCAGGCCGAAAGGTCTGAGTTCAGGCGGTGTCACGGGTGTCTACTCTCCTTCCGATAATCTGAAGCGGACCGGATTTGCACTTGAGACCGCCGAAAAACTCAATGCATTGTTTTTAGGCATGGAGTCCTTTGGTTATGCCGTTTATAACAGGAGCATGGAGGACCTTTTGTTTGCGGTAAAGGCCAGGAGAGAGGGCATCATTGATTATGCATACAGTCTGACCGCCGGCACTGACGGAGTCCAAAGGATAGACTCTGCCCGATGTTTTCTGGACTATAAGGACATGTCCGGGGAAGATTACCGATGGTTTTTTCAGCAGCTGGGGGAAGCAGGCATATCCGCCGTATTAGATATGAGTACCGCCTGTATTTATGATTTTGAACTGTTCTCATTGTGTGACTGTCTGTATCTTCCTGTTTGGGAAGAAGATATAGAGGATTCCCGGTTTTTGGGGTTTAAAGAGCTTTCAAAACAGCACCCTGTACTTTCAACACTGCACTGGAAGGAGGTATATTTATCAAAGACACAGAACCGAGCAGACAGGACGAGATGTCCTGCAGAGAAATATTAAAAGAAAGAGTTCTTCAGAGGGCTGACCTCATCTGCGATATAAGCGACAGACAGCTCCTGGAACTGATAGAAGAAGAACTGCAGCGGATGTCGGAAGAAGGGTATCTGCCGCTGAAGTACAAGTTCGAACTGCTGAAAGAGGTTTATAACTCTCTGCGCAGACTTGATATTCTCCAGGAGCTGCTGGACGATACTTCGATCACGGAGATCATGATCAACGGATATGAAAATGTATTTGTTGAGATCGGCGGAAAGCTCAGGAGATGTCATAAGAAGTTTTCTTCCGAAGAGAAGCTGTATCAGGTGATCCAGCAGATCGTGGCAGGGGCCAACCGTATCGTCAATGAGACGAATCCCATAGTGGATGCCAGGCTCCCCGACGGTTCAAGGGTGAATGTAATGCTGCCGCCGGTCTCCTTAAACGGTGCCGCTATGACGATCAGAAAGTTTGCGGGGGAACCTATGACGATGGAATGGCTGAGGGGAAAAGGAGCCTTTACGCATTTTACGGAGCAGTTTCTTGAGATACTTGTGAAGGCCAGATATAACATTTTTATTTCAGGAGGCACCGGAAGCGGAAAGACAACATTGCTGAACGGAATGTCAAACTGTATTCCAAAAGATGAACGGATCATCACGATAGAGGACTCGGCCGAACTTAAACTCAATGGTATTGAAAACCTGGTTCGTCTGGAGATGAGAAATGCTAATATTGCCGGGGAGAACCAGATTACGATTGCACAGCTGATTAAGGCAGCGCTCAGGTCAAGACCCGACCGGATCATCGTGGGGGAAGTGCGCGGTGAGGAAGCTTTGTCGATGCTGAATGCCATGAACACTGGACATGACGGCTCCATTTCGACGGGACACTCAAACGGCCCGGAAGATATGCTCAGGCGCCTGGAAACAATGGTTCTCATGGGAGTAGATATGCCGGTCTCAGCCATAAGGGGACAGATCGCATCTGCCATTGATATTATCATTCATCTCGGCAGAGTCAGAGACGGCAGCAGAAAGCTGATGGAGATCGATGAGATTCTTGGAATTCACAACGGTCAGGTGAAGCTTGCAAAACTGTTTACGTATGATCAGGAAAAAGGGCTCTGTTTTGCCGGATCACTTAACAATACGAAAAAACTTAGGGAGTATGGTCAGTATGAGGCTTATAAAGAACTATTATCTCAGCAGAATCAAGGAGGTAAACATCCTTGAAGTGTTTGATATACGAAAGGCTGCGTTCAAAGCGGCACAGGGAATGATTTTGTTTTTTATAGTATGCTATCTCTTTTATGACCGGATCTGGCTCGGGCTCCTCTATGCCGTGTTTTGCTTCCCATATATGCTGTACCAGGCCAGAGAGGAGAGAAAGCTGCGGATCAGACAGGCCAGGCTGGAATTCAAAGAGATGCTGCTCTCCGTCTATAACAGTCTGAGCGCGGGATACTCCCTGGAAAACGCTGTGAGGGCCGCAAGAGATGATTTGAAAACAGTCAATGGAGATAAGAAAAGTGTGCTGGAACAGGAACTCTCTCTGGTGTGCGCGGGACTGGAGGTGAATCAGCCTATCGAAGTGTTGATGGACAAGATGGCTTTAAGGCTTGGTGTGGATGAAGCAGTGCAGTTTGCACAGGTGCTGTGGATAATTAAGAGAAACGGAGGGAATCTGATCCAGATCATTAAAAAGTCGGTGGAGCATATGAACCAGAAGATACAGGTGAAAGAAGAAATCCTTACGATGGTGTCTTCCAAAAGGATGGAACAGAAAATCATGTCTGTGATGCCGTTTTTTGTCCTTTTGTATGTGCGTCTCATGAACCCGGGATATTTTCAGGTTCTGTATGACTCGCCGGGAGGCGTGATATTGTCGACGGTTTGTCTGATTGTTTTAGTCACTGCAGGAATGTGGGCAAAAAGGATTGTGGAAATCGAGGTGTAACATTGATAGAAAAATGGGTCCGTCATCTGCCGGAAACAGCTGTCAGGAACAGGAGGGAGTGCATCCGCAGCTACTTCTGCGGCAGCAGGGAGGAACAGGAGAAAGAGGTTTGGCGTTCACTTTTCGAACAGTGGAGGAGGGTATTTCTCGCAGCCTTTATATTTGTTGGGGTCATCTTTTTAGCGGCAGGGGCAGAATGGCTGGGAAGAAAAGATATTGTCATCCACAGGGATAAAGACGGAGAAGAACTGAACCAGGAACTAAATATTGATACAGGCAAAGAAAAAGAGTCCTATGATCTGACCATTCATCCGAAGGCATATACCAAAAAAGAAGAAAGGGAAGCCTTTCAGAAGGCAAAAAGCTATCTGGAAAAACATATGAAAGGTGACAATCCGTCTTTAAATGAAGTGAAAAGCCCGCTTGATTTCCCAGGGCAGATTCCGGGAAGTCAGATAAAAGTCAGCTGGGATACAGGGGATCTGAGTCTGATCGATGAGGCAGGCAATGTATTTAACGGAGATTTAAAAAATCCTGTGATCATAAAAGTGAGAGCGTCTCTCTCATACGGAGAGCGCAGAGAAATAATCATGACACCGGTCCGCCTGGTTCCCGGACAGGCCGGCAAAAAGGGATCAAAAATTGCCGGAATTAAAAAGGAATTAGAACAAATTGAAAAAGAAAATGCAGGGAAAGAAACATTTCGTATTCCGTCAAGTATAAACGGCAGTGAGATTACAGAGGCGGACAAGGGGAAAAGCCGTCTCCCGATACTGGCTGCAATGGGTATCCTCTGTCTCGGGCTCCTGTGGTACACAGAGGAAGAAAGACAGAAGCAGAAGAAGGCTAATTCAATGAAAGAGACGATGGAGGAGTATCCTATGATTATCAGCCGGTTTGTTTTGCTCCTGGGAGCCGGAATGACGGTTCAGGGAGCAGTCCATTCCATCGGATCTTCTTATGACGGGGATCACCCCAAGTTTGTTTACCGGCAGTTTCAGGAGGCAGATAGAAAGATCGCTCTCGGGATGTCCCAGACGCAGGCTCTCAGTGAACTTGGAAGCAGCATTCAGCTGCCATGCTATAAAAAGCTGTCGGTCCTGCTTTCCCAGAGTCTGCTCAGAGGAACAAGGGATCTTTTAAGCAGACTTGAGGAGGAAGAGACAGCGGCGTTTTCAGAGCGGAAGGAAACGGCCCGGCGAAAAGGGGAGGAGGCCAGCACTAAGCTGCTGATGCCGATGATCCTTATGCTGATCGTTATTCTCACCCTGCTGATGGTGCCTGCATTTTTATCATTTTCGTAGAAAGGAGAGTTTGCTATGAAGGAGTTTATGAAAGATGAAAGAGGAATGGGTGTGGTAGAAGTGATTTTGATCATCGTCGTTCTCATAGGGCTTGTCATTATTTTTCAAACTCAGATCAAGAAAGTGGTACAGAACATTTTCAAAACGATCACATCCAAGACGGGTCAGGTTCAATGAAAACAAATACGAGGGGGAGTGTGACTGTATATGCAAGTCTTATGTTTCTCGTAGTTTTACTGCTGCTTAGCATGTGTCTGGAAGGAGCTTATCTCTATCTGGGAAAAGGGAAGGCCCAGGGAGCTTACATGGCGGCCCTCGCAGGTGCCAGAGGAAATTATCAAAAAGAGCTGGAGCAGCAATATCATCTGTTCGGATTGGATGTGCGGTATGGAAAACAGCTGGACGAGAAACTTGCGGAGGCATTGAAATACAATCTGACAGAGAGCAGGGATCCGTTTTCTTTTTATCCTGGCTCTGTGAGAACCTCTCATAAAGTTTCGCTGGCAGACAGAAGAGGTGAGATCCTGAGAGAACAGATCGCAGAATTCATGAAATACGACCTTGGGAAAGACGGCATCAGGCTGTTGACGGATAACGTGTTTAAGATGCCGAAAGAAGACGATGCCTCCCGGGCAAGAGAAGTCATCAATGAGGCAGACAGAGAAGCCAAAGAGGAGGAAGAAGCGGAGGAGACAGGAAAAAAGACGGAAACAAAAACGCCGGTGAGATCAAAAGATCCGAGGAAAGGGCTGGTCAAGATTTTGCGGGAGGGCACGGTGACTGTTGTACTGGGAAAAGAGGCGGAAGTATCCGAACAAAATGTACCGATCGTCTACGGACACAGGGACACGAAGAAGGAAAAGAATCCTGATTTCTATCAGGCGGAATCAGTAAGTCAGTCATTAAAAGGCCGGGGACAGTATGCATCTTCACCGGGGATAAAAACAGAACTTATGGGGACAGCCTACGGGGTAAAATATTTCAGGAACTATACATCAAAAGAAAAGAAGAAGGGCCTGCAGTATGAAACAGAATATCTGATTGCCGGAAAGGAGTCGGAAAAAGAAAATCTTGGTTCGGTGTTTTCTAAGATTCTCTTGATGAGATTCCTGCCAAACTTGATCTATGTTCAGGGAGATACTGTAAAACAGGGGCAGGCAGAGGCACTTGCGGTCTCGATCCTCGGAATTACCGGGCTCGTACCTGTTGTCAAGCTGGCAAAGCATCTGCTTCTGGCAGCGCTGGCCTATGGAGAATCAATTCTTGATCTGAGGAATCTTTCGGAAGGAAAACAGGTGCCTCTGTGGAAATCCAAAGACACATGGCAGATGGAATTTGCGGGTCTTTCCTCACTTACCGGCAGAAGAAAGTCTGTAAAGAAAGGACTGTCTTATAAAGATTATCTTCAGGTATTATTATTCCTCCAGACTGAAAAACAGGAAAAATATCTGCGGATGATGGATGTGATCGAGGACAATATAAAGAGGAAAGTCCCCGGGTTCTCTCTGAAGGATTGTTACGTTTCCTTTGAAGCAGAGACAAACATGAGTCTGAATCCGTTCAGATTCGGGGGAATCAATCTTCCGGTCATGGGACGGTATCAATGGCCAATGAAAGAAATATCACAATATTAATGTCTAAACGGGAGGAGGGGAGCAGAGATGTTCTTGGATTGTAAAAGAAAACATTTCTCCAAGCCAACAGCCAACAATTTAAAAATATCAATTGAATACAGACGATCCAAAGGGACATCTCTGCTCTCCTCCTCCGGTGGGAGCATGACGCTGGAAGCCAGCCTTCTGATCCCGGTTTTTGTATTTTTATTCCTGGCGCTGGCCTCGGTCGGGGAAAACCTGTGGATTCACGGTCAGGTATATCACGGAGTTACAGAGGCTGCAAAGGAGGAAGCGGTATATGAGTATATGCTGGCCAAAAAGAACATCTCTTCAATGAGGACCGTGCTGCTGAAACAGAAGTTTCTGACTGCTGTGGATCAAAAAAGGCTGAATAGCTCCTCACTTGCGGGAGGTGCACAGGGTATTTTGTTTACAGACTCGCGGTTTCAGGAAGACCGCGAAATCTATGAGATCAGGGCGCGCTACCGAATTGTGTACCGTCTTCCTTTTCTTCCGCCGTTTACAGGAGACTATGAGCAGAAGATCAGACAAAAAGCTATGACCGGATATGCTGAGGGACAGAGAGGAGCTGGCAGCGGGGAAGTATATATAACGCCCTATGAGAGTGTATACCACAAAGACATAAACTGTACGCATCTTTCACTGTCCATTGTTTCTGATTCGGATGTGCAGAAGTACAGAGACGGAAAGACCAGATACCGGGAATGTGAACGCTGCACAAAATACCATAAAGGGGATATATCCATTTTATTTATTGCGAAAGAGGGAGACGCTTATCACACGGACTTAGGATGCAGCGGCTTAAAAAGAACAGTCAGTAAGAAAAAGAAAAGTGAGGCAGAGGGGATGAAGCCATGCGAAAGATGCGGGAAATAGATGGATATATGACATTAGAGGCGAGCCTTATCGTACCTGTTATCTGTTTTTTACTTGTACTTCTGTTTTCGTTTTTCTTTTATATTATGGATCTGGGTATTGTATCTGGTACTGTAAAAGAAGCAGGATTGTATTCGGAGAAGCAAAAATATGGAACAGATTTGAGGCGGGATCTGGAAAGAAAGATCATGATGGGGCGGATCAGTTCATTCAGCGTATCTGAGACAAAGGAAAAGAGAAAGATCAAAGTACAGGCTGAAATTGGAGTGCCGGTGGCGGGAAGTGTGGAATTCTTTGGGCTGCGACTGTTTAAGATTACGGAACAGCAGGAATTTATGCTTCCAAAAGAGACAGAAAAGATCAGGAGGTGGAGCTTGATTGAATGAACAGTGGGTCCGGGAAGGGTTTGATCATTACTATGTTGTGCCTAAAACAGGCGGGGAAGTTTATGAAGAGCAGGTCCTTCTGTCAAATATGATCGCGGGGATCCTTCCCTGTGAACTTCGGAGGACGGAAAATGAAGAGGCATATTATTTTCATCTTGTTTCATCTGATTTATATATTGACCAGATTGGAAAGCTGGATGCGGGAAAATTTTTTATGGATCTGATCACGACGATAGAAGAAGCGGAGGATCACCTGCTGAATCCGGATCAATTTATTCTGACACCGAGGCATGTGTATGTTTTCGGCGGGAAGCCGGCTCTCTGCTATGTGCCGGGAAACGGATCAGACATCACAGAGCAGCTCATGGAGTTTGTACAGTCCTGTATTGATCAGCTGGATTATGGAAGCCGGAGCCAGGTCACTTTTTTTTACGAACTGCATAACAGGCTGAGAAAATCCCCAGTCTCCCTGGAAGGGCTGAAACAATTTATGAATCCTGAACCGGTATTGATTGAGCGGGCAAAGGAGTTTCCGGGAACAGAAGAATTCATAAAAGATGAACCTTTTGAGAGCAAGAAAGATAAAAGAGGCAGGATGCAGGTCTGTTCTGCCATGCTGTATATTCCGCTTCTTTTCTCTGCCGCATATTTTGCGGTCAGAGCATGGAATGAGGGAATGACCTATTCGAATCTCAGAGGGATTGTGATCGCAGGGTTTCTGATTATGCTAAACACAGGATGCCTGTGGGCAGAAGTAAAAAACAGCAGAAAAATCAGAGTGAAGCCGAAAGAAGATGAGAAACAGCCTGCGGATGAGACCGTGATGATGTGTGATGAAACCGTGCTTTTAGTCCGGGATAAAGGACCTGTTTTAAAGCCTTCGGGAGAGGAACATACGGAAATAGAATTAAACAGCGCTGAGTTCACTGCAGGGAGGCAGGAAGAAGCAGTTGATCTCTATCTGCCCCAGCCCGGAGTAAGCCGGAGGCACTTTCAGATATTGACAGAGAATGGGGGATACATACTCAGGGATCTGGGATCGAGAAACGGAACATTTTTGAATGGTGAAAGAGTGTGGAAGGAAACGGAACTAAAGAGCGGAGATGTGATAAAAGCAGGTACAGAACAATTTGAATTTATGATATAATTCCAATAAAGTTGAAAAGGCTTCTATTGGAGGAAATGTCATGTATCAGAGAATATTAAACTTGCTAAATATCAGAGGATATCAAAAAGAAATGACTCCTTTGGGCCCATGTTATGTAAAAGAAGAGCTTAGTAGAAAAAAAGGAGTGTTTATTGCTTACGAGCATAAACCGGACGGAAGCCTTTATACTGCAGAGGAAACGGGCTCATTGAATGAGGAACTGAAGCAGTATATTGGGCCGAAGGCATCGATTCTTGTATTGATTCTTTCAGAACAGGGCGGATCCATATGGACGGACCCTGACAGGTCTTTTGAAGAATTATATGATCCTGTCTGCATGATACTTTCAGCTTCAGACAGCAAGGGCCGGTTATCGGCTCCGTCAGAGGAGTTCCGTTTCAGAAAACTGAAAGATTACCGGGCTACGGCTGTTATATTGATGATCAATATTTTCATGTATCTGTGGTCGGCGGCCAGCACAGAGATCCTTAATTGGGGAGCGCTTACATGGATGCATGCATTCAAACAGGGGGAGCTTTACCGTTTGGTTACCAGCAACTTTCTGCACAATGGATTTGATCATCTGTTTAACAATATGATCGTCTTTGTTTTGATTGGAAGCAGACTGGAACGGAGCTTCGGCAGGGCCAGATATGTGGTTTTATACATGGGAGCCGGGTTATGCGGAAGCATCGCCTCCGCTGTATACTATATGAATATAGGAGAAATGGTGGCATCTGTCGGGGCATCGGGAGCTATTTTCGGACTCATTGGTGCGATGCTTTGGATCTTGATCAAAAACCGGGGTTATCAAAAAGAATTTTACGGAGGAGGAGTCGCACTTATGATCGCGGGAAGCCTGTATCACGGCTTCTCTACCATGGGAGTTGACAATGCAGCCCATATTGGGGGCTGCATCGGGGGATTCCTTTTGGCTATCTTGCTGTATCGGCGAGACAGGGGAAAATAAGGGTGAAGGTGGTGCCCTGATTTAAGGCCGAATCCATATGGATAGAGATGTCCAATTCCCTGGCAATCTCACTGACTACGGATAGGCCAATGCCGTTTCCTTTGGGCACAAAAGAGACGCCGCGGTAAAAGGCGCGGGACTGCTGTTCTTTTGTCATGCCGATTCCGGTGTCAGAAAGACTGCAGACAATATAATCGCCTTCCCGGCTTAAATGGACAGAAATCAGAGGCTCTCTTGAGGCCTCTTTTTTTCTGCTGATTGCGTTGACACCATTAGAGATTAAGTTGTTGAAGATTTGAAGGAATTTAGTCTTGGCGCCCTTGACATAATAGGGGGAGAAATCCTCTGTCTGGACAGAAAAGCGGATTTTACACTCGTTTAGCCTGGAATTCCATGAACACCTGATCTCTTCCAGGAGGGCTTTTAAGTCCACGGGCTCCAGTGCGGCTGAGGCATCGGATACAGGGGAGAGCATTTGGCGGACCATGTCAAAGACAGAGGAAAAATCAGCTTTCATTCCGGACCAGTAAATGTCCTTTAAGAGCTCCGGGTGTGTCTGCTCTATGTACTGAAGCTGGCTGTAAATTAAAGTCAGAGAGTTTTTTAATTCATGAGAAAATGTTGTCAATTCATTTTGATTCTTCATATTCACGCTTCTTTCTATTACAAATTTTATACATCGGCAACTATAAGTTTATATGGGAGATCGTGTAAAAGGCAACGGTAAACAGGGGCAAAAGTTCGACGATTTTTTTCCTTTTCCATTTTCAGAGGTTATGATACAATAAGGAAATGATGCAGGAGGAAAGAATATGTCATATATGGCTTTATACCGAAAGTTCCGGCCGTCGGCCTTTGATGAGGTCAAGGGGCAGGATCATATCGTCACGACGCTGAAGAACCAGCTGGAAGCCGGGCGTATCGGCCATGCCTATCTGTTCTGCGGAACCAGGGGGACCGGAAAGACGTCGGTTGCAAAGCTGCTTGCAAAAGCAGTAAACTGTGAGCACCCGGAGGACGGAAATCCGTGCGGGGTCTGCGAAAGCTGCAGGGAAATCCAGGAAGGCAGTTCTATGAATGTGATGGAGATTGACGCGGCGTCAAACAACGGTGTTGACAATATCCGCGATATCAAAGAACAGGTGCAGTATTCTCCGGCTTCAGGAAAATATAAAGTGTTTATTATCGACGAGGTGCATATGCTTTCCATGGGGGCATTTAATGCCCTGTTAAAGACTTTGGAAGAGCCGCCGGAATATGTGATCTTTATTCTGGCTACTACAGAGGTACACAAGATACCCATAACGATCCTTTCCCGATGCCAGAGATATGATTTTCACCGGATCACAGCAGATATTATTGCTGACCGGCTCATGGAACTGATGTTGGAAGAACACGTGGAGGCGGAAGAAAAAGCGCTGAGATATGTGGCCAGGATGGCGGACGGTTCCATGCGTGATGCGCTGAGTCTTTTGGACCAATGTATTGCATTTTATCTTGGGAAAAAACTGACCTATGAAAATGTGCTTGAAGTTTTAGGGACAGTAGATATCAGTGTATATGAAAGACTTCTGGACAGCATTCTTGTAAATGACGTGACGGAAGTCATCGGGATCGTCGGAAAGGTTGTGGAGCAGGGAAGAGAACTTTCCCAGTTCATCACAGATTTCATCTGGTATTTGAGAAATCTTCTGCTGGCAGGCAAAGGTGATGCGTCCATGGAGGCTCTGGAAGTTTCTGCGGAGCAGCTCAGCCTGATGCAGAAAAAAGCAGCACAGGTGGAAGAAGAGACTGTGATCCGGTATATCCGCATACTGTCGGATCTGCTGAACCAGATCCGGTTTGCCACATCAAAAAGAGTGCTGGCCGAGGTGGCATTAATCAAGATGTGCCGGCCGCAGATGGAGACCGACCTCTCCAGTGTGCTCGAGCGAATGCGCATGCTGGAAGATTCGCTTGAACAGATAAAATCCCGGGGAATCTCCCTGGCACCTGAGACTGCCTCAGAAGAACCCGTTCAGCAGCCTGAGGAGCCGGCAAAGACGCCGGAGCAAATACTGGAAGAGAGGCTTCCGAAAGCCAGAGCCCAGGAACTCAAGGAGATCATTAAGCACTGGAAGCAGGTGAAGCTTGCACAGCCGCCGATGATAAAGAATCTCCTTTCGAAGGGAATCCTGACTGCGGATGAATCGACAGAAGTTCTGAGACTTATGTTCAAACCGGAAGGCAGCATGAACATGGGGAAGGATTACTTTCAGAGACATCCCGAAAAGATAGAGGCACTGGAAGCAGAACTGGCGAAGAGATCAGGGTTCCAGGTAAAGATAGAGATCGGTGAACTGGAGTCTGAGAAAAACGAAGACACCATTAATCTGGATTGTATCCACATGGATGTGACAATAGAAGAGTAAAAAGAATTTTATTTCAGGAGGTATTTAAAATGGCAAAAAGAGGCGGATTTCCGGGTATGGGCGGAAATATGAACAACTTGATGAAACAGGCGCAGAAGATGCAGAAGCAGATGGAAGAAACCACAAAACAATTAGAAGAGACTGAATATGAAGCCACAGCCGGAGGCGGAGTTGTAAAGGTTGTTGTTTCAGGCAAAAAGGAAGTGGTATCCGTAAGTCTGGATGAGGAAGTGGTTGATCCGGATGATATTGAGATGCTGGAGGACCTGATCGTGGCAGCCGCCAATGAAGCGCTTCGCAAGATGGAAGAAGATTCACAGAGCAAAATGGGGAAAATCACCGGAGGTCTCGGAGGAGGCATGGGAGGCGGATTTCCTTTCTAAGGATGGATAGCGGATATGGATTATTACAGCAGCCAGATCACGAAGTTGATTGAAGAATTGGGGAAGCTTCCCGGAATCGGCCCCAAGTCGGCCGGGAGGCTTGCTTTCCACATTATAAATATGCCGCTTGACCAGGTGAAGCATTTGTCTGAGAGCATCCTGGATGCAAAGGAAAATGTCCACTACTGCAGAGAGTGCTGTACCCTGACGGATCAGGACATCTGTCCGATCTGTTCCAGCAGCAAGCGTGATCACAGTACTATTATGGTGGTGGAGAGTACCAGGGATCTGATGGCCTATGAGAAAACAGGAAAATACGAGGGCATTTACCATGTCCTGCACGGAGCAATATCTCCGATGCTTGGAATCGGACCTTCAGATATCCGGCTGAAAGAATTGATGGCCAGACTTCAGGGGGATGTGAAAGAGCTGATCATTGCTACCAACTCAAGCCTGGAAGGAGAGACCACGGCAATGTATATAAGCAAGCTTGTGAAGCCGACAGGCATCAAAGTCAGCAAAATTGCCAGCGGAGTTCCGGTGGGCGGAGATTTGGAATATATTGATGAGGTTACCCTTCTTCGGGCACTGGAGGGAAGAACTGAATTATGAAATGAAAAAGAGCAGCCGGGCAGGCTGCTCTTTTTCTGTAAGTAACTTTAAAACAATAAGGAGAGGATTTTCATCCTCAAGAGGGGTAGGATTTGAAAGTATTTAAAAATGTTTAACTACTTTACATTTCTTATTCTACTGGATAATTGTGACCAAACCGTGAAGAAACTGTGGATAAATTAAAAAAAGAGGTTAAATTATCAGAATCTTTTGAAAAAAATAATGAGAAAACAAAAAAACACTGTATACATATTGAAATTGCTTGACAATATAAAACCCATTTTTTATAATAATAACATAAAGAGGAACAAGGGAACGGATACCTAGAAAGAATCGATGGGAGGCGATATTGTTTGGATATTATGTCGAAAGACATAGAAGACATTCTATATACAGAGAGTAATAAATTTCATACAGTGAGCCTTCAGAATATAGAATAAATATGTCCAGTATAGATTTTATACACAGGTCGGAGAGACAGGACAGGTAGAACGTCATACGAAGAATCAGACGTATATAGAAGAGAACGGAAATAAAAGAAATGAAAGATCAAGAAGTTTGATGTTTGAGTCGCAGAGACTCAGAGTTCGGATTGATTGAGAGATTGAAGGGAATACAGAAGTTGTGTATGGCATGTATGAAATAGGGCGGATCGAAGAGAAGCCTCCGATCAATAACAATTAAATAATCTAAAAGGTGAGTCGCAGAGACTCACCTTTTTTAGTTAAGCGAATATTATAGTAATAATTTCACACTTCATTTTTGGATTCTTGAAAAAGGCCTATAAATAAGATACAATACTTACCAAAGGAGATGAAGATCATGAAAAAACAGGATTGTATATTTTGCAGGATAATCAGCGGAGAGATTCCGTCAACAACCATTTATGAAAATTCAAAATTTAAGGTGATCATGGATATCGCTCCGGCCAACAAGGGGCATGTACTCATATTGCCGAAAGAACACTATGATAATATTTACGATATAGATACGGCCACAGCCGGAGAACTGTTTGAACTTGCAGCTATGACTGCGAGGGCTTTAAAGTCGGTTCTTGGCTGCGACGGAATGAACATTTTACAAAACAATGGAACTGTGGCTGGTCAGACTGTCTTCCATTTTCATATGCATATCATCCCGAGATTCGAGGATGATACCGTGAATATAGGATGGAAAGAACTGAGCTATGAAGACGGAGAGATGGAACAGCTCAGGGAAGCCATACGGAAGGAAATGTAAGGGCATGTCAAAGATATCCTGGAAACCGGGCAATATGATATATCCCCTGCCGGCAGTGATGGTAAGCTGCGGCGCAGAGGGCGAGCCTGACAATATCATTACTGTGGCATGGACGGGTACGATCTGTACAAATCCGCCGATGACCTATATTTCACTGAGACCCCAGAGACATTCCTACCATATGATTGAAAAGAGCGGTGAGTTTGTCATCAACCTTACCACGGCAGAACTTGCCAAAGCGACAGACTTCTGCGGCGTGCGCTCCGGAAGGGACCTGGATAAGTTTAAAGAGACGGGACTCACGAGGGAACACGGTACACTCTCATATGCGCCGTATATCAAGGAGAGCCCCGTGAACATCGAATGCCGGGTAGAAAAGATCAATCCTTTGGGCTCCCACCATATGTTTACGGCCAGAGTTGTAAACATTCTCGCAGATGATACTTATATGGAAGAAAACGGACGGTTTGCCCTCGAAAAGACCAATCCTCTGATCTATTCACATGGAGGATATTTTGAGACGGGCAGACAGATCGGAAGTTTTGGATACTCCGTAAAGAAGAAAAAAAGGAAGAAAAGAAATGACAAGCCAAAAAGGAAATAACTATATTTTAATCGGGATGCCCGGGGCCGGCAAGAGCACCATCGGAGTTCTGCTCGCCAAGGCATTGGGAGCCGAGTTTATCGATACGGATCTGGTGATCCAGCAGAAGACCGGAAAGCTTTTAAGAGATATTATCAGCCAGGAAGGAAACGAAGCATTTAAAAAGATCGAGGAGGAGGTCAACGCATCTGTCGAAGCAGAAAACTCTGTGATTGCACCGGGGGGAAGCGCCATTTACAGCCCCAAAGCGATGGAACATTTTAAAAATATTGGTACAGTCATCTATCTGAAGCTCGATTATGAGACGGTTGCCCAACGCCTCGGGGACCTTGCGGCAAGGGGTGTGGTGCTGGATAACGGGCAGACACTCAGTGACTTATACCATGAAAGAATACCTCTCTATGAAAAATATGCAGACATCACGGTAGATGCCGATGATTTAAAGATCGGGGAAGCCTTAGAAAAAGTGTTGGAAAACTTAATGTAGTGTGATATACTGATAAATATGCGAGTAAGCGGCATGGAACTTTTGGACTTATGAAGGCTTTGATTGCCTGTCCAAGGGTTATGTATGAAAAAGATACGCTTATTTTTCAGAAGAATGGATAGAGTATTGATAGAGAATGAATGATTCGATTGATTGAATAGAGTTTTATATAGAGGTGTATGATGGAACAATATATCATTAAAGGCGGAAACCCACTGGTAGGGGAAGTTGTCATTGGAGGTGCGAAGAATGCTGCACTGCCCATTTTAGCAGCAGCAGTTATGACAGACGGGACGTGTACTATTGAGAATATGCCCGATGTCAGGGATACAAATGTTCTGCTCCAGGCCATGGAAGGCATTGGAGCCACAGTTAATAGATTAGGGAAACATGAAGTAGTTATCAGCGGAAGCGGAATGAATGTGGACTGCGATGTGGATAACGAGTATATCCGGAAGATCAGGGCTTCTTATTATCTGATCGGGGCTCTTCTCGGGAAGTATAAAAGGGCCAGAGTAGCCCTGCCGGGCGGATGTGAGATCGGAAGCCGTCCGATTGACCAGCATATTAAAGGATTTAAGGCGCTGGGAGCCACGATTGAGATTGAAAACGGCATGATCACAGCGACTGCCGATGAGTTGATCGGCTGTCACATTTATATGGATGTGGTATCTGTCGGTGCGACTATTAACGTCATGATGGCAGCGGCTTTGGCAAAGGGAAATACAACCATTGAAAATGTGGCAAAAGAACCGCATGTAGTTGATGTAGCCAATTTTTTGAACAGCATGGGAGCCAGCATACGCGGAGCCGGCACTGATGTGATCAAGATCAAAGGCGTAGAAAAGCTTGGAAATTGTGAATACTCCATTATCCCGGACCAGATTGAGGCGGGGACATTCATGACTGCGGCCGTGGCTACAAAGGGTGATATTACGATCAAAAATGTTATTCCAAAGCATCTGGAAGCCATCAGCGCGAAGCTGGAGGAGATCGGTGCGCAGGTAGATGAGTTTGACGATGCGGTCAGAGTTGTAGCGACAAAAAGGCTCGATTCCACCCAGATCAAAACTCTCCCGTATCCAGGGTTTCCGACGGATATGCAGCCTCAGATGGCAGTGTCACTGGCTCTGTCCAACGGAACTAGCATCGTTTCAGAGAGCATTTTTGAAAACCGTTTCCGGTATGTAGATGAACTGACAAAGATGGGTGCCCGTATCCAGGTGGACGGCAGAACGGCCATCATTACCGGAGTCAAATTGTTTACCGGGGCAGATGTCTCAGCACCCGATCTGCGTGCAGGGGCAGCGCTGGTCATTGCAGGCCTTGCGGCCGACGGTTATACTACGGTCAGCGATATCGGATATATCTACCGGGGCTATGAAGGTTTTGAAAAGAAAATTCAAAATCTTGGCGGAGATATCCAGCTGGTAAACAGCGAGAAAGAAATCGCCAGATTTAAACTTCGTATTGTATAGATAAAGGGGGAATTGCCGATGCGACAATACCTGAAGAATGAAGTTTTTAAAATATCCAAGTGGATAGAATTTTATTTATCTGCGCTGATTGCCATAGCGGTTATCGGCGGCGGGATCTGGATGATCAAAGATCTGATCACTATTTTATCATCCAATCCGGATTCCAATGCTGTCTATCAGTTTGTACTCAATGCATTTAATCTTGTGATCTGCGTGGAATTCATCAAGATGCTTTGCAAGCATACTGCGTCAACACTGGTAGAAGTGCTGATGTTTGCGATTGCAAGACAGATGATTGCGCAGCATACCAGTCCGGTGGAAAATCTGCTCTGTATTTTTTCAATCGCGGTCCTCTTTATTATAAGAAAGTATTTTCTGGACCGTTTTGAGGACATTGACAAGACAGTATTTCTGCCAAACCAGAAGATTGCCAAAGTAAATGAGCTGGTCCATGTGAACATTCCGGAGGAATACAAAGGAGAGTCCATAGGGGAAGCAGTACTCAAGGGCATCGATCTGGAAAAGGAAGAAGTAAAGTGCGGGCATTGTTATTATTTTCCGGGCGGGGCAATCCGCGTATCTAAAGTTGCCGCAGGGCAGGTGAAGGAAGTGGAAGTCATCCGCAGCAGGAATGTAAATATCATGCCGAATTTATGATTTTAGATTGAAGCAGGTCCGATCAGTTCGGGCCTTTTTCGATATATATAGTTGCTGTTCAGCAGAGCGAAAGGAGCACATAATGGAAAAAATATTATTTACATCAGAATCCGTGACTGAAGGACATCCGGACAAAGTCTGTGACCAGATTTCAGATGCTATTTTAGATGAACTGTTAAAACAAGACCCGATGAGCAGGGTAGCATGTGAGACTTGTACCACAACGGGACTCGTTATGGTCATGGGCGAGATCACAACCAATGCCTATGTGGATATCCAGAAAATAGTAAGACAGACTTTGACGGATATCGGATATACGAGAGCCAAATATGGATTTGACGCGAGTACCTGCGGTGTCATCACGGCCATCGATGAACAGTCCAAAGATATTGCCCTTGGTGTGGACAAGGCCCTGGAGGCAAAGGAATCCGATATGTCCGATGAGGAACTGGATGCCATCGGAGCAGGTGACCAGGGCATGATGTTTGGATTTGCTACAAATGAGACGGAGGAATATATGCCCTATCCGATCTCTCTTGCTCATAAGCTGTCCAAGAGACTTACGCAGGTACGTAAAGACGGGGTTCTTCCTTATCTAAGGCCGGACGGAAAGACACAGGTCAGTGTGGAATATGATGAAAACGGAAATCCTTTCCGTCTGGAAGCTGTAGTCTTATCTGCACAGCATGATCCGGAAGTGGATCAGGAGCAGATTCACGAAGATGTGAAAAGAGAGATCTTTGATAAGGTTCTTCCGAAAGAAATGGTGGATGATCAAACAAAATTTTTCATCAATCCGACAGGACGTTTTGTCATCGGGGGGCCGCAGGGTGACGCGGGACTCACGGGAAGAAAAATCATCGTAGATACCTACGGCGGATATGCACGGCACGGCGGCGGAGCTTTTTCAGGCAAGGACTGTACCAAGGTAGACCGTTCGGCTGCTTACGCTGCGCGCTATGTGGCAAAGAATATCGTAGCTTCCGGACTGGCTGACAAATGTGAGATCCAGCTGTCTTATGCGATCGGTGTTGCACATCCGACTTCCATCAATGTGGATACGTTCGGCACCGGAAAAATATCCAGCGAAGATCTCGTGGAACTGATCAGGAAAAACTTTGATCTGAGACCGGCAGGCATCATCAAGATGCTGGATCTGAGAAGGCCGATCTACCGTCAGACGTCCAACTACGGACATTTCGGAAGAAATGACCTGGATCTGCCGTGGGAACGCCTGGATAAGGCAGAGATGCTGAGAGAACAGGCCAAATAAGAGGATAGGATGATGTCATACGACCTTGTGTTTAAAAACGGAACCATTGTAGATGTAAAGACAAAGACAAGTTACAGGGCAGACCTGGCTGTGTCAGGGGGAGTGATCGCAGAGATCGGCAGTCTTGACGGAGAAAGAGTAGTGGACTGCAGCGGAAAGGTGCTCTGTCCGGGATTCATAGACGCCCATGTCCATATTGAGTCCAGCATGGCATCGCCGGCTTCATTTGCAGATGCAGTGCTGCCCCATGGGACTACGACGGTAATCGCCGATCCTCATGAGATGGTCAATGTCAGGGGAAATGAAGCTATGAAATATCTTCTGGATGCATCAGAGGATCTGCCGGTTTCCGTCTATGTGATGCTCCCGTCCTCCATTCCTTCTACACCATTTGAAACTAATGGGGCGGATTTCACGTCTAAAGATATAGAGGCGTGGATTGAACATCCGAGAGTGCTCGGCCTGGGAGAGGTCATGTGTTATCCGGATGTTCTTGCAGGAAGAAAGGAGATTATGGATAAGATCGCTCTCTGCAGGGGAAAAGTGATCGATGGACATGCTCCCGGACTCTCAGGAACCGATTTGTATCAATATATACAGGCTGGGGTCATGACGGACCATGAGTGTACCTCCTTTGAAGAGGCAGAAGAAAAGCGGAGAGCCGGCATGAAGATTCTCATCCGGGAAGGAAGTGCGGCAAGAAATGTGGAGGCGATCGTTTCAGGAATCGTGAAGAAGGGCCTTGACACGGAAGGATTTCTTTTCTGTACAGATGATAAACATCTGGATACAATCGAGCACGAAGGTCATATCAGTTATAATATAAAGAAAAGCATCCGGCTGGGACTGAAACCGGAGGAAGCAGTGGCCATGGGCACCTGGAATACGGCGCGGACATATGGCCTTGCCAGCGTCGGATGCCTGGAAAAGGGATTTGATGCAGACATCGCAGTCTTAGATTCTCTGGAGAATATGAATGTTCTTGAAGTCTATAAAAAGGGTCTTCCTTCCGGATGGTGGTTGGAACACAGGGCGGAACATGAAACGAATTACAGGGGAATGCTGCACACAGTGAATCTGAAACCGTTTACTGAGGAACAGCTGAAACTGCACACAGAAGGAAAAGTGCCGGTGATCGGGCTGGTGCCCGGACAGATCACGACAAGGTACCTAAAAGAAGAGGTGCCTGCTAAAAATGGTCTTTTTTGTCCCGATTCCACATACTCAAAGCTGTGTGTGTTTGAGCGGCACAGAGGTACAGGGAATATTAAGGCCGCTCCGCTGAAAGGGTATGGGATCACAAATGGAGCAGTTGCTACATCTGTTGCCCATGACTCACACAATATTATCGCAGCGGGAGATAATGACAGAGACATTATGAAAGCTGTGGAGATCATACAAGAGATGCAGGGAGGCTATGCTCTGGTGCAGGGCGGGGAAGATATTCTGAGACTTCCGCTTCCGATTGCCGGACTCATGAGTACGCGGCCTGCAAAAGAGATACAGAACCGGCTGGATGCCATGGTACGGAGAGCCAGGGAAATGGGCATATCAGAGGACTGTGATCCTTTTATAACATTGTCATTTATGGCGCTGCCGGTGATACCGGAACTACGCCTGACAGATAAAGGACTGGTGGATGTAAAAAACTTTCAGATGATAAAGGAAAAAGGTGAGTAGAATGAGCAGAAGAAGGAGAACAAGAAGGAAATGGAACAAAGCCGGTATTGCCGGATGGATTCTTTTACTGGCTGTAGTCATAGCCGGGAGTATCTGGTTTGTCCGTTCCGGAAAGACAAAATACACAAGTGTAAATGACGGGATTGGAGAAATGACCGCGAAGGCCAATGAAGGTGTCATGGACAAAGGAACAGGAGACGAATTAAAGGAGTCGCTCTATGTTCCGAGAAAAATTGATAAAACGAAGAAGCTGATCGCATTTTCTTTTGATGACGGTCCGGCCAGAGAGAATACGGACAGGATTGTCAAGGCTTTAGACAAAAATGATGCGAGAGCAACATTTTTTATGCTGGGACAGAATGCCAACCTGTATCCGGAACTGGTAAAGGAAGTCATGGATTCAGGAAATGAAGTGGCAGGACATTCATGGAATCATCCTCAGCTCACAAAGATCGGGACTTCCGGAGTCCGGCTGCAGATGCAGAAGATGAATGCTGCCATCTCCAAGGTGACAGGAGCAGATGTGGGACAGCTTAGACCTCCTTACGGTGCTATCAATGACACGGTGAAAGCCAATGTTGATGCTCCTCTGATTTTATGGAGCATCGATACGCTGGATTGGAAGACACTGAATACAAATGCCACGGTCAACACGATTTTAAAGCAGGCCAAGGACGGAGACATCGTATTGATGCATGATATCCATAAACCTTCGGTGGCGGCAGTGGAAAAAGTTCTTCCTCAGCTGAAGGCAAAGGGATTTGAAGTGTGCACGGTATCTGAGCTCCTGGAAGCCAAGGGAATAAAGGTCGGCAAGGGCGATGTGGTCATTAGTGCAAACCAGATCAACAGGTATAAAAAATAGTTTACATAGAATCAGTGATTCACTCACCCGGGTAAGTGATTGACTGCAGAACTATTGTCTGAACAAAGGAAATTATTTGCCTGCGGCAAATCGCATCTGGCACGCAAAGTTGTCAAGCCCCTCAAAGAGTGAGGGGTTGGGGCGTTGAAGTGGGCTTGCTCCTCTTTTCGTATGCACAGAGAGTTCAGAAAAAGCTGGCCGGAGTATTCAGAGACAGGGGAGCGAAAAAAGATGACCACCTCTATTTTCTGAACGGAACAAAACCGCCGGCGATTCTCGTGGAAAGTTTTTTCTGTGATAACAAGGGGGACTGTGAACTGGGAAATGATATGAAAAAGCTAGGAAAATTGATTGCAGACGGTATCGCCGGAAAAACAGAATTGAGACAAAAGGGGCCGTCTGCGCCGATGCATAAGGATGTGGAAAAAAACTTTCAAATGGTGCCGGGACTGTGGACAAAAGCCGCTGAAGACGGATCGGCTGCGACCTGGGCAATTTTTGAAGGCGAAGGTACCATGCCGGAATCGATCCAGCAGCTGGAAAAGAGGATTGGAACCGAATGGCTGCCAAACTCAGGATATGAGTTTGGGTTCCGGTAAAAAAGAAAAATGAGTAAACGGTAAATCAAAGATCCGGCAGCCATAATGACTGCCGGATCTGCATTCTTACAGATCATCTATTAAGGCGGTACTTTTTGCATACGCAGTGCTTTTTGCCTCAAAAAAGTCTGTTTTAATCATGTTGGCGTTGGAGAACTGTCCGACCCAGGACATGGACTCCGGTTCAGTTTCATTACCGGGATAAATGGGTTCAAAGCCGAGATTTTGGCATCTCAGATTTCCCAGGTACCTGATATATTCCTGCACCATTTCCTTTTTAAGCCCCTGGATCTCATCGCCGATTACATAGTGTCCCCAGCGTATCTCCTGTTCACAACCCTTTTTGATCATCCGGCGATAGTCATTGATACAGTCAGCATTGAACAGGGAGGGCTCTTCTTTTTTTAATTCCAGCAGAATATTTTTAAACAGCCACAAATGAGTATTTTCGTCCCTGTTGATATACCGGATTTCCTGTACAGAACCCGGCATACGGTGATTTCTTCCGAGATTATAAAAAAACATAAATCCGCTGTAGAAGTAAATGCCTTCTAAGATGTAGTTGGCAACAAGTGTTTTTACGAAAGTTTCTGCATTTTTATTGGTCTGAAAATCATTATAGAGGTCACCGATGAATTGATTTCTCTCCAGCAGATGAGGATCGTCTTTCCACTGATACAGGATATCATTTCTTTCCTGAGGCTCGCAGATCGTATCCAGCATATAGCTGTAACTCTGGCTGTGGACTGCCTCCTGGAATGCCTGGATCGACAGGCACAGATTGACCTCATTGGCCGTGATATATTCACTGATATTCGGAAGGTTTGCCGTCTGGATGCTGTCCAGGAAGATAAGAAAAGAAAGGATCTTATCATATGCCCGGCGCTCAGGCCCCGCAAGCTGCTTATAATCTTTGATGTCTGTCCCCAGATTGATCTCTTCAGGTATCCAGAAATTATTCATAGCCTGGCGGTACCAGATGCTGACCCAGGGGTATTTCATATTATTAAAATCATTCAGGTTTGTTGTATTTCCGTTGATCATCCTGCGCTTTCGGACATCCGTGTCACCGTAAGGATTAAACAGAGGTTTTTTTGTAAGTTCTGTCATTGATTCTCTCTCTTTCTGTAGTTAAGAAGAACAAACTTCGCAATCTTCAACTTCAAGGCTTTTGGACCGCATGTAATAAATTGTTTTGACTCCCTGTTCCCATGCCAGGATATAGAGGTCCAGGACTTTTCGGAACGTGTATTCATTGGTGATATACAGATTCATGCTCTGTGCCTGGTCGATGTGTCTCTGACGGACACCGCATGCTCTCACAGACCAGGTCTGGTCAATATAGTGGGCATTTTTATAATACCAGAACGTCTCCATGGACAGTTCAGGGGCAACTCTTGGGATCAGCCCATATTTTTTCTCTTCCAGAAAGTACCGGTTCATGACAGGATCCAGGCCTGCCGTGGTTCCGGCAATAATGCTGGTGCTGCTTGTAGGTGCTGCGGCAAGCAGATAGCCGTTGCGCAGCCCGTGTTTTTTGATCCGGTCCTCAAGTACTTTCCAGCGTCCTTTTGTGAGACCACGCTTTCTGAAATATTCCCCGGTCTGCCAGTCACTGCCCGGGAAATACGGATAATATCCTTTTTCTTGGGAAATTTTTGAACTGGCTTCCAGTGCGGCATAATGGATATCGGAAAATACTCTTTCTGCGAATTTTAAATGTTCTTCGCTCTCCCATTGTATTTTATGCTTTGCCAGCATGTGGTGATAACCGCTGACTCCGAGGCCTACGGGGCGGTATCTTCTGCTGTTGATCTCGGCATAAGGCACAGGAAAAAAGTTCAGGTCGATTACATTGTCCAGGGCCCTCACTGCACTTTCTGTGACATAGGACAGCTGCTCGTAATCGGTGACACAGAGATTCCCGAGGGAGAGGCTTGCCAGATTGCAGACTACAAAGTCTCCTGGTTTTGTGACGTTCACAACGACTTCCTCACCACCGATAATTTCAATTCTCTGTTCTGTCTGTACGGAGGCGCTCATATTCTGGGCGATCTCGGTACAGAGGTTGCTGCAGTAGATGATACCCTTGTGTGGGTTGGGATTTGCACGGTTGACATGATCCCGGTTGAATGTAAATGGCGTTCCGGTCTCTGCTGCACTTTTGATAATCATCCTCACGATATCTTTGATGGGGATCACACGCTTACTGATTCTGTCATCCCGGACACAGTCCAGATATTTTTCTGTCCACTCCGTTCCATAGCAGTCTTCCAGTGCATAACCTTTGACTGTGAGTATGTCGTGGGGGCACATCAGGTACCAGCTGCCTTCAATATTATCTCTTGCCTGTTCCCAGAAATAGTCGGGATAGCAGACTGCAGGGAACACGTCGTGGGCTTTCATTCGTTCATCTCCGTTGTTTGTCCGGAGACTCAGAAATTCGGGAAGGTCTTTGTGCCAGACGTCCAGGTAAACGGCCACGGCACCCTGCCGCATTCCAAGCTGGTCTACGGCCACAGCCGTATCATTTGCAAGCCGTATCCAGCGGATCACGCCTCCCGCGGCTCCCTCAAATCCCCGGATCGAGCTTCCGCTGGCCCTCACTTTTCCGAAGTAAAGGCCCATGCCTCCTCCAAATTTGCTTACTTTGGAAAAGCTGTCAATGCTTCGGTATATTCCGTCCAGGCTGTCCGGAACCGTGTCAATGAAACAGGAAGAGAGCTGATGGTAAGGTTTTCTGGCATTGGAAAGAGTCGGAGTGGCCATGGTGACTTGAAGGAGGCTTAACATATCATAAAAACGTTTGACCCACTGATTTCTGTCTTCTGTTTCCTTCATCGCCAGATGCATGGCGATGCCCATGAACATTTCCTGGGGAGTCTCCAGAGGATTCCCCTGCCGGTCCCGGATCACATACCGGCTGAGCAGAAGTTCCAGGCCGGAATAGTGAAACAGGCTGTTTCGCTCCGGCCGGATCCAGGATGAAAACAAACGGATCTCATCTTTAGAGTAATGTTTCAGGATATAATCTCCATATAAATTCTGCTGACTCAAAAATATAATTTTATCACAGAAATTCCGGATATGGTATTCTTCTAAATTGTTTTTAACCACAGATTCGAACTCCAGGATCTTGAGCCTTGCGGCAATATTCTCCCATTTGGGAGCCTCCTGGGAAGTGAGCTCGGCGGCCGCCTTTACAAGCAGAAGGAGTTTCTCATGATCCTCCATATTTTCCTTCAGAAAACTCTGAAACTTCTCGTTCAGGATATTTAAGTCATATTCTTTCTGCAGAAACTCATTTTGTATGGATTTAAGAAGGTTTCCAATCGGAAATTCCTCTGTCCGGAATGCTTCCAGTATCGTCTGTCTTACAATGACAGCGTTTTCGGAGCCCTGTGCTCTTGTTATGTTTTTCATATGAATTGTTCACCTTTCAACTATATGTAGGATGCTAAAAATTATATTAACACAATATATTGATCTTGACAACGCATATCAAGAATAAAACTGATGCAAAGAGACACGGGAATATATTCCTCCTGGGAAATTTCACAGGAATTGTGCAGCTTCATTGTTTGATAGCCCCTCTCCCTAAAGCCTTTGTATATATTGATTACATTTTCAAGGTCTGTTAGGATGGATTTGTTGAAAATAACAACACAGTAAAGATCAGAAGATTCCGTCTGATGTGTTGTGCTCAATACCCAGGCGCCGGGCTTTGAGTCCAGTTGACGAAGAAAGGATGAAAAATTATGATGCAGAAAATTCAAAAATTCGGCGGGGCGATGTTTACTCCGGTTCTCTTGTTCGCCTTCGCGGGAATTGTCATAGGGATCGGAACCCTGTTTACCACAGAGACTATTATGGGCAGTCTTGCTGCTCCGTCCAGCATGTGGTACAAATGCTGGAATGTGATATTACAGGGCGGCTGGACCGTATTTAACCAGCTCCCTCTCCTGTTTGTTGTCGGACTTCCAATTGGCATGGCGAAAAAACAGAATGCCCGGTGCTGTATGGAAGCTTTGGTTTTATATCTCACATTTCACTATTTCCTGAGCACGATCCTTTCCCAGTGGGGAGGAGTCTTCGGGGTTGACTTCGCACAGGAAGTCGGCGGCACAAGCGGTCTCACAATGATCGCAAATATAAAAACCCTGGATATGGGTATGATGGGCGCACTCGCTATCGCGGGAATCGTCATTTACTTACATAACCGTTTCTTTGACACGGAACTTCCGGAATGGCTGGGTACGTTCAGCGGCTCCACCTTCGTATTCATGGTCGGATTTTTCGTGATGATTCCGGTGGCAGTCCTCGCAGCATTATTATGGCCCAAAATCCAGATTGGTATGTTTGCATTCCAGGGATTTGTCAAAGGAGCGGGAGCTCTCGGAATATGGGTCTTCGTCTTTTTAGAGAGAGCCCTGATTCCTTTTGGCCTGCACCATATCTTATATTCACCGTTTTATTACGACAATGTGGTGGTACCCGGAGGACTTTATGCCTACTGGGCAACCAAGCTGCCTGAGATCGCAGCGTCCGGTGCATCTTTAAAATCGTTGGTTCCTATGGCCGGATTCACATCCACTGGGTTCTCAAAAATCTTCGGATGTCCGGGGATCGCACTGGCTTTTTACTCAACTGCGAAGAAAGAGAAGAAAAAGAAGATCCTGGGTCTGCTAATTCCGATCACACTGACCGCGATTTTCTGCGGCGTGACAGAGCCGATCGAGTTTACCTTCCTGTTCGTGGCGCCTGTACTCTTTGTAGTCCACGCACTGCTGGCGGCCACCTTATCCACTACCATGTATCTGGCAGGAATCGTAGGAATCCACTCCGGCGGAGCGATCGAAATGGCTTCTTTAAACTGGATTCCTCTGATGGGAAATCACTGGAAACAGTATCTGCTCCTGCTGGTCATCGGCCTTGTATTTACCGGAATTTATTTTGTGGTATTTAAATTTCTGATTCAGAAATTTGATTTCAAGACACCGGGTCGGGAAGATGATGATGAGATTAAATTTGGTTCCAAGAAAGAGTTCAGGGAGAAGAAAGGTTCTAAGCAGGACCAGAAAATAGAGTTTGCGCAGCTGATCCTTGAAGGCCTGGGAGGAAAGGATAACATAGAAGATGTGACAAACTGTGCAACCAGGCTCAGGGTCAATGTAAAAGATGAAAAGCTTTGTAAGGACGACCCTTATTTTAAATCCATAGGAGCCCATGGCTGCTCAGTGAATGGAAAGTCATTCCAGGTTATTATCGGCCTGAAAGTAGCGGGCGTCCGGGACGATTTTGAGAGTTTACTGTAGTAGGTTGAATTAAGAAAGCAGGGATAAAGATGATGAATGTAAAAAGCAGCAGATTAGACAGGTATTACAATATCGCCAGGGTCCTCCTTTGCCTGACACCGTTCGTGTGCCTTGCGTACCTTTCCATGGGAGCGGCCAGAGTGGGAGGCTCAGTCTCAGCCGCGATCGGGGAGGACCCTAAGCTTGCGGTGATGTTTCTGGTGTCTATGATCAATCCGTTTATCGCATACCTCATGACGTTTATGCAGAAGAAATTACACATGGATGCTGCCTATGCAGTTGTCAATCTCACCCTGCTCATTGCGGCAGAAATCATGCTTCAGAACATCTGGTATATCCTGCTCCTTGGGTTTATACTGTATAAGACAACCCGGGAGAGCGGACTGACCGTCAGGGAGAGCTTTAAAAAAGTTTGGAGGAATCAGTTTCTGAGTGTTATTTCAGGGAGCCTTGTCGTGATCGCGCTGTGCTCTGTCTGCCTGTTTGCAACCATAAGAATTGCGCTGCATTAAGCAGAAAATGGACGTAATTTCTACCGGATAAGTATCCATCTAACAATAGTTTTTTACCACTATTGTAGGAGCGCATTTTAAAGCGCGACGGAAATAGTGGTAAAAAACTCATTGAATGAAATATCTGTTTACATATCTCCGATAGAGAAGTTCACCAGGCGAAAATAGTCTTTTACATCCGGAATCGTCAGACGGAGGCACAGAGGGCCGCCGTTTTTTCTGTATTCCTGATATAAACCTTTCTGGATCATGCGGCTGTTCCATATATCCAGAGGCTTACCGCCGTCAGTCCAAAGAATCACCGGCCCGCTGCAATGGTCTGCAAGGCACAGAAATTCATCCAGGTTAAAAATATAAAGTTTTATCATTGATCTGCCCTCCTTTCATAGATTACAGTTTTTAGGAGAGAAAGAATCGGGGCCCTGTTTCTGTTCTGCTTATCTGTAATATCATTATAACGAAAAAATACAGATAAAAATATAAGATTACTGCTGCTTTATATCACTATCCTGCCATTTGCGTCGGTATTCTTTTGGTGAACATCCCATGGTTTCCCGAATGCGTGTGCGATCTGAGAGACCGTCAGTTTTTCAGAATAATGCTCCTGAACGTACTGCATTATGGATTTTATTTTTTTTGAGTCCAGAGATTTTGTGGCGTACAGGACATTGGAATTGACCAGACCGCCGGAACCGGCAGGAAAGCTCATTTTTCCGCCCGGAGTGTAATATTCCAGAGTTTCTTTTTGGATATAAAATAATCCGGCCTCCTTATGCAGTGCCAGGGGATCTGACCGCCGATACAGCGGTCAAACTCTACATAGGAACAGGTATATGGAAAATTCGGGCCAAAATCCGGGAAATGTGAAAATTCACAGCTTTTGTTCTGTGTCACGGAACCAATGACCGCTCCCTAAACCCGGCAAATCTATTGTCACCGGATGCTTTTGGGGTGTACTATTTGGTCAGTGAAGAAAACAACAAAGCAAATGCTAGGAGGATGTTGATTATGACAAAGAAGAAATATGCAGTTACAGTGGCAGGAGGAGGCAGCACATTTACACCGGGTATCGCTCTGATGCTCTTAGAGCACATGGACCGTTTTCCAATCAGAAAAATCATGTTTTACGACAATGACGCCGAGAGACAGGAAGTAGTGGCACAGGCATGCCGGATTTACCTGAAAGAGCATGCACCGGAAATTGAATTTGGATATACGACGGACCCGGAGACTGCATTTACAGACATTGATTTCGTACTGGCACATATCCGGGTAGGGAAATATGCCATGAGAGAGCTGGATGAAAAAATTCCGTTAAAATACGGGGTGCTCGGACAGGAAACCTGCGGACCGGGAGGAATTGCTTACGGAATGCGTTCCATAGGCGGCGTTATCGAGATTTTAGATTATATGGAACAGTATTCTCCGAATGCCTGGATGCTGAACTACTCAAATCCGGCAGCCATCGTTGCGGAGGCTACCAGGAGGCTGCGTCCTGATTCCAAGATCCTGAACATCTGCGACATGCCGATCGACCTGGAAGAGAAAATGGCAGATATGTGCGGGCTGTCTTCCAGAAAAGAGATGCAGGTCGGATATTATGGGCTGAACCACTTCGGATGGTGGCATAAGATTTATGACAATAACGGAAATGATCTGATGCCGCAGATTAAAGAGCATATGAAAGCAAACGGTTTTGCGGACGCATTGTCCGATACAAACCAGCATGTGGATGAAAGCTGGGTACATACCTTCCAAAAGGCAAGAGATGTCTACGCAGTAGATCCGGAGACGATCCCGAATACCTACTTAAAATATTATCTGTTCCCTGATTATGTGGTAGAAACCTCTGATCCGGAGTACACAAGGGCCAATGAAGTCATGGACGGACGGGAGAAATTTGTGTTCGGAGAGTGCAGGCGGATTGTAGAAAACGGCACAAGCAAAGGATGTGCGTTTGAGGCGGATGCACATGCAACTTATATCGTTGACCTCGCCTGTGCCATCGCTGAGAATACACAGGAAAGATTCCTCCTGATCGTTCCGAATGAAGGGGCAGTGGAAAACTTTGACCGCACAGCCATGGTTGAGATTCCCTGTATCGTAGGCTGCAACGGATATGAAAAGATCTGCCAGGGAGCAATTCCTCAGTTCCAGAAAGGATTGATGGAACAGCAGGTAAGTGTAGAAAAACTGACAGTGGAAGCGTGGATCGAGGGAAGCTATCAGAAACTGTGGCAGGCGCTGACTCTTTCAAAGACAGTTCCGAGTGCAAGGATTGCAAAACTGATTTTGGATGACCTGATCGAAGCAAACAAAGACTTCTGGCCGGAACTGAAATAAGTCAAATGGGAGGTATGGGATGTTCGGATTTTTAAAGGGAAAAAGTAAAAAAGAGAAGATATTTTATTCCATGGTAACAGGAAAGAGTATTGATCTTTCTGAGGTAGATGATGAAATGTTTGCAGGAAGGGTTCTGGGTGACGGGATTGCTGTCTGGCCGGAGGAGGATGTGTTTTCGGCTCCCTGCACCGGTACAGTGACTACGGTGACGGATACAAAGCATGCCATCGGTCTTGAGAACGGTGACGGTGTTCAGGTGCTCATTCATATCGGACTGGACACGGTAAAACTTGATGGAAAGGGCTTTGAAACTTATGTGGAGCCAGGACAGAAGGTAAAAGTCGGTGATCCCCTTGTAAAGGTGGACCGTCAGATGCTCAGGGAAGAAAAAATTCCGGACGTCTCCATGCTGGTTTTCATAGAACCAAACGGACATAAACTGACTAAATTTTATACACGACAGACAGTGGAGGCGGGAACAAGTCCTCTGGTGGAATACGAGTAGGAAATTTCTCCATTATTGCAAGGCAGGTATCATGAGGATATCTGCCTTCTTGCATCAATGGACAAAATGTGGGAAATAGAGTAAAATTAGGGTAAGATTCAGGAACCAGAAGGCGGCGGAAGCATTTATGAGGTAGATGTCTTTATGAAATTAGATGAACTGGTGAACAAGCATTACGGACAGCTCAATGAAAATGATTTATACATATGGAATTACATATTTTCACACAGGAAAGAGTGTGAAAAGCTTACCATAGACCAGCTGGCTTTTAAGTGCAGTGTGTCGAGGACAACCGTTCTGCGGTTTGCCCAGAAACTGTCCTTAAAAGGTTATGGTGAACTAAAGGTCTTTTTAAAGCTTGATAATCAGGAGGCAAAGGAAAACATCGGGCATGTGGACATGGTCTGTGAGTCTTACCGCCGGGTGATCGACAGCATGAAAGAAAAGGACTGTACAGATATCTTTAGGAAGTTTGATCAGGCAAAGAATATCTACGTGTATGGGATCGGCATGATCCAGTCTTCCATTAAAAAAGAGTTAAAGCGGACCTTCATGATGAGCGGGAGGCTGATCTATGATCTGAGCGGATATGAGGAAGCGGAAAGGCTTCTCAGCATTGTCACGGAGGATGACTTGTTTATCATCATATCTGTTTCAGGAGAGAATGAATTTATCAATAACTTTACTAAAAATCTAAAGATCCGGGGCGTCTCTGTGCTGTCCATCACGAAGCTTCGGGAAAATACGCTGGCACATATGGCGGACTATGCTCTCTACGTTACTGAGACGGTGTTTTCCCAGCCGTTCAGTCACATAGAGTATGATTCTCTCACATCATATTTCATTTTGATTGAGATTTTATTTTTAAAGTACATGGAATATAAGACAAAAAAAGAGGAGATAGCGGATGAGGCTGGAAACCCTGATTGAAGAAAATTATGATAAACTGAATGAAAATGATTTGAGTGTCTGGAACTATATTCTGCGGCATAAGAAGGAGTGTCAGACCATGTCGATCCAGGAGCTGGCAAAACAGTGCCATGTGTCCCACACAACAGTCTCAAGATTTACTCATAAACTGGGGATGGAAGGCTACGGGGAACTGAAGATTTTTTTGAAATGGGACAGCCGGGAGGAGGAATCCTTCGATGTGAGGGAGATCGAGCGGGTCTACCAGGACTACATAAAGACTCTGGATATGATGAAGGACAGGGACTGTTCTGATGTCTCAGAGATGCTTTCCAAGGCCGGAAGCATATATGTATACGGAACAGGAGCGGTCCAGAAAAATGCTGCAAGAGAGTTAAAGAAGAACCTGCTTTTCCTGGACTATTTATGTAATTTGATTGAAGGACGAGATGAAATAAAGATGGTGCTGGAAATCGTAAAAGAGGGAGATGTATTTTTTCTGTTTTCTCTTTCCGGTGAAAATGCCTTTGTCAATGAGCTGACAGGCAGGCTGAAAGCAAAGGGTGTCAAAATCATCTCTGTGACAAAAGTGGGGAATAATGAGCTGTCGAGGCTCAGTGATATCAGCCTTCAGTTCTATGCTCATCCGGTGCTGAAGGGAAGGTGTAATTCCGATGTATATATGACGGCTCAGTTTTTTGTGGTCAATGAGTTTTTACTTTTAAAGGGATTGGAGTATGGAAGAAGTGAAGAGTGAATTCTAAAAGGTACAATAGACGGTCTTTCTCTTTTCTGTTAAAATAAAAAGAAAAATCAGGTGGTGACAGATCATGTTTGTAGAAGAAAGACAGCAAAAGATTCTTGAACTTTTGCATGAAAATCAGAAAGTAAAAGTAAAAGAGCTGAGCCGGATGTTTGAGGTTACAGAAGACTGTATCCGGAAAGATCTGGCCAGTATGGAAGGCCGCGGCCTTTTAAAGCGTGCCTATGGAGGCGCCGTTCTGACGGAAGGCATGCACCCGGGGCACAGCAATGCGGTTTCTTCAAGGAAGGAAACGAACCTGAAAGAAAAACAGAGGATTGCAAAAAAAGCGGTAAAGCTGATCAGCGACGGGGATGTGGTTTTTTTGGACACATCCACAACGAACCTGGAGGTTGCGCGGGAAATCATCCGTTCTAAACGGAAAGTGACGGTCGTAAGCTGTATGCTGGATATCGCAAATCTGTTCGCAGCAGATGTAAACACTGGATTTATACTTTTAGGAGGAGAGTTCAACCGTTCTCAGATTGGGTTCCTGGGTTCGCTGACCCTTTCTATGATGGAGAACTTCAGATTTGATCTCTGCTTTATGGGTGTTGTCGGGGCGGATATAAAAGGAAATGAAGTCACTACCTATGTTCCGGAGGACGGAGCTATGAAGCGGAAGGCCATTGATAAAAGCCGCAGAAGATATCTGGTGATGGAGACAAAAAAGTTTGATTTCCAGGCAAATTATGTCTTCACAGATTTCACACAGGTAGATGGGGTGATCTGTGAGAAGGAGCCTCAGGAAGAGATAAGAGAAGTGCTGAGAGAATATGGAACAGAGATCATAGCATGACAGTTCCTGTATGATCTCCGCTCGATTTTTGAAATGTATGGATAAATAAGATCATAGGCAAAGTATCTGTAAAATATGGACAGATACTTTGCCTGTTGTATTGATTCGCTGATTTTAAAAGCTTTTTTAAATTTGTACCACCCTGTCCACCCAGCCGCGGTAAAAATTCTCTTCATGAGATACAAGAAGTACGGTGCCCGTGAATTTTTTCAATGCGTCTTTCAATGCTTCTTTGGCCGCTGCTTTTGAATACAGCAGGTTCATTTGCTCCTCTTTTATATAAAGAGACTGGAAAGCAGATTTTAAAAAATCTGAGATCGTTATGTTATGTTCCCCTTTGTTAAGCTGGAATTCTGCTTCTTTAAAAAGCTGTTTTTCGCCGAATGAATGTGATAAATCTTTAATATCTAATAAGCTCATGATGATCGTGATCCTTTCCTATCATATAAAAAGACAGAAGACAAAATACATTACTGTATCTGCCTTCTGCCGTATCTTAGAGACGGTGTATTATAAAACAACAAAAGGCCGCGGACAAAACATTGTCCGCAGCCTTATAGCATGGGATTTTTCGGGAAAACGGGTATCCAAATAAGAACTGCTCATGCAGCCGCAGATGATTCTTGATTCGGATCTGTCTACCGATGAAATCTTAAAGCGGGCAGGTGCCGCCATACTCTGCAAAATGTCCTACATCCCTTCGTGGAATGTTCGTCTCACAACCTCTTCCTGCTGTTCTCTGGAAAGCTTATTAAAGTTTACCGCATATCCGGAAACACGGATCGTCAGTGTCGGATACTTGTCCGGATGTTCCATTGCGTCAATCAATGTCTCGCGGTTGAATACGTTGACATTCAGGTGATGAGCGCCCTGTACAAAGTAACCGTCCAGGATATTTGCAAGATTTTCTTCTCTCTGGCCCTGATCTTTTCCTAAGGCCTCCGGTACAATGGAGAAGGTGTTGGAAACACCATCCTGGCATACGTCGCGGTAAGGGATCTTGGCTACGGAATTTAGAGAAGCCAGAGCGCCGCTGTTGTCCCGTCCGTGCATTGGGTTTGCACCAGGAGCAAGAGGCTCTCCTAATTTTCTTCCGTCTGGTGTGGAGCCCGTTTTCTTTCCATACATAACATTGGATGTGATGGTAAGCGCAGATAATGTATGGATGGCATTTCTATAGATCGGGTGTTTCTTTAATTCCTCAGAGAATAAAGTGACAGTGTTGACGGCCAAGTCGTCTGCCCGGTCATCGTCATTGCCGTATTTCGGGAAGTCTCCTTCAGTCTCAAAATCTACAGCCACACCGTTTTCATTGCGGACCGGTTTTACAGCGGCATATTTGATCGCTGATAAGGAGTCTGCCGCGATGGAAAGACCTGCCACGCCGTATGCTGCGATACGCTCCATATTGGTATCGTGCAGTGCGAACTGGCTCGCCTCGTAGGCATATTTGTCATGCATATAATGGATGATATTTACTGTGTCAACGTATAATTCGGCCACATAAGAAAGAACCTTTTTGTAGTTTGCCCAAACTTTTTCGTAGTCCAATACTTCATCGGTGATCGGCTCGATGCCCGGAATGACTTCAATCCCCTTTTTCTCATCGATGCCGCCGTTGATTGCATACAGCAGGGACTTGGCAAGGTTGCAGCGCGCTCCGAACAGCTGGGTCTGTTTTCCGACTTTCATAGCAGACACACAGCAGGCGATAGCATAATCATCTCCGTAAATCGGTCTCATGACATCGTCATTTTCATACTGGATAGAGTCTGTGTCAATGGAAACTTTGGAGCAGAACTTTTTGAAGTTCGCCGGAAGCTTTTCAGACCAGAGGACAGTCAGGTTCGGCTCCGGAGCTGTTCCCAAATTATAAAGAGTATGGAGATAACGGAAAGAAGTCTTTGTTACAAGCGGTTTGCTGTTGATTCCGATGCCGCCGATGGACTCTGTGATCCAGGTAGGGTCTCCTCCGAATAATTCATCGTACTCCGGTGTCCTTAAATGTCTTACAAGACGAAGCTTGATGATAAACTGGTCGATCAGTTCCTGGGCGTCTTTCTCCGTCAGAACGCCGTTTTCCAGGTCGCGCTGAATATAAATATCAAGGAAAGTGGAAGTACGTCCGAGGGATGTAGCCGCACCGTTGTTTTCTTTTACACCGGCAAGATAAGCCATATATACGGCCTGAACAGCCTCTTTGGCGTTGGATGCGGGTTTAGAGATATCCACTCCGTAGGAAGCAGCCATTTCTTTGATCGCTCCTAAAGCACGGATCTGCTCGGATACTTCCTCTCTTGCACGGATGCGGTCTTCGCTCATCGGTCCGTCTAAGGCATCCAGATCACGTTTCTTTTCTTCAACGAGATAATCAATTCCATAGAGGGCGGCACGGCGGTAGTCTCCGATTACACGTCCTCGTCCGTATGCATCCGGAAGCCCTGTCAAAAGACCGGCAGTCCTTGCAAGTCTTGTGCGCTGCGGATAAGCGTCAAAGACACCTTCGTTGTGTGTCTTGCGGTATTCATTGAAGTGACGGTCAATTTCCGGATTCAGCTTGTATCCGTACTGCTCCAGAGAAGAATGGGCCATTCTCTTTCCGCCGTATAAGTTTACGATACGTTTTAACGGAGCATCTGTCTGAAGACCGACGATGACTTCATTTTCTTTGTCGATATATCCGGGAGCGAAGTTTGTGATGCCGGAGATGATGTCAGTTTCTACATCTAAAACTCCGCCTTTTTTTGTTTCTTCGGAAAGCAGTTCTTCGCATTTGTTCCACACTTTTTCCGTTTTTTCTGAAACACCTGCCAGGAAAGAGTCATCGCCCTCATATAACGTATAATTTTTCTGTATAAAGTCCCTTACGTTGGTTTCCTTTGTCCATTTTCCATCTTTAAAGCCATTCCATTCTTTTAACATTGTTTTCCTCCGTATTGATCAAAATAGGTTTTTTGAAGTTGTTTGGTACGTTCCTTGTCCATTGCCGGAACTCCTTTGAGTGGGTAAGAAAGATTCATTACCTCATATTTGTTGGCACCGAGCAGATGATAGGGAAGAAGCTCTACCTTTTCTACGTTTGGTATGCGGTCTATGTATTCCTTTAATTCCTGCATGTGCTCTTCGCTGTCTGTAAGTCCCGGAACTACGACATGGCGAATCCATAGTTTCGTGCTGTTTTGTTCCAATGCCTTTAGAAATTCGTTGAACCGCTCCATCGGTCTTCCTGTCATAGACTCGTAAGCCAGTTCGGTTATTTCTTTGAGGTCTAAAAGTACCAGATTCGTGTAAGAGAGGATCTCATCATAATCTCCCTGTCCGAAGCCTGCGGTGTCAATGCACGTATGGATACCTTCCTGTCTGCAGAGTTTCAGGGTCTTAAGCAAAAACTCCGGCTGCATCAGCGGCTCTCCGCCCGAAAAGGTCACTCCGCCGTTCTGTTTAAAGTACGGCTTAAAGCGGGAAATCTTTTTCACCAGTGCCTCCGGAGTTATCTCTTCACCGCCCTGAAACTCCCAGGTGTCGGGGTTATGGCAGAACTTACACCGAAGGGCACAGCCCTGGAAAAAGACTACGCTGCGGATGCCCGGGCCGTCCACTAATCCCATGGATTCCATGGAATGGATGTGTCCAACAATCATAGGAACCTCCTGTAAAAATGTTGATTGGCTGCCTGGGATACGAGTATAAGCGGTTTATGGAAGGACAAAGTAGGCAAGCCCACACCTCATCTTCCCAACACCCCACTCTTTGAGGGGCTTGACAACTTTGCGTGCCAGATGCGATTTGCCAAAAGCAAATAATTTCCTTACGCATCTGTGCACAACCCGCGGAGCGTTTTTATTTCATGGGGAAGGTCGTAGAACTTTCCTGTGAAATAAAAAAAGCCGCACGTCCAGGCAGAGTGCCCAGACGGTCGGCTAAAAATTCATTGTCATACTTCCTGTGGTAAACTCCACTTGTCCGTCAGTCATATGACTTATGTCTTTAAAATACTATACCTGGCACCGGAATGTCAACCCCGGAATCGAAATATTTAATGTAAAATTTTTAGCCGGCTCCATCATAACCTGGATGCTTCTGCCTGTCTACCGGGTATCTGATAAAAGTTTTCATGTTTAAAATTCAGAAAATCCGGGCATGTTCATAGTATGAAGAAGAAATCAAACATTTGGATGTTTTTCCTTGCCGCCGCAGTGATCTTCTCTGTGGTCTGGGCAAAAGAGGAAGACGACAAAGCGGATCAGAAAATAAAACAGGGAGTCGTGCGGTTCCATATACGGGCAAATAGTAACAGCAGGAAAGACCAGGCAGAGAAACTCCTGGTCAGGGATCAGGTAGTGGCATATCTGAAGCCCTGTATGGAGCAGGCCAAAACAAAAGAAGATGCAAAGAGAATCCTTGACAGCCGGAAAAAGGATATTGCCAAAGTGGCAAAGGCCACGCTGCAAAAGAGGGGAAGGGATCTTCCGGTCAAAGTCTATCTGACCAGAGAGAAGTTTCCCGAAAAAGACTATGGCAGCTACGTATTTCCCGAGGGAACCTACGATGCACTGAGAATTGATCTCGGAAATGCCAGTGGACATAATTGGTGGTGTGTCATGTTTCCGGACCTTTGCATTACCAAAGAGAGTGAAGCGGCAAAAGACGAAAATACCAGAAAAAAACTGGAGCAGCAGGTAGGAAAAAAAGGAGTGAAAAAGCTGGAAAGGAAGAAAGAGAAGCTGCCCTGGTTTTTGAAATGGCTGGAGTAGAGAGGTAATATTTACTAAATAAACATATAAAAAGTTAACTACTTTTTTCGTTGATATTTGTTGTAAAAATAGGTATAATAAAGTTACAAAGGTTTTAAAAATTTATAACAATACATTTTATTTCCAACACGGCTGAGAGGGGCAGAAAGTGAAGGAGATGGTATGGATGAAAAAGATTTCAAAGAGGCATACGGTATGGTAGATCAATTATTTTTATAGGTCTCTGCTGCTCATAACAGCAGGGATTCTGATGCTTTTGGCCTTCCTGCTGCTCCTCCGGTAACTGCAGACGATTACATATCAAAATACAAAGAGGGAATTTTACAGGTGTATTCTGTAAACTTTCCTCTTTTATTTCATTTCATAGGAAAGTTCTATGACCTTCCCTATGAAATAAAAACGCTCCGCGGGTTGTGCACAGATGCGTAAGGAAATTATTTGCCTGCGGCAAATTGCATCTGGCACGCAAAGTTGTCAAGCCCCTCAAAGAGTGAGGGGCTGGGGAGATGAGGTGTGGGCTTGCCCACTTTGTCCTTTCTCTGTGAGAAAGCAAAAAACATAAAGAGTGCACTATCTGGGAACCATAAAAACAAATGATGAAACAGGCACAACTTTTATGCTGCCCAAAACGTCTAATTATTAAATACGGATGTAAGGAGAATCTACAAATGAAGAAAAAAATAAAAAAAGATAAACTAAAAGAAATGAAGGATTTTTACCGTTCAGTCCTGCTGATTTCACTTGGCATCACTATGATCCTGATCTTCCAGGCAATGCTCATGTAGACAGAAAATCATGGACGATTCAGCTGATGAAAAAGACACGCCGCTAAAGCGTGTCTTGCGGTATGTATGTTTGGACTGCTTAATCCTCAGGCAAAGGTTTCTTTGCAGAGATCAACAGCAGTTTTTTCAGCTTATGTACACGAAACTTTGTGAGTCCCGCTGCCTTGAACATGCCAAGAATTTCATGAGTGGACGGCCGTTTCACCTTACAGGAAGGAAGAAGCCTGTCCGCCACGTTGCCGGTGATTCTTATTACCTCCGGGAATGCAACGACACCGATGTAAAGCCTTCCGCCAGGAGTCAGGAGATCGGCCGCTTTCTGAATGAACTCCGCCTGGTCGGGGAAGTGATGGAATGCGCTGCACACAGTTATGATGCGAAATGTATTGTCCTCAAAATCCAGGTCATCGCTGCTGCCTACCTGGAAATGCAGGTCGGGATAATCTTCACTGGCCCTGCGGATCATCTCTCCGGAGATGTCGACTCCATATCCTTCAGCGTTTCTCCAGCGTGTGAGTCCGGCGAGCAACGCTCCGGTCCCGCATCCCACATCCAGAATTTTATCATTGTCGCGGACACATATCTTTTTGATCATCTCCTGTTCCAGAGAAGCCGCCATCTTACCGCTGATGGTCTTTTCATAATTTTCAGCCTTTTTATCGTAAATTTTTGCAGAACGTTCTTTTACATTTTTCATAGGTACGTCCCCTCTTTCTTCATCTTACTCTATTATTCTTTACAATGATTATATCAGATAAACGAAAACATCCGCAACAGATAAACCCAAAATGTGAGGCTGACAGAAGAAAGTACGGTTGCAGCCACCACAATACTGGAAGTCAGTACATGGTCGTTGTCCATGGCCTTCGCCATTACATAGCAGCTCACGGTAGTCGGTGAGCCGAGCATGATCAGAATTGCGATCAGCCCTTCATTCCGGAAACCGAAAAAAACAGCAAACGGAAGAAAGATGAGAGGCAGTATAAAAAGCTTGATGACTGCGGCAGCCATCGTAGGCCGGATTTTTTTCAAAGCCTTTGCGCCCTCAAAACCTGCGCCGACACAGAGCAGTGCCACCGGAGTTGCGGTGACAGAAAGTTCGTTTAAGCATTTATCGATGATCGGCGGAAAATCCACGGACAGATAGGAAAACGGAAGTCCGGCAAGAATTCCCAGAATGATAGGGTTTTTTGCGATATTAATCAGCGCGGATTTCATGCTGCCTGTGCCGGAACCCGATCCCCTGACTGTCAAAACGATGACAGAAAAGATATTATAAAGAGGTACACTGGCAACGATCATCAGCGGTCCCATAGTAGAATGCCCGTAAATATTCTCGATGAAGGCGATTCCCAGGATGGCGGCACTGCCCCGGAAAGAGGCCTGGACAAACGCCCCGGTCATGGACTTGTCCTTTAAGAAAATTTCTGCAAAGATCCAGATGCCGGAAAACATCAGAGTGGTGACGATCATGCAGAAAAAAAAGTATTTAAGATCAAAGGCCTGTTTCAGCGGTGCACCGGAAATATCCCGGAATAAAAGGGCCGGGAGGGCCGCATTAAAGACAAATTTATTGGCCGTGTTTACAAAGTTTTCGTTAAACCATCCCTTTTCCTTCAGAAACCATCCGAGAAAGATCATAAAAAAGATAGGGACAGTCGAATTTAAGCTGAAAATAAAATCATTCATAAGTATCCTCCGGGTGAGATTATAGCAAATAAAAAAGAACAATTCAAACATGCCAATTTTTCTTGCTAAATGCAAATTGAGGTGATATAGTACCCTTGGATGGTATTCCTTAGAGAAATCATACCAGTGATCGAATCTTATGAAGGACATCACCTCAAGAAGGCAGGTGATTATTCCGTATGAAAGCAGGGTTTATCGGGGCAGGCAAAGCAGGCTGTTCCCTTGGCAGGTATTTCGTACATTACGGCATCCCTCTGGCAGGGTATGCCAGCCGCAGCAAGGCTTC
This sequence comes from Anaerostipes sp. PC18, assembly GCF_039789045.1. NCBI lineage: Bacteria > Bacillati > Bacillota > Clostridia > Lachnospirales > Lachnospiraceae > Anaerostipes > Anaerostipes sp. PC18. The sequence continues at coordinate 3,157,643 of NZ_CP121164.1, read as the reverse complement.
AGCCCAGGCGGCGGCAGACGCAGCACACACACAAAGTTTTGATTCATTTGACAAATTATTATCAATGTGTGATGTTCTTTTCATTACTGTTCCCGACGGTCGGATCAAAGACGTGTGGGAGCAGATCAGAGCTTTTCCGGTCCGGGAAAAGTTTATCTGTCACTGCAGCGGTTCCCTAAGTTCCGCTATTTTCTCTGAAATAACCGAAGCAGGGGCTTACGGCTATTCTATCCATCCAATGTTTCCATTTAACAGTAAGAAAACTTCATATGAAGATCTTTCTGAAGCCTTGTTTACCCTTGAGGGTGACAGGGAGCACAGAGATCAGATGCTCTCATTTTTAAGCGTGTTGCCCAACCCGGTCGTGGAGATCGAGGCGGAGCACAAGGTTCGCTATCATGCGGCCGCGGTCATGGCGTCCAACCAGATGGCGGCGCTGATGAACCGGGCTTTAAGGATTCTTGAAAGCTGCGGATTCAGTGAGCAGGAGGGCCTTATGGCGCTTGCTCCTCTTGTCCGGCCGAATCTTGAAAATATTCTTCGTTCGGGGCCGAAAGTAGCTTTGACAGGACCGGTGGAGCGAAATGATGCAGCTACTGTGGAAAAGAATTTAAATGCTCTTTCCGGAGAAGAGAAGGAGATCTACCTTCCTCTGTGCAGGGAGCTGATAAGGATTGCGAAAAGCAAATATCCGATGAGAAGCTATGAACATATGGAGAGAATATTGGAGGAAGAACATTGAAGAACACAGTAAGTACATTTCAGAAGATGAAAGAAAAGGGAGAGAAGATCTCCATGCTCACAGCATATGACTATTCCACGGCCAGGCTGTTTGACGAGGCCGGCATTCATTCGATCCTAGTGGGAGATTCCCTGGGGATGGTTATGCTCGGCTATGACACGACGATCCCGGTGACTGTGGAGGACATGATCCACCACGGCGCTGCGGTTGTGAGGGGAGCAAAGAATGCGCTTGTCGTAGTGGATATGCCATTTATGTCCTACCAGACGTCTGTATACGATGCAGTGGTCAATGCCGGAAGGATCATGAAAGAGACAGAAGCTACGGCAGTTAAGCTGGAAGGCGGAAAGGACGTGTGTCCGCATATCGAGGCCATTGTCAAGGCTTCCATTCCGGTCGTGGCCCACGTAGGCCTTACTCCGCAGTCCGTAAACGCCTTTGGAGGATTTAAAGTACAGGGCAAAAGCAAAGAAGCGGCGAAGAAGCTTTTGGAGGATGCCCTGGCAGTAGAAGCAGCCGGAGCATTTGCGGTCGTGCTGGAGTGCGTTCCTGCAAAACTTGCAAAGCTTATTTCTGAGAAACTCCGCATTCCGACCATCGGCATCGGCGCAGGGGCAGACTGTGACGGTCAGGTCCTCGTTTACCAGGATATGCTGAATATGTACGGGGATTTTGTACCGAAGTTTGTAAAGCAGTTCGGAAACGCAGGCCCGGTCATGAAAGAGGCAGTGCAGGAGTATGTCAGGGCAGTAGGAGACGGGACATTTCCGGAAGAACAGCATACATTTGCGATCGACGACGATATTATAGAGAAGTTGTATTAAGGAGAGGATCATGAAGATTGTCAGTACAGTAGATGATGTCAGGAAACAGATAAAAGAATGGAAGATGCAGGGGCAGAGCGTCGGATTCGTGCCGACCATGGGGTATCTCCATGAAGGGCATAAAAGTCTGGTAGATTGTGCACGAAAAGAAAACGACAGAGTCGTCGTGAGTATTTTTGTAAATCCGATGCAGTTCGGCCCGGCGGAGGATCTGGCCGATTATCCGAGAGACCTGGAACATGACGCACAGATCTGTGAGAGTGCAGGGGCAGATCTGATCTTTCATCCGGAACCGGAGGAGATGTATGCCGGCGACTTTTGCTCTTTCGTTGATATGAGCGTTTTGACGGAAGGACTCTGTGGGAAAACAAGGCCGGTGCATTTCAGGGGAGTCTGCACGGTTGTCACGAAGCTTTTCAATATTGTCACTCCGGACAGAGCCTATTTCGGACAGAAGGACGGCCAGCAGCTGGCGGTGATCAGACGCATGGTGAGAGATCTGAATATGGATATCCGGATCGTGGGCTGTCCGATCGTAAGAGAAGAAGACGGACTCGCCAAGAGTTCCAGAAATACATATCTTTCACCGGAGGAAAGAAAAGCCGCATTGATTCTGAGTCAGGCGGTGCGGCTGGGAGCAGAGCTTGCAAAGACCGAAAAGGATGCTGAGAAGGTTGTCCTGGCTATGAAGGATAAAATACAGACAGAGCCGCTGGCAAGGATTGATTATGTTGAGGCGGTGGACGCTCTGTCCATGCAGCCGGTGAAGACACTGGAAGGCGGCTGTATGCTGGCTATGGCAGTTTATATCGGAAAAACAAGACTGATCGACAATGTGTTAGTGTAAGGAGAAAGATGATGAAGCTTACGATGTTAAAAGGAAAGATCCACAGGGCCACGGTGAGACAGGCAGAACTGGACTATGTGGGAAGTATCACGGTGGACCCCGAACTTTTGGAGGCAGCAGGCATTCTGGAATATGAAAAGGTGGCCATCGTTGATATCAATAACGGCAGCAGGTTTGAGACATACACCATTGCCGGAGAGCCCGGAAGCGGCATGATCTGTTTAAACGGGGCGGCGGCCCGGTGTGTATCCCAGGGAGACAAGATCATTATAATGTGTTATGCTGAAATGACGCCGGAAGAGGCAAAAGAGCATAAACCAAAAGTAGTGTTTGTAGATGACAATAATAAGATCACCCGTCTGACCAGCTATGAAAAACATGGCCGGCTGGAGGATATGTAGGAGAAGACTATGCTGAGTGGAAAAACAATCGTCTTGGGTGTCACGGGAAGCGTGGCGGCCTATAAGATGGCTAACATGGCGAGCATGCTGATAAAAAGGGGATGCGAAGTCCATGTGATCATGACAGAAAATGCAACCAACTTCATCAATCCCATTGCATTTGAATCACTGACCAATACAAAATGTCTGGTGGAAACCTTTGACCGGAATTTTCAATTTCATGTGGCGCATGTGTCACTGGCAAAGAAAGCAGATGCCATGCTGATCGCTCCGGCTTCCGCCAATGTGATCGGAAAGATCGCAGGCGGAATTGCAGATGACATGCTGACAACCACCGTAATGGCATGCAAAAGTCCCGTCCTGATCGCGCCTGCTATGAATACAAATACGTATGAGAACCCAATCCTTCAGGACAATCTTGAGAAACTCAGAACATACGGTTATACGGTTATCGAGCCGGCCAGCGGACATCTGGCCTGCGGGGATACAGGTGCGGGGAAAATGCCCTCTGAGGAAGTCCTCATGGCTTATATTGAGCGGGCTGTGCACCGGCCGAAGGATCTTGCAGGAAATAAGGTGCTGATTACTGCTGGACCCACGAGAGAGGCGATTTGTCCTGTGCGGTATATCACCAATCACTCGACAGGGAAGATGGGCTATGCCCTGGCAAAGATGGCAATGCTCCGGGGTGCTGATGTGACCCTGGTTACCGGCCCGGTAGAGCTTGAGCCGCCGATGTTCGTTACCACAGTGCCGGTTGTAAGTGCAGCCGATATGTATGAGGCTGTGATGAGCAGAAAAAAGGAACAGGACATCATCATTAAATCGGCGGCTGTGGCAGATTATACTCCGGCCCGGGTAAGCGATGAGAAGATGAAAAAGACCGATGGGGATATGTCCATTCCTCTAGTCCGGACAAAAGATATTTTACAGGAGCTGGGCCAAACAAAAGAAGAAGGCCAGTTTATCTGCGGATTTTCTATGGAGACCCAGAACATGCTGGAGAATTCCAGAAAGAAGCTTAAGAAAAAGCAGATCGACATGATTGTAGCCAACAATCTGAAGGAGTCCGGAGCGGGATTCGGGACGGATACAAATGTGGTGACGCTGATCACCGATGACCGGGAAAAACAGCTTCCCATCATGTCCAAAGAAGATGTGGCAGATGCCATTTTAGATTTTATTAAAACTTCATAAAACTTTATTCAAATACTCTTTTTCCCACCTTCCTATGATATAATAGAAGTACCAAAAGCAGCAGGAAGGTACGGGGTCATGAAAGTAGTGAACAAAGTAAGAATTATATTTTTGCCAGCGATTATACTGCCGATTTTCTTGATGGTAGTATCAATCGCTGCTTTAAGTGTAGGGTATATCCGCACAACCAACGAAAACATATATTCCAATGGAATCGAAGGATTCGCCAATCCATTGAAAACGATGAACAATGAGACGAAGTCCTGTTTCAACGACTTGAAGAGGAGTGCCATCGAGAATCCCGCGGCCTTTGAGGATACGGATTACCTGAACAGGATCAATCAGAGGTTAAAAGAAAAAGAGTCTTATCTGATCATCAGAAAAGGAAGGACAATCGTATATCGGGGAACAAAAGAAGATCACACCGAGACGGAGAAGAAACTTCCCGGGTTTGGGAGTGAGATCAGCAGCCAGGACAGCGGAGTATTTCTCGGGAAACCGGAAAATTTTCTTGTCAAGCAGCAGGACTTTCAGTATACCGACGGAAGCAAAGGCTCTGCGTTTATTCTGACAGATTTGGAGACAGTCCTGCCTCATTATAAGAATATTATAAGCCAGGTCTTCTTTTCGATTGTGGCGATCCTGATTCTTACCAGTTTTCTGCTTTCCTGGTTTATGTACTCTGAGTTCATAAGGCCGTTAAAGAAACTCAAAGAAGGTGCAGACCGGATCAAGGAGGGCAACTTAGACGACGATGTGGAGATCAACAGCAAGGATGAGATCGGGGAACTCTGTGCTTCCTTTAATGCCATGAGGGCGGAATTAAAAGAGTCTATTGAGGCAAGAATTATCTATGAAAAACAGAACCGTGACCTGATCAGCAACATTTCTCATGACCTGAAGACGCCGATCACAGCCATCAAAGGCTATGTGGAGGGGATCATGGACGGAGTGGCAGACACGCCGGAGAAGATGGACCGGTATATTAAGACGATCTACAACAAGGCCAACGACATGGATGTGCTGATCAATGAGCTGTCCCTGTATTCCAAGATCGATTCCAACATTATTCCTTATAATTTCAGGAAGATCGATATTAACGCCTACTTTAAAGACTGTGTGGATGAGATTGGTTCAGACCTGGAGCAGAAGGGAATGATGTTCTCATACAGCAACTACTGTTCCGCAAATGTAGCGGTGATGGCTGATCCTGAACAGTTAAAGCGGGTGATGAACAACATCATTAACAATGCCTGTAAGTATACCAATAAAGCGAAGGGCAAGGTCAGCATTACATTAAAAGAGCTGGACCGCAAGATCCAGGTTGCGATTAAAGACAACGGCATCGGTATTTCCAGGGAGGATCTGCCCAATATTTTCCGCAGAACCTACCGCGCGGATATGTCCAGGAATTCTGCCGGAGGCAGCGGACTGGGACTTTCCATCTGTAAGAAGATCATTGAAGAACATGGGGGAGAGATATGGGCGGAGAGCAAGCTGCGCTCCGGCACCACAATATTTTTTACATTAAATAAAATCGCAGACACCCAGGAGGAAGAGAGTAATGAGTAGAGTTTTAATTGTAGAAGATGAACTGGCCATCGCAGAGCTTGAGAAGGATTATCTGGAGCTGAGTTCTTTTGAAGTAGAGATTGAGACGGACGGAGAGAAAGGTCTGAAACTGGGCCTTACCGAAGATTTTGATATGATTATTCTGGACATTATGCTTCCGGGTGTGGATGGTTTCGAGATCTGCAAGCAGATCCGGGAGAAGAAAGATATTCCGATCCTGATGGTATCCGCCAAGAAGGAGGATATCGATAAGATCCGCGGACTGGGTCTGGGAGCAGATGATTATATCACAAAGCCGTTCAGTCCGAGCGAACTGGTTGCCAGAGTAAAGGCTCATCTAGAGAGATACCGCCGTCTGGTATCCAGCAACACCCAGGAAAATGATGTGGTGGAGATCCGCGGACTCAAAATTGATAAAACCGCAAGAAGAGTCTATCTGAACGGAGAAGAAAAGGCATTTACGACGAAAGAGTTTGACCTTTTAACTTTTCTTGCCAGCCATCCAAACAGGGTATTTACAAAAGAGGAATTATTTAATAAAATTTGGGATATGGAATCTCTCGGAGACATTGCCACGGTCACCGTCCATATTAAAAAGATTCGGGAGAAGATTGAACTTAACACTGCAAAGCCGCAGTATATCGAGACCATATGGGGTGTCGGATACCGGTTTAAGATGTAGGAGCAGTCATGAGAAGAAAAAGAGAAGTAAAGATACTTTACAAAGATCAGGATATTGCCGTCTGTGAAAAGCCGGCGGGGATGCCCACGGCCGATGACAAGAGCGGAGATATGGATGTATTTCACAGTCTTAAAAACCAGCTCTTTTTTGAGGAGAACCTTGACAGGGAACCGGAGCTCTATGTGATCCACCGGCTTGACCGTCCCGTGGGAGGCGTCATGTTGTTTGCCAGGACGAAGGAGGCGGCGGCAGAGCTGAGCCGCCAGATCAGGGAACATATATTTGAGAAGGATTATCAGGCCATTATAAACGGCTGGCTTCCTGAAGAGGACGGGGTATTTACGGATTATCTGTTGAAAGACGATAAGAAAAATACGTCCTGCACCGTGCCGGGGGAAACGCAGGGAGCAAAGAAAGCGGAGCTGTCTTACGAGGTTCTGGATATGGTGGAGACAGGGGAAGGGAAACTTACCTACTGCCTGATTCATCTCATGACCGGGAGACACCACCAGATCCGGGTCCAGTTTGCCGCCAGAGGCTTTGGACTTTACGGTGACACTAAATACAATAAGAAATTCCAAAAGACGAAGAAACAATACGAAGAGATAGGACTCTATGCTACCAGGATCAGTTTTCGGCATCCGGTGACCGGGGAGGCATGTACCTTTAAGGCGGAGCCGAAAGGGAAGGCATTTCTTATGCTGGAAGAGCTGGATGCCTGGTAGAGACACGAAAAGAGGGAAGGCGAAATGAAATTCAGGCCGTGCATTGATATTCATAACGGAAAGATTAAGCAGATTGTGGGAGGCAGCCTGTTAGACAAGGGAGACCATGCAGAAGAAAATTTTGTTTCCGTACATGACGGAAGTTTTTATGGTAAACTATACAGAAAGCACCGTTTATCCGGAGGACATATCATTATCCTGAACCCTAAAAGCTCAGAGTATTATGATGCGGATGTACGGGAAGCATTGGCGGCACTGCGTGAATTTCCGGGAGGACTTCAGGTTGGAGGCGGCATCACTGACGAGAACGCTTCCTTTTTTATTAAACAGGGGGCATCCCATGTGATCGTCACTTCCTATGTATTTTCCGGAGGATTGATCCGGCTTGAGCGCCTGAGACAGCTTTCGAATATCGTCGGGCGGGAGCATCTGGTGCTGGATTTCAGCTGCAGGAAGAAGGGCGGAGAGTATTATATCGTCACAGACCGCTGGCAGAAGTTTACAGATGTTATTCTTACAAAAGAACGCTTAGAGGAGATGGAAGAATACTGCTCGGAATTTCTCGTTCATGGGGTCGATGTGGAGGGAAAGGGACAGGGCATTGACGAGGAACTGGTCTGGATTCTCGGAAGCTACATGGGAAACCCTGTAACATACGCGGGAGGCATAAAGGACTTTGCCGACCTTGAACTGATCAAAAGAGAAGGAAGAAACAGAGTGGATGTGACCGTCGGCAGCGCTCTGGATTTATTCGGCGGGCCTATGGAATTTGAGAGAGTCCTTGGTTATTGTGATTGATATTGGAGGAATATATATGAAACTATGGTATGAAGCCAGCAATTTTACTATACAGCCCCATTGGGTGATTCCGTTTGCAATTCTCGGAGTGATCGGGCTGATCCTTATTTTTGCGTCTAAGAAATCCTTTTTTAAGCTGCTTGGTGGAGTCTGCCTTGTGATCTGTGCCGTGGCGGCTCTGAGATTCTGCTATGGGTATGTAAGGATCATCCACGCATATAAACAGGGGAACTACAAAACAATCGAAGGCTACGTAGAGAATTTTATTCCGGCGTCCAAGGGCGGGGAGACAAATGAAGATACGGAGCAGGAGAGCTTCGACATCAAAGGGTTACATTTTTCTTACGGAGACCGCTTTATTAAGAAATTCGGGTATCATCTGCCTTCTACTCAGGGAGGATACATTAAGAAAGATGGACAGTATTTAAGACTCGGCTACATTGACACCGAAGACCAGGGATATGTCATTGTCAGGATTGAAGAGCGCAGAGCAAAAAAATAGGTGAACAGGAAAGCTGTACTATCCTTTTTGGGTGGCACAGCTTTTATGTTATGAGGGTTATTTAGCCGGGAACAGCAAAAAGCTGCATCAGAGTGGTTTCTGCCGGGCAAGCTTCTGCAGGTCGGCGAAGCGTCTATCCATACCGGGGGAGCCTCCTGTGTAACAGAGTATGACTCTTTCAACGGACTGTTGACCATGGAGGAAATGGAACAAAAGATAGACAAAGAATGGAAAAAGCTCTGCATGAAATAACAAAAACGACCGGTCATATTTGATCGGCCGCTTTTGCGGGTATATGTCATATTTTTAATTCTTATGTTTCAATTCTTCCTATTTCCTGCCTGAAACATTACGGGATGCTTCGATCGTTTTCTTCTTAAACTTCTTGAAGAATCCTTTGGGCTCCTGCGGCGGTGCAACGTTGCGCAGATTGTGGATTTCGGTAATATATATGCCGCTGACTTTGGCTTTGATCTCGGTTTTGACAGGCACTTGATCGTAGATCAGTTCATCACATAACAATGGAGTGATCTTCGGCCCGATCTTTACTTTTACCACAGGTACTTTGGCAATCTTGCCGCGCTTTGGAATCTGGTCGATGACCATCTTCGGAAAACCTGCCTCTGTCATCTTCATCTTCTTTTTATCAATGACCAGCATTGAATACATCTGAGCTGCACTCTCCAGCTGTGCCCGCTGGGCTTCCTGCTTCTTCTGAAGTTTGTTTCCTACAAAATACAGAATGGCAAGAACAGCAATAATGACGACAGCAATAATCAATAAAACCATCCATACTTGCATTTCTTTCTTCCTCCTGGCTTTTCACATCTTAAACTTCATGCCCTCGTACGGCATGCCTAAAAAACATTATATCATCTTTTCAGGCCATTGTCTTATGTTTTTTTCTCATTTCGATAATTTCTTCACGAACTGTCGCCCCCAGATGTTTCTGGGCCTGGCGGTCCAGCTGGTCTGGATAGATCGGCCGGCCGAATGTGATATGGACCTCTGCAGGCTTCACAGTGTATTTTTTGTTGTTCTCCAGAATATCCGGCGTACCGGAGATTGCCATGGGAATTACCGGCACCTTTGATTTCAAAGCGGGTCTTAGGCTGCCTTCTTTAAATGTGTGTGGATCTTCATCCTGGCTTCTTGTGCCTTCCGGGAAAATGACCATGGAAAATCCGTCCTTCAGATACTGGGTGCCTTTGTTGATCGTCTTCATACCTTCTTTGATATTTTTTCTGTCCAGAAACAGGCAGTTGATGAATGTCATCCAGTGGCTGAGGCAAGGAATCTTACCCATCTCTTTTTTCGCGAAAAATCCGGCGCCGTGGGGAGTTGCCACGTAGCTGCACAGGATATCGTAATAACTGCTGTGATTCCCTACATAGAGGACCGCGGTATCCTCGGGTATATTCTCGCGTCCTTCTACGATGACTTTAGTGCCTGCAAACCGAAGGCAGATCTTAAATGCATTCATGACCATAGACTGGGCTTTCTTTGCCCTGCGTTGTTCCTGCCCGGTTTTATTCCAATGGTTAAACAGCGGGTACATCGGAAAAGTGAGAGTCAGGAAGAAAAAAAGATATATGATATCAGCAAAAAAACGAATCATAGAGATTCTCCTTTCAATATTCTTTATTTTACGGCTTTTGAGAGAGCAGCTGATTTTTTAAATCATACAGAGGTTTAGAGAGATCCACATAGACATTCTGCGGATTGACTAAACGCCGAGTCTCGTCCCACAGAGTGTTGAGCTCTCCGGTACAGTAATCTCTGATCTCCATAGCCGAAGGATTTTCGTAGACACACTGTCCTTTCAGGAACACGGGAACCAGGAGTTCTCTGAGTGTATAGGTTCCACCTATGATCGTAGATTTTTTCCAGGTAGCGATCGGGTCAAAAATGACCAGGTCCTCTTTGCTGGAATAAGCTTCATCTGTCAGGCAGATCAAATCCGCACGGATCTTGCCTGTGGTCTTGTCATAAATCCGATAAACAGTTTTATTTCCCGGGTTTGTAACCTTGGCAGGATTTTCCGAGATCTTGATCTTTGCCGTAAAGTCTTTTTCACCCTGATGCTTTGCAGCCGCAAGCTTATATACACCACCGAACGCAGGACAGTCTGAGGAGGTAATAAGCTTGGTGCCGACTCCCCAGGAGGTGATCGGAGCACCCTGGAGTTTTAAACTCTGTATGAGGTTCTCGTCCAGATCGCTGGAGGCGGATATAATAGCCTCGGGAAATCCTGCTTCGTCCAGCATGGCCCTCGCTTTTTTAGAAAGATAGGCAAGATCTCCGCTGTCTAAGCGGATACCGATTTTGCGGGGATGTATGCCCTCTTCCCGCAACTCTTTAAAAACCCGGATGGCGTTGGGGACACCGGATTTTAATGTGTCATATGTGTCTACCAGAAGCATGCATGCATCCGGATACAGAGCGGCATAGGTTTTAAATGCCGTATATTCGTCCGGAAAACTCATGATCCAGCTGTGGGCATGGGTGCCCAGCACCGGAAGGTCAAACATCTTCCCGGCAAGTACATTGGAGGTGCCGTCACATCCGCCGATCACTGCGGCTCTGGCTCCGTATGTCCCGGCATCGGCACCCTGGGCCCGTCTCAGCCCGAATTCCATAACACCGCTTCCGCCTGCTGCATAGACGACGCGGGAGGCTTTCGTGGCAATCAGGCTCTGGTGATTGATGATATTTAATATGGCAGTCTCAATCAGCTGGGCTTCCATCATAGGAGCGATCACCTTTAAGAGCGGCTCCATCGGAAAAACAACAGTGCCTTCCGGAATGGCATAAATATCACCGGTAAAATGGTATCCTGCAAGGTATTCCAGGAAATCTTCATCAAATATGTCAAGGCTTCGCAAGTAGTCAATATCTTCATATGAGAAAGACAGGTTTTTGATATAATCAATAACCAGCTCAAGTCCGCAGGCAATGGCATAGCCGCTGCCGGAAGGATTGTCCCGGTAAAAGACGTCAAAAATCACGGTCTCGTCATTGCCGGACTTGTAATATCCCTGCATCATGGTCAGTTCATAAAGGTCCGTAAGCAATGTAAAATTTCGAGTCATCATCCTCCGATATCTCCTTTGTGTAGTTAGATTTTGATTTATCGTCATTTTTATATATTATATCATAAAATGTAAACTAAAAATCATGAGTTTTTACCGCAGTTTCCGTCGTGGGATGAATTTTAAAGTTCCGTTTCCAGAATATTCAGGAGCTGCTCTCCGACGGATTCTTCATTTGGTCCCTCAACCGTGACAGATATCTCATCCCCGCATCCGGCTCCCAGGGCCATGAGATCAATGGGATTTTCGGCAGCAGCCTCAATACCTCTGCAGGAAAGCACGATAGAGCAGCCGGTATTTCTGGCTAAAGCAATGATAGAGACGCAAGGACGGGCATGGAGTCCGTTCGGTGCCTCAATTTTATAAGAAAGTGTTTTCATGAGATAAAACCTCCAAATGTTACCTGATTTATTTTGGTATTTTGATATAATCTTATTACTATCTATGGTAACATATTGTGAAAGAAAAAATCCATAAATTTGTTTGGAGAAAAAGATTTTTATGTCATTTATTAAGATTTCATTATGCAGAAGAAGACGAGGCCGGTGTTGTTTTATTGTGACTGCAGGTAGGAAGATCCGTTCCATGATTTTACAGATGCAGACCTGCGGTTTTTGTTGTCGGGAACAGAAATTCATGAAGGTGGTTGACATTTATAAATGCCTATACTAAAATAAACACAAATAAACATTTTCAAAGAGCGTTGACAGAGACAGTACTTATGCTGTAAAAGCAGAGAGCGAGTCAGGGGCGGTGGGAGCCTGATGCAAGTAGCACATAAGGAATATCACTCTTGAGCTGCAAGCTGAATAAAGTAAGCTGTGCCGGCATCCTCCGTTATCAGGATAACATATGTCAGTATGTGAAATAGGTGGTATAGAAGCAGCAAGTGTTGTCCTATTTTAGGGCAGCACTTTTTTATTTCATAGCTTATTAATAAAAAAGGAGAAATAGACGATGTACAAGAAAGTATCTTCCGACTTGAATTTTGTTGACCGCGAAAAACAGACAGTAGGGTTCTGGAAAGAACACAAGATTTTTGAAAAGAGTATCGAAGAGAGAAAAGGGGATGACACCTATACTTTTTATGACGGGCCTCCGACAGCAAACGGCAAACCGCATGTCGGCCATGTCCTGTCACGTGTCATCAAGGATATGATCCCGCGCTATCAGACGATGAAAGGACACAAGATCATCCGTAAGGCAGGGTGGGACACCCATGGTCTTCCGGTAGAACTTGAAGTGGAAAAGAAGCTTGGACTGGACGGAAAAGAACAGATCGAAGAATACGGACTGGCTCCTTTCATCAAAGAATGTAAAGAAAGTGTCTGGAAGTATAAAGGCATGTGGGAAGATTTTTCAGGTGTGGTAGGCTTCTGGGCAGATATGGACGATCCATATGTAACTTATCACAACGACTATATCGAATCAGTCTGGTGGGCATTAAAACAGATCTGGGACAAAGGTCTTCTTTATAAAGGATATAAGATCGTTCCTTACTGTCCGCGCTGCGGAACCCCGCTTTCCTCTCATGAGGTTGCCCAGGGGTATAAAGATGTAAAAGAAAAATCAGCTATCGCAAGATTCAAAGTAAAGGGAGAAGACGCCTATATTCTGGCCTGGACCACAACCCCATGGACCCTTCCGTCAAACGTAGCACTCTGTGTGAATCCGAATGAGACTTATGTCAAAGTGGAAAATGACGGATATACTTATTATCTGGCAGAAGCGCTCTGTGACAGTGTTCTCGAAGGCGAATACAAGGTGCTTAAGACATACAAAGGAACAGACCTGGAATACAAGGAGTACGAGCCGCTGTTCTCGTTTGTGACACCGAAAGAGAAAGCATATTACGTAACCTGCGACACCTATGTAACGCTGACAGACGGTACGGGAGTGGTACACATCGCCCCTGCATTCGGTGAGGACGATGCTCAGGTCGGCAGAAAGTACGGACTGCCGTTCGTACAGCTGGTGGATGAAAAAGGTGAGATGACAAAAGAGACACCTTGGGCAGGAACGTTTTGTAAAGAAGCGGATAAACTGATCCTTAAAGAACTGGAAGAAAAAGGGCTCTTATTTGCGGCACTTGACTTTGAGCACAGTTATCCTCACTGCTGGAGATGTGATACTCCGCTGATCTACTATGCGAGAGAATCCTGGTTTATTAAGATGACGGATGTAAAAGACCAGCTGATCAAGAACAATAACACCGTCAATTGGATTCCGGAAAACATCGGTAAAGGACGTTTCGGGGACTGGCTGGAAAATGTCCAGGACTGGGGTATTTCCAGAAACCGTTACTGGGGAACTCCGCTGAATGTCTGGGAATGTGAATGCGGACATCAGCACGCCATCGGTTCTATTGAAGAGTTAAAGAGCATGTCTGACAACTGTCCGGATGACATCGAACTGCACCGCCCATATATTGACGATGTGACCGTGAAGTGTCCGGAGTGCGGAAAAGAGATGCACCGGGTGGAAGAAGTCATCGACTGTTGGTTTGACTCAGGCTCCATGCCGTTTGCCCAGTGGCATTATCCGTTTGAAAATAAAGAAATCTTCGAGGAGAATTTCCCGGCGGACTTTATCTCGGAAGCAGTGGACCAGACAAGAGGATGGTTCTATTCTCTCCTGGCGATCTCTACATTGCTGTTTGACAAGGCTCCATATAAAAATGTCATTGTATTAGGCCATGTCCTGGATGAAAACGGACAGAAGATGTCCAAGTCCAAAGGAAATGCAGTCGATCCTATGGAGGCACTGGCAGAGCACGGGGCAGATGCCATCCGCTGGTATTTCTATACAAACAGCGCCCCATGGCTTTCAAACCGATTCCATGGAAAAGCTGTTACTGAGGGTCAGAGAAAGTTCATGGGAACACTGTGGAATACCTATGCATTCTATGTGTTATATGCAGAGATCGATCAGTTTGATCCTACAAAATACAGTCTGGATCATGACAAACTGCCGGTCATGGACCGCTGGCTTTTATCCAAGCTGAATTCTCTGGTGAGGACTGTAGATGAGAATCTGGGCGCTTACAGGATTCCGGAAGCAGCAAGGGCTCTTCAGGAATTTGTCGATGAGATGAGCAACTGGTATGTAAGACGATGCCGTGAGAGATTCTGGGCAAAGGGAATGGAGCAGGATAAGATTAATGCATATATGACCCTTTACACTGCTTTGACGACTGTCTGCAAGGCAGCGGCTCCGATGATTCCGTTCATGACGGAAGAGATTTATCAGAATCTCGTAAAGAGTGTGGATCAGGAGGCTCCTGAGAGCATCCACCTGTGTGATTTCCCGGCTGTGGACGAAAGTCTTTGTGATAAAGAGCTGGAAGAAAATATGGACGCTGTACTGAAGATTGTAGTTCTCGGACGTGCGTGCAGAAACAGTGCAAGCATTAAGAACCGCCAGCCGATCGGACAGATGTATGTAAAAGCACCTTCAGAGCTGCCGGAATTTTATCAGGATATTATCCGCGAAGAATTAAATGTAAAAGCCATTGAATTTACGGATGATGTTTCAAACTTCACCACTTATAATTTTAAACCGCAGTTAAAGACGGTTGGACCGAAATACGGAAAACTCTTAAACGGTATCCGCAAGCATCTGACAGAGCTGGACGGAAATAAGGCCAAAGCAGAGCTGGATTCCAAGGGAATGCTTGAGTTTACTGTTGATGGTATGCCGGTGGAACTTTCCGAAGAAGATCTCTTGATAGAAATGGTGAAGCAGGAAGGCTTTGTGACAGAGGCGGACAGTGAATTTACTGTTGTGCTGGATACGAATTTGACAGAAGAACTTCTCGAAGAAGGATTTGTCCGCGAAATCATCAGCAAAGTCCAGTCTATGAGAAAAGAGGCGGGATTTGAAGTGATGGATAAGATCACGATCTTTTATGAAGCAAATGAAAAAGTCAACGAGCTGATCTCAAAAAATGAAAGTACTGTCATGAACGATGTGCTGGCTACGGGGATTGTGTCAGGAGAGGCAGCAGGCTTCACCAAGGAGTGGAATATCAACGGAGAAAAAGTAACTCTTGGGGTGAAAAAGAACGAAGAATAAAAACCATCAGATAAAGATGAAAAAGAGATGGGCGGGATATCATCAGCAGATGGGTATCCCGCCCATCTTTTATAATATAGAATCCTGAGACTGTGAATATTTATTTCTATTTATATACAATTATGATTGACTATGTAAAATAGTTTTTGGAATACATTCTGCCTGTCCTGAATAAAATAATAAGACGGACAGGAAGGGGGATTTTGATGAGAAATAAATTGTCCTACCTTTTCTTTTTACTGTTTCTGTTCTGCAGTGTTCCATATCTGCTGACAGTAGTGCTTTCAGGAAAAGAAGAAGCAAAACCTGTGGATTTTCAGACACACACCAGCGGCTATACTGTGACAGTAAGCGGAAAACCAATGGACTTAGAATCCTATCTGCTGGGTGTATTGCCGACACAGATTTCTATGGATGATGAAAAAGAGGCGCTAAAAGCCCAGGCGGTCATTTTGAGGACAGATATTATACGAAGAATGGGTGACAAAAAGAACATAAGCCAGGATTCTCTTCCATACAAACATGAGTCGGATGACAACCTTCAGGAAAAGCTAGGGGAACAAAAATATAAAATATCCGATCAGTTAAGAAAACAGGCAGTCGGGGAGACGACCGGGGAGGTCATGACATATGAGGGAAAGTACATACAGCCGTATTTCCATGGCATCAGCGTCGGTACTACTTTGAGTGCCAAAGAATGGTTTGGAAAAGAGATCCCTTATCTTCAGGAAAAAGACAGTTTGAAAGATGTGGAATCATCGGAATATATGACTGGTATCCCAGTTACATACGGACAGGTGGTGACTCAGCTAAAAAAGGAGAAAAAGATCAGTCTGTCGGTGGAAGAAGCCAAGAAATCCATACGAATCAAAGAAAAGACGGGAAACGGTTATGTCAAAAAGGTACAGGTAGGAAAATATGTTATGACCGGAGAGGCGTGGGCAAAATGCTTTCAGCTGAATTCTACCAACTTTTATCTGGAGCCGTATGACGGCAAACTGAGGATGGTCGCCTTGGGAAAAGGACTTGGACTCGGACTGTCCCAATACGGAGCCAATGAGCTGGCCAAGGACGGAAAAGGCTATAAAAAAATCTTAAAATATTATTACACAGGAATTCAAATTACAAAAATGTCTGATCAGTGAATAAAGCCTCTGAATTCGGTAAAACTATCACTGAGGTGATGAAAATGAAAGGACATAACCGGGACGTCTCTTCCCCATTAAAGAAATACTATGCGGTGATGCTGGTAGGACTGGCCCTTTTTATCGGGATCATGACATATTACAGCATAGAATTTAAAAATAAAAGAGACTTAGCAAAACAGCAGGTAGATTTAAACAAGGATTCTGTCGGTGTCAATAACGGGGCTACCGAGGGAACAACAGAAGCAACGACAACAGAAGCGACAGAGGCAGAGACTGAAAAGACCACAGAGACTATGAACCAGAATACGGTATCATATGATGGAAAAACAAAGCTTGCCTGGCCGCTGACAGGAAACATTCTGATGCCTTACAGCGTAGACTCCACTATTTATTTTGAATCCCTGGATCAGTACCGGGTAAATAAGGGAATCATGATCGAGGCAAAAGAGGGAATGGCAGTAAAAGCTCCGAAAAATGCAAAAGTAGAAGAAATCCGCAAGACCGAAGAATACGGACAGACTGTACTCCTGGATTTAGGAAACGGTTACACCGCTCTCTATGGACAGCTGAAAGATCTTGCTGTGAAAGAAGGAGATATGGTGACCAAGAACCAGATCCTCGGTAAGGTGGCGGCTCCTACTGACTGCTTTACACTGGAGGGTGCAAATGTGTACCTGCAGATGGAAAAGGACAAGAAGACAATTAATCCAACCAGTTATTTAGAATAGTGGAACAAAGATGTAAAAATATCGTATACTATATAAGAAGCAAAAATAACAGTCAATGTACTTTCTACTTTACTTTGCTTTTTAGGGTATTTTACTTTTCACATCTTTGGCTGCTGTAGAAGAAAGGCTGCCGCTTCGGCAGCTTTTTCTTCGAATAAACGAAGGAGAATTATAAATGAAGAGCTATACATATATTTTAAAGTGCAGCGACAAGAGTCTCTACACAGGATGGACCAATGACATTGAAAAACGGCTGAAGTCCCACAACGAGGGCAAAGGCGCCAAGTACACAAGAGGCCGGACGCCGGTTGAACTTGTGTACCTGGAGGAGTTTGATACAAAAGAGGCGGCGATGAAAAGAGAAGCCGCCATAAAAAAGATGAGCCGGGCAGAGAAATTAAAACTGCCCGGCATAAAAGTGTGAGTTTTTCAGCACTATTTCCGTCGCACTTTGTTGTAGAATCGTTGCGAGCTGTAACCGTGAATCCGGAACGGTCTACTGTGTGTGCAGATACTCTTCTGTTCATGACTGCTCCTTCTAGGCCAATTACAATTATCGGAGTAGAAGAAAAGGCTTCGGTAAAATTCACCCTTGCATCTACGGTAGAAGAAGCGTTTACACTGACACTTCCTCGGTTTATCAATATTTTTCTATTTGCAAATTTATCTAGTTGTGAATTGGTATTATCTAAGCTGGTTTTATCTGCTTTTTTTGAAATTTCTGCTTTTAAAGCCGAAGTTGTATTATTTAAAGCCAAATCTAAATCATCAGCCCTACGATTCACTTCACTGATCGCTTCTGTATGTTCCCGGTAAGCCTCAATATTCACCAACCCGCTGGAATCCAGTACAACTTCAAACGGTACCGTATTGGAAGTATATAAATAAAAATTCCACGTAACAGAGTACCCCGGGCTTTCTGCTTCAGAAGGAACATGTTTCGCCTGTGATGTCTGTGAAATGCAAAACAATATCTCACCTTCATCCGGATCTTCCGCGAAAAAACCAACCTGCCATAAGTCATAGCTCTCATTTAAACCTGTGTTTTCCAAAATATTCATTTCTTTCTCCTTTGTAAAAAATGATTTGTTAACTGCAGAAATGAATATAGCATGATGACCGCGGGCAATGTGGGCAAGTTTGGGTTTGCGCAGAAAAAAGAAACACAATGCTTCTGTGTTTCTTTTGATATCTCCCCAATATGCTGCCTCCAAACAAAACGTTAAATAAAAAACATCATGATCAAATGGCAGGCGCTTCCTCCCATGACGAACAGATGAAAAATTTCATGCAGTCCGAAATTCTTCCGGTGGTTTTCAAACCATGAAAGCTTCAGGGCGTAGATGATGCCGCCTACGGTGTAAATGATACCGCCGGCCAAAAGGAGTCCGAAGCATACTGCAGACAATTTCTTAAATAACGGAGATATGGCTATGACGCAGAACCAGCCCATGGCGATGTACATGACAGATGACACCCATTTAGGACAAGTCACCCAGAACATTTTAAAAACAATTCCTAAAATAGCGATGATCCAAATGGCGGTCAGCAGCCCGTAGCCCACTTTGCCGCCCAGTACTATGGTGCAGATCGGTGTATAGGAACCCGCTATCAGGATAAAGATCATGGCATGATCGAGTTTTTTCAAAACCTTCATCACATGCTCAGAAGAATAAACGGAGTGGTAGGTTGTGCTGGCTCCGTACAGGCCGATCATACTCAGTACAAAGATTGTCAGTGAGGCGATACGAATATAATCGTGAGTCTGAACACTGCTGACAATCAAGGGTATACCGGCCATAACGGACAGAACCATGCCAATAAAATGAGTGATTGCACTTCCGGGATCTTTCAGTCTATAATTCATAGTGTATATACCTCCGATAAAAACTTGAGTCATTAATATATTATATGTAGTAATGAAAACTATATTCGGTGTATTTATATACTACTACTACAGTGCAGTTATTTCAAGGATTTTTCCTATATTTATAAAAAGTTAAGATATTAATTGACATATGTCAGAAATGTGGTATCATAATAAATGACATATGTCAGTAAACCACCAAAGGAGAAAACGGATGCCGAGACCCAGAAAATGCAGAAGAGTCTGTGCCATGCCGGAGAATCAGGGCTTTGAGCCGCTGGGAAAACAGGAAAAATACTGCGGAAACAGAATCGTCAAGATGAGTATTGATGAATACGAAACCATTCGGCTCATTGATTGGGAAAAGCTCACTCAGGTGCAGTGTTCGGAGCAGATGGGGATTGCCAGGACCACGGTTACAGGCATCTACGATTCTGCCAGAACTAAGCTGGCTGATGCTCTCATTCATGGAAAGATGTTAAAGATTCAGGGCGGGGATTATACACTCTGTTCTGGAGATAAAGAAAAATGCAGCGGGCACTGCTGTAAAATAGAAAAGGAGAAAGAAAGATGAAGATAGCAGTAACTTTTGAAAACGGAGATATTTTTCAGCATTTCGGACATACAGAGCAGTTTAAGATTTATGAAACAGCCGACGGAGAAGTGTTAAACAGTGAAGTCGTATCCACCATGGGAAGCGGGCACGGTGCTTTGGCAGGATTTTTACAGGAACACGGGGCAGATACTCTGATCTGCGGCGGAATCGGTGCAGGGGCACAGGAAGCTTTAAAGGAAGCAGGAATTACTCTGTACGGAGGAGTTTCCGGAAGCGCGGATCAGGCTGTTGAGGATCTGCTTAAAAATGAACTATCCTATGACGAAAATGTCATGTGCAGCCATCACGGTGAAGACCACCATCATGACGGAAACTGCGGGGAGCACGGCTGCGGCCGTCACTAATTGTCGAGAGACAGGCACATCGTCTTCTTGACGCGGAACATGAAAATGTGTTATAGTTGATAACGTTGTTGCTCTGGATTGTCAGCATGCCTGACAACCCGGAGCATTATTTTTGATTGAAAGAGAAAGATACAGAGGAATTTATGGACGCAGTAAGATTTGATGAGTTGAATATTAATGATAAAATATTAAAAGCAGTGAAAGAGATGGGCTTTGAGGCTTCCTCTCCGATCCAGGGGGCGGCAATCCCGGTGATTCTTGAGGGAAGGGACATTGTTGGTCAGGCACAGACAGGAACCGGAAAGACCGCTGCATTTGGAATACCGCTTTTGGAAAAGTTGGATACCAAGGTGAAAAAGCCTCAGGCAATGATTTTATGTCCCACAAGAGAACTGGCGATCCAGGTGGCAGATGAGATCCGTAAATTAGCCAAATTTATGCATGGAGCAAAAGTGCTTCCGATCTATGGGGGACAGAACATTACAAATCAGATCCGGTCCCTCAAAGCAGGAGCCAATATTATAGTAGGAACACCGGGCCGTATCATGGACCATATGCGCCGTCATACTTTAAAATTAGAAGATTTGAAAATGGTAGTCCTGGATGAGGCGGACGAGATGCTGAACATGGGATTCAGAGAAGATATTGAAAGCATTTTAAAAGAAGTGCCGGAAGAAAGGCAGACTTTATTATTCTCTGCCACGATGCCAAAGGCGATCCTGGACATTACAAAAAAATATCAGAAGGATTCTAAGCTGATCAAGGTAGTGCGCAAGGAACTGACGGTACCGAATATAGAGCAGTACTACTATGAGGTAAGGCCGAAACAGAAGGTTGAAGTGCTCTGCCGTCTGCTGGATATGCATTCTCCGAAGCTTTCTATCGTATTCTGCAATACAAAACGTATGGTAGACGAAGTTGCGGGAGAGCTGAAAGGCCGGGGATACTTTGCAGAGGGAATTCACGGAGATTTGAAGCAGAGTCAGAGAGACCGTGTCATGAAAAGTTTCAGAGGCGGGCGTGTGGATATCCTTGTGGCAACAGATGTGGCTGCAAGAGGCATCGATGTAGATAACGTAGATGCAGTATTCAATTACGATCTCCCTCAGGATGATGAGTTTTATGTGCATCGGATTGGGCGTACCGGACGCGCAGGCAGGACCGGAAATGCATTTACTTTTGTAGCCGGAAAAGAAATTTATAAGCTGAGAGACGTACAGCGATACTGCAAAACAAAGATTAAGGCAAGACCGATCCCCAGTATAAACGATGTTCAGGCTACCAGAGCAGAAAAGAGCCTGGAAGAGATCACAGGGCTGATCGAAGAAAATAATCTGGATAAATATGTGGATATGTTGGATGAGTTTATTAATGAGACTGACTTCACTGCATTGGAAATCGCCGCGGCATTTTTGAAAAAGCAGATTTCTGAAAACGAAGAGGAAGTCCGCCAGGGTGAAGATTTTGGAGATACTGGTGCCGAAGCCGGTATGGTGCGGCTCTTTATCAATATCGGAAAGAAGAAAGGTGTCAGGCCGGGGGATATCCTTGGGGCGATTGCAGGGGAGTCCAGTATCTCCGGTGATTTGGTAGGTGCCATTGATGTGCATGATCAATATACATTTGTAGAAGTGCCGAAAGAGGTTGCAAAAGACGTTATGTACGGAATGAGACACGCAAAGATCAAAGGGAAAAGTGTCAGCATGGAGCCGGCAAACAGGAAATAAATACAGAGCACTATGACGGAATGAATTTTCGTCATAGTGCTTTTTTCGCAGATTTCTCAAGTAAGGTCCTTGACAACACATGTAAGGTGATTTATACTAAAAACAGTAACAATTATTATTATGAGAGGAGGCGCCTATGCAGCCTGCGACGAAAAGGAGCAAGCAGAGGGATGCGATCATTAACTTTTTGATGACGAGAAAAGATCATCCGACTGCGGATACCATTTATGTAAATATAAAAGAAGAGTTTCCAAACATCAGCTTAGGTACGGTTTACCGCAATCTGGCACTGCTGTCAGGCCGCGGTGATATCTTAAAACTGAGCTATGACGGCGGGGCAGACAGATATGATGCTAATGTTGGTCCGCACTATCATTTTATATGCAAAGAGTGCGGGGAAGTTATCGATCTTGAGATGGACCCGATCGACTATGTGAATGCGATTGCAAGCGCCCAATTTAAAGGTCGTGTAGACGAGAATGTCACTTACTTCCGTGGGGTATGTGAAAAATGTTTAAAAAAAGATATTGACAATACAAAATAGCGGTGTTATGATTAGATCAGCAAGAAAACAGTAATAGTTACTGATATCTTAACTGAGTTTCTTGAACATAGCAAAAACAGTAAAACAAATAAATCAAAAGGAGATGTATAAGTATGAAGAAATGGGTTTGTACAGTATGCGGTTACGTTCACGAGGGAGATACTCCACCAGAAAAATGTCCGACATGCGGAGTTCCGGCAGAAAAGTTTAAAGAGCAGACAGGCGAAAGAGAATGGGCTGCTGAGCATGTAGTCGGAGTGGCACAGGGAGCCAGCGAAGACATCATGGCGGACTTAAGAGCAAACTTTGAAGGAGAATGTTCTGAAGTAGGTATGTACCTTGCGATGAGCCGTGTGGCACACAGAGAAGGATATCCGGAGATCGGATTATACTGGGAAAAAGCTGCACTGGAAGAAGCAGAACATGCAGCAAAATTTGCTGAACTGCTCGGAGAAGTATTGACTGACAGCACAAAGAAAAACCTTGAGATGAGAGTTGATGCAGAGAATGGAGCAACAGCAGGTAAGTTTGATCTTGCAAAGAGAGCGAAGGCAGCAAACTTAGACGCAATCCATGATACTGTACATGAGATGGCAAGGGATGAAGCCCGCCACGGAAAAGCTTTTGAAGGATTATTAAAAAGATATTTCGGATAGAAAACATAGAGAAAAGAGACTGTGGCCGCAGTCTCTTTTCTTCTTGCTTCTCAGTAAAGTGTAAATCTAAGGGTTCAGGATATTTTTTACAATATCTGTATCACTTAAATAGACCATTTTGGAATCTTTCAGCTTCACATAGTAATTTTCTCCACTCTTGTCTTTGGAACCGATATAAAGGGTGAGAGATTTTGTTTTCTTTGTTTCCGTATCCTTGTAAGTAATATCTACTGTGATACGGGATTTACTGTTCAGGCCGTATTTTGCAAGGTCTTTATCTTCTGCAGAGTAGTTCTGACAGTCACCGAATGTGAAAACTCCAAGTCCTCCGGCAATGCTGTCCATATCATTTTTGGATTTGGATGTGTAGGTTTTTACCCTGCTGCCGCTGGTTACAACAACTTTTTTTAGATTCCCGCTGCTCAGTGTGGGAAAGGTATCCGTCTGCAGCATATCATTCAGAGAGTAAGATAAACCAGAGAGAAGATCTGCGGATACGGTATAAACAGTTGATTTGTCATCCAGCGTCAGATAATAGTTGTCTCCGGAGGCACTGCCGATATAATAAGTCGTCTGTGTTCCCTTTTTATCTTTCACCCTGATCGTATAAGCGGGGTGTTCCAGCCCATAGTCTTCAAGACTGTCACCGTTTTTTAATTTCCGGACGGCCTCTATCTTTTGAAACTGAGATGCCATGGAGGTGAGATAACTCTGTTCCAGAGGAAATTCGCTGTCCTTTTCATAAAACCATGTACCGTTTCTTTTCACAAAAGACAGGTTCTGTCCGTTGTTATAAGAAATAGAGGTGAGGTCCGACATGTTTTTAATGATCAGTTTATCGGAAGAACGTTTTTGTTCAGACTGTTTTTTCTGATACATGCGGATTCCGGCGTACAGGGCCAGAAGGCCCGCAAATACCAGGGTCAGAATGATCAGTGTTTTTTTCTGTCTCATAGAAACCTCCTTACCTTCTTCTTCTGCGGAACCATATGATAAAGCCGCCGGCAATGACCACAGAAGGAATCACGAAGATGATCAGGATACTGAAGATACCCGGATGTGCAATGGTGTTATAAGTTACCTGAAGGCTCTTCGGTGAGATGGAGATATTATCTGCACTGTCCAGATTCGCTGTGACAGAATTCATGAACAGAGTAAGGTTCTCTAAGGTTGAGAAAGACTCTGTTATCTGTGCGTCGATGAGCATATTGCTTCCGTAAACGGTCAGACGGCTGTCTTTCTTTTTTTTCTTTCCTCCGCTGTCTTTTACAGTGACCGATTCTGTGGCCGCTGCTCCCAATATATAGGTTCCCTGCGTCTGTTTTTTCTCTGTCACGGCACAGCCGTTCTCGGAAGTGGTCATAAAAGATTCCACGTTGATTGTGTCCCGGACAGGATCTGTCTGCGTCATGCCTTTCGAGTTGACCACCAGCACAGAATTTGAGGAAATACCGGAAGCCATATCGCCGCTCACAGATAAGTTTGGTATGAGGTAATAATAATTACCCTGATAGCAGCGCTCTGCATCCGCAATATATCCATTGGCGACTTTCATGCCGTAGTCCTCAAAAATGCCATAGAGCCGTGTCATGCTCTTGTTTGTATAGGCCAGGAGGGACATGACGTTTCCTCCTTCTTTCAGATAAGCGGTCAGAACTTTGGCTTCATCTTTTGTGAGATCACTGGTGGGTCCGTTGAGTATAAGAAGGTCACAGTCATCCGGTATGGATGAGGCAGTCAGGAGATTCAGCTCTGACACAGAGATTCTGGATTTTTCCATCAGGCCTGTGACAGAAGATGACAGGGCGGTTTCACCGTGTCCGGTCGTGTAATAAGCCTTGTATTCTTTTGTATTTGTCACATAATCTACTGCACTGGTCAGCTGCCCGTCTCCGTCAAACTTTGTGGCGGAAGAAGATGTATTATAATAGGAAGATTCAGTTACTAAAATATCGTCGAAGGAGATCGAAGTCTGCCGGTCTGTTGCTTTACAGGATACGACGATACTGTTTTTTTCCGTGTCATACTTTGTCAGTGCAGAAGGATGCAGTACGGGGTCGATCCATTCTACTCTGAGGCGGCCGGAGAGAGAGGCATACTTGGTGATAAAGGTCTTGATGCGGTCATCAGTGCTTCCTTTTTCCGCGATTACATAAAGGTTGACGTCATTCTTCAAACTTTTAAGCAGCTTTTGGCTTTTTGACGAGATCTCATATATATTGGTGTCACTGATATCAATCTGCCGGATCTTTTGAGGCAGCTGGGCCACAAGAAGATTAAACAGGATTACGATTCCTATGACAACGGCAGTAACAGCTATGCTGTATGAGCCTCTCCTGGAATCCTTTGTCTGAAATAGTTGTTTTATTTTATCCACTTACAGTCCTCCTAACTCCATCGTCTTTTCTGAAATGTCTGTATCGTCAAGAAAATAAAAAGAATGATGACGGAGAGATAATATAAAAGCCCTCCGATATCAAAAATATAGTTCTGGGCAAAATTATAGAAAACGCCGGTCAGGACGAAATGTTCCAGAATATCATGAATGAAATTTTCAAATACAGACGATTTAATGAAATATACTGCAATACTTATGACTGCTCCGGCAATTTCTACGGTTCCGGCGATAATCTGATTTTTTGTTATATGAAAGATCAGGCCTGCGGCCAGTGACAGGATCAGGATGGTGATGATGACACCGCTGGGTGCGCTGGTCGGAATATAGCTTAAGAGATTATCAAGCATATACAAAAAGAATAAAACCCCGAAGGTGCTGATCGCCGCAATGACCGGACTCTCTGTCAGGGAAGACAGTAACATCCCGATGCCGATAAAAACACAGCCCAGCAGATAAAATGCCAGGATTGAAGAATAGTCCACCAGAAGATGGGCATTTCCGTGAAACTTGATAATCAGAGGAAACAGGCAGTAGATCAGGCAGGGCATGGCAAATACCGTGATCATTGCAAAGTATTTGCCTAAAATGATCTTTGTCAGAGACACAGGCGAGGTCAGAAGCAGCTGGTCTGTCTTATTTTTTCTCTCCTCCGCGAAGCATTTCATGGATAGAACCGGGACCGTGATCAGAACGGCAAAGATTACACCGGACAGAGAATAAGAAAAATAGGGATATCCGCTCATCAGGTTATATACCATAAAATATACACCCCCGATGACAGTGAGGAATGCCGCAAAGGCACAGCCAATCATAGAGGTAAAATAGGAGCGGAGTTCCCGCTTATAAATTGCTTTCATTTTCTTCGTCTCCTTCCTGTTCCTGAATGTCTGTATCGGTCAATTCCAGGAAAATGTCCTCAAGAGTCGTCCTGGAAATATAAATCCTGGTGACCGGGATTTCTTCTCTTGCAAAAGCAAGGGAAATCTCCCGGCAGATCTTCTGGCTGTCGCCGGAGAATTCCACAGAGATGTCGCAGGAATCTCCCGTGTCTCCTTTCCAGCAGATCGCGCGTATGCCAGAGAGAGAATCCAGGACAGACTGTATACGTGCCGGGTCCGACATGATGGTAAGCTCCACAGTATCCTTTCCGCGGGACATTTCTTCCAGCTGTTTTGGTGTACCCTCGGCTGCCAGGCGCCCTTTTGAAATAATAAGAACATAATCGCAGATCTCCTGGACCTCCGCCAGGATATGAGAGCTGAGGATGATAGTATGGTCTTTGGAGAGCGTGCGGATGAGCTGCCGGATTTCGATGATCTGTTTTGGGTCCAGGCCAACGGTCGGCTCATCCAGAATAATGATATCGGGGAAACCAAGGACTGCGGCCGCGAGACCGGTCCTCTGGCGGTATCCTTTGGAAAGATTGCGGATCAGGCGGCTGGAAACATCGGTAAGCCTGACGAGACTTAGGACTTTATCCACCTGTGCTGCACTGTCTTTTCTGGGAATCTCTTTTAATTCAGATACGAAACTTAAATATTCCCGGACGGTCATATCCGGATAGAGGGGCGGAATTTCCGGCAGATATCCCACGGATCTTTTCGCTTTCTCCGGCTCTTTTAAAATATCGAACCCGTTTATCAGAACTTCTCCGCTGTCTGCACCGATATATCCGGTCATGATGTTCATCGTGGTAGACTTTCCGGCACCGTTAGGTCCGAGGAAACCATAGACCCGGCCTTTCTCGATCGTAAATGACAGGTCATCCAAAGCCGGATGGCTGTCATAGCTCTTTGTAAGGTGTTTTACTTCAATCAATTTACTGCCTCCTTTTATGTTGTCTCTTAACAGAATAAAAGAGAAAGCTAAACAAAATGTGATGAAAGTTTGATCTTTTTGTGTTCTCCTTCTTATCCTCAGTTACAAGTCTTTTTTTTTATTTCCATTTCTGTTATAATCTTAGAAAATAATTTCCATTTGACCTGCATTGTGTGAAAAGGGGCGGTGACTATGAAGGTAAAAGGCGTCAGACTTTATGGGGTAAAGGACATCAGGATGGAAGAATTTGAACTTCCCGGGATCAAAGAGGACGAGATCCTGCTCAAGATCCTCTGCAATGGAATTGCTATGTCTACTTTAAAAGAGATCACGCTTGCACAGAGGCATCTGAGGGTTCCGAAGAACATACGAAGATATCCGATATTGATCGGACATGAATTCGCCGGTGTCATTGAACAGGTGGGTGAGAAGTGGAAGGATCAGTACCGTCCGGGGGACAAGTATGTAGTTGTTCCCGAGATACCGGGACAAATCGAGTCTCCTGGTTATTCCTATGAGTATTTTGGAGGAGCTGCCACCTACTGCATTGTCCCGGGAGAAGTGATTGAAAAGGGATGTCTGCTTACTTTTGAGGGGGAAAGCTACTATGAGGCAACGGTGGCACAGGCACTGTACAGTATCGTAGGAAGCTTTCACTCCAATTATCACAGCAAACCTGGTTCCCATGACCATATCTCCGGCATTAAAGAAGGCGGCAATACAGTGATCCTCGGGGGATGCGGACCCATGGGGCTGATGGCCATCCGCTATGTCCTGGCTATGGAGAGGAAACCGAAGAGGCTTGTGGTGACGGATATAAACGAAGAACGGATTGCCAAGGCCAGAAGGCTGATACCGGTGCAGGAGGCCCAGAGGACCGGAGTGGAGCTTTACTATATAAATCCGTCCATGATGGTAGACCCTGCTTCCGCGCTGCTGGCGCTGACCAATGAAAAGGGGTATGATGATGTTTTCGTCTATGCCCCGCCGAAAAATGTAGCGGAGACAGGGAACAGGATCATGGCCATGGACGGCTGCATGAATATTTACGCGGCTACTGCGGACAAGAAGTACAGGGCGGGCATGAACATCTACGGCAGCCATTATCTCAAGACAAAGCTTATCGGTTCATCCGGGGGCCTGAGAAGCGATATGGAGGAAGCCCTTGAACTGCTCCGTGACAAAAAGGTTGATCCGGCTATGAATATTACCCATATCGGCGGTCTTAATGCGGTTGTGGATACTACACTGTATTTAAAGAAAATGCCGGGAGAGAAAAAGATCGTGTACACGCACATCTCTATGCCGCTGACGGCGATTGAGGATTTTCGGAAGCTGGGAAAAGAAGACCCTTTATTTAAACGGCTGGCAGATGCATGTGATGAGGCCGGGGGATTCTGGAACAAGAAAGCGGAGGATATTCTGCTGGGTCGGCATTCGGCAGAAGAATAGAGATACAGATTTTTTTACCGTTATTTCCTAATAACTTCCTTGCATATTTGTATGTGAGTTAGTATAATATAGGAGTGAATTTACTTGACAAGTTCGGGTATAAGTAGGTATACTTTGATAATCAAACTATTATGAGGTATGAAGGAGATTAATTATGTTAGAGAAAATGAAGGAAATCATTGCAGAACAGTTAAGCGTTGATGAAAGCGAAATTGCGTTAGAGACATCTTTCAAAGATGACTTAGGAGCTGACTCTCTGGACTTATTTGAATTAGTTATGGCATTAGAAGAAGAGTACGATGTAGAGATTCCGTCTGACGATCTGACAGAGCTTAATACTGTCGAAGATGTAATCAACTACTTAAAGAATAAAGGCGTAGAAGATTAAGATTGACAAAATATTGACTTATAACTGATGATTTGAGGTTATAAGTCAATTTTTTAGAAACAGATATTTTGAAACTCAAAGTAATTGACGAGGTGATAACGATGGGTAAAATTGTTTTTATGTTTCCGGGACAGGGAGCACAGTATGTCGGTATGGGACAAGAGTTCTATGACTCTTTTGAACACAGCAGAGAAGTATTTGAAAAAGCAAATGAAGTGTTGGATATTGATGTGAAGGCATTGTGCTTCGAGGAAAATGAAGACATCAACATTACGGAGTATACACAGGCGGCCATGGTGACAGCCAGTGTGGCCGTCTTAAGAGAGATCGAAGCCATGGGCATAAAAGCGGATATGACAGCTGGTTTAAGTCTCGGGGAATATTGTGCCCTTGTTGCATGCAATGTCATGAGCTTTGAGGATGCAGTCAAAGTAGTCCGCCAGAGAGGAATTCTCATGCAGGACACAGTGCCTGCCGGAGAGGGAGCCATGGCGGCTGTTCTTGGCATGAAGAAAGAAGAGATCGAGGCCGTGCTTCCCGGAGTGAGCGGAGTTGTCTCCATCGCCAATTACAACTGTCCCGGACAGATTGTGATATCAGGTGAGGCCAAAGCCGTCGAGGCAGCGGCAGATGTACTGAAAGAGGCGGGGGCCAAAAGAGTCCTTCCGCTGAAAGTGAGCGGGCCGTTTCATTCTCCTATGTTAAAGACTGCCGGGGAAAAACTGCTTGAGGTCTTAAAAGACGTGGAAGTTCATGATCCGGAGATTCCATATGTGTCAAATACGACTGCAGAATTTGTCACTTCCAAAGATCAGGTGAAAGACCTGCTGGGAAAACAGGTTTATTCTTCTGTCCGTTGGGAACAATCTATACATAAAATGATAGAAGCGGGAGCAGATACTTTTATCGAGATCGGTCCGGGAAGAACTCTGTCCGGATTTATGAGAAAGATCGACCGGAAGATGAAAGTGATCAATATAGAGAAAAAAGAAGATTTGAAAAAGCTTGAGGAGGTCTTATCATGTTAGAAGGAAAAGTAGCTGTTGTCACAGGCGCAAGCCGTGGGATCGGCCGTGAAGTGGCACTGACCCTTGCAGGCTATGGGGCGAAAGTCATCGTCAATTATTGCGGGTCCAAAGAAAAAGCCGAAGGAGTGGTCGCTTCGATCAAAGAAAACGGTGGAGAAGCCAAAGTATATCAGGGAGATGTCTCCGATTTTAATACAGCCAGGGAAATGATGGCTTCCGTGAAAAAGGAATTCGGTTCCATCGACATTTTGGTCAACAATGCAGGAATCACAAAAGATAACCTGGCTATGAAGATGAGCGAGGAAGAGTTCGATCAGGTGATCAATGTCAATCTGAAGGGAACATTTAACTGCATGAAGCATGTGGCAAGGATTATGCTGAAACAGAAGTCCGGCCATATCATCAACATGTCTTCCGTTTCTGGAGTGATCGGAAATGCCGGGCAGATGAATTACTGTGCCTCCAAGGCAGGAGTCATCGGTATGACCAAATCTCTGGCGAGAGAACTTGGGTCCAGAGGGATCACGGTCAATGCGGTGGCACCGGGGTACATAGATACGGAGATGACGGAAGTGCTTCCGGAGGACGTGAAGAAGGGTATTATCGATACGATCCCGTTAAAAAAAGTAGGGACGACAAAGGATATCGCAGAGACAGTAGCATTTTTAGCATCTGACAAGGCGTCCTATATTACTGGGCAGACGATCAGTGTGGATGGCGGAATGGGAATGTAAAGGAGAGCAGTATGAAGAATTTAAAGAGAGTCGTAGTTACCGGAATGGGTGCGATTACTCCGATCGGAAACAGTGTGGAAGAGTTCTGGGACGGAATCAAACAGCAAAAGACTGGATTTGCTCCAATCAGTCATTTTGATGCCAGTGAATACAAAACTCATCTGGCAGCAGAAGTAAAGGATTTTAAAGCGAAAGATTATATAGACCCGCGTTCTGCAAGGAGAATGGAACTGTTCTCCCAGTACGCCGTGGCTGCGGCCAAAGAGGCTATCGAGGATTCCGGACTGGATCTGGAAAAAGAAGATACAGCGAGGATTGGTGTATCTGTCGGGTCGGGAACAGGAAGTCTGCAGATTGTAGAAAAAAACACCGAAGTCATCCGTACAAAGGGTCCTAACAGAGTCAAGCCTCTGGTAGTTCCGATGATGATCTCCAACATGGCTGCGGGAAATGTTTCCCTTGCGTTTGGGTTAAGGGGCAAGAGCATCAATGTAGTTACTGCATGTGCTACAGGCACGCAGTCTATTGGAGAAGCATTCCGCTCGATCCAGTGCGGCGAGGCAGATGTGATGGTGGCAGGAGGAACGGAAGCCTGCATCACGCCGGTAGCTGTGGCGGGATTTGCCTCTCTGACAGCACTGAGCAGTTCAGAAGATCCAAAACGTGCATCGATTCCATTCGATAAAGAGAGAGACGGATTTATTATTGGAGAGGGAGCAGGCGTGGTAGTGCTGGAGACATTGGAGCACGCCAAAGCCAGGGGAGCCAATATCCTTGCGGAAGTTGTGGGATATGGGGCGACCAGCGATGCTTTCCATATCACTTCACCGGCAGAAGATGGAGAGGGAGCAGCGCGTGCGATGCAGTTTGCCATTGACGAGGCGGAGATCCGTCCCGATGAGGTGGATTATATCAACGCCCACGGAACAAGCACACCGGCCAACGACAAGTTTGAGACGAAAGCGATCAAAACTACCTTCGGCGATCACGCCAGAGACTTGAAGATCAGCTCTACAAAATCGATGATCGGTCACGGACTCGGGGCCGCCGGAGCCATTGAGTTTATCACCTGTGTAAAGACTGTTTTGGAAGATTACATTCATCCCACTGTGGGACTTAAGGTGCCGGATGAAGAATGTGACCTGGATTATACATTAGAGCCGGTCACAGACCGCACAGTCAATTATGCTCTGAGCAATTCACTTGGGTTCGGAGGGCATAATGCAACGCTTCTGATCAAAAAGTTTGCGGAATAGGGAGGATAGGCTATGAAATTAGAGGAAATGAAAGAACTGATCCAGGCATTATCAGAGTCAGATGTCGATAAGTTTGAATATAAAGATGATGATTTCTCAGTGAAGCTGTCAAAGAAGAAGGAAAGAGTCTTCGCATCACCGGAATTCGCAGCGCCGCCTGTGCCCGCGGCTGCACCTGCGTCGCAAAGCACGCTGGAAGCTCTGCCGGAAGACGAAGAGGCGGAAGGCAATGCCGTGACTGCTCCTTTGGTGGGTACCTTTTACGCTGCTCCGTCGGAAGGAGCAGAACCGTTCGTGCAGGTAGGCGATACGGTGACAAAGGGACAGATCATTGGAATTGTTGAAGCTATGAAGCTGATGAACGAAGTGGAGAGTGAATTTGAAGGAACCGTAGTGAGCATCCCGGTTAATAACGGGGATATTGTGGAATACGGGGAAACTCTGGTCATTATCCGGTAGGAAAGGGGAAACATATGCTGAATATTAAAGAAATTATGAATATTATCCCGCACAGGAGCCCGTTTCTTCTGGTTGACCGGATTGAGGAAATGGAAGTCGGAAAAAGGGCAGTGGGCAAAAAATGCGTGACATACAACGAACCGTTCTTTGCGGGACATTTTCCGCAGGAACCGGTGATGCCGGGTGTGCTGATCATCGAGGCGCTGGCTCAGGTGGGAGCCGTGTGCTGCCTTTCTGCGGAAGAGAACAAAGGAAAGATCGGATTTTTAGGCGGAGTCAATAAGGCAAAATTCCGCGGCAAAGTCGTACCTGGAGACGTGCTGAATCTGGAAGTAGAGATGATCAGGGTGAAAGGACCGGTAGGCGTCGGCAAGGGAACCGCAACGGTGGACGGAAAGGTCGTCGCGTCCGGCGAAATCACATTCATGATCGGCTAGGAGGAAGCGTTGTATGTTTAAGAAAATTTTAATTGCAAACAGAGGAGAGATCGCGGTGCGCATCATCCGGGCCTGCCGTGAGATGGACATCCTTTCTGTAGCAGTTTGCTCCGAGGCAGATAAAGAAGCTCTGCACGCACAGCTGGCGGATGAGACCGTCTGTATCGGGCCCGCGCCTGCAAAGGACAGCTATCTGGATATGGAGAGGATCATCGGAGCTGCTATGGCAGTAGGGGCGGATGCCATTCATCCGGGATTCGGATTTTTATCGGAGAACAGTAAGTTTGTCCGCATGTGTGAAAAGTGCAACATATCCTTTATCGGGCCTTCCGCAGAAATCATTGACAAAATGGGGGATAAATCTTCTGCCAGAAAGACTATGATGGAGGCTGGTGTTCCGGTTGTGCCGGGGACCAAAGATGCGGTTTACGAAGCCTTGGAGGGCAGGAAGATTGCCGACGAGATGGGATATCCCGTCATGATCAAGGCATCCGCAGGCGGCGGAGGCAAGGGCATGAGGATCTGCGAAGACTCCGCAGAGTTTGAACATATATTTGAAACGGCAAAGCGGGAAGCAGAAAATGCTTTCGGCGACGGCACCATGTATATTGAAAAATATATCCGTGATCCGAGACATATCGAATTTCAGATTTTGGCTGATAAATACGGAAATGCGGTTCATCTGGGTGAGAGGGACTGTTCCATCCAGAGACGTCATCAGAAGCTGATTGAGGAGTCACCGTCACCGGCCATTAACAAAGAGCTCAGAGAGAAGATGGGAGCCATTGCAGTCAAAGCGGCAAAAGTGGTCGGATATTACAGCGCAGGCACCATTGAATTCCTGAAGGACCAGGACGGGAATTTCTATTTCATTGAGATGAACACCAGAATTCAGGTAGAACATCCGGTCACGGAATGGGTCACCGGCATCGACTTAATCCGGGAACAGATTCGTATTGCGGCGGGAAGACATCTGACTTATCAGCAGAAGGATATCCATATCTCCGGACACGCCATTGAGGTAAGGGTAAATGCAGAGGATACGGAACATGATTTCAGGCCGAGTCCGGGAACTGTTACAAATGTACATTTTCCGGGAGGCAAGGGTGTGCGCATTGACTCTGCCCTGTTTACCGGATATCAGATCCCTCCGTTCTATGATTCGATGGTTGCAAAACTGATCGTCTATGACAAAAACCGTGAACTGGCTTTGAGGAAGCTCAGAAATGCTCTGGGAGAGCTGGTACTGGAAGGCATCAAGACGAACATCGATTACCAGTATGACATCATCAATCATCAGGATTTTATTGACGGAAATGTGGATACCGCATTTATTGAAAGGTTCCAGAAGGAACGGGAAGAAGAGACAGAAAGCCAGGGTGAAGCATCATGTTAAAAGAAATGTTTAAGAAAAGAACATTGACACCTCAGGAGAAAAAGCAGGCGGAACGGGTGAAAAAGGCCAAAGATACCCTGCTTGAATATCAGGCGCCGGAAGGACTGTTCCAAAAATGCAGTGACTGCGGAAAGCCGGTCTATAATGAAGATATCATTGAAAATTATTATATCTGCCCCCACTGCGGAAATTATTTCAGAATACGGCCGAGAACAAGGATTGCCATGGTTCTGGACCGCAATACCTTTGAGGAGTGGGACACCGGACTTGTCACGTCCGATCCGCTGGAGTTTCCGGGCTATTTGAAAAAGCTGGAGCACCAAAAATCTGTGACAAATCTGGAAGAAGCGGTGATCACGGGAAAAGGAAAGATCGGCGGCAGTGAAGTGGCCATTGCAGTCATGAGTGCTGATTTCATGATGGGCAGCATGGGCCAGGTCGTCGGTGAAAAGATCACGAGGGCTATCGAGAGAGCCACCGAGCAGAGAATACCAATCATTATTTTTACATGTTCGGGAGGGGCCAGGATGCAGGAAGGCATCATTTCCCTGATGCAGATGGAGAAGACGTCGGCGGCTTTGAGAAGACACGACCAGGCAGGGCTTTTGTACATCAGTGTACTGACAGATCCGACGACCGGAGGAGTGACTGCAAGTTTTGCAATGCTCGGAGATGTGATACTGGCTGAACCGGGAGCGCTGGTCGGATTTGCAGGACCCCGCGTCATCGAGCAGACCATTGGGCAGAAGCTTCCGGATGGTTTCCAGAGATCCGAATTCCTGCTGGAGCACGGATTTGTAGATAAGATCGTTGAGCGGAAGAACCTGCGGAAAGTGCTTGCCACCATTATAAGGAGTTGTTGTTATGAGTCATAATAATTTAACACCATGGGAGAGAGTCGAGATCTCAAGGTCAGCGGAGCGGCCGACCAGCCTGGACTACATTACAACGATCTTTGACCGTTATATGTCCCTGCACGGAGACCGCCTGTTCGGCGATGACGGAGCGATCGTCGGGGGGCTGGCATCCATAGACGGCATTCCGGTCACAGTGGTTGGACAGCAGAAAGGCCGTTCTACAAAGGAAAATATAAAAAGGAACTTCGGAATGCCTTCCCCGGAAGGTTACAGGAAGACGATGCGTCTCATGCGTCAGGCAGAGAAATTCCATCGTCCGGTCATCTGTTTTGTGGATACGCCGGGAGCCTTCTGCGGCATCGAAGCTGAGGAGGGCGGCATCGGTGAGGCGATCGCGAGAAATCTTTATGAGATGTCTTCCCTGAAAGTTCCGATACTTTCGATTATGATCGGAGAAGGCGGCAGCGGCGGAGCTATCGCCATGGCTGTCGGCAATGAGGTGTGGAGCATGGAAAATTCCACTTACTCAGTCCTATCCCCGGAAGGGTTTGCAAGTATCCTGTGGAAAGACGGAAGCAGGGCATCCGAGGCTGCAAAAGTAATGAAGATCACAGCGGCAGATTTAAAGGAACTCGGAGTGATCGAGAGGGTCATCAGAGAACCCGAACCTGCAAGTATTGATAATATTATCGAATTGTCAGAGGAGATCAGAGAGATGATCGTTGATTTCCTGAAACGATATAAGAAGAAAACGCCGGAAGAGATTGTAGAAGAGAGATACCAGCGCTTTAGAAAAATGTAACTGAAAGAAAGACCACGGAGGTAATGGAAGTGAAACCATTGAAGATCGGGGATTTGGTTGCGAAAATCCCTATTATACAGGGGGGAATGGGCGTAGGTGTCAGTTTGAGTTCTCTTGCGGGAGCTGTTGCAAGAGAGGGCGGCATCGGTGTGCTGTCGGCGGCTCAGATTGGATACAACGAGCCGGACTTTGAGCAGGACCCTGAGGGCGCCAATATGCGTGCCATGAAAAAACATATCAGGAAGGCGAGAGAGATCGCACCCGACGGTGTCATTGGCATAAATATCATGGTAGCCACAAGGCTGTATGCCAACTATGTAAAAGAAGCAATTGCAAACGGCATTGACCTGATTATTTCAGGCGCCGGACTTCCTACGGAGCTTCCGGCTCTGGCAAAGGGGAGCAAAACAAAGCTTGTCCCGATCGTATCCCCGAAAAAGTCGGCGCGGGTGATTCTCAAGATGTGGGATAAAAAGCATCAGACGGCACCGGATGCTCTGCTGATCGAAGGTCCAAAGGCCGGGGGCCATCTGGGATTTAAATATGAAGAGCTTGTCAGCGATGAGACTTATGAAAATTATGACGACACGATTCAGGAGATCATCGACATGGTAAAAACATATGAAGAAAAATATGAAAAAGACATCCCGGTTATCGTGGCGGGAGGAGTTTCCTCCAAAGAAGACCTGGAACACTGTCTTTCCATGGGAGCTTCCGGAGTGCAGATTGCCACTCCATTTGTCACTACTGAGGAGTGTGACGCGGATATCAAGTATAAAGAGGCTTATATTAACTGCAAAAAAGAAGATATCACGATCGTAAAGAGTCCGGTGGGAATGCCTGGGCGGGCCATCAAAAATAAATTTATGGAAATCGTCCAGAGAGAAGGCAGGATCAAGCCGAAGCACTGCTTTAACTGTATGTCTGCCTGCAGTCCGGCTGAGACCGTTTACTGTATCACGGAACGGCTGATTGAGGCTGTTAAAGGAAATGTGGATGACGGACTGATTTTCTGCGGAGCTGATGCGTGGAAGTGCAATAAGATCACCACTGTGAAAGACGTTATTGGAAGCTATTTAAGATGAGAAGAGAGAGAAAAAAAGCGAAATGGTATCTGTGGATCTTCATAGGTATAGCTGTGCTGATCCATCTGATTCTCCAAAGTGATTTTGGGGATGACTTAATCTTTGGAGCACAGCTGGAACACAAGGCTGTCCTGCCGTGGCTGGTCCACAGGTATCACAGCCTGTCTTCCAGATTCCTGGTTGAAATCTCCATGGCGGCGGCGCTTAAAATGCCGGTTCTGCTCTGGAAGGCTTTAGATATCTTGGTCTGTATCCTGCTGGGTGCAGGACTCAATTATCTGCTGGACAACAAGGGGAAGTGTGCAATTTTCACCGCAGCGCTGCTCTGTGTATATCCATTTATGCATATGGGTTCT
The DNA here is from genome assembly GCF_039789045.1 of Anaerostipes sp. PC18. Taxonomy (NCBI): domain Bacteria; kingdom Bacillati; phylum Bacillota; class Clostridia; order Lachnospirales; family Lachnospiraceae; genus Anaerostipes; species Anaerostipes sp. PC18. The sequence goes on along the minus strand of NZ_CP121164.1, from coordinate 3,120,091 downwards.
GCAGGATGGAGAGTTACCACAGCCAATTATCTCTGGCCTTTGGCCGCAGGGATCGGCTGTCTTGTGCTGTTTAAAAAGTTCCTGGAACAAAAGAAACTGTCAGTGGCTGAGTATGTGCTCTATATGGCCGGCATACTTTACGCGGCGAACCTGGAACAGATGGCTATTGTGCTCGCAGGCAGTCTCTGTCTGCTGATCTTCTGTTTCAGAGATCATAAAAGAGCTGTGGTTTTTCTTGCGGCAGGACTTATCGCTGTCATTGGGAACCTGGTATTTATTTTGAGCAATCCGGGCAATTCTGTCCGAGTGGCAAAAGAGATCCACGACAAAATGCCGGAATTTATTCGTCTGACATTTCTTGACAAGCTGAGACTTGGATTTGTGTCAATCTTCCAACATTTTACCGTTGTGCCAAACTTCATCCTGTTTATCTTTTGTCTTCTGCTCATTCTTCTTGCCGTTGACAGGAAGTTCCGGAAATGGAAGCTTGCCGCAGCACTGGTCCCTATGGGGCTTGATATCATCTACAGCCTGTATTTTCTTGTTGATATCGTCAAGAATCGGTCAGTGGAATACACGGAACCGCGGGTTCTCCCGGAAAATGCAGTACAGTGGGGATTCCAGATCCTTATGGGCGTTGCTTTTCTGATTTTTATCATATGTGTGATCTTTGTCTGTATAGAAGGGCTCAAGGACAGCAGGGACCGGATGCTTGTGATCTCAGGGTTTTTGATCGGAGGAGCTACCAGAATGGCCCTGGCCTTTACCCCGACCATGTTTGCGTCCAGCACCAGGACGTATCTGTTTTTATATATGGCATTCATACTTGGATCGGCGGTCATCTATAAAAGGATTGAGAAGGTCCGTTTTAACTGGCTCCTGAATGCAGCCATTGTTTTTGGGGTTCTCATGAATCTGGGAGGTATCGTCATGCTCCAGATGAAATATTAAAAATTCATAGTAATCTAAAATCTCTGCAGAAGGATCGTTTGCCCTCTGCGGAGATTTTTTAGTGTTTTTTATTCCTAAATTGCTGCATCTTAAAATTTGCAAAGCGAGAGGTCCGCTTAATAAAGGTTCTCCGTTCGGCTATCAGCTTTATGATCTCATTACCGATTCTGTCTATGATTGAACGCATTTCCTCCTAAGCGAGGGGGCAGAGGTTCAAATCCTCCCGGAGACGCGTTTTTAAGAGTGGGAATTGTTAGCAAAAATGCTAAAACAGTTCCCGCTTTTTCGTTCCATAGATTTCCCTTGCAATAACGGTATCCCTTATAAGTTTTGTTATATTTTTCCTTTTTGGGAAATTCAATTTACCTGCAAAGTATAGAACATTTGAATGTAAACTTTCAGAAAATGTCTGCTATAATATTTATATAATATGTTAGAAAATGAGGGATTAGAATGAAAGTGCAAGAATAATATAGCCAATCAGGGCGGTGCAATGATCAGGACACTTTATACGACGTATAATGGGACAAAAGAAAATCATAAGTATCTTGCCCAATACTGTTTCAAGAAAGTATTCCCATGTGATAGGTACTACTCAAATAAAGTGAGGAGTTTGCTAGTTAAGGGATTGAGATTTAGTACGAGATGACGTATCTGATATATTACTACTAGTAACATTGAAAGATATGTATATATCTTGATTTCTACCGGACTAATATGTATTATAATCTAAAATAAAAAGGAATTAATAGGAACGGAATTATGTACGGAATAAATTTAGAACAAAAACGGACACATAGTCTTTCTCAGTCAAATGGATTTGATAGAAGCATGGTGGAAAATTGTGGGATGGAAGAACTGTCTATGCTGGAAGAAATAGGGGAGGATATCGTATTATATATCAAGGAACAGCTGGATTTTAATAAGTATAGTAAAAAAGAGCTGGAAATTATAGAATACCTGACGGAAAATCTGGATGAAAACGGATTTTGCTCAGTGAATGAAGAAGAAGTAGCCGAAACTGTATACATAAAAGATTTGTTTACTTCGGGAGTGAAACAAACGGATGGTCAGATGACTTCAGTGGATGAAATTAAATATATTTTAGAAGAGTTTATTGCAGCTGAGAATAAAGCAAGACCTTATAGTGATAGTAAGTTGGTCGATCTATTTAAAGAAAAAGAGATTTTGATATCAAGACGTACAATAGCGAAGTATAGAAAAGAATTAGGCATAAAGAGTAGTTTTGCCAGAAAGGAACTTGTGGATGAATAAAACTAAAGAAAAAATATACGAAGAAGTCCGAGAAAATACAAAAAAATGGAAAGACAAAGGAATAGAGTGGTTTTCTGCAGGTGAAATAGGTATGCGTTTAGGAATTAGTAGAACTCTTGCAAGTCAGTACCTGAATGAAATGGTAAGAGAAGGAAGACTGGTTAAAACATCTAATCGTCCGGTTGCTTATCTGGAAAAAAAAATTTTGGAAGATTTGTATCCAGATAGAAACATTACAGATACAGTAGAAAAAGAAAGTCTGGAAGATGGAAAACCCGGAGAAAAAGAAGATTGTTTTAAAAAAGTAATCGGAGCGAACGGAAGTATTTCATATATGGTAGATCAGTGCAAAGCGGCGGTCGTTTATCCTCCAAATGGACTTCCTGTATTACTTACGGGACCTACAGGATGTGGAAAAAGTTATATGGTAAAAATACTATATGAGTATTTGAAGAAAGAAAATCTGATTCCAGAACATGCAAAACTTGTAACATTGAACTGCTCAGAATATGCAAATAATCCAGAACTTTTGACAGCTAATTTATTTGGGTATAAAAAGGGAGCATTTACAGGGGCATATCAGGATTGTTCCGGTTTAATCCAGGAGGCTGATCAGGGAGTGCTTTTTCTTGATGAAGTACATAGTCTTCCGGATAAATGTCAGGAAAAATTATTTATATTTCTTGATAAGGGAGAATTTTATCGTTTTGGTGATAATTCAAAAGTGTGTCATGCTTCTGTTAAGATGCTGTTTGCAACATCGGAAGATCCGAATGCAGTGTTGTTAAAGACCCTTTTAAGAAGAATTCCGGTGATTATTCATCTTCCTTCTTTGGAGGAAAGATCAATCGAAGAAAAAAAAGAAATTATTTTAATGACAATCAAAAATGAGGAGGAACGAATAAAAAGAAAGATCAGGATAGGAAGGCAAGTATTTAATGCATTGATGAATTACAGATTTGACGGTAATATCGGTCAGTTAAAAGATTGTATAAGGCTGGGATGTTCCAATGCGTATGCAGAAAATAAAGAAAATACGGTAGATATTAAACTTTTGAATATGCCAAATTATATTATTAGAGAGGCTGGAAAACATATTGATGATACACGGACAGAAGTAGAAATGCTTGATCTCGATAAGATAAAAAATACAAAAGAGCAGAAATATGTTTTGCATTTATATGATGAGATTTTGAAAGGCTATGAAGAGTACTATAAAGATGGACGAGATTTTGAGGATTGTATGAAGATGCTGCTGGAAAAGATAAGTGAATATTATGATTATCTGATCTATCAAAAGCAGTATATGAATACAAGGATAGAGTTGTTAGAAGAAATGGTAAATGATATTCTGAAACAGGCAGAAATCAGATATAGTTTAAAAAGAGATACCAATAAAGAAAGAATCATAGTGAGATTTTTATGTGACTACACACAGAGACTTTCTATGTTCAGACAATGGGAACAGGAACATATCAAAGAAATTAAAAAGTGTAAAGAAACATTTCAGATAAACTGTCCAATCGAATATGAAATTGCAGATAATATCACAAAACAGATTGGGAAAAGAATGGAACTTCAGTTAGGAGAGTTTAATAAGATTCTTATATTATTACATGTTCATTCTGTTCAACAAACAGGAAGCACAAACAATATATTTGGAGTTATTTTGTGCCATGGATGTTCAACTGCAACCAGTATAAAAGATGCTGCAAATAAATTGTTGGGCAGCCAGGTGTTTGAAGCTATAGATATGCCATTGGATATACCCACATCAGAAATCGGGGAGCGTTTAGTGCAATTGCTAGAAAGGGAAAATACATACAGAGATGCAATCTTTTTAGTAGATATGGGATCATTAGAAGGTATTTATGAATATGTGAAAGGAAAATATAGAGGAAATATAGCAATTATCAATGGTGTGACAACAAGAATGGCATTGGAAGTAGGAAGTACCATATTAGAGAAACAGGAATTGAAGAAAATTGCAGAAACGGCGTGTAAGCATAATATTAGTACATATAAGGTTTTTGAAAATAAGGAAAAAGAAGATACGATTCTCTTTATCAATGAATCAGATATCCATGCTGCAAGGAGTATGATGGAGTTGTTTCAAAATAGTCTAATTCAGAATATAAAGTTAAAGTTTATTCCTGTAGATTATTATTCACTTGTGGTTCAAAAAAAGGATGCACCAATCTTTAAAGATTATCATGTGGTTGCAATCGTAGGAAGCCCAGATCCGCAGATACCGGGCACACCATTTATACCGATTGAAGAAATAATTGAAGGAAGTGCAAAATCGGAAATAAATAAGATACTTATCAGATATATTTCTGAACAGGAACTTGAAAAATTTAATCTTGCGGTTTTAAAGAATTTTTCATTACAAAATGTTATTGAAAAGATCACTATTTTGAATGTGAAAATTGTTTTGGATGACGTAGAAAAAGCATTGGAAAAATTTCGAAAAGAATGGAAGATTATGATTCCAAATAAAATTTTGATAGGGTTGTATGTCCATATATGTTATTTGATTGAAAGACTAGTCAAAAAAGCACCAATTTCTACATATGCAGAGTTAGAGACTTTTCAAGTTGAACAACAAGAGTTTATTAGTGTTATAAAAAAATGTTTTAGTGACGTACAAAGACGGTATAGTGTCGAAATTCCAGTGTCGGAAATGGCATATATCTGGGATTACATAAATTTAATATAAAAAAATAAACATAAAAAAGGTTGATATTTCAACCTTTTTTATGTTTTAAATAATTTTTTTTTGCTAATGGGGAAAAGTTGGCATCAGATTTGCGATATAAATATAGTGAAAGAAAAAGAAAGGAGAGAAAGATGAGAAAAATAATTTTAGCATCTCATGGAGAACTGGCTAACGGAATGAAGATGTCGGTGGAAATGATTGCTGGTGAGCAGGATAACCTTTATGCTGTTTCCATGTGCGGAACTATGGGACCTCAGGATGTTCTTCAAAAAGTTAAAGAAATTCTGGCAGAGGATGAAACATGCCAAGCAATCTTAATTACTGATCTGTCGGGCGGAAGCGTGAACACTGCGTTATCTGAATTACTTCGAGAAGAAAGATGTTCTTTAGTGTCAGGAATGAATATTATGCTTGTATTAGATATAGTGATGTCTGATGAAAGTAGTAATATAGACGAAATTCTGGAATCTGCACTGAGAGATGCGAAAAAAACAATTTTAAATGTAGGAGAAATGTTGAATTCACAGGAAGAGGAAGGAGAGATGTTCTATGATTAAAATGATGAGGATTGATGATCGTTTAATTCATGGTCAGGTAGCAGTAGTATGGTCAAAACATCTTGGAGTTAATCGTATTGTTGTTGCGAATGATGAAATTGTAAATAATGAAATGCAGATGATGACAGTAAAAATGGCTGTTCCACAAAATATTAAGGCAATAATTAAGAATGTAGATGATTCTATTAAACTTTTAAATGATCCAAGAGCAGAATCATTAAATATTTTGGTAGTTGTAAGCAATCCCAAAGATGCATACAGAATTGACGAGGCAGTATCGGATATTCCACTGATTAATGTGGGAAATTCTGGAAGAATGGGAACAACAGCAGAAGAAATAAAGAGGAAAGAGCAGATTGATAAAAATATTTATGTAGATGAAGAAGATAAGAAATATTTCAAACTCTTAAACAAAAGTAAAACAAAGGTAAACATTCAGTCAGTACCAACAGAGATGGAAAGATTACTGAGTGATGTATTAAAATAATATGAAAAGAAATACCCTAAAACAGCCTGTTTACGTATTGGCATAGGTATCTGGCTTATCAGGGCATTTCTTAAGATTGATTATACATAATTTCTATATATTAGACAAGAAATAAGGAGGAAATAAGAAATGTTAAAAGAGGCTATAATAATTGCATTGGTTATGTTTGTTGCTGATCTTTCAGATATGGCAATGGGAGACCCAATGCTTAGAAGACCACTTGTTATATCATCAGTAGTGGGATTATTGTTAGGAGATTTAACACAGGGGGTTATAATCGGAGCGTCTTTGGAGGTTATATTCCTTGGAGTTACACAGATTGGTGGAGCACTCCCATCAGATACAATGACAGGAGCTATTTTTGGAACAGCATTTTCAATTTTGTCAGGATCAGGAACAGAAGTTGCATTATCTTTAGCGGTACCAATCAGCATTCTGGCAGTATTTATTAACCAGTTCTGTCTTTTCGTTAGAGGTCTGTTGCTGAAAAAATTTAATGACTATATTGAAGATGATAATCAGAAGGGTATCATTCGTTTGCATATGGCAAGTACCTTTGGTGTACCGTTAGTATACGGAATTATTGGATTTTGCGGAATTTATTTTGGAGCAAATGCGGTACAGTCACTTGTAAATGATATACCGGAATTTCTGATGGATGGATTAACTGTAGCAAGTGGATTATTACCGGCACTTGGACTGGCATTATTATTAAATACTTTATGGGATGCTAAAATTGCAGTATTTCTGCTTTTAGGTTTTGTGTTGATAGCATATATGGATCTTCCATTAATTGCAATTGCATTAATTGGTGTTGTAATTGCAGTGTTTACTGCGGTAATTGAAAAAGAGCGCAAAAGCACAGTAGTCGTTGCACAGACAAATTGTTCAGAAGAGGAGGATTTTTTCAATGAGTAATCAGAAGAATACAATAACTCCGGAAAAAAAGAAAATATTTAGCAAAGTTTTCTGGAGATCATTTACATTATCAGGGACATGGAACTATATTAATGCACAAGGTGTTGCATTTTTATACTGCATGCTGCCATTTATCAATGCTGTATATAAGAAAAAAGAAGACAGAATTGCGGCAATGAAACGTCATATGTCATATTTTAATATTACACCTGCAATTGTAACATTTCCGTTAGGAATTGCAGGGAGTATGGAAGAGGAAAATGCATCAAAACCGGATTTTGATATATCATCAATTAATGCAATTAAAGCCAGTTTGATGGGACCATTATCAGGAATTGGAGATTCATTCTTCTGGGGAACATTCCGTGTTATTGCAGCAGGTATTGGTATTAGTTTAGCACAGAAGGGTAACCCACTTGGACCTGTATTATTCCTGTTACTGTATAATATTCCTTATTTCCTTACAAAATATTTCTTATTAAGACTTGGATATAATCTTGGTGGACAATTTATTAAAAAAGCGTATGAGAATGGTCTGATTGAAATTATCACAAGAGCAGCTGGCATTTTGGGACTTATGATGGTTGGTGCAATGATTTACTCTAATGTAAGTTTAGCAACAACAGTAAAGTTTACATTAGGGGATATGACATTTAAGCTTCAGGAGATCTTAGATCAAATTTTAAAAGGATTTTTACCACTTATCGCTACCATGGGATGCTTTGCTCTGCTAAGGAAAAAAATAAGTGCCAATAAGATAATTATTGGAATCTTGGTTTTATCTTTAGTTTTAAGTCTTTTTAAAATAGTATAAATAATGATTATACAGGATTGCTCTAAATAGAGCAGTCCTGTATAGTTTCTTGATAGTTTTATTGTATAAAAAAGGGAAAGGAAATAAATATATGAAGTATCAAAATCCTATTATAGAAGGTTTTTATCCGGATCCGAGCGTATGCCGTGTTGGGGAAGAATATTATTTAATCACAAGTTCATTTGAATATTTTCCTGGAATTCCGATTTTTAACAGCAAAGATCTGGTGAATTGGGAACAAATCGGACATTGTCTGACAAATGATAAACAGCTGCCGATACAGAATGCTCTAAATTCTTATGGAATTTATGCCCCAACAATTAGATTTCATAATGGCAGGTTCTATGTGATTGCAACAAATGTTACAAATTATTATAATTTTATTGTCTGGGCAGAGAATCCAACCGGACCATGGTCAGATCCTGTTAAGTTAAAAGAATGGGATGGGATTGATCCATCATTGTTTTTTGATGATGATGGGAAGGTATATATTATGGGAAATTCTTATAAAAAAAAGGCAGAGACTCTGGGATGCTATATGGCAGAATTGGATATCAATACAGGAAAATTAAAAACAGAAAGACGATTGGTATGTACTGGATCTGGTGGGAAAGCGCCGGAAGCACCCCACCTTTATAAGAAAGATGGAAAATATTATCTAATTTTGGCAGAGGGAGGAACGGAATATGGACATATGGTAACTGTATTTAGAAGCGATAACCCTTATGGACCATTTGAAAGTTATGAGAATAATCCCGTTCTGACACATAGAAGTAGAAAGCATACATTTCAAGGAATCGGTCACATGGATCTTGTAGAAGATCACCAAGGAAACTGGTGGGGCGTATGTCTGGGGATGCGTCCAAAGGGGAGTCATGCATATTTCCATCATCTTGGAAGAGAGACATTCCTTGTGCCAGTTGTATGGACACAAGATGGCTGGATAGAAGTCGGAACAGACAAAATGGTAGCAGAGACATATGAAAATCCATTGATGACAGAGGAACAGAAAAGACCTGGTGATTTTGAAGATGATTTTTCGACAGAATGCAGGCCGAAAGAATGGGTATATCTGAGAAATCCGGAAAGAGGAAATTACGCATTAGATAAAAGTGGAAAAGGATTCTGGTTGACAGGTAATAAAGAGAGTCTTAGCTCAGGAGGTGCATGTACTTTTATCGGAAAACGACAGTGTCATTTTGAGTGTGATACAACGACGGACTTTTATGTGGATTTTAAGAACGAAAATGATGAGGCAGGTTTAACTGCCTATATGAGTGATCGTTATTATTATGCTATTTGTGTAAAGAGAAAAAATAATGAAAATTATATTGTTTTACGAAAAAAAATTGCTGATTTTGATATAGAGGAAACGGCGGTATTACTGGAGGATGATCATGTAGTTCTTGGAATAGAAGCGGATGAAAAAATGTACAAATTCTATTTTAAGGATTCAAAAAATAAAAAATGGTTTATTGGAAAAGCTGAATGCAGATTTTTGGCAAGTGAAATCTCTGCAACTTTTACAGGAACTATTTTGGGAATTTATGTTACTGCAAATGGGAATGAAGAAACTCCGAAAATATGTGTTAATAATTTTAAATATGGTACTTTATAGGTTAGAAATTGTACTATCGAGAGGATAAAATATTTGATTATGAAAAAGGGCTGTAAAAAAGTCTTTATCTAGGAAGCGCCAGAACTGGCAAATGCTGAGTCTGGAGAGACCTCTTCAATTATTATAATGCAGTTTCCAGGCATCTCTTGTAAAGACAATAAAGTAGTGGATTAGACAATTCAATTATCGTAAAATTTGCGGCAGTACCACATCTTCGTAGAGCGGTGCCTGCCGTCTTCTAGTTTATAGTCCTCTTTCTCCCGCTTGTTGGAGCGTTCTGCGGAAGCTCTTCCGGCATATTCCTTTTCCCCTGCTTTGCTGTCCCTTGGCGGTTTGTTAAACAACCTTGGATTGTCATCCGTAAAGATGTGTACAGTCCGGCCGTATTTCACTGGTGAACAGGGATGCTCACAGAAGCAGCCACGTTTCCGGTTTGCTTTTGGGCACCAGTACTTTGCACGGTGCTTGGCAGCCTCATATCCATCTTTGTGCATGCGTAAGCCCAACTTACAGACAGGGACACCGTCATCGTCAATGGTGAAATCGTCTTTATACGTGAAATGCCCGGAGTGTCCCGGGTTCAGGTCCATAAAGGGTGTGGTGTTCTCCCTTGTGCAGTATTCATAGACAGCGTAGGCATCATGGGTGGAATCCAGAAGGAGCTTCTTAATGCGCAGTTCCGGAAGATACGCTTTCATGGTGAAAAAGGAATGGAGAAAGGAAAGCATGTCATGCCGGGAAGCCTTATAAAATCAGGACTGAAGATTCCGAGAAGTTATTGAAAGAAGAAGGAAGGTAAAAATGCGACTGAAAAATAAGAGAAAGAAACGATCATCTTGTTTAACGAGTCCGCGGGTGAGGCGAGCATCTATACGTATAATGCCGGATTAAAAACTTGTTTGGAAAAGTTCAGCAGACAGTATCCGCAATTCTGCCGTATGAAAGAACAGAATAGATATGGCGGTGTGGAGTATTTGATCGATAAATCCAGACTATCTATTCATTTACAGTCATCGTATAGTAAAGAACGAATTGAGACTGTAACTCGAAATCTAAAAAATGGATTATGCAGATAATTAAAATGATAATGAACTGAAAAAGTAAGAGGATGTTCCAAAACAAGAATGATTATTAAATAGCTTTGGAACATTCTCTTCGTTAGATTAAGCCTTGTTGGAGGGAAGATTTTTTGTTAATAGTATTGTATAAATGCTCAAATTTCCTTAATTTTTTTTCGGCAAATCACAGTAGAATATCCGCATACACCTCCGTCATAGCTCCCCCATAAAATTTCTGTGTTTTTGGGAATTCTAATAGATATTTTGTGGTCAGTATAATTTTGAATAAATAGATATTCATATTTTTCTCCAGATCTACTTGATACCTCAATACCATCGGGTATATCTGTCATAATTTGTTGTAGTTGATTTTCTGTGATTATTCTATTATATAAATCATGATAAAAGTTCATTTCTGCATCGGCACATACATAATATGCAATTCCTTTTCCATATTTATGCCGTGTAAGTGCGGGATAACCTTTATAAAAATTATCACCGTAAACCATAAGGGGCTCAGCATCTTTGAGACGCACTAAATCACATAAATGTTTACAGGAATACGAATTTTTCATATTCATCGGATTGCCTGTAAAAGGAAGTAGATGATTGACTTCGTGATCGCATAAGCTATCAATCTCTTCACTACGTAATCCTAAAACATCCATAAGACCATGAGGTGTTCCACCAAGGAAACACAGATCTGTCTCATCTACTATCCCACTCCAATATGTCATGATTAAGATTCCACCGTGTTCAACAAATTTTTTTAGTTTTTTTTCAAATCCGTTACGGAACATATAAAGCATAGGTGCAGCGATAATTTGATATTGTTCTAAGGATTGATCCATATTTATTATATCCGTGTTTAAACCGTTTTCACGCAACCCGCGATATGACTTTAGGGCTGCTTCATGGTAATATAGTCCCTCATTTCTTGGACCTTTCGCGTTTTCCATAGCCCATCTACTTTCCATGTCATATATAATTGCGGCAGTAGCATGAACACGTGTGTTAGTAATCTCTTTGATTTGTTTTAGTGCTTTTCCCAGTTCTGATACTTCGCGGAATACACGAGTATCCGCTTCCCCATAATGATCAATTACTGCACCATGAAATTTCTCAAACCCCCCTCGACTCTGACGAATTTGAAAGAATTGAACACTGCAGGATCCATGCGCAATGGCCTGAAGGGATGCATTAGATAACAGGCCAGGTTTTTTAATTTTGCTGATGTTCATCCAGTTAGGGCTGGCGGGACATGATTCCATTAGAAAGAAAGGTTTTTGTTTCATAGAGCGCATAAGATCATGTTGCATTGCTGTGTCATATGCTGTTTGAATATCTGGTTGTTGATGCCATGCAGGATAGCTATCCCAGGAGATATACTCTACATGTTCTGCGAGCCGGTAATAGTTAAGTCCTGTATAGTCATCCATAAAATTTACCACTGCGGGCTGTGTTGCTCCAGCATCGCGGAGAGCTTTTATCTCACAACACATAAAGTCGGTGGTTTGATCTGTTACAAATCGTTTCCAGTCCAGTGAAAGCCCATGAAGACCTTTGTCACCGATAAATGAAGGACTTTCAATTTGATCGAAAGAATTATATGTATGGCTCCAGAATGTTGTCCACCATGCATGGTTCAATTTATCAATACTTTGATATTTGCTTTTCAACCAATTTCGGAACGCATTTTGGCATAGAGGACAATGACATTCATCTCGATATTCGTTTGAGATATGCCACATAATTACTGCCGGATGATTTTTGAAATTTTCTGCAAGCTTCTGATTGATGATACGAACTCTTTCACGATATGCGGGTGAAGTGTAGCAATGATTATGCCTTTCACCGTATAGATAACGCATACGATTTTCCTGTACTCGCAGTACTTCAGGATATTTTTCTGCCAGCCAGCGGGGGCGAGAGCCTGATGGGGTCGCAAGAATTACACGAATATCGTGACAATACAGACTATCTATAATTTCTTGAAGCCATTCAAAATGGAATTCATTTTCCTGTGGTTCCAGTACAGACCAAGAAAATACATCGAGAGTCACGGTGTTGATACCTGCTTTTTTCATTAAAGTAATGTCTTTCTTTAATATGTCTGGTTGGTCAAGCCATTGCTCAGGGTTGTAATCTCCGCCATAGATAAAATGGTTAGATAAAAAGATATCTTTCATCTAAAAATCTCCTCTCAAAATCAGTTATATGTTTCAGAGTATAAAGCTATCTTTGATTCAGAGCAATACTTTGTACTGCAATAAACCGTCCACCTTTTTGCACAGCTAATAGGCAAAAAAAAGATTTTTTTGCGATAAATAATTAGGATAAAATGAGAAATGTAAGAAGATAAAGGAAAGGAGAAGAGAAAATGATGAAACCAGAATATCACATAACGCCGGAATATGGATTTCTTAATGACCCAAACGGATTAGCACAGTTTAATGGAAAATATCATGTGTTTTATCAGTGGCTTCCAGAAGTAACCCCGCAGGGAAATAAGCGATGGCGACATTGTGAATCAGATGATTTGATTCAGTGGAAGGATAAGGGCTGTGGGTTACAACCGGAAGAGTGGTTTGAGAAAAACGGCTGTTATTCAGGTTCAGGTGTCATTGACAATGGACAATATTATCTGTTTTATACAGGTAATGTCAGAGACAAAACCGGGGGCCGGGAAACCTATCAGTGTGCAGCGGTCTCAGCGGATGGAAACAATTTCACAAAAATAGGACCAGTAGCCTATCTTACAGAAGCATATACATCTCATTTTAGAGATCCCAAAGTGTGGCATAAAAATGGAAGATGGTGGATGATTGTTGGTGCTCAAACAAAGAAATTAAAGGGAAATGTGGCGCTGTATGTATCGGATAATTTAAAAGAATGGAAATGGCTTGGCAATCTGTTGGACGAATCCATGGATTGGGGGTATATGTGCGAGTGTCCAGATATCATTGAAAGTGAAAAACGGGATTTTCTTGTTGTGAGCAGACAGAAGGAAGACGGTTGCCGTGCCATGGCATTTGCTGGAAAGATGGATTATAAAATAGGAAGATTCAAAATAGAAGATTGTTCAGGAAAGTATCTGGATGAAGGAATGGATTTTTATGCACCGCAGAGCTTTGTTGATGAGAAAGGAAGATGCCTTCTTTTCGGATGGCTTGGCTCCGGAGAATTTGACTATCAAATGAGCCAGCCTGCAGTAAAAGAAGGATGGCTTCACAGTCTAACGATACCTAGAGAGATTTTTGTTAAGGACGGTGAACTTTGCCAGAGACCGGCAGAAGAATTAAAAGTTTTGAGAAAGCAGAGACAGAAGTTTTTCAGCTGTGGAAACACTATGATAGATCCAGAATCCTCATGCATAGAAGTCTATGCAAAAGGACTGACAGGAAAATCGATATCAATTGATATTGGTGGAGTGTTGAAAATAGATTATTCAAAAGATAGTAAGGCGTTACGTGTACAGAGAAAAAAATGGGATGTTGACGAGTATGATGAACGGATGCTTGTGGTAAAAAATTTAGTCGATATTCACATCTTTCTAGATAACTGTACAGCAGAGATATTTGTCAATGAGGGAAAGACTGTACTTACCATGAAAGCTTATTTTGACGTTGATACTAAGATACTGGTTTATTCAGATAAGCAAATTGAAGTTCAGACATGGTTATTGGAGGTAAAATGATGGGTAATACAACAGATTATAATGCGATAGCAAAACAGATTATCGAGACAGTTGGAGGAGCAGATAATATTATCTCGGCCGCGCACTGCGCAACAAGGTTCCGCTTGATCGTAAAGAATAGAGACATTATAGATGATAAAAAAATTGAGGAAATTGATCTTGTAAAAGGATGTTTTTTTACCGCAGGGCAGTATCAAATTATATTGGGGACGGGAATTGTCAATAAGGTTTATGATGAAGTAATTAAAATAGGAATATCCGGTTCATCTAAAAATGAACAGGCGGCTGCAGCAGCGGAAAAGGGAAATACAGCGCAGAGACTAGTTCGTGTATTTGCGGATGTATTTGTTCCTATCATACCGGTTATGGTAGCGACAGGTCTATTTATGGGACTTAGAGGTCTTCTTACACAAGAGGCTCTGCTAGCATTCTTTGGAATGTCAGCTGATGCAATTCCGCAACAGTTTCTTGACTTTACATCCATACTTACAGATACAGCATTTAGTTTTTTACCAGTACTTGTATGTTGGTCGGCATTTAAAAAATTTGGTGGGTCCCCAGTGCTTGGTATTGTAATTGGCTTGATGCTTGTAAGTAATGTGTTGCCTACGTCTTGGGACGTGGCTCAAGGCGTGACAGAGCCAATGACATTTTTTGGATTTATTGATGTGAGTGGTTATCAGAGTTCAGTTCTTCCAGCATTTATTATTGGATTTTTAGGTTCAAAAGTGGAACAGTGGTTACATGATCATGTAATAAATGCACTTGACTTGATTGTAACTCCGTTTGTGACAGTTTTTGTTTCCCTCTGTCTAGGACTTTTTATTGTAGGACCTATCTTCCATACGGTCGAGATGGCTCTTGTAGGTGTTGTTACAGCACTTTTTTCACTTCCCTTTGGTATTGGAGGACTCATTTGGGGAGCATTATGTCAGGTGATTGTTATTACAGGAGTACACCATGCACTTAATTTGGTTGAAATTGAGATGTTGGCAAGTACATCATGGAATCCAGTCAATCCAGTGGGCTCATGCGGTATTGTTGCACAGGCTGGTGCTGCGATGGCAGTTGCTGTAAAATCAAAATCGGCAAAAATGAAATCCCTTGCTTTCCCATCTTCGGTATCGGCGCTTCTTGGAATTACGGAACCTGCAATTTTTGGTGTTAACCTTAGGATGGTGAATCCATTTGTATGGGGATGTGTAGGAGGCGGCATCGGAGGATGGTTGGCTGCGTTATTAAATTTGAGAGGTACAGGGATGTCTGTGACCGGTATACCCGGAATGTTACTGTATTTAAATGATCAACTTCCGCTCTACATATTTGTGAATGCGGCAGCGTTTGCAGTGGCATTTGTGCTCACATTCTTATTTGGAATGAAAGGAAAAGAACAGGAGTAACATGGATAATAATCAGATTAGAGCGCTGATTGGTAAGATGACTCCAGAAGAAAAAGCCGGGCAGCTAACACAGCTGCCTACTCGGCTTTTTGGAAATAATGAAAGTGAGCTTACCGGTACAGATAATAGATTGCGTATTACAGATGAAGAAAAATGGTTGGCAGGAAGCCTTTTAGGCCGACTTGATGCGAATTCTATGCGACATATTCAAAAAGAAAACATGAGCAGGAGTCGGCTTGGGATACCAATGATGTTTATGACAGATATCATACATGGATATCGCACAATTTTTCCGGTGCCACTTGCTCTGTCGTGTTCATTTGACACATCTCTTGCATGGAGATGTGCAAGATGTAGTGCAGAAGAAGGAAGCGCGGCAGGATATCAGGTGACGTTTTCACCTATGGTGGATTTAGTACGTGATCCCAGATGGGGAAGAGTAATGGAGAGCTTCGGTGAAGACAGTAAACTTTCTTGCGAATTTGGGAGAGCAATGGTACAGGGATATCAGGGAAATGACCTGAAAAATCCATCTACACTGGCAGCCTGTGCTAAGCATTTTGTTGGATATGGAGCAGCTGAAGGGGGACGGGATTATAATCAAGCTGATTTATCTGATTACACGCTTTATAATCAATACTTTCCTTCCTTCCAGGGGTGCATTGTAAATAATGTAAAACTTGTAATGGCAGCTTTTGAATCCGTAAATGGGATACCTGCTACAGCCAATAAGCGATTTCTAAAGAAAATTCTCCGGGAAGAACTGGGGTTTAATGGGATTATCATTTCAGATTGGAATGCTTTGCCGGAATTGATTTGTCATGGTGTGGCTGAAAATGAAAAGGATGCGGCTGAATTGGCCTTGAAATCAGGAATTCAGATAGAAATGGCGTCTGATATTATTTTTAAACATATTAGATTGATTCTGGAAGAAAACCCTGATCTCGAAAAAATACTGGATGAAGCCGTGGAAAAGGTTCTTACGCTAAAAGCAGAGCTTGGACTATTCGAGGATCCATACCGGGGTGTAAGCAGAGAAAACGAGCAAAAAACCCTTATTAGCATAGAAAAACGCCGTGCTGCTTTGATTGCAGCGCAGGAGTCTAGTGTCCTTCTGAAGAATGAAGGGATATTGCCACTCAAAAAAGATTGTCCAATTGTTTTGACCGGTCCATATGCTGATTCCGGAGATATCCTCGGTCCATGGTCGGTGGATGGAAGGATAGAGGATGCAGTTTCTGTTTTGGAAGGATTGAAAAACAGAGGGGGAAAGATTATTGATGTAATTCAAACCGGATCTGAGAATATTGCTCCAGAAATGACAGAGAGCATCTTGTCTTCAGCAAAGCAGGCGGATATTGTGCTGCTAACTTTGGGGGAACCGGTATCGTGGTCTGGAGAAGCCGGAAGCAGATCTTTAATAGAAATTCCGAAAGATCAGTGCAAGCTTTTACAAAAATTGCATAAGAATGGTGTTAAGACGGTAGTGTTGCTGTTCAATGGAAGACCTCTTGATTTAAGATCCATTTTACCGTGGGCAGATGCTATTCTTGAAATGTGGTTTCCTGGAACAGAGGGAGGAAATGCAGCTGCAGATCTTGTATATGGAAATGTGAATCCATCCGGTCATCTGACTATGAGTTTTCCCTATGGGAGTGGGCAAATTCCAGTCTATTATAATAGAGGTAGAACTGGTCGCCCGGCAGAATATCTACAGTCTGAACCAAGATATAAGTCTCAATATTTGGATATTCCTAATGAACCTCTTTACTCATTCGGTTTTGGAATGAGTTATACAGAATATTGTGTGAGGAAGAACGGTGAGATAAAGAAAAAAGGGAATGGAAATTATGTGATTCCTATTTATGTTTCAAATATTGGAAACATGGACGGTAAAATTGTGGTGCAAATATATATTCATAAGATTAAATCTATTATCTCTCGTCCTGTGCAGGAGCTTGTAACATGGGAAAAGATTTTATTGAAAGCAGGTGAAGAAAGAAAAATTGAAATTGTGTTGAATTCAGATGTGTGGAATTATTGGATTCCAGGAGAAGGCTGGACAAAAGATATAGGTGACTATATAATTACTGCTAGCACAGATAGTCAACATAAAGATGTTAAATGGGAACTGACTGTAAAATGAGATAAGCTGAAAGGCAGGAACAGTACATGTACAGCAGAAAGATTAAACTTATTCGGGTACTTGTGGAGAATGAAAAGATGTCATCAGCAGAACTGATGAAAAAATTGAATGTCAGTCAACGTACACTTCGTGCAGAAATACGCGAAATTAATGGTATTTTAAAGAAAGAAAACGTATATATCCGTTCGTTTAATGTAGGTGGTTATTACATAAAGAAAGAGGATAAGCGCTTAATCCAAAAAAGTTTGGAAGAGATGATTATAGAGAGTAAGCAG
Source organism: Anaerostipes sp. PC18 (assembly GCF_039789045.1). Lineage (NCBI taxonomy): Bacteria > Bacillati > Bacillota > Clostridia > Lachnospirales > Lachnospiraceae > Anaerostipes > Anaerostipes sp. PC18. The sequence continues at coordinate 3,102,176 of NZ_CP121164.1, read as the reverse complement.
ATGATTTTTCCAGAAACACCGAACGAAAGATTTCTCTTTGGATTTACATGGCTGTTTTTTCAAAAAAATCCTGTGTCTATACAGCATGCTGCCGAGAGTTTATATGTATCTAAAACGTCTATGCTTGAAACGAAAAAGCAGATTCAGGATACTATTAGATGGTATCATAACATATATCTGGAATCAGGTTCTCGAGGTATGTGGATTAGCGGAGATGAGGCTATAAAACGTCATGTTCTGGCAGAAATTGTAAATTATTGGACGTATGGTTCTATCTTGATGGAACGTGTCATAACCTTTTTGTTCGGTCAAAAAAAATATCAACACTATATTTCTCTTTTTAAAGCACTTCCCAAGATTCTTTTATATTATGGATATCGTTTAATTGACAAGGGAATTGAAGGGTTTGCACTTGATATTTTTCTAAGTTTAATGCGTACGGAAGAAGGATTCATATTAGATGAAAACAATTCTTATTTTGAAGTGCCATGTATAGAAAAAGTTTGTGGATTTATGAATGAAATGGGGTATACAATCAAGGAAGAAGAAAAGCAATATCTTTACAAATGCTTACAAGCAAAGAGATTATTATATGATACGAATATGAAATGGGAATTTGATCAGGAATTTTTAGAATTGATTACAGATTTTTTAACAGTTGTTGATCAGAAATATCATACAGAATATCAGAATAATGAAGAATTAAAAGAAAAGCTTATTATTCATACGATGAAAATGTTTCAACGCCTGAAAGAGGGATATTTTGAAACAAATTCCATCCTGAAAGATATCCTTGCTAATTATGAAAGAGAAGTCAATATGGCAGATGAAATAAATACGCTCTTGCAGGAACGGTATGGTTTAACAGTAAATATACACGAGATATGTTATATTGCAGTGTATCTTAGAGCGTATTCTTGCAGAAAATTAACGGCTATTATATTGTGTGATATTGGTGAGAGTATTGCGGATAATATGGAACGCCAAATTAAAGACTATTGTGGAGAAAAAATTCATATCATAAAAAGGATGTCTCTTTCAGAATATAGAATGAATCCCATTTCGGTGGATTTACTGATAACCGGTTCACGTGTATATAATGTAATGCTACCCGAAAAGACAAAAGTTATTTATGTGGATTATCTATTAAAAGAAGAAGATTTAAAAAAAATACAGGATTATTTATTAGAAAATTCGAATATGGTCAAATAGACAAGTAGGAGTAGGAAATGTTGTTTTATAAGAAAAATAATAAAGTAGAAGAAAAAGAAAATGAACTAAAAGCATATATTTCTGGAAAAGTTATTTCAATCACAGAAGTAGCTGATTCAGTGTTTGCATCTAAAGTACTAGGGGATGGAATTGCAATTTTACCAGACGGAAATACAGTTTTTGCTCCTTGCGGAGGTACAATTTCTATGCTTGCTGATACAGGACATGCAGTAGGAATTACAGCAGACAATGGAGCAGAAATTTTGATTCATATTGGTCTTGATACGGTGTCGTTAAATGGAGAAGGATTTAAGATAATGACAAAACAAGAAAAAAGAGTTAAACTTGGCGATCCATTGATAAAATTTGATAAAGGATTCATTGAAAAGAAAGGTCTTGCATCAGATTGTATTCTAGTTGTAACTAATGCGGATGCTTTTCCAAAACTTGAGTTTCAGAGTGGGATAATGGCAGATCAAGGAGAAACAGTGATTGGTACTTTTTAGAATATAGTTACTATAATCCTTTTTGTTAAAGCCAAACATAACATTGACAATGAACGCCAACCCTATTGTTAGCACGTGCAAACATCGGGCTAATATTCTAGGGTTATATAAGGCTGACAGAAATGATATTTAGATTGACGGAGAATGAAATATATGTTCGATTCTCCGAGCTATTATATTTCATGATCTGTTCTTCTTTTTTAGTATATGTAGTTTTATAAAGTCTGATGGCGGTAGTGATAAAATGCTCACACCAGGACCACATCGGTCATTTCCTGTATGTTGCGCAGCACGTCCCCGGGGATATCCCCATCGATGATCAAATGGTCGATATCATGCCAGCTTGTGTACTGGATCAGGGAAGATGCCTGGGCCTTGGAGCTGTCTGCGATCACCACATTGGTTCTGGCATTCGGTATAATGGCCTGCTTTGTCTGGGCATCCTGAAAGTCCGATACAGCAGGTCCTTTGTGCTGTTCAAAACCGTTGGTCCCTAAGAATGCAATGTCAACCTTCAGGGAGTTGATCAGGCTGGTAGCCTGGAAGCCCTCGGCTGCCATGCTGTTTGGATTCAGCATGCCGCCGGTAAGAATCACCTTATTGTTGCTGTGAACCAAGGCATAAGCAGCCTCCAGTGAAGTGGTCACAATGGTGTAGCCGGATTTCTTGCTCAGCATTCCTGCCAGGCAGAAGATGGTGCTTCCGGAGTCCAGGAATATCACATTGCCGTCCTCAATGAACTCCATAGCCCGTTCGCACAGCTTTTCTTTCAGCGGTACCTTCTCCCTGACCCTGGACTCCCACGGCAGAGGTTTTAGTTCATAGACAGAAGTGGCCCCGCCGTGGCTTTTCTTTACCGCTCCTATTTCATTTAGATGTAGTAAATCCCGCCGGATCGTTTCTCTGGATACCTGGAACTGTTTCGCAAGCTGGCTGATCTTTACGCTCCCATTGCTGTTTAGCAGCCTTATGATTTCTTTTTGGCGTTCTGCCGCGATTAATTTTCCCATGCTGTGTCTCCTTCGTAGATCAAACTATGATAAGTTTTCTTATTGAACTATTTTAGAAATAGTTTACATCATTTTAATTGCGAAGTCAAATTTATACAACACAAAAAACTGCAAAACTGCAAAAAAAGCAAAATATTATGTTGACATTGTTGGGTTGTGAATCTATAATGAAAGCATAAAGCAACAAAAGACCACAATTAAAAACATATTGCCACATGTTAAGGAAAAGGAGAATATCATGGAAGCAGTCAATTTAAAGATAATCACGGATGAACTGTCAAAGTTTTCAGGGATGGTCAAAGAAGAAGAAATCCAGGGTCTGGCAGATGAGATCAGGAAAGCAAACAAGATCTTCCTGGCAGGAGCAGGTCGTTCTGGACTGGCAGCAAGAGGATTTACCAACCGTTTATTACATATGGGATTTGACGTGCACTTTGTAGGAGAGATCTCCTGTCCGCCGATCAAAGAAGGAGACCTGATCGTCCTCGGATCTGGCTCAGGAACAACGCAGAGTCTGATCGTCATGGGTGAAAAGGCAAAGAAGGTTGGAGCAAGAATCGCTACTGTGACTATGTTTCCTACACACACCATCGGACAGATGGCAGATGTGATCGTGACAGTGCCTGGATCTACCCCGAAGAAAGCAGAAGGAGAAAAGAATCTGGCAGAATCCAATCAGCCAATGGGAAATCTGTTTGAGCAGATGAGCTGGCTGACCTATGACAGCATTATAATGAATCTCATGAGCGACCTGGGACAGACAAGCGAAGAGATGATGGGAAGACATACAAATTTAGAATAGGAATCTAAAAAGGAGGAAGAACATTGCAGAGATTTGTAAATAATCCGGATTACATTGTAGAGGATATGGTCAAAGGCTTTCTGAAGGCTCATGACGATCTGATCGTTAAAAATGAAAAAAATGACCGCGTTGTCCAATATAAAAATGCTCCGGTAGAAGGCAAAGTCGGTCTGGTCACCGGAGGCGGAAGCGGACATGAGCCTGCGTTCCTTGGATACGTAGGAGAAAATATGATGGATGCGGTAGCTGTCGGAGAGGTATTTTCTTCTCCGTCTGCCCAGGCATTTTATGACGCATTTATGGCGGCAGATTCCGGAAAAGGTGTTGCCTGTCTGTTCGGAAACTATGCCGGCGACAACATGAATGTAAAAATGGCCATCCGCAAAGCAAAGAAACAGGGAGTCACAGTTAAGTATGTCACAGCCACGGACGATGTGGCATCTTCTCCGAAAGAGACAAAAGAAAAACGCCACGGAATCGCAGGCGGAGTCTTTATGTGGAAGGTTGGAGGCGCTAAGGCAGCTAAGGGAGCAGACCTGGACGAAGTCATCGCTACAGCGCAAAAGGCAGTGGACAACACGAGAAGTATCTGTGTGGGACTGAGCCCGTGTGCAATCCCGGCAGTGGGCCATCCGAACTTTGACATCAAAGAGGGGGATATGGAATTCGGTATCGGCCATCACGGTGAGCCAGGGATCAATGTCCAGAAACTAAAACCAGCCAAGGAAATTGCCAATGATATGGCAAAAGCAGTCATTGATGACCTGGAGCCTGCTGACGGTGATGAAGTGGCAGTGCTTTTGTCCGGATTGGGAGCTACACCGATCATGGAACTGTATGTGCTCTACGATGAGATTGAAGCATACCTGAAAGAGCAGGGGGTTTCCATATATAAAGTACTGATCGGTGACTATGTGACCTCACTTGATATGAATGGTGCGGCTCTTACTGTGATGAAGCTGGATGAGGAGTTAAAAGAGCTTCTGGACTATGATGCCAAAGCGCCAGGTTTAAAATAAATTTATAGACAATGTTAATCATTTAGGAAAGGAATCCAATTATGAAATTACAGTTAGCTTTAGACGAAATGCCGTTAGTAGACGCCTTGAGATTTGCAGATAAGGTTGCTGAACACGTTGATATTATCGAGATCGGGACACCGTTTGTCATGGATGAGGGAATGCGCGGAGTGCGTGAGTTCCACCGTTTCTTCCCGGACAAGGAAATCCTTGCGGACTTAAAGATCATGGACGGAGGATACCTTGAGGCGAGTTATGCATATGAAGCTGGGGCGGCTTACGCAACCATCCTCGGAGTGTCTGACAACCTGACCATTGAAGGAGCTTTGAAGGCTGCCAGAGATTATGAAAGGAAGCTTGTGGTAGACATGATCTGCGTAGAAGACCTTCCAAGCAGGATCGCAAAGATGGAAGAGATCGGCGTTGACATCCTGGCAGTACATACCGGAGCTGACCAGCAGGCAGCGGGAAGAGAACCGATTGAGGATCTCAAAGTTATGACAGAAAATGCAAAGAAAGCACAGATCGCCGTAGCCGGAGGAATCAATAGCAAAACCATTGACAAATATGTAGCATTAAAACCGGAGATCATCATCGTGGGTTCTGCTATTGGCCATGCAGATGATCCTGTAGCGGAAGCAAAAGCAATCAAAGACGCAATGCTGTAAAATAATACAAAAGTGATGAGGTGAGAACAATGACTAGTTTTAAAAATGCCGAAGCAGGTTTGATTGTTGACCAGCTGATCAAGACCATCCAGGAACAGAGAGATTATCTGAGTGAGATTGACGGCAAGATCGGGGATGGGGACCACGGTATCAACATGAATAAAGGCTTTACAATGTGTGAAGAAAAGTTAAGCCATATGACATATAATCTGAGTGAAGCTTTGTCAACCCTTGGTGAGACATTGTTAGACGACATCGGAGGTTCTATGGGACCGCTGTACGGCATGCTGTTTGATGAAATGGCCATGGCCTGCGAGGACGCAGAAGATATAGACGCAGAAGTCTTCGGTGAGATGCTGGCCAATGCGGTAGAGGGTATCCAGGAGATCAGTCCGGCAAAAGTCGGAGATAAATCACTGATCGATACCCTGGTACCTGCCAAGGAAGCCTTTATCGCGGCAAAAGAAGAAGGAAAAGAATTTGTACAGTGTCTGGAAGCAATGAATGATGCGGCCGAAAGGGGATGGCAGTCAACAAAGGATCTTGTGGCAAAGATAGGCCGGGCAAGCCGACTGGGAGAGCGCTCCAGAGGTGTTCTGGACGCAGGTGCCACCAGCTGTTACTTCATTGTGACGGGTATCGGAAAAGCAGCAATCGGGCTGCTCAAATAAATCTGCCTGAAATATACAATGTGAGAGATTGAGGAATTTCTTATTCAGGAAAGGCTGTCATGCCGGGAAACTGGGGACAGCTTTTTGCATGTGTCCCTTTTACAAGTATAAAGAATTAAGAGCAGAACCGGGAATGGTTCTGCTCTTACAAATGAAGAGGATCATTTATTTTTTCTTCTCACACATTAAAAGATGTTCACAAGCCAGGACCACTCTTCCATCCTGATTGATAACTTCTAATGCCTCTGTTACCACCCCCATATCAGGATTTTTCTTATGATCCTTCTTTTCTTTAATAGTGACTTTAGTATGAATGGTGTCACCGATAAAGACGGGACCGATGAATCTCAAACGGTCATAGCCGTAGGAAAAAGCCGCAGGATTGATCACATTGGCAGTAAGTCCCACACCTATGCTGAAGGTTAATGTTCCGTGAGCAATCCTCTTTCCAAAAGCGGTTGTCTTTGCAAATTCCTTATCTAAGTGATGGGGGAAGAAATCGCCGGTCTGGCCTGCATGCATTACGATGTCAGTCTCTGTGATGGTCCTTCCGATACTTTCTCTGACACTTCCAATTTCATAATCTTCATAATAAATTGCCTGTTCCATGATAAATCTCCTTTTTAATGAATATAAAGTTCGTTATCCTGTCCGATGACAGGAGCTGCTTTTTTATTTGTATAGCGCTGCCGGTCAATGGTGATCGGACATCTCGTTGTATATAATTCGGTACCGTTTTTGCGGGTAATCTTTTGGATCATTTCAAGTTCCTTAAATCCGTCCAGCTGCATCAGTTCATCCCAATTCAATACATCGGCACACCAGATGTCTGCTCTTTCAAGAATAGAAAGCCAGTGAGAAGTGGTATTAGTTTTTAAGAAATCTTTTAAGATTGTTTTAATTTCATCTCTCTGATCAGACCAGGAAGAGGGATCAGTATACTGAAGTAGAGCTTTACATCCGATGAGCTCCCCTAAATAAGGGATCGGAACCATGGCCAGTGCAAGGTAGCTGTCTGCAGTCTCATAAATTCCGTATGGAGCACCGATATATGCATTGGCATTATTCACAGCGCTGCGCACAGGTTCTTCGTATCCATCATTGAGATAGGTTGTAAATACTTCAAATTGAATGTCTAAAATTGATTCCAAAAGACTTACCTGGATCAGTGATCCTTCGTTGGAATGTTCTCTCTTGATCAGTGCGGATAAAACTCCCTGCACCAGATGCTGACCGGCAAACATATCTGCAACGGAAAGGCCAAAAGGCATGGGAGCATCATTCCGATTTCCGTTAAGGAAAGGAAGGCCAGACAGCGACTGGACCAACAGATCCTGTCCGGGCTTTTGTTTCCAGGGGCCTTTACAGCCATAGCCGCTGATCTCGCCGTAAATGATCCGGGGATTTATTTTTTTTACAGAATCATAATCTAGTCCCAGTTTTTCTGTAACTCCGGGACGGAAGTTAAATAAGGTCACATCGGACTGACTGATTAAGTCCGCAAGGATACTTTTGCTCTTTTCTGCCTTCAGATCCAGTGTAATGCCGTCCTTATTTCTGTTGATTGCGTGGAAAAGAGAACTGTCCCCGTCAATCATGCAGTTGGAAATATAAAGCGTGCGACAGATATCTCCTGTTTCTGGTTTTTCCACTTTGATGACATGGGCACCCATGTCAGCAAGTCGCAAGGCAGCGGAAGGAGCGGATAAAAACTGGCTGAAATCTAATACAGTAATGCCTTCAAGGGGCTTCATAGTGCATCTCCTTTCTCTGAGATCAAGCCGAATTCACGGCTGATTTTTTCGGTGTCTTCTCCTAATGCAGGTGCCCACTTGGAAGACTTCATAGAATCTCCGTTTACAGTGATCGGACATCTGGACGTCCACAAATCCTGACTGGTATGCGGACGCTTTACATTTTGAAGAAAGTCCAGGGCTTGAAAGCCATCGGACTCTATTAAACGATTCCAACTATATACATCAGAGCACCAATAACCGTTCGCTTCCAAGATGTCTAGCCAATGACCGGTTGTTTCTGATTTTAACTTTGCTCCGATGAGCTGCTTGATCTCCTCTCTTTTTGTAAACCATTCGTTCTGATCCGTATACCGGGCAAGTTCATCAATGTGGAGATATCTGCCCAGATCTGTCACAGAGCCCATTGCCAGTGCTATGTAATTATCTCTGGTTTCATAGATACCGTAAGGAGCGCTTAAGTATGCATGGGCATTGTTGTATTTGCTGCGCTGAGGCTGCTTATGACCGTCATTCAGATAGGTTGTCAGAACTTCAAACTGCATATCTAAAATAGATTCCAACAGGCTGACCTCCACAAGGCCGCCCTTGTCAGTTCGGAATCTTCTGAACAAGCAGGCCATGATCCCTTCTGCAAGATGAACCCCGGTATAGGAATCGGCAATAGAGAGAGCAAAAGGTGCAGGGGGTTCACCGTCATTTCCATTTAGCCATGCAATTCCTGATAAGGACTGCAGCAGCAGGTCCTGACCTGGCTTCTTTGTCCATGGCCCTACTGTGCCGTATCCGGTAACGGTTCCGTATACAATACGAGGATTTATTTTCGTTACCGCATCATAGTCCAGGCCTATTTTTTTCATAACACCGGGCCTGAAATTCTCGATCATTACATCTGCTTTTTCGATGAGTTTTTTTACGGCCGCAAAGTTACTTTTGTTTTTCAGGTCAGCACAGAAGCTTTCTTTGTTGCGGTTGATTGTCTGAAATAAGACGCTGTCTTTATCTGCAATTAGATTCTTCAGGGTCATACTGCGGCTGCCGTCTCCAGAAGAGGGGCGTTCTATTTTGATAACTCTTGCGCCAAGGTCTGCCAGGCGCAGAGCGGCAGAAGGACCAGCCAGGTACTGGCTGAAGTCTAAAACTAAGATTCCTTCTAGTGGTTTCATGAGTTTTCTCCTTTCGATTTGAGATAAAGGGCATTTAACTGATTCAGTGTTTTTTTCGGATCACCGCCGTTCATAACATAATCCTGGACATAATCACCTGCATGATCCTGGAAGTACAAGTATCCGCTGTATCTTGGACGCAGATAAGAGTGATCCAGGGTTTTTAATGTGTCTTTGAAGAAATCCATACACCGGCTGTTGGCGGTTTTATCTGTCCATGCACCGCGGTGGCCCGGCTGTCCTCCGTTATCAAAGAATAAGGTTCTTTGAATGAGAGGAGATGCCGTATACTCAGCAAATTCAACAGCGGTATCAATATTCTTGCACTGGCTTGAAATGGCAAGACCGGTACCTCCTAAGACTGTTCTGAACATATTTCCTTTGTAAGTGACCACATCTGCTGCTTTCAACAGGTGTTTTGCATAACCTTCCCTGGAATAGTTGGTATATCCATAAGCGAATGGACAATAATAGATTTCCTCTTGTGAAGAGAGAACCTCATGGACCTGGATTGGATCCCAGGAAAACATCTCTTTAGGACAGTAACTGGCAAGTTCTCTCATAGTCTCTAAAATTTCAATTCCCGAGGAGATATCGATGACTTCATCCTCTGTAAAAAAGCCGGAAGCAGAAGTGGCTGCAAACATATAGAAGTCCATTAATAAGTTCAAAGGGATACCGGCGTAAGCTACCACCCCCTGTTTTGCCAGAGTCAGCACTTCCTCAAAGGTCATAGGGACATTTTGTCCAGTGTTCTCAAAGTAATCCGGCCGGTATACTGCGATGGGAGTAGCTGCATCAATTGCCAATGCGCTCTGGAATCCCTGAAAATTGTAACTGATATGGGAAGCACCCACAGAATTCTCAGCCTGATCTTTTAGGAAATCTTTAGACAAATACTTTTCTAATGGAAGCAGGATTCCTGTGTCTGCAGCAAAACCAGCCCATGGATGGTCAATGATCAATAAATCATATGTCTTCGCCAGATTTTCTATAGGAGCATCGGCAAATTCCTGGAGAGAACGTTTTTCCCATTGAATATCGACACCCGGATGGAGTTCACTGAATCGTTGTGATACGGCTACGATAGAGGTAAAACCTCTGCTGTGCGACCATGTGATACCTTTTAATGTTTTGTTCATGAATGTTACCTCCTAACATTATCTCAAGTTGGTAATACCAAGGATGATATGTTGGTACTACCAAAATTTTTTCTTTTATTATATGTTTTATTGTATAATAGGAAAAATAAATGCGTCAATGGGAAAAATAGATAAAAACTGATAAAATATTTAGTTAATATTGCATATTGCATTAAAATAAATGCAGTGTTAAAGTGTAGACAACTGGTATCGTGGTAGTACCAAAAAACGAATGTGAATTAAGGAGGATGTATTAATGGTGATTTATGGTTTTGGTGTTTTGCTGCTTGCATGTCTATTTCAGGGGAGTTTTGGTATCTGTTTTAAAAAATATCAGCCTTTTTCATGGGAAGCGTTCTGGGTGTTATTTTCAATTGTAGGAGTTCTGCTTATTCCTCATATCTGGTCGTTCATAGAAGTTCCTAATTATATAAGCTACATTATGCAGACCCCGGCGAAGACACTATTTTTTGGGGCGCTGGCAGGATTCTTTTGGGGGATCAGTTCTATTTGGTACAGTAAGTCCATTGATATGATAGGAGTTTCCTTGGTAACCGGGATCAACCTTGGACTTTCTAATCTGCTGGGAAGTTTTGTTCCCATGGCCATCCTCGGCAATGTGCCGTCTGCAAGAGTATTGGCTGTTCTTCTGGTCGGTCAGGCCGTTTTATTAGTAGGAGTTGTGATTTTATCAAAAGCCGGATTTATGAAGAATGATGATACCAGGGAAAGTATGCAGACAGAGGGAAAGAAAGGTTCCTTATTTGTGACAGGACTGATCATGGCACTGGCATCCGGGGCAGGTTCTGCAGCCATTAATATCGGCGCAACAGCATCAAATTATCCTGTGAATCTGGCGGTTGCGGATGGCATCAATCCTACAAGTGCTAGTTTATTATCATGGGTAGTGGTATTCTTCGGCGGTTTCATCGCAAATTTTGTCTACGCTATGATCAAATTGATCAAGAACAAAACTTATACGGATTATACCAAACCGGGATGCGGAAAAGCATACTTTAAAGTTCTTATTACATCCATTGTGTGGTTCAGCGCACTGGCTGTCTATGGAAAAGCGACATCATTGCTGGGAACCTTTGGACCGGTAGCCGGATGGGTTGTCTTTAATGGTTTGGCACTGATCATTGCGAATTTATGGGGATTTGCCGACGGTGAATGGAAAGGTTTTGAGAAAGCAAAAAAGGTGGCATTACTGGGAAATGGCGTCATCGTAATAGCGTTGGTGATCGTGGGTATATCAAATGGTTTGTAAATTAATTATAATGATATTGAATAGGAGGAAGCAAAAATGGTAAGCAGTGTAAAGGAATTAAACTATGTACCAGAAATGCCTGAGAAGGCAAGAAATATTGTGATCATAGGTGCGGGAGGGATCGTTTCAGGATCTCATCTCCCGGCATATCGGCTGGCAGGATATCCGGTGGTGGGCATCTATGATCTTGATGAGGAAAAGGCCAAAAGTGTGGCAAAAGAATTTGGGATCGCAAATACAGCGTCTACTGTAGAAGAACTTGTAAAGATCGGAACAGAGTATGATGCGGTATTTGACATCGCGGTTCCAGCTTCAGCGACAGCTGCGATCTTAAAACAGCTTCCGGATGGAGGGGGTGTTCTGATGCAGAAGCCCATGGGTGAAAGCATTGAACAGGCAAAAGAGATTCTGGACATCTGTCATCAAAAGAATCTGACTGCAGGAGTAAACTTCCAGCTCCGCCAGGCTCCTTATATTATAGCGGCTAGAAAGCTCATTGAAGAAGGTGTTATCGGGGATGTTGTAGATGTGGACTGGAGAGTTGTAGAACTTCATCCATGGCATTTGTGGGATTTTCTGTTTGAAAAAGAGAGGATGGAAATCAATTATCACAGCATCCACTACATTGACTGTATCCGAAGCATTGTCGGGGATCCGTCAGGAGTTTACTGTAAAACCATGCAGCATCCCAAAATGAGAGATCTGGCTCAGACACGTACAGCTGTCATCATGGATTATGGAAAAGATCTGAGGGTAAACATTCATGTCAATCACAATCATGATTTTTCAAATGACTATCAGGAAAGCACATTAAAGATTGAAGGAATGAAGGGTGCTATCCGTGTGACGGTTGGTTTGATCCTTGATTATCCGACGGGACGGCCTGATAAACTGGAATATATTACAGATGACGGCAAGGGATGGCGTGAAGTAGAAGTGAAGGGAAGCTGGTTCTCAGAAGCATTTATCGGCACTATGGGTGGATTGATGAAGAAGTTAGATGATCCGGATTATCATTATATGAATAGTGCAGAGGATGCTTACCGCACTATGTGTGTTGTGGAATCCTGCTATGAGTCAAGTGCTGATGGTGCAACGCCGGTAGAATATTAAAGGTAGTGTAAAGTAGTCTATGAAAAAACGAGCCAAAGAAAAATAGAGCTCAATGAACCTTGATAATTGCAGATATTATAGATGCTGACAGCATACGCCACCCTTGACGGCGCGCCAAAGCAATGCTCTGAACGTCATACCGACGGCGAAGAACTCAAGAACAGCTAGCAGCTCTGTTTCGTTGCAGCTTCAGGATTTCCTGTCGACCAGGAAAAATCAGGAGCTGCCATTTGTCGGGTATGCCACTTGCACCTTCCAACAATTCCACCTTACCGGATAATTCGTGTGGACGTAAGAAGTTGTAATAGGCAACCCAAAGGGAGGCGTTGTGAACAGCACCGCTTTCTGTGCCATAGCCGCAAGTAATGCCGTACGATTCTTTGAAGGTGTGGTTAAAACGTTCTATGAACTGCATAAACGGACGGAACTTTTTGAATTTATCAAAGGCCATGCGTATGGTGAGGATACAGGGACCTGGCTCTCTGGAAGTGGATACCTGATATCCGAGAATCGAGCGAGAGACTTTGTCCATGATGACAGCAGCTGTCTTAGCATAGTTGTTGCTGATACATTTATGGACACGGAAGTGTTTTCGGTCTTTGACAGGCTGGAGTGCATGACTACAGTATGGGCATTGGAGTTTTAAAGCAGTAACTATCTGAAGGAATATTTCGGGTCTTACCCTTGTGAGGCTTTACTGGTTTTTTCTGCTTTGCCATAGCTGAGGTGGTAATACTCGGTACCATATTAAAAATGGAGGGGATATCATGAAATTAATAGATACGCATTTACACCTTTGGAATATTAATGAGTTTTCTCTGCCGTGGCTGGACGGAGAAGGTTCTGTTTTAAAAAGAAATTATTCTATAAATGACTACAGCAAAGATATGGCGGCAGGATCAGATTATGAAATAGAAAAAGCGGTTTACGTGGAAGTGGACAGCGCCGATTTTGAAAAGGAACGTGAAAATCAATATGCATTAAACCTTTGCAGGGACAGTTCCAATATGGTATCTGCAGCTATTATTTCCGGTGACCTGACGAAAGATCAATTTAAAGAATATATCAATGCTTATCGGGATATTCCTCAGGTGAAAGGGGTAAGGCAGGTGCTTCATGTACCGTCTGTAAAGCCTGGAACATGTCTTTCCGGACAATTTATTGAAAATGTACGCTATCTTGGAGAAAACGATTTTCTCTTTGAGGGATGTTTAAGGAATGAAGAGCTTCATGATCTGTATCAGATGGCAAAACAATGTCCAGATACAATGATCGTTTTAGATCATATGGGAATTGCAGATCCGGATATTATTTCAAAGCCGGCTCCGGATGCAGAGGAACTGGCGTATAAGCGGAAGTGGATAAAAAACCTGACATTGCTGGCAGGACTTGAACATGTCGTGTGTAAAATCTCAGGACTAAATCCTGCCGGAGAGTGGAATGTAGATACTTTACGTCCGGCTGTGGATATTGCACTGGACATCTTTGGCGAAGACCGGGTGATGTTTGCAAGCAATTATCCGGTATGTAATATAGCAACCGGACTGTCCCCGTGGATTAAAAGTCTGGATGAAATTACAAGAGAGCGGGGAGAAGAGTTTCAAAAGAAACTATTTTATAACAATGCCAAACGGATTTATCATTTATAAGAAAGGAAATCATTATGGGAAAAGTACAGCGTTTTGGAAGTATTTCAAAAGTGAAACCGGAAAAATTAGAGTATTATAAAAAGCTGCATGCCAATCCATGGCCTCAGATCAATGCGATGATCAAAGAATGTAATATTGAAAACTATTCTATTTATTATCATGATAACCGTCTGTTTACTTATTTTGAATATACAGGGGATGATTACGAGGCAGACATGGCAAAAATGGCGGCAGATCCTGAAACTCAGAGATGGTGGGATGAATGTATCCCGTGTCTTGCCCCATACACAGAGGACGGACCGTGGCTTGATATGGAATGCGTATATCGCTTGGATTAGTATTGGAGGAAGAGTGAAAAATAAAGTAGATTTTGAGACGCACTTAAATTAGTTATCGTTGCGTTTTACTAACTTAGTGCTATCGTAACCAAGAGATTCAAGGTAGGCGAAAACATTGTTTTCGTTTAATGTAACCCGCTCTACATGATTTTGGGGATTCATCAATTCCTCATAGTCAGTCGGGGTAAAAGGCTTCTTTTCGGAAACCATGTGGTAAATACAGACCATCATCATACGTGCAATGGCGATAATGGCTTTCTTGTGACCACGGCGCTTTTTGATACGTCCATATTAGCAATTATTCTTGATAAGCCAGTTGTGAAACCTTTGGATATCCGAGTTAATGGTGGAAAAAGATTTTTGATTATACTCGGAAATTCCGTTCTTGCCGGTGGTTACGATGGTTGCAACGATGACATTTTTGTGGACATCAAGCCCACAGCAGATGGAGTATTTTAGCTTCATCATAAGTATCACCACCTTAACTAAAAAAGGAATAGCAGCATTGACTGTCATCCTGCGACTAAATAAACATGGTTTATTACCAATGATAAGAGTCCGGGCTCAATGTCCCACTTGTTTGTGCTTGAAAGGATGACGGCACATATAAAAATACGGGGTGAAATAAATTCGCCACTCCTCCTCCCGTGCTCTGTAGTGTATTGCTATTCCATAGGAAGATTATATAACGGAAAATGGAGGGGCACAACTTTTTTCATTAACCTGTTTGTGCCTTGAGCGAAGCGAAAGGAATGGTAAAAATGATGAAAGGTTTATATGTGGCATCTATCACCCCTTATGATAGAGAGAATAAAATCAATGAAGAAGCAGCCAAACAGCTGTTTAGCAAGAATTTGGAAGAAGGTGCAAAAGGATTTTTTGTGGGAGGCAGCTCCGCAGAATGCTTTCTGATGACGAGAGAAGAAAGGGTTCAGTTGTTTGAAATAGCCAGCGGATTTAAAGAAAAAGCAGATCTTTTTGCCCATGTGGGAGCGCTTTCCACGGATGAAGCAATCTATTATGCCAAAGAAGCCAAAGCGATGGGATATGAGAATATTGCGGCAACACCTCCTTTTTACTTTGGATATTCACAGAAGGCCATTGCGCAGTACTTTTATGATATTGCTGAGGCGGTTGATATGCCGATTTTATATTATAATATCCCTTGTAATACATATAAAGAGTTGGATTTGACCAATGCGGATACGATTGCCTTGTTAAAGTCGGGAGCCTTAAGTGGTGTAAAGCATACTAATCTGGATGTGTATCAAATGGAGAGAATCAAAAATGTGAACCCTGAGTTATTGACATTCGGCGGATTTGAACAGAATATGGTTGCCTTTTTAGCGTTGGGATGCGACGGATTCATTGGAAGCACATTCAATTTTATGCTTCCGCACTACAAGAAAATTTATGATTTATATCTGGACGGAAAATCGGAAGATGCAAGAAAGCTCCAGATCAAAGCAAATAATATTATGGAGTGTATCTGGAATATCGGATTGTTCCCTGCGATCAAACATATCTTAAATGCCAGAGGAATGTATGTAGGGGAAGTGAGAAAACCGTTTCTTGAGTTAAGTCAGGAAGAAAAAGAAATTGTGGATCGTGTGGTCAGAGAAAATTTAGAGAACTAAAAATAAAGAAGTATTTCCGCTGAATGTGGGAAATACTTCTTTTTATTGTGTATTATTGTTCAATGGATGCGGAATTATCTATGGTAATAGATTGAATAGAATATTTAAAAAAGTCATCTAAGGCTTTTTTTAGTTTCTCCCGGTCATCCTGGTGAAAACAGTCAATGATTTTTTTGCGGTAATAAATGGCAGACGCTCTCGAGGTTGATAAAGCAAGAATCTTCATAGCTGATTCTTTCCTGAGGAGTACCATGGTCTGCATGAGCTTGTTATAGATGTTGTTGCCGCATGCACTTCCTACATAGAGATCAATATCTGAAATCAATGTATAGAAAGTGTCTGACGAAATTTCATTGATATCGGCATCAAACAGGACATCACCATAAGAAGTGATACGGGATATAATGTCTGGAGTCCTGTGATCAAAACATGTTAAATATACTTCAGTTTCGATCAACTTCCTTGCGGCATAAATTTCATCATGATTGTGGATCTCCTGATGATATATCCATAATAAAGTTTCATCGGGGATCTTGATTCCTTCCTCGTTGACAAAGCTGCCGTCACCTGGTTTGATCGTGATCAGACCAATCAGTGATAATGCGCGAAGTGCCTCACGAATCCTGCTTCTGGTGACATTGAACATCTCGCCCAAAGCGCGTTCATTTGGAAGTTTTTCTCCTGGTTTTAATTGTCCGGAAGTGATCTGAGAAGCAATCTCCTGCATGATCTGTTCCGTTAAAGTGATTTTCTTGACTGGTTCAACTTCCATGAAGCTAACCTCCTTTGTTTAAAATCGATACTCTAATTATACTGATAAAACAAGGAAATAGCAACTGATCTAGGTGCGGGAAAAACGAATCTGGGTACCTTTAATACTTCAGATAGACGTGCTTTGCACGAAAAGACACCGGGGCAGGTCCTCCTTCACTGACTTGTGCAGGATGGATTCGGAGTCATACCGAAATCTTCAAATGAGAGAAGAATCCGGCAGAACATGGGGAATTTTGATTTCCAGCTGACAGATGAAGAGATGAGCCGCATGCAGGAGCTCGCAGAGAAGCAGATCCAGATGGGAGATAATCCGAGAACCTACCGGTTCCCACTGCTGGATGAGATGATCGCGGCTGGAAAGGAACCGGAGAAGGATAAATTCGGGAATTATATGTAAGAAAGCGAAAAAAGAAGGACGGGTGTGCCCGTCCTTCCGATATTTCTTATAATTATACAATATTTTGGGTGGTTATCCAAGTTATTAATTGTAAAACTACAGATGATGAAATGTGATAATGGAAAATTGCATTCCTCAAATAGATATGCTACATTTATTCTATATAAAAGTAGTCAAACCAAAAAGAAAAATTAGAAATAGGAACAAAATATATGGATATCACTGATACAAGCGGAATAAAGAAAACAGTATTTGAAGAGATCAGAAAATTGGCAGAAGATTACGGCGTTAAAAAGGTTATTTTATTCGGCTCCCGTGCCCGTGGGGATTACCATAAGAAAAGTGACATTGATCTGGCAGTGTGCGGCGGAGACACAAATCGGTTTACACTGGCAGTGGATGAGGAGACTTCTACTCTGTTGATGTATGATGTAGTAGATTTGGGTCTGCCGGTTCAACAGGAATTGAAAGATAAGATAATTGAAGAAGGGTTAGTCATCTATGAAAAAATTTGAAAACTTCTGCAAGGCAGCAGATAATTTAGAAGATATATATAAGTATAAAGAGCCGTATGACAACGTTGTTCTCACTGGTTTGGTAGGGCTCTATGAAATCTGCTTTGAGCAGTCATGGAAGGCGGTCAAAGAAGTTCTATATGACAATGGAATAAAAGAGGCAGCCACAGGTTCACCCCGCAGTATTATAAAACTGGCTTACAGTTCAGATCTGATAAAGGATCAGGAGGTCTGGCTGGAGGCGCTGATTTCCAGAAACAATGTTGCTCATGCATACAATCATGCTATCGCCATGGATATTGTCAAAAAGACAAAAGAGAGATATGTTGATATGTTCCGGGAATTGAGAGAAGAAATAAAAGAAAACTGGATTTAAAGGTATTTCTTCTATATTATATAGCAAAAAGAAAAAACTTTGACCAATTTAGAAAATTTACAGTCTGGTATTCCAAAAAAAACAAAAAAAGCCTTGCAATACCTTGGATATTCGTATATAATCAAATCGTTGTGACCTTGATAGCGGTGAAGCGTGAGGTTGCTGTACCGGCAAAAGCCGGCGCAGGTTTTCCGTGGAGCGAATGTCAAGTTGTTAAAACTGGCGACAAGTCACTGTACGAATATTACAATCTATTTTTATAATATAAAGATAGAGACGCAGTGTGTAAATCTTACGATACACACGGAGGAGTGTACAGTCACCACTTGTCGTGCTACAAGAAATTTATAGTGCGAAAAGGAGGCGGCTTTTTTTATGGCAGCAAGTCAAGTAATGAGAATTACATTAAAAGCGTATGATCATCAATTAATCGATGCATCAGCAAAGAGTATCATCGAAACAGTAAAGAAGACAGGATCTAAGGTGAGCGGACCGGTACCGATGCCGACAAAGAAGGAAGTAGTTACCATCATCCGTGCCGTACACAAGTACAAAGATTCCAGAGAACAGTTCGAGCAGAGAACTCACAAGAGATTGATTGACATCATCACACCAACACAGAAGACAGTCGATGCATTATCTAAGTTAGAAGTACCGGCTGGTGTTTACATCGATATCAAGATGAAAACAAAATAGGAAGTTATCCCGCAGGGTTATGAACAAATAAGGAATCCCCTTTAGCTTTCATAGCGTCTAGGATGATTTTAACGTCATGCGTTATAATCCGCTGTAGATTAAATAGGAGGAAATATCAATGAAAAAAGCGATTTTAACAACAAAAGTCGGAATGACTCAGATCTTTAACGAAGACGGAGTTTTAACACCGGTTACTGTACTGCAGGCTGGGCCTTGTGTCGTTACTCAGGTAAAGACAGAAGAAAACGATGGCTACGAAGCAGTTCAGGTCGGATTTGCAGATAAGAAAGAAAAGTCTGTAAACAAACCGGAGAAGGGGCACTTCGACAAAGCAGGTGTTGCACCTAAAAAATTCGTGAGAGAATTCAGATTTGAAAATGCTTCTGAATACACAGTAGGTCAGGAAATCAAAGCTGACATTTTTGAAGCAGGAGATAAAATTGATGCAACTGCTACATCCAAAGGTAAAGGATATGCAGGTGGTATCAAACGTCACGGTTTAAGTACTGGTCCTAAGACACATGGTTCTAAGTATCACCGTCATGCAGGTTCCAATGGTATGGCTTCTGATCCGAGCAAAGTTTTCAAAGGAAAGAAAATGCCGGGACAGATGGGTGCTGAAAGAGTTACCATTCAGAATCTGGAAGTAGTAAAGGTTGATGCAGAAAAAAACATTATTTTGGTAAAAGGTGCTGTACCAGGACCTAAGAAATCTTTAGTAATGTTAAAAGAATCAGTGAAGGCGTAGGCCTAGGGAAGGAGGACAAACAGATGGCAGAAGTATCTGTGTTAAACATGGAAGGAAATGAAGTTGAGAAATTAAATCTTAACGACAGCATCTTCGGTGTTGAAATAAATGAGCATTTAGTGCATTTGGCAGTTGTAAGCCAGTTAGCAAATAACCGTCAGGGTACACAGAGCGCGAAGACACGTTCAGAAGTACGCGGCGGCGGAAGAAAACCCTGGAGACAGAAAGGTACCGGTCATGCAAGACAGGGATCTATCAGAGCTCCGCAGTGGACAGGCGGAGGAGTTGTATTTGCTCCGAAACCAAGAGAATATTCTAAGAAGTTAAATAAAAAGGAAAGAAGATTAGCTCTGAAATCCGCTTTAACTTCCAGAGTCAATGAAAATAAGTTCATCGTAGTAGATGAGTTCAAATTTGACGAAGTAAAGACAAAGAATGTTGCAAACATGTTAAACAACTTAAATGTAAAAAAAGCGCTGGTTATCATGGGAGATAAGAACGACAACTTAATCTTATCTGCAAGAAACATTCCTGGAGTAAAAACTGCTCTCACAAGCACCATCAACGTATATGATATCTTAAAATATGATACCGTTGTTGTTTCTAAAGAAGCAGTAGCAAATATTGAGGAGGTGTACGCATAATGGCAGACATCAAATATTATGACGTTATTTTAAAGCCGATTGTAACTGAAAAAAGTATGAATGCAATGGCAGAGAAAAAATACACTTTCTTAGTTCATCCGACTGCAACAAAATCTCAGATTAAAGAAGCAGTGGAAAAGATGTTCGAAGGAACAAAGGTTGCCAAAGTCAACACAATGAACTACGACGGAAAGACAAAAAGACGTGGAATGACTTTCGGAAAGACCGCTAAGACAAAGAAAGCGATCGTACAGTTGACAGAAGAAAGCGCAGATATCGAGATCTTCGAGGGGTTATAGGCATTGAGCACTTAGAGAATGCAAGCGAAAGCGCAGCATGAGCTTAGTGCGAAAGCCGTTACCGAGACTCAGTGAAGCCGAGCCGCAGGCGAAAGCTGAACGCTAGTCGAGTGTAACTACCTTATATATCTTATGAAGCTATACGCAACAAAAGCGTGATATTAAATTGGAATTGAAAGGAGAAAGACATGGGAATCAAGACATATAACCCATATACACCTTCCAGAAGACATATGACCGGGTTAGATTTTACTGAAGTGACAAAGAGCACTCCTGAAAAATCTCTGACAACTTCCTTAAAGAAGACAGCCGGCCGTAATAATCAGGGTAAAATTACAGTAAGACACCGCGGAGGCGGAGTCAGAAGAAAATATAGAATTATCGACTTCAAGAGAAGAAAAGATGGTATTCCGGCAACAGTAACAGCTATCGAATATGATCCGAACAGAACAGCAAACATTGCACTGCTCACATATGCAGACGGTGAGAAAGCTTATATCATCGCTCCGAACAAATTAGCTGTAGGCGCTACAGTTATGAACGGTCCGGACGCTGAGATCAAAGTTGGAAACTGCTTACCGATGGCAAACATTCCGGTAGGTACAGAAATCCACAATATCGAAATGTATCCTGGAAAAGGCGGACAGTTAGTTCGTTCCGCGGGAAATTCCGCTCAGCTTATGGCGAAAGAAGGAAAGTATGCAACCCTTCGTCTTCCGTCAGGTGAGATGAGAATGGTTCCTGCTGTGTGCAGAGCTACTATCGGCCAGGTTGGAAACATTGAACATGACCTCGTAAACATCGGTAAAGCGGGACGTAAACGCCATATGGGATTCCGTCCTACAGTCCGCGGTTCTGTTATGAACCCTAATGAGCATCCGCACGGTGGTGGTGAAGGTAAGACTGGTATCGGCCGTCCGGGTCCATGTACACCTTGGGGTAAACCGGCACTTGGTTTGAAGACACGCAAGAAACACAAACAGTCTAACAAGATGATCATTAGAAGAAGAGACGGTAAAAACGTTAAATAGTTTAAGGAGGTAACTTATGGCTCGCTCACTGAAAAAAGGACCATTTGCGGATGCAAGCTTATTGAAAAAAGTTGATGCAATGAATGAAGCTGGAGACAAAAATGTCATCAAGACATGGTCCCGCCGTTCCACAATCTTCCCATCCTTTGTAGGGCATACAATTGCCGTACATGACGGAAGGAAGCATGTGCCTGTATATATAACAGAAGATATGGTTGGACACAAGCTCGGGGAGTTTGTTGCGACCAGAACATTCCGTGGTCATACAAAAGCAGAAAAGAAATCAGGAATCAGATAATCGATAGAGGAATGGAAGGAGGTTTCACAATCCATGGCTAAGAAATACAGCAGATCTCAGTACAAAAAAGAAAGAAATGCACAAAAAGATACGAGACCTAGCGCTACCTTATCCAATGCCAGAGTGTCTGTTACTAAGGCATGTTTCGTATTGGATGCGATCAGAGGAAAGAGCGTTCAGGAAGCACTTGGTATCTTATTATATAACCCAAGATACGCATCTAGTTTAATCGAAAAATTATTAAAGTCTGCAATTGCCAATGCAGAAAATAATAATGGAATGAATCCGGAAAACCTTTATGTTGCAGAGTGTTATGCAAACAAAGGACCAACAATGAAAAGAGTTAAACCTCGGGCACAGGGAAGGGCATACAGAATCGAACACCGTATGAGCCATATCACTGTTGTGCTTGACGAAAGATAGAAGGAGGCAATAATGGGACAGAAAGTTAATCCTCATGGTTTAAGAGTTGGTATTATCAAAGACTGGGATTCCAGATGGTATGCAGAAGGCGATTTTGCAGATAACCTGGTTGAAGATGATAAGATCAGAAAATATGTAAAGAAAAAATTATACAATGCAGGAATCTCCAGAATCGAAATTGAAAGAGCTTCCGACAGAGTAAAATTGATCGTCTATACAGCAAAACCTGGAGTAGTGATCGGAAAAGGCGGATCTGCCATTGAAGAACTTAAAAAAGAACTCCAGAAGATGACAGACAAGAAACTGCTGATTGACGTAAAAGAAGTAAAAAGACCGGACAAAGACGCACAGTTAGTTGCAGAAAATATTGCACAGCAGTTAGAAAACCGTATCTCTTTCAGAAGAGCTATGAAGTCCTGCATGCAGAGAACGATGAGATCCGGAGCACAGGGAATCAAGACATCCGTCTCCGGACGTTTAGGCGGAGCTGACATGGCCCGTACAGAATTTTACAGCGAGGGAACAATTCCTCTGCAGACACTCCGTGCAGACATCGATTATGGATTCGCTGAAGCAGACACAACTTATGGTAAAGTCGGAGTTAAGACTTGGATCTACCATGGTGAAGTTCTTCCGACGAAAGAAAAGCAGGAAGGGGGAAATAAATAATGTTAATGCCTAAGAGAGTAAAACGCCGTAAACAGTTCCGCGGAAGCATGCGCGGAAAAGCGACTCGCGGTAATAAAATCACTTACGGAGAATTCGGTATCGTGGCAACAGAGCCGGCTTGGATCAGATCCAACCAGATCGAGGCAGCCCGTGTCGCTATGACCCGTTACATCAAGCGTGGTGGTAAGGTTTGGATTAAGATTTTCCCTGATAAGCCAGTGACAGCACAGCCTGCTGAAACTCGAATGGGTAAAGGTAAAGGTAACTTAGAGTACTGGGTAGCAGTTGTAAAACCAGGACGCGTTATGTTTGAGATTTCTGGTGTAAGTGAAGAAGTTGCAAGAGAAGCTTTACGTCTTGCTGTTCATAAACTACCTGTTAAGTGTAAAATTGTTTCTCGTGAAGCTTTAGAAGGCGGTGACAACAGTGAAAACTAAAGAATTTGTAAAAGAGTTAAATAATAAATCTATTGATGAATTAAACAAAGAGCTAGTAGCTGCGAAAAAAGAATTATTCAACTTGAGATTCCAGAATGCAACAAATCAACTTGAGAACACAAGCAGAATCAAAGAAGTTAGAAGAAACATCGCTCGTATCCAGGGAGCGATTACAGCAAAGGCTAACGCTTAAATCGAAAGGAGGAATTTGTTGTGGAAAGAAATTTGAGAAAAACCCGTGTCGGGAAAGTTGTAAGCGACAAGATGGATAAGACAATCGTAGTTGCAATCGAAGATAATGTAAAACATCCATTATATAAGAAAATCGTGAAAAGAACTTACAAGTTAAAAGCTCATGATGAAAATAATGAATGCCGTATCGGAGACAGAGTTAAAGTTATGGAAACAAGACCTCTCTCTAAGGACAAGAGATGGAGACTTGTGGAAGTAGTCGAAAAAGCGAAATAGATTGTTCCATTAGGAAAGGAGAAACAGCATGATTCAACAGGAGTCAAGACTTAGAGTGGCTGACAACACTGGGGCAAAAGAAATCCTTTGCATCAGAGTGTTAGGTGGATCCACTAGAAGATATGCTAACATCGGCGATATTATTGTAGCTACGGTCAAAGATGCAACACCAGGTGGCGTTGTAAAAAAAGGTGATGTAGTAAGAGCCGTTGTTGTTCGTACGAAAAAAGGTGCCCGCCGTAAAGACGGATCTTATATTAGATTTGATGAGAACGCTGCAGTTATTATCAAAGAGGATATGAATCCAAGAGGAACTCGTATCTTTGGACCAGTGGCAAGAGAGCTCAGAGACAAAAAATTCATGAAGATTGTTTCATTAGCACCAGAAGTATTATAAGGAGGAAACACTGTGTCAGGAATTAGAATTAAAAAAGGCGATCTTGTGAAAGTCATCGCTGGAAAAGATAAGGGTAAAGAAGGCAAAGTTGTTGCAATCGACCACAAGAAGAATACTGTTATCGTTGAAGGTGCTAATATGCTCACAAAGCATACAAAACCAAGCGTACAGAACCAGCAGGGCGGTATTGTGACAGAAGAAGGCCCGATCCATATTTCCAACGTGATGTTTGTTCATAACGGCAAAACTACAAAGATCGGCTATAAAGTAGAAGACGGTAAAAAAGTCCGTGTTGCAAAGGCAACCGGAGATGTGATTGATTAATAAAGAGAGGAGGTTTCGGACAGTTGAGTAGATTAAAAGAACAGTATACCAACGAAATCATGGAAGCCATGATGAAGAAATTCGGATATAAAAATATAATGCAGGTACCAAAGCTCGAGAAGATCGTGATCAACATGGGCGTTGGTGAAGCAAAAGAAAATAAAAAGCTCTTAGATGCTGCTGTTGCAGATCTGGAAACGATCTCCGGACAGAAAGCGATCGTAACCAAGGCAAGAAAATCTGTTGCTAACTTCAAGTTAAGAGAAGGAATGCCGATCGGATGCAAGGTTACATTAAGAGGAGAGAGAATGTACGAGTTTGCTGATCGTCTGATCAACCTGGCACTGCCTCGTGTACGTGACTTCAGGGGTGTAAGCCAGAACTCTTTTGATGGAAGAGGAAACTACGCATTAGGAATCAAAGAACAGTTAATTTTCCCGGAAATTGAATACGACAAAGTGGATAAAGTCAGAGGTATGGATGTAATTTTCGTTACAACAGCCAACACAGACGAAGAAGCTCGTGAATTATTAACCTTATTTGGTATGCCGTTTAAGAAATAGTTAGGAGGGTTCCCATGGCTAGAAAGTCAATGGTATTAAAGCAACAGAGAAAACAGAAGTTTTCAACAAGAGAATATAGCCGTTGTAGGATTTGTGGACGTCCACATGCTTACTTGAGAAAATACGGAATCTGCAGAATCTGCTTCCGTGAGTTAGCGTACAAAGGACAGATTCCAGGCGTGAAAAAGGCCAGCTGGTAAGAATAGGGAAGGAGGAACTAACAATGACAATGAGCGATCCGATTGCAGATATGCTTACAAGAATCCGTAATGCAAACACTGCGAAACATGATACCGTAGAAATTCCTGCTTCTAAGATGAAGGTTGCGATTGCTGAAATCCTTTTAAAAGAAGGTTTCATCAAATCTTTCGACATCAAAGAAGAAGGTGCATATAACAACATCGTTATCACATTAAAGTACGGACAGGACAAGAATGAAAAGATCATCACAGGTCTTAAGAGAATTTCTAAACCGGGACTTCGTGTGTATGCAAACTCAGAAGAACTTCCTAAAGTATTAGGCGGACTTGGAGTAGCGATCATTTCAACAAACAAAGGTGTTCTTACAGACAAAGAAGCAAGAAAAGAACACGTAGGCGGAGAAGTACTTGCGTTTGTATGGTGACCTAGAGCACTTAGCGAAGGCAAGCGTCAGCGCAGACTGAGGTCAGTGCGAAGGTCGTTCGGAGGAATTTAATGAACCGAACTTCCTTACAAAAGGCTTGCGTAAGTTTCGAAAAAATTTTTTAACTTGAATTTATCTTATTGTTAAACTTTATATTATATAATAAAACGAATTCTGAAAACAGAAAGGACGCCCAGTCCTTTCCGACAATTTAAGGAGGTAACCTATGTCTCGTATAGGTAGATTGCCAATCGATATCCCTCAGGGAGTTGAGGTTAAGATTGAAGAAGGAAATAAAGTGACTGTGAAAGGTCCTAAGGGAACACTGGAAAAGAATCTTCCGGTGGAGATGGAAATTAAATTAGAAGACAACCAGATCGTGGTATCCAGACCGAATGACTTAAAGAAGATGAAATCCTTACACGGGTTGACCAGATCTTTGATCGCCAACATGGTGACTGGAGTGTCTCAGGGATATGAAAAGAAGCTTGAAATTAACGGTGTTGGTTACAGAGCACAGAAAAAAGGAAAAGAAAT
Source organism: Anaerostipes sp. PC18 (assembly GCF_039789045.1). Lineage (NCBI taxonomy): Bacteria > Bacillati > Bacillota > Clostridia > Lachnospirales > Lachnospiraceae > Anaerostipes > Anaerostipes sp. PC18. The sequence goes on along the minus strand of NZ_CP121164.1, from coordinate 3,075,998 downwards.
TACTTTCAATCTTGGATTTTCACATCCGGTAGCAATGACAGATCCAGAAGGCATCGAAACTGAAATGGAAGGTCAGAATATCATTATCGTTAAAGGTATTGATAAAGAAAAAGTTGGACAGTACGCTGCGGAAATCAGAGAATTAAGAAAACCTGAGCCTTACAAAGGAAAAGGTATTAAATATGCTGATGAAGTTATCAGACGTAAAGTCGGTAAGACTGGTGCGAAGTAAAGGAGTGAGATAGGATGATTAAAAAACAGTCAAGAAGCAAAGTTCGTGCGAAAAAACATTTAAAGCTTCGTAATCATATTAGCGGAACAGCGGAGAAACCGCGTTTAAGCGTATTCAGAAGCAATAATCATATGTACGCTCAGATCATTGATGACACCGTTGGAAATACTTTAGTATCAGCATCCACTTTACAGAAAGACGTAAAAGCTGATTTAGAAAAGACTGACGATGTAAAAGCGGCAGCTCACTTGGGAAAAGTGATTGCTGAAAGAGCTATCGCAAAAGGTATCTCCACCGTTGTTTTTGACAGAGGCGGATTTATTTATCAGGGAAAAGTAAAAGCATTAGCAGACGCAGCACGTGAAGCTGGTCTTAAATTCTAACAGGAGGAAATCAAATGAAGCGTACAATGATCGACCCTAGCCAGTTAGAGCTGGAAGAAAAAGTTGTATCTATCAAACGTGTTACCAAAGTAGTAAAAGGTGGACGTAATTTCAGATTCGCAGCATTAGTTGTTGTTGGAGATAAGAATGGACACGTTGGTGCAGGATTAGGAAAAGCAATGGAAATTCCAGAAGCGATCCGCAAAGGAAGAGAAGCGGCTGCTAAGAAATTAGTGGAAGTACCGATTGACGAAAAAGGAAGTACACCGCATGACTTCACAGGTAAATTCGGAAGTTCATCTGTATTATTAAAGACATCCCCGGAAGGTACCGGAATCATCGCAGGAGGTCCTTCCCGTGACGTATTGGAGCTTGCAGGATATAAGAATATCCGTTCTAAGTCCTTAGGTTCCAATAACAAGCAGAACGTTGTTCTTGCAACGATCGAAGGACTTAAAAACTTAAAAACTCCAGAAGAAGTAGCAAAGCTTCGCGGAAAATCTGTAGAAGAGCTCTTAGGTTAGGAGGAACATGAAAATGGCAGATAAATTAAAAATTACTTTGGTAAAATCTACAATCGGTGCCATTCCAAAGCATAGAAAGACAGTGGAAGCTTTAGGACTCAAGAAGTTAAACAAAACTGTTGAAATGCCGGACAATGCAAGTGTCAGGGGAATGATTCATCAGGTTCAGCATTTAGTAAAAGTAGAAGAAATTTAATTGTAGATTAGGAGGTGCGAAGGATGGAATTATCAAACTTACGCCCTGCAGACGGATCTAAGCACAGCGACAATTTCAGAAGAGGTCGCGGACATGGTTCAGGAAATGGAAAAACTGCAGGTAAAGGACATAAAGGACAGAAAGCCCGTTCCGGCGGCGGAGTAAGACCGGGATTTGAAGGCGGACAGATGCCTTTATACAGACGTATTCCAAAGAGAGGCTTCACTTGCATTAACTCTAAAGAAATCATTGGAATCAACGTATCAGCATTAGAGAGATTTGAAGACGGAGCCGAAGTTTCTGTTGAGACTTTAGTAGAAGCAGGAATCGTTTCTAATCCTAAAGACGGTGTCAAAATCTTAGGCAGTGGGGAACTCACAAAGAAACTTACAGTAAAAGCAAATGCTTTCAGTGCAGGGGCAAAAGAAAAGATCGAAGCTCTTGGAGGAAAAGCCGAGGTGATTTAGTATGGCGAATGCATTGACAAATGCGTTTAAAAACAAAGAACTAAGGAAAAAGCTTACGTTTACGGTGATCATTCTGATTGTCGTGCGCTTCGGGTCACAACTGCCGATTCCAGGAATCGATACTGCCCAGGTGACTGCATATTTAAAGAGTACTTTGGGAGATTCATTCAATCTCCTGAACTCTTTTACCGGCGGGTCCTTTTTGCAGATGTCAGTATTTGCACTGAGTGTTACGCCATATATTACATCTTCCATCATCATGCAGCTGATGACGATCGCTATCCCTGCATTGGAGGAGATGCAGAAAGACGGCGAAGATGGAAGAAAGAAAATAGCTAAGATCACGAGATACGTGACGGTTGTATTAGGACTCATCGAGTCCGCCGGTATGACCATCGGTTTCAGCCGCAGCGGTGCGCTGGGAGCTGAACATACCAATTTTACCATTGTGACGATGATCATTGCCCTGACAGCAGGTGCGATCCTCGTTATGTGGCTTGGTGAGCGTATCACGGAAAATGGTATTGGAAACGGTATTTCTATCATCCTGTTGATCAACATCGTATCAGGAATGCCGAAAGATTTTTATGCGCTCTATAATCAGTTCATGAAAGGCAAACAGATCGGACCGGCACTTATTGCAGGATGTGTGATCGCAGCTGTTGTGCTGTTGACTGTCGTGTTCGTTATCATCCTTTCAGATGCTGAACGCCATATTCCGGTACAGTATTCAAAGAAAGTTCAGGGAAGAAAAATGGTCGGCGGCCAGTCAAGCCATATTCCGCTGAAAGTGAATACAGCCGGAGTTATCCCGATTATCTTCGCCTCATCTATTATGCAGTTCCCGCTGATCATTCAGCAGCTGTTTAAGTATGAGAGCAATGGATTTATGGGAAAAGTTCTGCACAGTTTAAGTTCGTCCACATGGTTTGACGCAAATCATCCGAAGAGATCGCTGGGTCTTCTTATATATATTGTACTTGTTGTTATTTTTGCATATTTCTATACATCGATTACTTTTAATCCTCTGGAAATCTCAAATAACATGAAGAAACAGGGAGGATTTGTACCGGGTATCCGTCCTGGCAAACCGACAGTGGATTATTTAAACAAGATCTTAAAATATATTATTTTTATAGGTGCAGCTGGACTAACAATTGTAGCAGTCATTCCGTTTTTCTTTAACGGTGTATTTAGTGCTCAGGTTTCTTTTGGAGGAACTTCCATCATTATCGTGGTTGGAGTTATATTAGAAACGATCAAGCAGATTAAATCTCAATTGTTAGTGCAAAACTATACTGGTTTTTTAAATGACTAATGTGCGATAAGCTGTAGGGAATTCTACAGCTTATTTGTGCATTACATAATGTAAGGAGGATTCATTATGAAGATTATTATGTTGGGGGCTCCAGGAGCAGGAAAGGGAACTCAGGCAAAGCAGATTGCAGAGCAGTATAACATTCCGCATATTTCGACCGGTGACATTTTCAGGGCGAATATCAAGAATGGAACTGAGCTTGGCAAAAAAGCCAAAGAGTATATGGACCAGGGACTGCTGGTTCCGGATGAGCTGGTAGTTGATCTCGTGGTTGACAGGATTGAGAAAGACGACTGCCAAAAGGGCTTCATTTTAGATGGATTCCCAAGGACGATTCCTCAGGCAGAAGCGTTGGATGCGGCTCTTGCTGCAAAAGATATGAAAATTGATTATGCGCTGGATATCGAGGTTCCGGATGAGAATATCATTGACCGGATGTCCGGAAGACGTTCCTGCAAGGAATGCGGTGCGATCTTCCACGCAAAATATAATCCTCCGAAATCAGAAGGAATCTGTGATATATGCAGCGGTGAGCTGATCCTCCGAGATGACGATAAGGAAGAGACAGTAAAGAAAAGGCTGGATGTTTATCACGAACAGACCGCACCGCTGATCTCTCACTATAAGAGTGCAGGCAGCCTGCATGAGATCGACGGCACAAGGCACATTGATGTAGTATTTGATGAGATCAAAAGTATTTTAGAGGCATAAGATTAAGATGGCAGTGACGATCAAATCAAAAAGAGAAATCGAACAAATGAGAGAGGCCGGTAAGATCTTGGAAGAGACGCATGACCGTTTGGCCGAGATCATCAAACCGGGAATTTCTACTTTAGAGATTGACGAGTTCGGGGAAAAGATCATAAGGGAATACGGGTGTATTCCTTCTTTTCTGAATTACAATGGTTATCCGGCATCCATCTGTGTGTCTGTCAATGACGAAGTGGTCCACGGCATTCCAAAGAAGGAGCGGATCTTAAAAGATGGAGATATTGTCAGCCTGGATGCAGGGGTCATCTATCAGGGATACCACTCTGACGCCGCCAGGACTTATGGCGTCGGGGAGATCTCAGATGAAGCAGCCCGCCTAATCAGGGTTACAAAGGAAAGCTTTTTTGAAGGTATGAAGTTTGCCAAAGAAGGGAATCATCTATTTGACATTTCCGAGGCAATCCAAAGACACGTAGAGAACAATGGCTATTCCGTGGTGAGAGACCTGGTGGGCCATGGGATCGGAACGCATCTCCATGAGGACCCTCAGATCCCGAATTTCAAGGAACGCAGAAAAGGCATGAAGCTCAGGGCCGGTATGACCCTGGCAATCGAGCCGATGGTTAATGCAGGGACCTGGGAAGTCGAATGGCTTTCTGATGACTGGACTGTAGTGACAGCAGACGGAAGTCTTGCTGCCCACTATGAAAACACAATTTTAATTACCGAAGATGGTTACGAAATATTATCATTATCAAAGTAGAAAAAGGAGTCGGAAAAATGGCAAAGTCAGAAGCAATTGAAGTAGAAGGAATCGTATTGGAGAAACTGCCGAATGCGATGTTTAAGGTAGAGATCGAGGGAGGGCATGTGATTTTGGCACATATCAGCGGAAAGCTCAGAATGAATTACATCAAGATCCTTCCGGGCGACAAGGTTACTCTTGCACTTTCTCCGTATGACCTGTCAAAGGGAAGAATTATTTGGAGGGATAAATAAGAAAAGCCTTGAAAATTAAATAACATGATGATATAATTGAATCCGAACGTTTTGGGAAAGGAGAATTACAAGTGAAAGTTAGAGCATCTGTAAAACCTATGTGTGAAAAATGCAAGGTAATTAGAAGAAAAGGTTCTGTCAGAGTGATCTGTGAGAATCCGAAGCACAAACAGAGACAGGGATAATTTCTATTTCATATAGCAAGGATTCCTATCTTTGTTCTTTGTGTGTTTATATTACTGTATTCAAGGTACCATACAGTAATACTTTTTGTTAGGCGGCTGCAGTATGGAACGCAGATTCCATGCTGATATTTATATAGATAAAATCGTAGTCAGGCAAGAGACATATATATCATTTCACCGTACGCGGATATATGGATTGCCCCTGAACAACATTAAAATGAATAATTTTTGGAGGAAGAAAAAACATGGCTCGTATTTCAGGTGTTGATTTACCAAGAGAAAAACGTGTGGAGATTGGACTTACCTATATTTATGGAATCGGTCTTACAAGCTCTAAACGTATTTTATCAGAAGCAAATGTAAACCCGGATACTCGTGTACGTGACCTGACAGATGATGAAGTTCGCAGAATCAGCGAAGTTATCTCTGAGTCACAGACAGTAGAGGGAGATTTAAGAAGAGAAATCGCTCTTAATATCAAGAGATTAAAAGAAATAGGATCTTACAGAGGAAAACGCCATAGACAGGGACTGCCTTGCCGTGGACAGAAGACAAAGACAAATGCCAGAACATGTAAAGGTCCTAAGAAAACTGTTGCAAACAAGAAAAAATAACAGCATATACATGGATCATCAAATATTTGATGGTATACTTTGGACGGAAATACATGACACGCCCCGTTGGGTTGTCAGGTTTTCTCGCTGTTTAGTGGATATGGTTTAGTTTAAAGAAAGGTAAAGAGTTAATTATGGCTAAAGTTACAAAAAAAGCGGCTAAAAAACGTGTGAAAAAGAATGTTCAGCACGGACAGGCACACATTCAGTCATCTTTTAATAATACAATCGTTACATTAACTGATGCTCAGGGAAATGCTCTTTCTTGGGCCAGTGCAGGTGGATTAGGATTCAGAGGATCCAAGAAATCTACTCCTTATGCGGCACAGATGGCTGCTGAGACAGCAACAAAAGCAGCATTGGTACACGGTTTAAAAACAGTGGACGTTATGGTAAAAGGACCGGGATCAGGAAGAGAAGCAGCAATTCGTGCTTTATCAGCAGCTGGTCTGGAAGTTACAAGCATCAAAGATGTAACACCGGTACCTCACAACGGATGTCGCCCACCAAAACGCAGAAGAGTTTAATTAGGAGGAATTTGAAAGATGGCAATTGATAGAACTCCAGTCTTAAAAAGATGTAGATCCTTAGGCCTCGATCCTGTATTTTTAGGAATCGACAAAAAGTCTAACAGAACCTCAACAAGAGGAAATAGAAAAAAGAGTGAGTACGGACTTCAGCTCCGTGAAAAACAGAAAGCGAAGTTTATCTACGGTGTATTAGAAAAACCGTTTAGAAACTACTACGCAAAAGCAGAAAAGATGAAAGGTCAGACAGGTGTAAACCTTATGACACTTCTGGAACTGAGACTTGACAATGTATTATTCCGTCTCGGATTTGGAAGAACAAGAAAAGAATGCAGACAGATCGTTGACCACAAGCATGTTCTTGTAAACGGCAAAACAGTCAACATCCCATCTTACAAAGTATCAGTAGGTGATGTGATCGAGATTAAAGAAAAACACAAAACTTCTCCTAGATACAAAGAAATCTTAGAAGTGACCGGCGGAAGAATGGTTCCTTCTTGGTTAGAAGCAAATCAGGAAGCACTGAGCGGAACTGTAAAGGAATTACCTGCAAGAGAAGAGATCGACGTTCCTGTAAATGAGACACTGATCGTCGAGTTATATTCTAAATAATCGTAATAACCCTCAACAAATTCCTAACCCAGAAGGAGGGCTTAAATGTTTGAATTTGAAAAGCCAAATATTGAGATTAGTGAGATTTCTGAAGATAACCGTTTTGGGCGTTTTGTAGTCGAGCCGTTAGTGCGCGGCTATGGAACGACACTCGGAAACTCCTTAAGGAGGATCATGCTCTCATCTCTGCCGGGCGCTGCAGTCAGTGCCGTAAAGATCAAGGGTGTGCTGCATGAGTTCAGTTCAGTCCCGGGAGTGAAAGAGGATGTCCCTGAGATCATCATGAACATCAAGTCCCTGGCGATTAAGAATAACAGTCCTACGGACGAACCAAAACAGGCCTTTATTGAGTACTCTGGAAGCGGTGTCGTGACTGCCGGTGACATCAAGGCTGACAGTGATATCGAGATTTTGAATCCTGATATGGTCATCGCGACGTTGAGCGGAGATGACGCACATCTGGATATGGAACTTACGATCACAAAAGGCCGCGGTTATGTCGGTGCTGACAAAGCAGACAAGGAAGGCAACTCTATCGATGAGATTGCAGTTGATGCAATCTATACTCCGGTAGAGCGTGTGAATTTAAAGGTGGAAAATACCCGTGTAGGACAGGTGACAGACTACGATAAGCTTACTTTGGATGTCTTTACAAACGGAACCCTTTCACCGGACGAGGCGGTCAGCCTCGCCGCTAAAGTATTGTGCGAACACCTGAACCTGTTCGTAGATCTCTCTGAGAATGCCAAGACAGCAGAAGTCATGGTAGAAAAGGAAGACGACGAAAAAGAAAAGGTTCTGGAAATGAGCATTGACGAACTGGAACTTTCCGTTCGTTCTTATAACTGCCTGAAGAGAGCAGGAATCAATACCGTGGAAGAACTGACCAACAAGACTTCAGAAGATATGATGAAGGTCCGCAACTTAGGACGCAAATCATTAGAAGAAGTTCTTGCAAAATTAAATGAACTTGGATTGGCATTAAATTCAGGGGACGAATAAGAAATCATAAAAAGACCCGCCTAGGCTGAAGGTATGAAGTAGGCATGGCGAAAAATCACAGGAGGTCATTACAATGGCAAAGTATAGAAAATTAGGAAGAACATCTTCTCAGAGAAAAGCATTATTGCGTTCACAGGTAACAGATCTTTTATACAGAGGCAAGATCGTTACTACTGAAGCAAAGGCAAAAGAGATCCGCAAGATTGCAGAAAAACTGATCGCTATGGCAGTCAGAGAAAAAGATAACTTTGAGACAGTCACTGTTGATGCTAAAGTAGCAAAGAAAGACAGCGACGGAAAACGTGTCAAAGAGGTTGTGGACGGAAAGAAAGTTACTGTATATGAAACAGTGAAAAAAGAGATTACAAAGGATATGCCTTCCCGCCTTCATGCAAGAAGACAGATGTTAAAGGTATTATATCCGGTGAAAGAAGTTCCGACAGAGCTTGCAGGCAAAAAAGCTAATACAAAGACTGTTGATCTTACAGAAAAGTTATTTAACGAGTATGCACCGAAGTATGCCGATAGAAATGGTGGGTATACAAGAATCGTCAAAATCGCACAGCGTAAAGGTGACGGTGCTTTAGAAGTATTGCTTGAATTAGTTTAAGATTGATCCTATAAAAAGCAGCAGGAGATTGAACGGGCCTCTGTTAAGTACACAGGAAGAATAACTAAAAATTGTATAAGTAAATGCGGCCATGTTGTTGGCCGCATTTTTTATGCAGTTTTTTATGATGAAGGTATTCAGCAAGTGTCTTTCTGCGGACATCCTTGTTAGCAGATTCTGATATTTCCCTTTCTAAACGGAAAAAGACTGTTTGAAGAGATGCACTTATGTTTTGTATATTATGTATATCATAGTTGAGTATATATAAAATAGATGCATCAATTTTACCAACTACACGGTCAAAAGTTATGAAGATTACACATAAAGTAACTGAGAAACAGTTGATGAAAGAAGTTTGGCAGGGAGCATTAAGTATGGAAAAAAAGCTAATGATAAAAGAAAGCTTCAATTTGGGTAAAGGCTGGAATTTGATGTTTTTTGCAATTTTAGCAATGTTAGTTACAAATGCGGGTGTTAACGATGGATTAAACATTGCACTTCCGCAAATTGCGAAAGGAGCAGGATTAAACTATGATTTATGTCTGAGTATGGGTACGGTAGCAGGGTTTGTCGGTGTGGCAATGATGCTTGTAATTGCAAAGTTCAGAGATAAATTCGGGGGAAGAAAAGTAAGTTCGGCATTATTTATTATATTTGGATTAACATATTATTTTTTATTCCTAAGAGCAGCAAATATTGTAATGTATGCCATTGCACAGTGCATTATGGTTAGCTGCGGACAGGGATGCTTCTATCTATGTACAGGGCCAATGCAGTCTGATTGGTTCCCTAAAAAAAGGGGAGTTGTCAATGGAATCAGTACAATTGGAGCAAATATTGGTACAGCGGTTTTAGCACCACTTATGACTTTTTTATTAACGGTGGCAGAGTATAAAACAAGTTTTTCACTGTTTGCAATCACCGCCATTGTCTTAGGAATCTTTGCGTATATTACATTGCGCGATAATCCGATAGAAGCGGGTATGTATCCGGATAATGTTTCAAAGGAAGTTTATGAAACAGAGTATAAACAATTATCAGAAAAAGATGAGTATGTAAGTGATTGGACCATTCCTAAAATGTTAAAATGCAAAGAGGTGTGGATTGCAGCGATTGTTCCGGGATTTATTACGTTGGGACTTTTGGGTATCATTACACAATTCGTAAAAAGAAATATGGCGTTAGGTTTATCTAATGGAGTTGCAATATCGGCAATGACAATCGCGGGGCTTGTCGGGATTATTGGAAGTTATGCAATTGGATATATGGATACAAAACTTGGTACAAAAAAGGCATGTATGATTTATTGTGCAGTATTTGCGACGGGAATTCTATGTAACCTTCTTGCGTCATTATGGATGCCGTTGGTATATGTTTCAATTATTATTGTAGGTTTTTCATTGGGAGGAAGCACCAATATGTCACTGTCATTTCCAGCGTCTATTTTCGGAGTACTTGATTATCCAAAGGTAAACGGAGTGATTTTTCCAATCAATTATTGTATCGGATGTCTGAATTTTGCGGTGAACGCAGCAGTCATGAAATTTACAGGCAGTTTGACAGGAGCGTACGTAGTATATTTATGCCTTTTCCTGATCAACATTGTGATTGTAGCAATAACGGAAGAAGGAAAGTGGGATAAGCTAAAGCATCCGGAACCGGCAAATAATAAATAGCAATGGATCTGAACCAAAAAAGAGAGAGGATATTCCTTTCTCTTTTTTGGATTTTGAAATGTTAAGAATCAGAACTATATGTCAAGAAAAAATCTAATAATGCTTGTTTTGTTTTTAAAAACTTGGTTTCTTCTATGTCAAATAAATTTCCATACAGCAGATTCAGGAAACTGAAAATAAGTGTGGTATCTTCCGGCCGGACAGCTAATGAAATGATGGTACGAATCTTGTATCCATTCCGGCGAATTCGATGTTTCATTGTGGCAATGGAAAGACAGGTTCTTGTACTTGGAGTTAAAGCGTACATCAGAACAATACTGGGTTTAAATGCAAAAGTTAAAATTGCTTCTCTTTGAAACAACTTTGTAATGTAGTCAGAGGTCACATAACCGTGCCGGATAAAATCTCCAGCTAAAAGTTCCGCTACTTCCAGATAATTATCACTTTCTAATTGTTCATGCCAAAATGCGTCCTGAAGCAGCTTGTGGATAGAAGGAAGTCTGTTAGAACACAGTCGTATGATTTGTAATTTTGAAATATAAGCATCCAGTTTTTCTTCATCCTGAGCGGTCAGAAATGGGGAAATCCTAATCGTTTGGCAATCTTTATTTTCTGTTATATTTTTATTAATCGTTGTCACGATCAAATCCACTTTAGAAAAATCATAGCTGTCTTTTATGTAGACAGGGAGTAGCGCAGTAATTGAAAGATAATCCTGAAATTTGCTCAGAATTTTTTGTTTCAAATACCAAGTGGAAGACAGATTTAAATGTGACATAACAACTGTTTTTAATTTTGGCGCCGTTCTATTGTTATAAGATAAAGCTCCGGAAATACAAAAAGCTAAAAATAACAGTTCGGTATAATCTAAATAATTTTTATAGTATTCGGCGGCAAGCGGCTGAACCAAAAAAGCGATTTCAAAAGAAATAATTAGATTGCTGCGGGCAATATCATAGGGAATATCAACATTATTGAAGTGATGGACCGGAAGAAACATATAACGGAAAAATTGGAGGATGGTAATGAAAAAATCTTCATTTTCCGTTAAGTCTATATGATAAGTTTCTTTGATGATTTGCAAATAGCGATTGCATATCTCAAGGGTATTTTTATTAAAATATGTCCCGGCTGTTGCAAAACTTAGTTTACTTGCGTCTAAGAGCCGTGCACAAGAAATATGTAAGTATACTTCTTGCCGTTCTGCTTCCGGAAATCTGCAATTTAATTTCTTCTCCAATGCATCAAAAATTTCTTTGGCTGCATGAACAGCGGTGGCATCTTCATAAGCTAAAGCAGTTATATCAGTGAGAATATGTCCGTTAATCATTCGATAGTACATAATGGCAATCGAGAGATTCAAAATTACCATATTAATATCTTCAAAAACAATATTGTATTTTTGAAGATATTTCTGTGTAATAGGCATAATCAAATTTACAATTTCTTCTTCCAGATATTGATACTGATAATAAGTATTCCCCCGGGCATTATAATTCCAATTTTCAGTAAATAATTTGTTAAGAATGGCTCTCCTCTTCTGTTCGTCTTTTCCGAAAAAAATTGTATTTTGGGCGCGGTGAAAATCAATGTGAGGGAAGGGAAGAATATATTTGCTGCGCAGCATTTCTAAATCGTGCTCTAAGGTTGTATGGCTGATGTACATTTCATCTTCTAAATCATATAGATTAATTGGATGTTCGGCAAGGCAAAGCCGAAAGGCAATATGCCGGATCCGGTCTTCTCTCGATAAAAAGGAACGCCCTGTCTGGCTTAATTCCTTTAATAAGTTATTGTCTTCCGAAAATAGCAGATACCCACGGCTTCTTTTTGAATGTACTTGAATACCATGGTCTTCAAGGAGTTGGTTCATTTCGTTAATATCATTTCTGATGGTTCTGGCGGATACATTTAGATGTTTTGCAAGCTCTTCTCCAGTTACGTATTCTGTTTTTTGTTGAATATAGTTTAACAGTTTTCTTTGACGCAAAGTTAATGAAGTGTGTTCCATAATTTCCTCCTTGTACAGGAATTACAATTCATTGTTAAGGATATTTTACCTTTATTATAATAATAAATTACTAGTATATAAAATAAATAAAATTTCCGTTTTAAAACGGAAAATCCTTGTTTGAGCATAAACTTACAATAGACTAAGATTTAAATACAAATTTAAAGGAGGATTCAAACAATGAAGTACGAAAAAATCAGAGAACAGGTATTAGAAGCAATTTTAGATGCAGTTGATCAAGGATTAATCAAAGGAACATCAGGAAATATCGCATTAAGAGATGACGAGGACGATGTTGTTGCAATTACACCAAGTGGAGTTCCATATAAAGGAATGACATTAGAAGATATTGCAATCGTTGACTTAAACGGGAAATGGCTGGATGGGAATTTTAAACCATCTTCTGAAGTTCCAATGCATACAGCAGTCATGAGAGCCAGACCAGATGTAAAAGCTACGGTACATACACATGCAATGTTTGCAACAATCATGGCTATGGGAGCAGAAGAGATCAAAGCAACCACACCTCCGCAATGTGAATTTGTACCCGTCAGAGTAGTACCATTTACAATGCCGGGCAGTGATGAAGTTGCCGATCGGGTTGTGGAAGCTTTAGGAGAAGATGGAAAGTCAGTTCTTATTAAAAATCACGGAATGTTCTGCTGCGGAAAAAATATGAAAGCTGCGATGTCAGCAACCGTATATACAGAGGAAATGGCAGTTACAGAATATTATGCAAGAGTTCTTGGAAACTTTGAGCCAATGCCTCAGGAAGCAGTTGATAAAATGCAGGCATTAATCGCAGCGGATCAGGCAGTCTAGAGTCAGGGGGATTTAAAATGGCAAAAGAATTTTTTGTAAAAAGCAATGTGGTATTTGGAAAAAATGCCGCAAAGGCGCTGCCGGAGATTTTAAAAGAATACGAAGCAAACAACGTTATGGTTGTGTACGATGCCGGAGTTAAGATGGCAGGTATCTCTGAAAAAGTATTAGCTGAAATTAAAAAAGCAGATGTGAATGTAACCATATTTGACGGAGTGATTCCAAATCCGACAAACGAAGTAGTTGAAGAGGCAGCATCCATTGCACTGCAAAATAAAATTGATGTTTTTGTTGCAGTTGGCGGCGGAAGCAGTATTGATTTAACAAAAGCAGTAAATATTTTGATGACAAATCCAGGACCAATTGGACAGTATGGCGGAATTGGCCTTGTAAAAAAAGGAGTACTGCCATTGATCGCAGTGCCAACCACAGCTGGCACGTCAAGTGAAGTTACAAATGTAGTAGCTTTAACAGATATAAAAGCAGTATGTAAGTATGTGATTATTGATAACAAGCTGGTTCCGGACAAAGTCATAGCGGATCCGGAATTTACAAAAACAATGCCCGCAGGTGTTACGGCAGCAACAGGAATGGATGCCATTACACATGCAGTGGAAAGCTATATTTCTAACATGGCAACTCCTTTAACCCAATATCATTCCATCAAAGGCCTTCAGATATTTCATGAGAATCTTCCAAAGGCAGTTGCGGATGGCTCAAACATGGATGCGAGAGAAAATATGATGCTCGGTTGTATAATTGCCGGATTTGGATTTTCTAATGCGAACTTAGGATTGGTCCATGGAATCGCACATACCTTAAGTGCACATTTCCACTTGGCCCACGGAATGGCAAATGCAACGGTACTTCCATTTGTTATGGAATACAATGCAGATACATGCCCTGAAAAAATGATCGAACTTGCCAAAGCAATTCAGCTTCCGGTGAGCGGAAACCCAGAAGAAGACAAATATTCTTTATCTAAAGAATTGTTAAGGCTGACAAAAGAATTAAAAATAAAAACATTGTCAGAACAAGGAATCAAAGAAGAAGATTTCGATATGATTGCAAACGATGTATTGAAAGAACCTGTTCTTAATTTTAATCCGAAACAAGGGGTTACAAAGGATGATGTTCTGGCTATTTTGAAAAAAGCCCTGTAATAAGAAAAGGAGACAGTATGGAAGAAAAGAAACTATGCGGAAAAAGATATCCACATTTATTTTCACCATTGAGAGTCGGAAATGTAAAGATGAAAAACAGAATCATCTGTGCGCCAACAAGTCCAAGCATGATTGATTTAAATGGCCATTTTACACCGGAGATGACAGCATACTTAGAAGAAAAAGCAAAAGGCGGGGCAGGTGTAGTTACATACGGAGAGGCGATTGTACACTCTGCAACAGGAAAATCCCATAACAAACAGCTTCAACTAGATGCTTTTGGAGTCAGACAAGGCATGACGGAGGCAGCAAGATTGATTCATAATGCAGGGTCGTATGCAAACATCCAGCTCTCTCATGGTGGTATGTACGGAGGTCTTGCCAGCGTTGGCGGAGATGTGGACAAGGAAAATATTGCGTATGGTCCCAGTGATTTTGAAATGCCGCAAGGACATGTCACAGAGATGCCCCGGGAATTGATCTATGAAATTATTGAATCTTATGGAAAAGCTGCAAAGCTTTGTAAGGAAACCGGTTTTGATATGGTTCAAGTACATGCAGCTCATGGCTGGTTATTTTCACAATTCTTATCGCCCGTTTTCAATCAGAGAACCGATGAGTTCGGCGGGTCTTTAGAAAACCGGGCAAGATTTTTCATGCTTTCATTGGACGCTGTAAGGAATGCAGTTGGACCATTATTTCCGATTGAAGCGCGTATATCCGGGGATGATTTTACCGATAGAGGTTTGGGCATGGATGACTGTGTGAAAGTAGCGGAAATGATTGATGACAAAGTTGACCTTATCAATGTCTCATGTGGAAATCATGAGGATCCGGATATGTTTTGCCGAACTCATCCATCTGCATTTTATAAACGAGGAGTTAATGTATATCTTGCAGCAGAAGTAAAGAAACATGTAAAAACTCCGGTTGCATGTGTGGGATCACTCAACGACCCGGCTCAAATGGAAGAAATCATTGCATCTGGAATGGCAGATGTTGTGGAACTTGGAAGGGCAAGTCTTGCAGATCCATACCTTCCACAAAAAGCTTATAATGATGAAGCTGATGATATTACACCATGCCTTCGATGCTATGAATGTTTTGGTGCAACTGGTGAATTGGAGATGGTAAAATGTGCGGTTAATCCAATTATGGGAGAGCAGCTGCAGGCGAGATATAAAAGACCTCTGCCGGAAAAGAAGAAAAAAGTTTTGATTGTCGGCGGCGGACCGGCAGGTATGGAAGCCGCGATTACAACAGCCAGGCGGGGACACCAGGTTACACTTGTGGAAAAAACAGAAAAGCTGGGCGGAAATCTTCATGCAGCAGGAGCTGCATATTTTAAAGAAGATGTACAAAAGCTGATAAAAGTTTTAAGCAGCCGGGTAAAGAAAGCGGGTGTAAAGGTAATTCTGAATACAGAGGTCACAACAGATTACATTAAAACGTTTCATCCGGATGCACTTATGGTGGCAATCGGATCGGAAGAATTAAGGCCGCCAATAAAGGGGCTTGATTCAGATCATGTAGTTATGGCTATTGAAGCGGAACTTCATCCGGAAAAACTTGGCCAGAAGGTTGCTATTGTTGGCGGCGGTCTTGTGGGGGCAGAAGGTGCAGTTGGATTCAAACATGAAGGCAAAGAATGTGTGATTATCGAGATGAAATCAGAGATCGCAGAAGAAGTAAACTCATTTTACAGAGGCGGTCTTATGGTAGAAGTTGAAAAATCTGCAGCGTGCTATTTGAATACAAAGGTGAAAGAAATCCTTTCCACAGGAGTTTTGTGTGAAAAGGACGGAGAAGATATTATCATCGAAGCAGATACGGTTGTATGTGCCTTAGGTTTTAAGTCACCATTTGAAAAAGTGGATGCACTTACAGATTGTGTTGACGAATATTATATCCTTGGTGACTGCAGGAAGGTTGGAAAAATATACGATGCGATCAACACAGGATATTATACAGGATTACGTGTTTAATATAAAGACGAAATTTATATCACCTGAATATTGGGAGGAAAACGATGAAAAAAAGGTTAGTACTTTGTACTCAGCTTCCTGAAAAGAGAAGACAGGAAATTGAAAAGCTATGTGATGTTACAGAGGCCGGAGAGTTAAAACACGGAAAAGGAAACGTAACAGAAGAGATGATCCGTGAGGAATGTAAAGGATTTGAGATCGTTGTTTTAGGAGATGAAAATGCAAAGGCGGATACAATCAATACATGGATTAAATCTGGAATGAAATTCATTGGAGTTGCCAAAGGAACACCAGTTACAGTTGACAATGAAGTGCTAAAGGCAGCAGGGATTCCACTGTCATACACACCGGGAAGAAACAGGGTTGCCGTTGCAGAATTTAATATGGGATTAATGATTGCGGCAGCACGAAATCTGGCCCTTAGTTCCACAGGACTTTCTAAAGGGGAACATACAGGACCAGCGAAAGCAAATATCTATGATGTTCCGGATGTTAAAAATGTAACATTTGGTCCGTTAGATGAGAACCATCCTTTCACAGATTATGGGATTGGATTTGAACTTTATGGAAAGAAGCTTGGCATTGCCGGATATGGTGCAATCGGACGTGAAGTTGCTGTTAGAGCAAAAGCATTTGGTATGGAAATTTTAGCATATGATCCATTTATGCCAGAGGAAGTAATCACAGCAGATGGCGCCAAGAAAGTTGATTTGGATACGATGCTCACAAAGAGTGATATGGTAAGTCTTCATCTTCCGGTAATTGAAGATACAAAGGCATCTGTTAATAAAGACTGGTTCTCTAAAATGAAGAAATCAGCTTTCTTGATTAACACAGCACGTGCGGCAGTCATTGACCAGAAAGACCTTGTAGAAGCACTTCAAAACGGAGACATTGCAGGTGCGGCGATTGATGTGTACTGGGAGGAACCGGTTCCGGCAAACCATCCGTTATTACAGATGAGAAATGTTGTATGTACACCACATATGGCAGGGTTAACAACAGATGTGGACGGATGGTCTGGTGAAATGATGTCTCAGGAAATATTAGCTTACTTAAATGGAGAAGAACGAAAATACATCTGGAAAAGATAAGAGGAGGAGTATAAAATGGAAAACACAAAAAATAAAAAATTCATTGCTGCCGGATTGTTGGTGATGTCGTTGACTATGGCGTGTAATAGTGCATTGGCGCCGATTTTAGCGGAGGTTGGAAGATTCTTTCCAGGGGCAGGTGATTCAGCAATTCAGATTGTTTTGACCCTGATTAATTTGACAACTTTACCGGCAATGTTCATAGAACCAATGTTGGAACCGAAGATCACCAAAAGGAATATTGCAGTAATTGGTACAATTCTTATGCTCGTGGGAGCCTTGATACCACAAGTATTAAATACGCAATTATGGATGCTTTATGTAGCAAGTATTGTAATCGGGGTAGGTTTATCTTTTGTTGTTGTAACAAGCTCATCGTTGATTTCTGACTACTTTACAGGACTTGAAAAATCAAGAGTCATGGGATTACAATCAATTTTTGTAAGTATCGGCGGAACTATTATCGCAAAAGGTTCTGGTTTATTAACAGCTATGGCTGGATGGGAACGAGGATACCTCGTATTTTTGATTACGATACCTATCGTATTGATCATTCTGTTTACAGTACCTAAGGGAGAAACAATACCGGCAGTTGTAAAAGGTGAAAACAGCAGGATTTCAAATGAAATGGTGTATTTTGGTGTCTTATGTTTAATCACAGGTATTTTTGTTGCAACATTTAATACAAATATTGCTATGTACATCGACCGAAAAGGAATTGGGGATGCAAGTACAGCTGGTACGGTTGCTTCTATTATGCAAGTTGTAGGTATCGTAGGAGGCCTCTTGTTAGGAACAACTGTTAAAAAGTTCAGGAAATTTACTATTGGTGCAGCGATTCTTTTGATGGCGGTAGGTACCGCAATGGTTGGTGTGTCTACAAATTTCTATGTCATCTGTATAGGAGCATTAGTTGTAGGTTTTGGTTTTGCAATCAGGAATCCAGGTGCAGTAACATTTGCGGCAAATATGGTTCCGGCGGCACAGGCTTCTCTTGCAATCGCTATCGTATCTGCAACCTATAATATTGGTAACTTTATCTCAGCATACGTAGTAAATGCAATGGCAAATGTAATGGGAAATGATATTTCCAACCGTTTTATTGTTTCAGCAATTGGACTGGTAGTCGTTGGTATCATCGCTTGTGTCAAGACGCCAACAACGAATGCACAGGCACTAGATTCTCAAGGAGAATAATCTCCGATATCGGAGAAAAACTATAAGGGACGGCACCTTTTATTATGGTGCCCGCCATAAAAACGCTCCGCGAGGATGCACACAAAATGCGAAAGGAAAACATTTGACTTCGTCAAATCGCATTTGGCGCTCAAAGTTGTCAAGCCCCTCTTGAAGGAGGGGCTTGACAACTTTGTTCTGTCTGAAGAGCAAAAAAAAGAGCATCACCAATACGATGTTAGTTGTCAAATGGATGAAGAACCACTTTAATTGCTTCACCCGTACGCGTAAGTTGAATTCCTTCATTGATCTTATCTAATGGAAGGATGTGTGTAATAAATTTCTCTGTTGGAAATGATGAAGAAATTGCAAGTTGGAATGCGCGTTTTGACTGGCTGTAGGAAGCGCCAAAGTGACCTTTAATCCAGATGTTGTTATAATGGATCAAATTACAATCTAATTCGGTCATAGAGCCTTTTGGAACGCCGCCAAAGAAAACAGCCAAACCGCCTTTTCGTACCATATGGATACTCTGTGTTTGTGTTGCGTTTGCAGGTGTGGCGGAAATTACTTTATCGGCTCCTTTTCCACCTGTAAGCTTTTGAACTGCTTCAATGGGATCTTCTTTTGAACTATTGATTGTGATGTCCACTCCAAAGCCTTTGGCCATTTCCAGACGGGTATCATTTAAATCAATCATAATAACTTTCTGTGCACCGCGGATTTTAGCTAACTGCGCCATGAAACATCCAATAGGACCGGCACCGATGATGACTAAGGTGTCAGGATATTCAACCTTTACATTTTCCAGACATGCAAATACGGAAGTTAAAGGTTCTCCGAGACTTGCGGCATCAAAAGATACGTCATCGGGAATCTCATAAATACCTCCTCTTCGGATCTTTTCGCCGGATACAGAAACATACTGGGCAAATCCTCCGGTACCTGCAAGTTTTGCAACCTCGGTGTTTGAACAATTTTCACTGTGACCGCTGATGCATTCATCACATTCCATACAATAGGTTCCCGGGAATAAAAACAGGCGGTCGCCTACTTTATATTTTTTTTGCTCTTCCCCGATTTCATCAACAAAACCTACAATTTCGTGTCCATAGATAAAAGGGTAGTTTCCTTTTCTGGAATCAGTTGTTAAGTTTCGGATATCGGATCCGCATAAACCTACGGACATGACCTTTAAAATCAGACCATCTTCAGGACAAATAGGTTTGTCTGTTTCCTCAACGCGAATATCGCTTGGTCCATACATTAACGCTGCTTTCATTTTCATAAGTAAGTCTCCCTTCTTTATTTGTTATACCTTCTTACAACTCTAGTATAATGAATAAAAACAGAAGAAAACAAACACGTTATTGCCGTTATATTGCGGCAAATGGTATCTGAAATATTTCCGTTTAAAAGAGGAAAAAGACCTTTTGAGTGTGAAGAATAAATTTGTTATTCTTACGTTAATCAATATAAAGTCTTAAATACCATTGGAGGAAGCGGAATGAAAAAAGCGGATAATTATTTATTAGGTATGGATTGCGGAACAACAAATATGAAAGCGATTATACTTAGTGAAGATGGAGATGTTGTTGCAGAGGCAGGCAGACGAAGTAAATTTCTGGTACCTGGTCCGGACATGCAGGAACAAGATGCAAACGAGTGGTGGAGCAATACAGTTGCTATATTCAAAAGTCTGGGAGAACAGGCAGGATCTGAGGTTATAAAGAAAATCAGAGGAATTTCCATTAGTTCACATACAGTTACAATGCTTCCATTGGATGAAAATGGAACACCGCTCAGAAATGCTTTAACGTATCAGGACAATCGCTCAGCAGAAGAATTGCATTACATAGTTGATACCATAGGAAGTGATAAATTTGTCCGTATTGTAGGGGGACAGCCGGCGGTGGCCTTTCTTCCGAACAAAATTTTATGGTTTAAAAACCATGAGCCGGAACTTTTTGCAAAGACAAAATATTTTTTACAGGCAAGTTCTTATATTAACTATAAACTGACTGGAAAAATGACATCTGATATTGACCAGGCAACAAGAACGCAATGTCTCGATATCAGTAAAATGGAGTGGTCAAAGGAGATAGGAGATGTCATTGGTGTTGATTTGGAAGCAATGCTTCCTGAATTAAAGTTAGTAGATGAAATTATCGGATTTGTCACAGAGGAAGCAGCCAAAGAAACTGGATTAAAGGAAGGGGTTCCAGTCATTGCAGGATGTAGTGATGCTATGGCATCTATGCATGCAACAGGAATCAGTCGTCTTGGGGAATGTGGGGAGTCATCTGGAACAACATCTCTCGTTTTCATTGGAAGTGATGTTAAGAGTGCGCCGGATGTACCGGTTGTTACGAGACCTTGTGCAGTTGATGGAATGCCATGGGTAT
Organism: Anaerostipes sp. PC18; assembly: GCF_039789045.1. Lineage (NCBI taxonomy): Bacteria > Bacillati > Bacillota > Clostridia > Lachnospirales > Lachnospiraceae > Anaerostipes > Anaerostipes sp. PC18. The sequence goes on along the minus strand of NZ_CP121164.1, from coordinate 3,055,286 downwards.
TTGATGCACCAATTCAGACAAGTGGAGCGGCGTTAAAATGGTTTATTGACACTTTTGCAGCAGAAGAAAGAGCATACGCCGAAGCAAACGATAAAAATATTTATTCATACTTAAATGAGTTGGCATTGGAGTCAGAACCAGGATCAAATGGTGTGATATTCTTCCCATATTTGTTAGGAGAAAGAGCGCCGTTGTGGAATGAATATGCAAGAGGTATGTTTATCGGAATGGGAATGGATATGACCAGAGCAGATTTAATACGTTCTGTATTTGAAGGTACGGCATACGCTGTTCGCCATGTATTTGAAACAGTAAAAAAATCAGGGGCGGCCGTTGATTGTTTACGAATTTGCGGTGGCGGAGCAAAAAGCCGTACATGGGCTCAGATAAAGGCATCCATGCTTCATATTCCTGTATATTTATTAGACGAAAAATCAGGGGATGTTCCGGTGGGAGACGCATTCATTGTTGGACGAAAAGTTGGAGTATTTCCGGACCTTACAAAGGCAGCCGAAAAAATCGTAAAAGTAAAAGAAATAATTCAGCCGGTGAAAGAATGGGAAGAAGCTTATGACAGGCTGTATCCATATTATGTAGAAATGTATCAGAGCTTAGATCAAGATTTAAAGAGTTTAAAAGAAACAATAGGCGAACTGAGAAAATGATAGTGTCAAGTGATGTATGAAAAAGCTGAGCATAAAAAATAGGCTCAGATGAACCTTGAAACCTGTAGATATTGATAACGTTAAGCTCTCCGAGGGCTTAGGGCGCTGCCCTAAGTACCCGCAAGGGACTTGTCCCTTGACCTAATATCAGGCTTTGCCCGAACCCATCCTCGCCGGAAGGCAGGAAAAGGGCGCAGTTGCCCCTTTTCTGCTAAACAGGATAATCCGAGAACCCTTATGTCAAGCAACTTTCGCGGCATATCCTTGTGCGGTGCACTGTGGTATTCCACGGTTTGCGTGACAACGGTTCCGCTCCTTTTAGGCTGTGGTCCGGTTTTGAAGATTCAGGATCGTCTGTTGACCAAGGAATATAAGAAGCTGCCACTTGCCGGGCATGTTTTCGGCTCCTTTTAGCAGTTCCACCTCATTTAGGACTTTATATCCTGTGTGTTTGTGAGGACGAAGGAAATTGTAGTAAGCAACCCATAGAGCAAGGTCATAGTTGGCGCCGTCGATGTTGTCAAAGCCGTTCGTAGGTCTGTAAGAGACCTTGTATGTACGATTGAGCCTTTCAATCATCTGCTTGTATGGTCGGAATTCTTTTGACACTTCATCGTCGTTGGTAAGTCCAATTACCTGAGTGATGCTGAACTTAAATTTATCACCAAACTCATGGAAGAACTGCTGGGCAGCTAATGGATAGGCACTGTATCCATCCGCAATAAATTTAAAGTTTTTCGGAAGCTCTTTTAGATTTCGGAAAGCCATTCTCATCGCAAGGATACAGGGACCAACACCGCGATTATCAGAGATCCGGTATCCAATGATGGAACGTTTTGCAGCATCCATAATGAACCAGACGTAAGCTTTAAGACCACGGATTTTGATATAGGTTTCATCAGCCGTGAAGACGGATTCGGTGCCATAATCGTAATGATCGACAAAGGGTTTGATGCAAAGAGCTGCGGATTTACAGTAGTTGGCAATGCTCTGATGAGAGATAGTGATACCGTAAAGGTCATGGAGCGCCTGCTTAGTTTTCCTGAGAGAAAGTCCAAGATTCACATGCATAGTCAGACATAGAGACATGGTGTGGGAATCAAACTTGGTGAATTTGAGAGAAGAGGCATTCTTTGGGAGAGAGTTTAAATCCATCCGAAAGAAATCTATCGTGAATTCACGGTAGATGTAGTGAAGCTTATATTTATTTTTACCGTAATCCTCATTCAGATGCTTTTTATCAACTTTTTTCAGGTTGTGCAGATAGTAAGGACACTTAGGATTTACGCATTTATGAATAATAAAGTGTTTACGGTCTTTCTTGTGTTCAAGATTGCGGTTGCAGTGAGGACACTTTAACACGGTAGTTTTGGAAAAACGGTTATCTTTGGTTGGAGAAAAATGTGTCTGGCAGACCTTGCACAGCACTTGGGATTTTCGTTTCCCATCGTTCCACGTGAGATAGTCAACCGGCGCACCGCAAACAGGACAGTGACAGGATTTGGGGATATCACATTCCACGCGTCTGAACACAGGCTTAATGGATTTATGGTAACGCCGCTGATAGTAAGAGATGAGATCCTTCCAGTTCCATTCCTGTTTATAGGAAATGAATTTGGGGAGCTGATCAATTTTAAATTTTTGATATTTCGGAGAATGGGAATCATCGAAAGCCCACTGCTTAAGTGGGATGTATCTACAGATAAAGTTAATAAGCCAGCAAAGTTGTTTATGTTGGTATTGAATAAGTTGAAGTAAATAAAGTATAATGTCCATGAGCAATGAACTCCTTTCGTATTATGTTTGGTTGTGGTAACTACATTATACTTCAAAAAGGGAGGTCATTGCTCTTTTTATTGCAAACTCCCATAAAATCAAGGTTAAAACAATAAGACAGGTAGTAAAACTTGACACTACCGAGAAAATAAAGGGAGTAAAATTATGGTTAAAAAAACGATTCAATTAGATACTGTAGAGGATGTAAAAACGTTTGCCGCAGCTGCCGGCAGATATGATGGAAGTGTAGATTTAAAGTCAGACAGATATGTGATTAATGCAAAATCGATCTTAGGAATTTTCAGCTTAAATATTTCCCATCCATTAGAACTTCAGATTGAACCGGAGAAAAGTGATTACGGGAAATTTCTAGAAGAAATAGATGAGTATATCATTGGATAAAACAATCTATATGACAGCCCCTCTATTTTATCTATAAAGTATACAATGTAAGGTAAACTGCACGAAAAGAGTGCAGTGTAAGATCCATTGACAGGACAGTCAGATCAAATATGAATGATGTCCGATAGGTAAAATGGAGCAGCCGGCTGTCATACCATCTCATGGTTTAGGCCCCTGGCTTTGCGTCACGGGATTTACCCGCAGTAATGTCAATGAATACCTATTGTTTCCAGCCCATTTTATTGATATAATGGAGCATATGTCAAAGGAGAAACCAATGTCAATATTACAGATCAAAGATTTAATTCATCAATATATAACTTACGGGGAAAAGGAAGAGGAAAATCAGACCGTCAATGCCGTAAATGGTGTGGATATGTCGGTGGAAAAGGGGGAGTTCATTGCCATTCTGGGACACAACGGCTCCGGCAAATCTTCCCTGGCAAAACATATCAACGGACTGCTCCAGCCCACATCCGGTTCTGTCTATTTAAAGAGTATGGATACAAGAGACCATGAAAAGCTCCTGAAGATCCGTCAAAGTGCAGGCATTGTATTTCAAAACCCGGACAACCAGATTGTCGGTTCTGTGGTGGAAGAAGATGTAGCCTTTGGCCCGGAAAATATCGGCGTGCCCACAAAAGACATCTGGAGCCGCGTGGCAGGGGCATTGGAGGGCGTCGGGATGACTGCTTACCGCAGCGCAAGCCCCAATCATTTATCCGGCGGGCAGAAACAGCGCGTGGCCATTGCAGGGATCATGGCCATGGAACCCGAATGTATAATTTTGGACGAGCCCACTGCGATGCTGGACCCCAGGGGACGACAGGATGTTCTGTCTCTTGCAGGGGAGCTGAACAGGGAAAAAGAGATCACGATCATTCTGATCACTCATGATATGGAAGAAGTACTGCTGGCTGACAGAGTGTTTGTCATGGATCAGGGAAAGGTCGTGATGAGCGGAAAGCCAAAGGAAGTCTTTGCACATGTAGAGGAGCTGAAAGGGTACGGGCTTGAGGTGCCATTTGCCGCAGAGCTTGCCTATGAGCTTAAAAAGGAGGGAATCAGGCTTTCCGATGCGGTAACGACAAGGGAAGAACTGGTGGAAGAGTTATGTCAATTAGTTTAGAGAAAGTAAGTTATATATATGAAGATAATTCGGATATAAAAAAGCCCGCGCTGATCGATGTAGATTTAGAGATCGGAGAGGGAGAGTTTATCGGCATCATCGGACACACGGGATCGGGTAAGTCTACGCTGATCCAGCATCTGAACGGGCTCATGGAACCTACAAAAGGACGGGTATATTTTGAGGGAAAGAATATCCATGCCGAGGATTATGATATCAAAAGTCTTCGGGGAAAGGTTGGCCTCTGCTTTCAGTATCCGGAACACCAGCTATTTGAGACGACCATACTGGAGGATGTCTGTTTCGGTCCTATGAACTTTGGGGCCTCCAAAGAAGAAGCCGAAGAAGTTGCGAAGGAGGCACTCAAAGACGTGGGGATCTCTGAGGAACTGTTCGGAAAGTCGCCATTTGAACTGTCCGGAGGACAGAAGCGCAGAGTGGCCATCGCAGGCATTCTGGCAATGAAGCCTGAATATTTTATCCTGGATGAACCGACCGCCGGTCTGGACCCTGAGGGAAGGGTACAGCTGTTGGAACTTCTGAAGTGTCTCAATCAGGAACAGGGGATCACAATCATACTTGTGTCCCACAGTATGGAAGATATCGCATCCTATGTAGACAGGATGATCGTCATGAACCGTGGACGCCTTGAATTTGACGGGGATAAGGAAGAAGTGTTCTCTCATCAGGAAGAACTGGAGCAGATGGGGCTGTCCGTACCATTTTTCAGACATCTGGCCAACGATCTGAAAGAAAAGGGATTTCCTGTTGAGGGAGAGATCCTGACCCTTGAAGATGCCAAGACGGCAATCTTAAAAACATTAAAGAAGGAACAAACATATGATTAAAGATATCACCATAGGACAATATTACAGATCAGACTCTATTCTTCACCGGCTGGACCCGCGGGTGAAGCTGGTGGGGACATTGATTTTTGTCATAACCTTGTTTTTTTCAAAGTCTTTGCTGACTTATGCGGCTTCTCTGCTGTTTTTGGCTTTGATGATCGGGCTTTCCACCGTACCCCTCTCTTTTATTGTCAGGGGTCTGAAAGCCGTTGGCGTTATTTTGCTTTTTTCCGTTGTCATCAATATTTTCTTTATACCGGGCGAAGCGATCGTACATTTTGGTGTCATCAGGATCACCAAAGAAGGAGTCGTCACAGCCGTTTATCTGGGCACAAGGCTGGTGATGCTTGTATTGGGCACTTCCCTTATGACCTTTACGACCACACCCAATGAGCTCACAGACGGGCTTGAAAAGTCGCTGGGCTTTTTGAAACTGATCAAAATTCCTGTGCATGAGATTGCGATGATGATGTCTATTGCCCTAAGGTTTATCCCGATCCTCACAGAGGAGCTGGACAAGATCATGAAGGCTCAGACCGCAAGAGGAGTGGATTTTAAAAACGGAAGTTTTCTGCACCGGATGAAGAGTATGGTGCCGATTGTAGTGCCGCTGTTTGTGGCGGCCGTGAGGAGAGCCAATGACCTGGCCCTGGCCATGGAGTCCAGGTGCTACCACGGCGGAGAAGGGCGGACGAAGATGAAGCCTCTCAAATACTGCAGAAGGGACCTGCTGGCTTATCTGTTCCTGGCTTTATTTTTGGCATTGATGATTTACCTGGGATTTTTCTGTCCGATTGGCAGATAGGCGTGAGGTGATCTATGAAACGGATAAAATTAGAAGTGGCATATGAAGGGACAAATTACTGCGGCTGGCAGATACAGCCAAAGGATACGACCATAGAAGGGGTTCTCAATGAGAAACTTGGCAGTCTTTTAGGAGAAGAGATCACGGTGATCGGTGCCAGCCGCACCGACTCCGGGGTTCATGCCCTTGGGAATGTGGCAGTATTTGACACGGAGACGGAGATTCCGGGTGAGAGGATCGCCAGGGCTCTGAACCAGAGGCTGCCGGATGATATTGTCATACAGTCTTCCAAAGAAGTGAGGGACGATTTTCATCCCAGGTATCAGGATACGAGAAAAACTTATGAGTATACCATTTACAATTCAGAGTTTGACAATCCGGTCACGGCGAGGCATCATCATTTTGTTTATGTACCTTTGGATGTGGAGCGTATGCGTACAGCCGCCCGCTATTTTTTAGGTGAGCATGACTTTTTAAGCTTCTCCACTACAGGAAGTCCTACAAAGACTACTGTGCGCACGATTTATGAGTGTGAGGTGAGGCAGAACAGCCGGTATATTACAATGAGAGTTACGGGAAACGGATTTTTATATAATATGGTGAGGATGATGGCCGGAACTCTGATCTCTATTGGAAGGGGCAAAAGAGAACCGGAGTGGGTCCGGGAGCTTTTCCTGCATCCGAAAAGAGGAAAGGCAGGTCCAAATGCCCCGGCAAAAGGACTGACACTCATTAACATACGTTATATGAATGAAGAAAAGGAAGCTGTATGATCCCAAAAATTCTGTCCTGAAAGCATCCAAGACTCCGAAAAAAGACATAAGCTTTGCCTCAGAGGCGGAAAAGAAGATGGAAGAAGCCCAGAAAATGCTTCTGTTTACAACCAAAACTTGTCCGAACTGTAAGATGGCTGGAGAGGTCCTTAAAAGTTCCCAGATTCCGTTTGAAATCGTGGATGCGGAAGAACATCAGGAGCTGGTGCAGGAATACGGTATTATGCAGGCTCCGTCCCTGGTCGTACTGCGGGGGGATGAATTCGAGACTCACTGCAATGTTTCCAATATTAAAAAGTATGCAGAACAAAATCACTGCGGCTGATCACCGTCAATAGATAATAGCTGTCCCGGTCTGCTCTGTTTCATAATTTTTGGAGAAAATTTATTGACACACCCCGGTCAGTGTTATATAATATGAAAATGTGACATAAAAGAAAATGCTTACCCCAATGCCCCGGAGGGAGTATTTTATATAGAAGACACATTGATTGAGAAATTTAGGAGGAAGAACCATGAAGAGCTTTATGGCAAGCCCATCAACAATTGAAAGAGAATGGTATGTAGTTGACGCCACAGGACATACATTAGGACGTTTAGCATCAGAGATCGCAAAAGTTTTAAGAGGAAAGAATAAGCCGACTTATACTCCTCACATTGACACAGGCGACAACGTGATCGTTGTGAACGCAGATAAAATCCAGGTAACAGGAAAGAAATTAGACCAGAAGATCTACTACAATCACTCTGATTATGTAGGCGGAATGAAAGAAACAACTTTAAAAGAAAAAATGGCAAAAAAGCCTGAAGATGTTATCTATCTTGCAGTAAAAGGTATGCTTCCAAAAGGTCCTTTGGGAAGAGCAATGATTAAGAAACTTCACGTATATGCAGGCGCAGAGCACAACAACCAGGCTCAGCAGCCAAAAGCATTAGAGATCAAGTATTAAGAAGGAGGACGATTAAGTGGCTACAGCAAAATATTACGGAACTGGTAGAAGAAAAAGCAGTATCGCTAGAGTATATTTAGTACCAGGAACAGGAAAGATCACAATCAATAAAAGAGATATTGACGAATATTTAGGATTAGAGACATTAAAAGTAGTCGTACGCCAGCCATTGGTTGCTACTGACACTCTCGGAAAATACGATGTATTGGTAAATGTTATCGGCGGTGGATTTACAGGACAGGCAGGAGCAATCCGCCACGGTATTTCCAGAGCTTTATTACAGGTTGACGGAGACTTCCGTCCGGTATTAAAGAAAGCAGGATATTTAACCAGAGATCCTCGTATGAAGGAAAGAAAGAAACCGGGACTTCGTTCTGCACGTCGTGCACCACAGTTCTCAAAGAGATAATTTTTGCTATATAAGAGAATTAATCAACCCCATGAAAACTTTTTGTTTTCATGGGGTCTTTTTAAGTATGACGGGCATGTCCGTGTTCTGTGGTGCAAGTCCACATAGGCGTAGCTACCGACGAACTTGTAAGCGACTCCCAAGGTTTGCATCGTGAGGTGTGGGCGAGAAGAAGGGATAGCGAAATCGTAGCCCTACGGACAGAAACCCGATATTAAGGCGTACATGGTGGGTAAGTTGACTTAAAGCAACGAAGCCCTAAAGGTAGCCGTAACCCATGTGCGTAAATCGGGAGGGTAGACGAGGAAAGAACACGGACTTATCCCGTGAGGTCTCACAGGCGGTTTCATCAGCCGTAGTAACAACGAACTGTGAGAAGTCAGCAGAAGCCATAGTAGGAGAAATCTGAAGGGCTGAACAATGTAACCGTGCAGACGAATGTATGTACCTGTGAGTATTCGACAAGCGGATGTAGGCGAAACGTATATGAGCTGTAAACGCATAAACATAGGACAAATCACAGGGAGCGGAAAGGAGCGAAGCACACAAAGTATGTCGGAATTGTTGGAAAAGATACTGGAGAAAAAGAACATGAACGAAGCATATAAGAAAGTCTGTGCCAATAAGGGTGCAGGCGGCGTTGACGGCATGGAACTGGAAGAACTTGATGGATTTATCCGTAAGAACTGGAACAGTATCAGGGAGCAAATCAGAGGAAGGAGTTACAAACCTCAACCCGTGAGGCGTGTAGAAATCCCGAAGCCTAACGCAAGCAAAAGAAAACTTGGAATACCGACAGTCATGGACAGGGTAATCCAGCAGGGTATAGCACAGATAATCAGCCCTATGTGCGAGCCGCTGTTTTCAGACCACAGTTACGGATTCCGTCCAAACAGGAGCTGTGAAATGGCTATCAAAGATATGCTCATGTTCCTCAATGAGGGATATGAGTGGATAGTGGACATAGACCTAGAGAAATTCTTCGATAACGTACCGCAGGATAAGTTGATGAGCCTTGTCCACAACATCATAAATGACGGAGATACGGAATCGCTGATACGGAAATATCTGAAAGCAGGAGTCATGGTGCAGGGCAGGTATGAGAAAACAGAACAGGGAACGCCGCAGGGTGGCAATCTGTCGCCGCTATTGTCTAATATCATGCTGAATGAACTGGATAAAGAGATGGAAAGACGTGGATTGCGCTTCGTGAGGTACGCTGACGACTGTGTAATAGCAGTCAGAAGCGAAGCAAGTGCCAAACGTGTTATGTATTCGATAACGGACTGGATAGAGAGGAAGCTTGGTCTGAAAGTAAATGCAGATAAAACACACATAACAAGACCAATGAACCTCAAATATCTCGGCTTTGGATTCTGGAAAGATTCCAAGACGAAAGAATGGAAGTGCAGACCACACAAGGATTCTGTGCAGAAATTTAAGAGGACGTTAAAGAAGCTGACAGAAAGAAGAAAATCAATGGCGTTTGCGGAAAGGGTAAAACAGCTCAACAGGGTAATCCGAGGTTGGATAAACTACTTTGCAATAGGTAGGATGAAAACAGCAATGACCGACATAGACGCACATTTGCGTACAAGACTGCGAGTAATAATCTGGAAACAATGGAAAGTACCGAAGAAACGGCAGTGGGGATTGCAGAAGCTGGGTATAGGAAAAGACCTTGCAAGACAGACATCATACATGGGAGACCACTATCAATGGATAGTAACGAAAACCTGTGTAGTCAGGGCAATCTCAAAAGAAAAGCTGAAACAGGCAGGGCTTGTGAGTTGCTACGATTATTACATGGAACGTCATGCTTTGAAGTTATGTTGAACCGCCGTATGCCGAACGGCATGTACGGTGGTGTGAGAGGGGAGATTTAATCTCCCCTACTCGATTTTATAGGAAAGTTCGACAAACGTCGAACTCTTGAATGAAAATAGCCCGCATCAAGGCGGGCATTGGAATTGGACGACGTTGGTTAGAAGATACAAAAACCTTCTACACCAGCCTCGTCATCGAACAAATCATCTTCATTTAAGAAATAATCCATATCCAGAAGTTCATCTTCGCTCATATGGCGAATGTCCTTAGATGTCATTCCTTCTGGCGGATTATCGATATATTTTTTGCGTAATTCCTCGATATTAGGTTTCATGGGTGTATCTCCTCTTTTTAGAGGATTATAGCATAGAATGCGAAAAAAGGAATCATGCAGAAGAACGCTTTCCACGAGATTTGGACATTGCTTTCTCGTATAATTCTTCAAGGGATACGCATTTGTGATTGTAATATATTTCTAAAACAGTAATTTTGTGCTTGCAGTTAGGACATTCCAAAGGATCGTAACCGAAGGAAGTCAAAATGGCAGTTCTCCATTGATTAAAACTCCGATAGATACGGTGTTTGCTTTTAGAAACGGCACGGTAAAGTTTGGAATCAATTTCGCGGTGTCTGGCGTATAAGCCGCCATATCGAATCATTTTAAAATGTTTTTCAGGGATGTGGCGAATCAACCGCTTGATGAAGTCAATTGCGGGAATTGTTTCCTCTATATATTTGCCATCTTCATGGCGGTTGTAGTGGAAAGTGACATTATCGCCATCATATTTATCGATTCTGGAGGTGGCGATAACAGGGCGTCCAAGATAACGCCCAATATATTTGATAACTGTTTTGGGGTCACAGAGATTGGGCTTAGCATAAACATAAAAGCCCTGTTTATATCGGTATAACATTTTGATTTTATCTTCTTAAAGGATGGCCCAATGATAGATTCCATTTCGTTCAGGAGAGCCGTGCGGAAAGCATTACGGAGAAAATTGTAATTAAAGTGTTTCACATGACGCCAGAAGCCGTCATCACTAAAACCGCCTTCGGAGATAAGGCAGTGGATATGAGGGTTCCATTTGAGATCCCTGCCGAAGGTATGATATTGTCAATATTAGTTGACACATTTTTCTCAAGCATATCACTGACTATGCGGCCAGTTCCAAATCCTCATAATACTGCCTGCGTTTTATCATAGGTGGAAGCCCGCCATTGGCAGAGCATATCCTCCGGTTATTCCAGTAGCTGAGGAAGTATCTCCAAATGAGTACCTTTAATTCCTCTACAGTCATCTGCTTTTGGTGTACTGTGTTCCACGGTCACTGTGGATGATAGCGCCTTCCAGTGCAGGATAAGCAGTCAGGGCGTTTTCCAGTGTATGGACACACAGATCTGCTTTCATGTTTGTTTCCATTGCCAGACCAAGGACGCTAAGATCAAAGCAGTCGAAAATCACAGATACATACAGTTTCCCATTGGACGCCGGGATTTCCGTGATATCTGTAATACATTTTTCTAATGGGGCATCTGAATGGAAATCCCGTTTCAGCAGATCATCTGATTTCATAGCCTCCCGGTCTGCCTTTGTGATCCCGTTCGGTCTTCGCTTGGGGCGATGGCTCAGGCCAATTTGGTCCATGACCCGGTATACGGTCCGCTCACTGGGAATCGACACTCCCTCCGGCCGCTTCAGGCACAGTGCCTGATACATCCGAATCCGTCCGTAAGTATCGTTACATTCATCCTCGCTGGCGATTTCTTTCATGGCATCCGCCAGGTCTTGGTACTTCCAGGGACGATCTTTGGTTTCAAGATATTTATAGAAGCCTTGCCGGCTGATACCAAGCATTCGGCAATAAAATGAAATTTTCCCGGTAATCCTGCCGTCCTCTGTTTTCAAAGCCAAAAAGATCATTCTCTGGTTTTTACTGACTTCCGACGGCTGGCGGCGAAAAAAGCGCTGGCCTCCTCCAAAAATTCGTTTTCTTCCTTTAGGCGACGGATTTCTTTATCCTGCTCCTTAACCCTCTTACGCAGCATGGTAATCTCTTCTGACAGGCTCATTGCGCTGGCAGGGGTATGGGAACCTTCCCCAATATCCAACTTGCCAGCTCTTACGGCTTTCAGCCATGTATGGATGGTTCCTTCAGGGATTCCCAGTTCTTTAGCCGCTTTGACGCCTCCGATTTCTTTGGCAAGTTTTACTGCCTGTACTTTGTATTCATGGTCATATTTACGTGCCACTTTGAATACCTCCTTATTCTCTTGGTTTTATTATGAAATCCTTGAGAATAAACTGTCAACTTTTTTTATACCACACCATCTTGACATATCCTTGACAATGACCGTTGCCACGTTTCCGGCTTCAATTTCCGCAATCATACGGTTAAAATTTGGTCTGTCAAACGTCACTCCCGATACTCCATCGTCAATGAAGAAAACGGGATTGGAAAAGCCGTTGTCCGCCGCATATTTGGAAAGGACTGCTTTCTGGTTCACAATGCTGTTGCTGTCGCCCTCTAACGTATCTTCCTGCGAAAGACGGGCGTATAATGCTGTTGTCTGTCCGGGCTTATTTGTATTTGCTGTCATGTGTTCATTCCTCCTGTAATGAACGCCCGACAAACAGTAGTGCTGTACTTATTATACATCGCCTATCCCTGTTTGTCATTGGGCGTTTTGACGGTTTCCGATTTTATGAGCCGTATCATCTTATCCCGTAGCCGTTCCGAGCCGCCGCAGGAGGTAGACACTTCATAGTATGTGCCGCCGATTTTGTAGCAGACGGTTTCCTCTGTCGGTTTCCTGTTCTGCGGTACAAATTCACTGTCCTTGATTTCAATATCCCATTCCATTCTTTTCCCTTCCCTTCCGTATTTATTAAAGTGAGAAGTTTCGGAGCAAGCATAGGAAAAGGGTACCCTTTTCCGTAAATCTGCCCGTTTTCGCCTGCGGCTTGCGGACAGATTCTGCTTGTTGGGAAGAATCCCAAACCCTCTTGAAAATCCTCTCACTACCTACAACACCGCACAGAGCGAAAATGACGGAGTTTTGAGAGAAATTCTTCAAAAAGTTTTCCTTATGCCCTACTACGGGAAAGTTTGGAAAATGCCAAATGAAAACAAAATTTTTATGAGTTGAAAGAAAATTTTTAATGCGGTAGAGTTTACAAAAGAGGACAGAAAAAGCGAGGAAAAAAATCTTATCTTCGGGTATGATTTTCACGAGGAGGTTAAAAATGGAGTGGTTGAAAAATTTAAGCAATGCTATAGAGTATATAGAGGAAAATCTTGATAAAGAAATTTCTGTAGACACCGCCGCCAGTATCGCGTGTTGCTCAACCTATTACTTTCAACGTATGTTTTCCTATGTTGCGGGTATCTCATTGGCAGAATATATCCGTAAGCGCAGGATGTCACAGGCGGCTTTTGAATTGCAGAGGACAGACAGAAAGGTAATAGATATTGCGCTAAAATATGGGTACAATTCCCCGACATCGTTTAACCGGGCATTTCAAAACGTTCATGGAATTGCACCGGCTGCGGCTAAGAATAATGGAATTACCCTAAATTCATACCCACCCATAAGGTTCTCTGTAGCAGTTACAGGAGGAGATGCTATGCCATACCACATTGAGGAAAAATGTCCTATGCGTATGATTGGGGTTCGGATGCCTTTAGTTGATGATATAGAAGTCAATATGCAGAATATTCCCGGATTCTGGAAACAGACATTATACACAGAGCATTTTAAACAATTATGCAGTTTTCACCAAAATGAACCAAAGGGTATTTTAGGCGTTACAGCATATCAAGACCCGGACAATATTTTTTACTATATCGCGGTTTCAACGGATACCGCTGTTCCTTATGGAATGGCAGAATTTGAAATCCCGGCAGCAACATGGGTTGTTTTTGAAAACACCGGACGTTTTAAAGAAAATGTGCAGAGCGTATTCCGGCGTTTTTACTCTGAATGGCTTCCGTTTTCGGGATATGAATATGCAGGGCTTCCCGATATTGAAGTATATCCGATTGTTGCAGAAGCGCCAGTCTGCGGTCATTCGGAAGTATGGATTGCAATAAAGAAGTAGAAGGAGAGAGAAATGTATCATTTAAGGTTAAAGGGCGAACATTACCAAATGGGAGTAAAAAGAGGATTGATTTTTCAAAAAGCAAAAATGGCTTTCCCACTTCACCTTGACAAGTTTCAGATAGAACATGGAAAAGCAAGTGAAAAAATTCTAAAAGAGTTTTTCCCTGAAGTATGCGAAGAAATACTGGGAATCAGCGATACGATGGGAATAGATTATTTACCATTTGCTTCATGGATGCTGTGTATGGGGTGCTGTATGTATAATTTAGAAGAAAACATACCTGTTGAAATCCGTGGATGCACAGCATTTGCTTTTTCAAAAAATGGCAGAATCATATATGGGCGAAATAATGATTTGCCGCCATATCTGCGCGACGGGAGCAAGAGCGAAATCTATGCTCCGGCAGACGGAAACCGCTTTAACATTACCACATCTTCGTTTGTCAATGGAGAAGAGGGGCTGAACGAGCATGGGTTAGCTGTTGCCATGACGTTTGTTATGACTGGGCTTGAAAAAATACAGGCGGGATTTAACTCGTGTTTTGTTGTTCGGTATTTACTTGAAAAAGCGGACAGCACGGAAGCGGCAATTTCTTTGCTTATGCCATTACCGATTGCTTCAAACTGTAATATCCTGCTTGCAGATAGAAGCGGCAATATGGTAGTTGTTGAGTGTACTCCTACTGCTAAAAGAATCAGAAAACCAGAGATGTTTAAAAATGGCAAAATTGTTTGCACAGTAAACAGTTTTACCTCTGATGAAATGAAACAATATGATGATGCGAATGGAAATGATTATGATTCTGCAAAACGTTATGGAGTAGTTATGGACAGCTTTTCGCATTGCATTACGGATGATGTCATTGAAACAACCAAACTGCTTTTAAAAGGGGAATATGGATTTATGTGTCAGTATGACAATGAGCCGGATTTTGAAACGGTCTGGAGTTCCATATTTGATTTAAGAAGTCTGGTTATTTTCCGGGCAGAGGGTGACCCAAGAAAGAAAAAATTTATTGCCGATAGCAGACTGCATGATATTGTATCAGAAAAATAAAAAATCTGTTTTCACATACCTGCCACACAATGGTATTGCCATAAATGGCAAAAGAAAAAAAGCCGTTGTCAGCAGGAGTATTAGTGCGCTTCCATTCTTTTGTGGCAGTATTTGAGAAATCAAAACCGCCATTTCTTTATATCTCCAATAGGGCTGTGCTATTTCTTACAATGATAGCGGCGGATAGAGGTAACCGCTATGAAACATGCACTATATATACAGAATCCCACAATCTTTAAGCTGTTAAAAAAATCTCGTCCACCGCCGGGGAGTATTTTGCTTATGAATATGAACTGTCAATTCATTTAATATGTTATCATAACTCTATGTTGTATCAGATACCCATGCAATTTATCCTGCATGGGATTTTTTTGTCCTTTTATATAGGGAGAAAGGTAGGTAATATGAAATACTCTGAACAATTTATAGAGCATATCTAATATGCTTTTAGCGGATTCTGTAAAATTGTCCTGTGCCATGAAGCAATTAACGCTGGCGGGATTTGAAGCGGAAAGAAGCAAAGGAAATATCCCTTAACTATCTGATGTCGGAAAGATTTTTTGAACCGTCTGCTATGGATAGTTACTTTGAAAAGCTGGACAAGCCGACCGCATTTCTTGTGTTTGGGAAAGAAATTATCGTTGATAATGAACAGTTAGCGACGGCATTGTCAAGATTACCGAAATTACGGCGTGAAGTCCTGTTGCTTTATTACTTTGTCGGCTATCGTGATGAAGCAATCGGCAGACTGTACGGGCGTTGCAGAAGCACGATAAACAGCAGGCGAAATATTGCGCTTAAACAGTTACGAAAAGAATGGGAGAAACTGGAACATGAGAAACAAAAAACTGATACCTTTTGAAATAATCGAAAAAGCGGTTGCCGGAGAACCGGAAGCAGTAGACGCAGTATTACGGTATTACACAGGATACATCAAGTATCTGTCTATGTATAAGGGACATATCAATGACGACACGCAGGACAGGCTAAAGGCAAAACTGGTTGAAGCTATATTGAAATTTCGCTTCGACCGTTAGGAAGTAGCAAAGACAGGAAAAGCTGTCAAGAGGACGAAATCAGTAAACTGCTTTCGCCCTCAATTTATTATGGGGGTTGTTACGCAATAGGAGTTATTTTGTCCTTGATTTATGCGGATTTGCGAGTGTTAAAATGACGGGGCAAAGGTTTTATATGTCTGCCCTCAAAAACGGCTTTCTATGGCGTAACAAAAAAGCAGAGAACCGACCACTAAAGAAAGTGATATATTCTCTGCTTTTGTTTGCACCCTGTCTGTCAGCGTTATGGATAAGTTGTTATAATACTTCCTTATCACTATTAACCCTTGTATCATGGGGCTTTGCGGGCGCGGTTTTGACCGGGCAAGGGAAATTAACCCCACAAAAACACCGTCCTACCGCGTGACACCCCCCATCGGCAAGCAGACTGTCGAGCTACCGCCGCCCGGTAGATTTTTCCGTTTCCTCATTTGGGAAAAAGAACTGGTCCACCGACACATCTAAAAAGGTGACAAGCTCATAAAAGATTTGTAGGCTTGGGTGCTGTCCGCTGTTCTCAATGGACGCGATATAGCGCGGCGCAATGTTCAGTCTGTCCGCTAACTGGTTGCGCGAGATACCCTTTGCCTTTCGTGCTTCTTTTATGGCTTGCCCGAAAGCCTTAAAATCATACTTCACTTTGTCCTGCTTCATATTTTTCACCCTACTACATTTTACCGTTCACCTTTCCTTTTTGAATATGATTACACATATCATAGTGCTGATTAGAATAGAACATGGTATTTGCAGGTAATATGTTGATATTTTGAGGTCAAACATTTATAATGATACATAGAAAGTTTCGATTAGAGGTGATTAACATTTTAAATATTACCCGTTATGCAATTAAAAATGAATGTCTTATTCCGTGGGTGAAATTTTTTTGGCACATTGAAGCCGCGAATGCAGACATACACTATAAACTTCTTCCAACGGATTGTATTGATGTTATATTGAATTTGGCTGATGATGTGGTATATGAAACAGAATGTAATAAAATAATAGCACCCCCTTTTCATATCAATGGACTACGTAGCAAGTACAGTTTTATCCATCAAGAAAAAAACATTAGTATTTTTGGTATATCATTTTATCCTCATGGGCTATATCCCTTTGTGCATAAATCACTTAAGGAAGTTCAAAACAAAGTGGTTGATCTAAATGGGCTTTCATACAGTTTAGGAGAAAAGTTAAAAAAAGCAGTCAGTAATGATACTACTGAAAAAATAATAGCTGAAATCGAAAATACTTTGATTCAGGAGTTATCTATAAAGCAAGATTTTGTGGATAAAGCACAGCTAATATCAGATTTTATAACAATTAGCGATGATATATCTATCAAATCCTTTTGTTATGAACGGTCAATAAACATAAAAACTTTTGAGAGAATGTTTTTAAATTATACGGGCTATACTCCGAAAATTTTGCGTCGTATAAAACGTTTCCAGAATACATGTAATCAATTAGTACATCAACATATTAGTTTAACCGATATTACTTACGATAATAATTTTACTGACCAATCATATTTTATAAAAGAGTTTACACGATTTTCGGGAACAGCACCACGCACCTTTCAGACAGAGAAAGCTACTGTAAAAGAGAATGTTAAATACAAATACCTATGACCAGTCGATTTTCTACTATATCTCTTGTTTTATTTCATGTAGACTATGAAAAAAACAGGAGGTATTTTTTATGTCTATTACAACGGAAATCGTAACAATGAAAGCTTCACAGGAGGTAACAAAAGACAGCTTTATCAGCATTGTGGACTCGCTTGAAAAGGACTATCATTCAAAGCAACAGGGTTTTATTGACACGGAGCTTCTCTACAACGAAGAAAACAGGGAATGGACTATGATACAGCATTGGGCTTCAATGGAAGAACTCAAGGCTGCTTCTGATAAAATGTTTCAAGATGAGGGAGCAGCCCCTTTTGTAAAAGCACTTGACGCTGCAAGTGTCAAAATGAGCATATTACCACAAATGAAAAAATGGGGATAAAAAAGTGAAAAAGTTTGAATTTCAAATTGAAAAGGTAACAGGGCATTGTTCATGTGGATATAAGGTAGGGGACGTATTTCAATGTGAGGGTATGAATACTCCCTGTACTCCATTTTGTGGAGGTGCTTACATGGCTTTGTTTCCTATTCAAGTCGCCCTACACAATGGAGCTACCTTTAATTTTGAAGAAAACCCAAAGTCAAAAGGAAATTTGGCTTGTCCTGATAATGGGTATGTTGTTTTCAAAGTTACTCTGATTGAGGACTAGTTATTTAAGTGAAAATTTGAAACGGAATACAACGGAACGCCCAAACAAAATAAAGCGAGCCTAACGGCGGTTTTGACATAACAATCAAAGCCGCCGTTTTCTTTTTCAAAAATAGGAATATGGAGGGTGTGTTAAAGTCGCCCTTGTTTAAGGATACGGCGGTATCAAGGGGGTATCGCCATGATGCTTTTGTATCGACATAATCCGACAACATTTTTATCAAAAAAAGCCCGCCCATCGCCACGGAATATTCGGGCTTCATGGATGATTACACACATCATTATAATACTGTTTATATTTCATTACTCCTTCTTCTGTTATCTGATATATAGAAACTTATTAGTTTGTGGCGGTAATTGGTGATATTAGGGAGTCGAGAAAATTAGGATCAAGAATTACTTTAAGAGATGAATTTCAAGGGTTTTTATTACACGGAAAAAATCTTGTAAATATTGTTCAGGAAATAAAAATGAGACTGTATCCTGTAGAAATTCGGTTTGGTATTGGTAAATAACGACAGAGATAAATACGGATATGGCATTGGGAGCAGATGGACCGGCATATTATTATGCCAGAAATGCAATAAATCTGTTAAAAGAAAAATAAGAAAGTGATTTCAGATATATATATTGAAGCCGAAAATAAAAAAGAAGTGATGCTGATAAATACAATTTTTGAATTAATAAAGGTTATTGAACAAGATTGGACAGAAAAACAAAGAGTTATTATTTGTGATATGATTGAAAATAAAGATACACAGAAAAATATTGCTATACGCAATGGAGTTACACAGCCATCTGTTAATAAGATGTTATCGAAAGAAAATTATTACGTATATGATAAAGCAGTCAGAAGTACGAGTGAAGTGTTAGGAGAATATATAAGATAATGAAAGAATTATTATGACAATTTTAATTTCGGTAGATCAGTATTCAGCGGTAGGATTAGTTCTTACAGCAAAATCCATTGCTCGTTATGATAAAATATCTAAAGATCAGATATTTGCAGAATACTACTTGCTGGGTACTTTGTTGAGTGCAATATGTTCAATTGTTGTTGCGACTTTGATATAAGCAAAAGGTATTTTTGTTTACCTATGATATAGTATGATAAAATTTGGTTATGGAACAACCGTGTTACAGGGTGGTTTGACCTTCATACATTTGATCAGTCATTAGCTATGCATAGAAAAACCACCCTTGAGAACTTTGGCAAGTAATAGGGTGGATTTTCTGCTTTTATTATTAGGTCAAACCGCTTTGAACGGTTGTTCCTTTTTCTGCTTAAAATATACCACTAATTTGAAAGTTTGTAAAGAATTCATTTTTGATGAAGATGAAACACAATACCTTAATTGATCATATAAATCATGTTAGAAATATCTTCAGAAGCCATCTGAAACTTCGACTTTTCAATTAGGATGTTTGTCCCTGTCATAATATAGGAGGGCATCAGTCGTATATTTTTATAGTAAATTTCGCTGTGGCGCAGTTTGTATGTTGAAACAGCAGGAATTGCATTCCTTTTCGTTGTTTTTTTAGCGATCATGTTCATTGCTTTTTTTGCCACATCCCCCATCAGCATGACTACCTGGACATTAGGAAATAAGGACAGCTCCTTCTCAAGAAAGGGCAGGCTTTCTTCGATCATGCTTCTTTCAACGGAAGTGTGAGATTTTGGTTTCTTTACTGCATTTGTAATATAGATCCCCAAGTCCAGCAGCTCTTTTGCTGTTTTCACTGCTATCCCTGCGTTGTGGAAAAGAGAAATAGCGGCAGAAAGATATTCTCCCTCCTGTTTTCCATAAAAATCGTTATCAGGATCTTGGGGAACGACTTCATTAATAAGTACAGCTTTGATATTCTCCGGGACAACATCAACGTCATTGAAATAAAAATTACTGCCCGAAGCATCTATGGTTTGCAAACTTTTTTTTATATTCATAATCCCGCTCCTTTGTGATGGTTTAGAGCTTTTTCACACCGCTCTATGATTTCTTCTTTTAAGCTTATCGGGTGTACAATTTCAACATTCTCTCCGAAAGATAATAACATTTCGTACAGCCATTCGTTCCGGGGCAGCGACGCCTTTACAACAATCTGTTTATCGTTTTGTATTATCGCCTCTTCACTGAAAATATCTAAAACTCTATGCCCCATGTTCAGTGGAAAGCGAAGTTCTATTTCGCATAATACTTCCATATCCTCAGGCAGCGGCAAAATTCTTGAACTGTCATCAGAAATTTCATCAAACATAATTTCTGTGAGCTCTAGCTTTCTCATTCTTGAGATACGGAATAATCTGTAATCTTTTCTTTTGCAGCAAAATCCAAACAAATACCACGACCTGTCTTTATACAATAATTTTATCGGACGGCACCGCCTTTCACTGATGTCTCCTTTGGAGTTATAATAACAAAATATAATTTCCTGTCTTTTTAAAACAGAGGTTTTCAGCAGAGAAAATATTTCGCTTTCTTTTTGAACGCAGGCTCCCCAGCGAGAAAAATCAATTTCAATCCAGTCTGTATTTGTCTGCTTAAAAAGAGCACGTAATTTTTCTAATGTACTTTCATGATCGGAATACCGGGCAGCGGATAAGCTTTGCAGACCGATTAAGATATCCTGAATATCAGACTCAGACAGCAAGGCTTTGCTGATTATAAAATCATCATACAGTTTAATACCGCCGTCCCTTCCGGCAGCGGCATATACTGGGATTCCTGCACTGCTCATTACATCAATATCGCGGTAAATGGTTCTCACAGATACTTCAAACTTTGAGGCCAGTTCAGGTGCAGTTGCCTGTCCTTTTTCCAACAGATAGTAAATAATTTTGAATAAGCGGCTTTCGTGCAATCGTTTCACCTCCTTGTCCCCTATTATATCAGAAAAACCCTGACAACGTGTGTCAGGATAAAAATGGATGTTGACAATATCAATGTCAGAGACTATAATAAATAAAAATGAGAAATGAAATGAGGTGTCTTGGTGTTACGGGTTTCTGGAATGAGCATTGCAGAAAAATAAAATATTGATCAGGAAGGACAGGTATGGATATGCCGGTCTGTCTTTTGTCAGCCTGCCTATAACTGCAGTCTGATCTGATATTTTGCCTTACGAACCCGTTTCATACGCTTTATATAGATGGAAAGAGATGTTGGAACATAGCTGTAATGCTGTGTTTTTTTATTATTTTAATTTAGACTTCTTTCGTCAGAAGATCACAGGGAATGTACCGGTTTCGGGGCAATGTATCTGTGATCTTTATTTTATTTCAAGAAAATGTAATTTTGATATTATAGGCATAATTCTGTCTTGACTGAGAAAGGAATCTACTGTGAAAGAAAGTAGAGGACAGCCAATAAAAGGCGCACTTTAATAAGCTGTCTAATGGCAGCGCAAAAAAGATTATTGTTTTAAAAAGCTAAGAAGCTAATTGCGATTCGGAAATTTTCCCTTCGCGTATAAGAAGTTTCATAGCCTGCTTGATTGCCTTTTCCTTTTGTTTTTCTTTCATAGGTTCTGGCATATCAATTTTAAATAAATCGGTCGGATTCCATGCTTCCCCAGTAGATAACATCTGATAGATAGCAGTGAGAATCATCCGGGCGATAGCAATAATGGCACGTTTTTTACCACGACGTTTCATGATGCGTTCATACTTTTGCTTGTAGTAAGGAGATTTATCAGATTTCACGGCTGCATGGGCAACTTGTACCAATGCAGGTTTGAGGTAGACACCGGCACGTGTTATCCTGACAGATTTCTTCTTACCAGCAGATTCATTGTTGCCGGGAGTGAGTCCCGCCCAACAGCATAAACGTTTGGAATTCGAAAACGGAGTCATATCGGTACCAATTTCAGAGATAACAGTGATTGCACTGTTACGATCAACACCTGGAATGGTACACAGTAACTGGACAGCATTTTCATATGGAGCAATCAAAGAATCAAGCATCGTGTCTATATCATTTATCGTAGATGTGATATAATCCAGATGTGCGCGGATGAGGCGCATACGATATTTTTGGGAATCAGTCATCTGATAGCCTTCGATGGATTCAATGACACTGTCAGACTTCTTCTTTAGGGAACGAAGCAGTCTGGAAGCTATTTCTTCGTGGTTGATGGAATTGTCAGGTTGTTCAATTAGGTAATCAATAACAGATGTAGCTGATTTCCCGAAGATATCGGAAACTACTGAATCTAATGCGACATTACAGACAGTGAGCGCATTCTGATATCTGTTCTTTTCACTGGTACGGCAGGAAGTCAGTTTGTAACGGTATCTTGTAAATTCACGCAGAATACGAATCGGCTTACAAGGGATATAACTTCCCGGAACCAGACCTAATCGAAACAAATCCCCAATCCATTTGGAATCTTTCGTATCATCTTTATTGCCTTTGACAGCTTTTACCCATTTAGGGTTAGCGATGGTGACGTTTATTTCGTCTTCTAAAAGGTTAAAGACGGGAATCCAGTATTTTCCGGTAGATTCCATACAGACATCGCGACATTGGTTTTTAACAAGCCATTCTTTGAATTGCAGAATAGAATTGTTAAAGGTGGAGAAACGCTTCTTTTGATACGAAGGTTCCACACCGGAAGTGGTTTTAATGATTGTGGCAACGAGAAAAGATTTGTGAACATCGACACCACAACAGGTTTGATAAACAACTTTCATAATCAAGAACTCCTTTCAAAATAAGATAAAGAAGCCATTGACTGTTCCACCACACATTTAACAGAGAAGTTAAAACAATTCTTACTGTACGGTCTTATAGAGCCCCTTATTTGTGCTTGAAAGATGGAACTTACACTGATTATTATGCTGTCTAAAACGAAGAAAGTCTTTACGACTTACCTCACCGTGCTTTGTAGTATAGCTTCTTTAAAAACTATTTTATCAGCAATGTGGAAAAGTGAAAGACTTTCATTACTATTTGTGCCGCCGACTTGGCGGCGGAATGGAGATTATTATGAAAAATGAATCATTAAAGACATTAGGTTATTATCAGATATTAGAGCAGCTCAAAGACTATGCATTTTCTGCGGGTGCAAAGGAACGGATCGGCCGGATGCGGCCTTTACTGTCTGAACTGAAACTGAGGAAGTATATAAATGACACATCCCAGGCCAAAGGAATGGTGGAGGCGTATGGAACACCACCTCTTCCGGCCATGGACCATATGGATGAATATATTAAAAAAGCAGCTGCGGGGGCATTGCTCCTGCCGGAAGAACTGGAAGAATTGTGTATGTTTTTAAATTCTGTCGGACGGCTGAAGATCTACCTTGGAAAAGGGGAGGATGAAAAAATCAGCCTGGCCTTTTATAATCAGAATTTAGAATCCCTGGATGACTTGAAAGAAGAGATCAGGCGATGTATCAGGAATGGAAGAGTAGATGACTATGCATCACCGTACCTGAAAGACATCCGAAAGCAGATTGTTTTGCTCAGTGAGAAAATCGGAGAGAAAGCTGAAAAAGCACTGAAGGCAAATAAAGCTTATATAAGCGATGCATTTGTTGTGAAGAGAAACGGAAGGTATTGTATTCCTGTACGTAAAAAATGCAGAAATATGGTTTTGGGAAGCGCAGTTGACCAGTCTTCCACCGGTGCCACTATATTTGTGGAGCCTGCTTCGGTTGCAGGGCTCAGAGAGGAACTGGAATTTTATCAGATTGAGGAGGATTCGGAAGAAAGAAGAATCCTTTACAGCCTGACGAGCCTGGCAGCCCAGAACGAGGAAGCTTTGAAAGAAGATATTCGCGTGATCGAAAAGCTTGACTTTATATTTGCCAAGGGACGCCTGAGTCTTCACATGGATGCAGTTGAACCTGAAATCAATACAGAGCATTATATCAGGCTGAAGAAAGCCAGGCATCCAATGCTGTCAGGAGATACCTGCGTGCCATTAGACTTTGAAATAGGCAGAGAAAACCGTGGAGTCATCATAACAGGACCAAATACAGGAGGAAAAACGGTTGCAATTAAGACTGTCGCCTTAATGAGCGCGATGGCATGCTCCGGGCTTCATGTTCCCTGTGAGCGTGCAGAGATCTGCATGCAAAATGAAATCCTCTGTGATATTGGGGACGGACAGAATATTTCTGATAACCTGTCTACCTTTTCAGCCCACATCAAGAATGTTCTGGAAATATTAAAAAGAAGTCAGAAAGACAGTCTTGTAATATTGGATGAACTCGGTTCTGGGACCGACCCGGCGGAAGGGATGGGAATTGCTGTGGCGATCCTTGAAGAATTGAGGAACAGCGGGGCATTATTCCTGGTGACTACTCATTATCCGGAAGTAAAAGAATACGCTGACCGGTATCCGGAAGTGGTGAATGCAAGAATGGAGTTTGACAGGGAAACTCTGAAGCCCTTGTACCGGCTGAAGGTAGGCGAGGCGGGAGAGAGCTGCGCCCTCTACATTGCAAAGCGGCTTGGTTTCCCGGGGAAAATGCTCAGTGCTGCAGCCAGAGAGGCGTACGGAGATAAAAGCGAGGCTGTCATAGACAGTTTGCAGCTAACAGATACACAGGAGAGACTGCGGAGGGAAAAAGCCCCGTCCATTCAAAAGACAGAGAAGAAAAAGGAAACTAAAATAAGAAAATTTGTTACCGGGGACAGTGTGACAGTCCTGCCGGAAGGAGAGATCGGGATTGTAGTGAAGCCTGCCGATGAAAACGGTCAGGTGTTGGTACAGATTAAGAAAGAAAAGAAGTTCTGCAGCCATAAACGCCTGAAACTAAAAGTAGCAGCAACAGAACTATATCCCGAGGACTATGATTTTTCCATTATTTTTGATACAGTAGAAAACAGAAAGGCAAGACATAAAATGGGGAAAGGCTTTCGGGAGGACCTGGTCATAAAGACAGACGAATAGAGAAAAGAACAGGAGGAATTGAAAATGACAGAGAAGGAAAAAGCGGCTTTGGGAATGCTTTATAATGCAAACTATGATACTGATTTAAAGGAAGAGAGACTTGATTGTCAGGAGCTGTGTGCAGAATATAACCGGCTGATGCCGAAGGAATTGGAAAAAAGGACAGAACTCATGAAGAGGATTCTGGGAAAAACAGAGGGAGAATTCACAGTGGAGCAGCCGTTTTTTTGTGACTACGGCTATAATATTGAAGTTGGTGAGAGGTGTTTTCTGAACTATAACTGTACTATTTTAGACGGAGCCAAAGTTACATTTGGACACGATGTCTTCGTTGCGCCTAATTGTTCCTTTTATACAGCGGGACACCCCTTTGATATTAAACAGAGAAATGAGGGGCTTGAATACGCTTATCCGATCCATATAGGCAGCAATGTCTGGATCGGAGGAAATGTGACAGTGCTTCCCGGGGTGTCTGTCGGTGACGGCACGGTTATTGCTGCCGGAAGTGTTGTGACCAAGGATCTGCCCGCCGGGGTGCTGGCGGCCGGAAATCCATGCAAAATCATTCGGATGCTGTCTGAATAACAGAAAGGAGAAGCGGCGGGAAATGTGGTGCATATGACAGGCCTTATATTACAGCTGGAATACAGTGCAAGGATCCTTCTTGCAGCAGTCTGCGGAGCCTGTATTGGTTATGAGCGGACCAACAGGCTGAAAACAGCAGGTATCAGGACTCATGTAATCGTATCATTGGCCGCCGCACTGATGATGATCATCTCCAAGTATGGATTCAGTGACATTCTCGCTGTCCACAACGTAGGACTGGATCCGTCAAGGATTGCGGCAGGTGTCGTAACCGCCATCGGTTTTCTGGGTGCAGGAATTATCTTTGTGCATAACCAGAGTGTCAGCGGACTGACCACAGCAGCGGGCATCTGGGCTACTGTAGGAGTCGGTATGTCCGTAGGAGGCGGGCAGTATTTGATCGGGATTTTCAGCACGATCCTTCTGATCATCGTACAGTGGGTCCTGCACAGGGATTTCAAATGGATCAGGACGCCTACGGTGGAAGTAATTACCCTGAAGCTGCCCAACGGTCCTGATGCCGTGAAGATGATCCAGGAAACGATCAGGGAGGAATCCATAGAGATCCTGAACATCTCAGTTCAGAAGATAGGGAATGAGAGCATCAAGGTCAGACTGGATGTGAAACTGACGGACAGCTTTGATATGTACGATGCGATCCAGCGGCTGCTTGAAAATGAAAATATTGAATCTATTGATATTTGAAGGAGAAAGGGCCGGAAAGGGATAAAAAGTCATTTTACAGGGGTATTTATCTGCTGATTGTCAGAAATTTATAAGAAATTTGAAGCTTTTTTTTCTATATTGTATGATACCCTAATAGAAAGAGATAGTGTCAAGTGATGTATGAAAAAGCTGAGCATAAAAAATAGGCTCAGATGAACCTTGAAACCTGTAGATATTGATAACGTTAAGCTCTCCGAGGGCTTAGGGCGCTGCCCTAAGTACCCGCAAGGGACTTGTCCCTTGACCTAATATCAGGCTTTGCCCGAACCCATCCTCGCCGGAAGGCAGGAAAAGGGCGCAGTTGCCCCTTTTCTGCTAAACAGGATAATCCGAGAACCCTTATGTCAAGCAACTTTCGCGGCATATCCTTGTGCGGTGCACTGTGGTATTCCACGGTTTGCGTGACAACGGTTCCGCTCCTTTTAGGCTGTGGTCCGGTTTTGAAGATTCAGGATCGTCTGTTGACCAAGGAATATAAGAAGCTGCCACTTGCCGGGCATGTTTTCGGCTCCTTTTAGCAGTTCCACCTCATTTAGGACTTTATATCCTGTGTGTTTGTGAGGACGAAGGAAATTGTAGTAAGCAACCCATAGAGCAAGGTCATAGTTGGCGCCGTCGATGTTGTCAAAGCCGTTCGTAGGTCTGTAAGAGACCTTGTATGTACGATTGAGCCTTTCAATCATCTGCTTGTATGGTCGGAATTCTTTTGACACTTCATCGTCGTTGGTAAGTCCAATTACCTGAGTGATGCTGAACTTAAATTTATCACCAAACTCATGGAAGAACTGCTGGGCAGCTAATGGATAGGCACTGTATCCATCCGCAATAAATTTAAAGTTTTTCGGAAGCTCTTTTAGATTTCGGAAAGCCATTCTCATCGCAAGGATACAGGGACCAACACCGCGATTATCAGAGATCCGGTATCCAATGATGGAACGTTTTGCAGCATCCATAATGAACCAGACGTAAGCTTTAAGACCACGGATTTTGATATAGGTTTCATCAGCCGTGAAGACGGATTCGGTGCCATAATCGTAATGATCGACAAAGGGTTTGATGCAAAGAGCTGCGGATTTACAGTAGTTGGCAATGCTCTGATGAGAGATAGTGATACCGTAAAGGTCATGGAGCGCCTGCTTAGTTTTCCTGAGAGAAAGTCCAAGATTCACATGCATAGTCAGACATAGAGACATGGTGTGGGAATCAAACTTGGTGAATTTGAGAGAAGAGGCATTCTTTGGGAGAGAGTTTAAATCCATCCGAAAGAAATCTATCGTGAATTCACGGTAGATGTAGTGAAGCTTATATTTATTTTTACCGTAATCCTCATTCAGATGCTTTTTATCAACTTTTTTCAGGTTGTGCAGATAGTAAGGACACTTAGGATTTACGCATTTATGAATAATAAAGTGTTTACGGTCTTTCTTGTGTTCAAGATTGCGGTTGCAGTGAGGACACTTTAACACGGTAGTTTTGGAAAAACGGTTATCTTTGGTTGGAGAAAAATGTGTCTGGCAGACCTTGCACAGCACTTGGGATTTTCGTTTCCCATCGTTCCACGTGAGATAGTCAACCGGCGCACCGCAAACAGGACAGTGACAGGATTTGGGGATATCACATTCCACGCGTCTGAACACAGGCTTAATGGATTTATGGTAACGCCGCTGATAGTAAGAGATGAGATCCTTCCAGTTCCATTCCTGTTTATAGGAAATGAATTTGGGGAGCTGATCAATTTTAAATTTTTGATATTTCGGAGAATGGGAATCATCGAAAGCCCACTGCTTAAGTGGGATGTATCTACAGATAAAGTTAATAAGCCAGCAAAGTTGTTTATGTTGGTATTGAATAAGTTGAAGTAAATAAAGTATAATGTCCATGAGCAATGAACTCCTTTCGTATTATGTTTGGTTGTGGTAACTACATTATACTTCAAAAAGGGAGGTCATTGCTCTTTTTATTGCAAACTCCCATAAAATCAAGGTTAAAACAATAAGACAGGTAGTAAAACTTGACACTACCTAGAAAGAAAAGGGGGTGGTTTTATGAGAAACCATAGGAACAGGAAGCTTCGGGATGGAATATTTAACGGCGTCTTTATTTTTTATCTGGCATTTCTGCTGGAAAATATTCTGTTTAAATATGTACAGCCGTGGCAGCTATTTCAGCATGGAAGATACTTTTCAAGATCTTTAAATTTAGTTCCGTTTCGGCAAATCATTGGTTCTTCAGGAATCGGTGACCTGAATATTTATGGGAATATCATTTTATTTGTCCCGCTGGGAATTTATCTGATGTTCTTTATAAAAAGAAGAAAAGCGGTCAAAAGTCTGCTGGCAGTCTTTGGCATCAGTTTGTTCTTTGAAGCTTTTCAGTATGCAGCAGCCATCGGAGCCACAGATATTGACGATATTATTTTAAACTGTGCCGGAGGAATTTTGGGAGTTATATGCTATAAAGTTCTGCTTTTTGTCTGCATGGGAAAGGAAGAGAAGGCAAAGACTTTGATTGCCTGTATTGCGGCCGTGGTCGGAATGATCACCGCAGTTCTTACAGGCTTGCTTATTGCCTTTAATTAAGGCTTTACAAGATATAAAAGATATTTTATACTCTAAATAAGAAAAAGAAATGAGGTGTGGAAGGATGATGATTATTTCTTGCTAAAATTAAAACGGCATAAGATGAGAAGGAGGTTTCCTTCTGGTTTTATGCGCTCTGCAAGAAAGATCATCCGAACTGCTTCTATATAGATTGATATTAGTGTACGCTTGGCGTGCGTGATATTTTTGTATGCGAACCTGCGGGGAGAGTCTTTCCTGCGGGTTTTTTGTTTTGTTAAAGATCTTATCACGGTCAGGAGGTACATTTATGTCTATGATTCAAATTTCAGATTTAACGTTTTCATATGATACCAGTTTTGATTATATCTTTGAGCATGTCTCATTTCAAATTGATACGGACTGGAAGCTTGGATTTACGGGAAGAAATGGAAGGGGGAAAACCACATTTTTAAAATTATTGATGGGAGAGTATGAGTATAGGGGCTCTATTGCGGCGAGTGTAAAATTTGATTATTTTCCGTATCCGGTAAAGGACCCGACGGCGCTCACAGTGGATGTGCTGGAGTCTGTGGACCCGCAATATGAACTTTGGAAGGTCATGAAAGAGATGTCACAGCTGGGTGTTCCGGATGAAGTCCTGTACCGTCCATTCCAAACGTTATCAAACGGAGAGCAGACGAAAGTGCTGCTGGCTGTTTTGTTTGGCAAAGAAAACAATTTTCTGCTGATCGATGAGCCTACCAATCACCTGGATGCCGAGGCCAGAAGAAAGGTAGGAGCGTATTTAAACTCCAAGAAAGGATTTATTCTTGTATCCCATGACCGGGCGTTTCTGGATGAGTGTACGGATCACGTTTTATCTGTGAACAGAACGGAGATCGAGGTGCAGAAGGGAAATTTTTCTTCCTGGTATGAAAATAAGCTTCTCAGAGACCAGTATGAACTCTCGGAAAATGAGAAACTGAAAAAGGAGATCGGAAGGCTTTTAAAATCTCAGAGAAGGACTGAGGGATGGTCAGATCAGGTGGAAAAGACAAAAAGGGGCACCAGAAACTCCGGCCTTCGTCCGGACAGGGGATTCATCGGCCATAAGGCGGCAAAAATGATGAAGCGGTCAAAGGCGGCAGAGACAAGAAAGGAAGATGCAGTCAAAGAGAAATCAAAGCTGTTAAAGAATATCGAGACTTCGGAAGCCTTAAAAATATCTCCTCTGGAACACCATGCGAAACGGCTGGCAGTATTGGAGGATGTGTCAATTTCCTATGGAAGCAAAATTGTAACCGAAAATCTGTCCTTTGACATTGAGAAAGGGGACAGGATTGCCCTGGTTGGGAAAAATGGCTGCGGAAAATCCAGTGTGCTGAAACTTTTGCTTGGAAAGGCGGTGGATCACGAAGGTTATCTTTATAAAGCCAATGGTCTGAGAATATCTTATGTGCCCCAGAACACGGACGGATTGAAGGGGGATCTCAGAGAGTATGCATATAACTGCGGTATTGATGAGAGTCTGTTTAAGACCATCTTGAGAAAGCTGGATTTTTCCAGGATTCAGTTTGAGAAAAAAATAGAGGAATTCAGCGAGGGACAGAAAAAGAAGGTGCTGATCGCAGGAAGTCTGTGTGAGCAGGCACATCTGTATTTGTGGGATGAACCCTTGAACTATATTGATGTGTTTTCCAGGATACAGATTGAGGAATTGCTGAAAAACAGCGGAATAACCCTTTTATTTGTGGAGCATGACCTGGCATTCTGCAATCAGATTAAAACAAAAGAAATTTTAATGCAATAAAACAGTGCTCAGAATGAAGCCTCCTTCAAATGGAAATAATAATTCCATAAGAGAAGGAGGCTTTTATGATTCGCTGGATAGAAAAAAAATTTAAATTAAGAGAGCATCATACAGATATCAGAACAGAATTCCTGGCAGGTATCACAGTCTTTATTACCATGGCCTATGCCCTGGCTACGGTGCCCAACATGCTGGAAGCCACGGGAGTGGATAAGCACGTGATGATGACGGTTATGGTACTGCTCATCGCCGCTGCGACACTGGCGATGGCACTTTATACGAACCGGCCCTTTGCCCTGGCACCGGGACTCAGCAGTGCAGGGATTGTGGCTGCTATGATAAGCGCCGATCACGTACCGGTAAGGATTGCAGGAGGCATTGTTTTCTGGAGTGGTCTGCTGTTTCTCGCCATTACATTTTTGGGTCTCAGGGAGGCGATCGTAAGAGCTGTCCCTGCCAGTTTAAAATATGCGGTCAGCGCTGGTATCGGTATTTTCATTGCTCTGATCGGAGCAAGGGGAGCGGGTATTATTGCGGCGAATGAGGCAAAAAACAGCCTTGTATTTGAAAACCCTGGATCGCCGGAGGTGATTACGGCAGTGTTTGGATTTGTCATTCTCCTGATTCTGAGGGCAAAGCGTGTGCCTGGAGATATGGTTCTGTCTATACTGGCGGCTGCCATAGCCGGAATACCGCTGGGAGTGACGAAACTGCCTGAAAAGATTATTTCCATGCCGGCTTCTGTCGGGGGACAGCTGTTTCAGATTGATATCCTTGGAGCGCTTCAGGTGTTCTATCTTCCGTTTCTTTTAGCCCTGTTTGTTCCGGATTTCTTTGCCACCGTGGGGACAATCCTTGGGGTTGGTGCACGCGCGGGTTACCTGGATGAGAACGGGAACTTTGACGGCATTGATCAGTGTTTCCAGGTAGATGCGGCTGCAACGAGTCTGGGAGCACTGTTTGGAATGCCGGGCATGACCACTTATCTGGAATCTTCTGCGGGTATCGAGTCCGGGGGAAAGACGGGACTGACCGTAGTGTTTACGAGCATATGCTTTCTGTTTGCACTGTTTTTTGCCCCGGTGGCCCTCATCATACCTTCTGCGGCTACGGCCCCGGTGCTGGTCTATATCGGCATCAGCATGCTGGAGGCCATGAGCCATATTAAGTATGATGATGTGACGGAGAGTATGCCGTCCTTTATGTGCGTGGTTTTCACAGTTCTGGCCGGAAATATCGCAAACGGGATCTGCACCGCCATTCTGACGTATCTGGTCATGAAAACGGCGGGAGGGAAAACAAAAGAGATACATCCGTTCATGTATCTCTTAGGTGCGGTGAGTTTGCTTTACTTTTATACGCTGTTTTGACGAAAAATATTTTAGCGTTTCCTGCGGAATTCTGTATATGAGTATACAAACGGTGTGATGACCATGACCGCCAGGACTGTCAAAAAGACAGGCACCTGAAACGATTCGGGTGCAAGAGCGGTGAGTGTGACTGTCAGTCCTCCCAGTACCCATATTTTTGCGGCCAGCCGGTGCGTCAGAAACCAGTTTTGTTCATCGGCCAGGGTCCATGGGGTTCGGATGCCAATAAAATAATTATGTTTTGTTTTGGGCAGCAGGTTTCCAAGAAAAATAAATAAGCTGCCCATGCCCAGACAGAAGATCAGGTTGACATCAAAATCAATTTTAAAGGCTGACGCAATCGTCATGATCTGGACAACGAAGAATACCAGGCCTATGACGAAGGTGTACCGGTGATATTCTTTCTGAAATTTATCATAGTTTTCAGAATTGGGATCTGTACGCCGCATAAACTGAAAAAGTATGGTGATCAAAAAGATGACAGCCGGAAATATAAAGATCGTAAATTTGGGAGCGTAACGGTCGATGGCTCCATGTGTGTTCCAATGGGCAGGGATCTGTTCGGGCAGGGAAGAGAATACTGCCAGAGAAAGCAGCAGGGAGACCGCTGTCAGTAAAATACTTGATCTGGATTGTTTCATTTATATGTCCTCCTTAAAGCTTTGAAACCAGTGAATCACTTCTTCAAATACAGAGAGATTCAATTCATAATAAATATATTTTCCTTGTTTCTTGTCGGTTATGAGATTTGCCTGTTTTAAAATGTTCAGATGATGGGAAATCGATGCTCCTGTCATATCGAAATGACTGCATATTTCTCCGGCCGGCATGGAACCGTCTTTCAGCAAGTCTAAAATTTCACGTCTGGTGGAATCCGACAATGCTTTGAATGTTTCCTGAAAACCCACAGTTCCTCCTTTCTGATACATTTAGAAGTTTATCTAAATGTATTGTACCATTCTGCTCATATAAAAGCAAGAACATTTAGAAGAATATCTAAATGAAGTGTGAAAGTTAGAAAATCTTACCTTCCGGAGACAGCAAGCCGCAGAACTGGTGAAAATGTCATGCAATATCATCCAAGATTTTCTCAACACATTTATGTTACACTTAGTATTATGAAAGAAATAAGAGAAATATTTTATGACGAACAATTAAAGATTGAAGCCTATGGCTTTTACGGACTCAAACAGAAGTTTCCTAATCATTTTCACGATCATTACGTGATCGGATGCATTGAGAGCGGTATGCGGAAAGTGACTTGCCGGGGAGAAGAATTTCTTATTGAACCAGGAGACCTGCTGTTTTTTAATTACAGGGAGAACCATGCATGCGAGCAGGTGGGGGATTACCCTCTGAACTGCAGATTTATTAATATCAAGAGAGAAAGGATGAAAGAAATTGCAGAAGAGATCACGGGAAAGTATGAATATCCCGAGTTTGAAAGACCGGTGATCCGGAAGTGTTCAAAATCTGAGCTTCTCCGGGAAGTGTACCGGATGGTGGCAGTGGGGAATCAGGAGTTTGAAAAGGAGGAGTTATTTTATCTTCTCATGGAGCAGCTGCTCTCCGAGTATGCGGTATTTGAACAGAAGAAAGTACAGGTGCCTGACACAGAACGGCTCAATGCTGTATGCAGTTATATGAAGGGGCATTACAGTGAGAACGTTTCACTGGAACAGCTCTGTAAGATTGCAGGCGTCAGCAGATACAGCCTGATCCGGTATTTTACAAAGTATAAAAAGATTACACCGTACCAATACCTGGAATCCATCAGGGTAAACCGGGCCAAATTATATTTGGAGGAGGGAACAGAGCCGGCAGAGGCGGCGGCTCTGACCGGATTCTCAGATCAGAGCCATTTTACAAATTTCTTTAAGCGGCTGTTTGGCCTGACACCGGCACAATATCAGAGAATTTTTACAGAAAAGAAAGGTTATTAACTATGGAAGACAAAAAATACATACAGGGTCATTTGTTTGCACTGGCTACTATTTTTTTATGGGGCACAACGTTTATCTCCACGAAGATTCTGCTCAGGCAGTTTCAGCCGATTGAGATTTTATTTTTCCGTTTCCTTCTGGGCTTCTTGGTGCTGATTCTTATTTATCCAAAGAGGCTGAAGACAGAAGGCTGGAGGGAAGAAAAATATTTTATGGCAGCCGGCCTGTGCGGGATCACCCTGTACTATTTATTTGAAAATATTGCCCTCACATACACGATGGCTTCCAATGTGGGGGTTATTATTTCCGTATCGCCGTTTTTTACGGCACTCCTGGCAAGAGTGGTGACGGGAGAAAAGTCTCTTGGAAGACGTTTTTTTCTTGGATTTTTGCTGGCCATGTGCGGTATTTGCCTGATCTCTTTCGGCGGCACAGCGCTGCATCTGAGCCCAAAAGGGGATTTTCTGGCAGTGCTTGCAGCCTTCGTATGGGCGGCTTATTCCATGCTGACAAAAAAAATCGGAAACTTCGGACACAATATCATGCAGTCCACAAGGCGCTGCTTTGCATGGGGACTTTTGTTCATGTCTCCGGTTCTGCTGTTTACGGATATTTCCTTGGGGAGACAGAGATTTGCTGATCCTTTAAATCTTGGGAACCTTCTGTTCCTTGGGATAGGCGCCTCAGCCATCTGCTTCGTCACCTGGAATACGGCAGTGAAAAGGCTGGGTGCAGTAAAAACTACTGTTTATATCTATATGGTTCCGGTGGTGACCATCATTACATCGGTCCTGATCCTTGGTGAAGAACTGACGGTCAGGGCGGCGTGCGGTGCTTTTTTGACGATCGCGGGCCTGTTTTTATCAGTGGAAAAGAAGAAAAAGAGTGAAAAGTGTGACTTACTCACAGAAGTATTATAGAAAAGCGATATAATGGACTCAGATAGTTAATGATGATTTAGAAAAGGAGTGACCATTATGTCAGTTTTAAAAATAACAACAGCAAATTTTGACGAGGAAGTATTAAACGCAAAGGAGCCGGTTCTGATCGATTTTTGGGCAGCCTGGTGTGGGCCGTGCAGGATGATGTCGCCGGTTGTGGATGAGATCGCGGAAGAACTTTCCGGAGTGAAGGTCGGAAAGATCAATGTGGATGAGGAACAGGAACTGGCCGTAGGATTCCGTGTCATGTCCATTCCTACACTTTTGATTTTTAAGAATGGAAAAATAGAAAAGAGCTTTGTGGGAGCAAGGGATAAAAAAGAAATCGTCGATGCTCTGAAAATGCAGGAGACAGAATAAGATGCCGAGGGAATGTGTTATAATAAGAAGCAAAGACAGTAAAGTAAAAGAAAGGGGTTTTCCTTATGAAAATTTATGATTTGATTATCATCGGCGCAGGACCTGCAGGAATGTCCGCAGCCATTTACGCCAAGAGAGCTATGCTTGAAGTTTTGGTTTTAGAAAAAGAAGCCATGTCAGGAGGACAGATCGTACAGACCTATGAAGTCGATAATTATCCCGGACTTCCAAAGATGACGGGAATGGATCTGGGAGACCAGTTCTATAACCATGCATCTGACCTGGGAGCAGAAGTCAGGACAGGAGAAGTCTCAGAGATCAGGCATGATCAGCCGATCAAAGAGATTGTTTTAAAAAACGGTGAAGTTCTGAAGACCAAAACGGTTATGCTTGCCACAGGGGCTACTCACAGAAAGCTGGGTGTCCCGGGAGAGGAAGAACTCACCGGTCTGGGAGTTTCTTATTGTGCAACCTGTGACGGAGCGTTTTTCAGGAACAAAACTGTGGCAGTCGTAGGCGGCGGTGATGTCGCTCTGGAAGATGCATTGTTCCTGAGCAGAATATGTGAGAAAGTATATCTGATTCACAGGAGAGATGAATTCAGGGGCGCAAAGATTCTTCGGGATCAGGTGACGAGAAACGACAAAATACAAGTAATCTGGAATACGGTTGTGACGAGAATTGCCGGAAATGAGAGGGTTGAATCTATTTCCATCAAAGATGTGCATAACGATGTGGATAAGTCGCTGAAAGTCGATGGAATTTTTATCGCCGTAGGCACGGCTCCGCAGAGCACGCTCTTAAAAGATGAGCTTAAAACGGACGAAAGAGGCTACATTGTAGCCGGGGAAGACGGAGTGACAAATATTCCAGGAATTTTTGTAGGTGGGGACCAGAGGACCAAAAATCTGCGCCAAGTGGTGACTGCTGCCGCAGATGGGGCAAATTGTGTGGTGTCAGTGGAGAGTTACCTCCAAAAGTTAGAATTGCCAGACAATTAACAAAACAGGCAAAAAACTTAAAAATCAAGTGTAAAAGTCTGTTTTGTCATATTTGTATAAGAGTCGTATTTTCAAGTATCAAATCGAAAAATACAGAAAAAAAACATCACATTTTATCCACAGTACAAAATCACAGTTCTCCGCGATAATACAGTTATACACAAAGTTATCCACATTATCCACAGCCGATTAAGGTCGAATTGTGGAAATGAAATTCGACAAAATGAAACATTTGTTTTGTGTAGATTTTATAAAAAGATTTGTTTTCAATGGAAAAGCTATATGATATAATAATTAGTATCAAATAGTAAAGGAGTTGGAAGCCATGAATTTCATTATTAGCGGTAAGAACATCGAAGTAACAGAAGGAATCAGGGCAGCAATAGAAGAGAAATTAGGCAGGCTTGACAAGTACCTGGCTGATGACATTGACATCATCGTTACCTTGAGCGTTCAAAAAGAGAGACAAAAGATTGAAGTAACAATTCCTATGAAGGGGCACATTATACGTGCAGAACAAGACAGTGCGGATATGTATGTATCCATTGATTTGGTAATTGATATTCTCGAACGTCAGATCAGAAGATATAAAACCCGTTTGATGAGTAAAAAATATGAAGGTGCAGGACTGAAACAGGAATTCATCGACAAGGACGAGGATGTGGACGATGATGAGATCCGCATCATCAGGAGCAAGAAGTTTGCGATCAAGCCGATGGATGTGGAAGAGGCATGTATCCAGATGGATCTTTTGGGACACAATTTCTTCGTATTCCGTAACGCCGATACTTTTGAAGTAAACGTAGTATATAAAAGAAAGGGCAATACATACGGACTGATCGAACCGGAATTTTAGGAATAAGGATTTTTTCAGGAGGCTTCGGCCTCCTTTTTGTTTACGGTAAAAATAACGTTGTTTGCGGCATTTCCGTGTATTTTTCCGCAAGAGGGGTATGATGAGCGCTGGGGCTGCCTTTTTTCTTGCCTACATTTTATAGAAGTGTTACAATATCATAGATTACATGTGAATTTAATTGTTTGGGAGTAAAACTATGAGTTTGTTAGGAAAATTTTTTGGTTCGCACAGTGAAAAAGAACTGAAGCGGATCAGTGGGATTGTGAATAAAATTGAATCTTTTGACGAACCGATGCAGAAATTATCCGATGAGGAACTGAGAAATAAAACTGCTGAGTTTAAGGAACGTCTGAGCAACGGAGACACACTGGACGACCTTTTGCCGGAAGCTTATGCGGTTGTCCGGGAAGCGAGTGCCAGGACTATTGGGCTCAAGCACTATCGGGTCCAGCTGATCGGCGGTATTATCCTTCACCAGGGAAGGATCGCAGAGATGAGGACCGGTGAAGGTAAGACCCTGGTCTCCACTCTTCCTGCCTACTTAAACGCCCTGGAAGGGAAGGGCGTGCACATCGTTACGGTGAATGACTACCTGGCAACCCGTGATGCGGAGTGGATGGGAAAGGTTCACAACTTCTTAGGCGTTACGGTCGGTGTGGTTACCAATGAGATGGAAAACGACGAGCGGCGGGCAGCCTATAACTGTGATATCACATATATCACCAACAATGAACTGGGATTTGATTACCTGAGGGACAACATGGTCATCGAAAAAGAAGATCTGGTTCAGCGCGACCTGCACTATGCCATTGTCGATGAGGTCGATTCTGTACTGATCGATGAGGCCAGAACACCATTGATCATTTCCGGTCAGAGCGGGAAATCCACCGAGCTCTACCGTGCCTGCGATATCCTTGCAAGGCAGATGGAGAGGGGAAGCTCCGACGGGGAACTTTCCAAGATGGATATCCTGATGAACGAGGACATTGAAGAAGACGGCGACTTTTTGGTCAATGAAAAGGATAAGCACGTGCTTCTGACCGCCCAGGGCGTGAAAAAGGTGGAGGAGTTCTTCCATATAGATAACCTTGCCGATCCTGAGAATCTTGCGATCCAGCACAATATTATCCTGGCGCTGCGCGCCCATAATCTTATGTTTATTGACAAAGATTATGTAGTGAAGGACGATGAAGTGCTGATCGTCGATGAGTTCACCGGACGTATCATGCCGGGCAGACGGTATTCAGACGGACTTCATCAGGCGATCGAGGCGAAAGAAGGCGTGAAGGTTAAGAGAGAGTCCAAGACCCTCGCTACTATCACATTCCAGAATTTCTTCAATAAATATAATAAGAAATCCGGTATGACCGGTACAGCCGAGACCGAGGAACAGGAATTCCGTGAGATCTACGGCATGGACGTTGTAGTCATCCCGACCAACAAACCGGTTGTGCGTGTTGACCACGAAGATGCCATCTATAAGACGAAGCAGGAGAAGATGAGGGCGGTTGTTGAGGACATCGCGGCATCCCACGCCAAGGGACAGCCAGTGCTCGTAGGTACGATCACCATTGATATGTCCGAGGAACTGAGCCGCATGCTCAAAAAACAGGGGATCAAGCACAACGTGCTGAATGCCAAGTTCCATGAAAAGGAGGCGGAGATCATCTCCCATGCAGGCGAGATCGGTGCTGTCACCATCGCTACCAACATGGCGGGCCGTGGTACCGATATTGTCCTGGCAGACGGTGTGGCCGCTCTGGGCGGTTTAAAGATCATCGGTACAGAGCGTCATGAATCCAGGCGTATTGACAATCAGCTCCGAGGACGTGCCGGACGGCAGGGAGACCCTGGTGAATCTAAGTTTTACCTGTCCCTGGAAGACGATCTGATGAGACTGTTTGGATCTGAGAG
This sequence comes from Anaerostipes sp. PC18, assembly GCF_039789045.1. Lineage (NCBI taxonomy): Bacteria > Bacillati > Bacillota > Clostridia > Lachnospirales > Lachnospiraceae > Anaerostipes > Anaerostipes sp. PC18. The sequence goes on along the minus strand of NZ_CP121164.1, from coordinate 3,016,270 downwards.
GATGATTTCTGTATACAACGCCCTCGGCATACCGGAAGGGGAAGAGATCCAGCACAAATCCATCAGCAGGACGATCGAAAAGGCCCAGAAGAAGATCGAGAATAACAACTTCGGTATCCGTAAAAATCTGCTGGATTATGACAGGGTAAACAACGAACAGAGAGAGATCATGTACAAAGAACGCCGCCGTGTTCTGGATGGGGAAAACATGAAGGATTCTGTGATTCATATGATGGAGGAAACCATCGCAGACTATGTAAACCAGTGTGCCAGTGAAGATGCGGCACCGGAAGAATGGGATATGGATACACTGAATGCAGAGCTGCGCCCAATCGTTCCGTTCGGAAAGATCGAACTGACTCAGGAAGAGATTCAGGCAGGGAAACCTGAGATGCTCACAAAGCGTCTTCAGGATGAGGCTGCCCGGCTGTATGCCGAGAAGGAAAAGGAATTTGAAGACTATGACCTCCGGGAGATAGAGCGTATCATTCTTCTCAAGGTCATTGACCGCAAGTGGATGGATCATATCGATGATATGGATCAGCTTCGGGAGGGCATCGGTATGCAGGCATACGGACAGAGAGATCCGGTAGTAGAATACCGCATGGCCGGTTTTGAGATGTTCAATGTGATGACGAAGGCAATCCAGGAGGAGACCACCGGAGCGCTGTTCCACGTAGAGATTGAACAGAAGGTGGAGAAAGAGCAGGTTGCCCAGGTGACAAGCACTAATAAAGACGACAGCAGTGTAAAGACTCCGTATAAGAGAAAAGGGGAGAAGATCGGGAGAAATGATCCATGCCCATGCGGAAGCGGAAAGAAATATAAAAACTGCTGTGGAAGAAATTAAGGAGTTTTTGGAGTGATTGAATTAGATCAGTTAAAATATAACCTGAATTCCTACCGGGAGCCACTTGAGAAATTAAGCGGTTCTCTTGGCTTGGAAGAAAAGAAAGAGCGGATCGAGCAGTTGGAGCTTGATATGGAAGCTCCGGGATTCTGGGAGGACCTGGAGGAGTCCCAGAAGGTGGTCAGAGAGGTCAAAGGGCTGAAGGATCAGGTGGTAGGATATGAAGGGCTGAAAGGACAGTTTGAGGATATTGAGACTTTGATCGAGATGGCGTCGGAGGAAGAGGACGAAGAACTGGCTGCGGAAACTCAGGAGGCATTTGCGGAGTTTGAGACAGCCTATGAAAGCCTGCGGATTTCTACTCTCCTGAGCGGGGAATATGACAAGAATAATGCAATCCTGAGCCTTCATGCAGGGGCTGGCGGAACTGAGTCCTGTGACTGGGCCGGTATGCTGCACCGGATGTATACCCGTTGGGCCGGGAAAAAAGGATTCGAGACAAGAGTCATTGACTATTTGGACGGGGAAGAGGCAGGAATTAAATCAGTGACGGTAGAAATCAAAGGTGAAAACGCCTATGGGTATTTAAGGTCCGAGAGAGGCGTTCACCGGCTGGTGAGAATTTCTCCGTTTAACGCGGCGGGAAAGAGGCAGACCTCCTTTGCATCCTGTGACGTGATGCCGGAGATTGACGAAGACCTGAATGTGGAGATCGCCGATGAAGATATCAGGATCGATACTTACCGGGCCAGCGGCGCGGGAGGCCAGCATATCAATAAGACGGATTCTGCCATAAGGATCACGCATATCCCGACAGGGATCGTTGTCCAGTGCCAGAATGAACGGTCACAGCATAAGAATAAAGACCAGGCTATGAAGATGCTCAAGACAAAGCTGTATCTGTTAAAAGAGCAGCAGCATCTGGAAAAGCTGTCTGATATCCGGGGAGACGTGGGAGACAATGGATGGGGAAGCCAGATTCGGTCTTATGTCCTGCAGCCGTATACTATGGTGAAAGATCACAGGACAAATAAAGAAAGCGGCAATCCATCCGCTGTCCTGGACGGAGATCTGGACGGTTTCATGAACGCATACCTGGCATGGAGCAATGATTAAGAAGACGCTGCGGTATACGGCCGGACAATAACTGCCGGCAAAATACATTTCTCTGTCCGCGGCCGCGCTGCTGTGTATTATATGGCTGATGTTAAAATGTCTGAAGAAATAGAGTAAGAGATTTGCAGGACATACAATCTGCATGGTTGTATGTCCGTTTTTTATTTAAACAGTTGCTTAATTTATAAAAATATGATAGTATCGTCTGGAAAAACAAATGTGTTCAGCAGACGCACAGAGGTGGACTATGTTAGAAGATTCAAAGTATTATGTCATTAAAAAGAAAGCAGTTCCGGAGGTTCTATTAAAAGTACTGGAAGTGCAGAAGCTTCTGGATGCAGAACAGGCCAAGTCCATTCAGGAGGCCACAGAAACTGTGGGGATCAGCCGGAGTTCTTATTATAAGTACAAAGATGATATTTTTCCTTTTCACGCGAGCAAAAAGGGACGAAATATCACGTTTGTGATCGAGGTGGAAGACCAGCCGGGAGTTATGGCGACAGTGCTTCAGGTATTTGCAAACTACAAGGCCAATATCCTGACGATCCATCAGAGTATTCCGATCAACGGAAAAGGAGTGCTCACAGTCAGCGTGGATATTGTTGATATGGAGACCGATGTTTCTGCCATGATCGAGAGCGTAGAAAAGCTTGACAACATTACATATGTAAAAATAATTGCAAAGGAGTAAAACAGATGATAAACATTGCGGTATTGGGATATGGAACCATTGGATCAGGAGTCGTGGAGGTAATCGAGACAAATCACGAGAGCATCAACCATAAGATCGGGGAGCCGATCCGGGTAAAATATGTTTTGGACAAGAGGGATTTATCCGACACACCGGTGGCGTCAAAGGCAGTCACAGACTATGATATTATTTTAAATGACGACGAAGTGAGCATCGTTGTGGAAGTCTTAGGCGGAGTGGAGCCGGCATACACGTTTGCAAAACAGGCATTGGAGCACGGGAAGAGTGTTGCCACTTCCAATAAGGAATTGGTGGCTGAAAAGGGTGCGGAACTACTGGCCATGGCAAAGTCCAAGAATCTAAATTTCCTGTTTGAGGCGAGTGTGGGAGGCGGAATTCCGATCATCCGTCCGTTAAACCAGTCTCTGACAGCCGATGAGATCAATGAAATAACAGGCATACTGAACGGAACTACAAACTATATCTTAACAAAGATGGCCGATGAAGGGGCTGACTTCGATGAGGTGTTAAAGGACGCTCAGAACAAAGGATATGCGGAACTCCATCCGGACGCGGATGTGGAGGGATATGATGCGTGCAGAAAGATCGCAATCCTGACTTCACTGGCATTCGGCATGCAGGTGGATTATGAGGATGTACATACCGAGGGTATCACAAAGATCACAGAAACCGACATGAAATATGCAAAAGCCCTGAATAAGAGCATTAAGCTTTTGGGAACCAGCAAAAAAATCGGTGACAATGTATATGCCATGGTATGCCCGATGATGATCGGCAGGGATCATCCCCTGATCGGCGTCAACGATGTGTTCAACGGCATTTTTGTAAACGGAAATGTCATCGGCGACGTGATGTTTTACGGAGCGGGGGCAGGAAAGCTTCCGACAGCCAGCGCGGTTGTGGCAGACGTGATCGATGCGGCAAAGCATAAAGAGAGAAATATCATGCAGATCTGGAGTGAAAAGAAGCTTCATCTCGCAGATATCGGCGATTTTGAACATAAATTCTTTGTGCGTCTTCCGAAAGACTGCGACAGAGAAAAAGTAAAAGAAGTTTTTGGCGATGTAGAAGAAGTTTCAGCAGAAGGGGTGACAGATGAATTTGCATTTGTTACACTGACAATGAAAGAAAAAGACTATCAGGAGAAGATCAAAGCGTTTAATTCCGTTTTGGGCATGATTCGTATGAATGTTAAATAGATTTGGAGGACTAGTTTATGAAGTATATTGTTGTGTTGGGAGACGGAATGGCCGATGAACCGATCGGTGAGCTGGGCGGCAGAACACCGCTTCAGGCGGCCAGGACTCCGGTCATGGATACCATGGCAAAGGTATCGGAACAGGGAATTGCTTACACGGTGCCAAAGAACCTTCCGGCTGGAAGTGACGTGGCAAACCTTGCTATGCTCGGCTATGACCCGCAGAAGTATTATTCCGGGAGATCGCCTCTTGAGGCACTTTCCATCGGTGTGGATATGAAGGATACTGACATTGCTCTGCGCTGCAACATTGTCACCTTATCAGAAGATGAGACCTATGAGGAAAAAACTATCATCGATCACAGCTCCGGGGAGATCACAACAGAAGAGGCAAGGGTTCTGATCGATGCGGTGAAAAAGGAATTAGAGACAGATGAGTTTCAGTATTATCCGGGAGTCAGCTACCGCCATCTTACGATCTGGGATCACGGAGAGACGGTGGAACTGACGCCGCCCCATGATATATTAGGAAAGCGGATCGGGGAGTATCTTCCTGAGGAGACAAAGCTCCGGGAGATGATGGAGAAGAGTTTTGATATTTTAGACCGGCATCCAATCAACGAAAAACGCAGGGAGATGGGATTGAATCCGGCGAACAGCATTTGGTTCTGGGGTGCGGGCACCCGTCCTGCGCTGGATGATTTTGAGGAAAAAACAGGAAAGAAGGGTGCTATGGTATCCGCTGTGGATCTGCTGAAAGGCATCGCGGTCGGTACGCACATGCTGAATTTAGATGTGGAAGGAGCCACAGGCGGACTCGATACCAACTATAAAGGAAAAGCAATGGCAGCCGTGGATTCTCTGACGAAAGACGGGGCGGATGTGGTTTATATTCATGTGGAAGCTCCCGACGAGATGGGGCACCAGGGAAGTGTGGAAAATAAAGTGAAGGCCATTGAATTTCTCGATGACCAGGTGATCCGTGTCGTCGCAGAGGAGCTGAAGAAGCGCGGAGAAGATTTCCGTATGCTCATTGGGCCGGACCATCCGACACCCATTTCGATCCGGACCCATTCCAAAGACCCGATTCCGTTTATGATCTATGACAGCACGAAGGAAATGAAGGGACAGAAGGAATACAGCGAAGAGGCAGCAAAAAGTACAGGACTCGTCCTGGAACACGGACATGATCTGATGGGCCGGCTATTACAAAAATAAGAGAAAATTTTAGGAGGCAGCAATGTTAATTGTTAAAAAATTCGGAGGTACATCCGTAGGAAATAAAGAGAGGATTTTAAATGTGGCAAAACGCTGCATTGAAGAATACCAGAAAGGAAATGACGTGGTTGTTGTCTTGTCTGCAATGGGCAAGATGACAGATGAACTGATCGCGATGGCGAAGGATATCAATCCGAATCCGCCGAAGCGGGAGATGGATATGCTTCTGACTACAGGAGAGCAGACATCCGTTGCCATGATGGCGATGGCGATGCACTCCATGGGGATTCCGGCTGTTTCCCTGAATGCATTCCAGGTAGCCATGCACACGACCCACGCTTACAGCAACGCCAGGATCAAGAGAATCGATACGGACCGCATTTTTAACGAGCTGGAACAGAGAAAAATCGTCATCGTGACAGGATTCCAGGGTGTGGACCGTTACGACAACTATACGACTTTGGGCCGCGGCGGCTCAGACACTACTGCCGTTGCCTTGGCTGCGGCCCTGAATGCGGATGCCTGCGAGATCTATACGGATGTAGACGGTGTTTACACCGCAGACCCAAGAAAAGTCACTACGGCGAAGAAACTCCAGGAGATCACCTACGATGAGATGCTGGAGATGGCCACACTCGGTGCGGGAGTTCTCCATAACCGTTCTGTGGAACTCGCCAAGAAGCACGGAGTACAGCTGGTTGTCCGTTCCAGCCTGACGAAAGAAGAGGGAACGGTTGTCAAAGAGAGGATCATGATGCCTCAGGCAGAGATCAGCGGTGTTGCCGGAGACGATGATGCGGCACGGATCTCTGTGACGGGACTCGAGGATGAGCCGGGAGTAGCATTCCGCCTGTTCAATATCCTTGCAAAGAAGAATATCAATATCGACATCATACTCCAGTCCGTAGGACAGAACGCAAAGAAAGATATTTCTTTTACGGTGAAAGAAGACGATGCGGATCTGGCAGTCAAAACGATCAAAGAGCATCTGCCGCTGGGGTCCTATGCGGATGTGGATGCTACCACCGACGTGGCCAAAGTATCCATCATCGGAAGCGGACTGATCGGACACTCTGGAATGGCTGCCCGCATGTTTGAGGCACTGTATGAGGTTGGAGTCAATATCCGGATGATCTCAACATCTGAGATCCGTGTGACGGTTATCGTGGACCGGGCTGATATGGTGAAGGCTATGAATGCGGCACACGAAGCATTTGAATTATAACAGAAGGTGAAAGGGAACACCGCCTGCAGTCCGGGCGGTGTTTTTTGACCCGGAAGGAAAGGAGATCGGGATGAAGAGAACAGATTATTTATCATGGGATCAGTATTTCATGGGGGTTGCGCTTCTTTCTGCCCAGAGGAGCAAGGATGACCACACGCAGGTCGGGGCATGTCTTGTCAATGACCAGAATAAAATATTATCCGTGGGCTACAACGGGATGCCGACCGGCTGCCATGACGATGACATGCCGTGGGAGCGGGAGGGAGAACCTCTCGATACAAAATACTTTTATGTCTGTCATGCAGAACTCAATGCCATTTTAAATTACGGGGGAGGCTCTCTCTATGGAGCGAGAGTCTACGTAACTTTATTTCCGTGCAATGAGTGTGCCAAGGCCATCATTCAGAGCGGAATGAAGGAAGTGATTTATATGCAGGACAAGTACGCCGATGACGACATGACGGTTGCGTCCAAGAGGATGTTTGATATGGCCGGTGTGAAGTACCGGAAATTTGAACCAAAAGACCAGACAATAGAACTGCACTTATAAGGAAATGGAAAAATGGATATCATCAATATTTTAAAAGACGAGCTGGGAATCAAAAGAGCACAGGCGGAGACGGCAGTCAAGCTGATTGACGAAGGAAATACGATACCGTTCATTGCTCGCTACCGAAAAGAGATGACCGGCTCTTTGGACGACGAGACACTCAGGAACCTGGACGAGAGACTGAAATATTTAAGAAATCTTCAGGACAGAAAGGATGCGGTTTTAAAGAGCATTGAGGAGCAGGGAAAGCTGAGTGAGGAGCTGAAAAAGCAGATTGAGGAGGCGGTGACCTTAGTCACTGTGGAGGACCTGTACCGGCCGTATAAGCAGAAGAAGCGGACCAGAGCTATGATCGCAAGAGAAAAGGGACTAAAACCTCTGGCTGATCTGATCTTTTTACAGGCTTCTGACGATCCTGCCAGAGAGGCTGAAAAGTTTATTGATCCGGAAAAAGGAACAGAGACACCGGAAGATGCCCTCCAGGGAGCCAAAGATATTCTCGCGGAGATGATCTCGGATGATGCCAAATACCGTGAATGGATCAGAAGATCCTATAAAGAACATGGAAGGATTTTGTCCGCTGCTAAAAAGCATGGAAAGAAATCTGTCTATGAGATGTACTATGACTTTGAAGAACCGGTAAAAAAAGCCGCCGGATACAGAATATTGGCTATGAACCGCGGGGAGAAAGAAGGGTTCCTTTCTGTAAAGATCGAGCCTGACAATGAAAAGATCGCGGCTTATTTGGTCAGAAATGTGGTGAAGAAGCAGAAGCATCCCACTACAAAATATTTGCTGGAAGCGATCGAGGACAGTTATAAGAGGCTGATCGCACCTTCCATCGAAAGGGAGATCAGAAATGAATTGACGGAACAGGCAGAGACGGAGGCTATCAAGCTTTTCGGCAAAAATCTGGAGCAGCTCCTCATGCAGCCGCCCATCGCGGGACAGGTCGTCCTCGGATGGGACCCTGCGTTCCGAACGGGATGTAAATTGGCTGTGGTGGATTCGACAGGAAAAGTCCTGGACACGGTGGTGATCTATCCGACGGCGCCTCAGAACAAAGTGGAAGAGGCCAAAAAGACAGTAAAAAACCTGATCAAAAAATATGGGATTACGCTGATCTCGATAGGTAACGGGACTGCCTCCAGGGAATCAGAACAGATTGTAGTGGAACTTTTAAAAGAGATAAAAGAACCGGTACAGTATGTGATAACCAATGAAGCCGGTGCTTCGGTCTATTCTGCGAGCAAACTGGCGACGGAGGAATTTCCGAACTTCGATGTGGGTCAGAGAAGCGCAGCCTCCATTGCGAGAAGGGTTCAGGACCCGCTCTCGGAACTGGTAAAGATCGAGCCGAAAGCGATCGGTGTGGGACAATACCAGCATGATATGAACCAGAAACAGCTCTCCGGAGCTCTGGCAGGAGTCGTGGAGTCAACCGTCAACAAGGTGGGCGTGGATTTGAATACGGCATCTGCTTCGCTGCTGGAATATGTGTCTGGTGTTTCCAGGACGGTGGCAAAAAATATTGTTTCTTACCGGGAGGAAAACGGGAAATTTACCAGCAGGAGAGAACTTTTAAAAGTTGCCAAGCTGGGACCGAAAGCCTATGAGCAGTGCGCGGGCTTTCTGAGGATTTCGGGAGGAAAGAATCCGCTGGATGCCACCGGAGTGCATCCTGAGACTTATAAAGAAACTGACCAGCTGTTACAGAGGCTGGGATACTCGGTAAAAGAGCTTTCCAGCCAGGGATTTCAGGACATAGGGAAAAAGATTACGGATTATCGGAAACTTTCCGGGGAATTGGGAGTGGGAGAGATCACACTCCGGGATATTGTGAAAGAACTGGAGAAGCCGGGGCGTGATCCGAGAGAGGATATGCCGAAACCGATTTTAAGGACGGACGTCATGGAGATGGAGGACCTGAAGGAAGGGATGAAGCTGAAAGGCACTGTGAGAAATGTCATCGACTTCGGAGCCTTTGTGGACATCGGAGTCCATCAGGACGGGCTGGTGCACATCTCCCAGATGGCCGACCATTTTGTGAAACATCCTCTGGAAGTGGTCAGCGTGGGCGATGTGGTGGAAGTGACCGTACTGAGTGTGGATCAGGAGAAGAAGAGAATACAGCTTTCCATGCGGGAGTCTTAATTTACCAGCCTCCGGAGAAGGTGATGACCTCTCCTGTCAGATACCGGGGTGCGGTGCAGGTATGATAGATCATTTCTGCGGCTTCCCTGGGATCGGCAATCCGGTCTGCCGGTATCTCCTGCCGGATCATGTCTTTTTCTTCTTCGGTGAATCCGGAGTTCATTTCTGTGTCGATCATGCCGAACGCCACTGCGTTCACGGAGATATTGCTGGGTGCAACCTCCTTGGCCAGGGCTTTCGTAAACGTGTTGACGGCGCCTTTGGCGGCAGAGTACAGCACCTCACAGGAGGCGCCTGTGTCACCCCACACGGAAGATACGTTGAGGATCGTACCGGATTGCCGGCGGATCATATGAGGGAGGACACTTTTGCAGGAGGCAAACATTGGCATCACATTGGTGTGGAATATTTCCTGCCAGTCTTTTTCGGTGGTATCAGTAAACAGGCCCACTCTGGAAATTCCTGCATTGTTTACAAGGCAGTCCAGTTTTCCAAAATGAGAGATTGTCTCCCGGATCATCCGGTCTACGAAAGAGGAACTGGATATATCACCTGTAAAAGAAAGGCATTGGACGCCGAACCTTTTGATGTTTTGTTCTAGGGATGCGAGGCATTCGGGATGACGGTAACCGTGGATTGCCACATTCCAGCCGTTTTGGGCAAAGACCAGAGCTGTTTCTCTGCCGATGCCTCTGGAACTGCCTGTGATGAGTACTGTATTCATAGCTTCTCCTCCTGGATTTAAGAAAACTTTAAGGAGAGTATAGCATATAGTTTTGTTGAAATAAATCGATTTATTTGGTATACTGAACGGAGTTTCAAGGGAAGGAGCATGAGAAATGGCCAGAAGAGCAAGGAGAAAAGCAGGAGCCGGGGCGATCATCCTGCGCATATTGGTAGTCATCGTATTATCAGCTGCGGTAGGTATCGGTTCTTTTGCAGGGAGTAAAGCATTTTTTCTGAATAGATTTAAAAAAGACAAAAAAGATAAAATAGCGGAGGCGTTAAAGGCAGAGAGCCAGGAAAGGGTGGATATCTCTCTGATCAGAGTAAAAGATGCCTTATCGATCCGCATCTATCATAACAAGGATAAACAGATGGTTTTTGTACCGATCAGAAAGGACACCATACTGACTCTGGACAACGACGGAGTCAAAGCCATGGGCGGAGACACGAAGACAGCGACTGTCGAGCAGCTGGCAGAGAAGGCCAAAGACATCAAAGTCATCAAGGCACAGGTGGAAAAGACTCTGGGAATTACCATTGGCAGCTATGAGAGCTTGTCACAGAAGAACTTCACAAAGGCAGTGAACAATGCCGGAGAAGTAGAACTGGATCTCGAAAAAGAAGTGGCTTACAAAGACCAGAACAAGATGCTGGTCCATATTCCTGCGGGGAATAACACGATCAATGGGAACCAGGCACTGGGAATGATCCTTGACAGCAGCCAGTTCAGCGACGAGAATGAGCACATCGCTCTGGTCGGGGAACTGACGGTTAAAATAGCGCAGAGTATCAACAAGAAGTCATTAAACGACTATAAAAAGTTTGCGAAAGATTATTATGGCAGCTATGCAAAGAGCAATGTGTCATATGACAGCATCAAAGACAATCTGAGCAGGATGCATGAGGTCAGCGCCAAGGACGTTACCTATCTGATCCTTACCGGTACCGACGAAGGGGAAAGCTTTAAGCTGGATACAAAGAAAACGAAAGAGATGTTTGATGAGCTTCTCTCAGAAAACGGGGGAGTTCCGAAATCATCCGGTTCAGAAAAAACAACAAAAAAGGAAACAACAACAACGACGGAAAAGAAAGAAGAGACAGAAGTATCTTCAAAGGGAATCTCTATTGAGATCCAGAACTCCACAAGGATCAGCGGTCTTGCCGGAAGCTGGAAAGACAAGCTTTCGGGAGACGGATTCACGATTGGAAGCATCAAGACGAACCGACAGGGAACTCTGACCGACACAAAGATCATAGTTGCGAAAAAGGGTATGGGCGAAGACCTGAAAAAGTATTTCAAAAATCCAATCATTGAGGTCGGAAGTGTTGACAGCGGTGCACAGATCTGCATCATCCTTGGAACCAACGATGATATTTAGCAGGGCAGAATAAAGGGTTTAAAAGAGGCCATACTAACATTAACGATGATGTTTATGTTAGGAGGCGTCCGGTGAAACGAAAAGAAGCATTTAGTATTATTATCGGAACATTTTGCATGGCGGCAGCTACCAATACAGTATTCCAGCCGTTCGGGATCGTCACAGGCGGTTTCGGCGGCCTGGGGATCATCTTTGACAAGCTGTGGGGCATCCCTCTGTGGATGACGAACGTTACGCTGAATGTTCCTCTTTTTATATTTGCATTCCGCTATAAGACAAGAAAATTTATGCTGAGAACTATATGCAGCGATATTATGCTGACCGTCTTTTTAGGCGTGCTGCCCAGATTCTCATTTTTTCCGAAAGATTTTTATGTCAATCTGATTCTGGGGGCCATCCTGATGGGGATCGGGCTGGGGCTGGTGATGAAAGAAAGGACGTCCACGGGGGGAACGGATCTGTTGGCGTTTTTGCTGCACGTTGTATTTCCGCATATGAGCATTCCCATGCTTCTTGGTATGCTGGACGGCGCGATCGTACTGTTCGGCGCTTTTATTTTCGGAGTCGAGAAAACAAGTTTTGCGCTTCTTGTCATATATGGGATCACGAAGATCACAGACAGTGTGATCGAAGGCTTCCAGGTTTCCAAGCTGGTGTTTGTGATCAGCCGGCATCAGGAACAGATATCGGAACAGATTTTGTTCCGCATGGGCCGCGGAGTGACCAAGCTTTCTTCTATGGGAGCCTATACCGGGCAGAGTAAAGAGACTCTGATGTGCATCGTATCAAAGAAGGAAGTGCCTGTGTTAAAGAAAATCGTCATGGAAACAGACCCGAAAGCATTTGTAATTATATCTGACACAAGAGAGACAATAGGGGAGGGGTTTGTGGATTATACACAATAAAATAAAAAAGTTACTATCTTTCTCTTTTTTTTTTGTATATTTTGCTATATAGTATTAGAAAAGGTCGGTAATAAGAAAGGGCGTGTAAATATGATTTCAAATCAAATCCTGCAGGAGACATTAGATGGAATCCACAGTATTTCCAACGTGGATCTGTATGTGATAGATTTAAACGGAAAGATTCTGGCGAAAACAAAGGAGACGGAGGCAGAGGACGAAGACACACTGAAGGGCTTCATCAATTCCGTGGCCGAGAGCCAGGTTGTGGGCGGCAAGCAGTATTTTAAAATTTTTGACGACAAACGTCTGGAGTATGTGCTTTTAGCTGACGGAGAGAGTGAGAGCATGTATATGGTGGCAAAGATGGCGGTATTTCAGATTGAAAGCCTGCTTGTCGCCTATAAAGAGAGGTTTGACAAGGATAATTTTATAAAAAATCTTCTTCTCGATAATCTTCTCCTGGTGGATATTTATAACCGGGCCAAGAAGCTGAATATCGATATTGAGGCCACAAGAGTTGCCTATCTGATCGAAGCTGCCTACGGCAAAGATCAAAATCTGGTGGAGACAGTGAAGCAGCTGGAGAATACTACAGATGATGACTTTATTGCCGCTGTCGATGAAAAAAGCATCGTTTTGGTGAAGGAAGTCTGTGTAAATGCTCAGTCAAAGCAATTTGTCAAGACGGCTGAGAAGCTTTTGAAAAACCTGAAAAGTGTCGGGATCAATGACGCAAGAATTGCTGTCGGGACCATAGCCAAGGGGATCAAGGATGTGTCCCGGTCTTACAAAGAGGCACAGATCGCTCTTGAGGTAGATAAGATTTTTTATGAAAACAAAGAGGTGGTAGCCTATGACCAGCTGGGCATCGGAAGGCTGATCTATCAGCTGCCCCTGCCGCTATGCAAAATGTTCATAAAAGAGGTGTTTGGGGATTATTCTCCGGAGGAGATCGACGATGAGACATTGGCAACGATCTATAAGTTTTTTGAGAACAATCTGAATGTTTCCGAAACGTCCAGGCAGTTGTATATACATAGAAATACTCTTGTGTACCGCCTGGATAAAATACAGAAAAGCACAAACCTGGACCTGAGGAATTTTGAGGATGCCATTGCTTTTAAAATTGCTCTGATGGTCGTACAGTATATGAAGCATATGAATACACTTGGATAAGCGTGTGAGAGGGGAGTTATTTCTATGATTACACTGCAGAATGTGACGAAAGAGTACCAAAAAGGCAGCATAGGGCTGTACAACGTGTCACTGGAGGTAAATAAAGGGGAATTTGCCTTCATAGTGGGTAAGAGCGGGTCCGGCAAGACGACACTGATCAAGCTGCTGCTAAAAGAACTGGAAGCGACCTCCGGGGACATCGTCGTCAACGGTTATCACTACCAGAAGATGAAGCGGCGGCAGATCCCGTATCTCAGGAGACAGATCGGCGTTGTTTTTCAGGATTTCCGGCTGCTTAGGGACCGGAGTATCTATGAGAATGTGGCGTTTGCGCAGCAGGTGATCGAGGTGCCTAAAAGAGCCATGAAGCGGCAGGTGCAGAACGTCCTTGAGTTGGTGGGGCTGGGGAACAGGCTCAGGGCCCTGCCGGACGAATTATCCGGAGGCGAGCAGCAGAGGGTCGCCATTGCCAGAGCTTTGGTCAATCACCCGGCGCTTTTGCTGGCGGATGAACCTACGGGGAATCTGGACCCGCAGAATGCACAGGAAATTATGGATCTTCTGGTGGAAATCCAGAAGAGAGGAACGACGGTGATTGTCGTAACTCATAATAAAGAAATTGTAAACCAGATGGGAAAACGGGTAATCGCCTTGAATGAGGGAGCAATCCATCACGATGAGAAAGGCGGTACATATGATATTTAGACGGCTGGCCTATGGATTTAAAGAAGGGCTGAAAAACATTTTCAGAAACAAAATATTTTCTTTGGCAACGGTAGGGACGATCATGGCCTGTATTTTCCTTCTGGGAGTGACATTTTCCGTGCTCCTCAATGTAAGGGCTACGGTAAAACAGGCAGAAGATTCAGTGACCATTTCCGTATTCTTCGATGAAAAGCTGCCGGAGGGCGGGAAGGATGCCATCGGAAAGAAAATCAAATTTTACAAAGAAGTCCAGTCTGTCCGGTATGTATCGGCGGAAGAAGCGTGGGCAAAGTATAAAAAAGAAGTATTCAAGAATAATGAAGATCTTCTGGAGGGATTTGAGGGCAAGAACCCGTTAAATGAATCGGACTCCTATGAAGTCATGCTAAAAGACGTAAAGTATCACGGAAAAATGGTCAAGCAGTTTAAAGGCCAGGACGGAGTCAGAAAAGTAGAGTATGCGAAAGGAGCAGCAGAGGGTATTTCCAAAGCAAATCTCCTCGGAGCCTATGTAGCAGGGGCTATTATCCTGATTCTTTTGCTTGTGTCGGTCTTCCTCGTGAGCAACACCGTCTCTATCGGTATTGCGGTGAGAAAAGAAGAGATCGCCATTATGAGACTGATCGGTGCCACCAACCGGTTTATCAGGGCTCCATTTATTGTGGAGGGAGCCGTCATCGGGATCGTCGGCTCCCTGATCCCGATGGGCGTCATTTATATAGGATATAAGGTGATTGTCAACTATATTATAGACAAATTTCATGTGCTGACTAATTTTATGGAGTTTGTTCCCGTAAATCAGATCATGATTTATCTGATTCCCGCGTCTCTGTTAGTGGGGCTTGGCATCGGCTGTCTCGGAAGCAGCTTTACGATTCGCAAATACCTTAGAGTGTAGGAGGATTCCTATGAAGAGAAAATATTTTGGTGTAATAGCATTTTTTTTGGCCGTATGTCTTTGTTTTGGGAGTATGCCGGGATTGGCAGTGAAGGCTGACAGCAAGACAGAAGACTTGAAGAATAAGGCAAAGAAAAAAGAAGAGGAAAACAAGGAGCTGGAAAAGAAGGTTTCCGGGATGGAAAAGGAAATCGAGGCCATGGATCAAAAGATCGAGAAGGCTTCCGATAAAGCGGACAAGCTGGAAAAAAAGCTGAACGAAACGAAGAAGCAGGTGAGTGATACAAAAGAAAAGCTCAGTGAGGCAAAGGCATCTAAAGAGAAGCAATATAAGATTATGAGCAAACGGATAAAGTATCTCTACGAAAACGGGAACACGGGTTATATTGACGTCATCGTACAGGCGAAATCTTTCAATGAGTTTCTGACAAGGCTTGACTATGTATCAAAGATCTCTAATTATGACAACAACATGTTTCACAAGCTCAGAAAGACTCAGGACAAGATTGCTTTAGCTTCAAAAAAGCTGGAAGAAAGCTACAAGGAGATTAAAACTGTGACGAATGAGGCGAAGGCTGAAGAGGCCAAGATCGTCAGCCTGGCCGACAGTAAGAAATCGAAGCTGATACAGTTCCAGCAGAAGATTGCTTCCAACAAGGATCTGATGCGGAAGTATCAGGACCGCATAGATTACTACGATACTGCCGCAAACAAGCCGTCCGGAGGAAACGCAGGGAACAGTCCTTCGTCCGGAAGTTCCAAACCCGGGGGCAGTTCTTCTTCACTGACATGGCCGGTCCCGTCCTGCCATACAGTCACTTCACCGTTTGGGAACCGGACACATCCGGTCCAGGGGGGAACGAAATTCCATGAAGGCATTGATATCGGAGCGCCAAAGGGTTCCACGGTAGTAGCAGCGGGAAGCGGCACTGTGGAAGTGGCAGGATACAGCCCGTATAACGGAAACTGGGTGAAGATCGACCACGGAAACGGATTGGAAACGCTGTATCTGCATAATTCTTCTCTGAAAGTCTCAGCCGGACAGAGGGTCAGCAGGGGGCAGAAGATCGCATCATCCGGCTCCACCGGCATGTCCACCGGGCCGCATCTTCACTTTGCAGTAAAGAAAAACGGCAGCTATGTGAATCCGATGAATTATATGTGACAGGAACTGTGGAATCAGGGGTATGAAAAAAAGTCATACCCCTGTTCTTTTAATATATGAAAATTTCATAGTATAATTGATTTAAATGGATATCATGGGAAAGGAGTGGAGTATGAATTTAAAACAGCTGACTTATTTTGTCGCACTGGCAAAGAATCAAAATTTTACCACTGCCGCAAATGAATTGTTCATATGCCAGTCGGCGCTGAGCAAGACGATAAAAGCCATGGAAGAGGATTTGGATGTACAGCTTGTTGACCGGACTGCAAAGCGTTTTTGCCTGACGCCGGAGGGCAGGATGCTCTACCAGGAAGGCAGGGACGCGCTGGAGAACATCAATAACCAGATGGAGCATTTAAGAGACTGTATCAATGCAAAGAACGGAGAAATTTCGGTGGGGATACCTCCGGTGATCAGTACCATTTATTTTGCGTCTATTATCCATGGGTTCCGGAAAGCCTATCCGGGAATCCGTCTTGTTATTGCGGAAGAGGGAGCAAATACTGTGAAAGAGAAGGTTCAGTCCGGAGAGATTGACATTGGTGTAGTCATACTTCCTTTTGCCTCGGACGATTTTCATATCCTTCCTGTATTTAAGTCGGATAATGTGCTGACGGTCAGCACGGATCATCCTCTCGCAGGCCGTGAGAAAGCAGCCTTCCGGGAATTGAGAAATGAAGAGTTCATCTCGCTTGACAAGACGTTTATGCTCCACAGCCGGACCAGGGAGCTGTGCCATATGTCGGGTTTTGAACCGAACATCGTCATGGAGAGCTCCCAATGGGACTTCATAGCCGAGATGGTTTCACTGAACCAGGGAGTGGCCATCCTTCCGCGGCCGATTTTATCCCGTTTTAATTCAGATAAAATAAAAATTCTTACACTGACAGAACCGGAGTTTCCATGGGATATAGCATTGATTATAAGAAAGGACAAATACGTTTCAAATCCTATCAGACATTTTCAGACGTATGTAAAAAAACACGGGAATATTAAATAAAGAAATTGCAAAGAACTAAACCTGAGATAGAATACAGGCTTAGTTCTTTTTTTTCATGCCGTCTATGAATTTTATATATTTTACTGTGAGAATCAACCAAATATATAATGGATTTATAGAAGTAATTATACAAGATAATCAATGAATTGCATCAGGGAAGGAGTAATCAATGGGAAATTGTTCATTAAAAGTCGGAGATGAATGTTCTTTTTGTAAACAAATTAGCAATGAGGATGTCCTGGCATTTGCAGAGGTGACGGGGGATAAAAATCCGCTGCATCTGGATGATGACTATGCGAAAGGTACGGTATTTAAAGAAAGGATAGCACACGGGATGATCAGTGCCGGAGTCATCTCGGCGGCCATTGCCATGAAGCTTCCGGGACCCGGTACCACATATCTGGGCCAGTCGCTGAAGTTTACGGGACCTGTGAAGATCGGAGACACAGTCACAGCCAATTTGAGGGTAAAGGAATTAAAAGAAAAACCCAAGTTTACGATCGCCACGATCGCCACTACTTGTGTCAACCAGGAAGGCAAGGTTGTCGTGGAAGGGGAAGCAACCGTTATCCCACCGGAGCATAAGGAGGATACAGCATGTCAAAATTAAGCAGTGCAGAAGAGGCGGTAAAACAGATCAAAGACGGCGACACGGTAGCGTTCAACGGATTTGCCTTTGGGTTCGGTTTCGCTGAAGAAATAGCAAAGGCTTTGGGAAAACGCTACGAGGAGGAGGGACATCCAAAAGATTTGACGCTCCTGTTTGGATCAGGCTGCGGAGACGGAGGAGCCCTCAAAGAAGATTTCGGCCTGGACCATCTGGCGAAAGAAGGAATGGTCAAACGGATCATTGCCGGGCATGTGGGACTGGCAAAGAAGCTGAGCAGAATGATCAATGAGAATAAGATCGCGGCTTATAATTTTCCGCAGGGTGTCGTTGCACATTTATTCAGGGCCATTGCAGGGGGCAAGCCCGGGGTGCTGACTCAGGTGGGATTAAAGACATTTGCAGATCCAAGAGTGGAAGGCGGACGGATGAACCAGGCTGCCCGGAGCGAGAGCTTTGTGGAGGTTATGGAGGCAGCAGGGAAAGAATATCTTTTGTACCGTTCCATTCCTGTGGACGCTGCCATTATCCGCGGGACGGTGGGAGACGAGAAAGGCAATATGACGGTCGAGGAAGAAGGGGTGCTTTTGGAAACACTCCATATCGCTGAGGCAGCTAAAAATTCCGGAGGGATCGTGATCGGTCAGGTAAAAGAGGTGGCAAAAGAGGGGACTTTGGACCCAAGAGATGTATATGTCCCGGGAATCATGGTAGATACATTGGTAAAGGCCAAACCGGAAAATCATCGGATGACTTGTATATTAGACTATGATGCTTCTTTTACGGGGGAAGTGAAAGTGCCGTCTGACAGCATTGCGCCTATGGAAATGGGAATACGGAAGGTCATCGCAAAGCGGTGTGCGAAAGAGATTCAGCTGGATACTACGATCAATCTGGGGATCGGAGTGCCGGAGGGTGTCGCTTCCGTCGCCCTGGAAGCAGGGATTGCAGACCGTCTGACAATGACCATCGAGGCCGGGGCGATCGGAGGAGTGCCTCAGGGAGGACACAGCCTCGGAGCCGCAGCCAATGTAGAAGTACTGATCGGCCAGCCCAATCTGTTTGACTTCTATGACGGCGGCGGGCTTGACCTGACCTGCCTCGGGCTTGCACAGGCAGATGCCAAAGGAAATATTAATGTAAGCAAGTTTAACGGCAGGATGGTTGGCTGCGGAGGATTCGTAAACATTTCACAGAATACGAAAAACGTCATTTTCTGCGGTACATTTACGGCCGGAAAGTCGCTGATCGAAGTAAGAGACCGGGGACTTCAGATCGTACAGGACGGAGAGTTTACCAAGTTTGTGGACCAGGTGGAGCAGATCACCTTCAGTGGAGAGTATGGTGTGCAGACAGGACAGAATGTGCTGTATGTGACGGAACGGGCGGTGTTCAGACTGACGGAAGGCGGCCTGGAATTGATTGAGATAGCACCTGGAATAGATCTCGAAAAGCACATTTTAGACAAGATGGATTTCAAACCTTTGATTTCCCGAAATCTAAAAGAGATGGATGCAGATATTTTTGACAACACCCCATTAAAGATCGGAGGCAGATAGTATGGTTGGAATTGTTTTAGGGCTCGCATTGCTTGTGTTCCTGGCGTACAAGGGATATTCAATTATCTGGGTAGCTCCGGTATCCGCCATGGTTGTGGCGCTGACCGGGGGACTTTCTCTGCTGCCTGCATACACAGACACCTATATGCAGGGGCTTGTGGACTTTGCCAAATCCTGGTTCCCAATGTTCCTTTTGGGAGCAATTTTCGGAAAGGCAATGGAAGTTACGGGGGCAGCCCATTCTGTGGCGAAAAAATTATCCTCAATGATCGGAGCACAGAGGGCAATCCTGGCTGTTATTATCAGCTGTGGTATTTTGGTCTACGGTGGCATTTCACTGTTTGTAGTTGTGTTTGCCATTTATCCGATTGCCGTATCCTTATTTCGGGAGGCCGACCTTCCGAGAAGGCTGATCCCAGGCTGCATTGCCTGCGGCGCATTCACATTTTCCATGACCGCATTTCCTGGGAATCCCCAGCTGAATAATATTATTCCCACAAAGTATTTCGGAACCAACGCAATGTCGGGACCTATCATGGGAATCGCAGGGGGACTTGTCATGCTTGTGGGAGGATATCTGTGGCTGTCTTACCGCGCAAAGAAAATGACTGCCGCGGGAGAGCACTTTGATGAACCTGACAATATAAAGGAGAGTACTTCAGAGGATCTGCCCAATCCACTGCTGTCGGTCGTGCCATTGCTGATCGTTGTCGCATCGCTGAATATCCTGCCAATGTGGATAGCGTTTCCGGAAGATAAGAAGTCCACTTACGCTATCATCATCGCCCTGCTTTTGGGGATCGCCGCATCTATCCTGTTAAATCTTCGAAATTTGAAGAATATCATCGGCGCTGTCAGTGAAGGTGCCAACGGATCTGTCATGGCGATTATGAACACATCTGCAGCCGTGGGATTCGGAGCAGTGGTAAAGGCTGCTCCCGGGTTTGCCGTACTTACAAAGGCTGTCCTGGGCATCAAAGCAAGCCCTCTGATTTCGGAGGCGCTGGCTGTAACACTTCTGGCAGGAGCTACCGGATCTTCCTCCGGAGGCATGGGCATCGCGCTGGAAGCATTGGGGCCGAAATATATGGAAATGGCTGCATCTTTGAACATTGATCCAGGCGCTTTCCACCGTGTCGCTTCCATCGCATCCGGGGGACTGGATTCTCTGCCCCACTGCGGAGCTGTCATCACGCTGCTGGCCGTAGCAGGAATGACACATAAAAAATCTTATGCAGATATCGGCATGGTTACTTGTGTGATTCCCATTGTGGCAACCGTTGTTGTTGTGGCGATGGGGATGATGGGCATAGTTTGACATTTTGTACGTGATTTCGGTTCGGCTCTTAGAATGCCTCACTCCAATCATGTACAAAATGGACGTAATATCTGCCGGATAAGTATTTCTTTAGCAAAAAAAGCTATGCAACGATACTTTATTTGCCCACATTGTCCGTTTGCATCATGTTATAGTTTCCATAGAGTATGAAAATTATGAAGTAAGGAGGGTATAACATGAATTTTTGGCAGAACGCAGTTGTGACGGACGCGGGTATCGCGCTGCAGTCCAGAATAATCAACGGTCATACATTGAAAATTGTAAGGGCTGTTACAGGGGCCGGTACTGTCCCGCCTGTAAATCTGAGGCAGCAGACAGAAGTAACGTCCCCGAAGCAGGCAATCATGGAATAAAAATTAAAGTAAATGCAGAGTTTAAGAAAGCCATGATGAAAAATCATGGTTTTTCTTTTGAGAAAATTAGCCGGATACGGCGGTTAAGTTTATATATTGCTAATTAGTTGAGGGTTGTAGCGGCTTTTTCTCAGTGTTATAATGGAACACATATTTGGAGGATGCTCTTTATTTATAAAGAGATATCCGGACGTGGAGGTCGATATGAAAAAACAATTTTCAAAAATCCTGATCGCAGTTCTTCTTGTGATCTCTCTCGGAGAGGGATTCCTTTTATACAGGACGTATTCGGTATCGGGGGAAAATGTGGAGATAGCAAATAAACTTCAGCGCCTTAAAAAGACCGTGGATCAATATTATACCGGCGATGTGGATCAGGAGCAGCTGGAAAATTACGCTTATAAAGGATATCTGGCAGGTCTGGGAGACCCATATTCCACTTATTATTCAGAGAGTGAATTTAAAGAACTGATGGAAGCGACGAACGGTGTATTTTCAGGTGTAGGAATTTATCTTTCCCAGGATACTGTCACAGGTGAGATAAAGGTGATCAGGGTCATCAAGGGAGGTCCAAGTGATGGAAGAGGAATCAAGGCCGGAGACGTTCTGATCAAGGTGGACGGCAAATCTGTCGGTGACAAGGATCTGGATAAAGTCGTGGCAGAAGTAAAAGGAGAAGAAGGCACTAAGGTAAAACTTTCTTTTCTGCGCGGAAAAGAGAAGAAAGCAAAAAACTACACAATTACAAGAAAAAAAGTTGTGACTCAGACCGTTGAGACAAAAATGCTTGATAACAGTATTGGCTATTTGTCTATCTCTGAATTTGATGAAGTGACCGTTGGCCAATTTAAGAAAGGTATAAAACAGCTGCAGAACAAAGGAATGAAGGCTTTGATTCTGGATGTTCGGAATAATCCGGGCGGACTGGTGGATTCCGTTGTGGATATCTGCGACGAACTGCTTGGTGAAGGCAGGATTGTGTCTATAAAGGATAAACAGGGCAAGGAAAAGGTATACCGTTCAGATGCAGAGCAGTCGGTAAAGGTTCCGGTCTGTGTCCTTGTGAACGGAGAGAGCGCCAGCGCTTCTGAAATCTTGTCAGGAGCTGTCAAAGATCATAAAAGGGGAACCTTAGTAGGTGAAAAGACCTTCGGAAAAGGGATTGTGCAGGGATTCTTTAAATTGGGAGACGGTTCCTATGCCAAATTAACCTATGCGTCATATTATACGCCTTCAGGAGCCAATATCCATAAGAAGGGGATAAAACCCAATATAAACATAAAAGATGACACCAAGACAAAAGCGGATGAACAGCTTTTAAAAGCACAGCAGATTTTAAAGAAGAAGCTGAAGAAATAAAATTTTACAGGAGCCGGAAAAGCAACGAAAGCATGAGAGCGAAAAAGGATGGATTTACCTTAGTGGAACTGATTGTGATTTTGCTGATCCCTTCACTGACAGGGTATAGACAAAGTTTTCTGTCATAGCGGCGAATAACGTGTTGTTCGACTTCATCGGTTATAAACGGAAATAATATGGCAGCAGTGATCCATCCGGATGATATAGTGGTGATGAAAGAGAACCTGCAGGAACAGCTGAAATGCGGCAACACGATCCACAATGAGACGGAGCAGAAGATGCAGGAGATCCGCGGTCTGACTTTATATACAGTGGTGAAGAATATTCACATTTTAAAGTACAGAACAAACATTCGAATTTGTTCTGTACTTTTTTAGTGGGGTCTGATATAATCAAGGCTGATACACAGAGTATGATATTTCAGAGAATGGGAATCATAATTATGGGAATTTCTATCCCGTTTTTCGATATACGGAGGTGTATATTTATGGATCATTTTGAATTGGTATCTGAATTTGAGCCTACTGGGGATCAGCCGGAAGCGATCAAACAGCTGGTTTCTGGATTTAAGCAGGGGAATCAGTTTGAAACGCTATTAGGGGTTACAGGGTCAGGCAAAACGTTTACAATGGCAAATGTCATTCAAGAATTAAATAAACCTACATTGATCATTGCCCATAACAAGACCCTGGCAGCACAGCTTTACAGTGAATTTAAAGCATTTTTTCCGCATAATGCCGTGGAATATTTTGTTTCCTACTATGATTATTATCAGCCGGAGGCCTATGTACCGTCCACAGATACCTATATTGAAAAAGACTCTTCCGTCAACGATGAGATCGATAAACTGAGGCACAGCGCCACAGCCGCCCTCATAGAGAGGAAGGATGTGATCGTGGTATCCAGTGTTTCCTGCATTTACGGGATAGGAAGCAAGGAAAATTACTCTGAGATGATGATTTCCTTAAGACCCGGTATGCAGAAGGACAGGGATCAGGTTATCGATGAACTGATCAATATCCAGTATGTCCGAAACGAACTGGATTTTAAACGGGGAACCTTCCGGGTGAAAGGTGATGTCCTGGAGATCCTTCCGGTCTCTACATTTGAGGAGGCTGTCCGGGTAGAGTTTTTCGGAGATGAGATTGACAGGATCGTGGAATTTGATGTTCTCACCGGAGAAGTCAAGAGAAGCATTAACTTTCTCGCCATATTTCCGGCATCCCACTATGTAGTTCCGCAGGAACAGATAGAGCAGGCGATTGTTAATATCAAACAGGAGCTGGCCGAGAGGGTAAAGTATTTTCAGGAAAATGACCAGCTGATCGAGGCACAGAGGATTGCGGAACGAACGAATTTTGATATTGAGATGCTGAGGGAGACCGGGTTCTGTTCCGGTATTGAGAACTATTCCAGGCATCTGACCGGGGGTAAACCAGGGGAACCGCCGAGTACGCTGATCGATTTCTTTGGGGATGATTTTCTGGTGATCGTGGACGAGTCCCATATCACAGTGCCCCAGATCGGGGGTATGTATTCCGGAGACCAGTCCAGGAAGTCTACCCTGGTGGATTTCGGATTCCGTCTGCCATCGGCAAAGGATAACCGCCCGCTGGAATTCAGCGAATTTGAGAGTAAGATCGATCAGATGCTGTTTGTTTCCGCAACGCCGAACAAGTATGAAGCAGAGCATGAACTTCTCCGGGCAGAACAGATCATACGCCCGACCGGACTTTTAGATCCGCCGATTGATGTGCGTCCGGTAAAAGGACAGATTGACGACCTTTTATCTGAAGTGCATAAAGAGACAGAGCAGGGACATAAGGTTCTGGTTACCACCCTTACAAAGCGGATGGCGGAGGAGCTGACCGATTACATGAGGGAGGTTGGAATCCGGGTTAAATACCTGCATTCTGATATTGATACCCTTGAGCGAACAGAGATCGTCAGGGATTTGAGGATGGACGTATTTGATGTGCTTGTCGGCATCAACCTGCTGAGAGAAGGTCTGGATATTCCGGAGATCACGCTTGTCGCGATCCTGGATGCAGATAAAGAAGGCTTTTTAAGATCAGAGACTTCTCTGGTGCAGACAGTGGGTCGTGCGGCCCGAAACAGTGAAGGACATGTTATCATGTACGCCGACAATATGACAGATTCCATGGAAGCCGCCATCAGTGAGACAAACCGGAGACGAGCGATTCAGGATCAGTACAATAAAGAGCATGGCGTCACACCGCAGACGATTCAGAAGGATATACGTGATCTGATCAAGATTTCTGAGGAGGAAGAAGCAGAGCAGACCAATGAAAAGGATATTGAGTCTATGAACAAGAAAGAACTGAAGGAAAATATTGAACGGCTCACCAAGAAGATGAACAGGGCGGCGGCAGAGCTGAATTTTGAGGAGGCCGCAACGCTGCGGGATGAACTGAAAGAATATAAGATTGCTTACAGAGATTATGATAAGTAAGGAGATACTATGAAGAAGGATGTTATTCGGATCAGAGGAGCGAAAGAACATAATTTGAAAAATGTAGATTTAGTAATACCCAGAAACGAGTTCGTTGTTCTCACAGGACTGAGCGGTTCCGGGAAATCGTCCCTGGCATTCGATACAATTTATGCGGAAGGGCAGAGAAGATACATGGAGTCTTTGTCCTCCTATGCAAGACAGTTTCTCGGACAGATGGAAAAGCCGGATGTAGACAGTATTGAAGGTCTGTCCCCCGCTATTTCCATCGACCAGAAATCCACCAACCGAAATCCCAGATCCACAGTAGGTACGGTGACAGAAATTTACGACTACTTCCGTCTGCTGTACGCCAGGATCGGGATTCCGCACTGCCCTAAGTGTGGGAAACCGATCAGCAGGCAGACTGTAGACCAGATGGCAGACCGGATCATGGAGTTTAAAGAGGGAACAAAGTTCCAGCTTCTGGCGCCGATTGTCCGCGGAAGGAAGGGAAGGCATGAAAAGATTTTCTCAAATGCCAGGAGAAGCGGCTATGTCCGTGTCAGGGTGGACGGAAACATTTATGATCTGGAGGAAGAGATCACACTGGACAAAAATAAAAAACACAACATTGAGATCGTTGTGGACCGGCTGGCAGTGCGTCCGGGGATTGAAAAGAGACTTACAGATTCTATTGAGACGACTCTGGACCTGGCGGATGGATTGATGACTGTGGACATCATCGGGGGAGAACCGATGAATTTCAGCCAGAGTTTCTCCTGTCCCGACTGTGATATCAGCATTGACGAGATCGAGCCGAGGAGCTTTTCTTTCAACAATCCGTTCGGAGCCTGCCCGGTCTGTCACGGTCTCGGATATAAGATGGAGTTTGATGTGGATCTTATGATTCCCGATCCGAAACTGAGCATTGCGGAAGGTGCAATCCAGGTGATGGGCTGGCAGTCCTGCACAGACAAGAAGAGTTACACTCGGGCGATCCTCGACGCTCTTGCAAAAGAATATAAATTCGACCTGAACACACCTTTTAAAGACTATCCGAAAAAGATCAGAGATGTGATTCTCTACGGAACAAATGGAAAAGAAGTGAAGGTTCATTATACCGGGCAGAGGGGACAGGGTGTCTATGATGTCTCCTTTGAAGGTCTGATCAGAAATGTAGGCCGGAGATACCGGGAATCCTCTGAATCTATGAAGGCGGAGTACGAAAATTACATGACAGTTACCCCATGTGAGGAGTGTCACGGACAGAGACTGAAGGCAGAGTCGCTGGCTGTGACTGTGGCCGGAAAAAATATTGCGGAAATGTGTGATATGTCTGTGGGAGAAATTTCTGCCTTTTTGGACGAGATGGAACTGACAGACCGCCAGCAGTTTATCGGAAGCCAGATTCTAAAGGAAATTAAGGCCAGAGTTGGGTTCCTCAACAATGTGGGGCTTGAATACCTGACACTCTCCAGGGCAACCGGCACACTTTCCGGGGGAGAAGCCCAGAGGATACGTCTTGCAACCCAGATCGGATCGGGTCTTGTGGGTGTGGCATATATTTTGGATGAACCGAGCATCGGTCTGCACCAGAGAGATAATGACAAGCTGATCAATGCCCTGAAAAATTTAAAAGATCTGGGAAATACCCTGCTGGTCGTGGAACACGATGAGGATACGATGCTGGCGGCGGACCATATTGTGGACGTAGGACCCGGAGCCGGAGAGTACGGCGGTGAGATCGTAGCCCAGGGAACTGCCCAGCAGATAATGAAGAATAAAAAGTCCATCACCGGTGCATATTTGAGCGGAAGGATTAAGATCCCGGTTCCAGAGGAGCGCAGAAAGCCTACCGGCTGGATGAAGGTGATTGGTGCCAGAGAAAATAACCTTAAAAATATTGATGTAGATATCCCTCTTGGGGTCTTTACCTGTGTGACCGGTGTGTCCGGTTCCGGGAAGAGCTCTCTGATCAATCAGATTGTTTATAAGAGACTGGCGAAAGAGCTGAACCGTGCAAAAATCAAGGCGGGGAAACACACAGACATCGAAGGTTTTGACCAGCTGGATAAGATCATAGATATTGACCAGTCTCCGATCGGACGGACGCCGAGATCAAATCCGGCGACTTACACGGGTGTATTTGATCAGATCAGAGATTTATTTGCCATGACAAAGGACGCAAGGAGCCGTGGATACAATAAAGGAAGGTTCAGTTTCAATAAAAAGGGGGGAAGATGTGAGGCATGTGCCGGGGACGGTATCATTAAGATCGAGATGCATTTCCTTCCGGATGTTTATGTTCCCTGTGAAGTGTGTCAGGGAAAGAGATACAACAGGGAAACACTGGAAGTTCTCTACAAAGGAAAGAGCATTTATGACGTCCTGAACATGACGGTTGAGGAAGCCTGTGAATTCTTTTCGAATATTCCGAGCATCAGCCGGAAGATGGAGACGCTGAGAGACGTGGGTCTTTCCTATATCCGCCTGGGGCAGCCTTCCACCCAGCTTTCAGGCGGAGAAGCCCAGAGAATCAAACTGGCTACGGAACTGAGCAAACGGAGTACAGGAAAGACAATCTATATTCTGGATGAACCGACCACAGGACTTCACTTTGCAGACGTCCATAAGCTGGTAGATATCCTGGGCAAGCTGACGAAAGGCGGCAATACGGTTATTGTCATCGAACACAATCTGGAGGTCATAAAAACCGCCGATTATATTATTGACATTGGACCGGAAGGCGGCAGCAATGGAGGAACTGTCGTTGCTCAGGGGACTCCTGAGGAGATATGTAATGCAAAACAGTCTTATACTGGAAAATATCTTAAAAAATACCTGGATTAATAATAAACTGCCGGACATGCGGTGAGCATGCCGGCAGTTTTTGCACGGCGGTTTCGGTGCGATTAATCTTCCATTTGTTTTCCCAGGAAAGAAGCACCTATTTTTGCGATGGTCAGATCCTGTTCATTCATTTTGTTTTCATTGGAAAGTATACAGACCAGTCCAATAGCATCTCCTTCGGCAATAATAGTAGCCACAGCCTGATTTGTAAACTCATCAGGGAAATCGGAGATGATTGGAACAAAATTCTGATCTCCTTTGACTGCACTGAACTGTCCGCGGTCAATGATGATCTGTTCTGCCTGCTCATGCAGGAGCTTTCCGGACAGCTTTTTTCCATTTGGACCTGCCGCTGCGATAACAGAATCCTGATCGCAGATACAAATTGTATGAGGAAGGGTGGCAGCTATGGACTCAGCATACTGTTTTGCTATCTGCCCCATTTCCCCGATCGGAGAATATTTTTTAAGAATGATACTTCCGTCATGTTCTGTAAATATCTCCAAAGGATCACTTTCTCTGATATGCATTGTCTTGCGGATTTCTTTCGGAATTACGATCCTTCCCAAATCGTCAATACGTCGTACTATTCCTGTTGCTCTCATGTGTTTACGTCTCCTCTCACAAACATATATTTTCCCATGTGGATATTGTTTGCATCGGGAGAAAAAATATACCAAAACTCTTTTTACTATGATATAATTAAAAACTAGAGCGAGATGAAAAGCATAAATTCAATGATAAAAGATAAAGGAGTAAGAGATGAATTTTAATATTAGATTAACCGCAAAAGATCTGTATCAGTTCTCTATGACCCATGCGTATAATGGACAGTCGGGAATTTTTACAGCCATCTGTGTTCTGGTCGGAATTATGATGGTATTCCGCGGCACAGCGGCCGGAGGCGGAATGTATTATGCAATGCTTGGAGTATTAATGATCGCACTTTTCACGATCGTCACACCGCTTACTTTATATATGAAGGCAAAGAAACAGGCTGCAGGGAATCCAATGTATCAAAATGAAACGGAATATGATCTTCAGGAAGACGGAGTTCATGTGACAATGGGAAATCAAACGGGAGTCATTCCTTGGAATCAGATCGTTAAGATCAGACACAGCAGAGGAATGTATATTTTATATACAGGAAAACAAAGTGCATTTATTTATCCTGATGTAGCGCTTGGAGAACAGAAAAACGAAATCATGAATTATATTTACCAGCATGTACCGGCCAGTACAAAGCTTCCAAAGTATGCAAAGAGGTCTTAGTATGACAGAAAGCTTAAGTTATGGGGATACATTTCGTACAGGCTTTCTGATGGGAGAAAAGGCCGAACCTGGAGATGTGTACTGTCTCTGCGGAGATTTAGGAGTAGGCAAGACAGTCTTTACCCAGGGATTTGCAAAGGGTCTCGGAATAGAGGAACCCGTGCAGAGTCCTACTTTTACGATCGTGCAGGAGTATGAAGAAGGACGTCTGCCTTTTTACCATTTCGATGTCTACCGCATCGGGGACGTTGAGGAGATGGACGAAATCGGGTATGAAGATTATATTTACGGGCAGGGAGTTTCCCTGATCGAGTGGGCCAACTTGATTGGGGAGATCCTGCCTGAGCATTATACGAAGATTACGATTTCCAAAAACCTGGAACGGGGATTTGATTACCGGGAAATCAAGATTGAGGAGATATAGATGAAGATTTTAGCATTGGATAGTTCAGGGCTTGTAGCATCGGCTGCTTACCTTGTGGACGGCGTAATGGTCGCTGAATATACGGTCAACGATAAACTGACTCATTCACAGACACTGCTTCCCATGCTGGATGTGATGAGAAAACAGGTGGGATTTGAATTGGCTGAACTGGATGCCATTGCAGCAGCCATGGGTCCGGGTTCGTTTACCGGGCTTCGGATCGGGGCAGCCACAGTGAAAGGGCTCGGTCTGGCTCTTGACAAGCCGGTCATTCCGGTCCCGTCCGTGGACGGTCTGGCTTTTCAGCTGTACGGAGCACATGGAATCATCTGTCCCATTATGGATGCCAGAAGAAATCAGGTTTATACCGGATTTTACCGTTTTGAGCATGGAAAGTTTACTGTGATAAAAGAACAATGCGCCCAGAGTATGCAGGATACGCTGGATCAGCTGACGGATTTTGAGGATACGGTAATTTTTCTGGGGGATGGGGTTCCTGTCCATAAGGAAGCGATCTCAAAGCAGATGGGTGATAAGGCTTTTTTTGCTCCTGATTTTGCAGGACGGCAGAGAGCCGGTGCTGTAGGAGCGCTGGCCGGCATCTATTACCAACAGGGAAAGTTTGTCACGGCAGATGATTTTGAGCCTGAATATTTACGGAAATCCCAAGCAGAAAGGGAAAGAGAAGAACGACTGAAACATGAAGAAACCAATATTTGAGGTAAGAGAAAAAGATCTTGCAATGATTGCTGAACTGGAAAAGCAGTGTTTTTCAGATCCATGGTCTCTCCGCACGCTCGAGGATGCCTTCAGACAAAAGGATTACTTTATATATGTGTGGCGTGATATGAAACGCGTCAGCGGTTATGTCATAGGCCGGCTGGCGGCAGACGAGGGAGAACTGCTCAGAGTCGGTGTCCTGCCTTTCATACGGAATTTCGGTATCGGAGCACGGCTGGTTCGTGTTTTGCAGGAGGAGCTCGCAAAAAGATTTGTCTCCGCCGTTTATCTGGAGGTGAGAGAATCCAACAAACCGGCGATCCGCATGTATAAAAAGCAGGGATTTATTGTTCAGGGCCGAAGACCCAAATATTACCGGAATCCGATGGAAGACGCTGTTTTAATGCGCTGGGACGTGCCGGCCCAGTCATTACCAGTAGTATCGGAAGAAGAACCTTCTTATAATGAGACCTATAAGGAGGAGAATGAGATGAAGTGCAACTTATGTGGTCGAACAATCAAAGAGAAGGAAGATTTTTTTAAAGGTGAGAAGGAGTGGGGATATTTTTCAGGCAAAGATCTGGAATGCCATGAATTTTTCCTTTGCGAACACTGTTATGATGAACTGGTAAAAAAATTTAAAATACCGGTTTCTGTGAAAGAAAAGAAAGAAGTCTTGACTTAGAAAAAGGATGAAAAATGTTAGATGTATGTTTATTAGGTACCGGAGGCATGATGCCTCTTCCATATCGGAAATTGACGGCATGCATGACCAGATTCAATGGTCATGATGTGCTGATCGACTGCGGCGAAGGGACACAGGTGGCGATCAAAGAACGGGGGTGGAGTGTGAAGCCTCTGGATGCTATCTGTTTTACACATTTTCACGCAGATCATATCAGCGGGCTTCCGGGCCTTTTGCTGACTCTTGGAAATGCCGAGCGGACAGAGCCGTTATTGATCATCGGGCCGAAAGGCGTGGAGCGGGTCGTACAGTCTCTGAGGGTCATTGCTCCGGATCTGCCATTTGAGATCGAATTTCTGGAACTGTCCGGGAAACAGCAGATAATCCCTATGGACGGATATCAGATCGAGGCGTTCCGTGTACAGCATAACATTATGTGCTACGGATATAATATGATTATACCGAGAGCCGGAAAATTCGATCCGGAAAAGGCAAGACAGAACGACATCCCGATGAAGTACTGGAGCCGTCTTCAGAAAGGTGAGACGATAGAAGCCGATGGACGTGTCTTAACCAGTGATATGATTCTCGGTGAAGCCAGAAAAGGGATCAAACTGACCTATTGTACGGACACAAGGCCTGTTCCTTTCATAGCAGAAAATGCCCGTGGTGCAGATCTGTTTATCTGTGAGGGCATGTATGGAGAAGAAGGCAAAGAGAAAAAGGCAAAAGAATATAAACATATGACATTTTATGAAGCTGCAAGGCTTGCGAAACAGGCAGATGTGGGTCAGCTTTGGCTGACCCATTACAGCCCGTCTTTGGTAAGACCAGAGGAATTTATGGGGAAGGTCAGAGAGATCTTTCCGAGATCCAAGGCCGGAAAGGACGGAAAAACGGTTACTTTGGATTTTTGTGAGGAATAGGGAGCAGACAATGGATAAAAATATTAAAATACTGGCAATTGAATCTTCCTGCGATGAGACTGCCGCGGCAGTAGTGGAGAACGGGAGAAGTGTTAAATCCAATATTATTTCATCACAGATAGAACTACATAAGCTGTACGGAGGAGTCGTACCTGAGATCGCATCGAGAAAGCATATCGAAAAGATTAACTATGTGATCAGAGAGGCATTGAACGAAGCGGATGAGACCCTGGATTCAATCGATGCAGTGGCAGTTACCTATGGTCCGGGACTCGTAGGAGCTTTGCTTGTGGGAGTTGCGGAGGCAAAGGCGATTGCTTTTGCGAAAGATAAACCCCTGGTAGGAGTTCATCACATCGAAGGACATATTTGTGCCAATTATATAGAACACCACGAGCTGGAACCTCCGTTTTTATGTCTTGTTGTATCCGGCGGACATACTCATCTGGTGGATGTAAAGGATTATGGAGTCTATGAAATCATCGGGCGTACGAGGGACGATGCTGCCGGAGAAGCATTCGACAAGGTAGCCAGATGCATCGGTCTCGGTTATCCGGGAGGTCCAAAGATCGAAGCTCTGGCCAGAGAAGGAAATAAGGAAGCAATCAAATTTCCAAGGGCAAAAGTGGACGGTGCGCCGAATGACTTCAGTTTCAGCGGACTGAAGTCCTCTGTACTAAATTATCTAAATAAGTGTGAGATGAAGGGGGAAGAAGTGAACCGGGCAGATGTGGCGGCATCTTTTCAGGAAGCTGTTGTGGATGTACTCAGTACCCATGGCGTAGAAGCGGCAAAGAATCTTGGATACCGGAAACTTGCGATTGCCGGAGGAGTCGCTTCCAACGGAGCTTTCAGGGAGAAGATTCAAGCCAGATGCCGAGAAGCAGGAATTGAATTTTATCACCCATCACCCATATTATGTACGGACAATGCGGCAATGATCGGAGCCGCAGGGTATTATGAATATATGAACGGAGCCAGAAGCGGCTGGGATCTGAATGCGGTTCCGGGATTGAAGATCGGCCAGAGATAAACAATTAGGAGATGCCATGAAGGAGAAAATCGTAGCCATAGTACTTGGCGCGGGAGAAGGAAAACGCATGGGGAGCGGGATTCCCAAACAGTATATGATTATTAAGTCAAGACCTCTGATCTACTATGCCCTGAAAGCCTTTGAACACAGTCCAGTGGATGAAGTCATATTAGTAACCGGAGAGGATGAGATCGACTATTGTCAGAAATATATTGTAGGCAAGTATAAGTTTGAAAAGGTGAGCAGAATCGTAGCCGGCGGTCGGGAACGGTACGAGTCTGTCTATCTTGGGCTGAGAAGCATTGAGGAGGCAGACTATGTTCTGATTCACGACGGAGCGAGGCCGATGCTGAATGCCGATATTATACGAAAATGTATTATCAATGTGCGCAGGCATAAAGCTTGTGTGGTTGGCATCCCTTCAAAAGATACGATCAAGGTTGTGGACAATGACACTTATGCGGTTTCGACGCCTCCGAGAAGAAAGCTTTGGCAGGTCCAGACTCCTCAATGTTTTGATTTTGATCTGATCTATGATGCCTATCAAAAGCTGATGGACAGCGGAGATACTACCGCAACCGATGACGGTATGGTGCTTGAAAATTATGGAGACCAGAGAGTTAAAGTAAAGCTCATTGAAGGAAGTTATGACAATATTAAGGTGACAACTCCCGAGGATGTGAGGATCGCAGGAAGTCTTGTGAAGGCCAGAAAGCTGTTCCGGTTCCTGCACAATGTACATGATAAGATTATTTATCTGCAGATGAAGATACTGCAGAAGCGGTTTTTTACGAAGAAATAGCAAGAATGTACCAGGGGTAGTGCATTGTTTGGCAAATGGAAAAATGTTATAGATAGTCTATGCAGAAATGCATAGGCTTTTTTTATTTCATAGGATTAGGGTGTCAAAAGACATATTAATAAATATCTGATTTTGTTTGTACCTTGAAAATTTAACACGAATTGGTTTGAGAATATTAAATTTAGAACAATCAACAGAAGGTGAGCTTGATGTTTTGAGTATTAATTATGCTATCTCTTTTTCAGAGGCACAATAAACCAAGCTATTTTCATAATCCAATAGCTTTTGAAAATTCAAAGCTGCGACTTTGAATCCGAAATGCAGACGAGTCTGTTTTTTGCCATGTGTTGGGATTTTGTCGGCATGATATTTTCTGCGAAGCAGTGAAGGTAATGATTCTACTCCATTTCGGAAATGTGCATACTGCTTGAATTCTTCTGTTTTCATAAAACGAAGTTGTTTTGCTCGATTGACTGCTTTCCAAGACAGTTCTTTTAACGCATTGTTTTGGCGTAAACGTGGTTTGCATTCTGCCAGGTATGGACAGTCTGCACAGTCACATTTTTTAAACAACGCATCACAACGGTCATTGTGCTCATCATAGCGGAACTGATATGGCTTTTTATGATTGATACACTCCAACAGTTCATGCCCATCTTCGCTAAAAATAAACTCTGCAAAAATATCAGCCGGTTTTCTCCCGGTAAAATTCGTAGTGATAAGTCGGATTCTATGTTTAGCAGCTTCGGCAACATTAACCTCACTGCCGTAAGCACCATCGGCAATCAGTAATACTTCCTGTTTATATATCGGTTCCTTGGCTAAATGATCCTTCATGAATTGGCTGTCTCCGTATATGTTTTGTTCGTACGCATAATCGGTGATCAGGCTTTTGTTTTCCCCTACGGTTTCTGTGAGATTTGCTACGTATCCTAAATGTTTACCTCCTGCTTTTTTTCGGAAAGTGGCTTCCGGATCAGATGGATTTAACAACACTTTTGATGGATCCTCTTTTTCCTTTTTTTCACGCAACCTGCGGGTCCCATCGTCATTGAAGATGGTTTGTTCTTTGAGTAAACGTATCAACAGCTGATATTCGCTGGTATCATCAAAATCTCCTTCGCAGAGTTCCAGAAGTTTTTCGGCATCATGCATTACAACAATTGTTCTTTCGTTAGCATCTAGCTTACGCTGGTGATAGATAAACGCATTGTAATCATCCTTTTCCACATAATGTTTTTGCTTTTCTGGAAGAGTAACCCCTCTGCTAACCATAACTTTTGCTAAATTTGCAGTACAAGTATAGAAAAGCTCTAATAGTGAAAGATTCCGGATATTTGCCGCGATCATCATACTGTCCATTCTCTGCATAGAAGGGGTAAGCCCCATAAATTCAGATATTTCTTTTGATAAAGAGGTAACACATATATGAATCAGGTCAATACCGGTTTCTGTTTCATAAGCAAGGCATCTTGCACGAAATCTACTCAGAGTTCTGTCGCTCAAGGGCTGTTCTTCAAAACTAGTAGTATGAAGAGCATGCTGATACCGTATATCAAACATTAGAGCCTGAACAAGTTCATCATCACTATCACCAAGTGCTTCTTTGAGAATCAATGCACCAACGATGACATTTACGGGAGTATTTGGACGAGAAGCTTTACTACTATACAATACAGAAAATATATCTTCGTTTATGGCAGGAAAAATCCTATCCGAAAAAGTCTTTGCCCATGATTTTTCAAGAAACCTACGTTCTCTTTCTGTCAGGTTAAATGTGCTGTCAGTCAACGACATTTGTTGACTATTATTTGATACAAAACACATGCGAATCACCTCGATATTTGATATTTATATTTTACCAAATGTTCGGATGGATTGATATATCGTGTTAAATTTTCAAGGTACAAATTTATATCAAAGGTCAATGACCTTTTGACACCCTAATCTTCATAGGAAAGTTCTACGACCTTCCCTATGAAATAAAAACGCTCCGCGGGCTGTGCACAGATGCGTAAGGAAATTATTTGCCTGCGGCAAATCGCATCTGGCACGCAAAGTTGCCAAGCCCCTAAAAGATTGAGGGGTTGGGGAGATGAAGTGGGCTTGCCCACTTTGTTCATTGGTGTACTAAAACTTCCTTAGAG
Organism: Anaerostipes sp. PC18; assembly: GCF_039789045.1. NCBI lineage: Bacteria > Bacillati > Bacillota > Clostridia > Lachnospirales > Lachnospiraceae > Anaerostipes > Anaerostipes sp. PC18. Next base: position 2,980,762 of record NZ_CP121164.1, on the reverse strand, counting down.
CTAGAGTAGGAGTTTTGTATTTTTAGAAGAACAATTGGGTGATATAGTTTGTTTAAAGAGGAAGGAAACAATCCTGAGAGGTAACATATCAGATATCATCCCAGAGGGAGAGAACATGAAGAGTTTAAGTAAGAGACAAAAGAATTTTATAAGGATGATGATGCAAGAGGATTGCTACAGGTCAGTTCATTATTATGCCGACAAATTAAAGGTGTCAGATAAGACATTAAAGGATGATTTGAAAATGATACGGCAGGTTTTAGAAGAAGAAAAGATTCAGGTCATAGGCAGGACAGGAAGAGGGATTTTGCTGGATATGGAAAACAGAGACCGCATCAAAATGACAGACATTTTGGGAGCATATGGACCGGAAGACAGCAGCGGTTCGGTAGAGTGGCGGAGGGGCATTATTCTCAAAAATCTGCTGATTCATTCCGGCAAATCTACATCGCTTCAAAAATTATCAGAGGAATATTATGTCGGAAAGGCAAGTATTGTAAATGATCTAAAGCTGATTGAAAAATGGCTGGCAGATTTTGATCTGAAGTTGGTCAGGAATGTGGAAGGAACCCGGATTGAAGGTGAAGAAATTAATATCAGAGAAGCAATTGCATCACTGATCAACGGAGAGGGAACAGCAGGCGGTCTCAATGACGATATACAGCCGGACGGGATATGTAGGCTGAATATGCCGACACTGCGGGGACTGCTGGAAGTGTTTTCGCTGGAAGAAATCATTTTTGTGGAATCTCTTCTTGTCAGTTTGGAAGAAGAAGAGGGAATCGACATCAATGATATTTACTATGTAAATATTCTTACTCATATTTTAATCTGCATCAAACGTGTCAGGGATGGCAATAAGATGGATTCACTAAATGATGATTTGTCAGAGACGGACAGGAACAGAGTTTATCAAAAAGCAGATCAGATTGCCCGGAGTATTTGGGAGAAATACGAAATTAATATTGGAGAGGAAGAGATTACTTATATATACCAGTATTTAAGCTCGCTGAGTACGATTGAGGGAGTAAAAAAAGAGATAAAACAGAAGAGAAGCATCGGTGAAAAGGTGGCGATGGCTTTGACTGATTATATGTCCGGCGTAATGGGCGTTAACTTCTTTAAAGAAAAAACCTTACTGGAAGGACTGATGCTCCACATAAGGCCGATGCTGAACCGTCTGGAATACAATATTCAGATTACAAATCCATTGCTGGAAGAAATGCAGCAGTGGTACCCACAGATGCTTGGGATTTGTAAGATTGCCTGTACGGTTGTGGGGAAACGTTTTCATCTAAAAAAGATAAGACTCGATGAGATTGCTAATATTGCTACATATTATCAGACAATGATCGTCAAGCTGTCATCCAGAATCAATGTTTTGGTAGTCTGCCACAGCGGATTTGGAACTTCTCTTCTGCTGAGCGAGAAAATCAAACAGGAATTTCCTAAAATCCGTGTGATTGATACGATTTCTTCGCGGAAGCTGAAGGAGAGGGAGCTGGGAGACACAGACTTTATTATCTCCACAGTTCCGGTAAACCCGGGGAATATTCCGAACCTGATGATTTCCGCACTTCTGACCAAACAGGATATAAAGGCTATCAGGAATTATATATATGATATCTGCAAAAGCCAGGAGACCAATAGTGCAGGCGTTAAACTGGGGGAAATGATGCGGGAAAGTCCGTCTGACGCTGAAAGGGAAATGATATGTAAAGCGGAGCTGATATCCGGTTTCTATGTGAACTTATGGTACCAGGAGAAGTCAGAAATATATCTGGATATGGATGCTGAGACATCTGCGCTCACGATTGATGTGTGTACGAGTTCAGAAGAAGAACAGCAGAAGATTCTTCATGAATTATATTGCCTGTCGATGGACAAAAGAAGGACGGAAAGGCTGAAATCCGCTAAGACCAGAGAGGAAGCCCTGGATGTATTAATGAGAGGAGGGAGAGCAGAACAATGAACATAGAGGATTTGATGACGGAGGAAAAAATTCTGCTACATGCAGATATCCACACGAAGGAAGAAATGATAGAACAGCTGAGCGGCCTGCTGACCGGTGGGACAGATTCTAAAACGAAGAGCAGACTTATGAAAGAAGTGTGGAAAAGAGAAAAGGATGGATTCACTGCGATCGGAAATTCTGTCGCACTGGCTCATGCTGTATCGGATTTTATTTCTGAGGTCAGCATAGTCTGCATCAGATCCGAGCATGAGATTGACTGGGCACCGCAGCAGCATGTAAATAAGAATAGGATGGTCCGGCTGGTATTTTTATTCGTCATACCCGAAATTATGGTAGATGATGAAGACAGAGAAGAGCTGGAAGTATTGAAACAGGTGGTGCTTAAGGCAGGGAGAACAGAAATTGTTCAAGGACTGCTGAAAGCTGTGGATAAAGAAGAGTTCAGGAATATTATCAGTGGATAAAAGGAGTGTGTATGAATTATTATTCAATGTTTCTGTCAGATGTTGACGGAACTTTAGTGGGAAATGATTTTCATCTGCATGATGATGTGATCCAGGCGGCAAAAGACTATGAGGCTTCCGGAGGCCGCCTGATCCTGTGTACCGGGAGATCTGTGGAGGCATTAGAGGAATACAGCAGAAAACTGAATCTTAAATTTCCAGCAGTCGTCTATAACGGAGCCGGAATTTATGATTTTCAGAGGAAGAGGCTGATCTGGAAGAAGCCACTAGGGAAGGATATCCTGCATGATATTCAGTTTATTTATGAACATCTGCCTGAAATATGTATCCAGATCTTTACTGAAAAAGGAATCTACAGAATGAGAAGCAACTGGATGATCGAGAATCACGGAGTGAAGGAGGAGATGGGAAAAGAAATTTTCTCAGCCGGACAGGCACAGGGTGATATTTTGAAACTGTCTTTTACGGCAAATCATAGAACGATACTTGAAAAGTGCAGGAATCTGCCTTTGTGGAAGGGGAGAAGATACGAATATTCCAGCAAACATTTTACGGAGGTAACTTCTGAGCAGACTGGCAAGCACGTGGCAGCAGCTCATTTGATGGAAGTTCTCGGAGCAAAAAAAGAAAAAATATTTGCTGCCGGGAATGGAATGAATGATTTGAGTATGCTGAAGATGGGGCACTGCTCCTTCGCACCGAAAGATGCTGCCAGACAGGTACTGGAGATAAGCGATATTTTGATTGATTCTCCTGCCAGCTGCGGAATGAAACAGGCATTCAGGCTGGCGGATCAATATAATCTGCAAATTTCAAAGGAAAGGAGGAATTTTAATGAAGAGACCAATAAAGCTGATGGTTTCATGCGGTTCAGGAATTGCGACATCCACACATGCGGCATCCATTGTTCAGGAATATATGAATGAACATGGCATCCCGGTTTCCATTATGACCTGCAGTGTCAACGATCTGGCCAACAGGCTTACAGGCTGTGATGTGATCTTAAGCACTGCCCAGGTTGCTTTTGATCCGGGCATCCCTGTATTTGACGGACTGCCGCTGCTGACAGGAGTGGGAGAAGAGGAACTGCTGGAAGATTTGCAAAAGACCATTCAAGAAATCACAGAAAAAGATTAGAAGAAAGAAGGAGGATTTTATGGAAATTATATCAAAGGTTTCAGGTGCCCTGACCAGTTTAGGGGCATCGGTGTTGATTCCAATCTTCATTTTCATCATATGTATGGTGTTTGGTGCAAAATTGAAGAAATCACTGATGGCCGGATTGACATTCGGTGCGGCTTATATCGGTTTAAATCTGGTCATCAATCTCATGATTACAACTGTGAATCCTATGGTTACTGCTCTGGCAGACAATCTGGGAGTAAAGAAAGACATTCTGGATGTGGGATGGGCTGTGGGGTCTGCGGTGGCATACAGTACAAAGTGCGGTGTGCTGATCATACTGGTATCACTGGGAGTCAATATCTTAATGCTGGCAACAAAAACGACCAAAACATTGAACGTCGACATATGGAATTTTTGGAACCATGCATTTACAGCATCTGTAGTGTATATCGTTACAGGGAATCTGATCATCGGCCTGGCGGCAGGTGCAGTACACGCAGCGTTTTGTCTGGTCATGGCTGACCGGACAGCAGAAAGAGTTCAGAAGTTTTATAAGATTCCGGGTGTTTCGATCCCACAGGGCTGGGTCGTCACCAGTATTCCGATCATCAACGGTGTGAATTGGGTTTTAGACCGGATTCCGATTATCAAAGATATCGAGTGGGATGAAAAGCATATCCAGGAGAAATGGGGCATCTTTGGAAGCCCGTTGGTTCTTGGTACAACATTGGGATTGATTCTGGGATGTGTGGCAGGTTATTGGAAAGACATTCCAACTCTATTAAACTCGGCAATCTCCATCGGCGCTGTTATGATGATCATTCCAAAATTCATTGCATTATTTATGGAGTCTCTAACGGTGGTATCCGACGCAGCCAAGAAATTTATGGACAAGCATTTTAAGGGGAGAGAATTTTATGTGGGGCTTGATTCAGCTATTTTGATCGGGCATCCGGTTACGGTAGCATCGGCCATTATCCTAATACCGATTGTTCTTGTAGTAGCTATGATCCTTCCGGGAAACCGAGTGCTACCATTTGGTGATCTGGCATCCCTGGCATATTTTGTCGCGCTGGTACCTTGTCTCAGTAAAGGAAATTTATTCAGGTCTATTATTTCGGGGATTGTTATTATGAGCATTGTCCTGCTAATTTGTTCCAGTTTTGGTGCTTCCATGACAACGATGGCTGTGGATGCGGGATATAGTCTTCCAAAAGGAGCCGTGGATATTACAGCTCTGTCCGCCGGAAACTGGCTGACTTGGATTTTCTATAAGATTGCAGGTATATTCGCTTAACAGATCAATATAAAAAGGAGCAGAGATGGGCTATAACATTGAATTAGAAGGACAAGTTGCCGTTGTCACAGGCGCTGCACAGTGTAAAGGAGGGAAAGAATGGATATTTATGAAGAGATTAAAAAATTGACAGAAATATCTGCCATGAGCGGACGGGAAGACCGTATGATTTCTTATATTATCAGCCGGCTGAAAGAAAGTGCTGATGATCTACATGTAGACAAAATGGGGAATGTGACAGCAACTTATCTGGGGAGAGGAGAGAATCCCCCGAGCATTGCCTATTTCGCACATATGGATGAAGTAGGGCTGATTGTTAAAAAGATAGAAGACACTGGATTCTTAAGACTGGAAAGAGTAGGCGGGATTCCGGAGAAAGTACTCCCTTCTGAATTTTTAGACGTACATACACTGGACGGAACAACTTCAGTCCGAGGAGTTGTAGGAAATACTTCACATCATCTGACATCTGCAGAAAAAAAGTTTTCGGTTACAGCCATTAATGAAATTTATGTAGATATCGGATGCCGATCAAAAGAGGAAGTGTTGTCTCTGGGCGTCGATATAGGGAGTTCAGTAACTTATGTTCCTAATTTTATGAAGATGGGAAACTGTATTGTCTCGAAATCCCTGGATGACAGAATGGGTATCTATACACTTCTTGCTCTGGCAGAGCATTTGGAAACTGCAGAGCACGAAGCTACCGTCTATTTAATTTTTACGGTGCAGGAAGAATTTAATGTCAGATCTTCAACACCGACATTTCAGCGGTTGGAGCCGGATGCGGCCATCTGTGTAGATATTTCTCCGGCCTGTGATACACCGGAACTGGAGGGCAAATATGATATGGCTCTTGGAAAAGGTGTGGCAATCATGTATATGAATTTCCATGGGAGAGGAACTCTCGGAGGCCTGCTTCCAAACCCGAAGCTGAATCAATTTCTTGAGGAAATCGCGGAAGATGAACTTATGAATTGTCAGAAAGAAGTGGTGATCGGAGTCATAACAGACGATGCTTTTACACAGCTTGCGGGAACAGAGGGGATTCCTATGGCTCATTTATCAATTCCGCTCAGATATACACATTCACCGGCGGAGGCAGCGTGTGTGAAAGATATTGAAGACTGCGCAGAGCTTATGTGCCTGTCTGCATGTAAATTCGGAAGGCATGTCGACCTGTCAAGAGGATGTTAAAACTTTAAAACAGCAAGCAGAGGAAAAGGAGAAGAACATGAGTAAAAAATGGACAGAGGAAGTATTGGGAACAGACAAGGTTATTATTGCAATGTGTCATTTCACGGCTTTGCCGGGAGATCCGGGTTTTGACGAGAAAGGAGGAATGGAAGCAGTTGTAGAGCGTGCCCGCAGAGAGATGCTAAAACTGCAGGAAGGCGGTGTCGATGCCATTATGTTCTCCAACGAGTTCAGTCTTCCTTATCTTACAAAGGTAAAAACGGAGACAGTAGCCGCAATGGCACGGATCATTGGAGAGATCAAGGGAGATCTTCACATACCGTTTGGGGTGAATGTTTTATGGGATCCGGAAAAGTCATTAGATTTAGCAAAAGCTACGGGAGCAAAGTTTGTCAGAGAAATATTTACTGGCGTCTATGCCAGCGATTTCGGTATCTGGGACACAAACTGCGGTGAGGTTGTAAGGCATCAGCATGCAATTGGGGCACAGGATGTGAAACTGTTATTCAACATCGTACCGGAAGCGGCAAAATACATTCAAAGAGATGATATTGCCCAGATTGCGAAAAGCACTGTATTTAACTGCAGACCGGATGCACTCTGTGTTTCCGGACTCACAGCAGGTGCTGCCACAGACTCACAGGTACTGAAAACGGTAAAAAATGAAGTTCCGCAAACCATCGTTTTTGCAAATACCGGTGTGAGAAAAGAAAATGTAGCAGAGCAGCTGAAGATTGCAGACGGAGCGGTTGTTGGAACTACATTTAAAAAGGACGGGATTTTTGAAAATGCTGTAGACAGAGAACGCGTAAAAGAATTTATGGATGTTGTAAAAGAGTTCAGAAATAAATAATAGGAGCCGGAGGAATCATTGACTATGAAGATATTTCCGTCATTGGCTTCGGCAGATCAGCTGAAGTTAAGAGAAGAGATTGAAAAGCTCAAAAATCATACGTATCTGCATTATGACATTGAAGATGGAAACTTTGTTCCTAATATAACGTTTGGATTAGGGACGGTCAGGCTGGCTGCAGAAGTTACAGAGGCTTCCATGGATGCTCATCTGATGGTACAGAATCCTTTGGACTATTTGAATGATCTGCAGGCATGCGGTTTTAAAGCTGTAGCTGTTCATTGGGAGGCCCTTGACTATCCTTCAAGAATTATTACAGAGATTAAAAGACGCGGAATGAAAGCCGGAATTGCACTGAATCCACGTACAGCGGTAAATGAAGTAGAATTTTATCTCAATGAAGCCGATTATTTTTTAATTATGACATCAGAACCGGACGGAGCCGGAGAGAAATTTCGAGCGGATATGGTGGAGAAAGTCAGATGGCTTGCTAAGAGATGCCGGACAGATCAGGATATTATTGCGGATGGAGGCATTTCAGGAAAGGAAATACGGCTTTTAAGGAAAAACGGAGCAACAGGTGCTGTTATAGGCAGAGCTGTCTTTCAAGCTGAAGATTCTTTCGGTGCAATCACATACTTTGAGAACTTGTAAGGAGGTATCATCCATGTCACTAAAAGATGCATTGTCAGAAGAAACATGTTTTACCAACATCAGGGCCGAAAGTCAGGAAGAAGCCCTTCATATTATAGCGTCAAAAATGTATCAGAAAGGAATTGTAACAAAAGATTATGAGGAGCACGTGATACAGAGGGAGAAAGAATTTCCTACGGGACTTCCGTTAAATGGATATAAAGTAGCAATCCCGCATACAGATTCCAGATATGTTAAGAAAACGAGAATCTGTGTTGCGTCCCTGAGCGAACCAATTGAGTTTCAGGTTATGGGAGGCAGTCAGGAAAAAACCAGTGTCAGTGTCATCATGATGATGGCAATCAAAGAGCCACATGCCCAGTTGGAAACTTTACAGGAATTAATTCATCTGGTACAGGATGATCGTATGATGGAGGAATTAGTGAGGGCAAAAGACGGAAAAGAGATTTATCATAAAATCGTTTCTTGTATGTGTTAAAGGAAAGGATAAAACAAAAGGGGGTGAGCAGTCAGCTGACCCCTTATAAGCAGTCTTAATTTATAAGAATACAAAAAAATAAAATATTTTCAAAAAACTTGTTGACAAGTGTAGGAGCGTTTGGTATTATATACAAGCGTCACAGCGAGAGACGCTTAAAAAACAAAGAAAACAAGTACCTGGAGAGGTATCGAAGTGGTCATAACGAGGCGGTCTTGAAAA
>NZ_CP121164.1:115000-2967500 GCF_039789045.1 Anaerostipes sp. PC18 | reverse complement strand
TGGTTGGGGACAATGTCAGGTGGGGAGTTTGACTGGGGCGGTCGCCTCCGAAAGGGTATCGGAGGCGCTCAAAGGTCTTCTCAGAATGGACGGAAACCATTCGCAGAGTGCAAAGGCAGAAGAAGGCTTGACTGTGACACCGACGGGTGGAGCAGGTACGAAAATAGGACTTAGTGATCCGGTGGTATAACGTGGGATTGCCATCGCTCAACGGATAAAAGCTACCCTGGGGATAACAGGCTTATCACTCCCAAGAGTTCACATCGACGGGTGGTTTGGCCTCGATGTCGGCTCATCGCATCCTGGAGCTGTAGCAGGTTCCAAGGGTTGGGCTGTTCGCCCATTAAAGCGGTACGCGAGCTGGGTTCAGAACGTCGTGAGACAGTTCGGTCCCTATCCGGCGCAGGCGGAGGAAATTTGATAGGAGCTGTCCTTAGTACGAGAGGACCGGGATGGACGGACCACTGGTGGATCTGTTGTATTACCAAATGCATAGCAGAGTAGCCAAGTCTGGAAGGGATAAACGCTGAAGGCATCTAAGCGTGAAGCCCCCTAAAGATAAGATTTCCCATAGAGTAATCTAGTAAGACCCCTTGAAGACGACGAGGTAGATAGGGCAGAGGTGGAAGTACGGCAACGTATGGAGCTGACTGTTACTAATCGGTCGAGGCTTTAACCAAAGAAGGTAAGGAAGATGTTTGATGAAAGGTTCTGTATGTAGTTTTGAAGGTACATCAGAGGAATAATCGAAGGAAAAAAGAGAAAGAATAAAAAGAAATGATCCTCGATAGCTCAGTTGGTAGAGCGCACGGCTGTTAACCGTGTTGTCGCTGGTTCGAGCCCAGCTCGGGGAGGTCAAAAAGACCGTGAAGCGGTCAAAGAAACAAGGCTCCATGGTCAAGTGGTTAAGACACCGCCCTTTCACGGCGGTAACACGGGTTCAAATCCCGTTGGAGTCATTCAGCTTCATACTTCGCCGTTGTGGCTCAATTGGCAGAGCAGCTGATTTGTAATCAGCAGGTTACCGGTTCAAGTCCGGTCAACGGCTTCATACACTTGGACATTAAGTGGTGAGAAGATAAGGACCTTTAGCTCAGTTGGTTAGAGCAATCGGCTCATAACCGATCGGTCCGGGGTTCGAGTCCCCGAGGGTCCATTTGTATACAGTTATTTCTGGCCCGGTGGCTCAGCTGGTTAGAGCGCCGCCCTGTCACGGCGGAGGTCGTGGGTTCGAACCCCATCCGGGTCGTCTCTTTGCTTAAAAAGAGTAATTTATATTTGGGATCATAGCTCAGCTGGGAGAGCATCTGCCTTACAAGCAGAGGGTCATAGGTTCGAGCCCTATTGGTCCCATTTTGAGAGAATTTCTCTCAGGATGCCGTTGTGGCGGAACTGGCAGACGCACAGGACTTAAAATCCCTGGGACTTATACTCCCCGTACCGGTTCGATTCCGGTCAACGGCATTGAGCACTTGTTACAGGTGCTGTTTAATTTCATATGTGGGCGTAGCTCAGCTGGATAGAGCGTCTGGCTACGGACCAGAAGGTCGGGAGTTCGAATCTTCTCGCCCACGTAAAAACCCTTATAAATCAATGATTTATAGGGTTTTTTTATTTATGCACCATACGATTCATGATAAATGTCAGGAGTTTATGGAAAAAATGACGGAAAATTTCCTATTTTGTATGTTAGAAGGTTTACTTTACAGAAGTGTTGTGGTATAATTCATAACTGTAGATCAAATGTAACAATACTGTAATAAACATAAAATTAATATAAAATATCGAAGTAGGAAGGTAACATCTTTATGAAGTCAATATTAAAAAAGACAGCAATATGTCTGCTCGTCTTTTCTATGATCATTACATCAGGATTGGCAGCCCCGAAAAAGGAAGTTCATGCAGCACAGAGTACATACGACGGACGGATATGGAAATCATGGGTAAAACTGAGAAAGTCCAAATCTAAAAAATCTAAAGTGATCCGTAAAATTTCAAAGGGAGAACCTGTGCAGGTTCATTACACGAGCGGGAAATGGAGAAAGGTTACATACAAAGGCAAGACAGGATTTGTCCTGAAAAAATATGTATACATTAACACAAATGCTCCTGAACTGGCAGGAACTGAAGAAGAAAAAGGACAGGCAGTGGCAGCCTTTGCCCAGCGTTTTGTTGGCAACCCATATGTATGGGGAGGAACAAATCTAAACAGCGGTGCCGACTGCTCCGGTTTTGTCGGGGGAGTATACCGTTCCTTCGGATATAAGCTTCCGAGAACGTCTTTCGACCTCAGGAAAGCGGGCAGAAAGGTATCTTATAAAAACAAGCAGCCTGGAGATCTGATTTGTTACAGCGGCCATGTAGCCATGTACATAGGCAACGGCAAAATCGTCCATGCCAGTACAAGAAAAACAGGGATTAAGATTTCTCCGAGGGCCGATTACAGAAAAGTAGTTGCCGTGAGGAGAATCGTAAGAGAATAGATCAAACAAAATGTGCAAGAGAGATCCTGCACATTTTTTTTCATTTCATAGGAAAGTTCTACGACCTTCCCTATGAAATAAAAACGCTCCCCGGGTTGTGCACAGATGCGTAAGGAAATCATTTGCCTTTGGCAAATCGCATCTGGCACGCAAAGTTGTCAAGCCCCTCAAAGATTGAAGGGTTGGGGAGCTGAAGTGTGGGCTTGACCACTTTGTTCTGTTTCCATAATGTTTTGATATAAGGAGGAGCGTATGAAATCAATCTTATTTGTCAATGGATGTATCAGGGGAGAAGAATCCAGAACGTTACTGCTGGCCAGGCGGTTTCTTGACTGGAAGGAACATTTCCGGCTGCCGTATTTCTTGCTTCCGTTTTTCGTATGCTAGGAATTCCGAAGACAGATACGGTGACCGCAGAGGGACTTGACATCATTGGAAATGATGTGAGACTCATCATGAATCAGGCACTGAGAGAGGCAGAACTACTGGCAGGGACTTTTTAGGGAAATGAGAATGAATCTTTTCCAAAACATGGACAGAATTACTTGAAAAACAATATAAAATACGGTTATATAAATATGATAGAATTCAAAAGACAAGAAAAGAGGCTGCAGTTATGTTAAACGTAGAACATTTATCGTACCGGATCAATGAAAATGGTGCAGATGTGCAAATATTGGATGATGTGAGCTTCTCTGTCGATGACGGGGAAATGCTTGTTGTCACAGGACCCAACGGCGGAGGAAAATCAACCATCGCAAAGATTTTAATGGGGATAGAAAAAGCAAGCGGGGGTAAAATCTCTCTGGACGGAGAAGACATCACAGATTATACCATAGACCAGAGGGCGAATGCAGGCATAGGATTTGCATTCCAGCAGCCTCCAAGATTTAAAGGGCTGACGGCTTCCAGGCTGCTGTCTCTTGCGGCAGGGGAGACACTGAAGGATGAGCGGTGCTGTGAATTGCTGAGCAGTGTCGGGCTCTGCGGAATGGAATATAAAGACCGGGAAGTGGATGCCACTCTGTCGGGGGGCGAGATGAAAAGGATCGAGATTGCCACCGTATTTGCAAAAGACCATAAAATATGTATCTTTGATGAACCGGAGGCAGGCATCGATCTTTGGAGTTTTGCCATGCTGATCAAAGAATTTGAAAAAATCCACAGGGAAAACAAGGCAAGTCTGATCCTGATCTCCCATCAGGAGAGGATCATCCAGATGGCAGACCGCATCATGATCATCAGAGACGGGCAGGTTGAAGAGATCGGGTCGAAGGAAGAGGTCTATCCGCACCTCATGGCAGAAGAATCTGAAGAGCAATGTGCCTTCATGCAGGAATAGGGGGATAAGGACATGAAATTAGATCAAATAACGGCGGGAGTGCTGGAGGCTATCGACGGTCAGGGGTTTGTACAGAAAGGCGCTTATAACTTGCGTCAGAACGGACAGGCAGTATGTCACGGCGACAGTGAGAACGTCCGCATCGTAAAGAAGCAGGACAAGCCCGGGATTGATATCTTTATCAGCGGGAAGACAAAAGGTGAGGCAGTGCATATACCGGTGGTTGTTTCTGCTTCCGGTATCACAGATGTGGTCTATAATGACTTTTATATCGAGGACGGTGCAGATGTCCTGATCGTGGCAGGATGCGGCATTCACAACGACGGGGACCAGGAGAGCAGGCATGACGGCATTCATGCATTCCATGTGGGCAGCCATGCCAATGTACGGTATGAGGAGCGCCATTACGGGGAAGGAAAAGGAACCGGCGGCAGGGTTTTAAATCCTGTCACGAAAATCGATGTGGAGGAAGATTCTGTTTTTACACTGGATACGACTCAGATCAAAGGGGTAGATTCGACGATACGGGAGACACACGTGGAGATGGGGGCAGGGTCCAAACTCTATGTAATGGAAAAACTCATGACACATGGGAACCAGCAGGCCATATCAAACATGGACGTACAGTTAAACGGGGAGGAGAGTTCTGCACAGATCATATCCCGATCTGTCGCCAAGGACACATCCACCCAGGTCTTTCATCCGAAAGCCATCGGAAATGCACTGTGCCATGCACATGTGCAGTGTGATTCTATTATCATGGATGATGCAAAGATCAGTTCTATTCCTGAGATCAACGCAAATCATGTGGATGCTCAGATTATTCACGAGGCAGCCATCGGGCGTATTAATAATGATCAGCTCATAAAGCTGCGTACTTTTGGAATGACCGGAGAAGAGGCAGAAGCAGTGATCATAGAGGACTTTTTAAAATAATATTTAAAACAACAGGAGGAGAATAAGGGGGAGTATCAGGATGCTCGAATCAAGGGAAAATTATCTGGAAGCTATCTTAATGTTAAAACAGGAATTAGGGCAGGTGCGCTCTATCGATATAGCCAGAAAATTAAATTACAGCAAACCAAGCGTCAGTCGTGCGGTCGGGATTTTGAAAAAAGGGGGTTATATTCTCGTGGATGCAAAAGGATATATATCCCTTACATCTGAAGGGCTTAAAAAGGCCGAGTCTATCTACGAGAGACACAGGACGCTGACTTCGCTTTTTATGCAGATTGCAGGAGTGCCGGAACATGTGGCCGAGGAAGATGCATGCCGGTGTGAACATGTGCTGAGCGCCCAGACCTTTCAGGGGATCAAAATGTTTTTAAATGAAAATGGAATAAGAAGAAGAGAGGGTGTATAATAAGAGAGAGATAAGGCAAACAGCTGTGCAAGGAGGTAGCAATATGGGAAGACTTGAAGGAAAAGTTGCAGTCATTACCGGTGGGAATTCCGGGGTAGGTGAACAGGCGGCAAAGCGGTTTGCAAAGGAAGGCGCCAAAGTCGTTATCACTGCCAGGAGAAAGGAAAAGCTTGAGTCTGTGGCGGCGGATATAGAGGCCGCCGGATGCACAGTGCTGGCACTGCAGGGCGATATTTCTGTTCCCGGAGACGGCAAAAGAATTGTAGAAGCAGCCGTAGAGCATTTCGGTACGTTGGATATTCTGGTGAATAATGCCGGGGTGCTGGACGAAGGCCTGCTTCCCATCGATAAAGTAGCGGACAGCGAGATCGACAGGATCATTGACATCAACACAAAGGGAACTATGTATTTTATCCGTGCAGCGCTGGAAGTCATGCTGAAAAATAAGAGCGGATCAATTATCAATGTGGATAGTATTGCAGGAGTAAATGGGGGCGGGGGAGCTGCCTACGTGGCTTCCAAGGCAGCAGGCCTGGGTATTACCAAGCACACGGCTATGCGATGTGCAAAAGACGGTGTTCGGTGCAATGCCATTTGTCCGGGCATGATCAAGACTCCGATGACAGCGGGACAGACGATGGACTCTATGGACCCAGATATGATGGGGGCCATGGCTGTACATTCCGATTTGCGGCTTCCTGCATGTTCAGCAGAAGACGTGGCAAATTCCATTTTATTTTTGGCCAGTGACGAGTCTGCTCCTATCACAGGACAGTGTATTGTGCTGGATTACGGCGCAAACCTCTAAGAATTATATGGGCCCGGGATTTTCTCATAGGAGAAGATCCCAGGCCTTTTTCTTTTAATTATGTAAATCAGAAAGTTCGGAACAATAACAGATGTGATTATTTTCATTATTTTTCGCGGAGTACAGTGCCTTGTCAGCATTGGACCATAGGGTTTGAAAATCTTTTCCGTGATCAGGATAAAAACCGATGCCCACAGAGACAAATATATTGCCGTCAAGACTCAGATCTTTCTGACGGGAGTTCCAATTCTCAAAAAACAGCTCCAGCAATTTTTCAAGTCTGTTTTTATGTATGGAAAGACAGGGGATATAAGTAATAAACTCATCACCGCCTATCCTTCCATTGATTGTTTCGCCGGTTATGAGAAAAAGACTCTCGCGCAGGCAGGAAGCTTCATACCATTCTTTATCAATTGAAAAAGTATTTTCAGCGCAGGGAGTTCCAAAGCTTTTGAGAAATTCAAGGGAACTCTGACAAAACTCCCCGGGACCCGTCCCGATTTCTGTCATATGGCAGTCTAAAAATCCCTCAATACTTTTTTCGTCGTTAATGATATTATTTTTATAGGATAAATCCGAGACAGCAAATGTACCGGATTCAAAGATTGTTCCGAGATTATTTTTTGATGGGATGATCCGGATGCCATAAAAAATAAATGGGCAAATAAGTCTACTTAATCCGTCCGTTTATCTCCTTCAAAGAACAGGGCGACCGTTCCCGGCCCCGTATGGGCGCCGATGACGGTTCCCACACTATTGATCACTACATGGCCGTTTAGATTAGGAAATGTGGCTTCTACCAGGTCCGCAACCTGTCTGGCATCTTCATAGCAGGCGGAGTTGGAGATGAAACATTTACCGCTGTAGTCTGTGCCGTCTTTTGCGTGTTCTTCCATTTTCTTAACGATTTCTTTGACGGCCCGTTTTTTTGTTCGGATCTTAGCCCGGGGGATCAGATGCCCCTCAGAGTCCATATTCAGCAGAGGACAGATGCCGAGCATCGTGCCGATAAAACCTGAGGTCTTGGAAATCCTCCCTCCGCGGATGTAGGAAGTGAGATCTGTGGAGAAAAACCAGTGGTGGATCTTCAGTCTGTTGGTGGCTGCCCACTCATAGACATCCCGGATGCTGTCCCCGCGGTCTCTCAGGTCTGCGGCCATATCTACGAGCAGTCCATAGCCGGAAGATGCGCCCAGAGAATCTACGAGAAAGATCTGCCGATCCGGGTATTTTTCTAACAATTCATCCCTGGCGATGCTTGCGGAATTAAATGTTCCGGAGATACCTGAGGACAAACTGATATGCAGAATGTCCCGGCCATTTTTCAAAAAAGGTTCAAAAAATCCAATGTATTCTTCTACATTTATCTGGGAAGTGCTTGCCAGAGCACCTTCCTGTATTTTCTTATAAAACTCTGGAAATGGAATACTCTGCCCAAGATCATCCATATAATCCTTTCCGTCTAACGTTACATGAAAACATACATAAGGAATGTTACGGCGTTCAAAGTATTCTTTTTCCATATCTGCCGTGGAACAGCAGGTCAAAACAAATGGTTCCATAGTACTCCCTTTTCTCTTTCTTTGGGTCGATTGTCTGTTAGCTTCTATTATATAAGAAATTCCAGGAATTATCAAATATGAGCCTGACAGCAGAGAAGAATCGGACTTGTTAATAAAATATGAATAAATATTACGATATTATTACAAAAGACTTTACAATATTATTACGGCGTGCTATAATTCATAAATGTAAACAAAATGTAATAATTACGTAATATATAGAAAGAAGTTGAGTGAGGATACAATGAAAGCAATCGCAAAGAGAACAGCAATTTTTGCAGTTGCATGTTTAATGATAACAGGTACGGCGGCAACATCGCTTCCGGAAAAAGAAGTGCAGGCAGCCTCGGGTTATACCGGATATATTAAAAGTGCAACTACAAGTTTAAAACGGAGTAAATCAAAAAAGTCAAAGACATTAGTCAGAATCAAAAAGGGAAAGAAGGTTACCGTTTACTATACAAGCGGCAGCTGGAGAAAGATTTCCTATAAGGGAAAGACAGGATTTGTCCCGAAAAAACGTGTAAAGATAAGCACAAAAGCACCAAAGCTCAAAGGAAGTAAAAAAACAAAAGGAAAGACAGTGACAAGTTTCGCCAAGAGGTTTGTAGGAAACCCTTACCGCTGGGGCGGAACAAATTTAAATACTGGAGCTGACTGCTCCGGCTTCACAAAAGCCGTCTACCGTTCTTTTGGATATAATATCCCGAGAACTTCCTCCTCTCAGAGAAGAGCAGGAAAAAAGGTTTCTTATAAGAAGAAACAGCCGGGAGATCTGATCTGCTACAGCGGACACGTAGCCATCTATATCGGAGGCGGAAAGATCGTACATGCAAGTTCCAGAAAAACAGGCATCAAGATCTCACCAAAAGCGAATTACAGGAAAGTCGTATCTGTACGGCGGATTGTAAGATAAATACCGGAAGATAAATATCATACCGGCTAAAGAGAAAAAGCCCATGGAATCATTACCCCCTATCCTAAACTCATGATTCCAGGGCTTTTTTTCCATGTTCAGAAAAGGCTAGGCGTAGTAAAATAGAGAAAGTACTCGGTAATTTTAAAAATTATACTAATTGTACCGATATAAGTGCAAAAACTGATTTTATGAGATATATACAAAACCGGTGAAGGATATTATGATTAATACATAAGCAAGATGCTTGCTTAACTTCATCGGTTTTATTCATTGAAGGAGGCCTACGAGATGAATAATTTACAGGAAAAAGTAATACGTAGAATGATTGATACGTATGGTTTTTTCACCACTGATGAACTTTCTGAAATGACAGGAGTTTCTGTCAGCAGCATCAAACACTCTTTAAGCGATATCAGCCGTGAGATAGAGAAGTATGAAGCAAAACTATTGACGGCACCGCGAAAAGGACTGTGTTTGGTCGCAACGGAAGAACAGAGGGAAATGATCCTGGATGACCTCAATGAATATGCCAACAAAGACCCGGAATCATTCTACTACCGAAAGAACTATATATTAGATACGTTATTTTACTATCCGGCCAAATATACGATTCAGCTTTTCTCCGAAGAGCTGTGTGTGAGCAGGAATATCATTCAGAAAGATCTGAAGCATATTGAAGACTATTTAAGTGAGTTTAACCTGACCCTCACAAAAGTAAGAAATCAGGGGATTCAGATCAAGGGAGATGAATTTGATCTAAGACAGGCAATCGTGGATTCTGAAAACAAAAAGTATTGGAAACACGCCTATATTGATAAGCTGCCTGAAAACTTAGACTACCGAATCAGCAAACGGGCCTACACCTTTTTTACCGACCATTATCCTAAAGAAAACATTATGAAGGTGCAGGACAGCCTCCGGAAGGCAGAAGAGTTTTTAAATCAGATCTTTGTGGATATCTCTTTTTGCCGGCTGACGGAATACTTACTACTGACAATCAACCGTATCGGGGAAGGGAAAATCCTCCAAAACGCGGGAAGCCGAAAGATGACCAAGTTAGATACTTCTTTCCTCGATGCGGCTCGGTTGATATTAGATGAGATTATTTCTCAAAACGGAGATATGTCATTAGAATACCAGTTTCTGGCCGCCAAGCTGATGGTTGCAAAGACCTGCGGACACGGAAACCGCCCTAAGGATGAAAGATATGAGAATATCGCACTGGACTATCTATCCATTGTCCTGGCCGTGATGAAGAAAGAAAACGTATTAAAAAATGAGGTTCTTATCAATGACGTCAGTTCATTTTTAGAAAAGATCACGATCAAACGTGATTACAAATTAGTGGAATGGGACGACCTGCACAGAGATGTGCAGCATCAGCTGCAGGATGTATATGCGGCATGTATGACTTATATTTTTGACATTGAAGGTAAGCTATCTGTGATATTGACCCAGGATGAGATTGCATGGATCGCATTGTTGATTCACAATGCGATGATGGACATCAGGGAGGGACGCCAGGCAGTTTTAATGACTGCAACTGATCCTCATACCGCAAGGTACCAGAAGATTAAGATTGAGAATGCAGTTGAAGGACTTGAGATTATAGACAGCATTCATATACGGGACTTTCATCCGGAAACAATGAAAGGACAATTATTGATTTCTACGGTTCCTCTAAAGGAGCCGAGGGAAAATACAATTGAAGTGACAAAACATATCGATCAGGCGGACATCAACAAAATCGCCGTAAGTCTGGATGAACTCGATCATGACAAAAAAATGACGGATGCGCTGGAGACGACAAAGAAGACTTTCAGAGAATCTTTGATCTTAACCGACGTCAATGTCATGGAAAAACAGGATGTGATACAGCTCGCAAGTGACCTTTTGTATGAACAGGGATTCATAGAGAAAGGATTCAGCCAGGAAGTGTGGAAACGGGAATTAAAAAGGCCGTCCACCGTCGGAAGAAACATCGTTATGCCACATATTTACAAAGATTATGTGAAGCAGAGCGGAGTTGCGGTTGTAAGGCTAAAATATCCGATCTCATGGACGCCCAACGAAAAGGTACGGCTGATGTTCCTGATTGCGATTGATTTTGAAACCTCGGAGGAGATTCTTAGGTTTTTCCAGTATTTCTATGGGATGATCGGCAATAAAGAACTGATCGGACATCTTCTGGATGCGGAAGGGCCCAAAGAGTTTTATGAGATTCTAATGAGTGAAGCAGGGTAACAATGGCCGAAAGGCTGCTAATTTAAAGGAGGAAGCACTATGTTAGTAAACATGAAAGAAATTTTAGAGATCGCAGAGAAGGAGCAGTATGCAATTCCATGTATCAACACTCCGAACGTGGAAACCATCCGTGCAGTCATCGGTGCGGCAGAAGAATTAAACACACCGATCATCATTGACCATGCACAGGTACATGATCCGCTCATCCCGATCGAGAGAATCGGGCCGGAAATGTTAAAATATGCGAAGGCAGCATCTGTACCGGTTTGTGTACACTTAGACCACGGCAGTGACTATGATTTCGTACTTAGAGCTTTAAAGGTCGGATTCCCGTCTATCATGTATGACTGCAGCGCACTTCCTTACGAAGAAAACTTAAAGAGAGTAAAAGAATTCGTAAAGATCGCTCATCCTGCAGGAATCACAGTAGAGGCTGAACTGGGAGTTATGGCATCTACTGCAGAGGATACTCATGGAGAAGAGGACGCAGAGAGCCGTGTTCTGACAAACGAAGATATAAAAGAATTCTTCACAGAGCCGGAAGAAGCAAAAGCATTCGCTGAAGAGACAGGATGTGATGCACTGGCTGTATGCTTTGGAACTATGCACGGAATTTACGCAGAGCCGCCGGTATTGGACATTGACAGAGTGAAAGCACTCCGCGCAGCGATTCCGGATACATGCCGTGTCGTTATGCATGGAGCTTCAGGAGTAGAATTCTCTCAGGTACAGGAAGCGATCACAGCAGGATGCTCTAAAGTAAATTACTACTCTTACATGGCAAAGGCAGCCACAAAATTTGTAGCAGACCGTGTTGCTGAGACAGATGGAAAGATTGCATACCATGAATTACAGGAAGAAGCCTATGAATTCATGAAAGGATATGCAAAAGACGTAATCAAGGCGTTTAAAAACGGGAAATAAGATTCGTAAAGGGAGGGAAAACATTTCATGAACAGTGTGGACTTATCCGAAGTGCTGCTCGATGAAATGGTGATCCTTGACCGGGAACCGTTTAAGGACAAAGATGACATGTTTAATGTGATGACCAGGCAGTTTGAAACGGCAGGACTCGTTTCAGACGCCGGGGCATTCAAAAAGGCTTTGGAATTTCGGGAGACTTTGGGGCCGACTTACATGGGCAATATGATTGCCATCCCTCACGGGAAATGTAAAGAGGTCCTGACACCCGGAATCGGATTCTGCAGATGCAGGGAGCCGTTCATTTATGAGTCTGGCGGGGAGTCAGGCGAAGTAAAGTACATCTTTGTTCTGGCGATTTCTGAAAATCAAGAGAATGATTACCATTTGAGAGTGCTGGCAACTTTGGCAGGATTTTTGGCTCACGACGAGTTTTTGGCATTATTAGAAAAGGCTGAAAGTTATGATGAGTTGATCAAAGGGATCAAAGAACTTTAGAAAAGGAGGGACGTATCATGAAAGTTGTTGCAGTAACATCATGTGCGACAGGAATTGCGCACACCTACATGGCAGCAGAAGCGATACAGAAGATCTGCAAGCAAAAAGGTTACAAGTGCAAGGTTGAAAAACAGGGAGCACTTGGAATCGAAGACAAGCTGAGGGACAGGGATATCAAAGAAGCAGACCTGATTGTATTTGCAAACGATGTCGGAATTACAAAAGCAGAACGTTTTACACCTTACAAAGACAAGATTTTTCAGACTAAACCACATGCAGTGATCAAAGACCCAAGTATTATTTTTAGTGAAGTAGAAGAGTAGTAAAAGAGAGAATAAAAATATGAAGGGATGGATGAAAAATGAGAGACGTAGTAGATGATATTAAGGAAGCGTTTTTAACCGGTGTTTCATATATGCTGCCGTTTGTAGTAGCAGGAGGTATTTTAGTAGCTTTAGGGTTCTTGCTGGGAGGATATGATATTCCGAATACAGTGGAGCCGGGAAGAAATTTTGCCTCAACTATCTTCTGGATCGGTAAAATTGGTCTGGGAACATTCATGGTACCAATCTTAGGTGCATATGTAGCATTCTCAATTGCCGACAAACCGGGAATCTGTGTTGGTATGTTTGGAGGCTGGCTGGCAACTGACCCTTGGGGTATGGGATATTCTTCAGGATTTATCGGAGCGCTGATCGCAGGTATCATCGCAGGATATCTTGTAAATGCGTTAAAGAAGATCCCGCTTCCTAACGCTGTGAGATCACTGCTTCCAACCTTGTTCATTCCGGTAATCGGATGTGCGGGTATTTGTTTGCTGATGCACTATGTGATCGGAGGACCTTTAGGGGCATTAACAACAGCATTGACAACAATGTTAAACAACCTGGGAACTGGAAACCTGGTACTCTTAGGTATTGTGCAGGGATGTATGCTGGCATTTGACATGGGTGGTCCGTGTAACAAAGTTGCCTACGCATTTGCCCTGGCATGTATGGAAACAGGAAACTACGCACCGATGGCTGCTAACTTTGTAGCTTGCTGTGCACCGCCTCTTGCAATGGCATTTGCAATGTTAG
This sequence comes from Anaerostipes sp. PC18, assembly GCF_039789045.1. Classification (NCBI taxonomy): domain Bacteria; kingdom Bacillati; phylum Bacillota; class Clostridia; order Lachnospirales; family Lachnospiraceae; genus Anaerostipes; species Anaerostipes sp. PC18. The sequence continues at coordinate 2,954,281 of NZ_CP121164.1, read as the reverse complement.
TTGCACCAAAGAAATTTACAAAAGAAGACAGAACAGGAATCGCCGGATGTTTTGCAGGGGCGTTATGTATGATCACGGAGTTTGCAATCCCGTATGCTGCAAAGAACTTAAAATACATCCCATGCTTTATGGTTGGTTCAGCTGTAGGATCTGTAATGTCTTACTTATGGGGTATTACAATCCGTGCACCTCACGGTGGAGTATTCGTAGTATTTGCAATGAATAAAGTGATTCCATTCTTTATCTGTTTGATCGTTGCAGGAGCTGTCTCAGCTGCATTGATCGTACTTGTATCTAAAACAAAAACAGAGCAGGAATTGGCAGAAGATTAAATAATAATTTCAACAAGACAGGAGAAATAAAATGGCAAAGTTATTTGATATCATGGGACATTTCCCATTTGATCCGGACAAAAAGAAACCGATGCTGATCCGCAAACAGGATTATTCTACAGCGTTATATCCGCCGGACAATGCATTTACATCCGACAATACATTCACAATGATCACAACAGATACCTTTATGCTCGGTATTTATGAGTTGGGACCGGGAGGAGTATTTGCACCGCTTGACATCCATCCTGGAGATGAGTCTTACTACATCTTAAACGGACCGGTTGTACAGAGGAGCGGAAACGGACAGTTTGCTTACTTAGAGACAGGAGAGGGACTGTTTATGCCGGAAGGTGCTTGGCACTGCTGCCATAACTTCTCAGACCAGAAGGCAAGAATCCTTTACTTCATCACTCCAAAAGCATGGAGCGAGTCCATTCCTCCGGCTGTTATCCCGACAGAGGAAGAGACAAAGTTCTACAAAGGACCGAACAATGACAACCTTCCGGATATGAGAGACAAGATCCAGGATATCTCCCGTCAGGGATGCACCGATGATATCGGATGCTGGCCGGTAGACCCGACAGAAGCAAGAAAGACCGGAGCTGTTTACGCAGTGCGTGATTTTGAAAAATTAAACAATGTACACGGAACAACTCATCCAATGCTTATGAGATTTATCACAAGCAACGATTACGGACACTTCGGTGAAATGATCCTTCCGGCAGGTGGATACGGACCGAGATGTTCAGATCCTGACACACATGCAGGAGACGGAGCACTCTACTGTGTTGACGGACCGGTGACCGTAAACTTGGTTGACGCACAGGAAAGCTTTGTTATGGAACCCGAAGATACTTTCTTCCTTCCGGCAGGAACGAAATATCAGTTAGTGAACTTTGAAGCTAAACCGGTGAAGGTTGTATTTGCAGTAACTGAATTATAATCCCATCCATGAAATCACGATAAGATATACATAAATCAACGCAGGAATAGAACCGCCGCAGTGATTGGTGTATAATTAAGAAGAACACATGGTGATTTGCCTTGAAAAGATTCTTTGCGGCATGCCGTGAAGAATCTTTTTGGCAGGAAAGGGGATAAACGATGGGACAATACAAAGGCATAATTTTTGACTTGGACGGGACACTTCTTGATACGATCGGAGATCTTACGGATTCCGTCAATGAGGTGATGGAGAAGTTTGGATTTCCTCTCCACGGTCCGGAAGACTACAAGAAAAAAGTAGGAAACGGATTTAAAAAGCTTGTGGAGAGAAGCCTTCCTGAGGATGCCAGGGATGAGAAGACCATCGATGATGCGGTGGCTGTCTTTGTAGAAGCTTATGACCGGAGGTATCTGGATAAGACTGCTCCCTATGAAGGGATTTTGGAACTGTTGGCGAAGCTTTGTGAGAAGGGGATCGCCCTGGGAGTCAATTCCAACAAGAGATCGGACTATACCAATGCACTGATTGAAAAATTTTTTGCACACATCCCATTTGTGGATGTGTTCGGAGAGAGAGAGGGAATACCGAAGAAGCCGGATCCGGCAGGGGCGCTCGAGCTTTTAAAACTCATGGGGCTTAAAAAGGATGAAGTGCTTTATATCGGGGATTCTGATACAGATATGCTGACAGGAAAGAACGCAGGCCTGGATACGGTCGGCGTTTCCTGGGGGTTCAGGGGAAGAGAAGAACTGGAAGCATATGGGGGAACTTTTGTGGTAGACAGGCCGGAGGAGATATTAGGTCTGTTGGAAAGGAGCGAGCAATGAAAATTTCTTTAGGATGTGACGAGGCAGCCTTTGACTTGAAAGAGGCGATTAAAAAGCATCTGGAGGATGCGGGACATGAAGTGGTAGACAACGGTGTGGGACCGGGAGAAGTGGAACTTTACCCGGATGTGGCAGTGCGTACCTGTGAAAAAGTAACAAGCAACGAATGCGACAGAGGCATTCTTGTATGCGGAACAGGAATTGGAATGGCGATGACAGCCAACAAGGTGCCGGGAATCCGTGCGGCAGTCTGCCATGATCCGTTCTCAACAGAGCGCTCTATCCTGAGCAACGACGGAAATGTTATGTGTATGGGAGCCAGAGTCATTGCACCTCAGCTGGCATTATATTTACTGGACATCTGGATGGGACTGACCTTCAAAGACGGACCGTCCACAGAAAAGGTAGAACGGATCACATATTACGAAAAGCAGTTCAGCAAATAGGACCAAACACTTTTAAGGAGGGTTTTCTATGGATTTTAAATTTGGAGTGGATACATTTATCTGGGCAGAGGCTTATGGGGAGGAACATCTCTGGATCATCCCAAAGGCAAAAGAACTGGGATTTGAAGTCATTGACTTTGCGATTTCCAATCCATTTACATTTCCAGTAAAACAGGTAAAGGCTGAACTGGAACGGGTGGGTATTGACTGTGTCTGCACGACAACACTGACACCGGAGACGAACCCGATCTCCCCGGATCCAGAGATTAGGGCAGCGGGCGTCAAGGCCATGAAAAAATGCGTGGATATCTGCAACGAACTGGGAGCACCGATCCTGGGCGGAGTAAACTATGCGGGCTGGGGTTATCTCACAAAGAAATCAAGAACACAGGAAGAGTGGGACTACGGTGTGGCATGTATGCGTGAAGTGGCTGAATATGCTAAAGAAACAGGCGATGTGACCATCTGTGTAGAGTGTGTCAACCGTTTCGAGACACATTTCCTCAACATTGCGGAGGACGCTGTTCAGTTCTGCAAGGATGTGGGAACAGGAAATGTCAAAGTTCATCTTGACTGCTTCCATATGATCCGCGAGGAGAAGAGCTTTGCCGGAGCCGTAAAGACCTGCGGAAAGGAATATCTCGGATATGTGCATGTCAATGAAAACGACAGGGGAATCCCGGGAACCGGATTGGTGCCGTTTAAGGAATTCTTCACTGCGTTAAAGGAAATCGGTTATGATGGACCGTTAGTCATTGAATCCTTTGACCCAAGCTTTGAAGAACTGTCCGGAAACTGTGCGATCTGGAGAAAGTTTGCTGATACAGGAGAAGAACTTGCCATTGAAGGACTTAAGAATCTGAAAGCCATCGCGGCTGAGATATAGGAGGGAGAACAGATGAATCGAATTGTAAACAATCCTGATTACGCTGTTGAGGATATGCTGAAAGGATTTGTAAAGACACACAAGGATATTGTGGCACCTACAGAAGATCCCCGTGTCCTGAAATATAAAGATGCACCGGTGGAAGGCAAAGTAGGAATTGTCACCGGAGGGGGATCCGGACATAAACCGGCATTTATCGGTTACATCGGAAAGAATATGTGTGATGCGGTAGCTGTCGGGGAGATCTTTTCTTCACCGACTGCCAAAGCATTCCTGGATGCCATGAAGGAGGCTGATTCCGGTAAAGGCGTTGCCTGTCTTTATGGAAACTATGCCGGAGACAACATGAATGTCAAGATGGCTATGAGAAAAGCAAAGAAACTGGGAATCGATGTAAAAACAGTGGTTGCCAACGACGACTGTGCATCTGCACCAAAAGATGAGCTGGAAAAACGCCGCGGCGTTGCGGGCGAAGTGCTCATGTGGAAGGTCGGAGGAGCAAAGGCTTCCATGGGTGCCGATCTGGACGGAGTCATTGCAGCGGCACAGAAAGCGATTGACAACACGAGATCCGTAGGAATTGGAACCGCACCGTGTACCATCCCTGCTGTGGGACATCCGAACTTTGAGATCAAAGACGGTACGATGGAAATTGGAATCGGACATCACGGGGAGCCGGGGATCAATGTGCAGCCGTTAAAGACCGCCAGTGAGGTCGCAGATGAGATGCTGAATATCATCCTTCCGGACCTGCCGTTTGCAGAGGGAGACGAAGTGGTAGTGCTTTTGTCAGGCCTGGGGGCAACTCCGGTAATGGAACAGTATATCGTGTATGACCGAGTGGAAGAAGTTCTCGCAGAAAAAGGAATCAGTGTTCACAAGGCATATGTGGGTAATTACTTTACTTCCCTTGAGATGATGGGTGTGACGCTAACTGTCATGAAGCTTGACGATGAACTGAAAGAATGCATCGACATGCCCAGCGACTCTGTCGGTTTAAAACAGCTGTAAGTCCGGCGTTTTCCATAAATTTGGAGCATCACTGGACCCAAAACAAATTGAAAAGTGTGATCCTTATGTTACAATAAATAACAGAAGAAGCAGTCTGAGTTTAAAGTGAGGAGAAGAATTATGTCAAGTTTTAAAAATGCGGAAGCAGGAGTCATTGTTGATAAGCTGATCAAGACGATTCAGGAGCAGAGGGATTATCTGAGCGAGATCGACGGAAAGATCGGTGACGGTGACCACGGCATCAACATGAATAAAGGGTTTACCATGTGTGAGGAAAAACTCAAGGGACAAACCTACAATATGAGTGAAGGCCTGTGTACCCTTGGAGAGACTCTTTTGGAGGACATCGGAGGTTCTATGGGGCCATTGTATGGACTGTTATTTGATGAATTTTCTGCTGCCAGTGAAAATAAAGAAGTGATCGATGCTGAAGTATTTGGAGAGATGATCAGCGGAGCCGTGGAGGGGATTCAGGAGATCAGTCCGGCCAAGGTTGGTGACAAGACCCTTTTGGATACTTTGATCCCGGCAAAGGAAGCTTTTATGGAAGCCAAGGATGCAGGCAAGGATTTTGCAGAATGTCTGGATGCCATGAACGAGGCTGCAAAAAAAGGATGGGAATCCACCAAAGACCTGGTTGCAAAGATCGGACGTGCAAGCCGTCTTGGAGAGCGTTCCAGAGGTGTTCTGGATGCGGGAGCTACAAGCTGTTATTTTATTATCACGGCGATTGGGAATGGAGCAAAAGAACTGCTGAACTAAATCAGAATTCAGGAATAATGTGACTTGTTTTTGTGAAAGTCATAAAAAGAAAAATGCACCGAATTATGAACTGTCCCCCAAAGTTAGATCAAAAATCTAATGGCTGGGGGCGGTTCATTTTTTTGTTCAGAAAGATATTTTATAATGTTTTATATAGTTACTTGAAAATAAACACGATATGTGCTAAAATATTGTTTATAGTGATAAACAGAAATGAGGAAAAGAAGATTGGAACACAAAGATATGCTCAGCGGCATGGAAAATATAATTATGAAATCTATTTGGAGATTAGAAAAAACGGAAAAAAGGATAACAGTTTATGACATAATCCAAAGTCTGAAGGAAAATTATGAAAAAAAGTACAGCCGGGCAACGATCAGAACATATTTGACGAAACTCGAAAAAAAAGGTTTTATACGTTTGAAATGGGAAGGCCGTTACAGTTACATAAGTTCTCTTGTAAAAGAAAAGGCATATCAGAAAAAACAATTGGAAAATATGAAGGAATTTTGGTTTGATGATTCTTTATCGGATATGATATGTGCTTTTACGGAAACCATTTCACCGGAGGAAGCGGAAGAACTTAAAGATTTAGTAGATAAATTAGGAGATTAGAATGAGGGGTGGTATAGGGCTAGTTAATATGATTACAATTTTATTTTATAGAACCAGGAAATGAAGAAAGATACTGTATAGTGAAGCAAAGTGTAAAAGACAGAGAAGGGAATAGCATAATGATATTATGCGGGTGAAGCTATGAAACATAAATGCTGGCACATAAAACAAATCTTTTCTATTGTACTCATTCTGATGTTTTGCATAGGAATACTTGGGACGGCAAAGGTAAAAGGGAAAACTTTAGATAAGTCAGATAAAATAATGGTGAAAAAAGTTATAGCTAAATATTTTGATGACTAATATCAGTCATTTGTTACCTATAAACTGTCAGAAAATATGGCGGATTATATGATTGATAATGACAATACATTTTTGTATAAAAAGTTATACGAATATGATATTTTAAGCAGTAAAAATATAGGGACAGGGTATGAAGATTATAAACTAGATTTAAAATATTCTGGAATGGATATCAATGAGGCTAAAACTTATGGTCCCAAAGGTAAAGGTTATAATAACAACAAACTTGTAAAATCTTTAACTAATATACAGGTAGGAGATGTACTGCAGAGTAGAGAAGATGGGAAGAAAAATGTTTATAAGCACAGCACATATGTCACACAGATTAAGGACAGGCAGACATTTGTCACACAACATAATCTAAAATCAAGAGCAGTTACCGACTGGATCAGGGCTAATGGTGGAGTGAATCATTGTTATATTCGGGGGATACGTTTTTCCAATGCAAAGTTTGTGAAATAATATAAAAGGTTTGGAAAATGAGACTGCAAACACTTTTATCATTAATTATGCTGTCATTCAGGGCGGCCAGAATGGAGATTAATATGAAACAAAAAATTACGATTCTTTTATTAATCAGTGTGTTGTTGATTGCTAATACAGGATGCAAGAAAAAGGAAATAAATAAACCAGAGTCTACAACGGAAATCAGTAAAAAAGATAAAATTCCAAAGATTTCAAAGAAGGAATTGTCGGCCATGAAAAAAAAGGCAAAAAGAGAGCTAAAACTACATGATTATAATTATAATTTTCAAAAGGTAGAATTTGAACCTGAATATTATAAAAAAATAGGAAATGATTCATGGCAGGAATTTATAGAGAAACATACGGCAGATGGAGATGTAGAAAAATATTCTTTGGATAACATAGTAATCTTAGAGGGATATGAAAAAGATTCATCTGTAGCAGATTTAGTTGTATTCGCCAAGAAAAAAGAAAAATGGAAGTTTTTATATGTTTTTAAATGATGGGTTAAACCAGATAGGGATAAAAATAGATATGTACTGGCAGGAGCATAGATTTTCTCCTGCCACGCCTGTATTTAGGCGGTTTGACGTGTAGTATGCTGCATTTTTCCATTTCCCACATTTCTTCATCCGTTGGAATGTCTACAATCCCTACATAGGAATAATAGATGTCGATTTTCTGTGTCCGTTTCCCGTCCTTTTTTTCACGTTCATGGATTACGATTTTATCCACAAAGGTATTTAAGATTTCGGGCGTCAATTCGTCAATGCGGGTGTACTTTTTGGTGGCGGCTATCAGCTTGGAAACATTGGTGATTTCCGTGTCGGCTTCATTGACTTCGGCGGTCAAGGTTTCGATTTCCTGCTCGGATTCGCAATGCTATGTAACGGCTTTGAAATTCAAAACCATGCTGCCATACGCCAGCCGAAAAGGGCGGCTTACGTTCGCAGCGGTCAACCTTGTCCGTTGGCTGCATTCCATTCTTCCATCTATGTGTGCTTATTTAATTTTGATTTTCCAATTTCCTTATGGGTATTTCAGAATACCATAGCGGCTGCACCCATATCAAGATTTTGGGCAAACTTTTTATTATTCCCTGTGGACGGAAATTTTATTCACCTACTTTGAAAATTGGGCAAGGGAATTTTATCCCTCACCCAATAGTCCATAAGAAGATAGAAAATATTAGATGGTTATAAAATCTTCCGCAGCTTTTTACGCAGATGGTCTAGCCTTGCATAGATAGCCCCTGTTGTCAATCCAACAAGCGGGGCAATCTCTTTTGTGGAATAGCCCTGCATTTTCAGCAGGATGATTTGCAGGGTACGCCTGTCCACCGTAAGCAACGCCCGATACAGAGTTTCGTTCTCAATCTCATCCAGTAAATCGGCAACGGTCTTTACCTCGGCATTCCGCTCCCTGTCTGCCATCCCTTCAAGGTATTCGCCGAAGTCGCTTGTCCAATGGTAAAACCGCCTGTTGGAATTGAAGTCTGCCCTGTCGTCTGTGCGGATTTGCTCAATGGTGTTTTCATCAACTCCATGCTCCCGTAATATTTTTTCCTCGGCTTCTTTCCAGATAAGCCATTTCCTGTTCTCCCGTCCGTTGTTGTAGGACATTCTTTTTTCCTCCAATCCGAAATTTTTGAAATGTAATAATTCAGATTGGAAAGGCGGCGAACGGCAGCCAACATCAGAAAAAACCCCGTGGCACATTTCGATAAAAAACGACAAAAGAAAAACCGCAAAGGGTCTGTGACCCTTACGGTTATAAGTGATACTAATTCTGTTAAGTGGAGATTCTACTTCTGGTTTCATGGCAAGAAGCAGCGTTGCATAAGCAGGGATTTTTTTAACTGGCTTCCTGCCATTCCCCGATATGCTATGTATAAGTCCAATTTGCGTTGCATAAGCAGATATATTACTGCCCGAAAAAAGGACATAAAAAAATCCCTCCAAACTTTAAAACAGGTCTGGAGAGTGTCTGTTAAGTCTTTTCGGGCATAGCAATACCACCCACCACACGCCGTTTTTTTATTTGGTGGGCTTTAAGTTCAACCGTTCACTTTTAAAATACTACGAAATATTTTTGAAGATTTCATAAAGTTTTGCAAAAATAATGAGCGATGTTTCCCATCGCCCATTAAATCCTAATATGGAATTTTTATTTTAACCTCTGCACCGCCTGTATCATCGGAATTTTTAAGAGTAAGTTCCCCATTGTGTTGCTTTACAATGCTGCTTGTGATATAAAGCCCCATGCCAAAGTGCATATTAGAGCTTCGGCTGTTGTCGCCCATAAAAAACTGCTCCCTTGCATGGTGCAAATCCTCATTTGTAAAACCACTTCCCTCATCTATTATAGAGATTTGTAGAAAGTCGTCCGGCTTTTGCACCTCTACATAGACTGTCCCTTTTGGTGGAGAGTAATCTAACGCATTGCCTATCACATTCATAATTGCCCGTTCCAGCAGTAATTTATCCGCTTTGAAAGTTCCTAAGTTATCCCCTTTTTTCATGCGTAGACAAATTCCTTTTGTAAGACATAAGGCGTTTGTCTGTGCTTCAATCTGTTCCATATAATCAGATATATCAAATTTCTCCAAATTGAGCTGATACCCGGCTGCCGTTCGGGATATATCAATCAGCGTTTTAATATAAATGCCTATCTGCCCAGAGCTTTCTGTAATGTACTCAGCATATACACGTTGTTCATTGTCAAGTTCTGTTTCACTTATTAAGTCGATGTTTCCTTGAATAACGGTTAAAGGTGTTTTCAAATCGTGAGCAAGTGCCGCGATTTGTTCCCTTTGTCGTTGTTCTGCGTTCCATTGCTTCTCTAAAGAAGATTTCAGATTGTCTTTCATATCAGAAAAAGAACGCAGTACATCTTCAAATTCTTTGATTTTTGAGTGTCCGACTTCAAAATCAAGATTTTGTCCTGCAACCTGTTTTGTTGCTTCAAAAAGCGGTGAGAGCTGTACCCGCATATTCTTTGCAAACTTTGCTGTTAATATTACACAAACCGCAATGCAGTTTATCCCTATGAGGATATATAACAAAATTTCCGGTGAGGGGAAATGCTCATAAAGCCACTCATTCGTAAACTGTGAGCCAATGTAATATTGAAGCACTACATATTCAGTTTCGCGTGTAACAAGCAAATACTGTTTGTTAATGTTTTCGTTTATCTTTCCATATATGGCATAATCCATAGCCCGGTCTAAATCGTCACCCTCTAAGGACGTTTCTATCATTTGATAATTCTTATCCAACACTAAATACTTGCACCCCATAGGAAGCTGCACATCTGTTAAATTTGGTGTTGCGGCAATAATAGGAACAAGGTCTTTTGTACTGCGTTCTGAATAATCAGCATAAGCAATAAATCCTGTGCTTGCTCCTGCAAAAATAAGACTAAATGGAATAGCTACAGAAGCTATCAGTCCGATTAGCAGCATACATAAAAATTTCCAAAAAGAAAATTTCAGTGACGTTGTTTTTATTCCCATTTGTACCCAATCCCCCAAACTGTAGTTATCGGCTGAATATCCAGTCTGCTTAATTTTGCCCGGATATTTTTGATATGAGTGGAAATGGTAGAATTATCGCTGTCGCCCTCCAAGCTGAAAACAGCTTCATAAATCTGTTCTTTTGAAAATACCTGTCCTTTATTTCTTGCAAGGTATTCACAAATCAGATATTCGCTTTTGGTTAGGGGAACGGGTGTATTATCTACCCGTAGTTCCTTTGCGGACAAATCAATTTTTATCCGTTCAAAGGTAAGGGCGGTATGCCGTTCCCTGTGTTCCCGGCGTAAGTGGGCATTTACCCTTGCCCGCAGCTCCGCAATGCGGAATGGTTTTGTCAGATAGTCGTCTGCTCCCAAGCCAAGCCCGAATGTAATATCATTTTCCATTGTCTTAGCTGTCAAAAAGAGAATAGGGCAGTCGACCAATGAACGGATTTTATTGCAATAAGAAAATCCGTCCATATCCGGCATCATTATATCCAGTATAATCAAATCGTATCTGTTCAGCTTATCAAGCGGAACCTGTGCGGCAGACGTATAGGCAGTAATGAAATGCCCGTCTTTTTGCAGCCCATTTTTTACAAGCTCTAAAATAGATCGTTCATCATCAACCATAAGGATTGCTGCCATAGTGTCGCCTCCTTTCGTTGCTTTTTTCGCATTATAGCATAATCCGTAAGGGCAGAAAAGCGGTCATTTCTGCTCTGCAATATAGTAGCGGTTATTTATTTTTACCGCAACCGCTTCTGTTTTATCCGTACCGCAAATCTCGTAAACGTCTGTGTAAAACCATTGTTCCCGCCCCTGTCCGGCGTTTTTTCCGTTCCAGTCAATCTTGTTCAAATCTTCTTTGGACAAAGGGCGTTTCGTTTCCGTATCGAATGTAACGCTTTTTGCAAGAATATCAATCCAGCTTCCTAATTCATCATTTGATATGGTATCAGAGGTTACTTGATAAATAATCCCGTCACAAAGGAGCTGCGTTGCATTTTCGGGATTGATTTCAAACTTTCCACTCATAGACTGCTCTGTGTCCTTGAAGTCAAAGACCGTATCTGTGTCTTTGATATTTTCTTTTCTAACAGCTTTGTGATACCCTCCGTTTACATCTACAATCAGATAATCGTCAGCGTTGGGGGCTGCGTACACATTCAAGAATGGGATAATATAAGCAGCTTCCGGGGCTTTATCCGCTAAATCTGCCAACGTCCGAAAGGTAGCGGCTTCTATGTTTTCCTGAAGCAATACTTTTCCTGTTTCGTCTACCGCTGCAAGCTGCCGGATATATCCAGTCCATTCCCCAAGCCCGCCATTAGAAACGGTATCCTCCAAAATCGTATAGTCGTTTCCCTTAAAGGAAAATTGCGTCACATTCTCTGCGTCCAGATAGCATTGCTCTTTATCACTGGAATATTCCTTGATTTTTTCCTGTAAAGAACAGCCCGCAAGAGAAAAGCATACAACAAAAGCAAACAGCAAGACGATAACCATTTTTCTATTTTTATTCATAATTTTTCCGTCCTTCCCAATGAGAAAACCATAATAAGGTCAGCAACAAGCCGCCTGTCGTTAATACTGCAATCCATATTTTTTCCGTTCCATAGTTGAAAATTTGTCGGCTCAAAATATCCTGTACCCAATTCATAGACCATGAAAAGGGAATATACCTCGCTATGCCTTTTAGTTCGATATTGCTATATAAGATACATTGCAGACTTTCAAACACGCCCCAAAACAGGGATAACCCTAATCCAAATTTGAAGCTAAGGAACAGGTGCAAGATGTATATTATCAAATTACAAAATGCCATCCCGGCGGCGGCTCCAATCAGCATTCCGAGCTGCACGGTATCAGCCATTCCCAAAAGATGTATGCCAACCACAAATAACAGGAACAGAAAGAACAGTGCAAATACCCCCGAACCATAAAGATAAGTTAATTTTGCAAGCATATTTTTGTGTCGGTTCGGTACAGCAAGCAGCGTCTGGAAGTGTGAAGCCTTTTCTTCCAGTGCAACATTCAGACCGACAATAACGCTTATCAACAATGGAAAAAACGTTGTCGTAATTTCCAATATCATTTTGAGCTTTTTACTATCTGCTGTGCTGGCATACTGGAAATAGTAAGCAAGAAATAACAATGCCCCGATAACAGGTATACAAAAATGAATGGCCCAAAACGGTGTATGCTTCGTTTTTTCCTGTTCAGAACGAACCGCATAAATAAAACCCATTTCCGTCTACCTCCCTTTGGAAAAATCCTTTGCGTCGGCATAGGATAAAATAAGAAACAAGAGTATTGACAACGCAATGGAAATCATAATGGCTATAGAAAATCCACAATTCCCCGCATAAGTTCCGTTTATTTCAATTCCCATAAGCGGCTCTGCCAGTTTTGCCGCCCAGCAATACGGTACAAACCACCATGCGATTGTATTTCCTAATGCAGTAGCAGTAGACAGAACAATCCCAAGTATTGTATTTAACACAATCGGCACAAACATTCCCGTTTTGCGTGCTAAGTACAGGCACAAAGGAATTTGCCAGACAGACGCAAGGATAATCCCGGTACTTCCTGTAATGCTGTGTAAAACAGAATATACTGCCGTTGCCGGAGCAATGATATTACTGATAGAAATAAGCAATGCTAAAAATATCGCTGAAACAAGCAGTTTTTCGACTAAGATAATGCCCTTGGCAAATTCAAATCTCGAAAGGTTCACAGGCATAGAAAATACCGAATAGTATTTCCCGGCGTTTTCTTCTTTTCTGTGTGACAAAGAACACAAAATTGCGATTGCTCCCGGAAGCAAAAACGCATACCACCAGTAAAGTGTCATGTACTGATACCCCATAAATCCACCCATAAGACACGCAAAAATAGCTGTGATTAGTGGAACAATGAAAATCAGTTTGTTCGATATTGTCCGCTTAAATTTCAAATGTTCTGATTTCAGATAGTTCATGCCTTAACCCTCCCTGTGATTGCTTTTTGCAACGTCCATAAAAAGCTGTTCCAAATTTTCGTTTGCGTTCAATTTCCCCTCATATCCAAGGACGCCACCCGCGATAATGCCGATATGGTCAGCTATCTGCTGCACTTCTGAAAGAATGTGGCTGGACAGGATAACCGTAATACCTTTAGCCGGAAAAGAACGAATAAGCTCTCTAAGTTCTTCAATCCCAATCGGGTCAAGCCCGTTGGTTGGTTCGTCAAGTATGAGCAGTTTCGGGTTGTTTAGTAATGCAACCGCAATTCCAAGACGCTGTTTCATACCAAGAGAAAACTGTCCGGCTCTTTTCCTGCCTGTTTCCGTCAGTCGGACGATTTGCAGCACTTCGTCAATCCGCTTATCTGTCAGTCCTAAAATAGTAGTCCTTACTTTCAGATTTTCATAGGCGGTCAAATTTTCATAAAGCGGCGGCATTTCAATCAACGCTCCGATATGGTTTAAATCGCTGCGTTTCCATGCGTGACCGTCAAATTCGATATTTCCAGAGGTCGGTTTCAAAATGCCCGTAATCATTTTGAGCGTCGTAGATTTTCCAGCTCCATTCGGTCCCAATAGTCCATAGACGGAATTTCTTTCAATGTTCAGCGATATGTTGTTTACAGCCGTCTGTCCGCTGAAAGATTTGCAGAGGTTTGTTGTTTTCAAAATCATTTCCATATTCTGTATTGTCCTTTCTTTTGATTATGGGAAAAGAATAGCTGATGTTTTTGAAGATTTCATAAAGATAAGGAATCTTTTTAAAATCCTGATTAACGCCTGCCATATCAGTATAAGGTAAATGGGAAAAGCTAATTTTGCTTTATCGGGTTATCTTTTTTCGGGCATCGGCAAGTTTAACAGCTCCTTTTGGAATGAGCCATACCCGATTGATATTCAATATGCCCTCAATCCGATTTTCCTTACAGAGCCTTTATGCTCGCTTTACCGATATTCCCCAAAGCCCCACTGCTTCCTGTGCCGTCATATACTCAAACATTTCTTTCTTCCTCAAATTGTACTGTATCTACTATAGCCGTTTGAACAAACATATCAATTCATAAAACGCGAATTTTTATCCCACAAAAAAGAAAAACGACAGAGCTTTACACCCTGTCGCCACTCCATTATGTGTATAAGATTTCTTCCTCCACAATCTCCCTCGCACAAGTCCTTATGTTATTGAGCCGTCCTGTCCATTCTAAGGCGTTTTCCTCCTTTAGGCGTTCCGTTATGCCCTGTGCCTGTTTCATACCCTCTATGAGCCTTTCAAAACATTCCTGTGCCTGCCTGTCAATGTCGGCAAGGTATGTATTCAGCCTGCCGCTTGTGAGAAGATTGGTGTATGTAACTTTGCGATACTGCTTCAGATAGTCCAGATGCCGCTGTCCCCATGTGCCTATCGGCTGTTCTTCTTCGGCGGGTACAGTCAAGCATGGTATTAAGTAATCACTTTCTTTCCGATATGTACCGCCTAACTGTTCGAATAATGATTTTGCCATTTTGTAATTCCTTCAAATAAGATATTCACTCCACGTTGTTATGTCTGCTGTCTTAAACAAAATTTTGAGTTTTCTCCTTATCTGGTTTCATTCATAGTTAAAACTTATGATAAGAAGAATTGACTTGAGGATATCTTCATGCTATGGTTAGTAGAATGAGATTAATTATCAATAATGGAGGAAGCCAATGAGTCTGACAGACGGCATTATCCTGATTTTGGCGGCGGGGATCGTTCTCTTTGTGATATGGAGATTCATCTCACGCGTCCGGCGGGGAGAGACAGGGTGTGGCTGCGGATGTGAGGGCTGTTCCAAGGCCTGTCCATCCAAACAAAAAAAGGAAACAAAGTGAGTAAAAAGCTGTGAGGAAATTTATCACAGCTTTTTGTAATTTTAAAGTTGACATGTAAAATTATGTATGTTATATTATTACCGTAGAAAGCACCACACAGTGCCTCTTTTCTGAACCTCATTCAGTAAGATCTATTTCATCTTTCCTTTGGCATTCGCCAATCATACCCCAGTGATAGAACTTAAGAACCAACAGTCAGTTAAGAAAGCAACGATTCCTTATTTATTTTTCATCAAGAGAAGAGGAATACTGTACCTGGTGCTTTCTTTTTGTGGTATAATATTTATATCTGAGTAAAAATCTATTTTCAAAATTTTGTTTGTTAGGGGAGCTGAGGTGGGCTTGCCCACTTTGTTTAAATATGATATTATAACATTTTGTAATTATTAGAACTTAGGAGGAAAAATCATGCCAGTAAAATACGTATTTGTCACCGGCGGTGTTGTTTCAGGCCTTGGAAAAGGAATCACTGCAGCGTCTCTGGGACGATTACTGAAAGCGAGAGGTTATCACGTAACCAGCCAGAAGTTTGATCCATATATCAATATTGACCCGGGAACCATGAACCCGATCCAGCACGGAGAAGTTTTTGTGACGGATGACGGGGCGGAGACAGATCTTGACCTGGGACACTATGAGCGATTCATCGATGAAGGCCTGAACAAAAAATCAAACGTGACAACAGGAAAGGTTTACTGGAATATTTTACAGAAGGAACGGCGCGGAGATTACGGCGGCAACACGGTTCAGGTGATCCCGCATGTGACCAATGAGATCAAGAGCCGTTTTTATAGAAATGAAGAGGCAACGGAACAGGAAGTGGCGATCATAGAGATCGGTGGTACTGTGGGAGATATTGAGAGCCAGCCATTTTTAGAGGCGCTCAGACAGTTCCAGCATGAAGTGGGACATGAAAACTGTATCCTGATCCATGTAACGCTGATCCCGTATTTAAAGAGCTCAGGAGAGTTAAAGACAAAGCCGACTCAGGCCAGCGTCAAGGATCTCCAGGGTATGGGAATCCAGCCGGATATCCTTGTGTGCAGATCAGACTATCCGCTGGATGACGGTATTAAGAGGAAAATTGCACAGTTCTGCAACGTGGAAAAAGAGCGTGTCATCCAGAACTTGGATGCAGAAGTTTTATATGAAGTTCCGCTCATGATGGAAAATGAACACCTGGCACATGAAGCGTGTGCCTGCCTTCATCTTCCGTGTCCGGAGCCGGACCTTTCGGAGTGGCGCAAGATGATCGACAACTGGAAGCATCCAAAGCATAAAGTCGAAGTGGCTCTGGTCGGAAAGTATGTGTCACTTCACGATGCCTATATCAGTGTGGTAGAATCTCTGGAGCATGCGGGTGTGGCCAACTCGGCAGACGTGAGCATCCGATGGGTGGACTCCGAGCGTGTCAGCTCTTACAATGTGGACGAGATGCTGGGCGGCGTTCAGGGTATTATCGTTCCCGGAGGATTTGGAGACAGGGGTATTGAGGGCATGATCTGCTCCATCCAGTACGCAAGGGAACACAAGATTCCTTATCTGGGACTGTGCCTTGGCATGCAGCTTACCATTGTGGAGTTTGCGAGAAACGTCCTTGGCTACGCAGATGCCCACAGCAAAGAGTTTAATGAAAATACGGAACATCCGATGATTCATATTATGGCAGATCAGGACGGAGTGACCAATATCGGAGGTACACTGAGACTCGGATCTTATCCGTGCGTATTGGCAGACGGTTCCAAAGCCGAAGGACTTTACGGAACTAAAGAGATTTCAGAGCGCCACCGCCACCGCTACGAGGTAAATAACAAGTATAGGGATGTACTTCAGGAAAACGGCATGATGCTCTCAGGATGCTCACCGGACGGGCGTATCGTAGAGATGATTGAGATACCGTCTCATCCGTTCTTTTTAGCAACACAGGCACATCCCGAATTTAAATCAAGACCAAACAAAGCACATCCGCTGTTTAAGGGATTTATTGAAGCGTCTTTAAAAAGCGGAGGAATGATCTGAGAAAGGGGTGAGGCAGTATGAAGCATGAAATCATCGGAAAGACAGTACCGGCAGTAGAAGTGGAACTTGACAAGGGAGAAGCAATGTTTACCCAGTCAGGAGCTATGGCATGGATGGACTCTTCGATCAAAGGGGAGTCCAAGATGGAGGGCGGATTTTTAAAAGGGATCGGAAGGAAGATTGCCGGAGAGTCACTCTTCATGGTGACTTATTCTTCTGTAAAAGATGGGGCGAAGATTGCTTTTGCATCAACTGTTCCCGGGACGATCCTTCCACTTCAGTTCCAGGGGACCGGAGGAATGATCTGTCAGAAAAAGGCTTTTCTGTGCGCTCAGAGGAGCGTTTCTCTGGAGACTATATTTACGAAGAAGCTGTCAGCAGGAGCTTTCGGAGGAGAGGGCTTCATACTGCAGAGACTTTCCGGAGACGGCATGGCATTTTTGGAGGTCGACGGGGATGCGGTGACTAAGGAACTGGCTCCGGGAGAGACCATACTCGTAGATACCGGAAATGTGGTGGCCTTTGAAGACGGCATAAGTTATGAGATCGAGCGGATCAAAGGTGTTAAAAATATTTTTTTCGGGGGAGAGGGATTATTTCTCACTAAGCTTACCGGACCGGGAAAGATCATATTACAGACACAGAATTTCAATGATTTTGCTGGAAGGATTGCATCGCTGATACCTTCCGGCAGCTGATTACAGCACATATAAGACAAAAGAACTGCCCGAAACAACCTACCAGGGCGGTTCTTTTTTTGTTATGTAATAGCGTGCCAGGCAACAAAAAAAGCCCATCGGGCAGGATACTCACAAATGGAAAAATTTAAGAATATTTAATATTCATATTGCCAAATGAA
Source organism: Anaerostipes sp. PC18 (assembly GCF_039789045.1). Classification (NCBI taxonomy): domain Bacteria; kingdom Bacillati; phylum Bacillota; class Clostridia; order Lachnospirales; family Lachnospiraceae; genus Anaerostipes; species Anaerostipes sp. PC18. Next base: position 2,936,430 of record NZ_CP121164.1, on the reverse strand, counting down.
AATAAAAGTGGTATGATATTTTCATAATAAAAATAAATGAAAATACATGAAAACACATGAAAATCTCAAGGAGGGCATTATGCAGGTAAAAGGTGTAAGATTGTACGGAGTGGATGACATCAGATTAGAAGAATTTGAACTGCCGGAGATCAAAGATGATGAGATATTGGTAAAAGTTGTAAGCGACAGTATCTGTATGTCAACATGGAAAACTGTGAAACAGGGCGCTGGTCACAAAAGAGTGCCCAATGACGTGGCAGAGAACCCGGTATTAGTTGGACATGAATTTGCCGGAGACATCGTGAAAGTAGGAAAGAAGTGGCAGGATAAGTTCAAACCTGGACAAAAGTTTGCCCAGCAGCCGGCAATTCCGGGACAGATGGAATCTCCGGGATATTCTTATCAGTACTGCGGTGGTGCAGCAACCTACTGTATCTTCCCGAATGACATTATTGAAAAGGGATGTGTATGGACTTTTGAAGGCGACAGCTACTTTGATGCCTCTGTGGCAGAACCGATGTGCTGTGTCATCAGCGGTTATCATACAAATTACCATACGGTTCCGGGAAGCTATGAGCATGTCATGGGGACAAAAGAAGGCGGAAATATCCTGATCCTGGGCGGATGCGGACCTATGGGACTGGGTGCTGTAAGTTATGCGCTGGCTTTCGAGAATAAACCAAAACGTGTTGTAGTCACAGATATCAGCGATGACCGTGTAGAACGGGCAAAACAGGTGATCTCCATTGAAGATGCAAAAGCGGCAGGCGTAGAACTTCACTATGTGAATACTGCGGCTATGAAAGACCAGGAAAAAGAACTTATGGACATCACAGAAGGACATGGATATGATGATGTATTCGTATATGTTCCGATCACTGGCGTTGCAGAACTTGGAAATAAGCTGCTCGCTTACGACGGCTGCATGAACCTGTTTGCAGGACCGACAGATCCAAAGTTCTCAGCAAATATGAACCTGTATGACTGCCATTACTCCAGGACCAAAATTCTGGGAAGCACCGGGGGAACCATTGATGATATGAAAGAAGCGATCAACAAGGCGGCATCCAAAGAAATTAAACCGGCTGTTATGATCACACATATCGGAGGAATTGACGCAGTTGCAGAGACAACCAAAAATCTTCCGGATATTCCGGGAGGAAAGAAACTTACTTACATGCAGTTCGATATGCCGCTCACTGCCATCGATGATTTCAGAAAATTAGGGGAGAAAGATCCTCTGTTTGCAAAACTTGCAGATGCATGTGACAAACACAACGGCCTGTGGAATGCAGAAGCAGAAAAGATTTTATTTGAGCACTTTGGGGCATAAGATAAAGAGGGGTGCCAATGTTTGCAGAGGAAAGAAGAGAACAGATTCTATTATATCTTAAGAAGCATAAGCGGGCTGAGGTGAAAGAGCTTATCGAAGAGTTTCAGGTCACCGGGGCGACCCTGCGGGCTGATCTGCGGGCGATGGAAGAAGAGGGTTCCATTGTCCGAACCCATGGGGGCGCACTGCTCAAAGAAGATGTTTTGCAGAAAGAAGAATTCTTATCACTCAGAAGAGGGCACGAAGAAGAAAAGAAAGCCATTGCCAGAATCGCCAGAGCTTATGTGCAGGAGGGAGACGCGGTTATCTTGGACAGCGGAAGCACCACACTGGAGCTTGCACTGCTGTTAAAAGACGCGAAAAACATCAAAGTTATTACCAACGATCTTCAGATTGCGTTGGAACTACAGGAAAATCCGTGGATTGAACTCTATATTGTCGGGGGGAAAGTGAGAAATAATTTTCGCCTGACTCAGGGAGCTATCGGCACTGACTTTATTAAAAGTATTGCAGTCAATAAAGTATTTCTGTCTCCCAATGCCCTGTCGGTTTTCGGCGGAGCGACCACGAGCAATGAAGAGATGAAAGTGATCAAGCGGGCCATGATGGAAGCGGCAGGCGAGATTTACATGCTCTGTGACAGCTCAAAGATAGGACAGAGAGCTTTCTGCAGGTTTGCCAGACTGAGCGAATTTAAACTGATGCTCACAGATTCCGGAATTTCCAAATTAGACAAAAACGCAATAGAAGAACAGGGACTTGAAGTAAAGATATGCAAATGAGGGGGGAACGTTTGCATGGGAATGAAGGAGATGAATATATGAAAAACGCAGTACAAAGATTTGGAAAGTTTTTGAGCGCAATGGTCATGCCGAATATCGGCGCATTTATTGCATGGGGATTAATCACGGCCCTGTTTATTGAAAAGGGCTGGTTCCCGAACGCAAAACTTGCAACTATGGTAGATCCGATGCTGAAGTACATACTTCCGGTCCTGATCGGTTATCAGGGAGGTAAACTCGTAGCCGGAGACCGGGGCGGGGTCATCGCAGTCATCGCCATCCTGGGTGTGATCTGCGGAAGTGATGAGGTCATGTTCATGGGAGCAATGGCTATGGGTCCTTTTGCCGGATGGGTCATCAAGAAGTTTGACAAAGCGGCAGAGGGGCGTATTCCGGCCGGATTTGAAATGCTGGTCAACAATTTCTCTGTCGGTATCATCGGAATGATCCTGGCGATCATCGGATACTATCTGATCGGACCGGTTATGACAGCAATCCTCACCGTGCTCACGGCAGGAGTTGATTTCCTGATCGGACACAGCCTGCTGCCGCTGGTATCTGTATTCGTGGAACCTGCAAAGGTACTGTTCCTTAACAATGCTATCAACCATGGTATCTTTACTCCGATCGGAGGAGAGCAGGTACAGGCAGCCGGGAAATCAATCATGTACATGATCGAGGCGAACCCAGGCGCAGGCCTTGGAGTTCTGTCCGCATACTGGGCATTTTCCAAAGACAAAAGAACAAAGGATTCCGCACCGGGTGCGATCATCATCCACTTTTTTGGTGGAATCCATGAGATCTATTTCCCTTATGTACTGATGAATCCTGTTGTTATCATTGCATCCATCGCAGGTTCTGCCTGTGCAGTATTCTATTACTCTTTGTTTAACATCGGACTTACCGGACCGGCATCGCCTGGATCCATCATCGCCTTTTTAACAATGGCGCCGAAAGGATCAACGCTTGCCGTACTGCTCGGAGTTGTGATCGCTGCGGTTGTATCTTTCCTCGTAGCGGCCCCGATCATCAAGATGTCCAACGGAAAGAGCCTGGAAGAAGCCTCAGACAGTGTCCAGAATATGAAGGCTGCCAGCAAAGGTATTGCAAAAAAGGCAGGAGAGATCAAGAAGATCGTATTCGCCTGCGACGCAGGTATGGGTTCCAGTGCCATGGGAGCAACCAAATTCAGAAACAGGATTAAGCCGCTTGGGCTTGGCATCACAGTGATCAATTCCTCTGTTGATACGGTGCCTGCCGATACGGATGTGGTTGTATGTCAGGAGGTTTTAGCAGACCGTGCGGCCAAAAGTGCGCCAAATGCACAGCTGGTAACGATCAAGAACTTTCTCCAGGATGAGGCCATTGACGGTTTGTACGATAAACTGGCCCAGGGCCGGGAAGAAGGAGCCGTCTCTGTAAAAGAACAGACAGAACAGGCGTCTTCAGAGACAGAGGCAAAACCGATGGTCATGGTGAGGGAAGGAATCAAGCTCGGACAAAAGAGTGTCTCCAAAGAAGAAGCCATAGCGGCAGCAGGAAACTTACTTTATGAGCTGGGTTATGTAGAAAAAGAATATATTGAAGCCATGCAGGAGAGAGAACGCACAGTCACCACCTATCTTGGTATGGGAGTTGCGATCCCTCACGGAACCGGAGACGCGAAAAATAAAGTCAAGAAAACCGGTATTGTCCTTGTCCAGTATCCGGACGGTGTGGATTTCGGTGACGAAAAAGCTTACCTAGTGTTCGGAATCGCAGGAATCGGCAATGAACATCTGAAACTGCTTGGAAAGATCACACAGGTGATCGACAGTCAGGATAATCTTGACAAATTACAAACAGCGGGCAATGTCCAGGATGTTTTGGATATGCTGAAATAAAATGAAAATGAGAGCTTTTGCAGGGCAGGCCGGAGTAAGGACTGTCTTGCAGAAGCTTTTGTTTTGAGAAATACTTAACATATGACAAATAATGGTGTGGTATAAAAAAGTTGACAGTTTATTCTCAAGGATTTCATAATAAAACCAAGAGAATAAGGAGGTATTCAAAGTGGCACGTAAATATGACCATGAATACAAAGTACAGGCAGTAAAACTTGCCAAAGAAATCGGAGGCGCCAAAGCGGCTAAAGAACTGGGAATCCCTGAAGGAACCATCCATACATGGCTGAAAGCCGTAAGAGCTGGCAAGTTGGATATTGGGGAAGGTTCCCATACCCCTGCCAGCGCAATGAGCCTGTCAGAAGAGATTACCATGCTGCGTAAGAGGGTTAAGGAGCAGGATAAAGAAATCCGTCGCCTAAAGGAAGAAAACGAATTTTTGGAGGAGGCCAGCGCTTTTTTCGCCGCCAGCCGTCGGAAGTCAGTAAAAACCAGAGAATGATCTTTTTGGCTTTGAAAACAGAGGACGGCAGGATTACCGGGAAAATTTCATTTTATTGCCGAATGCTTGGTATCAGCCGGCAAGGCTTCTATAAATATCTTGAAACCAAAGATCGTCCCTGGAAGTACCAAGACCTGGCGGATGCCATGAAAGAAATCGCCAGCGAGGATGAATGTAACGATACTTACGGACGGATTCGGATGTATCAGGCACTGTGCCTGAAGCGGCCGGAGGGAGTGTCGATTCCCAGTGAGCGGACCGTATACCGGGTCATGGACCAAATTGGCCTGAGCCATCGCCCCAAGCGAAGACCGAACGGGATCACAAAGGCAGACCGGGAGGCTATGAAATCAGATGATCTGCTGAAACGGGATTTCCATTCAGATGCCCCATTAGAAAAATGTATTACAGATATCACGGAAATCCCGGCGTCCAATGGGAAACTGTATGTATCTGTGATTTTCGACTGCTTTGATCTTAGCGTCCTTGGTCTGGCAATGGAAACAAACATGAAAGCAGATCTGTGTGTCCATACACTGGAAAACGCCCTGACTGCTTATCCTGCACTGGAAGGCGCTATCATCCACAGTGACCGTGGAACACAGTACACCAGTGAGGTCTACCGTCAGGCCATTCGGAAGTATCACATCCATCAAAGCATGAACAGTGCCGGAGGACGCTGCCATGATAATGCCCGTTGCGAGAGCATGTGGGCCAGAATGAAGACAGAACTTCTCTACGACCGCTATGAAACAAAGCAGATGACTGTAGAGGAATTAAAGGTACTCATTTGGAGATACTTCCTCAGCTACTGGAATAACCGGAGGATATGCTCTGCCAATGGCGGGCTTCCACCTATGATAAAACGCAGGCAGTATTATGAGGATTTGGAACTGGCCGCATAGTCAGTGATATGCTTGAGAAAAATGTGTCAACTAATATTGACAATATCACATTTGAAATTTCAGAAGATTTTAGACCGTTATGATGATTTATACAGCATGGATATGTTCGGGGAAAGCACAGAGGGACACAAGTATAAAACACCTTACTATGCTGTAAAAAGGATAAATCCAAATTCAAAGGAAGATGTGGAACTTTTACAGGAAGTATTAAGGAATAATTATTTTAATGATGAGGACGAGTAACTTTTTTCCTCTTGCGAGAAGATACAGCAAACAAAAAGCCCGATCAAGAGTGCAAAGCACCACCAATGGTGGCAAGCTCTTGACAGGGCTTTTTCTTTTCTGTGCTGGGTAATCAAGAGGAAGAAAGGGATAAAATCTGATTTATGGTAAATCAGACGAAGGCAATGCAGGTATCGCAGTTTGAGCTTGTGCTACATAAGGATAGTAACCGGAAGATTGTAAGATAGATTTATAACAGCGTGCATTTTTTTGTAAGTCTGCACGCTGTCCTTTGCCTTTCATTCATCTTTTATCCTAATACCTTGATTATAATCTCCTTTGTGGATAATAGACAAAGGAGGAATTTAATATGGCGAAATACGCATATATCCGAGTTTCAAGCAAAGACCAGAATATCGCAAGGCAGGTGGAAGCCATGCAGGAAATTGGACTGACAAAGAAACAGATGTATATTGATAAACAATCAGGAAAGGATTTTATACGCAAGAATTATCAAAGGCTGGTAAAAAAGCTGAAAGCAGGCGACGAGCTTTATATTAAGTCCATAGACCGTCTGGGACGTGATTATGATGAAATACTAGAACAATGGCGTTATCTAACAAGAGCAAAAGACATTGAATTGATTGTGTTGGATTTCCCTCTGCTTGATACCAGAAATCAAGTGAATGGCGTTACAGGAAAATTTATAGCAGATTTGGTATTGCAGATACTTTCCTATGTCGCCCAGATTGAAAGAGAAAATACGAAACAAAGACAAGCGGAAGGAATACGTATTGCAAAAGAAAAAGGCGTACAATTTGGCCGACCAAAGCATGATTTCCCAGAACAATTTGAAGAAATTTATCAACTGTGGGAAACTGGGGAAATCAGTATGCGTGAGGGTGGACGACGACTAAATACCCATCACACAACATTTGCGAGGTGGATAGCCCGTTATCAACAACAAAAGGCATAAAAAGTAGACTTTCTACACCACTTCTAAACTTTGGATTTTTGTATTGATTTAAGTTTAAAACCGCTGTTTTTATCCAAAATTATCCTACACTAAATGATAGCACACACGGCACAAAAAGTCTGCTTTTTGTGCCGTACATACTTCTACTATTCAATCCTTTTTATCCTGATATGAATATCATAATCTACATTGAGGAGAGGGGGAAAACGAGATAACGGCAAAACGAAAATTTCTTGTAATGGGAAATTGGGAGAGCGAACCAGAAAAACAGTGGCTCATGAAAATGCAGGATTTGCCCTGTCTGGTTCAAGACCTCCAAAAAATGAATAATTAAAAAGGAGAAAAAAGATGAAACCAAAAAAAACAAAAAGCATTCTCGCCTGCGTGGTTATCTTATGTATGGTCTTTGGTATTCAATCTAATCTTGCCTTCGTTTTCGCACAGGAAAATGATGATACCATAGTGCAGGAAAATATAACTGATTATACAACAGATGAAACTGATACGGCTGGTGCAACAATGGACGACACTAAAGATACAAACACAACAGGCAAAGATAAGGTAAACACAGAAGCAGAGAGTGAACCTGTGAAGATGAACAATAGTATTACTCCTGCAAGTGAAAAAATCCCACAGTCTGATGGTGCGGTGGTAGACAGTGAAACGACTATCACTAGTGATACTACTTGGAGCAATGAAACAATACTGACAGAAAGTTTAAAAGTAAATCCTGATGTTACTTTAACTCTTGGAGCAAATGTAACTATCTCTGGAAATATCACTATCTCTGGCGGAGGTACTATCAAACGTGATACAAATTATACTGGTATATTGCTTTCTGTACCCGCTGGCTCTAGTCTGACACTCAACAATATTACTGTGGATGGTGGTGCAATTTTTGGAACAATATATAATCCTGAATATGATGTAAATGAGGTTTCTTTTGCAACGCTAGGACATAGTTTATATAACATAGGTACAAAGAATAGTGATTCTATAGTCTATGTGGAAAATGATGGAGAACTTGTGATTTCTAGCGGAACATTATTAAAAAATAATGACCGAACAAATGGTAAAATGGAAGCAAGCAATCCGACTGCTGGAGCAATTAACAATTTGGGCAAAGTTACTATGAATGGTGGAATGATTACACGCTGTCGTGCGGGAGCTGGTGGAGCTGTCTTTAGCAGAGGTACTTTTATTATGACTGGAGGCGAAATTTGTAATAACGCTGGATATCGTACTGTGAATAGTGACTATGCAGGAGGTGGATTACGAGCAATCGGTCCAGCATATCTGAGTGGTGGTATTATTCATCATAATGTTTCGAGCTATGGCGGTGGTATTTATTGCGAAAATACATTAGACATTGGTGGCAATTTTCAACTAAAAAATAACTATGCAACAGCTGCTGGTGGCGGTATTGGGTGCTCATGGGGTAGCAATGGTCTTCCATCAATAAATATGATGGGTGGCGAAATTACCAACAATCAGATCGGTAGCGAAACAGTTTCATGGGGTACACGAGAAGGAGCAGGTATTACTGGTGCATATTACAATTTCAATATGACGGGGGGGATAATTAAAAATAATACTATTGCAGATGATGCTAAAGGAGATAAACGTTCTATTGATATACTCAATGCTTCACACACCTCAAATACTCATACATTTAAAATTAGCGGAAATTCTATAATCGGAAATGGAAAATCTGGTGGCTTAGGTTTATGGCATGAGTGGACTTTTAAAAATACATTTTCTACTGTCTCTTATACACATCTGACGCTTCAAATATTTATATTACGGAAAATTATTATTCAGGTTTGAAAGCAGGTGTAATAATTATTCAAGCTACAAATGAATACAAAATTGTTTCCAGTGATATTGAGAAAATCCACATTGGCAATGAAAATCTTTTTGCTTATCTCGACTCAGCTAATAATGTTGTTAAAATTACTGATTTGAGGCTTAATGGTGGAACAGTTACGGATACAAGTCCTTTAGGAAAAAGACAGTTGCCAGTTCCTGTCAAGGAAGGCTACATCTTCAATGGTTGGTATAATAAAGAAGAGTTTAATGGTGAAATAATGAATACAGTTGAAGAGGGACAAATCTATTATGCCAAATGGACTGAAAAAACGTCTACATCTGTTTCTTTCAGAGAGAACTTAAATTTGAATAAAATCTATGATGGAAATGCTATGTCTTTATCAGAAAATGATTATATCGTAACAGAGGGTGCAGGAAAAAAGTAACATTCACTTATCAAGAAAAAGATGGCAACAAATGGAAAGATATTACTTCTGCTCCGATAAATGCTGGCACATATCAAGTGAAAGCAATTGTTGCGGAAAATGATACTCATAAGCGAGCAGAAACAGACTGGAAAGAGTTTATAATCAGTAAGGCAATGCCGACTTACGAAGTACCAACTAACTTGACAGCTATTGTTGGACAGACCCTTGCAGACGTAACACTTCCAGAGAGCTTTGCGTGGCAGGACGATACAACAACTTCTGTTGGCAGTGCTGGAACAAATACATTCAAAGTGACATATACGCCAAAAAAGATACGACTAATTATAATACTGTAACAGATATTGAAGTTACATTGACAGTCAATCCAAAAATGGAAGAATTAAACGCAATTCCAACAATCAATGCCAGTGATAAGACATTGACAGTTGGCGATACATTCAATCCATTAGAGGGTGTTACTGCTTCTGATAAAGAAGACGGCGACCTTACAAAAGTAATCGAAGTCTTAGAAAATAACGTAGATACAAGCAAGGCTAGCATTTATGAAATTACATACAAAAGTAACAGACAGCAAGGGGGCTTCAAGCACAAAACGATTACCGTTACTGTCAAGGCAAAAGACACACAAAATCCAACAATAGATGATAACAAGAAACCGTCTGCAACGGATACGGATAAGAAACCAGCAAGCACAGATAAACAGACAACGTCTAACAGCCCTAAAACTGGTGACAGCACGAATATGACAACATGGCTTGCGCTCATGTTCGTATCTCTTGGTCTGCTGGCTGGCGTATTCACAGTAAGGAAATCACGCAAAAGCAGATAAAGACTGCGGGGAATTTTATGGATAGAGATATTTTTGAGGACATGGATAGAGATATTTTTTTGAGGACATGAAGTTTGACCTCTATTCCAAAGAAACAAGAATTTTGTGACTATGTTTTTCGTGCGGAGCTGTCTATATTTATGATGATTTACCCAGGAATACATCAAGAATACAGTAGGAAAAGATATAAACTATTTAAAGCTTACAGACTATATGTTTTGTACGGGCATATTTTTTTTTTTATGTGACTGCATGTTTTTCGTGACAACGGAGCTGTCTAGTCTCTTATGATAAATACCGCAGGAATAGCAGATACAATTAGGCTATGCAGGAAAAGATAAATCAAATATCACTTTTTAGCTCGTACAGACTATATGTTTTTAGCTTTTTTATATACCTCTTTTTGCAGTTATAAACAAATATTTTCGCTATGAAATATTCCGTTTGTATAGTTTAGCTCTTGCAGAAAGGAGATGAGATTATGGGAACCTCTTCTTTCGAGCATATCGTCAGATTACAATTTAATGCTTTGATGATGATTGTCATTAAAGGTGCATTATCAAGTCATAGAAGACAGATTGCTAGGCGTTCAAAACATGAAATACTATTTTGTGAATTGCCTGAAATGAAACAAATTGAACATGGTATGAATGATGAATATTCTTGCGATTTTGTATCGTTTCAAGTTATGCATTTTGTAATTTATGTAGCTGATGAAGAATTAAGTACAGCATTGAAAGAATTAACAGAGAAACAGCGTAATGCTATCTTGTTGCATTTCTTTCAAGGCATGAACGACAGAGAAATCTCAAAATTGTATCATGTATCACGTTCAGCTATCAATAACAGACGGGTTAGAGGACTAAGAAAATTACAGAAGTTATTGAATGAAAGGGAATAGGAAAAATGAAAAAAGATTAAGGTTATCCCTCTTACGACCTTATTTGCAGAGCGTCTAATGGAGATGAAAAGGCAGTCAGATGAATTTTAGACTTTTACAACGCTTATATCTCTAAAGTATGCTTGCGTCCATGCTATCATGCAAATGGTACTGTAAATATGCAGGTTGATGAAGAATTAAAAGGTCGAATTCATACAGAAATGATGAAAGCCATTTTAAGGTTTGAAATCAGAGAGAAGTAGTCAAGTGGTATGAAAAAAGGAGATACACAGTTTCATTTCATGTGCTATCTCCCTTGTGGTTTATATTGTCATATCAAGGCTCTTCAATCGTGGTAAAATGAATGTTTTTCAATTTTGAAATTGCTTATAAATATAGTGTTTATGGGGATAATTCAAAATCTTATATAAAATTTATCATAAATATTTTATGTACGTCAAAAATCCGGAGAGGGATCAGAGATGATCCTTTCCCGGATTTTTAAGTTTTATGAGTTCTCCAGGTTCTGGGAGCAGATGATGGAGATGTTGGTATTCGTTTCTTCCGATTCTGGAAGTTTCCCTTTCTGCAGATAGTCCCGCAGGTAGATCATAGGCAGATAGCCCTGTCTGAAAATATCCTGGGAAATTGTAAAATCAATACTTCCATTTTGTAGAAGCCGTTTTGTGCTCTCTGATATATCATGGCAGATGATCTTAAGAGAATCCTTCATGCCCAGTGTGTTTACGGCCTCGGTACATCCGGCCACACTGCGGTTGGCCATATATATACCGCAGATACCGGAGGTCTGTTCAAGAGCCTCCGTAACTTTCCGGAAAGTTGTCTGATAGTCATTGTATGTCTCAATGACCTGTATCTGGTCTTTTCTAAAACCGATTTCTTCCATCCTGTCCAGAAAACCTTCCAGGCGGGTCCGGTGACCGTCAAATTCCAGGTTTCCCACAGCAGCCAGGATGCTGCCTGAAACGGGGATACACTTGCTCAGAAGCTCAGCGGCAATGCGCCCGCTCTTATGATAGTCCTGTCCGATGAAACAGAGCCGCCGGCTTTCCGGAAGATCCGAATTCAATGTGATGACGGGGATATTGTTGTCGTTCAGCGCAGAGACGTGAGTTTCAATGGAAGGATTGTTGAGGGCGCACAGGGCGATGCCCTGGACTTCTTCATCCAGCAGTTCATCCAGCAATTCGATTACCTCGCCGGGAATATCTGTCTTGCATTCTTTCAGAATAATCTCTACGTGAAAATCCTCCAGCTCAGACCGGGCCGCATCGATGCCCCGTAAAATTTCAGTTTTAAAATGGCCTGTCCAGTTGGGCAGGAGTACTCCCAGTTTTATATGAGAATAGGAAACTTCGGACAGCTTGGTCTGGTATGCCTGTCTCGGTGACAGATAGCCTGTTTCCCGGATCGCTTTCATGACCCTGTCATGGACGTCTGGGCTGACATGGGAACGGTTGTTTAATACCCGGTCTACGGTGCCCCTGGAAACTCCGGCCAGCTCCGCGACCATCTGTATCGTAGGTTTCTTTTTCATTGGAATGCCTTCTTTCTCTGCTTTCTTGTGTGCATTTGCATTCTATCATATCAGGAAACATGCTGCAATGCTTTGGGTTGGTCATTTTTCACAAAGGACCAGGCGCAGAAGCCTGATAAACACGTAATGTGCAAAAGCACATATAACGTATAATGCACAAAAATACAGAAAACCAATTGATTGCATTGACTTTGCTGCTGGGTGGACCTATAATTATAAGTGCAAAAGCACATGAATGATACAAAAACACAATTAAATCAAAATCATCAGAAAGTGAGGTTCATCAAATGAAAGTAGGAATCATTGGAGCAGGGAGAATCGGAAAGGTACATGCAAAAAATATCTCTATGTTTGTGCCGGAGGTTGAGATCAAGACAGTTGCGGATCCGTTTATGAACGCAGAAACAGAAAGCTATCTAAAAAACTTAGGGGTCCGGGAAGTGACAAAAGAAGCCCGGGATATTTTAAATGACAGGGAAATCGAGGCTGTTCTGATATGTTCTTCCACAGACACTCACTCAAAATACATCATAGAGTCCGCCAGGGCAGGGAAACATATCTTCTGCGAAAAACCGGTTGACTACGATTTAGATAAGGTTCATGAGGCTGTCAAGGCGGCTTGTGATGCCGGAGTAAAGCTTCAGATCGGATTTTGCCGCAGGTTTGACCACAACCACAGGGGAGTGTACGACGTGGTGAAATCCGGCAGGATCGGGGATGTACATATGATCAGGATCAGCTCCAGGGATCCGGAGCCGCCGGCCATTGACTATGTAAAAGTATCCGGAGGAATTTTTTACGATATGATGATTCACGATTTTGACATGGCAAGATTCCTGGCCGGCTCAGAGGTAACAGAAGTCCATGCGGCAGGTTCTGTGCTTGTTGACCCGGAGATCGGGAAAGCGGGGGATGTGGATACTGCCGTGGTTACCTTAAAGTTTGAAAACGGAGCCATCGCAGTCATAGACAACAGCAGAAAGGCTGTGTACGGATATGATCAGAGAGTAGAGGTATTCGGTTCCAAAGGCTGTGTAAGAAATGAAAATGACGTACCAAATACGGTTGTAGTATCTGATGAAGACCGGACGAGCTATGAAAATACATATAAGATCATGTGGGACCGCTACACAGGAGCTTTCGTCTCCGAGATCCAGGCATTCGCAGATGCAGTGTTGAATGATACCGAGACACCAGTGGGCGGAGAAGACGGCCTGTATCCGGTGCTCATGGCTGCAGCGGCGACAAAATCCCTGAAAGAAGGAAGACCGGTCAAAATCGCGGAGGTAGAATAAAATGGGTTTAAGAAAATGTGCATGTATCGATACTTTATACACAGAGCTGCCCTGGAACGAACGTTTCCAGGCAGCCAAGGATGACGGGTTTGAAGCTGTGGAATTCTGGGACTGGAGAATCCGGGATCTTGAGGAAACAGCGAAGGCCGCAAAAAATGCAGGAATCCAGATCAGCGGGTTTAACGGTGATGCTGATTATTCCCTGGTGGACCCTGAGCATAAGGAGAAGTATCTGACTGAGTTAAAAAAATCCATCGGAGCGGCTAAAAAAGTAGGAGCGCTCAGTGTCACGATCCATTCTAACGCTTTGGGGGACGGCGGAGTTGTTGTAAACCATTATGATCACCTGTCGGATACAGTAAAGCTCTGCGCGATGTACGACACACTCTTGGAATGTGCCAAGCTTGCCGAAAAAGAAGATATCAATGTCAATCTGGAAGCGCTGAACATTACAACAGACCATGAGGGGAACTTCCTGAAATATACTCAGATGGGTGCAGAAATATGCAGTCTCATCGGTTCCCCGAGACTGAAACTATTGTATGACGTTTATCATATGCAGATCAATGAAGGCTGCATCTGTGACACAATTAGTAATTACAGCGGGCAGTTCGGACATATCCATGTGGCAGACGCACCGGGAAGACATGAACCGGGTACTGGTGAGATCAATTATAAAAAGGTGATCAGACATCTTGAGGAATGCGGATATGAGGGTTACGTGGGATATGAATTGTTTCCTCTCACCGATACAAAAGCTGCAGTTAAGGCAATCATGGAAGAATGTTAATGCGCAGGAAAAAGGATGGGTATAAATTATGAAGAAAATATCATTTGGAACGAGAGTCGCCTACGGGTGCGGCGATACGGCATGTAACATCGTCTACGGCATGATCTCCACCCTGCTCACCCTGTTTTACACAGACTACGCGGGTGTCTCTCCCATCACCATCGGTATGGTCATGTTAATCTCAAGGGTTTTTGACGGTAGCTCAGATCTGATCATGGGATTCCTTGTGGACAGGACAAAATCCAGGTGGGGAAAATCCAGGCCGTGGCTGCTGTGGATGACGGCCCCTTATGCGATTGCCGCAATCTTAATGTTTACTGTGCCTCATTCCACAGAGTTTGTAAAAGGCATCTACATATTTGTAACCTATAACCTGACAACGACGGTTATCTACACGGCGATCAATGTTCCATACGGATCGCTCTCAACCATGATGACTAGGGATTCATACCAGCAGGATCTGCTTTCCATTTTCCGCATGATTTTATCTCCGGTGGGAAGGATCATATCTGTCACATTTACCATGCCGTTGGTAAAGCTGTTCGGGGATGACCAGTCAGCATGGGTCAAGACCATGTTTCTGTGGGTTGCCATTGCCGTTGCGCTCCTGCTGTTCTGCTTTTTTAAGTGTGAAGAGACAGTGAAAGTGGACGTAAAAAAAGAAAAGAAGGTCTCTGTAAAGAAGAATCTGAAAGCACTTCTCACCAACAAATATTTCTGGTGCGTGCTGGGGCTCTGGTCCATCCAGGTCATTCATCAGACCATCGTAGGGACTGATCTTCCTTATTACTGTAAATATGTATTCAAAAATGATTCGTGGATGTACAGCGCCCTGTATTTTCTTGAGACAGCGGTCATGATACTGGGGGCTATGGCTTGTCCGTTCCTGATCAAAAGGTGGGGAAAACGGAATGTGACCCTTGCTGGAAGTATCTTAGCCGTGGTGTCCCATCTTCTGATCCTGGTAAATCCATTCAGTTTCCAGTGGTTCTTTGTTGTGACCCTGATTCGTTCTGTTGGTGTATCCCAGCTTTCCGCCACGATCTTCGGCATGCTGGGTGACGTAGTGGAATACGGCTACTGGAAAAACGGCTTCCGTCAGGAAAGCCTGATCTTCGGAGGAGCAAGCCTTGGATTTAAGGTGGGGACTGGTATCGCCAGTGCATTGATGACTGGACTGATGACAGCCAGCGGCTATATCAGCTCCACCAGCGGAAATGTGGTACAGCCGGCTTCTGCAGTGAATACGATTGGAAATATCTATAAATTTGGTCCGGTCATCATATGGGTGGCAGCGATCATTCTTCTGCTGATCTATAAGCTTGACAAGGAGTATCCGTCCATCTCCAAAGAACTGGAGGAGAGAGAACTGAACGAGGCATAGAAAGGAATAAGAAATGTTGGACAAAAATAAAGTGAAGCTGGGCATTGCGCCCATCGGCTGGACAAACGATGACATGCCGGATCTTGGGAAGGAAAATACATTTGAGCAATGTATAAGTGAAATGGCACTGGCTGGTTTTACGGGATCTGAGATCGGCGGCAGATACCCGAAGGACCAGGGGATCTTAAAGAAGGCATTAAGCCTCAGAGGCATCGAGATCTGTAACTGCTGGTTCTCTGCATTTCTGCTTACCAAACCTTACGGGGAGGTTGAAAAAGAGTTCATAGACCAGGCACGGTTTCTGAAAGATATGGGTGCGAAGGTGATCGGTGTCTCCGAACAGAGTTACAGCATCCAGGGGAAGGATGTCCCGGTCTTTGAAGGAAAATATGTGATGAATGAGAAAGAGTGGAAGAGACTGACGGATGGGCTGAACAGGCTCGGGAAGGCAGCCAGGGAGATCGGTATCACATTGACGTATCATCACCATATGGGAACGGTGATACAGACAGAGGAAGAGATTGACCGTTTTATGGATTCGGTGGATCCGGAGCTGGTATTCTTACTGTTTGACAGCGGTCACTGTTCCTTCGCTGGGATCTCACCCGTAAAGATCCTTGAAAAATATATCGGCAGAACAAAACATATTCATTTGAAGGATCTGCGCACCGATGTTGTAAAACGGGCAAAAGAAGAGAAGTGGAGTTTCTTAAAAGGAGTCAGGAACGGAACCTTCACAGTGCCTGGGGACGGGGATGTAGACTTTGAACCTATCTTTGACTTGATCGGATCAAGGGGGTATGAAGGTTATGTGGTCGTGGAGGCCGAACAGGACCCCGCAGTGGCGAATCCTTTGGAATATGCTATGAAAGCCAGAAACTATATAAAAGAAAAAACAGGCCTGTAAGACAACAAAGAGGAACCGTTCCATTTCATAAGAGCGGTTCCTCTTTGTTATTTGTAAGCGCTGACTCTAAGTCTGCGGAATGGCTGAAAACATGTTCCGTCAGGCTGAAGAGCTGTCTGCAGGGAGGCTTCTATGACTTCATGCCGGAAGGCCTCTTTTTGAGCCTCAGGGACACATTTGATAAAAGGTACGATGCTGGGCTGGTCGATCCACCGGATCATTTCATCAGAGTTTGAAAAATACCGGTCCGCATTTTCTTCTATGATCTCTGCAGAGGTAAATCCAGACTGCTTCATGAAAGCTTCATATTCGTTTTTGGAAGGCATAAACCATGGCCATTCAAAGAAGGTGAAGTATGGTTTAAATGGGTCAGTTTCCATAATCCTGCGGATGGATCCAAAGAAATCAGAACAGTTTCCCTGTCCGGCAAAATTCCATAAGATCCTTCCGCCAGGTTTTAACGCGGCGTGAGAGTGCCTTAAAAGAAGGGAGTGGTCCTTTACCCAGTGCAGTGCAGCGTTGGAGAAGATCACGTCAAACTCTTCTTTAAACGCCATATCAGCCATGTCCATATGATAAAACTGTAAATTATACTTCTCAAGCTGTCTTGCCGTCTTAATCATTCCTTCAGAGGCATCGATCCCCACAACTTTTCCTTCAGGGACCAGAAGGGATAACTGTTCTGTCAGAACCCCGTCCCCGCAGCCTAAGTCCAGAATGGATTCCTTTCCCGTTAGATTCAATTCTAAAATTAACCGAGTACCCCATTCCTTTTGATGCCTTGAAGCTTTTTTATACTTTTCACCGTTGAATTCATATGTCTCCATTGATTTTACCCTCCTTGCCGATTGAATTGATCTGCCTATTATATCACGCCGCTGAGCGAGGATTCAATCAAATTGACTGTTGCCAAACAAAAGAAGGCGTGGTATGATATTTGTGAAATGAAAAAAAATATAAATTTTTAAAAATAATTAAAAATTTTTGCAAAGCCAGGAGGGGCATTATGAAGGCTAAAGGTGTGAGAATGTATGGGGCAAAAGATATCCGGCTGGAAGAGTTTGAACTGCCGGAGATCAAAAAAGATGAGGTGCTTTTGAAGGTCATGAGCGACAGCATCTGTATGTCTACATGGAAGGAAGTAAAACTGGGAAGCGGTCATATCCGCGTACCTGACGATATCGCAGACCATCCAGTCATCATCGGACATGAGTTTTCCGGAGTGATCGAAAAGGTGGGATCTAAATGGGCAGATGAGTACAAAGCTGGAGAACGGTTTGTTGTGCTGCCGGGTATCCCGGATCAGATGGGGGCACCGGGTTATTCCTATGAGCACTTCGGAGGCGCGGTAACTTACTGCATCGTTCCAAACGATGTCATTGAAAAAGGCTGCCTGCTCCACTATGACGGTGATGCTTTCTATGAGGTTTCTGTGTCAGAGCCTATGTACTGCATCATCGGCGGTTATATGGCCAACTACCATACAAAACCTGAGACCCATGAACATTTTATCGGAGCAAAAGAGGGCGGAAATATCGCAATTCTTGGAGGATGCGGACCGATGGGGCTGGGCGCTATCAGCTATGCGCTCGCTATGGAAAATAAACCTAAAATGGTTGTAGTCACAGAGATTAATGACGACCGAATTAACAGGGCAAGAGAAGTAATCTCAGAAGAGGATGCCAAGGCGAGGGGCGTTGAGCTTCATTATGTAAATACAGCAAAGATGGACGATGAAGTCAAAGAACTGATGGATCTCACCGGAGGAGAGGGATATCATGATGTGTTTGTATACGCTCCGGTAAAAGCCATCGCGGAGACAGGAAACAAGATCCTTGCGTTTGACGGATGCATGAACCTTTTTGCAGGACCTGCCGACAGTGGATTTTCCGCAGACATGAACCTGTATGACTGCCATTACAGAAATACTAAGCTTCTGGGATCTTCAGGGGGCATTAAGGCAGACCTTCTGGAAGCGCTCGATCTGATCGCGAAGAAAGAGGTAAATCCGGCCGTTATGATCACTCATGTCGGAGGCATCAATGCAATCGTTGACACAACCCTTCATTTACCTGAGATACCGGGAGGAAAGAAGCTTACTTATACACAGTTTGAAATGCCGTTAACTGCCATTGATGATTTCAGAAAACTGGGTGAGACGGATCCTCTGTTTGCGAAGCTCGCGGATGCCTGCGATAAGAATCAGGGATTATGGAATAAAGAAGCAGAAGAGATTTTATTAGATCATTTCGGAGTATAATATATGTTTGCAAGAGAGCGGAAAGAAGAATTGCTCGCCTACATGAGAATACATAAAAAGGCTGGCATCCATGAATTATCGGAAGAATTCCATGTGACCGGCGCCACCATAAGGTCCGACTTGAGTGAATTGGAGAAAGAGGGACACTTGATTCGGACCCACGGCGGTGCACTGTTAAAGGAAGATGAAGTTACTAAGGAGGCATTTCTTGCCTCCCGGTGGAATTTAAACCCGGATAAAAAAAGGATCATTGCCGAGGGAGCAAAGGAATATGTCAGTGAGGGTGATATCATCTTGATCGACAGCGGTTCCACCATGCTGGAGTTTGCAAAGGTTCTGACGGACTTCAACGACTTGAAGGTTGTGACAAACGATTTGAACATCGCTCTTGAACTGCAAAAAAAACCTTCGATTCAGGTGATACTGATCGGAGGAACTGTAAGGAACCAGTTTGATTGTACCTTTGGTTCTCTGGGGATCGAATTCCTTGAGAGGATTTCTGTGGATAAACTGTTTTTATCACCGAATGCTTTATCTGTGTCCAAAGGGCTGACCACGCCAAATGAGGAGACGGCAGCGATGAAGCGTGCGATGATGAGAACCGCTACGGAAGCATACATGCTGTGCGACAGTACGAAGATTGGACGCAAAACCTTTTGCCGGTTTGCGAGGCTCTGTGATTTTCAGTATCTGATCACAGATGATGGGATTGGAAGTGCTGACAAAAAGGAACTTGAAAAACAGGGAATGAAGGTAAAGGTGTGCAGGATGAAGACCGGGGACTGACTTGGTCTTTATCTGGCCACCGATAATGAGTTAAAATTTTATTTTCGAAAAAAGGGGAGAAAAATGATGAAAATTATTCTCCCTTTTTTGTGTTAGGAGGATCAGTAAAACCACGTTTTTATGCAGTTTGTAAGGGATAAATAAGGGAAAATATGTAAGAAAACTTTGTCAAAAATTCTTCTGCAAAATTTACCACTGGCAATAGTGGACGTATAAAAATACAATCAATATAATGGAATTATAGATAAACGTTTATCAAGTTAATACCATTAACCGCAGAAATAAATTATACCAAAAAAGAGGACAAAAAAGGAGGATTGTTATGGCAAATGGTTTCAAAGCTAAAGTCCAAAAAATGGGCGGCTTCCTGTCAGGAATGGTCATGCCGAACATTGGAGCATTGATTGCCTGGGGTATTTTCACATCTTTGTTCCTGAAGACTGGATATTTTCCAAATGCAAAACTGGCCGAAGTAATTGAGCCTACACTTAAGTTCTTAATTCCATTGTTATTTGCTTACACTGGGGGGCATACTGTTTACGGAAGACGTGGTGCTGTAGCAGGTACCGTAGCAACAATCGGTGTTATCGTTGGATCTGACGTAACGATGATGATCGGTGGTATGGTAATGGGACCTCTCGGTGCGTGGATCATCAAACAGGTTGATAAAATCTTTGACGGTCACATAAAACCAGGTCTGGAAATGTTAGTAGATAACTTTTCACTTGGTATCGTGGGAGCAATCATGATGATACTTGGCTACATGATCGTAACACCGATCTTCTCAGCAATCACAGGTGTGTTAACAGTTGCCGTTGATTTCCTTGTAAGCCACAGCTTAATCCCATTGACAGAAATCTTTGTAGTTCCTGGACAGGTACTGTTCCTGAACAACGCGATCAACCATGGTATCTTTACACCGTTGGCGATCGAGCAGGCAGCAGAAACAGGGAAATCTATTTTGTACTTAATCGAAGCAAATGGTGGTATGTGGGCAGGTCTTGTATTAGCATTCTGTGTATTCGGTAAAGGAATGGCTAAAAAATCTGCACCAGGTGCGGCAATCATTCAAATCATCGGTGGTATTGGAGAAGTTTCTTTCCCATATGCACTGATCAAACCGATCACACTCTTAGGGCCTATGCTCGGTGGTATCGCAGCAGTATTCTGGCTTCAGATCATGGACGGTGGTGCTGTAGCAGCCGTATCTCCTGGTTCTTTGATCATGTTAATCGTTATGTCACCAAAGGGCAAACTATTTGTCAACTTGATGGCTTACTTGATAGCAACCGTGGTATCCTTTGCGGTGACAGCATTCTTCTTAATGAGGGATAAAACACCAGAGGATGAACAGGAAGTTGCTGGAATCGACATGAGCCAGTTTGTGGAAAGCCACAGCGCTCCTGGAGAAGAGAAAAAAGCAGCAGCAACAGATACAACTCTTCCGAAAAAAGAAGTTAAAAAAGTTGCATTTGCATGTGATGCTGGAATGGGGTCCAGCGCAATGGGTGCTTCTATGCTGAAGACACAGCTGAACAAGATTGGAATGTTCATTGATGTCAGCCATGTATCCATTCATCAAATTCCAGCAGACATAGATGTTATCGTAACGAACGAAAACTTATATGAAGCTGCAAAAAATTCAGCTCCTGCAGGAGTTCCGGTCATAGCGATCGAAAATTTCCTGGATGCGGCAGAACAGGCAGCAATCGCAAAGAAGATTAAAGACATGTCTGAATAGTCAGGCTGCGGCGCCATAATTGAATGATTATGGCGCCTTATAAGTAAAGGAGCTGCAAAATTATGCTGATGTCTAATCGTGTAAAAGATATCATACAGATTGTCTTAAGCAGCCGTGGTTTCGTAACCATGAAAGCTATTGCCAATAAAATGAATGTCTCAGAGAGGACCGTGTACCGGGAAATCCCCGAGGTGACTGAAGTGTTAAGGCAGTATCAGATTACATTGAAAACGGTGAGCAAAAAAGGAATCCGGGCTGTCGGTCTGCCTGAACACATTCAGAAACTCCAGACAGAATTAGGAGAACATAAAAAACTCCAGGTAGTGGACCCTAAGGAACGAATGTATTTTGTTCTCTTAGAGCTGCTTCATCAGGATGACTTCATGAAGACAGAAGCATTGGCAATCGATATGGGCACATCTCTTCCGACAATCAGGAATGATCTGAAAAAGATTGAAAAGATTCTTCCGGAGTACAATATTAAATTAATCTCAAAAAAGGGAGACGGAATCTGCCTGGGCGGTGAGCAGGTGGCGAGAGATCATCTGATGGTCAATATCATCATGAAAAACACAGATATGGATGTGATCGTACACTGGCTTGCGGGGAATGTCAGACAGTTTCATCCATTTATGCAGAAGTTGGATGAATACGGATACATGGAGCTGTTTCAGACCTGTGAAAAAATATTAAAAGATATCAGCCATAAACTGATTCAGAAAAACTATCAGATACTTGATCAGAATTATGCTGAATTAGTCATGTTGGTGTCGCTGCTGATTCGCAGACACAAAATCGGTAATCGGAAATACAGTACAGATTTTACCGTGGAACATGTGGACAAGAATCTGAAAAAACTTGTTGCCGCATTGATCCGGATGTTGGAAAAGAAATATTCTATTTCCCTGGGCGAGGCAGAGAAAGAATATCTTCTGTGGGTTATGGATATCAGTGTCGGAAAACGGAACAATGAAAATGTGTTTGTCAAAAATTTTGTGCTCAGGCCAAAGATTGAAGAGTTTGTGGAGCTGGTAGAAAGGCGTATGGGCATTAACCTGAGCCAGGATACAAAGCTTATGGACGGACTGTTGACACATATCGATAAAGCCCTGGTGCGGACAAGGAGCGGAATGAGTATCTCGAATCCGATCATCCGCGACATTGAAAAAGATTATTCGCAGCTGTTTTCCATTATAAAAGATACGGTCAGAAAAGTCTTCCCGGATGATTATTTTCCGGATGATGAGATAGGGTATCTGGTATTATATTTTGCGGTATCATTGGACAACATTACAAAGAAGACATTCCGGGTGCTGGTGGTATGTTCCAGCGGCATGGGATCTTCCAAGATGCTGGCCAGCCGTCTGGAGAGGGAGATACCCGAGATTTATGTAAGAAAGATTGTATCTTTGGTAGGATTGGGAGAAGAAGACTTAAACGATTATGACTTGATCCTGTCAACCATCCCACTGTATTTAAAAGACAGGGAGTATCTGAAAGTTTCTCCGCTCCTGAATGACAATGAGCTGGAGATTGTAAAAGAAAAAATAAGAAGGCACAAGCATCAGACTTTAAGGAAGATTGAGGAACAGGAAAGAAAGGCGGCGGAGTTAGAAAGCAGCAACAGCATCGTATCTTTAAAACAGTTAAAACAATTAACTACGTGGGCAGTAGACTTATTGACTGAATTCCATGTGTATGAAATTAATAACCTGAAGGATGAAAACCACTTATTCTCAAATCTGGAACATACGATCTGGGAAGCCGGGATCTTCATCGGTGAACAGGAGATTAAAAATTATGTGATCCGGCATGCAAATGAATGCCGTTTTACAATACCAACGACGGAAATCAGTTACTTTGAATGTTATTTAGAGAAAATAAAAAAACCGCTTTTTTTCGTTTACCATTTAAAAGAAAAACGAATGGTAGATCCTCAGGAGGGGGATGCGATCAGTAACATTATATTTTTCTTCTATCCAACGGAAATGGATGAAGTACAGCAGATGTTTCTGCGCTATATTACTGAATTGATCATCGAAGACCGGGATGTCATGAAGTTAATAGAGAAGGGCGACGAAGAAGAAATCAGGCAATGCTTTGGACACAGGTTCAGACATTATATAGGAGAATCAATTTAGGAGGTTTCATTATGGCAGATAGGAAGAGTATTTTTAACGAAGACAACATCAGATTGAACGCAGCTTTTGCTACGAAGGAAGAAGCTATCCGGGCTGCGGGGCAGATCCTTGCAGACAATGGTTATGTAAAAGAAGAATATATAGATGACATGCTGAAGAGGGAAGAAGTGGTCTCTACCTACATCGGCAATCACATTGCGATTCCGCACGGCATCGTAAAATCCGAAGAAAGGATTATGGCTTCAGGAATTTCTTTTATCCAGGTTCCTGAGGGCGTAAACTATGAAGGAAAAACTGCAAATGTCATCATCGGAATTGCAGGTAAGAACAATGAGCATATTGAGATTTTAGGAGATATCGCAGTGGCATGCTCAGATCTTGACAACGTAGAAAAACTTAGAAATGCAAAGACCAAAGAAGAAATACTGAACGTATTTAAAGATGTGGTCCGCTAGAATTGACGGAGGGAAGAAAATGAAAGCAGTACACTTTGGGGCTGGCAAGATCGGCCGCGGATTCATTGCAGATTTATTGCATGATACAGGATATGAAATCGTATTCGTGGACGTAAACGAGAAAGTCAACGCGGAACTGAACAAATACCATAACTACTACTTGTATGTGATCGAGGAGGATTACAGGAGAAAAGAAATCGACAAGGTTTCTGCACTTTCACCGATTACAGAAGAAGATAAAGTCGTGGAAGCGATCATGGAAGCAGACGTAGTCACTACGGCAGTGCTGGCAGACAATTTCCCTAAAATTGCAGGCACTCTTGCAAAAGGGCTGAAGGCCAGATTAGGAGCAGGCAAAGAAAGAGTCAATGTGATCCCCTGTGAGAACGCATTGTTCAACGGAGATCTGCTTTTAAAGGAACTTGTCAGAACTGGAATTGCTTCTGAGGATGACTTCTTAAAAGCAGCGGCATTCCCGAATACGGCAGTAGACCGTATGGTATTCGGTACCGACAAAGACGGCAGAGACGGAATTGACATCGGAAAAGATCACGAGCTGGCAGTGGAAGTGAACAAGCTGGTAGACCCTGAGAAACTTCCGATTACCGGAGCAGAATATACCGATAATCTTCAGAAATTCCTGGAGAGAAAACTTTATACGATCAACTGCGGACACGCATGGTCCGGTTATATCGGAAAACTGATGGGATATGAGATTATCCAGGATTACTTCGCGGTGCCGGAAAATATAGAAATGACAAGAGAAGTCATGAGAGAAGTTGCGGCCCTGATGGTTGCAAAACATGGATTTACCGAGAAGGAAATGGAAGACTACATTACATTCGCATTAAACCGTTTCTGTACTCCTGGCATCAAAGACACGATCACACGTATTTCCAGAGCACCGATCAGAAAGCTTGCACCGAATGACCGTCTGGTGGGACCAGCTGTACAATGTGAGGAAAGAAACCTTAAAAATACACTTCTCCTGAGAGGTATCGCAGCAACATTCCTGTTTGATGTCAAAGAAGATGAGCAGTCAGTTGAACTGCTTCAGTATGTGGCTGATAACGGCATTGAAGATGCAGTGACTCATTTTACAGGCATTAAAGCGGGAACCAGAATGTTTGATGAGATTGTCAAAGATTACAACGAATTAAAGGAAGGAAAATGAAATGAAATTACAGTTAGCATTAGATGAGATGAACCTTGTAGATGCACTTCGTTTCGCTGACAAGGTTGCGGAGCACGTTGACATCATCGAAGTGGGAACTCCTTTTGTTATGGACGAAGGAATGAGGGGTGTGCGTGAATTTCACCGTTTCTTCCCGGACAAAGAGATCCTGGCCGATTTAAAGATCATGGACGGCGGATATCTGGAAGCAAGCTATGCCTATGAGGCGGGTGCCGCTTATGCGACAATCCTTGGTGTTTCTGATAATCTGACCATTGAAGGTGCTTTAAAGGCTGCAAGAGATTATGACAGAAAACTCGTTGTGGATATGATCTGTGTGGAAGATCTTCCGGCCAGAATCACGAAGATGGAAGAAATCGGAGTTGACATCCTGGCAGTTCATACAGGGGCTGACCAGCAGGCAGCAGGCAGAGAGCCGATCCAGGATCTTCAGGTCATGACAGAACATGCAAAGAAGGCTCAGATCGCTGTTGCCGGAGGTATCAACAGCAAGACCATCGATAAATATGTTGCCTTAAAACCGGAGATTATTATTGTAGGATCTGCGATCGGACACGCAGAAGATCCGGTTGCGGAAGCAAAGGCGATCAAAGACGCGATGCTTTAAATCACACTTTGAGACTGGAGGTAAAGATTATGACAGAATGTAAAAATATGATGGCGATTCTCGGAGAATTAACCGACAACGCAAAAGAAGTAGATAATGAACAGATAGAGGCAGTGGAAAAACTGATCACAGAGGCAAAAAGAATTTTTGTAAGCGGTGCGGGACGCTCCGGATTTGCTGCCAGAGGATTTTCCAACCGCCTGATGCATCTTGGGTATACCGTATTCTTTGTCGGTGAGCCGACCACACCGTCTATTCAGGCAGGAGATCTGCTGATTGTCGGCTCCGGTTCCGGAAATACCGCAAGCCTTGTGTCTAATGCCAAGAAGGCAAAGAGCCAGGGTGCAAAGGTGGCGACAATTACAATGTTCCCTGAGAACACAATCGGATCTATGGCGGATGCGGTGATCACACTTCCAGGAGTCACAAAGAAGTGTGACAATCATGAAGGAGCGGGAACTGTTCAGGCTGCCGGTTCCGGATTCGAGCAGTTAAGCTGGATTACATATGACTGTATGGTTATGGATCTGATGAGGATCACAAATCAGTCAGATGACGATCTGTTTGCAAGACATGCAAATATGGAGTAATAACAAATAAGACAATACGGATGTTTCTGGGGTTGCCTGAGAAGAATATGATAGTACAAAAGAAGAGCTGGATAATCTGGAAAACCTTCCGACGCTGACGGGAGAGATTCCGGATTCTATTTACAGAGCAGCATTTGATCCGATAAGAAAACTTTTCAGCGGAGACAGGCTTACTGGGGCAGCGCAGAGGTGCCTGGAACATGGTCTTCCTTATGAAGCTCTGAAAGCCAGACGACTGATAAAATAATAAAGACATTTTTAGCAGAAAAGCTGTGTTCCCCTTCATCCGGGACACAGCTTTGTTTGTTATTTATCCTGATCTTATGTTACAATAAGTCTGTATTTTATGTTTAGCAGCAGTGGAAAAAATACAGGAAAGGGTGTGTATATTGTGGATTATACATTTGATGTCATTATCATAGGAGCAGGACCTTCCGGGATTTTCTGCGCGTATGAGCTTTCACAAAAGAAACCGGATTTAAGGATATTAATGATAGAGAAGGGAAGAAGGATTGAAGACCGGTCCTGTCCCAAAAGAAAAACAAAAGTGTGTGTGGGCTGTAAGCCATGTTCCATTACTACCGGATTTGCAGGTGCAGGCGCGTTTTCTGACGGAAAGCTTTCCCTGTCTCCTGATGTGGGCGGAAATCTGCCGCAGATCCTTGGCTACGAAAAGACAGAACAGCTGTTGAAAGAATCTGATCAGATCTATTTGAAATTTGGGGCGGACACAAAAGTGTACGGACTGAATGAAGAAAAAGAAATTGCCAGGATCAGAAAAAAGGCAATTAAAGCCAATCTGAAATTAATCGAGTGTCCGATCCGGCATCTGGGCACGGAAGAGGGGTATAAGATATACCAAAGGCTTCAGGAACACCTGCTTGGTGCCGGAGTCAGGATAGAATTTAACACCATGGTTGAAAATATCATGACTGCAGAAGGACGGGTGCAGGGTGTTGTCACCGATAAAGGAGATACTTTCTATGCAGAGGAAATTGTAGCCGCCGTGGGCAGGGAAGGATCTGAATGGCTCAGCAACCTGTGCAGGGAACACGAGATTGAGACTGAGGTGGGAACGGTAGATGTAGGCGTCAGAGTGGAAGTCCGGGATGAAATCATGGAAGAACTGAACAAGAGCCTGTACGAGGCAAAGCTGGTATATTATACGCCGACCTTTGACGACAAGGTTCGTGTGTTCTGTACCAATCCTTCAGGGGAAGTGGCTACAGAATATTATGAGGACGGACTCGCTGTGGTAAATGGCCATGCATATAAGGCAGAAAAATATAAGACGAAGAATACAAATTTTGCAATTCTTGTATCGAAAAATTTCACGAAGCCGTTTAAAGAGCCTATCCAGTACGGGAAACACATCGCACAGCTGAGCAATATGCTCTGTGACGGAAAGATTCTTGTCCAGAGGTTCGGGGATTTTGTCAGAGGACGCAGGACGACGGAGGAACGCCTTCTCAGAAATAACATTACGCCGACTTTAAAAGACGCGGTGCCCGGGGATCTGTCATTGGTATTTCCTTACAGAATCATGAAAGCGATTGAAGAGATGATCTATGCACTGGATCAGGTGACGCCGGGGATGGCCAGCGATGAAACGCTGCTCTATGGAGTGGAAGTAAAATTTTATTCCAATAAAGTCGTCACAGACCAGTCGTTTGAGACCAACATCAAAGGCCTTCGGGCGATCGGTGATGGAGCCTCCGTTACAAGAGGCCTTCAGCAGGCATCGGCTAACGGACTCAGCGTTGCCAGGAGTATTTTAAAGACGAAGGGAGTTTTTATATGAAATATATGTACAGTCTTATCCGTATCAGATATTAATAAATCCAGAAAGTTTTATGAGGATTTATTCGGATTGGAGCTTTATCAGGATTATGGTATCAATATATCCTTCACCTGCGGTCTTTCACTGCAGCAGAACTTTGACTGGCTGGTGAACATTCCAAAAGAGAGAGTTCAGAAAAAAACAAATAACATTGAAATCTGTTTTGAAGAAGAGGATTTTGATGGATTCTTGAAAAGGTTGAAAACTTTCACGGATATTGAGTGTTTGGGGAATGTGATCGAGCATGGCTGGGGACAGCGTGTCGTCAGGTTTTATGATCTGGACGGGCATCTCATCGAGGTGGGAGAGTCAATGAAGATGGTGATCACCCGATTCCTGAATTCGGGGCTGACTATGGAAGAGATTTCAGTGAAGATGGATGCTTCAGCAGAAGATCTGCAAAAATTATTAGACAATGAAGAATGATATTTTGAAAACAAAAAAAGCAGGTCCCTCTATTGTGGGGTACCTGCTTCTGCTTCTTCAGATTCTTCGGTTTCTTTCCGGCAGGAAGAATGAAGGTATGCTTCATTGGCAGCCTTGCCCGCTGCTGTCAGACGTTCCAGTCCTTCTTCCGGGCAAAGGAAAGAACCGATCGGATAAGGTGTCTTTGTATATATGCCGTGGAAATCCGTGCCGCCGGTCATAAATAAGTCATGTTCTTTGGCCAGGGATCTGATATGATCCATGGTCCGCTCATCATTTCTCGGATGATTCAGTTCGATACCGTCAATGAGTTTTTCTTCAATGAGCATTTCCATGAGCATGGGATTTTTGTATTCTCCCGGATGAGCCAGAACGACAATGCCGCCGCAGGAACGGATCAGACTTACTGCTTCATGGGTTGTCATATCTTTCTGGGGCAGCTTGTATTTAGAACCGGATGAAAAAAGCTCTCTGTGGAGTTCTCCAATAGGGGTTCCTGTATATCCCAAAGAAGCCAGGACCTGCATCATATGTACTTCGTACAGGGTGGTACTTTCACGGGCGGCCTCAAAGAGCTGTTCTTTTGTGATCGGATAATCTTCCATGATTTTTTCGTACATGGCAAGCTTCGTCTGCCGCTGATATTCCAGATACCGGTCAAGTTTTCTCTGAAGTTTCTTTACATCGGCGGGATAGTAGCAGAGAAGGTGAGGTTTTGTATCTGAAGCCTCGTGGACAGAGTTGATCTCGACTCCGGGGATGACATTGATCCCAAGTTCTTCTCCGAGAGCAAGCACAGCGGGAATAGAGTGGGTGGAATTGTGGTCTGTTACGGCGATATAATCCAGGCCGACGCGTTTCGCCTGGGAGATCAGCTGGTCGACGTTTAAAGCGCCGTCGGACAGCACAGTATGTGAATGAAGATCTGCTTTCATTTTTAAATTCCTCCTAGTAATTTGGCTGATTATATTATATCATGAAGATAAGCAGATTTAACAGAAATACTTATAAAATAAAAGACTGATCAGGCAGAAAAAGGGGGCTATCGATATGAATTTAGAAGACTTTTATAGAGGAAGAGACGAAGATTATCCGGTAATCATCGGAAGATTTATGGGAAATGAGAATCTTTTAAAAAAGTTTGTCAAGAATTTTGCGGATGATCCAACCTATGGACGGCTTTGCGAAGCGAGATACGCTTTCATTTTCAGAAAATATTTTGAGGTATTCGGACGACATACTGTGATCGAGGAAGTGAGCCAAAAGATCGGAAGAACAGATATCATCTATGACTATGACAAGCAGGTATTGGTGAACAATCTGGAAGGACTGAGTATGAACAATAATGATATGAGATCATCGGAAATCAACGGGCAAAGATCGTTTGATTTCCTTTGGTCTCATTTGTTTTAGGATCAGATTTTTCTCTGATACATTTTCTTTATAAATCCGGTCAGGGCGTACAGAAGCATAGCGATGATGCATAAGATAACGATAGACATTAGTACCCAATCCATTTTAAATACCTGGCTTCCGTAGATGATCAGGTATCCAAGGCCGGAGCGCGCGGCCAAAAATTCTCCGATGATCACACCTACAAGAGAAAGTCCGATATTTACGTTCATAATGCTCAAAAGCAGCGGAATACAGCTTGGTATGACTGCCATGGTCAGGCAGTCTTTTTTGGTTCCTCCGAGAGTCCGGATGAGAGTCAGACGCTCCTTATCTACGTGGAGAAATCCACTGTATAAATTCAGGATGCTTCCGAAAACCGCAATGGAGATCGCGGTGATAATGATGGTTTTCATATTGTTTCCGAGCCAGACGATCAGGATCGGAGCAAGAGCTGATTTCGGGAGACTGTTTAAGACTACAAGGTATGGGTCAATGATCCTGGCAGCCGTGGGGAACCACCATAATATGGTTGCGATCAGCACTGAAAATAAAGTGATCAGCGCAAAGCTTACGAGCGTTTCGGCCAGAGTCACCCCGATATGAAGAAAGATGGAATGGTCTATTACCATGCCGTAAAAACACCGGATGATCCTGCTTGGACTGCTGAAAATAAATCCGTTCAGTATATTCTTTGAAACCGCAGTTTCCCAGGCAAATAAAAGAAGGAGAAGCAGAAGGACCTGGGCAACCCGGATCCAATATTTTTTCCGTTGTATTTGGTTTAAATACTCGGACTGTTCTTTAGAAATTGGATCAGTCATTGATTTCCCTCCATAATTGATTAAAATAATCTTTGAACTCCACTGCATTTCTTGCAGCCTGCGGTGTTTTTTTTCCACAGGTAAGGTGAATAGGCACAATGGTCTTGACAGTTCCCGGACGTTTGGACAGCACAATGACACGGTCGGCCATACTGATCGCCTCAGAAAGATCATGGGTAACGAGGAGAGCTGTTTTTTTCTTTTCTTTTATGATGGTGCCTATATCATCGGATACCTGGAGTCTTGTCTGGTAGTCCAATGCAGAAAATGGTTCATCCAGGAGAAGTATATCCGGGGACAGGGCGAGAGTACGGATCAGAGCAGCCCTCTGGCGCATACCTCCGGAAAGCTGGCTGGGATAAGAATTCTTAAAGTCTTTGAGTCCGTAAAGTTCCAACAGCCGGTCAACTTTATCAAATGCCTCCGGATCTTTGATATTTTGTATCTTGAGTCCCAGAGTAACATTTTCATAAATAGTGCGCCAGGGGAGAAGCTGATCCTTCTGGAGCATATATCCGATATGGTCGGTGGACTCCTCGATCGGCGTGCCGTTGATCTTGATGGTGCCGCCGGACAGGGGAAGAAGCTTTGCAATTAAATGCAGCATAGTAGATTTTCCGCATCCGCTCGGGCCTACTACCGCAACGAATTCACCGCTTAATACATCAAAAGTGACTGAGGAAAGAGCCGTAGTTTCTTGCTTCAGAGTATGGTAAGAGTAGGAAACCTGCTCTAAGGAAAGGGCAGTGGTCATTCTTATATCTCCTTTCTTGGGGGATTATAGTATAGATTATGCTGGAAAGAAAAAAGGTGATATTAATCCTTGATATAAGAGAGAACAGCAGACAATAATTAAAGTGTAGACGAAAGTGGTTTGTCTCGGACAATTTCATATTCATCGGTAAAACTGTCGAAAGGCAGTGACACAAAGCCAAGGCTCTCAAAGATTGAGGGTTTGGGGAGTTGAAGTGGGCTTGCCCACTGTGTCCTTGACATCAAATCTTCCAAAAGTTATCATTATGGGCGGATAAGGAGATAACAACATGCATTATGATCATATCATTTCAGGTACATTCTTAAAACGCCCCAACCGGTTTATAGCCATTGTCCTCATCGGAGGACAGGAGGAAGAGGCACACGTAAAGAATACGGGAAGATGCAGGGAACTGCTGATACCAGGAGCCAGGGTTTATCTTCAGCGGCATAACGACCCGAAGCGAAAAACAAAATATTCACTGATCGGTGTGAACAAAGGAAGTCTGATGATCAATATGGATTCACAGGCTCCTAATAAAGCTGTGGAAGAATGGCTGAGAAAGGGAGGAATCTTTCCTTATATAAAAGAGATCAAGGCAGAAAGGAAGTATGGAAATTCCAGATTTGATTTCTTTATCAGAGGAGGAGAACTCATGACGGAAACCAGAGAGGTCTTTGCCGAAGTAAAAGGAGTGACCCTGGAAGAGGATGGAACAGCATGGTTTCCGGATGCCCCTACGGAACGGGGAGTCAAGCATATAGAGGAGCTCATACACTGTGCAAAGGAGGGGTATGAGGCATATATCATCTTTGTCATTCAGATGAAAGGAGTGCATTGTTTCAGGCCCAACGACCGCACCCACAGGGCATTTGGGGATACTCTGAGGAGAGCAGCGGATTCTGGAGTACAGGTACTTGCATTGGACTGCCTTGTAACAAAAGACACAATGGAAATCGATAAAAAAATCCCGGTGATTCTGTAAACAGACCACCGGATCAGGAAGAGGAAGCAGACAATTTTGTTGCTGCCTCCTCTTATTATATCAAGTTTTTTATTCAGCAGCTGGTTCTGCCAGGGAAATTGTCCGGAATATTTTTCTGGATTTCCAGGAGATCAGACAGCAGATCAGACAAGCGCCGTAGACCGCAAAATAAGACTGGCCCTTTAAAACGTCAAACAGGACTCCATATACGGCCTGCCCCAGAGGCTGGGAACACATGGACAGTGCCATAATACAGGAGATGACTTTGCCGATCAGATGGTGCGGTGTCAGAATCTGTACAAATGAGAGCATCTGTACGGTAAACATTGTGGAGCAGACCATCATAAAGAAACTGCACAGGGTGATCACAATGTAGGCTGCCATTGGAAGAATATCCAGATTCAGCACGAGTCCGATCGGGAGGAGGGCTGCTCCGCTGAGCAAAAGCAGAACATGGACACCCTGGATATTCAGCCGTTTTGCAAAGACTCCGGTGAGAATGCCGCCCAAAAGGCCTCCGAGGGCTAAGGCTCCCTGAGCATATCCATAAAGCTGGCTGGACATATGGAGAAACTGCGTGATGATCACAGGCAGGCCTACGATGATCAGGGCACTTAAAAATAAGTTAAATGCGCAGACAATCAGGATTCCTTTCCCTATGACAGGCTGTTCTGTACGGATGAAGCGGAAACTATCTGAAAGATCCTGTTTTACTACCGCAAACACACTGGTTCCCTTTTTCGGCTTTTTAAACGGGATATGGATAAACAGTTCCATTGTGGCAGAAAATAAAAAGCAGACGATGCTCACATATAATATCGGGCAGATTCCGTAAAATCCGTATAAGGCTCCGCCTGCCACCGGACCGATCAGATTGGCCAGAGCATTGACCTGATTGATGACTGCATTTCCGGAAAGCAGACGGTCCGGGCTTATAAGAACAGGAAGGCTTGCCTGGACTGCCGGCTGGTATGCTCCCTGAATGCCGTAGAGGAGCATCAGGGTGATGATCAGAAGCAGTACCAGGGAAACATGACCCAGAGCTGCCGTAAACAGCAGGATCAGTGCGCTGGTCGCGTAATCAAGAATCACCATGATATTTCTTTTGTTGACCCGGTCCGCAACGATTCCCCCTGCGGGTGACAGAAGGATCATAGGAATAAATGAGCAGGCGGTGACTACGCCGAACAGGGATGCAGATCCGGTTTCATTCAAAAGGTACAGAGGAAGTGCAAACCTCAGGATGGAATTGCCGAACAGAGAAATGATCTGTCCGATCACTACGAGGGAAAAATCCCGTGTGAATAGTTTATCGTTCATAAAAACTCCTTTCATACATTCGGTTGGTATGTAAAATGACAAAAAAATTGGTGTTTTCACCAGTCACCAAGACCGGACTGTATGAGTCCAGTCTGAGGACGGATGGATGAGTCAGCTTTTTTCTTCAAGCTGTTTTCGGTAAGATTCAAGCACAAGGAGTGCTTCGTCATCCAGCAGAGGTATTCCGAGCCGTTCCAGCAGATCTTTCATAAACTGTATTTTGTGAATGAGTTCTTCTTCTGTATTTTGGATGATAAATGGATTCATCCAGAGATTGAACAAGATGAGCATGGCTTCTGAAAGTTCTTTTGGATATTCTGTTTTTATGGAACCATCCCTGACTCCTTGTTCCACTAACGGCAGAATCAGCCGGGGTGCCGTATCATTCAGACTGTCAAAAAGCTGTTTCATGAGGAAGCGCGGATTTTTCATGATATTAGGAGCGGCCTTGATGATCAGCTGATTGCCTGGATTGTTTATTGATACGATTATCAGCTTTTTTAATTTTTCAAGTCCTGTACCGGATTCATTCAAAATATCTTCGTAGTCCTTCTCCTGCCCGCCGTAGAGCTGGTCCATGACGGCTTCTATAATCTCACTTTTGGATTTAAAGTGATGATATATGGCGCCTTTCGTCAAATCCCCCAGTTCGTCGATGATATCCTGAATGGTTGTGTGCTCGTAGCCTTTTTCCAGAAATAATTTCAGCGATGCGTCCAAGATCCTCTGCTCTGTAATCTCGGGATATTTATTTCTTGCCATGGAATAACATCCTTTCTTATATACATACTATTGGTATGTATATAAAATAGCAGATACATGGAAGAATGTCAAGAAATGAAAAAATAATACTTGCTTTTTATATGCTAGGTGTTATACTAAATATAGAACAAATAAGATTGGAGGAGTGAAAATGAATATTAATAAGTTTACTCAAAAGTCGGTCGAAGCAGTAAATCAGTGTGAAAAGATTGCTTATGACTGCCAAAACCAGGAAATTGACCAGGAACATTTATTATATAGCCTGCTGACCATAGAAGACAGTTTAATCTTAAGTCTTTTGGAGAAGATGAATGTCAATAAAGATTCCTTTTTGGCCCAGGTACAGCAGCTGCTCCAGAAGAAACCGAAGGTTTCCGGCGGACAGGTATACATGAGCCAGGCGCTGAATCAGGTACTGCTGGCAGGGGAAGACGAGATGAAAGCCATGGGAGACGAATATGTATCTGTGGAGCATCTGTTTCTTGCCATGATCAAAAAGCCAAACAATGCGGTGAAAGAACTGTTCAGAGGTTATGGAATCACCAGAGACCGTTTCCTGGAGGTTTTGTCCAAAGTAAGAGGAGACAAAAAGATAACCACTGATAATCCCGAGGCAACGTATGATACGTTGGAGAAATATGGATACGATTTGGTGAAGCGCGCCAGAGAGCAGAAACTGGACCCCGTGATCGGGAGAGACAGCGAGATCCGGAATGTTGTCCGCATCCTGTCAAGAAAAAGCAAGAATAACCCGGTGCTCATCGGAGAGCCCGGCGTCGGTAAGACTGCGGTAGTAGAAGGACTTGCCCAAAGGATCGTCCGAGGGGATGTACCGGAACAGTTAAAGGACAAGACGATTTTCTCTCTGGACATGGGATCTCTTGTGGCAGGTGCCAAGTACAGAGGAGAATTTGAAGAACGTCTGAAAGCAGTTCTTGAAGAAGTGAAAAAGAGCGAGGGACAGATCATCCTGTTCATCGATGAGCTGCACACGATCGTAGGAGCAGGAAAGACAGAGGGCTCCATGGATGCGGGCAATATGTTGAAACCGATGCTGGCCAGAGGAGAACTCCACTGTATCGGAGCGACTACTCTGGATGAGTACCGTCAGTATATTGAAAAAGACGCGGCTCTGGAGAGAAGGTTCCAGCCGGTCATGGTGGATGAGCCTACCGTTGAAGATACGATTTCTATTTTGAGAGGAATTAAAGAGCGCTACGAGGTTTTCCACGGGGTAAAGATCACAGATGGATCTTTGGTGGCTGCTGCGACCCTGTCAAACCGCTATATTACGGACCGTTTCCTTCCAGATAAAGCTATTGACCTGGTGGATGAGGCATGTGCCATGATCAAGACAGAGATGAACTCCCTGCCTTCAGAGCTGGATGAGGTCCAGAGGAAGATCATGCAGCTGGAAATCGAGGAAGCTGCGCTCAAGAAAGAAGATGATAACCTGAGCAGAGAACGTCTCTTGGAACTTCAGAGAGAATTGGCAGAGATGAGAGAAGATTTTAATGCCAAGAAAGCCACATGGGAGAATGAAAAGTCTTCCGTGGAGAGGGTTTCCAAACTGAGAGAAGAAATTGAATCTGTAAACAACGAAATACAGATTGCACAGAGAAACTATGATTTAAATAAGGCTGCGGAACTTCAGTATGGACGCCTCCCTGAGCTGAAAAAACAGCTGGAGGAGGAAGAAGAAAAGGTCAGAAAAGAAGACAGATCCATGGTCAGGGAAAGTGTAACAGACGAAGAGATCGCCAAGATCATTTCCCGCTGGACCGGTATCCCTGTGGCTAAACTTACGGAGAGTGAGAGAAATAAGACACTTCATCTGGATGAGATCTTACACAAAAGAGTTGTGGGGCAGGACAATGCAGTGCAGCTTGTGACGGACTCTATCATCCGTTCCAAGGCGGGGATCAAAGACCCGAGCAAACCGATCGGCTCTTTCCTGTTTCTTGGACCTACAGGTGTAGGAAAGACGGAGCTTGCCAAGGCACTGGCAGAGAGTTTATTTGACAATGAACAGAATATTGTCCGCATCGATATGAGTGAATATATGGAGAAACACTCCGTAGCCCGTCTCATCGGGGCGCCTCCGGGATATGTAGGATATGAGGAGGGTGGACAGCTGACGGAAGCAGTCAGAAGAAAACCTTATTCTGTTGTATTGTTTGATGAGGTGGAGAAAGCTCATCCTGATGTGTTTAATATCCTGCTGCAAGTGCTGGATGACGGAAGGATTACAGATGCTAAGGGAAGGACCGTAGACTTTAAAAATACGATCCTTATCATGACTTCCAATATCGGTTCCACCTATTTGCTGGAAGGCATTGATCAATCCGGTAATATTACAAAAGAGGCAGAAGACATGGTTATGGCAGACTTAAAGAACCATTTCAGGCCGGAATTCTTAAACCGCCTGGATGAGATGATCCTGTTTAAACCGCTGACGAAGGAAAACATCACGAATATCATTGACCTGTTAGTTGCAGAATTGAATAAACGTCTCAGTGACAAAGAGCTTGCCGTAGAGCTCACACCGTCAGCAAAAATCTTTGTGGCGGACAACGGATATGACCCGATGTACGGTGCCAGACCGTTAAAGAGGTATCTGCAGAAGAGCGTGGAAACATTGGCTGCAAGGCTGATCTTAAGTGATGGGGTTAATATGGAAGATACGATCCTGATTGATGAACAAAACGGGGAACTGACGGCAAGAGTGAAATAAGAAGATATATAAAAAGGCTGTTCTAAACAACAGTCTTTTTATGATGAGTAAAATATTGTAATTAAATATAAAATATAGTATAATTTGCTTATGGAGTATTTCGTGTACATGGTGGTAGCCTCCCGACTCATAAAAAAGGGGAGGTGGTGTGAGATGACAGCATTTGAAGCAATCTCATTGATGATTTCATTCAGTCTGTTTACTGTAACACTGCTTGCCTACATAGATAGGAAAAACAAGCGTAAATAAATAAGCCTACCCTGTACTTGGCGGTCTGGGTAGGCTTATGCACAAACCGGAGGCTAACCACCTCAGTGGGCGATATGCTCCTTTCTTTACTTATACTATACTATTTTTGGGCGTTTTTGTAAAGGATTTCAGAGATTTCGCTGAAGTTTCTCTTTTCAAAACTCTCTTTTTACAAAAAACCATAATGTTCCAGTGCATTCCAAATTCCATGTGCGTCAATGTCCGTTGTCACATACTCCGCAGTATCTTTTACACAGTCATATGCATTCCCAAGAGCGATACCGTGTCCTGCAGCTTCAAACATGGGCAGATCATTGGGGGCATCTCCGAAAGCATAGCAGTCATCGATTGGGATGTTAAGGTATTCCGCAATAAAAGTAATGGCAGTTCCTTTGGATGTGTCTTCCGGGATAACTTCATAAAAATCTTCGCCATTTTTGATGCACTTGAACGGAAAGTCCAGGGAGTGAATATCTTCAATAAAGGCGGTCATATTCTGAGGCGTATCCGGACTGGAAAAGCAGACCAGTTTATCAAAGGATTTTACATTGTTCCAGTTAAATTCTATCACCATGCCGTCAGAACTTCTGCATACTTGGATCATGGAAGCGTAATAGGGATGGAACGAGGTGTCATCGTCAGTGTAATAGGAACAGCGGCTTCCTTCCAGACAGGCACGGATGCTGTGGCTACGGCACAAATCTATGATCCGGGATTGGATATCTTCAGGAAGCTCACGGTGGTACAGGATATCTCCCTTGTAGCGGAGATCGGTGCCGTTGCCGCAGAGGTAGCCGTCGAAATCCAGGGAAAAGAAGTCATTCCCTATATATGCATAAGGCCTTCCGGTATTCAAGATGATTTTATGGCCGTTAGCCTGGGCCTGCTTTAATGCTTTGGCTGCACTCGGCGGGATCTGACCGGTCTTATTGCTGTACAAAGTCTCATCCACATCGAAAAATAAATATTTATGTTCCAAAAGTGTTCCTCCCTATCTGATGTATCCTCTTTACTGTGTCAAAAGAAATGCTTAGAACCGCACGGTGTCCTAAGCATTTCAAGTAAGTCTTTTAATGTTTTTATTCTTCTACGGTCACAGATTTCATAACCTGTTTTTCCAACGGCGCGTCAGAATAGTCCGTTGCCACCTCAGCGAGTTTATTGACGACATCCATGCCCTCGATGACCTGTCCAAATGCGGCATACTGTCCGTCCAGATGCGGAGATGTTTTGTGCATGATAAAGAACTGGGAACCGGCAGAGTCCGGAGCCATTGACCTTGCCATGGATAACACGCCCGGCGTGTGCTTTAAGTCGTTCTTTACTCCGTTCATGCTGAACTCACCTTTAATGGTGTGTCCCGGTCCTCCGGTTCCGTTTCCGTTCGGACATCCTCCCTGGATCATAAATCCGGAAATAATGCGGTGGAATGTCAGTCCGTCATAAAAACCTTCCTTCACCAGCTTCACAAAGTTTTCTACTGTGATCGGAGCGATATCCGGATATAATTCTGCCTTGATCATATCTCCATTTTCCATTGTAATTGTTACGATTGGGTTTGCCATAATTCCTATTCCTTTCTATATCTTCCTATATAACTGATTATATAGCAAACCAAAAGAATGTCAATGAAGTTACAAATGTATTAAAAATATTAAAAAATCTAATAAAAAGGGTGGTATTTCAGAACAATATCAGTATAATGAGAGATAATCAGTGTCGAATTATGGAGGAATTTATGGGTTTAAGTTTTTACGAAAAGAAAAAGAAATCAAAAAAACTGTGGATTTTACTGCTGGCTCTGGTCATTGCTGCCCTGGGTACAGCCTGCTGGATGTTCAAAGTGAAAAAAGAAGAGCGGGAACAGGCTGCGAGAAAAAAACAAGAAGAGCGGACGGTCAGGATCACGATACCAGAGGGCTATACGGCAGAACTTGCGGCGAAGAAATTTGAACAGAATGATGTCTGCAAGGCAGAAGATTTTTTGAAAGCCGCCGATGATCTTGACAGTTATTCTTATGAGTGGCTGAAATCGGTGCCCGAAAAGGCACAGGTAAGCTATAAACTGCAGGGATTTTTATTTCCTGATACCTATGAGGTATACAAGCATACCGATGCCAAAAAGATCGTGGCTATGATGCTGGACAATTTCAATACCAAATGGGAGCAGCTATCCAAAGAAAACAAGACCGGTCTCACACCATATGAAATCGTGACTCTGGCGTCTGTCGTTGAGAGAGAGGCCAAGGTGGATGCTGAATATGCAAAGATCTCCGGTGTGATCTACAATCGTCTGGACAAAAAAATGAAACTCCAGATTGATGCAACTGTGCTCTATCCTCTTACAAAAGGGAAATATAATAAGAAAAGAACACTGTATAAAGACCTGGAAGTGGATTCCCCATATAATACGTACAAAAATCAGGGTCTCCCGGAGGGGCCGATCTGCAATCCGGGGATCAATGCTTTGAAGGCAGCAGTTTCCCCGCAGAAACATTCTTATCTCTATTACCATACAGATAAGACCGGAAAGGGAACTCATATTTTCTCAGAAACCTTCAGTCAGCACGAAGAATCTCTAAAAAATCAGGCAAAATAGACAAAAGACACTGTTATTTTTTGGACAAGATTTTTCCTTAAAAAAAAGCTTCATAAAGTACTAAAAAAAATACGAAGAAATTTAGTTAAAATCCTTTAAAAACCCGTTTGAATGATGTAAAATAAGGCTGTATACATGATTGTATACAGTTTTATTTTGTTCTAAACAACGGTCCCGTTGTTGTGATAACATCCTGTCTCCTTTGTAAGGAGAAGGGAAAAACTTAAGTGTAGATTGTTAATATTTGCACAAGATTTTTTAGGAGGAAGAAACATGGCAAGAAAAATGAAAACCATGGATGGTAACACAGCCGCAGCACACGTATCTTATGCGTTTACTGAGACAGCTGCAATCTATCCGATTACACCATCCTCACCAATGGCAGAATCAACAGACCAGTGGGCAACACAGGGAAAGAAAAATATTTTCGGACATCCTGTAAAATTAGTTGAAATGCAGTCTGAAGCCGGAGCAGCAGGAACAGTACACGGTTCTCTTGCAGCAGGTGCACTGACAACTACTTACACTGCATCTCAGGGATTACTGCTGATGATTCCTAATATGTACAAGATCGCAGGTGAATTAATGCCTTGTGTATTTGATGTATCTGCACGTGCAATCGCATCTCATGCACTGAATATTTTTGGTGATCACTCTGACGTTTACGCTTGTCGCCAGACAGGGTTTGCAATGCTTTGCAGCTCCAGCGTTCAGGAAGTCATGGACTTAGGCGCTGTTGCTCATTTATCTACAATCAAGGGAAGTGTTCCTGTATTACATTTCTTCGACGGATTCAGAACATCTCATGAGATCCAGAAGATCGAAATGTGGGACAATGAAGACCTTGCAGATATGGTGGATTACGAAGCTCTTGAGAAGTTCAGGGCAAACGCTTTGAATCCGGAACATCCGGTTCTCCGCGGATCTGCACAGAACCCAGACATCTTCTTCCAGGCAAGAGAAGCATGCAACAAATACTACGATGCATTCCCGGCGATCGTTGAAGATTACATGAACCAGGTAAATGCTAAGATCGGTACAGATTACAAATTGTTCAACTACTACGGTGCTCCTGATGCTGAATCTGTGATCATCGCTATGGGATCTGTATGTGAGACCATCGATGAGACCATCGATTACTTAACAGCAAAAGGCGAAAAAGTAGGTGTCGTTAAAGTAAGACTTTACAGACCGTTCGTTGCTGAAAAATTAGTGGAAGTGATCCCGGAAACTGTTAAGACAATCAACGTTTTAGACAGGACAAAAGAACCGGGATCTCTTGGTGAGCCATTATACTTAGATGTTGTTTCCGCATTAAGAGGAACAAAATTCGAGCAGGTGACAATCAACGGAGGACGTTACGGATTAGGTTCTAAAGATACAACTCCTGCTGATATCATCTCTGTATTTAACAATAAAGACAAGAAAGAATTTACTGTTTCAATCAATGATGATGTGACAAACTTATCTCTTGAAAGAGGAGAAGCAGTTTCTTCCACACCGGAAAGCACAGTAAGCTGTAAATTCTGGGGCCTTGGAGCTGACGGTACTGTTGGTGCTAACAAGAACTCTATCAAGATCATCGGTGACCATACAGATAAATATGCTCAGGCATACTTTGATTATGACTCTAAGAAATCAGGCGGTGTTACAATTTCCCACTTACGTTTTGGTGATGACCCGATTAAAGCAACATACCTGATCAACAAAGCTGACTTTGTAGCATGCCATTGTGCTCCGTACATCACAAAATACAACATGGTTCAGGACTTAAAAGATGGCGGAACATTCCTCTTAAACTGCAGCTGGCCGGTAGAGGAGATTGGAGATCACCTTCCGGGACAGGTAAAAGCTTACATGGCTAAGCACAATATCAAGTTCTATGTGATCGATGGTATCAAGATCGGTAAAGAAATCGGACTCGGCGGACGTATCAACACAGTTCTTCAGTCTGCATTCTTCAAGTTATCAGGAATCATTCCGGAAGCAGATGCGATCCAGTACATGAAAGATGCAGCTACCGCTTCTTACAGCAAGAAGGGTGACCATATCGTTAAGATGAACCATGACGCGATCGAAGCAGGTGCCAAGAGCGTCGTAGAAGTTCCGGTTCCGGCAGAGTGGGCTGACTGTGCAGAAGAAAGCTTACTGCACCCAGTATCCGGAGACAGAAAAGAGCTTGTTGATTACGTCAACAACATCCAGAACGCTGTCAATGGACAGATCGGTAACTCCTTAAAGGTAAGCGACTTAGTTCCTTACGCTGACGGACATATGCCTCAGGGATCTGCAGCATATGAAAAACGTGGAGTTGCAGTAGATGTTCCTACATGGAATCCGGACAACTGTATCCAGTGTAACTTCTGTGCTTACGTATGTCCTCATGCAGTGATCCGTCCGGTTGCGATGACAGAAGAAGAACTGGCAGCAGCACCGGAGGCTACAAAATCACTTCCGATGACAGGAATGCCGGATTACAAATTTGTTATGACAACCACTGTTCTTGACTGTACCGGATGCGGTTCCTGTGCAAATGTCTGCCCAGGAAAGAAAGGCGAAAAAGCCCTTACTATGGTATCCTTAGACAGTATGAGAGATCAGCAGGAAGTTTACAACTACGGACAGTCATTACCTGTCAAAGAAGATATCTTCGACAAGTTCAAACCGGAATCTGTTAAGGGAAGCCAGTTCAGGAAACCTCTCCTTGAGTTCTCTGGAGCTTGTGCAGGATGTGGAGAGACACCATATGCAAAACTGATCACTCAGTTATTCGGTGAAAGAATGTACATTGCCAATGCAACAGGATGTTCTTCCATCTGGGGCGGTTCTTCACCGGCAACACCTTACACAGTAAACAGAGAAGGACAGGGACCGGCTTGGTCAAACTCTCTGTTTGAAGACAATGCTGAGTTCGGTTTAGGTATGTTCA
Organism: Anaerostipes sp. PC18; assembly: GCF_039789045.1. Taxonomy (NCBI): domain Bacteria; kingdom Bacillati; phylum Bacillota; class Clostridia; order Lachnospirales; family Lachnospiraceae; genus Anaerostipes; species Anaerostipes sp. PC18. The sequence continues at coordinate 2,893,337 of NZ_CP121164.1, read as the reverse complement.
CAGGACAGACTACACTGAGAGCTCAGACAAAAGAAAAAGTTGCTGCCCTGGCAGAGACAACAGAAAATGCAGATGTAAAAGCAGCTGCAGCTGAATATTTAGACACTTACACAGACGGCAAGAAAAACGGAGCGGCTACCAAGAAGTTAGTTGCAGCGTTAGAGGCATGCGGATGTAATGAAGGAAAAGAGATCCTTAAGATGAAAGATTACTTATCTAAGAAATCTCAGTGGATCTTCGGCGGTGACGGATGGGCTTACGACATCGGATTCGGCGGTGTTGACCATGTACTTGCAAGCGGTGAAGATGTAAACATCTTTGTATTTGATACAGAAGTTTACTCTCTAACACCGGCGGTCAGGCATCTAAATCCACACCGGCAGGAGCGATCGCTCAGTTCGCAGCAGCTGGTAAGGCTGTGAAGAAGAAAGACCTTGCAGCAATCGCAATGAGCTACGGATATGTATATGTTGCTCAGGTTTCTATGGGTGCTGATTACAATCAGACAGTCAAAGCAATCGCAGAGGCAGAGGCTTATCCGGGACCTTCACTGATCATCGCTTACGCTCCATGTATCAACCACGGTATCAAGGGCGGAATGAGCATTGCTCAGTCTGAAGAAAAGAAAGCAGTTACATCAGGATACTGGAACTTATTCCGTTTCAACCCTGAATTAGCTGAAGAAGGAAAGAATCCATTCTCCTTAGATTCTAAAGAGCCTACAACAGAGTACAATGACTTCATCATGGGTGAGGTTCGTTACAACGCTCTTGCTCGCCAGAATCCTGAGAGAGCTAAGGAACTGTTTGAGCAGGCAGAAAAGAATGCCAAAGAAAAATATGCTCGTTTGAAAGAATTAGCAGATAAATAAAATATCTTTAGCAAAAATGAAGAAGTCGGGACACTGATTAGCAGTATCCCGGCTTCTTTTTTTGATTCTACAATTTTGTTGTTGATAAGTAAACTTCCATCTCATCCGTTCGCTTTTTGAGAGAGGGAGAAGATTTTGAAGTCTGTGTCAATAAACATATTTTGACCGCGTAAAGGAGTGCATCACATATGGCCATAGAACACAAATGTGATAAGGGTTCTTTTGTCTCATTGAACAAAGGGTGTTCTTCGGTGCTGGACAGAATATGATCAGAGACCCTTGCCAAAGGTGAATCACTGTCGGAGGTAATCGACATGATCGTCATTCCGATATCTTTTGCGATATCAGCAGCCTGAAGCACTTGTTTTGAAGTTCCGGAACCAGAAATTGCGATCACAACGTCTTCTTTACTGCCAAGGCTAACATTGTTCAAATAGTACTCAGAAATGGAACTGCTAAAAGACTGAACACCAAACCGGGAAAGCCGAAAGCTTAAATCCAATGCAATCGGTGTCGTGTTTCCTGTAGCTATGATATGAACCGCAGGAGCTTTGAGCAATATAAGAGCACATTGCAACAGTACATCTTTGGACAAATTGGATGAGAGGTTTCTTAAGTTTTGAATATTGCGTTCAAACGTATAAGAAACAAAATCTGTATCTGCATCAATGCCAATATCATTGGATTTTGTGCCGATATCTCTGGATAAAATTAAACGTAGCTGATAGTATCCCTGATACCCTAGATGTTTGCAGGTTCTTACAACCGTTGCCTCGCTGGTACCGCTGGCTTTGGCAAGTTGGGATACGTTCATCATGACAACTTCATCCGGGTGATCTTTTATATAGTCGGCAATTTGCTTTTCCTTTGAAAATAACTGTTGATAAAGGTTGTCGATGCTGTCTAAAACATTGATTTCGCTTGACATACAACCTCCTTTCATTGTTGGTGGGCTGCTATGCATATAAGTTAATTATAGTATAGACTGGATAGAAGACGCAAGACAATCTAGGATAAAATAGCAGCTGGTTGCACCTGCATCAAGAACACCGCGGCTTCGTTCTCCCAGACGGCTTGACCGTCCAATCTTAGCTATCATATCTTTGGTAGACTCCCATCCTTTTTTAGCGGCATCCCTCATGGCATCCAGACATTCAGAAAAATCTTTCCCTGCTTCTTTTGCTATTATGAAAGCTTCTTTTGCAGGGATCAGAGTATCAAGAAGAGTCTTGTCTCCAAGCTTTGCAGGGCTGATCTCCTGGATCCCTTCCGCAGCTCCGGTGATCATCTTTCCGAATACCTCTACATCAATGTCCTCTTGATCTTCGCTTGCAGCAGAAAGCTCATCAAATAAAAGTCCGTATAACGGCCCCATAGAACCTCCGATGTCCTCCAAAAGAGTCTCTCCAAGGGTACACAGGCCTTCACTCATATTGTAGGTTTGTCCCTTGAGTTTTTCCTCACACATGGTAAACCCTTTATTCATGTTGATGCCGTGGTCACCGTCACCGATCTTTCCGTCGATCTCGCTCAGATAATCCCTCTGCTCCTGAATCGTCTTGATCAGCTTATCAACAATGACTCCTGCTTCCGCATTTTTAAAACTTGACATAATTCTTCTCCTCACTTTAAACTCAGACTGCTTCTTCTGTTATTTATTGTAACATAAGGATCACACTTTTCAATTTGTTTTGGGTCCAGTGATGCTCCAAATTTATGGAAAACGCCGGACTTACAGCTGTTTTAAACCGACAGAGTCGCTGGGCATGTCGATGCATTCTTTCAGTTCATCGTCAAGCTTCATGACAGTTAGCGTCACACCCATCATCTCAAGGGAAGTAAAGTAATTACCCACATATGCCTTGTGAACACTGATTCCTTTTTCTGCGAGAACTTCTTCCACTCGGTCATACACGATATACTGTTCCATTACCGGAGTTGCCCCCAGGCCTGACAAAAGCACTACCACTTCGTCTCCCTCTGCAAACGGCAGGTCCGGAAGGATGATATTCAGCATCTCATCTGCGACCTCACTGGCGGTCTTTAACGGCTGCACATTGATCCCCGGCTCCCCGTGATGTCCGATTCCAATTTCCATCGTACCGTCTTTGATCTCAAAGTTCGGATGTCCCACAGCAGGGATGGTACACGGTGCGGTTCCAATTCCTACGGATCTCGTGTTGTCGATCGCTTTCTGTGCCGCTGCAATGACTCCGTCCAGATCGGCACCCATGGAAGCCTTTGCGCCTCCGATCTTCCACATGAGGACTTCCCCGGCAACACCGCGGCGTTTTTCCAGCTCATCCTTTGAGGCAGATGCACAGTCGTCGTTGGCAACCACTGTTTTTACATCGATTCCCAGTTTCTTTGCTTTTCTCATAGCCATTTTGACATTCATGTTGTCCCCGGCATAATTTCCGTAAAGACATGCAACACCCTTTCCTGAATCAGCCTCTTTCATGGCGTCCAAAAAAGCTTTGGCCGTAGGTGATGAGAAAATCTCTCCCACAGCTACCGCATCACACATATTCTTTCCAATGTAACCGATAAATGCCGGTTTATGTCCGGAACCCCCTCCGGTGACAATTCCTACTTTGCCTTCCACCGGTGCGTCTTTATATTTCAGGACACGGGGATCTTCTGTAGGCGCCACAATATCCTTGTGTGTCTTTACAAATCCTTTCAGCATATCCTCAACAGCGTAATCAGGATTGTTTACAATTCGATTCATCTGTTCTCCCTCCTATATCTCAGCCGCGATGGCTTTCAGATTCTTAAGTCCTTCAATGGCAAGTTCTTCTCCTGTATCAGCAAACTTTCTCCAGATCGCACAGTTTCCGGACAGTTCTTCAAAGCTTGGGTCAAAGGATTCAATGACTAACGGTCCATCATAACCGATTTCCTTTAACGCCGTGAAGAATTCCTTAAACGGCACCAATCCGGTTCCCGGGATTCCCCTGTCGTTTTCATTGACATGCACATATCCGAGATATTCCTTTCCGCAGGTCTTTACAGCTCCGGCAAAGCTCTTCTCCTCGCGGATCATATGGAAGCAGTCAAGATGAACTTTGACATTTCCTGTTCCCACATCCTTGCAGAACTGAACAGCGTCCTCCGCAATGTTGAGGAAATGTGTCTCGAAACGGTTGACACACTCTACACAGATGGTCACATCGCCTGTTTCTTTAGCATATTCAGCCACTTCACGCATACATGCCACACCGTAGTCCCACTCTTCCTGTGTTCTTGATTTCTTTGTGAGATAACCCCAGCCCGCATAGTTTACTCCGCCCAGGATCGGTGCTCCCAGTTCGTTGCAGATATCCACGCATTTTTTCATGGCCTTGACGCCCGCTGCCCTAATCTCTGGATCCGGGGAGATCGGGTTCGTCTCCGGTGTCAGTGTTGTCGTGCAGACACAGTCAATACCCACCCGTTCCAGTTCAGCCTTTACCTGTTTTACTGGAAATGTAAATGGATTGGAAATCGCAAAGTCAATGACTTCAAATCCCAGTTCTTTTGCCTTTGGGATGATCCATAAATCTTTTTCAAAAAAGGATTCAGTCCAAATAAAACTGTCAACTCCAAATTTATTTCTCATAAAAGCTCCTTTCAGTTAGATGCTGGCTGGTACTTCAGGATTGTTATTTGCATAGTTTTGAAGAATTACCAGGGATTCATAAGAACTGGTGTTTTTAACTATAACGCCGTTTTTTGCAGCTTTTTCAGAAACAAAAAATTCATCACCGGAAATATCGTCAAAATGGAGCAGCCCCGGAGCCTCGCATTCAAAACAGCCGAAAGTTCCGTGGCCCTGTGTGATCACAGCACCATATGCAGCCTGATCAGTGAGAGTATAAGTTTGTCCAGGAAGTATAGTGACTTCTTTCGCAGCGACAAAATCATTTGCATAGGCAACCCACTTTTCAATAGCTCTATTTGATTCTGTCTTGATTTTCGGCATACGGAAGTAGGTTTCTTTATAATCAGGGCGTGTGCTTTCCTCCCAGTCAATCTGAGCAAAAATAGCATCCAGGTCTTTTTTTTCTTCTTCCGGAGCGCAGTCGGTCAGAAGATTATGTGGGTTTACTTCACCCATGGTTACATTTTCCATGATAGTATTTACATCACTGTTCCACTGGGGTTCAAAGGTTACCACAGAGGCCGGGGCATGGATAACACCGGCCGGAGTATACCATCCTGTCCCTAATTTAATACGGTAGGCTCTGGAAAGTTCTGTGATTCTTGTATCTTTCACGTCGTAATTTTTAAGACAGTCCATAACCTCTTCTTTGGTTGTGGACGGATCAAAACCAAAATAAGTCAGAGGGAATCTTCCCAGATAAGAAGAGTTATATTGCGGTGGGAAGTAGTAGGCTTCTGGCTTTCCGTGCATTCCGATTTTATTTGCGCGCTCTTCTGTCAAATGCAAATGGTGGAATAGAGGCTTGTCATAGTCATACAATTTTGCAAAAACAGGCCAGGTTCCGTACTTTTCCATCAATGTTTCCCCGATCAGGGAAGAACCCAACTCATCTACAAACTCTGAGAGAAGTATTTTTTCTTTTGTTTTTTTATCTGCAAGCACGTAGCTCATGCCTTCTGTCTCCCCGGTCTCAGGACCATTGAGAGCCTTTGTTATGGAACCGAGCCAGCGTTCGCAGATTCCTCCGCGGCTCATGCCGAGTGCATAATAGTCATCGGGATGAAGACGAAGCCTGTGTCCCGGTTCGTTGAATCCTCTTGGCACCCAGGTTGGTGTAAGCTGTAAAATACCTTTTCCTGCTTCAAATACTTTCTTAATTGTTGACATTCTCATTACCTCCTTAAAAAATGAATAGTTTCTTTATGGCATAAGAAATTCCTGCGGAACCTCCTATAGCTTATCGTGCGCAGCGCACAAATGTGCAAAGAAATCATTTAACTTCGTTAAATTACATTTGGCGCTCAAAGTGAGCAAGCCCGCTTTGTTCTTTATAAATAGGATTCCCATTGAGCCTTATTGGTGAATAAATTGACCGTAACGGAAAATTCCTTCGATTCTCCAGGGGCTAATGAAAGGATATTCCCTGAGTTCTTTACCTGGTGACGGCCGTCTAAGGACGCAGTACAAGGTTCCAGTCCCAAAACATAATCACGTTCTCCCATCATTTTCCATTGGATACTTTGAGGGAACTGGCAGGTAGGAAATTGAATCTGTATGCCTTTTTCAATTTTGGTGTTATAGACCATCATGTTTGCAGTATCCGTATTGTAAGTATGGTAAAAACATTGTTCAGAAAAATTCGGTGTGGGAGGAAGTATTTGATTCCAGGAGCTTAACCCTTTTTTTGACGTCTCATCTCTCGGTGAGACATGGGCTGAATTTATGTAGATTTCTGCATGTTCATCTAACAGCGGATAACCAAGATTTATGTGGTAAAGATACATCAGAGGTTCTGTTTTTGAACCTTCATTCAGGATATTATCCTTCAATATAATCTGATTGGATATTTTTGAAATAGTAAAAACGCGTTTTAATGTGAATTTTGCATTTCCATGGAGACCATGCATTTTCCCCTCATCTTCATTGGGAGAGCCAATGTTGTTAAAGCCGCATGTTGTGAGAAAACCGCAGTTAAATGATTTTAGAAAGCCGAAACCATCCTGCCCCAAAGTATAGTAAGATGGGGCCACTTCTCCTGCCACGGAAGTATAGCTTAAATTTTTCCCATCCAGGCAAAGCCGGGAAATGTCGGCGCAGCGGTCAGCGTTAATTACCAGTTCCATGCCTAATCCATTCCGTATGTGAAGCATATGCATATGATCACCTTTTCCGTGCATCAGCCGGTATTCTTCTACACCCATGATCTGTGAAGGGTGTCCAATATAGTTTTTCTGCTGCATAAAAACCTCCTTAATATATTTAAAGTAATATTAACCAGATAAAGGCTGTGAGAGAAATAATGTTTCTTGTATAAGAAATAATATTTCATAAAAGTCCTTGATTTAAGTGAATATTAGCATGTTTTTTTGGATTTGTATATAGAAAAGTATAAAATATAAAATAATATTTCATAAAATGATTGACAAATATCATAAGGGAAGTTAATATAATAATATCAAAATCAACAAAGGCAAGATGTATCTATAAAATTCCTTTGTGAAAAGTAGCTAAATTATCCATCAAATTTAAAAGGAGATTTCATTATGTTATTGAACATGAAAGATTTATTGGCAGTCGCAAATGAGAAGAACTTCGCTGTACCGGCATTTAATATTGGTACCGGACAGATTTTGAACGCAGTTGTTGAATGTTGTGAGGAAAAACAGGCGCCGGTTATTCTGGCGATTCATCCGAACGAATTGGAATTTCAGGGAGACAGCTTTATTGAAATGTGTAAGGACAAGGCTAACAAATCTCATGTTCCTATGTGTATCCATTTAGATCACGGTGAGACGATGGAGCAAGTGCAGAGAGCTATCCGCTGCGGATTTACTTCTGTTATGATTGATGCATCAAGCAAATCATTTGAAGACAATATTTCCATTACAAAAGAGGTGATTAAAGTCGCCCACCCGTTAGGCGTATCTGTAGAAGCTGAGCTTGGAACCATTGGGGATATCAAAGAGGATTCAGGAAACCGTGAGATCGGAGCAAAAGAGATCGTATTTACACAGCCGGAAGACGCAAAGAAATTTGTTGAGGAAACAGAATGCGATACGCTGGCCATTGCGATTGGTACGGCTCATGGTATTTATCCGAAAGATTTTGTACCGCACTTGGAGCAGGAATTGCTGACGGAGATCAAAAATATAGTTTCTATTCCATTGGTACTTCACGGAGGTTCAGCAAACCCGGATTCGGAAATTGCAGAAGCAGTAAAACGGGGAGTTAATAAGATTAATATATCTTCTGATATTAAAGATGCTTTTTATCAGCAGACAAGAAAAACTTTGGCGGATGATGCTGTTATCAGAGAGCCCTTCGATCTGTATGTTGACAGTATTGCTGCCATGAAGAAGGTTGTAAATCAAAAAATCGACTTGTTTAATTCTGCGGATAAAATGAAATATTACAGATTATAATCATTTTTGAAAGGAAGAAGCCATGGATATTAAGAGTGTTTTAGACGACAGAGTGATCCGTTCAGATCTTTTCGCAGTCAATAAGGAAGATGCACTGCAAAAAATGACTGAAATGCTGCAAAAGGCAGGCTATGTTGATGATGCAGCCGGATTTATTGCAGATGTTATGCAAAGAGAAAGTCTGGGTTGTACAGGAATTGGGAATTACGTGGCCATCCCCCATGGAAAAAGTCCATCCGTATCAAAAGTTGGGATCGCCATCGCAAAGCTTCAAAATGAGATTGAGTGGGAAACCAATGATGGAAAGGGAGTCAAGGTCATCTTTTTGTTCGCAGTTGGAACTGATAATGAGAATGCTATGCAGCATTTAAAATTGCTTGCACAAGTAGCAGGGAAACTGGGAAATGACGAAGTTGTTGGAAAGCTCTTAAATGCAGGTTCTGTTGAAGAGATCAAAACGACATTGGAATAAGAAAGGAGCACCTATGAACATTGTTGGAGTAGCGGCATGTACGGCTGGAATCGCCCATACATATATTGCCAAAGAAAAGCTTGAGAATGCTGCCCGAAAGAGAGGACACAAGATTCATATGGAAACACAAGGGGTGATCGGAGTTGAGGATGCGTTAAGTTCCGGTGAGATTGAGACGGCTGATGTCGTCATTCTGGCGACGGATGTAAGTATTTCCGGGAAAGATCGGTTTGAGGGAAAAAAGGTGGTAGAAGTGCCTACAGAGACAGTGGTCATGTCTCCGAATAAATTAATAGAGAAGATAGAGGAGCTTGTATAAAATATTATAGAAGGAGATAAATAATATGAAAGAACTGCAAATAAAAAAACATATGCTCACAGCAATTTCATATCTGATCCCATTTGTATGTACCGCAGGTATGCTGATGGTGATCGGTAACATTGCAGGAGGAAGCTCTGTAGAAGACTTTACAAAACAGCTTGCTTTCCCTGACTTTTTGACAACCATCGGTGGAACTGCACTGGGATTTCTCCCGATCGTTATTTCCACAGGGATATCTTATAGTATAGCAGATAAAGCCGGTATTGCTCCCGGTATCATCCTTGGACTGCTCTGTAAAGATGCGGGATTTGGTTTTTTAGGGGGGCTAGTCAGCGGTTATCTGGTCGGATATCTGACTGTTTATCTGTTAAAAGTTATGAAAGTACCAAAATGGGTTGCAGGATTGTTGCCTCAGTTAATTCTTCCCCTGATCGGATCCCTGGCGGTAGGGCTGGTCATGAAATATGTGATCGGAATTCCGATCAATGCGCTGACCAATGCGATTACAGATCTTTTGGTGAATATGCAGAACAATGCGGGTATGATCATCCCATTTGGAATATTGGTTGGAATATTGTCGGCGGTTGATTACGGCGGCCCGATCAACAAAGTTGTTTTTGTTTTTGCATGTGGTGTTATGGCAGAGGGAATCGGTGGGCCCATTGCGATTTTGATGCAGGCATCAATGATAGCGCCTTTTGGCCTGACGATTGGATATTTCTTATCTAAGATCATGAAGAAAGATATTTTTTCTAAGGAAGAAGTAGACAACTTGAAATCAGCATTTGTCATGGGATGCTGTATGATAACAGAGGGATCTTATCCCATCATTTTAAATGACTTGATTCGGATTACAATTTGTACCGGTGTAGGTGCCGGCGTGGGTGGTGCTGTATGTGCGGCTTTGAACGTTACATCCAAGGTTCCCACGGGAGGGCTCTTTGCACTTCCGGGATTTAACCATCCGCAATACTGGCTTTTGGCATTATTGATCGGTTCCTGTGTATTTGCGGTGCTGCTTCAGTTCCTTAAAAGAAAACCTGTCAAAGGAAATGTTGAAATTGAAGAAAAAGAAATTGATTTGTCATCATTAAAGATTAGTTAACCAAATAAAGTTTAACGTTAATTTTACAAGGATTTAACATTATTCTCCACGAAAATCATGTAAAATAAAATTGCTGTTAAGTTATGGTGAAATGATTGTGAGACAAAGGAGAATAAAAATATGAATACAACGATTGTATTAGGACTGCTGGGAGGACTTGCCCTGTTCCTGTACGGTATGCAGATGATGGGCTCCGGCCTGGAGGCAGCTGCGGGCAACCGGATGAAACGGATCTTAGAGAAACTGACGTCCAACCGGTTTCTAGGAGTCGCCGTAGGGGCAGGGATCACAGCCGTCATTCAGTCGTCTTCCGCTACGACTGTCATGGTCGTAGGATTTGTAAATTCAGGGCTTATGACGTTGAATCAGGCAGTCTGGATCATTATGGGGGCCAACATTGGGACAACCATTACCGGGCAGCTGATTGCTCTGGATGTAGGGGCCATGGCACCGATCTTCGCTTTTGCAGGAGTTGCGATGGTCTTGTTTCTGAAAAAGCCAAAGATCCAATACATAGGACAGATCATCGCGGGCCTGGGTGTGCTGTTCATCGGAATGGACATGATGAGCACAGCCATGATGCCGCTTAGGGATGCACCTGCATTTATTAACCTGATGACAAAATTCTCGAATCCGTTGATCGGTATCCTGGCAGGGGCAGGGTTTACAGCTCTGATCCAGTCTTCCTCCGCATCTGTGGGTATCCTGCAGGCCTTGGCAGCCAGCGGACTGATCGGATTTAACAGTGCGGTGTTTGTACTGTTCGGGCAGAATATTGGTACCTGCATCACGGCGATCCTTGCAGCCATCGGTACAGGGCGGAGCGCCAAAAGGACTACGGTGATTCATCTGCTGTTTAATATTATTGGTACCATTATTTTTACAACCATATGCCTGACACTTCCATTGAGTGATCTGGTTGCATCCTGGACACCGGGAAATGCGCCGAGACAGATCGCGAATATGCATACACTGTTTAATCTTGCCACAAGTTTTCTGCTCATCCCATTTGGAAACCAGCTGGCATCTCTTGCGGTGAAGATCCTGCCGGAGAAGGAAGAAGAAAAACAGAAACAGAAGCATTTGAAATATTTAAGGACTTGGGATGCGGGTCTGGATCCCAGGATCGGAGGCGCTGCCATTCATATGGAAGAAGTGGGAAAAGAGATCCAGAGAATGCTTGAGATGGCAAAAGAAAATGTGGACGAAAGCTTCCAGTCCTTCTTAATTGGAAACAGCCACAAGTTAAAGGAAGTGGAGGAGAGAGAGACATATATTGACTATCTCAACAAAGAAATTTCCGGAATCATTTCCAAAATGATGGTGACTGAGACCAATGAGAAGACTTCTGAGATCATCAGTCTATACTTTAAGATGACAGGAAATATCGAACGGATCGGTGACCATGCCGTCAATATATGTGATTACACAAAGATCATTGAGGAGAAGGAGATCAAGTTTTCCCGCCAAGCCAGGGCGGAGTTAAAAGAGATGAAACAGATCTGCCACAATATGTTCCGGTATTTCCAGAGAGAGATCCAGGATACAAAGAAATGGCTTGAGGATCTTCACGAGATGGAGCGTTTTGTGGATGCAAAGACACAAGAGTTTTACGACAGCCATCTGAGAAGGATGAAGAGGGGAGAATGTAACGACGAGGCTTGCATCATCTACTCTGAGATGCTGGTAGACTTTGAACGGATCGGGGACCACCTGTGGAATATGGCCAAAGCCATGAGGGAAATTGCAGAAGAAGTTTAGTGTAAAGGGGAAGAGCTTTTCTTCCCCTTTTTTCTCTGAGGATATGTTATAATACTACTGTTAGAGTATTAGTGGATAAAAAGGAGAAGGTAGCATGGAATACATTTTATCGCCGTCGATTTTATCGGCAGACTTCAAGACACTTGGTGACGATATCAGAAAAGCAGATGCCGCTGGGGCCCAGTGGATCCATATCGATGTGATGGATGGAGACTTTGTGCCGAATATCTCATTTGGTATGCCGGTCATCAAAAGCATCCGCAGCGTAACGGACAAGGTATTCGATGTCCATCTGATGGTAGAAGAGCCGGGAAGATTTATTGACGAATTCGCTGCCTGCGGGGCAGACTATATCACAGTACATGCGGAAGCGTGCACCCATCTTGGCCGTGTGGTCCAGCAGATCAAAGAAAAAGGCTGCAAAGTGGGAGTTTCGCTGAATCCTGCCACTCCGCTGAGTGTGTTGGATTATGTGCTGGATGACCTTGATATGGTGCTCATCATGTCAGTGAATCCAGGGTTCGGAGGACAGTCTTATATAGAAGCAATGGATCAAAAGATCAGGGACTTACGGAATATGATCGAGAAAAAGGGACTTGATGTGGATATCCAGGTGGACGGAGGCGTGACAGCTGATAATATCGCCCATATCAAGGAATGTGGCGCCAATGTATTCGTAGCAGGATCTGCCGTTTTTAACGGAGATATAGAAGAAAATATAAAGAAACTTTTTAAAGCAATGGAGGTTTAGAGATGAGTGAGTGTACTCATGACTGCAGCAGCTGTAGCGAAAGCTGTTCTGACAGAACGCAGTCACAGACAGATTTTATGGAACCATTATACAAAGACAGCAGTGTAAAGAAAGTGATCGGAGTTGTGAGCGGCAAAGGCGGCGTGGGCAAATCTATGACCACAGCCCTGCTGGCCGTGGCCGCAAACAGAAAGGGGCTCCACACAGCCATTTTGGACGGTGATGTGACGGGTCCGTCTATCCCACAGGCATTTGGCCTGCACGAAAGGCTGCTGGGCAATCAGGAAGGGATTATCCTTCCGGCTCTCACTAACTTTGGTATCGAGGTCGTATCAGTGAATCTCATGCTGGAGGAGGAGACCCAGCCGGTGATCTGGAGAGGCCCGGTGGTGGCCGATGTGGTCAAACAGTTTTGGGGTAAGACATTATGGCGTGACATCGACGTAATGTTTGTGGATATGCCGCCGGGAACAGGGGAAGTGCCTCTGACGGTATTCCAGTCCGTGCCTCTGGATGGGATCGTTGTGGTAGCTACTCCTCAGGATTTGGTTGGAATGATTGTTGAAAAAGCAGTCAATATGGCTAAGATGATGAACATTCCAATCCTCGGAATCGTGGAAAATATGAGTTACATCAAATGTCCGGACTGTGGAAAAGAGATTTCTATTTTTGGAGAGAGCCATATAGACGGAATTGCCGAAAAGTACCAGATCCCAGTGCTGGGAAAACTTCCGATTGATCCAAAGCTTACAAAAGCCTGTGATGAAGGCCTGATCGAAGATGTAGAAGAGCTGTATTTGGACGGAGTGATCGAAACTCTTTAAATAGCTGTTTTTAACATAATGTCGAATTCTTTTTTTAGTTATCAGATTTTAAGTTAATATAGAATAGTATTCAATAAAAAAGAGATGAATCCCATGGATTTGTCTCTTTTTTTGTAATATATTCGTAATATTAATTTGGGGATATCTGGTGAAATCATGTTCTTTTTTTAATACAACGGTTGACAAATCGTTAATTGTTAAGTAAACTAGCACTAAGTTGTTACGAAAATATTTCAAATATTTAAAAAGTAAGAATAAATCTTAAAAAACTATCATAGGTTATACAGTAACCAAAATGATTTGCTTTAGAAAGAGGATATTATGAAGATTTTAAAAATAGCAGCAAAGAAAAAGTTTTTACTGCTTGCCATGATGGCAGCAGTAGTGACGGGTGCACTGTTTACCGGTTCATCATCTACAGAAGCTAAGGCTAAAAAAGTACAGTATTTAGGAAAATATAAATTGACCGCATACTGCGGATGCAGAAAATGCAGCGGAGGCTATGGAAACAAAACCGCTACGGGAAGAAGAGCCAAACAGGGACGTACGATTGCCGTAGATAAACGAAAGATTAAACTGGGAAGTAAAATTAAGATCAAGGGAAAAACATATGTAGCCGAAGACGTGGGCGGCGGAGTAAAAGGAAAACACATCGATGTTTATTTTAATTCCCACAAAAAAGTAAAAAAATTCGGACGCAAAAACAACGTCAAAGTATATAAGATCAAAAAATAAAAGAGAAACTGCTGTACTTCATGTAAGAACGTACAGCAGTTTTTTTTTAAAACTGTTCCGGATACAGACCTTCAGATCTCATGGCTTTCAGAGCATCCATGACATGCTGCTTGTCCTCTTTATATGTCACACCATACCATTGATCTCTGGAGACCAAAACGTCCATTGTAGCTTTTCCTTCCTTCATCAGCAGGCTGGCCACGCTTGGTATAAAATATTCACATTTTAATGGATTCTCTTTTAGAGAAGCAGAGAGGAATTTTGAAAAACCGGTTTCCAATTCGTCTATGATCATAGGGCGGAATCCAAAAAAGTTCATAGATACAAGGGTGTCAAACGGAAGAGATGTCCAGGTATTTCCGTCATCTTCTGTAAACTCGGCGTGATCTCCGCGCTTTTCAATATGAGTCCGCTCTGTGATGGAGAGCAGCTGATGATTTTCATCAACTTTACAAATTCCTCTGGATACATATCCGCTGTCTGTCACAGTATTTCCAAGATGGTATCCGACCATTGCAAATTTTGCTTTGGCGGAAGAAGACTCTTTCATAAGAAATTGGGCCATAGCCTGATAGCCGTGGATGCCGTAATAATCATCGGCATTGATAACGGCAAATGGTTCCTCAATAAATGGCTTGGCACAGAGAACCGCATGGGCGGTACCCCATGGCTTTATCCTGCCTTCCGGGACAGAGAAGCCAGCAGGAAGGCTGTCCACTTCCTGAAATGCATAACAGACTTCCATTCCGTCCGGAATCCGGGAACCTACCGTCTCCTTAAAATCTGTTTCAATCTCTTTTTTAATTATAAACACTACTTTTCCGAAACCGGCCCGTTTTGCATCATAAATAGAATAATCTATAATTGCATGTCCCTGGTCATCCATAGGGTCCATCTGTTTCAGCCCCCCGTAACGGCTGCCCATGCCGGCGGCAAGAATCACTAACGCTGGTTTTTTCACTTTTGATACCTCCAAATCAATTTCTGAACAACATTATACCTTATCGCGCAAAGCGCGTCCATCCGAAGGGTATAAAATACGGTGTGCCCTGTGGGTATAACATACCTTATCATATGAAGCACGTTCATTCGAAGGGGATAAAATAAGGTGTGAAAAGTACAGAGAGGCTGTTTGAGTTTCCCAACCCCGAAACAGGGAAAAAACCTGAGAAGCGGCGTGAAATGGCGAATTAGACTTAGTTTAAGCTGGGAAACACAAAAAAACAAATTAGTTGGGAAAAAACAAAGGAAACGTTGATTTTATCAGGAAAACTGGCTATAATAAAAAACAGAAATGGCTTAAAAGCGTTGGATAAACAATAACAAGAGTTGTATTGAAATATGCGAACTCCGGCGTTGTTTCTTCTGCGGCACGGGATAAACAATAACAAGAGTTGTATTGAAATGTTGTCAAACGAGGTTGCAAAATTAAATTCGGCTTTGATAAACAATAACAAGAGTTGTATTGAAATTACAGGGCGCAAAAATAGAACTTGCCAGGCGGGAGTGATAAACAATAACAAGAGTTGTATTGAAATTGCACTGAGAATCTTTGGCCCGGACCTCCTTTTTGGATAAACAATAACAAGAGTTGTATTGAAATACTTGTTCCGGGCTCAGAACCCGGATATTTTCACAGATAAACAATAACAAGAGTTGTATTGAAATGAAACTCCAAAAACTGGGGATATGCGGCATGTGGCGATAAACAATAACAAGAGTTGTATTGAAATTTCCCCTTCCATTTCACTACTGGATTCATTTTTCGATAAACAATAACAAGAGTTGTATTGAAATTGTAAAAACGTCGATGAGCATGGATGGATACACAGGGATAAACAATAACAAGAGTTGTATTGAAATCTTTCTAAACATTTATTAAAAAGTATCTTTTTATAAGATAAACAATAACAAGAGTTGTATTGAAATACGTTAGAAAGACGATTATCTATACTAGATATACGATAAACAATAACAAGAGTTGTATTGAAGTTTAAAACTTCTCTTTTAGTGTTCCGCTAATTGGATAAACAAAAACAGGAGTTGTCCTAAAAACAATAGTGAAGTTCAACAAAACAATATTCTGCTTAAATTCAACAATCTTTCTTTTACCCAAAGATCCGGTCTCCCCGGATCTTTATTATATATTATATAAATACAAGAATCCCAGGTATGGTATATGGTCTTTGATACAATCCTGCTTTACCTGCGGCAGACCCGCTTATTATCAGTTGCGGAATAGGATACTGTTAAGGTATAATGATATATATGACCAGCGGATATAAAAGTAACACAAAAGAGGGATTTGAATGTTTAACCAACGACAAATTGAAATATTATTAGAATTCTGCAATCACTCCGATGAGTTCCTGACAGCGTCCCATTTTGCAAAGAAACTGGACGTGAGCCTACGGACGGTTCAGGGGGACATGAAAGTGATCCGGAAGGAACTTGCGGATGAGACGTGTGCGGAATTGGTTTCCAAGGCTTCCAAGGGAAGCTGTATCCAGGTGAAAAACTATGATGAATTTTCCGCATTCGTGAATTCTCTGTACCAGCAGTACACAACGGTATCTCTCAATTACCCTACAAGCCGCATCAGCAAGATACTGCTTTTGCTCCTGAACAGACACCGGGCCGTATCTGTTATGGAATTGGAAGACAAGTTTTATATTTCGAGATCCACACTGCAGAATGATTTGAAGAAAGTAGAGGAAATCCTTGAAAAGTTCCAGCTGGAACTATTAAAAAGCAGCAATAAAGTCATGATCGACGGATATGAGATCAATAAGAGACGATGTCTGGCGGAACAGGACCTCTATCTGGCCCATATCAAAAATGAACAGGGCATGGTATATATTGATGAGAGACAGCTGGCAAAGATTAAAAATATACTGACTGATATTTTTGTGAACTATAAGTATCATATTATGGACACCGACTTCAACAATGCGATTCTGTTTTTGAATATCATGATCTGCCGGATGGGCGAAGGATTTTACATACAGCCGGGCGAACTGGATATTTCGGAACAGCTGGGCAATGAGTACGAGATTGCCAAAGCAGTCTTTGGAAAAATCAGCCGGAGATTTTTCATAAAAGTGCCGGATGAGGAGATACGGTATTTTTCTCTATACCTGAAGGGACAGGGCAATAACAGAGATTCAGATACGATTACCCAGGAGATGGATAATTTTATTTCTGAAGCTTTTGAAGAGATCCGGCGGAACTTTGGAGTGGATTTTACTGACAACATAAATCTGCGGATCACATTGGCACTGCACTGTATGTCTTTGAGTATCCGGATCAAATATGACATGCAGGTAAAGAATGATATGCTCAACTATATCCGGGAGACCTTCCCGCTTGGATATGATATTGGAGCTTATTTTGCATTTCTGCTTCATCAGCAGTATGGAAAGCGGGTGTCGGAAGATGAAGTGGCGCTCCTGGCCGTCCATTTTTACAGCAGCCTTTTGGAGCTGAACAGCCGCCAGGGAAATAAAAGGATTCTCGTGATCTCCGCTTTGAAAAACAGTATGACGCTTTTGATGAAACAGACCCTGCTAAAATGGTTTTCGGAGTATGTTTCAGTCATAGACTTCATGAATCCTATGGATGTGACAGAAGACATGCTGGATGAATACGATATTTTTCTGACCACAGAAAAAGAAGAATTTTTTGAGAAGGGACTGGCGATGTATGTGGACACATTCCCGAATCAGCATGATTATATGAATATTAAGCTGAATATTGATGGATTTAAGGATATAGAAGATGTGGCAGATATTTTTCATCCGGAGCTGTTTTCCAGCGTGAAGTCATCGAATAAGGAAGAAGTGCTCAGTATGCTCTGCGAAAAATCCACTGCTTATTTCCAGGTAGAAAATCTTCATTTACAGGTTTTACAGAGGGAAGAAATCGGCAGTACCTTTTTCAGCAAACAGATCGCAGTGCCTCATCCGATGTATGCGGTTTCATCCGATACGTTTGTGGCAGTGTGTGTATCGAAAGAACCTATCATTTGGGATGAAGAGAAAAATGAGGTACACTTAGTGATGCTGATGCACATCGGAAAAAATAATCCGCAGGCATTTCAGCTTTGGGACTATTTTTCCAAAATGTTCGCCGATAAGTCTCTGGTGGAACGTCTGGTGGAAGATCCGTCTTATCCTAATTTTATCCGGCTGGTAAAAGGGGCTCTGGAGACAGGCATCAACAGTACGGAGACAATTTAAGATCGTTTAATATAATCAGGGCAGAAATTCGTTTTTTGGGATTTCTGCCCTGATTTTATGTTATAGGGAGAAGGTCCGGCAGTTTTTAAATTAACCCAATTTCACGTTTTTCTATTGCATCTGATTGGACTTTTTTGTTGAATCAAATGGATTTAGAATAGAACTAAGCTCAAGGAGGAGAAAAATGAACAGGAGAAGCAATAAGATTCTGAAGGATCTGATCCTCGGTATTCATGCAGACGTTTCCGGATTAGAGGAGAAATATAATATACAGGAGAGAACGATACGGGCAGATATAAAAGAGCTGAATAAAGATCTGGAAGCATATGAGCTGCCGGTGATCGCCTCGGATCTTGACGGAAAGCTGTGGATTGACACAGATAAAAAAGTGGATATCCGGGCCTATGAGAAATTTATATCGAAGTACGACTTTTATACTTATTACCTTTCAAAAAAGGAACGTTCCACCATTCTTGCAATGATCCTTCTGAATGCCAGCGGATATGTGACGGTGGACCAGCTGAAAGAAAAGATCGGGGTCAGCCGCAATACCCTGCTTCAGGATCTTCAGGAATTGAAAATCTGGTTTAAAGAAAATGGAATGACGCTGGTATCCCAGGTAAGGAGGGGATATATTATTGAGGCATCGGAGCTGGATGTACGGAAAGGCATCTTAAAGCTTCTGGAAGTAAATGGCGATGACAATTACTATAAGAACGGATACGATCTGAGTGTTTTTTGGAATCTTCTGTTAAAAGAGGCAGACAGCCTGGAGATTTATGAGAAGATGAAAAACTGTATTCTGGAAGAAGAGGAAGAGACACAGATATTTTTTGCCGACTATTCTTTTTTTGAGGCTGTGACAGAGCTTACGATTGTAGCCAACCGGATCGTACGAAAGCATTTTCTTCCGGGGTATTTCACCAACGAATGGAAATATTTAAAAGAAGGCTCCAAATACACGTTCAGCAGAGGGCTGTTCGGGAAAATTTCAGACATGTTTCAGATGGATGTGCGTGAGGTCGAAATCCTCTACTACACGGAGTGTCTGAATGGAAAAAGTTGTTTAAAGGACGATGCACAGAAAACTAATGCGCTGGAACTCAGAGTCATGATCGCGGAAACCATCTATCAGATCTCCAGCTGTTTTGGAATCGACTTTTATCTGGACTTTACTCTTTATGATTTGCTGGTGGCTCATATGCGGTCCGCGGTGCACCGGCTGAAAAACAGTGAAGTTCTGGTAAACCCGCTGAAGGATACGCTCATGCAGGATTATCCGAAGATTTTTGAGAGTGTGAAACAGCATCTCGGCTCACTGGAAGATTATGTGGGCCAGAAATTTTCAGAAGATGAAATGTCTTTTATGGTGCTGTATTTTGCCTCGGTGATGGAAAAAGAAAAGGCAGAGACAGAAAAGAGCAGGAAAGTAAAAGTGGCTCTTGTATGTGCAACCGGAAGAGGGACGGCACAATTTATGCTGGCGAAGCTGAAGACGCTGGATGATATGATCGAGATCGTCAGTATCTCTTCTTTCCATAATATGAGGGAGATCGAGAAAAACGGAACCCAGATGATCATCTCAACAATCCCGTTAGATAATGTGAAGATTCCATATGTGGAAGTGCGGTCGCCTATGCTTGAGAAAGACGATATCCTGGATATTCAGAGAAAGGTCCTGGAAATACGGGAGGGAGACGGCGGAGACAGTAAAGAACGGGAGCCGGAAATCACAAGTCCGCCGGATGTCAATATTCAGGGTGCGTTCTATGATCTGCTGAATGAGGAGAGGATTCAGGTGGGATACGAGGCCAAAGATTGGGAAGATGCGGTTCGCCAGTCGGGAAATCTGCTTCTTTCTACAGGTGCGGTAGAGCCTGGATACGTGGACGAAATGGTAATGAATATCAAAAAGAACGGTCCTTATATTGTCGTCTGCCCGGAAACGGCGCTGCCTCATGCAGATACAGAAAAGGGGGTAATCAAAGAGGCAGCTTCACTTCTTAGATTAAAGCATCCCATCGATTTTCACAGTGGAGTTAATGATCCGGTTCGATATGTGATTGGAATGAGCATTCAAAGTGCGGAAAGCATTAACCGGGCAATTTATGATTTAATGATGATTTTTGGAAATGAGACGATAAAGAAAAAATTAGATCAGATGGCGGATACAAAAGCGATGTTAAATGCAATCAAACAACTGGAAAATAATTATAACAAGGAGAAAGATAATGAAAAAAATAATTGGCAAAGCAGACAAAAATTATCTGGCAGTGTCTTTATCAGGTGAAAATGACAAGGAGATTCTTGGCCAAATGGCAGATGTTATGTTTCAGGAAGGATATGTAAATGAGGGATTTCATAATGCCATTATTCGAAGAGAAGAAAACTTTCCCACGGGTCTTCCTACAGGAGAAATTAATGTAGCTATTCCTCATACGGATCCTGAATATGTAAATAGACCAGCGGTATGTTTAGGAATTTTAGACAGTCCGGTCAAATTTAACGTTATGGGAATGGAAAATGAAACAGTTTTAGTTTCTGTTCTCTTCATGCTGGCAATTAAAAAGAAAGAAGATCAGTTAGGACTGCTGCAGAAATTAATTGCAACATGTCAGGATCAAGAAATGTTAAAGGTAATTCAATCTGGTGATAAAAAGAAAATAGATGAAGTATTAGGAGAGCTAGTGAAGTAAAAAGGGTAACAATTATTTATTTAAATAAAAGGAGACGATGATTATGAAAAGAATTTTAATTGCGTGTGGTTCAGGAGTATGTACATCTACAGTTGCTAATCAAAAAATTTCGGATTTTCTAAATGAAAATGGATACGAAGGTCAGTACAAAATGGAACAATGCAAAGTTACTGAAATTGTGGCAAAATCAGAGAATTTTGATTTTTGCATCTCCACTACAGCAGCACCAGCGGGTGCAAAGTGTCCGGTATTAGCAGGATTGCCGTTGCTTACAGGAATGGGAATGGAAAAACTTTATCAGGATATTTTAGAACAAATGAAAAAATAGTTTGAAAGGAAGGTATGAATATTATGGGAGCATTACAAGGTGTATTAAAAGTATTCGATTTTATTTCTGGTTTAGGAGCAACGGTAATGATGCCGATTCTGCTTACGATATTTGGGTTAATACTGGGTGCAAAATTTGGAAAAGCACTTCGTGCAGGTTTAACAGTTGGAATTGGTTTTGTGGGATTAAATCTTGTCATTGGAGCGATGGGAGACAGTCTGGCTCCGGCAGTACAGACAATGACAGAAAGATTTGGATTGACATTATCCACAGTTGATGTTGGATGGCCTGCGGCAGCAGCAATTGCGTTTGGGTCTAAAATCGGAATGATTATGATTCCATTAGGATTAGTGATTAATATCATAATGCTGATTACAAATACAACACAGACCATTGATGTGGATATTTGGGATTACTGGCATTTTGCTTTCACAGGAGCATTAGCAGCGGCTTTAACAGGGAGTTTTACCATTGGACTGATTATTACGATTGCAAATATGATTATTGTTATGGTAATTGGAGATTATACTGCTCCGAAGGTAGAGGAAACCTTAGGAATGCCGGGTGTGTCATTGCCTCATGGGTTTACAGGAGCATTTGTCCCGATTGCAATTGTCATTAATAAGATTATTGATTTGATCCCAGGAGTTCGTGATATTGACATTAATATTGAAAAGCTTCAAAAACGTTTTGGTGTATTTGGTGAACCAATGTTAGTAGGTACCGTATTAGGTGCGGTCATTGGAGCATTGGCAGGATATGATATTGCAAAGATATTGCAGACAGGTATTACATTAGGTGCGGTATTGGTTTTGATTCCTAAGATGGCAGCTCTGCTGATGGAAGGATTGATGCCAATTTCAGAAGCAGCATCTGAATTTGTAAAGAAAAGATTTAAAAACAGAGGAAAGATTTATATTGGATTAGATTCTGCAGTAGGTGTAGGGCATCCAACCTGTTTAACGGTATCTTTAATTTTAGTACCATTGTCAGTTCTTTTGGCTGTAATTCTGCCTGGAAATACTGTTTTACCAATGGCTGATTTGGCAGTTCTTCCTTATATTTTTGTATTGGTTGTACCGTTAGTGAATGGAAATGGATTTAGAACTTTAATTACTGGTATTTTATGTCTGGTATTTGGATTTTATATTGCAACAGATTTGGCACCAATGATTACAACTGTTGCGAAATCTGTAAATTTCGCAATTCCAAACGGAGCAACAACTATTTCCTCCATTTGTGATGGAGCGAATCCTTTAACATGGGTTTTAGTAAGATGCAATAATTTTGGTGCTGTCGGAGTAGCAATTTTCGTAATTATAGCATTGGCACTGGCAGTATTGAATAGAAAACGTATTTTAAAAGAAGCAGAGGCAATGCATTCTGAAGGATAAAAACGGAGGAAAATTATGTTTGAACATGAGAAGGCTCAAATGATTAAAACCGGAACAAAAATGGACCGATATGGTTTAATTGCTTTATCAGGCGGGAATGTGAGCCAGCGTATGCAGACAGGAGAGATACTGATTACACCATCTGGAATGATTTATGAGGATATGGTACCAGAAGATATTTTAGTAATGAATTTGGAAGGAAACGTAATCGAAGGGACCAGGAAGGCTTCATCTGATACAGAAGGTATTTTATACATCTTTAAAAATAGAAAAGATATAAATGTGGTAATTCATACGCATCAGCCGTATGCAACAGCTATAGGACTGGTTCAGGATAAATTTGAAGTCAATTTAACAACATTGGCAAATGCCTGCGGCGGGGATGTGGCAGTAACACCATTTAGTTCAGCAGGCAGTGTTGATATGGGGAAGGATACTGTGAAATATTTAGGAAATTCTCTAGCTGTCATTTTATCAAATCATGGGGTTATGGCAGTAGGAAAAGATTTGAAACAGGCTCTTTGTTCTGCGGTATATCTGGAAGAAGCAGCGAAAACATTTTTGGCGGCTAAATCTGTTGGAGAACCGAAAAAAATGTCAAGGGAGCAGGTAAAACAAGCAGTAGAATTGTTCCATTATTATGGACAGGGAACGCCAGAGATTCCAAAAGAATTAGTCAAAAGAATATAAACGAAAGGGAAGCAATGATGAAACATTATGTATATAGACCATCCCATTTTTGCATTCAAATGACAATACCGGGTTTATTTACTGGGCTGATAGGAATTTTTTGTTTTATCCGGTTTCTTTCAGAGGGACGAAATCCTGTATATTTGATGATTTTATGTTTATGTATTTATAATGTTTGGAATGTATTTATTTCTATCAGTAATCCTTCAGAAATTATGATAAGGAATGGAAGCATTGAATTTTACGCCTATAGAAAAAGTCATAAATATAAGATTGATCAGATTCAAAGCTATCATATGAGACCTTTGGCAGGAAATACGAGAATGTATATGACGTTTAACAATGGAGGGATTTTAAAAGGGAGATATTGGATAAGAATATCTGAATTTTCAAATAAAAAAGAACTGGAAAATTATTTCTATGATTTAGATAGTAAAATTAATCCAGATTCTCTTGTGACAGAGGCAAGAATACAGGGGAGAAAAAGATTGAAGACAGTTTTACAGGAGGAAATAAAATGTTAGTTACATTAAAGGAATTGCTGGATCAGGCCAAAATTGAGAAAAAAGCGGTTGGTGCTTTTAACGGAACTACGTTGGAGTCCATTCGTGGCATTATTCAGGCCGCAGAAGAATTAAATTGTCCTGTGATTCTTCAACATGCACAAAGTCATGATGACATGATTGATCTGGAGGAAATTGGACCAGTTATGTTGTATTATGCGAAACGTGCAAAAGTACCAGTTGCACTCCATTTAGATCATGGAAGCAGTTTTGAGCGGTGTGTGCAGGCACTTCGTTTAGGATTTACTTCTGTTATGTATGATGCATCAGCAAAAAGTTTTGAAGAAAATGTGGAAGAAACAGCAGAAATCGTTAAAATAGCTCATGCGGTTGGAGCAAGTGTAGAAGCTGAATTGGGACATATCTTTACTTCTGAAGTTGTCCAGGGAGAGGGAACAAGTTCTGACAGCACAGATGATTATGAAGACTTGAATGATATTTATACAGACCCTCGGGCTGCAAAAGAGTTTGTAGAAAAGACAGGTGTTGATTGTTTGGCAGTTGCATTTGGTACAACACATGGAGTATATCTGACAGAACCTAAACTAGATCTTCCGCGAGTTGCAAGAATTAGTGATGCAGCAAATGTGCCATTGGTAATGCATGGAGGTTCTGGTGTATCTGATGCGGACTATAGAATTGCCATTGAAAATGGAATCTGTAAAGTGAATTACTATACATACATGAATACAGCAGGTGGAAAAGCATCAAAAGAGTACTGGAAAGATGAAGAGACTCCTTTATTTTATGATTCCATGTCTTTAGCAGCGACAGAGGCAATCAAAGAAGATGTAAAAAGAGCAATTCAGGTATTTCAGAAATTGTAAATTTAGGAGGAGAGTCAAATATGGCAGTATATAAAGAAACGATTAAAGTGGAATCTCATGGGAAAACACCAACTTATATCAATATTACACCTGAGGTAAAAAGAGTTATTGAGGAAAGTGGAATTCAGAATGGAATTTGTACTGTGATTTCTCCGCATACGACCTGCTCCGTATTTTTTGAGGAATTTGTCCACGATTATAATGAGGATGGAGACGAATTTTTGCAGGAAGACTTAAACAATGCTCTGGCAAAGATCATTCCGGATCATATAAGTGGGGACCAGTACAATTATCCGGGAGAGGAACACTACAAAGAAGTGGAAACCTGGCCGGATGTAGATTTTTGGCTTCCGGGAGGAGACAGGACCGCTTTATTCAACGGAGATGCCCATCTGAGATCTACGATTCTCGGGTCCAGTGAAGTCTTCGATGTGGAGGACGGAAAATTAGGAGTCGGTGTTACAGGATATGTCTATTTTGTAGACTTTGACCGCACGCGTCCCCGGGAAAGAAAATGTAAAATAGTTGTCATTGGAGAGTAAGGAGGAGAACATGGGAAATATGCAGTCACCGTTTTTGATTGTAAATCCAAAGTCATATTTATACGGAAACGAGAGTCTTAAATTGGCGAAGGCCGCAGATCAGGCGGCTAAAGATACCGGACTGCCGATTATCTTTACTTGTCCATATGCAGATGTGAGAATGATCCGTGAGAATACGGAAAACATCATTGTATGCGTACAGTCTATGGACCCGCTCACACCAGGACGGGGAATGGGGCATGTTCTTCCGGAATCTTTAAAGGAAGCAGGAGCGGATGCAGTTTTTCTGAACCATGCCGAAAATCCTAAGACGCTGTCTGACCTATATGCATGTATCCGGCGCGCAGCCGAGCTTGACATGACTTCTATCGTATGTGCGGACTCCATTACGGAAGCAAAAGCCGTGGCGTGTATGAACCCGGATGTTGTCCTGGCGGAACCGACGGATCTGATCGGAACCGGTCAGGTAGCAGACGATGCTTATACAATGGAAGCAATCGATCAGGTACGAAAAGTAAATCCTGATGTACTGGTGGTGGTTGCTTCCGGAGTCAGCACGGCGGAGGATTGTTACAACATGGTACGGCTTGGGGCTGATGGCACGGGAGGAACGTCCGGGATTTTGAATGCCCCTTCCCCGGCTGTCAGGATTAAAGAAATGGCAGAGGCAATTGTGAGGGCAAAAAAGGACACTGTTTAGGCGATTTGAAATTTTAATATTACATTGGATAAAAATCTTTCAAAGACAAATACTGATTTTGTGGCAGGATTGGTTTTACTATGCAATAGACAAAAGCATATAAATCTGTCTCATTAAAGTAAAAGAACTGGAGGTAACAGACCCAATGGCAAAGGCTGGTATGAGACGGCCGGATCCCAAAGAACCGCATGGTACAGAAAGTAACCATAAGGCACATATTCCAAAAAATGATGTGCCTCCTGTACCGGAGATTCAGGGTAAGGCAAAGTCAGGGAACAAGAAAGCAAATCCCATGTAACTATAATGACATGAAAAAACATCTATTTACTTTAGCTGAATAGATGTTTTTTTGAGATATATTAAATTCCCTCAAAGGGATTATTCATTAATGATGGATACCAGTTCTGCTGCCTTTTTGCTGACATTTTCTATGGACTGAATGCTAAGTCCGATAACGTTCACTTCGTTATGATTCTGTTCATACGCTTCCCCAAAGGTAGAAATAAAAGCTTTTCTTAAATCAGATCCGTAATTTACCTTCAACAAGTTAAATTTCCTTGCCTTCTGGATCGTCTCAAACGGAATCCCGGAACCACCATGCATAACAAGCGGCACGGGAGAAACCTTTGAAATTTCTTCTAATAACGGAAGATCGACTTTTGGAGTCAGATCCAGGCCGTGTACATTTCCAACGGATACAGCCAAAAGATCACAGCCGGTTCTCTCGACAAAATCTGCCACCATGGAAGGATCCGTTTTGCTGTCTGCTTCGTTTACGATATCCTCCTCTTTCCCCTGGAGGGCCCCCAATTCTGCCTCAACAGGAACTCCGTAGAAGTGGCAGTACTGTACTGCGCGTTTCACCTCCTGAATGTTTTCTTCAAACGGAAGATGAGAGGCATCGATCATAATAGAAGTAAATCCTGCATCCACACATGCTTTCACATGTTCGTAAGATTTTCCGTGATCAAGGTGAAGACCCACCGGCACATCACTGTCCTTTAAGGCATCTTTTGCAAGATATGTGATTGTGTCCGGGCTTGAGAGTCTTAAGTTATTAGAAGATATCTGAATATATCCGGGAAGTCCTGCCTTGTTCAATCCTTTGGCGATGGCATAAGTCATTTCCAGGTTTGTCGTGTTAAATGCAGGCAGGATATAATGATGGTCTTTTGCATATTTCATCAGGTCAAATCCATTTACAATTTTCATTTCCATATAGCGGCGGGGTTAAAAAAGCCGCTTCCTCCTATCTAATCTGAAATTTTTCATTTTTACCGTTCACCAGTACGTACTAAGCTTGATTCGATTATAACAGGGAAAAAGTCTGTAACTGTTTCGGTTATTGCACGATTCATGCCGCAAAATCCATTCCGGAAGAAAGAAGCTTCTGCGTAATAAATTGCGCAGTTAATCATGCAAAATGCTGGCAGAAACTGCGGCAATGATTGTGCAAATGTCTGTGAAAAACCCGGAAAGCGGCGTGGTATACTTCAATTACATCAAAGGCCAGATGAAAAGGAGGGAAAAGGATGAAGGTCATTGCAGTATCCCACGGCAGCTATTCAAAAGGGCTGGTGGAAAGTACCCAGATGCTCGTGGGCGAACAGGAGGATTTGGTAGCATATGGGCTGTTCCCCGAGCAGACAGTAGCAACTTTAACGGAAAAACTGAAAGCGGAGATTGATCAAACCGGAGATGGAGAAGAGATCCTGTTCGTATCTGATCTGTTCCACGGAAGTCCGTTCAATGCGATTGTTTCTTTAATGGAGCATCATGACATATATCATGTGACGGGAATTAACCTGCCATTAATGGTAGAGGTAATGATGGGGCGCTATGCGGGAAAAAATGCGGCAGAGATTTGCGCAGGGCTCATAGAAGCGGCGCCGGGAACAGTAAAAGACGTAAGAAAGTTATTTGAGGAGGTAGATGAGGAATGAAAAATGTCGTGTTAGCCAGAGTCGATGACAGGCTGATCCATGGAGAAGTTGTCTCTGTATGGACTCCGAGCTTAAATGTCAACAGGATCATCGTAGTGGATGACGAAGTTGCGGCAGACAAATTCAACAAACGAGTCATCAAAGCCCTTGCTCCAAATGGTGTTAAGGTAAATGTATACGGGACCGAAAAAGGAGCGGAGGTTCTTAAAAAAGATCCGAAGGAAGCAGGAGAGAGGGTTATGATCCTCACAAAAACACCCATTACATATGACCGCATGACGGATCTGGGTCTTGAGATTAAGGACGTTAACCTCGGCGGAATGGGACTTAGAGGAGAAAGAACACCGTTTATCAAAAATGTAGCCTGTGATCCGGATGAGATCACCGCGATTAAAAACCTGATGACAAAGAACGTGCATGTTTATTATCAGCTCGTCCCTGAACAGCAGGTGATTGAAGTTACCGGATACTTGGATAAATAGAAGGAGGAAGTATATATGGAAAAGATGACCATCATACAGGCAGCCTTATGCGGGGTTGTTTACTGGCTGGCAGTTGGAAACCTGCCGTTTGTAGGCCTTTGGTCCTTACAGAGACCGCTGGTCTGCGGTATGATCACCGGCTTAATTCTGGGCCATCCGGTACAGGGAGCCGTGATCGGTGCAACCATTAACTTAGTTTATTTGGGATTCATGTCGGCGGGAGGAAGTATGCCTGCAGATATGGGACTGGCAGGAGTCCTGGGAACAGCCTATGCGATCGTCGGCGGTTTGGACACCGATACCGCTTTGGCGCTGGCAGTACCGATCGGTATTCTTGGAACGATTGTCTGGGCAGGACGTATGACCTTTGACTGCTTCTTTGTACATATTGCAGATAAGTATATAGAAAAAGAACAGTATAACAAAATCTGGCGGGCAAATGTCTTATTTCCTCAGATCATGTGTTTTCTCATGACGGCAATCCCGTGTGCTCTCGCCGCATACTTTGGGTCTAACTATATCCAGGGAATCCTGAATATGTTAAGCGGAAAAGTACTGACTGTCTTCCAGATCATCGGTGGTTTAATGCCTGCACTCGGAATTGCGATCACACTGCAGTACATCTTCAAAGGGGAATCAAAAGTATTTCTGTTTGCAGGGTTCTTACTGGCTGTATACTCAAAGCTTCCATTACTGACATTGGGTATCATCGCATTGCTCGTGGCAGTTGTATACGTTCAGGTCACCTCTGCTATGGAACCGGCAGAAGCAGCAGTTATTGATGATGAAGATGATGAGGAGGACGACTAAGATGGAAAATAAAAAGAAAAGTTTGATCCCAAAGGCCGCCTTGATCAAAGCCTGGTTCATTTGGGAGACATTTCCCCAGACATGCTATAACTATGAAAGAATGATGGGGCAGGTTGTTGCCCACATGTTTTCGGCAATCATTAATTTCCTGTATAAAGATAACCCGGCAAAGCGCAAAGAGGTCATGAAACGGGAAATTGAATTCTTCAATGTACATATTGAGTTCGGTGCATGTATCCTTGGTATGGCGGTTGCCCTGGAAGAACAAAAGGCCATGGGTGAAGAGATACCCGATGAATTTATCACGAACTTAAAAACTTCTCTGATGGGGCCTTTAGCCGGTATGGGTGATACCATCTGGCAGGGCGTGGTAATCCCGATTCTTTTAGCGGTATGTATCGACTTAACCCGTTCCGGAAGCGGAAATATATGGGGAGCCATCATATACGCAGTTGTGATTATTGCAGCCGCATATGGCCTGAGTTACTGGAACTTTATGTTCGGCTATAAAGCCGGAAGTGAGGCAATCATGGACTTCCTTGAAAAGGGAATCCTCAATAAATTGATCAAAGGTGCTTCTATCATGGGATGCATGGTAATGGGCGGCCTGGTGGTCAACTATGTAAAGGCAAGCTGCGGACTTAAAGTGGTAAGTTCCACATCTACTTATGACATTCAGACGAGCTTTCTGGACGCGATCTGCCCAAGCATCCTTCCGCTTGCAGTGACCATGCTCGTTTACTATCTGATGAACAAGAGAAGATGGTCTTCACTGAAAATCATCGGGCTGATCGTTGTAATCGGTGTGGTAGGCGGAGCGACCGGAATCCTGGCATATTAAGTTCAGAAAGAGTGAGAAAGATGAAAGCAATCATATTAAATCAACCAAAAGATTTTGCCGTCAAAGAGATTGAATTACCGGAGTTAAAAGAAGGCGAGGTGCTGATCCGGATCAAGGATTCCGGCATCTGTACCAACGATGTACGGGACTTTAATGGAGACTGCAGTTACAGCTACCCAAGGATCGGCGGACATGAGTACTGCGGAGTGATCGAGGAACTTGGAAGCGGAGTCAATAAGAAACGTTTCTCTAAGGGACAGAAAGTGGTCCAATATATCATTGACGACTGCAGGGAATGTTTCTTCTGCAAGCATGGGGAAGAAAACATCTGTGAAGAACATCCGAAGAGCAAAATTTTCACAAACCCGGACGGATTGTCAGGATACGGCGGATTTGCAGAATTTGTTGTGGCAAAAGCAGAAGACCTGTTTGTATATCCGGACAGTACATCGTTTGAAAAAATGGCATTTACCGAGCCTTTGGCATGTGTAGTCAACAGTATCACCCGTACAAATATTCAGTTTGGAGATGATGTGGCTGTCATCGGAGGCGGTACCATGGGCATGCTTCACGTAATGCTTGCCAAATTAAAGGGAGCCAGAGTGATTTTAAGTGAGCCGCTTAAGGAGCGAAGAGACAGGGCGCAGAAGCTTGGATGTGACGATGTAATCGATCCGATGGCGGAGGATGCCGCTGAAAAGGTAAAAAAACTCACCGGCGGCAGAGGTGCCCAGGTGGTATTCAATACGACAGCGATCCCGGCCGTTGCGGCTCAGGCTGTGGAAATGACTTCCCCCGGAGGCATGAGCGTCATGTTCAGCTCCATGCATCCAAACGATCCAGTGCCGGTAGATATGGGAGCCGTGCATTCTTACCAGAAGACAGTCACAGGCGCCGTTAGTCCGACCATTACATCTTTCCACCAGGCGGTACAGCTGATTGGAAAAGGGCTGATCGACCCAACCGTTCTGACGGAACAGATTTTTGATTACCGGGACTTTGGCAAAGCCATTGAGGCGGCAATGAAACCGGATACATATAAAGTGATCCTCAGATTTGGAGAATAGCAAATGGAACAGTATATTGGAATTGATATAGGGACTTCTTCTGCAAAGCTGACGCTGATCGACGGAGCGGGAGAGATCAGGAGAGAAAGCAGCAGAGAGTATGAAATTTCACAGCCAAAACCGGGATGGAAGGAGATTGATCCCGAAATCTGGATGAATGCGGTGGAAGAAGCCATGGCGGAACTTCTTTCAGGAGAAGATCCGGAGCACATCGGAGCCATTGGTGTCACGGGACAGATGCATACCGCAGTATTTCTTGGATGGGACGGAGCGCCTATACGCCCGGCATTGATGTGGAATGACACAAGGACCATGGATCTTGTAAAGGAAACAAAAGAAAAGATCTATAAGGTCCCGGAAGTTTCCTATATCTCCAATATCATTTCCACCGGAAGCCCGGCAATTAACCTGCTGTGGCTGAAGAAAAATGAACCGGAACATTTTCAGAAGATGAAGACATTTTTGATCGGACCGGATTATATCGTTTTTCGGCTTACGGGGCAGTGTCAGACTGATTATTGTGAGGCATCCACTTCTTCTCTATTTGATTTAAAGACAGGAACATGGTCTTCGGAGATCCGGAAAATCTTAGGGTTTCCGGAGGACATTTATCCAAAGGTAAAAGGAAGCGGAGAGACGGCAGGATATGTGGCCGAAGTCTGGAGGCGAAAATTCGGCTTCAAAAAGCAGGTAAAAGTGATTGTCGGCACCGGAGATAATCCGGCAGCAGCCATATCCACAGGATGCTTTTCCAATATGTATCCGGTCCTTTCGCTTGGAACATCCGGTGTCCTGATGTTCCCGAAGGAAAAGATAGAGTTTGGGGCAAAAGGAAAAAATATTATGTTTTCTGTGGATGGTGAAAACACCGTGATTCTGGTCCAGGGTGTGGTACAGTCATCGGGAAGCAGTTTTGGCTGGTGGGTCAGACAGATTCTTAAAACAGATGATTTTTCGGCTGAGACTGACGGAGTGGATCTTTCAAAACTCGGAGAAAACAATCTGATCTTTTATCCGCACCTTGCAGGTGACAAGACGATCTATGGAGATCCGGCTCTGAGGGGAGCTTTGATCGGCATCGGAACTGAAACTGCAAGACAGGAGATAACTGCTGCAGTCATGGAAGGGATTTGTTTTGGTGTGAGACAGCTTACAGAAGTCATGCACGTTGGACGGACTGCGCTTCAGAATCTGAAAGTGACCGGCGGAGGCTCCAAAAATGAAGTATGGATGCAGATTCTTGCGGATGTCCTGAATACGAGAGTAGAACAGCTGGAAAGCGGGACCGGAGCGGGATATGGCATAGCGCTCATGGCAGCCGCAGCTGCAGGGCAGGACGTAACACTTGAGCAGATGGTTGGCAGGACCGTTCGGATTAAAAAATGTTTTAACCCAAGAAAATATAATGCGGGGCTTTATGAAATCAAATACCAGAAGTATAAAAAGATATATGGGGCGCTGTCAGAAGTGCTCCGTGAGCAGAAAGGGTGATTTGGAAATGAGGACATGTGATATCTGTGATGCACCTTTGGGAATGTTTAAGAAATTTCGATATGCGGAAGGGTATATCTGCAAAGAATGTTATGAAAAGGCCAGCAACTATTTTACAGAGACGATCGCAAAGAAAAGTTATGGTGAAATCAGGGAGTTGTGCGAAAGGAAGAGTGAACTTTCAGAGGACTTTGAAATTACAGGGCGGATCGGGAATTATATTTTGATGGATGAGAAAAACAGAAAGGTCTGCCTTCTCAATAACCGCATTAACCAAAAGCAGGTTTCAGAGCCGGAGTTTTATTCGCTGGATTGGATCAGCAGGTGTCGGATCGATTACAGACCTTTTATGTCTCTTGAAGAACTGGAATATAAGATCAAGGCAAAAGAGGCGGGTACGATTCAATACCTGAAGGTTTTGATCAAACTCCGGGATGGCCGGGAGAAACAGATTTCTTTGTTCTCAAATCCCATCAGGATCAAAAGCTTTGCAATGAAACAGTCCTTCTCATTTGCAAAACGGATCGCGGAAGAAATCGAAAGGCTGAGAGGTGAATCTGTCCAGGTATGATCAGGGAGGAAAAAGATGAAGCAGTTTGATTTTGAGGTGCAGTCACCCGTTGGGATCCATGCGCGTCCGGCTGTACTGCTGGTGGAGAAGGCGCGGACGTACCAGAGCAAAATAACTCTGGAAAAGGGATCTCAGAGAGCGAATGCCAAAAATATGATATCTCTTCTGACACTCAGGGCTCATCAGCATGAAGTAGTAACCTTTATCATAGATGGTGCGGATGAGAAAAAGGCAGAAGAGGAATTGAAAGAATTTTGTATTCATAATCTCTAAGAAGACAGCATCTTTATCAACGGAATCGGCGGCGTTGATAAGGATGCTGTTTTAAGTATTTTGTTGTTATAAGTTAAGCATTTATGCCGGAAACTCCCTCTAAATACTTGATAACAATTGATCAAAGTGGTATATTTAATCTTAATATGGAATCATATCAGTTGGGATAATTCCCTTGCTAAGGAGGAAAAGGATGGATAACCTCGCAAAAGAGATTGAAGATTTAAAAAGAGAAAGAAATGCGGTCTTATTGGCCCATTATTATGTAGATGATGCTGTACAGGCAATTGCGGATTATGTTGGGGATTCGTATTACCTCGCAAAGGTAGCGCTGAATGAGTCGAAAGATGTGATTTGTTTTGCCGGTGTAAGCTTTATGGGAGAAAGTGCAAAGATCCTGAATCCTGACAGGACTGTGATCATGCCGGACCAGCTGGCTGACTGTCCGATGGCCCATATGGTAGACTTGGACAAGATCCGGAAAGTAAGAGAAGAGTATGATGATCTGGCAGTGGTCTGTTATATAAATTCTACGGCAGAGATCAAGTCTTATTCGGATGTCTGTGTGACATCTTCCAATGCCATGAAGATTGTAAAGGCTCTGCCTCAGAAGAATATTTTCTTTATTCCAGATGAAAACCTGGGAAGATATATCGGATCAAAAATACCGGAGAAGAACTTTATTTACAATGACGGATTCTGTCATGTACATACAAGCATTACCGCAGACAATGTTAAGAAAGCCAAGGAAGCACATCCGGATGCAGAGATCCTTGTACATCCTGAGTGTACGATGGATGTAGTGGAACTGGCCGACTATGTAGGGAGCACATCCGGGATCATCGATTATGCCACTGCATCTGATGCGGACAAGTTTATCATCTGTACAGAGATGGGGGTATTATACGAACTTAAGCAGAAGAATCCGAACAAGACGTTTTATTCTGTGGGACACAGACAGTTCTGTCCGAACATGAAGAGGATCACCCTTGAAAATGTCAGAGACACACTCAGAGATATGAAAAACCAGGTGGAATTGGATGAGACACTGCGTCTTGACGCAAAGAAAGCGTTGGATAAGATGCTGCGTATCGCTCAGTAGATAAAAAGCAGCCGTTTATCCGGGGGAAAGGATTATTTTTAATTATGAGATCAGCAGATGTAATTGTGGTTGGAACCGGCGCTGCGGGATTGTTTCACGCTCTGTTCCTTCCAAAAGATTACAGAGTCATTATGATTACCAAGACAGAAGTAGAGGAAAGTGATTCCTTTCTGGCGCAGGGAGGAATTTCCGCACTGCGCAATGAAGAAGATTACGACTTGTACTTTGAAGACACCATGAAGGCAGGACACTATGAAAATGACAGAGCAGCCGTGGATAAGATGATCACTCGTTCCAGGGAAATTATCCATGAGCTTATCGGATTCGGTGTTCAGTTTGATCAGAGAGATGGGGAGACTGAGTATACCCGGGAGGGGGGACATTCCATTTTCCGGATTCTTCATCATGATGATGTGACAGGAAAAGAAATTACGGGCAAGCTCTATGAGGAAGTGAAACGGCGGGATAACATTGAGATCCTTACTCACTCTACGATGATCGACCTGATTGAGGAAAAAGGGGCCTGCCGGGGAGTTGTCTATGTGACATCCAAAGGAGATGTGGACTGCATCTATGCAGGAAAGACCGTACTCGCAACGGGAGGAATGGGAGGACTGTTCAGACATTCCACCAATTACAGACATCTCACCGCAGATGGGTTGGCAATCTGCCTGCGCCATAACGTGGAGATCCAGAATATCAATTACATACAGATTCATCCGACTACTTTTTATTCTGACAAGCCGGGCAGGAGCTTTTTGATCTCGGAGTCTGTCAGAGGGGAAGGAGCCTATTTATACAATAAAGACGGGGAACGGTTTATAGATGAGCTGCTGCCCAGAGATATTGTGACCGCGGCCATCCGTGAGCAGATGGAGAAAGATAGGACCGATTATGTGCGGCTGTCTGTGACTCATCTGGACGGAGAGCGGATCAGACAAAGATTTCCTAACATTTATAAGCAGTGCCTGGAAGAAGGATATGACATGACGAAGGAATGGATTCCGGTGACTCCCGCACAGCATTATTTTATGGGAGGAATCAAGGTAGATTTAAGAAGCCGTACATCCATGGAGGATTTATATGCAGTGGGAGAAACCAGCTGCAATGGAGTCCATGGAAAGAATCGGCTGGCAAGCAATTCTCTGCTGGAATCTCTTGTTTTTGCCCTGGAATCAGCCGAGGATATTGCAAAGGCACCAAAAAAGCCTTCAGAATGCCAGGTTGATTTAGCAAAGTATCATGATATTTTCGGTATTCAGGAGGAGAACAAACGTCTTGTGCTGGAAGAGATCAAAAGAAAGGATGGGGATTTCTATGATAAATGGTGTAACAATGGCGGTAAATATTGATGAGTATCTGCTGAATGCGTTAAAAGAGGACATCACCGGAGAGGATGTCAGCACCAATGCTGTCATGCCAGAACCAAGACAGGGACAGGTCGAGCTGATCTGTAAAGAGGACGGAATTGTCGCAGGCCTGGAAGTGTTTCACCGCGTATTCACACTTCTGGATGAACACGTAACTTTCGAGACAAAGCTGAGCGATGGAGACGAGATCAAAGCCGGTCAGCTTATGGGAGTGCTCAGAGGAGACATCCGGGTCCTGCTGTCAGGAGAGAGGACGGCGCTGAATTATCTTCAGAGAATGAGCGGGATTGCAACGTTTACCAATTCCCTCGTAAAAGAATTAGAAGGTTCCTCCACACAGCTTCTGGATACGAGAAAGACAACACCGAATATGCGTCCGTTTGAGAAATATGCGGTAACAGTCGGAGGCGGCAAGAATCACCGTTATAATCTCTCTGACGGGGTGATGCTGAAAGACAACCACATCGGCGCTGCCGGAGGGGTCCGGGAGGCAGTCTATGCGGCAAGAGCGTATGCTCCATTTGTGCGGAAGATTGAAGTAGAGACCGAAAATCTTGCCATGGTGAATGACGCCCTGGAGGCAGGTGCAGATATTATTATGCTGGACAACATGTCGGATGAAATGATGAAGGAAGCAGTTAAAATCATCGGAAGTCGTGCTCTCACAGAGTGTTCCGGCAATGTGACTAAGGAACGGTTAAAGAAGATCAAAGAGATTGGAGTGGATTTCGTATCTTCCGGGGCATTGACCCATTCGGCTCCGATCCTGGATATTTCACTGAAAAACCTGAAACCAACAGAATAATAAAAGAGTGATATGGGAAGGCCAGAAAATACAGGATATTTTCTGGCCTTTTTCAGTGGTTTTTACTGATAGTGGAAGGGATGCCTTTAAGTGAGCGTTGACAGAAATCATAGGAAAGTCTAAAATAATAAATAATATATATCAATAAACAATGATAAAAAGTAATAAAAAGGAGTTCCTATGCTTTCCAAGACTGCACAAAAAATAATGAAAGTGCTGATCCATCAGGATGATGATTTTATCACCTATGAGAGAATTGCAGGGATGCTGGAGATTTCTGAGCGGAGTGTACATAATTATATGAAAGAGGCAGCTGAATTTTGTGAAGAGAATGGATATCAGCTTGTCCGCCGGAGGGGAAGAGGGGTCTGTCTTCAGGCAGGGCTGCACAGAAAAGAATTGGAACACTTATTTCCGAAAGACCATATCCCCTGCGAAACAAGAAAATACCGGATGCGCTATATTGTCAGGACTCTGATTGAAAATGGGGAGCCTTACACGGCGTCTTTGTTTGCGGAGGAGCTGTTTGTCTCCAAATCCACGATCCGCACAGATATCGAGAAGGCAAATAAGATTTTAGAGCCGGACAGAGTATGTATCAGGCAGATCGTGGGAAAAGGAATTGTCATACAGGGCCGGGAATTTGACCTGAGAAAAGTTCTGGTATGCCAAAATCAGAAAGTTTATCTGGAGGAGGCTCCGAAGTCAGCCACAGTGCCGGATTACAGAATCGATCCGGTGACATATGCAAGATTTTTATCTCAGTACAGAAAGAGCACAGCCGATAAGGTAATTTCCTGTATTCAGCAGCTGGAGAGACAGATCGGCATGCAGTTTAATGATTATACATTTTGTATGCTGGCCGAATATACGAGCAGTCAGATGAATCGGCTGAGAGGAGGACATTGTCTGGAAGAGTCTATGATCAGCAGACTTACACTGGTAGAGGAGATCGCCGACTGGACCGACATACTCACAGGACTTCTGAACAGACAATTCCGGATGAACATTGACCCGAGGGAGGGATTGTATCTATATCTTCTGCTTCTCGGAGCGGAAGTACAGAACAGCAGCCGCATTGTTAATAAAAAATTTCTGATCGAAAAAGAGATAGATATCGAAGACGCCGCCCAGAACATGATTCAGTACATTTCTTCCATTGTGGGGAGAGATTTCAGGGAAGATCCTCTGCTAAAGACAAGTACAGCCTTATTTCTGAACAGTTCCTTCATAAGAGTAAAGTTTGGGTTTGAGATTAAAAATCCTTTTCTGGAAGAGATAAAGAGGACGTACTCAGCCATATTTTCAGCCTGTTTTACGGCAAGCAAAGAATATGAAAGCCTTGTGGGCGCATTTCCGACGGAAGATGAGATCTCATATATGGCAATTCTCTTTGGCGGGGCCATGGTTCAGAATAAGAGGGACATCAATACAGTCGTTATCGGCAGCGGCGGAGTGGGGATCGCTCAGATCATTACCAGGAAGATCGAACATAAGATTATGGATATCAATGTTACATCTGTACTCCCGGCAAATGCAGGAGTCATGATAGATGAGAGTCAGTATGACCTTGTGATCACCACGGTTCCCTCATTGAAGATCAAACACCCTTATGTGGTTTATACGACTCCGCTTGTGGGAGAGCAGGATGTCTTCAGGATCAAGAAAATTTGTCATGAGATGAAAGAAGAGAAAAAGAATCTGGAAAAACGATGGACCATTAAGAATTTGATGGAGGACGAACTGATTTTTCTGGAGTCGGGGACATTGACGAAAAAAGCCCTGTTACATAAGGTGTGCAGAAAGCTGCAGGACGGGGGCTATGTAAAGGACGGCTTTTATGAGGATGTACTGAGAAGAGAAGAGATCAGCGTATCCGTGCTGGGAGGAGGCGTTGCGGTTCCCCATGGCATGGCAAATCTCGTTGAAAAGCCGGCTGTGGCGATCATAAAGACGGACCATAAAGTTGAGTGGGATGAGGGAAGCGTGGATGTGATATTTTTACTGGCGCTGAATTTTGAAGACATTCAGTCCACCAGAGCATTTTTTGAAACATTTTACGAAATGACGATGGAAAAGAATGCGGCAAAACTCATAAGGAAAGCGGGTAATAAAGAAGAGATCAAGAATATTATCATGATGAATTCGGATTAAGAAGGTGTCTTTTGGGCACTTTCTTTTTTTATATAATGAAGAGAGACTGAACGCTATGTCATAAACTGCAGTTGTTTACCCGCAATTTTTGGTTTTGCCTCGGTGCAGTGCAGCGTTTTTGCAGATATACAACTGCAAAAAGAGAACAAAAGAGATATTGAATAATAATATAAATAAATATAAAATAATAATAAACAAGGATAAATAATAAAAAGAAAGGAAAGCTATGAAAAGAGCAGCGGAAAAGGAACTTATGGTTTCTGCATCTGTTTCCTGCATGGATCTGTGTCATCTGGCAGATGCCGTAGAGGAAGCCGAGGAAGCGGGAATCTCGTTTTTTCACTATGATATGGTGGATGGAAGGTTTAATGATTGTTTCATATTATCGGAAACACTCTTAAAACAGATGAGAGGCATAACCAGCCTCCCCATAGAAGCTCATCTGGCCGCTTATGAGCCAGAGCGCTATATCGGCATGTATGCCGATGCGGGAGCAGATTACATAGCGGTACACTATGAGGCGATGAAAGAACCTCTCAGGGTGCTTGAACAGATCAGGAAAGCGGGTGTCCAGCCGGTATTGGCATATAAATCCACGACACCCCCGGGGGAGAATTTCATCACACTGGCAGGTGAAGCGGCCTGGATCTTAAAACTCACAGTCGACCCCGGGTTTTCAGGACAAAAGATGCAGGAGGGGGCACTCGGTCACATCAGGCAGATGAGGACGATGCTGAACGATGCAGGACTGAAGACGAAGATTCAGGCAGACGGCAACATCAATCAGGATACGATTCCGAGAGCGGTAAAAGCCGGGGCAGACATCTTAACCGGAGGAACATCGGGATTGTTTCTTAAAGGAAAGACAGTAAAGCAATGCTGTGAAGACATGCTAAAAGCGGCAGAAGAAGCAAAAGGAGTAAAGAACTATGGAATTAATGAATGAAGGACTGATCGTATTTGACCTGGAAGCGGCGTCACCGGAAGAAACAGTCTCTAAGATTGCCGGAGTAATGGAAGAACAGGGACGTTTGAATGACAGGGCGGCATATGTGGCGGATGTTATAAAGAGAGAGGAGGGAGCGCCGACAAGTATAGGATTTCTGATCGCCACACCCCATGCGAAATCGGTCCATGTAAAGGAACCGTCTCTGGCATTTGCAAGGCTGAAAGACCCGGTGCAGTGGGCGAATGAAAAAGTCCAGATGGTCTTTCAGATCGCAGTTCCGGACCCGGGACAGGGAGATAAGCATCTGGAGATTCTGGCGAAATTGTCAAGAAAGATCATCCATGATGACTTCAGAGAGCAGCTCATGAATGTAACCAATGAAAAAGAAGTGTTGGAACTGATACTATAAGGAGGAGAGAGAAGATGAACGAACTTGCAGGTATTTTTAAAGATACAAGAAAACATCTGATGAACGGAGTGTCCCATATGATTCCGTTTGTAGTGACCGGAGGTATTTTAATGGCAGTTGCCGTCATGGCATACGGGCAGGGAGGTGTTCCGCCGGAAGGGACCTGGATGGCAACTTTATGGAACTTTGGTTCTACCGCGCTGAATTTGATGGTACCGGTTTTGTCAGCATATATTGCGGCATCCATCGCAGACCGTGCGGGTATTTGTCCCGGATTTGTTGGAGGAATGATCTCCATCAGTGTCGGAGCCGGATTCCTGGGAGGAATCGTAACAGGACTTCTTGGCGGAATTGTATGCTACTATTTAAAAAAGATCAAAGTGCCGAAAGCATTGAGCTCCATCATGCCCATCATGATCATTCCGATCGTCGGTTCTTTAATAACCATGGGATTTATGCAGTATGTCCTTGGAGCACCGATCGCAGGAATTATGGACGGAATGACAAAGGTTATGGAGCATTTGGGAAATGGGAATAAAGTAATTTTAGGTGCAGTATGCGGACTGCTAGCAGGCTTTGACTTTGGCGGACCATTTAATAAGGTAGCATATACCTTTGGCGTGGCTACGGTAAGTGCCGGCGTGTATACATATGCAGGGCCTATGGCTGTGACAATGACAGCACCGCCGCTTGGATGTGCTCTGGCAGCATTTTTAGCAAAGAAAAAGTTTACCCAGGAAGAGAGAGAAGCAGCAAAGAGTGCAGTTGCCATGGGCTGTGTAGGGATTACTGAGGGAGCTATTCCGTTTGCGGCCAACGACCCGCTGCGTGTCATTCCATCGACCATGATCGGTTCGGCTGTAGGCGGAGCCGTGGGTTATCTGTTCAATATTACAAATCCTGTTGCCTGGTCCGGCCTGATTATGATTCCTGTCCTTGGAAATCCAATTGGATTTCTTGTATCCCTTGCCATTGCCGTCGGAGTGACTGCGGGGCTGATGATTCTGCTGAAGAAGGATATTACAGAAGAGGCAGCAGGCACAGACGAAGGGGATTTAGACATTGATCTTTCATTTGAATAAAGAACATCAGAAAATCTAGAGGAGGTATTCTATCATGAAATTTTTAGCGGTTACGGCATGCCCGTCAGGGGTGGCACATACCTATATGTCAGCGGAGGCGCTGGAGAAAGCGGCCAGGAAACACGGGATCGAGATTAAAGTGGAGACACAGGGGTCTATCGGGATAGAGAACCAGATTACACCGGAAGATCTGATCGGAACGGATGCGGTGATCCTTACGAAGGATATGCCGATCAAGGATGAGGACAGATTTGAAAATATTCCAAAGGTCAAAGTAGGAGTCAGTGATGCTGTGAAGAAGGCAGAGGCAATCATTACGAAGCTGGAAAAAATGGTGGAGGAACTTTAAACAAAACAAGGGCGGCTTTCGTAAAGCCGCCCCCTTTTATACCGTTTTATCTATCTTATCTCTGCTTTTTGATAGATCCTGTATAATAAAGGCTGAAGAATTAAGCATATGACCGCATATACAGGAATGATAACGGCTGCTGTGGTCATGACTTTTCCTCCTAATTCCACAAGTCCGGATTCTTTAATATCTATATATATTTCTAATAACTGATCCGGAAAGAAAGAACACACTCCCGGCAATGTAATGATCCTGCTTAAAAAAGGAAGCGCACACAGTACAATGAACGGCACAATGACGGCTGTTGGAGTCGAACGTGTGATTGCCGATACAAGCATAGCAAGTATGGAAGCAAACAGCGTACCAATATAACCGCCTGCTGCAATAAATAGATATGCCTGCAGAAAAGAAATATTATAAACACTTCTCCACATGTCCAGCTGAATAGGGCAATTTGCACCGTCTGTGCCCAATACGAAAAGTACAGTCAGAGTATATAAAAACACAAAAACAACATAAAAAACCGTGGTAATTAAAAATCCCGCCCACATCTTTGATAAAATCCCTTTACTTCTTCCTAATTTGGCTGAA
The DNA here is from genome assembly GCF_039789045.1 of Anaerostipes sp. PC18. Classification (NCBI taxonomy): domain Bacteria; kingdom Bacillati; phylum Bacillota; class Clostridia; order Lachnospirales; family Lachnospiraceae; genus Anaerostipes; species Anaerostipes sp. PC18. Next base: position 2,851,161 of record NZ_CP121164.1, on the reverse strand, counting down.
AAGAAAATAGAATCTGCCTTTGTCTGAAACTCATCTGAAAAAATACCGGATACCAAAAAACCAATGATTAACGCTAAAATCAGAATAAATGTGGATATGTTCTGCAGCAATGCGCTCCATCCGTCTATATATTCATAGTGAAAAGGTGTTTCCAGATTTTTATATTGCCGTATCAAAAATTTTTTTTGTTCATCCGTAAAAGTTTCTTTTCCCGAATCAAGATATTCTTTTAAAGCAGAAATTCTTTTTTTGTAAATATTTTTCACATCCCTGCCGGAAACATGGTCAGCCGCAAAACCGTCGTAATCTCTATATTTACTGAATGCACAATTAATAACATCAAGAATGCCGGTAATATCCTGCATTTTTGCAAATGCTTTATCCTGTTCCAGCAGGTCATCTGACAATGCTTCTTTGGAATTTTTAATTTTCTTATTTTTCTCCAGCACCTTTTGAAGGACATCCTCGGTAAGATCACCTGCCCATTTGTTCTGGGCTGTTCTAAGGTTTTTTGCCGCTGAGATTCCAGTCGAGCTGTTTCCGTTATCATCAATATACTCAACTTTGTTAATTGTCAGAATACTGGTTAGAATGAGGGTCACCAATAAAACCAGAACGGCTATCCTGTTTTTAAACTTAGAAAATATTTTTTTCAGTTCAAATCGCAGCATTTTCATCACCTGCCTTTTCTCCAAAGTAATATAAAAATACATCCTCTAATGATGCTTTTACACATTTGGCATTTGTAAACGGCCTTTCCTGAGAAATAATGCGCAAAATAATTCCGTCCGGTTCTGTTTTCATATTGGAAATCCTGTACCTTTTTATAAAATCAGAGACCATATTCTTTTCTACAAAACATTCCCATACTGTTTCCGGCATAGAGTTTATGATTTCATCTGCAGATCCTTTGTGCATGAGCTCTCCGTCTTTCATCAGCCAGATTTCATTGGCTATATATTCAATATCAGAAACAATGTGAGTAGACAGAAGAACCTGTCTTTGCTCTGAGAGTTCACTGATTAAGTTTCGGAAACGAATCCTTTCATTTGGGTCAAGCCCTGCCGTGGGCTCATCAAGTATGAGGATTTTTGGATTATTCAGCATTGCCTGTGCAATCCCTGCCCTGCGTTTCATGCCGCCGGATAATTTTTTCATTTTTTTATGCGCTGCCTTTGATAGCCCTACTTTAAAAAGTAATTCCTTTACCCGCTCTTTTGCGGCAGCCGGAGGGATTCCTTTTAATGCTGCAATATAAAGCAAATAATCCTGCACCGAAAATTGTGGGTAAAACCCAAATTCCTGCGGCAAGTATCCTAATAATCTGCGGTATTCGCTGTCCATTTTGAAAATATCTCTGCCGTCACAGCGGATCGTTCCGCTTGTAGGTTTCAGCAAGGTACACAGCATTCTCATTAACGTAGTTTTTCCTGCTCCGTTTACTCCCAACAGACCATATACTCCGTTTTTCATAGTGAGATTTATATGGTTTACAGCAGTAAAATCTCCAAATTTTTTTGTTAAATGATCAAGTTCTAATTTCATCAAGCGGCACCTCCAAATATTTATTACAACTTTTTAAAATACGGCAGACAGCAAAGACAAGGAAGAGAATTGCAAATCCCAATAAAGTAAACCAGATCGGAACAGCAACGATTTTATATAGACTTTCATTTAAAATGATAAACAGCCATACGGCGCTCCATATAATACATAAAATGATTGCTGCCGTTTCACTGAAACAATATTTGCTGCATAATATACCAAAACAAATACAGGCAGTGATGCTCAATGGAAAAAGAAATTGAATGACCAGCTCTGACACCCCAAAATGCAGTCCCGCTGCAGCAGTCCCGCAAAATACAGTAATCAGAAAGGTATCTATAATGCCAAATAACAGCATACGTGCCGCATATACTTGTTTCAGAGAATAGTAAGAAGCAGCTTCTATTTCCATACACTCATATGACCTGTTTTTCCATAGTTCAGGAATCATAAGTATTACAAACAGTGACGCCATTACCCCCATACTTTTTTTTGCGTATATTTCATCGGTTACAGAGGTTAAAAGAATCCACAATGTCACTAGAAGTAAGAACTGGAGAACCCACCACTTTTTTTGTATGATTTTTGTCTGTATCCATAAAAATTCACGGTAAGACAGCACTCTTTCCCGTTCTGCCGTTAAAAAGGCAGTTTTTGATTTGCGGATTGTTTCTTGTATTCTTTCCTCATGCAGTTCTGCCTGTACGGTTTCTTTATACATTTTCATCCTTTCTTCCAAATTCATAATTTTCCTCCTTTCTCATCCATTCTTCTAACTGCTGCTTGGCTCGTTTTAAACGGTATTTCACTAATGGGAGACCTATCTGTAATGTTTCAGAAATTTCTCTGAGTTTCAGTTCCTGAAAGTAATAAAGAGTAATTACCTCTCTCAATTCATCTGGTAATTGTTTAAGTGCCTGCTCAATAAAAATTTCGTTCAAAACATACTCCATTTGATGCACCGCTTTATGTTCCCTGACGAATTCTGTTTCTTCCACAGGTGTTTCTTTTATTTTTTTCAAATAATCCTTACATAAGTTACCTGCTATCGTATATAGATAGTTCAAAGTTTTTCCTCTGTAATGATAATCAGACAATTTTATAAAAAAATGTATAAAAGTTTCCTGTGTTAAATCTTCAGCATACTTTTGATCAAAACAATGAGAATGGCAGTAAATTAAAATATTTTTGTAATATGTATGAATAAACAAATCAAATGCAGTATCATCGCCTTGTTTCATTTTTCTGATTAATCGAAAATCACTGTACACAAAATCCTCCTTTCTCATTGCTGGAACTTTAAAATACTTATCCACTTATTATATATAACGAATCAGCAGTGGATAAAGATAGTACGAAGAAAATTTTTTTAATACACTAAATTTGCATTATGTCTTGCAAAACAATAATAAATAATATATAATAATATAAAACAATAAATTTTAATATATAGAACAAAGCAGGGAAGGAGCAGTATATGGAGGGTGTTTTTCAGACAGACAGAGTAAAATACTTAAAAGATAAAATGTTATCGGAACCAAGGTATGCTTCCATTGAGCAGGCACTCATTATAACGGACAGCTACAAACGACATGAGGATCAGCCGAGGATTATTCAGAGAGCGCTGGCATTAAAAGCATCATTGGAGAAGATTAAGATCAGTGCAGAACCGGAGGAACTGATTGTGGGCAACCGCACGGCAGGAGTCCGCTATGGGGTGGTCTTTCCGGAAAGCGGAAGCACATGGGTGGATAAGGAGTTTGAGACTCTTCCCACAAGGCCGCAGGATAAGTTCCATGTCCATCCGGAAGACATTGAAACATTCAGAAAAGAGATTAAACCTTACTGGGAAGGAAAGTCTCTGGAAGATGTCCTAAATGAGAGATATGGAAAAGAAATAAACGAGATATCAAAAGTAGTGAAGATTAACCAAAAGGACCATGCCCAGGGGCATATCTGCCCTAACTGCGTGACATGGCTGAAGCTTGGTCCGGCAGGACTTCAGGAACAGGCAAGAGAGAAACTTACATCCTGCAGTGAGGAGCAGAGAAATTTCTACGAAAGTGTCGTTCTGGTGATGGAAGGCGTCAGAAACTTTATGCTGCGCTATCATGACCTGATGATGGAGCTTTCAGAAGATCAGGACGATGAAGCCAAGAAAGAATCTATGATCTGTGTGGCAAAAAACTGCAAAAAGCTGAGTCAGCATCCGGCAGAGACCTTTCATGAAGCGGTGCAGTCTATATGGTTTTTGTTTGTGGTTCTGCAGATGGAATCCAATGCTTCTTCATTTTCACCGGGGCGTCTGGACCGCCACCTGATCTCTTACTATGAGAATGACATAAAAGAAGAAAGAATCACAAAACAGGATGCACTCGAAATCATCGAATGTATGTGGCTCAAATTCAATGAGATCGTTTATATGAGAAATTCTCACGGCGCAAAATATTTCGCAGGATTTCCGATCGGGTTTAATATAGCTGTCGGAGGCCAGGATGAGCATGGAAATGATTATTCCAATGATCTTTCGTTTTTATTTCTGGTGGCCCAGAAACACCTTGGACTTCCTCAACCGAACCTTTCCGTGAGGCTCCACGAGGGCACAGGGGATGATCTTCTATTTGAAGCGGTCCGTGTCGTGTCAAAGGGCAGCGGAATGCCTCAGTTTTTTAATGACAAAGCAGTGATCCCGTCCGTCATGGAGCTTGGGATCGAAGAAAAAGATGCCATGGATTATGCCATCGTTGGATGCGTGGAGCTGACGACACAGGGAAATAACCTCGGATGGAGCGATTCTGCCATGTTTAATCTGAATAAGGCGCTGGAAGCCGCAATGACCGGCGGAATCTGTCTGCTCACAGGAGAGAAGATCGCTCCTGATTACGGAAGCCTTGAGACTTATGAAACGTTTGAGGAACTGGAAGATGCATTCCAAAAACAGATCGATTATTTCATGGACAAAATGATCCTGGCCTGTGAGGAGGTAGAGAAGGCACACATCGACCTGCTGCCGTCTCCGTTTCTCTCAGCATCGATCGACGACTGTATGGAAAGAGGAATAGACGTGACAGCAGGAGGAGCAAAATACAACTTATCCGGTATCCAGATGATCCAGGTGGCAAATCTTGCAGACAGCCTGGCGGCAGTAAAACAGATGGTCTATGATGATAAGAAAATTGAGCCGGAAAGACTGCTCCATGCATTAAAGACAAACTTTGAAGGAGATGAGGTCATGAGGACCATGCTCTTAAATAAAGTGCCTAAGTACGGAAACGACGTGGACTGGGTGGACGCCATGGGTACAAAATGGGCCGAATATTTTAAAAACCGTCTGCGCACATTTAAAAACTACCGCGGAGGTCCATACCACACGGGAATGTATACAGTCTCAGCCCATGTACCCATGGGGGAAAATGTCGGGGCGTCACCGGACGGACGCTACGCAGGAGAGCCTCTTGCCGACGGCGGTATGTCTCCGGTTTATGGAAGAGATATGAAAGGTCCGACGGCGGTCCTGAAATCCGTATCAAAACTGGATAAAAATCTTACCACAAACGGAGGGCTGCTGAATATGAAATTTCTGCCTGAATTTTTTAAAAACGAATCCGGTATCCGAAAATTTGCCGGGTTTCTGCGAAGCTTTGTAGACCTGGAAATCCCTCATATACAGTTTAATGTTGTACGGAGAGAGGATCTCATAGCAGCAAAGAAAAATCCGGAGCAGTACAGGGGCCTTACGGTCCGGGTGGCCGGATATACCGCATATTTCACAGAACTTGCAGATGAACTTCAGAATGAGATCATCGCTCGCACCAGCTACGGAGACATATGATATGAAAGGAACAATCTTTGACATCCGCAGATTTTCAACCCATGACGGGGACGGTATCCGGACGACGGTCTTTTTCAAAGGCTGTCCCCTGTCTTGTGTGTGGTGTCAGAACCCGGAGGGGATTTCATTAAGGCGGCGTCCGCTATATTTTGAGAACCGGTGCATACACTGTAAAATGTGTGCGGCAGAAAGCGTGAACGGCGGAATGAAATGCAGGGGAGATACGATGCTCATGAATATTGACGCGTCGGAAGACTGGGAATATCTTGCAGAATTGTGCCCGTCAGGTGCTATCGCCATGGATTCCAGGGAGTACAGCGTGAAAGAAGTGATGGAAGAGATCAGAAAAGACATGGTATTTTACAGGCATGGCGGCGGAGTCACTTTGTCAGGAGGAGAGCCGCTGCTTCAATGGGAGTTTGCACTGGAAATACTGGAGCAGTGCAAAAAAGAAGGAATTCATACTGCGATAGAGACTTCCCTGTATGCAGAACAGGAAGTACTTGAAAAACTTTTGCCGTATCTGGATCTGATCTTTGCAGATTTTAAAATAATGGATGGGGAAAGACACATAAAGTACGTGGGAGTACCAAATCCGAAGATCAAAGAAAATATAAGGTATCTGCTGGAATCGGAAAAGAAAGACCAGGTCATCATACGGACACCGATGATCCCGGGCCTTACCGCGTACAGAGATAATATTACGAAAATTGCCGGATATATCAGCAGGATATATCCCGATGTTTCATATGAAATTCTAAACTATAACCCCCTGGCGGAAGCCAAGTATCATTTAATTGGCAAAGAGTTCTGTTTTGCCGAAAATCCAGAGATGTATTCCAAATCACAGATGAGAGAATTTGAGAGCTGGGCAAGACAGGGCGGTGTAAGCAATACGATCATGGAAATTTAAATAAAGGAGAACAAGATGAAATTTATTATTGATGATGCAGATGTGGAAGCTATTAAAAACTTATATGAGTATTTTCCTGTGGAAGGGGTAACTACCAACCCGTCCATCTTAGCCAAGAGCAAACGGCCTCCATATGAGGTGCTTGGTGAAATTCGTGAATTTATCGGAAAAGATGCGGACCTTCACGTGCAGGTTGTCTCAAAGAGTGCCGAAGATATGGTCACAGAAGCAAAAGAAATGCAAAAACGACTTGGAGAGAATACATATATTAAAGTCCCCACTACAAGGGAAGGATTAAAGGCAATGAAACTTCTGTCTGCCAAAGGGGTAAAGATAACGGCCACGGCCATTTATACTCCGATGCAGGCATTTTTAGCGGCAAAGGCAGGCGCCGCTTATGCAGCGCCATATGTAAACCGTATCGATAATCTGGGGGCCGATGGAATTGAGACGGTGAAGAAGATTCACGATATTTTTCAGAACAATGGGCTTAAAACAGAAGTGCTGGCTGCCAGCTTCAAGAATTCACAGCAGGTATTGGAACTCTGTGCCTATGGGATCGGTGCTGCAACCATCGCACCGGATGTCATAGAGGGACTGATCAAAAATGACGCTGTAACCGCCGCAGTAGGCGCATTCACAAAAGACTTTGAAGGACTGTGCGGCGAAGGAAAGACCATGAAGGATTGTTGTTAAAGCAGTATAGAAAAAACAGGGGCCGATTGAGAGCTTTTTCAGTGATTAATAAAAGCGCATGACAAGAGCATGCGCTTTTGTTAATAAATTTATTTTAAGTATTTTTTCAGAATGCCGGTTAATTCTTTTACGTCAACAGGCTTTGCTATATGGGCGTTCATGCCACACTCTAAGCAATGCTGGCCATCCTCTGCCCTTTCCAGTTCTGCACCCAGGCTAGGATGGCTGAGTCCGGTTGAATACAGACTCAGTCTCTTGGCGGCATAAAAGAAAAATGCGAAGTGGATTTTCCACTTCGCAATAAAGTCTGACTTTTAGGTGTCACCTATTACACTGTGATAACTCCCATTCCCTGGAATATGGAGAACAGGAGAATGGCTATGATACAGATCGGTGCAAAAAATCTAATCATTGGAATATATAAATTTTTTCGTTTGAAATCTCCTGAACTTTCCACTTCATCAATGATTTCTTTTGGTTTGATAACATAAGCGGCAAATATGCAGGTGCAGAATGCTGCAATCGGCATCAAGACGCTGTTGCTCAGGAAGTCGAAGAAATCCAGAAAACTGAAGCCAAGAAGCTTAATATGACCCCATATACCAAATCCCAGAGATGACGGCACTGCCATGATCATTGCAATGACAAACATGGTAATGCAGGCTCTGATGCGGGATAAATGAAACTTATCCATTACGATGGAGACCAGCGTTTCCAAAAGAGAAATCGCAGAAGTCAACGCCGCGAAGAAAACTAAAATGAAGAAAACAGCTCCAATGACAGTTCCCAGGGCCATGCTGTTAAATACCTTCGGAAGCATTTTAAACATCAGGGATGGTCCGGATGCAAGCATATCCGCATTGCCTCCTGAAAATACAAAGACCGCAGGAACGATCATAAGCCCTGACAGGAATGCAACACCTGTATCAAAAATCTCTACCTGTGAAACAGACTTCTCAAGGTTAGACTTTTTCGGCATATAGGAACCAAATGTAATCATGATTCCCATAGCAAGGGACATGGAGTAGAACAGCTGTCCCAGAGCAGCAAGGAATGTGGTAGGTGTCAGATCCCTGAGATTTGGCTTGATGTAATACAATACACCTTCCATGGCACCCTTTCTGGTAATGCAGTATACGGAGATTCCGATCAACAATACAATTAAGACCGGCATCAGGATCGTACTGACTTTTTCAATACCGCCTTCAACCCCGAGAGCTACGACAATCAATACAAGTCCTGCAAAGATCAGGAGCCATACCATAGGGCTTACGGACTGGCTGATAAAGCCTTCAAAGAAAGTATCTCCAGCCGCCTGGCTGATATTTCCGCTTATTGAGACAAACAGATATTTTGTTACCCATCCTCCAATGACACAGTAATAAGGGAATATAATAAACGGTATGATACTGGTCAGATAACCGATAAACTTATACTTTTTATTAAAATAGGAAAATGCATGTATGGCACTTTTTCCGGTTCTCCGGCCAATGGCAATCTCGGTGATCATCAGAGTAAACCCAAAGGTCACTGCAAGTATCAGATAGATCAAAAGGAAGCTTCCTCCTCCGTATTTAGCTGCCAAATATGGAAATCTCCATATGTTTCCTAATCCTACCGCTGATCCCGCAGTCGCAAGCACAAAGCCGATTCTGCTGGAAAAGCTGCCTCTTTCTTCATTCATAAATCTGTGAAATCCTCCTTTAGTTTATACTACGTCGACATCTTCACCTGCCAACACAGCATTCATATTTCGAACGGAACACATTTTTCCGCACATGGTACATGTATCTTCTCTTTCAGGTTTTGATTCAGCGCGGTACCTTCTTGCCTTTTCAGGGTCTAAAGCCAGATCAAACTGGGCCTCCCAGTCAAGCTTCTGCCTTGCCTTGGCCATCTGGTTGTCCCAATCGATTGCTCCTTTTATGCCTTTGGCGATATCCGCCGCATGGGCTGCAATCTTTGAAGCCATAATGCCTTCTTTTACATCGTCTACATTTGGAAGACGCAGATGCTCGGCCGGTGTAACATAACACAGGAAGCTTGCACCGGATGCCGCTGCAATGGCACCTCCGATCGCTGAAGTGATATGGTCATATCCAGGGGCGATATCGGTAACCAGCGGCCCTAACACATAAAAAGGCGCACCTTTGCATATAGTCTGCTGAATTTTCATATTTGCCTGTATCTGGTCCATTGGCATGTGTCCGGGTCCTTCGATCATTACCTGGACATCCTTTTTCCAGGCCCGGGCCGTCAATTCTCCCAAAGTTACCAGCTCCTCGATCTGAGAAATATCGCTGGCGTCTTTAATGCACCCCGGACGGCAGGCATCCCCGAGGCTTAGAGTAACGTCATATTCATTACAAATGTCCAAAATCTCATCATAGTATTCAAAGAACGGATTTTCACAGCCGGTAGCTTCCATCCAGGCAAAGATCAATGATCCGCCGCGGGAAACAATGTTCATCTGTCTCTTCATGGCCTTAAAACGGTCTGCAGTACTGCGGTTAATCCCGCAGTGAATGGTCATGAAGTCGACTCCGTCTTCCGCATGCATTTTAAATATGTCGATCCATTCTCTGGATGTGATATCCTTGAGAGCCTTGTTGTAGTATACGATGGCATCGTAAATCGGAACAGTGCCCAGAATGGCCGGGCATTCAGCCACAAGCTTTCTTCTGAAGGTCTGAGTGTCCCCGAAAGAAGAAAGATCCATGATCGCTTCAGCACCCATGGAGACAGCCTGGTTTACTTTCTTCATTTCCATATCCATATTCAGACAGTCTCTGGATGTTCCAAGGTTGACATTGATCTTTGTTTTCAGGGAATTGCCGATGCCGAACGGCTTTAAGCATTTATGATTTTTGTTGGCCGGTATGACGATTGTTCCGGCGGCAACTTCATTCATAAGCTTTTGAAGATCCATTCCTTCATAGGCAGCTACAGTTTCCATTTCCTTGGTCGCGATGCCGGCTCTGGCGGCATTCATCTGTGTTGTGTAAGTCATCTTACAACCTCCTCGTTTCAATCAGTCGGGAGGGAATCTAAAATGCAGTATTTAGTTTTCGGAACATTACTTTTTAATGTACATGCTTCCGTTACAATAAGCATCTAAATCCCTACGTTGGCATTACCCAAATCAGGTATGATGGTCGAAGGTTCATCCTTCCTCTCAGCCCGTAAAAGCTCCCATTTTAGTTTCAAAAACGACCTTAAAGGTCATCTTTCGTATTGTATCATTGTTTATTAGAAAGTGCAATGGTTTGAAAATTGCAATATCAGCCAAAAGAGACAATCAAGTGATAAAAACTCATACAATAAGTTTCCAGTTTTTGTGTTATAATAAAGGAAAGGAGAAGCATTTCCGCGGATTACGGGGAGTGCCCAAACGCAGTTAGGAGTGAGAGAAAATGGCAAGTTTAATATTAGAGGGCGGGACATTCCGGCCTATTTTCAGCGCAGGGGTGATGGATGCCCTGCTGGACCGCGACATTATGTTTCCGTATGTGATCGGAGTGTCAGCCGGCATCTGTGACGGCTTTTCTTACGTATCCAGACAGAGGGAGAGAAATCTTCAGATCCTTATGAATCACAGAAATGATCCCAGGTATGTAGGAAGACAGAATCTTATCAAAGAAAGAAGCCTGTTCGGGCTGAATTTTGTTTACAATGTGATCCCAAATAAATTATATCCGTTTGACTGGGACACCTTTTACAAATATGACGGAAAAATCCTAGTGGGAGTTACCAATGCCCTGACCGGGGAAATCGAGTACAAAGACGGAAAAGACTTGGATGAGGAGTGCATGATGCTGAGGGCAACCTGCGCACTGCCGCTTATTTTCCCGGCGATCAATCTGGACGGTGTTCCTTATTTCGACGGAGGAATCGCAGATCCGATCCCGGTTCGCAAAGCGATACGGGACGGCAATGACAAGCATTTGATCGTACTCACAAGACCAAAGGGATATAAAAAGGAGCTCAGCAAAAGCCATAAGGTTACATCAAGGCTGCTGAAAAGAAAGTATCCGAAGCTTCCGGACCTGCTTTTGAACCGTCATGTGGAGTACAACCGCACTGTCCGGTACTGCGAGAGACTGGAGAGAGAAGGAAAGGCTGTGATTCTCAGGCCGGATCATCCCATTGACAGTTTTGAAAAGGATATCGATGTGCTCAGGGAGACTTATCAGATGGGATACGATATGGCAATAGAAAGAATAGAAGAAATCAAAAAACTGTGATACAATAAATTAGAAGAAGAGGTGGTCAGGATGGCAAGAATTTTGTATTCAGAGCGGCCGTATGTAGAAGAACTATCTACCAATAAGACAAGAAATTTAATAGTAATCTGTGAACGCCTCTTTCTGCCGGTGCAGGCAGATGCAGCCAAGCTTGAACTGGCCGGGGAGATCGCCGGCAGACTCATCGATGAGCCCCAGGTTCTTCTCTGGATGCTTCAGTTGGAGGCAATTGAACTTTTGTTTGAACTTTGGGAACAGAAGGATGGGCAGTTTGCACTGGAGCCCAATTTTAATGATCTTCAGCAGCTCCGGTATCTGGGCTTCATTCATGTGGAAGAGGACCAGGTGGCTGTTAATATAGAGGCAAAGGATCTGTTTTATTTTATTTTAAAGAGCCACAAGTCCGGGAAGATCATGGAAAGGCATACAAGATGGGAGCAGGTTATTTTCGGGATGCTGTTTACTTACGGTATTCTCGATGTATATTACTGCTATGATATTTTTGTGCAGGTGACAGGGGAGAAGATATCTTATGACGAGATGGAAAGGTTTCTCCTGATCCGGATCGTATTTTGGCGAAGCGGCATCCTGCTGCGCAATGAGAAAACAAAGCGCCTGTTTATGGTGAGCCGTGAGGTCCTTGACCGGAACGAAGTGTTTGACGAGTGGAACGAGTATCAGGATCTTAATTTCAAGGAATATACGGAAGATGAGTATGTGGCGCTTGCCATGGGCAACGGCGTGACCGGATGGCCGGGAGTCTCCGAGATGTTTACTTATATTCTGGAGGAGATCGAGGACGACCGCTACAAGGCTATGGTCATTATGAAGTCCATTATTTTGATGATTCAGAACGGTGCCAGTTATCTGGATACGGTTGTAAAAGTATCCAGACTCCTAGATGCCGAAGAAGAGGACGAAAAGATTTTTTACGATTGTTTGAAAACTGTTTTTTATCATACGCCCATTTATGGGAAAAAAGGCCATACGCTCTCGGATATGGCGAAGAAACAGGACGACGTGCCGTTTCAGGTGATCAACGGCGGCAAAAAGATATAGGAGGTATCAATGAAGCAGTCAAATGTGCTTGTAGTAGATGATGAAAAGGAAATCGCTGATTTCATAGAGCTCTATTTGAAAAATGAAAACTATGAGGTGTTCAAGTTCTACAACGGTGCCGGGGCACTGGAATGTGTGGAACAGGAGCAGATCGATCTGGCAATTCTGGATGTGATGCTCCCGGACATCGATGGCTTTGAAATATTAAAAGAAATACGGAAAGACCATAACTTTCCGGTTATCATGCTGACCGCAAAGACAGCATCTATGGATAAGATCAACGGACTGACCCTGGGAGCGGATGACTATATCGAAAAACCGTTTGAACCGCTGGAGCTGATGGCGAGGGTGAAAGCCCAGCTGCGCCGTTTTATCCGCTATAATGACGGCAGCGGCCAGAGCAGTGAAGATACTCTGGAGATTGCCGGACTGGTGCTGAACAGGAATACACACCAATGTCTGTATGGGGAAGAGGAAGTGATACTGACGCCTCTGGAGTTTTCGATCCTCTGGATACTCACTAAGAATAAGGGAAAGGTCATAAGTTCGGAAAATCTGTTTGAGCAGGTGTGGAAAGAAAAATATTTCAAGAACAACAACAATACAGTTATGGTCCACATCCGCCACCTGAGAGAAAAGCTCGGAGAGGTGATGGGACATAAAGAGCTGATCAAGACTGTCTGGGGAGTGGGATATAAAGTTGAGGAGTAAGTGGAACAAATACCGGAGCTTAAAAATCAGGATTATGCTCCAGACCTTAGGCATCAGCCTGCTCGTAGGTATCTTTGGTTATCTGTTTATTTTTGTCTTTGTGGACGGAGTGCTTCAGGCGCCGTTTGCAGACAGCATGGTGCACTTTTTTGAGCAGTTCGGATTCGACAATGAGAGTGCTATTCATCTGTACCGTGCGATCTTCTGGGATAATAAGACCATGATCATTTCTACGGGATTTATCTTTCTGTTCTTATGCAGTTTTTATCTGGGTATGTCCAGGTTTACAACCTATTTGAGGCAGATTGAATCCGGGATCGATATGATCCTGACAGACTCCAGCGATCTGATCGAGCTGGAGCCGGAATTGCAGCCTATGGAAAACCGTCTCAATGAGATCAAGGTCAGTCTGAAGGAACAGCGCAGGCAGGCCCAGGAGAGCGAGCAGCGCAAAAATGACCTGGTGGTATATCTGGCCCATGATTTGAAGACTCCTCTGACATCGGTTATTGCATACCTGAGTCTTTTAAGCGAGGCACCGGATATGCCTCTGGAACAGAGGGCAAAGTATACAGATATTTCTCTGGAGAAAGCCAAACGTCTGGGGGACCTGATCAATGAATTTTTTGAGATTACAAGATACAATCTTCAGAATATTACTCTGGAAAAGAAGACATTCTATCTGTATGTTTTGTTAGAACAGGTATTGGATTCTTTTGAACCGGTCTTTAAAGAACGCGGCCTGACCTGCCACACGGAGATCGAAGACTCGATCCTGATCCACGGGGACCCGGACAAACTGGCTCGTGTCTTTGAGAACCTCTTAAGAAACGGAGTTTCCTACTGTTACCCGAATTCAGCTATCGAGGTCAGCGCATCGGGAGAAGAAAAAGAGACGGTGATCAGGATCAGGAACCAGGGGAAAGAGATACCGAAGCATAAACTTGAGAATTTATTTGAAAAGTTTTACCGTCTGGATGAAGCACGGTCTACGGAGACCGGCGGAGCGGGCCTTGGTCTTGCAATCGCCAGGGAGATCGTAGAGCTGCATCAGGGAACGATCACTGCGAACAGTAATAAGGATTTCACGGAGTTTATTGTCAGACTTCCAATGGAACAGAAGGAGGAGCCATGAAAAGTACTTATGTAATCGGGCACAGGAATCCGGATACGGACTCCATTTGCTCTGCGATCGCCTACGCGAATCTGAAAAATCAGGTAAACGGAGGGGGATTTGAAGCCCGCAGGGCCGGCAACGTTAACGGAGAGACGAGTTTTGTATTAAAGCAGTTTCATGTGAAGGCCCCGGAGTTTTTGAGCGATATCAGGCCCCGTATGAGCGACATCACGCTGCATGAGGTGGAAGGTGTCAGACAGGACATCTCGATCAAGGAGGCAGGGGACCGGATGAAGAAGCTGAAACTGGTGGCTCTTCCAGTCCTGGAAAATAACCGTCTGAAAGGTATGGCGACGATCAGTGATATCGCCCATGCGGACATGGATGTTTATGACAGTGAGATTCTGGCAAAGGCAAAGACTCCGTATCAAAATCTGGTAAAAACTCTGGATGGTGTGATGACGGCAGGCAATATTTCAGATGTCATCGATCACGGAAAGGTAACGGTATCTGCTGCCAGCATCGACAAGATGGAACAGTTTGTGACAGAGGGGGATTTAGTGATCCTCGCGGACAGAGACGATGTTCAGAAGCGCGCTATTGAGATCGGCGCCCAGTGCATCATCGTATGTATGGGCAGCAAAGTGAGCAGGGAAATCCAGGAGATGGCAGAGTTAAAAGGATGCCATATCCTTGTGACGCCTTACGACACTTTTACAGCCGGCAGGCTGGTCTGCCAGTCCATGCCGATTTCCTATGTGATGACCAAAGAAAATATCATAACCTTTTCTTCCAATGACTATGTGGATGATGTGAAGGCACTGATGGCAAAAAAGAGATTCCGCTATTTTCCGGTGCTTGACCCCAGGGGAGACTTCATCGGTCTTGCATCCAGACGGCGTATGCTGGGATTTGAGAAGCGGAAAATGATCCTGGTGGACCACAATGAACTGTCACAGGCCGTGGAGGGACTGGAAGAATGTGAGATCCTGGAGATCATTGACCATCACCGTCTGGGCTCTATGGAAACCATGTCGCCTGTCTATTTCAGGAACCAGCCGGTAGGATGTACGGCAACGATCGTGACGCAGATGTACGAAGAACAGGGTGTGGAGATCACTAAGCCGATGGCAGGTCTGCTCTGCTCCGCGATCCTTTCCGACACGCTCATGTTCCGGTCACCGACCTGTACTCCGGCGGATGAGGCTGCTGCCAGAAAGCTGGCCGAGATTGCAGGGATAGAGGTAGAAGAATATGCCAAGCAGATGTTCCGTGCGGGAAGCGACTTGAAGGGCAAAGCTGCCGATGAGATCTTTTATCAGGATTACAAAAAATTCTCCTCAGGAGATGTCTCCTTCGGAGTGGGACAGATCACGTCTCTGGATCAGGGCGAGTTAGAGGAGATCAAAGACAAGATCATACCGTATGCCGAGACGGTCAGAAATGAACAGGGATTGGATATGATCTATTTTATGCTGACCAATATTCTGGAAGAGACAACTTATCTCATTATGATCGGAGATAAGAGCAGCGGTATTATCTCACAGGGCTTTGGAGCAGAGACAGACGGATGTGTCGCAAAGCTTCCGGGTGTGATGTCCAGAAAGAAACAGTTAATCCCGAATATACTGAATATTATACAGCAGTAATCTGGCAGTCATGCCCCAGATCACGCGCTCTTTGAAGCGGTAAAAACAAACCTCATATTTCCCTTTTGCCCACGGATAATTTTCTCCGTTTGGAATATCGGCAAAAGGGAAATTTTTTTGCGGTTTAGTCATGAGAATGCTGCTGTAATATTCCGGTTCGTTTTCAAGAAAGAAATCAAGAGGGACGGTAAAGACAGAATCCACCTCATCTCTGGAAAACTGTCCGTGATAGTCATGCAGCTCTGCCAGGAACGGTTCAATCCTCGTCTGATACGGGGTTACGAGATAATCTAAGGCCCCGAAGACTTCAATATGTTCCCTTTGTATAAATAATTCTTCTGTCGTCTCCCGGACAGCCGCCTCATAGGTCGTTTCTCCCGGCTCCACTTTTCCACCGGGGAAACAGACTTCGCCCGGCTGTTTATTTAAATGTCTGGCACGTACCTCAAATAAAACGTGGTACCCATCCTCCTTTTTTATCAGGGGAATGAGTACCGCAAATGACGTTTCCTTTTCTTTACCGATTCGTTTTGGGATATGATGTCTTAAAGATTCAAACATGGGGTTCTCCTAAAATCTGAAATCACGCTTTCCTTCATGGATATTTTCAATATATTCTTTTGCTTTTTGCTTTACCACCGGATTTGTAATCGTCTCCAGCGCTTTTTGGATCACTTTTTCTCCTTTTTGTTTTGTATCCTCAGAGGCGTAGTCTTCCAGATACTCTTTGAGGGTCATCATGGCGTTTGGACCGCAGCAGTTGGCGATCTGGCCTGACTTTACAAGGGACATGAAGCGGTCGCCGGTCCTTCCCTCCCGGTAGCAGGCAGTACAGAAGCTTGGGATATGGCCCAGGTCAAGAAGCCAGTTTACCACCTCGTCTAAAGTACGGTCGTCACTCCGCTCAAACTGGGCAGAATTGTCTTCAGGTTTTTCTGGTTCTGCGTATCCGCCCACGCTGGTGGAAGATGCACCGCTGATCTGGGATACACCGACCCTGAGCACTCGTTCCCTGGACTCTTTTGTCTCTCTGGTGGAGACAATAATGCCGGTGTACGGCACTGCCACACGGAGGATGGCAACGATCTTTTCAAAAATATCATCGTTGATTCCGTTTTCAAACTCATCTGGGTCCACATCCTCTGCCGGACGGATTCTGGGAACACTGATCGTATGAGGACCCACGCCGAACCTGGCTTCCAGGTGCTCCGCATGCATCAGAAGTCCTGCAAAGTCATAGCGGTACATATTCAGGCCGAACAGGACACCGATCCCTACGTCGTCAATCCCGGCTTCCATGGCACGGTCCATAGCTTCTGTGTGATAAGCGTAATTATGTTTCGGGCCGGTAGGATGCAGAACTTCATAGTTGTCTTTATGATATGTCTCCTGAAATAAAATATACGTTCCGATTCCTGCATCCCGCAGCTTCTTATAATTTTCTACCGTTGTTGCGGCGATGTTTACATTGACGCGGCGGATCGCTCCGTTTTTATGTTTTATTCCATATATGGTTTTAATACTTTCTAATACATACTCGATCGGAATATTGACCGGATCTTCTCCGGTTTCCAGTGCAAGACGTTTGTGTCCCATGTCCTGAAGTGCGATGACTTCTTTTTTGATTTCCTCCTGGGACAGTTTTTTCCTGCGGATATGTTTGTTTTTATAGTGGTATGGACAGTAAACACAGCCGTTGACACAATAATTTGCGAGGTAGAGAGGCGCAAACATAACAATCCGGTTGCCATAAAACTCTTCCTTGATCTTGATGGCCAGGTCAAAGACCTTCTGCATCAGCTCTTTATCTTCACATGCCAGCAGGACAGATGCCTCTCTATGGCTTAAACCTTTCAGCTTTTTTGCTTTTTCAATAATTGACAGGATCAGTTCCCGGTTATCCTTATTGGCATCTGCGTAGGCAAGGGTATCCTTGATTTCCTGATCGCTGATGAATTCTTCTGCAACTTTTGAATTTGGCTGGTACATAATTTTTCTCCTTTATTTTGTTTTTGCAAACATTGATTTGACGCTGATTCCATCGATCATTCCCAGTTTGCCGGAAAGAGTGCTGATTGCATTTTCCGGCGCATCCAAAACGATGGATATGATGTTGATGTCCTTTTCCCGGTAGGGAATGCCCATTCTGCCCACGATAAAATCCCGGTATTCATGCAGCAGCTGATTGGTGGGAGTTATGCCTTTTTCTTCCTCGATGATAATACCGATCAGCGCAATCCGTGTTTCCTTCATATGATTATGAACCTCCTTAAAATAAAAAGGCATATCCCATAGGAATATGCCTGATCATCGCAGTATAAGAACAGAGTTTCACCTGAGAAACTCTGTGGTTGGCTTATAAAGGATCAATCTTGGCATCGGGCAGTACCCTGGCTTCAGAAAGATGTTTTTCACTGCTTTTATAGTAGCCCAAAACAGGGCAGAAGTCAATCGGCCTTTCCCGTCTCATTAATATGGATAAGGCGGGATCCAAATAAAATTTTTCTAATTTTCTTGTTTCACCAGAGGAAGTGTTATGGTAAAGGCTGTATATCTGCCCTTTTCTGACATGGCCTTTATGGTGCCGCCATATTCCTCCAAAGAGATCCGAACAAAATATAGGCCCAGGCCCCTGGTGTGATATGAGGCATGTCTTCGGGAGAGATTCCTTCTCCAGTATCAGTAAAAGTGATGACCGCTTCCTTATCAGAGTACTCAGCGGTTATAGTCAGGGAACCTTCCGGCAGATGTAAATAGTAATAGATACCGCCAGTGTCTGTGTACGGTTTTGTCTCTGTGTAGACATAGGACAGAAATTCATTGCAGTCCATGAGACAGGGCGGCTCATGGATCCCGCCCTCACGTATAAAATCAATATAGGTCTTGATGGCCGACACAGGAGCTTTTAAGTCATGGGCGGCGATGGAAAGAAATTCTTTGCGTTCCTCCAGCATCTTTGACAGGCGGGCTGTCTTTGCCTCCACTTCCTCCTGAAGCTGCTGGGTGAGCTGCTGGTTTTTGACGATCAGTCCCCGGTTATAACGGATGATCAGAACCATAAAGAACAGAACCATGAGAAAACCGCTGTACTCATCCTGTCATCCGAAGCAGAGTGGCTCGTACGCTCCCCCGGTCCATAAGTCAGTAAAAAGGCCAAACCCAAAGACTGCGTTTCCGGCGAGCAGCCATACAGAGGACTTTTCCTTTACAGCCCCCAGGAAGGCCAGAAGGATTAAATAGAGGCTGACCATCAGTTTGGAAGTATATACAATGGTTCCATATACATTGACCACACTTGGAAACCCAGGGAACAGTGCATAGGTAAAAATAACCGGGGACACAGCCATAAGGGCAGTAAACGTATAAACAGACATATGAAGCTTAATCGGCAGAATCCCGCTGCACAGCCGGATTGTCAGCAAAACCATACAAGACAGCATTGCAAAATATGACACATCTTCAATGAGATAGGAGATGCCGCCCAGATCCCATCCGGGCCAGTGGATGAATGGGTAGCTGACGTGAACAGAAAAAAACAGGCAGACCAGGCTGTATGCCACAAAGACTGGGTCCGGCCTTTTTCGGATTCAGACACCCAAATAACAGCGGCTCCCAGCGGGAAAAAGCACAAAAGAGCATAAAAAATCAGCTTTTGGGCCAGGGCATTTGTGACCATACCGTTTGTACCAAGTATAAGAGGATAGGTAAGCCCGCTGTAATAATGGGTATCATTGGCTGTCTGGATGACCAATTCCACACTTCCTGAGGGGAGAGAGACCAGTGTATTTTGTATATGTCTGGAGACGGGTTTCGTGTCCGGGGTGCCCATCTGGCGGACCAGCTTTTGGTTGACATAGATTCGGCAGGAAGATCTTAATAGTACTGGAGGTGTTGTCGCTGAAGGTGTCCTAGGACAACCTGATTTATCAATTCCTAGATTTGATTCAAATAATTCTGGCGATGAGATTAAAGATATCAGCAATAGCTTAGAAGGTTATGCGTTAAAAACAGTAACTGCAAAGAATGCTGAAGATATGGCGCGAAAGCAAGCAACCGTGATTGTCACAGGAAATAAAGCAAAAAGAGGCGGCGGTATTGGTGCTAATGGCAGTGTCGTCATAGGTACAGAAGACAATGGGTATAACCTGTCTGTTAAAAAGAAGTGGAATACGGTATCCGGAACTGTTCCCAAATCTATTGCAGTAGATTTAATAAAAATAGATGAAAATGATAATAAGACAATATTAGAAACAGTGAAACTAAGCGCAGAGAATCATTGGGAATATACTTTTAAAGATTTGCCAACCCAATATACTTACGTTGTTAAAGAACACAAGCTGCTGTTACAAAGTCTGTAACGAAGATATGGGATGACAAGGAAGACCAGGACGGTATTCGTCCCAGCGAGATTTTTGTTCAGCTCTATGCGGGTGACAAAATAGCCGGAGAAGCAGTGAAATTAAACTCGGATAACCATTGGTCTTATACATGGATAGATCTTGCGAAATTTGAAGACGGCAAAGAGCTAGATTATTCCATTAAGGAAACTGAGATTCCAGATGGCTACACAGGAAAAGTAGAAATTGATAAGGATGGGCACTTCATCTTAACAAATACCCATCAGGTTAAATCAATAGAGCCAACAGAAGCAAGCGAGCCAGAAGAACCAAGGAAACCAAAAAAAGCAAGTCAGCCAGATAAACTCAAGTACGTATCAAAGAATCCACAAACCAGTGACTCTGGTCAGTTCTTAGGATACATATTCCTATGCGGCGTGACAGCCAGTATTTTATTCGTTTCGTTTAGAAAGAAAAAGTGAAAACACTAAAAAAGGAGCGGAAAATATGATATACTGGTAAAAGAATCACAGATATATGAAGACCTGTGATTTTAAACAAAACAGGAGGAATTAAGATGAGTGGTAGAACCAATGTGGAATTGGAAGGTATTACGTTGCTGGGAAATCAGCAGACAAAATATCCGAATGATTATGCACCGGAAGTGTTGGAGACTTTTCCGAATAAGCATCCTGACAATGATTATTTTGTAAAGTTTAATGCGCCGGAATTTACAAGTCTGTGTCCTATGACTGGTCAACCGGATTTTGCGACCGTTTATATTTCCTATGTCCCGGGGGAAAGGATGGTGGAAAGCAAATCCCTCAAGTTATATCTGTACAGTTTCAGGAATCACGGCGATTTCCACGAGGACTGTATGAATATTATCATGAAGGATCTGATCAAACTGATGGACCCGAAATATATTGAAGTATGGGGAAAATTTACGCCGAGAGGCGGGATTTCGATTGACCCGTACTGCAACTATGGGAAGAAGGGAACGCCGTGGGAGCAGATTGCTTTTGACAGACTGGCTCACCATGACATGTACCCTGAAAAGGTGGATAACCGGTAGTATTTCAGATAATAAATTAATTTGGGAGCTATTAACTGCTGTGTTCTTTGCGGTTGGGGGACTTGTGAGATACACAGTAACAAAGACATGATAAAAAGGAGAGAACGTTATGAGAAGAGCATTAAAAGCCGTTGTGTGCTTAGGGCTGTCCCTTTCGTTGGGATTCAGCACTGTAGCATTTGGAGCGGAGAAGAAGGAAGGTATTTCTAGTGAAGTGGTTAACAAAAGAGGACAGTTGTCCTCTGAAGTCCAAAAAGTAAAAGATATCCAGGGTTTTAATACTGCTCAAAGCACCAAGGTTTCAAAGAAATCAAAAAGTGTTCGGTCAGTAGCTAATTTAAAAGCTTATCATATCAACACTCGAGCAAGTATCAATGCTATAAACAAAAAGATTGAAAATGGCCAATTTAATGTTGCTAGCCCAATAACAGGCAGCAATCAATTAATATCTAATATTTATATGCCAACAAAAGGAAAGTTATGTGTAAAGTTCTCGAATGTTTACGTTACATCTACGGGTGTGCCTACACAAACACCAGCGAATTGTACTGTCACATTAACTGACAGTAAAGGAAATTTTGTAGCTTCTGGTTATTCAGATGAAGGCACAGTGATTGCCAATTATGTTAATGAAGGGACATATAGATTAACTGTATCATCACCTTATAATTCAAGCGTTGCAACTGGATATATACCTTTCTATTATTCAAGTAATAATGGGAATTTGTCTGGAACAGCTAAATATATAGCAGGAAATGGTGGAAATAATTATCAGAATTTTTCTGTTTCCAAGAGAAGTCAAGTTTGGACAGATCTTGTTTCAGATAAAGGCTACTCTTTAAAGAGTCATATTGAAAAAAAGAGCGGTAAAAAATGGGTGCGAGTAACTGATCAGAAATATAGTTATAATTCGAATCTTAGAAAATATCATGCACTAAGTAAGGGGAGTTATCGTCTTGTTATCTCAGGAACATCAAAGTATGATATTTTTACTGCCAGATATGGAAAAAAAGCTTACACAGGCAAGTATGCAACCAAAAAATCCAAATCCAAATCTATCAGCCGTAAGAAATCCAAGACAAATGTGCTGACAGCTTCAGATGCTAAGAAGAAGACCCATTGGTACAAGTTTAAAGTCAGTAAACGCCGTTCTACACAGTTTAAGGTTACTACATATAACAGTTCAGGAAGTGTGACTGCAACGCTGTACAAGGGAAAGAAGAAGCTGAGCTCACGTACGGCATACAGCCCAAGTTATATTACTTTCAAAGGAAAATTATCAAAAGGAACCTATTATGTAAAGGTAACAAAAAATACAAAGAATACAAGCGGAAAATACATAGTCAAATATGTAAAATAAAAAGCTTTGCAGCAGAGCCGACAGACTCTGCTGCAGCTGGCTTTTGCTTTAAAACATTTTCTAATATATAGGAGAACAGGTTATGAAAAAGCAGATGAAGAAAAAATTGGCGGTATTACTAAGCCTTGTTTTAATCATTTCTCTGGCTTTGGCCGGATGCAAGAAGAAAGAGGAAATTCCGGAGCCGCACAAGCTTGCAGAAGCATATTATCTTTTGTATACCAGAGGTAATACAGAGGAACTTGTAAAATATGGTATTACGGAAGCAGACGCAAAAAAGGCATTAAAGAGCTATAAGACAAGTATGAAGTCTTCTTTCATGACATCTGCAAATTATGCCGGAGGCATGTTTAAATCTGAGGACGCGGATAAAGTTATTGATTCAATACTCCATGCGTTAGCAAAGCTTAAATATGAAGTGAAAACAGATGAAAAGGACGAAGAGGAAGGAACAGCAACAGTCATTCTGAAAACACAGAGTATTAACCTTGCAAAAATACAGTCTGAGCTTATGAAAGATATGCAGAATGCTATAAAATCAGGAAAAATCAAAAAGAAAGAACAGTTAGGCTCCTACATTCTTTCCAAAATGGCGGAACTGATTAAAGAAATAAAGCCTACAGAAGAAATGAAAGAAGTCATTTTAACCATGAAATTAAAAACAGTGAAGCAAAATAAGAAAGAAGTCAAAAGATGGATGCCTGAAAACAGTTACACATTTGGGACACAGATAGTTAAGATTCTGATTACCCAGTAAGTTCTACAGTAAACTGCTGCTGTGTCAGAAATTATTAGTAATCCTAAGACTTTCTTCAGGTCATTTTATACTTTGTTTAGAATTGTTTATTTTCTATCCATTGTTTCCGGGGAGGATTCTGATATACTTAGATTATAGTTTTTCATATATATTAATCCTCTCTTTTCATTAAATAGGTAACCCCGCATTTGACATTGCGGGGTTATTTTTATTGAATTGGCGCTGATACCTTTTTCGCAAAAATGCTCTTTAACTGTGTAACATTTCAAGGAGAAATGCTTTTACTTAGATTATCCATTTCTGTTAAAATTTCTTATTCACCTATTAAATTTGAAATACGATTTTCTTTTTCCACAATAAACCTTTTCTGATAGAATATATCGGCATACTCAAGCACTTTTTTCATTTGTGCTGTATCAATCAATGCACCCGTAACTGCGGAAGCAATCGGCACTGCTTTTCCTATCGCTTTTAATGTCAGTTTTCGGCCAATTTGCTCAAAGGCTTCTTTGAAAATGTTGTTTTCCAATCCCTTTGCCCCTACATTTTGAAGTGCCTTTTGTGCGGATTTATGTGCTAGCGCTCTCATTTGTGCCAACAATAATGGTATTCCACCACGAGCTGCCATATCCGTCCATGTTTTTTTCGCTGTTTGCTTCACAACGGCAGCTTGACTCATCAACATAATCTTACCAATAATATTCGTTGCTTCATTGTTGGCATCGCTTGTACTTGGACTTAATGCGTTTGTAAATACTTCACTTGCTATTACTAATTCAGTACTATCGTTTTTTACATCATATCCATAGAACATTGCTATTGATTGTACTGCTCTGAAATACAGAAAAGTGCTTAAAACAATGTTAAAAGGCTAATTTTTGTATTTCAGAACCAGAGTTTTGGTTTACCTTAGTGATGATCTGCTTCTCATTAATAGAAAATTTAGCCGCCTGTTCCTCAATAGTTTTAAATCCACTTCCGATTACATTCATCATTTGAGAATATAATTTTTTCTCCGATATATTAAGGCTAATATCAATTCCCCATTTCTTAATTTTCTCGGGTACAAGTTGTCCTGCCTTTGTACCTAACTTTACAAGTTTGCTGGGTTCAATAAGTTTAGTGTGTTGTATTTTATAACACAGCTTGTAAATTTCGCGAGTGTATCAATAGGTATTTCTTGTTTCGACAATCATCATTCAGAAATAGCCATTAATGCCAATCTGTTTGATATTAAGTATAGCTCGCAGAATACAATAAATCCATATCATTTAATCTTAAATCCGCTATGTAACAGATAAGAAAGCGAAATCAAATTTCAAAGTTCATGACTTTTTAATAGCACAGAAACTAATACTATTTTTTATTCCATAGGTCTGCTTGAGTCCTAGCTTTTGATAGACGTCGCAGTTTCCGAAAGAATAAAAAAGCCCTATGGGTGTTATGATGGGGGCTTGTCTACTTTGTTCTTTTCTGTTTCTTTAGAGTATGATATCATGGTACACACATGTTGGGATGATGGAGGAGAGCCAGGATGTTTAACATACAGGAAGAATTAAAAAAACTTCCGGCAAAGCCCGGGGTTTATATCATGCATAATGACAAAGATGAGATCATATATGTAGGTAAGGCGATCAAACTCTGCAACCGTGTGAGACAGTATTTCCAGGGCAGCAGAAATTTGACCACAAAGATTCAGCATATGGTATCTCATATTGCATATTTTGAGTATATTATTACAGATTCAGAACTGGAAGCACTGGTGCTGGAGTGCAACCTGATCAAGGAGCACCGGCCCAAATACAACACCATGCTGAAGGATGACAAGAATTATCCGTACATCAAAGTTACCACCAATGAAGAATATCCCCGGATCATGCTGGCCAGAAAGATGAAGCAGGACAAGTGCAAATACTTCGGGCCATATACAAGTGCGGGGGCAGTAAAGGATATCATTGAGCTGCTGAGGAAGCTTTTTAAGATCAGGACATGCAGCAGGAAACTTCCAAAGGATATCGGAAAAGACCGTCCTTGCCTGTACTATCAGATCAAGCAGTGTGAAGGGCCTTGTCAGGGATATATTTCTAAGGAAGATTACCAAAAATCCATTGAGAAAGTTCTGGGCTTTCTAAACGGAAATTATAAAGATGTATCCGAAATGCTCACCGAAAAGATGAACCAGGCGGCTGCCGAGCTGGAATTTGAATCGGCCGCAGAGTACAGAAATCTGCTGAAAAGCATTGCAAAGATCGCAGACCGTCAGAAGATCAACAGCCATGGATTTGAAAACAGGGATATCATTGCCTTTGCAAAAGAAAAAACAGATGCAGTAGTTTCTGTCTTTTTCATACGGGACGGAAAGCTTTTGGGAAGAGAATATTTTCATATGACCCAGGACGAGGAAACTTCGGATCAGGAGCTCATGAGTGCATTTGTAAAGCAGTTTTATGCAGGGACACCATATCTTCCAGGGGAGATTTTTCTGGAATGCGGTATGGATGACATAGAAATCGTAGAAGAATGGCTGTCCAAGAAACGGGGAGGACGTGTCCATATCAGGATCCCGGTACGAGGTGAAAAACACCGTCTGGTGGAACTGGCGAAAGAAAATGCACGGAATGTCCTGAACAGGGATAAGGAAAAGCTGAAACGGGAAGAACAGCGCACAATCGGGGCGGTTAAGGAAATTGAGCAGCTTCTGGGGATTAAGGGACTACACAGGATGGAGGCTTTTGATATTTCCAATATCAGCGGATTTCAGACGGTGGCATCCATGGTCGTGTTTGAGGACGGTAAAGCCAGAAAGCGGGATTATAGAAAGTTCCGCCTGAAGTCTGTGGACGGTCCGGATGATTACAAGAGTATGGAAGAAGTCCTTACAAGAAGACTGTTACACGGACAGCGGGAGATCGAGGAGTTGAAAGAGAAAAATCAGGACCTGGAATTTGGCAGTTTTACGAAGTTTCCGGACCTGCTGCTGATGGACGGAGGAAAAGGACAAGTCAACGTTGCGGAGAGGGTTTTAAAGGATCTGAATCTGGAAATCCCTGTGTGCGGTATGGTGAAAGATGACAATCATAGAACCCGTGGATTGTACTATAATAATGATGAAATCTACTTTCCAAAACGAAGTGAAGCTTTTCTGCTTGTGACCAGGATTCAGGATGAAGCCCACCGGTTTGCCATTGAGTATCACCGGTCACTGAGAGCAAAAGGACAAGTCAGTTCTGTGCTTGATGATATCAAAGGCGTCGGTCCAAAGCGAAGAAAAGAGCTGATGAAACATTTCAAACAGATACAAAACATCAAAGATGCCACGGAAGATGAGATCATGCAGGTGCCGGGCATGACTCGGAAAGCGGCAAAAGAAATCTATTCGTTTTTCCATTTGTCTCAGGAAGAAAATGTGATAAACTAAGAATAACAATCGGACAAGGAGGATTCATTATGAGCGAAGAATACAAGGTATCGGTGGCAGAACTGGCAAAAAAGCTGGAGTTGATCCCAGTGATCCCGGACATCAACACCAATGACATTTATATTACACAGGCAGAAGTAAACCGTCCGGCATTGCAGCTGGCAGGCTTTTTTGACCATTTCTCATCATCCAGGGTGCAGATCATCGGAAATGTGGAATATATATACATCAACAATATCTTGGAGAAGGAAGATAACTGCGACCAGATCCTGGACCGCCTTTTTAGTGCCCAGATCCCGTGCCTGGTATTCTGCCGGGGAAAAGAACCGTGTGAAAAGATCATTAATTTCGGAAGAAAATATGGAGTCCCTGTTTTTATCAGCAAGGATTCCACCTCAGAATTTACTGCGGAAGTGATCCGCTGGCTCAGTGTGGAACTGGCTCCGAGGATTTCCATTCATGGAGTTTTGGTGGACGTTTTCGGTGAAGGTATTCTGATCACAGGAGAGAGTGGTATCGGAAAGAGCGAAGCTGCCCTTGAGCTGTTAAAGAGAGGACATCGTCTCGTATCAGATGATGTGGTGGAGATCAAGCGTGTGAGCAAAGATACCCTGATCGGCTCATCCCCTGCTGTGACCCGGTTCTTTATTGAACTGCGGGGTATCGGCATCATTGATGTGAAGAATCTGTTCGGTGTGGAGAGTGTCAAGATGACCCAGAGCATTGATCTTGTCATTCAGCTGGAAGACTGGAACAAAGAAACAGATTATGACAGGCTTGGACTGGATGAAAATTATATAGAATACCTGGGGAATAAGGTAGTGGCACATGCGCTGCCGATCCGTCCGGGAAGAAATCTGGCCATCATCGTTGAGGCTGCGGCCATTAATCACCGCCAGAAGAAGATGGGATATAATGCCGCGGAAGAATTATACAAAAGAGTGACCGGGAAATTGGAGGAATAAGCAGTATGAATTACATTTATGGAGTCGATGTAGGAGGCACCACCGTAAAACTGGGACTGTTTCAGGAGGACGGAAGCCTTATAGAAAAGTGGGAAATTCCCACCAGAAAAGAGGACGGCGGAGCACATATCATAGAGGATATCGGAGCGGCGCTGAATGAAAATATCGCATCCCGTGGGATAGAAGCCGGACAGCTGATCGGGGCAGGTGTGGGTGTCCCCGGGGCAGTACTTTCTTTTGAAAAGGTCAATGAATGTGTCAACCTGGGCTGGGGCCAGGTCAATGTGGCAGAAGTATTAGGAAAGCAGCTGGGCTGTCCTGTCAAAGTTACCAACGATGCAAATGTGGCGGCACTGGGAGAACTCTGGGCAGGAGCCGCAAAAGATTATCGAAGTGCGGTCATGGTTACTCTGGGAACAGGCGTGGGCGGAGGCATGATCGTCGATGGACAGATTATCAACGGCAGCCACGGATACGGCGGCGAAATTGGTCACATGACCGTAAACCCGGCGGAGACACGCAGATGCAACTGTGGGAAGACCGGCTGTCTGGAACTGTATGCTTCAGCAACAGGAATTGTTTATGAGACAAAAAAAGCATTGGAGGCATCTGACATAGAAACGCCGCTGCGCCGGCTGAACGGCTTTTCGGCAAAAGATATTTTTGATCTGGCAAAAGAAGGAGACGCCTTCGCCATGGAACAGGTTGACCGGCTGGGAGAGAAGCTGGCAATGGCATTCGGAAATATAACACTGACAGTAGACCCTGACGTATTTGTCATCGGGGGAGGCGTGTCAAAGGCGGGAGATATCCTTCTTGACGCCATTAAAAAGCATTATGGGAC
The DNA here is from genome assembly GCF_039789045.1 of Anaerostipes sp. PC18. Taxonomy (NCBI): domain Bacteria; kingdom Bacillati; phylum Bacillota; class Clostridia; order Lachnospirales; family Lachnospiraceae; genus Anaerostipes; species Anaerostipes sp. PC18. The sequence goes on along the minus strand of NZ_CP121164.1, from coordinate 2,822,639 downwards.
ATATACCTTCGGCGCTGTAAAAGAAGGGAAATTTATTCTTGCGAGTCTTGGAAACGACGCGGGAATTTACGGCGCTGCAAGGCTGATTAAAGGAGAATAGCATGAGTACGATTCTTGAAGAATTGAGACAGAAGATCGCACCTGAACGGGTACTTACAAAAGAACCAATGAAAAAACATACGACCTTCCGCATCGGCGGAGAGGCGGAACTGTACGTCGTTCCTGAAACTTACGGGGAAGTGCAGTGGACAGTGAAAACCGCAAAGAAATACGGAATTCCCATGTTTATTTTAGGAAATGGAAGCAATCTACTGGTAGGGGACCGTGGAATCGACGGCATTGTCCTTCAGATTTATAAAAATATGAATGAGATCACAGTAAACCGGACTGAGATCACGGCTCAGGCAGGGGCATTGCTGAGTTCCATTGCCAGTGAAGCGCTGAACCAGAATCTCACGGGATTTGAGTTCGCGGGAGGCATACCCGGAACATTCGGAGGGGCGATCACTATGAATGCGGGAGCCTACGGAGGAGAAATGATCCAGGTGTTAAAAGAAGCCACGGTACTCACGAAAGAAGGAGATATCCTTACCCTTACTGCCGATGAACTGGAACTTGGATACCGAACCAGCAATGTCATTAAATGCGGATACACGGTGCTTGGCGGTACGATTTCTTTGAAGGAGGGAGACCCTTCTGAAATAAAAAAACAGATGGATGAGTATACATTGGCCCGAAAGACGAAACAGCCTCTGGAACTGCCGAGTGCAGGCAGCACCTTCAAGCGCCCGGAAGGTTATTTTGCAGGGAAATTGATTGATGATGCAGGACTCAGAGGATATCAGGTCGGAGGTGCACGTGTGTCAGATAAACACTGCGGATTTGTGGTAAATCAGGAGAATGCAACGGCGAAAGATGTTCTTCAGCTGATCGAAGACGTTCAGAAAACAGTGAAGGAGAAGTTCGGAGTGGACCTGGAACCGGAAGTGAAACGGGTCGGAAAGTTTTAGAGGAATTACGTATGAGGTTTGTAATTGTAACCGGGATGTCGGGGGCGGGAAAGAGCAGTGCTCTCAAAATGCTGGAAGATATTGGATATTTTTGTGTGGATAATCTTCCAACCAGACTGCTGTGCAAATTTGCTGAGCTTACCCTTGACAAGACTGCAAATATATCCAATGTCGCTCTCGGCATTGATATCCGGAGCGGAGCATCCATTGATGAATTTTTGGATGAGTTAAAAAAAGTCCATGATATGGGTGTCAAATTTGAGATTCTGTTTCTCAATGCCAGCAACCGTATTTTGATCAAACGCTACAAGGAGACCAGAAGAAATCATCCCCTGGCACGCAGCGGCCGGATTGAAGACGGCATTGAAAAAGAGCGGGAAGCAGTGAATGAATTAAAAAAATATGCGGATTATGTCATAGATACCAGCCAGCTTCTCACAAGGGAGCTGAAGGCTGAAATTGACAGGATATTTGTCCGGGAAGAGGAATATGCTAATTTCAATGTGGCAGCAGTGTCTTTTGGGTTCAAATTCGGCATACCGGCAGATGTAGACCTGGTGTTTGACGTAAGATTCCTTCCCAATCCTTATTATGACCTTTCCCTGCGTCCTCTGACCGGCAATGACGGTCCTATCCAGGAGTTTGTCATGAAGCATGAGGAGTCCAGAGTATTTTTAGAGAAATTAGAAGATATGCTCAAATTTTTGATTCCCAACTACATCAAAGAAGGAAAATATAATCTTGTCATAGGGATCGGCTGCACCGGAGGGAAACACCGTTCTGTCACCATCACGAATGCACTGGCAGAAAAATTAAAACAGCTGCCATATCCGGTGAAAGTTGAGCATAGAGATATAACGAGGTAGGAAATGTCATTTTCAAGTGAAGTGAAAGAAGAACTTGCAAGACTTACGAGCGGAGCAAGACACTGTAAAATCGCAGAGCTTGCCGGTATTCTTAACTTTTGCGGGGAAGTCCGCGAAGAGCAGGGAAGCTATCTGGTAAAGGTCCATACGGAGAATGTATCTGTGGCGAAACGGTTTTTTACGCTGCTGAAAGATACATTCGGTATTCATGGAGAACTTCAGGTAAAACGCAACGAATATCTGAAAAGAAGTCGAAATTATTCGGTTTTTGTTGACAAACATGAGGATTGTGTTTTATTATTGAAAGCAGTGAAATATTTCGAGCCGAAAAACTTTGGATTAGTCCTGCAGAACACGTGCTGTAAAAGAGCCTATATCCGGGGAGCATTTCTGGCAGCCGGTTCCATGAGTGATCCGGAGAAGAATTATCACTTTGAAATTGTAACTCTTCATGAACAATTTGCGGAACAATTGCAAGATGTGCTTGATTTTTTTGAATTAGATGCTAAAATAGTTATTCGTAAGAAGTACTATGTAGTGTATATCAAAGAAGGTGCCAAGATCGTTGATGTACTGAACATCATGGAAGCACATATAGCTTTGATGAACCTCGAAAATGTCCGTATCTTGAAAGATATGAGGAACACGGTGAACCGCCGTGTAAACTGTGAGACTGCCAACATCAACAAGACAGTGTCAGCAGCCGTGAAGCAAGCCGAGGATATTCGATTTTTACAAGAGCATAGAGGGCTTAGTGAACTGAACCAGGGACTACAAGACATCGCCTATCTGCGATTGGAACATCCGGAGGCTACTCTGAAAGAGCTAGGAGAGATGCTGAATCCCCCCGTCGGCAAATCAGGGGTCAATCATCGTCTTAAGAAGCTGAGTAAGATCGCTGAAGATATGAGAATGGGAGGATCATTATGATTTCTAAGAGTATCGATATTCATGTGACCGAGAACAAGGAAGAACGTCCGGTTGCTTTTCTTGTCCAGATGGCCAGCCAGTTTGAGAGCAAGATTTTAATCGAGGCAGGCAACAAAAGGATCAATGGAAAAAGTATCATGGGTATGATGAGTCTTGGGTTGGATGATTTAGACAATATCACTGTTGTTGCTGACGGAGCAGATGAAGAAACTGCCATCACAACAATTGAAGAATATTTGACAAAAGGAGCATAAAAGGCTCCTGACATGCTGAAATAGCTCAGTTGGTAGAGCACTTCACTCGTAATGAAGGGGTCGCCGGTTCAAATCCGGTTTTCAGCTTTGGCGCAAACACTGTAGATATCAGTGTTTGCGCTATTTATTTATTTCATAGGAAAGTTCTACGACCTCCCTATGAAATAAAACGCTCCGCGGGTTGGCACAGATGCGTAAGGAAATTATTTGCCTGCGGCAAATTGCATCAGGCACGCAAAGTTGTCAAGCCCCTCAAAGAGTGAGGGGTTGGGGCGTTGAAGTGGGCTTGCCCACTTTGTTCTGTCTTTTTAGAAGCATCGAAAACGGTCTTTGCAATGTTTTTTCAATGTATCGTAAATTGGAAGCTTCTTTCTCTATGGATTTTATTATCAATACATATGATCTGTATAGGATTGTTACAAAAGGTAACGATCAGTTGTTTTTTACAACGCATAATACTGATATACTGGATTTGCCTTTACCAAAGCTTTCGTTTGTATTTTTGAGAAAAGATTCAAATGATGAGTCTCAACCAATTAAATGTATTAGTGCTGCTCAATATTTAAAGCGAAACACAGATTCTTTAAGGAATGCAGTGGATAATGATTTGTTTTCGTCAGCGCCAAGTGTAGACTATGTTTATAAAATAGCTGATTTAAAATAAGAGTTTTTATGCAAAAGAGGATAGTAAATGAGTGAAAAGAGAAAAAATAAATATTATCATTATTTGGTCGAAGGAGAAGATTGTAAAGTACTGTAAAGGAAGTTTTGTGTATTACACAAGTGAAAAATTTAGAGGATGAATTAATACGAAGCTGTGATATAAGGCAAATTAAGGAGTTGACTGGAAGCAAATCAAATAAAGACTTTAAGCGTGATGTAATAAAAGATAATAGTTTTCATAAGAAATTACTAAAACATAATTCTAATTTTCAAAAATTTTGGATATCTTCAGATGCGACCTATAAATGTATAAATAATGATGCAGAGAGAATTAAGCTCAGGAACTAAATAAAAATCAGCACTTCCTCCTTTGGAAAATGTTCGTAAACAAAGTGTATGACACGGCAACAGTGGTAAAAGGGAAGACCTTATACAGGAAAGATGCCCGGACTGTCCAACTGCGATGGAATCATAAAACCCGGATGGTCAGAACAGTTTATACCGGGACACATTAAAAAGAATAATTGAGATAATAAAAAACTCATATCACATGGCTGTTGGACATATGATATGAGTTTTTTATTGTAAGACTTTTGCCAAGTCAAATATGTTCTGTTATATATTGTTAAGCAGCTGCTGTTCAATCTGCAGAAGCATTCTGTCATTTCTGGATGTGTATACAGGGGTGTGCTGCTTTCTGATATGCTCCATCCTGCAGTGGAGGCATAAATCTTCCGATGAATTATAAATTGTCTTTCCGCATATTATACAGGGCTTTATACTGTAAATAAACTCCTCCATATCATCATTATAAAAATGACGGTACATGGCCTTGTCAACATCACTTACCTCTCTTGCTGCGGATTCTTTCCAAAGTCTGTAATTCTGAAATGCGTAGGACCCGGCCTCTCTGCTGATCTGGAAAACCGAGGAGACATCATCCTCATTCCGGCACTGTGCAAAATGGATGGCCATTCTGGGGGCCAGAATATTGCTTGCAAAAAAATTGGCCTGCTGTTCGTTACAGGCACATTCTCTGGAATGTCCCAGCATAATATGTCCCAGTTCGTGCATAATGGAGAACCGAATCCTGAAAGGAGATTTGCTCTCATCATAGGCTATGATCCGATTGGCTCCGTAACGGAAAGCGTCTTCTGAATAATTTCTGCAGTATTGATAGAGCCGTTCATTGATATCCCGCATATTCTGATAGGTGAAAATACGGTATCCATAGTGCCTTAAAATGCTGTAACAATCAATCGGAAATGACTGGACTTCACAGTCTCTGTAAACATCGAGTATCTTAACAAGTATATCGTGATAATTCAAATCCACCAGTCCTTTATAATTCAGATAACATCTTTATAAGTTCTAATTTTTCCTCAATAGACATTTCTTTTCCGTTTCTTGCGATCAGTGTTTTCAAATCTTCATATGATGGTTCTTTTTTGCTGTCAGAGGTCAGGAATTCATCGTCGCAGAAATACTCAGTGGTGACACCGAGTTCCTTCGAAATCTTTAATAAAACTTCTATGTCTGCCTTTCTGCTGTCTCTCTTGATCATCGAATAAATAGTCGTAGGTGCCACATTGATTTTCTTGGCCAGTTCATTGGCATTCATGTGATGTTCCTGCAGTAACAGCTCCAACTTTGCTCCAATTCCCATAAAATATACCGCCTTTCTAATAGAAAGAATAGCATAACAAAAACCAGAAGTAAATAAAAAAATATGCAAATGCGTATAATTATCTTGACATATAACTCATATGCGTATATTATATCAATATAAGATACGCAAACGAGTAATATCAGGAGGTGAGCTGTTGCCATATTTAAATTTAAAAACTGAATTAAAAAAAACAAATATTACAAATGAAGAGGTTGCACATGTATTGAGGCTGCGGACAGAAGACGTGCTGGACAAACTGGAAGGCTCAGGGAGATTCACCATCGGAGAAGCAATGCTTCTGAAAAAAAGGTATTTCCCCCGGATGCCGCTGGAATATCTGTTTGTACATACAGCGTCTAAGCCGTAACAATTTTACTTTTTATATTAATGAGTATAGAACATTTGTTTGGAAAAGGCAATGGGCATAATAGACAAAATTTAGAGAGGAGTACTATGTTTGACTTTCAGACTGAAAAGGGAAAAACTGACGCAGTTATCAGCATTTTGCTGCATCACTATACAAAGGAGCAGTTATCAGAATTTTATGGAATTTCCATAAGAATGATCAATGAGTGGATCGGGGCATACCGGAGCAGAGCGGCGGCTGAGATCAGAGACAGGCAGATCCGCTTTAACGGAAGAGCCGTAAATAAGATGAGGCCTCTTGTGACCGTTTACAGACCGACGTCCGGAGCAATGTATATAGGATGGAAACATATCAGATAAAGAAATGAGGGATTAAGTTGACAGAAAAGGAATTGGGTCAGATGCACTATCTGAACAGGGAAATTGAGAAACTGAATGAAGAACTCAGCTGGATGGAATGTAAGAGTATGATAAAGTCACCGCTGTTGACGGGGATGCCGTTTGGGACCGGTGTCAGTGACAAGACAGCAGACTATGCGGTACGAATGGAGGAGATCCGGGAGCTGATCGACCTGTCCATTAAAAAACTTCTGCACACAAGGGCAGAGATCGAACGGTTCCTGCAGGAGATTGAAGACCCGGAACTCAGGCTTATTATACGGCTTCGTTCCATCAATAATCTTGGATGGCAGGAGATTGGGGAAGAACTTGGAATGGACAGGAGGACTGCGTCAAGGAAGTATCAGAGATTTTGTGAGGAGAAGTTTATTCACAATGTACAAGAATAATGGAGGAACGTATGGACATATGGAAGAACACAGTTATAACGGATAGAGGAATAGAACTTCAGACAAAGTTATTGGATGGACAGGGACTGAAGATTACAAAGGTGAAGGCAGGAGCCGGGCAAGCACCGCTTTATGATCTGAGGAGCCAGACAGAGGTTCTGGATGTCAGGCAGGAAATAAATCTTCGTCCCGCTGTCATAAAAAATGATCAGATTACAATTCCTGTTCTTTTAGAGAATACGAAGCTGCAGGAGAGTTATGATCTGTGGCAGATAGGGTTTTATGCAGAAGATCAAGATGGAAATGAAGTTTTATATTGTTTATCTCAGGCAGAAAGAGGAAGGTTTATACCTGCCGTAAACGAAAGCCCTGGTTTTTCGATTACATGGGAGTTTTGTTTTAAGAATTCGGATACTGCTCCGTTTGATATTGATATCGATCCAAGCGGATTCGTATCCCTTGAAGAATATAATGTACATTCTGCAGCCATAGATAATTTAGAGGCGGATATACAGCAGATCCTTTCTTATTTGTATCCGGTTGGAATGGTAATTGCTTTTGCAGAAGAATTTAATCCGAATGAATCTTTGCCAGGAACTTGGAAGAGATTTGCAGAAGGAAAAACCTTAATGGGAGTGAATGAAAATGACAGCGATTTTATTCATGTAGAAAAGCCAGGAGGTTCAAAAACACATTTACATTCGACTGGAGATTGTAAAATAAATACCAGACAGCTTCCTACTCATGATCACGGTCAAAGAAATATGTCAGGTACTTTTCGGGCGTATTGTTATAAAGATTGGAAATACTCCGGAATTATTTCAGGGGCATCAAAGGCTTTGACAAATGATATGACCACAGGCAATAAGGATGTGGGAGGGATAACTTTTACAGTAAATGCTTCCCATAAACATGACTCCGTCGGAGAAAATCAACCTCATAATCATGGAAACACAGGAAGCGGATTAAATTTACCGCCATATGTAACGGTATATTACTGGAAAAGGGAAAGCTAGATTTGCCCACAATGTCCCCTATAAGGATGATATAGTTATCATAGAGAATAAAGGATAAGAGACGTCAAGTAAGGTAAAAGGGTCTCATTATCCTTTATTCTTTTTTTAGCTACAGCTATTTGAAAGGAGATGGAGATATATGGACACATAGAGCAAGATAAGATAACAGATGTTAGGAAAGGAGCAAGCAGTGCTGGAACAAATTTTAGCAATATGCGGTGGCATCAGCATCATTGGCGGAGCGGGTGCGGTTATTTATAAAATTGTATATCCTGCTATGCATTTCAGCCACCGCGTAGACCAGTTAGAAGAACATTCGGAGAAAGATTATCAACGATTAAAGGGATTGGAAGAAATGCAGAAACAGCAATCCAAATGTTTAGCTGCAATGCTAAACCATCAGATTACAGGAAATGGGATAGAAAACATGAAAAAAATAAGGGATGAACTTCTGGAAAGTATCATCGAAAAATAGGGAGGAGATTACAAATGGATTTAAATTTTATCAGTGAGTATTATATGCCGATGGTACTGACAGCGTCTTTCATTATTGGTTATGTAATTAAAAAATCTTTAGATTTTATTCCTAATAAATATATACCATTGATTCTGGCTGTCTGCGGTGCATTTATGGGATGCATCTTAAAGAATCAGATAAATCTGGAGTCTATTATATCTGGAGCTTTTTCCGGGCTTGCCAGTACGGGACTGCATCAGACATTTACAAGGCTAGTGGAGGGGGAGAAATATGGCGAGCTATAACATAAGTGCGGGGCATAATCCATCTAACAAAGTTGCCTGTGGTGCAGTGGGATACTTGGATGAATCAAAAGAGGCCAGGCAGATTGTAAAAGAGATTATACGGCTTTTACGATCTGATGGACATAAAGTTTATGAATGTACCTGCAACAATGGAAAAAGTCAGGGTGACGTTTTAAAAAAAATTGTTTCTAAATGCAATAAAAGAGAGGTTACGTTAGATATCTCGATTCACTTAAATTCAGGGAGAAACGATTGTATTGGTGATGGAAAAGTAGCCGGAACAGAAATCTGGTGTACTGCCTCGTCAGGAATAAAAAAGCGTGCCGCTGAAAAAATATTAGATAATATGAACAAGATTGGATTTAAAAATAGAGGAATTAAGACAACCAGCGGTCTATATTATCTAAATCATACAAAAAACAAAGCAATTCTAGTGGAAGTCTGTTTTGTGGATGATAAAGATGACTATAAACTATATAAAAAAGTTGGTTATAAAGCCGTGGCAAGAGCAATAGCAGAGGGAATTATTGGAGAAGAACTAAAGGGAAAGAAAGAAGAAAAATATACTACAGTAAAAAGCAGTTCATCTAAAAAGGCAATACGCTGGCTTCAGGCTAACTTAAATAAGTGTTATAAGGGAAGTCTTATGAAACTTTCAGAGGACGGAATTTGGGGTCCTAAAACTCAGGAAATGCTTGAAAAATATTGGGAGCAGCTAAATTGGAGAAAAGGAACTTATGCGGGAAGAAAAACGTGTAAAGCCCTGTATAAAAATAGGAGATAAATAGTTTGCCCACAATGTCCGCAGCATTAGTGCTATGATAATAATACACCAAGAAGGGAACGTAAGTTTGGTAGGTGTAAATATAAAAAAGGAGGTGAATCTATGAATGAACTTGTTTACCAGAGGTTAACTGAAAACGCATGGATGATAGAGAATCTCGCAAAATACAATGGAAAACCCGCAGTTTTCTTAAGAAATGCACCCAAAGATTCAGACGAATTATGGGAGGGGGATATCTACCCAAGAATTGTTTATGATTTGCTTATTCAGTCAGATCCGAAAGGTGACATTACAGGAAGGCTGGCCATAAGGATGTTCTGTAAGCCGGATCAAACAGCCGTCTGGGAAAATTTCGAGAGAGAATTAATTTCTTTATTTCATCACTGTTTTTTCTCTTTTGACAATATGACAATAGGAATGAAATGGTTGCGGTCCAAAACAATTAAGCCGGAAATTGGAGAGGATTCTAAAGGATATTTGGTTTGTTTTCAGCCGGGAGCTTTTTTTAAACAGGACGCGGGCAATTCAGATATTGTTGCTGTTTTTCAGAAGTGGCTGAAAGAGTTGAATGATCAGATTAGAATACCTGGAATGGAGAATACAGGTCCCACATGGAAAGCTACAGACGAGAATCCAGCTGTTTATTGCCGTCTGGGGAATATTCTTCCCGGAACGTATAATGATACATGGGAGGTATCTTGGCTGACGGCAACCGTGAAGATTCATGTAATAGCTCGAAGGAGAAAAAGCATAGAACTGATCAGATCTATATGTGAGCAGTTGAACCTTAAAGACAAGTTGAAAATGAGTGATGGGGGTATGTTTTTTATAGATTCGGTAACGTTTAAAGATAATGCGGATAGCTTTAAAGATGGACAAATTTTAGTCAAAGGACAGTACGGTGTTCAAAAGAAGGAAGAAGAGATATCCAAAATAAAAGATGTAAATTTTAAGGAGGATCAAAATGCAAAAAACGATTTATAGCTTAGAAGAATATGCGTCAAATCCGGAAAGTCTGGATGCATCAGCAGACATGGTTCGTGCAGCTTTCACTTTTGCAGGAAAAACAGAGGCGGAGATTAAAGAAGCTAAAAAATTAGTAAGAGATTTTAAAAATAAGGAGGTACAATAACATGATGACAGGAACTTATGATCCAGGAGAAACAAAAATCAGACCAGGGGTTTATCGAAGATACACAACCCCGGAAAAGAAAACCGTGGCGGAAGCAATCAATGGAGTATTCGCGATTCCTATCCAGGCAGACTTTGGTCCGGTGGGAACCGTACAGGTACATACGAAGGCAGAAACTGTGGAAGATATGTATGGTTCAGGCGGAACAGTAAAAGGTGTTCTTAATTTATTTGATAATGGGGCATCTAAGGTCTATGTATATAGACTTGGTTCAGAGGGAACAAAAGGAATTTTGGAATTAATGGATGATCAGGGAGAAAAAGCGGTAACACTTGAAACAAAATATCCGACAAAACTCGTGTTCTCATTAACTCTGAAGCAGCCTCTTTCCAGTTCTTCTAAAAAGGAAGTGACGATATACCAGGGAAGTTCCTTAAAAGAGAAGTTTACCTACGAGACTGGAAGTGAAGAAAATGAAGTAGATGCATTTATCAGAGAGATTAACCAGAAATCTTTTGTATTTACAGCAGTTAAGGCAGATGGAGAGAAGAACAGCCTGGCTCAAGTATCACAGAAAGAAAGTACTGCGGGTACAAATCCAACGGTTGTTACAGGAAATTATGAAGAAGCATTTGAAGCATTTGAGGCATATACATGGAATGCATTAGTTGCGGATACAACTGACACAGCAGTACATGCACTGCTGAAAGCCTATATGCAGAGAATGAAGAGTAACGGGTGCGCAGGGATTTGTGTAGTAGGAGAGAGTGCGGAAGTTGACTTTGCTGAGAGAATGTCTCATGCGAAAGAATTTAATTCAGAAGCTTTTGTTTATGTTGGTTCCGGATTTGTAAATAAAAATGGAGAAAAAATTGACGGATATGAAGCAATTACTGTGATTGCAGGAATTATCGGAAGCTGTCCGGCGAATCAGTCCATTGTACATTCAGTTATAGCAGATGCCGTGGAACCCCTGGAGATTCTCTCAAAAGAAAAATATATTCAGGCAATTGAAAACGGAATGCTGATGCTCTCTCAGGGACCGGAAGGAGAAGTCTGGTTTGACAGCGGAATCAATACTTTGAATGTGTTAGAAGAAAATCAGGATGCAGGGTGGAAAAAAATCAGAAGGACAAAGACAAGATTTGAATTGTTCGATCGTCTTCACAGGACTATTTCACCGGTTATTGGGAAAATCAATTGTGACAGTGACGGAATTGCAAATGTGATCAAACTGGCAAAGGATGTGCTGGATGCGATGACAAGAGAGGGAAAACTTATGGACGGAGCAGATATCTATGAGGACCCTCAGGAGCCGCACGGACCGGAAGATGTACATTTTATTGTTGCTGCCACTGATCTGGACAGCCTGGAAAAAGTATATTTAAATTACCAGTTTAATTTTTCAGCAGAAGCGTAAGGAGGAAAAGAAATGTCAAATACAAATTATAGAAACATTATGACAGGGAAAGACGGAAGATTGTTTGTCAACTTTGAAGGAGTGTCAACACTGCTTGCGGAAGTAAAAGAGTTTGAGATCAAAGCGAGCTTTGGGAATGTAGAGTATAAACCACTCGGAACTGCTCAGCAGTATGCTATCCCGGATAAAGTAAAGTTTACACTCTCATTTTCAGAGGCTGTTGTGCGGGATGATCTGGTTATGGAACCTTTGCTTAAGAGTGTCAAAAAGGGTGTGATTCCATCCTATGATTTTCAGAGTGTCGCACTGCGTTCAGCAGATGGGAAAGAACAGCGTCTTTTATTAAATGGATGTGTACCGGATGGAGATTTTGACCTGATGACTCTGAAATCAGGAGAAATCATTACAAGACACCAGAGTTTTGTAATTAACCAGACACCGGAATTCTTGAAATCATTGCCGGAAGGGGCAAGCTTGAACTAAGAAAAAGAGAGGAGAAAAGATATGTCAGATAAAATGAATGGAATGCAGGTAACCGCAGAGAACGAAGTTGATTTAATCCAGGGACTGCTTCATGCAGCAGATTATAAAAACGATGAGGAAATGCAGAAGACTGTTGAGATTAAACGGAATGGCAAAGTTTATTTTTACTTTAAAATCCGTCCACTAGGAGAAGAAGAACTTTTAGACGCAAGGAAAAAAGCAGCCGTTATGATGCCAAACCCAGCAAATCCAAAACTTCCTCCTGTAGAAAAGGAGATCCGGCTCGATGAATTTTCTGCATGGAAAATCTATTTTGCAACGGTAGATCCTGAGAAAGTATGGGATGCACCGGAAGTGATCCAGGGGCTTAAGGCTAAGGGATTCTCAGTACTCAGAGGCATCGATGTCATTAATACTGTGCTGAGAGCAGGAGAAAAGGACAAGATTGATGCAGATATTGATAAACTCAGCGGATTTTATGATACAGAAATGACCGAAGAGGAATACGCAAAAAACTGATCAAAGCCAGTCCATTAGCTGAAAAACTTCATTATATCTGGCAGAATCAGGGGAAAATGCCTTCAGAGATCCTTCAGCTCCCGAAGGGGGAGAAGGCATTTATCCTGGCCTCCACCCAGATTGTACTGGAAGAGCTTATGGAGTGGCAAAAAGAAGAAAAATAGGATATAATTATTCCAAAGAACAAGTTGTTCGGAGGACATGATATGCAGAAGTTTGGAAATGATGGGACCGAGTTTTGGTGGAATGATGAGGTTCAAAATCTTGGATTAAAAATTGGTGTTTTTTTTTGTATCATTTTTTTTATTATCCCATTAAAAATGGAAAAACCAGGCTCGCTTTTATTCATATTATCAGGTTGTATTTTAGTTTTTTTGGTTGTTGCTTTAATACACATTAGTATGTTAGAAAGAAAAAAAGTTCCTGCCCTTTATATGAATGAGGAAGGAATCGTCGTATGGGGAGATTTTTGTTCATGGAATCATGTTAAGTCTGTTGAGATAAAATCTTTGTATCGAGGAGCAGCGGGTCCGCGTGATTGGATTTATATTTATTTTCAGCTTCCAGAAGACGAAAAAGAACGGTGTTTTGCCATAACTCCTGAAAAAGAAGAAATCATGGAAATAAAAATATATATAGAAGCATTTTGGGAATATTACAAAACAAATTAAATATTAAATAAAAAATGAAGCAATCCTGCTTCTTTTTTATTTGAAAGGGGGGATATATATGAGTGATAAATCTTATGAAGATTATTTGGAGGAACAGGTCAAAAAAACGGCTAAAAAATTATCGAAAAATCAGCGGGAATATTATCAAGTGTATCAAAGGCTGGAAAAAAAGAAAGAAATGATTTTGAACATGCAGACAACTGAATCGGCGGTGAAGCCTTCTTCTGATGATATCATAGGGGTTGGAACTAATGTAACTGCCACTATCCTGGATAATAAATATCAAGCCATTATTCAGAGGGAATTGCCTGAAATAACTCCTGCCAGAACTTTCATGCCGGCTACCATACTTGTTTCTGGATATAACGTTGCAAAAGAAGCAAATAAAAAGGAAGGAGACCCTTTTAAACAGACAACAATCGAAGCAGCATCTGTGGGAACAACGTCAGCAGTAACTGGGATAATAGAGGCTGCTGCGGGAGCTAAATATGGAGCATGGGCCGGACCAGTGGGAATTCTGGCTGGTGCAATTGGAGGATATGTAGTATCAAAATATGGAGATACCTGGTATGAAGGTGCCAGAAAATATGGAGAGGAAGTTCATAAAAAGAAATTCCATCCTTTTATTGATCAGATTAAGGATAAAGAAGGCGACATACATTATACAACTGCAAATAAGGAGAAAGCCATAAAATATTTTGGTACAAATAAAAAGGCTGTCAAATATGGTGCTGCAATATCAGTAAAAGACAGACAAAATGAATTGAGCGAATTTCAGAAAAAGAGAGCTGCAAATAACAGCGTTTCCAAAAGGTCAGCACCCAAAAAGAAAGATAGTTTCTTCAGCAGATTAAAGAAGCAGCTATGGAGTCTCTTTAAACATAATGCCAATGGAAGTTTTGTGGACAACCCAATGCTCAGCTGGGTTGGAGAAGAAGGTCCTGAAGTGATCATACCTTTAAGTGGGCATAAACGAGACCGGGGTCTTGACTTGTGGCAGCAGGCGGGACAAGCACTTGGAGTTACTGGTTATGCTAATGGCGGAATGATAGGAGGAACACCAGGGAAACAGTCCCCGCCGAGTATGGGACAGACGAAGGAAGGAATTCGTGTGTCTGTAGGAAATATTAATATTTCGTTAAAGAGCAGCGGCGGCAGAGGAAAGAGTACCAATATGCTTTCTGCACTAAAGGAGCAAAAAGAGGAAGTTTCTGATGAACTGTGTAATATTCTTGCGGATGCGCTGGAAAGTGCTTATCAGAATATTCCGGCAGTGTCCTAAAGACAATTAAAATAAAGGGGAAATAGGGTATAATTATTTTAATAAGTGATGATTGGGAGGAAATCTTATGCAGAAATTTGGAGATAACGGAAATGAGTTTTGGTGGAATGATGATGAAGGAGATTTCATTTATATAGGAATTTGTATACTTGCGTTTGCAGGGCTGATATGCTTAATGATTCATGTGCACCTTGATCTGTTTGGTTTGTTTTTGACTTTTTGTTGTTCATTGTTTTTTGGAATATGTGCAGTAAAACTAATTTATCTCCGAATAAAGAAGATTCCTATGCTCTATATGAATGAAAAGGGGATTGAATTAAGAGGACACTTTATATCATGGGATTGGATAACAGAAGTTACGAAAAAGAGAGTGCCAAAACACTATGAGATTAAAGAAAAATATCAAATTGCAATATATTACTATGCGCCAGGAAAGAAACGCAAAAAAAGTTCTGGAATTCTGCCGCCTCAGGAAGAAATTCAGGAATTAAAAGAATATATAGAAGCATATTGGAACTATTATAAAAACCAGTAAAAAAGAGCTGATTGCTCTTTTTTTTATGGAGGAAGGAGATATTGATGACAAAAGAAGAATATGAAGATTATTTGACATATTTAGAAACGTTAAATAAACAAATTGAAAAAACGGCGCAAAAAATTTCAAGTCCAGGATTAAGCTATAATCGATCATATAATTACCTAAAGCAGCAAGAACAGAAAATACTTGGTTTTTCCAATCAAGATGTTAACTATAAATTAAAAGGAGTACCAGATTATATATATGGCGGAGGAGGTGAAGTTACAAAAGCTCTGGCAGATGAATATATCAATAAAGAAATAGCAAATGAAATTACAGGACTTGCAGGAGAAGAAATAAAGAGTATGGGATTGTATTCCAAAATAAATAGTGTAAATGGTAAAATAATAAATGCTAATAATTTAGGGAAAGCAGGGAAGCTTGCAAAAAAAGGGTATGGGAACTTTCTTAATATCGGATATTTAACAGCTGCACATAATGTGGTTAGTGAGGCACAGAAAGGAGGAGATGTAGGTAAACAGCTGATTATTGAAACAGGTTCAACGGCGGCTTCAAGCGGAACGGCAACTGTTGTATCTGGTGTACTTGCTAAGTACAGCGTACTTGCAGGGCCAGCAGGGCTTGTTGCAGGGGCAATAGCAGGATACCTGGTCTCAGAATATGGGGATGATGCATATGCCGCTGCGGAAAAACATGGAAACAAAGTTTGGGAACAGACGTATACTCCACTGGTAAAGAAATATAGCAATAAGAAAGGGGAATTGCAGTATAAACCTTCATATAGCCGTGAAATTTTAAAAAGTTATAATAAAAGTAAGGCTCCCACATATGGTTTTGCAGTATCTGATAAGTATAAGCAGCAGCAAATGGACAGCTATAATGCAATGATGAGACAGAGTAAAAAAAACAAAGTGCTACAAAGACAAAATGCAGCAAAAAAATCGACACCTAAAAAGAAAGAAAACTTTTTCAGCAGGTTAAAGAGGCAGCTATGGGGGCTCTTTAAACACAATGCTAATGGAAGTTTTGTGGATAATCCAATGCTCAGCTGGGTCGGTGAAGAAGGTCCGGAAGTCATCATACCTTTAAGTGGGCATAAACGAGACCGGGGTCTTGACCTGTGGCAGCAGGCGGGACAGGCACTTGGAGTTACCGGGTACGCGAATGGCGGAACGGTAGGCGGAGTACCGGGAAGACAGTCCGCACAGGGTATGGGGCAGGCGAAAGGAGGAATCCGTGTGTCTGTCGGAAATATCAATATTTCATTAAAGAGCAGCGGCGGCGGAGGAAAGAGTACCAATATGCTTTCTGCACTAAAGGAGCAAAGAGAGGAAGTTTCTGATGAACTATGTAATATTCTTGCGGATGCGCTGGAAAGTGCTTATCAGAATATTCCGGCAGTGTCCTAAACACTATTAAAATAAAGGGAAAAATAAGGTATAATTATTTTAATAGGTGATGATTGGGAGGAAACGTTATGCAGAAATTTGGGGAAAATGGGAATGAATTTTGGTGGAATGATGATGATCAAGATGCCAAATCTATTGCAGCTGGATTTTTACTTATTGTTGGATGTATTCTATATTTGAAAATAGGGACTTCATCCTATATTATGACTATTGTTATCTTGCTTTTACTTTTGTTGTTTACGGGTACTTTAGGATGCACTATGTATCGTCGAAAAAAAAGATACCTGAACTTTATATGAATGAACAAGGAGTGAATATAAGGGGAAGTTTTATCTCATGGAACTGGATTATAGAAATGGAAATAAAAACTGTTTCATATGGACCAACGGTTAAAGATTCAGAAATGATATTTATTTATTATCATAAACCTGAAGAAACAGGGGAGCATACCATAAGTATAATGCCGGATGAAGATGAGATAGAAGAAATAAGAAGATATATAGAGGCATTTTGGCAGTACTATAAGACCGAGTGAATATAATGCATTATAAGATGTACTTTGAGATTCTGGCTTTTAATAAATATAAGAGCAGCACGGGAGAAAATAATATGCAGAAATTTGGTGACGATGGAAATGAATTTTGGTGGAATAATGATGATCAAGACACTATGCTAATTATACTCAGTGTCCTATTCGCCACAGGGTGTATCTTTTTCTTAAAATACATAAAAGTTCCAATAGGAGTTTGGATTTTAGTAGCAAGTTTTACAGTGTTTTGTATAATATTACCCATACGATTGGTTTTTCTTCGTAAAAAAGGGATCGTCATGCTTTATATGAATGAACAAGGTTTGAAGGTTAATGGATATTTTATTGCTTGGAATCATGTCGTAAAAATTGAGATAAAAAAAGTACCAGGTGGAAGAGGTTCAAGACCTAAAGATGAAATTTTTATTTTTCATTCAGAACCGGGAAAAAAAAGAAAGTTTACAGCCTGTTTAAGCCCGGAAGAAAGTGAAGTTGTAGAAATAAAAGTATATATAGAGGCATTTTGGAACTATTATAAAACAAGTAGTTCAGAAACCGGAGAAATTACTGTTTGACATACAGAACTCATGAGAATAAAGAATAGGTTGTTTGGCGAAATAAAAGGGTGGAGGAAAAGACATGCAGAAGTTCGGGGAAAACGGAAATGAATTTTGGTGGAATAATGATGATCAAGATACCATGTTAATTATACTCAGTGTCTTATTTGCCACAGGATGTATCTTTTTTTTAAAATACATAAAAGTACCAACGGAGGTTTGGATTTTAGTAGCAAGTTTTACGGTGTTTTGTATAATATTACCTGTACGACTAATCTATCTTCGTAAAAAGAAAATTCCTAATCTTTATATGGATGAACAAGGTTTAAAGATTAATGGGAGGTTTATTTCATGGAATTGGGTTATAAATATTGAAATAAAAGAAGTACCGGCTTCAAAACCTCAAATGTCAAACTTTGAAGATAGAATTTTTATTGTCTATCATAAACCAGGGAAAAATAGAAAAATTAAAGCTTCTTTACTTCCGGAGAAAAGTGAAGTTGTAGAAATAAAGGAATATATAGAGGCGTTTTGGAACGATTATAAAACAAGTAGTTCAGGAACTGTAGGAAATTAATATTTGACGTACAGAACTCATAGGCGTAAAAGCTTGGTTATTGTTTGGTAGGATAAAAGGATGGAAAAGGTTATGCAGAAATTTGGGGAAAATGGGAATGAATTTTGGTGGAATAATGATGAACAGGATACAGTGGGAATCATAATAGGTGTTATGGTTATAATAGTAGGTATTTTCTTTTTTCGGTATATTAAAGCACCGCTGATTGATTTAGTCTATGTAGCTTGTTTAATGGTTTTATTTGGAGTAGCTATAGGACGGACTGTATATCTTCGCAGACGAAAAATTCCTAATTTATATATGAATGAACAAGGTTTAAAAATCAATGGTTCTTTTATTGAGTGGAATTTGGTTATAAACGTTGAAATAAAAAAAGTGCCAGTTGGAAGAGGTTCAAGACCTGAAGATAGAATTTTTATTTATCATCGTAAACCGGGGAAAAAGAGGAAATCTACAGCCTGTTTAATGCCAGAGGAAAGTGAAGTTGTAGAAATAAAGGAATATATAGAGGCATTTTGGAACTATTATAAAACGATTTAAAAAGAAGCGTAAGGGCTTCTTTTTTTGTGGAGAGGAGGACATATGACAGAAGAAGAATACAAAGAATACCTGGAGTATTTAGAAAAACTGGATCAGGAAATAAAAAAAACTTCCAGGAAAATTTCTAATAACGGACCGGGCTATAATCGCTCTTTTCATTATCTAAATCAGAAAGAACAGCAAATTTTAAGTATCATAAATCAAAATGTAGATTATAAAGTAAAAGGTGTATCAGATAAAGTATATGGTGGTGCAGGGAGCATAGCGACTGGTCTGTCAGATGAATATATTAATAAAATAATGGCGAGAGAAATCACAGATATGGCCGGAAGTGAAATTCAGAATACAGGGTTGTACTCAAGATTAATTCGTACAGATGGAAAAATAATCAATGCAGCGAACATAGGTAAAGCAGGGCGCTTTGCAGAAAAAGGATATGGAGAGTTTTTGAATCTTGGAAATTTGATGGCTGTTCATAATGTGGCAGAAGAAGCACAGAAGTATAAACGTTATAAAGAAGGGAAAGGAACGGAAATAGGTGATCCAGGGAAACAAGTAATTCTTGAAGGCGTATCATGGGGAACAACTAAGATTGCACAAGGTGGCACAAAGCTGTTATTTAGCAAACTGGGTGCAGAGTATGGTGCATTTGCAGGTCCGGCAGGAATTGTTGCGGGAGCACTAGCAGGGTACCTGGTCTCAGAATATGGGGATGATGCATATGCTGCTGCGGAAAAACATGGAAACAAAGTTTGGGAACAGACGTATGATCCACTGGTAAAGAAATACAGCAATAAGAAAGGGGAACTGCAGTATAAACCTTCGTACAGCCGTGAAATTTTAAAAAGTTTTAATAAAAGTAAAGCTCCCACATACGGTTTTGCGGCATCAGATAAATACAAACAGCAGCAAATGGACAGTTATGATGCTATGAAGAGAGATAGCAAAAAAAATGCAGCAAAAAAATCGACACCTAAAAAGAAAGAAAACTTTTTCAGCAGATTAAAGAGGCAGCTATGGGGTCTCTTCAAACATAATGCCAATGGAAGTTTTGTGGATAATCCAATGCTCAGCTGGGTCGGAGAAGAAGGTCCGGAAGTGATTATACCTTTAAGCGGACATAAACGAGATCGGGGCCTTGACCTGTGGCAGCAGGCGGGACAGGCACTTGGAGTCACCGGGTACGCGAATGGCGGAATGGCAGGCGGAGCACCGGGAAGACAGTCCGCACAGGGTATGGGGCAGACGAAAGGAGGAATCCGTGTGTCTGTCGGAAATATTAATATCTCATTAAAGAGCAGCGGCGGAGGAGGAAAGAGTACCAAGCTGCTTTCTGCACTAAAGGAGCAAAGAGAGGAAGTTTCTGATGAATTGTGCAATATTCTTGCGGATGCGCTGGAAAGTGCTTATCAGAATATTCCGGCAGTATCATAAGAACAGAAAGGAAACGAAAAAATGGATATTGAATTAAAAGATAAGGCGAACAAAAAAATAAAAATCCCTATGCTTCCGGAAGAAATTGAGTATTCCAGTTCAGCAAGATTCCAGGAATATAAAATATTGGATCTGGGAGAGGTAAAACTGCCAAAGGGAAGAAATCTGTGTACCTATAAATGGACAGCATTATTTCCCGGCAGTTCAAGAGAAAAAATGTCATTTATTCATGGAACATTGAAAACACCATCCTATTATATCAATATAATGGAGTACTGGAGGAAACAGCATAAAAAACTCAAGCTTATTATCAGTGGGACATCGGTGAATGAACAGGTATATATTGACAGCTTCAGTTATGTACTCACGTCGTTGGGAGATTATAAATATACCATTTCTCTTGTGGAGGCGGTTGACCTGAAGGTAAAGGCTAAGAAAAGATCTTCAAAAAAGGGAACCAAGAAGTATAAGGTAAAGCGAAACAGAGAAACTCTCCATGGAGTCGCAAAGAAGTTTTATAAAGATGGGACCAAATATAAAGTTATTTATAAAGCTAATAAAAAATTAATTGATACCAGAGTGAAGAGAGAAAGGAAAAAGAAAAAATCAATCAGTAAATATACGATTTTTAAAGGGCAGGTGCTGACGATACCATCAACAGCAACTGCCTTTTCTGCAAAAAAAGCCTCCGTGCTTAAATTGCAGAAAGCTATTAATAAAGATAAGTATGCAAAACTGACGGCGAATGGGGTGCTGGACAGCAAGACAAAAAATGCAATGAAGAAAATTTTTATTAAGAGAGGATCCAGGGGTGCAGTTGTCTTCTTTGTACAGGAAAAGGTAAAGGTATACCAGGATGGTATCTGTGGAGCTAAGACAGTTGCTGCTATCCGGAAATACCAGAGAAAACATGGTTTATCAGTGGATGGTATCGCAGGGTATGATACATTGAGAAGAATGTTGAGTTAGGAGGGGAGAAGAATGAGCCAGACCTATAAAGAACCCAAATATTCCTGCATTATAAAGACAAAGAAAACAAAATATGATGTGTCAGGGTTGATGATGAATCTGGTCATCTCTCAAAATAAAGATGACCTGGCTAAGGGTGTATCATTGACAATTCCAAATCTCAAAGATACATACAAGCATTTATATAACAACATTAATGTCAGAGATTCGTTAGTTTTGTACTGTGATACAGGAAGCGGAAGGAAAGAGATCTTTCGCGGGATTATTTGGGAAAAAAATTATAACAGTGATGTAGAAAAAGATCTTACATTGACTGCATATGACAGACTGATTTATCTTCAAAACACAAAAGATAATTTCTTTTTTGCAAAAGGGAGAACGACTGAGAGTATTGTCAAAAGCATATGTAAAAAATGGAATGTGAAACTTGATTATGATTATGAGGGGACGAAACATAAAAGAAAGGTTTACAGAGGAGAAAAAGTTTCCGATGTCCTGACTAAAATATTAAAAGAGGCAAAAAAGAAGACAGGAACAAAATACATTGTGTTTTGTAAAAAAGGCATTGTTTATATAAGAGAGAGAGGGTATAACAAAAAAATATATGAGTTGAATCATAAGGAAAATGCACTATCCCAGAATACAAAAGTGACAATGGATGGTATGGTGACAAAGGTTTCAATTTATAAGGAGCAGGAGATTACTGGTAAAAAGGATAAGGCGCCAAAAAAGCTTACTTCAATGAAAGAAAATACAGAAAAATATGGAACTTTGCAGGAGATTATCATTCGGGATCAGGATGATAAAAATTCTAAAAAAGCGAAGAAGGAAGCGAAAGAACTTCTTAAAAAACATTCTAAGCCGGAATATACAAGAACAGTGAAGGCCGTGGATAATCCGTATATAGAAAAAGGACATAAAATCAAGAGCAATGCTGGTGCGCTGAACGGATATTACTATGTCAAAGGCGTGGAGCATGACTGTGCCAATGGGACAATGACATTGGAGGTGGAAAAGTAAATGGCAAAGAAGGGGAAGTCAAGACTGGCAGCTGTTTTGCAGAGCAGAATGGGCACGGTAAATCAAGTAAATCAATCCCAGACAGCAGAAGTGGGGAAAATGCAGAAAAACGGAATTATATTAGAGGATTTTCCTGATGATGTAATAGGACCTGATGAGTATGGTTTGTGTTGTCTTGGTAAGGAACAGGAACCCCGAGAAGGGGATCAGGTTCTGATTGTCTGGGCTGATGATCTGCCAGTAATCGTAGGAGTCTTAAAACAAGAAAGTTAAAGAGAGGTGGAAATATGGAAAATGTATTCCCGGAAGATTTGGATATAGAAGAAGATGAGTTGGATCAGCTGGAAGATGAACTGACAGAAGACCGTCCCGGATACAAAAAAAGTATTTTTTTTGATGAGGAGACAGGAGATCTGAAAAGAGACGGAACTGGAAAAATTGTAGAAAGCAGTGGTATTGAGGCGTGGATTCAGTGGTGCATGAAAATATTGAAAACCCAGCGCTACTCATGTCTGACTTACAGCGATGATATCGGAATTGATATGGAGGCAGCTTTTCAGGCTGAATCCAGAGAAGAATCCGAAAATATTTTAAGAACAGAAATTAAGGAAGCGCTGGAAGCAGATCCGTACGGTAGGACTGAGGTAGTGGAATCTGTGGAATTTCAGTGGCAGGAAGAGGATTCTTTAATTGTAACATGTAATATTACCGGGATGGATTCCAGCAATATTACAATTAATACTAAAATGGAATATTAAAAAGGAGAGATTGTGATGGATGAAGAAATTTTAGAAATGATTGAAGAGACAGATGAGGATGATTTTCAGATTCCCGAGTTTTTAGAAGAAGGAAGCGAAGAAGAAATTCATAATACAATGCTGGGAGAACTGCCTAATGACATTGACGTGTCAGAAGGAGGATATATTTATGACCTCACAAGACCGACAGCAATGGAAATATCAAGAATGAAACAGTTTGAACTGATTGAGGCATTAAAGCTGATTTGGCCAAGATTTGCAGAGGGGATTTACCTGGACTACCACGCAGAGACAAGGGGATTGGAACGGAAAGAAGCTGCAAATGCGGAAGGTATCTTAACAATTACCGGAACACCGGGTACGGTGATTGAGTCCGGAAGTGTTTTTACTACAGAAGAAATCAATGGTGAAGATGCAAAGGAATATGAGACACTGGAAGAAGCTCGAATCCCTGAATTAGGGAGTGTAGAAGTACCAATACAATGTGTAGAAGCGGGGACCATCGGAAATAGTGCTGTAAACACAATCGTTTTGCAGCAGAGCACAAAAGAAGGTATCACCGGGGTAACAAATTATGTTCCGATTTCAGGCGGATATGGGGAAGAAGATGATGACAGTCTAAGAGAAAGAATTATGGAATATGATCAGTCACAAGGAATATCCTTTGTGGGAAATATAAGTGATTACAAGAGGTGGGCTGAATCTGTGGACGGCGTGGGATCTGTACATGTGATTGAAGCAAAGGACAGCAGCGGGATAGTAAAGATTGTTGTTACAGATGCATCAGGAAATCCGGCAGAACAAGATCTCTGTACACGAGTAAAGGACTATATTATGGGTACAGATGATCCTGAAAAACGTTTAGCACCTGTCAATGCCATAGTGGAGGTAAAACCTCCTCAGAAACAAAATATTACAGTTGAAGCAAATGTAGAATTAGAGGACATTACAATTGATGAGCTGCAAACAAAGTTTAAAGCATCTATTCAGGATTACCTTAAGAAAGTGGTTGAGGAAGGGAAAATAAGATATACGCAGATTGGAAATATCCTTGGGGATATTCCGGGAGTATATGATTATTCAGGATTAAAGCTGAATGGAGGAACAGCAAATGTTCAGGTTGAAGCACTCAGTATTCCTTTTCTTGAAAATGCAGATTTTCAACTAATGGATGAAACCAGCCAGGGTTAGGAGGTAATTATGTCGAATAGAACTGAGTTGATGAAAAAGATACTAAAAAGTGAGCAGGCACAAAAAATTATTGATGAAATAAGCCCTGTATATGGAGAAAGCTATGTTTGCCTGTGGCTGTTCCAGATAATTGGGAGAGAATTGGACAAACTTGACGACTTTATACAGAATTTGAGAGATGAGACAGTCATTCAGACAGCTGATCAGTGGGCATTGAAATATTGGGAGGAACAATATGGAGAGATAGAGGCGCCTCATCTGCCGGAAGAAAAAAGAAGACAAAATATTATGGATAAGATAAGAAAGAATTATCATAATCCCAGACAGATGGAAAATGCTCTCTCTGCGCTTACCGGATATCAAGTTCAAATTGAAGAGAATACAGAGAAAAATAACTTTGATGTGCTTGTTCGCGGATATACGCAGGATTTAACAGGAGCAAAGGAGTTTATAGACAAAGTAAAGCCAGCTCATTTAACTTATGAAATCAGAGTCTCAGAGCTGATACAGGCAGTTGTAAATATATACTGCGGATGTGCTATATCTGAACATGAACATTATGAGGTAACAGTACTTTACCTCGATGCAGAAATTACAAGGTAGGGGGAATAAAATGAATATTTGGGGAAATACAGTGATTACAAATAAAGGGAAGGATCTTCATGCAAAACTTTATAATGGGAACACTTTAAAGTTTACAAGAGTAGAGGCAGGAGCAGGGAAAGCAGAAGTACCGGATCTGCGGTATCAAACAGAAGTTCTTCAGATGAAAGATAAGCTTTCTGTCCAAGGCGTAGATACATCAGGTAATGTTACATCAGTATTGGTTATGCTGGATAATTTAAAAATTACAGAACGTTATGATTTATGGCAGATTGGTTTTTACGCAGAGGATCCGGACGAAGGAGAAATACTTTATTGCCTTGCACAGGCGACCGAAGCAAAAGTAATTCCTGCAAAAGATGAGAGCAAAGGTTATACTATATCATGGAAATTTGATTTTAAAAGCGGAGGAGATGAATATCCTGAAATAAAAATGGAACCAGCAGGTTTTGTTTCCTCTGAAACATTCGCAAAACATAGAGACAATCAGGAATGTCATGTTTCCGTAGAAGAAAAGGGAATCTATAATGATAAGTATACAAAAAAAGAGACAGATCAACTATTCCAGCAGTTTCTCGAACAGATTTATCCGGTTGGAAGTATTTATACCAGTGTAACAAATGTCAATCCATCTGCTTTCCTTGGAGGAAAATGGGAAAGGTTCGGAAATGGACGAACATTATTCGGGGTTGATGAAAATGACGGATATTTTAACAGTGCACAAAAATCTGGGGGACAGAAAAATGCAGTGGCTGTCAGTCACAATCATGGTATTCAAGGATTTAACTGTAATGAAGGCGGTTATCATAACCATTCTGTAACAAATGTACACTTTTATGATAAAGCTACGGCAAAGGGTGATAACTATGCCAGATGGAATTCTTCCGGAAATAAAACAACAACATGGGGGTCTGTGACATATGGTGGAAAGCATCAGCATTGGATTCCATGGCATCAGACAGATGCGAAGGGAGAAAGTGGTGAAGGGAAGAATCTTCCGCCTTATATTTGTGTATATTTTTGGAGAAGAACAGCTTAGTCAAAATATGTGATATAATGATTAAAAAGTAAACGGATTGTTACAGGAGAAAAGATTATGAGCATTCAGGATGAGGAATATTATTGGAATAATGATAATAGCAACACCGTTATTATACTATCGCTTTGTACTATTGCAGTCAGTATTTTTATATATCACATAGGAATCAAAAATATGCTGTTAGGAGTGTTTCTGCTGATTTATTCTGTTTTGTGTGTGGATATATTAATTAGAGAAACGAGAGCAAAAATACAGGGAAAGAAATAGTAATGGTTGAATATTATCATTCAACAGCTCATTCTATAAAACAGTCTGTTATTAATATTTACCTTAAAGAGGAAAAAAATCTTAAAGTACGGTTGGATATTTTCCCGGCCTTAGCGACAAGAGAGGTTTTTTATGAAATCGTAAAAAGGTGGAAACCTGAGAAAGCAGAGGAAATAGCAAAAAAGCTGGAAGAAGACATATGTATACAAATTTAGAAGGAGCAGAAGCTCCTTCTTTTTTGGAAAAAGGAGGGATTATCAATGGAAGACTGGGAAATAGAGTTAATGCAAACACCAAATACTATTCCATCATATATGATGGGAGAATATCAGAGAATGAAATATAGAAGAAAATATAGGTCTTCCAATAAAGTAGTTGAACCAGGATATATTACAGGTGCTTCAAATTATTCAATGATTGGAGCTATAGAAAAAGGATTGAATCTTACAAAATTTAGCCGGATTAGCAAGTTACTATTTTACTGAATGGATGGGAAAAGCTTATGATGAGGCGCCGGTGTGGGCAAAGACAAAACAAGGGCAGCAAGCTATGAATGAGGCAAAAAATAATCAGAAGAAGCAATTGAAAGGGGTACGATTTGATACACTCAGTCCAAAGTTCATTCAGAGCAATCTGGATCAGTATGGCGGAAAGAAAAGAACAGGGTTGGATATCATTCGGCGCTCCCAAAAAAGATTTGAATCTTCCTATCAAAAAAGTGGAATGTGGAGAAAAACTGCAGAAATAAATAATAATGCAAGATATCAAGAGAAAAATTTCACTAAAAGGCAGCAGGCAATATCCAGACCGACAAAAAGTCAGACAAATAAATCCATATTATATTTTGACCGTTTGATAAAAAGGCAGAAAAACAATGTTAAAAACTATTGGACAAAACGAGTGAGAGGTGCAGAGAACTTTATTAAAAAACATTTTGGGTTTTTTAAAAGAATCAAAAAAAATGCAAATGGAAGTTTTGTTTCGGGTCCAATATTGAGCTGGGTTGGTGAGGACGGACCTGAAGTGATTATTCCTTTAAGTGGGAAGAAGAAATATCTGATGAGCTTTGTAATATTCTAGCGGAATCGTTAGAAAGTGCATATCAGAATATCTCAGCTGTAAATTCTGTGTTATAATTTAGTTACAACAATACAATGATTCGGAGGGATAGAGATAATTTGTCATAATTGCGGCAAAGAGAACAGGGAGGATGCTCTGTACCGCGAATGGTGCGGCTTAAAGCTGGAGGCTTTAAATGAAAAGGACCAGTAATTTCGTCTGTTCCTGAGCAGGAAAAAGCGGAATACCGGTATCTTTTGGAGTGTTGTAACACTTTTCTATGCATGGTTAGCATTAAGTTATTGGTTTGTCTGGTTTGGAGCCGTTTATAGTGTAGTCGTTATTATTTTAAGGTTTGTACAGGCGGAAAAAGTAAAAAATCTATCCGCAGACCTGGTACAGTCTTATCAGAACAAGAAGAAGCTTCTCATCGTAACTCTCATTGTGAATGTGTTAGTTAGATGGTTTCCGGTGGCTCTCGCAGGGTATTGGAACGATAAGATCAAGATTAACTATGTGATGAAAAGTCTTGAGTTTGTAAAACAGTGACAGGAAAATAAAAAGACCAGGAAACAAAAATTTGATTTTGTTTCCTGGCCTTTTTTATTTGAATTGGTTTTCAACATAATTCCGCATTTCCTGCCGGGTCTTCATCTGTTTGGCACCGTCGATGACCTGACGCTGTTGGTCAGAAGTCAGCGAAGAAAATGCAGACAGGGCATTTTCGTGCTGTGCCAGTTCCATCGTAAAGCCAATTGGAATATCTTCATTTCTCATAGTCATCACCTCAGAAATAGTATGACCGGAATCAGACAAAAAATACGGAAATAACATTTTATGCATTGCAATCAGTCGTAATCGTCATAATCATCGTCGTCGTCCCATTCCACATAGACGTGGACATAGGCTTTTACCTTCGGGTTATCTTTGCAAGTCAGCGTGATGGTTGCTCTTCCAGGTTTTTTGCCATAGATATAACCTTTGGAATTGACAGTCGCAACTTTTTTGTTGCTGGAAGAAAACGTTACCTTTTTGTTTGTGGCAGTCCGGGGATAAACCTTGTATTCGATGTCTTCCCAATCATGAACATCTACATCGGTGTAGCGGTCTTCCACCCAGATTCTGGTTGGCTTTGTATACTTCTTTTTTGCTTTTTTCTTTACCGTGATAGTACAGGTCTTTTTCTTCTTTGTACCCCGGATACGGCAGGTGATTTTAGCTTTTCCGGTTTTCACTGCTTTTACAGTGATGTCATCATCTCTGCGGTCTCTGCTTACAATCTTCACAATTTTTTTGTTGCTGGTAGACCAGATCAGCTGGTCATCGTCGTAGTCAGAAGGACGCGCATAGGCTTCCAGTTCAAATTTTTGTCCAACCCGAAGGGTTTTCTTTGAATAGTTCAGCCTTCTTATAGAAGTCGGTTTTGGATCGTCCTCATCGGCATGGATGCTGAGCGGTGACATAATGACCGTCAGACTTAACAATGCTGCCAGTACAGCAGGCAGTAATTTTTTTATTTTCATATTCTCCTCCCATGAATCTTTAATCGTCATATTCTACAATAACATATACATAAGCTTTTACTTTCGGATTTGCTTTACATGTCAGTGTGATCTTTGTTCTGCCCGGGCGGATTCCTCTTACATCACCCCGGGAGTTTACTGTTGCTATTTTTGTGTTGCTGGAACGGAAGGTTACTTTTTTGTTCGTAGCTTTTTTTGGATATACCTTATAATCAATATCCTCAGTATCATTCACGTCTACATCCATCCGTTTATCATCCAGTTTGATCTTTGTCGGTTTTATGTATTTCTTTTTCACTTTTTTCTTTACGGTTACTGTACAGGTTTTCTTTTTCTTTGTTCCGCGGATGCGGCAGGTGATCTTTACTTTTCCGGTTTTCATGGCTTTTAATGTAATATCATCGTCTCTGCGGTCTTTGCTGATAATTTTTACGATTTTTTTGTTGCCGGTAGACCAGATGAGCTGATCGTCATCATAATCATATGGTCTGGCATAAGCCTTCAATTCAAATTTCTGCCCGACTCTGACAGTCCTCTTTTTATAGTTGAGTTTTCGGATAGAAGTGGGTTTCGGGTCATCGCTGTCTGCATGGATTACTGCAGGGGACAGGGAAAGGGAAAGTCCCATCATGAATCCCATAAACATTAACAAAATTTTTTTGATTTTCATGGCTTTTTACCTCCTTCGTCATTAAATACGTTTGCAGTGATAAATATCTTCCGGCCTGCCTCGTATGCTGACAGGAAGCAGGCCTGAGATATTTAAAATTAAATTCAGCTGTTAATCATCAATACCGAACTTGTTTTCTAAAGAATCTTCTGCAAAATCAAGTTTGTCTTCGAGAGCGTCAATCTTGCGCTCGATGTCTTTATATTTTTCAGCAGAGAGTTTTCCGGTATCATATTGATGCTCGTAATCGTCATCCAGAGTATCAAGTTCATGGTCGATCGCATCCAGTTCTTTCTTTAAGCTATAAAATTTATCTTGATTTTTGGAAGCGTTGGAAGCGGGTTTTGCCGCCTGGATTTTCTTTGTAATCTTTGAGATTTTTGTCTCATATTTGCTGAAATCAGGTGTGTCGGAAGTGGTTGTCTGAGTCGCTGTTGACTTTTCAGTGGCTTTTTCAGTTCCCTTCGCTGTTGTGGCGATATCCTGTGTGGTAGTTGATTCGGCCTGATCCTTCGGGGTACTCTGGCATCCTGCAAATAAGAATACAAATGTAAGGCAGGCTAATATGGCTGTTATTTTAATTTTCATAATAAAATCTCCTTTCTTATATTTTTGATAACTTTATTATAGTTCCCGATTATTAAAATTAAATTAAAACATTTTCATAAAATTACATTTATATTATAATAGTTCCATATGGAGGTATGACATGCGCCTGTTAATTGTGGAAGACGAAGGGGATTTAAGAAGCATCTTAAAAAAGAAACTGAAGAAAGAGCATTATACCGTAGATGACTGCGGAAACGGCCTGGATGCACTGGATTATATCTCCATGGCAGATTATGACGGCATAATTCTGGATATTATGCTTCCTGGACTTGACGGACTGGAACTGCTGAGAAAGATCCGGAGAGAGGGCAGCGACACGCCGGTATTGTTTCTGACTGCAAGAGACGGCATTGAAGACCGCGTGAAGGGCCTGGACCTTGGAGCCGACGACTACCTTGTAAAACCTTTTTCGTTTGAAGAACTTATGGCCAGGGTGCGGGTCATGATGCGGAGGAAACCGGCCCTGGTTTCTAACCGGCTGACGATTGATGACCTGGTCCTGGACTGTGAATCAAAGGAAGTTACCCGTGCAGATAAAAAGATATCTCTTTCCAGCAAAGAATTTATGGTCCTTGAATATATGCTGAGAAATCAGAATATTGTGCTGTCCAGGGATCAGATTGAAAAGCATGCATGGAACTATAATTTTGAGGGCGGATCTAATGTGGTGGATGTCTACATCCGTTATCTGAGGAAGAAGATTGATGAAGGATTTGGCTGTAAGCTGATCCACACGGTGAGAGGCGTTGGATACGTTCTGAGGAAAGAAGTATGAGACGATTTTCGATTAAAAAAAGAGTTACCCTTTGGTATACAGGGATGATCGCTGTCGTGCTGGCAGCAGTATTTGCAGGGGTTTTCATATTTATCAATCAGCTGGAACTGTCCAAGACAGAGGAAGATCTTCAGGGAATGGTAGCCGACTTTGCTCACGATATAGAGTTCCAGAACGGAACCTATTATCTGGACCCGGAGGTAGACTATTATGACGACGGCGTCATGTTTTGTATCTATGATCAGGAAGGAAGGCTGCTGCACGGCAGTA
Source organism: Anaerostipes sp. PC18 (assembly GCF_039789045.1). Classification (NCBI taxonomy): domain Bacteria; kingdom Bacillati; phylum Bacillota; class Clostridia; order Lachnospirales; family Lachnospiraceae; genus Anaerostipes; species Anaerostipes sp. PC18. The sequence continues at coordinate 2,791,687 of NZ_CP121164.1, read as the reverse complement.
TGCCCGTGGAGTTTCCGAAAGAAACAAAGCTTCAGTCTCATGAAGTCCGAAACATAGAGAAGGGAAGCAAGCAGTGGATGATCTATGACGCCGCTTATCAGTACGGTACAGGAAAGGCCATCTGGATCAGAGGGATCGTTTCTATACATGGCATGGAACAGATTATGCATATGGTTCTGCTGGCCTTTTTAGCTGTATATCCGCTCCTGATTCTGGCCATTGGGCTGATCGGATACATGATGACGAAGAAAGCTCTAAAGCCGGTAGATGATATATGTACTACCGCAGGGGACATCAGCAGCGGTGCGGATTTGTCAAAACGTCTCCCGGAGCCAAAATCGGAAGATGAAATGCGTCAGCTGACATGTACGTTCAATGAAATGTTTGACCGTCTGGAAGCATCATTTGAGGATGAAAAACAGTTTACTTCCGATGTCTCCCACGAACTAAGGACTCCGGTTTCTGTGATCATAGCACAGTGTGAATATGCCCTGGAGGAAGATACACTCAGTCAAGAACAGAAACATGAGATTCAGATTGTTCTTCGCCAGGCTAAGAAAATGTCGGATCTTATCTCACAGCTTTTGATGATTGCCCGGAGCGAGAGAGGAAAAGAGAATTTCCAGTTTGAGCCTGTGGATATGAGTATGCTGGCAGAAATGACATTGGAGGAATTGTCACAGAGAGCCGATGAAAAAAGGATTCATCTGCTGAGTGAGATCGAGCCCGGCCTCACAGCCAGAGGAGACCAGATGCTTCTGACCAGGATGCTGATTAATCTGGTGGAGAATTCCATTGACTATGGAAAGAGAAATGGAATAGTGAAAGTATCGCTGTTCAAAAAAGACGGGAAAATCCGGGGAATAGTGAAGGATGACGGACAGGGCATCGGAGCGGAACATTTAGACAAGATATGGAACCGTTTTTACCGCGCTGACAGGAGCAGGAACAGCCAAAATCAAGTCAGGGGTACCGGTCTGGGCCTGTCTATGGTAAGATGGATTGTCAGGATACATGAAGGACAGATTTGGGTAAAAAGTAAGGAAGGAGAAGGTTCAGAATTTATCTTTGAATTAAAGGAAAAGTAATTATGGAAAAGAGAGAAAAGTTTTCGTCGAGGATTGGATTTATCTTAATATCGGCAGGATGCGCCATAGGGATCGGAAATGTATGGAGGTTTCCGTTTGTAACCGGACAGTACGGAGGAGCTGCCTTCGTATTGGTATATTTGTTTTTCTTATTTGCGCTGGGACTGCCGATCATGGTCATGGAGTTTTCAGTGGGGCGTGCCAGCCAGAAAAGTATCGCAACTTCGTTTCAGACATTGGAGCCCGAGGGAACAAAGTGGCATTGGTACAGCTATTTCGGAATGGCAGGAAACTATCTGCTGATGATGTTTTATACGACTGTGGCAGGATGGATGATCAGTTATTTCTTCAAGATGCTGAAAGGCGATTTTGTGGGTAAAAATCCGAAACAGGTTGAGGCTGTGTTCGGAGAACTTTTATCAAAGCCGGAAGTGCTGATTTTCTGGATGCTGGTTGTCATTATTGTTGGATTTTTAATCTGTTCTCTGGGGCTTCAGAATGGTGTGGAAAAGATTACTACAGTCATGATGTCTTGTTTATTTGTGGTTATTCTTGTGCTGGTCATAAGAGCAGTCACACTTCCGGGGGCCTCAAAAGGGCTTGCATTCTATCTTGTGCCGGATTTCCAGGCCATGAAGGAGCAGGGAATCATGAAAGTAGTCTCTGCGGCTATGGGACAGGCGTTCTTTACGCTGAGCCTTGGGATCGGAGCTATCGCAATTTTCGGAAGCTATATTGACCGGTCTTACCGTCTGACAGGAGAAGCTGTCAGCGTGGCCGTATTGGATACACTTGTAGCTCTTATGTCAGGACTGATTATCTTTCCGGCCTGCTTTGCTTTCGGAGTGCGGCCGGACAGCGGACCAAACCTGGTATTTATCACACTGCCGAATGTATTTAACGAGATGCCGGGTGCCAGGATATGGGGAGCCCTGTTCTTCCTGTTTATGTCCTTTGCGGCGCTGTCGACAATCATAGCAGTGTTTCAGAATATCATTTCTTTTGCACAGGATTTATGGGGCTGGACAGTCAAGAAAGCGAGTGTTTTCAACGGGATACTGATCACCATATTGTCGCTTCCGTGTGCACTCGGATTCAATGTGTGGAGCCATATCATGCCTTTTGGGGCGAAAAGTACGATCCAGGATCTGGAGGATTTTATTGTGAGCAACAATATTCTTCCGCTGGGGTCTTTAGTGTATCTGCTGTTCTGTGTGACGAAATACGGCTGGGGATGGAAAAACTTCAGCGAAGAGGCCAATGCGGGAAAAGGAATCAAATATCCGGAATGGACGAGGAAATATGTTACGTTTATTCTTCCGCTGATCGTTATCTTTATTTTTGTACAGGGTTATATCGACAAATTCAAATAAAACGGCAGGATGGCAAAAGGGTCTTGGAATTATCCAGGGCCCTTTCCCTTTACTTAACCTATAAGCTGATCACGCTGCCTGTTTTCATATAGCGCACTTTTTCTTTCATTGTTTTTTTCAATACCCGGAAAGCGGGAATACCCGTACAGTGGCCGGTATAGACACAGGAGATATTCCGTTTAAGCAGTTGTCTTCCAAGCTCCTGGATGTCTTCCGGCCTGCCGCTCATACTGCCCGGACCCCGGAGCCCCATGGTATGAAAACCGCCGAATACATAAGAGACCTTCTTATCTGCTGTCTTCAGGGCGTAATTTACTTCGTCAATGATAGAAACAACACCTGCATGGCAGCAACTGTTGAACAGAACCAGATCATTTTCACGCTCAAATACGAGACTCTGCTCGTGGCTGAAATTATCAGGACTGAAACCGTTTTTTGACTTAATATACATGTGTCCGCGGCGGCCTCTCTCCGAAAGTCCGGGAATGCTGTGTGAGACCGTCCAGACGCCTGGCTCTGTTTCCACTGTGCCGGACATAAACCTGAGACGGTTTCGATAGTTCTTAAGAACACCCTTCGGTACACCGATGTATTGTCTGTACAGCAGGAATTTAGAATAACAATTTTCTCTGACAGCCTTTTGAAGATAAAGCACCGCTTTTGAATTCTCGGAGAAGAATTCCCGGTACCCGCCGGAGTGATCGTAATGAGCGTGGGAGAGAAAGGCTGCATCCACATCGGAAAGACAGATGCCCAGCCGGTGCGCATTTTCTGCAAATTGTCCGGAGGCACCGGTATCCAGAAGATAGTTTTTCCCTTTATACTCAATATGCATTGCCAGTCCGTGTTCTCTGCACAGAGAGTCCGGAGCCTGATTCTCAATGAGAGTCGTAATTTTCATATGATCTTCCTCCTGAAACGATGATTAATTGTCTGTTTTTTCCTTTGGTATCGCTACATTTAAGACGATAGCAACCAGAGCCGCGGGAACGATCCCGGAGCCGCCGAAGATCAGCTGAACTGCCTGAGGAAGGTTTGCCAGGGCCTGGGCGTTGGCACCGAGTCCATAGCCGAGTCCTAAAGCCACAGATACGATGGTTACAACCCGGTTGCTTACTCCGTCTTTGGTGATCAGCTGGATTCCGCTGACTACGATGGAAGCGAACATCATAACCGCAGCTCCGCCGAGCACGGACTGGGGCATGATGGAGACCAATGCCGCCAGTTTGGGAAACAGTCCGCAGATTACAAGGAAGCCTGCGCCCATGGAAATAGAATATAAGTTGACAACCTTTGTCATTCCCACAAGACCTACGTTCTGACTAAAGGATGTATTTGGGAGCACTCCGAAAACAGAAGCGAAGGAAGATCCCAAACCGTCACAGATCACGCCGCCGGAGAGTTCTTTATCGGTGGCTTCTCTGGACAATCCTCCCTCTGTGATGCCGGAAATATCGCCTATCGTCTCAACAGAAGTCACGATAAACATAATGGCGATCGGTATGATAGCCTTCAGGTCAAATACGATCTTGACGGGCATGAGCTTAGGAAGAGAGAACCAGCCGGCATCGGCCATTTTATCCCAATTTAAAACCCAGGAAGCTGTCTGCACGGCACCCTCTGCATTTGTATAGGTAGTGGGCAGAAACAGGCCCATGACAGCGCAGAGAATGTAGCCCACGATAACACCGATCAGAATAGAGGAACTGCTGGTTACACCTTTTGTGAAATGCTTTAAGACAACGATCACAATCAGTACCACAGCTCCCACAAAAAGGTTCGGGAGGGAACCGAAATCCCCAGCTCCGGAGCCGCCTCCGAAAGAATTGATCCCCACAGAGATCAGGGACAGACCGATGGCCATGACCACTGTACCGGTGACCACAGACGGAAAAAACTTTCGCAGGGGCTTTAAGAAAAATCCCAGAACCCCTTCAAACAGGCCGCCGATGATGCTCGCTCCCAGAATGGCTCCGTATGCTGCCACTCCGCCGCCCATAGAGGCTGCCACCCCGGAACACACTCCGATAAACCCGGAGCTGGTACCCATGACGACCGGAAGGCGGGCACCCACTGGTCCAATGGTGAACAGCTGTACAAAGGTTACGAGGCCGGCTACCAGCATGGCATTTTGTAAGATAGATACCTGAAGAGGGCTGCCTGCACCGATGCCGCAGGCGCCGGCGATCAGGATGATCGGAGTCAGATTTCCTGCAAACATTGCCAGGACATGCTGCAGTCCTAAAAGGACAGCCTGGGGAAAGGGAATTCTTCCTTCCAGATCATGAGCGGACGAAAATGATTGGTTTTTCATATAAATCTCCTTTTTAATATTAGATAATGAAGAAAACCGGAGGACAATTTTCTCTTCCCTGAGGGAATCTTCTCCGGTTTGCCTATTTAAAGTAGCACAGCAGACGAAGAATGTCAAAAAAAGACGCATCACAGAAGAATCCATAAAAAATAAACGGGGAAAATATAAGATAAACGGTAATAAAAAAGGAAAAATAAGGGTCAGTAAAAGTTTTCATGACAATAAAACAGCCACTTATTACATTGACGCACAAAAATCTGAAATATGATGTATAATAAATCTAAATTCAAGGTTCCCTCCCTTGAATTAGAGATAACCCTCTCTCACACATTAAGTGTATTTTGGTATAATGAAAGGCCTTCCATCGCCAGGTGGAAGGCCTTTCATTTTTGCATCCGTCAAAATTTTTCTTAGTCAAGGGCTTTTGCCACTTCATACAGCTTCATCCCATTGGATGCTTTGATCAGTACTACATCATGTTCTGATAGATAATTCTTTAAATAAGATATCAGATCATGATTGGAAGCGAACCATTTCGTTTTTAGTGAGGGATTCTTTTTTTGTGCAGCTTTTGCATATTCTTTGGAAAGGGTTCCCGTGATGTATAGATCCGTAATATCTGCCGTGCCCAGGAATTCGCCGACTTCCCTGTGGTAATCCGGAGAATCTGGTCCCAGCTCCAGCATATCGGACAGAACCGCGACTTTTTTTCCACTGTCCTGATAATCTGATAAAATTTTAAGACCTGCTTTCATAGAATCGGGACTGGCATTGTAGGCGTCATCAATGACCGTGTATCCATGCATTTTGAGAATGTTCTGGCGCTGTCCGGAAAATGTGGCAAGCTGCCGTTTGATCGTTTCCATCGGAACATCATAGGCAAGGCCCAGGGCGATTGCGGCAAGGGCGTTGGAGACATTGTGATCCCCAAGAACATTTAAAATGATTGGTTCCCTCATATCTTCATGGACGAAAGTAAAATGGGTCTGACCATTGATCTCTTTTACTTCCTCAGCACGATAGGAGCAGTCTTCTGAAAATCCAAAAAATTTATATGAATGTGTCACATAACCGATATGTTTTCGGATCATATCATTGTCGCCGTTTAAGTACAGTACGCCGTTTTTGGCCAGACCGTTCTGGATATCCAGTTTTTCACGGCAGATATTGTCCCGGCTTCCCATCTGTTCAATATGGGAGACACCTACATTTGTGACTACCGCAGCATTTGGGCGAATGATCTCTCCGAGAATCGTAATCTGCCCCGGTTCACTCATACCCATCTCCAGCACTCCGATCTCATCCTTTGATGTGAGGCGGTCCAGGGTCAAGGGCACACCGACCTGGCTGTTCTGGTTTCCAATGGTCTCAAACACACGGTATTTGCCCTTCAGCACATGGGCGATCATCTCGCGGGTCGTGGTTTTTCCAACACTTCCTGTAATTCCGATGATCGGAAGGGACATTTTATTTCTATAATAAGATGCGATCTGCTGCATGGCCTTTAAGGTATCCGGCACCCTGATAAATGGATGCGGACCTTCTGCGCGGTCATGTTCCTGAGTCAGAGCAGCTCCGCCGTCTTTCAGGGCGCTGTCGATAAATTTATGTGCGTTTACACGTTCACCGATGATGGGTACAAACAAGGTATCCGGCCCCACTGTTCTGGAGTCTGTGCTTATGCGTTTGATCGGCATAGAAGAATCGCCGCACAGAAGGGTGCCGCCGGTTGCAGCTAAAATATCCTGAATGGTCATATGTTCCATAATCTTACTCCTTTATCTTCTTATCTTTTCCTTAGCATTATAGCACAGGAAATGGTTTTGTGGTAAAATCTATATATCTGTATAGAATTGTTGTTCGATCAATCGAAGGAGGACATGTTATGAGAAAGAAAAAACTGATATTTGCCGGACTGCTGGCTGTGGCTGCTGCAGCGGGATTAGCCGGATGCAGTAATGATAATACAAAGAAGGCAACAAAAGCTTCCACTGAGGCAGAAAAGACCACGGCAAAGAAAAAGACAACAGGGAAAAAAGCCGCAGCCACAACGGCAGAATCAAAGAAGCCGGTTGTAAAAGAGTGTACCATCTATGCGCCGGATGACAATGTGGAGACATTGATTCAGGGAAAGGTAAAGATCCAGGATGTGACGGCGCAGAAGCTGCTGAAAGAGATGATCAAGATGGGAACCCTGGAAGAGGGGACGAAGATCAACTCTTTCCAGATCAAGAAGCAGACAGCCTACGTCGACTTTAATAATACATTTGAAAAGACCCTGCGCAGGATGGGCAGCTCCGGTGAAGTGCTGACAGTTCAGGCAGTGACAAAGACCATCTGTGAGAATCTTGGCACAAAGTCAATGAAGTTTACGGTGGAGGGGAAAGTATTAGAGACCGGACATAATATTTACGATGAGCCTCAGAGACCGGGTGAAGAATAATTACAGGAGAGAAAGTCCATGAGTTTTACACACTTACATGTTCATACAGAATACAGTCTGCTGGATGGATCCAGTAAGATCAAGGAGCTTGTGCATCAGACCAAAGAACTGGGGATGGACAGCATTGCCATCACAGACCATGGCGCCATGTATGGAGTCATTGATTTCTATAAGGCAGCCAAAGCTGAAGGCATCAAGCCAATCATTGGATGTGAGATCTATGTGACGGCTGGATCCAGATTTGAAAAGGACGGCAGACAGGGCAGCAACAATTATTTCCATCTGGTCCTTTTGGCTGAAAATGACCAGGGGTATCACAACCTGATGAAGATTGTATCCAGAGGATTTACAGAAGGGTTTTACTATAAGCCGAGAGTAGATTATGAAGTGCTGGAGACTTACAGTGAAGGCATCATTGCGCTGAGTGCCTGTCTGGGAGGAGAGATCCCTACTTATATCAGAGAAGGAGACTATGAGAAGGCAAAAGAAGCTGCCCTGAGGCTGGAGAAGATCTTCGGCAAGGGCAATTTCTTTCTGGAGCTCCAGGATCATGGGATCAGTGAGCAGACAACAGTCAACTCAGCCCTGCTGAAGATGTCCAAGGAGACAGGGATCGAGCTGGTGGCCACCAATGATCTCCACTATACCTTTGCGGAGGACGTGGAGCCCCATGATATCCTGCTGTGCATCCAGACCGGAAAAAAAGTGGCGGATGAGGACAGGATGCGGTATGAAGGCGGACAATATTATCTCAAATCACCTGAGGAGATGGAACGGCTTTTTCCGTATGCCAGAGAAGCCATAGACAATACAGAAAAGATAGCAAAGCGGTGCAATGTGGAGATTATCTTCGGAGAGCAGAAGGTGCCGAAGTTTGACGTGCCTGAGGGTTATACATCTACTTCTTATTTAAAAAAGCTTTGTGATGAGGGCATCAGCCGCCGTTACAAAGAGGTGTCCGGGGAACTCAGAGACCGTCTGGAATTTGAGCTGGACACGATTGAAAATATGGGATATGTGGACTATTTCCTGATCGTATGGGATTTTATCCGCTATGCCAAAGACCATGGTATCGCTGTGGGACCCGGGCGGGGATCTGCGGCGGGAAGTATTGTATCCTACTGTCTGGAGATCACAGATATTGAACCCACCAAATACCAGCTTCTGTTTGAGCGCTTCCTGAATCCGGAGCGTGTATCCATGCCGGATATTGATATTGATTTCTGTTATGAGCGCAGGCAGGAAGTCATTGACTATGTGGTGGAGAAGTATGGAAAAGATAAGGTGGTTCAGATCATAACGTTCGGAACTATGGCGGCCAGGGCGGTCATCCGGGACGTGGGAAGAGTTCTGGATATTCCTTACGCCAAGGTGGACAGCATTGCAAAAATGGTGCCCAATGAGCTGAATATCACCATAGAGGGGGCGTTGAAAAAAAGTCCTGATCTGAAAAAGGCATATGCGGAAGATGAAGAAACAAAATATCTTATCGACATGTCGAAGCGTCTGGAAGGACTGCCGAGGCACGCATCCATGCATGCCGCAGGCGTAGTGATCGGCAAGGATTCCATTGATGAGTTTGTGCCTTTGGCAAAAGGTACAGACGATGCCATAACGACGCAGTTTACCATGACCACCATCGAAGAATTGGGACTGCTCAAAATGGATTTCCTGGGACTCCGGACATTGACTGTCATCCAGGATGCGGTGCACCTGATTGAGAAGAAAGAGGGCAGGCCGTTTAACATTAATGATATCGATACGGAAGACGCAAAAGTCTATGAGATGATCGGCCAGGGAAAGACAGAGGGTGTGTTCCAGCTGGAAAGCGGCGGCATGAAATCTTTCATGAAGGAACTGAAGCCGGAGAGCCTGGAGGAGATCATCGCGGGTATCTCTCTTTACCGGCCGGGACCGATGGACTTTATCCCGAGATACGTTAAGGGAAAAGTAGATAAAGAGAGCATCCGCTATGACTGCCCGCAGCTGGAGAAGATCTTAAAGCCCACATATGGATGTATCGTATATCAGGAACAGGTAATGCAAATCGTAATGGAGCTGGCAGGATATACTCTCGGCCGCAGTGACCTTGTGCGCAGAGCCATGTCCAAAAAAAAGGGCGACGTCATGGTGAAGGAGCGGAAGAATTTTGTATATGGCAATGAAGAGGAAGGAATCCCCGGCTGTATCAAAAATGGCATCGACGAAAAGCTGGCAAATCATATCTGGGATGAGATGCTGGATTTTGCAAAGTATGCCTTTAATAAATCCCATGCGGCAGCCTATGCGGTGGTCTCTTATCAGACTGCTTATCTGAAATGCTACTATCGAAAAGAATTCATGGCTGCATTGCTGACCTCCGTTTTGGGAAACACTAATAAGGTATCAGAATATATCTATGCCTGCCGGAAGATGGGAATCAGGATACTGCCGCCGGATATCAATAAGGGCGAAGGAGCATTTTCCGTGGATGACGGATGTATCCGCTACGGGCTCAGCGCCATCAAGAGTCTTGGAAAGCCGGTCATAGAAGAGATCCTAAAGGAGAGATCCGAGCATGGGCCTTTCAGGAGCCTGAAAGATCTGGTGGAACGGCTGTCCAGTAAGGAAATGAACAAACGGACCGTGGAGAGCCTGATCAAATCCGGGGCACTGGACGGACTTGGGCGGACAAGGAAACAGCAGATGTTCGTCTACGCAAGTATCCTGGAGAGTGTCCAGAAGGAACGCAAACAGGAGATCTCCGGACAGATGAGCCTTTTAGACTTTATGTCGGAGGACCAGCAGGAGAGCTTTGAGATAAAGTACCCGGACGTTGGGGAATATGACAAAGAACAGAGACTGGCAATCGAAAAAGAGGTGCTGGGCATCTATGTAAGCGGACATCCGCTGGAAGACGATGTTGAGATCCTGGAGAGACTCACAACAGCCAGTACATCCGATTTTGTTGCGGAAGAAGAGACGGGGCAGCCGGTATTAAAGGATAAGCAGACCTGTATCATCGGAGGCATTATCAGTGACATGAATATAAAACTCACCAGAAACAACCAGAATATGGCGTTTCTGACGGTGGAAGATCTGATGGGAACAGTGGAAGTCATCGTATTTCCGAGAGAATTTAACAACTACCAGCATCTTCTCAAAGAGGATGCCAAGATCTTTGTAAAAGGAAATACCTCTATCTCAGAGGAAGAGAGCAAGATGATCTGCAGCCAGATCAGCACGTTTGACGACCTGTCCCAGGAGATTTGGGTACAGTTTGATGACAAGGACTGTTTTTTTGCAGAGCAGGAACGGTTTTATGAGATGCTGAAGCCTTACAGGGGCAGCAATCCGGTGATCGTCTATTGCAGGAAGGAGAGAGCCGTGAACAGACTGGACCGGGCTTTCGCGGTGAACAGTGAGAATGAACTCATATATGTACTTGGAGAACGATATGGAAAAGAAAATATCAGGATCAAGAAAACAGGGTTAAAATAATTATATTGAAAATCTTTAACAAATGCATTAAAATGAGTCTAACAAAATATAATTTTATGCTATTATTTGGAGGATTTTAACATGGGAACACCGAAAGTAAGAACAATTGGAGTACTGACCAGCGGAGGGGATGCACCCGCAATGAACGCTGCCACAAGAGCAGTCGTTAGAGTCGGTTTAGAGCGCGGTTTAAATGTAAAGGGTATCAGAAAAGGATATAATGGTTTATTGAATGAGGATATCATCGATCTGACTTCAAGACACACTGCAGATAGTATTTCACGGGGAGGAACCATCTTATTTACTGCCCGCTGTGATGAGTTTAAGACACCGGAAGGACAGAAGAGAGGCGCAGAGGTGTGCCGCGAACAGGGAATCGACGGACTTGTTGTCATCGGTGGAGACGGTTCTTTCCAGGGAGCGCAGAGACTTGCGGAACTTGGGATCAACACCATCGGAATTCCCGGCACCATCGACCTTGACATCGCATGTACCGAGTATACCATCGGATTTGATACAGCAGTCAACACGGCGATGGAAGCCATTGATAAGATCAGGGACACATCCACATCCCACGAGCGCTGCAGTATCGTTGAGGTAATGGGACGCGGCGCCGGATATATCGCACTGTGGTGCGGAATGGCAACCGGAGCGGAAGATATCCTGATCCCGGAAAGCTTTGACGGCAACATGCCGAAGTTAGAGCAGCAGATCATCGAACATCTGCTCAGGAACAGAGCGTTAGGAAAGACTCATCATATGATCATTAATGCGGAAGGTGTTGGACATTCCTACGGCATGGCCAAGAGGATCGAGGCAGCTACAGGAATTGAGACAAGAGCTACGATCTTAGGTCACATGCAGCGAGGCGGAAGCCCTACAGCAAAAGACAGGGTGTATGCTTCTATGATGGGAGCCTATGCAGTGGATCTTTTATGTGCAGGAAAGAGCAACCGTATCGTCGGATATCAGAACGGAAAGTTCATGGACATCGATATGGACGAGGGTCTGGCAATGGAAAAGCATGTGGATGACTATCAATTACAGATTGCCCATTTACTTGGAAAATAAAAAGATTTTATGGAAAAAGCGATCTTTTAAAGATGGCTTTTTCTGTATATAAGGAGAAATGAAAGGGAATGAAGAAGATTAAGCCGGTCCATATTATATTATTTGGATTCTTATTTGTCATACTGATTGGGTCTGTGCTGCTGACATTGCCGATCGCGTCAAGGAACGGCCACGCCACGCCTTATATTGACGCATTGTTTACATCCACAACATCTGTGTGTGTCACCGGGCTGGTGGTGGAGACAACGATGACTTACTGGAGTACTTTCGGACAGTTGGTGATCCTGGTGCTGATACAGCTGGGAGGTCTGGGTGTTATCACATTCACCACAGGAATGTTTTTGTTTCTGAAGAAAAAGCTGACAATGAAAAACAGAATCCTGATCCAGGAGTCCTTCAGCTTGAATACAATGTCCGGTCTCATAGAACTGGTCCGCAAGATTTTAAAGGGGACTTTTATTATAGAAGGGATCGGAGCGGCATTATTTGCAACACAGTTTATTCCGGAATTCGGTGTAAAATACGGCATATGGGCATCTGTTTTTAACTCTATTTCCGCTTTTTGCAACGCAGGGATCGATATCGTGCAGATGGATAGTCTCAGAAGCTACATTACAAACCCAGTAGTGAATTTTACTGTCATGGGGCTGATCATTTTAGGAGGCCTCGGTTTTATCGTTTGGAGGGACTTGCTACGGGTATTCAGGGAACTGATCCATAGGGAATTTCCGCTTCGCAGAGCTTTCGGAAAGCTGAGACTTCACTCTAAGATCGTATTGTCCACCACAGTGATTTTAATTTTTATCGGTACCGTATTTATTTTTATCTTTGAATATGCAAATACTAAAACAATAGGAAACCTTTCTCTTGGCAATAAGCTCATGGCATCTATGTTCCAGTCTGTCACAGTAAGAACGGCGGGATTTGAGACTGTTCCCCAGGCGGCGCTGACCGAGGGCTCCTCTCTGATCTCTATGATTCTTATGTTCATCGGAGGCTCTCCTGTGGGAACAGCAGGCGGAGTTAAGACGGTCACATTTGTTGTTTTGGTTTACTGTGTGCTCGTAACGGTCAAGCAGGAGGGAGCGATCCATATATTTAAGAGAACCATACCAATGCATGTTATACCAAAGGCACTGACGATCATTTGTGTCAATCTGATTGTACTGTTGTCTTCTATTTTGATCGTACTGGTATCTGACACCGCATCCTTTATGGATACATGTTATGAATGTGTCTCCGCACTTGGAACCGTGGGTCTTAGCAAGGGACTGACACCGGATTTGAGTGTGATCGGAAGGCTGGCGATCATCGTCACCATGTATCTGGGAAGGGTCGGTCCTGTCTCTTTGGCAGTGGGATTTGCAGTCCGGGGTAAAAAGAAAGTATTGGCAGCGTATCCGGAAGAAGATATTATTTTAGGATAAAAGCATATAAAGGAGTAAGGATAATGGGAAAATCATATGCAGTGCTTGGGCTTGGTAAATTTGGCAAGAGTGTGGCCTTAAATCTGATGAAAGATGGGGCGGAAGTGCTGGCAGTGGACCAGAAGGAAGAATTGGTCCGGGATATTGTGGATTATGTTACCTGTGCAGTCTGTGCGGATGTCACAGATATGGAAGTGATGAACAGCATCGGGCTGGAAGAGATGGACGGGGTGGTCATTGCCACTGCGGAAAGTCTGGAAGCCAGTGTTATGGCACTGATGATCGCAAAGGAGATCGGAGTTCCGTATATCCTTGCTAAGGCAGATGGAAGGCTGAAAGGAGAGATTCTAAAAAGGATCGGCGCCGATGAGGTGGTATATCCTGAGGAGGAAATGGGTGCCAGGACTGCCTACAATCTTGTGAGTGGAAAAGTGATGGACCTGTTTGACCTGTCATCCAAGACCAGTATCGTGGAGATCCATCTGAAAAAAGGCTGGGTTGGGAAAAATCTGCGCCAGCTGGATATCCGTGGGAAATATAACATCAATGTTGTGGCCATCCATAGTGGAGAAGATTTTAACGGGGCGCCGGATCCGGACCAGATATTAAATGAGCGCGACAGCCTGATTGTGATTGGAAATAAAGAAGATTTGATCAAGCTTAGATAAATGGAAGTGATGTCCGGACTGGGGTTTTCCTGTACCGGCTTTAGATAGTGGAGAAAAACTTATGATTACAACATCACAGAATAAACAGATCAAACAGGTGGTAAAATTACTGAAAAGTTCCAGAGAGAGAAAAAAGACCGGACTGTTTGTTATTGAGGGACTCCGCATGTTTCGGGAGATACCGGAGGACCGGAGAGAAAAAGTATTTGTCTCCAGTGATTTTATAAAGGAGCATAGAGAAATACTCCGGGGAATTTCTTTTGAGGAGGTATCTCCCCAAGTTTTCCGTGAGATCTCTGATACAGAGACACCCCAGGGGATTCTTTCCCTGGTGAGAATGGAGCAGACCCCGATTTCTGAAATATTCAAAAGGGACGGCAACAGCATTCTTTTGCTGGAGAACCTACAGGATCCGGGAAATCTGGGGACATTGATCAGGACCGGAGAAGGAGCAGGAGTCTGCTGTGTCATCATGAGTAAAGATACGGTGGATATCTACAACCCAAAAGTCATACGCTCTACTATGGGTTCCATCTTCCGGGTGCCGTTTTGTTATGTGGAGGATCTGGCTGAGATAGTGGAACTGTTAAAGCAGCGTTCCATTCATGTTTACGCGGCGCATCTGGACGGTTCAGATTACACGGATGAATGCTATGATAAAATCAGTGCATTTCTCATAGGCAACGAAGGGAATGGGCTGACAGACCGAATTGCGGCTTTGGCAGATAAGAGGATCAGGATCCCGATGGAAGGCCAGGTCGAATCATTAAATGCAGCTATGGCCGGAGGACTTCTCATGTATGAGGCCAGGAGGCAGAGAAAAGGAGGTAGCTGATTATGTATATGGTATACTGGTTGATAGCGGTCGCTGTTTTCCTCTTGTTGGAGATATTGACCCTGGGACTTACGAGCATCTGGTTTGCGGTCGGGTCTTTGGCAGCAGCCATCGGCGCGGGACTGGGCCTGCCATTTTTCGGGCAGTTGATCCTGGCCGCGGCAGTTTCCTGTGTCGTTTTTGTATTTGCAAGGCCGTGGGCCAAAAAATATCTGAACAGCAAGACAGAAAAGACCAATGCAGAGAGCCTGATTGGGAAGACAGGTATTGTTAAAAAAAGAATCATCAATATTAAAGGCCAGGGAATGGTCTACATCCAGGGTATGGATTGGACGGCGCGTTCTGCCGATGATGAGGAAATCCCGGAAGAGACAGAGGTAATCGTAGAGGAAATTAAAGGTGTGAAACTAATCGTGAGCAAGAAGTAGGAGGTGCAGAATGTTTATTTTATTATTGATCTTATTTTTCATTATCATCATGGCGATGCTTTCCAGCATCCGGATCGTTCCGCAGGCAAATGCCTATGTGGTGGAACGTCTGGGAGCATTCAAGGAAACGTGGTCTGTAGGGCTTCATATCAAGGTCCCGTTCATTGACCGAGTGGCAAGAAGAGTAAACCTGAAGGAACAGGTTGTGGATTTTCCACCTCAGCCGGTTATCACAAAAGACAATGTTACCATGCAGATTGATACAGTCGTCTATTTTCAGATCACAGATCCAAAGCTTTATTCATATGGAGTTGAGAATCCGATCATGGCCATCGAAAATCTGACAGCTACAACATTGAGAAATATCATCGGTGACCTGGAGCTTGACCAGACATTGACATCCAGAGAAACTATTAATACGAAGATGCGTGCTACTTTAGATGAAGCAACAGACCCATGGGGGATCAAAGTCAACCGAGTGGAATTAAAGAACATTATTCCGCCGTCAGCAATCCAGGATGCCATGGAAAAACAGATGAAGGCGGAGAGGGAGCGAAGAGAAGCGATCCTCCGTGCGGAAGGTGAAAAGAAATCCGCCATCCTCCGCGCAGAAGGCCATAAGGAATCAGTGATCCTGGAAGCAGAGGGTGACAAAGAATCTGCGATCCTCCGTGCAGAGGCGAATAAAGAAGCGACCATCAGGGAGTCTGAGGGACAGGCGGAAGCGATCAAACAGATCCAGAAGGCTAACGCAGACGGTATCGAATTCTTAAAGAAAGCCTCCCCAGATAATGCGGTACTCCAGTTAAAGAGCCTGGAAGCATTTGCAAAGGCGGCAGACGGAAAAGCTACGAAGATCATTGTCCCATCTGAGATCCAGGGAATCGCAGGACTGGTGAAATCCATCACGGAAGTGGCCGCGGACGAAAAACCTTCTCTAAGGGACGAAATTGAAGAGAGTTTGACCAATTCTTCAAAATAAGATATAATATCCATTAGTGTGTACTTTTTCAAAACGAAAAGGCACGAATATTATCATTTAGGAGGAAAAAGGAATGAGATTGAAAAAAGTTTTAGCAGTAGGTCTCGCAGCTGTCATGGGGATCAGCCTGGTTGCATGCGGCGGCGGAAATAAGAAAGACTCCAAGGAAAAGACATATAAGATTGCATCTGACACAACATTTACACCATTTGAATTTGAGGATAAGGATGGTAACCGTGTAGGAATCGACCTTGATTTATTAGATGCGATTGCAAAAGAAGAAGGATTCAAGTACAAAGTGACAGCGGTTGGTTTCGATGCTGCCATGGCTTCTGTAGAGTCCGGACAGAGCGACGCAATGATCGCCGGTATGTCTATAACCAAGGAAAGAAAGCAGAAATACGATTTTTCTGAAGCTTACTATGATTCTAAAGTCGCTTTCGCTGTAAAAAAAGGCGGAAAGACATTTGATAATATTAAAGACAAGAAAAAAGCAGAAAAAGAAGCACTTTCCAGCCTGAAAGGAAAGACAGTGGCAGCAAAAGTAGGTACGGTAGGTGCCACATATGCCAATGAAAATGCTGAAAAGTATGGCTATAAAGTAAGACAGTTCAAGGATTCACCGACAATGTACCAGGCAGTGCTGACAGGAAATGCAGCCGCATGCTTTGAAGATTTCCCGGTCATCTCTTATCAGATTGGGCAGAAGAATCTGAAATTACAGGTAGCTTTCACATCCGAGAGCGGAAGCCAGTATGGATTTGCTGTAAAGAAGGGCAAAAACTCTGAACTCGTAGAGAAGTTTAACAGCGGATTAAAGAAGATTAAAGACAACGGAAAATATCAGGAAATTGTAGATAAATATACAAAGACTAAGTAGGCGGACAGATTATGAACTTTATAGAACTATTTCAACAGTATTTTCCGTCATTCTCGACGGCGCTGGGACTGACACTGCAGCTTGCCCTGGCTTCTCTGATCTGTGCCAGCATCATCGGTATTATCTTTGGTATGTTCAGCGTATCAAAAAACAAGATACTGAATATTATCTGCAAGATTTACGTAGATATTATCCGGGGAACTCCTCTTGTCGTACAGGTATTTATCATGTACTACGGAGTGGCGGGAGCCTTTCTGCAGCCTATGGATTTAAACTGGGATGATTTCGGAGGTCCTTTTATGGCTGCCGTAGTAGCCCTCAGTTTAAATGCCGGCGCATATATGGCTGAGATCGTCCGCGGGGGGATCGAGTCTGTGGACAAGGGCCAGATGGAGGCGGCAAGAAGCCTCGGACTGCCTTACGGAAAGGCCATGTCAAAGGTCATTCTTCCGCAGGCGATCAGGACAATGCTTCCTTCTATCATTAACCAGTTCATTATTTCCATTAAGGATACCTCTCTGGTGTATGCCATCGGTATCCGGGAACTTACGATGAACAGCCAGATCATTACGGCGAACGAGCCGACCTCTGTCATGAGCATTTATGTGATGGCAGCTATCTATTACCTGGTGATCTGCACCATCCTTTCTAAGGTGGCAAATATTGTGGAAAGGAAGTTGTCTTATGGAAAATAAAGATAATAAAAAAGTGAAGGTTCAAGTAAAAGGGCTGGTCAAGAGTTTCGGTGAGTTAGAGGTATTAAAAGGAATGGATCTGGAAGTCGCAGACGGAGAGGTCGTATGTCTGATCGGACCTTCCGGTTCCGGAAAGAGTACATTTTTAAGGTGCCTTAATCGCCTTGAAACTATCACTGGCGGAGAAGTTGTTGTCGACGGATTCGACATCACGGACAAGGGTACAGATATTAACAAAGTGAGAGAGAATATCGGCATGGTATTCCAGCACTTCAATCTGTTCCCGCACAAGACCGTACTGGAAAACATCACAATGGCCCCGGTACAGTTAAAGAAAATGACATTGGACGAAGCCAAGACTGTCGGAAGAAACTTACTGAAAGATGTGGGACTCGAAGAAAAGGCCGATGTCTATCCGGCACAGCTTTCCGGAGGACAGAAACAGCGTGTGGCGATTGCGAGAGCGCTTGCCATGCATCCTGACATCATGCTGTTTGACGAGCCGACCAGCGCGCTGGACCCGGAGATGGTCGGTGAAGTTCTAAATGTTATGAAACAGCTGGCCAAAAACGGAATGACCATGGTTGTTGTGACACATGAGATGGGCTTTGCGAGAGAAGTTGCGGACCGTATCATCTTCATGGACGGTGGATATATCGTCGAACAGGGAGAACCGCATGAGCTGCTGGCCAATCCAAAGGAACCAAGAACCATTAATTTCTTAAATCAGGTATTATAATAAACGATACAGAGCAACCGCTTCTTATGATATGAAAATAAGAAGCGGCTGTTTTTATTCTATAAGGAGGTTTCTCATGAAGACAATTCTGTGTTACGGAGATTCAAATACATACGGCTATAACCCGGAAAACGGTTTCCGGTATCCATATGACTTGAGATGGACGAGTATATTAGAGAAAAATATGGAGGGACGGGCCAGGGTGATCCCGGAAGGCCTCAACGGAAGGACCACCTGCTTTGAAGACGAGATCCGTCCTGGAAGAAACGGTTTTGCCTACCTGGAGCCCTGTCTCCATTCGCATGGGCCTTTGGACCTCGTGGTACTCATGCTGGGTACCAACGATCTGAAGATCCGGTTTCAGCTGACACCGATGGATATTGGGAAAGCCATTGAACGGCTGATCAAAAAGATATTGGAGATCACGCCTCAGAAGAGAGAGGATGGGAAACCGGCCGAAATTCTCCTGGTGTCGCCGATCCTGATCGGGGAGAATATAAGAGAAGTGGCAGATGGAGAGACAATGGGCTTTGAGCGGGCGTGTGAATATTCCAGGCGTCTGGCGCCTGTTTATAAAGAGTGGGCAGACCGTTACGGTATTCATTTTATGGATGCCGCACAGTTTGCAGAACCGTCCGAAAAAGATGCATGCCATTTGAGTGCAAAGGGACACAGAAAGCTGGGAGAAGCCATCAGTAAGGCTTGTGAAAACATATTGGGTGCTATATAATGATTGTTATGCAAAGGCCATAAAACGGAGGAAGAAAGATGAATTTAAAAGGAAGAAATTTTTTAACACTGAAGGATTTTACCCCGGAAGAGATCGGTTATCTGCTGGACCTTGCGGCACAGTTAAAAGAAGATAAGAAAAAAGGCAAAACAGGAGACAGTTTGAAGGGTAAAAATATCGCCCTGATTTTTGAAAAACCGAGCACGAGGACGAGATGCGCATTTACCATCGGATGTATTGATGAAGGCGGACATCCTGAGTATTTGGGAAAGGACGATATTCAGCTTGGATATAAAGAAAGCGTGGAGGATACGGCCAGAGTCCTCGGAAGAATGTTCGACGGCATCGAATTCAGGGGATTTTTACATGAAAATGTGGAAAAGCTGGCGAAATACAGCGGTGTTCCGGTATGGAACGGCCTCACCGACGATTATCATCCGACACAGATTTTGGCAGACTTTCTGACGCTGAGAGAACAGTTTGGAGAATTAAAGGGCTTAAACTTCGTCTTCGCAGGGGACGGACGCAATAACATGGGCAATTCTCTCATGATAGGATGTGCAAAGATGGGGATCAACTTCACCTGTCTGGCCCCTAAAAGCCTTTGGCCGAAAGAAGAATTGATAGAGCAGTGCAGAAAGTATGCCCAGGAGTCCGGAGCCAAGCTTACCTTTACTGAAGACACCGATGCTGTAAAGGGAGCCGACTGTATTTACACCGACGTTTGGTGCTCTATGGGTGAAGAAGACAAAGCCGCAGAGAGGGTGGCTCTGCTAAAGCCATTCCAGGTCAACGATGAACTGATGAAGAAAACAGAGAAAGACACAACCGTTGTCATGCACTGTCTGCCGGCGGTAAAAGGAAATGAAGTCACGGAAGATGTATTTGAAAAGCATGCGGAAGTGATTTTTGATGAGGCGGAGAACCGCATGCATACGATTAAGGCGGTTATGGTCGCAACTCTTGGGGAAAAATAAACAATGAAAGAAAAGATCCTCAGACAATTAAAACAATGCGGAGGCTATGTATCCGGGCAGGAATTGTGCGAAACATTCGGGGTGTCGAGAACCGCAGTCTGGAAACACATAAAGGCTCTGAAAGAAGAAGGCTATGTTATTGACTCTGTGAGTAATAAGGGATATAAACTGGTGAAATGTCCGGATATTCTCCTGGCAGAAGATATAAAGAGCAGTCTTTCAACTTCCTGGCTTGGTAAAACGATCAAGGTGATGAAAACAGTGGATTCCACCAATCTGGAGGCGAGGAGACTCGCGGAGGCGGGAGCTTCCCACGGGACACTTGTGACAGCGGAAGAACAGACCTCAGGGAAGGGCAGAAGAGGCCGCTCCTGGGTTTCAATGCCGGGACAGGGTGTCTGGATGAGTTTTGTACTGAGACCGGATGTCGAGCTGGAAAACAGCTCCATGCTGACTCTTGTGGCGGCTCTGGCCGTAGAAAAAGGAATCAAAGATGCAGCAGGCATTGACGGAAAGATCAAGTGGCCCAATGATGTCCTGATCAACGGAAAAAAAGTATGCGGAATCCTCACGGAACTGAGCGCTCAGATGGATGAACTGAATTATATTGTTGTAGGAATCGGGATCAATGCCAATATTGGACAATTTCCGGAAGAAGTCAGGGACAAAGCTACATCTCTGCTTTTAGAGACGGGAAAATCTGCCGACCGGATCAAACTTCTCTGCAGGGTGCTGGAATATTTTGAGTATGATTATGAAATCTTTAAAAAAACTCAGGATTTTTCCATTCTGATGGAAGAATATAACAGTTTTCTTGCACATCGCGGACAGGAGATCAAAGTTGTAAGGGGAAATGATGAATATATCTGTAAGTCCGGGGGGATCAACCGGCGCGGAGAATTGATCGTGGAAGATTCTCTCGGACGGACCAGAGAGATTTTTTCCGGAGAAGTATCGATACGGGGAATCCACGGTTACAGTGTATAAACAGGAGGAAGTATGTATCAGGAGACCATAACTCTATGCGGTTCTAATGGATATGAAAAGAAGTATTATTTAAATGAAGATTTTGAATCCCTTCCACAGCAGATCAAGGATGAATTAAAGATTGCCTGTGTGCTGTACACAGAAGAGATCGGGGGCATTTTAACGCTTGAGTTTGATGAGGACGGGAAGCTGTCATTTAAAACGACAGCCGGGGAAAATGATTATTTTTATGATGAAATCGGAAGTGCACTGAAGATAAAAGAAATGCAGCGGGACAGAGCGGACCTCTGGCAATCGCTGGAACTGTTTTTTCGGGTGTTCTTTCTGGGAGAAGAGGTATAAGCAATGTTATTGACAATGGACGTGGGAAATACCAATATTACAGCCGGTATTTTTGTGGAGAAGGATCTGGTGGAACTGTTTCGCATCACAACGAAACTTCCGAGAACTTCAGATGAGTTCGGAATTCTGATCCGGGATATGATCGCCGCCAAGGGTTTGGATACAAAGGAGATCAGCGCTGCGATCATCGGATCGGTAGTGCCGAATATCATGTATTCTCTCACCAACGGAATCATCAAATATTTTGATGTGACTCCGGTGATCGTCGGACCCGGCATCAAGACCGGGATTAACTTGGGAAGGCTGAATCCCAGGGAAGTAGGAGCAGACCGGATCGTGGATCTTGTAGCTGCCTATGAAATTTACGGAGGGCCTACTCTGGTGATCGATTACGGGACTGCGACCACCTATGACGTGGTTACGGAAGACGGAGTATTTCTGGCCGGAGTCACCGCGCCGGGCATCCGGACCTCTGCCAATGCCTTGTGGAAGGGAGCGGCAAGGCTTCCGGAGATCGAGATAAAGACGCCGGAGAGTATACTTGCCACCAATACGATCACGAGCATGCAGGCAGGACTTATGTACGGGGTCATCGGAGAGACAAAATATATCATTGAGCAGATGAAGAAAGAAACTGGGTTTGAGGACATGAAAGTCGTGGCAACAGGAGGATTGGGCAAGATGATTTCCAGAGAGGTTCCGGAGATCAACTGTTTTGATGATACACTGACATTGAAGGGATTGCGGATTATTTATGAAAAGCAGCAGTAGATTAAAGCCATTGGCCATTGGGGATATTAAAATAGAACATCCCTTTGTGCTGGCACCTATGGCAGGGGTCACGGATCTTCCTTACCGGCTCTTATGTAAGGAGATGGGGGCTGGGCTTCTCTGTACAGAGATGGTCAGTGCCAAGGGAATGTACTACAACAGCCCCAACACAGGTCCTCTTCTTGCAAAAGAGGAAAAAGAAAGGCCCATTGCAGCCCAGATTTTTGGTTCCGATCCCGAACTGATGGCAGACATGGCTGTCAGGATCGAGGATATGGGTTTTGACATCATTGACATCAACATGGGCTGTCCGGTGCCGAAGATTGTAAATAACGGAGACGGATCGGCCCTGATGAAAAATCCTGTCCTCGCAGGAAAGATCATTAAAGCCATGGCAGACAGGTTAAGTGTACCGGTGACGGTGAAGATCAGAAAAGGTTTTGATGACGAACATGTAAATGCAGTTGAGATGGCAAAAATCGCAGAACAGAGCGGAGCGGCTGTGGTCGCTGTACACGGGAGAACAAGAGAGCAGTATTATTCGGGGAAAGCCGACTGGAAGATCATAAGAGAGGTTAAAGAAGCAGTCTCTATACCGGTCATAGGAAATGGCGATATTAATACTCCATTGGATGCGCAGGCGATGTATGAGGAAACAGGCTGTGATGGATTTATGATTGCCAGGGGAGCCAAAGGAAATCCGTGGATCTTCAAAGAGCTGTGTCATTATTTTGACACAGGAGAACTTCTTCAGAGGCCGGATGTTGAGGAGATCATTCAAATGGTTTTAAGACATGCCAGAATGATGATAGAATGCAAAGGTGAGTATATCGGCATCCGGGAAATGAGGAAGCATGTCTCATGGTATACCCATGGGCTTGCCGGTGCGGCAAAGCTGAGAGACCAGGTGAACCATGCAGAGAGTATAGGAGAACTGGAGGCGATCATCAGAAATAACGGGGCGTCCTCTGTTGACAAATAAAACAGTACTGAGATATAATTTACGGATGAGCGTGTACGAACCAGACGGACAGAAGGATTGATATAGAAGGAAAGGAAGCGAAAATATGGCAGAAGCAAAAAAGAATATTCTGACTCAGGAGGGCTTAAAGACATTAGAGGATGAATTACAGGATTTAAAAGTTGTCAAAAGAAAAGAAGTAGCCCAGAAGATCAAAGAAGCGAGGGAGCAGGGAGACTTATCAGAGAATGCCGAGTACGATGCTGCGAAAGATGAGCAGAGGGACATTGAGGCAAGGATCGAAGAATTAGAACAGATCCTGAAAAATGCAGAGGTGATCGATGAGGAATTTCAGCACGGTGTCATCAGCCTTGGCTGCCTTGTAAAGTTAGAAGACATCACATTTGATGAAGAAGTTACTTATCATATCGTCGGTTCCACAGAGGCTGATATTCTGAATAACAAGATTTCCAATGAAGCACCGATTGGCAAGGCACTGCTCGGAGCGAAGATCGGAGATGTGGTAGAAGTGGAAGGCGTAGGCCAGGTGAATAAATATAAAGTTTTAGACGTTAAGAGAAAGTAAGAGGATTGGAAAGTGGCAGAACAGAACAAAGATGCGGGCGAACTTGTCAAGGTACGCAGAAATAAACTGGAAGAATTACAGAGTGCAGGAAAAAATCCGTTTGAGATCATGAAGTATGATACAACGCATCACTCTATGGAGATCAAAGACCATTTTGAAGAACTGGAAGGAAAAGAAGTGTCTGTTGCAGGCCGGATGATGTTCAAGAGGGTCATGGGAAAGGCTTCTTTCTGTAATATACAGGATCTTGAGGGACGGATTCAGGCATATGTGGCCAGAGACGAAATCGGTGTGGAGGAATACAAGGACTTTAAAAAGATGGATATTGGAGATATCATCGGAATCAAAGGTACTGTATTTGCGACCAAAACCGGCGAAAAGTCCATCCACGCAAAAGAGGTTGTACTCTTATCAAAAAGCCTGAAGCCACTTCCGGAGAAATTCCATGGCTTAAAGGATACCGACGCCAGATACCGCCAGAGGTATGTGGATCTGATCATGAATGAGGAATCCAAAGACACGTTTATTAAACGCTCTAAGATCATCAGCAAGATCCGTTCCTTCTTAGACGGACAGGGATTTATGGAAGTAGAAACACCGATGCTGGTGCCGAATGCCGGAGGAGCGGCGGCCAGACCGTTTGAGACCCACTATAATGCATTGGATGAAGATGTAAAACTCCGCATCTCCCTGGAACTTTATTTAAAGAGACTGATCGTCGGCGGCCTGGAAAAGGTGTATGAGATTGGCCGAGTATTCCGAAATGAGGGTGTAGATACAAGACATAATCCGGAATTTACTCTGATGGAATTATACCAGGCGTATACAGATTACAATGGAATGATGGAACTGACAGAGAATCTGTACCGCTATCTGGCACAGGAAGTCGTGGGAAGCACCACGATCACATACAATGGCATTGAGATGGATTTGGGCAAACCGTTTGAAAAGATCACAATGGTTGAGGCTGTAAAGAAATATGCGGGTGTTGACTTTGACGAGATCCATACGGTTGAAGAGGCAAGAAAAGCTGCGGATGAACATCACGTAGAATATGAAGAACGCCATAAAAAAGGCGATATCCTTAATCTGTTCTTCGAGGAGTTCGTGGAGGACAATCTGGTACAGCCTACATTTGTATTGGATCATCCGGTTGAGATTTCTCCTCTTACGAAGAAGAAGCCGGAAAATCCGGACTATGTGGAACGGTTTGAGTTTTTCATGAACGGATGGGAGATGGCAAATGCCTACTCCGAGCTTAATGATCCCATCGATCAGAGAGAACGGTTTAAGGCACAGGAAGAACTGCTCGCCCAGGGTGACGAAGAAGCAAATTCCACAGACGAAGATTTCCTGAATGCATTAGAGATTGGTATGCCGCCGACAGGAGGCATTGGTTTTGGAATAGACCGAATGGTCATGCTGCTGACAGACTCATCTGCGATCAGGGATGTATTGTTATTCCCGACAATGAAGTCACAGGGCGCTGCGAAGAACGAAGCAAACAACGCTGCACAGTCTACTCCGGTAGCTGCAAAAGTAGTTGTTCCGGCAGAAGAAACAGCTGCACCAGCGAAGGTTGAGATCGATTTCTCTAATGTAGAAGTGGAACCATTATTTGAAGACATGGTTGATTTCGATACATTCAGCAAGTCAGATTTCCGTGCGGTAAAGGTAAAAGAATGTGAAGCAGTTCCAAAATCTAAGAAGCTTCTGAAGTTCGTATTAGATGACGGAAGTGGCGTAGATCGTGTGATTTTAAGCGGAATTCACGATTACTATGAGCCAGAATTCTTAGTAGGAAAGACATTGCTTGCAATCACAAACCTTCCACCACGTAAGATGATGGGAATTGATTCTTGCGGTATGATTATCTCCGCTACACACCTTGTAGAAGGAAGAGAAGGACTGAATGTTCTGATCCTGGATGACAAGATTCCGGCAGGAGCAAAATTGTACTAAGAGTAAGAAAATTTAAGCTATATTTTAAACAGAAAAACAGGTTACTACACCACATTTACACCAAATTTTTTAAAAGTCGAAGAAAAGGACTCTGCAAAAGAATGGTGTAAAAGAAAACTAGTAATAAAAGATACAGTTGAGTGTACCCAAAAAGTTGGTACACCCAGCTGTTTTTTGTTTTATTAAAAATATCTAAATATCAAAGTGGAAGTAATCAGCGTTGTAGTTGGTTATTTTTTATTCTATATCGCATATCAACAATTCAAAAATTTTTATATATTTCCCAGAAAACCCTGTAAAAATGCCTCTCAGCATTTCGTTATATAGAAGGATATTTAATAATATCAATCTTTGGACATTGACAATTGAATAGCTTTTGAATATGAGGATACCTGAACTGAATATGCGTGCAGCGTATTTTTTAGAGTATGCATTAATATCAAGGAAATTAAATTTCGGTTAATTGTTTTTTGAACTATAACACATACCACAATTCTAAAATTTTTATAAATTTACAAGATTTTTTTGTAAAAATGCCTTTTAGCGATCTGATATATAGAAGGGTATTTAATATATCAATCTTTGCACCTTGATAATTGAATAGCTTTTGAATATGAGGATACCTGAATTGAATATGCATGCGGCGTGTCTTTTCAGAGCATACAATCCTAAAAGAAGAGGGTTAGGGAACGGAAATATTTGAAAGCGTAGTAAAAGGATTTATTAACTGCGAAAGAGATAGCTTAATAAAAACTATATGTGTAGGTGATGAAGTGCAAAAAGCTATATCTACACTTGATTTTTTTGATACAGAATTGAAAGGAACGATATTTATGGCAAGATTAACGAAGTATGAGAAGGAAACTATTTTGATAACACGTAAAGGCGATAAAGAGTACAGTATTTATACTTCTAATCAGGTACTTCGAAGAAAATTGAATTGGTTTTCAAAAGCATATCCGAAACTTTGTAAGATTACTGATCAGACGGAAGAAGGTAATAAAAACTATGATATTGAGAAGATCAGAGTAAGTATTAGAGTGGTAGCTCCTAGTTTAAAGAAAAGGAAGGATTTTATGAAAAATGTTCTTTTAGATTATTTAAAATCTTAATAAAACTCAAGGATTTCTTGAATAAAGCTGATATAAATGTTAAAATTAAGAAGTAATTTGGTTATAAACTCTGTGGAGGTTGCTATGGAGATAAGTTACAATAATTTATGGAAACTCATGATAGATCAAAATATAAACAAATCAAAACTAAAAGAAATGGCGGGAATAAGTACGAATGCTGTAGCTAAATTAGGGAAAAACGAAGCAGTATCTATGGATACATTAGCAAAAATTTGTAAAGCTCTAAACTGCGATATCGGTGATATTGTAGAATTTAAAAATATGGGGGAGTGATTTAATATGTCTATAAAATACAACAGAAATCTGAATGAACTTGAGGAACAAGCATGCAAATGGTGGCCAGAAAATATTGTGTCACTTGAAGCTGCTTCAAGTATTATTCCAACACTTGTAAGAACACAAGATCAATTTATTTCGATACTAACATTATCGGATTCAAATAATCCAAACAGTATTTTTGCGGTAATGGAAGCGGCTAACTTTCCTGCGAATTTATTCTTAAAACATTTGATGGTATTAACTGATTTTGGAAGTGAGCCTCTTCAAAGAGTGAATCGTGATTTTAATATATATTTTCCGAATGGAGAACTGATTTATGCTGTTAATGGACAAGCTGTTCAATATTGCTTTACAGCATTACCTGCAAGAGGGAGTCTTACAAACAAAAAGATGCATACAGATGTTGAATCTATTTTAGTTGCAGATTCTCTGAATGGTTTTTATAAAGATTTGATTACACTATTGTTGTTTGGCAGTAATGCCGTTGATGATCAATTAGCAGAAATATTTTCAAAATGCACTGTTGGAAATATGATGGGAAAAGCTGAGGAATTAAAGGAATTTATTAAACAGCGCTATATATTTGTAAGTAGAATAACAGGAGGAGCACAAGCCAATGGATTAGGAAATGCTGCTCAGGTATATGCAGAAACTTATTTGAAAAATAAGTTAGGATCAGAATATACCATAAAAAGCAATGGCCATATTCCTGGTATAACACAGAATGATCGGACAGAAACCACTTTTGATTTGTCAGTGGAACATAATGATAAGTATGTAGGAATTGAAATAAGTTTTCAAGTTACTACAAACTCAACTATTGAAAGAAAAGCTGGTCAAGCTCAAGCGAGATATGAAGCTGTGGATGGCACGGGACACTATATAGCATATATCATCGATGGTGCAGGCAATTTTCAAAGAACGTCAGCATTAACTACTATTTGTCAGTACAGTCATTGTACAGTTGCGTATACAGATAGTGAATTTGATGTTCTTATAAACTTTATTCAGGAGAAAATAGGATGATAAAATTTATAGATTTGTTTGCTGGAATTGGAGGTATTCGAATCGGTGCACAAAACGCATTGAATAAATATGGGATTGACACCGAATGTGTTTTATCTAGTGAAATTGATGCAAAAGCGTGTGAAACATATAATCTTAATTTTAATGAATTTCCAGAGGGAGATATTCATAACATTACAAGAATTCCTCCCTTTGATTTCCTTTTGGGAGGATTCCCTTGCCAGCCATTTTCCTATGCTGGAAAAAGAAAAGGGTTTGGTGATACAAGAGGAACTTTATTTTTTGAAATAGAGAGGATCTTAGAAAAATACCAACCCAAAGCATTTTTGCTTGAAAATGTAAGAGGTTTGTATACGCATGATGGTGGACGAACATTTGAAACAATTATGGAAAAACTTCATAATTTAGATTATGGAACATATGATTTGTTATTAAATAGTTCGGATTTCGGGGTTCCTCAAAATAGAGTTAGATTATATATATTAGGAATTAAAGGTGCGACACCAACAATGTCATTAGTAACAAACTTGGGAGCAACTGATTCACATTCATTCAAAAAGGAATATGAACAGCTAACATTATTTCCTAAGGGAGAAGAAATAAAAAAATCTACGGTTGCAGATATCTTGGAAGATGAAGTAGAAGAAAAATATTACTGTTCTTCTGAATTTGAGGAACAGTTAAAATCTGTTATAGGAGAAGATTTGTCTAAGTTGCATGGATACAGATTGATTGATTATCGAGGCGGTCAATCGCTTCATTCATGGGAGTTAGGTAATAGAGGAAAGTGTTCTTCACAAGAGATTAAATTTATGAATCTGTTAATTCAAAATCGACGAAAACCAATTTTTGGCAAACAGCAAGATGGAAAGAAATTGATTTTAGAACAGATAAAAACATTCTATACGGATCCAGACATCGAAGAAGTGATAAATTCACTAATAAAAAAAGGGTATTTAAAGGAGGTTGATGGAAAATATAATCCAGTGTGTGGAAATATGTCATTTGAAGTCTTTAAGTTTTTAGATCCAAACAGTATTTCAATTACATTAACCTCGTCAGATTGCAATCGACTTGGTGTAATTCAGAATAATAGACCAAGAAGGATAACGCCTCGTGAATGTGCAAGATTGCAAGGATTTCCTGATTCGTTTATGGTAAATCCTACGGATGCATATGCATACAAACAATTTGGAAATTCGGTTTCAGTACCAGTTATTCAGGCATTGATTGAAGATTTTTTAAAACATAATATGGATAAACTTGAATGGAAATAAATAATGATCAAACCAAAGGCGATCAACTGTAATTACTCAGTTGATTGCTTTTGTTTTGCTCATTTGCAAAACTTTCTGATTGGTGCACAAATCAGAAAAACAGCGAAAATCGATGTGATTGATTACGGGACAGGATCAAGAATTTCGAATTTTGCTGAGCAGGTGTACAGAGGGATGCAATCCCTTTGTGCCAAAGGTGCAGGAAGTGGCGAACGTTCTGCTAGGGTCAAGGGACAAAGTCCCTGGCAGGTTAAGGGCGGCAGCCATTGCCCAGTTAAGAGACGTTTCGTCACTTAGTACTAGGTATATTTCCTGACGATAAAGGCAGGATTTATAGCAGCTTCGCTGCAGTTCTCTGTGAGAACAGAAAGAAAGGAGACGACAAAGTGAAATTAACTAGACATAATGGAAGAACTGGAAAGAATGGTGTTTATAATCCCAAGCACAATGATCGACAGTTCGATATTGACAATAGTGATCATATCGATTTGGAACGAGCCAAGAGAAATGTTTATTGGGATTGTTATAATGGTATCAGATCTGCTTCAGTCACAGGAAAAGAGGATGAGATTGTCGATTCCTTTGAAGAAGTGGAACAACTATTTTATAAGATTCATTATCAAGATTATGTGGAAGGACAGAATGCAAGAAATTTGAAAAATCATCATCCTGAAAGAAACAGAACAACAGATGATATTAGAACTCATAAGAAAACTTGTCCGGAAGAAACCATTTATCAGATTGGAACAAAAGATGATTATGTTGATCCGGATGTGTTGTTGACTATCGTAACAGAATTTATAACAGAACTTAGTGATCGCTTTGGAGAACATTTTCATTTATTGAACTGGTCCTTGCATTTGGATGAATCCACTCCACACATTCATGAACGCCATGTTTTTGATTGTAAGAATGCTTATGGAGAAATATTTCCCCAACAGGAAAAAGCACTTGAAACATTAGGTTTTGAATTGCCAAATCCGGAAAAGAAGGCTGGTAGATTTAATAATAGAAAAATGGTTTTTGATGCTACCTGTAGAATACTTCTTTTTGATATTTGTAAAAAGCATGGATTAGAGTTAGAAGAAGAACCAAGTTATGGTGGAAGGGAATATCTTGAAAAGCAAGATTATATTCGAATGAAGCAGAAACAGGATCTTGCATTTTTGGAAGAATCAATTCAGAGTCAAATAAAAGTGGTTAATCAGAAAAAATATGAGGTCTTTGAACAAGAGGTTCAGCACAAAGAAAACAGCATAAAGATTATTGATCAAGAGAAAAAGCTCAAAGCACAGTCAGAAGAATTTTTTGATAATGCGGAGCGAATTCTGCAGCAAGACGAAACATTGAAACAGCTTGAATTTAAAATTGAAGATGTAGAAAAATTGATAGATGATGTTACAGATGAGGTTTATGAAAAAGCGGTGGAAAGAATTGCAGATGAAATTGAGATCGCTACTAGGAAAGAGGATATTAAATTAGTGGAGGACAGTAAGAAATGGGTTTTAAGCCCAGAGAGAAAGGCATCTAAAAGGGAAAAACAGTATGCTCTTGATCGGTTAGATGGAGTAATTAAAAAGATTGAATATGCAATTACGAAGACGATTTCGAAAATGAAAAACAGATTATTGAAACCGGAAAACAAAAAAATCATGGTTCAAGAAATAAAAAAAGAAGTAAAACCATCTATATTAAAAAAATTATCTGAGAAGAAAGCAAATATAACAAGAAATGGAGAAACTGGAAAATTAAATAAAGAATCCTCATTAGATAATGAGCGATAAGAGCATTTTGGGAATTCCGTTGGAATAAACAGAGTGCTCTTTTTTGATTGGAGGGATTATGGGATTATTTGATGAAGTGAAAGGAAATGTGACAGTTCGGCAGGTAGCTGAATTTTATGGATTTAAGATAACAAAATCAGGGCTAATCAGTTGCATTTTTCATAATGACAAAACACCAAGCATGAAAGTAGATAGAAGATATTATTGTTTTGGTTGTGGAGTGACTGGTGATGTAATAGATTTCACAGCACAGCTCTTTGGTCTGTCCTTAAAAGAAGCGGCATTAAAATTAGCAGATGATTTCGGAATTCAAATATCCAGAGCAGACAGACAAAAGACGAAAAAGCAAAGGAATATTTCAAAGAGTAAACCAGAAGAGCATTTAGTAAAATCAGAAGAACAAGAGTATATAGAGTGTGTTCGTGTGATGCTGGATTACCGTATATTGTTGCGAAAATGGAAGAAAGAATTTGCACCTAAATCGCCGGAAGAGGAGTGGGATGAAAGATTTGCAGAGGCGTTAAAATACCTGACCATTGTTGAATATTACTTAGATCTTTTATTATTTGGAGAAGAGGAAGAAAAAGCACAAGTTGTTGAATTGATTAAGAAGGAGGTTGAAAAGATTGATAGAAGATGCAGAAAAAATGGATGAAAATAAAAAGAAGGATACTTTGAAACGGATGAGCGAGATGGCAGATCTAAATGCAATCAGACAAATTAAGGAATGTTTATTGAAAAATGAAAAGGGAGATATCAAAGGAACAGTACAAAATTATATGATGATTTTTCGAGATGATCCATTGGTTAAAGGTTGTCTCCGGTATAATCGGTTGTCTGAAAGAGTCGATATATCGAGAAAACTTTGGTGGGATGAAGATTGGGAGATTCTGACCGACAATGCGATTGATCAGTTTTATTTATATTTTGAAGTATACTATGGATTAGGAAATGAAAAAAATTTGTATAAAGCATTGCAAATTGAAGCTGCAAACAGAGCGTATCACCCGATTTGCGAATATCTAGAATCATTAAAATGGGATGGCAAAGAACGAATCCGGTATGTGCTGAAAAAATATATGGGGGCAGATGATTCAGACTATGTATATGAAGTATTAAAACACTTTATGATGGAGGCTTTATTGCGAGTGTTTTACCCGGGAATAAAAGCGGATGAAATGCTTTGTCTTGTGGGACAGCAAGGCGCAGGAAAATCCACGTTCTTTCGTTTTTTATCCTTGAAAGATAATTGGTTTTCGGATGATTTAAGAGATTTGGGCGATAAGAAAGTATTTGAATCAATCAGAGGTCATTGGATCATAGAAATGTCTGAAATGATTGCTGCTATCAGTGCAAAAAGTAACGAAGAAATAAAATCATTTTTGAGCCGACAAAAGGATACATATAGAACTGCCTATGCACGTTTTGAAAAAGACCGAAAAAGGCAATGTGTGTTCGCCGGATCTACCAATACCTATCAGTTTATTCCGTTTGATAGAACTGGTGCAAGAAGGTTTCTTCCAATCATGATTGATGCTTCAAAAGCGGAGAAACATATTTTAGATGATGAAGAAGAAGCCAGAGCATATTTTAATCAATTGTGGGCAGAAGCAATGATTCTTTATCATAGCGAAGAAAACAAAGGTAATCTTCGGAAATTCACAAAAGAAATGCAAAAGGAAATTGATGAGTACCGGAAACAGTTTATGCAAGAGGACACTTTGGCAGGAACAATTCAGGGGTGGCTTGATAATTATAAAGGGAATTATGTATGTTCTATTCAGATTTGGAGTGAGGCTTTTAATCACGGGGATCGTGAGCCTAAGAAGTATGAGACGAATGAAATTTGTCAAATTATGGATACTCAGATCATTGGATGGAAAAGAGGTGGTTATCATAGATTTACTTCAGAAGGGTATGGAAGACAACGTTGCTGGACTCGAAAAAGTGAAGAGACAGAGGGTGGCAACGAAATTGGTGGAGATGGATTTAGAGAACTTTCGGCAACAGAACAAATGGAACTTCCGTTCCAGTAGCCCGACAAGAGGGAGTAAATCTCCCTGATAATACAGTTGTTTTATTCAAAAAACGAACTTTGTTGCCAGTTTTGATGACATATGAAAATGTTGATTTTACTGGCTATTTATATAGTTTTCTCAGATGGCAACAAAGAACAATAAAAAATAAAATAGAAAAGAAGCTACTGTGTTGATTTTCGGTATGAAAGAAATAAAAAGTTTTGAAATAGTTTGTTGCCAGGAGTTTGATGAAACCAAATTACTTGAAAAACAAGTGTCTCTCTCTGTCGGGGAGATTAAAAAAATGATAAAAAAGTAGGAAGGGGGGGAAGATGCCTATGGTAAAAGAAGTTCCTATTTGGGAAAAGAGTAATTTAACTCTTGAAGAAGCAGCTGCATATTCTGGTATTGGAATTAACAAGCTCCGTAAAATGACGGATGAGCAGAATTGCGAGTTTGTTTTATGGAATGGAACAAAGCGATTGATTAAACGTAAAAAATTAGATGAATATACGGAAACAGCATATTCTATATAAATAATTGGTGTAAAAAATGAATGATTAGGCGTAGAAAAGGGACTTTGCAAGCGTTATAATAAGTTTGCAGAGTCCTTTTCTTTGTATAGAAAAGGAGAAAAGAATGCAAAAAAGAAAAGATCATAAAGGGAGAGTGTTGAAAGACGGAGAAACCTATCGAAAAAATGATGGACTTTATATGTATCGTTGGATTGGCGGAGATAAAAAAAGACATGCGGTATATTGTTCTACATTAGAAGGCTTGCGTGAAAAAGAAAAAGAAATTCAGAATGATCTGCGGGATGGGATCCAACAAGGAAGTTCGAACATCACATTGAATGATGTCTATAAAATGTGGAAAAATGATAAGGTAGGATTAAAGCAAACAACTCGTAATAATTATATCTATATGTATGAGCATTTTGTTATGAATGATTTTGGAAACAGAAAGATAAAGGAAATCCGAAAATCAGATGTGCGAAGATACTATAATGGGATTGTAGATTCTAAGAAAATGTCAGTTGCAACATTGGAGAGTATTCATACGGTGCTTCATCAAGTATTTATATTAGCGGTTGAAGATGGTTATATTAGGATAAATCCAAGCGATTTAGTTTTAGGAGATGTGAAACGATCACATAACTTTGAAACACCTAAACGTCATGCTCTTACAATTCCACAGCAAGAAGCTTTTGTTTCTTATATAAATAAAAGTGAAAAATATAAACATTGGCTTCCGTTGTTTACATTCTTCTTGGGAACAGGATGTCGTGTATCAGAGGTGGTAGGGTTACGTTGGGAAGATGTTCATATGGATGAGAATTACATTGAAATTAATCACAATATGGTGTACTATCAGAGAGATAAAGGTAAGTGCTATTTTTCAGTAACATCACCAAAAACTACTGCAGGATATCGAATTATTCCAATGTTGCCAGAAGTAAAACAGGCGCTTTTGAATGAGAAAAAGTATCAAGAGGAAGTTGGGCTAACTTGTCAGGCATCAATTGATGGATATACAGATTTTATCTTCTTGAATAGAAATGGTTTTGCACATAATCCTCAGACAATCAATAGAACAATTAAACGTATAACCCTGGCATATAATGAAGAAGAAATAGAAAGAGCAGAAAGAGAACGTAGATCACCAGTTTTACTTCCTAATTTTTCTTGCCATAATTTGAGACATACATTTGCTACAAGGTATTGTGAGAATGAAACAAACCTTAAAGTAATTCAGGAAATTATGGGACATAAAGATATTGCAACAACGATGGAAATTTATGCGGAAGCAACAAAAGAAGCGAAAGTTAAATCATTTGAAGATTTGAGTGGTAAGATTAAAATTTCATAATAAGGGACGCACACCGACAACTGCACCACTTTTACACCAAATTGGTGGTAACTTGTAATAAAAGTTGTAGAGTTATATTAAAATGTAGATTATTAGAAGCTTGAAAAATAGAGAAGCGTAGAGGCAAATAGATATATATAAAATCTCGCTGCAAGCTCCCGACAATGAAGTCACTGGATGCCAAGAAGGGCGAGGCAAAGGCGGAAAAAGCAGTTGCAGCAGAGGAAAAACCGGCTGAGAAAGTTGATTTTTCCAATGTGAAAATCGAGCCGCTCTTTGAAGAAATGGTTGACTTTAACACTTTCATCAAGTCAGATTTTCGTGCTGTGAAAATCGAGGCATGTGAGGCAGTTCCGAAGAGCAAGAAGCTTCTGAAGTTCACTCTGAATGACGGAACAGATCGGAAACGCACGATTTTAAGCGGTATTCACGAGTATTACGAACCGGAAGAACTGGTCGGAAAGACTGCAATCGCAATCGTAAATCTGCCCCCAAGAAAGATGATGGGCATTGATTCTGAGGGTATGCTGATTTCTGCAGTACACGAGGAAGGTGAAAGAGAGGGATTAAATCTGCTGATGGTGGATGACCGGATTCCGGCGGGAGCGAAGCTGTATTAAATCTTCGTAAAAGACTTAAAAAGTAGATTTTTTGTTGCAGAGTACGAAAAATAAAACTTTCTTAATGGGCTTTAATAAGTAATTTAAAATGAAACCCATATTAGCACAGGTGAATATTAAGTACTATAAGGACACTTTTCTAAAAACATTTTAGAGAGGTGTCTTTTTCTGTTATGGCCAAGAAATAGAAATTGGAGGAAAGAAAATGACAAAAAGCATGAAATTAATTTAAAGACAGGAAACAGGAACATATTACAAAGCACTGGTCTATTGGCTGGGAGTATCAGAGGATACGAGAAAGCATATAAACCGAGTTTATGACTTTAAAATGGGATATGTAATGTCTGTGTGCCTGCAGGAAGCTGGCAGACAAGCGGAAGTCAGAGAATTGTCCACATAGCTTTTAATCTTTATGCAGACAGAACACCGGGTATCTTTGAGTATGACGATTTGGACGGGCAGATTGATGAGACAAGGCGCTGTTCTGTAAACGATTTGTTTTATGCTGAAAATTAGGATGCAAGGACAATAAAAGATATTCACTGGTTTAAAAGATTGCTGAAGAAGCACTCTGAAATCAGGTTTCTTCAGTGATAAGAGATAAAGTCATAAGTGCAGTAAATGTCGTTATTTATTTGGCAGATTAAAGAAGTTTTTAAGTCAAAGTCAGAAAGTAACGAAAAAAGGAGATGTGGAATAAAATGTATTACGAAGATAAATAAAGGAAGAAATATTGTGTTAGCAACATCTATTTTCATTATCTTGGCTGTTGTAGCAGCGGCTGTGCTGATTGCTTTGATCATATGGCGTATCAGAAGCCGCCGTTTCCGTCCGAGTGCGGATATACAGCGCCAGCAGATGGAATTAAATGCCGACCTGAAAGACGCCGGGTTTGCATATGAAATAAATGGTGACTACTTTTATTCACTGATGGACTGCTGGCAGCGTGAGGTCGGATACTGCCGGCTTTATGATGAAGCAGCGCCGATGTTTAATATGATCATAGACTGTGAGCCTGTTGAATTCTCCTACGGAGGAAAAAGATGGATGATTGAACTGTGGAAGGGACAGTATGGAATTACAACAGGAGGAGAGATCGGTATCTACAACACAGAACGGGAGGATATCGAACACGAAAAATTCAGAGGAACCTTCTATGAAAATATACGGGATGACGAGAGACTTCCATTATCTTATGTATTGAGGAAAAACGGTAAAGTTCTTCTGCGCCGCAAGGCAGTCCACTGGTGGCTGACCGGCTTTAAACTCGGTGAGTTTTCAGAGACGGATACTCTTACTATGGACGCATCCATCACGTTTCCAAACCGTGAAATGAGGGATTCTTTTATAGAAAGTCTGAGGAAAACAGGCTATAGAAAAAGAGAATTTTCGGTACGCAGGAATACTGTGAATATCCATTATACAGCACCTCATTCAGTGCAGCCGGAAGCCAGAGACGGCATACAGGAAGCACTTGTACAGAAAACCAACAAAAATAACTGCCGATTGTATGAATTTATCACAGAAAAGTACCCAAATACACTTGACAAGATTGAATATATAAAGGCTGTCATGCCGGAACTCTATACAATCTTTGTAGATTCTCTTTATGCAAAAGGAATCTATGAAGCATTTGGATGGATCAAAGACTGGCTGACGGGAAAGCGGCCCGAACCAAGACCGCAGGAACCGCCGTGTCCGCCGGAACCACCATGCCTGCCAAAGCCGCCGTGTCCGCCAAAACCATCGTGTCCATCGGAACCTCCATGTCATCCGTGCGACTCCTGTCCGCCGAGACAGCAGTGTGATTCCAATGACTGCTGCTGCCAGCCGTCAGACTCCTGCCATCATTGCGGAAAGCATAGAGAAGAATGAACTACCGAACAGTAGAGCGGAAACTGGACCAGGTATATAAACATGTGCCAGTCATACCATTTGATTCCGGCACAAAACTGGTAGTTATGAGTGACTGCCACAGAGGACAGGGAAACGCAGGAGACAATTTTTTGGCTAATCAGGCAGTGTGTTTTGGCGCATTGGAGTATTATTTTCAGAAAGGATTTACGTATGTTGAGCTTGGAGACGGTGACGAGCTGTGGGAAAACAGGAAATTAAAGACAATCGTAGAGGTTCATGATGACATCTTCTGGATGCTGTCCAGATTCTACGAAGAGAAACGGCTTTATATGGTGTACGGAAATCATGATATCGTGAAACGGGATAAAGGCTATATGAGGCGGCATTGCGGATGTTATTACTGTGATGCTGTCCATGAGGAGCAGTCTCTTTTTCCGGATATCTCTGTCCGTGAGGGACTGATTTTTCGAAACAGGAAAGATGGAAAAGAAATTTTTATGGTACACGGACATCAGGGAGATTTTCTGAATGATACCCTTTGGCCGCTTTCCAGATTTTTAGTGAGATATGTGTGGAGATATATGGAACTGATCGGATTTTTAGACCCTACCGGAGCTGGACGTCCGAGAAAGGCTAAAGAGCGGATCGAGAAAAGACTGGCCGATTACGGCAGCAGCAGACAAAAGATTTTGATCGCCGGGCATACGCACCGGCCGGCGTTTTCAAAGCCGGGAGAAGGAACCTATTTTAATTCCGGAAGCTGTGTGCATCCCAGATGTATTACATGTATTGAGATTGAAGACAATCAGATATCTCTCGTAAAATGGTCTGTCCGGTCCGGAGAGGACAGAATACTCAGAGTTGAGAGAGAAGTACTGGAGGACCCGGTATCCCTAACAGAGTATGCCGAGACAGAGAAGTAAATAAAAGAGCAAATTATGAGGTACAGACTCCTTGGTCTGTACCTTGTTTTGTGATATAATGTCACCATGCCCAGATATGCAGCTAAGAAGGAGGGGTACATCCTGTGATTTCAGAAGAAAAAGTAAAGATTATGACTTCTCTGGTCCAATATGAAAAAAAAGAGGGAACCGGAGATTTACGCATAAACCGGTACAGCTGCGGTGATTATGTAAGAATGGAGACAATGAAAGTAGGAGTGGCTTTAGTGGTTGCACTGCTTCTTCTAACAGGGATTATCGTTATCTTCCACATGGAGGATGTGATTTCCATGATGAGAAAGGGCACGATTGCTGTTCCGGCAATACTGATACTGATTTGTTTCGGAATTATTTTTTTCTGCTATGTAAAGTCTGCCAGAAGAAGGGCAGAAAAGCGTTATAATGAAGCGATGGTACGGATCAAAGCTTATGAAAGACAACTTGAAAAGCTTCTTGAAGTCTACGAAGAGGAAGAAAAAGAGGACAATAGCCCTAAGATAGATATAGATACAGAGGAGTTGGCAGATGGAAAAATTATTGATTTATAGAGAAAAAATTTTAAATTTCCTGGCTTCCCACTGGCAGGTTTGCGGCCCGGTGGGGAAATTTATCGGAGGAGTGTTTATCTTTTATGTGATAAACTCCCTGTTTGGGTATTCCAAAGTATTGAATCAGCCGTTCAGTATACTGATCCTGGCAGGGATCTGTGTGTTTCTTCCG
This sequence comes from Anaerostipes sp. PC18, assembly GCF_039789045.1. NCBI lineage: Bacteria > Bacillati > Bacillota > Clostridia > Lachnospirales > Lachnospiraceae > Anaerostipes > Anaerostipes sp. PC18. The sequence goes on along the minus strand of NZ_CP121164.1, from coordinate 2,752,424 downwards.
TTTTCAATGACATTTTTACTGTGCAATCTGATCATCATCATTCATTTATCTATGGTATCTGTTGAGATTGGAATCATATATTTCATTATCCTTGGTATTTACTATCTGTTATATCAGAGAATGTTTCCAGGGATGAGATATCTGCTGTTTATGACGCCGGTCTTTTTCTTTTTTCATCTGCCCGCTGTGGTGCCGCTTTATGTAGGGTCTTTTATTGGCATTACAGGGATTCCGGCCATTGTCATGGGTACATTTTTGTATATTTTTGCTATGACGGTCCAAAGCGGTGTTGTACAGGTAAACAACGGGTCCTTCGGAAGCCAGCTGTATAATTTTGTGCTTCAGGGAACTATAGAAAATAAGGAATTGATCGTATATATCCTCTGTTTTATATTTGTCGCGGCACTGATCGTGGGCATTCGAAAAATGCAGGTCGATTATGGTTGGTATTTTTCTATTTTTATCGGAGGGATTGCCTATGTGATCGTTGTCCTCGTAGGAGGCTTTTTTACGGGAAACCGTGTAGACATCGCAGGGGAATTGGCTGTCGCGGCATTAAGTATCCTGGCAGTCATGATGATGCAGTTTTTCAAAGTTATTGTTGACTATTCCAGACAGGAGACGATGGAGTTCGAGGACGAGGATTATTACTATTACGTCAAGGCGATTCCGAAGAGCAGGGTCAACGAAGAGGAAATAAATATAACAAAGATCAATCCTTCAGGCAAGAAATTTGGATTTAAAAAACATAAGGGAGAGTAGATTTGGAGCAGTTATTATCAGTCATCGAAAAGTATTTATATTGGTTGTCTATTCCACAGATGACAATCACAGATATTCTGGATATCCTGATTGTCAGCGTGCTGATTTATGAAATCGCCCGCTGGATCAAAAACACAAGGGCATGGACACTGTTAAAAGGAATCATGCTGCTTGTTTTCGTGGCAATGGCTGCTTATGTTTTTCAGCTGCACACGATTTCCTGGCTCATCAATAATACAATGGGAGTGGGAGTGACTGCGGCGATCATCGTTTTTCAGCCGGAACTCAGGAATGCCCTGGAACAGTTAGGACGGAAAAATCCGATCGTAAATCTTTTTTCTTCCGATGAGAGCAGGGATGAGAAAATAGGATATACAGACCGGACGATACAGGAAATCGTTCGTGCTACCATCGAGATGTCAAAGGTTAAGACAGGAGCGCTGATCGTATTGGAGAGAGAGGTTCCACTGGGAGAGTATGAGAGGACGGGAATTCCTGTCGATGCGAAGATGAGCAGCCAGCTTCTGATTAATATTTTTGAGCATAATACTCCGCTTCATGACGGGGCAGTGATCGTGAGGAACAACCGGATCGTTTCGGCAACCTGCTACCTCCCGCTAAGTGACAGTCTGGAGATCGGAAAAGAACTGGGGACCAGACACAGGGCAGCAGTGGGAATCAGCGAAGTTTCCGACAGCGTGACGATCGTAGTCTCAGAGGAGACGGGAGGCATCTCCATTGCCCAGGGAGGCAGGATTTACAGGGGACTGACCCCGCAGCAGCTGAGAGACCGACTGGCCGTGGTAAAGAGTGATTACAGCGATGGAAGAAAATTCAGACTCTGGAAAGGATTGAACCGCAATGAAAGAAAAATTAGGAAATGATCTCATATTAAAAGTATTCTCTCTTGTCCTTGCAATCCTGCTCTGGCTTTTTGTCATCAATACAGAGGACCCGGTGATCACAAAATCTTTTTCTAATATTCCTGTGGATATGCTCAATGAACAGGTGCTGGATGAATTGAACAGGACTTATAAGATCACGGAGGGTTCAACCGTCAGTTTTACGGTCAAAGGGAAAAAGACAGTCCTCGATAAGCTGAAGAAGAGTGACTTCCGGGCTACCGCAGATGTATCTTCCATGTCAAAGGTAAATTCAATCCCTATCAAAATCGTACCGCTGAAGTTTGCAGATCAGCTGGAGATAGTATCAGGCAATAACCAAAGCGTTAAGGTGAAACTGGAAGACCTGAGGAGAGTCCAGGTACCGGTGACAGTGGAGACAACAGGAAAACCTGCATCGGGCTTTACAGTTGGGAGCAAAACAGCCGCGCCGAATCTGATATCCATTTCCGGGCCGAAAAGCGTGGTTAAGCAGGTTAAATCTATCAAGGTCATCGTGGACGTTACCGGTCTGAAAAAAGATATCTCGATCATTCATAAAGTTGTCTGCTATGACAGTGAAGGAGAGCAGATTGATCAGTCCCGGCTGAAGCTGGACAATGATGAAGTAAAAGTTAAAATAAAATTCAGCAGGACTAAAACCGTGCCGATTGTAGTCAAGACAAAGGGAACCCCGGCTAAGGGATATGCCCTTGGAAGTATAGACTATTCACCCGAAGAGATTGAAATTACCGGTGAGCAGGACGCGCTGGATCAGGTCGATGAGATCGCACTTTCTAAGATCGATATAAGCAACAGTACAAAGAGTATAGAAAAGACCATCAAAGCAGCGGACATCAAACTGCCGGAAGGGATCACATTTGTAAAAGACACAAGCAAGATCGAAGATATCGTTGTCAAAGCAAACATTGAGAAGTACAAAAAACGGACGATCACTCTCTCCACGGATCAGATCCAGCTGATCAATAATGAAAATAATTATAAGATTGAATTTGACCAGTCTGAAGTACCGATCAAAGTGACGGGACTGAAATCCGTCGTAGACGATCTGACGGCCAGGGATTTAAATCCGAAGATTGATGTCTCTGTCTATGAAACCGGCACACATACGGTCCAGGTCCAGTTGAAAGAAGTAAAAAATATGGACATCATAGGAAACGTACAGGTAAAAATTACAGTATCAGAATAGGAGCCTAATTATGAAGACAATGTCAATCGTCCTTCCGGCTTATAATGAAGAACAGATGATAGAAAAAGCTGCAGGGGTTATCACAGAACTCATGAAAAAGGAAAAAATAAGCTATGAGCTTGTTTTTGTAAATGACGGATCAAAAGATCAGACGTGGGAAAAAATCGTTGAGGTAGCCGAACGTGATCCAAATGTGAAAGGAGTCTGTTTTTCGAGAAATTTTGGAAAAGAAGGGGCTGTATTCGCAGGTATTGCCAATGCTTCCGGTGATTGTATAGCGGTTATGGATTGTGATCTTCAGCATCCACCTGAGACGCTGGTTACAATGTATCGGTTATGGGAACAGGGCTATCAGGTAATAGAGGGTGTGAAGGCATCCAGAGGCAAAGAAGGATTCATTCACAAATTTTTTGCTAAAACCTTTTATAAGATTATCAGCAATGCCACGGGTGTCGATATGTCAAGGGCATCTGACTTTAAGCTTTTAGACCGTGCAGCAGCAAATGAGTTTTTAAAATTACCAGAACGAAATGTATTTTTTAGGGCATTATCCTCCTGGGTTGGGTTTAAGACTACTTATGTGGAATTTCATGTCCAGGAGCGCGAGGCCGGAGAATCAAAGTGGTCCATGAAGTCACTGTTCAAATATGCCATTAACAATATTACTTCGTTCAGTGCTGTGCCAATGCAGGTGGTTACATTCTGCGGTGTGATCTTTTTCCTGTTTGCAATCGTACTGGCAGTACAATCACTGTATCTGTATTTCAGCGGAAGGGCCGTGGCCGGCTTTACGACAGTTATACTGCTGCTGCTGATCATTGGAAGCATTCTGATGTTCAGCCTGGGAGTAATCGGATATTATCTGTCAAAGATATACGAAGAAGTGAAAATGCGGCCGAGATATATCATATCAGAAATAACAGAGACTAAGAACGTAAACTAAAAACAGCGGAGGGATCTGATTCCTTCCGCTGTTTTGCTATGAATCCCAGTCATTTGCTTTGACCCAATTTTCATAGTAGTGCATCTGCCGGTGCTTTCGTATAGTTCTGCGTTCTCTGTAATAGTAAGGAAACATCTTCTTTTTCACCCGCATATATTTTGGCTCCTGAGGCGGACCGATGGGCCGGTCAGGAGGGAGCTGTCTGTAGTACCTGCCGAAATAATACAGCCGGTCAAAATCATGTTCTTTTTTCGCGGCTGAAGTTACGATATTGGATGTTCCGATATGATGAGGGTGCCCATATTCCCCTTCAGGGTTATGTGTGGCGATCTCTTTCCAGTTCTTATACCGCAGCAATGTCTGGATATCTTGTTCTATGCGGTTTTTATATGGCTCCCATGAAACGCGTCTTCTGTTGACATAGTCCGGATAATTCAACATAATACTTGGGGAACCTGCCACGTTCATGGCATATTTGAATTCTTTATATCTTGTGAGATGGTATGTATTTGCATTGGTAAGGCACACAACCAGATACCGGTCCTTCGCAAGGTGGGCGCCGCCCCACAGGGATTCATCGTCGGGATGTGCAACGATCATAAGGCGGTCAATACCTTTTAAATCTAATGTGTCTAAATATTTCTTTGTGGCACCCTCCTTCACCGGCAGAGAAATGCTGATGACTGCCAGAACAAAGGCAAAAATGAGAGTGATATATATCATTGTCTTTTGTGAACGGTCAAATTTCATGATGGCCTCCGTTTTGAGGTTTTCTAATTTCATTGTAAAAGCTTATATACTGGATGAGTTATATAAGCTACATTATTATAGAATCAAAGGCAGAGGTTTTCAAGAGAGTTTGCTGTTTTGTAAGATTATTTAATTTTATAAAAATATCTGTTATATTGTCGCTCGAAATGTAACAAAATGATAATATAATTATTTCATCTTTATCGTGCACCTGCTTCATCTTTTGTATTTGTTTCTTTAAATACTAGAAATTTACTGATAAAATAGTTTACGATTGTAACGATGATCTGAGTTTCCAGTTTTGCAAGCCATTTTGCCTGGCTGATATACTGGACGAGAACAAAAACACCACCGACTTCTATAATCATTGTAGAAAGACGCCCCAGAACAAACCGGCAAAATTCAATCCATACTTCCTTCCAGGAAGAACTTTTGGAGGCAAAGACAAATATCTTATTCACAACAAAAGCAAATACGATAGCGGAAGCAACTGAAATGATATTGCTGATCGTATAGTTTACTTGACAGGCATACACCAAGACATTAAAAATTAAAAGGTTGACAAGTGTTGTACATCCTCCGAAAAAAACATAACGGAGCCCCTGATTATTACATAATTTTTTAATTATATTTACCATATTGATTTCCTCTTTCGGTTTCCATAGATTTTAAACTTATTACATTATAGAATTACATACAATATTTTGCAACAATATGAAGAATTTCTTACAATAACAAAGATCTGGACATAGATATGGGAATATATAGTTGTCTGTGGTATAATAACTCATATTTAAATATATGATATCATATCTTGACAACTTTGTTCTTGAAAAAAATCAGATTTAAAGGAGAGACATTCATGACGACACAAAAGAATACAAGAAAATATTATTTACTATATCTCGTGTTATTCGTTTTCATGTGCTTTACGGCATTTTATCCATTTATTGCGGAGGGCAAGTCTTTTATCTGGGCCGAAGGAGTAGAGGATGGGCTGTCACAGCATTTTGAATCACTGGCCTATTGGGGACACTACCTGAGGGAACTGGTTAAAAATATTGCATCAGGGCATCTGTCTCTTCCTATGTGGAATATGAGTCTCGGTTACGGGGGGGATATTTTATCGACTTTAAACTACTATGCTATCGGAGATCCCCTGAATCTTCTGTATATTTTTGTGCCTGTGAAGCATACCGAGACCATGTATAATTTCATGATTCTGCTGCGCATGTTTCTGGCAGGTGCTGCATTTATGGTATACGGAAGAAAGATGAACAAAAATAATTTTGCAGTGGTTTTAGGGGCGCTTGTCTATGTGTTCTGCGGATTTACGTTTCGTTCAGGGCTCAGACATCCGTTTTTTATTAATCCGATGATTTATTTCCCACTTTTATGCCTTGGTGTTGAAAAGATTTTTAAAAAGGAACGGCCGTATTTATTCATTATTGTCACGGCTGTGGCATCTATGAGCAACTTTTATTTCTTATATATGCTGACTATTTTTACGGTAATATATGCGCTGATTCGCTTTTACCAATACTATACAAAAGAACGGCTAAAGAATTTTTTTGTTCTGCTTAGAAATTTTGCAGGATATTATATACTGGGAGTTGCCCTGTCGGCAGTGATCCTTCTGCCCGCGGTCTATGGGTTTTTAGGGAATGGACGGGGAGGAGGACAGGTTCACAATCTGATCGCATATCCTTTTAAATATTACATTTTGTTTTTAGAGAATTTTGTTGGATACGGAAACAGCGGACAGTCTACCAACGTAGGTTTCATTCCCATTGCCGGCATCGTTGTATTATTTTTGATGTATTCAAGGAGAATGAAACACAAAAAGTATAAGATGGCGTTTGTTGGATGCATTATATTCCTGGCCCTTCCTGTTTTCGGTTATATTTTCAATGGCTTTTCTTATGTGACCAACCGATGGAGCTTTGTGTTTACATTTATTATAGCACTGCTTGTGGCAGAGATGTATCCGAGGCTCTTTCACATGTCAAAACGCCAGATTATTGGTATTCTGGTGGGTATCTCAATCTATAATCTGATCATCAAAGTGGCAGAGCTGAGCAAGTCGGATGTATTTAAAAATGATGGGGCTTACATGGCAGGCATCCTTCTGTTCTTGTTTTATTTGGTCTTCCTTTTCTTTCAGTGGAAAGGCATGGATGATAAGCGTATGGTGACTCGGATTGCCGTGGCTGTCCTGGTTGTGACCAGTATAGGAGTCCATGGTTTTTACCGATTTGGTGACGGGGGAAGATACTATGCAGGTGAATTTTTAAATTCAGGAGAGGCGTTGAAAGCTATTCAGTCAGAGGAAAATAAGCTGTTGAAAAAACAGGCGGCCGGCCGTCTGGTCAGAGTGCACGATGAAGGTCAGAGATTTCACAATTATGGACTGCTGGATGGGCTGAATACAGTCAGTGCCTATTACAGCATAATTCCAAAGGAGACAATGGAAGCTGTAAAAAGTTATGAGACTTTGGGAATGCAGTACGCAGACAAATACCATGGACTGGATCTCAGGCAGGGACTTTTAAGTCTTGCCTGTGTAAAATACATTACAGTGCCGAAAGACCAGAAGCTGGAAGGATACCGACTCCTGGATGAGACAGAAGAATCCAGGCTATATGAGAATCCGTATGCACTTCCGTTTGGTTATACGTATGATTCATGGATCAGCCAAAAGAAATATGATACAATGAATGGAGCAGAGCGGGAGCAGGCCATGCTGAAATGTGCGGTTCTGGAAGATGAAGTAAAAGGTCTGAAAAAGCAGAGCAGTCTGACAGCGCAGACAGAAGAAAAAATTCTTTCCGGGAAACACAGTACATCCGTAGACAAGGCCGGCAAATGTAAAAAATATAGTCTGGAACTGGATTCGGACAAGGAACACTATCTTTATATAAAAAATCTTCATTACAGTCCTTTGACAAAAAATAATTCAAATGTTGGCGAGATTGCTTTGAAAGGGAAGAAGGGTAACCGTGGAATTGATGTGACAGACGGTTCGGAGGAACACCATATTTATATTCAGGATAAAATGAGCTCCTATTATTTTGGGCGACATGATTATCTGATGAAGATATCGGACAGCGGCAAACTTGAATTTCGATTTCCGAGTACCGGAACATATAAGGTGGGTTCGGTTTCGCTGATTTCCGTGAAGCCACAGGATATGAAAAAGGAGATGAAGGAAAGAAAACGTAATTCATTAAAAAATATTTCTTATAAGAATAATGTTTTTACCGGGGAGATCACGACGAAGAAAACAAAATTATTATGTATTCCGATTCCGTATTCCAAAGGCTGGTCGGCCGAAGTTAACGGAGAGAAGCAGCAAATTATAAAAACAAACGGAATGTATATGGGACTGGTGCTGAAGCCAGGAGAGCATGAAATTACTTTAAGATACCGGACGCCATGGCTGGTTCCGGGGACTGCCATCAGCAGTATGGCCGGATTTATATTTATTATTTATATAGTAGTATCAAGAAAGAAAAGAGGATTAATATGAGAAAAATAATAGGGGGATTGGCAGCAGTCTGCCTTGTAGGCAATCTCTTGCTTTTTCAGCCGGAGATAAAGGAAGTAAAGGCGGAGACAGGAGATAATGCATCAGTTTCTGTCACGGATACAGATGAATATAAAACAAAGGAAGTTATTGTAAAGTTCAAAGACGGCCTGACCGAAAATGAAAAAGAAAATATAATGAATGAGTCACCCGGGAATGCACAGCAGGTGACGGATTCCATAACTGTCGTAAAGACAGATACGAAGAAAGAGACAGCAGCCGCAGTAAAAGAACTGGATCAAAATAGCGACGTAGAATACGTTCAGCCAAACTATGTCTATCGGCTGGTGGATGGAAGGGGAAGGACATCAGGGAAAGAGACTGCGATGAAGACAGCAGCAGTCAACGATCCATTCTTTTATGCACAGTGGGGGCTCCTGAACTATGGGTCGAATCTCACAGATTATGTCCATGATCAGCAAGGCGGACAGGACATTACCATTTCACAGAAAAAAGGATTGGATATTAATATAAAGAATCTCTGGAAACAGCTGAACAAAAAAAACACTCAAAAGGTAATCGTGGCAAATATTGATACGGGGGTTGATTATACCAGCCCTGATCTGAAATCTGTCATGTGGAAGAACACGAAAGAAAAGAAAAACGGGAAAGACAGCGATAAGAACGGTTATAAAGACGATATTTACGGGTGGAACTTCTATAGCAATAATAATAAAGTATTCTCAAACAAATCTTATATAGATTCAGATGGATATGTTTCTTATGAAGACGACCATGGGACCCACGGTGCCGGGACGATTGCCGCTGTTCGGAATAACGGATATGGCATTGCAGGCATTGCGTCCGGTACAAACGTAAAGCTTATGTCCATAAAAGTTCTGGGCGGAAAAATGGGAGAGGGGACAACGCTCAGTGTCATCAAAGGAATAAAATATGCAAAAAAAATGGGGGCTAAAATCTGCAATTTCAGCTTTGGGTCCTATCAAAATGACAGGATGCTTCGGGATGTTATAAAAGAAAATAAAGATATGCTCTTTATCTGTGCCGCCGGTAATGAGAGAAATAATAATGACCGGTATCCTGTTTATCCTGCCAGCTATAATTACAGTAATGTAATATCTGTTGCGAATCTGGATTATACCGGATATTTAGACAGGTATTCAAACTATGGAAAAAAGAGCGTGCTGTTGGCGGCTCCCGGCACTGATATTTTTGGACTGGGTGTCAGAGAGAGAGGAATCATTGAAAGCGGAACGTCCATGGCGGCTCCAATGGTGACGGGTACGGCGGCGCTGATTTACGCAAAATATCCGGGAGTAACACCGGCTGTGGTGAAATCTGCGCTGAAACGCGGAGCAGCCAGACTCAGCAGTTTAAAAGGGAAAGCAGCTTCCGGTGGGTATTTAAATGCTGAGAAGACGGTGAATTCTAATTATTATCCTCCGTATATTACGGTAAAGACATCAAAGAAAAAGAATTATTCAGTGGTTAAGGTAAGCGCAAAGAAAAGAGGCAGCACTCAAATTACAAAAGTAAAATACATAAAGGGTAAAAAGACTGCTGCATACTTTGCAAACGGGAAAAGGGGTTATTCTATAAAAAACAGCTCTATTAAAGTTAAAAAGACAGACTATTATACAATATATGCCAGAGACAGTGCGGGAAACCAGACTGTAAAGACAGTAAAACTTACTGCAGGAAAACCTCCGAAGCTTAATGTAAAAAAATATAGAATGAGTCGAAGAAGTACGAAGGTAAAAATAACAGCAACCGATGAGAGTAAGAAAACCTTGAAATTCAGATATACAAAGGGGAAAAAGTCAGTCTCCTACTTCAAAAAGGGGAAAAAAGGAATGAAATTAAAAAATAAAAAAGGAAAAGCAGATTTTCAAGGGAAAAGAAATTGTTATTATACCATATATGTTAAAGACAAATGTGGAAATGAGAAAATTAAGAAAGTAAAATTATAGTGAAAAAGAGTTTTTAACCATTGAGAAATGTCTGATTTTGTTAAAAAGAATTGGGTAAATGTGTTGTAGATTTATTACTTTTGTGATAAAATAGGGAATCACAGAGATAGGGTTAGGATGGGGATTGATATATATTGTTCAGCATGAGAGAGAAAGCATGAGGTGTAGTATGAAAAAGCTAAAATTTTTACTGCGAACGGCATCATTGTGTATGGCGTTTATTTTGATGGGCACAAATACTGTGTCAGCCAAAACCCCTAAGGTAAAAAAGATTAAATTTTCCAATGTTTCTTCCAAAAAGACCATGTACAGGGGCACATCCAAAAAGTTTACAGTAAAAATAACTCCGTCCAAAGCCAAAAGCAGAAAGCTTCAGTGGTATTCCAGCAATAAGAAGGTGGCCACGGTTAGTTCTAAGGGAACTGTAACTGCGAAGAAGAACGGAACGGCCTACATCACAGCCAGGGTGAAATCACAGAAGTCTAAAAAGGTGAGATGTAAGGTTACGGTAAAGACCAAAAAGGTTTCTAAAGTTTCTTTTAATTCAAGTAAGGTTGTACTTCAACAGGGAAAATATTATACAAGGAAGCCTTCGGTGTCACCATCTTATGCTTATAATAAAAAAGTTACATATAAGTCATCAAACACCAAGGTGGCAACTGTGAATTCTTCCGGAAAGATTTATGCAAAGGGACAGGGGACAGCGACGATTACAGCAACAGCTGCGGATGGAAGTAAAAAAAAGTCGAGTTATCCTGTGAGGGTGATTGGCAAAATAAAAAGCAGTGATGCAAATTTTGTTGCACACCGCGGATTAAGTTCTGAGGCACCGGAGAATACGGTAAAAGCATTTGAGTTAGCAGGAGATGCAGGATTTTGGGGTGCAGAGACAGATATCCGCATGACGAAAGATGGTAAATTTGTTGCTGTACATGATACCACTTTAAAAAGAACATGTGGTGTTGATAAAAGTCCGGAAGATATGACAGAAGCAGAAATCCGTAAGTTGAAGATTATCAGCGGTAACGGTTATTCTAAATATAAGAATGATCCGAAAGCAAATAAAATTGCATTTTTAGACGAATATCTTGATGTGTGTAAAGAAAAAGGAATGGTCCCGGTTATTGAAATTAAGATGGAATATACAACAAGCGGCAGAGTATCGGACAGCAGGATGCAGGGAGTTGTGGAAGATGATTTACAGAAATTAAGTGATACTGTGGAGACTAAAATGGACGGCGGACAATATATGTTCATTGCCTATGATTTTGATACTATGGTTGAGATGAGAAAAATAGTAAAAGATATGCCAAATGTTAAGCTTCAGCATGTGACCAACGACGCAAATGCAGGGATGATTAACTACTATTATAAAAGAGGAATTGCGTTAGACTGTAATTATGAGAAGATTTCTGATGCCACGTTGGAAAAATTCCTTGATTCTAAAGTACTGGTAAATTTGTGGACTGTGGATAATGAAGAAAAGGTTTGGGATTTTATTGGTAAGAAAGTAGATTATATTACGACGAATAAGAAGTTATGGTAGTCCTTAATAAGGATCAAGTATAAAATAAATTATTATTTAGAGTCATGAAATAAATTCTGTGGAGAGGGAGTGCTGAAATGAATGAAAACGACGAAGTTGAAATTGATTTAGTGGAGATGTGCAAATATTTTTTTTCAAAATGGATTATTATTTTAGCTATGATTGTGATGGGTGCAGCTGTTGCAGCCGGATTTTCTATAATATTCAATAAAGTGGTTTATACTTCTGAGGCTAAGTTATATATATCAGTTCCTAAAACGTCTGATAAAATATTGATACGTGATAATGCAAATGAACTTGTACAAGATTATATAGAATTGCTTAAATCAGACTTGATTCTAGAAAAAGTTGCGAAAGATACGAAGTTATCAACGTCAGAAGTTGAAGATTCTGTTGTTGGAACTCAGGTGGAAGGAAAGCGTTTTCTTGTTATTACGACGCAAAGCTTTGAGAAATCTAAAACAAAAGATATTTCTGAAGCAGTGCTAAAGACGTTGACTGATACAATAACTAAGGTTTTAAAAAAAGACAAGCCTCTCATTGTGGAACGAAGTGGGGAGCCTACAAAATCAACTACAATGAATTTTAAAAAGAATGTAATTCTTGGTGCAGGAGTAGGTTTCGTAATTATTTTTGGTGTTTTGTTTATATCGTTTATATTAAATAGTAAAAAGAAAAACACTAAATAGCAAAAAGGTTGTGGGGATATGAATATTAAACAGTCACAAATGCAAAATCTTATTATTTACCTGTTAGATGTATCGGGAATCATTTTGGGCTATTTTGTCATGATTTTTCTAAGGTTCCGAGGCAATGTGGATTGGTATATGAATAATATGGTCTTTTACCGATTAGTAATCGCTGTCTTTATTATGACTTTGATTTACTTTGTGTTTTACCCTAATAAAGACTTTTTTAAAAGAAGTTTCTGCAGAGAGTTATGGCATAATTTGAAAATTAATGCACTTGCGGCAGCATTTATGGCAACAGTAGCATATCTGATTGATGATGCAAAAGATTATTCCAGATTTATCTATATAATGACGATGGGATTCAGTTTTTTCTGGATGCAGATTGTACATTGTTTTTACAGATGGTATATGCTCAATTCACGAAAATACAGCCAGACGAGTCAGAAAATGCTGATTATTACAACTAGTAATAAAGTAGAAGAAGTGGTGCGAAATGTAATAAAAGAGAAAACATGGAATTTGTGGATCACTGGGGTCGTAATTCTTGATAAAGATTGGGAAGGACGGACAATACAAAATATACCTGTTGTAGCAAATAAGGAAAATATGTTTTTATATACAGTAAGATCTGTTGTGGATGAAATATTTCTTTATGTTCCTAATTCCAGTCAAATTCCTCTGCGGGCAATAATTCAAAACTTCAGGGACATGGGTATTTCAGTTAAATTGAATATTGACTTGTTTGATATGGAGATTGAGACAGAAAAATATGTTGATAAAGTTGGGGAATATAATACGGTTTGTTTTGCGCCAAAAATAACACCGCTTCATATGGTTATTTTTAAAAGATTGATAGATCTGATCGGAGCCACAGTGGGATTAATGATTACTTTCCTGGTGGCAATTATACTCGGCCCTCTTATTAAAATAGAATCATCAGGACCAATCTTTTTTTCTCAAAAAAGAGTGGGGAGAAATGGAAGGATTTTTAAAATATATAAGTTTAGATCTATGTATTCCGATGCCGAAAAAAGAAAAAAAGAATTAATGGAAAAAAATGAAATGAATGGCCTGATGTTTAAGATGGAAAACGATCCGCGAATCACAAAAGTTGGTAAATTCATTAGAAAAACTAGCCTTGATGAATTACCGCAGTTTTGGAATGTGCTTAAGGGGGACATGAGCTTGGTTGGGACGCGGCCTCCTACAGTGGATGAATTTGAACAATACGAAGGATATCATAAACAACGCCTTAGTATGACTCCGGGACTTACTGGAGTGTGGCAGGTAAGTGGAAGAAGTGATATAAAAGATTTTGAGGAGATTGTAGCTATGGATGTGGACTATATTAATAACTGGTCCTTAAAGAGAGACTTTGGAATTATTCTGCAGACGATCAGAGTGGTATTGACGAGCAGCGGGGCAAGATAAAATCTGCAATTGAGGATGGGAAATGAAGAAACATATGAAGAAAAGACATATCTTTATTATTGGATCAAAAGGAATACCTGCGGAGTATGGAGGATTTGAAACCTTTGTTGATAAGCTGACAGAGAACCAAAAGAATACTTCTGTTCAGTATTATGTGGCATGCATGAATGCAAAGAAAACAGCATTTACACATAACGGTGCCAAATGTTTTAATATAAAAGTTCCAAATGTCGGAGCTGCAAAAGCAGTGTATTATGATATTGCGGCCTTGAAATGGTGCATTGGCTATATTAAACAGCATCAACTCAGAGATGCTATTATTTATATACTGGCCTGTCGAATCGGACCATTTATTGGATATTATAAACGTCTGATGAAGAAACTTGGAGTGGAGTTATTTGTAAATCCGGATGGTCATGAGTGGATGCGTGATAAATGGAACTGGCTGATTAAAAAGTATTGGAAGTTATCAGAACGACTGATGGTAAAAAATGCAGACTTGCTGATATGTGATTCAAAAAATATTGAGAAATATATTCAGACTAATTACAAGGCTTATCGGCCCAAGACAACGTTTATTGCCTATGGAGCTGATGTAGAAGAATCTCCTTTAAAAAATAATGATCCTAAGCTTATAAACTGGTATAAAAAGTTCAATATTCATTCCAAAGAGTACTATCTGGTTGTTGGACGGTTTGTACCGGAGAATAATTATGAAACTATGATAAGGGAATTTATGGATTCCACTACAGAGAAGGATTTCGTTCTCATCACCAATGTAGAAAAGAATAAATTTTATGAAAAACTTAGAAATGAAACTGGTTTTGAAAATGATTCCAGAATTAAATTTGTAGGAACAGTCTATGACCAGGAATTGTTGAAGAAGATCCGTGAGAATGCATATGGATATCTTCATGGACACGAAGTAGGGGGGACTAACCCCAGCTTGCTGGAGGCTCTTGGGAGCACTCAGCTGAATTTTCTGCTGGACGTTGGATTTAACAGAGAAGTTGCAGAAGATGGAGCTTTTTATTGGAACAAACAAAAAGGAGTATTGTCAGATTTGATAGAACGAGCTGATCAGTTAAATGATCAGGAGGTCTTAAAACTTGAAGAAAAAGCAAAAAATGCAATACGAAACAGATACACTTGGGACAACATTTGTACTGCCTATGGAAAGTTGTTCTTAAAAGCCTGATCACCAGTGTTCATATAATAATAAGATATTTGTAAAACATTTTTATTTCAACATATGAAAGGAAACATTTGAATGCGCATCTTAATGCAAAGCAGAAAAAATTTTAATTCTCTTTCAGGCGGTGACACTGTCCAGTTGACGAAAACAAAAGAACAGTTAGAGAAATTAGGAGTTAATGTAGATATTAGTTTGGAATGGGAGCCGGATCTTTCGAACTATGACATAGTTCATTTGTCTAATGTAACAAGAATTCAAGAGACATTTCTGCAAATACAAAATGCCAAGAAGCAAAAGAAGCCAGTTGTTTTATCGACTATATTCTGGCCCATGGAAGATTTTGAAAAAAATGGACAAATAGGGATTAGAAAGATTCTAAATGAAAAATTAAGTATTGATAGTATTGAAAGAGTCAAAGCGATTGCTAGATTTTGTAAAGACAAAGAAGCCAGAAATAAATCCACAAAAAATTTAATTTCTGTAGGATATACAAAAATGCAAAAATATGTTCTCGATAATACAGACATTTTTTTGCCCAATTCAGAAATAGAAATGCAGAAGTTATGTCAAACATTTCATTTTTCTACAAAAAAATATGTTGTAGTTCCTAATGGCATTGATGCCGAAATTGCGGCCAGGAAGCTTGGACTTCCGGAATTAACAGAATTTCAGCAGTTTAAAGATGCAGTTATTTGTGTTGGAAGAATTGAGACAAGAAAAAATCAGTTAGCCTTGGTAAAAGCACTTGACGGAAGCAGTTATAAGTTAGTCCTTGTTGGTGCAGTATCTTCAAATCACCAAAAATACTACAATGAAATAAAAAAATATATTGATAAAAATGAGAATTTCTATCATTTTCCATATATTCAGAATGAAAAATTATACCAATTATATAAAATGTGCCGAGTGAGCACACTGCCTAGTTGGCTTGATACCCCTGGATTAGTAAGTTTAGAAGCGGCAGCCATGGGATGCAATCTGGCAGTCAGCAGCAGGGGATCTACAGGAGAGTATTTTGGTAAAGATGCATTTTATTGTGAACCGGATGACTTGAAAAGTATTAAAAATGCTATTGATTTGGCTTATACTAATAAAGATAATAAAAGGTTACAAGAAAAAGTATTTCAAAAATATACATGGAAGGAAGCTGCTAAGGCCACTTTAAAAGGCTATGAGATGGCGATGAACAGGAGATAAGATTATGAGCAGTAAGGTAATGGTGGTATTTGGAACGCGTCCGGAAGCAATTAAAATGTGTCCGCTGATAAATGAACTAAAGTCCAGAGAACATTTGCAGACTATTGTCTGTGTGTCTGGTCAGCATCGGCAAATGCTGGATCAGGTATTAGAGGTTTTTAGGGTAGTACCGGATTACGACCTTTCCATTATGAAAAAGCAGCAGACCCTTTTTGAAATTACTACGAACATCTTAAGTAAAATTAAAGAGATTTTGGCAGAAGAAAAACCAGATGTAGTTTTAGTACATGGGGATACTACGACTACCTTTGCTACAGCCTTAGCCTGTTTTTATTTACAGATTCCTGTTGGACATGTTGAGGCAGGATTAAGAACATATAATATCTTTTCTCCATATCCTGAAGAATTTAACAGACAGGCAGTGAGTATAATCAGTAAATATAATTTTGCACCGACAGAATTGGCTAAAACTAATTTAATAAAAGAAGGAAAAGATCCGAAGACAATATTTGTAACGGGTAATACAGCCATTGATGCGTTAAAAAGCACAGTCTGTAAAAGATATACACACCCGGATTTAAAATGGGCCGAAGGAAGCAGATTAATCTTAATTACAGCACACAGACGAGAAAATTTGGGGGAACCTATGATACATATGTTCCGTGCAATTCGCCGTGTAATGAGCGAATTTTCCGATGTAAAAGCCATTTATCCGATTCACATGAACCCAGTTGTCAGATCCACAGCAAAATCTATATTAAGTGGAGAAGAAAGGATCAGGATTATCGAACCCTTAGAAGTCATAGATTTTCATAATTTTTTAAACAGAAGCTATATGATTCTGACTGACTCCGGCGGAATTCAGGAAGAGGCTCCTTCTCTTGGTAAACCGGTACTGGTTATGCGCGATACGACTGAAAGGCCGGAGGGAATTTCCGCGGGTACGTTAAAGCTTGTAGGAACGGAAGAAGAAACTATATACAGAAATTTTAAGCTGCTTTTAGAAGATGATACAGAGTATATGAAAATGAGTAATGCAAGCAATCCTTATGGAGATGGATTTGCCAGCAGGAGGATTGCGGACATTCTTTTAGCTTCAATCTAAGAAGTGTATACTTAATAAAATCAACTGGAGGAATAACGATGGAAAAAGATGTTCGCATAATCGCTAATTATTTACCACAATATCACACAATCCCGGAAAATGACATGTGGTGGGGAAAGGGATTTACAGATTGGTGTGCGGTTAAAAATGCTAAGCCGATGTACAGTGACCACAAGCAGCCGAAATGTCCATTAAATAATAATTATTATAGTCTTGATAATAAAGAAGCGATTAAATGGCAGGCAGACCTTGCAAGGGAATATGGGGTTTATGGTTTTGGAATATATCATTATTGGTTTTCTTCAGAGCTGCAGTTATTGCAGACCCCAGCAGAATTGATTTTAAACAATACTGATATAGATATAAATTTTATGTTTATATGGGACAATTTGACTTGGAAACGGACCTGGAGCAAAATATCCAGGGGATTGGACTGGGCGCCCAATTATGATGAAAAGCAAAATTCTGATATTGATTCAGGTATTTTAGCGGAATTAGATTATGGAAATGAAGAAGACTGGAAACGGCATTTTGATTATTTATTACCCTTTTTTAAAGATAAAAGGTATATAAAAATTAACAATAAGCCAATGTTTTCTTTCTTTCAGCCGAGAAATGATATTGAAACTATAAAAAAAATGGTTTCATGTTGGAATAGATTGGCCATTGAAAATGGATTTGCTGGAATAATGTTTTTAAGCAAGGAAAGTGTTTGGCCTGAAAAACTGGAATATCAAATGCGATATGCTCCTTTTGCGCCTACGACAAAAAAGAATTTTATAAAATATAAATTAAAAGATTATTATGCAAAAGTCTTTAAAAAAATTGGTTTTTATAGCTACGATCAATGTTGGAAAACTATTATTTCTGAAGCAAAAAAATCAAATAACTCTTCATATTTATGCGGATTTGTGTCTTATGATGATTCCCCAAGAAGGGGAGAAAAAGGAAGAATCATCACCAAATCAACTCCGGACAAGTTTCAAAAATATATGTCTCAATTAATAACGATAGCTAAAAACCAAAGAAAAGAATTCGTTTTTCTGATGGCGTGGAATGAATGGGGAGAAGGTGCGTATTTAGAACCAGATACGGAACATAACTTTGAGTATTTAGAAGCTTTGCACCAAGCAATCGAAGAGGGAAATAAAGGGAACAATATATAAAAAAGTGGGAGTTTGATTATGTTTTTAATAAATTTTGCAAGAAAGATAATCAATGAAATAAAGCTGAGCATATTTCAAGATAGATGGAAGAAGAATAACAAACATAATGGTACTCTGCCAATAAACATATTTAATGCCCAATTAGTCTCTGTGGGCAGAAAAACATATGGAGAGTTAACGGTTATACAATTTAATGACCATGCTAAGCTAATACTCGGAAACTATTGTTCTATTGCTCAAAATGTATCTTTTATATTGGATGCAGAGCATAACACTAAAACTCTTTCAACTTTTCCTTTTAAAGTTGCATGCTTACAAAAGGTTAAACATGAAGCTACTTCCAAAGGTGATATTG
This sequence comes from Anaerostipes sp. PC18, assembly GCF_039789045.1. Classification (NCBI taxonomy): domain Bacteria; kingdom Bacillati; phylum Bacillota; class Clostridia; order Lachnospirales; family Lachnospiraceae; genus Anaerostipes; species Anaerostipes sp. PC18. Next base: position 2,733,674 of record NZ_CP121164.1, on the reverse strand, counting down.
TGGTAAAAGATGATGTGTGGATTGGATACGGCAGTATAATATTATCAGGAGTACACATTGGACAGGGAGCTGTAATAGCAGCAGGAAGCGTTGTATCGCATGATGTTCCCCCGTATGCAATCGTTGGAGGAGTCCCCGCACGATTAATTAAATATAGATTTTCTGAAGAAATGACAAAAAAGCTATTAAATTTTGATTTTAGTAAGTTAAATGACGAATCGATATATTGTAATATTGATTATTTATATAAAGAATTATCTGATGATAACATCAACTCTATCTTATCCAAATTTTAATAATTTTCTAATATTTGATATTTAATATAAAAATATTCGGATTAGAAGAGTGGACGGAGGGGAAAATGAAAGTTTCACTAAGAACATTAAAATACATAGGATTTAGTCTGGTATTAATGTTTGCGGATATTTTACATAATGGGAATTTAAACTTGATATATTTATTTGGAATTTTTATTATTTTCCGCTTTCTTATCAAAAAAAGATACTTTTATCACGTAGAAATTCGATATTTAATTCCATTTCTTTCTATTGTGCTTATGTTTATCATTTTTACAGACCAACCTTTTTCTACGATAAAAATGTTTGTTTATTTCGGGAAGTTGTTTATCAATATAGCACTATTATTATTTTTTCAATATAATTTTTCTAAGAAAAATATAAGAGAAGGAATGAAGTTCATCTTAGCTACATTAAGTTTATTGTTAACCCTCGCATTGATCTTTCATAACAATAATATCTTTTGGAGATTAAATGATCCATTTAATTCTTTCTCTAAAACGCGTTTACAACTTTTGTTTTCGGAACCTAGTGTATTAGGCTTGTTTGTTGGAACTCTGTTAATCTTTTCTTTTTATTCATTTTTAGAGTTTGGAATTGATCGATTATGTATGATTGGAGTGGTGGTCCCTCTTATATGTTTAGTACTGTCTTTTTCATTGTCTGCAATGGTATATACTGCAATAGTAATTTTATATTTGGTTGCAAAAAAAATATTAAAGGTAATACCAACCAAAAAATTAAATGAAAGAATATTAGTACTTATTATACTAATTCTTATGATGATGTTTTTCATAATGATCACAGAAAATCCTGTCAGGAATAGAGTATTAGCTATACTTAATGGTACAGATGGTTCATTTAATTTTAGGTGGAATGCAGCTACTCAATGCTTATTCTCTATTTTAGAAAAAACAAATTACTTGGGTCTTGGATTTGGAAATATGAATACAGAATATGGAAGATCAATATTAGAAAGCGTTGGTATGAGTGATATCTTTGCTAATTCTTTTTTGTATTTTATTGCAGAAGCAGGAATACTTGGGGTATTTTATATTGTTTTTATTATCAATTATTGTATTAAAAATATAAGAAAGAATAAGTACTTAGGACAGGATGATTGTACAGAACTAAAACAAGGTCTTTTGATATATGTGTTTATTAGCCAGATTGCAGGGGGTTATTTTACTGATCCATTTATTTGGTGTCTCTATGGAATAATATGCGCAAAAAATTTGAAAAGAAGTGGTTTGAAAATTTAGTTTGAATTTTTTGTGATAATTCACTCTGCAGTAACTTGTATCCTTTAATTACTAACTTATGATACTTTGTTTCTTGTTTAACCAGGAAAGAAAAATGATAAAGAGAAACCAAAATGAATCTATTAAATTAATTGAAAGTGAATTATAGTTGGAGGCAAATACATGATAATGGCGAATAACTTAGGAAGACAATATTCCTTACATGCTGAAGAATATGAAAAAAAAGCTTTAGAAGTCTTAAGATCCGGTTGGTATATCCTTGGAAATGAAGTTAAGGAATTTGAGAAAGAATGGGCTGCTTATATTGGAACTAAGTATTGTGTGGGACTGGCAAGCGGTCTTGATGCTCTTTGGATTAGTTTCAGAGTATTAGATATTAAAGAAGGTGATGAAGTCATTGTTTGTGGTAATGCTTATATTGCCTGTGTTATGGGTATTACAATTAATGGAGCAACTCCTGTTTTTGTAGAACCTGATGAGTATGACAATATAGATGGAGACCAAATTGAACATAAGATTACTGAACGGACAAAAGCTATCTTAGCAGTACATCTTTATGGCACTTCTTGTGATATGACCAAAATTATGAAAATTGCCAATGAACATAATTTAAAAGTAGTAGAAGACTGTGCACAAAGCCATGGTAACCATTGGAAAGGAAAGACTGTTGGAGGATTTGGGGATATTGGGTGTTTTAGTTTTTATCCTAGCAAAGGTTGTGGCGCTTTTGGTGATGCAGGTTGTATTGTTACAGACGATAAAGACTTAGCTGACAAGTTTAGGGTGTTTAGAAACTATGGCAGTCATGTGAGATATCAAAATAAGATTGTTGGCGCTAATAGTAGATTAGATGAACTTCAGGCAGGTTTGTTAAGAGTAAAGATGAAACATCTTGATGAATTTAATGCGGAGCGCTGTAAGTTAGCAGAGAGATATTATAACGAGATTACGAACCCTTTAATTCAACTTCCAAAACTTCGACCAGGTGCGGATTCAACATGGCATCAAATGGTGGTTCATGTTCCAGAAAGAAGAGATGAATTAATGAATTATTTAAAGGAACAAGACATTGGAACAATTATTCACTATCCGATACCACCACATTTAAGCGAGGCCTATCAATATCTTGGATATAAAAAAGGAGATTTTCCTATTACTGAAAAGTATGCTTCAGAAGTCTTAAGCTTACCAATGTATAACGGTATGACTTTTGAGGAACAAACGTTAGTAATAGAAGCTATTAATGAGTTTAAATAAAGTGCGAAATTTAATACACTTTTTGAATATAAGGAGATAGGATATGTCTATAAAAGAAAAATGTCCAATAATACATTTTGATGATTTAGGTGACGAAAGAGGAAAGTTAGTTGTTATAGAAGGTGGAAAAGGGATACCTTTTGATATACAAAGAGTATTTTATATTTACGAATCCGACTCAACGGTTGTTAGAGGACAACATGCAAATAAAGAGTCAGAATTTGTTCTAATTAATGTATCTGGAAAAAGCAAGGTCAGAATTACAGATGGAAAAGAAGAGTTTGTCGTTGAATTAAATAAACCAATGATGGGGGTATATATTCCAACAATGATTTGGAAAGATATGTATGATTTCTCGTCTGATTCAGTACTACTGGTGCTTGCAAGTACTCACTACAATAGTAAAGAATATATACGTGATTATGATGACTATTTAAAAATCATGGGGGAAGAGAAAAACAATGAGTAAACCGCTATTATCTTTGTGTATGCCGACAAATGGGGTTGTCGAATGGGTTTTTCCAGTTTTAGAAAGTATATATAAACAAGGTTGTGATAATTCGTTATTTGAAGTTGTAATTACTGATAATGGGAACAATATTGAATTTAAAAGATTAATTAAAAAATATGTCTCTGAGCATGACAATATCCTTTATGCGGAAACAAAAGTGCTTCCATTTCATAATGAAATTGAATCTTATAAAAGAGCTTCCGGTGAATTAATTAAATTTGTCAATCACCGCACACTTTTGATTGATGGGACATTACAAATACTAATAGACTTTATTGACAGACACAAAGAAAAAAAACCTATTATTTATTATTCTAATGGGGTATTGATGCTTGAGCGAAAAGAAAATATGTTTAAAACATTTGATGAATTTGTATGTAATTTATCATATTGGTCTTCTTGGTCCACAGGCATGACAATATGGAAAAGTGATTTTGAAAAACTGCCCGTTAATATATCTAATTTTAATGAGTTATTTCCTCATATGGATGTTCTTTTCGCAGAGAAAGAAAGAGAAAATTATATTATTGATAATAGAAAGATATTTAATGAATTGCCGGTGAATGGAATATCTAAGGCAAAGTATGATTTATTTTATGCTTTTTGCGTAGAATATTTGGCAATTATTTTGAAATTATTGCTAAATGGAGATATTAAAACTTCTACATTTTTAACTATTAAAAATGATAATCTTATATTTATTAGTAGGTTATATTTAAATTTTGTAATAAGGAAAAAACCCTGTTCCTATGATCTTTCAAGTTTAAAAAATTCAATAAAAGTGTTTTATAGCAGAAAAGAACTATTTTTTGCAGTTTTCAAATTATCTTTAAATAAAATAAAAAGGAAGGGGTAGAATATGGCTATTTTCGTTTTTTCACAAAATGTTAAACTTGATAGTTTAAAAAAATATGTTGATTTAAAAGAAGATAAGAATATTATTATTACTACTCATTTTTTGTTTGAGAATGAAAGAAAATTCCTAGAATCGTTGTTCATAAATATTGATTTTTATACTTTTGCAGATTTTTTGTCTGATACAGAAATGGAGAAAATAGATTTAGAATCTTATTCTTCTAGTAGTATACCATATGAAGAGTATCTAAAAAATATAAAAAAGAAGAAAAATATTTTAGTTATTTCAAAAGTTGTTTCTCAATTTCAACAAGGAAAAAGATATATATTTTCTGATGACTTAGGAATAGAGTTAAAAGCATGGGAAAGAATGGGATTTAAGTTTCTGGAATGCGATTATTATTATCACTCCGAAACATTAACATTTAAACAAAAGATTAAGCTGAGATTAAAAAAAATACGTTTATTGAGAAAATTAAAATCATTAGTAGTAAAAAGCACTTTTATACATCAACCTAATGAAGTGAGTGTAGCGTATTATAAAGGTCACAAATATGTTTTTTTAGGAAAAATGAATAGAATAGACTATAGATTGAGCATACCATTTAAACCTTCTGAAGAAGAATGTCATAGATTAAACAAAGGAGAATTTGAAACGAAGCAGTTTTGTACTTACATGACAACTTGGCATGAACATGGGAAGTGTAATGTACCAGATGAAGATAAATATGAAGTTCGATGGGCTCAAGATGGCTATCTTCCCCCAAATTATTCTCATAAAGATTATTTTTTTAAACCTAAGAATGTCAAGTACTTTTGTTGGGATATATTAGGGACTCAATTGTTCAAAAATCAGGGGTTACCATATGAGATGATTCCTTTTAGAAATAAACTATATTTACCAGAACCCAAATTCCCAATGAATGTGAAAAATGTGTTAATAGTTGCATCGGGTTCCGGTGATTGGACAGCGTTAAAAAATAGATCTGATGATGACATTATGGTTGATGCCTTTGTTCAAATGGCTAGAAGATTTCCTAATATCCATTTTGTATACAGATGCCATCCTACTTGGATTCATCCACAAAATGTGGGTGTAAATGCAATAAATAGAGTACATAATTATTTTGAATGGTTAAGATTGAAAAATTTAACATTATCAAGCAATATGCCTATTCCAGATGATGGAAAGGAATTTCGGTTTTCCTTTTCGAGAAGTACTCTTGATGAAGACCTGACAACTGCTGACTTTGTATTTGGTGAACATTCTATATCAATGATTGATGCTGCTTTTAAAGGGATACCTTTTAGTTCAGTCAATCTTACAAAGAGAAGAAATTTTTTTGTTGGAATAAATGATTTAGGATTTCCTTCATGCAGTACAATTGATGACATAGCAAGTATGATCGATCTTGCGAATACTGCTGAATTCAAAAATACTTATTTAAAAGCAGTAAAGAACTATAATAATATGACAAAGACAGATAAATAGATTGAGGTTCTTTCATGAATATATTGCTGAGGAAATATAATAATCTTTCAAAACCAATTAAAGCGGCATTATGGTTTACTATTTCAAATGTATTACTGAAGGGGATTTCTTTTATAACGTTACCTTTATTCACTAGGATGATGTCTACAGATGAGTATGGAATTTTATCTTTGTATCAATCTTGGGTTCTTCTCGTTACTATTACTATTACAATGAATGTATGGACAGGCAGTTTTAATGTCGGTCTATCAAAAAATGTCGAAAAAAAAGATGAGTATGCCGCTGCCGCACAGGGATTGGGTATTACAATTTCTGTAATCTTTTTGGCTCTGTCATTAGTGAATATTAAAAAGATATCGGGTTTTTTTGGATTAACTCAAATAATTACTTTGGCAGTGTTTCTACAAGTTCTGTTCGACATACCAATTAATGTATGGTCTCAAAAAATGAGATTTGATTATTCATATAAAAAAGTAGTTCTAGTATCTGTGCTTACGGCTATTATTAATCCCATTATTGGTTATTTTTTAGTGCTATATTCAACGAATAAAGCTGATGCTAGAATTCTTAGTTTATTAGGAGTAGAAATCTTTTTTGGTTTAGTGTTAGGCATTAGCAATTTGGCAAAGGGTAAGAAATTCTATGACAAGTCAATTTGGAGATATATATTTACATTTAATGTGGTTTTGATTCCTCATTATTTATCTTACCAGATTTTAAATCAGTCAGATAGGGTCATGATATCGAAAATGTGCAGCAATTCGGATGCTGCAATGTATAGCGTTGCCTATAATTTCTCAATGTTAATTACTCTTGTTACAAGTGGAATTGAAGCTGTTATTACTCCGTTTACTTTTAAAAGGATGAGAGATGGTAAAACTGATAAATTAAAAAAAGTTGTTAATATAGCAGTTGTTATTGTTGCTTTAGGTTGTATATTACTTATGTGCGTTATACCAGATGTATTTAGATTAATGATGACCGAGGCTTATTATCCATCCCTTTATATTATACCTATAGTCTCATCTGCGGCATTTTTTCAGTTTTTATATCCTATTTTTAGTAATGTCGAATTATTTTATGAACAAAAAAAATATATTACTTTTGCGTCATGTTTTGGTGCTGCTATAAATGTAATTCTTAATTATATTTTCATACAATTGTTTGGGTATATTGCAGCTGCTTATACGACTCTAGTATGTTTTATTTTATTCTGCATAATGCATTTTATTTTTATGAATAAAGTGCTCAGAGAGAATAAGAGTAAACCAGTTTATGATATTAAATTTATTTTACTGATATCTATATTTTTACTGATAAGTTCATTTATAATTTTAATATTATATTCAAATTCAATAGCAAGATATATTGTGATAAGTGTCATCTTAATGCTGTTAGTATTTAATAGAAAGAAATTAATGGATCTTTATGAAAAGAACTTAAAAAGTTAAAAAGGAGATTTTTATGTATTCAAACGAAAAAAGTGTTCAAATACTTTTAAAGCTTCTCAAAGAGTATAAAATTAAAGATGTTGTATTATCCCCAGGTGGTTCAAATGCACCTATTGTAAAATCATTTGAATACGATAAAGAGTTCAATTGTTATTCAGTGGTTGATGAAAGAAATGCTGCATATGTTGCTTTAGGAATGGCACAGCAGTCGAGGAGGCCAGTGGCTTGCGTATGTACTGCTGGGACTGCAGTAAGTAATTATTTGCCTGGAATAACAGAAGCTTTTTATCAAAATGTACCGGTTGTTGCAATTACATCGGATGGATTGTCTTCTCTACTTGATCAACTAGAACTTCAAAAAATTGATCAAGTAGGGATTTTCAAAGGTTGCATTAAAAAAGAGGTTTCACTTCCAGCTGTTAAAACAGAAATGGATGAGTGGTACTGTAATCGTTTAGTAAATGAAGCTTTATTAGAATTAAATCATCATGGTACAGGTCCAGTACATATCAACATTCCTATTACATTATCTTTGGAATGCAGTGAGAAGGTACTTCCAAAACAAAGAATAATTGAACGACATACTATTTCAAACACAGACTTTTCTTCATTTTCAAGTTATTTAAGAAATAAGAAAATTATGATTGTTGTTGGAGAAAACTTGAAGATAAAAGATACACAGATAAAATTATTTAATTCTTTTTTTGAAAAGTATGATTGCTTTTACTCAGTAGAAGCTGTTTCTAATTTGAACTGTAACGGATGCGTAACTACTTATCCGATAACAGAGACAGAATATGCGTTTAAGAGACCTGAATTAATACCTGATATAGTGATATCCCTAGGAAATTTTGTCGCAACATACAAACTCAAAGAGATATTGAGAATGTATAATAAGAAAATTGAAAATTGGCTTGTTTCAGATTCTGGATGTGTAAGAGATCCTTATTTTTCTTTAACAAATATCTTTGAAGGAAATTTTGTTGAGTTTTTTCAAAAATTAACGAGTGTTAATTTTGTTGAAGCAAATCATGATTATTATAAGAAATGGGATAATGCGGCCAGTTCTATAAATTTGGGTGATTTAAAATTTTCAAGCTTAAGTATTGCAAGAGAACTCTCAAAGAGCATTCCTGATTATTCAATTCTTCATACAGCTATTTTAAACAGTACGAGGATCACTCAATTTTTTGATTTTAATAAGACTGTTAAGTACTACAGCAATCTAGGTGCTTTGGGAATTGATGGATGTCTCGCTACATTTATCGGTCATTCATTGGTGACAGAAAACTTGTCTTTCCTTTTAATAGGAGATTTGAGTTTCTTCTATGGAATGAATGGAATAAGCATTCGAGGTATAAAAAATAATGTAAGAATAATTTTATTAAATAATGGCGGTGGAGGAGAGTTTAAAATTAAGTTGCCATATAATGGTATGGATAAATTCGTATGTGCACAAAATAAAAGAACTGCTAAAGGATGGGTAGAATCACTTGGATTTGAATACTTTTCAGCTGCCAGCAATGATGAGGTTAGAGATGCTCTTTCAATTTTTGCGCAAGAATCAGAAACACCGTTATTCCTAGAGGTATTTATAGATATTGATGAAGATTCTCAATTAATACGTGATATTTATGCTTCGAATACAAATAATCATTCTACAGCATCTGTATCTCTGAAAAAAGGTATCACTAAACTATTGCCAAGTGATGTTAAAGATAAAATTAAAAATATATTAAACCCGTGAAATAAAATGATGGGAGAGTTACAGTGAATTTAATTCGTAGATTATTTAGAAAGATTAAAAATATGTTTTCCCAAAAGGAGATAATACCTATTTATCAACCTGTAGATACAAATAAAATTCTTCAGAATAAAGTGATTTTGATAACTGGTGGGACTGGTGGCATTGGGTTTGCAATTGCAAAGCAGGCAGTTGCCAGCGGCGCAAAAGTTATATTATGTGGGACCAATGCAGCTAAATTAAATAAGCTATCTTTGGAGTTGGGAGAAAATGCAAATAGTTATAATTTTGATTTAAGTAGCTTAGATGATGTTGAAAATATATTGAGAGAGATTACTTCGCTTTTTCCTGAAAACCGCATTGATATTCTTGTTAATTCAGCTGGTATTCATGGAGAATTGAACTTCCTTAAAGAAAGTGTCGAGGAATTCGACAAAGTAATGAATATTAATGTAAAAGCAACTTATTTTATCAGTCAAGCAGTAGCAAAGCAAATGATTGAAAAAGGGATTAAAGGACATATATTAAACGTCTCTTCGTCATCTGCTTTAAGACCTGCTTCAACTCCATATCAAATATCTAAATGGGCAGTTAATGGAATTACGAAAGGATTGGCTGATGTCCTCTTACCATATGGTATTATTGTTAATGCCATTGCTCCAGGTCCAACGGCTACTTCAATGGTTAAGGATGTTAATAATAAAAATCTTTATTTTGAACACCAGCCATCTCACAGATATGCGACTCCTGAAGAAATTGCAAATTTGGCCATTTTTATGTTAAGCGATATGGGAAATATGATTGTTGGTGACACTTACTACATAACTGGCGGTAGTGGTACAATATCCTATCACCGTTAGAAAGACCTGTTTTTAAAATTTAATTCTTATAATACTTTTTATATTAAATTACATAAGTGTAATTTGGGCTTAAATTTAAATTTTGAAAACTTCTATAAAAAGTATTTAATAGGCTTGGAACCTTTTCATAGACATAGATTGGAAGGAAAAAATACCATTTCACAGTATCTCCAAAAATTATGGTATCAGTCCCTGGAGAGGGGTTATAAACACTACAACTTATTACGAGGAAGAGAAAATGAAAAATTATAAAATAGGATATACAACAGGAGTATATGATATGTTTCACATTGGACATCTTAATATTCTTAAAAGAGCTAAAGAACAATGTGATTATTTAATTGTTGGTGTGAGTACTGATGAAGTTGTTAAAAGCTACAAGAATAAAACGCCAATTATTCCATTTGAAGAAAGAATTGCTATAGTACAAGAGCTAAAATGTGTTGACGAAGCAGTTCCACAAAAAAATATGAATAAAATGGAGGCATGGAAAAACCTTCATTTTGATGCGCTGTTTCATGGATCAGATTGGAAGGGTAGCGATATGTACAATAAAATGATCGATGAATTCTCACTTGTAGGTGTTGATGTTGTATTTTTGCCACACACAGAGGGAGTATCATCGACATTACTATCAGAAGTATTGCATAAAATAAATTGTGACATATAACTTAATATAATAATATAAAAAATTGAGAATAAATGAAATCTATTGATGAAAGATAGAAAGAATCAAAAAATTAGAAAAGAGGGTGGAGAAATAAAGAGGTAGACAAGGTTTTCAGAGTGAATGAAAAAGCAATGTTCATCTTGTAAAAACGTTGTGGCTGATGTTCAAAGGGGCAACAGGTACAAGATGTTTGTGAATTTAGTTGAGGTAATTCAATGATTTCATAAACGCCGCTGGCAAGCTATTTAACAGAAAACTTATAAGGGGTGGAATTTAAATATTCTATGTAGCCGCATTATTTAAGAAATAAATAACTGATTTAACACAGGTAGTAGAATTAAAAAATATATGTTATTATAGAACAAAGAGAAAATATTGTTATTAAATGTATTTTTTAATAAATATTGTGGAAATGGTAGAATATGTATATAAAAGAGGGGAATTTAGAGACTTAGTGGAAACTGGTATCTTAGCAGAGGACTATTATAAACTAATTCAGATGAATCATTATTGGGATGAATATGAAAATTAATAGGTAAAATAGGGGTGACTAATGAAGCATAAAAATGTACTAGATAAGATCATTATTTTGATATTAAAAGTTTTTGTAATTTCGGCGTTAATTTTACCGGTCTTAACAACTAAAGCAAAAAACCCCGAATTAGACGGCTATTATTCCAGGTTTATATTAAATAATTTTTTTGCCCTGCTGGGTATAATAATAATTTTATTTACAGCTTTACCATATAAACGGTTTATGTCTCGATTTTTATTTGGAGCATTTTTGTTATTTGCTATTTGTCTGAGTTATAATATTTTATATTTAAATAATTTGGAAGTTATTCAATTTCCTTGGGCTCGTTGGAACACAACAATTAGCTTCGCATTATTAATAACACTTTTGTTAGTGAAAACTAAAGAAATATTTGAACAAGGAAATATAATTCGATATACAATTTGGGCAATAATTGTAACTAATGTTATAGGTGTTGCTTTTTATTTAAAAGGTTATTTGTCCTTACATATATATAACTTTAAACTTGTTTTAACGAAAATTGATCCTAATTACTATGAAAAACGTTTTAACTGGATTTATTTCTATAAATGCCAGTATTCCTGTATGCTGCTGTTATTTATAGGATTATTTGTAGTCCATAAAAAGAAGTTTCGTAATAAGCTTACCTATCTGCTGAGTCTTGTAATATTGTTCTGCTGTTTGTTTGTTGCTCATACAAACACTTCTACAGTTTGCGCTGTATTTATTTTAGCAGCTGATTTTGTTGACTATCTGTTTGCTAATAAAAGATATCTATTTACTAAAATTACATTATTAGTGATGTCTTCTTTAGGAGTAGCAAAATTGATCTTGAGTTGGATAGCTCAAGAAAGAGATCTGAGTAATTTAGGTTCCAGAATTCCAATCTGGAAAATGGCAATAGAAAAAATTAAAGAAAATCCACAAGGATTAGGGAATCGTTTTGCTTTAAATCCTAAGGACTGGTTACAAATTGCGCCTACATGGAAAACAAATAATTGTCATAATATTTTTTTAAATGAGATGCTTAGATTTTCGATACCGGTTGGGTTCTGTTATTTAGGCTTTTTTTTGGCAAGCTGTGTCTATTCGTTGATGAAAAAATTTTCTTTTTTAAGATTAAGTATCTGGATATCTTTTTTTATTGCAGTTTCTATGGATTACTCAGTTCAGACTCCGGAATTATCCATGGTTATGTTTATGATTTATTGTATTTTTTTCTTTCCTTTAGAAGAAGTGGAGGAATAAGAAAGATAAAGTATTTTAGAGAAAAGAACATTGGGCTTTTTAAAAGTTATAAGATTTCATTGAGGTTATCAAAAGATAAAATAGAATGTTATCTGATATAAAATATCTCAATTAATATAACTATTTTGTTTTTACTTAAGGAGGATGTAAAAGTGAAACTATATATTGTAGTACCCTGTTATAATGAAGAGGATGTACTTCCGGAGACATCATCAAGACTGCAAGAAAAAATGCAGTTTCTAATACACAATCAACAGATTTCTGAAGATAGTCATGTCGTTTTTGTCGATGATGGATCCAAGGATAGGACATGGGCGATGATAGATGAATTACATCATCGAAATTCATTATTTTCTGGCATTAAGCTGTCTAAAAATAGAGGACACCAAAATGCTCTTCTAGCAGGATTAAGTTTCGCGGCAGAGCATGCTGATGCAGCTGTCTCTATGGATGCTGATCTTCAGGATGATATTAACGCTATTGATGGGATGATCAAAAAATACAATGAAGGTTGTGATATCGTATATGGAGTGCGAAGTACGAGAGATAAAGATACATTCTTCAAAAAGTTTACGGCCGAAACTTTTTATAAGGTATTAAGGCGTTTAGGAGGCGAGATCATCTACAATCATGCGGACTATCGATTGATGAGTAACCGTGCGTTAAAAGGACTTGCTGAATTTAAGGAAGTAAATTTATTTCTGCGCGGAATTGTACCTATGATCGGATATAAATCGGACACTGTTACCTATGAGAGAGGGGAGCGATTTGCCGGAGAAAGTAAGTATCCGCTGAAAAAAATGTTATCCTTTGCTTTTGAGGGAATCACCTCTTTGAGCATAAAGCCGGTTCGTTTAATATTTGATTTTGGAGTTGCTATATCTGGAATCAGTGTCATTGTATTGCTATATTTTTTAGCACAATATTTTATGGGAAATACAGTTAGCGGGTGGACTAGCCTGATTATGTCTATATGGCTTCTGGGAGGATTTCAGTTAATGGCCATAGGGATTATTGGGGAATATATCGGAAAAGTTTATCTGGAAACAAAGGCAAGGCCACGGTTTATTAATGAAGTTATATTAAATAACGACGGAGAGAGTAAATGAAGCTGAAAAAGTTAGTATATTCTGCCCCCTTAATTTGGTTATCTATTTTCTTGGTTTACCTGCTTTTAAGTTTTCCATTTATAGTTTTAAATAAAGAAATTGGAAGTATTTCTATCGCTATGCGTGTAGCAGCCTTAGTTTTAAGCTTTTCTTTGCTTATTTTTGTTTGGATTGGTTTTACTAAATCTAAATTAATTGAAAAAAACTATTTTGTATTGATCTTTCTTGGGATAGCAGTTATCTTACAGCTGATATTTGTATTTTATTTGAAAATACAGCCGACCAACGATTTATTATATCTGCACGATGAAGCGATTTCCATTGTTAAACATAAGCATGAAATTTCTTTGACGAATTTTAGAAATTATTTTGCACAATATCCAAATAATTATGGTTATCTAACTGTTCTCTATACATGCTATAAAATAGTAACTTTCTTGGGAATAGGTACTAAATACTTGGTTGCAGCCGGCAACATTTTAAATATCCTAATGATTAATGGTGGAATTTTATTGGGGTATTATGTAATCAGGATTTTAAAGACTTGTAGACTGGCAAATTTATTTCTATTATTTTTTCTGTTAAATCCATGGACTTATTTATCTGTACCATATTATTATACACATACAGCATCGTTTTTCATTTTAATGTTAGTAATAGCCTGTATGCTTATAATTAAAAAGGCAAATAGCCGTTGGAAGAAAATTATCTTTTATATATTGGAAGGATTTATATTATACTGGGGAATCAAAGTTCGAATAACAAACATCTTTCCGATAATTGCTTTGATTTTTGTTTTTTTTGTATTCGGAGACAAAAGAGATTTGAATTTACGAAAAATAATTTTTTCAGGTGCTCTGATGTTATGTGGGACCTTGGCTGGAGGCTGCTTCTTTCAGGGTGCCTTTGGAGACATAATGCCTAAAAATAATAAAAACTCTTTTCCAATTACCCATTGGCTTATGATGGCCTCTCATGGTGATGGGCGATTTAACAGGGAGGATGTTTGGTTTACATCTAGTTTTAAGACAAAGAAAGAAAAAAAAGATGCAAATATTAAGAGGATTATAAAAAACTATCAACAGGCAGGAATCAGGGGTACCGCAAAATTAGTGGGAATCAAGCTGCGGTCAGTATGGCTGATTGGAGATGATGACGCAAGTAAAATGTTAGTCAGTGCACCTGATTATACTCGGCTGCATGACTTTATCTCTGGTCCGGACAATGGAGGGCTTCTGATGTATTGCTATCTATTTAGGAGCCTTACTTTGTTATTTATGCTGCTTAATGTTCTATATTTGTTGAAAAAGCCTGATTCGTGGAACTACCTAATTGCACTGATTTTATTAGGAGCTATGGTATTTCATTGTGTATGGGAGGCTAATCCTAAATATAGTATTTGTTTTATGGGATTGATGGCTTACTCAGCGATTATGGGATATGACGGCTGGAAAAATAAGAAGGATAATAAATTGTCGTTTTCTAAAAAATCATTAAGAATTTATCTTGTTTGCGTAGTATGTGTGGCAGTTATGCTAAATATTCGTTATGATTTTTTTAGTATCCGGTCTCATAAAAATAATAAATATTATGCAGCTGCCCAGATGAAAGGATCTCACACTAGGGAAATCACTGCGCAGAGAGGGGATATTTTAAGCCAAACATTCCAAACGTCAAGAGATTTTAATACCATAGACCTGAATATTCTATTTTCTAAAGGAAATTTCCAGATTAGGTTACTGGATGAAAGAGGACAGATCATTCAAAAAAAGGAAATTTATCCAGACACAGATGAAAGTCATTTTACCTGGAAGTTATTTAAGGGTGTTATGCCAAAAGGACAAAAAGGATATTGCATATCTGTGATTTGTTTATCCAATGGTTCACAGCTAAGAGTACCTGTTTATCAAACAGGAAATTATGACGCGTATCCAAAAGGAAATATGATTTGGAGAGGAAGGGAATTTAAAAATACTGATATTATCTTTGGCGTATATCAAAAAAATAGGAAATAGGGCAGAAAATTCATATAATAATAAAATAGAAAAGGTTAAACCCTGCTGCAAAGAAAATTTTGTTAGCAGGGTTTGATTTTTTACAGAAATAATCTTGAGATTTCTTTTGTAATGACTTCAGACAATGCTGATAAGTCTTTCATGGGTTGTTTTTTTAATTGAAATTCATCATCTTCTACAATTATTGTATCAATTCTAAAAAATTGTGATAATAAAACATTATAGTCGAGTGGGTCCTGAGGATGTAAAGTAACAATACCATCAAACTGGGAAGCATAGGATTTATTTAAAAATATATTTTTAAGTATTACAATTTTCTCAGATAAGGAATGTTTTGCAATAAAAGTTAAAATGCTATCATCTAAATAATTGTAATTATCTACTAAAAACATTTGGCAATCGTTCTGAGTACACCCATTCAAAAATGTTTCTAAAAAGGATAATAACTCTCTGCTTTCATCATTATTTATTACATAAAGGTAAGAGAATTTAGATTTGTCTACCTTTGGCAACAATAGGACCTCTTTCGTCTTAAATGGTTTATTACCACAAGGAATCATAAAATATTCCCGATTATCGTACACAGCTGTACGTATATTATCGGTTGTATCTTCCAGCTGTTCCTTAGAAGGAAGGATTGGGACAGCGGAACAATCTGAAGCCAAATCGGTATATTCTTCTGTATTTGACCTGTGCAGACCAACACTAAAATAGAGTCGTTCGTCAAATGAGGAATATATTCGGATTTTGTTGGTGAATGTAAAAGCGGTGGTTTTGTTCTGCACCCATATTGCCTTTTCTTTGGCCAGATTCTGATAACCCAAATATAATCTTTTTTTGGAAGAAAATCCTTCAAAGAGCAAATAATCCTTTTGAGTAAAATGTCCAAATAATATTGTTGTATCAAAAGAAATATTATTACAAATACGCTGACTGTTTCCCCTGTATAGCTCAAAGATATCCTGATTTACAATATCTGTTGAGTTATCCATGTTGTAGAGATATTTTGAAAGATATCTGTGCGCTGCATATGTCTCTTTATCATAAGGAAGCCGGCCTGAACAGTCTAAATATCTGACATTTTTATTTATTTCAGAGATTACTTCTTTATCATTTTTCTTGAAAGATGATGCGATTAAAGTTACATCAAGCTGGTCATAGTCGATCCAATCTAAAGTATGAAGTAAGTGTAAATAAGCATGCTGATCCAGGTTTTGCAGGAAATCGATGAAAAATGCTATTCTTTTTTTTGTGCTGTGAAAAGATGTTACGAATGGGGAAGAAGCATTTTCTTTTACAATACTCCATATGGAGTTATCCAAGGTGTGAATGTATGGAAAACTTACTTCGCTATTCTGTACCATTTCTTTAATCTTTTTTGGGCTTTGTGGATTTAGATTGCAAAAAGTCAATAAATCTGTATATAATTGTTCATTTAACAACCTGTTTTTTAAGATATAAACCGGGGTTTTCATCTGAACAAAATCTTCATATAAAACATTTCCATCTGTAATTACACATCTATATTTTAGATCCCGGCAGTCAATGTGAGGAGGTAGAAGGTACTGACTAATCACATCATTTAACTGAAATATGTCATATGCCGCAAGTGGTACGGAAATGTAAATGTCTTCAAAATCTAATTGCTCAATAATATCTGCATAAAATGATGCAGAAGCTGACATTTCTTTCGCTGTCTTGCACTGCAGTGCTGGAAGAAGTAAAACAGTACTTTTTGAGTTTGTACTGTACCTGGACGCAGAAGGCAATGAATGAGAAGGGTGAAAGGACAGTACTCCTTGGATAATTTTACCGTCATACATATTTTTTAATTTATAGGCACTCTCCAGCACAGTCTTCTGATATTGTTCATTAGCTGAGAGAATATAATCTGCCTGCAGGTAATGGCGTTCCACAAATTGTTCTGTATCAACATTTATAATACCTTTGTCATATCCTGAAAATGTAAAGGCAGAGTCATTTCCCGTGCAGATTAGAGTCTGTTCCTCACGCTTTACGAATGTTGAAGTAAAATAACCGTCAGTAACTAAATACTGTGAGACAGCAAGAGATTCGTAATATTCAGAAGAGTACCTTTTTACAAAACGTATATTACAGGTTTGCTCATAATAGGTTAAGTCTTCCTCCAATAGATCAGGAGATTCAATGCTCCATATATGAGTAAGACTGGAATCAGAAACTGCATTTAAAAACAAAGATTTAGGTTTACCTTTTAAACCGCTTCCGTTGTCCGCTTCATAGAAAACAGTATTTTTGATAATAGGTTTCTTTAAACATTCGCAATAAAAAATTGTGTTTTTTAAACCAGCAGCAGAACTCTGCAGCTGTTGATCAATACCTTTTTTGTATTGTTCATAAGATAATTTACGTTTCTTAATTGTATCCATATATATACTCCATTAATTCTAATCAAATAATTGTTCAAATTCTTTATAAACAGATAAATTATATTCATGGGGGTCAAAGCTGTATTGTGGAACTTTATTTTCCATATAGGCTTTGAAACCACAATAAATACTTTCAGAATCCTTCTTGATGACCAGCTGTCCATTCTCAATATAAGTATCTTTTCCTGTTGAAAAATCAGAAAGTATAATGGGGATTTCCAAAACCCGGGCTTCTTGTATTACCATTGGCTGTCCCTCATAATTTGACGGCAGTATAAAACAATTACATTGTTTTACAAAAGAAAAGGGGTTATTTAAGTTACCGGTAAGAACAACAGAATCTGTCAGGCCAAGCGATACAATCTGATTTGTCAAATTATCCATCAGAGGGCCTGCACCCAAGATGTATAATTTTGTATTTTGGTATTCCTGATGAAACTTTTTGAAAGCTGTAATAAGGTTAGCATGGTTTTTTTCAGGGGAAAGGCGGCCCATAGTTACAAAAACGGTACAGTCGGAGTCAGGCATTTCCATTATATCCATGTTGATTTTTTGATTATCCAAATTCTCGTTTATACATTTTATATAATAATCCTTTCCTTGGATCTTTAAGAAAGAGGGCTGCATCAGTGCTTCCTGAATGCGTTCGTAGTGAACCGTATTTCTTGCAAATGTAAATTTATCTTTTATTTTAGACGTAGATAAAGACTTTCTGTTTTCATCCATGACTGATTTACTGCAGGAAACTAGTTTGTCGTAATAAGGGTAAGTTGAAAATACAACTTTAAGTCCTTTATTTAAAGGCATTTGACCATTTACTTTACGGAATCTGTCCTTTATCAAATCATTGTGCTGCCAGATATACTTTTTTGGAATATCAGAAAATGCAAATAAAGTGGCATGGTGAGCGCTGTAACCAGTAAAATCGATTGCATAGTCAAATCTGGAATTACCAAAAATTCTTTTAAATTCACGACGAAAATACGACTTAGGAGCAATTTTATCCCACAGACTGTTTACTATTCCTTTTTCCATAATCAATTTATAGCGGATATCATCATTCAGACTGCTGTTTGCTCCGGCAACTTTAGTGATGACTCTTACTTGCTTATTCACAGAATTAATAATTGGAGTATTATTTATACTTTTGTTTAAAAGAGTTAATAATGTAATGTCAAATTTATCATGGTCAATGATATTTAATAAACTTAATAAAGACTGAGTAATGCCATTAGGTTTTAAATCACTGCCAAATATGACTATTTTTTTCTTTTCTGTCACCATATCAGATATAATGTGATACGGTGATTTGTTGTTCTCAAGCAGAATATCTAATAGGCGGCCGCAGACATTGCCGTCATCATATTGACAGCATGATGTTTTTTGTTCGTGATATATGCTTTTGTATGTTTCAATAACAGACTCAAGATTATTGATCCATTTCGGAATATCTGCCATGATTTTTGTCTTTGGCCCAGGCAGAGTGTCTACAGAATGATAAAGACCTCTGTACTTTTGATATTCTTCAAGATCCGGTATATAAAATAAAATAGGGCGTCCGGTTGCCAGAAAGTCAAAATAGATACTGGAGTAATCGGAAACTAAAATATCAACTACCGATAAGATTTCATTTGTATCAATGATCGCAGGTATAAACTGTGAAGTAATGTTTTTACTATTTTTGATATGCTTGTATACAATTTGATGCGGTTTTACTAAGACTTGATATTCATCAGTATTTATATTAGATTCCAGAGTATCTATGAAATTAAAATACTCCTCTAACCCTATATCAGGATTTCCGTAATCTCCGCCTTTCCATGTCGGCGCATACATGATAATCTTTTTTTTCGGATCAACATTTACTCCATAGGAAATCAGTTTATTAATAATGACATTTCTGTTCGTATTAAATAGATTATCATTTCGAGGTTGTCCTTCCTGGATGATATTTCCTTGATAGATACCATCCAGCTTAAACGCCTGCTTATAAATTGTGGTCATGAACTCACTTGGAGAAATTAAATAATCTGATGACAAAAAATTCTTTATGGTATTCCGGGTTTCAACATTGCCATCTGGCAAATCAAAACCTAGTGTCTTTAAGGGGATACCATGCCAGGTATTGACATAAATCTGTCCTTCTTTTGGAGTATAAAGAGGTGGAAAAGTAACGTTATTAATAAGATATTTTGCACTGGCCAATTGTTTTAAATATTCGTCATCACTCCTGGAGATAAAATGAACATTATCGCAGGAAGCATATTCTTCAATTACCTTTTTGTTATCTTCCATATCTTCAAATACCCAGTAATGATCATATTTATTAAAATCAGATCTGCTTTTAAAAGTTTTAAAAATGGCATAAGGATTACAAATCATTCCCCGACCCATATAAGATTCATATAAAACAGCATGAGGATTAATTTTGCTCTTATTATAATATTCGACATAGGTAGCCTGACGGATTTTAGCCTCATTTTTATTGTGCTTACTTTTTTCAGTATTTATAATATTTGTAAAAGTATTTATCTGGTTTTTTAAACGTGAAAAACTTGACATAATTCCTCCTGATTTTACTTCATCTCATTTTGTTACATCTTCTTAACATTTTAACATATAGCATCAAGGAAACCAAACTATATTTTAATGTAGAAAAAACAGAAAAAGAATGATAAAATTATAAAAAATATTACGAATAAGTACAAGAAAAGGATAGAACGATGAAATTTAGTAAAGAGGATACATTATTTATGAAAGGACTGGCCATTTTGATTATGTTTTTTCATCACAGCTTCTTAGGACCGGACCGATGGATGAATTTGCCGATTACCTTTTTTCCATTTGAAAAAGAAGCAGTCGTTTATTTAGCAGGCTTTTTTAAGATCTGTGTAGGTATGTTCGTTTTCCTTACAGGGTATGGCATGATGACTTCGGCATCGAATAAGATTAAAACAAAGCTGGATATGAAAAAATATTTGATTAATAGGTATACATCTCTTATGTCAGGATTTGTGTTTATTTTTATTGCTGTACAAGTGTTAGCAATTCCTACAGGTTACTTTCAGGAGGTTTACGGAAAGGGTGCATTGTCAGTCTGTTATTTTTTTATTGATGCGATAGGGCTCTCACATTTGCTGGGAACACCTGTTTTTTGTCCTACATGGTGGTATATGAGTTTAGCAACAATATTTGTCATTGTTTTTCCGATATTTGTGAAAATGCTAAGGGAATATGATATATTAGTACTATTTATATCATTTCTGCTTCCGTTTGCATTGAAGCTGCCTATGACAGACTTTATTAGATGGATGCCATGTTATTTTCTGGGAATGTATTGTGCTGAACATGATATTTTGGCTAAAATTAAAAATGGGTATAATAATCAGAAATCAGGGAAAAAATTAATGCTGTTTGCGTTGGCTGCAATCGGCCTGCTTGGTATAATAAAACTTAGACAACATCCATTTATTGGAGCAAAATTTATAAATATTTGGGATTGTTTGGCTCCAGCCTTTGTAATTTTGATAGGTTATCTTTTTATTGTAAATTTTAAAGGTTTAAAACAGGTTTTAGTATTCCTTGGAAAACATTCCATGAATATGTTTTTAATTCATACTCTGTTCCGAGGGATGTTTTTTCAGAAATTTATTTATTCATTTTATTATGCATGGCTGGACTATGCCGTTCTGCTTGCAGTCTCACTTGTGAGCTCAATGCTCATAGAACTATTGAAAAGAATTGTAAGATTTGACAAGGTGATAAACAAATTGAAAAGCCGCCTTTATATAAAATTAGGAATGAACTAAGATTGTACGGTTGTTTATGTATCTGAAAAATGATATAATTTGTTAGTTGTAATAATAAATATGGAGAAAAATGATGAAAACATATATTGAAAATTTTAAAAAGTACAGATTTTTGCTCTATGAGCTTGTAAAAAAAGGAGTCAAATTAAAATACCGGCGCTCTTATTTGGGAATTCTTTGGACCCTATTAGAACCATTGCTTACAATGATAGTCCTGAGCATTGTCTTCGGTACGCTTTTCGGTAACAAAGACCCGCAGTTCCCAGTCTATATTCTGACCGGTCGCCTTATGTACAGCTTTTTTTCATCGGCGACAAATGGTGCTATGAAAGCAATCAGAACGAATGCGGGGATGATAAAAAAAGTATATGTCCCAAAGTATATTTATCCATTGTCCAGTGTTTTGTTCAATTATATTATTTTTGCAATATCACTGATAGTTTTGGTGGTTGTAGGGATTGTGCTGAAAGTTTATCCTTCTGTTTATATGCTGCAGGCCATCATACCTTTATTTTTGATTCTTGTGACAGCTTTTGGTGTGGGGATGATTCTCTCGACTATGGCAGTTTTTTTCCGGGATTTAGAATATCTGTGGTCCGTGGGACTGATGATCATCATGTATGCCTCAGCGATTTTTTACTATCCTGAGAAATTACTGAAATCCGGATTTGGCTGGATTCTTAAATGCAATCCCTTGTATTTGCTGATTCATAATTTCAGACAGGCTGTTTTTGGTCTGCCTATGAATATGAAGTTTTTAGCCGCATCTGTTGCATTTGCTGCAGTAAGTATTGTCATAGGCTTGGTTTTCTTCTACAAGAAACAAGATGAATTCATACTGCATATATAGGAGGGTGTCATGGCTAAGAATAAAGAAGTTTTAAAAGTTGAGCATGTAGGAATGAAGTTTAATCTGAGTCAGGAAAAAGTTGATAACTTAAAAGAGTATGTTATAAAATTGCTGAAAAGGCAGATCTCATATAATGAATTTTGGGCCTTAAAAGATATAAATTTTAGTCTGAACAAAGGAGACCGCCTTGGAATTTTAGGATTGAACGGAGCTGGTAAAAGTACATTGCTGAAAGTTATTGCAGGTGTACTGAAAGCAACAGAAGGGACGGTAGTCACAAAAGGCAAGATTGCTCCGCTGCTAGAATTAGGTGCAGGTTTTGACCAACAGTATACTGGTCGTGAAAATATTTATTTATATGGCGCAGTTCTTGGATTTTCTAAAAAGTTTTTGGATGATAAGCTTGAAGAAATCATCAGCTTTTCAGAACTTGGTAATTTCATTGATGTGCCTGTTAAGAACTATTCATCAGGAATGAAGTCAAGGCTTGGATTTTCCGTTGCCACATTGGTTGAACCGGATATTCTGATTTTGGATGAAGTTTTGTCGGTTGGTGATGCTAAGTTTCGCAGGAAAAGCGAAGCAAAAATTATGAGTATGTTTGACAAGGGTGTTACGGTGCTGTTTGTATCTCATTCTCTGGAACAGGTTCAGAGACTCTGTAACAAAGCAATTCTTTTGGAAAAAGGCAGGATTATTGCAAGCGGTGACATTAGTGAAGTAAGTAAAATTTATGAAGAGAAGACTAAATAGGTGCTATTATGCTGCATAAATTAAAAAGATTTACAAAGGGCGATAAGGATGTTATAGATGTTTACAGAGAGGTTTCTCGCAAAAAGTGCGTAGATACCTCTTTGGTGTTATTGGAGGGAGCTCAAGGCAAAAACTATAATGGAAATATGTTTTATCTTCTCAAGGAAATAGAACAAAATCCAAAGTGGAAGGATAAACATCCTATTTTTGTGGCTACCAAAGATACGGAAAAAAAGACTAAAGAGATCTTAAAAAATTATAAGTTTTTTAAGGCACAAGTTGTTGTCCGTAATTCAAAAAAATATGCAGAATATCTCGCCACAGCAAAATATCTGTTTACGGATAATTCTTTTCCTACTTACATGGTGAAAAGGGAAGACCAGGTCTATGTGAACACATGGCATGGAACTCCAATAAAATATTTAGGCATCAGTGACCTGAAAAATGCCACATCTCTGCCAAATGTCCAAAAAAATTATTTTATGTGTGATTATGCACTGTTCCCAAATGATCATACCAGAGAAGTGTTTTTAGATGATTATGATCTCAGAAATTTTATGACTGGCAAGTGCCTGATGTGTGATTATCCAAGAAATGATGCCTTTTATGATGGAAGTGCACCGGCAGATAAGATTAAAAATATTGCGTATTTACCTACATGGCGCGGGTCGGGACGCATTGCAAATGTAAAAGAGCAAAAAAGAATTGTCGCTGAATTTTTAAATGAAATTGATAAAGGGCTGGGGGATGATCAGGTCTTATACGTTAATCTGCATTTCTTAGTAGGAAACGATATGGATTTTAAGCAGTACAAGCATATCAAATCTTTTCCAAAAGACCAGGAGACATATGACTTTTTAAAAAATTGTGATATGTTGATTTCAGATTACTCAAGTGTAATTTTTGACTTCGCAGTATCACAGAAGCCAATTGTATTATATGCATATGACCGGGAGAAATATGAAGAAGAGAAAGGAACTTATTTTTCCATAGATGAACTGCCGTTTCCAATTGTAGAAAATGTAGATTCACTTTTATATGAAATAAATCATGTAAGGGAAATTGATACGAAGGATTTTATAAATAAGTTTTGCAAGTATGCGGACAGGTATTCCAGCAGAAAATTACTGGAGTTAGTGTTCCGGGAAAAAGCAGAAAATCTTTATATCCAATCTGCACGCTTGAATAATAAAAAGAATCTTTATATATACGGTGATACATTAGGGGATGACTCACGGAAATATTTATTAGTCAGGTATTTAAAAGCACTGGATTATTCTAGGTATAATGTCATGCTGGGCTTTAAAGGAAAACTGTCCTACCGGAAAGTAGAGTTCTTAAAGAATGAACTCCCGAAAGAAGTTCTGGTCCATGGATTGGTAAATAATTATACTTTTACGTTAAAAGAAAAAACACTTCTTTGGCTGAGAAAGAAGTTGAGAGTCACGAATTATTCAGACAGGATCAGAAGTATTTTTGAGTATCAAAAAAATCGTCTTTTTGGAAAGATGAAAATAGATGAGTTTGTTCAGTTTAGTGTGGACGGAGAAAAGATGATTGATACTTTTTCTGTCTTGATATGCGAAAAAAGTATCATACTTCTTCCGTATGAAGTTGAAGGATGTAAAGTTCTACATTCCTCTTTTCTCTTTAATAAAAAGCTTGCATTAAAAAAATTTGATCGGGTTTTAGATTGGAGAAAAAAAGATTTTAAAGAGGAACTTATAGAAAAAGAGGAAAATGTCGATGACGCAAAAAAGAAGTTTTTCAATAAGACAATAGAGTATTCAGCGTTATTTATAAAAACTTTTAGGACACGATTTTATTATACAGCGGTATCTTTGGTCCGTTATTATTCCGTAATTGATGTCAGCCAGAGAGAAGTTGAAATTGAAGCTGGTGATCAAAAGCTGCAATCTTGTTTTTTGTTTAAAAAAGGTATTCCTTGGTTTGGTGACGGCAAACTAAATATTTGTATTTTTAAAATTCATAATAAAACGATTGAAAAAATGAAACTCAGCAGTACGTTGCACTGGTGCTGGGAAGACAGAGAAGGATTTGGATTTAAAAAGAAAGTAATCTATGGACGCAAAGAAAACGGTTATAAAATTTCAGCTGTCAGCAAATACAAAGATATTAACCGGACTATTTATTATCGAGCGAATGATAATGGATTTCTGGCATTGTCTGTCCGGCCAATAAATTTTACGGATGTCAATTGGCAGAGAATAAAATTATGGGCCGCATCACTCGCAGCAAAAGCTCTTCAGAAGAAAAATTACATTTTATTGTATGAGAAAAATTGTTCCAGATATGAGGAGTCAGCGTCTGTTTTATATGAAGAACTCATTGATCAAAACTATAAAAATGTATTTTTTGTCTTGGATGAAGAGTATCTCAAAAAACACGGGAGTGAAATTAAACAAAAATATAAAAATAATTTGATTTCAAAGTTTTCTCTTAAACACTATTTCATGTTTTTTGCATGTAAGACATTTATGTCTTCAGAAAGTATAGGGCATGCATTAGAAACAAGGTGCAGCAGCAAAGCTGTCAGGAAAAGAATCGTCAATAAAAGATTTAACTATATATTTCTGCAGCATGGTGTTATGTATATGATTTCTCTGGATTCTGTTTCCAGAAAGATGTTCAGTCAGATGCCGAAAAAAGCTAAGGAGTATAGAGTTGTAGTTTCATCTAATTTGGAGGCAGAACATTTTCTTGATTTTGGGCAGCACAAACCAGAGCATATATATTTGACAGGACTATGTAAGTTTGATAAAAACAAATGGAATGAAGATGCAGACAGGATTGTTATCATGCCTACATGGAGACCATGGGAGTATAATCAAGCAGTTGAAGATCTTTACCAGACGAAATATTATAAAATGTTGGAGAGGATGGTATATGCAGTTCCTGAAAGTCTTCGGAAGAAGCTGACTCTGCTTCCCCACCCGCTCATCTCAGAGATATTTAGGGGAAATGGAAATGAATTCAGTCAGTACCTGTCTGAAGCTGACTTGAAGTATGATACCATTTTACAGAACACAAAAGTGCTTATTACGGATTATTCTTCTATTTCTTATGATGCTTTTTACCGAGGGGCAAATGTAATTTTCTATTGGGAAGAGCTGGAAGAATGTCTGAAGGAATATGGATCAAATACGAAACTGATGTTAAATAAATCAAACGCTTTTGGAGATATATGCTATAATGAAAAGGAACTGTCACAAAAGTTGATCGAAGATTATGAGAATGGGCAACGAAATGAATATATCGGCAATTATCAGAAAATAGTCGAATTTCACGATGGAAACAATACAAAACGTCTGTTAAAATGTTTACAGAAAGATAATATTATTTAGGAGGCAATTTCATGAAGAAAGTTATCACTTATGGGACGTATGATCTGCTGCATGCGGGACACATTAACTTATTACGAAGAGCAAAGGAATTGGGAGATTATCTAATCGTAGTTCTCTCAACCGATGAGTTTAACTGGGATGAAAAACAGAAAAAATGTTACTTTACCTATGAAGAACGAAAAAAACTGCTGGAGGCAATCCGATATGTTGATTTGGTAATCCCTGAAAACAACTGGGAACAGAAGGTTTCGGATGTTCAGGAGTATCATGTGGATACTTTTGTCATGGGGAATGACTGGGAAGGCAAATTTGATTTCTTAAAAGATTATTGTGACGTAGTTTATCTCCCCAGAACAGAGGGCATCTCTACCACTAAAATAAAACAAGATTTAGGATTGATGGGGAAACAAAAAGGAGAATAAGAAATTATACAGGAGGTCCTTATGAGTACACAAAAGGTAAGAAAAGCCGTAATCCCGGCAGCAGGTTTAGGTACAAGGTTTTTGCCGGCTACAAAAGCAATTCCGAAGGAAATGCTGCCGATCGTGGATGTACCTACTGTTCAGTATATTATAGAAGAGGCAGTTGCCAGCGGAATCGAAGAAATATTGATCATTACCAATTCCAACAAGCATTGTATGGAGAATCATTTCGATAAAGATTATGAACTGGAAGCACGTTTGAGTGAGTCCGGCAAGACGGCTCAGGTCAAGATGATCAATGATATTGCCAACCTTGCCAATATCTATTATGTACGCCAGAAGGAACCTAAAGGTCTGGGACATGCGGTTCTCTGTGCGAAATCCTTTATCGGAAATGAGCCTTTTGCGGTACTCTTGGGAGATGATGTCGTGATAAACAAAGGCGGACAGCCTGCACTTCAGCAGCTGATCAATGCTTACGACAAGCATCACGCCTCTGTTGTGGGGGTACAGACTGTTGCGGAAGACCAGGTGAGCAAATATGGTATTGTTGCACCGAACCGCAATGTACCCGCTGACGGAAGAGCTGTAAAACTGGATAACATGGTGGAAAAACCGAAACAGGAAGAGGCACCCAGCCGTATGGCGGTGCTGGGCCGCTATGTTCTGACTCCGGAAATATTTGAGCTTCTTGAGAGCCAGGGAACCGGAGCAGGAGGAGAGATCCAGCTCACAGATGCTATCTGCCGGCTGATTGATACCCAGGCTGTATATGCCTATGACTTTGAGGGTATCCGGTATGACGTGGGGGATAAATTCGGATTTATCAAGGCTACCATTGATTTTGCACTGGAGCGTTCTGATCTGAGAGACCAGGTGGCAGACTATCTGAAGGAAATTGCAGAAAAAATGAAATAGGTGAATTGTGAAAGAACTTATAAAAAGTATTTTGATACAACTGTATAGGATGATGACCAGGTTCATCCCGGTATCCAAAGATATCATAATTTTTCAGGCCAGCAATGGGAAAAATTATACAGGAAATCCACGTTTTATTTATGAGGAAGCTGTGCGGTCAGGATTGGATGAGAAGTATAAATGTGTCTGGTTTCTTCTGGATGTAAGCATTGAAATTCCCGGAAAGTGCAGGAAAGTAAGGAATAATTATTTAAAATACTTTTGGTATTTAATGAGAGCTGGGGTCTGGATTTTTGACAGTCGTCAGCCTCTTTATTATATAAAAAAAAGGAATGTGGTCTTTCTTCAGACATGGCATGGAACCCCGCTAAAAAAGTTAGCTCTGGACATGGAGAAGTTAGATCTTAATGGAAGCAGTGATATAGAAGATTACCACAACCAGTTTCTGGAGACAACGAAAGACTGGGATTTTCTGATTTCACAGAATCGATTTGCTTCTGATGTTTTTCGCAGTTGTTTTTCCTATAATAAAGAAATCTTAGAAATTGGTTATCCCCGCAATGATATTCTGTTCAATGAGTGGAATGAAGAGAATACAGGAAAACTGAAAGAAAGCTTGGGACTCCCTTTGGACAGGAAAATTATTTTGTATGCTCCTACGTGGCGGGACAATGAATTCAGAGGTGACGGAGATTTTGTATTCGCTACCAATATGAACTTTGCCCGTATGAGAGAGGCTTTAAAAGACGAGTATGTGATGATTGTCAAATATCATTATCTTGTGTCAGCGGAGATTGATTGGAGTCCCTATTCGGATTTTATCTATACATTTGATGAAACGAAAGATATTGCATTTTTATATCTGGCCGCGGATCTTCTCATCACAGATTATTCTTCGGTGATGTTTGATTACAGTCTGCTGAAAAGGCCTATGCTGTTTTTTGCCTATGATCTTGACAATTACAGAGAAAATTTAAGAGGTTTTTATTTTGATTTCCTCAAAGAAGCTCCGGGACCTGTTTCCAGGGATACAGAACAGCTGATTAGAGATATTAAGTGTTATTCTCCCGAAGAGTGGACGGAAAAGTACAGTGTTTTTGCAGAAAAATATCACCAGTTTGAGACGGGAACTGCTTCAAGGCAGGTATTGAAAACCTTGGGATTGGAGTAGCATATGTTTAATAAATATATAGACAGAATAAAACCGGCCTTAACTAAAATTGAAAAAATAAATGTTCGGGCGTATTATGCGAAATGTTACAGAGAACATGCAATACAGGAACATTGGATACTTTATGAAGCATTTGCCGGAAGAGGAATTTTGTGTAATCCTAAGGCGATGTTTGAAGCGCTGAGAAGAAGGAGTGAATTTAAAGATTATCGGCATATTTGGGTGCTGGACAGCATGAAAAGCCACAAAGACCTGATTTGTAAGTATAAAAACGATCCCTCTGTTATATTCATAGAACGTCACTCTAAAGAGTATTTAAAATATTTGGCGGAAGCAAAATACCTGATCAATAACAGTACATTTCCGGGATATTTTATTAAGAGGAAAGAACAGGTATATATTAATACCTGGCACGGCATTCCCCTTAAAAAGATGGGCTATGATATGCCCGGCGGAAATTTCAACTCTGCCAATACCATTCGGAACTTTCTTGCAGCGGATTTTTTGCTGTCCGCTAATAAATTCCAGTCTGATATGTACTGGAAAAGCTATAAGCTAGAGGGACTCTGGAATGGTAAGGTGATAGAGACCGGCCATGCCAGAAATGATGTGTTTTGGAGTGATAGTAAAGAAAGTATTTATAAGCATTTAGACAGTCTGGGGCTGCCTGGCAGCCATAAAAAGAAGATCGTACTCTATGCTCCTACATGGAGAGGAGAAGATTTTTCAAAACCAAGGGAAGAGGCTGATGAATATCTTCATTTTATTGAGGAGATGGAGAAGAAGCTTTCTTCTGATGAGTATCAGATTCTTGTAAAGCCGCATCAGCAGGTTTACCATCAGATTAAGGAGCGGTCAGATATAAAAGGAAAATTTGTTCCATCTTCGGTCGACACAAACGAATTATTATCTGTGACCGATATTCTTGTTACGGATTACTCCAGTATTTATTTTGACTTTTTGGCCACAGGCAGACCTGTATTGTTTTATATTCCTGATTTAGAAGAATATGAAGATACCAGAGGATTTTATCTGCCACTTAATGAATTGCCGGGGCCTGCTGTAAAGTGTCTGAGTGATGTGTCTCAACGGATTATGAATATAGAAGATGTACAGTGTGAATACAGCACGTTGTATGAAAAAAATGTCCGCTGGGTGTTAGAATATGATGATGGGCATGTTTGTGACAGAATTATCGATGTAGTGTGGTTCGGAAAAGATCAGTCTGTCTGTCAGCAAAGGGTGACAGAAAAACCGAAGATACTTTTGTACAGGGGCGGACTGTCTGAGAATGGAATTACCAGATCCTTTATGAGCCTTTTAAATATTATAGACTATGATAAATATGATGTCACCATAGGTGTAGAATATCCTGGAATCATACCGGGAGACATGGAAAAGCTGCTCTCCTTAAATAAAAATGCCAGGTGTATTGTATATATCCCTGAGGCGTCCGGTCCATGGAAAGAGCTAGTCGCCAGGAAAAAAATATTAAAGACTGGGGTATATAATGATGAGCAGTGGGAGAAAGTTCCTGCTGAATTTTTTAGATGGGATTTCCGGCGAACTTTTGGTGACAGTCAGTTTGACGTAATTGTGGAATTCGGAGGATACTCTCCTGTATCTTCTTATCTGCTGCTTCAGGCCGAAAACGGTAAAAAGATCATTTGGCAGCACAATGATCTGGCGTTAGATGCAAAAAAAGTAATACATGGCGTTAAGCCGCATGAAAAAAACCTGAATACCATATTCTACTTATATAAGTATTATGATAAGATCGTAAGCTGTGGAGAATATGTGATGAAACAGAATATGAAAAGTTTTGCTGCTAGCGGGACGTTTCATAAGTTTACTTATGCAAGAAATGCATTGGATATTGGACGCTTAGAAAATGATCTGAAGCAGGATTCTATATCGGGAACAGATCTCTATGGTCAGACAAGAAGGTGGCCTGATGATAAGTTTATAAACTTTGTCACAATGGGAAGAATGTCCACAGAAAAGAATCAATTGAACCTGCTTCGCAGTTTTGCAAGGCTGCAGGAGAAATACGGAAATGTGATGCTTCACATTCTTGGGGACGGACCTTTAAGAAAGGAAATGATGCAGGAAATAAACGGCCTTCATATAAGAGATAAGGTTGTTTTGACCGGACAGATGGAGTATCCGTTTTCCTATATGAAAAGGTGCCAGTGCTTTATCCTGCCGTCTCTTTATGAAGGACAGCCGTTAGTTTTATATGAGGCGAGAGCTCTGGGGCTTCCTTTGATCATCTCTAAGTTTTCCTCTGTATCTGACAGTATTACAGAGGGAGGCCAGTATTTGATTGGAAACAGCGAAGATGAAATATATGAAGGCATGGAAGCTTTTATAAAAGGCAAAGTTCCGGAATATAGTTTTTCAGCAGATGAGTATAATTCAGAGGTATTTCATGAATTTGAAAAGGCTGTTTTAGGATAAAAGAATTAAAGTACAAGGAGAATAAACAATGGGAGTTAGCGTTGTTGTTCCTTTTCATAAAGGAATTCATTATTTAGAAGATTGTCTTGAAAGTCTGTCAAAACAGACGATAAGAGAGTTTGAAGTGATTTTGGTGAAAGATCGTGTGGAAGAAGAGATTGATCAGACGGTTGCAAAATTCCGTGATAAAATGGAAATAAAAGTAGTATCCAATGAAAAGAAATCGGGAGCAGCAGCAGCGAGAAATCTTGGAATCCAGAATGCAAAAGGGGATTATATTTACTTTTTGGACAGTGACGACTATATTCAGGATGATGCTTTAGAATCGCTCATGAATAAAATGTGTGATGAGAAGGCGGATGCCGTATATGGAAAAACAAAATACACCTGGTTGAATTATCATAATTTTTTCATCACGGAAGAAGCAGAATATGAGATTCAGGAGTATACCGGAGACTGGAAGAAAGACTTGATTTTACAAAGGCCGGAATTCCCTTTAATTACGGTCTGTAATATTCTTATAAAAAAAGGTATTCTGTTCGATGATAATCTGCAGATTTTTAGTGATTTACCATATTTATCAAGAATGGTGAACAGCGGTCAGAATATTGTGTACTGTGCCGATGCTGTCTATATAAAAAGAAGACATAACGATGAAATACAGTTTCCGTCATTATCTTATGGCGACAGGAAAGATTATTGGAAACAATTGGGACAGTCGCTTCTGAAAATGCAGGAGGATGTTTCAGCTGATGTGAAAGACTCTGTGGATAAAAAATTGTTTGAGTATTTATCTGAGAAAATTCAGAACATTCGGCAGGATAGAGCAGCAAACTGGGAGAAAAGCACTTTTTCTGATTTACATCTTTATATGAAAAACATTTCGGAGGCTACAATAAACGGCATGCCAAAAAGCGGACGTATGCTGGCAAGAGCCGGAAAAGCGGATGAGATTTCTAAATGGAAAAGGAAGGCGGATTTGATTTGGAAAAAAAGGAAAATAATTCGTGTTTTTCGCAGCAGATCTTATCGGATGCAGACAATAACTCACATGTTTTTTCAGAAATTCTCGCAGAAGAATAACTGGATTGTGTTTGAAAGTTTTCTGGGGAAAAATTACTCTGACAGCTGTAAATATATTTATGAATATTTGCTGAAACATTATGGAGATCAATATAAATTTATTTGGATCATCAACGACAAGTCTTTTAAGATTCCAGGGAATCCGGTAAGAATCAAACGTTTTAGCTTTAGATATTATTACTACATCACGAGAGCAAAATATTGGGTCAATAACATGCGCCAGCCAAAATGGTTTGATAAGCGAAAAGAGCAGGTATTTTTAGAAACCTGGCATGGAACCCCTCTGAAAAAACTGGTTTTTGATATGGACGATGTTTTTTCGGCAACACCAAAATATAAAATGATTGTATATTCTCAATCCAGGAATTGGGATTATCTGATTTCTGATAATCCTTTTTCTACGGAAGTCTTTCAGAGCTGCTTTTTATATGATAAGGGGAAAATACTGGAGACAGGCTACCCAAGAAATGATATTTTATATGCGCCGAACCGGGATGAACTGGCAGCTTCCATCAAAGTCAAACTTGGCATACCGGAGGAGAAGAAGATTATACTCTATGCACCGACATGGAGAGACGACGAATTTTATGATCAGGGAGAATATAAGTTCCAATTAAAATTGGATCTCAAGTATTTGAGAAAAGAACTTGGTCAGGAATATATGGTATTGCTCCGAACTCATTACTTTATTGCAGATTCCATCGACGTGACAGGGATGGAGGATTTTGTTGTCAATGTGAGCAAGTACAGTGACATTGCAGACTTGTATTTGATCTCGGATATATGTATTACAGACTATTCTTCTGTGTTTTTCGATTATGCTAATCTCAGAAGACCTATTTTATTCTTTACTTATGATCTGGAAAAGTACAGAGATGTTCTGCGTGGATTTTATATCAGTATAGAAGATGATGTACCGGGGCCGCTGCTTTTTACAAATGAAGAAATTGTAGATGCAGTAAAAAACATTGATAAGATTGAAGAACAATACAAAGACAAATATGATCAGTTCTATGAAAAATTTTGTTCATTTGATGACGGACATGCAGCAGAGCGTATCGTAGAACGTGTATTCAGACATTAAAGGACTGCTATGATTAAAAGAACAGTTAGAAAATCACAAATAGATAAATATGGACGGATTCTGTGTGCAGCACTATTAGCGGTTTATTTTGTATTTGCATTGACACAGTCCAATGCTTTCAAGGGTGAAATGTTCAATGCCTTAAAAGTCGAACATGAAAAAAATGATAGTATTCACAAAGGTTGGGAGAAATCTGTTGATTTCCGGGCTGAATATGTAGATTTACAGCGGCTGGAGATGAGTATTATCAATCCCAGGGGAAGTGCCGCAGAGGGAAATATACGCTTTTGGATCACAGATCAGGAGAAAAAGGTTATCTGGCAGGAAGATGTACCAATGAGCCGTCTTGCAGAAGCGAAGTTTCACAAAGGTATCCGCGGGACCGTTATTACAATAAAGAAACAGATGAAGAAGGGAAATGATTATACACTTCATTTGAAAGTACTGGAGGGCAGTGAAAGTCAGGGAATTACCTTAAAGAGCAAAAATATAACGATTTACTATAACGGCTTTAATGTGAAGAAATATGTTATGCTGCTGGCATCAATCCTTGCTCTCTTCATCCTGATATTTATTCCAAACAGGCTTAATGAAAAATGGAATCTGTGGCTCAGCCGCGGAATGTTTCTCATAACACCAGTTTTTTGTTATGTTCTGATGGAGAGATTTACATCGGTTTCTCTTAAATATATAGGCATAAAATATGGGCTGTTGAATCTTTTGATTTATGCTGCGGTGCTGGCATTCTTCTATTTGATTACGAACCGCACACGATGGGCTTCCATATTATCGATACTTTGTACATCGGGTCTGGGTATTGCAAACTTTTACGTGACAAGATTTAGAGGGACGTCCCTGATGCCGGTGGATTTTGCCACGATTGGAACGGCTGCAAACGTGGCTACTCAGTATGAATATGATGTGAATACAGCAGTTTTATGGAATGGAGTACTGATTCTGGCCTTTGTAATTTTAGCAGTCAGACTGCAGTGCTCAAAAGGTGTGCGGGGGAAAAAGCGTTTTGTCCCGGCAGCAGTGTTTGGAGTACTTCTGGCAGTATGTGTTTCTGTTTTTGGGAGTACGGACCGCTTGAGCAGGCTGGGTATTCACATAAAGGTTTGGGACCCTACTGTGAGTTGTAATAAGTATGGCTACACGAGTGTATTCACATCCAGTATAAAGTTTTTGATTACCGAAAAACCAACAGGTTATTCTGTAGAAAAAGTGGATGAAATCATGAAACCTTATGTTGAAAAGGCAGAAAAACACAATAAAAAAGTGTCTGGTAAAAAGCCTAACGTGATCACCATAATGAATGAAGCATTTTCAGATCTTACTGTATTGGGAGATATCAAGACCAATAAGGATTTTATGCCGTTTATCAGAAAATTAGATAAGAACACAGTGAAAGGGACAATGTATATGTCCAGCTACGGAGGACAGACGGCAAATTCCGAATTTGAATTCCTGACAGGCAGTTCCATGGCATTTTTACCGGGAGGATCTGTTGCCTATCAATATCAGGTGAAGGATACTATGGGGAGTCTTGCGACAACTATGGAAGGGCAAGGATATCAGGGAAATCTGGTTCTGCATCCTTATCTGTCAAATGGTTATAATAGAGAGAAGGTCTATCCTCTTCTTGGATTTAAGGATTATTTATCGATTGTAGATTTTCAGAATCCGGAAGTCTGCCGCAGTTTTATTACAGATCAGGAAGATTTTAATAAGATTACATCTGAATATGAAAAAGCTAAGCAAAACAGCAGTGCTCCGTTTTTTATGTTCAATGTGACAATTCAAAATCATGGTGGCTATGAGAAAGATTATTCTAATTTTAATCAGGAGATAAAGATTACTGATACAAGCAGTAATCCGTCGGTAAACCGATATTTGAGCCTGATCAAAAAAACAGATGATGCTTTTAAGAATTTAGTCTCTTATTTTAAAAAGGTGAAGGAACCGACCGTCATTGTAATGTTTGGCGATCACCAGCCAAAGCTGCCGCAGGAATTTTATAATAAGGTAATGGATAAAGAGAATGGTTCCGCCCTTGAGAATGAACAGAAAAAGCATGAAGTACCTTTTATTATATGGGCAAATTATGATATCAAAGAAGAAGAAGTAAAGGCAATCAGTCCCAATTATCTGTCCGCAAAGTTATTGAAGGTGATCGGAGGGAAAGTGACTCCGTATGAAAGTTTTCTTCAAGATTTATATACAAAATATCCTGTCGTAACGGGAAGTGTATATATGGATAAAAAGTATAACCTTTTTAGCATTGACACGCTGGATGACCTGCCGGAGGATTTAAAAGAGTACTGGATGGTCCAGTACTATCATCTGTTTGCAAAGGATAAGAGAGACGATTCTTTATTTTTCCTGAAGGAGTAGGAGGGCAGGGCTATGGTTACAATTCTATTAGCAACATATAATGGAGAGGATTATTTGAAGGCTCAATTAGAATCCATTGCTTCCCAGACATATGGTAATTGGAGGCTTATCACAGGAGACGACGGATCCTGTGACGGGACTCTGAACATCTTGAGAGAGTTTAAAAAGCGCTATCCGGACCAGGTGAAGATCATAAAAAATGAGCCTGCCACCGGAAGTGCCAAGAATAATTTTATCAATCTTCTGAGAAATTCGCACGGACCGTATTTTATGTTCTGTGACCAGGATGATGTGTGGAAACGGGATAAGATTTATGAGACGATGAAGAAGATGGAAGCCATGGAGGAACGGTATGGGAAGGATACGCCGATCCTTGTACACACGGATCTTTCAGTGGTAGACGAAAATCTGGAGATGATCGCAGAATCCTTCTTCCAATATGCAAACCTGCCCAAAAGGATTGCATTAAACCAGCTGATCGTACAAAATTCTGTAACCGGATGCACAGCAATGATTAACCGGGCACTTCAGAAGTATTTTCTGCAGCCGCTTCCTATGGGGAAAATTCTGATGCACGATTACTGGGCGGCTCTTGTCGCCAAGATTTTCGGGAGGATTGCCTTTGTCAATGAACCTACGATGTATTACAGGCAGCATGGAAATAATTCCGTGGGAGCGAAGAATTCAAAGAATCCTGTGTTTTTAATGCAGAGACTCAAAGAGGGCAAAGAGTCCTACCGGAAACAGATGATTAAATCTATGGAGCAGATCCAGGGATTTGTAGAAACCTATGGGGAAGAAATCGAAGGACTGGATGAATATAATCTTTTGAAAACTTATGGGAATCTATATTATAGAGGAAAGATGCGCAGACTTTACTTCTACCGGAATCATCAGGTTCTGAAAGAAGGGAAAATCCGTAAGCTGATGCAGTGGCTGTGGGGTTAAGATGAGATGAAAAGTGGTATGAAGCTTATACTGAAATATATTGTAATGTACTTGTCGTGTCTTTGGCCCAGGAGCAGAAAGGTATGGGTGTTCGGTGCCTGGCTCGGACAGCAGTTTGCCGATAATCCTAAATATCTTTTCATAGAAGCAAACCAGATGGAAGGAATCCGCCCGGTCTGGATTACGAAAAATCCCCAGGTTGTCAGGGAAGTGAGGGCGCTTGGCTATGAGGCCTATCTGTTTTCTGACCGGAAGGGGATTCTCTGTCAGCTCAGGGCGAAATATGCGGTGATGTGCAATGGGATCAGTGATCTGAATCATGCATTTCTCGGCAGAGCCGTATTTTTGAATGTCTGGCATGGAGTTCCGCTCAAGAAGGTTGGATATGATGATACCAAGGAAAAAGACTGGGACAGCAGGGGACAGAGGATCCGGCGTAAAATTCAGCAGTTTCCTCTGGGAAGAGAGTATGTGGTAGCCACGAGCCGGACCTTTTCCGAGATTTATAAGAGTGCATTCCGTCGTCCCGCGGAGCAGATCCTTACTTATGGACAGCCCAGGAATGATTTCTTCTACGATAATGAGGAGCTTTTCCCGGTGAATGAAAAACTGAGGAAGCGGCTTGAGGGACAGAACGTAGTCCTTTACGCGCCAACACACCGGCAGGAAGGGAAGACTCCGTTTCCTTTGAAGGAGCATTTTGACTTAAAAGGCCTGGATGAATTCTGCCGGGATCATCAGATACTGTTTATCATCCGCAGACATTTTTATCATATCCATGAGGATGTAGATCTTTCGGATTATTCCAATATTGTAGACATGACAAAGGATTCGCTGGATATTCAGGAGCTGCTGATAGAAACGGATATACTGATCACCGATTACTCCAGCACATATATCGACTATCTGCTGCTGGACCGCCCGGTCATTTTCTATGATTTTGATTATGACAGCTATATTGAAAAGGACAGGGAGATGTATTTTCCTTATGATGAAGTGACACCGGGGATCAAGGCCGGGACCTTTGATGAATTAATGAACGGCATGAGTCAGATAGTCTCAGGAATTGATGATTTTAAGGAAGACAGAAAAAAAGTCAGGGACCTTTTTTATTGTAAAAGAGGACAGAGAGAAGTGGGCAGAGCGCTTCTGGAAAAGATGCAGCTTTTGTAGGTGATATGCAGACGAAAAATTCCATATGCAGAAAAAGAGACAGTGAAAAGCTGATTCTCCGTAGATGAAACGGAGGATCAGCTTTTTCTTTTATTTATCAGGAAAGACTTTGTTTTTGATCTTTCTTACCTGATGGGAAATAGTCTGGTTGAGGGTAAAGAAAGGGGCATGGTGTTCTTGAGATAAGGTAAGAGGAATCATGCAGTAAAAAAGGAGGAGAAACATATGAGAGCGGCTGTCTATTATGCACCAGATGATTTGAGAATGGAAGACATGGAAACCCCTGAGAAACCGGACCAAAAAGCGAATCCAGATCGCACATCCGGATTTCCGTCAGATACTGGCCGAAGACTATGAGCAGAGATTCCATGAAAGCTGGAGTATGGATGAATAGAAGAGAAATATTTAAGAAATGCCGTCCTTTATCCGGAAGTAATACCCGGGTAAAGGACGATTTTATAAACGGTCATTCTAAATGGAAGAAAGCTGATAAAATAATTTAATATTCTGAGAAATATTCAGCCAGCTGAATAATAAACTGACTGTTTGTAGGACGTTCCAGCGTGAATGTCTGAGTTATGCTCCAGAATAATTCTTTGTTTCCCTTGTTCCAAACAGTGTCGATGGCATGGCGGATCGTCCTCTCTACACTGGTGGACGTGGTATGATTCTGCTCTGCAATATACGGATACAGACGTTTTGTAATGCCGTCAAAAACCGAAGGATCCTGCACTCCTTTTTCAATTGCCTGTCTCAGGTAGAGGTAGCCTTTCAGATTCGGGGTGATGCCCAGCTGTTTTAAAAGTTTGCTGATCTTTCCGGAAAGGTCCAGATGCTGAGTTCCGGAAACTGTCTGATTTAACAGCTGATTAATGTGAATCACGTGAGATGTGGTATCAGGTATAGGTGCCCTATCCTTTGAATGGATGACCGAAATTTGTAAAATTGTATCATCTGACAGTACCAATTGAAGATTTTCGTTTTGCATGATATACTCCCCTTATAAAGATAATGTTGGTTCCTTAGATTATGTAATCATGTTCATTATAGAGAATAATGAGGAATATTGTCAACTTATGGAGCAATGGATTTATTCCATATTTGGAAGGTTAAGCGGATGAATTATAAAAAACTAAAGGAAATTATGCAGTCAAAAAATTTTACTGTGGAAGAACTGTCAAAAACCAGCAGGATTCCGATAGGAACTTTATCAAAAATTGTATGCGGTATTACACCAAATCCCAGGTATAATACGATGGAAGAAGTGGCGGCCTCCTTAAATTGTTCTCTGGATGAGTTTTCCAACAGAGAGCCAATGGTGCCATACAGTTACGAGGATTATATTCAGAAGTTCAAGAGACTGCCGGCGCATCAAAAAGAATATATCAAATATGTGATCAATCTGGAATATGACAAAATGGTGTCTCTGACATCGTCAGGTAAAAAAGCTATGAAATGTTTTGAATTTACCAGTGTGGAGGATGGGCTGGCCGACTATGGGAGCCAGAAAGTACATGATGTATGGGTGGAACAGAATCCGATTACAAGGGAATGTACATTTTTTGTATGGGTGCGCACAAGCAATCTGGAACCAAAGTTTTGCAGAAATTCAGTTCTGGGTTTTCAATATCTGGATGGACGTCTGCCGAAGCATGGAGAGATATGGATGTTTCTTCGGGCCGGATATTTATGCATAGGACGCTATTTTAAGAGACACGGCGTCCAGTTTCTGAGATCATTAAACGGCACCATAGATGATGAATTGATCACCAATTCTCTGGAATATAAGAGAGTCGGAAGATACGTAGGAACGATTGATATTCCCGATTTGACATCCACCGTTTAAAAGCTGTAAATCTGTCAATACTCAAGATATGACGTTAGAAAGGGTGTGACAGAGCATATGAAGCTGGAAGAAAAAGCAATTCTCCATTTTTTGGACAGATTTGATGAGACTCCGTTTCTTGTTAAAATCAGAGAAGAAGAGTATACAATCGGGCATGGAAATCCCAGGTTTTCCATTATTTTTAAAAAAGAGCCGGATCTGAAGGAGATGATCACAAGTACGTCTCTGGCGCTGGGAGAGGCATATATGCGGGGTGATTTAGAGATCGACGGGGATCTGTATCAGGCCCTGTACTATTTTCTCGGACAGATGGGGAACTTTTCTGTGGATACCAGAGTATTAAGGAAACTGATGTTTCCGTCTCTGGGGAGAAGAAAGCAGAAAGAAGACGTCGCATCGCATTATGATCTGGGAAACGACTTTTACAGTCTCTGGCTGGATGAGACTTTAAATTATTCCTGCGGGTATTTTGAGAATGAGCAGGACACGCTTTTTGATGCACAGAAAAAGAAGACACAGAGAATACTGGAAAAGCTTTATCTAAAAGAAGGTATGGAGCTTTTGGACATTGGATGCGGCTGGGGATATCTTCTCATAGAGGCCGCAAAGAAATATAAAATCCGGGGCACCGGGATCACACTGAGCAGAGAACAACAGCAGGGATTCGAAAAGAGGATCAGGGAAGAAGGACTTGAGGATTACCTGCATGCTGAACTGATGGATTATCGTGATCTTGCGGGATATGGGAAAAAATTTGACCGGGTTGTCAGCGTGGGTATGCTGGAACATGTGGGACGAGATCATTATGAACTGTTTTTCCAGTGTATCAAAAGGGCGATGAAGCCAGGAGGGGTGTTTCTCCTGCATTTTATCAGTGCGCTGGAAGAACATCCGGGAGATCCATGGATGAAGAAATATATTTTCCCGGGAGGCGTGATACCGAGTCTGCGGGAGATCACCAGCCTGAGCGCCAAGTATCGTTTTTATTTACTGGACGCAGAGAGTCTGAGGAGACATTACAATAAAACGCTGCTGTGCTGGGATAAGAATTTTAATGAGCACAGAAGAGAGATCGAAGAACGGTTCGGAGAGACATTTTCCAGGATGTGGGATCTGTATCTTTGTGCCTGTGCGTCAACCTTTCAGAATGGCATCATTGATCTGCATCAGCTTTTATTTACCAATGGGATAAATAATGAACTGCCGATGACCAGATGGTATTGATGTATAGAATGATATAGAAAAAGGTATTCCGCAAGTCGTTTTGACTTTGGAATACCTTCTTTTTAATATCCGATTACATTTATAATCTTTTGGTTGATCCGTCCCAGTTCATCGCTGACCTGATAGTTTTCAGTGTCAAACAGGTATTGATGTACCTGGACAGCATTTTCTTTCAGAGTTGTTGGAAAGCCATACCATACTCCGAGATACTTGTATTCCCTCTGATCAAACGGGAATCCTTTTTGACCCTTAATGTCATAACGGAAGATAGACAAGAGCATAGAGAACAGTTCTTTCTGGTCCATATTGGTTTTGATCTGGGGAAGAATCTTATCCATGGCGCCCATCAGGCCAAATGGATTTTTTTTGCCTTTGGCAAAGATCTTTTGAAGAACTTCACGCTGCCGTCCGGCACGGGCAAGGTCGCCTCCTGCCGTATAGCGGATTCTCGAATATGCGACGGCCTGGTTCCCATCCAGTGTCTGTACTCCGCCGGTCTTTATCTTGGGGGAATCGCCTCCGTTTAAACGGTTCATATCACCGATATAGCTGTTCAGATTTTTTAAAATAGAGGAATCAACCTTTACTTCTATGCCGCCGATGGAATCTACGATGTCCGCAAGAATTTTGAAGTTTACGGTCGCATACTGGGTGATATTCAAATCCAGGTTTCGGTTGATGGTACTGACAGCGAGTTCGGGACCTCCCATGGAATACGCTGCATTAATCTTTGTGTAGTGGCCGTTGACGCTCACATAAGTGTCCCGGTAGATGGACAGCATCTTGATCTCTTTTGTCTGATTGTTGATGCTGACAACGATAATGGAATCAGAGCGGTTGCCGCGGTCCGACATACTGCCGGTCTGGGAATCAATGCCGAACAGGGCAATATTGGTGTAATCTTTCATATTGGCATCCTCATGGACCGTGACCAGTTTGCTCTGATTCATTGGTGTGGAATTGATCTTGCCCAGTTTCGTGTAGGAAACTCCCAAGATCACGCCGATCAGAACAACGATCAGGAAAAGTAGGATAAAGATCCAGCGGATATGGGAATGCCGTCGTTTTTCTGCTTTTACGCCCATAAAAAACCTCCTAGTATGCGTTTTTGTTGATAAATCCTTTGAAAACGGTCAGAAACAGGATTTTAAAATCCAATGATAAGGTCCAGTTTTCAATATAATAGAGATCGTGCTCGATCCTGCCGCGGATGGATGTGTCACCGCGGAAACCGTTGACCTGGGCCCAGCCTGTGATGCCCGGGCGGACCTGATGCTTGATCATATAGCGGGGGATCTCTTCCTTAAACTTTTCTACAAACAGCGGACGCTCCGGACGGGGCCCCACAAGGCTCATATCTCCCCGCAGAACATTATAAAACTGAGGAAGCTCGTCCAGACTGGTGTGACGGATGAACCTGCCGAACGGGGTCACCCGCGGGTCGTTTGGTCTTGTCCACTGAGTGGCTTCTTTTTTTGGATCCTGAACACCCATGGAACGGAATTTGTACATCTTAAACGGTTTGTTGCCAAGCCCGACTCTTTCCTGCGCAAAAAAGACCGGTCCCGGTGAGCTGCGTTTTACCAGCAGTGCGATGATCAGCATCGGAATAGCCAAAATGACCAGG
Organism: Anaerostipes sp. PC18; assembly: GCF_039789045.1. Classification (NCBI taxonomy): domain Bacteria; kingdom Bacillati; phylum Bacillota; class Clostridia; order Lachnospirales; family Lachnospiraceae; genus Anaerostipes; species Anaerostipes sp. PC18. Next base: position 2,690,834 of record NZ_CP121164.1, on the reverse strand, counting down.
GCACAGGCAGATCCGATGATGTCAATGATCCGCTTGGCAATACGGTTTACGACGTTTGTCAGCGGCACATTGCGGATATTGATGACGGGAAGACCGTCCAGATCCTCGGTGTATGGGTTTGTGGAAATAAAGTTATAATAGTCAGGTACAAATTTTGTATGGACACCGGACTTTTCACAGATGGCCACCAGTTTTTCCAGCTTTTCGTATTCATCCAGATTCAGGGTAATCGCCACTTCGTCCAGAGTAGTCTGGCTTAGGTAGTCTTCCAATTCGTTTAAAAGGCCGATTTTTTTGATCCCTCTGTATTCAAAATTGTCGCTGATGGTATCATCAAAAATACCATGGATATAAAGTCCCCAGTGGGGATTGGCTTTGATGCGGTCAATGTAGGCGGCGGCAGAGGTACTGAAGCCGACCAGGACTACGTGTTTTAAATTTCGTCCGCTTTCCCGTGTTCTGTTCAGCACCTTTCTGATTGTGAAGCGGGAAAGAACTCCGATGACAAAATTAATAGAGAAAAATAAAAGCAGGAGGCTGCGGGGGAAGTTCTGCAGTTTTGTCAGGACAATGGCAACAGACCCGATGCCCAGGCCGATAAGATTTGCCTTAAATAGGTTTAGGATCTCACGGCTTCCGCGCTGATACCTTTTGGGGGTATATAGGCCGAAAAAGGCATATAATAAAAGAAGGATAATGATTGTAATAAAAACCGTCTTCTGGTAGTATGAAAATCCCAGTTCATATTTTCCGACAAAGAAAAATAGCTTAGAGACCCATGAATCCTTTCCCCATTCGAAGCGGATCTTATGTGACAGAAAAGCCGATAAATAAATACAGACCGCATCAATAAAAATATGCAGACGGTTTAAATAGGCTTGGTTTTGCTTAATCATTTGTTTTCTCCTCTTTACGATAATATTACACTGTACTTATTATAAGTGAAAAAGGGCAAAGGCACAATGGAATTATTTCTTATGTTTTTCTTAGTTTTATAACATTTAGAACACATTTTTTACACATTTATTTTGTACTATTTAAGCAAGTTAAATACGAAAGGAGATACAGGTTATGTACGAAGATATGAATTTTAATAATACAGAATATACACAGCCGGATCAAAATCAAAATAGAGGAAACGCAAACAAAACAGTCAGGAGGATTGCAAAACTTGCGGCTGCCGCAGTGGCTTTCGGACTGATTGCAGGAGTAACCATGCAGGGAGTCCAGTATGGGTTTTCTGCAATGGGCATCGGCAATGGAGGAACACAGCTGGCAACGACCAATACAACAAAAACCTCAACAAAGGGAACAACATCAGGAAAAGAAGATTTATCCACTGTGGCATCCAATGTCATGCCGTCCATCGTTTCTATCACAAGCAAGTATGAGACCAGTTCAGGTTACCTTTTCGGACAGCAGCAGAATGAGAGCGAAGGAGCAGGTTCCGGCATTATCGTCGGTAAGAAAGACGGGTATCTGCTGGTTGTCACAAATAACCACGTCATCGCTGATGCACAGTCTTTATCCGTCGGATTCACAGACGGTACCAGCGCATCCGGTATGATCAAGGGATCGGACAATGACGCGGACCTGGCAGTTGTCGCAGTAAAGGTAAAGGACATTAAAGCTGCTACATTAAAAAAGATCAAGATCATCACACTCGGAAATTCTGATGACCTGAAAGTGGGAGAGCAGGCAATCGCCATAGGAAATGCACTCGGATACGGACAGTCAGTGACCGGCGGGTATATCAGTGCACTGAACAGAGAAGTGCAGCTGACGGATAAAACCATGACGCTTCTTCAGACAGATGCAGCGATCAATCCCGGAAACAGCGGAGGCGCTCTTCTCAACAGTAAAGGGGAACTGATCGGGATCAATACGGTAAAATATTCTTCCGAAGATGTAGAAGGAATGGGATATGCAATTCCGATCAATACGGCGAAACCGATCATTGATCAGCTGATCAAGCAGAAAACCGTAGATAAATCCGAGCAGGCATACCTTGGAATATCAGGCCAGACCATATCCAGCGATATGGCAGCGCAGATGGATATGCCTCAGGGAGCGCTGGTGCGTCAGGTTGTCCGGAATTCACCGGCTCAGAAGGCGGGTATCAGTGCCGGAGATGTGATCATCAGCTTTGGCGGGGGCACGGTTTCTACAATGGAGGGACTGAAAAGCAAAATTGAGAGCAAAAAGGCCGGAGATACGGTAAAAGTTGTTGTAAAACGGCAGAATCAAATGGGGACTTACGAGAAGAAAACGATCAGTGTCAAATTGGAAAAAAAGACGGATGACGGCTCTTCAGGCAGTACACAGAATAACTAAGCGGAAACGGTTGAATTCTCAAAGCATACAAGTTACAATGAAAACGGGCGGCAGGCAGCCGTCCGTTTTTAACGTAACAGAAAAGAGGGTTCATATGATTTCAATTGAGATAGAACACATAAAATCTTTTATGGCCGGCTTTCTGACGGGGGACGTGTGTGACCAGTTTATGCTGTGCGAAGGCCGGCTGTCCATGGGGACCGTGTATGAATTTGACGGAAAAATGATGAAAGATTTTTATGATACAGACGAATGGGAAATACTGAAAGAGTATCCGTATATACCCTGGAAAATGGAGAAGCAGAGAATATTTGCCCTTATAAAGGGGAAAAAGACCCCTCTGTCTTTTCAGTTTGTGCTTATGCTGGCACCGAAACGAATGGAAGCCTTTCTTTTGAAATATAATATATCTGATAGGCCGCAGGAGATCGGAGGATTATTTTTAAATATTTATTTCGACAGAGAACATTTAAAGTGCACGACAGGAGTGTCAAGAAACACATTTGTTCCGGATAAAACCCTGGAGACAGCCTGGGATGAAGAGATAACAATATTTTTGAAAGGCAGATAGGAGGAGCGAGCCTATGAAATTATTAAAAGAGATTTGTCGGGGGATACTGATCGGGGTTGCCAATATCATTCCCGGGGTAAGCGGAGGGACCCTGGCGGTTTCTATGGGAGTTTACGATAAGATCATCTATGCACTCACACATATACGCAAAGAGTTTAAACAGAGCCTTAAAATACTGGTCCCTGTAGGCATTGGAGCAGTGATCGGACTTATAGGACTTTCCTTTGTCATTAAATGGCTGTTTGAGTATTATCCGATTCAGATAAACTTCCTGTTTATCGGTCTGATCATCGGAGGACTGCCTGCCATTTTTAAGAGAATGGAAGGAGAGAAAAAAGGTCTTTCTCATGGGATTGCATTTCTTTTTATGTTTGCACTGGTTGTACTCCTGCCTCTTTTAGGGAGCAGCACGGCATCGGAAGTGATCCTGACTGCCGATCCCCTGATGATGGGGAAAATGTTTTTGATCGGGATTATTGCGGCGGCTACGATGGTCGTACCGGGAGTCAGCGGTTCGATGGTACTTTTGATTCTGGGATTTTATCAGCCGATTCTCCGTGAGATCACACAGTTTATGATCAATCTGGCGACTCTGAATCTGTCCGGCCTCACTCACGGTATCCTGCTTCTGACACCTATGGCTGTCGGGATCATAGCAGGAGTGGTGATCATCGCCAAGATCATAGAATATTTGTTTGAACATTTTGAAGTCATTACTTTTGCGGGAATCGGCGGACTGATTCTTGGTTCCCCAATTGCAATTCTTTATGAGGCAAATTTTGATCATTTTAATTTGTTCTCAGGGCTGACGGGATTAGCTGCACTGGCTGCGGGCTGCATCTGTGCCTATTATCTGGGCGAAGATTAAAGGGTTTTCATTTATAGAAATATATGATATGATATGTAGTAATGAATACTATATCGGAAAGTTTTAAAAGGAGACGCCATATGAGTTTTAATATTGTCTGTGACAGCTGCACGGATTTGACAAAAAAAGATTTTGAGAAAGGATGCTATACATGGATACCTCTGACATTGCTGATCGGAGATGAAGAGATCATCGATGACGATACGTTTGACCAGCATTCTTTTCTGGAAAAAGTGGCAAACAGCAAAGGAGCCTGCAAGTCAGCCTGTCCGGCGCCGGAAGCTTATATGGAGGCATATAAAAAGGCAGATGATATTTATGTGGTGACTTTATCTGCAGAGCTGAGCGGATCCTATAACAGTGCCGAACTTGGGAAAAAACTGTATGAGGAGGAGCGCGGAGAAAAAAATATTCATGTATTTAATTCCAGAGGAGCATCCAGTACGCAGCTTCTCATAGCAAGAAAGATTTATGAATATGCTTCCGAAGGCATGCCTTTTGAACAGGTGGTAGAAAGGGTAGAGGATTACATCAAAGGGCAGAGAACTTTTTTTGTTCTGGAGACATTGGATGTGCTTCAGAGAAACGGAAGGCTGTCAAAGGTGAATGCAGTCCTTGCCACAGCTCTGAATATAAAGCCGGTTATGGAAGGGACCAAAGAAGGTATTATACAGAAGCTGGCACAGGCCAGGGGACCAAAGAAGGCATTGGCCAAAATGGTGGAATGCATTGTGAAAGAAGGACAGGACCTGACGGATCGGATTTTGGCCATTGCACACTGCAACTGCTATGAAAGAGCAGTGTATCTTAAGAAACTGCTCGAAGACAAGCTGGAAGTCAAAGAGATCGTCATAGTCGACACTAAGGGAGTCAGCAGCCTGTATGCATGTGACGGCGGTGTAGTTGTTGCATATTAGTTAATAGTGGAATGCAAAAGGAAACGGTTTTTGGACCGTTTCCTTTTTTCGTGGATTGATACAAGGAAATGCTCATTGTATTAAAGCGTAAAATCTTTTGAAATCAGTGCCTGGATTTCATTGATGAGAAGACTGGTATGATAGCCGTCGGCAGCGGCATGGGAAATTGTGACCGTAAACGGCATTTGATAGCTGCTGTTTTTCATCTGGTATTTTCCATAAGTTATAATCGGAAAGAGATTTGGGCTGCCCTCGGCAGTCATAGTGCTGTATCCGGTAAAAGACAGCCAGGGTACACAGGAAATACAGAAAAAATTAGGGGGCTGTCCGGGCCTGGCTTTGATCCCTTTGTTATTTCCGTATGCAGACAGATCCTCTGTCATCTGCCGGTAGAAAGAGGAAAAGTTTTCGGTGTAGTTCGTCCACAGGTCTGAAAAGGTGTGGTCATCATCGTGAAAAACAGTATAGGAAGGATGGACGATATCCCAATATCCGGGCTGTCCGTCTTCGGAAATACCCATTCGGAATTCTTTCATGCGGTTGATAACGGTTGAGACACAGTAGACAAAGCTCGGATAAAATCTGAGGCCTTTGCTCCTGGTCAGTTTTAAAAATTCTGTTACATCTAATTCAGCGGTCAGGCTGTAACCGCATTTTATTGTTTGGGTAAAATATTCAAAATGTTCTCTTCTCTCCCAAGTCTCGGGGTTGATATGTTTAAACATGAGGCACCTCCATTTTCTAACTATTGTATTTTATTATAAAGGAAAAAGAGCAATGTGTAAAAACAGATTGTTAAAAATATGTATAAGTTTTTTGCTGGGATATGAAATATTTTGCACGAAAGCATGAGGGTTCAGCAGTGTGCAGCATGGAAACCACTGTGAATAAGATGTTCAAAAAGCCTGAATTTATGCAGTTTTTCGTTATTTAATTAACGGTGTTTTTAGACGAAAACTATTGTATGACAAATGGAAATTGTATATAATTAGATACAATATTTATAAAGAAAGGGTGATGAAATGAGTCGTTTAGAAATTGTAACGCCGGACCGTGCACAGATTGTGATGGAGGGTCTTTATAAAGATTTGGAGAGAAGGATCGAATCCAGTCCGCCGGGGATCTGCCCGGTCGATATGTCAAGGGCATTTCTTGAGTTATGTCATGCGCAGACATGCGGTAAATGTGTGCCCTGCAGGATTGGTCTTGGCCAGCTGAAAAATCTGATCAATGATGTGCTGGATGGAAAGGCAACCATAGAGACATTGGGACTGATCCGGGATACGGCGCGCTCAATCATGGACTCAGCAGACTGTGCGATCGGATATGAGGCTGCAAATATGGTATATAAAGGAGTGATCGGCTTCAGAGACGACTATCTGGAACATATCATGTACAACCGGTGCCTGATGTCATTAAAACTTCCGGTGCCCTGTGTGTCTTTATGTCCGGCGAGAGTCGATATCCCGGGTTATATTGCTTTGGTCAGGGAAGAAAGGTATGCGGATGCCGTCCGCCTGATACGCAAAGACAATCCCCTGCCGACAACCTGCGGCTTTATATGCGAGCATCCGTGCGAAGCTAAGTGCCGCAGAAACATGATCGATGATTCAGTGAACATCCGGGGATTAAAACGGGCAGCCGCAGATTTTGCCGGCAAAGTTCCTCCGCCGCCGTGCAGTGAAGAGACCGGAAAAAAGGTTGCCATTGTGGGCGGCGGACCGGGAGGACTGAGCGCTGCTTATTATCTGAGACTGATGGGACACGATGTTACAATTTATGAGATGCTGCCGAAGCTGGGCGGCATGTTAAGATACGGCATTCCAAATTACCGGCTTCCAAAGGAACGTCTGGATGAAGATATTGAGGCTATCCTTGCCACTGGTGTCAAGGTGCAATATGGCACTGTCATTGGAAAGAATTGTTCTGTAAGTGAATTGAGGGAACAGCACGATGCTGTCCTGATATCCATCGGCGCCAGCACCGATAAAAAGCTTGGACTCGAGGGAGAAGACGCAAAAGGTGTCATTTCCGCAGTCCAGTTTTTAAGAGATGTAGGCCATGGACGGTGTGAGTGCCTGGAGGGACAGGAAGTGGCAGTGATCGGCGGAGGCAATGTCTCCATGGATGCGGTGCGGACAGCAGTCCGTCTCGGTGCCAGGAAAGTAAGCATTGTCTATCGGCGGAGAGTTGCCGATATGACGGCTTTGGAGGAAGAGATTCAGGGAGCCGTGGCAGAAGGGGTTGAGGTGAAGACCCTGATGGCTCCGTCAAAGATTGAGGTATCAGAAGACGGATATGTAAAAGGAATCTGGGTCACGCCCCAGATGATCAGCAGGATACAAAATGGCAGAGCCAGTGTGAGGCCCACCGGTGAGGAAGATATCTTTATCCCATGTGAGACGCTTGTAGTGGCGATCGGACAGGATATTTTGTATGAGCATTTTGAGGAGAACGGAGTACCTGTTCAGAGAGGCAAGATCAAGACAGAAAAATACGGCGGATTTGACGATATTCCGGGAGTGTTTGCAGGGGGAGACTGTGCAACGGGACCGTCCACGGTTATTTCTGCCATCGCTGCAGGAAAAGTCATTGCTGCAAATATTGATGAATATCTTGGTTTTCATCATGAAATCACCTGTGATGTGGAAATTCCGGAGCCACGTCTTGACGACCGTCCTCCGTGCGGCCGGGTCAATATGACGGAGAGAGAAGCCGGAGAACGTGTAAATGATTTTGAAGGAGTAGAAAACTGTATGTCAGAAGCTGAGGCTTATCAGGAGTCCGGGCGGTGCCTGCGCTGTGATCACTTTGGATTCGGCGTATTTAAAGGAGGGAGGGATACGAAATGGTAACACTGACGATTGATCAAATGAAAGTAACGGTGCCTGAGGGCACGACAATTATGGAGGCGGCAGCTTCCATTCATATCGATATCCCAAAGCTCTGTTATTTAAAAGGCATTAATGAAATCAGTGCATGCCGCGTCTGCGTTGTAGAGATGGAAGGCAAAGATAAACTGATCACATCCTGCAATAATGTAGTGGAAGAGGGCATGGTCATCTATACGAACAGTCCCAAGGTGCGGTTAAACCGCAGAAAAACGGTTTCGATGCTTCTGTCACAGCATGACGGACAGTGCATCACCTGCAGCAGGAGCATGAACTGCAGCCTTCAGAAGATCGCAAATGATTTTAATATACTGGACAATCCATTTAAAAAAGAATTCGTACATAGAGAATGGGATAAAACATTTCCTTTGATCAGGGATGCGAATAAGTGTATCAAATGTATGCGCTGCATTCAAATTTGTGATAAGGTACAGGGGCTGAATGTATGGGATGTATCCGGCACCGGAGCAAGGACGACGGTGGACGTCTCCAGAAACCGGGATATCCGGGTGGCGGACTGTTCTCTCTGCGGACAGTGCATCACACATTGCCCGGTCGGGGCGCTGAGGGAGCGGGACGACACTTCTATGCTGTTCAGCGCCCTGGAAGATGAAAACAAGATCGTGGTTGCTCAGATTGCACCGGCAGTCAGGGCTGCCTGGGCGGAGCAGCTTGGCCTTTCCAGAGAGGAAGCTCCGGTTGAGAAGATTGTGACGGCATTTCGGAGAATGGGAATAGACTATGTGTTCGATACGACATTCTCTGCCGATCTTACGATCATGGAAGAGGGGAGCGAGTTTGTCAAACGTCTGCAGGATGGAGATTTAGAAGAGTATCCCATGTTTACTTCATGCTGTCCCGGCTGGGTAAGATTTATAAAGACTCAGTACCCGGACATGATTGGAAGGCTTTCCACAGCCAAGTCTCCGCAGCAGATGTTCGGTGCGGTCATGAAGACTTATTTTGCAAAGAAACTTGGAGTAGATCCGGAACGAATCTTTACGCTGTCCATTATGCCGTGTCTGGCTAAGAAAGCGGAAAGGGAGATGGACTTATTCTATGAAGAATATGCAGGCCATGATATTGATTGTGTACTGACCACAAGAGAACTGGACAGAATGCTCCGCGCAGAACATTTAAATCCTCAATTTTTAGAGGAAGGGGAATTTGATTCTCCGTTTGAAGTGGGCACAGGTGCGGGCGTTATTTTTGGGGCAACCGGCGGTGTTATGGAAGCGGCTTTGAGATCGGCTTATTTTCTTGTGACCGGAGAAAATCCGGATGCGGATGCTTTTCATGAGATCCGGGGAGTCAAACGACAGGGATGGACAGAAGCCGAGTTTGATGTGGCGGGAAATGTCATCCATGTCGCCGTAGTAAGCGGTCTTGGTAACACAGGGAAGCTGATGGAAGCCATACGCAGAAAAGAAGTGAAGTATGAGTTCGTAGAGGTTATGGCCTGTCCGGGAGGCTGTGCCGGAGGCGGAGGCCAGCCGATCCATGACGGACAGGAACTGGCAGAAGAGAGGGGATCAAGCCTCTACTTCCTGGACCGGAATACAGATATCCGTTTCTCACATGACAATCCGGACATACAAAACCTCTATGAAGAGTTTTTTGAAAAACCACTGTCTCACAGGGCACACCAGCTACTGCATACTGAACACCAGGTCTGAATCTATCAATCTCTTTGACATGGTTTTCTTTTTTCGCTATAATAGTAACAATTTATGGAGAATGCAAGAAAAGGAGAAGCAGTATGAGCAAGATAGAGATGACGACACCATTGGTTGAGATGGATGGGGACGAAATGACAAGAATTCTTTGGAAAATGATCAAAGACGATCTTTTGTCCCCGTTTATCAACCTGAAGACTGAATATTATGACCTTGGTCTGGAGCACAGAAATGCCACTGATGACCAGGTGACCTTTGATGCGGCAGAAGCCACCAAAAAATATGGTGTTGCTGTTAAATGTGCTACGATCACTCCGAATGCCGCAAGAATGGATGAGTATGACTTAAAAGAGATGTGGAAAAGTCCGAACGGTACAATCCGTGCTATTTTGGACGGAACAGTTTTCAGAACTCCGATCACAGTCAAAGGAATTGAACCGACAGTCCGCACATGGAAAAAGCCGATTACCATTGCAAGGCATGCTTACGGTGATGTCTACAAAGGCGTGGAGATCAAAGTACCGGGAGCGGGAAAAGCAGAATTGGTATACACGGCAGAAGACGGAGCTCAGATAAAAGAGCTCATTCATGATTTTGACGGGGCAGGAATTCTTCAGGGCATGCATAACACAGAGAGTTCGATCAGGAGTTTTGCCAAGAGTTGCTTTACATACGCATTGGATACAAAACAGGATCTCTGGTTTGCCACGAAGGATACAATCTCAAAGAAATATGACCATACATTCAAGGACATTTTCCAGGAAATTTATGATGCAGAATATAAAGAAAAATTTGAAGCAGCAGGTATTGAGTATTTCTATACATTGATCGACGATGCAGTTGCCCGTGTCATGAAGTCAGAGGGAGGCTACATCTGGGCTTGTAAAAATTATGACGGGGATGTGATGAGTGATATGGTATCTTCCGCATTCGGATCTCTTGCCATGATGACCTCTGTTTTAGTATCGCCGGATGGATATTATGAGTATGAAGCGGCGCACGGAACAGTACAGCGCCATTACTACAAGCACCTGAAAGGGGAAGAGACATCCACGAATTCTGTTGCAACCATTTTTGCATGGACGGGAGCCTTAAGAAAGCGAGGCGAATTAGATTCCAATGAAGAGCTGGTTAAATTCGCAGACAGGCTTGAAAAGGCGACGATTGATACGATAGAAGAGGGAACTATGACAAAAGACCTTGCATTGATCACTACGCTTAAGAACGTCAAAGTAGCAAACAGCGGAGATTTTATCAAAGCAATCGCTGAGAAATTATCATACCTTATCGCGTGAAGCACATCCACCCGAAGGGTATAAAATACTATCGTTAATTGTCTCCTTCTGTTTAACCGATACTTATCCAGGAGGTTTTCCTCGAACATAAGGAGTTATTCAACAATGAAAAAGAAGATCCTGACTGTCTGGCTGTCAGGATCTTCTTTTAATATTGAAATGGAAAAAATTGCTGATTTTATTTTGACAGAATGGTATAATCAATAGCATAACATTTTCAAACAGATCAGTACTCATCAAACAATGGAATTATCCAACGATAGTTTTTTATCACTATTGGAGGAGCACATTTTAAAGCGTGACGGAGATAGTGGTAATAAACTCATAGATTACTTTAAAATATAGTTACCAAATAACTGCAAAAGAAAAATTTAGAATAACGGAAGGAGGAGCTTGTGGTGTTATCGAATGAAGATTTTCAGCAGCTTGCGGGATTGTTTGATATAAAACTGAATCTGATTCCCCAGCAACTGGGCGCCACAGAAGGACGAATCGAAACAGTGGAGAGCAGTGGGCACTTTAAAAAATAGCAGAGGATCATTCAGAACAAATTAGAAAACAAATGATCTGTTTAAGATGGAAATGTAATAATAGTAAAATTATGGTTGAAAAACAAAGAGAAATGTATTATAATGTAAATTAAGGATGAGGAATCATTCTCACCATATCTTGTACGAATATATCATTCATCTCTTCTCAACTATAAACTACTACTAAATTACGCGGCATCAGATGTACGAATCTCATTTCAACCGAATCTAAATAAAATTCTAATCCTTCCAATCATCGAAGTGAGAATGATTTCCATCCTTATACTGATGCACATGAAAAAAGAAAAAAGTTCTTGACATTATTTGGTGCCCTGGAATATAATAATAAAAAATTGAGAAATCCTTTGAGCAAAAGTAAGTAGCATGTCAAGCGGTTTTACAGAGAGCTGCCGGTTGGTGGAAGACAGCAGATACGAGTCATGCGAATGGGTTTGTGAGGAGCGCAGAGAACGCATATTGTCAGTAACTGTCGACGTGATCCCGCGTTACGGGAACGGAGTATAAAAGCTTAGGCGGAGTACTCTAAGAGGAGAGTCTGTAATTTCGGAAGGACTCTTAAATTTGGGTGGCACCACGGTCTATCGTCCCTTGTATGAGGGATGATAGGCCTTTTTTATTTCATAGGAAAGTTCTACGACCTTCCCTATTTAATAAAAACGCACGATGTGAAAAGATAGGAGGATTATATGTTAAGTCCAACATTAGAACAGGTGAAAAATTTATTGACGATTTATCCGACGGTACCGGTGTTTTATGAGGTGCTGGCCGATCATGTGACACCGATTCAGGTATTTATGGCACTTAGAAAGACCGGTACCCCATCTTTTATACTGGAAAGTGTGGAAAACAGAGATCAGTGGGGGAGGTATTCATTTATCGGTGTGAATCCCAAAAAGGAAGTAAAGATAAACGGCACTGAGATAGAAATAGACGGTAAAAAGCAGACAGTGGAAAATCATATTTCATATTTAATCGAGATGGTCAATGCATACCAATCTCCGGTGCTTATTGATAAGCCAAAGCTTACCGGAGGGTTTATCGGATATTTCGGCTATGACACGATTCGGTTTGTGGAAAAGAAACTGGTCAATGTGCCGGAGGATGACCTGAACATGCCGGAATGTCATTTGTGTATGTATGATGAGATTATGGCATTTGACCATCTCACGAACCGGGTGATCGTCATTCAGAATGTCCACGGGGATGATGATCTGGAGACAAAATATAAGAGCCTTGAGCCTAGAGCAAGGCAAATGATTGAACAGATCGACAATTTCCGGATGACCAGAAAAGATCGCACAGATAAAAAAGAGACTAAGATTATTTCTAATCTTACAAAGGAAGAGTACCAATCCAAGGTGGAAAAAGCAAAAGAATACATAAGAAACGGTGATATTTTCCAGGTAGTGCTGTCACAGAGATTTGAAGTGGAAAGCGAGGCAGATCCGTTTGATGTTTACCGATGTTTAAGAACAACAAATCCATCGCCGTATTTATACTTTTTTGACTTTGTAGATTATCAGATCGCAGGTGCCTCCCCGGAGATGCTCGTAAGTGTTACCAATGGAATCGTGACCACAAAACCGATCGCGGGTACTGTGCCAAGAGGGACTACGAAAAAAGAGGATGATATTCTGGTCAGACAGCTCATGCATGATCCGAAAGAACAGGCGGAGCACACGATGCTTGTAGATCTTGGGCGGAACGATGTGGGAAGAGTCAGCCGATTTGGAACAGTTCGTGTGGATAACTTTATGTCAGTAGAAAAATATTCAAAGGTTACCCATTTAGTCAGCGACGTACAGGGAGAACTGAGAGAAGACAAAACTGCACTGGATGCTCTTATGAGCATACTTCCTGCAGGCACATTGTCCGGTGCACCGAAAGTCAGAGCCATGGAGATTATAGATGAACTGGAAAATAAAAAACGCGGGCTGTACGGAGGAACCGTGGGATATCTGGCATTTGACGGAAACATCGATACGTGTATTGCGATCCGCACAGTGCTTTTTAAAGATGGAAAAGGCTATGTCCAGGCAGGAGCCGGGATTGTGGCCGATTCAGAACCGGAAAAAGAATACGAAGAGACCAAAAACAAAGCGCTGGCAGTCATCAATGCGATTAAGGAGGCGGCAGAATTATGATTTTATTAATAGACAATTACGATTCATTTACTTATAACATCTGCCAGGGGATCGGCGAGCTGTATGAAAATATTGAGGTCGTCAGAAATGATGAGGCTACGGTGGAAGAACTCGCACAAAAAGAGATCGAAGCACTGATCATCTCTCCGGGACCGGGATATCCGGAGACTGCGGGCATATCAAAAGAGGCAGTCCGGTATTTTGCAGGGAAAGTTCCGGTGCTTGGAATTTGCCTTGGACACCAGGCCATCGGCGAAGTATTTGGGGCAAAAACAGTTCATGCCAAATCTCTGATGCACGGAAAACAGAGTAAGATTCAGATTGACAGCAGCTTTCCTCTGTTTCAGGGACTTCCGGAAACAATTTCGGCAGCCAGATACCATTCTCTGATCATTGAGAGGGAGGGAATACCGGAAGTGCTCACTGTTGCGGCCGAAGACGATGAGGGCCAGATCATGGCTGTAAAACACAGAGACTATGACGTGTACGGCATACAATTTCATCCGGAATCCATTTTGACGGAGTCAGGAAAAACAATCTTTGAAAATTTCTTAAAGATGGCAGGCATAGAGACAAAGGCAGAAAATAAGGTGAAAGAAATAGAACCTGCACAGAAAACTGCAATGAAACCATATTTAGAAAAAATCGTCGAGGGAAGACATCTGACGGCTGATGAGGCATACGAGGCTATGGACTGCATCATGTCAGGAGGTGCGACCCAGGCTCAGATTGCAAGTTTTGTCACAGGGCTGCGCATGAATCATGAGACGGTGGATGAAATTACCGGATTTGCAAAAGTCATGCGCGCAAAAGCGGCCGTTGTTCCCGATGAGACAGAGGCTATTGACATTGTAGGAACCGGCGGTGACTTGGCCAGCAGTTTTAATATCTCCACAACATCCGCTTTTGTGATCGCAGGGGCGGGACAGAAGGTTGCAAAACATGGAAACCGCAGTGTCTCATCTAAAAGCGGAGCGGCCGATGTGCTGGAAGCCTTGGGTGCCAGGATCGGACTTTCCCCGGAACAGAATCAGAGATGCCTGGAGGAAGTGGGAGTCGCCTTCCTGTTTGCACAGACTCACCATGGCTCCATGAAATATGCCGGACCTGTGAGAGCCCAGCTTGGTGTGAGATCTGTATTTAACATTTTAGGGCCTCTGGCAAATCCGGCGATGACAAATTATATTGTACTCGGTGTTTACGAGGAAGATCTTCTGAGGCCTATGGCAGAAGTTATGCAGAATCTGGGTGTGAAGCAGGCAATGATCGTGTACGGGGATGATTGCCTGGATGAGATCTCCATATCCGATACGACCAGTATCTGTGAGATCCGGGATGGTAAGCTGATTTCTTATAAGATCAGTCCGGAAGAATTCGGAATCTCTATGGCAGAAAAGGACTCCATCAAAGGAGGAACATCCGATGAAAATGCGGTGATTACCAGAGAAATCCTGACTGGAAAAGAACAGGGGCCAAAAAGGGACATCGTACTTCTCAATGCGGGAAGCGCCCTTTATACCATAGGGGCCGCAAAAGATATGAAGGAAGGAATCGAGATGGCAAGGCAGTCCATTGATTCCGGCAGGGCCATAGAAAAACTGAACCAATTCATTGAATTTACCAATCGCTATTAGGAGAAAACCAATGATTTTAGATGATATTGTAGAGAAGAGAAGAGAACAGCTTGAGAGAGAAAAAGAAAATTTCCCACTGGAAGATATGAAGGAGATGGCTTTAAATTCCAGGAGGGTCTCTTTGGATTTCAAAGCCGCCCTGAAGGCTGACGGCATTTCCATTATATCCGAAGTAAAGAAAGCATCCCCGTCCAGAGGGATCATCTCAGAAGATTTCCGTCCCACAGAGCAGGCGAAGGCCTATGAGGAAGCCGGCGCAGACGCCATTTCCTGTCTGACAGAGGAACATTTCTTCAAAGGAGCAGACAAATATCTGGCGGACATCAGAGCCAGCGTAAATCTGCCGATCCTGAGAAAAGACTTTATATTTGACGAATACCAGATTTATGAGGCAAAAGTGCTGGGAGCCGATGCAGTCCTGCTGATCGCCGCGATCCTTTCAGAAGAAGAACTTATAAAACTTTCCCGGCTGGCGGCATCTCTGGGACTGTTCTGCCTTACAGAAGTTCACAATGAGGAGGAACTTCAAAAAGTTGTCCGCTGTAAATGTGATATCATCGGCATTAATAATCGGGATTTGAACACGTTTCATGTGGACTTGAATACTACGAAACGATTGGCAAAACTGGTACCGTATGATGCAGTTCTCGTCTCCGAGAGCGGCATGAAAAACGGAAACGATATAAAGGAAGTGAAAGAGTACGGGGCCGATGCAGTGCTGATCGGAGAGACCCTGATGCGCTCGGGAGATATTAAAAATACAATCAATGAACTGAGAGGGAGTCTATGAGAATTAAAATGTGCGGGCTTCGCAGACCGGATGAAATAATTTACGCAAATGAGTGTCTTCCGGACTATATAGGGTTTGTTTTTGCTGAAAGCAGAAGGAAAGTCAGCGGCGGAGAGGCAAAAAAATTGGGGGAACAGCTGGACCCGCTTGTTAAAAAAGTCGGCGTTTTTGTAAATGAACCGCTCCGGTCACTGATTTCCATATCAGAAGAGGCAGGACTCGACATCATTCAGCTGCACGGAGATGAAGACGACGAGTATATCAGAGAAGTGAGACATAAAACCGGAAAAGAAATATGGAAAGCTGTCCGGGTGAGAACGGCAAAAGATATTCAAGCAGCGCAGGAACTCCCGACGGATAAGCTTTTACTGGACAGTTTTTCAGAAGAGTCTTATGGAGGCACGGGGAAGGTCATGGATTTTGCTGTGCTTGATCAGGCAGAGATCAGGAAACCGTATTTTATAGCGGGAGGCCTGACGGTTGATAATTTGCCTGTGATCTTGAGAAACACAGAACCGTATGGAATTGATATTTCCAGCGGGATTGAGACCGGCGGAGTCAAGGACAGAGAAAAAATGCGGAAGGTGATACAGTTGTGCAAGAGGAGGAAAGCATGAAAAAAATCGGAAGATTCGGAGATTTCGGAGGCCAGTATGTGCCTGAAATCGTAATGAACGCAGTTAATGAACTGAATGAGGCATATGAAAAATATAAAAATGATCCAGACTTTTTGGAAGAGCTGCATGAATATTATAAGAACTATGCAAACAGGCCGTCTATGCTGTATGAGGCAAAGCGTATGACCAGGGATCTGGGCGGTGCGAAGGTATTCCTGAAAAGGGAAGATTTAAACCATACCGGAGCCCATAAGATCAATAATGTGCTCGGACAGATTTTGCTTGCGAAGAGGATGGGTAAGAAGCGTATCATTGCCGAGACCGGAGCAGGACAGCATGGGGTGGCAACAGCCACAGTGGCGGCGCTGTTTGATATGGAATGTGTCGTCTACATGGGAGCGGAGGATGTGGAACGCCAGAGTCTCAATGCTTACCGGATGGAACTGCTCGGAGCAAAGGTAGTGGCTGTGCAGAGCGGGACACGGACCTTAAAAGACGCGATCAATGAGGCTATGAGAGACTGGGCTACGAATATTGAAACGACTTTTTACTGCATCGGTTCTGTTATGGGGCCCCATCCTTATCCGACCATGGTCAGGGATTTTCAGAAGATCATCGGGGAAGAGACAAAACGCCAGATACAGGAGAAAGAAGGAAAATTGCCGGACTGTGTCATCGCATGTGTGGGAGGCGGGAGCAATGCCATGGGAGCTTTCTATGATTTTGTAAAAGATAAGAAAGTGCGCCTTGTCGGAGCCGAAGCAGCGGGAAGAGGAGTTCATACAATCCAGCATGCCGCCACGATCGCCAGGGGGAGCAAGGGTATTTTTCACGGAATGAAGAGCCTTTTTCTTCAAAATGAGGAAGGACAGATTGATGAGGTTTATTCTATTTCCGCAGGGCTTGACTATCCGGGAATCGGACCGGAGCACGCCCACCTTCATGACATCGGCAGGGCAGAATATCTGAGCATCACGGATGAACAGGCGGTGTGCGCATTTGAGTATCTGACAAGGATGGAAGGGATTATCCCTGCCATTGAATCAGCCCATGCGGTAGCTGCGGCAATGGAAATAGTTCCGAATATGAAAAAGGATGAAAGTGTCGTGATCTGTCTGTCCGGGCGGGGAGACAAGGATGTATTTCAGGCAGCAAGATATAGAGGGGTGAAGTTAGATGAGAATTAAAGAAGCATTTGAGAAGAGAAAGACAAATGGACAGAAAGCGCTGATCACCTATATTGTGTCCGGTGATTTTGGATATGAGACTACAAAGAAAAACATCATGAGCATGGTAAATGCCGGGGCGGATATCATAGAAATCGGGATTCCGTTTTCTGATCCCATTGCAGAAGGGATCGTAATCCAGGAAGCCAGCCAGCATTCCCTGGAAGGAGGGACTACACTGGCCGGAATTTTTAAAATGGTCAAGGAACTCAGAAATGAAACTGATACTCCGTTTGTGATGATGATGTACCTAAATACGATCTACCGTTTTGGGACGGAACGTTTTTTTGATCTCTGCAATGAATGCGGGATCGACGGTGTCATCGTGCCGGATATGCCGTTTGAGGAAAAGGATGAGATACAGGGGACAGCCACGGCACATGGCGTTGACAATATCAGCTTGGTGACGCCTGCTTCTCACGACCGAATCGAATCCATCGCAAAAGACGCAGAGGGATTTTTGTACTGTGTCTCATCCATCGGTGTGACGGGGACAAGAAATGAGTTTACCACAGACTTTGACGCGTTTTTTGACGTGATCAAGAAAAATACAGAAATTCCCTGTGCCGTAGGGTTTGGGATTTCAGGCCCCCAACAGGCCAAAAAGATGAGCCGGTACTGTGACGGTGTCATCGTGGGCAGTGCTATTGTAAAGATCATCAGCGAGTATGGGGAAGACAGCCCCAAAAAGGTATATGAGTTTACGAAAGGCCTTCGGGATGCGTTGGATGAATAAAAATTTTTGTGCAAAATGTACAAATTGTATTGGTGAATAAATGTCAGATATTAATAAAATTTAAAAATATTTTTCTGAAAACTTATTAAAATTTTAAAAATGTGGTAAAATAAGTATATAAAGCAAAATGCTGAGACCGGAATTAGCTCCGGTCTTCTTTTATATCATAGAAAAGTTCGTTCTGTGGAATAAAAAAGCCCCTCAAAGAGTGGAGCTTAAGAGATGAAGTGGGATTGTCCACTTTGTTATTTTTCAGAGAAAGGAGCCACACTGCAGTGCAAATAGAGAAACGGATACAAGAACTTATAAAAATGGCCGGTCAGAACCATAATGTCATTCAGCTGGATGAGGTCGATCAGATCTTTGATAAGAGTTTAAGTGAGCAGGAATTTGATTATGTTATCGGCCGTCTGAGAGACCAGAGTATAGTATTTTCAGATTTTACAGCAGCAAGCCAGGCAGACCGGCAGCAGACAGACGCGGCAGAAGCTGAAAATCCTGTGATGGAGGATTCAGTGAAGGCTTATCTGCACAGGATAGGCAGGATTCCGCTGCTTTCCAGAGACCAGGAAGAAAGACTGGCAAAGGAAATTGAAGCGGGAAGCCAGTCAGCAAAAGATAAAATGATCAATTCCAACCTGCGTCTGGTCGTCAGTGTTGCAAAAAGATATGCCGCCGGCAGCAACATGGCCCTTCTGGATCTGATCCAGGAAGGCAATATAGGACTTATGAAAGCAGTGGACAAGTTTGATTACCGGAGAGGGTACAAGTTCAGCACATATGCCATGTGGTGGATCCGTCAGTCTGTCACGAGGGCTATCGCGGACCAGGCCAGGACTATCCGGATACCGGTCCATATGAAAGAAAAGATGGGGAAAGTGAACAATGCGGCCAGAAAATTTCTGGAAAAAAACGGACGGGAGCCAAATGCAGATGAACTGGCAGAATCGATGGGGATCGGCAGAGATCAAATGGATGAGATCATGAGATTGTACAGTGACACTGTATCTTTAGATTCTCCGGTCGGAGAAGAGGAAGACGCGATGCTCATAAATTTTGTGGCGGATGAGAGCATGCCGGAACAATATCAGACGGCGGAGCAGGGAATTCTCTCTGAACAGATAAATGAGATATTGTCGGAACTTACCGAACGTGAACAGACGATTTTAAGGCTGCGTTTTGGGTTTGTAGAAAACAGGATCTGGACCCTGGAGGAAGTAGGGAGAGAATATCATGTGACAAGAGAGCGCATACGGCAGATCGAAGGAAAAGCTTTGAGAAAGTTGAGAATGAAAAAAGAAACGAAATCTCTCAGAGCCTATATTGAAGACTGATTTTGGTAACAAGAGAAAAGATAACTGGGAGAAGGATGTGCCATGCAGGCACTCCTTCCTTTTTTGTTGCATATGAAAGTTCGTCCTATGGACAGGATGCGAACAAATGTATGAAGGAATCATTTGTATTCAGCAAACTGCTTAAAAAATATTTATTTTTGGTCTAACTCTTTTTCCAGGTACCAATACCGAAACGAGCAATTTGCCAAAATATGTGGAAAAATTGGGTGAGGAGCTTAAACAGATCCACGGATAAAGAAAAAATCACAGAAGCCATCTTGGGCGCTGATGAGACGATCGTCCCCTTGGCGAATAAAAAGGATAGGATAAAGACGGCAACAATGTTTCTTTAGATGATTTCTTTGTGGATCAGGAACAGTTTAAAAAGATCAATGAACATAAAAAACAGGGGTTTTTGGTCTTACGTTTTCTCTGTCAGACGGAAAGAAAGCCACAGTAAAAGTGACATTGACAGGAGATCACAGAGAAGCCTTTGGCCCTGACGGAGGAGACTGCCAGCCGGAAACAGAGGAGACTGTGCCGGAATGGGAGTATAAGAAAAGAGCGAGAAGGGGGCGTGTCAGCAGAACAGGAGACGAGAGACAGATTCTGTGTCTCATTCTGGTGTTCGGGACGGCATTGACCGGATTTGCAGCAGGGTTAGGGAAAAAGAAAAAATAAAGAAGGCAGAGTAATAAAAGCTCCTGGGGCCCTTAATGAGTGAGGGGGTACAGGAGCTTTTTGTGAATCTGAACAGATCAGATTTGTCTTATAAAAACCATTATTTAAATTTTGGACGGTCGAATGTGACTGTGTTGCCTGTTGCATAGGCACTTCTGAACTGACTGTACATGAGTTTTCCGATCTTCTGTGCATATCCCGGATCTGTAGCATACTGATGCCAGATGTACTTAGTATTTGGATTATAGCGGAATTTGTACAGAGTATTTTGCTTGTATGTACTGTTATTAATATACTCCTGACTGACATATTTTGCAGCGCCTTTAATGGCTTTGTCCACACTTGTCCAGCCCTGATAGTATGCGTAGCTGAAACCGCACAGCTGTGGGTCAGAATCATAGGCTTTGATACCATATAAGTTATATACTTTTTTAGATGAGATCTTTTTTGTCTGATATTTGCCGTTTACTTTTTGAAACCCTGTGACATTGCCCTTTTTGTCTTTCACAACAGACTTTCCTGTTATAACCTTGGTAATCCATTTGCCCTGTGAAAGAGTGCTTGTACCATAACCGGTCTCCAGGATCGTCTGGCAAAGGAAATAAACAGGATCGATCTTATAGGTTTTCGCAGCGCTGTTGAGAACAGAACCTTTGTTTTTCAGTACACTTTTGGATTTTACCTTACTGTTTAAGAGACTGTTATACTTTGAGCTGTTGACGGTGCGGTATGTATTCAGACGCAGATACTGGTAGCCGTGAGTCGGATCAGTACTGGTCGGCACATAGTTGTTGTAGTTGATTTTTTTACCACCATAAGATTTAACTGTCTGGGATTTAATATAATCGGATGTCTTCTTATTATAATTAGTCGTTGTGTTTTTTGTGTATAAGTAGCTGTTTCCCGGTTTGTTGATGTGGATTCTCTTTGCTGAAGAGATATAGGAATAGTCCAGTCCTAAATTCTTGATTGTAAAATTAGCCGGAAGCAGAATGTTATATTTTTTGGTCGT
Organism: Anaerostipes sp. PC18; assembly: GCF_039789045.1. Classification (NCBI taxonomy): domain Bacteria; kingdom Bacillati; phylum Bacillota; class Clostridia; order Lachnospirales; family Lachnospiraceae; genus Anaerostipes; species Anaerostipes sp. PC18. The sequence goes on along the minus strand of NZ_CP121164.1, from coordinate 2,669,557 downwards.
GTAGTACTTGACTGAGACGGGTGCAACGGATAATTTTTTCTTCTTACCGTTTACATAACAGGTTTTATTATTCTTATAGAAAGTTAGTGTTTTGTTCTTGTGCTTTAGTACAAGTTTGCCTGTTTTTTTGTTGTAGCTGCGTTTGATTTTCGGCCCATTTTTAACCAGAATACTGTAGTAAGGTATCATGTTAATGCTCTTCATCTGAATACCCGGTGTTTTGGTCGAAATTCCTTTTTTAGCGTATGTAAAGTTAAGCTGTTTCCCTGTATAGTATCTTGTCTTGCCGCCGTATCTGATCTTTAGAGAAGCAGCCGAGATATCCGGTTTTGGAAAACCGGAAAAAATGGATGTAAAGGCAAATAACATCGTAAATGCTGCAATGACTCGTTTTTTCATAACCTATTTATCCTCCTGTTGAAATTGAAATGTAATATAAGTATAGCATTATATTAAAAAATATACAATAAAATTGTAATATAAATGTAATATTTAAGGCGGACAGAGCAGAAAAAATTTGTTTTAGGAGAGGACAAAGTGGACAGGCCCGCCTCATCTCCCCAACCCCTTATTCTTTGAGGGGCTTTTAAACTTTGTGCGCCAGATGCGATTTGACGCAGTCAAATGATTTCCTAAGTAATAAAAAATAGCCCAGGATCTGTCCCTGAGCTATTTCGCCTTTTATTTAGTTGAATACTGGTGTGTCATAAATAAATCCGCTGGTGCTTGAATATACGCTTTGATATGTATTCATCAGCTTGCCGATGGACTGGGCATAGGCCGGATCAGAGGCATACTGATGCCAGAGATAATTTAGATTTTGGTTATAACGGATTTTATAAAGTGTATTTTGTTTATATGTATTGTTGTGAACATACCATTTAGATAAAAATTTACCGGCTCCCTGAATGGCTTTATCCACACTCGTCCAGCCCTGATTATAAGCGTAAGTGAATCCGCACAACTGTGGAGCGGCATCGACTGCTTTTATGCCATAGAGGTTATAGACTGTTTTTTTCTGCTCCGCTGCGGATAAAGTTTTTACTTCCAAATATCCGTTTTCTGTTTTGACATACTCCCGTTTACTTTTTCTGTCTTTAGAGGCTATGTATTTAAATGCTGTGATCTCGCCAGAAGAGTCTTTTGTCAGAGATTCACCGGTAACAATTTTACCTTTTAGATTTACAGATTTCAACTTTGTATCTTTTAAATCAGCAGATTTAATTCCCTTTGCCAATGTGCTCGTCCCATAACCGCTTTCCTGTACTGTCTGGCAAAGAAAATATAGTGGGTCCAGATTATAGGTCTTTGCGGTATTTGTAATGACTGAGGCTTTTCCTGACAGAACACTTCCGGTTTTTTTAGAAACCATAGTTTGAAGTGTGGAATTAAATTTGGAAGAATTAACCGAATGATAGGTGTCTATGCGAAGAAATTGGAAACTGTTCGTATTATCCGCAGTTACGGGGATGTATTTTTTATAGTCGATCGTTTTTCCGCCGTAAGTTTTCCATTGGGCCTGCTGTTTTTTTATGTAATTGTTCAAAGTCGTATTATACTTTGTTGTCGTATTGGATTTGACTGGTGATACAGGTTTGCTTTCGGCAGGCTTTGCATAATCAATGCGTTTTGCGGAACTTGAGTATGTATAGCTGATGCCCAGATATTTGGCTGTAAATTTCGCCGGGAGCAGAATATAGTTTTTGTTGATGCTTCTGTATTTTACAGTCAGCGGAGCAGTAGTAAATGTCCGTTTTACTCCGTTGGTATAGGCATACTTTTTATTTTTATAGAAGGTGATCGTCTTCTTTCCGTTGGTGAGTACCAGCTTTCCGGTCTTGCTGTTGTAGCTTCTCTTTACTTTCGGTCCGTTTTTCACGATCGCATTATAATATGGAAGCATGTTGACCTTGTTGATCTGGATGCCCGGGGCCTTTCCTAAATCGATTTTTTTTCCTTTATAATAAAATGTGAGCTGTTTTCCCTTGTATGTGCGGTTTTTTCCGGAATAACGCAGTGACAGGCTTCCTGCGAAGACAGAGGCACTCATAGAGACGCTCAGTACCACGGACATGGCGAGTATTTTAAGTCCTTTTTTTCTCATGGTAGATATTTCCCTTCCTTTCTTTACCAAAGATAAACTTACTATAACACGGATCGCACCGCAAAAACAAGGATTTTGCATGGAAAAGAGCAGGAAATACTATCCATGGAGATTGACAAAAAGCAAGTAGTTTGATAGTATATTAACGTATGAATTTAGTACGCTAATGTGCTATCATGACAGGAAATAAAAACGGAGGAGTTTTAGGATGAGAGTGAAAAAATTATTAGTGCTTTGCGTGAGTGCTGTGCTGGCAGGGTCTATGCTTTTGGCAGGATGTTCAAAGAAAGAAGAAAGTAAGACAGACGAGTCTCTTCAGTATGTAAAAGACAACAAAGAATTAATTCTGGGATTGGATGCATCTTTCCCTCCTATGGGCTTCACAGATAAGGATCAGAAGATCGTAGGTTTTGACATTGATATGGCAAAAGAAGTTACCAAGAGAATGGGGATCAAATTAAAATTACAGCCGATCAACTGGGATTCCAAAGACCAGGAGCTGCAGGGCAAGACAATCGACTGTATCTGGAACGGCCTGACATACAGCGAAGACAGAGCAAAAGAGATGCTTTGTTCTGAATCTTACATGGATAACCACCAGGTAATGCTCGTACCGGAAAAGAGCAAGATCAAGAGCTTAAAAGACATTAAAAAGCAGCAGGTGGGAGTACAGAAAGGTTCTACGGCGGCAGATGCGGTTGACAAGACAGAAGAATTAAAGAATGCAAAGATTGTTTACTTCGGCAATAACGTTGAGATCTTAAATGACCTTGGAAATGGCTGTGATGCAGCTGTCATGGATGAAGTGGTAGCAAAATATTACGCCAAAAAGGACCCGGGAAAATTCAAGATCTTAAATGACAATTTAAGTACTGAGAAATATGTCATTGGGTTCCGTACCGGAGATGAGAAACTGAAAACCGAAGTGGAAAACCAGTTAAAGGACATGAAAAAAGACGGAACATTGGCTAAGATCAGTAAAAAATGGTTTGGCGAAGATCTGACAACAATCAAATAAGAGACAAGAAGCAAGAGGCTTTTTTCAAAGCCTCTTGATTTTTTCACCAACACAGAAATTAATTTCTGACAAGAAAAATTCCGGAAAATTTATACTTATAGGAGCAAAGAAATGATAGATAGTATCATACAATGGTTTGAAAAACTGCCTGGCATTGCAGATATGCTGTTACATAACGGATTGGATCAGACACTGATCATCTTTTTCCTCACACTGGTCTTCGGTCTGACATTGGGGCTTGTGCTGGCGCTTGGGAGGATGACCAGATTTAAGATCATTCAGCTGCCGGTGCGTTTTTACCTGCTGATCATGAGAGGTACACCGCTTATTCTCCAGTTATACGGATTTTATTTCGGCCTGAATCTGCTTTTAGGCATACGAATCGAGCGAACCATGGCCGCAGTCGTGGCATTTTCCTTAAATTATGCCGCTTATTTTGCGGAGATCTACCGGAGCGGAATCCAGGCAATACCGAACGGACAGTACGAGGCAGCAAAAGTGCTGGGATTCAGTAAGGCACAGACATTTTTTAAGATCATACTGCCGCAGGTAGTCAAGATCATACTGCCGCCTATGGGAAGTGAGTGCATGACTCTTGTAAAAGATACTTCCCTAGCACATGTGATTGGTGTCATGGAAATTTATGTGGTCGCAGCCAATAATATGTCCAGAAGCCGCGGGATGGAATATTTGATCGTGGCAGGTATTTTTTATCTGATCATGAATATGATTGTATCTAAAGTTTTTGGCATCCTGGAAAAACGGATGAGCTATTATCGTTAAGGAGGAAAGAAAATGAGTGTTTTATCTGTGACTAATCTCCAGAAAAATTTTGGAAAGCTGAAGGTCTTAAAAGATATTTCTTTCCAGATTAACGACGGAGAGATCGTGACGATCATTGGTTCCTCCGGTTCCGGGAAATCCACGCTGTTAAGATGTATGAACCAGCTGGAAAAGGTGACGAAGGGAACCATTGAGATCAACGGCCATACGCTGGTATCCATGAACGGAGACACGCCGGAGTATGCGTCAAAAGAGGTACAAAAGAAAATACTGATGGAGACAGGATTTGTTTTTCAGAATTTTAATCTGTTTCCTCATTACAGTGTGCTGAGAAATGTAATGGAGGCTCCGGTACAGGTGGCCGGTATCCCAAAAGAAGAAGCCAGAGAGAAGGCATTTGGACTGCTCAGGAAGCTCGGACTCGAAGAAAAGGCCGATGCCTATCCGTGTGAACTGTCAGGCGGACAGTCCCAGAGGGTCTCCATAGCAAGGGCGCTGGCGCTGGAGCCGAAAATTCTGTTCTTCGACGAGCCGACTTCTGCACTGGACCCGGAGCTGACCGGAGAGGTGCTGAAGGTCATCAAATCCCTGGCAGATCTGAATATGACCATGGTGATCGTCACCCATGAGATGGCATTTGCGAAAGAGATCTCAGACCGGGTCATCTTCATGGACCAGGGAGTCATCGTGGAAGATGCGGCTCCGGAGGATGTGTTTAACTCAGCCAATGAGCGGACGAGGGAATTCCTCGGAAAGTACCATGATATTGCATAACAGTGCAGTAAACAGGGCTTTTAATTGTTAAGAATCATAGTAAGAAAGGAGCAATCAAGATGATAAAAAATATGCCGAATAAGTTTTCTGAAATTACACCTGAAATTGAAGAACTGGCAAAAAAGTGTGAGAAGAAAATTGATCCCACCCTTTTTGAAAAGTATGATGTGAAAAGAGGGCTGCGGAAACAGAGCGGAGAAGGTGTACTTGCAGGACTGACTGATATTTCGACGATTATGTCCTATATGGTCGAGGACAGAGAGATTGTTCCCTGTGATGGAAAATTATATTATCATGGAATTGACATTGAAGATATTGTCCAGGGATTTATCAAAGAAGAGAGGTATGGATTCGAGGAGACAGTCTACCTCCTTTTATTCGGGGAACTGCCCAATGAGGAACAGCTTCAGGATTTAAAACAGCTCCTGGCGGAATACCGTCAGCTTCCGACAAATTTTGTCCGGGACATTATCATGAAGGCTCCGAGCCGGGATATGATGAATACGCTGGCGAGAAGTGTGCTGACGTTATTTTCTTACGATGATAACGCCAGTGATACTTCCATACCAAATGTGCTCAGGCAGTCGCTTCAGCTGATCGCACTTTTCCCTGTGCTCGCAGTTTATGGATATCAGGCATACAGCCACTATAAAAAAGGAGAAAGCCTGGTGATCCATCCGCCTCAAGAGAATCTGTCCACGGCGGAAAACATTCTGTATCTGTTAAGGCCGGACAGCAAGTATACAAAACTGGAGGCAAAAATCCTGGATCTTGCGCTGGTTCTCCATGCGGAGCACGGCGGCGGAAATAACTCAACTTTCACGACTCACGTGGTTTCCTCTTCGGGAACGGATACATATTCTTCTGTGGCAGCGGCGCTGTGTTCTTTAAAGGGACCGAAACATGGGGGAGCCAATATCAAGGTTGTCCAGATGTTTGCTGATATCAAAGAACATGTGAAGGATTGGACGAATGAGAAGGAACTGAAAGGATACCTGACCAGGATCGTGAGGAAAGAGGCCTTTGATAAGTCCGGACTGATCTATGGAATGGGGCATGCGGTCTACTCTATTTCCGATCCGCGGTCAAAGGTATTAAGTTACTTTGTAGAGGGACTGTCAAAAGAAAAAGGAAAAGAAAAGGAATATGCTTTATATACCAATGTAGAAAAGCTGGCCAAAGAAGTCATTGCCGAAGAGCGCAGAATATATAAAGGCGTCAGCGCAAATATCGATTTTTACAGCGGTTTTATTTACAGTATGCTGGATCTTCCTTATGAACTGTATACTCCGCTGTTCGCCATCGCGAGGATCGCAGGATGGAGCGCACACAGGATGGAGGAGCTTGTAAACGGAGGAAGAATCATTCGTCCGGCGTACAAAGGTGTGGCCGGACATAAAAAATATACACCGATAAAAGAACGTTAATAACATGGAAAAGATATGGGCCTGCCGGAGGAATCCGGAAGGCCCGCTGTAATTTACTGTGCAGTTGTTGTGGAAGGCGCCGCGGTCGTTGCAGGAGCTTCCTTATAAGTATCGAGGTCATCAGGAAGTGTTACTTTCACATCTTTTCCGATACTGTTATATTTAACATTAACGATCATTTTGATCTTAAGCTTCGTATCTTCTTTGCTTGAAACAACCATATTGATCTTCTGTGCAGTGATCTCTGAGTCTTTATTGACGGTCATGGTACCGGACATAGAGTCAAACTTTACCTGATCCGCATAATTGGTACTGGAACCTGCAGCGCCTGTGGAATTCATCTGCCCCATCATTTTATTGATGTAGTCGTTGAGTGCTTTCTCTTTAAACTTAAAGGAGATAATATAATTATCATCTTTCTTTTCCATCTTCAGGTCTTTGTAATTGTCAACAGACATATCAAATTGTCCGGTAGAATTTTCCATCTGTTTCTGCATGGCTGTAAAGTCCATTTTCTGTTTCTGTTTCTGACCGGAATAGTTCATATAGTAGTAACCGTCAGCGTAATAGGCTTTGATGACCATATCCTGACCGGCAATCCCCATGGTGAGGTCCATATCCATCTTCATGTCTTCCGATGTCATGTCAGTAGCCTTCATCTTGAGTCCCATGTTCATCTCAAGGCTGGAACTGGTGGATGAAGTACTGCTCATCTTCATTTTGATATTTCCGCTTATATCGGCAGATTTTACCTTGCTCATTTTCTTCGTGGCAGCTTCCAATACTTCCTCGGGAGTTTTCTTCTTACATCCTCCCAGTGTAAAAAGCATCACGGCAGCCAAAGTAAGTGCCAGAACTCTTTTTAATCTCTTCATAACTGTCCTCCTGTGTTCTTAATAAAATTAGAATACATTACAAAATAATTATATCTGTTTTTCTTTCCAAGGTAAAGCAAAACGAGTATAATACATCATAACAAGAAGGTTGAAAACAAATAGGAGGATGGGAGCATGAAAAGAGAATTATATTTAAAATCTGAAGAAGACAGCCACCGTCTCCATGTATTAGCCATAACGCCTGAACATAAGCCTGAGGCAGTGGTCCAGATCTGCCATGGGATGAGTGAGCATAAGGAACGTTATCTTCCGTTTATGGAATATTTGGAAAGCTGCGGTTATGCTGCAGTGATCCATGACCACAGAGGACATGGTAAGAGTATAGTGAGAGCAGACGATCTTGGATATTTTTATGACACCTCCGGACGGGCCGTCGTGGAGGATGCCCATCAGGTTACAGAGTGGATCAAAAAGGAGTTCCCTGGCCTGCCTGTCCATTTATTTGGGCACAGCATGGGTTCTTTGATCGTGCGGTGTTATTTGAAAAAGTATGACTGGGAACTGAGCTCGCTGACCGTATGCGGAAGTCCCAGTAAAAATCCCCTGGCAAAGCCGGCCGCAGGGATGGCAAAGATCGCATGCAGAATCTGCGGAGACCGGAAGAAAGGTTTATTTTTTCATAAACTGGCATTCGGAGCCTTTAAGAAGCAGCTCAAGGACGGCGAATCTTTCAACGGATGGATCAGTTATGATAAAGATAACGTCAGGAAATATGATGAAGAACCGCTGGACGGGTTTGTCTTTACAAACAACGGATTTTTAAACCTGTTTCATCTGATGGATGAGACTTACAGCCGGAGGGGATGGGAGAAGAAAAAGACTGAGCTGCCGATCTTGTTTATAGCAGGAGAAGATGATCCGTGCATTGTATCCCCAAAACAATTCTGGAATGCGGTCTCTTTTTTAAAGGAGCTTGGTTATGCCAATACGAGAGGAAAGCTATATCCCGGATGCAGACACGAAATATTGAACGAAGCGTGTTCCGATCAGATCTATAACGAAATACTCAAATTTATCGAATAAATGAAATAGAGGATACATAATCATGAAAGCAAAGAGAATACTGCTTACAGCACTCTGTATGATGCTGGTATGGGCAGGAGGAGAGAGACAAATTCAGGGAGCATCGAAAAAACCGGGGAAGCCTTCAGGAGTGATGGCCACCGCCGTAAAAAGAAATGTTGTTCTGTCCTGGGTTAAGGGGAAAAAGGCCACAGGGACGGAGATTTACCTGTACGACAAAGAGAAGAAAAAGTACAGAAAAAAGGCTGTCTCAAAGGCATCCAGACATGTGATCAAAGGATTGAAGCCCGGAGTCAATTATCGCTTCAAAGTCCGTTCTTACAGGAAATACAAAAAGAAGGAATATTACAGCGGATTTTCTAAAACAGTTAAGGTATCAATGGCAGCCAGAGGAGAATCTACCATTAAAAATTTCCTGAAAACAGCCGCAGCCCCGGTGGGCACCACCTTATACATCTGGGGCGGAGGATGGAATAAGGCTGATACCGGAACCGGGAATGACGGGAAGAGGATCGGACTTAACGGCGAATGGAACCGGTTTTTCCTGTCACAGAATTCAGGGTATAATTACAAAAAGTACCGCTACCGCAGAGGAAAAGGGCTGGATTGCTCCGGCTTCGTCGGGTGGACCGTATATAATATCAGAAATACGGTGCCGGGCAAAGGCGGTTATGTGAGGAAGGCAAAAGACCAGCCTAAATTATTCGCTCAAAAAGGCTGGGGAACATATAAAATCAAGAGTAAGGTGACAGACTACAAAGCAGGAGATATTATGGGATCTTCAAGCTGCGGCCATGTATGGATCGTTATCGGCTCCTGTAAAGACGGCAGTGTCGTTTTGGTTCATTCCAGTCCGAAAGGAGTGCAGATTTCCGGAACGGCCACACCGTCAGGAAAGAAAAAAAGCCAGGCACTGGCACTTGCCAGAAAATATATGAAAAAGTATCATAGAAAATGGTACAAAAGATATCCGGACTGTTCCAGGGGAAGGAGCTATCTTACCCAGTACGGACAGATGAGATGGGATATTTCCGGAGATCATATTATGGAAGATCCGGAGGGTTATCACAGGAAAAGTGCTGAGGTGATCCTGAAAGATATATATGAAAACTAGAACACAAGGAGGATAAATTTGAAATAAAGAGGTAGTGGATAGAAAAAACAAAAGGGCATAGCGTTCATCAGAGATTCGTCCGTTTATATTATCCTCATAGATTTTCTGGATTCTTCATATATCCATAGGGTGGATTGCTTGTGAGTGGGAAGCCTGCCATTCCTTTATTGCGTAATACGTTCCGAACTTTCTGGCTCATATTTTTGGCGTGCCATTCGTTGAATAAATCCTGCATGGGCACAAGGTCGCTGATGCCTTTGGCAGTGTCAATTTTGTCTATGATGGCGATATACCTCACGTCCAGACGCTCAAAATTTTCCTCCAACAACTGCCCGACAAAGTTCATCATTTCCATAAATGCGGGTCTTGTGAACGTCACTCCCAAAAGCCCATCCTGCTCGTCGTCGCGGAGTTAAAGCAGAAATGGTTATGCAGATGTCCTCCGTCAAGGTGGGTAACAACGATTATCTGGTAGCCGTGCCATGCGATATATCCTCCTGTCTTTTTTTCTTTTTTCGGGGTAAACAGGGGTGTCCCCTGAGTAAGTCGACGCCCATAAGCGGTGTGGGTTGGGATTATGGCTGACACAATCCTATATCCTTTTCACCTCCGTTCTGGATTCCATTTCTCCTGACTTTTGGATAAATGAAAAAGCCGCTACACCACATCACGGATGACAGGAGAGTATTTCTCCTGCTTTGATTCGTAATGCTATGTAACGGCTTTGAAATTCAAAACCATGCTGCAATACACCAGCCGAAAAGAGCAGCATACTTTCGGTGGCGCTCAGCCTTGTGTGTTGGGTGACATTCCATTCTATAATCTATGTGCTTGTTTCCTGCGTTTCTTAAATTTCTCCTTTGCATACTCATAGGCTTCTTGGATAATTGCGTTTACCGTGGGATGCTGATTTTTGGTTATTGACAAGAATATCAAAATGTGATAGCCTGAATGTAATGAATGAATGAATGAATGACTCCATCAGGATTGTTACTGTGAGGCAGGCAAGACCTGACATTACACGCCGTAACTGAGTGCGTGTAATGGGGGTCTTTTTTTTGTTTTCTCGTCATATTCAGATAAGGAACTTGTAAAGAAACAGATTATCGGGGGAAAGAGAAATGAGTGGAAAGCGATGGATTGTTACAAGTGTGATCAATAACAACGTCGTGAGTGCCAGAAATGAACGTAATCAGGAGAGGATTCTGATTGGAAAAGGAATCGGTTTTCGAATGAAGTCCGGAGACGAGGTTGCTCCGTCAAAAATAGAAAAAGAATTTTTCTTAAAATCCAAAAATGCAGCCGGTAAGCTCTATGCGCTGATTGCGCAGACACCGGAAATATATATGGAAATTACATCTGAAATTGTAAAGATGGCAGAAAAAGAGCTGGATAAAGAACTGGATGAAGCGGTATTTCTGCATTTAATGGATCATATATCGTTTGCTGTTTCCCGTATGAAACAGGGCATTGCTTTTAAATGCGTGTTATTATGGGAAATACGAAGTTTTTATCCAAAAGAATTTGCTGCTGCCAAAAAGGGGTTAGAGCTGATCAATGAAAAAACGGGGGTTGACCTTCCTGAGGATGAGGCGGGCGCGATGGCGATCCATATCATCAATGCGGAGTTTGATTATGAGAATGTGAATGACTCTGTGAGAATGACGGAGCTTATTCATAAAATTATAAATATTGTACGTTACCAGTACCATATGAATTTTGATGAAGAATCTGTACATTCTGTCCGGTTTACCACGCATTTGAAATTTTTTGCCAAAAGAATTTTTCAGGATAATATGCTGGATAGTGACGATTCTGAATTTCATGAAATGATCCGCAAAGAGTACGCAGAGGCTTATATGTGTGCGGAAAAAATAGCAAGGGTCATTTCGGAGGACTATCAGCTGACCGTTACGGAAGAAGAAAAAATCTATCTGGCTGTATATATCCGCAGAATCACTATGGCGGAAGGAAAAGAATAAAGATTGGGAAATTGGGAAAGGACGGTTTACTGCAGGAGCTGGAATTTCTCTTCCAAAATACAGAGCAGCAGAAACCTGCTCCAATTTCATAACGTTAGGGAGGTATTATATGAATCATAAAAAATTAGCAGCCGATATTTTACAGCTTGTAGGCGGTGATAAAAACATAGCCAGTGTTACAAATTGTATGACACGGCTTAGATTTCATTTAAATGATGTAAAAAAAGCAGACGTAGAAGCTATAAAAAAATTAAAGGGTGTTCAGGGCGTTGTAACGAAAAACGGACAGTTTCAGATTGTCATCGGAACAGATGTGGGAAACGTCTGTGAGGAAATCCAAACACTGGGTGATTTCGAAGAGAATGCAGCTGCTGGCAATGAAGAAAAAAAAGGCATAATTGCATCCTTTTTTGGCACATTAACAGCAATTTTCCAACCAGTGATTCCGGCGCTTGCCGGCTCTGGTATGATCAAGGCGCTGCTTGCTTTAATGGTGGCATTTAAATTAGTAGATAATGCTTCCCAGACTTACCAGATCTTCTCTGCGTTTGGCGATGCGCTGTTTTATTTCTTGCCGTTTATTCTGGCGTTTTCCGCAGCGAAGCGATTTAAATGCAACCCATATGTGGCTGCAGTTCTGGCAGGCGTACTGTTACATCCTTCTTTTACCGGATTAAATACCGGTGATGCGGTAAAACTGTTTGAGATTATTCCGGTAACAATGATCTCTTACAGCGGAAGTGTTGTTCCGATTTTACTGATCGTATGGGTACAGTCTTATATAGAACGTTTTGCAAATAAAATATCTCCGAAACCGGTTAAAATTTTCCTTGCGCCAATGATTACCGTTATTGGAACGGGCATTGTGGGAATTGTGATCGCAGGACCCCTTGGAAATCTGGTTGGTCAGGTGATCGCAGTTGGGTTTAACTGGTTAAATGAGTATGCAGGCTGGGTGATTCCTGTTTTGATGGGTACTTTCTGTCCATTCTTCATTATGACAGGTATGCATTACTGCTTTGCGCCGATTCAGACAATTCAGTATGCAACACTGGGATATGGTACAATTCTGGGCCCCGGCATGCTGGCATCCAATATTGCTCAGGGAACAGCAGCGCTTGTTGCAGGTTTTCGAAGTAAAAATAAAGAATTAAAACAGCTTGGTATTTCTTCCGGTGTTACAGGTTTGATGGGTATTACAGAACCGGCTTTATATGGTGTAAACCTCAGATTAAAGAAACCATTATATGCATCTATGATCGGCGGCTTTGCGGCGGGTCTGTACGCAGGTATCACAGGAATTCATACATTTTCTTCTACTACGGCAGGCATTTTTGCACTTCCGGTATATATTGGAGGCGATGGTTTTAATAATGTGATCAATGCAGGGGTTACCATTGTGATTTCTATCGTTGTAACAGCAGCCGCAACATTGATCATTGGATTTGAAGATCCGAAGGAGGAAGAGGAGCGGGAAGATCTCCCGGATAGAAGTATTGAGCCGGAAAGATCAGATAAAGCGGTCAAAATCTCGATAGATTCTCCATTAACTGGAAATATCATTCCTCTTAAAGAGGTGAAGGATGAAGTGTTTTCCAGCGGAATTGTGGGCAAAGGTGCGGCAGTAGTGCCGGAAAAGGGAGAAGTGGCAGCTCCTGAAGATTGTGTGGTAGAATCCATTTTTGACACAGGTCATGCAATTGGGTTAAAAACAATGGACGGAGTGGAGCTTTTGATCCATGTTGGTCTGGATACTGTGGAGTTAAAAGGAAAATATTTTGAGGTACATGTAAAACAGGGTGAAAAAGCAGCCAGGGGACAGCTGCTGATATCCTTTGATATTCAGGGGATCAAGGAAGCGGGTTATGATGTTACGACTCCGATTGTTGTGGCTAATACGCCGGACTATCTGGACGTATTAGCGAAAAAAGTGGGAAAAGCCGGAGAAGATCTGATTACGATTTTAAAATAAGGAGCATTCCCGTAATTCATAAATCTCGTCAATGGACGAGAAAAGAACCTCACAGTATAATTAAGATATCTTCTTACAACTTTAGTGGTAGGAATAGATATTGGAAGTGAGACTCACTTTGCCAGAGGTTTTGAATGGCGGGGATGTGAACTGACCAAGAGAGTTCTTAAATTTAGCAGTGACATCTATGGTTTACAAAGTAACTGTAAACAGTAAAGCGTCCGCCAAGTGCTTGGTGCTGTGAGCAGGAATGTAAGTACATGATACAAAGCAGAGCCAGAATAGCTGCGCTGGATTTTATCCGTAGGGCATGACCCTGTCAAGGAGCATAGGCAGCACCCAACTATAGATAGACAGAACGAAGGAATTTAGGACCCGGATGGAATGTTTGGTGATCCTGTTAGACATGGGAGGTTTGTTACTGTAGGAAAGATGGGAATGAAGAATGGCCTTCATAAAAGAGCAAGACGTTTATTCTTTTGCACCCTTTTTTACCTGAAATCAAGCACAATAATGCAGATTTCCATCTATATGGCTTTGAATTGTAACTTATACAGAACTATTAACTTTTGACAAAAGGGCTAAAACAAAGGCTTTTTTGTGCAAAATCAATAAAAAGAAATAGAGAGATTATGAGTTTTCAAAAAGATTTTTTGTGGGGCGGCGCTTTGGCGGCAAATCAGTGTGAAGGTGCATATCTGGAAGATGGAAAAGGTCTTTCCATTCAGGATGTTATGCCAAAGGGTGTTGCAGGGCCGGTATCAGAACAGCCTGTTCCTGAAAATTTAAAATTAATAGGAATTGATTTTTATCATCGCTATGAAGAGGATATTCGTCTGATGGCGGAGATGGGATTTAAAGTGTTCCGTATGTCAATTGCATGGAGCCGGATTTTCCCAAAAGGTGATGAAGAACAGCCGAACGAAAAGGGATTGGAGTTTTATGACCGTGTTTTCGATACCTGCCGTCTTTATGGGATCGAACCCATGGTAACGCTTTCTCATTATGAGACGCCGCTTTATCTGGCAAAAACATATGATGGCTGGAGGAGCCGCCAGATGATTACCTTTTTTGACCGTTATTGCCGGACAGTGTTTGAACGGTATCAGGATAAGGTAAAATATTGGATGACCTTTAATGAGATTAATGCATTATGGCATTTTCCACTTATGGGAGCCGGAATTTGGACACCGAAGGAACAGCTTACGGAGCAGGACAAATACCAGGCGGCACACCATGAGTTCGTTGCCAGTGCATTAGCTGTTAAGCGGCTCCATGATATGATTCCTGATGCAAAAATGGGATGTATGGTTTTAGGTGCGTTGAGCTATCCTATGACGCCAAAACCGGATGATATGATTGCCATGATGGAGGCTGACCGTAAGGTAATGTTCTTCTCAGACGTGCAGACCCGGGGATATTATCCGTCCTATATCAAAAAGTATTGGGAGAAAAACGGAATTTGTATTCAAATGGAATCCGGGGATGAAGAACTGCTGAAAAATACGGTAGACTATGTTTCCTTCAGCTATTATATGAGTAAATGCACAGCTGCGGATTGTTCCTTGTATTCCAAAGGTGCAGGAAATCTGACCAGCGGCGTTAAAAATCCATATTTACCAGAAAGCGAATGGGGCTGGCAGATCGATCCCCAGGGTCTGCGCTATACATTGAATTATTTCTATGATCGTTACCAGAAGCCGTTATTTATTGCAGAAAATGGTCTGGGAGCAAATGATCAGCTGATAGACGACGGACAGGGTGGATATACAGTCAGGGACGATTACCGGATTGAATATCTGAGAAATCATTTAAAAGAAGTGGAAAAAGCTTTGGATGATGGTGTAGATGTCATGGGTTATGCGGCATGGGGCTGTATTGATGTGGTCAGCGCCTCCACGGCACAGATGAAAAAGCGGTATGGTTTTGTATATGTGGACCGGAATGAGGATGGAAGCGGAAGCCTGACACGTTATAAAAAGAAAAGTTTTTACTGGTATCGTGATGTGATCTCTTCCAACGGAGCGTCATTGTAAATTCTGATTCCTTACATAAATCTCACAGGGTGTTTCAACGGACGGAGTATGGTCCCTTTGAAATACCCTGTTTTTTTTCCTGCGATAATAGAAAAAAAGTAAAGAAGGGCTGACATGATTAAGTATGACAAACTTTGGGAAACAGCAGAAAAAAGGGGAATCACAAAATCCATACTGACTAAAAAGTATAATGTAAGCAAAGCTCAGCTTTATCGTTTAAGATACAATCAGCCGGTAAGCACGAACACGCTTGACCGCTTTTGTAATATTTTGGAGTGTGATATTAGCGACATTATGGAACATATACCAGATGATAATTTCTTTTAAACGGTAAATTTCTTGTTTATAATTATGGATAGGCGGATAAGCGTTTTTTTGGCTTATCTGCCTTGATTGCTATAAGGCAAAACAGACTTTTGCTGTCTGTTTTGCTGCTTGTATTAGTTACAGGATAGTAGGTTATGCCTGTCTGTCAATGTCTGCAAGGTAGGCGTCCAGTCTGTCGCTTGTAAGAAGATTGGTGTATGTAACTTTGCGGTACTGTTTCAGATAATTCAAATGTCGCAGCAGTCATGTTTAGCAAGCCAGTCACACAACTCTTGCAAACCTTTTGTGAAGGAAGAAAAGCGAGCTTGCTTATACTCTGTACGACCATAGGAATCCATAATGCAAATACAGGCATAGATCCAGGTCTTATAAGAAGATAATATCAGAAGGAAGATAGATTAAAAAAGCGAAAGTTAGCCAACATGTTTCATGACGCATTGGTGCCTTTCGCAGAAAGGTGGATTATAAAAATGAAAAACACGATAGAGAGAATACCTTTGCCTTTAGCGGGGCCGATGCTCGGTTTTGCCGCCATGGGAATCATGATAGAAAATTATTCTGTAACTTTAAAGTCAATCTGCGGAGCCATGGCCGTCTGCCTGCTGATCCTTTTGCTGGCCAAGATCGGGACTTGTCTCGACAGGGTGAAAGAAGAACTTGAAGATCCGGTCAACTGCAGTATTTCGGCTGCATTTTCCATGGGTCTGCTTGTCCTGACCGCCTATATCAAGCCTTATGTGGGAGATGCCGTTTCTATCTTGTGGATTCTTGCGCTGGCGGTGCATGTGTATCTTTTGGTATATTTTAACGGACACTTCATATATTACAAGTTCAACATTAAAAATGTATATGCAAGTTTTTTTATCTTTTATGCCGGACTGGCGATGAGCAGCATGACGGCTCCCAACGTCGATATGAGAGAGATCGGCCGCTGGTTTTTCTGGGCAGCCCTTCTGTTTACGGTGATCATTGCTGTACCGATCATAAAGCGGTATACAGCAGTAAAAGAAATACCGGAACAGTATCAGCCTCTGATCTGTATCTTTGCGGCACCCGCAAGCCTTCTGCTGGCAGGGTACTTAAACTGTTTTGAAAAGCCCGTGGCATGGCTGGTGATCGTGCTTACGGTTTTATCTGTGGTTCTATATGTATTTGTGCTTGCGATGGGATTAAAATATATCGTCATGCCGTTTACAGCGTCATTTGCCGCTTATACATTTCCGTTTGTGATCAGTGCGGCAGCATTAAAAGAAGCTTTTATCACACTGAGCCAGTGGGGATATCCGGTGACCTATTTAAAATGGATCGTAGATTTCCAGACCGTGCTCTCGGCAGCTCTGCTGATCTATGTGACACTGCAGTTTCTAAAATATATATTCTATGCCAAACAATAAAGACATTCAACGATCGTTTTTTAGCACTATTGAAGGAACGCATTTCAAAGCGTGACGGAAATAGTGCTAAAAAACTCATTTGTGCAGAAGGGTGTCCAGCAGTGCATTATTTTCCTCTGCTTTTCGGAAGCAGAATCTGATATATTCCCCGTCAAGCCCTTCAAAGCTTGAGCAGTCACGGATCATCAGCCCCTTTTTGATGCAGCGTTCAAACATTTCATGGGAGGCGGTGCCGTCCATCAGGCGGACAAGCAGGAAATTGGCATAGGATGGATAAATCTTAAAGAAGGGGGTGCCTGAAAGTCTGTCTGTACATTTTCTGCGTTCTTCTGCGATGTAAGCCTTTGTCTTTTTAATATAGTCTGTATCCATGAACATTGCTTCGCCGGCAAGTGCCGCAAGAGTATTGATACTCCATGGATTTTTTCTGTCCTCCATTGCCCTGATAAAATCCATGTTTCCGCTGATCCCGTATCCGAGGCGGATACCCGGTGCGGCAAAGAATTTTGAAGTTCCACGTAAGACAAATAGATTGTCAAACTTACGGGTCAGGGGTACGGCAGTGACAGCATCCATGTCCGGTGCAAACTCTACATAAGTCTCGTCCGCCAAAACAAAAATGCCGTGTTTTTTACAGTGGGAAAGGATTTCCGAGATTTCGTCCTTGTTTAATGCACTGGATGTGGGATTGTTTGGATTGCAGAATGCGAACAGATCTACATCACCGGTGAGAGAGCGCTTCAAGTCTTCAATATCCAGACGAAAGTCAGAGGATTCCTGAAGGTTATACTCCAGGCAGGTTCCGCCGATCATCGAGATTTCCCGCATGTATTCAGAGTAAGTCGGGGACAGCAGCAGGGCTTTTTTCGGACGTTTCAGGTGCATGGTCAGGCTGATCAGCTCAGTCACTCCATTTCCGACAATGATATGTTCCATGGGGATCTGGGCGTACAGGCTCAGGGTAGAGCGCAGGGATTTGTAGTCACGGTCGGGATACGTGCAGACAGCATCCACATGACGGATCAGGTTTTCCCGGAACAGTGGGGAGATCCCAAGAGGATTTACATTGCCTCCGAAAGGAATGATGTCTTCTTTTTTGATTCCATATATTTCTTCTGCTTTTTCTAAGTCGCTTCCGTGGAAGACTTGCTTCTTTTTTGACATAGTTTCACCTTTCTTTATCTTTTATATTTTGTCGAAGTTTGCTATAATATTACGGAGCAGAGGTCAAAGGACGTGAAGTATCCATGACCTCTGAAATACAGAATTATATTACAGTCCATTATAGACCAAATACCCTGAGACCACCAGTCTTAAAATCGGAGGAACCCATGACAGAAAAGATGAAGCAGTTCGTACAAATTGTACAGGAAGATGAACAGTGGGCAAAGACCCTCTTTTTTTCTGAGGCCTTCAAAAATGAGTATTTGGAGGAGAATTCCAGGGAAAAAGAAATTTATCATCAGCTCCTGCTAGGCCGAAACCGGGGCCAGATCTTTGAAGAGTTTTTGATCTGTATCGGGGCAAAAGAACCTGCGGTGCTGAGACCGGAAAAGGTTGCGTATGAGATCCGCCGGGTGAATGCCGTTGAGCCTCTGTATGTAAAGATTCACAAAGAGGGCAGCGGCTATGTCCAGGGGAAGATCCGTCTGGATTCCACGTTTCTGTCTCTGGAAAAGACAGAATTTTCAGAAGAGGATTTTGTGCAAGGGGTACTGACCATT
Source organism: Anaerostipes sp. PC18 (assembly GCF_039789045.1). Lineage (NCBI taxonomy): Bacteria > Bacillati > Bacillota > Clostridia > Lachnospirales > Lachnospiraceae > Anaerostipes > Anaerostipes sp. PC18. The sequence goes on along the minus strand of NZ_CP121164.1, from coordinate 2,650,983 downwards.
CCGGTGCTGTTTTCGGATGCAAGGGAAGAAAGCCGGGGAATCCTCACAGTTTCTGCCCCGTACAGCAGCTGTCAGACAGATATTCTGTTCAATGCAGAGAAAGAGAGGAACGACGGGGTTTGGAATCTGTCCGATCAGATCTTCGATGCGTATATGGAATTTTGCCTTGGCAGATGTCATGTCACGGAGTTTGCGGAAAAGGAAATGAATCTGACCGCACAGATGGAGGGAGAGGCATCCTTAGAGATACTGAGGACTCTCTTAAACCTGCACTGTCATATTGTTCTCGGCGCAGAGGAAGCGATCGAGAGAGGCTTTGCAAGACTTGAGCCGAATATGAGCGAGGTTCAGTCAGATCATTTTTACTATGGCTACTATTTATATTTGAAAGCGCTTTATTTAAAGACACCGGATCAAACAGAGTATGCAAAGGACCGGATTCATGAGCTCTTTCAGGAAGCGGACGATCAAAAGGGATATCTGCTGTGGATGCTGATTTATCTGGACGAAGAGCTGGCATATGATTTCGGACTTCAGCTTCAGAAGATAAAAGAAGTCTATGAAACAGGCCAGTGCAGCAGTTTTTTATGGTTTGAGGCTGTCAGCATTTGGAACCAGGATCACAGCAGGGCAAAAAAGATCACTGATTTTGAGAGAGAGATCATTCATTTCGGCATTTGCCGGGACCTGTTTGGGAAAAGCATGAAAAAACACATTTACGGTCTTGTGCTGAAAGAAAAAGGTTTCTCGGAGGAGCTGCTTTGTGATTTAATACTGTCCTTTCAGAGAGAAGAGTCCAGGGAAGGGCTCCAGGCGATCTGTTCTATGCTGATCCGGGGAAACTGTATTGATGAGTGTTTTCATATATATTTTAAAAAAGCTGTCCGGGCGGGGATTCAGATGATCGGACTCCAGGAATCTTACCTTCGTACGATTCCAAAGGACCGGTATCCGTATCTTGAGAAGAATGTACTGCTGTATTTTTCGTACAGCAACAGTTTAAGCAGCCGGGAGAGAGCTTACCTGTATGCCAATCTTGTTAAGAACCGGAGAAAATATGAGGCAGTATTTCCATCTTTTGAGCCGCAGATTGAAGAATTTCTCTTAGAACAGCTGGCAGAAGGCAGGATCAATACCAATCTGTTTATTCTTTACCAGGCCTTCTTTGACCGTCTTTTGGAAGGGATGAAGGGCAGGGCCGGAATCGCAGGTATTATGGCGAAGCAGAAATTGATCTGCAGGAATCCGGCGGTGGAAAAGGCTGCCGTCTATCATCAGGAGTTAAAAGAAGTTCAGAATGTTTCTCTGGAGAACGGAGAAGTTTATGTGACGGTCTACAGCGACCCTCTGGTCGTGTTTATGGATCAGGAGGACAACCGCTATCTGTCCCTGGAATATGAATTTTCAAAGCTGTGGACGAGGGAGCAGGAGGAAGCCGTATTTTCGGGGCTTGGCAGGAGAAATGAAGCATATCTGATCCGCAGAAGCCTGGTCTTTGCACAGAAGGCAGAATATGAACCCGGAGATATTCCGGATGTGAGGGCTGTCCTCGAGTGTCAGAGTCTGAAGGAAGAATACAGGCACAGATTATTTGAAAAGCTTCTGGACTATTACTGGAAGCATGGAGAGCAGGAACAATTAGAGCAGGCGCTGTCTATGGTCCAGTGGAAATTTCTTTCAGACGAAAACTGCAAGCAGATGCTGGAGTATTTCATTGCTGGCCGCCACTACAAAGAAGCGATGAAAGGCATGGAGATCTTTGGATTTGATTTCATGGACCCGGAGCCGTTAAAAGAGGTCGTCCTGCATGAACTCACATCCCGCAGCCGGAAGAGGGTGCAGACTTTGATCGATATGTGCCTGGCGGTTTTCAGGGGACAAGTATACAACAGCGAAATCCTTGCATATCTGGAACGTTTTTTCAGGGGAGAACTGGATCAGATGCGAAAGATCTGGAAACAGGGAGACAGACACAAAATATATGATCAGCAGTTTACGGAGCAGCTTCTTGATATGGCCGCCGGGAAAGGCGCAGGGTGGGAGGACCTTCCTGTCTTCTTATCTTATGTTGAGAGGGATTTCAGAGACAGAAAGCTGATCAAGAAATTGGCGGGCCAGTTTGCAGAACTGTCTTATGAAGAAGGAATACACGTATCGGATGAGTTTTATCCGATCCTGGGAAGGCTGATCGATCAGGGAAATTTAAATCTGATCTGGCAGTGGGCTTATCTGGATTTTTACAAAGATAAAGAATTATCAGAAGAAGTAAGAGAAAGGATCAAAAAGCTTATTGAATGGCAGGAAGACCGACGCTGTATTCTGCCGGTGCTTTTAGAATATAAGGAGCAGATATCTCTCCCGTATGAGTGCTATACTTATACTTATGTAGTTTATACGGGAGAGAAAGCAAGCGGTATGGTATTTCACTATGCAGAAAACAGGTCGGAGCCGGCCAGAGAGATTCCTATGAGAGAACTGCTGCCGGGGTATTATGTGGCCGAAGTGCTGATTTTTGCCGATGAGTCGGCAGATTATTATGTGACAGCACCGGGAGAAGAGAGACGCAGGAGAAAAGATATCGTCTTTCTCGACCATTCTGGCAGGAATCAAAAGGGAAGATTTTATCAGCTGAATCACATGCTGAAGGAAAAACAGAGGGAGAGCGTAGCCATGGAGATGGAAATCTACGCGTATGAAAAGGCAATGACGGATCTGATCCGTCCGATGACAGAGGATCTATGATGAAAATAGGCATACAGATAGAACAGAGAATGATATATCAGTGTTCCGTAACGGATGGAAAGATCGTGGAAGAAGAACCGAAAAAGTTTTCCGGGGACTGGACGGATTATGTGCGTGAGGAATCGGAAAAGCATGCGGATACGTCCAATCTGTTTATGGGCATCATTTTGGAGGACCCGGAGGAGGACTTGGCGGCAAAAGCCGCGGAGCTTAGGAAAGAGTTGGGATTTTCGGAGGAACAGCTGAAGCTGCTTACGAAGGAGGCGGCCTTTCTGGGACTTGCGGGGGAACGAAAGGAACAGCTAGATCAGGGAGCTGTGGGGCTGTTTGACTATTCCGGTCAGAGATTGTTTTATTATCTGGTAAAAAAGCAGAATGGGCAGCTGCTCGTAGAGAGAGAAGACTATTCTGCTTTTATGAGAAACACCCGGCTGCCCCATCAGAAAGACATGGCATTTGAGAACGCCGCCGTCCAGGCCATATCCCAGGAGGTTACTTCTTTAGTTTATTTGTACGGCAGAGGATTTGACGGCGGATGGCTGAAAAGTGCTGCGGCAAAGCTGTGTGCGGGACGGCGTGTGTTTATGGGAGATCATGTGTACGCGACAGGGGCAGTCTGTCTGCTGGGAAGAAAAAATGCGGCGGATCTTGACTCTGCTGTGATCCTTACCGACACGGTTATGATGTACCAGATCGGCGCCATGGTATGGAACCACGGCAAAGAAGAATTTCTGCCGGTCATAAAGGGAGGAAAGCCATGGTTTGAGAGCCGGGGAAATATGACGGTACTGGTTGAGACAGCGGCATCTATTCCTGTGGAGATCAAACCCCTGTTTCCCGGCAAGGGTGACAGAATGCGGTTTCCGATTTCCTTAAAAGGCCTTAAAAAACGTCCGGGGCGTGCTACAAAGCTGAAGATTGAAGCTGAGTGCACCGGGGAGACAAAGTGCAGGATCAAGATCACGGATCTGGGGTTTGGAAAATTATATCCTTCTACACACCAGGTATTCCAGCAGGTGATTTCATGGGAGAGGAGGGGACAGCCATGAGAATGGTATTATGTGAAACGGAGGAGAGCAGGCGGACTTACACGCTGAATTCCTTTGGACAGACCATTTCTTCCTATGAAGAATTATGTTATATTATTTCAGGACAGTATTTATATTTTCTGACAGAAGGAATCCCGGAAGGAATGAGAGAGTGGATCGAAGAAGAACTCGGTCTGGTTCTGCCGGCAGAAGAAGAGACAAAGAAGCAGCTGGAGCACATCATCGGCTACCGGAATTATTTTACGGTTCCCGAGCAGAGAATGCTGGTCCAGAAGATGCGCACGGCGTATCTATACTCCTCTGTGCGAAAGCACAAAATGCTCGGCGACTTATATCTGAAACATTCCAGATATCTGAGCGCCTATCACGCATATCAAAAGTCGCTTTCCGGGCTGATGCAGCTGAAGACAAAGGAACAGCAGGAGGTCCTGTATCACACAGGACTCTGCCTGACCCGGATGTTTCGCTTTCAGGAGGCAAAGGAGTTTTTCAAAAGGAGCTGTCGCCTTAAAGAGAATAAGAAATGCCAGGAAGCATATTTCATAGTCTCTTATATGCATGGAGATTACCAGAAGTTTTTGGAGGACGGCAGAGCACTTTCCTTTACAGAAGAACAGCTGAGCGAGATCCATGAAAACATCTCAGGTATGGAGGAACGGTTTTCCGGAAGCGAGGAATCCACAGCACTTAAGAAGATTGACTATCACAGAAAGAAACCCGATGACCTGATGACCAGAAGGCTTACCTGGTCGATGCTGGAACGGTGGAAAAATGAGTACAGAAGAGAGATTGTCTGAAATTGAATATCAGAAAAAACGGATGGAATTAAATCGGCGTTTTGTGGAAATGTATGAAGATGAGGTGTCTTATATTCTGGAGCAGAAGGAAGATATCGAGATCATGGAGAAGCTTTCCGATGAAGAAGCAAAGCTGATCAGTGAGGAGGCCAGAAAATACAACCGCATCTTTGCCAGGATTTTTTATGATTCCGCAGGCGGACGAGTCTCCGATGAGGAATTTCTGCCCCTCTGGGAGAGGGAAGGGGAAATAAGGCAGGGTCTGTCCCGTATCCAATCCCTGGAGGGTGAAAAAAAGCAGATCGAGAAGGAGATCTCAGTCCAGGAAGACGAAGAACGTGATCTGAAGAGAAAAGAGCGTGAGTTTCATGGGAAGTTCATCAACAGGAGGGCCTATTTCCTTTCTTCGCTGATCATGGCTCTGACTGCTGCGGGACTCGGCACGGCGGCAGTTTTTTATTTTGAGCTCCGACTGAGCGTATCCCTCTGGCCGGCAGCGGCAGCGGTGCTCGGTGCGGCTGTGATCCTTCTGATTCTCAGGACAAGAAAGAAAAAGGCGGCAGAGAAAAAGAAAATGTATCGTATGGTGAGAAGCCACAAAGAGACTTCGGGACGGCGGCTCAGATCGGAGTATGATACGATTGTCAATGATCTGGAGTTTTGCAGGGAGAAATATCAGGTGCTGTTTGGATATATTTCCGAAGAACAGTGGAAATTATTCGAGTTTTGTGCTAAAGTTGCAGCGGAATTAAATTGCAGTGAAGAACTTTCCGCCCAGAGGAAGACATTTGTCCTGGCCATGGAGCAGTGCAGAATGCATGCACCTCAGGCCTGGTGTTATTATCCAAAGGCAATTTATGATATACCGAAAAGGATCAAACGGATGGAATGGCTGTCCGGCCGTCAGAACATCTGCGAGCAGGCAATGGTGCAGCATGAGCGGGCGATCCGCAACAATCTTTTAGAATAATATATAAAAAGTAGGAGATATGAGATGAGTAAAGAATTGGAAAAGACTTATAACCCGTCTGAGATTGAAGACCGGTTATACCAGAAGTGGCTTGACAACAAATATTTTCATGCAGAAGTGGATCACAGCAAAAAACCGTTTACGATCGTGATTCCTCCTCCCAATATTACGGGCAAGCTCCATATGGGACATGCACTGGACGAGACTATGCAGGATATCTTGATCCGTTTTAAGAAAATGCAGGGTTACAATACCCTTTGGCAGCCGGGAACGGACCATGCCAGCATCGCAACGGAAGTCAAGATCATCGAGGCGCTGAAAGAGGAAGGCATTGAGAAGGAAGAGCTGGGAAGAGAGAAGTTTCTTGAGAGAGCCTGGAAGTGGAAGGAAGAATACGGCGGAACCATCGTCAGCCAGTTAAAGAAGCTTGGTTCTGCCTGTGACTGGGACAGAGAACGTTTTACGATGGATGAGGGCTGTTCCAAAGCAGTGGAAGAGGTCTTTATCAAGTTATATGAAAAAGGTTATATCTACAAGGGTTCCAGGATCATTAACTGGTGTCCGGTCTGTCAGACTTCGATCTCCGACGCCGAGGTAGAGCATGTGGACCAGGCAGGACACTTCTGGCATATTAAATATCCGGTTGTGGGAACAGATGATTATTTAGAGATCGCTACTACCCGTCCCGAGACAATGCTCGGAGATACGGCGGTGGCTGTCCATCCGGACGATGAAAGATATACACATCTTGTAGGGAAAATGCTGGAGCTTCCGCTTTGCGGCAGACAGATCCCGATCGTGGCGGATGAATATGTAGACAAAGAGTTTGGAACCGGTGCTGTGAAGATCACTCCTGCCCATGATCCAAATGATTTTGAAGTGGGAAGACGACATGACCTTCCAGTGATCAATGTGATGAACGATGACGCCACGATCAATGAAAACGGCGGCAGATATGAGGGCATGGAGCGCTATGAGGCGAGAAAAGCCATCGTAAAAGATCTGGAAGAACAGGGATACCTGGTAAAAATAAAAGAACACGAGCATAACGTCGGAACCCATGACCGCTGCAAAGCCACCATCGAGCCGATGGTTAAACCGCAGTGGTTCGTAAAGATGGACGAGCTCGCGAAGCCTGCCATCGAGGCGGTTAAAAACGGGGACATAAAATTTGTGCCGGAACGTTATACAAAGACATATCTGCACTGGCTTGAGAATATTCGTGACTGGTGTATCTCCAGGCAGCTCTGGTGGGGACACAGGATTCCTGCATATTACTGCGATGAGTGCGGTGAAACTGTGGTGGCAAAAGAAAAACCGGAAGTATGCCCAAAATGCGGATGTACACATTTTACTCAGGATGAGGATACTCTGGATACCTGGTTCAGCTCTGCGCTGTGGCCGTTCTCCACGTTAGGCTGGCCGGAACAGACGGAGGAACTGGATTATTTCTACCCGACCAACGTATTGGTAACCGGATATGACATTATCTTTTTCTGGGTTGTCAGAATGGTATTTTCGGGATATGAGCATACAGGGAAAGCACCGTTTGACACGGTGCTGATCCACGGGCTCGTGAGAGACGACAAAGGAAGAAAGATGAGCAAATCTCTGGGCAACGGAATCGATCCTTTGGAGGTCATCAGCCAGTATGGGGCAGATGCACTGAGATTTACTCTGGTCACCGGAAATGCACCGGGCAATGATATGCGTTTTTACATGGAGCGTGTGGAAGCCAGCCGGAATTTTGCCAACAAAGTGTGGAATGCATCCCGTTTTATGATGATGAACTTTGAACAGGCGGACTTCTCTCATGTGGAACTTCCCGACCTGACAAGCGCAGACCGCTGGATCTTATCCAAGTTCAACACTCTGGCCAAAGATGTGACGGATAATATGGACAAATATGAGCTGGGAATTGCCGTACAGAAGCTTAATGACTTTATATGGGAAGAATTCTGTGACTGGTATATCGAGATGGTGAAACCGCGTCTTTATAACGATGAAGACAACACGAAAGCCGCAGCTTTGTGGACACTGAAAAAGGTACTCTCCGAATCACTGAAGCTGCTTCATCCATTCATGCCGTTTATCACAGAGGAGATCTACTGTAATCTGACAGGAGAAGAATCCATCATGCTGGCATCCTGGCCGGAATACAGAAAGGAATACAGCTTTGCTCAGGAAGAAGCCGCAGTGGAACTCATGAAAGAAGCGGTGAGGGGAATCCGTAATATACGGGCCGAGATGAACGTATCCCCGAAAAAGAAAGCAAAAGTATTTGTTGTCTCTGAGAAAAAAGAAGTGAGGGATATCTTTGAACAGGGCAGGGTCTTCTTCGGAACCCTCGGGTATGCAAGTGAAGTTTGTGTACAGGCGGATAAAGAAGGAATTGCCGGGGATGCCGTATCCACAGTCGTTCCGGATGCCGTAATCTATATGCCGTTTGCAGAGCTTGTCGATATTGAAAAAGAAATTGAGAGACTGAAAAAAGAACAAAAGAAACTGGACGGAGAGATCAAGCGGTGTGAAGGCATGCTCAATAATGAACGTTTCTTAAGCAAAGCACCGGAACAAAAAGTAGAAGAAGAGAAAGAAAAGCTGTCAAAATACCGGCAGATGCTCGAGAAAGTGGAAGAACGTCTGGGCCAGCTTGTAAAATAACATGACGGATTTTGAAGAAGCAAGAAATTATTTGAATCATGTGACGGGTTTCGCTAAAAAAACATCCTTATCCAATGTACAATGGATTCTGGATGTTTTGGGAAATCCGGAAAAAGCTCTGTTCATGATCCATGTAGCAGGTACCAACGGAAAGGGCTCGGTCTGTGCATTTCTGGACTCGATCCTTACGGGTGCAGGAAAAAGGACCGGACGGTTTTCGTCCCCGCATTTGATCCGCATGGAAGAACGGATACAGATCGGCGGCAGAGAGATCTCCGAAAAAAGATTTGCAGAAGTCTTTGCAAAAGTAAAGAGTGCTGTCTTTCTGGCAGTAAAGGAGGGGGCAGAACATCCTTCCTTCTTTGAATTTCTGTTCTTTATGTCACTTGTATTTTTTCAGGAAGAAAATGCGGAGGTCTGTATTATCGAGACCGGAATGGGCGGAAGACATGATGCGACTAATGTGATCGTGCCGAGGCTTTCTGTTATCACTGCGGTGAGTCTTGATCATCAGGAATTTTTAGGAAACACTCTGGAACTGATCGCCGCGGAAAAAGCAGGGATCATAAAACCGGGGGTTCCTGTGATCTGTCTCAGGCAGAAGCCTGAGGTTCTCAGGGTATTTCAGGAAGAGGCGGCACATAAAGATTCGGAATTCCTAACAATTTCAAAAGATAATCTTATTTTTTCTGAAAAAAGCAGTGATTATATTGATTTTTTGAGAAAGAGTGCGTATGATAAAAAGAGTAAATGCCTGAAATTAGGCCTGTTGGGCGATTTTCAGTATGAGAATGCCGCTCTTGCAGCGGCTGCAGTCCGCCTGCTGTTTCCTGACCTGAAAAGAAAGACGGTATTTAACGGTCTTTCCTCGGCTTTTCTGGCAGGACGGATGGAGGAAGTGAGCCCCAATATTTTTATAGACGGAGGACATAATCTTCAGGCGGCGGAGGCATTCTGCCATACACTAGAGAAGTATTTTCCGCAGAGAAAACTGATTGTTTTTGCCCCTTCCCATAAGAAGGAAGAAGAGGGCATCCTGAAGCTTCTCACGGGAGTTGAAAACTTGGAAGGGATCATAAAGGTTCCGGTTGTGAACCGGGAGATACCGGAGGATGATTTCTTAAAGGCATATAAGACAATAATACAAAAGTCAGAGGAGGGGGTTCTCTGCTTTTGTATCGGCTCTTTTTATTTAGCTGGTAAGGTTAAAACGTTTATCTTGAATGGAGGAAGAAAATGATTAATTACAGAGAAGAGTTAAAAAAATTTGAACCTTGCTTAGATGTGGACCAGGCAGAGGATGCCATTTACAGCGATGATTTAAAAGATGTAGAAGATCTGATCAATGAAATCAAAAAAGACATAGAAGAAGAGAAATAGTAAGGTGGCAGATATGAAGAGTAAGGAAAAGATTAAAAACAGTTCCAAATACTACTACAATCTTGGGCTGGAGAAAGCCAATGCCAACGATCTGACCGGGGCTGTAAAGAACCTGAAAGCTGCGTTGTTTTATGACAAGAATGACATGAATGCCAGGAATCTTTTGGGCTTAGTCTATTATCAGATGGGTGACATCGTCCCTGCCCTGAGCCAGTGGGTTATCAGCAGCAATCTGAAAAAAGAAGAAAACGCGGCCATTGATTATCTGAAAGATGTGCAGGAGAATCCTGTCCAGCTTGACACAGTCAATCAGGTCATTAAAAAGTATAATCAGGCTCTTGTATATGCAAAACAGGGGAATGAAGACCTGGCAATGATCCAGCTGAAAAATGTTGTTTCCATGATGCCGAATTTTATCAATGCACAGCTTCTGATCGCCCTGCTTTCCATCAAAGATGAGAATTTTAAAGACGCTCAGAAGGCTTTAAAAAATGTGCTGGATGTTGACTGCAAAAACCCAAGGGCATTAGAATATCTGCAGGAGACGGAAGCTCTTTTAAAACCTGCGGACATGAAAGCAGAAGACAGTGATTCCGAGAAGACAGAAGGACCGAAAAAGAAGGGTATTAGCAGCGTTGTAGGCAAATACGAGGAGCTGCCGTCCAACCGCCACCGCATGGTATATATGATAGGAGGCATTGTGATCGGCGTGCTTGTTTCTCTGGTGCTCTTATATCCGAGTATTAGGAAGGCGTCCAGCTACAAGTATTCATCCAAAATTGAAAATTATAAGGAACAGCTTCTCGCCAAAGAGACTCAGTTAAAGAGCAACGAAAAAGACATCAAAGAGGCAAAGGCTGCTGAGGCAAAGGCGAAGAAAGAATTAAAAGAATTTGTGGGAGACAGCAAGACAGAGGGAATCTATGATTCTCTGCTGACAGCTATGCAGTATTACGGCGACCGTCAGTATACGGAGTCTGCCGATGCCCTGCTGAACATAGACAGGGATAAGCTGGGCTCAAAGAAGATGAAAGAGATTTATGACGATCTGGAACAGAAGGTTTACCCATATGCGGCCACAGGCCTTTACAATAAGGGAATCAGTGCGTATAATCAGGGCAACTACAAAGATGCCATCAGCACCCTGAAAAAAGCCATCAAAGTCAAAGACACAAACGTGGGATCTTATTTCTACCTTGCCAGATCTTATGAGAAAAATGGTGACAAAGACAAAGCAATCAAGGCATACGAGGATGTCATCCAGAAGTTCCCGGGCACCAACAGTGCAAGGAATTCACAGAATTATCTGAATCAATTACAGAACAAAAAAGCTAAAAATCTTTAAAACAGCATTTGGGCTGACAAAGAAACCGATAAGACACGAAAGAGAAATATATCCGGAAGATATCAAAACCTTCCGGTGTATTTCTCTTTCATTTTTTTATCATTAAAGGAGTGAATCATCTATGGCAACAGAATATCAGGTTGAAAACAGGACACTGTACGTAAGGCTTGACGGAGAACTGGATCATCATTTGGCAGAGCGTGTCAGGCATAAATGTGATGTGATCCTGAAGTCATATCCGATCAGGGATATTGAATTTGATTTTAAGAATACCGGTTTTATGGACAGCTCCGGGGTGGGAATGATCCTTGGGCGGTACAAGCAGCTGAAGCCTCTCGGAGGCACGGTGAGCGTGGTAAATGTCAACGATGTGGTAAAACGGATCGTACACATGGCGGGTCTGCACAAGATCATCAATGAGCGATAGCGATAGGGAGGATAAGAAATGATACATTTAGAATTCAACAGCGAATCAGAAAATGAAGGGATCGCAAGAGTGCTGGCGGCAACCTATATGATGAAGTTTGACCCGACGATGGAAGAGATGGCAGATGTGAAAACGGCGGTTTCCGAGGCGGTCACGAACTGCATCGTCCACGGCTATGAGGACGACCAGGGAAAGATCTGCATGGATATTTCAAATGAAGGCAGTGTTTTGAAAATCGTCATTGAGGATTTCGGTGTCGGTATTCCGGATGTGAAACAGGCAATGGAACCTATGTATACTACAAAGCCTGATGAGGAGCGGACGGGGATGGGATTTTCCTTTATGGAAGCATTCATGGACAAGATCGAAGTCAGCTCCGAGTCAGGAAAAGGGACCAGAGTCATCATGGAAAAGAAAGTGACCGGGAAATAGGCCTTTTATATGGACGAGACAAGAGAATTGTTAAAGCTTACGAAAGAAGGAGATCAGGGTGCGAGAGAGAAGATAGTGCTTGACAACATGGGACTGATCTGGAGTGTGGTAAAGCGTTTTACAGGTCGGGGACACGAGCCCGAAGATCTGTTCCAGATCGGGAGCATCGGACTTTTAAAGGCAGTGGACAAGTTTGACCTCTCCTATGATGTGAAATTTTCTACTTATGCGGTGCCGATGATCACCGGGGAGATCAAACGGTTTTTAAGGGATGACGGGATGATCAAGGTCAGCCGTTCCTTAAAGGAGATCGCCTACCAGGTCCGGCAGGCAGGAGAGGCCTTTGCCATGAAGTACAACAGGGAAGCAACTATAGATGAACTCTCCAGAGAGACAAAGATCGCCAGAGACGAGATCGTCGTCGCACTGGAGGCAAACAAAGATGTGGAATCTATTTATCAGCCAAGCTATCAAAGCGACGACAGCCAGGTGCTTTTGGTGGACAAACTGCCGGGAGAGGAAAATGAGTCGGACACTGTCATCAACCATGTGATGCTGGAAGAACTCATGGATACGCTGTGCGGAGAGGAGAGAGAATTGATCACCATGCGATACTTCCATGGGAAGACACAGCAGGAAATCGCGAAAAAACTTTCGATTTCCCAGGTACAGGTTTCAAGGATGGAAAAGAAAATTTTACTCCGTATGAGAAAACAAATTCTTGGACATAGTTGAAAATTGTGGTAGTATAATCTAAGAGGGAAATTTCCCTCTTACGATTACAATTCTGTAAAGATCGATCAGATTACAGGTCATCGGATACATCATCCATTTACCCGCACTGAATATTGCATATCGAATCAAAACAAGAAAAATCTTATGTATTTAAACAAAGGAGAACATTCTATGGTATATGAATCTATGTCTTTGCTCGAACTTAGAAAGGCGGCAAAGGAAAAGAATCTGAAAGGCATCAGCAGTCTGAAAAAGCAGGAGCTGATTGAATATTTAAATGATTATGACAATGAACATAAACAGAGTGATCCGGAACCGGAGAAAAAAGCAGAGCAGACAAAAGACGCCAGGACTGACCGTGTTCCCAGAGACATAAAAAGCCTGGACAGCGGAAAAAAAGCCAATGGGATACTGGAAGTTCTGCCGGACGGTTATGGATTTATCCGCTGTGAGAATTATCTTCCCGGAGAGAATGATATTTATGTTTCACCGACCCAGATCCGGAGGTTTAACTTAAAGTCCGGAGACATCTTAAACGGCGCCATCCGCGTAAAAAGCCAGAATGAAAAATTCGGAGCCCTGCTGTTTGTAGAGTCCGTAAACGGATATCACCCCGAGGCGGCAGCAAGGAGGAAGCATTTTGAAGACCTCACGCCGATCTTTCCGAACCAGAGGCTCAGACTGGAGACCGAGCGGGCGACGATCCCGATGCGCATGGTGGATCTTCTCTCACCTGTGGGAAAAGGGCAGAGGGGTATGATTGTATCACCTCCCAAAACGGGAAAGACCACGCTGTTAAAACAGATGGCCCAGAGCATCAGCCAAAATTATAAAAAGATTAAGCTGATCGTGCTGCTCATCGATGAGAGACCTGAGGAAGTGACAGATTTTAAGGAATCTGTGGAGGGACAGAACGTGGAGGTCATCTATTCTACTTTTGATGAGCTCCCCGACCATCATAAGAGGGTGTCGGAAATGGTTCTTGAGAGAGCAAAACGCCTCGTAGAACATAAAGAGGACGTGGTCATCCTTTTGGACAGTATCACAAGGCTTGCCAGAGCGTACAACCTCACCGTGCCCCCGAGCGGAAGGACTCTCACAGGAGGGCTTGACCCGGCGGCACTCCACATGCCAAAAAGATTTTTCGGAGCGGCCAGAAATATGCGGGAGGGCGGAAGCCTTACGATTCTTGCCACTGCACTGGTGGAGACCGGAAGCAAGATGGATGATGTCATCTTTGAAGAATTCAAGGGAACCGGAAACATGGAGCTAGTGCTAAGCCGTCATCTCTCTGAGCGCAGGATCTTCCCGGCGGTGGACATCGCCAAATCCGGTACAAGAAGGGATGATCTCCTGCTTTCCAAAGATGAACAGTCCGTGGTCACCGCACTGCACAAAGAATTGTCCGGAAGCCGTTCAGATGAGTTTTTCGAACAGACACTGAATATGTTTAAACGTTCTAGAAATAATAAGGAATTTATTGAATTTGCGAAGAAATCCCTGCTGAGAAAATAAGAGAAAAAGTATTTGCATTGTGGAAGATGCTGTGATATAATGAGAAAGCTGTTTAAGAATAAACAAAAGGAATGTTTAAGATAAACTAAGATCAAAGAGGTGAAGAAACATGCGCGAAGGAATCCATCCAGAATACCATCAGGCAAAAGTAGTCTGCAACTGCGGTAACGAATTTGTAACAGGATCTACAAAGGAAGATATCCACGTTGAAATCTGTTCTAAGTGTCATTCTTTTTACACTGGACAACAGAAAGCTACTCAAGCTCGCGGACGTATTGACAAGTTCAATCGTAAGTATGGTACTAAGTAGAAAACATGAAATGATAGGTTGAGGTTGCGAAATCTCAGCCTATTTTGTTGTATTAGGATTTATCAGAAAGGACTGACTATGAAAGTAAGGATTGGCGGGCAGGCGGTCATGGAAGGCGTCATGATGAAGAACGGAGACCGCTATGCAGTTTCTGTGAGAAAACCGGACGGGGAGATCGAGACGAAGACCGAACGGTATATGAGCATATCCGATAAATATTCGGTCCTGAAGCTCCCGGTCCTGCGGGGAGTCGTAAATTTCGCGGAATCTATGGTGGTCGGTATGAAGACGATCACTTATTCGGCTGACTTCATAGAGGACGGGGAAGAAGAGCCGTCCCGGCTGGAACAGTGGCTGAACCGCCATTTCTCAGAGAAGTGGGAAGGGGTCCTCATGGGAGGCATCGTGGTACTGTCATTTGCCATTGCTATCGGGCTGTTCATGGTGCTGCCTTATTTCCTCTCCAACATTTTTGAAGGATTCGGCATGAGCCGTCCGGCTGTTCTGCTGCTGGAGGGCCTGATCCGGGTGGGAATTTTTTTAGGATATATCATTCTCATATCCAGAATGAATGATATCAAACGGGTCTTCATGTATCACGGGGCCGAGCACAAAACGATCAACTGCCTGGAGGCAGGGGAGGAGCTCACACCTGAAAATGTAATGAAATATTCCAGACTGCACAAGCGGTGCGGCACCAGTTTTCTGTTTTTTGTCATGATCATAAGCATTATATTTTTCTTTTTTATCCGTGTCGACACGGTGTGGCTGAAAGTTGTATTGAGACTTCTGCTGGGCCCGGTGATCGCAGGGGTATCCTATGAGTTTATCCGGTTCGCCGGAAATTCAGACAATCCGGTGATCACGGCGCTCAGCAAGCCGGGGCTGTGTCTTCAGCTGCTGACGACGAAAGAGCCGGATGAGAGCATGATCGAAGTGGCAATCCGGTCAGTGGAAGGTGTCTTTGACTGGAAGACATATCTGGAGAAAGAAAGGAAAAAACGTGAATAGGAAGATTTGGGTCACATATGGAGCGGAAAAGCTGCGGGAAGCGGGGATCGATAACCCGGATGGTGAAGCATGGTATCTGTTTTCCCATAGTTTTTCTTTAAGCCGGGAAGAATACTTATTTTCGATGACTACACCGGTGGAAGAAGGGGAAGAATTAGAGCAGTACAAAGCTTTGCTGGACCGCCGGATCAGGGAGAGGGTCCCTCTCCAATACCTGACCGGGACTCAGGATTTTATGGGATATACATTCCGGGTGACTCCGGATGTGCTCATACCGAGACAGGATACGGAAAGTGTCATTGAGGCGGTTGTGGAAGGGAACTATCCCCATGAAAGTATCCTGGATGTCTGTACAGGCTCCGGATGTATTGCCATCAGCCTCTGTCTGATGCTGAAGCCGGACGTATGCATCGGTACAGATATTGATGAAAAGGCCTTGGAAATTGCAAAAGAGAATGGAAGAAGACTGGCTCCTATGGTAAAATTTAAAAAGAGCGACCTTTTTTCCAGGGTAGACGGTTCTTTTGACCTGATCATCTCCAATCCTCCGTATATTCCTACAAAAGACTGTATGGAACTGATGCCGGAGGTAAAAGACCACGAGCCTATGCTGGCTCTTGACGGAAAAGAGGACGGGCTGTATTTTTACCGACAGCTTGTAGGGACGGCCCCGAAACATTTGAACGGCGGAGGCACCCTCGTATTTGAGATCGGTTATGACCAGGGAGCGGCGGTAAAAACGATGATGGAGGAAGCAGGGTTTTCCTCTGTGGAGATAAAGAAAGACTTGGCGGGCCTTGACCGGATGGTCATCGGAACGCTGGCATAAAGGAGAAGAAGATGTTTGATAAGTTAGAAAGTTTAGTAGAGAGACTGGATACCGTACTCCAGCAGCTCAATGACCCGGATGTGGCAACGGACCAGAAACGTTTCAGGGATCTGATGAAGGAGCAGAGTGATCTGGCTCCCATCGTGGAGAAATATAAGGAATATGTGCAGGAGAAACAGAACATAGAGGAAAGCCTGGAACTTTTGGAAGAGGAATCCGATGAGGAGATGAAGGAACTTGCGAAAGAGGAACTTGCAGAGTCCAAAGCGAATGTAGAGCGGCTGGAAGAGGAATTAAAGATTCTTCTGATTCCAAAAGACCCAAATGACGACAAGAACATCATTGTGGAAATCCGGGCCGGAGCCGGCGGGGATGAAGCTGCCCTGTTTGCGGTAGACGTGGCCCGCATGTACAGGAGTTATGCGGAAGGACGCCGCTGGAAGGTGGAAACACTGAGTTTTAATGAAAGCGGGATCGGAGGCTTTAAAGAGCTTGTATTTATGATCTCGGGCCAGGGTGCCTATTCCAGGTTTAAATATGAAAGCGGAGTGCACCGTGTGCAGAGAATCCCGGCCACTGAGTCCGGCGGAAGGATTCATACATCTACGATCACTGTGGCCATTATGCCGGAAGTGGAAGATGTGGAAGTGGAAGTAGATTTAAATGACTGTAAGTTTGATGTATTCCGTGCATCCGGAAACGGAGGACAGTGTGTCAATACGACAGACTCAGCGGTGCGGCTGACTCATCTGCCGACCGGAATCGTTGTATCCTGTCAGGATGAGAAGTCACAGCTTAAGAATAAAGACAAGGCATTGAAGGTGCTGCGCTCCCGGCTGTATGAGCTGGAGCAGCAGAAGGCCCACGATGCAGAGGCTGAAAAGAGAAAGAGCCAGGTGGGAACCGGAGACCGTTCCGAGAAGATCAGAACTTACAATTATCCTCAGGGCCGTGTGACAGATCACAGGATCAAGCTGACTCTCCACAAATTGGATTCTGTCATGAACGGGGATCTGGATGAGCTGATCGACAGTTTAACCGCTGCGGACCAGGCAGCCAAATTAAGCAATATGGAAGAAGAGTAGATATGAAAGATGGTTTTATTAAAGTAGCTGCGGCGACACCGAAGGTGAAAGTCGCAGATCCGGAATATAACACAAAAGAGATCATAAAAATTATCAGACAGGCAAGAGATGAGGAGGCCAGCCTTCTGGTTCTTTCCGAACTGGCCGTTTCCGGCTATACATGCGGGGACCTGTTTTTGCAGGACCCTCTGCTGGATGAATCCCTTAGGGGACTCATGGAGATTAAGAGGGAAACAAAAGGGATGGACATGGTCGTCATCGTAGGCTGTCCTTTAGTTGTGGAACATAAGCTTTATAACTGCGGTGTGTTTTTATTTGACGGGCGTATTTTAGGTGTGGTGCCGAAGATTCACCTTCCGAATTACGGAGAGTTTTATGAAGCCAGACATTTTGCAAAAGGAAAAAGAGAAGTAAAAGACATTTTGCTGGATGGTGAGTATGTTCCGTTTGGAGCGAACATCCTGCTGGAATGCACAAATATCCCCGAACTGACCATTGCCATGGAAATCTGTGAGGACCTCTGGGTTCCACTTCCGCCAAGCACTTATCACGCTCTGGCCGGAGCAACCGTCATCTGTAATCCATCTGCCAGTGTGGAGATCACCACGAAGGAGGTTTACAGGAGCGCTCTTGTGTCAAATCAGTCTGCAAGACTGCTCTCAGGTTACGTGTATGCCAATGCAGGAGAGGGAGAATCCACAACAGATGTGGTTTACAGCGGACACCATCTGATCTGTGAGAACGGAACTGTGCTGGCGGAGGCAAAGCGGTTTGTAAATGATGTGATCTATGCGGATATGGATGTGAAGCGTCTTGCGGCAGAGAGAAGAAAAATGACCACCTTTTTCGAGGAAGAATCTGAGGAATACCGGAGTGTACCGTTTATTCTTCCGATAAAAGTTAACCAGCTTACAAGAAAGTTTCCAAAGAATCCGTTTGTGCCGTCCAGCAGGGAAGAGCGGGAGAAACGGTGTGATGAGATCTTATCCATTCAGTCTATGGGGCTGAAAAAACGTCTGGAACATACGAACTGCACACATGCGGTGGTGGGAATTTCCGGAGGACTGGATTCTACCCTTGCGGTTTTAGTGACCGTGCGTGCTTTTGATATGCTGGACATTCCAAGGGAAAATATTATCTGTGTAACGATGCCATGTTTTGGAACGACGGATCGGACGTATCAGAACGCGGTATCCCTGATCCATGAATTGGGAGCTACTTTAAAAGAAGTCAATATTGAAAAAGCCGTCAGACAGCATTTTAAAGATATTGAACATGAGGAAGATGTCCATGATGTGACTTATGAAAACTCCCAGGCCAGAGAGAGGACTCAGATCCTTATGGATATTGCAAACAAGTACAACGGCATGGTCATCGGGACAGGTGATATGTCGGAGCTTGCTCTTGGCTGGGCTACCTATAATGGGGACCATATGTCCATGTATGCGGTGAACTGTTCTGTGCCGAAGACTCTGGTGCGGTACCTGGTACTGTATTATGCAGAGACGGTTGAAAATAAAGAGTTATCCGACGTGCTGATGGATGTGCTGGATACCCCGGTGAGTCCGGAGCTGCTTCCTCCGGTGGACGGTGTGATCTCACAGAAGACAGAGGACTTGGTGGGGCCTTATGAGCTGCATGATTTCTTCCTATATTATATGCTGAGATTCGGATTCCCGAAGGCAAAGCTTTACCGTATGGCAAAGCTTACATTTGCAGGTGACTATGATGATGAAACCATACAAAAGTGGCTGGATAAGTTCTACTGGCGGTTCTTCAGCCAGCAGTTTAAGCGCTCCTGTCTGCCGGACGGGCCGAAGGTGGGAAGTGTTGCGGTGTCTCCGAGAGGAGATCTGAGAATGCCGAGCGACGCCAGCGTGAATATCTGGCAGAAATCATAAAAAGAGAAATAGAGATTGTTCTAGTTTTAGAACAATCTCTATTTTTTTGTCAAGATAAAGAACTGAAGTTGCACGTTTGTGCGGAAACTGAGAATTTGTTGTAAGCGATATTTGAAAATGCTAAGATATAACCAACTTAAGTGAGAGAAGTTAGAGGAAAACATACAAGTTGCATAAAAAAGGAGGTAATTATGAAAAGCATAATCAATGCAGAGAATATCCAGCTGAACGCAGAAGCTACAGATTGGAAAGATGCCATGGAAAGGTCAGGGAAGCTCCTGGTGGACAGCGGTTACATTACACCGGACTATATTGATCTGACCATCCGGTGTGTGGAGGAAAACGGCCCCTATATCGTCATTACCCCAGGGCTTGCGTTGTCACATTCCAGACCTGATGCAAGTGTACATAAAACAGGACTCAGCCTTTTGACCTTAAAGGAACCGATCCGCTTCGGAAGCGAAAATGATCCGGTAGATATTGTACTTACTCTGGCTGCCACAGATGATACTTCCCATTTAGAGATGCTGCAGGGAATGGCCGAATATATTTCGGAGGAAGAAAATCTTGAGGCAATAAGGACAGCAAGAGATCCAGAGACGGCAGCCAAAGCGATCAATGAATTTGAAGCTGATCTTTAGGGAGGAGTAAAAGAATGGAAGTATTAAACACATTTTTCACATTTATCTCCAACAACATTCTCACAAGAGCTGAATTGTTTGTAGGGCTGATCGTATTGATAGGATACATATTACTGGGGAGAAAATGGTACGAGACCATGGCTGGTTTTATAAAGGCGGTGGTAGGATATATGATCTTAAATGTAGGATCTGCAGGGCTGGTCACAGCTTTCCGGCCGATTCTTGCGGGGCTGAACCAAAAGTTTCATTTGAACGCAGTGGTGATTGATCCGTATTTTGGGTTAAACGCAGTCAATGCAGCATTGGAAAACATCGGCCTCTCAGCCGCATGGACTATGACATCTCTGCTTCTTGCTTTCCTGTGGAATATTCTCTTACTGATGTTCCGGAAGGTGACAAAGCTTCGGACCTTACTGTTGACAGGACACATCATGGTACAGCAGGCGACAACCGTCACATGGATTGTATTTTTGTTTGTGCCGGGTCTCAGGAATATCTGGGGAGCCGTGGCAGTGGGGATTCTTGTGGGGACCTATCAGGCTGTATTTTCTAATCTCACAGTGGAGCCCACTGATCACCTGACGGACGGAGAAGGCGGGTTCGCTATCGGACATCAGCAGATGTTTGCAGTTTGGCTCACAGATAAGATCGCACCAAAGATAGGAAAAAAAGAGGACTCCATTGAGAATATAAAGCTTCCCGGATTTTTACAGGTTTTTAGTGACAATGTTGTATCCACGTCAGTTTTGATGTTTCTGTTTTTCGGAGTGATCATGGCGGTTCTGGGAGAAGAATTCCTGCGGGGAATCGATGATAGCTTTTCAAAGGATACGGCTTTTATCATCTATATCTTTTCCAAGGCACTGAGCTTTACGGTTTATCTGAATGTACTTCAGGCAGGTGTCCGCATGTTTGTGGCAGAACTGACCGAATCCTTTAAGGGTATTTCAGACAAACTTCTGCCCGGGGCAATCCCGGCAGTGGACTGCGCGGTAGCTTACGGATTTGGCCCGGCAAACGCTGTCACCATCGGATTCTTCTTCGGAGCTGTCGGACAGTTTTTGGCCATCGCGGGACTTCTGCTATTTCATTCCCCGGTCATGATCATTGCGGGATTCGTTCCCTTGTTTTTTGACAATGCAACCATCGCAGTCTACGCCAATAAAAGGGGCGGCGTAAAAGCGGCAATGATCCTTCCATTTGTATGCGGAGTGATCCAGGTAATGGGCGGTGCAGTCTGTGCCCTGCTGCTTCAGCTGGTGGCATTTGGGGGATGGCATGGAAATATTGACTTTTCAACCATTTTCCTCGGAGTATCTTATATTGTAAAGTATCTGAAAATACCGGGAATCATTCTCTGTGTGATTGCGATGCTTGCAATCCCGCAGCTTCAGTACTTAAGATCTGATAAGGAAAAATATTTTAAGATCGGACAGGAAGAAGAATATTGACCAGGCAGGTAAGAAACTAAAAATATGAAATAAATGGAGGTAATAATTATGAGAATCAAAGCACTTGCAGCATGTGGAAACGGTATGGGGTCCAGCCAGATGATCAAAATGAAGATAAACAAGGTATTTAAACGGCTGGGGATCGAAGCGGAAATCGGACATATGAGTGTCGGGGAGGCAAAAGGTGTCGCAAACAATTACGATATGATCTTTGTCTCCGAAACTTTTACATCTCAGTTCCATCCGGGGAAAGATACAAAAATCATAGGACTGAAAAACCTTCTGTCCGAAAAAGAGATCGAGGAAAAGATCAGAACAGCATTGGATATGCCAAAAGAATCATAGAGGAGAAAAAGGAAGATGTATGACATTAAAAGAAATCCTTTAGGAATTTATGAGAAGGCTCTGCCTGATTCCTTTTCATGGAAAGAAAAGATCCAGGCGGCGAAGGCGGCAGGATATGATTATATAGAAATCTCAATTGATGAATCAGAAGAGAGGCTCTCAAGGCTTGACTGGACGGACAGCCAGATAGAAGAAATCCGTGAATATATGAGACAGGAAGATATCGTGATTCCTACTATGTGCTTAAGCGGCCACAGAAAATATCCGTTTGGAAGCAAAAACATGGAGACGAGGAAAAAGGCATTTGAAATCATGGAAAAAGCGATCCTTCTGGCCCAAAAACTTGGTATCCGGTGCATCCAGCTGGCTACATATGATGTCTACTATGAGGAATCGGATGAACAGACTGAAAGGCTCTTTTTGGAAGGAATGAAAAAGTCCGTGGAGATGGCCAGCAGAGCGGGAGTCATCCTGGCAATGGAAATCATGGATACGAAATTTGTAGGTACGATCTTGAGGGCAATGCATTATCTGAGAGAAATTCCGTCCCCGTATTTTAAGATTTATCCGGATATGGGAAATCTGACTCAATTCAGCAGCGATGTGGGAAGTGAGCTGGAACTTGGTATAGCCGAAACCGTGGCCATCCACGTAAAGGAGACAAAACCGGGAGTATTTAAGAATGTTCCGTTTGGAGAGGGAACGGTTCCGTTTACGGAGATTTTCAGGAAACTGAAGGAATTAAATTATACGGGCATGTTTTTGATCGAAATGTGGGCAGACAATACAAAAGGGCAGTCCATGGAGGAGGCGGTTGAGACAATACGCAAAGCCAGAGATTTTGTAGAGGACAAGATGCGCAGGGCGGGAATGAATCCTGCGGCGTAATGGGGGAAAACATGTATCGGATGGTGGTTACTGACCTGGACGGAACTTTATTAAACTCAAAAAAGCAGTTAGGGGATGATCCCGGGAACGAGAGACTGGTCATTCACAGAAAGTTTAACTGGACGCTTGACGCAGAGGACAGAATTCCCATCCGCATCGTAAAAGATCTGGAGGAGTATGTGAAGCATACGCAGGTTTACAAAATTGTAGCCAGCCATGAGGATAAAAAATTTCTGGATGAAGTCAATGATATGGAAATACTGAAAGCAGCAGGGCTTGGCATCGCCATGGGAAATGCAGATCCAGAGGTAAAGAGATATGCGGACTGTGTCACGTTATCAAATGACGAGGACGGCGTGGCTGTAAAAATAGAAGAATTATTCGGAGAATAAAAGAAAGGAGATTTTTATGCTGGAGGATTTAAAGCAGCAGGTATATGAGGCAAATATGGAACTGCCCAGAGAGGGCCTGGTAACTTATACATGGGGCAATGTCAGCGGGATTGACCGGAGCAGGGAGTTGTTTGTAATTAAGCCAAGCGGTGTGGATTATGAAAGTCTTACTCCAGAGCAGCTTGTCGTGGTGGACTTGAATGGAGAGAAAGTGGAGGGGGATCTTAATCCTTCATCGGACACCCCTACCCACCTGGAACTTTACAGGGCATTTCCGGAAGTGGGAGGAATCGTCCATACACATTCCTCATGGGCCACATCATGGGCACAGGCAGCCAAGGGAATTCCGTGCTATGGGACCACACACGCCGATTACTTTTACGGGGAGATTCCATGTGCCAGATCTTTGACACCGGAAGAGATCGACCAGAACTATGAAACGAACACAGGGCTTGTCATTGCGGAAACTTTTATGGGAAAGAATCCTATGTATGTGCCGGGGGTGCTCTGTGCAAACCACGGGCCGTTTTCCTGGGGAAGGAATGCAGGGGAGGCGGTACATAACGCAGTCGTTTTAGAAGAGGTTGCCAAGATGGCATACCGGACGGAGCATCTGAGAAAAAGTGTGGAGGCCGCTTCCCAGGATCTTCAGGATAAACATTTTTTCAGGAAACACGGGGAACATGCATATTACGGCCAATAAAGGAGGATTAAGATGAGTAAAATAGAAGAGATTACGAGAGAAAGCTGGATCATGGGTACTTTTCCGGAGTGGGGGACCTGGCTGAATGAAGAGATTGAGCGCGAGGAAGTGAAACCGGGAACCGTTGCCATGTGGTGGCTTGGATGCACCGGGATGTGGTTTAAGACGCCGGGCGGCTGTAATATTACGGTGGATCTATGGTGCGGCAACGGGAAAAGAACCCACGGAGACGGAAAAATGAAGGTGGGACACCAGATGGCAAATATGTGCGGGGCCCGCGCTATGCAGCCAAATCTCCGGGCAGTTCCATTTGTGCTGGATCCTTTTGCGGTGAAACAGGTAGATGCAGTATTGGCGACCCATTATCATCAGGATCATATGAGTGCAGAATATGCGGCACATGTGATACAGAGCAATATGACAACTGTAGATGAGAACGGAAAAGAGATCCCGGTACCGTTTATTGGCCCTAAGAAATCAGTGGAGCTCTGGCAGAAGTGGGGAGTGCCTGAGGACCGCTGTATCACCGTAAGGCCGGGGGATACAGTCAAGATAAAGGATCTTGAGATCATAGCCCTGGATTCCTTTGACCGCACCTGTCTTGTGACTACGGATTCTACAGGGGCCGACAGGGAAGAACTGACCGGGATCTGCCCGACTGACATGGATGACAAAGCGGTGAATTATTTGATTAAGACACCGGGCGGAAATATTTATCACAGCGGGGATTCCCATTACTCTATCTATTTTGCCAAACATGGGAAAGATTATGATGTGGATGTGGCGTTTGGTTCTTACGGGGAAAATCCAGTCGGCATGGCTGATAAGATGACATCCTGCGATATCCTCAGAATGGCAGAGGCTCTTCAATGTAAGGTTGTGATTCCGATCCATTACGATGTGTGGACCAACTTTATGGCAGACGTGAATGAGATCAGAGTACTGTACGATATGAAAAAAGACCGGCTGGATTATAAGTTCCATCCATTCTTCTGGGAAGTAGGAGGAAAATATATTTATCCGGCAGATAAGGACAAAAAGGCATATCATCACCGGAGAGGGTTTGAAGACTGTTTCGAGGCACCGCAGAATATCCCATTCCGCTCCTGTTTATAAGAAAGAGAGGAGAACGAATGAAAGTAAAGAAAAAAGTGATCGGGAATCTGGAAAAGTGTTATTCCATTGCCCCTCTTTCTTATCATGGGAAAGACTATATGCTGGTGGCAGCGGAAAAGGTAAATCAGTGCCGTCTGTATGACTTGGATGGAAAACTGGCCGATGTGATCTGGGAAGGACCGGGGGGAACCATGTCTATGGTCCAGATCCCCGGTACTGACGGAATCTTTTTGGCCACCCAGCGGTTCTATTCTCCAAATGACTCTAAAGAAGCCAAGATCGTATTGGTTTCTCCCGGAGAAAGTGGATGGAGTGTAAGAACAGCTGCAAAACTTCCGTTTGTCCACAGGTTTGATATCATCACCAGAGACGGCATCAGTTATGTGATCGCATGTACTTTGAAATCCGGACACGAATATAAAGAGGACTGGAGAAGCCCGGGAAAAGTGTATGTGTGCAGGCTGCCGGAAAATATGGACGCAATTGATGAAAACCATTCTCTGATATTTACTGTTTTAAAGGAAGGGATGTTTAAAAACCATGGATACTGTAAAGCAGCGATGGAAGGAATAGAATGTGCGTTTACGGCATCCAATGAAGGAGTTTTTCAGTTTATCCCCCCGGCAGCAGGGGAAGATGCATGGGTGATCAGGCAGCTGACAGACCAGCCTTCCAGTGATATGGCATTTGCAGATATGGACGGGGACGGGGAGCCGGAAATGCTGACGATCTCGCCGTTCCACGGAGATACAGTCCGTATTCTGAAGAAGCAGAACGGTCAATATAGAACTGTTTATACTTATGAAAAGCCGGCGGAATTCGCTCACGGAATCTGGGGCGGGGACATCCTGGGAAAACAGGGAGTCCTGGTCGGCCACCGCAAAGGCGAACGGAATCTTATGTTTTTTACCTGCGGGGAGGAAGGCTATGAAGCAGAAATCATAGACCGGAATGTGGGACCTGCCAATGTCCTGTCTTACCAGACTGAGGAAAAATCCTATATTCTTTCTGCCAACCGGGAAATTAATGAAATTGCTCTGTACGAGGTGGAAGAAGGGGAAACAACTGTGATATAATGACGGCAGTGAGGTGAGGAAATGAAAGAGTATGATTCTTTAAATGACAGTGAAAAACGAAATATGCTGGCAAGTGTTGCAAACCTATATTATAATGCGGAAATGACACAGAATCAGATCGCTGAGCGCTTTTTTACCTCTCGTTCCAAGATTTCCAGGATGCTGAAAGAGGCCAGACAGCTTGGGATCGTGGAGATTACCATCAAAGAACCATGGGACCGGAATACAGTGCTGGAACAGAAACTGATGAAGCAGTTCTGTCTGAAGGATATCCGCGTGATCATACCGAAGGAGTCCAATGATACTCTGATCCTGCAGAAGCTGGGCGAAGTGGCCGCCTATTATCTGGACAGCCAGATAGATGAAGACACAGTGCTCGGAATGTCATGGGGAAACACCATGTACCACACAGTGAAAGCTGTAAAGACAAGTAAAAATATATCTCTGACGGTCGTTCCGATCATGGGAGCTGCCAGTGTGGGGAAACCCGAGAGGGATGCGCTGGATCTTTCCAAAGAACTTGCCCATGCCTACGGAGGAGATTACCATTACATCTATGCTCCCCTGTTTGTGAATTCAAGTGATATCAGGGATAGCCTTGAAGAAGACCCAAACATAAAAGAGACCCTGACGATAGCAAAGAGAGCCAACATTATTCTGACCAGTGTAGGATCAATTGTGTATAAGAGCTGGAAGTCTTACTTAAGCACAAAAGATTTATATTACTTAGAAAAAAACGGGGCGATCGGCCATATCGGCGGCCATTTTTACAATCAGGATGGAATAGAGGTGGAGACACCGTTTGTAAAGAGGATGATCGGACTCAGTCTTGAGGATATTAAAAAGGCAGAAAATGTGATCTGCGTGGCCGGGCTCGAGATGAAAGCCGAAGCAATCCTTGGGGCTGTCAGAGGCGGATATATTGACACGTTGATTACAGATGAGAATGCTGCCAGACGAATGTTGAAAATCATAGACCATGAATAATTTCTAAATAGATGCATCTCATGCTGATCTAGAATGAGGAGATGCATTGGAGTAGTGAAAAGTGCGGAAGTCTGACTGCCAAAGATCATTATGGGGTTGATTATTGCTAAGTAACTCTAAGAAAAAGAAGATATCTTGAATGAAAAAGATACCTTCTTTTTTTGTATACAATAAAGTTATAAGTTTTGTATAAAATTTTTCGATATATTAGTTAGCCTAAAGTAACGTGATTTATCATTTTTCGTACATTTTCACTTTCATTAACTATATTTATTTTTATATCCGGATGAGTTCGTTTAAAAACGACAAATAATTCATGAGCAAATCCTTGTCCGATTTCCGTAATATCTTTGAAATCAAGAGTGATTTCTTTAAAACAATCAAATCGGCGGCACAAACGCTTTGCCTGCGATCTAGATACTGGATAACCATTTTCAA
Organism: Anaerostipes sp. PC18; assembly: GCF_039789045.1. NCBI lineage: Bacteria > Bacillati > Bacillota > Clostridia > Lachnospirales > Lachnospiraceae > Anaerostipes > Anaerostipes sp. PC18. The sequence goes on along the minus strand of NZ_CP121164.1, from coordinate 2,623,754 downwards.
ACATATTTTTTATTGGAATTTGTGTTCTTATAAACTGCCCATCGTCATTAGAATACATATCAAACACCTCTTTCAGATTTTTTTTTGTCCAGTTTGATAAACTCATCACTATTTCTGTCCCAGGTTTATCATTCCATTCTTTTAATGATTCAATATCCTCTAAATTTTCTAAAATATCAGAATAGCTATTGTGAGTAAAAATCTTACCATCTGATAATACACAAAAAGTGTCTAATATTCGTGAAGTAAAAAAGATACCTTCACCCGAATGCTTTTCTTTATCAGTTGTCAGTTTTCCTTTGAATAATTCTGAAATTGCATCGTTGATACTGGTAAATTCATAATATTTTTTAATTTTTTCGAAAATACCCACCCCATTGTCGCCAATTATTATTGTTGTATTTAAGTAATTCTGAACAATATACCAATGAATATTAGATGCTTCGGAATGATCAATAGCATTATTGAACATTTCCATAAAAGAATATTCCCAAATTGTTCGTACATTTAGAGGAAAATTTTTTATATATTCCTCAACATCGTTAATATAAACGCGATCTTCTTCCAAAGGATCAGAAGCTTTATAGTTAACTAACTTGGTTTTTTCAATTAATTTAAGCTTACTTTTAGAGGAGGAATCTCTGGCAATTATATTATTAGAAATCATTTCTCTAATATATCTATACACAGTATTTAAGGAGATTTGCAATTTCTCTGAGGTTAGTTTTGCAATGTTGCTGTTATTATTATGAATTTGTTCTAAAATATATAGTTTTATACTTTCACGTTTTTCATTTGTAAACATATAATCCTCCTTTTTAACTATTTTTATTCTTTTTTTAACTTTACATCTTTACTATATCACTTAAAGTGGATTTTGTTAACATTTTGTCTAATCTTTTTTTGGATTCGTTATTCGATTTATTCTTAAAAGCTTCTATATTTATATATTGTATACATTTAAAACTTTTACTAGGTTGTATTTAATTTTGTTTATTGTTGCATTTTGAAAGAAAATATGATAATATACAAGCATAAACAAAACTATATAAAAGTAAACAAAATGGAGGAATCAAAAAGATGAAGTTAAGTGCAGAGCTAATAGCAGGTATGGTAGACCACACAAATTTAAAAGCATTCGCAGACGAGGCAATGTTTGAAAAGCTGTGCGGGGAAGCGAGAGAATACGGTTTTAAGATGGTGGCCATCAATCCAGCACAGACAGAACGGTGCAAGCGTCTCTTGGAGGGGTCCCCGGTACACGTAGGTGCGGCTATAGGTTTCCCGTTAGGACAGACAACACTGGAGTGCAAAGTATTTGAGACAAAAGATGCCATTGAAAAAGGTGCGGATGAGATCGACTATGTCATCAACATCGCAGAGTTAAAGAACAAGAACTATGACTACATAAAAAAAGAAATGGAAGACATCGTTGCAGAGTGCAGAAAAGCCGGAGTGATCAGCAAAGTGATCTTTGAAAACTGTTATCTCACAGATGATGAAAAGGTAAAGGTTGCCGAGATCGCAAAAGAAGTAAAGCCTGACTTCATCAAAACTTCCACTGGGTTTGGAACAGGCGGTGCTACACCGGAAGACGTAAAACTGATGAAAACTACAGTGGGTGATGAGGTGAAAGTCAAAGCTGCCGGAGGCATCAGAGATTTAAAGACAGCGCTTCAAATGATTGAAGCGGGGGCAGAACGTCTGGGAACTAGTGCAGGTGTGGAAATTGTGGAAGAATTAAAAAAACAGGACTAAAGAGGTGGACAAAATGAAGAAAGTAAAAGTATGTTTGATCGGTTCCGGAAGAGCGGGAATGATTCATGCAAGAAATATGGCTGGAAGCGTTCCTGGGGGAGAAATCTATGCAGCCTGTGATCCCGATGTCAAGGCAGCCAAAGCCGCGGCAGAGGAACTTGGGATCGATACCTATTATCAGGACTACAAGGAAGCCATCGGCGATGAATCCATCGATGCGGTTATCATAGCCTGCCCGACAAAATATCACAGGGAGATCGCAGTGGCAGCGGCAAACGCAGGAAAGCATATCTTCTGTGAAAAGCCTATGGCTATGAATGAGGAAGAATGTGATGAGATGATCAAGGCAGCCAAGAGTAATAACGTAAAGCTCCAGATCGGATTTATGAGACGGTTTGATGACAGCTTCCGGGAAGCAAAAAAAATGATCGAGGAAGGTGAGATCGGGGACGTGGTCCTGGTGAAATCTCACACAAGAGGGCCGAGCAAGCCGCGTGAGTGGATGTATGACATTGAAAAGAGCAACGGTCCATTGGCAGAAGTCTGCAGCCATGATATTGACACTGTGCGGTGGTTTGCGGGAAGTGAGTTAAAGAGTGTATACGCACTGGGAGGCAACTTCCGAAATAAGGAGATCGCAGAACAGTATCCGGATTTCTATGACAATGTGATCGTGAATGCAGAGTTCGAAAACGGAGTGCATGCCTGCATCGAGGGCGCCCAGTATGTGCAGTATGGATATGATGCAAGAGTTGAGATCCTTGGAACCAAAGGAGTCATCTGTATCGGGGATATGCATGAGAAGAAGATCACCAGCGCCAACGAAAGCCATCAGTTAAAGAGGCCTTCCATGCACAGCTGGACCCATCTGTTTAAGGATGCGTATCTTTTGGAGGACAGAAGTTTTATAGAGGCAATTTTAAATGACAGCGAAGTAGAGTGCAGCGGTTACGACGGAAAAATGGCAGTGAAGATCGTGAAGGCGGGGAATGAATCAATTGTACAGAAGAAAATAGTCATGTTATAAGGATAGGAGGGTATTATGGGAAATGAAGCGACAGGATTCCGTGCCAGGATCCAGAAGTTCGGAGGTGTTTTAAGCGGCATGGTAATGCCGAATATCGGAGCGTTTATCACTTGGGGACTGATCACGGCGATGTTCTTAAAAACCGGATGGTTTCCAAATGAGAAGATCGCAGTATTGATCGATCCAATGCTGAAATATCTGCTTCCGTCACTGATCGGTTATACAGGAGGAAAGAATTTTTACGGCGACCGTGGCGGTGTTATAGGTGCCGCCGCAACGATGGGGGTCATCGTAGGATCTGACATTCCCATGTTTATGGGAGCGATGATCATGGGGCCGTTGGCGGCTCTTTGTATGAAGCGTGTGGACCGTCTGTTTGAGGGGCGGATCAAACCGGGCTTTGAGATGATCGTCAACAACTTTTCCTGCGGGATCTTAGGAATCTTTTTAGTACTGGCGGCGTTTTTTGCCATCGGACCGTTTGTGCAGGTATTAAACCATGTCATGTCCTCCGGGGTAAATGTGATCATTGACCATGGACTGACACCGTTTGCCAGTGTGTTTATTGAACCTGCAAAAGTATTGTTTTTAAATAATGCTATCAACCATGGAATTCTTGGGCCGCTTGGAATCACTCAGGCAGCGGAGGCAGGAAAGTCTATCTTATTTATTCTGGAACCGAACCCGGGTCCCGGAGTTGGAGTTCTGCTTGCCTATACGTTTTTTGGGACAGGAACAGCCAAAAAGACGGCTCCTGGTGTAGCCATCATCCATGCATTCGGCGGAATCCATGAACCTTATTTTCCATATATCCTTATGAAGCCTCAGATGATCCTGGCTTCCATCTGCGGAGCAGTGTCAGGAAACTTTATTTTCCAGATGTTTGACTGCGGACTGGTAGCAACCGCTTCACCGGGAAGTTACTTTTCCGTGCTGGCAGTGGCACCGAAATCTGACTATCTTCCGATCATTGCCGGAATGCTCATATCCACTGCCGTATCATTTGGAGTCGGGGCGTTTATCCTGAGACTCTGCCGTGACTCCGATGAAGAAGCGCTCCAGAAGGCAGTGGCAAAGAAAGACTCTATGAAAGCAGAAGGCACAGGAGGCGGAGGCCTTATAGGTGCACAGGAAGTCATTGATTTCACGGGAAAAGTGATCAAGAAGGTGTACGTGGCATGTGATGCGGGAATGGGATCCAGCGCCATGGGAGCCTCCATACTGAAGGACAAAGTAAAACAGGCAGGTCTGGACATTGAGGTGAAAAATGTGGCGATCCCGAATCTCCCGGCAGACGTGGATGTGGTTGTCACCCATGAATCACTGACGGAGCGGGCTATGAGAGAGCGTCCGGAGGCCATACATATCTCCGTGGATAACTTCCTTTCCAGTCCAAAGTATGATGAGATCGTAAGAAAACTGACAGAGGCGAAAAATCCTCTTCCAGTACTGAAAAAGGAAAATATCAAAGTGACAGATCAGCCGAAAACAAAAGAAGATGTAATCCATATGATTGCGCAGATGCTCTTAAAAGACGGATATGTCACAGAAAGCTATGAGAAGGGCATGCTTTTAAGGGAAAAAGAAAATCCGACCAATCTGGGCAACGGAATCGCTATCCCGCACGGTGTTCTGGAGGCCAAGAAGGAAATCAAGGCATCGGGTATTGCCGCATTGATCGTACCGGACGGAATACTCTGGAATGACGAGACAGTGAGACTGGTTATCGGGATCGCAGGAGCCGACCAGGAACACCTGTCTATTCTTTCAAATGTCGCACTCACTCTGAATCAGGAGGAGGCAGTGAGAAAGATTGTAGATGACAGGGACGTAGAAGAACTATATCACATTTTGACGAAATAGCAGAAGCAAAGCTGCGGGGGCGGTAGTTCCCGCGGCTTTTCCTTTTGAGGCCGCTGTGCTATAATTTATCTTAACAAAAAGTACACGAAAAGCACGGAGGGATCGCATGTTTGCAGAAGAAAGAAAAGAAAAGATCATGGAGCTTCTAAGGCAGAATAAGAGGACGAGCATCGGGGAGCTCACCGAAATGTTTCAGGTCAGCGGAACAACGATCCGTACTTACCTCACAGAGCTTGAAAGAGCTGGAAAACTCATCCGGACACACGGAGGAGCCATGCTGAATGAAGATGTCCTGGACATGGAAGAGTCCATCTCAGCGAGAAAAGATAAACGGATGGAAGAAAAGCAGAAGATTGCAAAGACTGCCAGAGCAATGATCGAAGACGGCGATATGATCCTCCTGGACAGCGGGACGACGACGCTGGAACTCGCCAAGCTCTTAAAGGATGCAAATAATCTGACGGTGGTGACCAATGATCTCCAAATCGCTTTGGAACTTCAGAGACATCAGGGGATTTATCTCATATTTTTAGGCGGTCATGTGAGAAACTATTTTGAATGTACGGTGGGCAACATGGGACTTAAATTTTTGGAAAATCTGTCTGCAGACAAGGCCTTTATGTCTGCCAATGCCCTCTCCATGGCTAAAGGTGCCACCACGCCGAATCTGGAACAGGCGGAAATCAAAAAAGGGATGATGGGGATCGCAGAGTGGAAATATCTTATCTGTGACAGTTCAAAGATCGGAAAACGCACCATCTGTTCCTATGCAAAAGCGGAGGAGTTCCACCGGCTGATCACCGACGCACAGATACCGGACCATGCAAAGGAGGTCCTGGAAAAGCAAGGAATAGAAGTGGTTTGTTCCTGAAAGGATAAGGAGGGAAGGCCGCAGAATTTTCTATGAAATAAAGAATCCCGCAGACAGTGGTGTGCACCGTCTGTGGGATTCTTGCAAAATCTATTTAATTCAAAAAGAAAAAGATTAAGCTAATTTGGATACGTTCTCAGCCTGTTTTCCGCGAGGTCCTTCTGCGATTTCAAAGCTAACCTGCTGTCCTTCTTCTAAAGTCTTGAATCCATCACCTGAGATTGCTGAGAAGTGTACGAATACATCGTCTCCGCCTTCCTGAGAAATAAATCCGTAACCTTCTTCTGAGTTAAACCATTTTACTGTACCAGTGTTCATTTGGGTACCTCCATTAAAAATAAAAATTAACATTACTTTCATTATCAGCGAAATAAAAAGATCACGTTCCAGAGGGATACATAGCAATGCAACATCTACCCGGACGTGATCTATACATTCACTAATAACAGTAATTATCATACCACAACCATTGTTTTTTTACAAATACTTTTTTAAACTATCGATACTTTCTTCGTAGAGTTTTACAAGATCAGATGCCATCGACAAATTGTCCTTGGAAGCGTCACAGTTTTTATGAGAACTCTGTATCAGCTGGATCATTCCCATGGTATATCCCTGGATGGACATTTCTGCTAAATGGCTTGTAGATTTGTCGGCGAGGGCTTTCATCTTGGTCATCCATTCCGCATATTTTTTCTGAATTTCGCCGATTTCTTCCGGCTGCTGCATGTCTTTTGTCATAGCCTGTTTGACTCTTGAAAAAAAGTCCTGGAACTGCTGTTCCTGCTGTTCTAGACAACCTTTCAGATCACAGTCTGAGGTGGCCTGGGTGAGCTCAGGCATGGTATTTAACACCATCTGAAGATTTTGATACATCTCGTTTAATAAGTTCTGGTTATCCATAATGAAACTCCTTTCAAATACATCTGTTACAGGTAGCATTTACATAAAACAGAAAAATTATACCCAAAGGGCACATCGTATTTTATGTCCTTTGGACCTTTCGCACTTCGCGCGTTAAGGTGTGCAAAAAGGAGTCATCTGTGTTAAAATTATCAGAAAGCAAAAAGAAGGGAAGTGAATCTTATGGGTAACCGTGAGAGTTTTGAAAAAAATATGAGGCGCAGAGTGGAGGCCATCCGCCATGTGAGCGACCACAGTATTTTCAATGAATTGAAAGGAAAGATTGTGGATTACAATTATGATGAAAAACGTGTGACGATGGAATATGAGGTCGGGGATTTCCACCGAAACGGATTTAATATTATGTTTGGGGGATCTTTGGTGGGGATGTTTGACATCACCTTTGGCACGCTGACAAGCGGACTGGGCGATTATGATATCGCACCCACGGTCCAGCTCTCCACTTCCTTTCTGAAGGGAATCCCCATTGGATCTAAAGTGACAGTAAAAGCCGAAGCTGTATCCACTGGAAAAACGATCATGAATTTCATGGGAAAAGCATATGTGGGGGACGAGCTGGTGGGCAGTGCCACCGGAATATTTAAGACTCCGAGACCATTTAAAACATTTCGGTAATCTGTAATTCATGACATTTTCCACATGATTTCCGTTCGGCTCTTAGAATGCCTCACTCCAGTCATGTAGAAAATGGACATAATGTCATACCCGCAGGGCACACCGCATTCTCCCACCTCGCAGCCTTTTTTTACGGAAGTCAGGCCAAGACGGTTTCTGAGCATCTCTAACAGGGATTCTCTCACATCTTTCAGTGTCCGGGTAGAAAGATCGGTCCTGCACAGGACGCAGCAGCTCCAATAGAGATCGTTCCGTGGTTTTCGATGAAAACTCCATTTATCCCCCTTATATATAATCAGATTTTTTCAATGCCTCAAAAGGGACCTCATTGACTGGAATCCCGGTTGCGTGAAGAAAAGCATTGCGGATGGCCTGGGCAGGAGGAATTGCGGGAGGCTCGCCCAGAGCCTTGTTTCCGAACGGGCCGTTGGATCTTCAAGTTCTACAAAGTCCAAACAGAGATCCGGGGAGTACATCATAGTGGGAAGTTTGTAGTCTAACAGGCTGCCGTTCAGTACGCGCCCGGTCTTTTCATCCAGGAGCATCTGCTCACTCAGACCATAGCCTATGCCCACGGATATATCGCCGTGGACCTGCATGGAGGCCATCTGTGTAAAAACAGTGTCGGAACCCTGCCCGATTTCTGCGGCACCGGTCCGGAGATGGACACTTCCGTCCTGATTGAGGATAAGTCTGGTTCCGGATATTCCCGGACTGGTTTTAATATAAGCTGCGTTTTTCCTCCCAGTGTATGTAGCCTGCTCCGCGCCTCATACACTCTTTGACGCCGTTGGTGTTTGCGGCGAGCGGAGTTAAAACGGGATCTTAAAAATATCCGTCATATAAATTGATCTCCGGGAATCTTAACGGGTCCATAGAAATTTTATAGGCCAGATCATCCATCATCCGCGGTAGCACCGTTGGCTGCGATGGCATGGCCGTGGGAGGCGTAGGCCACCTGGTTGGAATAGGCTTTCATATCTTTGGCGAGGATTTTTCCACCTTTTGTAACATCTGTTGTCAGGTCATATTCTATGGAGTGGCGGGTCCTGGTGTTTGCAAACGTTTCCTTTCTGGAAAGCTCCAGTTACACCGGACGGCCGCCGACAGAGGCGGACAGAAATGTGTTGAGAGGTTCATAAAGAAACTCCTGTTTGTTGTCGAAGCCTGCCCGATGACTCTTCTCACGATATGGAGGATCTGGGTGGAACATATGACAACGATCCTGTCTTTTTCCATGTAGGCATAGGAAATCGGCGGCTCAATGTGGCAGTACTGGACGATAGGGGTGCGGGAACTCTCGCTGAGTACAGCATATGCTTTTTATGCTTTGACCAACAGTTTTCATAGGAAATCCCCCTCTGAATATAAAATACCTGAGCGTTTTCTAAAAACATTCTATGAAAAAGAATGCTGTTAGAGACGCCCAGGCCACGATCTGACGAAAGTCAGCTGACGCATGAAGCCAGAAAACGTTATTTGTGGAAAATATACACGGTAACAGATTCCGCGTAAAATATTTTATCTTTGACGGTTCCTTTCAGAAGAACGCTGCGGTTCTTTTTCAAGTCCTTTAAGCTGCCTTTCCGGTAGCTGGTTTTTGTTCCCTGATCATAGGCATCACAGACGGTAATCTTCAGATCCTTTTTGTATTTTACTGTGATATGAATATTAGTGCTTTCAGCAATTTGTCCGCCGTTTTTCTTGTCATCATAAGTGTTGATCTTGCTGATCGTAAATGTTCCTTTTCCCAGACTAATGACAGTACCGTTCAGTTCTTTCTTTTCTTCGGAAGGTCCATCTGTCTTGACGCTCTCGCTGTCTGTATTGACAGGGTCGGACAGAACAATGATATCCGCATTCCTGTCGTTTTTAGAAAACCAGACAGAAACTTTGGAATGTTTTTTCACAGATTTCAGCTGAGATAAGCTGTATCGCTTATAGACAGTATTGATCTGATGAAAGCTGGTCTTCTCTTTTTCATAGCTTAAGTGGAAGATTTTTGTAGCAGGGGTGATATTTATGACAGAAGGATCGCCGAATGCCTCATCTGTGTCGCTGGTACAGCGGAGCTTTCTGTTACTTCCGGAAATAAAGTAACCAGTGTAATCAGGCTCTCTTTTTGGTATGTCCTCCCCGCCTATGACAGTACTTTTATAATGCACGAGGCCCAGGCGGTTCCCGAATTCCGCATAGGCGATCACACCCGCTCCGACAAACGAAAGGAATCCAAGGATGAGACTGATAAGATAGATCCGGTGAAGATCTTTCCTGCACAATGCCGTTAGAATATGGAAGCAGAGAATCCCCGCGGCAGCGCCGAGCACATTCAGGAGCAGGTCGTCAATGTCGGCAGATCCAAGATAAAAAACATATTGGCTGGTCTCAAAGAAGAGACTTAAAAGAGCCGACAGGAACAGAATCTTTCGCTTAGAAATTTTTGGGCTTTTCAACAGAGCAAGAAGATAACCAAAAGGAAGGAAAATCAGGCTGTTTCCCAAAAGATTTGATATGCTCCACAAAAAATTTCCGTTCCCTGCAATGCGGGAAAAATTAAGAAAGGTCTGAAAAGGAATAAGGTTGGATGAACGAAATCCCTTTTTTTCACCGGTCAAAAACTTTGGAAGAGCAGAGAGGTCCGTATCTTTTAACAGAACGATCTTTATCAAAATCAACAGATAAAATATAAATACTGCCCAGAAAAATCGTTTGAAATATTTGTTTGTTTTTGTTTGTCTTTGTTTGTTCATAGTGATCTCCTTTGCTATGTGTGGAGATCAGGCAAAACGGAATCATTCAGAACTGGTAATTTCAAGGTGCTGGATGAATTTCCCGTTGTTTGTATAGGAGTTTAAAATAATGTTAGGATAGGTTTCCAGTATCTTATGGACAATCATCAGCCCATTGCCCCGGCCCAGTCCTTTATCTGACAAGCCGGGCACTACGTCCTTCTCCCTCCGGACAGAGTTGGAGATGACAGCTTCATACATATCTTTATTTGAGACGAACCGGATGTCGATCTGTTTGTCCATGGTAAGAGCAGCTTCCTCCATGGCATTGTCGAGGAAAATTCCCAAAATGCGGATAAAGTCCAGAAAATCAATGTTATCTGTGATCAGACTTTCTTTAAAGACACCGTCGAACGACAGGCGGATGTCTAAGTGCTCCTGAAAGCCGGCAGAGATTTTATAATATAGAAAAGCTCTGAGCTGTTCATCGTCTGCCTGCTGCAGCTGGGCATATAAATCATTTTTCTTAAGCTCATCCTGAAAATAAGGATTGACGGTTTGTTTAAAATATTCTTTCAGAGGTTCATCATGGCTGTTCTCAATTAGATGGCCCAGTGTAAAAAGGATATTTTTCATATCATGCTTTAAATTTCTGATCTCGGTCAGATTTTTCTCCAGATCATTGCTGTACAAAAGCAGGTTTTCCTCATAGCGCCGTTTTGCGTCAATGGTAAAACGATATTTGGAAAACATAAGAAGGGTCGCCAGGATGATGATCTGAATCAGCATGACACAGAGCGTTATCGTATCAATACAATTCATGATCTGATTATAAAATTCAAGATAATTCGCCGTATAAAAAAGCGTCATGAACGTGGAAAGCTGATATTGAAAAATCAGAGCCAGTAAAAACAAACAAATGGTACATAGAATAAAATTGCGGGCGATCTTCGGATATGACTTTTCCAGCACTGAAATTTTGAAGAGATATTTCCCGAAAATTTTTTTTATCAGAAAGATAAACAGTGTGTCCAATAACACCACAGCAGCGGAAAGAAGGACAAAGATCCCTGCTTTGACCAGATATTCAGTCTGCAGTCCGTTTGCATAGCGGAAATAAAAATCTTTAAAAGAGTCATAAATGTTCCGAAGAAACATACGGTTTGCTACATACAGGATAAATGTGATCCATGAAAACAAAACTTTGCCTTTCTGAAGCTCTTTTCTGTAGTAGCCGATGCCGAAGATCAGAAAGAAGATCAGGAAATCTGAAAATCCTTCAATAAAGTACGTTTTCGACACGACCATGAAGATTACAGAAAATAGCAGCAGATAATCAGGGAGCCGAAAGCGCAGCAGATTTAAAATGGCGATAGACAGAACAGAAACAAGGCTCATCACGAAGTACTGCATAACCGTAGTACCAGTCATTGACAGTATTCTTGGAAACTGTGTGTACCATATCACCCACATGGCTGCAGGATAAAGCAGCCACATGATCTTTTTAGCTTTGTTTTCCATAGATGACTCCTTTTATTTCATTTCTCTGCCGGAAGGAACAGGGGACCGTATCCCCATTGATAAACTTGACCATTCCGTCAGAGAGACTGATCATATGGCACTTCTGGACAATAACGGAGCGGTGGCTCTTCATAAATCCCTCTCCTAAAGTCTCAAGTGCATGGTCGATCGTTTCACGGACTGTAATGGAAGAACCGTTCACTGTATGATAGCAGATACAGTGGGACTTCGTCTTGACTGCCTCCACATACAGGATATCGGCTTTGGGAAGTGACAGCTCCTCGTCGGTGCCGATTTTTAAAGTGACAGTTTCCGTATCCTTCTCAGATTCATCTGGAGGAAAGCTTTTTTGGGCCAGATAGATATACTGATAACAGCACTGGTTCATCTTCATAATGTCTGTGGTCTTTTCGATAAAGCCAAAAGGCTCCACTCCAGATTTCAGTACTTTAAGTGCCAGTTCATAGTGGTTCGTCACAAATACGATCTTTGAACCGGGAAAACTTTTTTTGACCTGTTTTGCAATATCAATTCCATTAAATTCATTGCTTCCAAAGTCCAGATCCAGAAAGAAAAGATATTCACCGGGATGTTTCTTTAAAAAAAGAAACAGTTCCTGATAGCCGGAGGCAACACATGCAATCCGGCCCTCAGAGATGGACTCTGATAAAATATGTTCTACCTGTTCTCTGATGATTTTTAAAATAAAAGGATCATCATCGCAGAGAATGATTTCTAACATAAAACTCCTTTCTAATTGCCTGATCTCTTTTGATTCCTATACAGGAACTACTATAAGAGAAGAAATCAAAAATGTCTTAAAAATATCCTGTGATACCGCGGACAGAACGTGAAGTTTTAAGAATTAATTACGTTCAGGACAAAAACCGCGCATTCGGGATGTTTGAAATATTTTCAAAAAGTAGTACAATAAAAAAATACTGTGGTATAAATAAATTATATGTGACCCGGCCGCAGGATGCAATCATCCAAAGAAAGGAAGTAAGATTTATGACAAAAATAGATATCATTTCAGGATTTTTAGGAGCAGGCAAGACAACGCTGATCAAGAAGCTTTTAAAAGAGGCTCTGGGACAGGAAAAGGTTGTCCTGATCGAAAATGAATTCGGTGAAATCGGCATCGACGGCGGATTTTTAAAAGAGGCCGGGATTCAGGTGACGGAGATGAATTCCGGATGTATCTGCTGTTCTCTGGTAGGAGACTTTGGAACAGCGCTCAGAGAAGTGGTTTCACAGTATGCTCCGGACCGCATCATCATCGAGCCGTCCGGCGTTGGGAAACTGTCCGATGTGATCAAAGCCGTGCAGAAGGAAACAGAGAACTGCTCTCTTACCCTAAACAGTTTTGTCACGGTGGCAGATGCGAAAAAGTGTAAAATGTATATGAAGAATTTCGGAGAATTTTACAATAATCAGGTGGAATACTCAGGCACCGTCATATTGAGCAGAACGGCACAGATGCCGGAAGAGAAACTCGGACAGGCAGTGGAATTGATCAGGGAGCATAATCAGAAAGCAGCCGTGATCACAACACCGTGGGAAGAACTTGACGGAGAGAAGATACTCGCCGTAATGGAGGAAGGAAACCAGCTGGAAATGGAACTTCTTGAAGAAGAGGAGATCTGTCCGGAATGCGGACACCACCACAGCCATGGGGAGGAACACCATCACCATGCCGATGAGGTGTTTACAAGCTGGGGAGCGGAAACACCGAAGAAATACGAAAAAGAAGCAATGGAGCAGATTTTGAAAGATTTATCGGGAACAGACTGTTATGGAACGATCCTGCGGGCAAAAGGCATCGTAGAAGGGCCGGATCATACATGGCTGCACTTTGACCTGGTACCGGGTGAGTATGAAGTCCGTGAGGGAGAAGCAGATTATACCGGAAGAATCTGTGTTATTGGCTCAGATCTGGACACGGAAAAGATCCAGGCTCTTTTTGGGCTTGAATAGGGAGGTAAAAACTATGGAAATGCCGGTTTACCTGATATGGGGATTTTTAGAGAGCGGCAAAACTTCTTTTATAAAAGATACTTTGAACCAGGAATATTTTGCAGACGGTGAGCGCACGATGATTCTTTCTTTTGAAGAAGGGGAGGAAGAATACGAAGAAAGCTTTCTCAGGGAAAGTAATTCTTTTGTCCTGCAGGTGGAGGATATAGAAGACTTTACTCCGGCCTTTGTGGAAAACTGTGAGAAGAATTATCATCCGGACCGTATTATGATCGAATACAATGGAATGTATCAGATCGAGGATGTCATGGACGTGATCGATGAGACGGATATGGAATTGTATCAGATCATTGTCACGGTGGATGCATCCACTGCAGAGCTGTATTTGAAAAATATGCGCTCACTGATGGTGGAAATGTTCAAGATGGCAGATATGGTTATTTTCAACCGCTGTACTGATGAAACCAATGCGTCTTCCTATAGAAGGAGTATTAAGGCAGTAAACCGAAGAGCGCAGGTAGGATTTGAACGGGCGGACGGAAAGGAATTTGAGCTGAATGAGATGCTCCCATACGATCCGGAGGCGGAGATCATCAGGGTGGAAGAAGATGATTTTGGGATCTGGTACATTGACGTTTTGGAACGGCCCAATGTCTATATGGGCAAAGTGGTGGAGCTTTCCAATGTGTTTGTCAGGAGGCCTCATGGAATCCCTGCCGGACTGATTCTGCCGGGCCGGTCTGCCATGACCTGCTGTGAGGACGATATTACATTTATCGGTTTCATCTGTCAAATGAATCATGTCAAGTCTTCTACGATCAAAAAAGTACAGGATGGTTCCTGGGCCGTGCTGACGGCAAAAATCAGTATGGAAAACCATAAAGCGTACGGAGGAAAGCAGGGCCCGGTTCTAAAGGCACTGCGCATAGAACAGGGAACACAGCCAAAAGATAAGCTGATCTGCTTTTAATCAGCACACTGTAAGAAACGGAGGCAAACGTCGGCCATTTGGCCCAAACGTTTGTCTCTGTTTTATTTGAGGCAGGATGATGCCCAATACAAGGTTTTTTTATCACGGCTCTTTTATTTATCTTTATACTGAAAATTAGAAAGACAAACTGAAAAGATAAAACAGGAGGGACTAGAATGAAAAGAAAAAGAGTTTGGCTGTTGATCATCATCCTTGCCGCGGTATTGTGGGTAAAAGGCGGATATTGTTTTCCTGAGGATATTCCATTTGGGGGCGCTGTTTTCAGAGAGGTATCAAATTTAAGACAGGTCTCAGATCAAAAGATCTACAGCAATTTTGTAATTCTGGCAGAACAAAAAACGGGTAAGATCCTGATGAATAAACAGGGAAACCAGAAAATATATCCTGCCTCTTTAACAAAGATTATGACGGTTCTGCTGGCTGTGGAATCTGTTTCAAATGACGACAGGGAAATCTTGCTGAGCCAGGATATTTTTCAGTCTCTGGCCCAAAGACATGCCTCGATGGCAGGATTTCTGCCGGGGGAGAAAGTGAAATTAAAAGATCTTTATTATGGAGCGATGCTGCCGTCAGGAGCGGAGTGCTGTCTCGGGCTGGCAAAGTATCTGGCAGGAAGTGAAGAAAAGTTTGCCGTGCTGATGAATCAGAAGGCAAAGGAGATCGGAATGAAACATACAAATTTTGTGAATTCAACCGGCCTGCATGACCCGCAGCATGTTTCAACAGCGGAAGATCTGATGATCCTTCTCCGGTACGCATTGGAAAACCCACGGTTCAGAAAGGTATTTGAGGCGATGCAGTACCGGACGGAAGCCACTCAAAAGCATCCTGAGGGACTTCTTCTGCGCAGTACCCTGACAGATTATAAAGACCAGCTGAAGCCAAAGAATGGAAGGTTTCTCGGCGGAAAGACAGGATATACAAAAGAAGCGGGACTCTGCCTGGCAAGCTGGGTCAAAATAAGCGGAAAGGAGTATATACTGGTGACTGCGGGTGCCAGAGGAGACCATCAGACCAGACCGTTCCACGTACTGGACGCGGAATCTATATATCAAGAATTATAGGAAGTCTGAACGGAAATGTATTTAAGCCAGGGGCGTATCCGGAATATATATGTGTCCGGAAATTATAAAGGTACAGGCATTTCATATGAACTGCGATTGAAACAGGTTCTGAGAATAGCGGGCTGCTTAAATTCAGTACTATAAAGAAAAAATATTGGCCATAGATGATCGTACAAGTGTTGTGATAAGAATTTGGCGTAGGCGTTCAATAATGAACGCCTATTTTTGTTGTTCTCAAATGTAAAGAACATTTATATTATGAAAAAGATAGTCACCGGTTAAAAGGATGATAAGCTTCCTATCTTCGGTGAAAATGTATAAAAAACAGAAAATAATTTGGAAAACAGTAACAAAATCTTTGAAAAGCAACATAAAATGCTTGAAATACAGAAAAAGTGATGATAAGATGAAACCATAACAAATGAAGAATGAAACATTTGTTTTCGGCCGAAACCAGTTAACAATGAGATTCATAATTTGGAGGAAAAGCGATGAAAGCATTAGCAAGATATGGAAAAGAATTTGGAGGATACAGAATGATTGATGTTCCGGAACCGGAATGTGGACCGGAGGATATTATCATCGAGGTGAAAGCCGCTGCAATTTGCGGTGCGGATATGAAACATTATAAGGTTGAAAATGGATCTGATCAATTCAATTCCATTCGCGGACATGAATTTGCCGGAGAGATTATTAAGATTGGTTCAGAGGTGAAAGATTGGAAAGTTGGACAGAGAATCGTATCTGACAATAGTGCCCATGTTTGTGGTGTATGTCCGGCGTGTGAGAATGGCGATTTCCTTTGTTGTGAAGAAAAAATAAATCTAGGTTTAGATAACAATACATGGGGTGGAGGTTTTTCGAAATATTGTAAGATTCCAGGAGAGATTTTGAGAATCCACAAACATGCAATATGGAAGATTCCAGAAGGTATTGAATATGAAGAAGCGGCAGTGCTTGACCCAATTTGTAATGCCTACAAAGCTATTGCACAGCAGGCGCATCTTCTTCCAGGACAGGATGTTGTAGTATTTGGAACAGGCCCGCTTGGCTTATTTTCCGTTCAGATTGCGCGCATTATGGGGGCGGTGAACATTGTAATGGTAGGCCTAGAGGAGGATACAAAGGTACGCTTTGGTGTTGCAAAAGAATTAGGCGCTACACATTGTGTGAATGGGTCCAGGGAAAACGTAGTAGAACGTTGTCAGGAAATCTGCGGTAAAGAGAACCTTGGACTGGTGATTGAATGCTCCGGCGCCAATATTGCACTTAAGCAGGCAATTGAAATGACAAGAGCAAATGCAGAGATTGTCCGCGTTGGTATGGGATTCAAACCGTTAGAGTTTTCTATTAACGACATTACATCCTGGAATAAGAGCATCATTGGACATATGGCATATGATTCTACTTCTTGGAGAAATGCGCTTCGCCTTCTGCAGTCAGGTGCTATCAAAGTAAAACCGATGATTACACACAGAATTGGACTTTCTGAGTGGGAAAAGGGATTCCAGGCTATGGCAGACAAGGAAGCAATCAAAGTAATTATTACTTATGATTATGAGGACTAATAGAGAAGCGTAACAAAGTATTTAAGGAAGAGGTTATGAAGAGAAAATTAATGATTGCGCCATCGGTAGGGTGCTGTGATTTGTTTCATGTGAAAGAACAGATGGAAATAATCAATCAACACTCAGACTTTTTGCATATGGATATCAAGGACGGAGTCTATGTGCCAAGTTATGGAATCGGACCGGATTATCTGGATTACTTAAACCGGCACATAGATCAGCTAAAGCCGATGGATGCGCATCTGATGGTAAAGCGTCCACAGCAGTATCTGGAGGTATTTGCCAGGGCGGGCGCGACATACATTACACCTCACACAGATTGTATCGAAGGAGATGCGTTTGTGACAATTCATAAGATTAAAGCGTTGGGCTGCAAATCCGGTGTTGCACTTAGCCCGTCTGTTCCGTTGTCAACAATTGAATATTATCTCCCGCTATTGGATAAGGTGACAATTATGATTGTGGATCCTGGTATCGCTGGACAACCAGTTGACTCTCAGATGTATGTTAAGATCAAGCGACTGGCGCAGATGCGAAAGGAACGAGGCCTCCACTTCCTGATTGAGGCAGATGGGTCCATGAACAAAAGTTTATACCGGCCGTTATATGAGGCAGGGACGGATCTTGTAGTGATGGGACCTCCGGCGCTTTGGAATAATGACAAAGATTTTAAAAAGGCGTGGGATATTATGGAAGAAGATCTCGAGAGGGAGCTCAGGGACGCCGGATGTGACGAAGAAATTTTGTAGTCACGAAGAGATGCTATATGAAAAAGCTGATATTTTACCGAAAGGAAATAGAATATGAATAAAAAGAATGCAAATATTGGAGCAAGGCTGGATCGTCTGCCTAACTCATCATGGCATATTAAAATGTGGCTGGTAACAGCCTTTGCACTGCTGGTTTGCTGGTCAAACGGTATCGGCGGCGCAGTACAAAACATCCTGTTAAATGAGATTCATTGGCTGGAGCCGGGTTCCAGACTGCTTGCCATGTGGGGAACCATTTATACGGCGGGGCAGTTATTTGGAGCATTAATCGGGGGCCCGATCGGAGATAAGATTGGACGTAAGAAATCTATTCTTTTATATGAAATAGTACATATTATCGCAATGATCGGAGGCGCGCTGTCACCAAATGTATACGTACTCTATGTGTTCAGACTGATTCAGGGTCTCGGACTGGGAGCGTTGTTAGTTGTTTTATTTGCCGGATTCACAGAGTATGTACCTGGAAGAAACCGTGGTACATGGTCAAGCCGTACTTCCTTTATTGGAAACTGGGCGCACCCTGTCTGTAATGGTATCGCGCTGCTTGTCGGTTCTATTGTGGCAAGTTATGCGTTGAACTGGAGAATTCAGTTTATGATTCCATCTGTACTTTCTATCATCGCAAGTATCCTAGTGTATAAGAAGTTTCCGGAATCACCAAGATGGCTGGAATCACAGGGGAGAGTAGAGGAGGCAGATGAAATTGTAACAAAGATTGAAAAAGAGATTGAAGCAGCGACAGGCAAACCGCTCCCGGAAGTGACAGAGGGACCAAAGCCGGTCAAACAACTTCCGTATTCGGCATTATTTAAAGGAAAGCTTTTAAGAAGAACGATTGTAGGTTCACTTGTACTGATTGGTATGAATACCATTCAATATACATTGATGAACTGGATGCCGTCCATGCTTTCCTCTATGGGATTTGATACATCACAGTCACAGTTTATGACAATGTTTGGCCTTTTTGGAGCACCCTTTGGAATATTCATTGCGTCATTAATTATGGATAAGATTCCAAGAAAGGCAATGGGAGTTGCACTGCTGGCAATTATGGCTGTATTCGGAATTATTACAGGGCAGCAGTCTTCAATGAGCGGGCTGATCATTTGGACATTCCTGCTTAACACAGCAATTTATATGTATGTATGTTATGCTTCCGCAGTATATGTGCCGGAGATGTGGCCGACATCTGCAAAGCTTTCTGGATCTGGTTTTAGTAATGCCATGGGACGTGTGAGTAACATTTTCTTCCCCTTCCTTGTAACATATGTTGCCAGTACAATCGGAGCAAATGGTGTGTTCGTTCTCATCTCCATTGTTGCGGTAATCATTGCTGTAGCTATCTTGTTCCTCGGCATTGAGACGAGAGGAGAATCGGTAGAAGATATCGGAAACGTTGACTGACAGACAGATGAAGGAGGTTCTATTATGCAGAATTCAGAAGCAATTTTAGTGACACCGAAACAATTTGAGATTCAGGAGTGCCCGATGCCCGAGCCGAAAGAAAATGAGATTTTGATGAAGGTGGAATATGTGGGAATGTGCGGGTCAGACATTCATGGATTTGAATTCGGACCGTTTATCCCACCGAAGGATCCAAATCAGAAAATCGGACTTGGACATGAGGTGGCTGGTGAAGTCGTGGGCGTTGGTGCAAAAGTTACGAAGTTTAAAGTGGGAGATAAAGTGCTGATTGAGCCCGGAGTGCCGGATGATACATGTGAATATTGCAGAACCGGCCGTTACAATATCTGCCCGAAGGTTGATTTTATGGCGACACAACCTAACTATAAAGGGGCGCTGACACAGTACATGACTCATCCGGAAGAATGGACTTATCATATTCCGGAGGAGATGTCTACATTGGAAGGCGCTCTGGTAGAACCGGCGGCAGTCGGTATGCACGCGGCAATTTTAGGAGGTGCACAGACTGGAAAAAGCGTTGTGATTCTCGGGGGCGGAGCAATCGGACTTATGGTACTTCAGGCCTGCTTAAGTCTGGGTGTTACAGATATCACTGTAGTAGATGTGATTCAAAAACGTCTTGACCTTGCTAAAAGGCTTGGCGCCAAGAGAGTTATAAACGGGAAAGAGGAAGATACCGTTGCGGCAATTCGATCAAAGGAATTATACGGAGATCATGGTGTGGATTTGGTGTTTGAGGCAGCAGGCTCTGCATTTACAACCAATCAGGCGGTACAAATGGTAGCGCGTGGCGGGAAAATTATGATGGTTGGAACACAGTCCCAGCCGGTTCCGATTGACTTTTTAAAAATTAACCGGGAAGTGACAATTCAGACTTCCTTTCGGTACTGTAACAATTTCCCGCAGACTATCGAAGCGATTGCAACCGGGAAGTTTAATGTAAAAGATATGGTAACAAATATTTACGAATATAAAGACGTTCAAAAGGCATTTATGGAAGCCATCGACCCGGTGAGAAAAGCCGATATAGTAAAAGGTGTTGTGAAAATTTCTGAATAAGAAAAGGAGAAGAATATGATTTCAGATATCAGATATTGGGAAAAAAAAGCAAAAGGAGGACATTATGCAATTCCTCATTTTAATGTATGGAATGCGGAGATGCTGATGGGAGTAATTGACGCGGCAGAAGAGCTCCGTGCGCCGATTATTATTTCTTTCGGTACAGGGTTTGTTGGAAATACTTCCTTCGAAGACTTCTGCTATATGATGGAATCTATGGCAAAAAATGCAACAATTCCTGTGATTATGCATTGGGATCACGGCCGCAATATGACGATCCTTCAGAATGCGGTGAACCATTGCATGAATTCTGTAATGCGCGATGCGTCTGCTCTTCCATATGAGGAGAATGTGGCGGAGATTAAAAGATGTGTAGATTATTTCCATGCATATAACATTCCGGTGGAGGCAGAACTTGGACACGTAGGAAATGAGACTGTCTACGAAGAGGCATTGTCAGATTATCATTATACTGACCCGAAGAGGGCAAAAGATTTTGTGGAGAGAACAGGATGTGATTCTCTGGCAGTTGCCATTGGAAACGTGCATGGGGTATATACCTCCGAACCGGAACTTGCATTTGATATTCTGGAAGAGGTTGCCAAAGCAGTAGATGTGCCGCTTGTACTTCATGGCGCTTCAGGTATTGGAGACGAGGATATCAAAAAGGCAATTTCACTCGGTATTTCTAAAATAAATATTCACACAGAACTCTGTCAGGCAGCGATGGAGGCAGTCAATGCACATAAGGATGAGCCATTCCTGGCAGTTCAGCGTGAAGTGAGAAAAGCAGTTAAAGAACGTGCAATGTATAAGATTAAACTGTTTGGTGACGACGGAAGGGCTGATGAATAAAGTGGATAAGAAACTAGACGTAATTATTATTGGCGCAGCGCTTGTAGACCTGCCCCTCAGGCCGGTGGGGAAGGAAGTATTTGATGTAGTATCTTATCCGGTGGACGGGATTAAGATGACCATCGGGGGCGATGCGATCAATGAAGCGACAATTATCACTCGATTAGGACATAAGGTGGGACTGATGAGCTGTGTTGGGGTAGACCTGCCGGGGTGGTTTGTCATGGATCACTGTAAGACAAACGGTATTGATACAACCTATATCAAGCAGGATCCGACCAAAGATACCTCTATTAACGTAGGGCTTGTAGCGGAAGACGGAGAAAGAACATTTATTACAAATCGGCAGGGAAGCTTATGGAAATTCTGCTATGAAGATCTGGATATGTCTGCATTAAAGGACGCAAAGATTCTTTCATTTGCAAGTATTTTCAATAATCCCTTATTTGACAACAAGGCGCTTGTCTCAGTCTTTTCAAAGGCAAAGAAGGAAGGAATGACAATTTGTGCGGATATGGTGATGCCGAAGGTGAATGAAACCTTAAATGACATTCGCGAGGCACTGAGCTATGTAGATTACTTCTTCCCCAATTTTGAAGAGGCAAGTGAGATGACGGGAGCGGTCAAGGAAAACGAAGTAGCCGATATCCTGTATGGATGCGGTGTTAAAAACGTTGTTATGAAGATAGGAAAGCGGGGATGTTATATTCGCAATTCAGAAGGGTCTGTGATTGTTCCGGCGGCCAAGGGAGTGACGGCGATTGATACAATCGGAGCAGGAGATAATTTTGCATCTGGATTTATCACAGCGTTGCTGGAGGGCAAGACGCTTCGGGAATGTGCCGCCTATGCAAACTGCACTGCAGCGGTTTCGGTCCAATATGTTGGCGCCACCGGCGGAGTAAAGGACAGAGCGATTGTGGAAGAAATGTTTACAAGGTATCGTAAAGATTATGGAGCGTAGTACATGCAGTATTGTGTGCAGGGGCTCTATAGACAAGAAAGGAACAAAAAAGTATGAAAACAATGAAGCTTGGTAAGACAGGAATTGATATTTCAAGGATCGGTCTCGGAACATGGTCAATCGGCGGAGGCTCGGCATGGGGCGGAGACCACGATATTCAGGTTGTGGTGGACACTATCAAAGAGGCTCCCAAGGCTGGTGTAAATCTGATTGATACCGCACCGGGATATAACTTCGGCAACAGCGAGAAAATCCTCGGAAAAGCTTTGGAAGGAATGAACCGGAATGAAGTAGTCGTTATTACAAAATGTGGTGTCACATGGGATCAGGAGATGAAAGGCGACCTTTTTAACAAGGTAAACGGAGTTCAGCTTTACAAGAACTTAAACAGTGCGTCTGTAAAGAAAGAAATTGAAGCATCTTTGGAACGTCTGGGAACAGATTATGTGGATGTTTATATGACACACTGGCAGGCAATAGAAGGAAGCGAATATTACGTGCCGATTCAAAAGACCATGGATGTGTTAAATGAATTGAAGGCACAGGGAAAGATTAAAGCAATCGGTGCAGCCAATGTGGATATCCGCCATATCGAAGAATACCTGAAATGGGGGCAGCTTGATATTGTGCAGGCAAAATACTCAATTCTTGACCGTGGTATTGAAGAAGAAATCATTCCTTGCTGCCGTGAAAATGGAGTGACGATTCAGGCGTATTCACCACTTGAGATGGGACTGCTCTCAGGGACAATGCCGAGAGATTACCAGCCAGTAGGCGCACAGATTCCGAAGAAATGGTTCCAGCCGGATCACATGCAGGATGCCATGGACATG
The DNA here is from genome assembly GCF_039789045.1 of Anaerostipes sp. PC18. Taxonomy (NCBI): domain Bacteria; kingdom Bacillati; phylum Bacillota; class Clostridia; order Lachnospirales; family Lachnospiraceae; genus Anaerostipes; species Anaerostipes sp. PC18. Next base: position 2,600,940 of record NZ_CP121164.1, on the reverse strand, counting down.
ATGGATGAGTGGAGACCGCTCTGTGAAAAATACAACTGCACTATCGCGAATCTGGCACTTAGCTGGATTCTTGCACAGGGAGACTTCTTGAATCTGCTGAGCGGATCTACAACTGTGGAGCAGATTCAAGAAAATGTAAAATCAGCAGAGTTAGAATTAGATCCAAAAGATGTACAGATTATGCGTGATATGGCAGAGAAAATTGATAAATAAAGAAAATAGCAAGTAATACTCCTTTAAATGTTGAAATTAAAAGAGTAATCTTTGATTTCAACATAAGATGTGATATAATTATTTCCAAGTGAAATAGCGGAGATGGTATAGAGAAGGGGAGTGAGTTAGTGGCAGCAAAGGATAGGCTTGAATTGATCAAAAAAATGATTCAGACAGAAAAAAAGGTGATTGTGTCCGAATTGAGTACATCATTTGGCGTGACGGAGGAGACGATCAGACGCGACTTGGAAAAATTAGAGAACAAAGGGGTTTTGAACCGCACCTTTGGCGGTGCAGTTCTGAATGTTGAAAATCAACGAGAAGGCATTCATTTTTATCAAAGAGCGGGAATCCATATAGAAGAGAAACGGAGGATGGCAACAGTATTTGAACCGATTTTAAGAGGTAAAAGTACGATTGCCGCAGATGCGAGCACCTCTGTGATGGAAGTTGTCAAAAGGGTGAAGAACAGCCGTGATATTACGATACTTACAACTTCAACAGCCATGCCGGCAGAGCTGGCAAGCACTGATATCAACATCATTTTAACCGGCGGAGTCTTTAACCGCAGTACCTTGTCTTTGCAGGGAAAGACAGCAAGAGAAAATATTCGCAATTATCATGTGGATATTCTGTTAATCAGCTGTAAGGGAATTGACATAGAAAAGGGTGTGATGGATTCTAAAGAGACGGAAGCGGAAGCAAAGAAGGTTATGATTAAACAGGCAAATGAGGTCGCGCTTTTCGTGGATCACTCCAAATTTGATAAAACGGCTTTTGCGCATTTGGCGTCATGGGATCAGATTGATTATCTGGTTACCGATCGCAGACCAGACGACAGATGGGCGGAATTTTGCAAAGAGAACGATATCAAGCTTATATATTAGAAAGAAGCATCCCGGAACGTGGATATAGGTGTTTCGGTGTAAGCAGAGGACTCTTGTGGATGTTATATCTCAGACGGGATACATGCGCAAGGGTCCTTTTATGGTTCATGGAGAACGGAGGAATTTGATGGGAAAGCGACAGGACAGGAAACCAATGTCCATTATGAAAAAAATGGCCATTGCATTGTTTGGGGGCATTGGTGTGGGAATTCTCTTCCTGCTGTTACGTGAGTATTTGAATGCGAATGGTATGGGGCAGGTTTGGGATATAATTAACAAAATCTTTTTTAACGATATTACAAAGGATGACGGATTTAAGTCAATCGGTATTTTTTACATTATAAGCCAGTTGTTTATGAATGGATTACAATTGGCAATTGTGCCACTGGTGCTGGTATCACTCAGCTTGTCACTGTGCAGTATGACAAATCCGCGGAAACTGGGGGAAATTTTCGGAAAGACACTTTTTTGCTTTATATCATTTTATGTGGTTGGAGCATTTTTGGGAGGCTGTTTTGCATACATGGTTAAAACACTTGGTTGGTTTTCCGTTCAGCTGCCCACTGCGGACACATCGAATCTGGCAACAATGGATTCTTACAATCCGCTCACAACCATAGTAAATGCAGTGCCGAATAATATCTTTTCTGTATTTACGACCAATACGAGCATTCTTGCAGTTGTAGTGATTGCGGTTATCATCGGACTTACCATGAATGCACTCAGAAAGCAGTCAGAACCCGTTAAAAAGGTTTTGGAGAGTCTGAATGAGATGATTCGTGTGTACATGGAATTTCTGATTAATAAGATCAGTCCCATTGCAATCTTCTGTATGATTAGCAGAACCTTTGCAACTTATGGGGTAGAGTATCTTCGGCCTGCACTGGCATGGATTGTATCGACAATTTTTATTTGTATTCTGCTTGTATTTACGATCTACCCATTGGGAGTTTGGTTTACTACAGGGTTAAATCCACTGACATTTATCCGGAAGGTATTAAAAGTAGGACTTTTTGCAGCGGCGACACAGTCTTCAGCGGCTACCCTCCCTTTGAACAAAAAGACTTGTGTCGAGGAGCTTGGATGCAGTGAGGAGATTTCAAACTTTGTATTGCCTACGGGTATGACAATAAATATGAATGGAACTACCGTCATGCACATGATGGCAATTACATTTATTGCAACCTCGGCAGGGCTTGATGTCACACCGGCTCACCTTGTGCTTGCGGCATTTCTCTCTATTTCTACATCGATGGGGACTCCGGCGATTCCGGTTGCCGGGACTACGATGGTATTCGCGGTATTGAATGGACTGGGATTCAATTCGGAACTTTGCATGATAGGATATGCGTTGGTTCTGGCGATGAACTATCCTCCGGGAATGGCGGTAATTACATTGAATGTAGTAGGAGACGCTGCGGCAAATGTAATTATAAATTCAAAAGAAAAGGAACTAAATAAAGAGATATATAACAGTTAAGGAGACATAGTGACGGTAAAATTAAAAGAAATCTGGATATTGACCTGACGGATAGGACGGTAGAACTGGCAGATATCAATCGTCCGGCACTTCAACTGGCAGGTTTTTTTGACCATTTTGAATCGGATCGTGTATAAGTGATAGGAAATGAGTTACCATTTACCATGTATCGTGTTTTATGTGAGTATCCGGCCTTAGCTCTGAGTCTTGTGCAATAGCCGGCGAAATCAAGGAATAAGCCTTAGAGCCCCTGCATACACTGTAAAAACAGAGAATGCAGGGGATTTTTATGAAAGAGTACATTGAAGAACGCGCGGTAGAAGTCGGCAATTATATCGTAGATAAAAAAGCCACAGTCAGACAAACTGCCAAAGTGTTCGGAATCTCTAAATCTACCGTACATAAAGATGTGACGGAACGATTGGAAAAGATCAATCAGTCCCTGGCCAGGAGGGCCAGAGAGGTACTGGATCTCAACAAATCGGAGCGGCACATACGGGGCGGCATGGCGACCCGTGGAAAATACCAGAAGATTAAAAAAAATACAAAAGCAATTCAGGGGTGAATTGCTTTTGTATTTAAGATACGGTATACCAAAGAAGGCAGCGCTTTTATGGGTCAGCGGCCGGCATTGACATTTCCCGTCTGATTATGTAGGAGCTGTTCATTGTACTTCAGCAGGGAGGATATCGGTTTTGAAAGTGTCAGATACTGTCTTGTATGACACCTGAGCGAAGATTTTTTCTGAGCGTATAATTTTTGCGGAGTAAAAAAGTCAGAGCCCTCAAACGGTGTCCTTTTAATGGAAATATCAATCACGATATCTAAAAAACGATTCTGGTGAAAGATCTTCCTGGTACATTCCTTTTTATAAGTAGGATGGAGCTTATTGATGGTGAACTGGAAATACAAAGAATTCATCGCCGGCTCTTCACTGTCCAGCAGGAACTGATAATCTCCGCTGAGCATTTTTTCTACTTCTTCCTGTGTCAGGGAAAACTTTGTCTTATGGACCACATGTCCGCTGGTCTGATTCTGAATGAAAAAAAAGTTTGTGTGGTCTTCCTCATAAATATAGTAACGGATATTCGGTTCTCTCTCCAGCCCCTCAAACATCAATACTCTTACGGGCATGCTGATCATGTATTTTTCAGGAGACCTGGACAGCAGGTATTCCTCCTGTATCTTTTCGTATTCTGTCTGACTGATATTTTTGCTGACTTCAGTGTAAGAAAGCTTTTCTACTAATATTTTACCCATAATAACTCCAATACGCAGTTTTGGTTTATTGTTTCTTATCAATATACTAGTGACATTATATCAAATCGTGTATATAAAATCATGACTTATTTCTAAAAAAAGTCTTAATTTTGCGTGGATTTTCATCGGCCCCTATGTTAAGATTACCAAAAAGGAGGAGATATGGATTTATTTGATTATGCAAGACAGAAAAACGGAAGGAAAGAAGCTCCGCTGGCCGGCAGGATGCGGCCTGAAAACCTCGATGAAGTCGTGGGACAGGAGCATATCATAGGAAAGGACAAGCTGCTTTATCGGGCCATTCAGGCAGATAAACTCAGCTCGATCATTTTTTACGGGCCGCCGGGTACTGGGAAGACGACGTTAGCAAAAGTCATTGCCCAGACAACCCAGGCCAATTTTGTGCAGATGAATGCCACTACCTCCGGCAAGAAGGAAATGCAGGAAGCCGTGAAGGAGGCCAAAGAAGCACTGGGGATGTTCCAGAAAAAAACGATTCTGTTCATCGATGAGATCCACAGGTTTAACAAAGCCCAACAAGATTTTTTGCTGCCTTTTGTAGAGGACGGGACAATCATCCTGATCGGGGCCACAACGGAAAATCCTTACTTTGAAGTAAACCAGGCGCTCATCTCAAGATCCAACGTTTTTGAACTCAAGTCTCTGGAGGCAGAGGACATTAAAAAGCTGCTGGTCAGAGCCGTGACCGACGACGAGAAGGGCATGGGGATCTATCAGGCCAAGGTTACGGATGAAGCCCTGGACTTTTTGGCAGACATGGCCGAGGGCGATGCGAGGAGTGCCCTGAATGCCATTGAACTTGGAATCCTCACCACAGAACCGGGAGAAAACGGACAGATCGTGATTGACATCGGCGTGGCCCAGGAGTGCATCCAGAAGCGGGTCATGCGGTATGACAAGGGCGGGGACAACCACTATGATATTATCTCTGCATTTATTAAGAGCATGAGGGGATCGGATCCCGATGCCGCAGTTTACTATCTGGCCAGGATGATCGATGCCGGAGAGAGTGTTACCTTTATTTCCCGGAGGATCATGATCTGCGCTTCGGAAGATGTGGGGAACGCGGACCCGCAGGCTCTGCAGGTTGCGGTCGCGGCATCTTTAGCTGTGGAGAGGGTCGGACTTCCGGAAGCCAGGATCATTCTTGCACAGGCGGTGACCTATGTGGCGGGGGCGCCTAAGAGCAATGCGGCTTATATGGCTGTGAACCAGGCATTGGAGGCCGTCAGAAAGAGAAAAAACGGGATGGTTCCAAACCATCTGAGAGATGCCAGTTACAAAGGGGCGTCCAAACTGGGACGGGGGATCGGATACCGGTATGCCCATGATTATCCGGGACATTATGTCAAACAGCAGTATCTTCCGGATGAACTCATGGGAACCGTATTTTATGAACCAACAGAGAATGGATACGAGAAAAATATCAGGAAATATTTGGAAAGCCTGAGGGAGGAATGAGTCATGAACAGTTTACAGGATGGATATACGCTGAGAAATGGAGTAAAAATTCCATGTATTGGCTTTGGGACCTGGAAGTCCCCAGACGATGTGGTTTGTGAGAGTGTGAAAATGGCGATTCAGGCTGGTTACCGCCATATAGACGGGGCAGCTGCATATGCCAATGAGGCAGGTGTAGGAAAAGGAATCCGCGAGAGCGGAGTGCCCAGGGAAGAACTGTTTATTACGAGCAAGCTTCCCAATGCAGACCATGGATATGAAAAGGCAAAGAAATCATTTGATAAAACACTGGAACATTTAGGCCTTGACTATCTGGATCTTTACCTCATTCACTGGCCGGTTGTGATCGAGCATAAGGACGACTATGAGCAGGATATCCTTGACACATGGAGAGCTTTTGAGGAGCTTTATGAGGCGGGTAAGATCAGAGCCATCGGTGTCAGCAATTTTATGATCGAACATCTGGAAATATTAAAGAACCATGCAAAGATCATGCCAATGGTCAATCAGGTGCAGCTTCACCCGCAGCATCCTCAGGAAGAGATGGCCGCTTACTGCAAAGAAAACCAGATCGTGCCGGAGGCTTGGAGTCCGCTGATTCAGGGACAGGCATTTAAAAGAGAGCTGTTAAAAGAAATGGCCGTAAAATACGACCGTACTGTGGCTCAGATTTGTATTCGCTGGATCATGCAAAAAGGTGTGGTCCCGCTGCCGAAAGCGTCCAGCATGGAGCGTATCAGGGGAAATGCAGATGTTTTTGATTTTGAGATCAATGAAGAAGATATGGAAAAGATTGCAACGCTCAGATCTTATGGGATGATCGGGGAGGAACCGAGTATACCGAGAACAAGACAAGTCGTAGGATTTTAAAAACAGAAGGTGCATTCCGGGAATGGGAAGCACCTTCTGTTTCAGTCTTTACTTTTTTTGTATAGAAAAATAAGCACCCACAGGAGCAGCGGATAAAAAAACATCAGTGCCAGCATACCGTAGAACGCTCCGTTTCCGGTAAATGCACAAAACAGAGTGAGGCCTATGACGAGAAAAATGGACAGGATCACAAGGATGGACAGGATACGTTTTGTTTTTTGTTTCATGAGTTTTTCCTTTCCAAGACAAGTTCTTTCAGATGTGTAATTTCAGGATCGGACAATCCATGTTTTGTAAGATAGGACACAAGGTGAAGTTCTTCAAACAAATTAAGCAGCTGTTCCATATGGGCGGCATCTGAGCCGAGCATCGGAAGCATGGATTTATAGTCAGGAAGTTTCATGGCTGCTTTGTTTACGCCGCGCTGATTGTATGTAAAGGAAACCTGATATTCTGCGACGATGTCTTCTCTGGCAGCGCCAAGAAGTGTTAGGAGTATGGCAGAAAGAACACCGGTCCGGTCTTTCCCTGCGGTACAGTGGAACAGAACTCCGCCTTTGTTAAGACATTGAACGACAGTTTTCACTGTGCCGGCGATCAACTCAGGACTGTCATACAGCATTTTCTGATAACCGTCAGCCAGGCTTTTGGTGAAGGCCTTTGAGGCTGAGTCTGCAGCATTTTCAAAGTCAATCTCTTCTTTTTGAAGGGGACAGTGATAATACTGCATTGACTCCGGAACCTGATCTTTCATAAGGAGTGTCTCGGATCTGCTCCGAAGATCTATGACAGAGACAATCCCGCATTTCTCAAGCTTTTTCCATTCGTCTGGAGAAAGGAATGCAAGACAGTCACCGCGGTATAGGCGGTTCCATCGGATGACTGAGCCATCCGCGGTTTCCAGGCCGCCCAGATCCCTGATATTAAATGCATGTTCTAAACGGATTCTTTTTAATGGTGTGTAATTCAAAAGATAACCTCCCGCACAATAGATTTGTTTCTTCTATTTTAATGGGAAGAGAAAGAAGATACAAGGGGTGATTTTGGACAGAGTGTGACGTTCTTCTTTATATAAACAGATACTGGAATACATTGAAAAAGTATCCCACAAAACAGTTATGAATAACCGCGCCTATGGCGACACCCGCCAAAATATATGGTGTGACCCCTTTTACTGTGATTTTTGCTGTCTTCCATGCATATTTGACTCTGTTTTTAAAGCACAAAGATTCCTGCGGCACATCCAGGACATGATCAGATTCATTAAAAGATTCGTTTTGTTCTTTCCGGCGGAAAGTAACTTTGGATGTAAGAGATTAGGAAGACCAATATTCCCAGCAGCACCATGATCTTCATCGTGTCATATATAAAAAACTGTATACTGTTTCCAACCCTGGATGAGGTATCAAGGCCAAAGGATTCTAAAAGTTTTTTTATGATTTGGTTCAGCCAATTCATTCCGGGGATTTCATTCTGAAAGAAAATCCATATTGATTTTATTGTATCCATGTTGTTAAAGCCCTTTCTTATATATAGATATATATAAATGTATTTATGTATAGAGTATAAATAATTTTCGCAGCGATCTTTATGATTGCTCAGGTCACCACTAAATTTTTACGATAATTTTTTGCCTGTCAGTGCATGCAAAGTCCGAAGGGCAAAGAACACTCCTTCAGATGAAATTGAATAGTAGGTCCATTTGCCTTCTCTGCGGCCCGATACAACTCCGGAATCACACAAAATTTTCATATGATGGGACATGGTAGGCTGCGAAACATCAATCTTTTCATTAAGCTCTTATGATAGTCTCTCTACAAAGGCGGTGAAAGAATGAAGAATATTGGAAGACTGCGATTGGATTACAGGAAGTGGATTATCTGGAGGTATCAGACTATCTGATAGAATTGTCCAAGGAAAATATATACGGTAAATTATCGAATGAGTCTGTTGAAAAGCTTTTGTATTCTCATTACGAAAATATGACGGAAGATGACCGGATAAGTCGAAGAATGGAATGTGACTTAGTATCAAACCGTATTGTACAACTATTGAAGGATGATTCTTTCACTTTCAGTCCGGCTGTGCTGAAGTCAATTCATAAATACTTGTTTCGGGGGATTTATGATATTGCGGGAGAGATCAGATCATATAATATTTCTAAAGCAGACCCGATTTTGAATGGAGAGACTGTAAAGCATGCTAATTTTTTATGATTGAAGATACATTCCAATATGATTTTGAAGAGGAAAGACATTTTAATTATCTTGCCTGTGATGAATTTGAATTAGTGAGTCATATAGCAAGATTTACCTCTGCTATCTGGCAGGTACATGCATTTGGAGATGGAAAGGTAACATTGGGACACCAAGGAAAAGTGGCATAAACAGCAACAAATTACTTTGTATCACTCCATAATAAAATTAAATAACATATAAAATTCAGGAATACCTATAAAAAAGGGTGTTCCTTTTCTATGTGCGCCGGGCATGGCATGTATCTCCGCCAAGTGTAGCGGATCACAGACTGTTGACAGTGATTTTTGAAAAATAGCAATCCGATATTGTTTAACGGTCTGGTACTGAACTGTTGGCTCTGGGCTTATCTTGCAGATGTGAATGAAGAGGCACAGGAGGGGATTGTGTTGAATGAAATAGTATATACGTAAATTTTTGGCGGATTTCATTTGATTGTGGAGCCCGCGTTTTTCTAATAAATACGACAAGAAAATCGAAGGACAAAAGCGGAACAAAAAGTATAGAATATGAGATTGAATATTGAATTATAAATAAGGGAATGATATAATAGGAGCATCAATAGAAATAATACAGAAATATGAATTATATAGGGGCATGGAGGTTGTTATGGGCGGACGTTTTGTCAGGATAGAAAATATAACTATAGAGAATTTTAAAAATGTAAAGTACGGAACCCTTGATCTTACAAATCGCAAAAAAAATTATCGTGCAAGTATTGTGGGGGTGTATGGACAAAATGGTTCAGGGAAAACTGCGTTAGTTGATGCATTACAAGTGCTTAAATTTGCATTATGTGGAAAGGCTATTCCGGAAAAATATGCGGATTATGTTCATGTTGACGAAGACCATGCTACTTTAAAATTTCAATTTAAAATGCAAAGGGATGAAGTCAGTTATGACATTTGGTATCAATTTTCATTAAAGAAAATGATAGATGATACACATTCTAATGAAGAAGGCGTAAATGCTGATCTGGAATATAAAACACAAATATATGATGAAGTATTAAGCTTCGCATACACTTCAAAGGATGAAAAAGTCCGTAAGGGGCCACTTGTTGATACAAGAACTTCAGGAGTGTTTGTGCCAAAGTCGAAATTTAATGAACTTTTAGGTGAAGTAACAAATGATATTACAGAATTGCTTGTAACGAAACGTCTTGTTCAGACGCAGGGAAGAACATTCGTTTTTTCACGAGAAATGATAAATGCCTTTAGGAAAAACTGTAAGAACGAAAAATATATGGCATTAATTGAAGGGTTATACACATTTGGAAACAGAGAACTTTTTGTTATTGACACGGAAAATTCGGGATTGATTAGCATGAATGCCTTGCCGTTGGCATTTAAGTATAAAGAAAAAAATTCAGAAACTGTTGGAAATTTAATGCTGCCCCTGAATGTGGCAGCTCCAATTCCGGAGGATGCAATGGAACTGGTGAAAAAAATTATTTCTAATATGAACATTGTTTTAGAAGAAATCATTCCGGGCCTAACAATTGATATTGTTGATTTGGGACCGATGGTTTCGAAGGATGGTAAGATTGGAAGGCTTATTCAATTGATGTCTTTAAAAAATAATAAAGCAATTCCTTTTCAATATGAGTCAGAAGGAATTAAAAAAATTGTTTCGATTTTACAGTTGTTAATTGTTGTATATAACAATCCATCTATTACAGTTGCTATTGATGAAATGGATGCCGGAATTTTTGAATATTTATTAGGCGAACTTCTCAATATTATATCCGAAAGAGGAAAAGGGCAGTTGATCTTTACATCTCATAATCTTAGGCCGTTGGAAACGATTGATAAGGGATTTATTGCTTTTACAACAACAAATCCGGATAATCGTTACATTCGTATGACAAATGTGAAAGGAAACAATAATCTCCGGGATTTCTATTATCGAGATATTGTTTTAGGTGAACAGAATGAGCCGGTTTATAATCCGACCAATAATTATGAGATAGCTTTAGCGTTCAGAGAGGCGGGTGAAGTATTTGGCTCGTAAGAAAATTGTACTTGTCATTGTAGAAGGTCCTTCAGACAATGCTGCTCTGGGTGTCATGTTGAATCAAGTATATGATAAAGATTCGGTGTATGTTTATATCATGCACGGTGATATTACTACCAGAACAGGAGTAACTTCACAAAATATTATTTCCAAAATAGGAAATGAGGTGCGTGGTTATGCAAAATCGCATCATTATACAGCAAAAGACTTTAAACAAATCATTCATATTGTTGATACAGATGGTGCGTATATTCCTGAGGATCGAATATTGGAAGAACAGGATTGTAATGAGATTTTGTATGAATCTGATGGAATTCACACATTGAATCGACAGGCAATTATCAGACGTAATCAGCAGAAACAGGAAAATTTGTATCGTCTCACGAGCACAGGACAAATCTGGAAGATTCCTTATAAAGTGTATTATATGTCTTGTAATTTAGATCATGTATTACATAATAAGAGAAACAGTACAGATGAGGACAAGGAAGATGATGCATATGCGTTTGCTATAAGATATAGAAAAATCTGGAAGGATTTGTCAAGTTTATCTGTGAATCGGATTTTTCTGTTGAGGGCGAATATAAAGAAACATGGGCATATATTGAGGATGGTATGAATTCGATCGAGAGGCATACAAATCTTGGGATTTGCATTACGGAAGAATTACAAAACAGAAGAATTAATTAGTAAAAAGAATGCAGTTCAGATGTTTGATTCGGGATTTTTCAATAATTTGGAAGCGGCATTGCAGAGTGTTAATAAAATGCCACAACCAACTTTCGATAAAATTGTTGAAAAATATGTAGAAATGAATGTTGCTCACCCGTTTAGAGAAGGAAATACGAGAACTACTGCGGTATTTATCGAACGATATTTAAACAGTATTGGTTTTCCAGTCAATAACGATATGTTTCAGAAACATGCTCAATATTTCAGAAACGCTCTTGTGCGTTCTAACTATGCAAACTATCCAAAAGGGATTTGAATAGAATTTAAATATCTGGAACGATTTTTTTATAACTTACTTATAGAGGAAAAATACGAATTGCGGAATAGGGAATTGATTGTACGAAATCTGTTTTAGCAGAGAACAAAGTGGGCAAGTCTATTTCAGCTCCACGGCCCCTCAATTAAATAAAAAACATGCAGAAGACCCTGAAACTCAAGGCCTCCTGCACGTAAAGGGGAGGATAAGTATTCTAATCTATTGATTAGACATTAAGAGTATGTCCCCTGTAATTATTTTTATACACAGATTGAAAAAATATTTTAAATTTGTTATAGTATCTTAAGTATCACGAAAGCAATAAAATCAGTAAAAGGATGGATAAATCATGGGATTACTTCAGGAATGGCGCGACTATGCGTATAAATTTGACGACCGTACACAGGAAGGACAGCAGTTTTGGCTTTCCTATTTTGGAATCGAAAAAGAGATTTACGAAAAGTTATTATCAGATAAAGACTTTGTAGAAAAAGGAACCGTCAAAGAGCTGGCAGAAAAATACGAGACTGAACTTCAGTTCTTTGTAGGTTTTCTGGATGGGATCAATGACAGTCTGAAAACTCCGAATCCGATCGAGGAGATGGAGGAAGATACAGAAGTAACTTTAGATATCGACTTTGAAAAATTATACTACAACATGGTTGCATGCCGTGCAGAATGGCTGTATGAGCTGGAACAGTGGAATGATATTCTGTCAGAAGAGAGAAGAAAAGAGTTATATAAAGAACAGAAATCATCCACGACAGTTGTAAAAGGCGAGAAGATCGGAAGAAATGATCCGTGTCCTTGCGGCAGCGGCAAGAAATACAAAAAGTGCTGCGGAAGAAATGCGTGACATTTTCCACATGATTTCCGTTCAGCTCTTAGAATGCCTCACTCCAATCATGTAGAAAATGGTCATAATGTCTTCTGGAGGTGGTATCTTCTCAACAAAAGATGCTGTCCTCCGACTGTGCTGTAAAACTGTTTATAACACCCGAAAAGTTGTCAATTAAGTTTGGCAGCTTTTTGTTTATAGATAGAAATTTCTTTTAATTTTGCTTTTTGGGAAGGTAAGAATTATGAAAAAGAGAGAAGATCATATTACATGGAGGAAGCTTGACAATACGGCCCAGCTTTTTCCGGTGATCGCAAACAGGGAGATCAGCCATGTTTACCGTATCTCAGCCACTCTGAAAGAGGAAGTACGTCCGGAACTGCTCCAGAGAGCGCTGGAAGATGTCCTTCCGTGGTTTGACGTGTTTCGGGTGCGGCTTCGAAGGGGATTTTTCTGGTTTTATTTTGAAGAAAATAAGAACCGGCCCCAGGTGGAGGATGAGACCGAGTATCCTTGTCGGTATATCGATCCCCATGGAAGGAGGAAGTTTCTGTTCCGTGTTTCCTATTACAGAAGGAAGATCAATCTGGAAGTATTCCACGCTGTCTCAGACGGCATGGGAGCCATCACGTTTTTAAAGGAGCTCACTTACCGCTATATTGATCTGCTCAGGAACGAGTCCAAAGGAGAGATGAAAAAATATTCTCCGAGCGAAGAATGTATTTTGGATCAGGAAGACAGTTACTTTAAGCATTACAGAAAGAAAAAGGGAAAGGGTTACAGCACGCAAAAAGCTTATCAGATGAAAGGAAGAAGGATTTACGGAGGCGCCATCAGCGTCATACACGGTTATGTCAGTATTGCGGATCTGAAGAAAACCTGCAGGAGCTGCGGGGTCAGTGTCACTAAATATCTGACCGCCGTATTAATATACAGTATATATGAAGAATACATGAACAGGCAGCAGGATAAAAATCCTATCGGGATTAATCTGCCGATCAATTTAAGGGCTTTTTTTGACTCCAGTACGACCAGCAACTTTTATGCGGTGACGTTGATAGAATTTTTATCCAGGGGGGAGGACCATACGTTTCAGGAGGTCCTTTCTGAAGTCAGCCGGCAGATGGACGAAAAGATTAAAAAGGAAAAGATCGAGGAGGTGCTGTCCTATAATGTTTCAGCAGAGAAGAACCCATTTATACGGATTCTGCCGCTGGCTGTGAAAAACCTTGGACTAAGTTATAAGTTCAGGCGTTCCAGCAAGTCAGCGACTACTACGCTGTCCAACCTGGGACAGATCAAAGTGCTTCCCGGATATGAGGATGAGATCGAGAAATTTCATGTGATGATGGGTGTCTTCAAGACACAGGAGATGAAATGCGCCATGCTGAGTTATAAAGACCAGGCGGTCATCACATTTACGTCGGTATTCCAGGAAAGCTATCTGCAGAAAGCTTTTTTCAGAAATCTGGCGAAGGAAGGAATCAAAGTAGCCATAGAAAGCAATGGGGTAATCAATGAAAAGGTGTAAGAATTGCCAGGTGGAAGTCCTGGATGAGACAGTGACGTGCCCGCTCTGCAACAGGGTACTGATTGACGACGGAAAACCCTTTCAGCCGGAGAGAATGTACCCTGATCCGGAAGAAGAAAGAGAGAGGCTTTACGGGATTAAAAATATTTTTTTTATTCTGCTTGGTATGATTGCAGTTCTTATGGGAATCATCAATTATATTACATATAATGGATTCCTTTGGTCGGCAATCGTCCTTGCAAGTATTTTATATCTGATGGTGACTGTATCCTATTCGATTGTACACAGGAGAAATCTGGCTGCAAAAATTGTTGTGGAGGTAATCGGCGGAGGAATCCTGGTATCTGTCATTGACTATGTCATCGGATATGAAGGATGGTCTGCGGCTTATGTCATACCGGGGCTGATCCTGACGGCAGATCTGGCAGTGGTAGTGCTGGTACTGGTAAACAGAAAGACATGGTACAGTTATCTGATGTACTTGATTTTTATAGCGGTCTTGAGTGTGGTACCGGTCATCATGTACCTGTTCGGACTCTTTGAACAGCCGCTGATCGCATGGATATCCTGCGGAATTTCAGTGCTGACGGTATTTGTTATTTTAGCGGCGGGAAACAAGCAGGGGAAAAATGAACTGGCCAGAAGATTTCACACTTAATCAGAGAAGGAGCATACTATGAAACGAGCAAGTTTGCGCGGACAGATGGCCGTTCAATGCATCAGAGGATTTACAGCGACACCCAGAGGAAGGACGTATGCCACCGGCATGGGACACCAGAATCCGAAGGAATATCGGTGGAAGTGTCCGAAAGGATATACAAACGAGAAACGGGCACATGAGAATTTTCAAATGGAATTTTTATTTCCGGATCAGGATAAAAATGACCTGGCAGTTCTGCAGCTTCACGGCGGCGGATATATCGGGACTCTTAGAAACGCATACCGAAGAGCAGCCCTTCAGTACTCCATTTGCAGCGGGGGAGGAAGTGTCCTGTCACCGGATTACCGGGTTGTGCCGGAACATCCGTTTCCTGCGGCGCTTAAAGACGCTGTCTCATCCTACCGATGGCTGACAGAGGAGAAGGGGTTTTTGCCGGAAAAGATTGTGGTTGCAGGCGACTCGGCGGGGGGAGGACTTGCGCTGGCTCTCGGATTATATCTGAAGGATCATGGAATTTCCATGCCGGCAGGTTTTATTTTGATGTCACCGTGGACGGATTTGACGCTGAGCGGAGAAAGTCTTAAGTATAACTACGGGAGAGATCCGCTGTTCGGCAGATCAAAGGTCACGATGCTTTATGATTCTCTGTATCCGGGAAGTGAGGATGTAAACAATCCATATATTTCTCCGCTGTTCGGAGATTATCATGGATTTCCTCCGATGCTGTTTCAGGCAGGCGGCAGGGAAGTTTTGCTGGACGATACACTGAGAGCGGCAAGAAAGGCGAAGGAAAGCGGTGTTTCGGTGAGATACAGTGTCTATCCCGACATGTTCCATGTGTTTCAACTGGCGATGGGAATGCTGCCGGAAAGCAAAGAGGCCTGGAGAGAGATCAGGACCTTTTTCAGAATGATTTTCGGACCAAAAAACGTTACTAAATATTCATAATTCTTTTCTTGTATTTCCATTTGCACTGTGCTATGATAACTATTAGTCAACTAATGATTAGACAACTAATGTATTTTTTCAAAGTTTTAGAAAGGAGTCATCATGTATGAAGATGACGGCATTTATCACCTGCTTCTGAAGATCAACCATAAGAATTTTGCAATCGGATTTGCCTATTTAAAAGAGGCAGGTCTGCATCCGGGGCAGATGCCGCTGATCACCGGCCTTTACAAGAAAGAAGGAGTGACTCAGAAGGAAATTGCAGATAAATTGGGCATTAAGCCTTCAACGATCAATGTCATGATCCGCAGGCTTGAAAAAAGAAAGTTTGTCATCAGGAAGCAGGATCCGGAAGATCAGAGGAGGAGCCTCGTGTATCTCACGGAGCACGGCCGGCAGATCTATGAGAAAATTTCCGAAGCTACCGTCGAAATCAAAAATCAGGTCATGAAGACCTTCACGGAAGAGGAAAAAGAAGAACTGTTCCGGCTGCTCACAAAGTTTTATGAGGGGCTTGATAAATTAGTTGATTTGGAAATAGAAACTTGTAAATGTAAGGAATAATCGTAGAAAGGAGACATCATGCTGAAAATATTCCGATATCTGAAAAAAGCATATATCCCGATCGCATGTATTGTTTTGCTTTTGTGTGTGCAGGTCAGCTGTGAACTGACGATCCCGACGTATACGTCCAATATCGTCAATGTGGGAATCCAGCAGGGCGGAATTGAGGACGCAGTGCCGGATGCCGTCCGGGAAGAGTCCATGAAGGCACTCATGGGAATGATGAAGCCAAAGGATGCAGAGAAAGTGAAGGATGCCTATGAATTATATTCGAGAAAACAGGTGAAAGACTCAGATTATAGTTCTTATAAAAAAGGCCGTCTCTATGTGAGAAAAGACATCAGTAAAAAGGAGAGGGAGGACTTAGACATAATCCTGTCAAAACCGATGCTGATGCTGGAAATGAAAATGATGGAGCAAAGCGGCCAGACCAAAGAAAATGCCAGGATGGCGCAGAAATTCAAGGGAAAGAGCATTGACGACATGCCGGAAAGCATCATCAGCCAGGCCGCGATCTCTTTTGTAAAAGCTGAATATAAGGCCATGGGACTTGATTTAGACCAGATACAGACCAACTATATGTTAAGGACCGGAGCCATTATGGTGGGGCTTGCGCTGCTGGCTATGGCTGTGTCCGTAACCGTGGTGCTTTTGTCTGCAAAACTGGCAGCCAGACTGAGCAGGATTCTCCGTGACCATATTTTTAAAAAAGTCATGGATTTTACGAACTCAGAGTTTGATAAGTTTTCCACGGCGTCCCTGATCACCAGGAGCACGAATGATATCCAGCAGATCCAGATGTTTGTGACCATGATGTTCCGGATCGTTGTATTTGCACCGCTGATGGGGCTTGGAGGCATCTATAAAGTACTGAAGACCAATGTGGACATGACATGGACCATTGCCATCGGAGTCGTGGCGATCATGACCGTAATTTTAGTCCTGTTTACAGTGGCCATGCCAAAATTTAAGGTTTTGCAGAAGCTGATCGACCGGCTGAATCTTGTATCCAGGGAAATCCTGACCGGACTTCCTGTCATCCGTGCATTCAGCACCGAAAAGCACGAAAAAGAACGGTTTGATACGGCCAATAAGAACCTGATGAAGACCAACCTGTTTGTCAACAGGGCGATGACTTTTATGATGCCGCTCATGATGCTGATTATGAATGCCATGACAGTCCTGATCGTCTATGTTGGAGCAGACAACATTGACCTGGGAAGGATGCAGGTGGGAGATCTGATGGCATTCATCCAGTATGCGATGCAGATCATCATGTCATTCCTTTTCATATCCATGGTATCCATTATGATGCCGAGAGCCCAGGTGGCAGCAGAGCGTGTCAATGAAATTTTAGACATGGAGATCATGATCAAAGATCCAAAACAGCCGAAAAAATTTCTGAATGAAAAAAAGGGAGAAGTGGAATTCAGGCATGTTTCTTTCCGATATCCTGATGCAGGAGAGGATATGCTCCACGACATCAGTTTTACGGCGCCTTCGGGAAAGACTACGGCGTTTATCGGAAGCACAGGAAGCGGAAAGTCTACGCTGATCAATCTGATCCCAAGGTTTTTTGATGTGACGGAGGGGAGCATTTTTGTTGACGGAGTGGATATCCGGGAGGTAAAACAGTCGGAATTAAGAGATAAATTGGGCTATGTACCCCAGAAGGGTGTCCTGTTTTCCGGAACCATCGACTCGAACCTGCGTTACGGAAAAGAGGATGCATCCGAAGAAGAGGTGAAGAAAGCGGCAAGGATTGCACAGGCTGCAGATTTCATCGAAGAAAAGAAAGAGGCATATGATTCTCCGGTCGCCCAGGGAGGCTCCAACGTATCCGGAGGACAGAAACAGAGGCTGTCCATCGCCAGGGCGGTCGCCAAGGACCCGGAGATCTACATTTTTGACGACAGCTTTTCCGCACTTGATTATAAGACGGATGTGACACTTCGGCAGGCACTGGCCAGAGAGACAAAGGGAAGCACGACCCTGATCGTTGCGCAGAGGATCAGTACGATACTGCACGCAGACCAGATCGTTGTCTTAGATGAGGGCCGTGTCGTGGGCACAGGAACTCATGAAGAACTGCTGGAGTCATGTCCGGTCTACTTACAGATTGCAAAATCCCAGTTATCTGAGGACGATTTTGCAAAAGCTAGAGGGGAGGCGGCAGAACATGAGTAATCAGAACAGAAGACCAGTCAGGAGAATGGGTCACGGCCCGATGCAGGGCGGAGAAAAGGCAAAAGATTTCAAAGGAACCATCAAAAAGCTTTTAAAATACATGAGACGATATTACGGCGCCATCGCTTTTGTTATTTTGTTTGCCATTGCCAGTACGGTATTCAACATTGTAGGCCCAACCATACTGGGAAATGCCACAACTGAAATTTTTAACGGACTGGTAAAAAAAGTCCAGGGAACCGGCGGTATTGATTTTTCCAAGATACGGGGCATATTGCTGACGCTTCTCGGACTGTACCTGACATCTGCGGCATTTTCATTCCTCCAGGGACTGATTATGACCCACGTGTCCAACAACACCACATACCAGATGAGAAAAGATATTTCTGAAAAGATCCACAGGATGCCGATGGAATATTTTGAGAGCAGAACGTTTGGTGAAGTGCTCTCAAGGATCACCAACGATGTGGATACTCTGGGACAGAGTCTGAATCAGAGTATGACACAGATCATTACTTCTGTGGCTACCATTATCGGTGTGTTCGTTATGATGATCAGGATCAGTGTTCCGATGACGGTCGCTGTGGTCGTGATCCTTCCGGTTTCCTTCCTGATGATCGGGGCAATCATGAAAAAATCCCAGCCTTATTTCCAGGCGCAGCAGGCATTGCTTGGGGAAGTCAACGGCCAGGTAGAGGAAATTTACAGCGGCCACAACATCGTAAAAGTATTCAATAAAGAAAAGAGTGTTGTGGAAGAGTTTGAAAAAGTAAATGAAAAATTATATAATTCAGCATGGAGATCTCAGTTCTTCTCCGGGGCAATGATGCCACTGATGCAGTTTGTGGGAAACCTTGGCTATGTGGTCGTTGCGATCCTGGGAGGCTTTCTGGCAATCAAGAATACCATTGAGGTAGGGCAGATCCAGTCATTTATCCAGTATGTAAGAAACTTTACCCAGCCGATCACCCAGCTGGCCCAGGTCGGCAATATGATGCAGACGACCGCGGCCTCCGCAGAGCGTGTCTTTGAATTCCTCGAAGAAGAGGAGGAAGAAGAAGTAAAGGAGAATCCTGTGGATGTGTCTTCGCTGGACGGAAATGTGACCTTTGAACATGTATCCTTCGGGTACAATGAAAAACAGAGGGTCATTAACGATTTCTCCGTGGAAGTCAAAGAAGGACAGAAGATCGCTATCGTCGGGCCGACAGGCGCAGGAAAAACGACGATGATCAAACTTTTGATGAGATTTTATGATGTCAGCGGCGGATCGATCAAGATCGACGGTTATGATGTCAGAGACTTTAAAAGAAGCGATATCCGGCAGATGTTTGGAATGGTTCTCCAGGATACATGGCTTTACAATGCTTCCGTCCGTGATAATATCCGGTACGGAAAGTTAGACGCCAGCGAAGAAGAGATCCAGGGAGCGGCAAGAGCTGCATTTGCCCATCATTTTATCGAGACACAGCCGAAAGGTTATGATATGATAATAAATGAGGAGAGCAATAACATTTCCCAGGGACAGAAACAGCTTCTGACCATTGCGAGAGCGATCCTGGCCGACCCTAAGATCCTGATCTTAGATGAAGCTACCAGTTCCGTTGATACAAGGACGGAGGAGCGGATACAGAAAGCCATGGATAATCTGATGGAAGGAAGGACCAGTTTTGTCATCGCACATCGTCTTTCTACGATCAAGGATGCTGATATGATCCTCGTCATGAACCACGGGGATATCGTAGAACAGGGAAATCACGAGGAACTGCTTGCGAAAGGCGGTTTCTATGCGAACCTCTATAACAGTCAGTTTGAAACAGCGGACTAGAAGGAATTTTATCTTCCGGTCCTGAAAGCCTCCGGTACCGTCGGTGCATTTTTGCCCCGATGTGCCAGAGGCTAAATTGCATTTAGGTATAAGGAGGAAATTATGGTACGGTTGGCATGTATAGGAACGAATTTTATCACGGATTGGCTCTTGGAAGGCATCCGGGAGGTCGAAGGGATCGAGCTTTCAGCGGTCTATTCAAGGACAATGGAAAAGGGGAAAGAATTTGCGGCCAAATACGGGGTCGATAAGGTATATGATAATTATGAAGAACTGGCAAAGGACCCTGAGATCGATGCGGTCTATGTGGCAAGCCCTACCTACTGTCATTTTAAGCACACGATGATGATGCTCAACCACAAAAAGCACGTGTTATGTGAAAAGCCTGTGGCATCCAATTTAACGGAGCTTGAACTGATGATTCAGGCGGCAAAGGAAAACCAGGTCGTATTTATGGAAGCCATGAAGTCCGTACATACACCCGGATTTAAAGCAATGAAAGAACATCTTCCTAAGCTCGGCACCGTGCGCCGTGCCACGATCCAGTACTGCCAGTATTCTTCACGATATGACAAGTTTAAAAACGGAATTATTGAAAATGCTTTTAAGCCCGAGCTTTCCAACGGAGCCATTATGGACATCGGCGTGTACTGCGTGCATTTTCTTGCAGCTTTATTCGGGATGCCGGAAAAAATACTGGCAGATGCCATATTCCTGGACAACGGTGTGGACGGGGCAGGCTCTCTCATCGCGTCCTATGGGGATAAACAGGCGGAAGTCATTTACTCAAAGATCACCAATTCCAAGCTTCCGACCCAGATCCAGGGAGAGAAGGGCTGCATGATCGTGTCAGAGTGCCCGAATCCAAGAGAGATCAAGATTCTTTACAACAACGGCAGCGAAGAGATCATTGAATGTGACAGCCGTTCCAACCCGATGAATTACGAAGCACAGACCTTTGTGGAACTGATAGAGACAGGGCAGACAGACCATCCATATCTGGAAGCTTCTGTCATGGAAATGAAGATCATAGACGAAGCCAGACGGCAGACCGGAATCGTATTTCCGGCAGATAAAATCACAGAACAGTAAAGGAGAACAGATTCATGAAAAAGAAACTGATCGCAGGGGGGCTGATCCTCTGCACATTAGCGCTTTGTGCATGCCAGACCGGAAAAAAACAGGAGAAAACAGAGAAAGCAAAAACCACCGCCCGGACATCCACAGAGGCAAAGGTACTCAGCAAATATAAAGAGATCAGGATCAACGGAGCTAAAAAGACTGTGCAGATCGGGGAACCGTCCAAAGGGGAGACGGTTGCCATTGTGAAAGTCAAGGGTTACGGAACAATGAAGTTTAAGTTTTTCCTCAAAGACTCCCCGCTGGCAGTCAAGAACTTTTTGACTCTGGCATCCAACGGATATTATGACGGAATTATTTTTCACAGGGTCATCAAAGATTTCATGATCCAGGGAGGCGATCCGACGGGAACAGGAAAAGGCGGGCAGAGCATCTGGGGAAAAGAGTTCAAGAATGAGACTTCCGACAAACTGATCCCGGTAAGAGGCGCTCTCTGTATGGCAAATGCAGGACCCGACACTAACGGAAGCCAGTTTTTTGTAGTGCAGAACAGGGAAATCACTGATGAAATGCTGGATTCTTCTCCGATAGAGCTTACAAAATCGCAGAGGAATCTGTTTAAAGACCAGGGAGGATACCCGTCTCTGACCGGAGACTACACGGTATTCGGACAGCTGTATGACGGATACGATGTTCTGGACAAGATTGCCCAGGCTCAGACTGTGTCAGATGCAAAGGCCGAAAACAAACCTAAAAAAGACATTGTCATTCAAAAAATCACTGTAAAGAATTACTAGAAAAACTGCTGGGGAGGGACAGATGCTTACCATCGGACTGGATCACACAAAAAAAGAACCGCTTTACAGGCAGATTTATACTTATATCCGGGATGAAATACGGAGTGGGGCTCTGCCCTGCGGGTCCAGGCTTCCGTCCACCAGGAGGCTGGCAAAGCATATGGACCTGAGCCGGAATACGATCGATCTGGCCTACGGCCAGCTGACAGCCGAAGGATATATTGAGGCAAAGCCCAAGCGCGGATATTTTATCTGCCAGGTGGAAGACCTGGCGTCTTTAAATATTCCCGTGGAGACAGAGGAGGAAGATCCGGTGCAGGAGGAAGATCCGATCCCTTTTGATTTTTCTCCCGTAGGAGTCGACATGACTCTGTTCCCCTATAATGTATGGAGACGGCTTCTGAAAGAAGTCATGATGAACGACAACAGTGAGCTGTTCCAAAAAGGAGAAAATCAGGGGGATTTAGGCCTGAGGAGGGCTATTATGTATTACCTCAGGCAGTCCAGAGGCGTCCACGTGGGCACCAGCCAGATTATCATAGGAGCGGGGATTGAAAACTTGCTGTTTCTCCTGAGCCTGACTCTGGGTAAGGGCAGGACCATGGCCATGGAAAACCCGGCATACCTAAACGCCTATCAGACGGTCCGCGAACTCGGATTTCAGGTACTTCCCGTAGACATGGACGAGGAAGGCATGAGGGTTTCGCAGCTGGAGCAGAGCGGTGCGGATCTCGCCTATGTCACGCCCGCCCGTCAGTATCCTACCGGTGTAGTTCTTCCGATCGGCAGAAGGAGCCGGCTGATCAAATGGGCCAGAGAAAAGGAAGAACGGTATATTATTGAGGATGACTACGACAGTGAGTTCCGGTACTATGGAAAGCCGATCCCGGCCCTTCAGGGCATCGACGAGAGTGATAAGGTAATATATATGGGTACTTTTTCTAAAGCGATCGCCCCTGCCATACGAATCGGTTATATGGTGCTGCCCAAAAGCCTTGTGCCTGCATACAGAAAGACTGCGGGTATTTTTTCCTGTGCGGTATCCAGGATCGACCAGAGTGTACTCACCTCTTTTTTGTCGGAAGGTCATTTTGAACGGCACTTAAACCGGATGAGAAATGTTTATAAAGAAAAGCACGATCTTCTGATTCAAAAGCTGAAGGAAATTGACAGCCGGATCACAGTTTACGGTGCCGGAGCAGGCCTTCATGTGCGCGTTGATTTTCATATTCAGGATACAGATTGGTTTGAAAAAGAACTGCTGAAAAGGGGAGTCAGGGTTTATCCTCTTTCGATGTATTATATAGACGGAGGTCCCGAAAAGGAGCAGTATATTTTAGGCTTTACGAAAATGCAGAAAGAAGATATGATAAAAGGACTTAAAGCCATCCGGGATGTTTACCGGCTGGCATGACATTTTCTACAAGAAATGAGGTACAAATAATGTCTGAAGAAATAAATGAAACAGAATTAGAAGAAAAAGAAGTGCCTGCAAAAACTACTGAGGAGAAAGACGAAACCCATGATGTGGAGCGCTACTGCTATCTGTGCCGCAGGCCGGAATCGATTACCGGAAAGATGATCACGCTTCCCAAGGATATACATATCTGCGTAGACTGTATGCAGAGAACTATGGACAGTATGGGAAACGGACAGTTCAGCTTTATCGATGCCACAAACATGGACCTGAACAATATGGACTTATCCCGTCTGATGGAAAATATGCAGGAACCGCCTGCGCAGGCAGTGAAGAAAAAAGATAAAAAGAAGAAAAAGAAAGAAAAAAAAGAATTAAATTTAAGAGATATTCCGGCACCGCACAAGATCAAGGCTATGCTGGATGAATATGTCATAGGACAGGATTATGCAAAAAAGGTCATGTCTGTGGCGGTCTACAATCACTATAAACGGGTGGTGACCAACACCATGGAAGAGATCGAGATCGACAAATCCAACATGCTCATGGTCGGGCCTACCGGTTCCGGAAAGACGTATCTGGTAAAGACTCTGGCGAGGCTTCTTCAGGTGCCGCTTGCCATTACGGATGCCACTTCTCTGACGGAGGCTGGCTATATCGGAGATGATGTGGAGAGTGTGCTCTCCAAGCTTCTGCAGGCAGCAGACAATGATGTCGACGAGGCAGAACACGGCATTATTTTTATTGATGAGATCGATAAAATCGCAAAGAAACAGAATACCAACAGCCGTGATGTCAGCGGAGAATCCGTACAGCAGGGGCTGTTAAAGCTTCTGGAGGGTGCGGAGGTAGAAGTGCCGGTGGGTGCAACAAGCAAGAATGCCATGGTGCCCATGACGACAATTAATACAAAGAACATCCTGTTTATTTGCGGGGGTGCCTTTCCTGATCTTGATGAAATCATCAAAAAGCGTCTCATGAAGCAGACATCTATCGGCTTCCATGCAGACCTAAAAGATAAATTTGACAAAGACGAGAACATTCTGTCCAGAGTCACTGTGGATGATCTGCGGGAATACGGTATGATACCGGAATTTTTAGGGAGACTCCCGATGGTATTTACGCTGGAAGGGCTGTCAAAGGATATGCTGGTCCGTATTCTGAAAGAGCCGAAAAATGCAATCTTAAAACAGTACCAGAAGCTTCTGGAGCTGGATGAAGTTGAGCTGATATTTGACGAAAGTGCGCTGGAAGCAATCGCGGAAAAAGCGCTGGAAAAGAAGACAGGTGCCCGTGCATTAAGGGCGATCATAGAGAAATTTATGCTGGATATCATGTTTGAGATTCCGAAGGATGACACGATCGGAAGAGTGATCATCAACAGGGATTATATTTTAAATCACGGTACGCCGGTGATCGAACTGCGGGGACAATAACAGAAAAAAGCCGGATCATATGATCTGGCTTTTTGCCTAATATTTTTGCTGAGGAGATGATATAATAGCTTTATGGAGGATTGTGTATGAATGATTTTAAGTATTTGAAAGAATTGTCCAAGCAGTACCCAAACATTTCTGCGGCCTCTGCGGAAATTATTAATTTGCAGGCTATTTTAAATCTTCCCAAAGGAACAGAGCACTTCGTTTCCGATCTGCATGGGGAGTACGAGAAATTCAGCCACATATTGAGAAACGGTTCCGGGGCGATCAGGGGGAAGATTGACGACCAGTTCGGCAATATTTTAAGCATCAAAGAGAAAAAGAATCTGGCGTCTGTCATCTATTATCCCGAGCAGAAGATGGACCTGATGGAAGAGGAATTGTCCGAAGAAGAGCTGGATTCCTGGTACCGGACCACGCTGATCCGGCTGATCCTCATGGCGAAGCTGGCCGCAAGCAAGTATACGAGATCGAAAGTGAGAAAAGCTATGCCTCCGGTGTTTGCGTACATCATGGAGGAATTGATCACAGAACACGGAATGCTGGACAAGGACGAGTATTTTGACCAGATCATCGAGACGGTTTTAAAGACCGGGCAGGTCAGGGAGCTGATCGCAGCCCTGGGCCATCTGATCCAGAGGCTGACCATCGACCATCTCCATGTGATCGGGGATATCTATGACCGCGGACCGGGAGCACACCGGATCATGGACTGTCTGATGGATTATCATTCTCTGGATATCCAGTGGGGAAATCATGACATTCTCTGGATGGGAGCGGCATCCGGACACGGGGCGTGTATTGCCAATGTGGTGAGGATCAGCGCCAGATATAATAATCTGGATACCCTGGAAAACGGATACGGAATCAATCTCATCCCTCTGGCGAGGTTTGCGCTGGACTGTTATAAGGATGATCCCTGCGAACTGTTTACGATCTCGGGGGATGTCCAGGAAGAGGATGTCAGGGAGCTGGATCTAAATAAAAAGATGCACAAGGCCATTGCCGTCATTCAATTTAAACTGGAGGGCCGTCTGATCAGGAGAAGACCGGATTTCGGCATGGAGGAGCGCCTGCTTCTGGATAAGATCAACTATGAAAAAGGCACCATCTGTATGCGGGGAAAAGAATACCCGTTAAAGGATACTCATTTTCCGACTATCGATCCAAAGGATCCGTACCGGCTGACCAAAGAAGAAGAGTATGTGATGGAACATTTGATTACTTCGTTCAAATACTGTGCTCATTTGCAGGAACATGTGCGGTTTCTTTTTTCAAAAGGCAGTATGTATCTTACATATAACGACATGGTGCTCTATCACGGCTGCGTTCCGCTGAATGCAGACGGAAGTTTCCGTCAGGTGAAGATCAACGGAAAGAAATACGCGGGGAAGGCCCTCTGCGATGTGCTGGAACACCACGCCCGCCAGGGATATTTTGAGCAGGAAAATTCACCGAAGAAAAAGTACGGACAGGATATCATGTGGTACATATGGTCCAATGAAAATTCTCCGGTGTATGGAAAAGATAAGATGGCTACCTTCGAGCGCTATTTTGTGGAGGACCCTGACTTGAAAAAGGAGACGAAGGATTATTATTATCAGCTGATCGAGGAGGAGGCAGTCCTTTACCAGATACTGGAGGAGTTTGATGCCGACGGCATGAAAGGTCATGTCGTCAACGGCCATATGCCTGTCGCTGTCAAGGACGGAGAAAGCCCAATCAAATGCAAAGGAAAGCTGTTCATCATTGACGGAGGCTTTTCAAAGGCATACCAGAAAAAAACAGGGATCGCAGGTTATACTCTCGTTTCCAATTCTTACGGAATTAAACTGGTTGCCCATGAGCCGTTTAAATCCAGAGATTTTGTTATCCGTGAAGAAACAGATATACATTCAGATACGGTCCTGTCTAAAAAGGTGATCCGCAGGAAACGGGTCGGGGATACGGACAACGGAAAACGAATAAAGGAAAGCATTAAGGATCTGGGCTGTCTCGTGACAGCATACCGAAAAGGAGAAATTTCAGAAAGAATCTAAGGAGCAGACACTATGGAAAAGACATATTATCAGGCACCTACGGCTGCAGTGCTGGGAGACGTGGAATTGGGAGACGGAGTTTCTGTCTGGTTCTCCTCTGTGGTCAGGGGCGACGAAAACCGTATAAAGATCGGAAATCAGACCAACATCCAGGAAAACTGCACGGTCCACGTGGAGGAAGGCCATCCGGTTCTCGTAGGGGAGCGGGTGACGGTAGGACACAACACGATTCTTCACGGGTGCACTATTGGGGATGAGACAATGATTGGCATGGGAAGCATCATCATGAACGGAGCCGAGATCGGCACACATTGTTTCATCGGGGCGGGAAGCCTTGTGACGGAAGGAACCGTAATCCCGGACGGAAGTCTTGCGTTCGGACGTCCCGCAAAGGTGGTCCGTCCGGTAACAGAAGTAGAAATCCGCCATATCAGGGAAAGCAGCCGGTATTATGTGGAAACTGCACAAAATCATCTCATAGAGAAAAAATCATAATTTCAATAGACATTTCATAACTATTAAGCAAGATTATTTTTAGGGAGAATTTTATGCCGGATGCTTGCATTGGTGCGGCAGTCAATGAAAATTACCGCGATTTTATTTCCGGATTCAGGACCAGTCCGAATGAACTTCGGGACTTTTATCACACAGACTGCATCACTCAGGTGAATTTTCAATATGCGATCGTCTATGTAGATGAGCAGCAGGCGGCTGCTTCCCCTGTCTCCAATTTTTCGGGAAATGCAATTCCCAGGTGCTACGGCCTCATGGATATGCAGGTTCTGGAGGAGACCGGGGCGGCCCAGGTGCAGCGGTCGGGGCTGGATCTTACGGGACAGGGAGTCCTGGCAGCAGTCATAGATACAGGGATCGACTATACCAATACTGTGTTCCAGCTGGGAAATCAGACTACAAAGATTCAATATATGTGGGATCAGACGATACAGGGAGAAGATCCTCCAATGCCTTATGGATATGGGACAGAATATACAAAAGAGCAGATTGATGAGGCGTTGCAGGCAGAAGATCCCCTGGAGATTGTTCCGAGCCAGGATACGTCGGGGCATGGGACATTTCTTGCAGGCATGATCGCGGGAAATGAAGTACAGGAAGAGAATTTTTCAGGGATCGCACCAGGGTCCGAGCTGGTGGTGGTAAAACTGAAACAGGCAAAAAGCTACCTGAAAGAATATTACTGTATTGACCCTTCAAAGGAAGTATATGCAGAATCAGATATCATGCTGGCGATCCGCTATGTTCTGGAGAAGGCAGATGAACTTAATATGCCGGTTGTGATCTATCTGGGACTTGGGACCAATCTTTCTTCCCACACCGGAACTTCACCGCTGGCCAGGCAGATTTCAGCCCTGGCATACCAGCCGGGAATTGCGATCGTTGTGACCGGGGGAAATGAAGGGCAGGCCAAACATCACTATGCGGGTACTCTCTCAGATGGAGAGGTTGTGGTGGAAATAAAGGTGGGACCGGGGGAATATGGATTTACGGCGGAACTGTGGGGCTTTCAGCCAAACCAGTTTTTTGTGGACATCGAATCGCCCTCCGGCCAGAGAACCGGTGTAATATCAGGAGGCTACAAGGGCAGAAGAAATATCACATTTCTGCTGGAACAGACGAGTCTCATCGTAGATTATTTTACCATTGACATATCCACTGGTTCGCCTTTTATCCGCATGAGATTCCGTGCCCCGGCAGAGGGAATATGGAAGGTTCATGTCACAGACGAAAATGTAGGGAGCAGGGAGTTTGACATGTGGCTTCCCATACGGAATTTTATCACCGATGAGACTTATTTTTTGGAATCCACACCGTATAATACACTGACTGCACCGGGAAACGCGGCACCGGTCATTACTCCTTCCACTTATAATCAGAGCAATAACAGTTTTTTTATCGAAAGCGGAAGGGGATATCCCAGGACCATGACCATACAGCCAGATTTTTCGGCGCCGGGTGTCAATGTGATCGGAGTCCTTCCAAGGAACAGGTTTGGGATGAAGACGGGCGCCAGTATTTCAGGGGCAGTGGTCGCGGGTCTTGCGGCACTGCTGTTGGAGTGGGGTCAGGTCAAAGAAAATGACTTGATCATGAACACGCTGAGACTGAAAAATTATCTGATCCGCGGAGCCAGGAGAGATCCGGACCGAAATTATCCAAACAGGGAATGGGGATTTGGGGCCGTGGATGTTTATCAGGCTTTTTTAAGAATCCGTTAGAGACGGCACTACAAAAGAAACTCCATGTTTGCAGACTTATTTCCAGTTTTTTGCATCTTGTTTCGGGAATAATTAATTTATAGTAACAAGCAGAATACACAGGAGTAGTAGGATGTAGAGAGATAATATTTATGAAAAGCTGTGCCCTTATGTAGAGAGGGCAAAAGGCGGAGACGAACAGGCCTTCGAGTATCTCTATCACCATTGAACAGAGAGCTGGTCCTTCAATGTGAATCTGCAGTTGAGCGCAATCATCGCTGTGACAGTAATTGCGGCACTTTAACAGCAAGAGGAAATAAATCATTATATCATGCGGGAGCCATAGGAAATTCGGCAAGAAACTGCCGAACGGAAGGGGAGACAGGATTTATAAATATTCCCGGTAATCTCCGCGGCTAAATTCCAGGTGATAACCGATGCTTTCCATCCTGCGTCCGAGACAGCCTACGCATTCGGCGGCCTCATCTCCGGTGCAGATCTTGTTGTCGTAGAGAGCATAATCTTTCCTGACATCAATCGGGGAGAGATTCGGCATAACCACATTTGCACCGGCCAGGATTCCTTTTTCACGGCCTTTC
Organism: Anaerostipes sp. PC18; assembly: GCF_039789045.1. Lineage (NCBI taxonomy): Bacteria > Bacillati > Bacillota > Clostridia > Lachnospirales > Lachnospiraceae > Anaerostipes > Anaerostipes sp. PC18. The sequence continues at coordinate 2,571,348 of NZ_CP121164.1, read as the reverse complement.
GGATCAATTGTTCCAAGTGCCGTGGTGGAAGGCAGCAGGAGATGGTGATTCATCAGGCGCAGGATGCTGATCATATAAGTTGTGAGGTCCGCTGTGCCGGACGGCTCGTCCTTAAACGGTGTATCGTGATGAGGGATGAACGGCCCGATCCCTACCATTTTAGGATTCAGCTCTTTGATAAACAGAAGATCTTCAGCCAGATGGGCAGCCGTCTGTCCGGGGGCACCTACCATAAAGCCGGTACCGACATGAAAGCCGGCTTTTTTTAAGTCCCACAGGCACTGCTTGCGGCGGGCCAGTGACATCGCTTCGGGATGAAGTTTTTGATAGTGCTCCTCGGTGGCTGTCTCATGGCGCAGGAGATAACGGTTGGCTCCCGCCTCAAAGAGAGCCTGGTAGCTTTCCGGTGAGCGTTCCCCAAGGGACAGGGTGATAGCGCAGTCTGGATAGGATTTGCGCATGGCGGAGACAATAGAGACCATACGCTCATCATGAAAATAAGGGTCTTCACCTCCCTGAAGGACAAAACTTCGGTATCCAAGCTCATATCCGCTTTCACATGCGGAGAGAATCTGCTTCTCAGTCAAACGGTAACGGCTGACATTTGGGTTGGAACGGCGGATACCGCAGTATAAGCAGTCATTTTTGCAGTAGTTGGTAAATTCAATGAGCCCCCTTGGGAAAACTCCGGTGCCATATATTTTCTGAGCTTCTTTCCGGGCCAGGGATGCAAGATATTCGGCATCCTCTGCTGTCCTGTGTTCGAGCAGGCGTATAAAATCTTCTTTTGGCAAAATCTGTTCTTTATATAATCGGTTGATCAACTCAAAATGATTCATGAAGATCAGGTTCCTTTCTTAGCATATTCGTGAAAATATCATACCATAATAGAAATAGAATAGAAAGGATTTCTATGTGGGCCTGTTTGTGATAAAATTTTTATCAGAAACTACAGAAGATACAGAAAGGAAACTGTTATGAACGAAAATGTAACTGTTTTTAGCCATCCGTTAATCAAACATAAGATTTCCCAGTTAAGGGATGAAACGTGCAAGACCAAGGAATTCAGGGCACTGGTGGAAGAAATTTCTATGCTCATGGGTTATGAGGTGCTCAGGGATCTGGAGATGGAAGAAATCGAGATCAAGACACCGATGGAGACAACCACGGCACCGATTATTAAAGGAAAGAAGCTTGCTCTGGTCCCGATTCTCAGGGCAGGACTCGGCATGACCGGAGGGATTCTGTCCCTGGTGCCGTCTGCTAAAGTAGGACATGTGGGTATGTACAGAGACGAAGAGACTCTGGAACCCAAAGAATATTACTGCAAACTGCCGGAAGGGATCGACCAGCGCATGATCCTGATCGTAGATCCCATGCTGGCAACCGGAGGATCTGCGGATGCGGCGGTTCAGTTTGTGAAAAAAAAGGGCGGAAAGCAGATAAAGTTTGTCTCCATCATAGCAGCGCCTGAAGGAGTAAAACGCCTGTCGGAGGCACATCCTGACATTCAGATCTACTGTGGGGAGATAGACAGGGGATTAAATGAAAACGGATACATTCTGCCGGGACTCGGCGATGCCGGCGATCGTATTTTCGGAACGAAATAAAGAATGAATGAGGGAATTACATTGGGAAACAATGAGAGTAATATTTGAATCTTATATCTGAATGTGCTAAACTACAAAAGTTGACGTTTTTTAAAGGAAAGTGAGTAAAAGATGGTAAGAGAAGATATTAGAAATATTGCGATTATTGCCCATGTAGATCATGGAAAGACCACATTGGTGGATGAGTTATTAAAACAGAGCGGTATCTTCCGTGAAAATCAGGAAGTAGAAGAAAGAGTCATGGACTCTAACGATATTGAGAGGGAACGCGGTATCACGATTTTGTCAAAGAATACCGGCGTGCGCTATAACGATGTAAAGATCAATATTATTGATACTCCGGGACATGCTGACTTCGGCGGCGAAGTAGAGCGTGTGTTAAAGATGGTAAACGGAGTGGTTCTTGTAGTAGACGCCTTTGAAGGCCCTATGCCACAGACAAAGTTTGTATTAAAAAAAGCGCTGGAATTGGACTTGTCTGTGATCGTCTGTGTCAATAAAGTAGACCGTCCGGAAGCAAGGCCTGATGAAGTGGTGGATGAAGTACTGGAATTACTGATGGAACTGGACGCAGACGACAAGCAGCTGGACTGTCCGTTTGTCTTCGCGTCCGCAAAGGGCGGATATGCGGTTGCCGATCTTTCCGATGAGAAGAAAGATATGAAGCCACTGTTCGACACTATCATTGAACACATTGAGGCGCCGGAGGGAGATCCGGAGAAACCGACTCAGGTATTGATCAGTACCATTGACTACAATGAATATGTGGGAAGGATCGGAGTCGGCAAAGTGGACAATGGTTCTATCAAGGTAAACCAGGAGTATATGGTTGTAAATGCCCATGAAGAAGAGAAACAGCAAAAGGTCCGCATCACCAAGTTATATGAATTCGAGGGTCTTAACAAAGTGGATGTGAAAGAGGCAGGCATCGGTTCTATTGTTGCCATTTCCGGAATTTCAGACATTCATATCGGGGATACGATCTGTGACATGGATGAGCCGGCTGCGATCCCGTTCCAGAAAATCTCAGAGCCTACGATTGCTATGCAGTTCATGGTCAATGACAGTCCTTTGGCCGGACAGGAAGGAAAGTTTGTCACCAGCAGGCATTTAAGGGACAGGCTGTTCCGTGAATTGAATACGGATGTCAGTTTAAGGGTAGAGGAAAGCGATACCACAGACAGTTATAAAGTATCCGGCCGTGGAGAGCTCCATTTATCCGTTCTGATCGAGAACATGCGCCGTGAGGGTTATGAGTTTGCAGTGAGTAAAGCGGAAGTCCTCTATAAGGAAGATGAGAAAGGCAAAAAGCTGGAACCGATGGAGATCGCCGTAGTTGACGTGCCGGAAGAGTTTGCCGGAGCCGTCATCGATAAATTAAGCCAGAGAAAGGGTGAACTTCAGGGTATGAGTTCTGCCAAAGGCGGTTATTCAAGGCTTGAATTCTCTATTCCGTCCAGAGGTTTGATCGGATACCGGGGAGAATTTTTGACAGATACCAAGGGAAACGGCATTTTAAATACAGTATTCGACGGTTATGGACCTTATAAGGGAGATATTCAATACCGCAAGCAGGGTTCCCTGATCGCGTATGAAACAGGGGAGACTGTGACCTACGGATTATTTGCGGCCCAGGAGAGAGGAACGCTGTTCGTGGGAGCCGGAGAGAAGGTTTACAGCGGCATGGTCATCGGGCAGAACGGAAAAGCCGAGGACGTTGAGGTGAACGTGTGCAGAACGAAAAAGCTCACCAATACCCGTGCATCGGGTTCCGACGATGCTTTAAAGCTTTCGCCGCCGAAAATTTTAAGCTTGGAGCAGGCCTTAGAGTTTATCGACACCGATGAACTCCTGGAGATCACTCCGGAAAATATCAGAATCCGAAAAAAAATTCTGGACCCTACGATGAGAAAAAGACAGGCGTATAAGAAACAATAATGTCAAAACCTTCCGAATATTTTGTCGAAGGATTTTTCTTCTAATTGTTGTCAGTTTAGAATACTCTGTATAGTACACGAATTGATACAAGAAGGGAGAAAAAGTATGACAGAAAAAGGAATCAATAATAATCAAGTGGAGGTAGCGGGCGAGATTATATCCACCTTTGAATACAGCCATGAGATTTTTGGCGAAGGTTTTTATATGGTCAAACTTTTAGTAAACAGGTTAAGCGAAGCGACTGATGAAATACCATTGATGATTTCCGAACGTTTAGTGGACGTTACAAAGGACTGCCGGGGGAAATATCTCAGGGCTTTCGGACAGTTCCGGTCGTATAACAAACATGAAGAAAACCATAATCATTTGATTTTGTCTGTCTTCGTCAGGGATTTGGAGTTCCTTGATTCTATGGAAGACGTTAAGCCGAATCAGATCCAGCTGGACGGGTTTATATGTAAGCAGCCGGTTTACCGGATGACGCCGCTCGGAAGAGAAATCTGCGACATTTTGCTGGCTGTGAACCGCTCCTACGGGAAATCCGATTATATCCCTTGTATCTGCTGGGGAAGGAATGCCAGATTTGCGGGGAGTCTTGAGATCGGCTCCAGGATTGAACTTGTGGGAAGGATTCAGAGCCGTGAGTACCAGAAGCGGATCAGTGAATTTGAAGTTGTAAAGAGGACTGCATATGAAGTGTCTGTGAATAAACTGGAAATGAAGGTCCCGGAAGAAGAGTAAAACCCTTTGTTTTGCAGGACATACGGGTAAGTCAGCATAAAATCGGGGGATTTCACTAGGTATTACCGCAAAGCACACCGTATTTTAAACCCTTCGGGTGGACGTACTTCGTACGATAATGTATAGATTTTTTGCCGGAATGGTGATATAATAAAGCGATATTACTAAAGGAAGATTCTTTGAGGTGAAAAGATGAAAGGACGAGTGGAAGTTTACTGCGGCCAGGGCAAAGGGAAGACATCGTCGGCCTTAGGCCACTGCATCAAAGCAGCAGGACAGGGGAAGCAAGTCATTATTGTTCAATTCCTGAAAGGAAAAGACACGGAGGAAATCAGCTTTATAAGACGCCTGGAACCAGAGATCCAGCTGTTCAGTTTTGAGAAGTATGAACAGCACTACATGGATCTGACGCCTGAACAAAAGAAAGAGCAGGAGCATTTCATCGGCAACGGCCTCTGTTATACGAAAAAGGTCATTGACACCAGACAGTGCGATGTCTTAGTGCTTGATGAGGTACTCGGACTTTTAGATCTTGGACTTCTTTCTGAGGAGGAACTGGTGGCTTTGGTCGCCGAAAGGGATGAGGAACTGGAAGTCATCATGACAGGAAGAAGGCTGCCTGATTCTTTGAAGGACTGGGTGGATGACATCTACTGCATTAACGCAATTAAAGAATCATAAGGTTACATAAGAGATTAGGAGGAATGTATATGGCTATATTTACCGGAGCCGGCGTTGCATTGATCACGCCGATGAAAGAAGACTTATCAGTAGACTATGACCAGCTTGAAAGGGTCATTAACGATCAGATTGATCACGGCACCGACAGTATCATCATCTGCGGGACCACAGGGGAAGCATCCACGATGTCTCACAAGGAGCAAATCGAGGTCGTTTCCGCATGTGTTTCATGCGTCAACAAACGGGTTCCGGTCATTGCCGGGGCAGGTGCTAATTGCACAGACGAAGCCCTTTATCTTGCCAAGGAGTCGGAGAGAGTCGGAAGCGACGGGCTTTTAGTTGTAACTCCATACTATAACAAAGCCACACAGGCAGGCTTGGTCGAGTATTACACGAGTATAGGTAATTCTGTAAACATTCCTATCATTATGTATAATATCCCGGGAAGGACCGGAGTAAACATTCAGCCTGAGACGACGGCAAAGATCTTCAAATCAGTGGAGAATATTGTGGGTATGAAGGAAGCCAGCGGCAATCTTTCACAGGTTGCGGATGCCCTCTATCTGACGGACGGAGAACTTGACATGTATTCCGGAAATGACGACCAGATCCTTCCGGTCTTATCTCTTGGAGGTAAGGGTGTGATCTCTGTATTGTCCAACATCGCACCGCAGGAGACTCATGATATGGTCATGAAGTTCTTAAACGGAGATGTAAAGGGCAGCCAGGAGCTTCAGATGAAGTATATGGACGTGATCCATAAACTGTTCTGTGAAGTGAACCCGATCCCTGTAAAAAGAGCTATGGCAGAGCTGGGCTTTGGAGCCAATGCAGTGAGAAGGCCGCTTACAGAGATGGAAGAAGGCCACGCACAGGAACTCATTGAATCTATGAAAAAAGCAGGAATTCTTTAAGGAGCAGCACAAATGATAAAAGTAATGATGCACGGCTGCAATGGTGCTATGGGACAGGTGATCAGCGAGATCATCGAAGAATCCGAAAGTGCGGTCATGGCGGCGGGAGTAGACTTTAAAGACGACGGACACAATCCATATCCGGTATTTAAAAATTTGGAAGACTGCAATGTGGACGTCGATGTAATCATTGATTTTTCCTCCTCCAAAGCCACGGACCGTCTGTTAAGCTATGTGGCTGAAAAGCAGATACCGCTTGTCTTATGTACGACGGGCCTGAGTGAAGAACAGTTAAAAAAAGTCGAGGAGACAAGCAAAAAGACCGCAATTTTAAGGTCTGCCAACATGTCCCTCGGAGTCAATATTTTATTAAAGCTTGTGAATACGGCGGCAAAGGTGCTGGCAGATGCGGATTTTGATATTGATATCGTAGAGAAACACCATAAACTGAAAGTAGACGCGCCGTCAGGAACTGCCCTTGCGTTGGCAGACGCTGTCAATGAAGCGCTTCACAACGAGTATGAGTATGTTTATGACCGAAGCCAGAGAAGGATCAAGCGTCCGAAAAAAGAGATCGGCATTTCGGCGGTCCGCGGAGGGACCATAGTCGGACAGCACGATGTGATCTTTGCCGGACAGGATGAAGTCATTGAATTTCATCACACGGCCTACTCCAAAGCAATCTTTGGGAAAGGAGCAGTCAGCGCGGCAATCTACCTGGCGGGCAAACCGGCCGGCATGTATGACATGAGCGACGTGATCGGTTAAATAATGTTTGAAACCAAAGGCGGTACGGCTGATTATTCGTACTGCCTTTTTGTGAACATACGAAAGAAAGAGTGGGTTTTATGTTATCAAAAAAAGTATTAGAGTTATCGAAACAGCACTCCGTGATCCGGGATATTTTTGAATTCGGCATGGAGAGGGCCAAAGAAGTGGGAACTGAAAATGTATTTGATTTCAGCATAGGAAATCCATCGGTGCCTGCCCCTAAGGAAGTGGATGATACAGCCATGGAGTACATAAAAGGCGGCGATCCGGTGGCAGTCCATGGATATACAAGCAACGCCGGAATATTTGAGGTGAGGGATGCCGTGGCGGCGTCTCTAAACCGCAGGTTTGCTACAACTTACAGCGCGGATAATATTTTCATGACCATAGGGGCTGCTGCTGCCGTGGGCATCTGCTTTAAAAGCCTGGTGGACGGGCCGGAGGATGAGATCATCACCTTTGCGCCTTATTTTCCCGAATACCAGGTATATGCTGAGGGAGCCGGGTGTAAGCTCACCGTTATACCGGCTGAGACTGAGACATTCCAAATTGATTTTGATAGGCTTAAGTCTGCCATCAATATGCACACGAAGGCTGTGCTGATCAATTCCCCGAACAATCCTTCCGGAGCCGTTTATTCCAAGCACACGATTCAGAGGCTTGCAGAGCTTCTCACGAAGAAGCAGAAGGAGACAGGCCACAGCATTTATATCATATCTGACGAGCCATACAGGGAGATCGTCTATGACGGAATAAAGCTTCCCCACGTTCCGAAATTTTATGACAACACATTAGTCTGTTATTCTTTCAGCAAATCCCTTTCCATACCCGGAGAACGGATCGGCTATATCATCGCACCGTGTGAGGCGGAAGATTACGGGAACCTTCTGGCTGTATTTATTGCTGCGGGAAGGCTGCTTTCTTATGTGAGTGTGCCTGCCCTGTATCAGAAGGTAGTCGGCGACTGTGTTGATCTCACGGCGGATCTCTCCGTATATCAGGCAAACAAGGACTTATTTTATAACGCCTTGACGGATATGGGCTACGAGTGTGTGGAGCCGGGAGGTGCTTTTTATCTGTTCCCCAAGGCTTTGGAACCGGACGCAAATGCATTTTGTGAGCGGGCAAAGAAGTATGACCTGCTGATGGTTCCGGGGGACAGCTTCGGATGTCCGGGTTATGTGCGGATTTCGTACTGTGTACCTACGGAACGGATTGAGAAGGCGCTGCCTCTGTTTCAGAAACTGATCGATGAATACAAGGAGAGATAAGATGAAATCTTGGAGAGATAATATAAGAAATGTAGTCCCGTATACTCCGGGAGAACAGCCGAAAGAGGACGGTGTGATCAAGCTGAATACGAATGAGAATCCATATCCTCCTTCTCCGAAAGTTTTAGAAGCAATGAATCATATTAAAAATCTGAGAAAGTATCCGGACCCGGCGGCGGCGGATCTCACAGAAGCGATCAGTTCCTATTACGGTCTGAATCGGGATGAAGTCTTCGTCGGAGTCGGCTCAGATGACGTTTTGGCCATCGCTTTTCTGACATTCTTTAATTCCGGAAGACCGGTGTTTTTCCCGGACATCACCTATTCATTTTATGATGTCTGGGCCGGCCTGTTTCAGATACCTTATGAGACCAAAGCCTTGGACGACGAGTTCGGCATACGTGCCGGGGATTACTACGGGGAAAACGGGGGAGTGATCTTTCCGAATCCCAATGCACCGACAGGGGCTCTTTTAGAATTAGAAACAGTCAGGGATATTTTAGATCACAACAGAGACGTTCTTGTGATCGTGGACGAGGCTTACATCGACTTTGGAGGTGAAAGCGCGAGAAGCCTGATTCCTGAGTATGATAATCTGCTGGTCGTACAGACGTACTCTAAATCCCGCTCTCTCGCGGGGCTCAGGATAGGATATGCCATGGGAAATAAAGAACTGGTCAAGGCCATGAACGATGTGAAGTATTCCTTTAATTCTTACACGATGAACGAGCCGGCCATTGTCATGGGAAGGGCGGCGATCGAGGACGAAGCTTATTTCCAAAAGACAAGAGAAAAGATTATAAAAACTAGAGAATGGTTTCAGGAAGAGCTGAGAAATATGGGATTTTCTTTTGCGGATTCTAAAGCAAATTTTGTCTTTGCATCACATGAATCTATTCCGGCCAAAGAATTATTTGAAGCGGCAAAGAGAGAGAAAATATATGTCCGGTATTTTAATAAGCCGAGAATTGACAATTATTTAAGAATTACGATCGGCACAGATGATGAGATGCAGACTCTGGCGGAGTTTTTGAAAAAACAAATAAGGCCATAGGATAAAGCAGGCAGGTCACGGAAAATTTCCGGTACTGCTTGCTTTTTTAAAAACTTTGAGGTAAGATAATAATGTAATTATTTCTAAATTATGGAATATACGAGGTGGGGTATGACGTAGACTTCCGTTTCAGCAAGGAAGGAGACGGTTATGTTGACCAGACCAGAGTTTTTAACTTATGTAGAAGAACACATACTGGAGTATGTGAAGGACCCGGAGGAAAAGCAGGCCTCCATCCGGCAGGTGACAAAGAACAATAACATCAGTTTAAACGGCCTCTGTATCGGAAAAGGAGAAGAAGTCTGCCAGCCTATCATTTATTTAGACTCCTATTATGAGGATTACCGGGAGGGAGCAGATCTGGGAGAGATCTTATGCAGGATAGGCGGGGTCTATGAGGACAGCAGGGCGGACAGTCCGATTGATACTTCCCTTTACAGGGATTACAGCCATATGAGGGATCTTCTGTTTTTCCGTCTGGTAAATTATGAGAAGAACAAAGAACAGTTAAAGGACTGTCCCTGTGAGAGAATCGAAGATTTGGCCGTGACTTACCGGTGGTTTGCCCATCACGACAAGAATGGGATGGCCAGTGCTCTGATCCGCAATCAGGATCTTGACTTATGGGGCATCACGAAGGATAAGCTCATGGAAGATGCAAAAGCAAATACAAAGAGGGTCTTTCCGCCGCTGCTCCGCCCTATGGAGCAGTTATTTCCGCAGATGGAGGCAGGAGGAGAATTATATGTCCTGACCAACGAAGAAGGACTTAATGGTGCGGGAACTGTCCTCTATGACGGGATACTCGACAGTTTTTCCGATCAGATCAAAGGTGGATTTTATATCCTTCCCAGCAGTATCCATGAGGTTCTGCTTGTGCCTGAAAAGGAAGGAAGTGATCCGGCGGCCCTTTCAGAACTGGTGAAAGAGGTGAACCGAACCGTGGTGGATGACGGTGAGATCTTGTCTGACCGGGTTTACTATTATAAAAAAGGGCAGAATGTATTTATGTCGAAAGTGTGAATTTTACATCCGGAGGGACTGTGACCTTGTCATCCGGAGAACGTTACTTTATAATGTAAATAATTAAAAAGCTGGGGTGATGAAAGATGAGACGTTGGGAAATATATCTGGAAATATTCATGGAACTTATAGTGATCGCGGGAGGGGCCTTTCTTCTGATCTTTTTTCTGCCTAAGTGCATCGGATTCTTATGGCCCTTTGTGGCCGCTTGGATTGTGGCGATGCTGGCCCATCCGGTGATCGCATTTTTGGAAGACAAAATCAGTCTTCCAAAGAGATTCGGCTCGGCATTGATCATCATTGGGGTGATCGCAGGCCTGATCGCACTGATTTCATTTATTTTCAGCCAGCTGGCAGCCCAGATCGTGGGATTTGCGGCTAACCTTCCGGATTTAAGAGAGACGGTCCAGACGCAGCTGATGAATCTTAAAGAACAGGCGGTACACCTGCTGGATTCTCTGCCGTACGGAATGGGGGTAAAGTTTGATACGATGCTCGGTTCCACGGACAAGGTGCTGGACAAGGCGGTGAGTGCCATCGGGAATTACGGCATGGAGCATTCCGGCAATGTGGCCAAAGGCATGACCAGCGGATTTATCGGCACGATCGTTATGTTCTTTGCCTCATATCTGTTTATCGTAGATAAGGATAAGATTGTACAGGGGTATGAAAAGCATGTCCCGAGGATGGTCCGTCACAAGATCGGCATCTTCTACCACAATACACTGGGAGTTCTGGCAAGTTACTGCTGGGCCCAGGTAAAGATCATGGTCATTATCATTGCGATCCTCTGGATCGGCTTTATCATTGCGGGGATCAGCTATGCATTTTTCCTCGCAGTTGTGATCGCAATTCTGGATGTGCTTCCGATCCTTGGGACCGGGACGGCGATCATCCCGTGGGCACTTTATAAGATCCTCACAGGAGACATTAAGACAGCCATTATACTGCTGATCATCTACGTGATCTGTCTTGTGACCAAACAGGTGCTTCAGCCCAAAATGATGGGAGACAGTATGGGGATTTCACCCCTTGCCACTTTATTTTTGATTTATATCGGCTTAAAGCTTTCGGGCATCGGCGGCATGCTTTTGGCTCTGATCCTGGGCATCTTCGTGTATAATCTATATAAACTGGGGATCTTTGACCGGAAGATCGCATTCTTCCGGCGAAGGATCGAGATGCTGACGATCAACAGCGAGAAGGAAGAAGAACAGATAAAAGAAGAACTGGACAGACGGGAAAGAGAGGGAAAAAAATCATGAGTTATGCAGATACTCTGTTCATCAATATGTGCAGAGATATTTTAGAAAACGGGACCAGCACAGAAGGAGAAAAAGTCAGGCCCAAATGGCCGGACGGCACACAAGCTTATACGATCAAGCAGTTTGGCGTTGTGAACCGTTATGATCTGTCAAAGGAGTTTCCGGCGCTGACACTGAGGAAGACGTTTGTCAAGTCTGCTGTGGACGAACTGCTCTGGATCTGGCAGAGGAAGTCAAATAACATACATGATTTAAAGAGTCATGTGTGGGATGAATGGGCGGACGAAGACGGCTCGATCGGTAAGGCATACGGCTATCAGATGAGGGTAAAGCATCAGTATGCGGAAGGTATGATGGATCAGGTGGACAGGGTGATCTACGACTTAAAGAACAATCCATACAGCCGCAGGATCATGACAAATATTTACGTTCATCAGGACCTGCATAAAATGAATCTCTATCCATGTGCTTACAGCATGACATTTAACGTGACCAAAAAACCGGGACATGAAAAGCTTGTTCTGAACGGCATCCTCAATCAAAGATCTCAGGACATTCTGGCGGCGAATAACTGGAACGTAGTCCAGTACTCGGTTCTGCTCTATATGCTCGCACAGGTATGCGGCATGGAGCCGGGAGAGCTTGTCCATGTGATCGCTGACGCACATATCTATGACCGGCACATTCCGGTCATAAAGGAACTGATCAAGCGCCCGGTTTATGACGCGCCGAAGTTTTCCATGAATCCCGATGTGAAAGACTTTTATGAGTTTACTGTGGATGACTTTAAGATAGAAGATTACAAAGCAGGGGAGCAGATTAAGGACATCCCCATTGCCATATAGGAGAGAAATATGAATTTGATTGTGAATGCGGACAAGAACTGGGGAATCGGCAGGGAAAACCAGCTTTTAGTTCATATACCAAACGACATGAAGATGTTCCGGCAGACTACGACAGGAAAAGTCGTGGTGATGGGAAGGAAGACATTAGAGAGTTTTCCAAACGGCATGCCTCTTCCAAAGAGGACAAATATTGTCATGACGACAGATCAGGATTACGACGGCCGGGGAGCCATTGTGGTCCACAGCGAGGAAGAATTGTTTGAAGAACTTAAAAAATATGCGGATGAAGACATCTTTATCATTGGGGGAGAGAGTATATACCGGATGATGCTTCCTTACTGTGATACGGCTTATGTCACCAGACTCGACTATGCATATGATGCAGATACCTATTTTCCGGATCTTGACGCACTGGAAGGATGGGAGATTGTAAAGGAAAGTGAAGAACAGACTTATTTTGACCTTGAATATGTATTTTTGAAGTATCAGAAACGGAATGACGATTGACAGAAGATTCAAAAAGTTTCATAATAAAACTTAATGAAAAACTACATATAACAGGAAGGAAGAGATAACATGTTAGATATCAAAGTTGAAAAGACACAGTGCCCGAAAGAAAAACCGGGAAAAGATGATCCGCTTCTGTTTGGGACCATTTTTACAGATCACATGTTTGTGATGGACTATGATGAGGAAAAGGGATGGTATGATCCGCGCATCGTTCCCTATGCTGATCTCACATTGTCACCGGCTGCAACGATCTTTCATTACGGACAGGGTGTCTTTGAAGGGCTGAAGGCATATAATTCAGAAAACGGAAATGTGAATTTATTCCGCCCGGACATGAATGCAAAGAGATCTAACCGTTCATCTGACAGGCTGTGTATTCCGGAAATTCCGGAAGAAGACTACATCCAGGCGATTGAGCAGTTAGTTGCTCTGGACAAGGACTGGATTCCAAGTGAGCCGGACCATTCTTTATACATCCGTCCATTTATTATCGGAACAGATCCGTTTTTGGGCCTGAAGACTTCCAGATACTATCAGTTTATTATCATTCTGTCACCGGTAGGGCCTTACTATCCGGAGGGACTGGACCCTGTCAGCATCTGGATCGAAGATGACTACGTAAGAGCTGTACGCGGAGGTATCGGAGAAGCCAAGACCGGGGGCAATTATGCGGCCAGCATTTTATCCCAGGTGAAAGCACATGATGAAGGATATTCCCAGGTACTCTGGCTGGACGGAGTGGAAAGAAAGTATATTGAAGAAGTAGGAGCTATGAATATCTTCTTCAAGATCGCCGGCAAGGTAGTGACTCCGAAGTTAAACGGAAGTATTCTGCCCGGTATCACCAGAGACTCAGTTATAGAGCTCTGCAAAGAGTGGGGATATGAGGTAGAAGAAAAGCGGATTTCCATAGATGAGATCTATGAAGCACACAAAGCAGGGATCTTGGAAGAAGTCTGGGGAACAGGAACTGCGGCCGTTATCTCACCGGTGGGCAAACTGCGCTGGGGAGATGAGATCATGCAGGTAAAAGACGGAGGAATCGGTGAATTAAGCCATAAACTCTATGACACTGTAAGCGGAATCCAGCTGGGCAGGATTGAAGATACCCATGGATGGATTGTGGAAATCAAATAAATGTTACGGCTGGAAGAGGAACCTCTCTTCCAGTCTTTTTTTTAATTGTAATATTGTATTCTTGAAATGACTTTGGTATAATATAAAAACATGACTAAAAGTCATAAACTCAAATTCATATATTATGAGGAAATGAAAGGAGATTGGACAATGGAAATGTACATTGCGATTGCGGCCGGAATCTTATCTCTGGTTGTTGCATTTGCACTGATGACGAAAGTAAAAGGTGCGGATGAAGGAAATGACCAGATGAAAGAAATTGCCGGAGCGATCAACGAAGGAGCCCATGCATTTCTCAGGGCAGAATACAAGCTGCTTATATTATTTTGTATCGTAGTATTTGTATTGATCGGCCTTGGAATCCAGAGCTGGGTATCAGCAGTATGCTTTTTAGTGGGAGCATGTTTTTCTGCTCTTGCAGGATTTATCGGAATGCATACAGCAACAAAAGCAAACGTAAGAACTGCAGAGGCAGCAAGATCAGGCGGGATGAGCAAAGCTTTATCCATTGCGTTTTCCGGCGGTGCCGTTATGGGACTTACTGTGGTAGGTCTTGGACTGTTCGGTGTTACTATGGTTTACAAGGTGACAGGAGATGTCAGCGTACTGACAGGATTCAGTTTGGGAGCATCCTCTGTGGCATTGTTCGGCCGTGTGGGCGGTGGTATTTATACAAAAGCCGCTGACGTCGGAGCTGACCTTGTAGGTAAAGTAGAAGCAGGTATCCCGGAAGATGATCCGAGAAACCCGGCAGTTATCGCCGACAACGTAGGTGACAACGTAGGTGATGTAGCAGGAATGGGTGCCGACTTATATGAATCATATGTCGGATCTATCGTATCTGCCATTACCATCGGTGTTGTGGCATTCAGCGTAAAAGGGGCTGTTTACCCGCTGATACTCGCAGCGATCGGAATTGCGGCATCTATTCTCGGTGTTATTTTCGTAGTAAATACGAAGAGCCAGAATCCGCACAGGGCACTGGACGGAGGTACATACTTCTCAAGTGTAATCGTTTTGATTGCGGCATTCTTCTTAAGCCGTCAGTTCTTCGGAAACCTGGATACTTTCTGGGCAATCCTTGGCGGTGTCTTGGTTGGTAATATTATCGGTAAATTAACTGAGTTCTACACATCCAGTGACTACGGCGCAGTTAAGAAGATCGCTGATCAGTCTGAGACAGGATCTGCGACAACGATTATTTCAGGACTTGCAGTAGGAATGGAATCCACAGCATTCCCGATCATCTTCATCAGTATCGCGGTTATTGTGGCATATCAGTTCGCAGGTTTATATGGAATTGCTCTCGCAGCGGTAGGTATGCTTTCCACAACAGGTATCACGGTAGCAGTCGATGCTTACGGACCGATTGCCGATAATGCCGGCGGTATTGCAGAGATGGCAGAGTTAGATGAATCTGTGCGTAAGATCACAGATAAGCTTGACGCAGTAGGTAATACAACAGCGGCTATGGGAAAAGGATTTGCCATCGGTTCTGCGGCATTAACCGCATTGGCACTGTTCTCTGCTTATTCACAGGCTGTTGACCTGACAACGATCAACTGTCTGGACCCGAAAGTAATCGTAGGTGTGCTGATCGGCGGAATGCTTCCGTTCTTATTCTCAGCGTTTACTATGCAGTCTGTAGGTAAGACAGCAAACGAAATGATCGTGGAAGTACGCCGTCAGTTCAAAGAGATTCCGGGAATCCTTGAAGGAAAAGGAAAGCCGGATTACAAGAACTGTGTTGAGATTTCCACATCAGCAGCGTTAAAAGAAATGCTTCTTCCGGGTGTTATGGCAATCATTGCCCCATTGATCATCGGTGTTCTTTTAGGAGTGGAAGCTCTCGGCGGATTATTAGTTGGATCTTTGGCATCTGGTGTTATGATGGCGATCTTCATGGCAAATGCCGGAGGAGCCTGGGATAATGCGAAGAAGTATATCGAAGAAGGAAACCACGGCGGAAAAGGCAGTGACGCTCATAAAGCAGCCGTTGTCGGCGACACTGTAGGTGATCCTTTCAAAGATACATCAGGACCGTCTATCAACATTTTGATTAAGCTGATGACGATCGTAGCTTTAGTATTCGCACCATTATTCTTGAGTATCGGCGGAATCTTATAAATGAATTTAAAAATCCATGGAATTATTTGAGGTTATCTCATCTGATTACCATGGATTTTTTATTTCTCAGGAAAGACCTTGTCACGCAAATTTGTCAAGCCCCTCAAAGAATGGGGGCCTAAGCGATGAGACAGGTTTGCACACTTTGTTCTTTTGCCGGGTCAGTTTTCCTTTCCCGTGGATAAAATGCGGCAGCATGATCATACAGGAGATCACCTGTCCGAGGCCGGAGATACCGAATAAAATATAGTACCTGAGATAATCCGAAGTTAGGGAGACAAGCTCTCCGCTGGCACCCAGAAAGGCAGCAATCTGGTCTGAAAACAAAAAGCTGAACACTGTCATGGAACCTGAAAAAATCAACACCAGGAATATACTGTTCATAAAAGAGTGCAGAGCCTTCCGGTCATTTCCGCGGCCGATGAAGACGGATGATAAAGCCTACATGAGTGAAATAACAAAGCTGTATACATTGTCCCAGAGATTAAATCTGACTGTATTTTATCAGCAGGGCATTATACATCATAGGAAAAGAGAAGAGACCAAATCCTATATCTTCCTGAAAATACAACAGACAGATACTTTTTAGAATTGCAGATATACAAAGGAAAAGGCAGCGGGAATTGAACCCCACCGCCTTTATGAATGGACGATATCTCTGCTGGATAAGTATCCTTTAAACAAAAGGAGCCATTCAGCGATCGTTTTTTATCACTATTGGAGGAACGCATTTCAAAGCGTGACGGAAATAGTGATGAAAAACTTATGGATTAAGTTCCGCGATCCGACTCACTGCCACGTAGATCTCGCTGATCTTATACCAGGTTGGATAATCTACGACTCCGGTCTGTCCAAGGCCGAATACATTTTGGAATACTCTCACGGCATTGGCCGTCTGCTGTCCGTATGTACCGTCCACCGGTATCGTAGGAATAGAAGGATAGTCCTTTGCGATCCGGTTTAATTGTTCCTGCATTTGACGGACTTTTTCGCCGGTGGAGCCTATGGACAGATCATAACCCGGCCAGGAGGAAGGAATGCCTGAAATCTGCTCTGCGGTATTGATATACATACTTTCTCCATAGTAATATCTGAGAATTTCGATAGGAGTATATCCTTGATCTCCCAGATACTTAGAACCCCATTGTGTCATCCACTCCGGACAGCTTACCCGTTTGCCGTCACAGTATTGTGTCAGGATCGGCTGGCGCACGTTCGGCCGGGACAGATAACTGGCGAAGATTTCATCCACAATGGTGTTGATGGAATCATATGTTGTCTTTCCATTGATCCATTTGTGGTCATAGGCGGTGGAGGAAGTAATCGTAAAGTCGTGTCCTTTGTTTCTGTACCACTCAGTGTAAACTCTGTTCAGAGTAAAGGACATGATCGCCAGAATGTTGGCCTCCAGGGACGAACGAGGCCATGTGGAGTAAACCTCACAGGCAGCCACATTTTTAATGTAGTCTTTATAGCGCACATAATAGTTTTGGGCGGTCTGGTCAGTAATAGCTCCGTCGTGGACAATGACGAATTCAGGGATCACTACCCGGCTAAGTACGATCTCACCGGATTCATTGACTGGCTTGATCTCATCTTCTGCAATTTTAGGAGGATAATCCCCCCAGAGGGTATGAGGGCCTATGACTATATTATCAAGTGTTGTAGTTGCAGTTTCCAAGGGAACCATGGAAACATTTTGAAGACCGTTTGTATCTGCCAGAATCTGAGCTCCCGAGATCGTTACCGGCTCATAGCCGGGTGCTGTCACATGCAGATTATATTCTGAGTATGGCTGGTTTTCACTCGGGGAAAGACTGTATTCCACCGGAGGAGCATCAAGCGCTACCTCTTCGGTCTGTCCGTTCTGATCAGTGGTTACTTCCTCTAGAACCTGATCGGATTCTCCGGTATAGGAGATAGATATAGTAGCATTCCGCACCGGAACATATCCAATGGTAGAGTTTACTTGAATTTTTAAGTTGCCTTTGTCTGCCATTTAAAAAATCCTTTTTCTTTTACTATATGCCGGCGTGATAAAAATATAACCAGAGTCACTTCTGATGTGTGTTTCCTAGATTTAAGAAATATGATAACATTAGAAAAGAATAGGAAGCAAAAAGAGAAAGAGGTAATCATGGAAAATCAGGAAGAAAAACAGAAGCACAAGAGACGTATCCGGTACAGCGGAACCCATCCTAGAAATTATAAAGAAAAGTATAAGGAACTTCACCCGGAAAAATATCCGGACACGGTTGCAAAAATTATTCAAAAAGGCAGTACGCCTGCCGGCATGCACATTTCTATCTGTGTGAGAGAAATCCTTGAGTTCCTCCAGATCAAACCGGGACAGACCGGTCTGGATGCAACGTTAGGTTATGGAGGGCACACGCTGGAGATGATGAAATGTCTGGAATCGAAAGGACATATGTATGCTCTGGATGTGGATGCCATAGAACTTAAGAAAACTAGAGAACGCCTAGAGAAACTTGGTTACGGACCGGAAATTTTAACGATCCGTCAGCTGAATTTTGCAAAGATTGACGAAATAGCGAAAGAAGCAGGACCGTTTGATTTTGTCCTGGCGGATTTAGGCGTCTCGTCCATGCAGATTGACAATCCGGACAGGGGATTTTCCTACAAAACAGAAGGTCCGCTGGATCTGCGCCTAAATCCTGAAAAAGGAGTTTCAGCAGCGGAGAGGCTTAGAAACATCACAAGACAGGAGTTACAGGGGATGCTGATGGAGAATTCAGATGAGCCTTATGCTGACGTGATCGCCCGTGCCGTTGTCTCTAAGATTAAAAAGGGAACAGCCATCGATACGACTACAAAATTGAGGGAAGTGATCGAAGAGGCTCTGGAATTTCTGCCGGAGCATGAGAAGAAGGGAGCCGTGAAGAAAACGTGCCAGAGAACATTTCAGGCTTTGCGGATTGATGTAAATAGTGAGTTTGAAGTTTTGTATGAATTTTTAGAAAAGCTGCCCAATGTACTGGCAAAGGACGGCCGGGCTGCAATCCTGACCTTTCACTCCGGGGAAGACAGACTGGTAAAAAAATCTTTTAAACGTCTGCTGCGGGAAGGGATTTATCAAGAGATTTCAACCAATGTGATCCGTCCGTCGGCAGAAGAATGCAGGATGAACAGCCGTGCACGGTCGACAAAGATGAGATGGGCTATAAAGGCGTAATAAGTTCTATAAGTCAGGAGGATGAAGGGATGATTTATGAGGAAAAAGAACTGGAAATGGAAGGCGTGCTTCAGACAGCCAGACAGATGTGTACTGCTGCCAGAACCGCACCGAAAGCAAGAGGACTGAATGAGTGCTGTGGTTGGTGCAATCAGGCAAACTGCCAGGGATGCAGGGAGAACCAAAGCATCTGTGTATTTGATCCGATGGATCTGGGAATTGCATTGGGCTCGGCAGTCAGCGTGGCGTCCATGAATCATGTGGATAATCGGATCATGTTTTCTGTTGGAAAAGGAGCATTATCATTAGGGATGCTGGGACCGGAAGTGAAGATGATCCTTGGAATTCCGCTGGCGGCAGCAGGAAAGGCACCTTATTTTGACCGCAAATAACTGTTTAAGGGAAGCTGAAGAATGGCTAAAAAATGTTGTATAATTTTGAAAAATATAGTAAAATAGAACAATAGAGTGGTTTGTGTATAAAAGCTATTAATGAATCATTCCCTCTAAGGCAGTCGTTATGATAGGTACTATCAGCATTTATACGATATGAGGGTGCATACAAAAGAAAGGGGTGGGGCAGTGGATTTACAAGTTTTTGAAATTCGGCTAAAAGTATATCTGTTAGAAGATATCCCTGTAGAAGCAGTTCAAAAGAAGACAGCCGCACTGATTGACATTTGTCTGAGCAGAGACGAAGCACTTCAAAAATTTCATGAGGCAAATCAATTTAAAAATTATTCTTTTGGAAATCCATATCCATTAGAAAAGGACAAAATTTATAAAAAGGATAAGGTGTATGTCATAACAATCCGCACCATTGATCCACAGCTTGCAAAAGTATTTTCCGAAAAATTAATTCATGAGCGATCCGATGAGATGCAGGCATTAACCTGCGAAATCAAAATTATCCCCAAAGAAAAGAAAATTATTGATACGATTTATTCTATCTCTCCGGTGATTGTGAAAGCAGAGCGCTACTGGAGGGGTGTTTTTTCTTTACAGGAGTATGAAAAAAGACTGACCGTAAATCTTATAAAAAAATATAATGCCTTCTGCGATACAAAGATAGATGAAGATTTTGAATTCATTCGTATGATTGAGGTCAAAAACAGAACTCCGATCACTGTTTCTTATAAGAAAATAAAACTTTTAGGAGATAAAATTACGTTAAAGGTAGCGGACAATGAATTGTCACAGGAACTGAGTTATATGACTCTGGGAACAGGACTGGGAGAAATAAATGCGCGGGGGGCTGGTTTTGTAAATTACAGGTGGATGTAGGAGGTAGCATTTTGCTTAGAGAGTGTACGGAAATATTCAAGGAACAATTACAGCAAAACAATAATCTGCTGTTCGATTCTTACATACCGGCCAACGGAACATATCTGATCGTGAAGGAAGACGGAACATTATTGGAGCCTGTGGAAATTGAACTCGATAAAAAAAGCGGTCAGATAAACCGCACCAACCGTTATTTCACTAAAATCTGCCAGTATGACTATTACAGCAGGCTGATCGATATGAATAAACCGCAGGACAACAAAAAAATCATTCATTCCAATAATTATCTTTCATTTTTTGTGAAGAAAGAGAGTTTTCAAAACGGAAAACTGGATGCGGAAGCCATTGATCGTTATTTTGATGCGGTCAGCCATCCGGAGCTTAAATATAAGGGACAGACATTGAAGATTTATCAAATGCTGGAAGAAGAAATCGGAGGTGTTTCTAGGGATATAGCAGAAAAGAACCGCATGTGGATAAAAGAGAATATTTTTCAGCTGGATGTGGATCTTTCCAAAAAAGATTATCTGAAAATATTTTTTGAAGCACCGATGGAGCAGTATCAACGGGAAAATGACAGATATCTGGTGCCGAATATTTATAACAGCAATGATTATAATCTGGAGATGAAAGGCGAAGTTTACGGCCTGCCAAATAACAATCTCGGAATGAATGCGAAAAAACCTTTCCTGTCCAGCCGTACGAAAAAAATTGAGGTGCCGTTTCTGCTGAACAAAGAGGAAGTCCTTCTTCAGAAAAAGTTTTTTGATCATCTGATGAACTTTGCCATGGCGGGTAAATCCAATGTATATATCGATACGGATCAAAGGACGATATGTGCGTTCAAAAACAATGAAATCATTGATCGTGATTTTAAGGGATATTATCTGCGGATTCAAAAAGGAAAAGAAGTAGAAATCCACAGCAGCGATATTATTCCAAGTTATCACCCTTCTGTAAGAAGGCCGTTAGTATATCGAAATGCCCTTTCCTATACTCCGAAAGAGCATAAAGAAGGAACCGAATATGGCACTTATTATACGAAAGAGAAGATCCAGAGTCTGCTGGACGCAGTTTTCTTTTCTAAATTTCTGAAGGGCAATTATTTTACGCCCCAGGATAAACTGGGAATGAATGATGGATATATCAAGCGGAATCTCATCATTTCCAGGGAAGCTATTTTTGACTGGCTGTACAAAGATGAAGAGGTGCAGGCCGCAAAGGTTCTGGGAAACGTATCTTTGGATTTAGTACTGGGAGCGTTGAAGGAAGGCTACATTTTTAAGGCCATGGACTGCTTTAATTTGCGCCACTCACTGTTGGAATATTTTTCGGATAAAGGAGAGGATACGATGGAGAATAGAATTAATCAGATAGTGACCGATTTAAAGGCAAAACTGGATGCGAAGGAAACATCTGAAATACAGTCAGATAATGAATACTTTTTTGCCGTCGGACAGCTGGTACAGTATTATATTTCATTAAATAAAGGAAAAAAGAAGACACATGCATTGGTAAATCCGTTTTTAAATGCAAAAACAGATGCAGTCTTAAAAAAGAAACTGGTACAATTTTTCTTGAAATATAATTATGATATCGAAGTATCGAGCAGACGTTTCAATAACCTTTACTGCATGATAACGGAATATGAGCTGAAAGGGCAATTTGAGAAGGATTTGATGATAGCAGGCTATTTACACAGCAGTCTGATTTATGTACCAAAGGAGGATAAGTAAATGGATAAAAGAGTATATGGAGTCTTAGGAATTTCTTCAATTATGGCTAACTGGAATGCCGATTTTACCGGATATCCGAAAACCGCACAGGATGGAACAACCTTTGGCAGTGACAAGGCACTGAAATATCCAATGAAAAAAATGTGGGACAATGAAGGGAAGAAAGTTCTTTATATCAAATCTATGAAATTTTCCGACGGGAAAAAGGGTGAAGTGACATTGGTTCCAAATTCCCTGAAAGAGCGGTACGAATATTTATATGGCATAGAGGATCTGAAAAAATGTAATGACACAAAGGAAGTGATCACAAACTTATTCCAAGCGGCAGACGTAAAAAATTTTGGAGCAACGT
Source organism: Anaerostipes sp. PC18 (assembly GCF_039789045.1). Classification (NCBI taxonomy): domain Bacteria; kingdom Bacillati; phylum Bacillota; class Clostridia; order Lachnospirales; family Lachnospiraceae; genus Anaerostipes; species Anaerostipes sp. PC18. The sequence continues at coordinate 2,548,897 of NZ_CP121164.1, read as the reverse complement.
TTGCCGAAGAAAAAAACAATATATCCATCACCGGAGCCGTTCAGTTTGGACAGGGATTCAATAAATATGAGGGGACAAGCCCGGAGGAACAGCAGATTTTATCTCCGTTCAGGGACGGATCGAAAGACGATAAAAAGGAAGAAGCGAAAAACTCTACACTCGGAACAAAAATCGTCAGCAATGAGGCTCATTATTTCTATCCGTTTGTTGTAAATCCTCTGGCATATAAAGAGTTTGTCCAGCTGGGCGTGACTGACGGATACACAGAAGAAGACTATGAGAATTTCAAACGCACGGCGTTAGTTTCAGCCACTGCTTTTGCCACTAACTCAAAAGAAGGCTGCGAAAATGAGTTTGCTCTGTTTGTGGAGACAGATCCGGATTTATATCTTCCGAACCTCTCTGAATATATGACATTTACAAAGGGAGAGGATAAAAACATCATCGCATTTGAAGATACCGCATTTTTAGATGATCTCGCAGACAAAATCAAAAGCGTGGAAATTTACTATAATCCTTATACAACCAAATTAGATTGTGAAATCCAGGGAGCAAGATACTATAATATCATTACACAAAAAGAGGTGTAGCCAATGGAAGTATGCAAGGTTACTCTGAAAGGAAGGACTGCGTTTTTCAAGAAGCCGGATGTGAACAGTTATTATTATTTTACTTATGGCCAGATTCATAAAGTTGTTCTTCTCGGGATCTTTGGAGCCGTACTTGGCTATTCAGGCTATGAATCCATAAAAACAGATAAAAGGAAAAAGCATTCCATGGCAGGACCAGGTTTCCCGGAGTTTTATGAACGGCTCAAAGACTGCAGACTTTCTATCGTGCCGAAGAATGAGAAAGGCTGGATTCCGAAAAAAATCCAATACTTTAATAATTCAGTCGGCTATGCCTCCAAGGAGCAGGGCGGCAATCTGATCATAAAAGAACAATGGCTAGAATCACCGGAGTGGGATATCTATATTCTCCTGGATTGTGAGGAGAGCCGTAAACTCTCTGAAGCTTTGATGGGCAGGCGCTGTGTTTATTCTCCTTATCTCGGGAAGAACGACCATCCTGCGGATCTTTTGCATCCTGAGATTATGGAGGCAGAGGAAATTTCACCGGAAAACAGGCAAATGGATTGTCTGATGCCAAAAGGAAAAGTCACATTTGCATATTTGGATGAAGACGACGATGAGGAAGAGGATTTCTATAAGTATGAGGAAGGACTGCCATATGCATTGGACCCTTTCACAAACCTTTATGTTACAGAGCCGTTTGTCTATACGAACCAATATGTAAAAGAGTGTGAACTGCCCTTATACCGGGCGGGAAAAAATATCATTGTATTTTATTAAAATACCGCCGGAGAGGATTCTGTCTTTGAGCAGAATTCTTTCCGGCGGGTTTTTACATTATTAGGGGGAACAGATATGTATTTTGATAAAGATGTTGTAAAAATAGAGGATCTGATCAGACAACCGGAGCGGTATTTTGCTCACAAGCCAAAGAAAGATGACAGGAAAAAAGAAACATTAAAAGAGCACACCAATCTGGCAGAATCTTATTTTCTAAAGATTTTTGAGGAAAAGAATCTGGAGCACTGCATGGAGGTGTTTGAAAAAAAATATTTTGATCAGATCAGCTGGGACGCGAAGAATCTTTTCAGGAGTATGATATTTGGAATTGTAACCTTTCATGATTTTGGAAAAGTAAATCCTTATTTTCAGAAGGAGAAGATGGATCATGAAATGCCGGAGACTAAAAAGATTTTTTCTAATAGCCATCACTCTTTGATCTCGGCTGTTCTTTATTTTGAATATTTTATGGAAAAAGTATGGGCGCTTGACAAGAGTGATAAGAAGCAGCTGAAGGAGTTCTTATTTCTGAATTCTTATTTGATAGCAAAACACCACAGTGATTTAGACACATTTGCAAATTATCTCAAAAGTTTTGAAGATGAAGATATTTATCATTTGATTGAAATGTTGGAAGATGAAGAAAATCTTGAATTTTATAAAAAGCGATTCAAGTGTTCTCTTGGAAGAGAAAAACTTGGGAAAGCCGCAGGAAATGTAAAAAAGACAGCCCGTGATAAAAAAAGCCGGACCAGGCAGATTCTTTTTTACGCGTATGAACGGCTGATCTATTCTCTGCTGGTTGCCAGTGACCATTATGCTACATCAGAATATATGAGTGGAGTGCAGATCAGGCATTTTGGCGGAATGGAGCATATGGATGAGTTTTGCAGACAATATTATGGGACAGAACTTAATCATGGAATACGAAATTATGAGCAGGAAAAATATTTGGAAGAAAAAGCTCTGCAGAAAGAAGAGAATATCAATATTATGCGGACGGAACTTTTTCTGGATGCTGAAAGGGAATTAAAAAAGCATATGGATCAGAACGTTTTCTTCATTGAAGCACCGACCGGAAGCGGGAAGTCGAATTTGGCTGTCAATTTAAGCTTTCAGCTTATGAAGAAAAATTCTCGCATTGGAAAGATATTTTATGTATACCCATTTAATACATTGATTGAGCAAAACCTTGAGTCTATGGAAAAAATATTCGGGGGATCAAAGGTTATGGAGGATATTGCAGTGGTAAATTCCATGAAGCCGATTCCAATGGATCGGTTTAAGTTAAAAACAGATGAGCTTCAATATTATCAGGAAGCACTGCTGAACCGCCAGTTTTTAAATTACCCTATGATCTTAACGACCCATGTCAGCCTGTTTGATACGATGTTCGGGAGCAGAAAAGAAAGTACATTTGGCTTTCATCAGCTGGCAAACAGCGTTCTTGTCTTGGACGAAATCCAGAGTTACCGAAACAGTATCTGGACGGAGATTATTTTATTTTTAAAAGAATTTGCATCATTTCTTAATATGAAAATTATCATAATGTCCGCCACACTGCCGAACCTGGATGTGTTATCTCCGGAACTTGAAAATGCCGTGCCGCTGATCAGGGACAGAGAGAAATTTTTTTCTCATCCGGTTTTTAAAAACAGAGTACATGCGGATTACAGTCTTATGAAAAAAGACTTTACCATGGAAGATCTGCTGGATCATGTATTAAGTCAACAGGAGCTTAAGAAAAAGGTCCTGGTAGAATTTATAAAAAAAGAGTCTGCTTATACATTTTTTCAAATGCTTCAGGAGGATGGACGACTGGAAGTACCGGCTGAACTGCTCACAGGAGATCAGAGCATTCTGGAGAGAAAGCAGGTGCTGAAAAAGATTGATTCCGCAGGGGAGCAGGGCATGATTTTGGTGTCAACCCAGGTGATCGAGGCCGGCGTAGATATTGACATGGATATCGGATATAAAAACTGGTCTAAATTGGACAGTGAGGAGCAGTTTATGGGAAGGATCAACAGGTCCTGTAAAAAGCAAGATGCAGTCGTATACTTCTTTGAAATGGATAATCCGCGGCATATTTACCGGGACGGAGATGCCAGGATAGAAAATCTGGAATATACGCTGGCCAATGAAGAAATGAGAGTGATTCTTTCTGAAAAAGCGTTTCAGAAATATTACGGTTCTGTTTTAGAGGTATTAAAGCAAACCTTTATGGAAAGTACGGGAGATTACGGAATCACAGCATTTTTTGCGACACAGCTCGGTCTCCTGGATCATACTAAGATTGAAAAAAGAATGCAGCTGATTCAGGATGATATGTGGAGCATGTCAGTTTACCTTTGCCGAAAAGTAGAAGAGGAAGATGGGACAGTAATCGATGGAAAGGAAATCTGGGACAAGTACAAAGAACTTTTGTTGGATCAGAAAATGGATTATTCCAAGAAAAAATATGAGCTTTCAGAAGTCAGGAGTAGGATGAACTACTTTACTTATACGATCCAGAAAACAGACTTAATGTACAGTGACAAAATCGGGGAACTCTATATGATTGAGGATGGGGAGAAGTATTTTCAGAATGGAAGGCTGGTGATAGATTTTATGCAGAATGTAGGAGAAGATATAAAAATATTTAATAATGATGGGTGATTGACATTGAAAGTTCAAAGTAGAAATGCAAAATTTATGTTATTGACATAATAAATTAGTATAGTTATAATTATATTTGATAAACTATAACTTAAGAGGTTTTGAAATATTAACATACGGGCTTATCTTTATGATGCCTTACGATTAACAGTAACATATGATGTGAATGTCTAACTTGATAGAAAAGTTAGGCATTTTTTAATATCTAGAAGATTTATTTTGTAAATGTTTCTAGCACGTATATTAATTGATATTTGACAATCAACTAAGATAGTGATACATTATAAATGAAAATAATGTCAGAAAATTAAAAGTGTATCTAAGAGTGGAGGTCAAATATGGATTGTTTTTCAAAAATTAATAATATTCAGAGAAAAGATAATTTTGACTATGTATGTCTAAAAAAAACATACATAGTAAAACCTACAAAGTCAAAAAGTTTAAAAAAAGTTTTTTTAGTTCATGGTCATGATATAGCTTTAAAAGAAGAGATTACTAGAGTGCTGGAAAAACAAGGAATTGAGGTTGTGTTATTGGATGAATGCATGAATGCAGGTCTCACAATCTTTGAAAAACTGGAAAAATATAGTGAGGTAGATGCCGCTATTTGTCTCTTGACCTGTGATGACATCGGGAAAGAAAAAAATAAAAAAAGATTTAAAGGCAGAGCAAGGCAAAATGCTATTTTTGAAACTGGATATTTTATTCACAAATTAGGTAGGGATAAAGTACTGTTAATTTGTGATCCAGAAGTAGAATTACCAACAGATTTGCAAGGTGTTGTCTATAATAAAAAACAAGACTGGCGATTAAAAGTATTGAAAGAGCTAAAAGAAATCGGCTTCGTCATTAATTTGGATAAAATTTTCTAATTGACACTATAATAAAAATATTATATTATTGTATTATAAAATTAATACAAAAGGAGACGCATTCTTTATGCTGAAAAAGCTGATTGCCCCAATCATTGTGACGGTTTTCACAATCGCATTTTTATTATTTTACTTTGGACTGATTTTTGTACTCATTCCATTATCTGTCGTTCTCCGTCTGCTGATCGGTCTGATTCCGCTTTGTCTGGCGGGTGTCTCCGTTTTCGTACTCGTTGAACGCATTAAGGAAGTAAGGAGTGGTGAGGAAGATGATCTTAGTAACTACTGAAGCAATACCGGGAAAAGATTTTGAAGCATTAGGAATGGTCAAAGGCAATACCATTCAGACCAAAAATGTAGGAAGAGATATTACTCAGGGGTTTAAACATTTGGTTGGCGGTGAACTGAAAGCCTATACAGAGATGATGAACGAAGCCAGGGCGCTTGCCACAAAACGTATGGTAGAGGAGGCAGAAGCATTAGGGGCAGATGCAGTTGTATGTGTCCGCTATGCATCAACGGAAGTCATGTCGGGTGCTGCCGAGATTATGGCCTACGGCACAGCAGTTAAATTTAAATAAACAATGGCATTGCCGGTTCTGGTGTAATTCAGATGGCAATGCTGTTTTTTTGTTGCTGAGGAAAATATTAAACTTGTCCTCTTTGTACAATTTTCAACTTTGATAAATTGAAATCCTGCTGTTTTCGTGTATAATAATACACAGGAGTGAAAAAGATGAAGGAAAATTATCAGAAAAAGTTAGACGGTATCATAGAAGGGCTTCAGGGAAAGAGGCCTTCTCTTTTGCTGCACAGCTGCTGTGCCCCGTGCAGCAGTTATGTTTTGGAATATCTCTCGAAGTATTTTCAAATCACAGTATATTATTATAACCCTAACATTGACTCCAAAGAAGAATACGAAAAAAGAGCCAAGGAGCAGGAGCGTCTGATCTCAGAGATGGAACTTCCGGATAAAGTATCTTTTATAAAGGAAGAGTTTCGTCCGGAAGAGTTCTATCAGGCAGTCAAAGGATATGAAAGAGAGCCGGAGGGCGGGAAGAGATGTCTTCGGTGCTATCGGCTGAGACTTACTGAGGCGGCGAAAAAGGCAGGAGAATTGGGAAGTGACTATTTTACCACGACACTTACCATCAGCCCACTGAAAAATGCCCAATGGCTCAATGAAATCGGTCAGCAATTAGAGGCGCAGTACCAGGTGAGGTTTCTGCCGTCCGATTTTAAAAAGAAAAACGGTTATAAACGCTCTGTGGAATTATCACAAAAGTTTGACTTGTACCGACAAAGGTTTTGCGGGTGTGTTTTTTCGAAAAACAAAAAATAATTGTCAAAAACCCTTGCAAAAGGTTTTTATTTGTGATAAAATTTTTACAATTTGTAGAGAGATATATCTAAAATAATACCACATATTGCATTGAACTGCGTCTGGCATCAATGCTTGGATTCGTGATTTTTATTTTTGGATATATTTTTTTTATGCACATTTTTAAGGAGGAAACAGATTCATGGACGCATTTTTGATTTTGGAAGATGGGCAAGTGTTTAAAGGAAAAAGTTTCGGCGCCAGGAAAGAAGTCATCTGCGAAGTTGTATTCAATACATCGATGACAGGCTACCTGGAGGTGCTTACGGACCCGTCCTATCAGGGACAGGGAGTCGTCATGACATATCCGCTGATCGGTAACTACGGTGTATGTCTTGAGGATGCGGAATCCGTAAAGCCATGGCATTCGGCTTTTATTGTAAGAGAATTATCAAGAACCGCAAGTAACTTCAGAAGTGAACAGGATTTGGAAAGTTATCTGATCGCTAATGATATTCCTGGAATCCAGGGAGTGGATACGAGAGCGATTACAAAAATTTTGAGAGAAGAAGGCTGTATGGGAGGCATGATCACAACTAATCCGGACTATGATCTGGATGAGCTCCTTCCAAAATTAAAAGGATATCAGGTAAAAGACGCGGTTAAGACCGTATCAAGAAAAGAAAAAGAACATTTTCCGGGAGACGGACTGAAAGTTGCCCTGTTAGATCTGGGTACAAAGAGCAACATTGCAAATTCTCTCAACAAAAGAGGATGTGATGTGACCGTTTATCCGGCATTTACAGCGGCAGAAGAAATCCTCGGGGATCAGCCGGACGGGATTATGTTATCCAACGGGCCTGGAGATCCGAAAGAATGTGTGTCCATTATAAAAGAAATAAAAAAATTATATGACAGTGATGTGCCGATCTTTGCGATCTGTCTGGGGCATCAGCTGATGGCTCTGGCAAACGGAGCAGATACGAGAAAGATGCGTTTCGGGCACCGGGGCGGCAATCACCCGGTAAAAGACCTGGCTACTGGCCGCGTTTATATTTCTTCCCAGAACCATGGATATGTGATCAAAAAAGAGAGTGTACCAAAGAATCTGGCAGAAGTTTCATTTATCAACGTCAATGACAAGAGTATTGAGGGACTCCGGTATAAGGGGAAAAATGTCCGCACCGTACAGTTCCATCCGGAGGCCAGCCCGGGGCCGGTAGATACCGCTTACTTGTTTGATGAATTTATTGAAATGATGAAAGGAGCAAAAAATGCCTAGGATTGAAAGTATTAAGAAAGTATTAGTCATTGGATCCGGACCAATCGTCATCGGACAGGCAGCAGAGTTTGACTATGCAGGAACCCAGGCCTGCCGTGCCCTTCAGGAAGAGGGAATCGAGGTTGTTTTGGTGAACTCTAATCCGGCTACCATCATGACCGATAAGGATATTGCAGATAAAGTCTACATTGAACCCCTGACTGCAGAGGTCGTGGAAAAGATCGTAGAAAAGGAAAAACCGGACAGTATTCTCCCGACATTGGGAGGACAGGCTGCGCTGAATCTGGCGATGGAGCTGGAAGAAAAAGGGTTTCTTGAAAAGAGCGGAGTGCGCCTGATCGGTACTTCCTCCACTACGATCAGAAAGGCTGAGGATCGCCAGGAATTTAAAGATACGATGGAAAAGATCGGCGAACCTATCGCGGCAGGAAAAGTTGTCACAGACATCCCAGCGGGTGCTGAGTTTGCCGAAGAGATCGGGTATCCGGTCGTCTGCCGTCCGGCCTATACTTTAGGGGGAAGCGGCGGAGGAATCGCCCATGACAGAGAAGAATTAGAAGTGATCCTGGAAAACGGTCTCAGACTGAGCCGTGTCGGGGAAGTTCTGGTAGAGCGCTACATCGGCGGATGGAAAGAAGTCGAATATGAAGTGATGCGCGATGCAAGCGGAACCTGCATCACTGTATGTAACATGGAAAATATCGATCCGGTCGGCGTTCATACCGGAGACAGCATCGTAGTGGCTCCTTCCCAGACCTTAGGGGACAAAGAATACCAGATGCTGCGTACTTCTGCGCTGAACATTATCACAGAACTTAAGGTAAACGGCGGGTGCAACGTACAGTTTGCGCTGAATCCGGACAGTTTTGAATATTGTGTCATCGAGGTAAACCCTCGTGTCAGCCGCTCTTCTGCGCTGGCGTCCAAGGCTACGGGATATCCGATCGCAAAGGTGACGGCAAAGATCGCCATCGGATATAATCTGGATGAAATTCCAAATGCCATCACAGGAAAGACTTATGCAAGCTTCGAGCCGATGCTGGATTACTGCGTTGTAAAAATGCCGCGTCTTCCGTTTGATAAATTCATTCATGCAAAGAGAACTTTGACGACTCAGATGAAAGCTACCGGAGAAGTCATGAGTATCTGCGACAACTTCGAGGGTGCCCTGATGAAGGCCATCCGTTCTCTGGAACAAAATGTAGACAGCCTGATCTTTGGCAGCTACGGGGACATGTCAGATGAAGAACTGACAAAGGAATTAGAAAAGATCGACGACATGAGGATCTATGTGATCGCAGAGGCAATCCGCAGAGGATTTGATTACAATACTATTTTCAATATCACAAAGATCGACCGCTGGTTCTTAGATAAGATTGCCGTTCTGGTAGAGATGGAAAAGAAATTGAAAGAAGCAGGGGAATTGGATAGAGAACTGCTGGCAGAGGCAAAGCGCTTGGAGTTCCCGGATTCTGTTATCGGAAAGCTGACAGGGAAAACTGCAAAAGAGATCAAGCAGCTGAGAAACCAGTTTGGTCTTCATGCGGCTTATAAGATGGTAGACACATGCGCAGCTGAATTTGAGGCGAGCACTCCTTACTATTATTCTGTATACGGAAGTGAAAACGAAGTAGAAGAGCTGAGCAAGAAGAAAAAAGTCATGGTACTGGGCTCCGGACCGATCCGTATCGGACAGGGAATCGAGTTCGACTACTGTTCTGTGCACAGCGTATGGGCATTAAGAGACGTAGGGTATGAAACCATCATCGTCAATAACAATCCGGAGACGGTTTCCACGGACTTTGATGTGGCAGATAAGCTTTACTTTGAACCGCTGACAGCCGAGGATGTGGAGAGTATCGTGGATCTGGAAAAACCGGACGGAGCCGTAGTGCAGTTCGGAGGACAGACTGCGATTAAGCTGACACAGGCTCTGATGGAGATGGGAGTTCCGATCCTCGGGACAAGTGCAGAAAATGTAGATGCGGCCGAAGACAGAGAGCTGTTCGATGAAATTCTGGAAGAGTGCTGTATCCCAAGACCAAAGGGAACGACCGTATTTACATGCGAGGAGGCGCTGAACGCAGCACATGACCTGGGTTATCCGGTTCTTGTAAGGCCGTCCTATGTTCTTGGAGGACAGGGAATGCAGATTGCTGTTTCCGATGAAGATATTGTATCCTTTATCGAGATCATCAACCGCCAGACCCAGGAGCATCCGATCCTGATCGACAAATATTTGGTCGGAAGAGAAGTGGAAGTGGATGCCGTATGTGACGGGGAAGAGATCATCATTCCTGGTATCATGGAACATATCGAGCGTGCCGGAATTCATTCCGGAGACAGTATTTCCGTCTACCCGACGATCAACCTGAGTGATAAGGTGAAACGGGTGATCGCAGAGTATACAAGGAAGCTGGCGAAATCATTGAATGTAGTCGGCCTGATCAATATCCAGTTTATTGTCTGTGATGAGGAGGTTTATGTCATCGAGGTAAATCCTCGTTCCAGCCGTACGGTACCTTACATCAGCAAGGTAACCGGAATTCCGATCGTAGATCTGGCTGCCAAAGTGATCGCCGGAGCCAAGATCAGGAATCTGGAATATAAGCCGGGACTCCAGGAAGAGTCTGAATATTATGCGATTAAAAAACCGGTGTTCTCCTTTGAAAAACTGAGGGGCGCGGAAGTCAGCTTAGGGCCGGAAATGAAATCCACCGGAGAATGTCTGGGAGTTTCCAAAAACTACAATGAGGCATTGTATAAGGCGTTCCTCGGAGCGGGAATCAACCTTCCGAAGTACAAGAAGATGATTCTCACGGTGAAGGATTCAGATAAAATCGATGCGGTGGATATCGGAAGAAGATTCGTGGATCTTGGATACGAAATTTTCTCCACAAGGAGCACGTGCAGAGTGCTGAATGAAAACGGCGTGCCTGCCCATCCGATCAACAAGCTGGAAGAAGAATCTCCGAACTTGCTTGATTTGATTTTAGATGATAAAATAGATTTAATCATAGATACACCTTCTCAGGGAGTAGGGCGCAGCAGGGACGGATTCCTGATCCGCCGTTATGCGATTGAAACCGGTGTGACTTGTCTGACCAGTCTGGATACGGCAGATGCACTGCTCACCAGCCTGGAATCAGGAAGTAGAGACAATTTATCAGTTGTGGACATTGCACAAATTTAAACGTACAACGGGGTACCTTTAAGTCTATTAAAGGTACCCCTTTTTTCAGTATTACAGGAGGACGGTGTTCCCTCTGCCCTGATTGACAATAAAAATGTAACTTGATAGAATTATCTTAACCGCTGGCTGTAATTTTAAGTCAGATATTAAAAAAGAAAAGAGGAGTGATGATATGGACCGATATACCAAGCAGGACATCATAGATCTGGTCAGGGAAAATGACGTACAGTTTATCCGGCTGCAGTTTTCCGATGTGTTCGGGACGCTTAAAAATGTGGCAATCACTGCAAGACAGCTGGAAAAAGCATTGGATAATAAGTGTATGTTTGACGGGTCTTCAGTGGACGGTTTTGTGCGGATAGAAGAATCCGACATGTATCTGTACCCTGATCTGGACAGCTTTCTCATATTTCCATGGCATTCCCAGAGCGGAAAAGTCGCGAGACTGGTCTGTGACGTGTACGGACAGGACGGACTTCCATTCATCGGGGATTCCCGCTATATCCTGAAGAAAGTGCTCAGGAAGAGCAAGAAGCTTGGATATAATTTCAATGTAGGGCCGGAGTGTGAATTCTTTTTGTTCCACACGGACGAGGAAGGCTGTCCCACGACGCTGACTCATGAAAAAGCAGGCTATTTTGATGTGGCGCCGCTGGATCTTGGTGAGGCGGCCAGAAGAGATATGATCCTGAATCTGGAGAATATGGGATTTGAGATCGAAGCCTCTCACCATGAGGTGGCTCCGGCTCAGCATGAGATTGATTTTAAATACGACAATGCACTCCGTACTGCGGACAATATCCTCACCTTTAAATTTGTAGTAAAGTACATTGCAAAACGGCATGGGCTGTATGCGAGCTTTATGCCGAAGCCGATCTCCGGTGTGGATGGTTCCGGAATGCACCTTAATATGTCTCTTTGGAGCGAAGGCCAGAATATGTTCGCAGACTCCAGAGGCGAACTGGGGCTCAGCGATGAGGCGTACCACTTTATGGCAGGCCTGATGAAGCATGCGCCGGAGATGTCGCTGATCACAAATCCATTGGTGAATTCCTATAAGCGCATCGTGCCGGGATATGAGGCTCCGGTGGATATTTCCTGGTCTCCGGCAAACAGAAGTCCGCTGATTCGTGTGCCGACGGCCAGAGGAAGCGGAACACGTCTGGAATTCAGAAGCCCGGATTCTGCGGCCAATCCTTACCTTGCGCTTGCAGTGAGCCTCGCGGCAGGGATCGACGGCCTTGAAAATAAGCTGCAGCCCGGAAAGGCATCTACAAAGAATCAATACGAAGTTACAGAGAAGGCAAAATTAAAAGCCGGTATCGGGGCCCTTCCAAGGGATATGAAGGAGGCAATGGACCTGTTCAAGGACAGTGAGTTCATGAAAGAGGTGCTCGGACATCATATTTTTGACCGGTATCTGGATGCAAAACAGGGAGAATGGGAATCTTATCAGAAAAATGTCTCTCAGTGGGAAATAGATGAATATTTGTACAAGATTTGACAGGCAGAAGGCAGGCGTCATTCATACGGGGAGGTGGGAAGCTTGGTTCATATTTTTGTTCTTTTCCCGAAACAGGAGCAGGCAAGGAGTATCCGCAACCTGCTTGTGAGAAACGGATTTGAAGTGACGGCTGCCTGTGTCACAGGCGCCCAGATCATGCAGCGGGCCGAAAGCCTGGAAGACGGGCTGATCGTCTGCGGATATAAGTTTGCGGACATGGTCTGCAGTGAACTGAGAGAATATCTCCCTGACGGATTCAGGATGATTGTTTTAGCTCCACAGGCGAGTCTGGAATTTTTGGATATCCAGGGGATGGAGTATCTGCCAATGCCTTTAAAGCCCCCGTTTCTGATGGAAAAAGTACGGGAAATGGCGGACGCTCTGTGCAACGCTCAGAAGAAAAAACGGCACAGGCCGAGACAGCGTACGAGGGAAGAGCTGGAGATCATCGAAGAAACGAAGGAACTGCTGATGAAAAACAACCGGATCTCAGAACAGGAAGCCCACGAGTATATTCAGCGCCGCAGCATGAACAGCGGTGTGGGACTGATTGAAATGGCTAAGATGATCCGGGATTCATATAGATACTAAACGGACTTTTATAGTAAATTATTAGGAGGACATCATGTTTAAGATTAACGAAAATTATTTAAAATTACCAGGAAGTTATTTGTTTTCAACCATTGCCAAAAAGGTCAATGCATACCAGGAAGCCAATCCGAACAAAGAGCTTATCCGTCTGGGGATCGGGGATGTGACACAGCCGCTGGCTCCGTCGATCATCGAGGCGCTTCACGGCGCAGTGGATGAGATGGCGGCAGCGGAGACCTTTCATGGCTATGCACCGGACCTTGGATATGAATTTTTAAGAAATGCTATCATGGAAGGTGATTACAGGTCACGGGGCGCGCAGATTGAGGCGGACGAGATCTTTGTCAGCGACGGAGCAAAGTGTGACTCGGGAAATATCCAGGAGATCTTTGCACAGGATAATAAAATCGCTGTCTGCGATCCTGTTTACCCGGTCTATGTAGACACCAATGTCATGGCAGGCAGAACGGGTACCTATGACCCAAAGAGTGAGACATGGAGCGATGTGATCTATATGCCGTGTACGGCAGAGAATAATTTCGCGCCGGAATTTCCTGAGGAAGTGCCGGATATTATTTATCTGTGTTTCCCAAATAACCCGACTGGTTCTACGATCACAAAAGACCAGCTTCAGGGCTGGGTGGATTATGCCAACAAAAACGGAGCGGTCATCATTTATGATGCGGCATATGAGGCATATATTTCAGAAGATAATGTGGCCCACACCATCTATGAGTGTGAAGGAGCACGGAACTGTGCCATTGAGTTAAAGAGTTTTTCTAAAAATGCAGGCTTTACCGGTGTGCGCCTGGGATATGCGGTGGTTCCGAAGGATCTGAAATGCGGAGACGTAAAACTCCATGATTTATGGGCAAGACGCCACGGAACAAAATATAACGGTGCACCATATATTGTTCAGAAAGCGGGAGCGGCTGTTTATACAGAGCAGGGAAAAGCCCAGCTGAAAGAACAGGTCGGCTACTATATGAATAATGCAAAAGTCATCTTTGAGGGATTAAAAGAAGCGGGATATACCGTGTCCGGCGGAGTCAACGCACCATATATCTGGTTAAAGACTCCGGAGGGAATGTCTTCCTGGGATTTCTTTGACCACCTGCTGGAGCAGGCGAATGTGGTGGGAACACCGGGATCAGGATTCGGACCGAGCGGGGAAGGCTATTTCCGGCTCACGGCATTTGGAAATTACGAGAATACGGTGAAAGCCATTGAACGGATTAAAAATATATAAATGTATTTTGCAGGACCATGCCTTTGCCGGCATGGTCCTTTTAAAGTTCCTGACACAGAGTTTTGTCAAAATATGACGATTCATTGACATTTTACACAGAATGTGTTAAGTTAATTTTAATAATGTTATAATAAGTTCACAATACGCAGGAAGGAGAGGGAGACACAGAGGGATATGAAGCATAAGATAGCAAAGGGAACGATGGCAGCCGGACTGTCACTGGCATTCATTCTCGGAGTTTCTACATTCGCAGACGCCAAAGGCGATCAGTACCAGACCGGTCTTGCGGGATCTGCGGCAGCTATGGAACAGTACACAGAGTCAGACAGTTCAGCACCAAAGAAAAATGTAAAAGCAGCCTCGGCTACGGCGGCAGTGAAGAAGACGACAAAGACACAGCATATTACAGAAGTTAAAAAGCAGCCGGCAGCGACTTCCGCAAAACAAAAGGTGACAGCAAAACAGCCGGTGACGGCTGCGGTACAGAAAAAGACAAAAGAGCCTGAATTTTCTGCTTCATTTTACAGGGGAAAGGCAACACCCAACGTGCGGTCTGTACTGAATATCAGAAAGAAAAAGAGTATTTCCAGTCCTGTGGTTGGAAAGTTCAAAAAAGGAAACATCGGCACAGTATTAAAAAAGGGAAAAGAATGGAGCAGGATCCGTTCCGGAAAAGTGACCGGTTATGTGAAGAACGAGTATCTGATCTGGGGAAGCAATATTCACAGTTACGCAAAGGAACATAATTTTCCGAAAAAAGCAGTGGTGAAAGTAGATACACTGAAGGTCAGACAGAAACAGTCTACCAAAGCAAAAGTTTTGACACTGGTCTCCAGAGATGACAGCTACAAAGTCCTCGGAGAATCTGCAGAGTGGGTCAATGTGAAGGCAGACGGGGACAAAGGCTATCTGGCAAAAGATTATGTCAGTATTGGGTATTACTATACCAGTGCAAAGTCAACGGTAAAAAATACAAAGACAGCAAAGAGTACTGCGAGTACAGAGAGAACAACCGAGAGCGAAAGGCAGGATTCCTCTTCTCAGGAGAGTGGGAGCAGTTCCTCAGGAACTACCCGCCGGCAGGTTGTAAATTATGCTCTGAAGTTTGTGGGGAATAAGTACCGCTACGGCGGAAACAGCCTGACAAACGGCACGGACTGTTCCGGATTTACTCAGCAGGTGCTCGGTCATTTTGGTTATAACATCAGCAGAACATCCTATTCCCAGGCAAACGATGGACGCACCATCTCCATCAGCAGCGTCAAACCCGGAGATCTGCTGTTCTATAAACGGGGAGGCCGGATCAATCATGTGACCATGTACATTGGAAACGGTCAGGTAGTCCACGCGAGCAATTCCGCCCCATATCCAAGGGGAGGCATCAAAGTATCCAGTATGGGATACCGGACACCGTGCAAAGCAGTGCGCATCATCAACTAAGTGAGAGAAGATTATTTACATATACCAAGAAACCGCCGCGGTTCACAAATGTGAACCACGGCGGTTTCTCTGTAAAAAGCAAATGGAACCATCCAGTAAATATTATGTCCATTTTGACCGGTTTGGAGGCCTTGCATTCGAAGAGATGTTAGTTTTTCTTCTTTCAGAAAAGGCTCGGAGGCGGTGTGCGAAGCACAGTGAGGCTGTTTGAGCGTCAGCGAGTTCCGAACGGGCCGCCGGAGAGACTTTGCTGAAAGTTAGAAAATCTTACATCTCTGAGACAGCAAGCCGGAAAACAGGTCAAAATGTCACACATTAAACTTAAACACAATCACGTCTCCGTCCTGTACGACGTATTCTTTCCCTTCCTGTCTCACCAGTCCTTTTTCTCTGGCTGCTGCGATGCTTCCATTTTCAACCAGATCATCATAGGAAACCACCTCGGCGCGGATGAAGCCCCGCTCGAAATCAGTATGGATCTTTCCGGCCGCCTGGGGTGCTTTTGTTCCTTTTGTAATCGTCCAGGCCCTCGTCTCGTCTTCCCCGGATGTCAGATAACTGATCAGGCCAAGCAGTGAATAGCTGGCAGAGATCAGTTTATCAAGGCCTGACTCTTTAAGGCCCAGATCCTCTAAAAATTCTTTTCGTTCTTCGTCGTCCAGTTCTGCGATTTCCTGTTCAATCTGGGCACAGATTACGAAAACACCGGCATCTACATCTTTTGCATAAGTTCTCACTTCATTTACAAACTCGTTGGATGCGGCATCATCCATGAGATCATCCTCACAGACATTGGCGGCAAAAATCACAGGCTTGATCGTTAAGAGATTGCAGGAATTCAGGATTTCCTGTTCTTCTTCATCATCGGTCACGAATGTCTTGGCCAGTTTTCCGTCTTCAAGATGGGCTTTTACCCGCTCCAGAAGTTCTACTTCCTGGGCGAGGGACTTGTCATTTCGGGAACCTTTTTTTGACTTGGCAATTCTTCTGTCAAGAACTTCGATGTCGGAAAAAATCAGCTCAAAATTGATGGTTTCGATATCCCGAAGCGGGCTGACTGAACCGTCTACATGGACGATGTTTTCATCTTCAAAGCAACGGACTACATGGACAATGGCATCGACCTCACGGATATTGGCCAGAAACTGGTTGCCGAGGCCCTCACCTCTGGAAGCTCCCTTGACGAGACCTGCGATGTCTACAAACTCGATAACTGCGGGAATGACTTTTTTTGAGTGATACATCTCGGACAGCACGTCCAGCCTTTTATCCGGCACGGTAACGATCCCTACGTTCGGGTCGATGGTGCAGAACGGATAGTTGGCAGACTCGGCACCCGCTTTCGTGAGAGAATTAAACAAAGTACTCTTACCTACATTTGGCAGTCCTACGATTCCTAATTTCATTGTGTATTGATTCCTTTCTTAATGTCTTTGCGTAAATATAGTCCTGTGATCCAAGGACATTGATACAACAAGTCTACCATAAGAACCTTGAAAAGAAAAGAAAAATGGGATAAGATGAAACGACGGAAAGGAGTAATGCGAATATGGAAAATGAAATCCGGTTTCCATTTTTGGGTATTGTGTTCAAACATGTGGGAGAGGGCATCAGTATCGGAGGATTTGAGATTAAATATTACGGTATGGTCATTGCACTGGGTTTTCTGCTGGGGATGCTGGCGGCGGCCAGGATGGCTAAGAAAAACGGAGTTAATCCGGAGCTGGTCTTTGATTTCATCATCGCGGTGATGATTCCTGCTATCATTGGGGCAAGACTTTACTATGTTATTTTTTCCTGGGATTACTACAAAGATCATCTGACGGAGATACTGAATACCAGGAGCGGAGGCCTTGCCATTTATGGAGGGATTATCGCTTCGGTCATTGTGATGGTAATCTTCTGCAGAGTGAAGAAAATAGAATTTTTCAAACTGGCGGATATTGCGGTGCCGGGGCTGCTGATCGGCCAGATCCTGGGCCGGTGGGGGAACTTTTTCAACAGGGAAGCGTTCGGCGGCTTTACCAATGGGCCTTTGGCTATGCAGATCCCCACAGACTATTTCGTAAAACACGGAAGACTTTCGGAGATTGTGGATGCCGGGCTGTATGACCAGGCTGTGTTTGTGGGAAGCGGAAGCCATATGAACACCTATATTCAGGTACACCCTACGTTCTTATATGAAGGACTGTGGAATCTGGCACTGCTGATCATCATTGTCATCATGTCCAGGCACAAAAAATTTGACGGCCAGATGCTGGTAATTTATGCCATGGGATATGGGATTGGACGATTCTGGATCGAGGGTCTTCGGACAGACCAGCTTCTGATTCCAGGGACACAAATCGCCGTATCCCAGGTAGTTGCGGTACTTTTGGCTGTTGGGGCACTGCTCGTCCTTCTCTGTAAGTGGAGAAAACGGAAACAATAAAAGTGTGGAAAAGAAACTGTTCACAGAAAAAATTCTGTGGACAGTTTTTTTATTTCTTGATTTTTTGTGGACAATCCATTAGAATGGAGACAGTAGTGGTGAGAAGTGGTGGATAGTGGGTAGAAAAGACCACAAAGTGTCACAACTGATCATCAGGTGGAGCGCACCCGGTTTGGGAAACGGCAGGTGATTACCATGTTCATGGGCGAATACAATCACACAATCGATGCTAAAGGCAGACTGATAATCCCCTCAAAGTTCAGAGAAGCACTGGGCAATGAGTTTGTTCTTACAAAGGGATTGGATGGATGCCTATTCGTGTTCCCTATGAAAGAGTGGGAGGCTTTTGAGGAAAAATTAAGAAGCCTGCCGCTGATCGATAAGAATGCACGGAAGTTTTCGAGATTCTTTTTGGCCGGAGCATCCACTTGTGAATTGGACAAGCAGGGCAGAATCCTGGTGCCGGGCACACTGCGTGAATTTGCACAGATGGATAAGGAAGTAGTTCTTACGGGCATGCTGGACCGTATTGAGGTATGGAGCAAAGAACAATGGCTTGAAAATAATGCTTATGACGATATGGACGATATTGCCCAGAGCATGCAGGAACTAGGTTTGAATATCTGAATGGAAGGAAAGACAAATGGATTTTGAACATGCATCTGTGTTGTTGGATGAAACAATAAGGGAACTAAAGATAAAACCGGACGGTATCTACGTGGATGGGACTCTTGGAGGAGGCGGACATGCCTTTCATGTTCTTAACAGGCTCTCTGAAAAGGGACGATATATTGGCATTGACCAGGACGAGGATGCGATCAGGGCAAGCACCAAGCGGCTTGCTCCGTTTCAGGATAAAGTTACGATTGTAAGAGATAACTATGTGAATATGCCGAAAGTGCTGAAGGATCTGGGGATATCCCGTGTGGACGGAATTCTTCTGGATCTTGGCGTTTCCTCTTTTCAGCTGGATGAGAAGGACAGGGGATTCACATACCGCGAGGACGTACCGCTGGATATGAGGATGGATCAGAGGCAGACTTTTTCTGCAAGAGACATAGTCAATGGATACAGTGAACAGGAGTTGTTTCATATTATCCGCGATTATGGAGAGGACAAGTTTGCTAAAAATATTGCCAAACATATTGCAGCAGAGAGAGAGAAAGCACCGATTGAGACAACAGGACAGCTTATTGAGGTGATCAAACATGCAATACCGATGAAGGTGAGGGCTGTGGGAGGACATCCTGCAAAGAGGACATTTCAGGCCATCCGGATTGAATGTAACCGGGAGCTGGAAGTCTTAAAGACAAGCCTTGACCAGATGATCGAGCTGTTAAACCCCGAAGGAAGACTGTGTATCATTACTTTTCATTCTTTGGAAGACAGAATTGTGAAACGGGCATTCAGAAAAAATGAAAATCCGTGTACCTGTCCACCGAATTTTCCGATTTGTACCTGTGGAAATGAATCGAAGGGTAAGGTTATTACAAGAAAGCCAATTTTACCGACCGAAGAAGAACTTATGAGGAACAAAAGAGCAAAAAGTTCAAAATTAAGAGTGTTTGAGAGAAAATAGTGAGGGGGAGAACAGCGAAGTGAATAAGACGAGACAAGAGCGATATGAATTTATTTACGGAAATACTGCGCGGAAAATGGAAGCGGCACCGGCAAAACCCGAGTATGAACCATCCAGGCAGCCGAAAAGGAAACCGGCAGTACGCACGAAAAGAAAGACAACACCTCAGACAAAGGCAAACCAAACAAAAGCTCTGGAATTTGATTTTGCGTTTATCAAAGCGCTGGCAGCAGGAATGCTTGTGATCGCACTGGTAAGCTTCTTCTATTTATCGGAGCAGTCAAAACTGGAGCGACAGCGGTCTGTGGTCTCTTCCAAGAAATCGGAGCTTAGCACACTGCTGGTCGAAAATGAGGATCTGAACCTGGAGATCGAACAGAGTATCAATCTTTCTGCGATCCAGGAAACGGCCATGAAGAAATATGGAATGAAGAAACCTGCGCAGAGGAAGGTGATTGCATATGAAAGTAAGAATGTTGACTATGTGAGACAGTACAATAAAGTACCCGATTCAAAGTAAGGAGCGGTTTTATTGAGAAAAAAGAAATATAAGAAGATCAAAAGAATAAACAATGCTATGAGAGTCAGAGCTCTGTCTGTATCGGCTCTCATAGCAATTCTTTTTATTTGCCTTATGGGCCGGCTGGTTTATTTCAGTGTGGCAAAAAATAAGACATATGAAAAAAAGGTTCTGGCACAGCAGAATTACCAGAGCCAGACGCTTCCGTACAAAAGAGGAGATATCCTCGACAGAAACGGAAACACGCTGGCTACCAGCCAAAAGTTATACAGTCTGGTCCTGGAACCGAAAAATATCCTGCGGACAGAGCAGACTCAGAAAAATGCACTGTATGCACTGACGAAATATATGGATCTTGACCGGGACGATCTGCTGTCCTATATGAAAGACAACAAAGACTCTTATTACTCAGTGTACAAAAAAGACATGAAATACAGCGAAGTGGCAGATCTGAAAGATTTTCTGAAATCGAAAAACGGAAAAAAGGTTGTGGGGATCACTTTTTCTGAAAAATATGTGAGGAGATACCCCAATAAGAGTCTGGCAAGCCACCTTCTCGGGTTCGTATCCGACGGAAGCATCGGAACAACGGGGATTGAGCAGTATTATAACAGTACACTGTCCGGTGTGGATGGAAGAAAATACACTTATCTGAATGAGGAACTTGAACAGGATGACTCTATTGTAGATCCGGAAAACGGCAAAACACTTGTGTCTACTATTGATATCAATATCCAGAAAATAGCGGAAGACCGTTTGGCAAAGTTTGAAAAAAAATACGGCAGCAAGGGAAGCTCTATTCTGGTCATGGACCCGAACAATGGGGAAGTCCTGGGAATGGCCAACTCAAACAAATATGATCTGGAACATCCCAGAGATGAAAAAGGTCTGCTCTCAAAATATTCTCAGAGCCAGATCGATTCCATGTCAGAAAAACAGAAGGTAAAGGCTTTTAATGAACTATGGAAGAATCCAATCGTCTCCAACAGTTTCGAACCGGGCTCTACCTATAAACCGTTTACGGTGGCGGGAGGACTGGAGGACGGGATTCTCAAGGGAAATGAACACTATTACTGCAGCGGATATAAACAGGTTGGAAAATACAAGATTCACTGTTCTCACAGAGATGGGCACGGAAACCTGAGCCTTTCAGACAGCATTGCACATTCATGCAATGTGGCGTTGATGGATATTGCCTTTAAAGAAGGAAAGAATGTGTTTGCAAAATATCAAAAGGATTTTAACTTTGGAGTAAAGACGGGGATCGACCTTCCGGGAGAGGCTGAGACGGCAGGACTTCTGCACGGCGCGGACCGGATGACGAATGTTGATCTGGCTACCAGTTCCATAGGACAGTCCTTTAACTGTTCTATGATACAGATGGCATCCTCTTTCAGTTCTCTGGTCAACGGAGGCAGCTAC
The DNA here is from genome assembly GCF_039789045.1 of Anaerostipes sp. PC18. Taxonomy (NCBI): domain Bacteria; kingdom Bacillati; phylum Bacillota; class Clostridia; order Lachnospirales; family Lachnospiraceae; genus Anaerostipes; species Anaerostipes sp. PC18. Next base: position 2,527,486 of record NZ_CP121164.1, on the reverse strand, counting down.
TACAAGCCTCATGTAGTGAAGCAGACCAGGGATGACAAAGGAAATGTAGTGAGCAACAAGGAATCCGAACTGGTCAAACAGACGATCTCAGCTGATACATCCAAGAAGCTGCGCACTTATATGGAAGAGACAGTAGAAAAGGGAACCGGTAAAAAAGCGCAGATCAAAGGTTACAGTGTCGGAGGAAAGACAGGGACCGCACAAAAAATTCCGAGAAGTGCAGGGACTTACATTGTCTCCTTCTGTGGATTTGCTCCCGTAGAAAACCCTAAAGTTGTTGTATATGTGGTCATAGATGAAATCCAGAAAGACTCACAGCTCAACACCGGACTGGCTGTTGAAATGGCGAGAGATGTATTGAAAGAATCACTGAAGGACATGAATGTGCCGAAAACGAAAAAATAATACCTGACGGAAACAGTGGTCAAAAACTCATACTTGTTACACTGGATTCATATATTTTTATCAGTATGGATTCCGGAGTTTTTTATGAAAACAAGTTATAAACGAAGGATGCTTCTCATGGGCGGCATCTTTGCATTCTGCCTGATTTTTATGGCCGGAAGGCTTGGCTATCTGATGATCGGGCAGGCCGATAAGTATCTGGCACTGGCCAAAGACCTGCACCAGAGAGAGCGGGAGATCAAGGCCCCCAGGGGGAATATTTATGACAGAAACGGAGTGAAGATCGCATCCAACAAAGCGGTTTACTCTATCTCTGTGATTCACTCCCAGACAAAACAGAAAAATAAAGTCGTATCGGTCCTTTCAAAGGAACTTAAGATAGATGAGGCAGAAATCAAAAAAAAGGTTTATAAAAATTCAGTTAGGGAAAAGATTAAGAGTAATGTTGAAAAAGACGCAGCTGACCGCATCAGAAAATATGAACTTGCCGGCGTTAAAGTGGATGAGGATTATAAACGGACCTATCCCTATAATGATCTGGCTTCAAAAGTCCTGGGATTTACGGGAGGAGACAATCAGGGGATCGTAGGGCTTGAGGTGACATATGACTCTTACTTACAGGGCAAGCCCGGAAGAATCCTGACACTGACGGACGGCGGAGGAAGAGAGATTGACGGCGCCTACGAGGAGAGGGATGAGCCGGTGGCCGGCAATGACCTGTATACCACACTGGATGTGAACCTGCAGAACTATGTGTGGCAGGCCTGTGAAAAGGTAAGAAAAGAAAAGGGAGCAAAAAGGGTTTCCATGATTATCATGAATCCTCAAAACGGAGAGATCTATGCCATGGTCAACACTCCTGAATACAATTTAAACGAACCGTTTAAACTGAAAGGGAAAAAAGAGAATACCACAGGAAAGAAGAGGCAGGAGCTGCTGAACCAAATGTGGAGGAACACATGTATCAATGATACATATGAACCGGGATCTGTTTTCAAGATTGTGACTGCAACCGCCGGTCTGGAGCTTGGCAAGGTAAAAGTGACGGACCACTTCAGCTGTCCGGGATTCAGGATCGTAGAAGACAGGAAGATCCGCTGCCATAAAACAACGGGCCACGGAGCCGAGACTTTTAAGGAGGGCGTTATGAATTCATGCAACCCGGTTTTCATGGAAGTCGGAGCCAGGGTCGGAGTAGACGGCATGTATACGATATTCCGCCAGATGGGGCTGTTTGAAAAGACCGGTATTGATATTCCGGGTGAGGCAAACTCTATTATGCACAACAAGAAAAATGTGGGGGCCGTGGAACTTGCGACGATGTCTTTCGGGCAGTCCTTCCAGATCACTCCGCTTCAGCTGATGAGGGCTGCCAGCGCCGCAGTCAACGGGGGCACTCTTGTAACGCCGCATTTCGGCATGAAGGCAGTGGATTCATCGGGAAAGACAGTCAAGACTTTTGAATTTGCTAAAAAGAAACATGTGATTAAGAAAGAAACATCCGAGACGATGAGAGAACTTTTAGAGGCAGTGGTTTCAGACGGTTCCGGAAGGAACTGCAAGATCGAAGGATATTCCATAGGAGGAAAGACTGCGACCAGTGAAAAGCTGCCCCGCGGAACAGGGAAATATATTTCCTCATTTTTAGGCTTTTCAAAGGCAGAACATCCAACCGTGATGGCTTTGGTCATGATCGACGAGCCGAAGGGAACTTATTACGGAGGAGCCATCGCAGCGCCGGTGGTCCGGGAGGTATTTAAAGTTGCACTTCCTTATCTTGGAATTTCCAAGGATTATACGGTTGATAAAACAAAGAAATAAAGATATACTGAAAAGATAAGAAAAACAAATGAGGTGAAAGCATGAATTATAGTATCGTAAAACCAATTTTAATTGCATTCTTCGTCAGCGTGGTGCTGAGCCCGATGATGATTAAATATTTACAGAAGCTGAAGTTCGGCCAGTTCATCCGGGGAGAGGGACCCGAGTCCCACCTGAAGAAGTCAGGGACCCCGACGATGGGAGGCCTGATTATCCTGCTTGGAATCATTGTGGCTTCTCTGTTTTATGTGAAAGATTATCCGAACATTATACCGGTTCTCTTTGTCACCCTCGGATTCGGTTTCATCGGTTTTATCGATGATTATATCAAAGTCGTGATGAAGAGAAACCTTGGACTCAGGGCCTGGCAGAAGATGCTGGGACAGATCATTGTGACCGGAGTGTTTGCATACTATCTGATCAATCATACAGATATCGGAACCTCCATGCTGATCCCTTTTTCGCACGGAAAATATTTGGAGTTAGGAGCACTGTTTGTTCCCGCTATCTTTATCATCCTGCTGGGAACCGTCAACGGGGCCAACTTTACGGACGGACTGGACGGTCTTGCATCCAGTGTCACTGTTTTGATCGCTACCTTTTTTACGGTTGTAGCCATCGGAGCGGGTATCTCCGGAAATGATCCGGGATTGTGGCCGATCACTTGTGCCACCGTGGGGGCTTTGCTTGGATTCCTAGTGTTCAATGTTTACCCTGCGAGGGTATTCATGGGAGACACAGGTTCCCTTGCGCTGGGCGGATTCGTGGCTGCCACAGCGGTTATGCTGAGGCTTCCTCTGTTCGTGCCGCTTGTGGCCTTCATCTACATGATCGAGGTATTATCGGTTATGATCCAGGTAGTTTATTTTAAGAAAACAGGAAAAAGAGTTTTTAAGATGGCGCCGATCCATCACCATTTTGAGCTGTCCGGCTGGCCGGAGACAAAAGTTGTTGCCATATTTGCCATCGTCACAGCAATCTTATGTCTGATCGGCCTGATCGCCATTTAGATAAGGAGCAGTAAATGACATTAAAAGATAAGAAGGTTTTAGTTGCGGGAGCGGGGAAGAGCGGAATAGGTTCTGCCAACCTCCTGATCCGTTCCGGGGCATCTGTCAGTCTTTATGACGGAAATGAACACTTGAAGGCACAGGATGTCTATGACAAACTGGAAGGAAAGAAACAGATTCCGCTGATTCTCGGAAAACTCGGACCGGAAGAGGAAAAAGAATTTGATCTTTTAGTACTTAGTCCCGGAATCTCTGTCAACGCCCCGGTATCAAGGCAGTTTATGGAGTCCGGCAAGCCTGTCTGGAGTGAGATTGAACTTGCATTTCATGTTTCCAGGGGACAGATTGCGGCTATCACAGGCACGAATGGAAAAACAACGACCACAGCGCTGGTGGGAGAAATCATGAAGTGTTTTTACAGCGACGTGTATGTGGTTGGGAATATTGGAACACCGTATACGAGCGTTGCTTTGGATACAAAAGACGAAAGCGTTATTGTGGCCGAGATCAGCAGTTTTCAGCTGGAAACGATACAGGACTTCCGCCCCCAGGTTTCGGCCGTTTTAAACATTACACCGGACCATCTGGACCGACATGGTACAGTGGAAGTCTATGCAAAGACAAAGGAATCCATTGGAAAGAATCAGACCGGGGATCAGGTGATGGTGCTGAACTATGAAGACGCAGTGACCAGAAATATGGCAGAGAGGGCAAAAGCCAGGGTCGTATTTTTCAGCCTGGACCATGAACTGGAAGAAGGAGTCTATTTTAAAGACGGATCTTTCATGCTTGCAGAAAACAAAACAGTGCAGACCATATGTACAGAAGCCGATATTAACCTTCTGGGCGGGCATAATTATGAAAATATTTTAGCGGCGATTGCCGTATCCCACTATATGGGAGTTCCGTCAGAGCAGATCAGACAGGGAGTTTCTGGTTTTAAAGGAGTGGAACACCGCATAGAATATGTAGATACCATTAAAGATGTTGCATACTACAATGATTCTAAGGGAACTAACACCGATGCCGCCATCAAAGGGATCAAGGCCATGAACCGTCCGACGTTCCTGATCGGGGGAGGGTATGATAAAAAAGCAGAATATGATGACTGGATCGAGGCCTTTGACGGCAAAGTGAAGGAACTCATCCTTTTGGGCGCGACGGCAGAGAAGATCGGTAAAACAGCCGAAGCCCACGGTTTTTCCCAAATCGTATATGTAGATACTCTGGAAGAAGCAGTGGAGTATGCATCACAGCATGCAGTTTCCGGTGACGCAGTCCTTTTATCTCCGGCCTGTGCAAGCTGGGGTATGTTCCCGAACTATGAGGTACGGGGCGACCGCTTTAAGGAGTATGTAAAAAAATTAAAGGAGCGCTAAGATTTGAAAGAAAGCAGAGTCAGTGAAAAATACATGCCAAAGCGACGTTATCTCGATTATCCGATGCTTTTTATCGTGATGTTTCTCGTTGGATTCGGCCTGATTATGATCTTTAGTACAAGTTCATATAAGAGTACGCTGAACTTCGGGAATCCATATCACTGGCTGATCAGGCAGTGTTTTGCAGTTGGAGTAGGAGCGGTCTTTATGGCAGCACTCACATGGTTTGACTACAGGATTCTCAACGCAAAGGTCATTGCCTATGGCTGCTACGGCCTCAGCGTAGCACTTTTGATCATCGTACTATTTATCGGTGCCGCTAAAAAAGGAGCTGTGCGCTGGATTTCCATCGGAGGATTCCAGTTCCAGCCTTCCGAAGTCGCAAAAATTTTCCTTGTGATCTATCTGGCATACATATTATCACAGAATGCCCATCGGATGCGTACCATGGCTGCTGCTGTGAAAGTCATCATACGATGTCTGCCGATTATCGGCCTGGTTGCCTATCAGAACCTCAGTACGGCTATCGTTCTGACAGCAATGGTAGGGGTTATGATTTTTGTGGTAAGTCCGAAAACCAAAGAACTTCTGGGGATTGCCCTTTCGGGTGTCGCCGGTTTAGTGCTTTACCTGACGTTTTCCAACAGTTACCGGAATGAACGTGTGGCGATATGGAAAAATCCAGAGACACACCCAAAAGGACTTCAGACGATGCAGGCACTGTACGCCATAGGTTCCGGAGGCCTGTTTGGGAAGGGCCTGGGCCAGAGTATGCAGAAGATGGGCTTCATACCGGAATCCCACAATGATATGATCTTTTCGATCATCTGTGAGGAGCTGGGCTTATTCGGAGCTGTCTGCCTGATCCTTCTGTTTATGCTTTTAATATGGAGAATGCTTCTGATCGCCATGAATTCGGATGATCTGTTCGGGTCCCTGATCGTGGTCGGGTTTATGATTCATATCGGAGTGCAGGTATTTATCAACATTGCAGTTGTAACAAATACGATCCCTCCGACCGGTATCCCTCTGCCGTTTATCAGTTACGGCGGAACTTCGATCCTGGTGGTTATGGCGGAGATGGGGCTGGTCTTATCGGTATCCAGGAAAATACGCATGTAGAGGAACTGATTATGGATAAAAATGAAAAGATAATTACAATCAGTCAGGCCAAAAAGCAGCAGAAGGGCCCTGGGAATAAGAAAAAAATTATCGGCTGCATTGTCGGCCTGCTGCTTATTCTCTGTATTATTTTATTTGCAGTATTCCAGACGAAAAAGATTGTCATAAAAGGGAACAGCCATTACACAGAGGGTGAGATAGAGGCCGCACTGAAGAAAAATACATACACGGGCAACGGGCTGATTCTGTTTCTGAGAAATAAGATTGCACCTGTAAAGACGCTTCCGTTCGTAGACTCTGTAACGATAACTCTTAAGGGAACTGATCGGGTGACGGTGCAGGTCAATGAAAAAAAAAGGGCCGGGTGTCTGAATTATAACGGGAAATATGTTTATTTCGACAAGGAAGGATATGCGCTGGAAATTTATGAGAAGCACTATGATGATGTGCCGTTGGTCACAGGGCTGAATTATAAAAAAATTGCACTCGGTGAAAAAATACCGGAGAAGAAGGCCAGCGTATTTGAGCAGATACTAAAAATTACCATGGCCATCGACAAGTATGAACTTCCGGTAAGCCAGATCCATTTCAATGCAGAGGGGCAAGCCCTCCTGATCAGCGGAGATTTAACGATTAATCTGTGGAACAGCCAGGAGCTGGACTTGAAACTTACAGAGCTTACGGGAATCCTTCCGAAGATGAAAGGAAGGAAGGGAACCATCTCGATGAAATATTTTACAAAGGACAATCCAATTGCGATTTTCAAGAAGAAAAAGTAGTTGAAAGTTTAACAGAAAAACTGTATCATGTAAGAAGATAACATGAAAAATAGTATGGATGAGTATAAGAAAATTTGAGATAGAGATTGAAGGAGGAGCATCGTGGTCGAGATTATGCCGAATGTAGAAAGCACACAAGCCAGAATTTTAGTCATTGGAGTCGGGGGAGCCGGCAACAATGCAGTTAACCGCATGGTTGACGAAAATATACAGGGAGTGGAACTTGTAGGAATCAACACGGACAGGCAGGCCCTGTCTTTATGCAAGTGCTCTACGAAGATCCAGATAGGAGAAAAGCTGACCAAAGGTCTCGGTGCCGGTGCAAAACCAGAGATCGGAGAGGCCGCGGTGGAAGAAAATCGAGATGAGATCACTCAGCTGGTACAGGGTGCCGATATGGTCTTTGTCACCTGCGGTATGGGCGGCGGAACAGGTACTGGAGCAGCGCCCGTGATTGCCGAGATTTCAAAGTCTCTTGGGATTCTGACCGTCGGTGTTGTCACAAAGCCCTTTACCTTTGAAGGAAAGCCCAGAATGAACAATGCTGTCGCGGGAGTGGCGCGTCTTCAGGATCAGGTAGACACGATGATCGTAATCCCGAACGACAAGCTGCTTCAGATCTGCGAGAAGAAAACAACCATTCCGGACGCCCTTAAAAAAGCTGATGAAGTGCTTCAGCAGGGTGTTCAGGGAATTACCGATATGATCTACAATCCCGGACTCATTAATGTTGACTTTGCAGATATCCAGACGGTTATGCGCGACAAGGGTATCGCACACATCGGTATGGGTGTTGCGGATGAAGAACTGGAAGCAATTAAGGCAGCCATGGAAAGCCCGCTCCTGGAGACTACGGTTTCCGGAGCTACCGATATCATCGTCAACTTCTCAGGAGATGTGGGTATGCTGGAGGCACAGCAGGCAGTAGAGTACTTGAAGGATACTGCGGGACAAGAAGTCAACGTTATCTTCGGTACTGTCAACTCTGATATGGGTGACCAGATCAGCGCAACCATCGTTGCCACGGGAATCCAGTCTGAGGCAGGAGCCAGAGGAGCAGGATTTAAGAAGAAAAGCATCACACCTCCTCCCGTTTTTTCTGGACAGCCCATTTACAGCAGCCAGCCGAAAAGTGAGCCGGCCGAAACATCAGAATCTACATATGGGAGCAAAGAACAGGAGACTGCCAGTGTAGAGGACCATGATTCAAAAATCGTGATTCCGGAGTTTTTATTAAAGAGCAGAAGAAAATAAAATATACGTGGGACAAGCCCGTATCTTGCCGTAAGGCAGGATACGGGTTTTTTTGTAGAATTAACGTAGCTGTCACTTCTCTTTTTTGACAAAGTACGTGCGCCTCTTTCTTTATAATAAGCTTATGTTTTTTTTGATGATGTTTTTGGAACAGTGGCTGGTCCTTCTGGGGCTGCTGCTTATTTTAAGAAGTTCGCTGAAATCACAGAGTTCTGTCTGGCGTATCCTGCTGGCATCAGCGGCCGGAAGCGGACTCGGGTGTCTGACGGCATGGGCGGCGGAAGGAAATCAGGCAGTCCAGCTTGGATTTCTCGCGGCAAGCATCGGAGCGACCTCTTGGCTTGCATTTCCGCTCTCTCTAAGGAAAAGTCTGATATGTTCCGGATATTTATTTGCACTCTCGGCCTTGCTGGGCGGACTGTGGAGCTTCGTTAAATACCGTTTATCCATCCATATCTGGATTTTCGGCTGTTTTGCGGCGTTTCTCCTCTTGGCTTTTTTGTACTGTGCGGTCTGGGAAAATATCAGGAGCCAGAAAGATTCTTTATACCAGGTATCATTTGAACTCCTCGGCAAGACGGTCAGAGTCACTGCTTATTTGGATACGGGGAATTTTTTATACGAACCGATAGAGAAGATCCCGGTCTCCGTCATGGAGGAACAGGCACTGGATCCATATTTAGATGAGTCATTAACCATTTTAATAGAAAAACATAAGCTAAAAGATATAAGAATGATCCCGTACAGGACGGTTGGCAGGGAAGACGGCCTGATGATGGGGATTCTTGTAGCTAATATCAGGATCAAGAATAGCAGCCAGACATGGATGGCAGAAAGAGGATTGATAGGACTGTCAGAGAGCCCGCTTTCCCGGGACGGCCACTATCAGTTATTGCTTCATCCGGATCTGGTCAGATAAGGTAATGGGAGGTTGTACAGTGCTGAAACTTAATGTGACATGCCAAAAGAGGACATTTTTAGCGAAAGGAAAAGAAATCCACTATATAGGGGGTGCAGAAATTCTGCCGGCTCCTCTGGAAGCAAAGGAAGAGGAGAAGATGATACATAAGCTCGGGACAGCGGAGGAACCGGAAGCAAGGGCAAAGTTAATTGAGAGAAATCTCCGTCTGGTAGTATATATAGCAAAGAAATTTGACAATACAGGGATCGGTGTTGAAGATTTGATCTCTATTGGAACGATCGGACTGATCAAAGCCATCAACACATTCAATCCGGCCAAAAAGATCAAGCTTGCTACATACGCTTCCAGATGCATTGAGAATGAAATCCTGATGTATTTGAGAAGAAATAATAAGACGAAGATGGAAGTGTCCATCGATGAACCACTGAACGTGGATTGGGATGGAAATGAACTTCTGCTTTCGGATATCCTCGGAACAGACGAGGATATTATTTACAGGGACCTGGAGCATGAGGTGGACAGGAAGCTTTTGCTGAATGCCATGAAAATCCTCTCTGACCGGGAGAGAAATATCATTGAGCTGAGATTCGGCATTAACCAGAAGGACGGGGAGGAGAAAACACAGAAAGAGGTTGCCGATTTAATGGGAATCTCCCAGTCTTACATATCCAGATTGGAAAAGAAGATTATTAAAAGATTAAAGAGAGAGATGTCCCGGATGGGATGTGTCTGATCAGTGTAAGAGAGAAAGCCGCATGGGAAAAATCCTGATGCGGTTTTTTCATTTCATAGGAAAGTTCTACGACCTTGTGTTACACGAATACAGATGGAAAAATTTCCTTTGTAATCGGGCTTTGAAAATGAGGGGAATAATGTTATACTACTGATAAAGTGAAAAGGAGAAGACAAGTGAGAGTAAAGGGGATAAAGAATAAACTTGCAGTATTTGTTTCAGTAATCGTATTGGCTGCTGGAATTTTTTCCGTCAGCTGTGCCTCTGTTTTTGCAGAAGAAAAAAGTGCGGAAGAAAATGATCCGGCCAACAGTTGGCGGTTCAAAGATGGAAAACCGGTAAAACAGCAGGAGCCAATAGGTCCATCCATATCAGCCAGAGGAGCCAGAGCAGTTTCAAATGCATGGAAAAATGTAAACGGAGTGTTTTTGAATTCTTTGGGAGATCCAATTCCAAATGCCACTGCAAAGGGAATTGATGTGAGCAAATGGAACGGCAAAATTGACTGGAATAAAGTCAAAGCAGACGGAATTGACTATGCGATTATAAGAGTTGGATATGGTGAAAATTTAAAGAGCCAGGACGATCCCACATGGGCATATAATTCATCTGAATGTGAGAGAATTGGGATGCCTTATGGAGTTTACATATATTCGTATGCAACTAATACGACGAAAGCAAAAAGCGAAGCAGAACATGTGATACGTCTGGTCAAGGGTAAGAAGCTTTCCTATCCGATTTATTATGATATGGAAGATGAGAAATTTCAGGGAGGATTGTCAAATCAGAAACTTGGAGAAATTGCCGATACTTTTATAAAGACACTGGGCAGTGCAGGTTATAAGAATGTCGGTGTTTATGCAAATAAATACTGGTTTACTTCACGGCTGACAAGCAGTGTATTTGATAAATATCCAAGATGGGTTGCACAGTATAATTACCGCTGTGATTATACTGGAAATTATCATATGTGGCAGAGTACAGATTCAGGAAAGGTCAGTGGAATCGGTACAAATGCAGATCTGAATTTTAAAATAGGCTCATGGAACGTCAATGCACTGCAAACGGCGGCTGTCTCCTCGGTGAAGCTGAATAAGACAAGCCTGAAGCTCATAAACGGTTCTTCCTATACATTGAAGAAATCAATCGCGCCATCCAATGCTTCCAATAAAACTGTGACATGGACCAGTTCCAATAAAAAAGTGGCAGCTGTCTCTTCCGCGGGAAAAATTACTGCAAAGGGCGTGGGGAAAGCAACGATCACAGCGAAGACATCCAACGGGAAAAAAGCAGTCTGCAAAGTTACTGTCCGGCCCAAGACAAACAAGATTATAAAGCTAAAAAAATCCGGAAAGAAAAGTATTAAGATTACCTGGTCTAAGGTCAGCGGGACTACAAAATATCAGATTTATATGTCAAAAAAGAAATCTTCCGGTTACAAGAGGATTAAAACCACATCGGCTAAAACATTCAGTTTTACTAAAAAAGGGCTGAAGAGAGGCAGACGTTACTATTTTAAAATACGTTCATATAAAACAGTTGGAAAAACGAAGTATTACAGCAGTTACAGTCCAATAAAATCAGTAAAAAGATAGGAATATGAAGCAATAAAAAAGATCCTGAGCAGGCAATGTCATTAAGTTAAGATGATGTATTAAGATTCCTATATCAGAAATGGTATAGGAGTCTTTTTGTTTTGTAAAAAATGGTTGACATAATGATTCGAATGTGTGGCCGCTTTCACTGCTTATTCTATAAAGATGTAGCGAAAGCGGCCCTTGTAATTAAGAAATATCTTGATTGCAAGGAGGAATATATTATGTCAGATTATAATGAAGATATCCGTAGATTATAACTACAAATATCTTCATTTTTTTAATCATTATAAAATTAACTTAATGACATTGCCCTATGGGATCTTTTTTTAAGCATTTATTCGAAAGTGACGGTATTATCGAGTCTTTGATAGGTGTAGTTTTTTGGTTTATACTGATAGATAATTATAAGGCTGTCTGGACTTATATATAAATACTGTATCTATGGTGGTGCCTTGTTCATGGCTCCATCCGGGACCCTTAGAATATTAGCTCTGTCTATGTACCCGGTCAGAGTCGGCACTAACAACGCGATCAGGATCGCCAGAATAACCAGCATGACGATTAATTCAACTAAAGTAAAGCCTCTTTTGTTTCCTTTTAAACGATTCATATAAACCCCATCCTTTGTCGTTTGTTTTTCTTAATTTATCACAGGAGAATGAAAATATATAGTCAACTGAGACAACTTGTGATATGATAATCCTACAAATGTAGGATTATTGAAAGGGGCAAATGATGAAGAAAAGTTTTTGCGGTGTTTATGGCTGTCAGTTTGATGTCGGCCACACTGCAGGTATTCGTAAATGGTAATCAGTCAGAAACTAAGCAGAAGAAGGAACAAGGAGAAGAGAACAGCTGGCGTTATAAAAACGGTATACCGATATATTCCGGACAGTCTTTCAGCAGATCTTCAAAAACATATTCAAATGCCTGGAATAAAGTCAACGGCATGTTTGTCAATGATCTGGGAAATCCGATTCCGGGAGCAGTGAAGAAGGGGATAGATGTCAGTCAATATCAGGGGACGATTGACTGGGAGAGGGTGAAAGCATCAGGTATTGATTTTGCTATTATCCGGTGTGGCTACGGAATGAATCAAACAGACCAAGACGATAATCAATGGCTGCGGAATGTATCAGAATGTGAGCGTCTGGGTATCCCCTATGGAGTTTACCTTTATTCCTATGCAAATACAGTAGAAAAGGCCAGAAGTGAGGCAGATCATGTAATTCGTCTGATTGAGGATAGAAAATTATCATATCCTGTTTATTACGATTTGGAGGAGGATTCTTTATCAAAGCTTTCAAATTCCAAATTGGCACAGATTACAGAGACTTTCACCGGAAGATTGAAGGCGAGCGGTTATAGCAATGTAGGGATATATGCAAATAAAAGTTGGTTTGAAAAGAAATTGACAGACAAGATATTTCAAAAGTATCCCAGATGGATTGCACAATATAATAGTTTATGTACTTATTCCGGAAGCTATGTTATGTGGCAGTGTACGAATAAAGGTACGGTAAATGGCATTAACGGAAATGTGGATATAAACTTCCTGATCAGCAGTATTCCGGCAAAGAGTATTAAACTGAGCAAAAAGTCTCTGTCGCTGAAGAAAGGTTCGTCCTGTATACTGAAAAGTTACATAGAACCTGAGAACTCATATCCGGCAGTTAAGTGGTCCAGTTCCAGTTCGTCTGTGGCATCCGTCAGTTCGTCAGGCAAAGTGACGGTCAAAAGGGTAGGGACAGCGGTTATCTCCGGAAGAACAGGAAACGGAAAAAAGGCTTCCTGCAAAATTACGGTGATCCCAAAGACGAATAAAATAAAGAAACTGAAAAAGAGCGGATCAAAGGGGATTAAAATAATATGGTCAAAAATTTCCGGTGTGTCCAAATATCAGATTTATATGTCCGGGAAAAAGTCCTCCGGATTTAAAAGAATTGCAACCGTATCTGCAAAAAAAGTATCTTATACAAAAGGCAAGCTAAAAAAGAAGAAAAGATATTATTTTAAAATCAGATCGTATCAGACCATAAAGAAAAAGAAAATTTACAGTAAATTTTCCAAAGTAAAATCTCTCAAACGGTGATCTAAAGATATTCCTCTTGTAAAAATGGCTGCTTTAGTGTAGATTAGCCTTACAGTCATTAAACATCAGGAGGATAAAGATATGATAATTGCATTGATCGCACATGACAAGAAAAAAGACGAGATGGTGGAATTTGCAAAGAAGTATAAAGAGACATTAGCAAAATATGACTTGGTCGCAACCGGCACAACCGGAAAACGGGTAGAGGAAGCCACAGGACTTCCGGTGAAGAAATATCTTTCAGGACCGTACGGCGGAGACCAGCAGCTGGGAGGCAGGATTGCAGAGGGAAAGATCGGACTGGTCGTTTTTTTCCGGGACCCACTGACCGCACAGCCTCATGAGCCTGACGTGTCTGCACTGCTTCGTGTCTGTGATGTGCACAAGGTACCGGCAGTCACCAATACTGCGGCTGCAGAACTGATGATTCAGATGTTTTAGCTGTCAGGACTGAGTATTTTGACTTGAAAAATGACAGATCATAGTGTATATTTATTTTGAAAGCTGTGCGACTGGCGGATAGTGGAGAAACCACGGGGAGCACGGCAGCAGAAATGCCGGCCGCCTGGGCAACTTTTATTCAGTATGCCCAGGCGGCCTCTTTTATTACATTGAAAAGGTCTGCGAACCTTTCGTATGGAATAAAAACCTCTCCGCAAAGCTGCACACAGATACAAAAGGAGGATGCAAGGCAATGAAGATGTTGTCATTAGAAAACGAGTTAAAAGGGAATTCATATCCTGGAAGAGGAATTGTGATCGGAAAATCACCAAACGGGGCCTATGCAGTGACTGCATATTTTATCATGGGAAGAAGCGGGAACAGCAGAAACCGTGTGTTTATCGAGGATGGAAAAGGCATCCGGACACAGGCTTTTGATCCATCAAAACTGAGTGACCCGAGCCTTATCATCTATGCTCCGGTTAAGGTACTTGGAAATAAGACGATAGTGACCAACGGAGACCAGACGGATACAATCTACGAACTCATGGATAAACAGCAGACATTTGAACAGGCATTGAGGACGAGAGAGTTTGAGCCGGATGCACCGAATTATACTCCGCGTATTTCAGGCATTATGCATGTGGAAAACGGAACCTACAACTATGCAATGTCTATTTTAAAGAGTAATAACGGCAATCCGGATGCATGCAACCGCTATACATTTGCCTATGAGAATCCGGTAAGCGGAGAGGGACATTTTATCCACACCTATATGCAGGACGGAGATCCGCTTCCAAGTTTTGAGGGAGAGCCTAAATTAATCGTTTTAGACGATGATATTGATGCGTTTACAAACCGTGTATGGGAAAGTCTGAATGAGGACAACAAAGTATCTCTGTTTGTGCGTTATATCGATATCAAAACAGGAGAATATGAAACAAGGATCGTGAACAAGAATCAATAGGAGGAGACCATGAAGGAATTAGAGTTAAAATACGGATGCAATCCAAACCAGAAGCCGTCAAGAATTTACATGGAAGACGGTGAACTGCCGATCAAAGTGTTAAGCGGTAAACCGGGATATATTAATTTCCTTGATGCATTAAACGGCTGGCAGCTGGTGAAGGAACTGAAAAAGGCGACCGGTCTTCCGGCGGCAGCTTCCTTTAAACACGTTTCTCCCGCTGGCGCGGCGGTAGGTCTTCCGATGACCGATGTGGAAAAGAAGATTTACTGGGTAGATGACATGGATATGGAATTTACTCCTCTTGCCAATGCGTATGCCAGGGCGAGAGGTGCCGACCGCATGTCTTCTTTTGGAGATTTCATTTCACTTTCCGATGTGTGTGATGCGGCAACGGCCAAGATTATAAAAAGAGAGGTGTCTGACGGAGTGATTGCTCCGGGATACGACGCAGACGCACTTGAAATTTTAAAAGAAAAGAAAAAGGGAAACTACAATGTGATCGAGATCGATCCGGATTATGTGCCGGCTCCGGTAGAGCGCAAAGAAGTGTTTGGTGTTACCTTTGAACAGGGCAGAAATGAACTGAACATTGATAAGGATTTCTTTAACGATATCGTGACGGAGAATAAGGAACTGCCTGATTCTGCCAAAATCGATCTGGCGATTGCAATGATTACATTAAAGTATACCCAGTCTAATTCAGTATGCTACGCAAAGGACGGACAGGCGATCGGCATCGGTGCGGGACAGCAGTCCAGAATTCACTGTACCCGTCTGGCAGGACAGAAAGCCGACAACTGGTATCTGCGCCAGGCTCCGAAAGTCATGGGACTTGAGTTCGTGGACGGCATCCGCCGTGCGGACCGTGACAATGCCATTGACCTGTATATCGGGGACGACTATATGGATGTTCTGGCCGACGGAGCATGGGAAACTATTTTTAAAGTAAAACCGGAAGTGTTCACAAGAGAAGAAAAGCGTGAATGGCTGGATCAGATGACGGGTGTGGCACTTGGATCAGATGCATTTTTCCCGTTTGGCGATAATATCGAACGGGCACACAAAAGCGGCGTTTCTTATGTGGCTGAGCCGGGTGGCTCTATCAGAGACGACCATGTCATTGCAACATGCAATAAATATAATATGGTGATGTGTTTTACGAAAATCCGTTTATTCCATCACTAAAGTATAGCAGGAAGGAGAGGAACCACAATGGTTTTTCTCCTTTCTTAAGCTTATGAATGCGTCTGGCAGTAGATGAGGATTGCTTTGGAAACAAATTTGGCGGTTCCTTCTCCGCCGGCACGGTCTATAGACTTTTTCATTCTGTCATCACAGGTTCGGAGGTCGGATCTTTGTTTATGAGACGGCCGAATTCCGCAAAGTTTGCCATAAACTTTGTATTCATGACCTTCCGGTCCTCCTCTGTATAATCCTGTGTCTTTTGTTCATCTTCGTAGAAAGCATCGGTACCGCCCCAGCTTTTTCTGGCCTCGGATTTATAGCTTTCCAGCGTTTCTTCGTTCAATGTCTGATAATTCAATGATTTCACTCCTAACATTTGAATTACAAGAGCGAAGTCGATCAGATGTTCCAGCCGGTCCTTTTTGATCCTCAAAAGCTATATCTGCTGATCTAATGCTTTTTGTCGGTCAAAATCCGAACGGTCCAGGATCTCTCTGATGTCTTTTAAAGAGAATTCAAGTTCCCGGAACAGTAAAATATTCTGAAGGCGTTCCAGTGCCCGGGTGACGTACAGCCCGTAGCCAGCCTCTGTGACACGGTCGGGACATAAAAGTCCGATCTCGTCATAATAGTCGAAAGTGCGTACACTGACACCGGTTAATCTGCTTACTTCTCTTACTGTTTTCATCCTGGTCTCCTCCTGGTAAATATAGAATAGCCTATCACGCCGCGTGAGAGTCAAGAAATAAAATAGATTACAGGAACTCTGTCATGTGTTTGCGGTACCAGAGTGGCATCATGGTTCTCTGACAGCGGGGATTTTTTCTGGCTTCTACGCCGATAGTCTCGAAAAATACTTTCCAGAGGTCTGTGTAAATATCCGAAATTTCAGAGGTCTTCAGTCGGTTTAACTCATCCTCTGAGAGGGTGGTCATATAGTAGTCCTGATCACAGGGATGGACGACGGCAGTCCATCGGTTATCGTCGATAATCATCCAGTTTTCGGAGGGCATGCGGTCCGTAAACTGGGGAGCCAGGATGGTCAGGACATCACACTTGGGTTCAATATGGGAGATAAGAACATGGTCTATTTCGGAAAAACGCAGAAATTCCCGGAACAGATGGGCTTCATTTAGGACTTTCCGGTCCAGTTCAAACAGATTCATTACAGCAGGCTCCTGCAGCATATTTACAACGGAAGGCCCATAGTGAAAACCATAGATCAGGAACCGGTAGATTATATCCAGTTTTTCTTCCTGAAAAGACATGGCAGCGCGGTATACCATCTGGTAAGCGCGAAAAGAAATCTTTTTTTGTATGGAACGGATGACACTGGCGGTCTGATTGGGATCGTGATCTACATGACGGTAATCACAGAACAGTTCGAGATTCCCTATGGGTTCGGTTTTGAGGCGGATATTTTTGTGGCCTAAGCGGGATGCCCAGGCAGTGTATATACAGGACATCATATCTTCAAAAGTATCTTTGCAGGTAAAAATTATCATATATTTTTCTCCATTAAAATCAGCCGGCTCTGAAGAGGCCTCTGGACTTATATCTGGCCGCTCAGAGACTTACAGGTGTCCTCGGCTGAGGGGCTCGATGAAAAATTCTGATCGTCAAACAGGGACAGCTGTTCATATGTCTGGGGATGGTCGATCTCCCAGGACTTTTTGTAATCCTCTCCGATCAGCTGGCGGGTGATGAAGTTCTCCTCGATTGGGATATGAAACATCATCTTTCCGTTACAGGTGATAAAGTATTTTGCCCGTTTCAGGACGACACCGATCTTTTTTAGATTTTCAAATGTCAGGGAGCGCTGTCTGCGGCTCTTGACAATACGGTAGGCGGATTTGGTCCCGATGCCGGGAACCCTTAAAAGTTCCGCGTAGCCTGCACGGTTGATCTCCACAGGGAAAAGCTCCAGATGCCGCAGTGCCCAGTCGCACTTGGGGTCCAGCATGATATTGAAGTTGGGCCTGTCAGTACTCAGCAGTTCCTCTGCGTGAAAGCCGTAAAACCTTAACAGCCAGTCGGCCTGATACAGCCGGTGTTCCCTGAGAAGCGGAGGCGCCGTATCCAGGGAGGGAAGGCGGGAATCTTCATTGAGCGGGACATAGGCTGAGAAGAAGACACGTTTCAGATCAAACTTCTGGTACAGCTGCTGGGTAACGGAAAGGAGCTGAAGGTCATTCTCTGCGGTGGCTCCGACAATCATCTGAGTGCTCTGCCCGGCGGGGACAAACGGTGCGGGCTTGTCCCCACCGGGCGGCAGGAAAGAGTTCGATGCCAGCTGTCTGTGCTCCTCGATGCGGCCGGACCGGACATCGTCGAAGATCGTGTGCTTTAAATTGCGGTTGCCGCCAAAGCGTTCCATCATAGGGTCCTTGCCGATGGACAGACGATGGTCTGCGATGCCGGAGCGGATCTGCTCCATGGGCTTTAAGATCGTTTTCTGTGTCTTGTGAGGAGCCAGATCTTTTAATCCTTCCGGCGTGGGCAGTTCCAGATTAATGCTGACGCGGTCCGCGAGATACCCGAGGGTTTCCAGCAGTTCTTCCGGCGCACCGGGGATGGCTTTCACATGGATGTAGCCGTTGAAATGATACTGGTTTCTTAACATAGACAGTGTCCGGCACATGAGCTCCATCGTATAGGAAGGGCTCTTTACCACACCGGAGCTTAAAAACAGCCCTTCGATGTAGTTGCGGCGGTAAAACTCTATGACTAAGCGGCAGACTTCCTCAGGGGTAAACGTGGTGCGCACCCGGTCGTTGGATGAGCGGTTTAAGCAGTACTTGCAGTCGTAGATACATTCATTACTCTGAAGTATCTTTAAAAGGGAGACACAGCGGCCGTCGGATGCAAAGCTGTGGCAGATGCCTGCGGCCACTCCGTTGCCCAGTTTTCCCTTTTCACCTCTGCGGTCGGCTCCGCTGGACGTGCAGGCTACGTCGTACTTGGCTGCATCTGCAAGAATTGTTAACTTCTCCTGCAATGACAGGGAAGGGCTGAAAGTTTCCATAATTCACCTCACGATATCGAATGTTTGTTCTTTTATTCTAGCACAGCGTCATACGAAAAGCAAGGAGGAAAAGAACAAAAGTTCGAATGAAAAGCAGTTGCGGCAATACGCTGATAAATGGTATCATTATACTTAACGGAAAAACAGTACAGAAGGATGAGGGGGTTGTATGAATCATAAAAATAAAACGATTCTCGGCAAGGCAGCGTTGTTCGGTTCTGCACTGATATGGGGCAGTTCCTTTTTTATTATGAAAAATACCATTGCCAATGTTCCGGAAAATTTTCTGCTGGGGATAAGATTTTTAGCGGGGGCATTGCTTTTGTGTATCTTTTTTCATAAGAAACTCGGAAAGATAGATAAAAGTTACTTTAAGACAGGATTTGTGCTGGGAGGATTCTGGTTTTGGGCTTACTGGTTCCAGACAGAAGGACTGTATCACACGACGCCCGGAAAGAATGCATTTTTAACAGCTATTTACTGTGTGGCAGTACCTTTCGTCACATGGATATGGCAGAAGAAAAAGCCTACAAAACAAAATTTCCTGGCCGCACTGATCTGTATCACAGGGATCGGGCTGATTTCGCTGAACGGAAATCTGACCATTGGCATCGGTGACGGACTGACTCTGGCGGGAGGCCTTTTATTCTCCCTCCATATCACATATCTTGGTATGAAAAGCGGCCAGAAAGATCCGGTACTGCTCACAATCGTACAGTTTTTGTTTGCAGGACTCTGGGGAGCCGGACTGTCCATATTGACCGAAGAAATCGGCACCATTCATTGGACGGCCGGACAGGCAGGCAGCCTGGCTTATCTGGTCATCATGTGTACTGCTGTGGCAGTAACCTTTCAGAGTGTGGGGCAGAGCCGGGTGAGTTCGTCCTCCGCATCCCTGATCCTGAGTCTGGAGTCCGTGTTCGGTGTGCTCTTCAGTGTGATTTTTTATGGAGAAAAGGCGACGGTTAAGATCCTGATCGGTTTTGTGCTGGTGATGACGGCGATTTTGATCTCTGAGACGGATTTGGGCAGAAAGCCCGGGCGCAGTCTCTATTGGAGAAGACAGGTTGATGAATAAAAGAATTATCAAATGTGGTATAATTTATCATGAACAGAGAAAAATTTTCCGTCTGTGCGCACGGCGGATCAAATATAAAATAAGGAGCAAATTTCGGAGGCTATGATGAAGAATTATGAATTGGTAAAAGAAGAACAGATCAAAGAGCTGAATGGGACCGGATATGTGTACCGTCACAAAAAGACAGGGGCCAGGGTTGTGGTGATATCCAACGAAGATGACAACAAGGTATTCCAGATTGGATTTAAGACACCGCCAAAAGATGATACCGGAGTTCCTCATATCATGGAACACTCTGTACTCTGCGGCTCCAGGGAGTTTCCATTAAAAGACCCGTTTGTGGAACTGGTCAAGGGGTCCCTTAACACATTTTTGAATGCAATGACATACTCTGACAAAACGGTATATCCGGTGGCAAGCTGCAATGACAAAGACTTTTTTAACCTGATGCATGTGTATTTAGATGCAGTATTTTACCCGAATATCTATACGAAACCGGAAATCTTAAAACAGGAGGGATGGCATCACTCTCTCGAATCAGAAGATGCGCCCGTGATCTACAACGGCGTCGTTTACAACGAAATGAAGGGTGTGTTCTCATCCCCGGACCAGCAGCTGGCGCGTCTGATCCAGAAGTCTCTGCTCTCCGACACTCCGTACGGGTTTGAATCCGGAGGCGACCCGGAAGCGATCCCTGAACTCAGCTATGAGCAGTTTTTGGATTTCCACAGGACTTATTACCATCCGTCCAACAGCTATATTTATCTGTACGGGGATATGGATGCGGAAAAGTACCTGACATTCATAGACGAACATTATCTGTCTGATTTTGAAAAGAAGCAGGTGGACACATCATGGAAGCCCCAGGAAGCTTTTAAAGAAGTAAAGAGAGTAGAGGCAGTATATCCAGTCAGCGAACAGGATGAGATACAGAACAAAACGTTTCTCTCCTATAACGCAGTCATAGGAACAAGTCTTGACAAAGAACTGTATATCGCATTCCAGATTCTTGACAGGGCACTGTTCTCCATGCAGGGCGCGCCGGTGAAAAAGGCTCTGATGGAAGCCGGGATCGGCAAGGACATCAGCAGTTCTTACGACAATGGCATCGAACAGCCTGTATTTTCTGTGGTGGCCCAGGAGGCAGACGAGGCAAAAGAGGCAGACTTTGTGCGCATCATTGAGGACACCCTGCGTAAGATTTCTAAAGAGGGGATTCAGAGACGAAGCCTGGAATCCGCGCTGAATTATTATGAGTTCCAGTATAAAGAGGCTAATTTCGGCAGATTTCCAAAGGGACTGATGTATGGACTTCAGATGTATGACAGCTGGCTCTATGACGATCATGAGCCGTTTATGCATATCAAGACCAACGATGTGTTTGAGTTTTTGAGAAAACAGCTGGACGGAAGTTATTTTACGGATTTGATTGAAACTTATCTTCTGTCCAATACACATAAATCCATTGTGGTGCTGAAGCCGGAGAGGGGCCTTCAGAGCCGGAAGGACCAGAAGACGGCGCAGAAGCTGAAGGAATTCAAAGAAAGTCTTTCAGAAGAAGAGATCAGGCAGCTTATTCAGGCTACAAAAGAGCTGAAAGAATATCAGGAGGCGGTGACTCCGAAAGAGGACCTTGAAAAGATTCCGCTTTTGGATATTAAAGATATTAAAAGAGAGATCCGGCCTCTCTGCAATGAAGAAGTATCGGTGGACGGAGTAAAGGTCATATGGCATCCATATTTTACAAACGGCATCTGCTATCTGAAGATCGTATTCGATATGTCGAAGGTCCCGGCAAGGCTTGTGCCTTATGTGTCTCTCATGTCAGAAGTATTCCGTAGCGTAGATACGCAAAAACACAGCTATTTTGAACTCGGAAATGAGATCGGCATAGAGACCGGAGGCATGGTGACGACGATGGACGTTCTGCCGGCTGGTGCCGAAGGAGTGAAAAGTTATTTTGTCATCAGGACAAAGTGTTTTTATGAAAATGCAGAAAAGGCATTTGAACTTATGGAAGAGATCCTGTTTGAGAGCAAACTGGACGACAGGAAACGTCTGAAAGAGATCATCGGGCAGATCTACACCAATATGAAGACGGATCTTACCCAGGCCGGACATAAAACGGCATCCAACCGTGCCATGTCCTATTTCTCTCCTTATGCAAGGTATAAAGAGCAGATCCAGGGCGTTTCCATGTTTGAGTTTGTAAAAGACTGGTATGAATCCTTTGAACAGGAGAGCAGCAGGATCACAGACAGTATGAAAGAGGCATGCAGGTATATTTTCCGAAAGGAAAATATGATGGTGAGCTACACCGGAAAAGAAAAAGAACCGTCCTTTATGGAGGATGCGGTGCGTAAATTCACAGCACGCATGTTTACCGGCGAATTGGCCAAAGAGGAGACAAAGATCCTGCCGGAGAAAAAGGAAGAAGGATTTGCTACGGCCGGCGGTGTCCAGTATGTCGCATGCGCAGGAAATTTTGCAGAACAGGGTTATGAATATACGGGAGCTTTAAATGTTCTCCAGGTAATCTTTTCCTATGAATATCTCTGGCTTAATATCCGTGTAAAGGGCGGAGCCTACGGATGCATGTGCAGTTTCATGCCTCAGGGAGACAGTATGTTTGTATCCTATCGGGACCCGAATCTCTTAGAGACTTACCAAGTCTACGAAAATGCGGCTGATTTTGTGGAGCATTTCGATATCGATGACCGTGACATGGTAAAATATATCATCGGAACGATCAGCAACATGGATACTCCGCTGGAGCCGGATGATCTGGGAGAGAGAAGCTTCCAGGCTTATCTTCTAGGAAGGACAGAAGAAGAACTTCAGAAGTACAGAGACCAGGTGCTGTCCTGCAGTCAGGAGACGATCCGTTCGCTGGCACCGTATGTGCGCTGTGTAGTGGATGCGGGAAATAACTGCACCATAGGAAATGAAGATAAACTGAGAGAAGCTAAGGATAAATTTAAAGAAATCAAACACGTATTTTAGGAAGGAATTTTATGAACACAGGAATGAAATCGGGATTTGTGACACTGATCGGCAGGCCAAATGTGGGGAAATCTACTCTGATGAACCAACTGATCGGACAAAAGATCGCGATTACCTCGAAAAAGCCCCAGACAACCAGGAACAGAATCCAGACAGTATTCACCGACGACAGGGGGCAGATTGTATTTTTGGATACTCCGGGGATCAACAGGGCAAAGAACAAGCTCGGCGACTATATGCTGAAAGTCGCCGAGAGGACTCTTAACGAAGTGGATCTTATTTTATGGCTGGTGGAGCCGACCACCTTTATCGGAGGCGGAGAGCGCTATATCATTGAACAGCTGGGCAAAGTAAAGACCCCGGTTATCCTGGTGATCAACAAGACAGACACGGTGAAAGACGAGGAGATTTTGAAAGCGATCACCACATACAAAGACGTATGTGAGTTTGCAGAGATCATACCGGTTTCCGCACTGAAGGGACAGAACACGGACGATGTCATAGACAGTATTTTTAAATACCTTCCGGAGGGGCCGATGTTTTTTGACGAAGATACGGTCACGGACCAGCCGGAGCGGCAGATCTGTGCGGAGCTGATCAGAGAAAAGGCACTGCGTCTTCTGGACCAGGAAATTCCCCATGGGATTGCGGTAGTCATTGATTCCATGAAAGAGAGAAGGCACGGACATATCATTGATATCGATGCGACGATCGTGTGCGAGAGAGATTCCCATAAAGGAATCATCATCGGAAAACAGGGCAGTATGTTAAAGAAGATAGGTAGCCAGGCACGGATAGAGATGGAAAACCTTTTGGATATCAAAGTGAATCTTCAGCTCTGGGTGAAAGTCAAAAAGGACTGGCGTGACAGTGACATGCTTCTCAAAAACTACGGGTACAACAAGAAAGAAGTATAAAATGGGTCAGGAGATCAAAGTAACCGGTCTGGTATTGAACGCCGGAAATATCGGAGAATTTGATAAGAGAGTCACGCTTCTCACAAAAGAGCGGGGAAGGATCACGGCGTTTGCAAGAGGGGCGAAAAAAGCCACCAGTCCATATGCCGCGGCCTGTCAGCCGTTGACATTCGGAGAGTTTTCCCTGTATGAAGGAAGAAGCTCCTTTAATCTCATGTGGGCAGATGTAGGCCATTATTTTGAGGGCGTCAAGGAAGATCTTCTTTTGGTTTCCTACGGCAGTTATTTTTGTGAATTTGCATCTTATCTTACAAGGGAAAACAATGATGAAAAAGAGATCCTGAAACTCCTTTACCTGAGTCTCAGGGCGCTTGAAAAAAAGACCATAGATCCGAAGCTCATACGCAGGGTGTACGAGATAAAACTCATGGCTCTCTACGGACAGGGAATGGAAGTCTTTTGCTGTACACAGTGCGGCAGCATAGAGGAGCTCAGTTACTTTGACAGCGGTGCGGGAGGGATTCTCTGCTCAAACTGCAGGAAATCCGGAGGAAGAGCGGTACATATATCCGGATCTGCGGTATATACGCTTCAGTTTATTTTAAGCAGTCCCCCGGAGAAGCTGTATACGTTCAGAGTTTCGAAGGAAGTTCTGAAGGAACTTGAGTCTGTCAGCGAGTCATTTTTAAAACAGTATGTCAGCCATCATTTCAAGTCGCTGGATTTTTTGGAACTGCTTTGACTTTTTTAGCATATCTCTTGAAAAAAGAGGGGTTACACGCTACAATAGAACAGATTATAGGAAATGAAGAAACGGTGAGGTAGAAACAATATGGAATTAACAATGGAGAAAATCGTAAATTTAGCAAAGGCCAGAGGTTTTGTGTACAGCGGATCTGAGATTTACGGCGGATTGGCAAATACATGGGATTACGGAAATCTTGGCGTGGAGCTTAAAAACAATGTGAAGAAAGCATGGTGGAAGAAATTTATTCAGGAAAGCCCGTACAATGTAGGTGTGGACTGCGCCATCCTGATGAATCCCCAGACCTGGGTTGCTTCCGGACATCTCGGCGGGTTTTCTGACCCTCTGATGGACTGTAAAGAGTGCCACGAACGTTTCCGCGCAGATAAGATTATCGAAGATTATATGGATGAACACGGCATGGAGATTGAGGGCGGCTCTGTGGATGGATGGACCAAAGAAGAGATGGTGGATTTTATCAATGATCACGACATCGTATGCCCGTCCTGCGGCAAGAAGAATTTTACGGATATCCGTGAATTCAACCTGATGTTTAAGACGTTCCAGGGTGTGACCGAGGATGCGAAAAATACAGTTTACCTGCGTCCCGAGACGGCTCAGGGTATTTTCGTAAACTTCAAAAATGTGCAGAGGACATCCAGAAAGAAGATCCCGTTCGGCATCGGACAGGTAGGGAAATCTTTCAGAAATGAGATTACTCCCGGAAACTTTACATTCCGTACAAGAGAGTTTGAACAAATGGAGCTGGAATTTTTCTGCGAGCCGGATACAGATCTTGAATGGTTTGCTTACTGGAAAGAATTCTGCATTAACTGGTTAAAGACACTTGGCATCACCGATGATCAGATGAGAGTCCGTGACCATGGAAAAGAAGAACTGTCTTTCTACTCCAAGGCAACTTCAGATATCGAATTTTTATTCCCATTCGGATGGGGAGAGCTGTGGGGCATAGCGGACCGTACAGACTATGACCTGACACAGCATCAGAATACTTCAGGGGAAGATTTGACCTACTTTGACGATGAAAAGAAAGAGCGCTACATTCCATATGTAATCGAGCCGTCTCTTGGAGCCGACCGTGTGACTCTTGCGTTCTTATGCGCCGCTTATGACGAAGAAGAACTGGAAGGCGGAGATAAACGTACCGTCCTTCATTTCCACCCGGCTATTGCACCGGTGAAGATCGGAGTGCTTCCGTTATCCAAGAAATTGAGCGGAGGGGCAGGCAAGGTTTATGAGATGCTTGCAAAATACTACAACTGTGAGTATGATGAGCGCGGAAATATCGGAAAGAGATACAGAAGACAGGATGAGATCGGTACACCGTTCTGTGTGACATATGATTTCGACTCTGAAGAAGACGGCGCTGTGACCGTCAGAGACCGTGACACTATGGAACAGGAACGGGTGAAGATCGAAGATCTGAAAGAATATTTTGAAAAGAAGTTTGACTATTAAAATCTAACGTTTGAACCGGCCGGGCAGTTATCCGGCCGGTTTTTTATTTCTTAGGAAAGTCCTTGAATTACAAAGCTTTTTAATATGCCAGTCGTTCACTGCTTTCTTCCAGATAAATGATCCCGCAATAGGAAAATCCGTTTTTTCTGAGCAGACTCTTTATGATCCTGTTATCATGGTGAGTATCGATCCTTATTCCCTTATAGATATGTTCATAAGAATAGTCTCGTCCTGTTTCATAAAGAGTCTGACATCAGAATAGAGTGCCATAAATTCGGCTTTGTGTATTTTTTGGTGCAGACAAATCAGGGAGGATGAATTTATAATTTGAGATGCAGTCAGGCTAAAGTGTTCCCGGAGTTGCGCAAGGCCGCGGGTCACGGCGCCTTTGCCGGGGCCGCCACAAACCGGAATCTGGAAGAGATGGTGAAGCAGAAAAGTTTCCGGGAAGATTTATATTATCGTCTTATAGTGTTTCCAATCCATATACCGCCCCTCAGAGAGCGCAGGAAAGATATTGAATCCCTGGCACTGCTGTTTCTTGGGAAACTGAACAAAAAGTATGGTTTCAAGAAATCCTTTTCTTTCGAGACACTGGAACTCTTGAAAGAGTACCGCCGGCCCGGAAACATCAGAAATTGAAAAACCTGGTGGAGAGAGCGGTGATCATCAGCAGTGAGGACCTGATCGGGCCGGAAAGCATACCGGTGGATCTGAGAGAAAAAAGAAGGGTAAAAAGGGACAGAAATCCGCATATTGATCTTAAGACTTATGGCAGCGTCAGAGAAGCCGCAGCGAGCCTTGGAATGACAGCGCCTATCTTTGTAATAAAACGAAAGCAATATATAGAGAAATTGTGATCTTTTTATTATCCTAAGAAATTTGTAATATTTTCTGCATAGTTTTATCATACTTTTCTGGTATACTAAATCATATCAGGCAACAGGAAGGGAGAAACTATGAGGAAATTGGTATTTAATAAAAAGTTTTTGGCTGCAGTGGGGATCGTCCTTGCAGTGGGCGGATGCTTTTTTGTAAAGGGAAGGATGAATACAAAAGCTGCGGATGACAGCATTTTTGTTCAGAATATGAGTGTCCAATACAAACAGTGCGAGGGAACATCCAAAGAGATTCTGGAAGAAGATATTGACGAACATATCTCAGAGGAGATCATGGCGCTGGAGGAGAAGGGACATACCTACGAGATCGGTGAGGCTTTATCTGCCAAAGACAGTGAGTTTATCCCGGTGATCAAACAGATCAACGATGAGACTGCATATGAGGCCATCGGCGGAATCACAGTGAAAAATAAGAACTATGTAGTAAAGGTAAAATCGGCTCAGAAGATTACCGAGGAAGATGTGGAAAACGCACTGGAGGCGGTAAAGGACCAGTTGAACTAAATAAGATACCAAAGTTTTATACGAAGCACAGAGGAAAAGCTTTTTAGCCGGCCGGGCAGTATTTCTCTGTGCTTTGTTTTGTTGCCCGTATTCAGGCACATATGTTATGATAAAATAAAATCAGCAGGAGGAGATTATATGATTTTAATTAAAAACGGAAGAGTCATGGACCCGGAAACCGGATTTGATAAAGTGACCGATCTTGTTCTTTCCGATGGAAAGATTAAAAGTATAGGAAATACAGAAACAGCTAATTATGAACAGATCATAGACGCAGAAGGCATGGTCGTGGCTCCTGGTCTGATCGATGTCCATGTGCATTTCAGAGACCCTGGATTTACACACAAAGAAGATATGCAGA
The DNA here is from genome assembly GCF_039789045.1 of Anaerostipes sp. PC18. Taxonomy (NCBI): domain Bacteria; kingdom Bacillati; phylum Bacillota; class Clostridia; order Lachnospirales; family Lachnospiraceae; genus Anaerostipes; species Anaerostipes sp. PC18. The sequence continues at coordinate 2,499,764 of NZ_CP121164.1, read as the reverse complement.
CAGGAAGCCGGGCGGCCCTTCACGGAGGTGTCACCACAGTGGTTTGTATGGCAAATACAAAGCCTGTGGTGGACAGTACAGAGATACTGGATGACATTTTGAAACGGGCACAGAAGCTGCCGATCCGGCTTGTCCAGACTGCGGCGGTATCCAAAGGTTTTAAAGGGAAAGAACTCGTGGACATGGAAGAGCTGAAAGCCCACGGGGCACTGGGATTTACAGATGACGGTCTTCCGCTCATGGATGAAGAGATCGTCCGCAAGGCTATGGAGACTGCGGCAAAACTTGATGTTCCGGTCAGCCTTCACGAGGAAGATCCGAAATATATTAAGCGTCCGGGAGTCAATGCCGGAAAGGTTGCCGAACAGCTTGAGTACGGAGGGGCTTCCGATGAAGCGGAGTCGGTGATGGTGGAAAGAGACTGCCGGCTGGCGCTGGAGACCGGGGCATCTGTGGATATACAGCATATCAGTTCTGCCAAAGCCGTTGATTTCGTGAGAGATGCCAGGGCAAAAGGCGCTCGTGTGACGGCGGAGGCGTCGCCCCATCATTTTACTTTGACGGAAGAGGACGTTCTCATCTACGGTTCCCTGGCCAAGATGAATCCGCCTCTCAGGACGGAAAAAGACAGGGAGAGGATCATCGAGGGACTGAAGGAAGGCACTATAGAGATCATCGCCACAGACCATGCGCCTCACTCTGAGGAAGAAAAGGCAGCAGGCCTTGCAAAGGCACCGAGCGGTATTACCGGACTGGAAACTTCTCTGGGACTTGGAATTACAAAACTGGTAAAGGAAGGACACCTCACTTTGATGGAACTCCTGGAAAAAATGACGGTTAATCCCGCAAAGCTTTATCACCTGGAACAGGGAAGGATACAGGAGGGCAAACCGGCAGATTTGGTTCTGTTCAGGGAGGACGAGGAGTATATTGTAGAGAAGTTTTATTCCAAGGCCTCAAACTCACCGTTTAAAGGCTGGAAGCTCTACGGGAAAATTTATTATACTATTTGCAGAGGCGCTGTTTACAACATTTCCGGGGATTAAAAACTTCATGAGAATGTCATATTTCTGAGATATCTGCATGATATAATTAAGACATAATATTTAGGTTAAGCCGCTTCCACAGGGCAGTTACGGAGGAGGTGTGTCTTATGAAAAGATGCAGTATCTGTTTTACCAGTATCATTTTATCCGTTGTTTTAGGTGCCCGGCTCATTGGTTTTCCGATTTCTGTTTCAGCCGGTGACAGGAAGAATGCAGCCAACGTGTCAATAGGCCGCATGGGTTCCGATGTACGGGGAGGCAAAGGCGCCAAAGCTTCCGGGATGGATAAGGATATCATGGAAGCGGGCCGGTTCACCAGCATGAACGAGGCTTCCATGTATATGATGTACGGAGACGGCATGTATACTTTTACCCAGTCTTATCTGAGAGACCACAGCGACAGGCTGGTCGAACTCAGGGTGAAGGAAGAGGGAAGTCTGATCCTTGTATCTTTTCAGGAGGAAGACAACGCACAGATGCCGTCTCTCCTGGATAGGCAGAAGAGGCCTGCAGGGCAGCGGATACCGGACGGGGCCGTGAAACTTAAGGCAGAACCGGGAACCTATTATGTGAGGCTGCCGAAAGACTTTACCACGGTTTTTATCGCACCGTTTGTCATCAAAGATAACCCGCGTAAGCTATCCAATGAGATATCCTACATTCAGAGCGGGCAGGGAAGATATACATATCACTCCTTTACCATGGGAAAACGGGGAACTGCTGATATCACGGCATCCCCGATCGTGAAACAGAAAACTCCGGTTGTATTTTACGTCCAGAGAAGAGAAGGCCGACGCTGGAAAAATATCGGACGGCAGCAGAAGTCTTATTTTACCAGTGATACAGGCACGGTTGTCTATGGACTGAAGAAGGGAACCTACCGGATTGCAGCAAGAGCAGGTACAGAACAGGGATATTCGCTCTGTGTGATCAAGACATTTATCCCGGCAAAGTATAAGACGAAGAAAAAGAAAGCGAAGACGTTAAAAAGATTTCGGGAACAGTATGATTTGTATACAGTGACAGAAAAAGCGTCCAGATGGTACCGAATTTCAGTTCCGAAGAAGCGGAAAAAGATATTTATGGAAGCAGAAACTTATATGAACTCCGGAAAGATCAGGTTTACCGTTTACAAAAAAGGCAGGAAAAAGCCTGTAAAATCCCTGTCTTTATCGGGAGAAAAGGTTAAAACATTTAGTTTTAAGAGCAGCAAAGGTACCTATTATATAAAGGTCATGAAATCAGGAAAACAGGCAAACGGGTCTTACTGGCTGTATCAGTATTGATCTGAGAATGAGAAGTAAAAAGGAAGAATCTATGTGTTGATGCATAGGTTCTTTTTTTGTTTCAGAGGAAAGTTCTTTGACCTTCCCTATGAAACAAAAACGCTCCGCGGGTTGTGCACAGATGCGTGAGGAAATCATTTGTCTTTTGCAAATCGCATCTGGCACGCAAAGTTGTCAAGACCTCAAAGATTGAGGTGTTGGGGAGCTGAAGTGGGTTTGCCCACTTTGTTTTCTTCACAAAAGTAAAATACCGATAAGTATTCTGTGAAGTTTTACTCAGATTTAACATAACCTGTCTTTTGAATTTTACATTGGACGAGTAAGATATGACTTGTAGCGATGAAAAGCCAAAAGGAGATTATTATGAGAAAGATGAGGAAAAGAATTTTAAGTGTTCTACTGACAGCAGTGGCAGCGACAACTTTACTGGCAGGCTGCGGAGGCAAAGACGAAGGTAAAAAAGCAGCAGGAGAAGATATCACCGTTGTATCCAGAGAAGACGGGTCTGGGACAAGAGGAGCGTTTATTGAGTTATTTGGAATAGAAGAAAAAGATAGTGACGGAAATAAGATAGATAACACGACAACGGAAGCAATGATCACCAATTCCACTTCCGTTATGATGACGACCATAGCTGAAAATGAGGCGGCGATCGGCTACATATCTTTAGGGTCCTTAAATGATACAGTGAAGGCTCTGAAGATTGACGGAGCAGAGCCGAGTACAGAAAACGTAAAAAATAAGACTTATAAGATCGTGCGTCCGTTCAACATTGTGACAAATGAGAAGAAACTGAATTCCCAGGCTAAAGATTTTATCAAGTTTATTATGAGCAAAGAAGGTCAGAAAGTAGTTGCGGACAACGGTTATATTACGGTCGATGACAAAGCTGCGTCATACAAAGCCTCCGGGGCAAAAGGCAAGATCGTCGTGGCAGGATCATCATCTGTTACCCCGGTCATGGAAAAGTTAAAAGAAGCTTATACGTCACTTAACAAAGATGTAAAGATCGAAGTTCAGCAGAGTGATTCTACAACAGGAGTGACTTCCACAGTTGACGGAGTCTGCGACATCGGGATGGCATCCAGAGAACTTGCCGACAGTGAAGTGAAAAAGGGCGTAAAGCCGACAGTCATAGCACAGGATGGTATTGCAGTGATCGTAAACAAGAAAAACGATGTATCCGAGCTTAAAAGTGACCAGATAAAAGGTATTTTTACAGGTGAAGTGATTTCCTGGGACGATGTGAAATAAGGCCATATGATGCAAAAAGAGAGATAGTGGGGAAATAAAGATGAAACAGTACAAAGAAAAGATCATGAAAGGTGTATTTCTGACCGCAGCCTGTACTTCCATACTGGCAGTCATACTGATATGTGCATTCCTGTTTATGAACGGCTTACCCGCTATTGGGGAGATCGGACCGGCAAACTTTCTGGCCGGAGAGCGATGGATGCCAAAGAATGGATTCTTTGGCATCTTCCCAATGATCCTGGGAAGCCTTTATATCACGGCGGGAGCCATCATCGTAGGTGTTCCCATCGGAATATTTACGGCGGTCTTCATGGCAAAGTTCTGCAGCGGGAAGCTTTATAAAATATTAAAGCCGGCAGTGGATCTTTTAGCAGGTATTCCATCTGTGGTTTATGGTTTCTTCGGTATGGTCGTTTTGGTACCAATGGTCAGAAATATTTTCGGTGGCAACGGAAACAGTATTCTTACGGCGTCACTGCTTTTAGGGATCATGATTCTGCCGACGATTATCGGTGTTTCTGAGAGTGCCATCCGTGCAGTGCCGGACAGCTATTACGAAGGTTCACTGGCCCTGGGGGCGAGTCACGAGAGAAGTGTGTTTTTTACAGTGCTGCCGGCGGGTAAATCCGGTATTCTGGCAGGTGTCGTGTTAGGGATCGGAAGAGCCATAGGAGAGACCATGGCGGTTGTCATGGTTGCGGGAAACCAGGCCAGGATGCCGATGGAACTTTATAAGGGAGTCAGGACACTGACGGCGAATATCGTTTTGGAAATGGGTTATGCCACGGATCTGCACAGGGAAGCGCTGATCGCTACGGCTGTGGTGCTGTTTGTTTTTATCCTGCTGATCAACCTTTCTTTTTCCGCATTAAAACATAAGGAGGAATTCTGATGGAGGCGATGACGGCAAAGCCATTAAACTACATAAAACAGGTTAACAAGGTCACAACGAAACAGAGATTTTCTTCATACAAAAGAACTCCGCTCTCTCTGCTTCTGTATCTGCTCGTGTTGATATCCACGGTCTTTACGGCGGGAATTTTGATCTATCTGATCGGATATATTCTGGTACACGGGGTTCCGTATCTTACAAAAGATCTGTTTTCTTTAAAATATACATCCACCAATGTATCGCTTTTTCCGGCTATGGTCAACACGGTCAGCATGACAGCGCTTGCACTTTTATTTGCAGTGCCGCTGGGAATCTTTTCTGCAGTCTATCTTGTGGAATATGCCAAAAAAGGAAACCGGCTTGTGGGGATCGTCAGGATTACTGCGGAAACTCTTTCAGGAATTCCATCCATTGTATATGGACTGTTTGGTATGCTGTTCTTTGTGACCACATTAAAATGGGGACTGTCCATTTTATCGGGAGCTGCAACACTGGCGATTATGATTCTGCCGGCTGTGATGAGAACCAGCGAGGAGGCATTAAAATCTGTCCCGGATTCTTTCAGGGAAGGAAGCTTCGGGCTTGGAGCGGGGAAATTGAGAACTGTCTTTCAGATCGTGCTTCCGTCTGCAGTGCCAGGCATTTTGTCGGGAGTAATATTGGCAGTGGGAAGAATCGTGGGAGAGACGGCGGCACTGATGTATACGGCCGGAACAGTGGCGGAGATCCCATCCAACGTAATGGGTTCCGGGAGAACATTGTCGGTCCATATGTATGCCCTCTCCAGCGAAGGTCTGCATATTAATCAGTCTTATGCCACGGCGGTGGTCCTGCTGGTCGTAGTGATCATCATCAACGCGGTGTCGACATTTATTGCCAAGCGGATAACGAAAGGATAGAACATGGAATCTAAAATTAAAGTACAGAATCTGGATTTATATTACGGGGATTTTAAAGCACTCAAAGCGATTAATCTGGATATTTCCCCGAATGAGATCACGGCATTTATCGGTCCGTCCGGCTGTGGAAAATCTACACTTTTAAAATCTTTAAACCGTATGAATGACCTGGTGGAGGGATGTAAGATCACAGGAAAAGTCACTCTGGACGGAGAAGATATTTATGGAGATATGGACATTAATCTGCTCAGAAAACGGGTAGGCATGGTGTTTCAGAAGCCGAATCCGTTTCCTATGAGTGTCTATGACAATGTAGCCTATGGGCCGAGGACCCATGGAGTCAGGAACAAAGCGCAGTTGGATGAGATCGTGGAGAAATCTCTGAGAAACGCAGCAATCTGGGATGAACTGAAGGACCGTCTGAAAAAAAGTGCCATGGGCCTTTCGGGAGGCCAGCAGCAGAGACTCTGCATCGCCAGGGCTCTGGCAGTGGAGCCGGAAGTGCTCTTGATGGATGAGCCGACGTCTGCGCTGGACCCGATTTCTACCTCAAAGATCGAGGACCTTGCGGCAGAGCTGAAATCCAAGTATACTATCATTATGGTGACCCATAATATGCAGCAGGCCGTCCGTATTTCCGATAAGACCGCATTTTTCCTCTTAGGGGAAGTCGTAGAGTATGGAAAGTCCGATAAACTGTTTTCCATGCCGAAAGATCAAAGAACAGAAGACTATATTACAGGAAGGTTTGGTTGATATGAGAAATCGGTTTGACAGACAGCTTGAACAGCTGAATATTGAAATGATCGAGATGGGTGCCCTCTGTGAGGATATGATTCATCTGGCAGGGAAACTGGTAGATATAAAGAGCAAAGAGATGATTTTAAGGATCAATGATCTGGAAGAAGAGATCAATCAGAAAGAGCGGGACATAGAGAGACGATGTATGAAGCTTCTGCTCCAGCAGCAGCCGGTGGCCGGGGATTTGAGGGTGATCTCTGCGGCACTCAAAATGGTTTCGGATATGGAACGGATCGGGGACCAGGCCGTGGACATCGCGGGCATCGTAAAAAAGAGTGATGTGGTGACTGTGATGAATAACCACACCCACGTGCTGATGATGGCTGCAAGCACGATCGCTATGGTGACAAAAGCTGTGGATTCTTTTGTAAAGAAAGATCTGGATGCCGCGAATGAGGTGATCAAAGCAGACGACGAGGTGGACGCTCTGTTTTCCAAAGTAAAAAAAGAAGTGATCTCTTTGATCCATGAGGACCCGGAAAAAGGAGAGGCCTGTGTAGCGATTGTCATGATCGCCAAGTATTTTGAACGGATAGGCGATCACGCCAGCAATATCGCCGAATGGGTGGAATTCTCTATTACCGGGGAGTATAAAGGAGGAAGTCTGTGATTTATATTGTCGAGGACGATGCAAACATACGGGAACTTGTCATCTACACTCTTCAGAGTACAGGATTTGATGCGGGGGGATATGAAAGCGGCATCAGTTTTTTTAAGGACCTTTCAGCCGGAAGGATTCCTGAACTGGTGCTTCTGGACATTATGCTCCCGGGTGAAGACGGTATCAGTATTTTAAGGAAGATCAGGAACAATCCTGAGACAAAGAATATCCCGGTGATCATGATGACGGCGAAGGGCTGCCGAGTATGACAAGGTGCTGGGCTTAGACAGCGGAGCGCGGATGATTATATTACAAAACCTTTCGGTATGATGGAACTGGTATCCCGGATCAAAGCGGTTTTAAGGCGGGTAAAAAAAGAGGAGCCGACGGAAGAACTCTCGGCAGGAAATCTCTATATCCATGTGGGAAAGCATAAGGTCCTGGCAGACGGCGAAAAGGTGGAACTGACCTACAAAGAGTTCCGCCTGCTCTGTATGCTCATGGAGAGCAAAGGCAATGTGCTCACCAGAGACCAGCTTCTCACAAATATTTGGGGATATGATTTTGACGGCGAGACACGGACGGTGGATGTCCATATCCGTACCCTGCGCCAGAAGCTGGGAAACTGCGGCGCTATGATTGAGACTGTGAGAGGGATCGGTTACCGCATTGGAGGCAGTGAATGAAGCGTAAGATTTTTCTGAATATGAGTTATATCGCCCTGATCACGGTGGTGTGCACTACGGTATTTTTATCTGCGGTTGCTTACGGAAGATATATGTCCCAGGTAAAAGAGGGGATTCAGAACGAGGCCGGATATATGGCAGAGTCCCTGAACCAGCACGAGAACCAGAGTCTGGATGCATACAAAGATATCACGATCAGCAGGATCACGCTGATCGCTTCAGACGGGAAGGTCCTGTATGACAGTACGGGAAAAGAAAAGTCTATGAGTAATCACAGAAATAGAAAAGAGTTCAAAGAAGCGGTAAAAAACGGGGCCGGGGAGAGTACAAGGATCTCTAAGACGCTCAAAAAACAAACGTATTATTATGCTGTGAAGCTTTCGGACGGCAGTGTCTTACGGCTCAGCCGGGAGACTCAGACTATTTTTAACCAGGTGGAGGGAGTACTGCCTGTCCTGATTTTAATGATGGCAGTGGTCTTTGTTTTGGCGTTGGCTCTTTCAAGACTCCTCACCGGAAGGATTATCGAACCGATCAACCGGATCAACCTGGAGCATCCGGAAGATGAGAACACCTATGACGAGCTGTCGCCTCTGCTGGTGAGGATTCACCGGCAGAATGAGGCCATAAAAGAAAAGATCAGAGAGATCAAGGAAAAGCAGATCGAGTTTACGACGATTACAGAAAATATGAGCGAAGGCTTTCTGATCCTCAACGATAAATCTGTGGTGCTCTCTTATAACACAAGTGCCCTCAGGATCCTTGACATCAATGAAGACCAGTGCAGCAACCAGAATGTATTGTCAATCAACCGCAGCCATGAATTCCGCAGAGCGGTGGAGATGGCTTTGGGCGGAGAGCCTTCCGAGGAAGTGATGGAATTCCGCGAGCGCAAATACTTGCTTATGGCCAATCCGGTAACGGTATCAGGCGCGGTTAAAGGAGTGGTGCTGATGATGATCGATGTGACAGAAAAAGAAGAAAGAGAAGAACTTAGAAAAGAATTTTCCGCAAATGTATCTCATGAGCTGAAGACTCCGCTGACGACGATTTCAGGATATGCGGAGCTTATGAAAGATGGACTCGTAAAGCAGGAGGATGTAGGCCGGTTTTCGGAAAAGATCTACACAGAGGCCAGAAGGCTCATTTCCATGATAGAGGGTATCATCAAACTGTCCAGGCTGGATGAAAATCAGATTGTGCAGGAAAAAGAAGAGATCGATCTGTACCAGATAACCTTGGAAATTAAAAATTCTCTGTCTATGAAGGCAGCAGAGGCAGGGATTGATCTACATGTTCTTGGATCTCCTTGCACAGTCTCTGGTGTCCGTCAGATCTTGTACGAAATGTTATATAATCTCATAGAAAATGCAGTCAAGTACAACGACCGGGGAGGTCATGTGTCTGTAACCGCTGCTGCCATGGAAGGGCGGGCTACAGTGATCGTAGAAGATGACGGTATCGGCATTCCACCGGAAGATGCGGATCGTATTTTTGAACGGTTTTACCGGGGAGACAAAAGCCATTCCAGTGAGAGAGAAGGCACAGGCCTGGGGCTTTCTATCGTAAAACACGGGGCGAAATACCACGGCGCCAAAATCGAAGTGGAAAGTGAAGTGGGAAAGGGAACAAAAATTGCAGTTATTTTTTAGCCTAAAAGAGGCGGTCCTTTTTGGATCGTCTCTTTTTTTCTTTCTCTTTTTATGGTATGATTTCAATTAAGTATGAGTTTTTTATCACTCTTTCCGTCGCGCTTTAAAATGCGCTCCTCCAATAGTGATAAAAAACTTTTACAGAGTGGCGCCTTCTGTTTTGCTGGATAATATCTCCGGCAAATGTTACGTCCATTTTCATAAAATAAAGGAGAATTGACATGATCAATGAATTAGTAAAAAAAATAAAACAGCTGGATGCACCGATCGTGGTGGGATTGGACCCTATGCTTGATTATGTGCCTGACCAGATAAAGAAAAAAGCATTTGACGAATTCGGAGAAACTTTGCAGGGTGCCGGGGAAGCAATCTGGCAGTATAATAAAGGAATTATTGACACTACATACGACCTGATCCCGGCAGTAAAGCCTCAGATTGCTATGTATGAGCAGTTCGGTGTGGAAGGACTCACTGCTTTTCATAGAACATGTGAATATGCAAAGGAAAAAGGACTGGTGGTGATCGGCGATATTAAGCGGGGCGATATCGGCTCCACATCAGCGGCCTATGCGGTGGGACATGCCGGAGCGGTACAGGTGGGCAGCAAAAAATACCGCGGGTTCGATGAAGATTTTCTGACGGTGAACCCATACCTCGGAAGCGATGGGATTCTTCCGTTTATTGATGTGTGCAAAGAAGAAAAAAAAGGATTGTTTATTCTTGTGAAGACGTCCAACCCATCCAGCGGAGAGTTCCAGGACCAGCTGGTGGACGGAAAACCTCTGTATGAACTGGTGGCAGAGAAAGTAGCCATGTGGGGTGAAAGCCATATGGGAGACAGTTACAGTTATGTAGGGGCCGTCGTAGGGGCAACCTATCCGAAAATGGGAGAGGTCTTAAGAAAGATTATGCCGAAAAACTACATTCTGGTTCCGGGATACGGAGCGCAGGGAGGAAAAGCAGAGGACCTCAAACCGTTCTTTGATGAGGACGGACTGGGAGCCGTCATCAATTCCTCCAGAGGCATCATCTGTGCGTACAAACAGGAACAGTACGCCGGATTCGGAGCCGAAAATTATGCGGATGCATCCAGACAGGCTGTGCTGGATATGAAAGAAGATCTGAAAAAGGCATTTGTAAAATAAGGAGAGACATATGGGAAAACATAATATAAAGGCTGAGATCGTCAGCCAGAAGAAGCTTTCCGCAGATATTTTTGACATGACACTGAACGTCGGAGATATGGCCAAAGAGGCTTTGCCGGGACAGTTTGTATCTGTCTACGTCAACGACGGAAGCAAGCTGCTGCCGAGGCCAATCAGTATCTGCGGCATTGACGCAAAACACAAAACGGTCAGGATCGTTTACCGGATCGCAGGCAAAGGCACAGAACTTCTGAGCACTTATGAAGCAGGGACCAGGCTTAACGTGCTGGGACCACTCGGCAATGGTTTTAACATGAAAAATGAGAAAGCAATTCTGATCGGAGGAGGCATCGGGATACCTCCGATGCTGGAACTTGCGAAACAGCTGAAATGTGAGAAGACCATTGTGCTCGGTTACAGGAATCAGGATACGTTCCTGAAAGAAGAATTTGAAGCATACGGCGAGGTCCTTGTTTCTACGGAAGACGGTTCCGTGGGGACAAAAGGTAATGTCATTGATGCCGTGAGAGAACAGGCGGGAGAAGGTTCTGTGATCTATGCATGCGGGCCGACTCCTATGTTGAAAGGCGTGAAAGCTTATGCGGAGGAAATGGGGCTGGAAGCCCAGATTTCTCTGGAAGAGAGAATGGCATGCGGCATAGGAGCATGCCTGGCCTGCGTCTGTAAATCAAAAGAAGTGGACGGTCACACCCATGTCCGCAATAAACGGGTCTGCAAAGACGGGCCTGTATTTGACGCAAAGGAGGTAGAGTTCTGATGAATTTGGGAGTAGAGATCGCAGGAGTTTCTTTAAAGAATCCAGTGACCACAGGTTCCGGGACCTTCGGTTCCGGGGAGGAATACAGTGAATTTGTCGATCTGTCCAGCCTTGGAGCGGTGACGACAAAAGGTGTTGCCAATGTGCCTTGGGAGGGAAACCCGACCCCCAGGGTGGCTGAGACTTACGGGGGCATGCTCAATGCGGTAGGACTTCAGAATCCGGGCGTTGATGTGATGATAAAGAGGGACCTGCCATTTTTAAAGAAAGCGGGTGCTGCTGTGATCGTCAATGTCTGCGGGAGAACCGTGGAAGATTATATTGAGGTGGTGGAACGGCTTTCCGATCAGCCCGTGGATCTTTTGGAGATCAATGTCTCCTGCCCGAATGTTAAAGAAGGCGGCATTGCTTTCGGACAGGACCCGAAAGCGTTGTATGAGATCACGAAGGCAGTGAAAGAAAAGGCAGATCAGCCGATTATCATGAAGCTGAGCCCTAACGTAACGGATATCAAAGAAATGGCAAAAGCCGCGGAGGCAGCGGGGAGTGATGCACTTTCCCTGATCAATACCCTGACCGGAATGAAAATTGATATAGAAAAGAGAGACTTCCTTCTGGCCAATAAAACCGGAGGACTCTCGGGGCCGGCGATCAAGCCGGTGGCAGTGCGCATGGTATACGAGGTGTGCAGTACGGTGAAGATTCCGGTGATCGGTATGGGAGGAATTTTAAACGCGGAAGACGCCCTGGAATTCATTATGGCCGGAGCCACTGCGGTGGCCGTGGGGACAGCCAATTTTACGGACCCCTGTGCGGCAGTCAAAGTCATTGACGGTATCAAGTCTTACATGGAACGCCATAACATAGAAGATATCCGGGAATTGATCGGATGTGTAAAGTAAACTGCAAAGGATGACGGAAGTGAGGCCAGCATGAACATATTATTTTTTTTGACGCCTAAGGAAGATGTGTCATATCTGCCGGAAGATTATACTTTGAGACAGGCGCTGGAGAAAATGAAATACCATGGATACTCGGCAGTTCCCGTATTGACTGGCGACGGCAGGTATGTGGGAACTGTGACGGAGGGGGATCTGCTCTGGGCAATGATGGATGACGCAGGATTTAACCTTGAGAAAGCAGAACTGATCTTTTTAAAAGATATGAAACGCAGAAGGGACAACAGGCCGGTGACGGTCAATACAGATATGGACGACCTGGTGGATGTGATCAAAGACCAGAATTTTGTCCCGGTCATCGACGATGAACAGCGGTTTATCGGGATCGTCACAAGAAAAGATGTGATCGGGTTTTATTACAGAGAATATCAGAAGGCTGAACATAAGGAGGAACATGATGGAACAGTATAAAAAAGAGTTTATTGAATTTATGATCGACTGCAATGTTTTGAAATTCGGAGATTTTGTGACCAAAAGCGGAAGAAACACGCCGTTCTTTGTAAATACGGGATTTTATCGGACCGGAGCCCAGTTAAAGAAGCTCGGAACTTATTATGCAAAGGCCATTGAAGCGAAATTCGGATTTGACTTTGATGTCCTGTTCGGACCGGCATACAAAGGAATCCCGCTGAGTGTAGCCGCTGCCATTGCAATCTCTGAAAACTATGGGAAAGATATCAAATACTGTGCAAACCGCAAGGAAGTAAAAGACCACGGGGACACAGGAATCCTGCTTGGAAGTCCGATCGAGGACGGAGATAAGGTCGTGATCATTGAAGACGTGACCACAGCCGGAACCTCGATCCAGGAAACACTTCCGATCGTGAAAGCCCAGGGCGATGTGGATGTTTTGGGACTCGTAGTTTCTGTGGACCGGATGGAACGGGGACAGGGAACAAAGAGCGCCCTGGAAGAAATCCGTGAAAATTACGGGCTGGAAACTACGGCCATTGTAACGATGCAGGAAGTGGTGGAACACCTGTATAATAAACCTTATAATGGAAAAGTTATCATTGACGATACATTAAAGGCAGCTATTGACGCATACTATGAGAAGTATGGCGTTCAATAAAGAAGGGTTTATTTGTGACAAGAAAAAAGAAAAGGGCAGCCAGGTTTGGCTGCCGGATTTTATTTTATTTGTATCTTATTGTGATGTTTTATTTTGTGCTGTTCAGTGAGCGTTACGGCAGAGAGACAGGGTATGACACATCCCATGTAAATCTGGAATTGTTTAAAGAGATCAAACGGTTCTGGATGTACAGATCACTGCTTACCCCGGAGGCATTCATAACAAATCTGGTCGGAAATGTTTTTGCATTCTGTCCGTTTGGATTTCTGCTCCCTGTCATGACGGAGAAAAAGAGGGGATTCATTAAAGTTGTTGCCGGATCTTTTTTATTCAGTCTGATCATCGAGAGCTGCCAGTATATTTTTAAGGTTGGGGTCTTTGATGTGGACGACTTACTGTTAAACACGATTGGCGGCCTGATCGGCTATATGATCTACAAGATTGCCGTCACGATTTACCGGAGGAAATAACATGCGGGTTAATAAAAAGAAACGCCAGGCTTATCGTCCGTCGGATCATGTTGTATCCAGGGAGTCAGCGGTTTCCAGCATTCTCGGAGCCATAGGAATTTTCGGCTATCTTATTTTAGTCGGAGCTTCCTTTCAGGCGGCCGGAAACGGGGGAATACTGCTCGGCGCAGCTGCGTGGGTGCTGTTTGGCATCTCTGTCTTTGGAATGATGCTGGCAGTGCGCAGCTATCACGATACGGCGTCCATCAGGGTCTGGAAAGTGGTCGGAAGTATTACAAACGGAGCTGTGCTTTTGTTTTCAGCTGCTTTGTTTCTGATCGGATTGATTTAGGAGGGAGTTATGGAACGACTTAAGAAACAGATGGAGTTTATCATAGAGGTGGATAAGCTCAAAGACATTATCCGCCAGACGAATCTGACGAATGGGGAGAGAAAAGAAAATGATGCGGAACATTCATGGCATCTGGCTTTGATGGCTGTTTTTCTCTCTGAATATGCAAAGGAACCGGTGGATGTCCTTCAGGTGATCAAGATGGTCCTGATCCATGACCTGGTGGAAATCGACGCAGGCGATACTTATTTATATGATGAAGCCGGAAACGGAACAAAGGCGGCCAGGGAACAGAAAGCAGCGGAACGGATCTTCAATATTCTTCCCGGGGATCAGGCAGAAGAGCTGTTTAAGCTTTGGCAGGAATTTGAGGACCGCAAAACTCCGGAGTCCAAATTTGCGAATACACTGGACCGGATTCAGCCGGTTCTTTTAAATGATGCCACAGAGGGAAGGGCATGGAGAGAACATGACGTCTGCATTGACCAGATTATGAGCAAAAATGAGTATACCAGTCAGGGATCTGATGTACTCTGGACGTATATTCAGGATGTTTTTGAGAAAAATATAGAAAACGGAAATATTAAAAGGAGCTTATAACGTGGATGAATTATTGATGGAACGCCATTTTCTAAATCAGGAAAGGCTCAGGGCTATTTTACAGGAAGACTCTGTAAAAGAGCCTTTTTTGGATTATTTTAGAAAAATGGCGGAGAGGCTTTTATTTGCCGATGAAGTATATGGAGTAAAAGACAAGCAGCTTTCTTTGCTGAAAGTGTGGAATAAAGAGTGGTATAGGCAAATTCTGCCGTCCCATTATGATGAATGCTATGGAAATCCGGACTATGCCCGCAAAGCTTTGGGAGAAGACTTCGGGGATATCTTGTGTTTTTTGTATGCAGAGATACAGGGGTGTTTCATTTATGCGGTGGAAGGACAGCTGTTTGAACTGACGATCATGAATGAACTGTTTTTAGAGATTTATCAGTTGTTTCTGGAAGGAGAACCGGAGAGAAAGACGGCGAGGCAGGTCATCTTCGACCATATGCGTGATTACAGCCAGGAACTCTGCTTAAGCCGAGTCAGAGAACAGCTGGATCCAAGTGTATCCTCGGCATCTGACATTGTGATGAAGTCAGATCTGTCAGATCCGGACGTGCTTTATCTGTACGGCGAGTACGTTTCCGAAAATGAGACAAAGATGCTTTCTTTTTTAAACAGTCTTCCGAAGGAACGGATCAAAGCTATTGCGAAAACGTTTGTGGACGGATTCCATGATGGTTTTATTATCAACAACATTGACATGACAAGAAAGGCAACTGTGAATATTCGTTATCACCTGGGATTTGAACCGATCATCAGGGAGGCTGCGCTGCAGTTTCAGGAGATCGGGCTTACTCCAATTTTATACCGGGGAACTGCAGGCGTGATCACAAGGGGGATGTCGAAGGTGGGATACATTTCCACGAGCCCGAATCCGCAGTTTGAGTATGACCACAGATTTGACCAGGCACTTTTTTTTAACAAAGCTTTTATGAGTCACAAGCTGGAAAGTTACCGGAACGCATATGAAAAGTTGAAGGAGGAAGCTGCTTTATTTGCCGGTCCCGCATGTATGGAGACGTTCGGTGAGCTGCCGTTTACACCGGAGAATAAAGAGACCGGACTGCGCCTTTCCGAGAAACAGGAAAAGCTTTCTGTAGAGTACCAAAATGAGTCCAGCAAGATAGCCAACGAGTATATGAAGCCGGAGGAGCGGAGTTTTACGATCATTGCATATCCGCTTCCGGAAATCGGGAAAAATTTCGAAGAAATTTTCGAGGAGGTGGCTAAGGTCAATACGCTGGACAAAGAAAAATATAAGAAGATCCAGCAGCATCTGATCGATGCCCTGGACCAGGGTGTGGAAGTCCACATAAAGGGGGCAGAAGATAACGAAACAGACCTGTATGTGGCCCTGCGCGAGCTGGAAGATCCTGAGAAGGAGACAAACTTTGAAAATTGTCTGGCAGATGTAAACATTCCGGTAGGTGAGGTGTTTACTTCCCCGAAATTAAACGGGACTAACGGAGTGCTCCATGTAAGTGAGGTCTATTTAAGAGATCTGAAATTTATTGATCTGAGACTGGTTTTCAAAGACGGTATGATCACAGAGTATTCCTGCCGCAATTTCGAGTCAGAAGAAGAAAATAAGGCATTTATAAAGCAGAATCTTCTCTATAACAGAGAGACTCTTCCCATGGGAGAGTTTGCTGTTGGAACCAATACTACGGCCTATGCCATGGCACAGAAGTTTGGAATTTTGTATCAGCTCCCGATCCTGATCGTTGAGAAAATGGGCCCACATTTTGCAGTGGGAGATACCTGTTACAGTCACAGCGAAGCAACTGAGCTGCACAATCCGGACGGAAAAGAGATCGTGGCAAAGAGCAACTGTTTTTCAGAAAAAGGAGAATATTTTAACTGTCATACGGACATTACCATTCCCTATGAGGAACTGGATTCCATCTGTGTGATCAGACTGGGAGGCGGGGAAACAGCCCTGATACAGGGAGGAAAATTTGTCCTCCCGGGCACAGAAATCCTGAACGAACCATTGACGTGACCGGATCCAGTAGGTAGAATAGAAGAAAACAAATCGAATTATGACAAAGGAGACAGAATTATGGCAAGAGTAGCGATTGTTATGGGAAGCGATTCCGATATGCCTGTCATGAGCAAGGCGGCAGATTTTTTAGAGGAGATGGGGATTGATTTTGAGATGACCATCATTTCTGCTCACAGGGAACCGGATATTTTCTTTGAATGGGCAAAAGGAGCCGAGGAGCGCGGAGTCAAAGTGATCATCGCAGGTGCAGGAAAAGCGGCCCATCTTCCGGGTATGTGTGCAGCACTGTTCCCGATGCCGGTGATCGGAATACCGATGAAAACCTCAGATCTTGGGGGAGTGGATTCTCTTTACTCTATTGTTCAGATGCCGTCCGGAGTGCCGGTTGCATCGGTTGCCATCAACGGAGGACAAAATGCCGGAATCCTTGCAGCGCAGGTTTTGGCTTCGTCTGATGCCGGTCTTCTTCAAAAACTAAAAGACTATAGGACAACCATGAAAGAATCTGTCGTAAAGAAGGCCGATAAGCTTAACCAGGTTGGATATAAGAACTATGAATAAGAAAAGACTTGCAGCCGTACTGTTATGTACGGCTGTTTGCGCTGGACTTACAGGAGTTTCAATACAAAACCGGAATACTTTGGCGGGGGACCGCCGGATTATGGTGGCCATCGACGCTGGACATCAGAAAAAGGGTGACACCAGGAAAGAGCCCATCGGACCGGGTTCCCGAAAGAAGAAAGCAAAAGTGGCATCGGGTACACAGGGAGTGGCGACAAAGGTTCCGGAATCAAAGCTTACGCTCAGTGTAGCCAAGAAACTGAAATGGGAACTTAAAAAAAGAGGCTATAAAGTCTACATGGTAAGAAGAAAGCAGAACGTCAACATCAGTAATAAGAAAAGAGCGCTGCTGGTGAATAAAAGCGGCGCCGATGTCTGTATCCGTCTCCATGCAGATGCCGGGGGAAAGAGGGTACGCGGTGCTTCGGCCTTATTTCCGACAAAGAAGAATCCTTATGTAAAGAAGTTGAGCAAGCCCAGCAAAAAGCTGTCCAGGGATGTGCTGAAAAAATATTGCAAGACTACCGGTATCAAGAACAGAGGCCTTTCAGGGAGGAATGATCTGACGGGCACAAACTGGAGTAAAGTTCCGGTGACACTAATCGAAATGGGATTTATGACGAATAAAAAAGAAGACAAAAAGATGCAGAAGAGTTCTTTTCAGAAAAAGATGGCGAAAGGAATTGCAGACGGCATTGACTGTTATTTCGGAGAATAAAGGAGACTCTCCCTGTGGGCGGGGTCTAAATAGAAAAAGATACATTTTTAGGAGGAAAAACATGGATTACAAAAAGGCAGGAGTGGATATTGAAGCAGGTTACCAGTCCGTAGAACTCATGAAAAAGCACGTGCAGGCCACAATGAGAGAGGAAGTTTTGACAAACATCGGAGGGTTTTCCGGGGCTTTTTCATTAAAGAAGTTTAAAGATATGGAAAATCCGACTCTTGTATCCGGTACCGACGGAGTTGGGACAAAGTTAAAGCTTGCTTTTATTATGGATAAGCATGATACTATCGGTATTGACTGTGTGGCGATGTGCGTCAATGATATCGCATGTGCGGGTGGAGAGCCTTTGTACTTTTTGGACTATATTGCATGCGGAAAAAACTTTCCTGAAAAGATCGCCACCATCGTAAGCGGAGTGGCAGAAGGATGCAAGCAGTCTGATGCGGCTCTGATCGGCGGAGAAACTGCTGAAATGCCGGGATTTTATCCGGAGGACGAATATGACTTAGCCGGCTTTGCCGTGGGAATCGTAGACGAAAAGGACCTGATTACGGGAAAAGAGATCAAAGAAGGAGACGTGCTGATCGGCATCGCATCTTCAGGAATCCACAGCAACGGATATTCTCTGGTGCGCAAGGTATTCGATATGTCAAAAGAATCTCTGGAAACTTTTTATGAAGAATTGGGAACGACTCTTGGAGAAGCGCTCCTGGCGCCTACGAAGATTTATGTGAAAGCCTTGAAGGCGATTAAAGAAGCGGATGTGGAGATCAAAGGCTGCAGCCATATTACCGGAGGTGGTTTTTATGAAAATATTCCGAGAATGCTTCCGGAGGGGGCACATGCGGTCGTTCACAAGGATGCATATGAAGTGCCTGCTATCTTTAAGCTGCTTGCAAAAACCGGGGATATCGACGAAAAGATGATGTATAATACATACAATATGGGAATCGGCATGATGGTGGCCGTGGATGAAAAGAGTGTGAATGATACGCTGGAAGCCCTGGAACGTGCCGGAGAAACAGCATTTGTAGTAGGTGAGATCAAAGCCGGTGAAAAAGGTGTGACGGTATGTTAAAGGTTGCGGTATTAGTATCCGGAGGCGGCACGAATCTGCAGGCTGTCATCGATGCTATAGAAGAAGGGCGTATTTCCAACGCAAGGATCGATGTGGTGATCAGCAACAATAAAAATGCCTATGCATTGGAGCGCGCCGCAAATCATGGAATCGAAGCGGTGGGACTGTCGCCGAAGGATTTTGAGAGCAGAGAATTGTTTAATGAGGCACTTTATCAGGAATTGGCCGGCAGGGAGATTGATCTGGTAGTGCTGGCAGGATGCCTTGTAGTAATACCTGATAAGATCATTCATGAGTTTGAAAATCGGATGATCAATATTCATCCGTCCCTGATCCCGTCTTTCTGCGGGAAGGGCTGCTATGGACTAAAAGTCCATGAACAGGCTCTGAAAAGAGGAGTCAGGATTTCAGGTGCTACTGTTCATTTTGTGGATGAGGGAACGGATACCGGTCCGATCATTATGCAGAAAGCTGTGGAGGTCAGGGAAGATGATACACCCGAAACTCTTCAGAGACGGATCATGGAACAGGCAGAGTGGGTGATTCTTCCTGAAGTGATCAATCTGATCGCCAAAGGTAAAGTTTCAGTTTCAGAAGGACACGTAAAGATCGAGAAATAAAAGAAAGGATAGAAGGATGGATATACTGATTGTTGGCAGCGGAGGAAGGGAACATGCCATTGCCTGGGCAGCGGCAAAAAGTCCGAACGCAGATAAGATTTACTGTGCTCCGGGGAACGCAGGAATCGCAGAATTTGCAGAGTGTGTGGATATTGGAGCCATGGAGTTTGACAAACTGGTGGCTTTTGCAAAGGAAAAAGAGATCGGCCTGACCATCATTGGAATGGATGATCCGCTGGTGGGAGGTGTTGTAGACGCTTTTGAGGCTGAAGGACTCAGAGTGTTCGGACCGCGCAAAAATGCGGCGATCATTGAAGGCTCCAAGGCATTTTCTAAAGACTTGATGAAAAAATACAAGATTCCGACGGCGTCTTATGAGAATTTTACAGATCCTGAACAGGCGATGACTTATCTTGAAACGGTCAAAATGCCAATCGTGCTCAAAGCAGACGGGCTGGCACTGGGAAAGGGAGTTTTGATCTGTGAAACTCTGGAGGAAGCAAAGGCAGGCGTTAAGACTTTAATGTTAGACAAACAGTTCGGGGATGCCGGCAATGAGATCGTCATCGAAGAGTTTATGACCGGCAGGGAAGTTTCCGTACTGGCTTTCTGCGACGGAAAGACAATCCGATGCATGACTTCCGCACAGGATCACAAGCGTGCCAAAGACGGAGACCAAGGACTCAATACCGGAGGTATGGGGACCTTTTCTCCGAGTCCATTCTACACAAAAGAAGTGGAAGAATTCTGTGAAAAGTATATATACCAGCCGACGATGGATGCCATGGCTTCTGAAGGACGTCCGTTCACAGGAATTTTGTTCACAGGGCTGATGCTTACAGAAGACGGACCGAAGGTACTGGAATATAACGCCAGATTCGGAGATCCGGAGGCGCAGGTGGTCCTGCCCCGGATGAAAAATGACATGATTGAAGTGATGGAAGCCTGTATTGATGGAAAACTTTCCGATGTTACTCTGGAATTTGAAGAGAATGCTGCAGTCTGTGTGGTGCTTGCATCTGACGGATATCCGGAAAAGTATGAGAAAGGTTTTGAGATCAGGGGACTCGATAAGTTTAAAGGCCAGGATGGATACTATGTGTTCCATGCAGGGACAAAGTTTGACGGAGACAAGATCGTGACCAACGGCGGCCGGGTTCTTGGTGTTGTGGCAAAGGGTGATGACCTGAAAGGTGCCCGCAGCAATGCATATAAGGCTACGGAATGGATCGATTTTGAAAATAAATACAAGAGAAATGACATAGGAAAGGCCATCGACGAGGCGTAATGATTTATGTCTGGGAAGCAGGACAGAGTAGAGATTCTTTGTCCTGCTTCTCTATTTTTTTACATTGACATTCCGTGCTATTTATTATAGTCTAAGTATAACAAAAGATATGAAAGAAGGAAGGGATGAAAATGCTGCTTGAAGTAGATTTTAACAGCGATCAGGCCATTTATATTCAATTGAGAAACCAGATCATCGTCGGGATTGCGTGTTCCGACATCCAGGATGGCGAGTCCCTGCCGTCGGTGCGCCAGCTGGCACAAATCTTAGGTGTAAACATGCATACGGTAAATAAAGCATATGCTATATTAAGAGAAGAAGGCTATTTGAAGCTGGACCGGAGGAAAGGCGCAGTCGTAAGCGTGGATGCCAATGAAAAGGCAAAACAGTTGGAGGAATTGGAAAACAGCCTTCAGATTTTGGTGGCTCAGGCCATCTGCAAGGGTGTGACGCGAGAAGAATTATATCAGCTGATCGACCACGTATATGGGCAGCTTGACAGAAATTAGGAGGACAGAATGAGAAAATTACCACTTACCAGATATTTAAGCCATGCATTGGAGGAGGCGGGGAAGATATCCGCAAGGCTTGGAGCGGAACATATAGAAACTTTGTCTCTTCTGCTGGGACTGTTTAAAATGAAGGGGTCCCTGGCCTGTGAGATACTGAAGATGCACGGGGTGTCTGAGGAGATCTTTTCAGAAGCTTTTAAGGCGCGTACCGCAGAAAAAAAGAGGCGTACAAAGGTAAACACTTTTACCCCCAGAGCAGAGGAGATTTTAAGCCTTGCCGCCCAGATGGCAGTCAAGTACGGAAGTGATGTGCTCGGCACAGAGCATGTGCTGCTGGCGGTTTTGAAGGACGGCGAAAATGAGGCGGTCCAGTTACTGGTACAGCAGAAAATTCCGGTGGACGCCATATTTATTGATATATTGGTAACCATGGGAATCGATTATAAATCTGCCAAGAATGAATTTTCCAACAGTTCGCCGGATGATTATTTTGCGGAAGACGGAGCCGGAGAAAGTATTTTAGAAAAGTTCAGCACGGATCTGACCCAGAAGGCAAAAGACGATGAACTGGATCCAATGATCGGAAGAGAAGAAGAGATGGAGCGGTTGATGCAGGTATTGTGCAGGAGGTCCAAAAATAATCCTTGTCTGATCGGAGATCCGGGTGTGGGAAAGACCGCTATCGTGGAGGGACTGGCTGCGAGGGTCGTGCAGGGGAACGTGCCGCTCAACCTGAAGGATAAGAGACTGCTCTCCCTCGATTTGACGAGAGTGATCGCAGGGACCAAGTACCGTGGGGAGTTTGAGGAGAGGATGAAACAGATTATTTCTGAGGTGACGGAAGATCCTTCGGTGATCCTCTTTATTGATGAGATCCACACGATGATCGGGGCAGGAGGCTCTGAGGGAGCCATGGACGCATCCAACATACTGAAGCCCTCCCTTGCCCGGGGAGACTTTCAGCTGATCGGGGCCACGACCAGTGAAGAATATACCAAGTACTTTGAGAAGGATGCAGCACTTGTGCGAAGGTTTCAGTCTATTTTGGTGGAGGAGCCTTCGGCAAAAGAAGCAGTCAAGATCCTTGAAGGGCTCAAATATAAGTTTGAATCTCACCACAGAGTTCTGATTCCGGAAGAGGTGACTTCCTATGCGGTGGATCTTTCCTGCCGGTATGTCAATGACCGGTTTCTGCCTGACAAAGCGATCGACGTCCTGGATGAGGCCTGTGCCAAAAAGCGGATGAAGTCTTTGAAAGTGCCGGCGGATATGAAAGAGGAACAGGAGCAGCAAAAGCAGATTGTAAAAGAAATGGAAGCTTACATCAGCAGCGGGCAGATTGAAAAAGCCAGAGAACTGAAGATCAAAAAAGAGGAGCTCGGCAAAAGTCTTAAAAAGAAGTACCGCAGGATGGAAAACCAGCAAAAGAAAATACCTTCCATTGAGATGGAAGATGTGGAGGAGATCATTTCCCTCTGGACCAAGATTCCAGTGAGCCAGCTGAAACAGGGAGAGATGGAGAGACTTAGAAATCTGGAAAAAACTCTTCACAAACAGGTGATAGGACAGGATAAGGCAGTGGAGGCTGTGTCCAGAGCCATAAAGCGCAGCAGGGTCGGACTGAAAGATCCAAAGCGCCCCATCGGTTCCTTTTTGTTTTTAGGACCTACCGGTGTGGGGAAAACGGAGCTTTCCAAGAGTCTTGCAAAAGCCATGTTCGGAAGGGAAGAGGACCTGATCCGCGTAGACATGTCCGAATACATGGAAAAGCACAGCGTATCAAAAATCATCGGATCGCCTCCCGGATATGTCGGGTTCGGAGAAGGCGGGCAGCTGAGCGAGCAGGTCAGAAGGCATCCATACTCCGTTATCCTGCTGGATGAGATAGAAAAAGCGCATCCTGATGTATTTAATATCCTGCTCCAGGTGCTGGATGACGGACACATCACGGACTCTAACGGAAGAAAGGTCGATTTCAAAAACACAGTGCTTATTATGACTTCCAACGCGGGCGCGTCCAGAATCATTTCTCCGAAACAGCTTGGGTTTGTGAGGACTTCCGATAAGGAAAAGAATCACGAGAAGATGACCCAGGGTGTGATGGAGGAGGTGCGGCAGATTTTCAAGCCCGAATTCCTGAACAGGATAGACGGGACGATCGTATTTACCATGCTGACGAAAGATGAGCTCCGGGAGATTGCAAAACTGTTTTTGAACAATGTGAAGGAACAGCTGATGAAAAATCATCGGATCTCGGTGAAGATCACGCCGAATGCCGTCTCACTGCTGGCAGACAAAGGGTACAGTGAGACGTACGGTGCAAGACCGCTGCGCCGTGTGATTCAGAGCGAGATCGAGGACGTTCTGGCAGATAAGATCTTAAGCGGTGAGCTTCGGGACGGAGCAGCGCTTACGATTGGAGCAAAAGACAAAAACCTTACTTTTTCGATAAAGGATGCTAGTAAATAAGTAGGAAATATTATATAATAAAATAACAAATGCAGATTTAATAGGAGGATAAGAACATGTCAGTGGTAACAGAGTTGTTTCGCAGCGAAGAAAATGGGACATTAAGCTTCGGAGATTACACATTAGATACGAAAGCCAAAAAGGACAAGATCGAGTTTGAAGGGGATATGTACAAAGTTAAGACCTTCAAGACAATGACGAAGCTGGACAAAAACGGACAGCTGATCTTTGAATCTGTACCGGGCTCCGCAGTCCACAATTTTGCTGCAACAACAGACGGAGTGGCATTTGAGATCGAGGCATCAGAAGATGTTCAGGTAACACTCGAGGTGGAGCCTGAACAGGAGTACCGCGTATATATAGACAATACAAATGTTGGAAACATGAAGGCCAATCTCGGAGGCAAACTTATTCTGAGTGTGGAACTGAATCCGGGCATGACAGCCATGGTCCGCGTGAAGAAACAGTAAGGAGCAGGAACTGATATGGCAAAGGCAAAAACCGTCTTTTTCTGCAGTGATTGCGGACATGAATCATCCAAGTGGCTGGGACAGTGTCCGGCCTGCAAATCGTGGAATACCTTTGTAGAAGAAAAACAATCAGTGACAAAAAAGGGAGGGGCAAAGCCCAGGCGGGCTTCTGCCTCTCCTATGAATATGTCAGAAATTTCTATAAAGAGTGAGGAGCGTATTCCGACAGGCATAGGTGAGCTGGACAGAGTCCTCGGAGGAGGAATTGTGACCGGCTCTCTGTCTTTAGTTGGCGGGGACCCGGGCATCGGAAAGTCCACCCTGCTGCTCCAGGTATGCAGGAATTTAGTAAATGCAAGGCGGAAAGTTTTATATGTTTCCGGGGAAGAGTCCGCACATCAGATCAAGATGCGGGCAGAGAGGATCGGGGCATTTGAGGATGAACTTCTGCTGTTTTGTGAGACGATCCTGGAGGAGATCCTTGAGGGAATCCGCAAAGTCCACCCGGAGTTTGTCGTTATAGACTCCATCCAGACGATGTTCAGTGAAGAGCTGACCGCCGCGGCGGGAAGTGTATCTCAGGTCCGGGAAGTGACGGCTCAGATGATGAGGATCGCAAAAGAAGAAAATATCGCAGTCTTCATTGTTGGACATGTGACAAAGGAAGGTGTCGTGGCAGGGCCCAGGACACTGGAGCATATGGTGGATACGGTCCTTTATTTTGAAGGGGAGAGAGAGGCGGCATACCGGATTCTGAGGGGAGTGAAGAACCGCTTCGGCTCCACAAATGAGATCGGAGTGTTCGAGATGTGCGCAGATGGCCTGGCAGAGGTGGAGAATCCGTCCAAGATGATGCTGAACGGACGCCCTGTGGACGCCTCCGGTTCTGTGGTAGTATGTTCCCTGGAGGGAACCAGGCCGATTCTCATCGAGATCCAGGCACTGATCTCTCCCACGAGCTTTCAGATGCCGAGGAGAACAGCGGTGGGAATTGACTACAATAGAGTCAATCTTCTCATGGCAGTTTTGGAAAAACGGGTCGGTCTCCAGCTGGGCGGCTGTGATGCCTATGTGAACCTGGCCGGAGGCATGAGGCTGGGAGAACCGGCTATTGACCTTGGAATTATTTTGGCCATTGCATCCAGCTATAAAAACATGCCTCTGCCGGAAGATACGATCATCTTTGGGGAAGTTGGGCTGGTAGGCGAAATCCGGAGAGTATCCCAGGGAGACCAGAGGATCAAAGAGGCGGAAAAGCTTGGATTTAAAACCTGCATCCTTCCCAAGGCAAATGTTGACAGCTTAAAAATCAGGACAAACATGCGGCTTTTGGGCGTCGCAAATGTAAGAGAAGCCCTTGATTGTATTTAAAATATGTCTTATATTATTAAAGAATAACGAAAAGTATGGAGGAATGGAGACACGATGGAAGAGGCGATCTCAAAAAATTTTATAGAACAGATCATTGAAGAAGATCTGAAAGAAGGGAAATACGAAAAAATTGTTACCAGGTTCCCGCCGGAGCCAAACGGCTATCTGCATATCGGACATGCCAAATCAATCCTTTTAAACTATGGACTGGCCAAAGAGTACGGCGGAGATTTTCATTTCCGGTTTGACGATACGAATCCGACGAAGGAGAAAACCGAGTATGTGGATTCGATCAAAGAGGATGTGGAGTGGCTCGGAGCAGATTATGACCAGACGATTTATTTTGCATCCGATTATTTTGACCGTATGTATGAATGTGCAGAGTTCCTGATCAAGAAAGGGAAGGCCTATGTGTGCGATCTGACACCGGAGGAGATCCGGGAATACAGGGGAACTTTGACGGAACCGGGAAAAAACAGTCCGTACAGAGACCGGATGCCGGAAGAGAATCTTGAATTATTCCGTGCAATGAAAAACGGAGAGTTTGAAGACGGCAGCAAGGTGCTTAGGGCTAAGATTGATATGACTTCCGGTAATATGAACATGAGAGACCCGATCCTTTATCGTATTGCCAGAATGGAGCATCACAATACAGGTGACGATTGGTGCATTTATCCGATGTATGATTTTGCACATCCGCTGGAGGACGCCTTTGAAGGCGTGACTCATTCCATCTGTACACTGGAGTTTGAGGATCACAGGCCGTTATATGACTGGGTGGTAAAAGAGTGTGAATTCTTACATCCGCCGAAGCAGATCGAGTTTGCAAAACTTTATCTGACCAATGTAGTGACGGGAAAGCGTTATATTAAGAAGTTAGTAGATGACGGAATCGTGGATGGATGGGATGATCCCAGGCTTGTTACATTATCCGCATTGAGACGCCGGGGATATACGCCGGAATCCATCCGCAGGTTTATGGAACTGGTTGGTGTGGCCAAGAGTCACAGCTCCGTTGATTATGCCATGCTTGAGTACTGCATCAGAGATGACCTGAAACTGAAAAAGCCAAGGGTATCAGCTGTTCTGGATCCGATTAAGCTGGTTATTACAAACTACCCGGAAGATCAGGTAGAATATATGGAAGTAAAAAATAATCAGGAAAATGAAGAGATGGGTACGAGAAAGGTGCCGTTTTGCAGAGAGTTGTATATAGAGCGGGATGATTTTAAGATTGAGCGGCCTAAGAAGTATTTCCGCCTGTATCCCGGAAATGAAGTGCGGCTGATGAACGGATATTTTGTGACCTGCACAGACTATGTGGCCGATGAGGACGGAAATGTCACAGAGGTACACTGTACCTATGACCCTGCATCCAGAGGAGGCAACAGCCCCGACGGACGAAAAGTTAAGGGGACCATCCATTGGGTTGCTGCTCCTTTTGCCAAAAAGGCGGAAGTCCGTTTATATGAAAATATTGTAGACGAGGAAAAAGGCGTGTATAACGAGGATGGATCTGTCAATTTAAATCCAAATTCTCTGAAAATATTAAAGGACTGTTATGTAGAGCCGTCTCTTGAGGAGGCAGCTCCGGGAGACAGCTTCCAGTTTGTCAGACAGGGGTATTTTTGTCTGGATACAAAAGATACTTCAGAGGACCACATGGTATTTAACCGCATAGTTTCTATGAAGAGTTCTTATCAGCCTAAATAGGAGCAGAAGAAAGATAAGCTGTTTTGCAACGGCTTATCTTTTCATTTGAAAGCTCTGCAAACTTTCCCAAGAAATGAAAAACGCTCCGCGGGTGAGGGTTGGGGAGATGAGGCGGGCTTGACTACTTTGTTTTAATTTTGGGAACAATGAAGGAGAAGAAGATGAAAAACCTTACGGAAATGTCCAATGAAGAACTGTGGGAACTTTTCCCCATCGTTTTGTGCGGCCATAAGGAAGAGTGGAAGCAGATGTATGAAAATGAGAAGAAGCTGCTGCTTCATTTGATCGGGCGGGACCAGGTGGTGAGGATCAGCCATATCGGCAGCACGGCTGTGAAAGGACTTTTGGCCAAGCCTACTATTGATATCCTGTTGGAGATTGAAGAACACTGCGAACTGAAGCAGCTGATCCGGGGATTGGAGAAGGAAGGATATATCTATGTGAAAAAACCAGGGAATCCTCCTCCGCATATGATGTTTATGAAAGGTTATACTTTACAGGGATTTGCAAAGAAAGTCTATCATCTCCATGTAAGGTATCCGGGGGACTGGGATGAACTTTATTTCCGGGATTATTTGAAACGGCATCGGGAGGCGGCGGAAGAATACGGGAAATTAAAGACTGGTCTTCAGAAAAAATATGAGCATGACAGGGATGCCTATACAAGGGCAAAGACAGATTTTGTAAGAGAGTGCACGAAAAAGGCCCGGAAAGAGTTTGGAGATATCTACCGGCCAGACGGTGAAAAGTGAAAAAATTTTTCAAAAAGCCCTTGCAATTTTTGATAGGGTGTTATACTATATTTTGTGATTAGCACTCGATGAGAGTGAGTGCTAACAATAATCGGGTAAATAAGACAAAAGAATTTCATCTGAATTTTAGGAGGTAATGATATGAATTTAAAACCATTAGGAGACAGAGTAGTGCTGAAACAGCTGGAAGCTGAGACTACAACAAAATCCGGAATCGTGTTGACAACAGCATCTCAGGAAAAACCGCAGGAAGCCGAAGTTGTCGCAGTCGGACCTGGAACGGATGAAGTAAAAATGGAAGTAGAAAAGGGACAGAAAGTCATCTATTCCAAATATGCGGGAACTGAAGTGAAATGTGGAGATGATGAATACATCATCGTAAAACAGAACGATATTTTAGCAGTTGTAGAATAGGATTTTTGGAGGAGACGAATCATGGCAAAAGAAATCAAATACGGAATTGATGCAAGAAAAGCATTAGAAGCAGGCGTGAACCAGTTAGCAGATACAGTCAGAGTTACCATCGGACCAAAGGGAAGAAATGTAGTGTTAGATAAGTCTTTTGGTATTCCTTTGATCACAAATGACGGTGTGACGATCGCAAAAGAGATTGAATTAGAAGATGCATTCGAGAACATGGGTGCTCAGATCGTAAAAGAAGTTGCAACAAAGACAAACGATGTTGCGGGTGATGGTACTACAACAGCCACCGTTTTAGCCCAGGCAATGGTAAATGAAGGAATGAAAAACCTTGCGGCAGGTGCAAATCCGATTATTTTAAGAAAAGGAATGAAAAAGGCAACAGATGCGGCAGTAGAAGCAATCGCTGAGATGAGCAGCAAAGTAAACGGCAAAGATCAGATCGCAAAAGTTGCTGCAATTTCTGCCAGTGATGAGGAAGTCGGGGAGTTAGTTGCGGATGCTATGGAAAAGGTGTCTAACGACGGTGTTATCACAATCGAAGAATCTAAGACAATGAAGACAGAATTAGATTTAGTGGAAGGTATGCAGTTTGACCGCGGATATTTATCTGCTTACTTCTCAACAGACATGGAAAAAATGGTCGCTGAATTAGAAGACCCATATATCCTGATCACAGATAAGAAGATTTCTAATATTCAGGATATCCTCCCAATCTTAGAGCAGATCGTACAGAGCGGAAAGAAACTTCTGATCATCGCAGAAGATATTGAAGGCGAAGCACTGACAACATTGATCGTTAATAAACTGCGCGGCACATTCTCTGTGTGTGCAGTGAAAGCACCTGGATACGGTGACAGAAGAAAAGCGATGTTAGAGGATATTGCAATCCTTACAGGCGGAACTGTGATTTCTGAGGAAGTCGGATTAGATTTGAAAGAAACAACGATCGATCAGTTAGGCCGTGCAAAATCTGTAAAAGTTGAAAAAGAAAACACAGTGATTGTTGACGGAGAAGGATCTAAGGATGCAATCCAGGCAAGAATCGGACAGATCAAGGGTCAGCTGGATGAGACAACTTCTGAATTTGATAAAGAAAAATTACAGGAAAGACTCGCAAAATTATCCGGTGGTGTTGCAGTTATCCGTGTAGGTGCGGCGACAGAGACAGAGATGAAAGAAAGTAAACTTCGTCTGGAAGACGCCCTGGCAGCGACAAAGGCAGCAGTTGAAGAAGGTATTATTTTCGGCGGCGGTTCTGCTTATATCCATGCTTCCAAGAAGGTTGCAAAGATGGCAGAAGAATTAGAGGGCGATGAAAAGACAGGTGCAAATATTATCCTCAAAGCTCTCCAGGCTCCATTATTCCACATTGCTGCAAACGCAGGACTGGAAGGTTCTGTTATCATCAATAAAGTTGAAGAACAGGAAGTTGGATTCGGATTCGATGCATTAAATGGAAAATATGTAAATATGATTGAAGCAGGCATCATTGATCCGGCTAAGGTAACAAGAAGTGCATTACAGAATGCAACCTCTGTTGCATCTACCTTACTGACAACAGAATCTGTTGTTGCTAATATCAAAGAAGATGCACCGGCAATGCCGGCTGGAGCAGGAGCTCCGGGAATGGGAATGATGTAATCGGATTCCATAAGGTGTTTAATTGTAAAAGAGATACAGAAACAAAGAGAAGGCTGATGAATTCGTCAGCCTTCTTTTTTTCATGACATAAAAAATGCATTTCAGTACAAAAGGGTAGACAAAGAGTAAAGAAAGAAGTATAATATTTACAATTCCTAAAATATGTAAGAAGGAGGCGAAAAAATTGCCGGAAGAACAAATGATAAAAGACATGTATAATCTGATGCAGCAGGTGAATTCCAGTATGACAGCCTTTGACGGACGAATGGGACGTGTTGAGAGAAAAGTGGATCTGCTGACGGTAAAAACAGAGAATCTGGAAGAAAAAACAGATATGATCGTTCAGGACATTCAGAGACTGGATGAGAAAACAGATGGACTGAGCCAGGATATCCAGAGGCTGGACGAAAAAACAGACGGTCTGAGCCAGGATATCCAGAGGCTGGATGAGAAGACAGACGGACTGAGCCAGGATATCCAGAGACTGGACGAAAAAACAGACGGACTGAGCCAGGATATCCAGAGGCTGGATGAGAAGACAGACGGACTGAGCCAGGATATCCAGAGACTGGACGAAAAAACAGACAGAATGGAAAGCAGTATTCAGGAATTAAATGAAAGAACCTCTGCTTTGGAAGAAAAAACAGATCAGCTGGATCAGACGACAAAATTCCTAGGTGAACAAAACAGCCTTCTCTTACAGCGCACTGATATTCTCACAGAAAAGTCAAATCTTATGTCAGAAAAAATAGATTTTATATCAGAGAAGACAAATTCCATAGAATCCCGTTTGGAGCGAACGGAAGGAGAGGTATCTGATCTTAAAACGAAAATGGAAGCTGGATTTTCCGATATTCATATGATCCTGGAGAATGAAATCTGCACCAAATTAAATGTACTCTTTGAAAACCGTGAAGATTCATCCAGATACAAGATGGTTATAAGAAGACAGGATGTTTTGGAGACCGATGTCGATCTGTTAAAAAAGACAGTCACAAATCACAGTGTAAAATTAAACAAAATATTTTAAGGAGAAGGAGCCGGTTCTTTCTCCTTTTTTCTGTGCAGAAACAAGGCAGGTTTTTTCATTTGTTAAGAGTATTTTAAGAATTTCAAAAAAATGCTTTGCTATTGTACAGTTTCACGATATAATAAAAAAGATATTAAAAGATGCAGAAAGAGGTGTATTTGGTGTATAAAATAGTAAAAAAAGAGACACTTAATAACTTGGTTGAATTGATGGAAATTCACGCACCATTCGTTGCAAGGAAGTGTGAACCAGGTCAGTTCATTATTATCCGTGTTGATGAAAAAGGTGAGAGAGTTCCTTTGACTATCGCAGACTATGACAGAGAAAAGGAAACAGTCACGATCATTTATCAGGTTGTCGGATATTCCACAGAATTATTAAGCAAGAAGAAAGAGGGAGACTATGTAGCCGATTTTGTAGGTCCTCTTGGACAGCCGTCCATCTTACATAAACGAGAGAGAGTTTTAGGTGTGGCAGGAGGAGTCGGTGCAGCACCTCTTTATCCTCAGCTTCGCAAACTTGCCGAAATGGGAGTTCCTGTAGATGTTATTATCGGAGGCAAGAGTGCAGAATTTGTTATCTTAAAGGAAAAATTTGAAGAGTTCTGTGAAAATGTATTTATTGCCACAGATGACGGAAGCCTTGGAACAAAAGGATTCGTTACGAATGTTCTGGAAGATCAGATTGCAAAAGGCGTGAAGTACGACGAAGTCATCGCGATCGGACCGTTGATCATGATGAAAAACGTTGTAAAAATTACAAAACAGCATGATATTCCGACCATGGTATCCCTGAATCCAATCATGATTGACGGAACCGGTATGTGCGGCGGATGCCGTGTCACAGTAGGCGGAGAGACGAAGTTTGCCTGTGTGGACGGACCGGATTTTGACGGATTCCAGGTGGATTTTGATGAGTGCATGAAA
Source organism: Anaerostipes sp. PC18 (assembly GCF_039789045.1). Taxonomy (NCBI): domain Bacteria; kingdom Bacillati; phylum Bacillota; class Clostridia; order Lachnospirales; family Lachnospiraceae; genus Anaerostipes; species Anaerostipes sp. PC18. The sequence continues at coordinate 2,467,703 of NZ_CP121164.1, read as the reverse complement.
CGTCAGACAATGTTCAGAGAAGAAGAACACGAGTGTAAGATTGGGAGGGGTAAATAGTCATGGCAAATATGAGTCCAAATAAAGTAGCAATGCCGGAACAGGATCCGAATGTTCGGAATAAGAACTTTAAAGAAGTTGCTTTGGGATATACGAAAGAAATGGCTATGGAAGAAGCAACCCGCTGCTTAAACTGCAAGAATAAACCGTGTGTCAATGGATGTCCGGTCAACGTACCGATTCCGGAATTTATCGAAAAAGTAGCCGCAGGCGACTTTGAAGGCGCTTATGAAGTAATCACAAGTGAGAATGCCCTGCCTGCCATCTGCGGCCGCGTATGTCCTCAGGAAAATCAGTGTGAAGGAAAATGTGTCCGTGGGATCAAGGGTGAACCTGTTGGAATCGGGCGTATGGAGCGGTTTGTTGCAGACTACCACATGGCAAATGCAAAACCGGCTGAAGTCAACATCGAAAAGAATGGAAAGAAAGTCGCAGTCGTAGGATGCGGACCAGCAGGTATTACCTGTGCCGGGGAACTGATCAAAAAAGGATATGAAGTGACAGTATTTGAAGCACTGCACAAGCCAGGCGGAGTACTGAGCTACGGAATTCCGGAATTCCGTCTTCCAAAAGACTTAGTGGCGAAAGAAATAGAATCCGTTGAGAATCTTGGCGTGAAGATCGAGACCAACGTTATCGTCGGAAGATCTGTTACCATCGATGAACTGATGGAAGACGGATATGAAGCTGTCTTTGTGGGCAGCGGAGCAGGCCTTCCAAGATTTTTAAATATTCCTGGGGAAAACTACCTTGGAGTTTATTCTGCCAATGAATTTTTAACCCGTGTAAATCTGATGAAGGGCTATGAATTCCCAGAGTACCCGACTCCGGTAAAGATCGGAAAGAAAGTTGCAGTCGTGGGAGCAGGAAACGTGGCAATGGATGCTGCCAGAACAGCTAAGCGTCTCGGAGCAGATGAGGTATATATTGTTTACAGACGAAGTGAAGAGGAAGCACCTGCCCGTCTGGAAGAACTTCATCATGCAAAAGAAGAAGGAATTATATTTAAATTTTTAAATAATCCGGTAGCCATTAAGGCAGACGAGGACGGATGGGTAGAGAAGATGGAGATCGTAAAACAGGAATTAGGAGAACCCGATGCCTCAGGAAGAAGATCTCCGGTTCCGATTGAAGGATCTAACTACGATATTGATGTAGATACTGTTGTCATCGCGATTGGACAGAGTCCGAACCCATTGATCCGTCATACAACACCAGGATTGGATGTTCAGAAATGGGGCGGTATCATTGTTGACGAAGAGACGATGGAGTCAAGCAAAGACGGAGTCTATGCAGGAGGAGACACTGTCACGGGTGCGGCAACTGTCATTTTGGCCATGGGTGCTGGAAAGAAAGCGGCGGCAGCCATTGACAAAAAGTTAAGAGGATAATCGGGAGGACAGGATATGAGCAAAACAATTTTTCAAACGTCTGTCTATGAATTGGGAGACCAGGTTGATGCCTTTTATGATGAAGGGATGTTTGTGCTGTTCGGTGAGAATGTTCCGGATACACTGAAAGATTTCTGCCATTTTATCGATGTCAATCAAGTAGACGGGACAATCAGCAAAGGAAACACACTGGTGATTGACGATACAGAGTTTAAGATCACCGCTGTGGGAGAAATTGCCCAGTCTAATTTAGAGACTCTTGGACATCTGACAGTAGTATTCAGCGGGGCAGCTGAGGCAGGGCTTCCGGGAAGCATCTGTGTTGAGGCCAATCCAATGCCTAAGTTAAAAGTCGGATCAAAGATCACAATTGAAGAAGACTAGACGATTGTACAAAGGATTATTGTTTGAGGACAATAATCCTTTGCTTGTTGACAAAGAATTTAGAATTTGTTATAGTATAAAACTATAAATTAGAATACGAAAGACATAGAAAGCGAGGAAAAAATGGGAAAGATAATTGGCCAGGGAATCACATTTGACGACGTATTATTAGTTCCGGGATATTCAGAAGTAATCGCAAATGAAGTGGTGACAGAGACCCGTCTGACAGACAAGATTTCATTAAATATTCCTTTGATGAGTGCCAGCATGGATACGGTAACAGAGCACCGTATGGCGATCGCAATGGCAAGGCAGGGCGGTATCGGTATCATTCATAAGAATATGACCATTGCACAGCAGGCAGACGAAGTGGACAAGGTAAAACGTTCAGAAAACGGTGTCATTACAGATCCTTTTTCTTTAAGTCCTGAACATACGATCCAGGACGCAGATGACCTGATGGGAAAATACCGCATATCAGGAGTGCCGATTACTGAGGGAACCAAACTGGTCGGAATCATCACAAACCGTGATTTAAAATTTGAAACAGATTTTTCAAAGAAGATCAAAGAATCCATGACATCAGAAAATCTTGTCACAGCGCAGGAAGGGATCACCCTGGAAGAGGCAAAACAGATTTTGGGGAAGGCAAGGAAAGAAAAGCTTCCGATCGTGGACAAAGACTTTAACTTAAAAGGCTTAATTACCATTAAGGATATTGAAAAACAGATTAAATATCCACATGCTGCAAAAGACGAACAGGGCAGACTGCTGTGTGGTGCCGGAGTGGGGATCACAGCCGATATCTTGGACCGTGTGGATGCGTTGGTGAAAGCTCACGTAGATGTAGTAGTTGTCGACTCAGCCCATGGACATTCTGCAAACGTATTAAAAGCAGTCAGAATGGTTAAAAAGGCATATCCTGAACTGCAGGTCATTGCAGGAAATGTAGCTACGGCAGAGGGCACAAAAGCATTAATTGAGGCAGGGGCCGACGCTGTCAAAGTGGGAATCGGACCGGGTTCTATCTGTACTACACGTGTGGTTGCCGGAATTGGTGTTCCGCAGATTACTGCGATCATGGGGGCATATGAAGAGGCAAAGAAAGCAGGAATTCCAATCATTGCAGACGGCGGGATCAAGTTTTCCGGAGATATTACAAAAGCGATTGCAGCCGGTGCCAGTGCATGTATGCTCGGAAGTATGATGGCCGGATGTGATGAGAGTCCCGGAGAGTTTGAACTCTACCAGGGCAGAAAATATAAAGTATACCGCGGAATGGGATCTTTAGCAGCTATGGAATGCGGAAGCAAAGACCGCTATTTCCAGACAAACGCTAAGAAATTGGTTCCGGAAGGTGTCGAGGGCCGTGTGGCATACAGAGGGACTGCAGAAGACACCATTTTCCAGTTACTCGGCGGACTCCGCTCCGGCATGGGATACTGCGGGGCAAAAACTGTAGAAGAACTGCAGGAAAAGGGTGAGTTTGTACAGATTACGGCTGCATCCTTGAAAGAAAGCCATCCGCATGACATCCATATCACAAAAGAAGCACCTAATTATAGTGTAGACGTATAAGGATAAAGGACAAAGTGGGCAAGACCACATCATCTTCCCAATCCTCACTTTTTGAGGGGCTTGACAACTTTGCGTGCCAGATGCAATTTGCCGAAGGCAAATGATTTCCTTACGCATCTGTGTACAACCCGTGGAGCGTTTTTATTTCATAGGAAGGGACGTAGGCCTTTCCTATGAAATAAAAAAGGAACAATCCTGCGATATCAAGAGATTGTTCCTTTTTTTGCTGAATGGTTTAGGCTATTTATGTTCCTGAAACCATTTTTTGCTGTCTTCCAGCCGCTCATTTACATAGTCCCAGTTAATAAGCGAGAACCAGTTATTTACATAGTCCGGACGCCGATTTTGATACTGGAGATAATAAGCATGTTCCCAGACATCAACAGGAAGAAGAGGATAAAGAGTATCACTGAGCGGTACATCCTGATTCGGAAGATTAATCACTTTTAGTTTTCCATTGTTATTTACAAGCCATCCGTAACCGGAACCAAACTGTGAAAGTGCGGCTTCCGTCATTTCTTTCATAAAGGCATCAAGAGATCCGAAATCCCTCTCTATGGCTTTTCTAATTTCCCCTTCGGGAGTTGTAAATTCATCCTTTTCCATAGCATTAAAATATACTTGATGGTTGTAAACTCCTCCGCCGTTGTTCTTAATAGGAGTTTTTGCTTCTTCCGGAATTTTATCAGGTTCTGTAAGCAGCTGTTCCAGCGTCATGTTATGCAGTTCTTGGTGGGGTTTGATTGCCGCATTCAATTTTTCTACATAGGTGGCAAGATGTTTATCGTGATGAAATCTGAGAGTTTCAGCATCAATCACCGGCTCCAGGGCATCATAATCGTATGGAAGAGGTTCGAGGGAAAATGGGTATGTTTCATTCATATTATAGTTTATCTCCTTTTTTCTTTTTATTTTACGTGGGAATATAAAATAATATTCAAAAAAACTTGAATCCTTTGAGCGATCATGCTAACATTGTATTATTCTTATAATACAAAAACTCAAAAGGGGAAAAATCATGTTTTCAAAATTTAGTGTGCGCAAGCCATATACGGTCATTGTGGGAGTCATCCTGGTAATCATTCTGGGCATTGTCTCTTTTTCCAAAATGACTACGGACTTGCTTCCGAGTATGGAACTTCCATACGCTCTTGTCATGACCACGTATCAGGGGGCTTCTCCTGAAGAAGTGGAGACTACGGTGACAAAACCGGTGGAGCAGGCCATGGCCACCATATCCAACATCAAACAGGTGGCATCTTCGTCCAGTGAGAATATGTCCGTTGTCTACATGGAGTTTGAAGGCGATGCCAACATGGATTCGGCAGCTCTTGACATGCGGGAAAAGCTGGATATGATTAAAGGATACTGGCCTGATAAAGTAGGCAACCCTACGATCATGAAATTGAATCCGGATATGATGCCGGTGCTTGTGACTGCGATTGATTCGGACAACAAAGATATGTCCGAGATCTCAAAGCTGATCAAAGACAAAGTTTCTCCGGGTGTGGAGGCCGTGGAAGGTGTTGCCTCTGTCGGTGAGACCGGAATGCTTGAAGAGAATATCAATGTCATCATCAACGAGGACAAGATCAAATCATTGAATAAAAAGATTCAAAAGGCTTTGGACGGCCAGTTTGATGAGGCGCAGGATGAACTGGACCGGGCGAAAGCAAAGCTTGACGGAAGCAAGGCACAGCTGAATTCCAAGAGAACAGAGCTCAACGATACCCTTGCGAAAGCACAGACGGCTTTAAACAGTGGGAAATTAAGCCTTGTCCAGAAGGAAGTAGAGGTCACAAGTGCGCTGACAAATCTTCAAAATCAGAAAAAAGCTTTGGAACTTGTAAAGCAGGCAGGGGAAGAAGGACTCAAACAACTGGAGGCACAGCTCAAAACTGTGACTGATCCCGCGCAGAAGGCGCAGCTCCAGGCTCAGATCACAGAGATTAAAAAGCAGCTGAAAACAGCAGACAGTACCATAAAGACCCTGGATAAAAATATTGGAGTTTTACAGAAAGCCTTAAAGCAGATCCAGGAGGGCAAAAAACAGATTGACGCCAATCTGACGACAGTGACCGCGCAGACCGCCAATGCCAACAGCCAGATGACATCAGGGGAGATCGGCATCGCACAGGGCGAATCTCAGATCGCTATGGGCCAGCAGCAGCTGGATGCCAGCAAAAAGCAGGCAAAAGCGGCGGCTGACATAAAAGATAAACTGACTGTGGACAATGTGAAAGCCATGCTGATCGCACAGAATTTTGAAATGCCTGCGGGATATATTTCAGAAGACAACACACAATATCTGGTCAGAGTCGGGGATAAAGTCACCAGTCAGGAAGATCTGGAAGACATGGAGCTGATGGATCTGGGCATTGATAACTTTGCGCCCATCCGTCTGAGCGATGTTGCAGATGTTGCCGTTGTCAACAATAAGAAGGACAACTACTGCAGAGTAAACGGAAATGATGCGGTAGTGCTGAGCATTCAGAAACAGAACAACTATTCTACTGCAGACGTATCAAAGCGGGTTTCTGAGAAGTTGGAAACGCTCAAAAAAGAGAACCCCGGGCTGCATTACACAAATCTGATGGATCAGGGGATTTACATAGATATGGTTGTTGGATCTGTTTTGCAGAACCTTGGAATGGGGGCAGTTCTGGCAGTGCTGATCCTGCTTGTGTTCCTAAAGGATATCAAACCGACTGCCGTTATTGCCTGCTCAATCCCGATCAGTGTAGTGTTTGCCGTGGTCATGATGTACTTCAGCGGTATCACCTTAAATGTTATTTCGCTTTCCGGCCTTGCGCTCGGAGTCGGTATGCTGGTGGATAACTCGATTGTTGTTATAGAGAATATTTACCGGCTGAGAAAAGAAGGGGTGCCGGTCAAAGAGGCGGCGATCGAGGGAGCAAAAGGGGTAGCCGGAGCAATTACCGCTTCAACGCTGACAACAATCTCCGTCTTCCTGCCGATTGTGTTTACATCAGGACTTACTAAGAAGCTGTTTTCCGATATGGCACTGACGATCGGATATTCACTGATTGCCAGTCTGATCGTTGCTGTGACTTTTGTGCCGATGATGTCCGCCGGAGTGCTTCACAAAGTGACGGAAAAGGACAACAAGCTGTTTGACGGACTTCAGTCTCTGTACCGCGGAGTCATGGATAAGGTGCTCAGAAGGAAATGGATCGCCATCGTACTGACACTCGCAGTGTTTGTGGGAGCAGTGATTGGGGCAACAAAGATTGGAACTTCCCTGATGCCGTCTATGGATAGTTCACAGATGAGCCTTACCATTGAGATGCCGAAGGGATCAGGCCTGAGTGATACGGCGGCTATGTCTGATACGGTCATGAAAAAAATTCGTGAGATTCCTGATGTAGATGGTGTCGGAGCCATGGTAAGCAGTTCATCAGGCATGGGAGGCACTTCATCGGGAAGCAAGGCAAGTCAGGACACAGCCAGCATGTATATCATGCTGAAAGAAGAAAAAAAGCAGACGAATAAAGAGATAAAAAAAGAGATCATAAAAAAGACAAAGAAATTCAACTGTGAGATCCAGGTACAGGAGTCCAACATGGATATGAGCGCACTCGGGGGAAGCGGGATCGCCATTGAAGTCAAAGGAAATGATATGAAAACGCTCCGTAAAACAGCCAGTGATATTGCAAAAAGGGTGGAATCTGTCAAAGGCACAAAGAATGTCAGTGACGGACAGGAGGAGACGACTCCGGATATTCATGTCACAGTTGATAAAGCAAAAGCCGCAAAATACGGCCTCACGGTGGCGACCGTTTATCAGCAGCTCAATTCCAAGATTCAGGAGGGCTCCACAGCGACAACGATCAGCCAGAATGAGAGACAGTGGGATGTAAAAGTGTCCAATGATACCAAGGACAATATCACAAGAGCACAGCTAAAGAAAATGAAGCTCACAGGAACAAAGAAAGGAGAGAGCAAGGAAGTGGCACTTTCCAAAGTGGCCAGCTTCAGTGATACCGACAGTCTCTCCACGATCTCAAGATCAGCTCAGGAGAGAATACTGAATGTAACCGCAGAGCTTGAAGACGGGTACAATATCGGTATCGTCAGCCAGAATGTGAGCAAAGCGCTGAAGGGATACAAGGCGCCTGCAGGATACAGCTATAAGATGGCTGGCGAGATGGAATCCATAAATGATACGGCGGGGCAGGTAGGATTGATGCTGATCCTGGCAATCGCATTTATGTATCTGATCATGGTGGCACAGTTCCAGTCACTCAAGTCTCCTTTCATTATCCTGTTTACAATCCCTCTGGCATTTACAGGAGGACTGATCGGACTGTTTGTGGCGGGCAAGGATCTGAGTATCATTGCCATGATCGGTTTCGTAATGCTGTCCGGTATCATCGTAAATAATGGTATCGTTCTGGTGGATACCATCAATCAGCTTAGATATAAAGGTTACGAGCTTATGGATGCTGTCATAACTGCCGGTTCCATGAGAATCCGGCCGATTTTGATGACGGCGATCACGACAATTCTCGGTCTTACTACCATGGCACTGGGTCTTGGGTCCGGGGCAGAGATGGTACAGCCGATGGCTATCGTAACGATCGGGGGACTGATTTATGGAACTTTGCTTACATTAATCTTTATCCCTTGTATCTACCTGGTATTTAACAGAAAGAAGAAAAAGCAGAGCTCCTGATTTTCTTACAAATGTATTAAATAAATGTGCTTGGCTTTACATTTTGATGATGGAAAGCTATAATAAGACAAGAATCATGTCATGTATTATGACATGGTTTTTGTTTGTAAAGGAGTGAAACATGAAAAAACTGGATGGGTATTTATGGATTATGATTCCCAAATATGCAGTACTCCCCCTGATCTGTTCTTTCACTTTTAATTCACTGATTTATACGGGTACACAGATTCTGTGCAGGGATTTAAAGCATTATGATTTTACCACGGCATTTGACCGTGCAGTTCCTCTGATACCGGGATTTACGAGTATCTATCTGATCTGCTATCTGTTTTGGGCTGTGAATTATATCATGATAGGAAGGATTGGGAAGGAGCATTTATACCGGTTCTTAGTAGGTGATTTTCTTTCAAGAATCATTTGCGGAATCTTCTTTGTAATGGTTCCGACAACTCTGGCAAGGCCCGAAATAACCGGAACCGGGATCTGGGATCAGATGCTGAATCTGGTTTATACGATTGATCCGTCGGCAAATTTGTTTCCATCCATTCATTGTCTGGTCAGCTGGTTTTGTTTTGTAGGCATACGAGGACAGAAAAAAGTTCCTGTTTGGTACCAGTGTTTTTCCTGTGTTTTTGCAGTTCTGGTATGTATTTCCACGCAGGTTACGAAGCAGCATTACATCATCGATCTTATTGCAGGGGTACTGCTGGCAGAGGCTATGTATCTGGTCGGACAGAAGACGGACTGGTATCTGAAGCTGCAGAGCATGTTTACAAAGATCAACCGGGGAGTACATTTGGAGAGGGCAATCGACAAAGAGGTAGGTTATGGAGATTAAGAAGCGCTGGATTGGCAACGGCATCTTCTTTTTTGCACTGTTTGGGCTTACATTTTATGCAATTTTTCGTGGAAAAGAGCTGCCGGAACTTTTAAAGGTCATGAGAAGCGTCAGTCCTGTTTACTATATATCAGGCTTAGGTCTGATCATCGTGTTTGTATGCTGCGAAGCTTTTATCATATACAGAATGTTGCGTGTGCTCCGGTACCGCGTGCCGAAAAGGCACTGCATTCTTTATTCGTTTGTAGGATTTTTTTTCAGCTGCATTACGCCGTCGGCCACCGGAGGACAGCCGGCTCAGCTTTACTATATGAACCGGGATAAGATCGACGTTTCGGTGGGAACCGTTGTTTTGATGATTGTTACAATTTTATATAAGTTTGTATTGGTATTCCTGGGAGCAGCGATCTTTGTTTTCCGGCACAGCCTGATTACAGACTATATATATCAGGTAGCATTTTTCTTTTATCTCGGGATCGGACTGAATGTTTTCTGCGTCGCACTGATGCTGATGCTGGTATTTGAACCAACGCTTGCGTCCAGGGTGCTTCTGGCAATGATACGGATGCTGGAAAGGATTCATATCCTTAAAAAGAAAGAAGAGCGAATCCGCAAAATCGAGGACTGGATGCAGGACTACCATAAGACAGCTGCGGTCATTAAAGAATATAAACTGATGATTTTTGAGATGTTTTTGGTGACATTAGTACAGAGAATTCTGCATTTTTCCATCACATATCTTGTCTATAAGGCATTGGGACTCTCTGCACTTGGATTTGTTGATATTGTAGCACTTCAGTGTGTCATATCTATCTCGGTGGATATGCTTCCGCTTCCGGGGGGGATGGGAATCAGTGAAGGCTTGTTTTTAAGTATTTTCCAAAAGATATTCAGGAGCAGTTTGCTGTATCCGGCAATGCTGCTGAGCCGGGGAATCAGTTATTATGCTCTGGTGCTGATCAGCGCATTCTTGACTTTTGTGGCTCATGTGACAATAAAGCGTAAGGAATAGAGGTTTAGTTATGATAGGATTTTATAATGTATCAGTGATACTGACATATGCAGGCGTCGTCAGTGCTGTGTTCGGTATGTCAGCGGCATTTAACGGAAACTTTAAAATAGCAATGATTTGTCTGATGATCTCCGGATTTACAGATATGTATGACGGAACCGTCGCAAAAATGATCAAACGCTCCGATGACGCAAAGAAATTTGGAATTGAGATTGATTCCCTCTGTGATTTGATCTGTTTTGGAGCGTTTCCTGTCGTCATAGGTTATTCCATGGGGATGGACGCCTGGTATGCAAAAATCATATATATGATGTATATTTTAGGAGCGGTGATCCGGCTGGCATTTTTTAATGTTACCGAAGAACAGAGACAGGCAGAGACAAGCGAGAGAAGAAAACATTACCGGGGACTTCCGGTCACATCGGTAGCATTAATCCTGCCTATCGTATATCAGCTGAAGAGGTTTTTTACAGCACAGTTTCCTTACATATATCTGCTGGCAGTACTGATCATTTCTCTGCTGTTTGTGATTGATTTCAGTGTGTTTAAGCCGGGAAAGAAGTGCATGTTCGCATTTGTGATTATTGGCATCCTGATAGCCGTCAGAATATATTTTCTTTAAAGGAGACAGGTAATGAAATATGTGGACCAAAAAGGCCGCTGTTACGAGGAAGAGACTTTTCAGGATAAATTCCTGAAGCTTCTTTACGGAACTTACATCGGCCGTATAAAATTAAAGATTCTCACAAAGCCCTGGGTATCCAGACTGGGAGGGCTTTTTCTGAGTACAGGCTGCTCAAAGTGTATGATCGAGCGGTTTGTCAGAAAAAATAAGATCGATATGAGAGAGTATGAGGACAGGATCTATACGTCTTATAATGATTTTTTTACAAGAAGGATCAAGCCGGGAAAGCGGCCGCTTCCTGAAGATCAACACATTCTGTTCAGTCCGTGCGACTGTAAAGCAAGCGCATACCGCATAACAGAAGACACGTCATTTTGTGTGAAAGATACGGTCTATACCGTGGAGTCATTGCTGAGGAGCAGAAAGATTGCTGACCATTTCAAAAACGGCTACGCAGTCATTCTACGCCTTACAGTCGATGATTACCACAGGTACTGCTATTTTGACAACGGCATAAAGAGCAGGAATTATTTCATAAAAGGGGCATATCACACCGTGAATCCGACAGCCAATGACTATGTGTCTGTCTATAAAGAAAATGCCAGGGAATTTACCATGATGAAGACGGAGCATTTCGGCGATGCAGTCCAGATGGAAGTGGGGGCTCTGATGGTAGGACGGATCGTAAACCATCACGAAGAAGGCATCATGCGCCGCGGTATGGAAAAGGGATATTTTGAGTTTGGAGGCTCCACCATCGTTCTGCTTTTCAGAGGCGATAAGGTAGACATTGATGAATGTTTATTGGAAAGAACGAAAGACGGATGTGAGACAAAACTAAAACAGGGCCAGCGTTTAGGCGTGGCACAAAACCAAAGTCTGCAATCATAATTGTAGGCTTTTTCTGTTTTATAAATTGAGTCAGTGGGCTTGATTCGGGATTTAGGGAGGAAGAAAAAATGCTTTATTATCATGAACTTTCAAAAGAACTGCAGAGGGAGATCATCAGGGACCGGGAGGAGGGCTGGAAAAACCCCTGTGCATGTACGGATGAACAGGTGATCCGGAAAAACCGGGAGAGGGATAAAGCCAGCCTCTGGAGACCGGCTTTTGTCCGGGATGTGGAAAAGATCATCCACTCTCCGTACTATAACCGGTATACAGATAAGACCCAGGTATTTTCGTTTTTTCTGAATGACGATATATCCAGAAGATCTTTGCATGTGCAGCTTGTCTCAAGGATTGCAAGGAATATCGGTAAGCTCCTCGGCTTAAACTGTGACCTGATCGAGGCGATCGCTCTCGGACACGACATCGGACACACGCCGTTCGGACATGCGGGAGAGCGGTATTTGGATGAGCTTTATCATGAGAAGACAGGATGCTGTTTCCAGCACAATATTCAAAGCGTGCGGGTGCTTGACGGGATGTTTGAACGCAACCTTTCGCTGCAGACATTGGATGGAATCCTCTGTCACAATGGAGAATTTGAACAGCAGGAGTACCGCCCCTGCCGGATGGATACTTTTGAAGAGTTTTATGAGAAGATGGAAAACAGCAGTCAAAACAAAGACTATATCAAGACTCTGATACCGTCGACTCTGGAAGGATGTGTGGTCAGGATATGCGATATGGTTGCCTATCTGGGCAAGGACCGGCAGGACGCGAAGAAAGCAAAGCTTATTGAGAGCAGTGATATTTTTACTCAGGGGGAGATCGGAGTAGAGAATGCGGAGATCATCAATAACATGATTGTAAATATAGTTGAAAACAGTTACCGAAAAGACTATATTATGCTGGATTCAAAGTATTATGATGCCATGAAGATCGCCAAGAAAGAAAACTATGAACAGATTTATTTCAACAAAAAATTGGACCGTATTTATTCTGAAAATGTGGCTCCGATGTTCCGGGAAGTCTATGAAAAGCTATATGCGGATTTGATCAGGGGGGATGAAGACTCGGTGATCTTCAAACACCATATAGAATTCGTGGAGGAGGCCAGGTCCTATTATGAGACGTCCAGGCCCTATACAGAAGAGGAGCCGAACCGGATGGTGACCGATTACATTGCGAGTATGACAGATGATTATTTTGTAGATCTTTATCATCACTTATTTCCAAAGGGGAAATACTATGTGAATTATAAGTCATATTTTGAAAATTGATATCAATAAAACTTGACAATTTAAGAGAAGTTGCGTATGATAAATCTATAAATGATATTGGTTATCAAATTTGCAGAGGTACGGCAGAGAGGCAGATGCGAATGGGAGGCAGTATGACCACAGAACTTAGCCGGGAAAGAATCATAGAGCAGCTTCGGGAGCAGGGACTCAGGATCACGAGCCAGAGAAAAGTGATCCTGGATGTGATCTTAAAAAATAATTGTTCCTGCTGCAAAGAAATCTTTTATGAGGCGACTAAGATAGATCCTGCCATAGGCAGAGCGACTGTCTACCGGATGATGAATACACTGGAAGAGTTAGGAGTCATCGACCGGGGAAAACAGTATGAGATCTGTTATGAGGGATTATTCGGGACGGAGAAGGATCAGACGAGTCTGCTCACAAAAGAAGAGATAAAAGAACTCCCCAAGGATATATGGTATCCTGCCCTGAAAAAAATGCTCAGGGCCCTTGGCGAGATCAAGAATGAAGATATTTCCGTCGTTGTAAAAGTCAGCCGGAAAAGCAGTTAAAAGTGTGTCCCCGCCGGAGACAGTGCTGTCAAAGCATTGTCTCCGGCGGGGATTTTTTGTTTTTCAACGGTGAGACTTTATGTTATAATACATTCTAGGTTATTTTAAAATAAAGTATGAGAAAGAGGTCAATCATGGGAAAATATTTTGGCACTGACGGCTTCCGCGGAGAGGCAAACATCGATCTTACGGTGGAGCATGCATATAAAGTAGGAAGATTTTTGGGATGGCACCTGGGCAAGGAAAAGAAACGTCCGAAGGTAGTTATCGGAAAGGACACAAGAAGAAGCAGCTATATGTTCGAACACGCGCTCGTAGCCGGACTCACGGCTTCCGGAGCCAACGCCTATATGCTCTATGTGACCACGACTCCGAGTGTATCTTACGTGGTCCGCACGGAACAGTTTGACTGCGGCATTATGATCTCTGCCAGCCATAATCCTTACTATGACAATGGGATCAAGCTGATCAACGCCAAGGGACATAAGATGGATGCGGAAGTCGAAGAACAGATCGAGGCATACATTGACGGCAAGATCGGGGAACTTCCTTTTGCTACGAAAAGCGACATCGGAAGGGCGAAAGATTACGCATCAGGAAGAAACCGATACATAGGATATCTCATCTCCCTGGCCACACGGTCATTTAAAAATGTAAAGGTCGGACTGGACTGTTCCAACGGAAGCTCCTCAAGCATTGCAAAGAATGTATTTGAGACACTGGGCGCGGAGGTCTATGTGATCAACAATGAACCGGACGGTACAAATATCAACACCAACTGCGGTTCCACTCATATAGAGATACTCAAGGGATTTGTAAAAGAGAACCATCTGGATGTGGGATTCGCATACGACGGCGATGCGGACCGCTGTATTGCCGTGGATGAGAACGGGGCAGAAGTAAACGGCGATCTGATCCTGTATGTATGCGGAAAATATATGAAAGAGCACGGTGCTCTCAATAACAACACGGTCGTTACAACGGTCATGTCCAATCTCGGCCTTTACAAGGCATTTGACCGGGCCGGTATCGACTATGAAAAAACAGCGGTGGGAGATAAATATGTGTACGAAAATATGTCCAGAAACGGACACGGCCTGGGCGGTGAACAGTCAGGGCATATTATTTTCAGCAAGTTTGCGACTACCGGAGACGGGATTCTGACTTCTTTAAAGATCATGGAGGCCATGCTGGAACAGAAACAGTCACTTGGACAGCTGGTAAAGGATGTGGATATATATCCACAGATTCTTGAGAACGTCAAAGTCCGGGATAAAAAAGACGCCAGGGAAGACGCAGACGTGATTACAGCAGTGGAAGCTGTGGAGAAGGAACTCGGAAATGACGGAAGGATTCTTGTAAGGGAGAGCGGAACGGAACCTTTGGTGCGTGTCATGGTGGAAGCCAAAACTCACGAGATCTGCAGGGAACATGTGGACCGTGTAGTTAAAGTCCTGCGCCAAAAGGGACACGTCATCGACTGATTTATGGAAACATTGTACGCAGATATTATCATCAATATTTCGCATGAGGCACTGGATCGGGTATTTCAATATCGAGTGCCTTTTTCCTTATGTGATCAGATCCGGGTCGGGCAGTCCGTTCGGGTGCCGTTTGGAGCAGGAAACCGGGAACAGAAGGGATATGTTGTCAGGCTTTCGGATAGGGCAGATTACGATCCTAAGAAAATAAAGGAAATTTTGTCCATAGAAAAAGACGGTGTGGACGCAGAATCCAGGATGATCAAGCTCGCCTACTGGATTCGGGAAAACTATGGGTCTACCATGATCCAGGCACTGAAGACCGTGCTTCCCGTGCAGGATAAAATGAAACAAAAAGAAAAAAAGTCTGTCAGGCTCTTACTGCCAAAAGATCAGGCTCCCGGTCTGCTGGATGAATATTTAGGCAGGCATTACGCTGCAAAAGCCAGGCTGCTGGCTGCTCTTATGGATGAGCAGACGGTTTCCTGGGAGCGTGTGACGAAATGCCTGAAGATTCCGAGGACAACGGTTGCAGGTATGGAACAAGACGGTATAATCCGCGTCGAAACAGAAAAGTTTTACCGGAATCCCGGCCCCAGCGGGATGGAGGCGGAAGATGCCCTGCCCCTGAATGAGAGTCAGGAGAAGCTGATACAGGAATTCAAAGCAGATTACGCAGCAGGGGAGAGGAGAACGTATCTTCTCCACGGGATTACCGGAAGCGGGAAGACAGAAGTCTATCTGGCGGCAATCGAGGAAGTTGTCAGAAAAGGGAAACAGGCTATCGTGCTGATCCCGGAGATCGCTCTTACGTACCAGACGGTCTGCCGTTTTACGAAGCGGTTCGGAGACAGGGTGTCCATCCTTAATTCCAGACTCTCCAAAGGAGAAAAATACGATCAGTGGCTCCGGGCAAAGAATGGGGATGCCGATATTATCATCGGTCCCAGATCTGCACTGTTTGTGCCGTTTCCAAATCTTGGGCTGATCATCATTGACGAAGAACATGAGGGCAGTTATAAAAGTGAGCAGACGCCCAAATACCACGCAAGAGAAGTGGCTCTGGAAAAAGCGGACATGGAGGGCGCGGCGGTGATTTTAGGGTCCGCAACGCCGTCTCTTGAGAGCTATCAGAAGGCACTTGACGGGGAATACAGGCTCTGGACGCTGAAAGACCGGGCAAAAGAAGCGATCCTGCCCGATGTGTATATAGAAGATTTAAGGGAAGAATTAAAGCAGGGGAACCGCAGTATGTTCAGCAGAAGGCTCTATGAACTGATCGGAGACCGGCTTCGGAAAAAAGAGCAGATCATGCTTTTTTTGAATCGGAGAGGATATGCCGGGTTTGTCTCATGCAGAAGCTGCGGCACTGTGATGCAGTGTCCCCACTGCGATGTATCGCTTACGTATCACAGGGACGGGAAACTCCGCTGCCATTACTGCGGATATGAAGAAGCGATGCAGGATGTCTGTCCTGAGTGCGGCAGTCCATTTATCGGAACGTTCGGACTCGGCACTCAAAAGGCAGAGGCCGCTATAAGGAAAGAATTTCCGGAAGCAAGAGTGCTCCGGATGGATATGGATACCACAAAAAGAAAGCACAGCCATGAAGAGATTCTAAAGACTTTTTCGGAAGGCCGGGCCGATATTCTTGTGGGCACGCAGATGATTGTCAAAGGACACGATTTTGCAAACGTTACTCTCGTCGGAATCCTGGCAGCGGATTTATCTCTGCATGCCAGTGATTTCCGTGCAGCAGAACGGACATTCCAGCTTTTGACTCAGGCGGCCGGCCGGGCAGGGAGAGGCGATAAAGCCGGAGAGGTTGTCATACAGACCTATTCGCCGGAACATTACTGTATTGTCACAGCGGCAGCCCAGGACTATGAAGAGTTTTACCGCCAGGAGATATCCTACCGGACGATGCTTTGCTATCCTCCGGTTTGGCAGATGCTTACAGTCCTTCTTGCCGGGCCTTCGGAAGAGGAATGCAAAAAGACGGCACAGCGCATGGCCAGGGTGATTCAGAATTCGGGCATCCGCGTCATCGGACCCGGCGAGGCCTCTCTGGCAAAAGTCAATGATATTTACCGGCAGGTGCTGTACGTAAAAAAGAAAGATTACAAGGAACTTATGAAGGTGAAAGACCGGCTGGAACTGTGGATCGACCGGCAGGAATTGCCCAAAGACATTCATATCACATTCGATTTTAATCCTATGAGCAGTTATTAACAAAGAATATTTGAGAAGGAGAAGTATTCATGGCAATCAGAAACATCAGAAAAATGGGGGATGAAGTCCTCAGAAAACCATCAAAAGAGATTAAAGAAATGACATCCAGAATCATGCTGCTGATCGATGACATGTTTGAGACAATGTATGAAGCATACGGCGTGGGACTGGCCGCTCCTCAGGTGGGAATCCTGAAACGGCTGGTGGTCATCGACACATATGAAGGCCAGCCGCTGGTCCTGATCAATCCTAAGATCGTGGAAAAAGACGGCGAACAGATCGGAGACGAGGGATGTCTGAGCCTTCCGGGGAAGGTTGCAGTCGTAAAGCGTCCGAACCATGTGGTATGTGAAGCGCTGGACCGGGATATGAACCCGATCAGAGTGGAAGGAGAAGGACTTCTTGCGAGGGCGATCTGCCATGAACTTGACCATTTGGACGGAATCCTTTATCCGGATGTGGCGGAAGAACCGGTGAGAGATGTGGAAGAGGAAGAGTAAGGAGGATACGATGAACGTAGTATTTATGGGAACGCCGGAATTTGCGGTGCCTACGCTGGAGAAGCTGATACAATTTCATCATGTGGCTGCGGCAGTTACGCAGCCCGATAAGCAGAAGGGAAGGGGAAAGAAACTTTCTTTTCCGCCGGTGAAAGAGGCTGCATTGAAACATGGAATCCCTGTCCTTCAGCCGGCAAAAGCCAGAGATGAGAAATTTATAGAAGACCTTGAACATCTGGCTCCGGATGTCATCGTAGTTGTCGCATACGGACAGATTTTGCCGGAGCGGATACTGAATATCCCCAAATACGGATGTATCAATGTCCATGGGTCACTTCTTCCGAAATACCGCGGAGCGGGACCGATCCAGTGGGCCGTCTTAAACGGTGAAAGGGAAACGGGAATTACGACCATGTATATGGAAAAGGGTTTAGATACGGGGGATATGATAGATAAAGCAGTCATTCCGCTGGATAAGAAAGAAACATCCGGAACCCTTCATGACAAGCTAATGGCGCTGGGCGCAGACTTATTGCTGGAGACATTAGAGAAATTAAAAGATGGGACGGCGGTAAGGATCAAACAAAATGACAATGAGAGTTCCTATGCCCCGATGCTGAGCAAAGAGATGGGGAAGATAGAGTTCACGAAAAATGCCGCTGAGATTGAACAGTGGGTGCGCGGACTGAACCCATGGCCGAGTGCTTATACGGAGCTTGGAGGGAAAACACTGAAAATATGGGATGCGGACGTCGTTTCCTATGACGGAGGAGAGAGACCCGGAACCATTATTGAAGTGACTAAAAAACAGATGATTGTGGCCTGCGGTCAGGAAGCATTAGCACTCAATGAAATCCAGCTTTCCGGGAAAAAGCGGATGTCAGTCCAGGCATTCTTGGCAGGCTCCAAGGTAGATGCCGGAACGGTATTAGGAGAATAATATGCAGAATCCAAGAGAATCGGCTTTAGATGTTCTGATGAAAATAGACAGAAAAGAGGAACTGTCCCATATTGCCATCGGAGAGACACTGGAAAAGTATCAGTTCAGTGAAAAGAAGGACCGGGCTTTTTTTACAAGGCTATGCCAGGGAACTCTGGAGCGCCGCCTGACCATTGATTATGTGATTGATCTGTATTCCAAGACGAAGGTAAGGAAAATGAAGCCGCTGGTGCGTTCACTGCTCCGCATGGGTGCCTGCCAGATTCTGTTCATGGATCACATCCCTGACTCCGCGGCATGCAATGAATGTGTGAAGCTGGCCAAAAAGCGGGGCTTTTCAAGATTATCCGGCTTTGTAAACGGTGTTTTGAGAACAATTTCCAGACAGAAACAAGATATCCCGTTTCCAGACAGGGATAAGGATTTTGTAAAGTATCTGTCCGTTGCCTGTTCCATGCCGGAATGGATCATCCGTCATTTTCTGCGTTCTTATACAGAGGAAGAAACAGAAACGATCGTGAGTTCTTTCCTGGAGCCAAAAAAGACAACGGTTTCATGGATGGAAAGCAACGGCTCCAGAGAAGAACTGATCACTTCCCTGAAAAAAGATGGTGTGGAGGTGGAAGACGGAAGACTGCTTCCGGAGGCAATTCGTATTTCTAACTATGATTTTCTAAAGCGTATTTCGGCATTCAGAGAAGGCCGTTTTATCGTGCAGGATGAAAGTTCCATGCTGGCCGGAAAGGTCGCAGATCCAAAAGAGGGACAGAAGATCCTTGATATTTGCAGCGCTCCGGGAGGCAAAGCACTGTATGCGGCAGACAAACTCCACGGAACGGGGCAGGTTCTGGCCCGGGATCTGACGGATTACAAAGAAGTACTGCTGAAAGAAAACATCGAACGTGTGGGATTTGAAAATATCCGTACTCAGATCTGGGATGCCAGAATTCCGGATGAACGTCTGGCAGAGTCTATGGACGCTGTACTGTGTGATGTCCCGTGTTCCGGACTTGGGATTATGGGAAAAAAGCAGGACATTAAGTACAATCTGGAAGAATCCGTTTTGGAAGACCTTGTGAAACTGCAGAGAGAAATATTAAAAACAGCCCTATCCTATGTGAAGCCGGGAGGAAGCCTGCTTTTTTCTACATGTACGATCAACCCGAAAGAAAATGAAGAAAATTTCAGGTGGATTGCAGGACAGAACGGATTTGAGCCGGTAGACCTGACGCCTTTTCTCCCCAAAACCCTTGACATTAAGACGGCCGGAGAGGGGTATATCCAGCTGCTGCCGGGAATTCATCCGTGCGACGGATTCTTTATCGGAAAACTTAGGAGAACAAAATGAGAGATCTTAAATCAATGACACTGGAAGAACTGGAATTTGCGGTGGAAGAACTGGGAGAAAAAAAGTTCCGTGCAAAACAAATATTTGAGTGGTTCCATAAGAGGCTGGCATCCTCTCTTGATGAGATGAACAATCTGCCGAAAAATCTGAAAGAAAAACTTCAAAAGGAATATGAAGTAGCGGAACTGAAAGAAGTGGAAACCTATGTATCCAAGATTGACGGTACAAGAAAGTATTTATTTCAGCTGAATGATGGGAATATTATAGAAAGTGTCCTGATGAAATACAAGCACGGCAATTCGGTGTGCATTTCGTCACAGGCCGGGTGCAGGATGGGATGCAGATTTTGTGCGTCTACCCTCGGGGGACTGGACCGCAGCCTGCTCCCTTCAGAAATGCTTGGACAGATTTATTATATCCAAAAAGATACTGGGGAACGGGTGTCCCATGTGGTCGTTATGGGAACCGGGGAACCTTTGGATAACTATGAGAATCTTTTAAAATTTATCAGACTTTTGACCGACGAGAAAGGACTGAATTTAAGTCAGAGGAACCTGACGGTGTCTACCTGCGGACTGGTGCCGAGGATACGGGAATTGGCGGATGAAAAGCTTCAGATGACGCTTGCGATCTCACTTCATGCCTCCAATGACGAAATGAGGAAATCCCTGATGCCGGTGGCAAATCAGTATTCTATGGAAGAACTGCTCTCTGCCTGTAAATATTACTTTGACCGGACGGGACGGAGGATCACGTTTGAATTCAGTCTTGTGGCAGGAGTGAATGACAGCTCCCGGAATGCCAGGGAACTTTGCCGCTTTTTAGGCGGATTTCCATGCCATGTCAATCTGATCCCAGTCAATCCTATCAAGGAGAGAGACTTCCGGCAGTCTATGCCGGAGTTTGTGAACGACTTCAAAAACATACTTGAAAAAAATCGTGTAAATGTTACCATAAGAAGAGAAATGGGCAGAGATATCAATGCTGCCTGTGGACAATTAAGAAGAAAGAAGCTGGATTCTGTGGAAAAACAGGAAATTCGCACAAAAAAGGAGAACTAAGATGCAATCCGTTGGAACTTCTCACAGAGGAAAGGTACGGTCTGAAAATCAGGACACCATCTTTTACTCTGATGAACCCGTAGGACAATTAGATAATTTATATATCGTTGCGGACGGCATGGGAGGCCACAGGGCAGGAGGTTTTGCGTCCTCTTTTGCGGTCAGTCGTTTTGTGGAATTTATACGAGAGATTGAGAATTCAGATCCTATTGAGATCATGAAGGAAGCACTGCAGAAAGTGAGCAGTGAGATATTGCTGAAGTGCGAGGAAGAAGAATACGCGGGCATGGGAACAACTATGGTAGCGGCCACTGTGACAGAAGAGAGTATTTTTGTGATGAACATTGGAGACAGCCGTCTGTATTTTGCAGATCAGGATCTTGTCCAGGTGACCACAGACCATTCTTTTGTAGAAGAATTGGTGAAGGCCGGAGAGATTGAGCGCAGACATATGAGGCAGCATCCAAAAAGAAATCTGATCACGAGAGCAATCGGCGCAGGTATTGAATCTGTTCCCGATTTTTTTGAGCTGCCGAAGAAAGACGGATATTTACTTTTGTGCAGTGACGGATTGACGAGCATGATTGCGGATGATGAAATCAAAGAACTCCTGTTGGATCACAGTCAATTGGAAAATAAGGCAGGCCAGTTGGTGAACAGGGCTAACGAATATGGCGGCAAGGACAATATATCCCTGGTGATCGTTGCGCTGGGGGAGCGAGGTGAGATCACATGTTAGAAACAGGAACCATTTTAGGAGGACGCTACGAAATCCTGAAAAAGATTGGTACTGGCGGGATGGCTGACGTATACATGGCAAAGTGCCATAAACTGAACCGGAACGTTGCTATCAAAGTGTTGAAAAATGAATATGTAGATAATGAGAAGTTTTTAAAAAAGTTTCAGGTGGAAGCAGAGGCGGTCGCAAGACTGGCCCACCCCAATATTGTGAACGTATATGATGTAGGCCAGGAAGACAGTGTCAATTACATTGTCATGGAATTGGCAGAAGGCATTACCCTGAAGGAATATATTATGAAAAAGGGGCATCTTTCCGCAAAAGAGACCGTAGAATTGTCTCTTCAGATAGCTTCAGCGATCGGGCATGCCCATGGGCATCACACGATCCACAGGGATATTAAGCCCCAGAATATTCTGGTCTCAGATTCCGGTCAGGTAAAAGTCACGGATTTTGGAATAGCAAAGGCGGCCAATTCCAATACGGTCACATCCACGGCCATAGGATCGGTCCATTACATTTCTCCGGAACAGGCCAAAGGAAAGTACTGCGATGAGAAGAGTGATATTTATTCTCTGGGGATTACAATGTATGAGATGGTCACAGGCCAGGTCCCTTTTGACCACGAAAATGGGGTTACCATTGCTCTGATGCATCTCCAGAATGAAATTACGCCACCGGGAGAACTGATCGGAGATATTCCGGAAAGCCTGGAAAAGATCATTCTCAAATGTACCATGAAAAAACCGGAAGACCGGTATCAGTCTGTGAACGAACTGATAGAGGATTTAAAGTTGGTTTTCGAAGACACGAAAGGAAGCTATGTAGGCATGGCGCCCTTTGTGGACGATTCGCCGACTCAGATGCTTCACACAAAAGAGTTTGTAAAACCGGAGGAGACGGAAGAAGAACCGGAAGAGGAATTCGGATTTGTGGATGACGACGATGAGGAAGAGCCGCGGGGCATGAATTCCAAGATTGAAAAGCTGGTTGTCGTCCTGGCCGCTGTGGTGGGAGCCATTATTCTCATATCCATCATTGTACTGGTCATTAACAGTTCAGGGCTGTTCCGCTCAGGGGATAATGCCGGCACAGAGAAACTTACGACTACGGAAGAAAGCACCACGGAAAAGCTTGAGAAGGTACCGGTTGAAAACTATGTGGGAATGACTTACGATGCGGCGTTGGCATCCATCGATGAAGATCTGAAAGTGGAGCGCAAAACAGAGGCTTCATCTTCTTATGAGGCGGGATATATCATCCGCCAGAGTCTGGAGTCAGACCAGGAAGTGGAAAAGGGAACGACCATTGTATTGACTGTCAGTACCGGCGAGAGCAAAATTGAGGTGCCGGATATCCGCGGGTACAGCCAGAAGTCTGCCACGAAGATCCTTTCAGACCAGGGATTCAAAGTTTCTGTGTCCACCAAATTCAGTTCCAGTGTCAAGGAAGGTGATGTGATTTCTCAGTCTCCGGGAGCGGGGAATAAAATTTCCAGAGGCTCCAAGGTGACGATCACGGTCAGCAAAGGTGAGAACAAGGTCACAGTGCCGGAAATCGTATTTAAGACCGCAGATGATGCGAGAGAAGAGTTAAGCAGAGAAGGACTAAAGCTGATCATTTCTTCCCAGAAGTACGACAGCAGGGTGCCGGAGGGATGTATTATCAGTCAGTCACCGAAAGCCGGGAAAAAAGTTACAAAAGGGACAGGAATCGGCGTGGTCGTAAGCCTGGGAAAGCAGCCGACAACAGAATACACCATAGATAATACAGAGGAGTAAGATCAGTTCATGCAGGGAAGAATTATCAAAGGAATCGCAGGGTTTTATTATGTTGACACGGGCAGCAGTTTATATGAGTGCAAAGCAAAAGGCATCTTCAGAAACCGGAAAATGAAGCCGCTCGTGGGAGACATGGCAGAGATCGAAGTCCTGGATGAAGAAAAAAAGCTGGGAAATCTGACAGAGATACTTCCAAGGATGAACGAATTAATCCGCCCGGCTGTCTCAAACATCGATCAGGCGCTGGTTATTTTTGCAGCCAAGAATCCAAAACCAAATTATAATCTGCTGGACCGGTTTTTGCTTATGATGGAGAAGCAGAGAGTCCCTGCGGTGGTCTGTTTTAATAAGACGGATCTGGCCAGAGAAAAGGAATTGTCTGTTCTCATGGACGTATATAAAGACTGCGGCCACCGGGTGATCTTTACCAGTGTCTCCGACGAGACGGGACTTTCGGAGATCAGGGAGGCCGTAGAGCACAAGACAACCGTGCTTGCAGGCCCTTCCGGTGTAGGGAAATCTTCTATGATGAATCTTTTGTATCCGGATGCGAACATGGAAACCGGAGCGGTAAGTGAAAAGATTCAGAGAGGAAAGCATACGACCAGACATTCGGAGCTGATCCGGGTGGGAGAAGACACTTTCGTCATGGACACGCCGGGCTTCAGTTCTCTGTTTGTGGATATGTTCGAGGAAGACGAGATTAAATATTATTTTAAAGAATTTGAACCCTATGAGGGACAATGCCGGTTCCAGGGTTGCAGCCATACTCATGAACCTGGCTGCGGTGTCAAACAGGCACTGGCGGATGGAAGGATCAGCGAGACTCGCTATGACAACTATGTACTCATCTACAATGAATTAAAAGAAAAGAGAAAATGGTAATGCATATCTTAATTTTAACAGGCGGAGAATTGGACAGGGTCTTCGCCCGTTCTTATATTCAAACGCAGAAATTTGATAAAATTATTGCTGCGGACAAAGGACTTTTATACGCAGAACAGATCAAAATCCGCCCGGATTTCATATTGGGTGATTTTGACAGCTGTCCGGAAGAAACGGTAAAACGATTTAAACAAGAAGATATTATGATTCTTCCCAGAGAAAAAGACGATACGGACACGGGGATCGCTGTGGAACAGGCAGTCCGCATGGGGGCTACAAAGGTGACGATTCTTGGGAGCACGGGCACCAGATTAGACCATGTGCTCGGGAATATGGGACAGCTTGTATATGCACTAAAACATGGAGTGGAGGCATATATAGTGGATTCACATAACCGCATCCGGGCAGTGGACCGTCCTCTCAGCATAAATAAAAAAGAACAGTTTGGGAACTATATCTCCCTCATTCCGGTGGGCACGGTGACAGGAGTGACGCTTCACGGATTCTATTACCCGCTGAATGACGATACGCTTGTATTCCATGAGACATGGGGGATCAGCAATGAACTGGCAGAGGAAACGGGAAAGATTGAGATGAAAACCGGGACTTTGCTCGTGATAGAAAGCAAAGACTAGAGGGTGCGGGGCGGCGCTGCTTTTGGAACGGTTTCTGGTAGGACCCGGCACAGGTAAAATCTATACGAAAACAGAGTCATTTGCACTTCTTTTAGTCTTTGTTTATATGTTTGTAATGATG
The DNA here is from genome assembly GCF_039789045.1 of Anaerostipes sp. PC18. Classification (NCBI taxonomy): domain Bacteria; kingdom Bacillati; phylum Bacillota; class Clostridia; order Lachnospirales; family Lachnospiraceae; genus Anaerostipes; species Anaerostipes sp. PC18. The sequence goes on along the minus strand of NZ_CP121164.1, from coordinate 2,442,698 downwards.
TTTCAGGCCAAGGGAATCATGACGCTTTCTTTTTTGGGAAATGATCAGAGATCACTTTGGATCCTTGCACCGGCGCTGGCACTATTATGGTTTACAAAGACCATTGCCCCGGAGATCGAGCAGAAAGATAAAGAACGCATCGAAAAAAGGAAGAAAAAGTTTAAGAACCGGGCTAGATAGCGGGATATTTTTATAGGCCGGAGGGAATGAATATGAAATATGACAAATGTACGATTTGCAATGAAAAATTAAGGAATGGCGTTTGTCCTATGTGCGGCTATGATTTTAAAAGGCTGGAGAGAGGGCAAAGGACGGGAAGCTGCTCGGACTACGGGACAAGGCCAAATATAGAGCCAAAGAGTTCTATGACAAAACAGCATAAGAGGGTGTACAGGCAGTTCCGGACAGAGGAAAAAGGCAGAGTAGGAAAATTTATCAGGCTAGTACTGAGTCTTGTGGTTATTTTTGTTGTGTTTTTGGATGCAGTAGGTGAGGTTGATATCGGAACCCTGATTAAAAATGCTCAGATTTATATGAGTGAAGACGGAAAGAAAAAGTGGACAAAAACTATGCCGGATTTTACATATGAAAACGCGGACTATGCTTTAGAGAAGACCGGAAAAAGTTTTTCTGTGAGACTTTCTTCCGGCAGATATATCGTAGGATTGGATCTTCCGGAAGGAAATTACACAATGACTGGAGAAGGGGATGATTTAACTTTTTCAGCAAACAATGATGCACAGTATGTCAATATTAATGAGCAGTTTACAGACAAGGAAGTATTGGAAGCTAATCGGTACACCGAAGTAAAGAATATCCGTCTTTATCAGGGTTCTTTAGTAGAAGTTTCAGGAAAAGGGAGTATATACTGCAAAACATCGGATGCTAATCTAAAGAAAATGGAGAAACCCGGAGAAAATACTCTGAGTGAAGAAGTGAAAGTTTTCAGCGTACTTACAGCAGGAAAAGAATTTCCGGCCGGGACGTATGATGTAGTTGCGGTCGAAGGTAATGGCAGCTTTGAATTTACTTTTGAACAAGATAAGGATGATGAATATGGGGCAAATAGTATTTGGCTCTCAGAAGATTCACAAGGGGAAAATCCGAATAAATATGTGAATTTAGAACTCACAGAAGGTACAAAAATAGAAGTTTTATCAGAAGAATACTTAGATGTTAAACTTGTACCGAGCAAACGTGTCAGACCTGAAAATATGCATGTTTATGATTCGTCAATGGGGCTTGATTCATAAAAATAACTGTGTTATGATTAAACATCATAGAAGAAAGGCAATGAAAAAGACTCAAGGCAAAAGGAACCTCACAGGGAGGAAAGCCCACAGACTGAAAGCTTTCCAGGGACACCTTGCGGCGGGAACACTTTGGAGCCGGGCGGCTGAAAGGCAGGATGCATGTTAGGCAGTCACGTGGTACGCGTTAAGTACAGAAATGAGAAGAGATCAGACAATTTGTCCTGATATCAATACGGGTGGTACCGTGGGAAGATATTCCCGCCCCGAAGCATAGAATATTTGCTTTGGAGCGGGTTTTTTATTTCTTAATGAAATCAAAAAATGCTCCGCGAGGATACACACAAATGCGTAAGGAGAACCAATCATTTAAGGAGGAATTAGAATGGCAAATCACATCAGTGATGAAACGATCGAATACGTCGGTATTCTGGCAAAGCTTGAGCTGTCCGGCGAAGAAAAAGAACAGGCGAAGAAAGACATGGAGAGCATGCTGGACTATGTAGACAAGCTGAATGAACTGGATACGGACGGTGTTGAACCTATGTCTCATGTGTTTCCGGTAAACAATGTATTCAGAGAAGATATCGTCACAAATGGAGACGACAGAGAAGAGATTCTCGCCAACGCACCGGAGAGAAAAGACGGTGCCTTTGTGGTGCCAAAGACCGTAGAATAGGAGGAAGCCATGGGAATTTTAGATTTGACAGCCCTTGAACTGGGCAGAAAAATAAAAGCAAAAGAGATCAGCGCAGTGGAAGCGGTACAGGCTGTGCTGGAACAGACTAAGAAAGCAGAGCCGGCGGTGCATGCCTATGTATCATATGATGAAGAGAGTGCATTAAAGAGAGCAGAAGAGGTGCAGAAAAAAATTGATGACGGCACGCTGACTGGTCCGCTGGCCGGTGTTCCAGTGGCTGTGAAAGATAATATTTGTACAAAAGGATACAAAACTACGTGCAGTTCCAGGATTCTCGAAAATTTTGTTCCGACCTACGCCGCTCAGGCGGTGGAAAATCTTATCGCTGCCGGTGTGGTCATCATAGGGAAAACAAACATGGATGAGTTTGCCATGGGAAGCACGACTGAAACTTCGGCGTTCGGACCGACAAAAAATCCATGGAATCAGGAACATGTGCCGGGAGGATCTTCCGGCGGATCGGCGGCAGCAGTGGCGGCAGGAGAGTGCTTCATGGCACTCGGCTCAGATACCGGAGGATCGATTCGCCAGCCGTCATCTTTCTGCGGGATCACCGGAATGAAACCGACCTACGGCACAATTTCAAGATACGGATTGATTGCTTACGGTTCTTCCCTGGACCAGATCGGGCCCATGGCTAAAGACGTATCAGACTGTGCGGCTCTTTTAGAGGCTTCTGCATCCTATGACAAGAAAGATTCCACATCCATTGAGAGGGATGAGTATGATTTTACTTCCGCCCTGGTTGATGATGTTAAAGGAATGAAGATCGGAATCCCGAAAGACTATTTTGGAGAAGGACTGGACCCTGAAGTCAGAGAAGCTGTCATGGCGGCTGCCCGGACATTGGAGAAAAAGGGAGCAGTTGTTGAGGAGTTTGATCTGGGACTTGTGGATTATGCGATTCCTGCATATTATGTCATTGCGTCGGCGGAAGCCAGCTCAAACCTGTCACGGTTTGACGGGATTAAATACGGATACCGCGCCAAGGGAGCAGAAGGACTCCACGACATGTATAAAAAGACACGCTCCGGGGGATTCGGGCCGGAAGTCAAGAGAAGGATCATGCTTGGATCGTTTGTTTTAAGTTCCGGTTACTATGACGCGTATTATCTGAAAGCACTGAGGACAAAAGCACTGATCAAACAGGAATTTGACAAGGCATTTGCTTCCTATGACCTGATCCTCGGGCCGGCGGCGCCGACCACTGCACCGAAGCTTGGTGAGAGCTTAAGCGACCCGATCAAAATGTACCTCGGAGATATTTATACGATTTCGGCAAACCTGGCAGGACTGCCCGGAATCAGTGTGCCGTGCGGAAAAGACAGCAAAGGGCTGCCGATCGGCCTGCAGCTTTTGGGAGACTGTTTCCAGGAAAAGAAACTGATCCGGGCTGCCTATGCATTTGAACAGACGAGAACTTATGAAGCACCGGAGATTGTAAAGGGAGGTGTTCAGTAATGAGTAAACAATATGAGACTGTCATCGGGCTGGAAGTCCATGTGGAATTGGCAACTAACACGAAGATTTTCTGCGGATGCAGCACAGAGTTCGGGGGAGCGCCGAATACACATACCTGTCCGGTGTGCACGGGAATGCCGGGTTCCCTTCCGGTATTAAATAAACAGGTAGTTGAGTATGCCGTGGCTGTGGGACTTGCCACCAACTGCAGCATTACACAGAACTGCAAGTTTGACAGGAAGAATTATTTCTATCCCGACAACCCGCAGAATTATCAGATTTCCCAGCTGTATCTTCCGATCTGCAGAGACGGACATGTGGAAATCGAGACTGACGGAGGGACAAAGTCCGTCGGGATTCACGAGATCCATATGGAAGAGGATGCGGGAAAGTTGATCCATGACGAATGGGAAGACTGTTCCCTTGTGGATTACAACCGGTCCGGCGTGCCGCTGATCGAGATCGTCTCAGAGCCGGATATGCGCTCCGCAGATGAAGTCGTGGCTTATCTGGAAAAGCTTAGACTGATCATCCAGTATCTCGGGGCTTCCGACTGCAAACTTCAGGAAGGCTCTATGAGAGCCGATGTCAACCTTTCCGTCAGAGAAGCGGGAGCCGAAGAGTTCGGAACAAGGACAGAGATGAAGAACCTGAACTCTTTTAAGGCTATCAGGCGCGCCATTGAGGGAGAGACAGACCGCCAGATCGCTTTGCTGGAAGAGGGCAGAGAGGTGATGCAGGAGACGAGACGGTGGGACGACACAAAAGAAAAATCTTATCCGATGCGCTCCAAAGAGGACGCACAGGATTACCGCTACTTCCCGGACCCGGATCTTGTGCCGGTGATCATCAGCGATGAGTGGATAGAGCAGATCAGGGATGCACAGCCGGAACTGCGGGACGAAAAACGGAGACGTTATAAAGAAACTTACGGCCTGCCGGACTATGATATCGATATCATAACGGGAAGCAAACATCTGGCGAATATCTTCGAGGCAACCATCGATCACGGAGCCGAGGCGAAAGAAGTATCTAACTGGCTGATGGGAGAGACGATGCGTCTGGTCAATGATTCGGAAATGGATCTTACAGATATTTCCTTTGCACCGGAACATCTCGCGGCTCTGATCGGCATGGTGAAGAAGAATGAGATCAACCGTAAGGTAGCCAAGGAAGTCTTTGAGAAGATATTCAAAGAAGATGTGGACCCGAAAGCCTACGTAGAAGAACACGGATTGAAATCAATGAATGACGAGGGAGCGCTTAAAGAGACCATCACGCAGATTGTCAGCGGCAATCCGAAATCGGTGGAGGACTACAAGGCAGGGAAGAAAAAAGCCATGGGATTCCTGGTTGGACAGACCATGAAGGCGACCCAGGGGAAAGCAGATCCCGGAGTAGTCAATAAGATCCTGAAAGAAATATTAGAAAGTTTATAAAAAAGAACAGAAGCTTTGGTATGATTGTCACCCAAAGCTTCTTTTTGTGTAAAAACACAAAATGTTAAGAAATTATTCACAAATTGGTTGGGAATTCTGAAAGAGAAATCCGGTATGATATTGTCAAAAGATAAAATACAACGGAAAAACAAATCAGAAGGAGCGTTATCATGAAGGATTTTTACAGATCGATGTTTCTGCTTTCCCTTGGGATTACCCTGATTTTGATCGTGCAGGTGCTTATGATGTAGGATACCGCTTGAAATGGGAATTAAAAGAAAGTACAATAGTATTGGTTAAGTAAACGAGCACGATCAATAAGGAGAAGAGCCATACTATGAAGAAATATAAAGGAGCGGTATTTTTTGACTATGACGGAACATTAGTTGATGAAGTGGACCATATCAAGACAGTTATGCCGAAGACCCTGGAGGCTATTAAGAGACTGCAGGACAACGGATATGCAGCCCTGCTGTGTTCAGGGCGGACCAAACGATTTCTGGAGGCGGATATCGAGCATTTTGACGGGGCCGTCACCTGCAATGGAAGCTATGCGGAAGTGGACGGGGAAGTGCTCAGGGATATTTATATTGAGGAAGATCTGCTGCATGAAGTCATAGACAAGTATTTTATAAGAGATACGATCATCCAGATGGATACCCAGGACGTGACATACTATTTACATAACGACGAGGAATTCTTTAAGTATTTCTGCCGTCTGTTCAGTCTTCCGATGGAGTGGTATGCCCCGTGGAAGTACTGGGAAAAACAGCATATATCAAAGCTTACGATGAACTATAAAGAGCCTGATGTATTTGAAGATTTTAAAAGAGAATATGCAGACACATTCGAGTGTGCCAAACATGTCCGTGAGAATTTCTTTGACATTACGCTCAAAGGTGTCACGAAAGGAGACGCGGTTGTCCAGGTAGCAGATGATCTTGGGATTTCTAAAGAGAATCTCTATGCATTCGGTGATTCGGACAACGACGTAGAGATGCTTAAAAATGTCGGGACCGGTATCGGCATGGGACGGTGCAGTGATGCAGTGAAGGAGACTGCGGATATGTTCACCCAGACGACAAAAGAAAACGGAATCTATAATGCGCTGAACGAATTAGAATTGATATAAAGGTGGAAGCAGATGAAGAAAATTGTCGATGACGACCGTCTGATATATAAATGCTGCAATTTATACTATATGAAAAATAAGACCCAGGTGGAGATCTGCAACACCCTGGGACTTTCCAGGGCCACTGTATCCAGGATGCTGGCTCTCGGGAGGGAACAGGGAATTGTGAAGATCGAGGTCATAAACCCTATCAGCTACGATTACGGGGAATTAGAGCAGAAGCTGGAACAGAGGTTTGGTCTGAAAGAGGCCATCATTGTGGAGAGCGAGCCGCTTGACACAAAAGAGGAGCAGATGGATATGCTTTCAGAGGCGGCCTTTGACTACCTGAGCCATATCCTGAAAAATGATGACTATGTGGGAGTCACGATGGGGAGGACGCTGTCCCACATTGCCCATGTGGATAAATTTTATAACAAAGGCAATAAGCTTTTGTTTGTGCCCCTGTACGGAGGGATATCCCAGAAAAGGACGGAAAAGAGAGATGTACAGTCCAACCGGATTGCAGTGGAATTTGCGGAAAAGTTCGGAGGTGATTATGTCCAATTCCTGTCACCCGGTATTTTTTCCAGCAAAGAGGTGAAAGACATTTTCCTTCAGGAGGATACGGTAAACTACATCTATGAATATTTTTCAAAACTCAGGGTCGTGGTCATGGGGATCGGAATCCCGGAGGCCGGAGGAACAGCTCTTGTTGCAGAAGGATATTTAACGGAGAATGAATTAAAGAATTTTGTTGAGATGGGGGCAGTCGGAGACGCGTCGCTGTATTTTTACAACATCGAGGGAAATACGAAACCGTTTGATTCTTTCAATCAGCGTGTGGCAGGCATATCACAGGAGCAGCTGAAAAATATTGAAATAAGGATCGGGGTTGCAGGGGGAATCGAGAAATCAAAATCTGTCGTCGGAGCCGTGCGTTCCAAAAATATTAATGTTCTGATTACAGACTCAGAATGTGCAAGACAGATGCTGAAAGAAGTTTGAGTTTCATAATATCATCATAAGTTCATAAAGGACATAGAAAGGGACCTTCCGGAATTGCTGAATTCCGGAAGGTCTTTTTTTGTACTGATGTGTATTGAAATGATGTATAAATGTCGAGGTGATTCTAAATACTTATACAATATTTCAATAAAAACTATAGACTATGCAATAATAAAAGGGTTAAAATACATATACAGAAAAAAAAATCAAAGAAAGGAGAGAAAATGTCAAATCATGTGTTGATTCTTTTTGGAGTGTTTCTTGTACTGTTTCTGCTTCAGTCTGCCGGAGGGATTTTTCAGATCAAAGATTATGAGAAAGCCGTGCGGAGAGTAAACCGGGACGGAGCGGTAGGTATCGGACAGAAAAGAGGACGTCTGCTGTCCGGAGGCCATATTGTCATTCTTGCATGCGATGAGGGCGGAAAGATTACCGGCGGAGAAGCTATGGACGGGATTTCATTTCTGGCCAGATTCCATCCGGTGTCTGAGGTTTATCAGGTGCAGATACTGGGAAGGGATTTTCGGGAAGTTCTTTCGGAACTCCGCAGTATGACGAAGAAGAAACAAAAATTCTATAAAGGATACATACAGGCACTGGAAGCATTGGAAATGAGAGTGTAAGGAGGAACATATGCAGGTTATATCTAATTTGGCGAATGGATTCATGAAGCTGTTTTCCACAGGAGGACAGACGTTTTTGGGATGGGTGACCACGATTATTCCAACGGTAGTATGTCTGATGACAGCAGTCAACGCGATTATAAAACTGATCGGAGAAGACAGGGTAGAAAAATTTTGTATGAGGATCACCGGAAACAGGCTGTGCCGGTATTTATTTCTACCTGTCATCGCAATGATCTGTGTCGGCAACCCGATGGCATATACTTTTGGCAGATTCGTAGAAGAGAAGTATAAGGTTCCTTTTTTTGACGCGGCGATCAGCTTCTGTCACCCAGTGCTGGGGTTCTTTCCCAATGCCAATGCCGGTGAGCTGTTCGTATACATGGGGATTGCAGCAGGTATCCAAAAGCTGAGCCTGCCGCTGGGTGATCTGGCAGTCCGCTATTTTCTCGTGGGACTTGTAGTTATTTTTATCCGCGGCATGGTGACAGAAAGAATTTATCTGATGCTCAGCAATAAATATCAGAAGATGGGAAATAAGGAGGTAGCTGTCCATGAATAAGCCAGTAAAAATCGTCGCAGGTTCCGGAGGATACGGGGGACCGCTTGTAGTGCAGGCAACAGAAACATGCAATAAGATTCTTTGTATGACAGCGATAGGAGGAATTCATCCGCTGGCCGCAAAGCTGGCGGAGATGACCGGCGGGGAAGCAGTCGACGGTCACAAGAATAATGTACCGGATGAAGAAATCCTGGTCGCTATCGTCGACTGCGGAGGAACGTTACGGTGCGGAATTTATCCGCAGAAGGGAATTTTTACCGTTAATTTAAATCCTGTTGGACAGTCAGGGCCTCTGGCAAAATATATTACTCCGGATATATACGTATCTGCTGTTAACGAAAGCTGTCTGTCTTATGCCGACGGTGAAGCTGCCACCGAGAAAAAAGCGCCGGAAGAAGAAAAAGACAGCAGCCGGGATATGAAACAGGAACAGACGGCTGAGCGGCCGGGACTGATCACGAGGCTCGGCATCGGAGTAGGGCAGGTTGTCGGAAAGTTTTTTGCAGCAGGACGTGAGACTATTGAAATGGTAGTAAAAAATATCCTTCCGTTTATGGCATTTACCAGTACGATCCTTGGAATCATCACAGCTACGGGACTCGGGAACGTCATTGCCAAGACAATTTCGCCGCTGTGTGCCACGCTCCCCGGAATGCTGATCATATCTCTTATTTGTGCTATGCCGTTTTTGTCACCGGTGCTCGGCCCCGGAGCCGTTATCGCACAGGTCGTGGGAACTCTTCTGGGATCACAGATCGCTATGGGCAAGATACCGGCCCAATATGCACTGCCGGCACTTTTTGCGATCAATGCCCAGGTAGGATGTGATTTCATCCCGGTAGGGCTGAGTCTTGCGGAGTGTGAGTCAGAGACCATAGAACTGGGTGTTCCGTCCGTCCTGTATTCCCGTGTCATTACAGGGCCGTTGGCAGTTATCATTGCGTTCGCTGCAAGCTTTGGACTGTATCATTCATAGAAAATAATATTTATACATAATTTCAATATTAAATATAGACTTTGCGTAAATAAAAAGGTAAAATGAAGACATAAAATCAAAGGAGGCAGAAGTATATGAAGATTTCAATTGGATGTGACGAAGCAGCCTATGAGTTAAAAGAGGCAATCAAAAAGAGATTGGAGGAGACGGGTCATACCTGTGTGGACAATGGAGTGGAAGCCGGAGAAACCGCATTGTATCCGGATGTTGCGGTAAAGACCTGTGAAAAAGTGACCAGCGGTGAGTGCGACAGGGGGATTCTCGTGTGCGGCACCGGCATCGGTATGGCTATGACGGCAAATAAGGTGCCGGGAATCCGGGCGGCTGTCTGCCACGATCCGTTCTCCACAGAGCGCTCCATTCTGAGCAATGACGGAAATGTGATGTGCATGGGAGCCAGGGTGATCGCACCTCAGCTGGCTTTATATCTTTTGGATATTTGGATGGGACTTGAATTTAAAGATGGGCCGTCTACCGAAAAGGTCGAGAGGATCACTTACTACGAGAAACAATTCAGCAAATAGACAGGAGGAGAGCATATGGATGAAGTTTTAAATTATTCTATGAACGAAATGGCAGGCGCAGATTTTGACTGCAGCTGCGGCAGACATCATACACTGGATATCAGGCATATCATCATGGGGCAGGGGGTTCTTAAGGAACTCACAAAAGTACTGGAGCCGTTTTCCGGCAAAAAGGTTTACATGCTCAGTGATAATCACACATTTAAGGCAGCAGGAGACCGGGTGCTTTCAATTCTGGAAGGCGAGGATTATCTTGTAAAAAACGTGATGCTGGATTCCGGGGATGATATTTTGATTCCCAATGAACAGGCCGTGGGAACGATGTTTCTGAACCTGGAACCGGATACGGCGGTGATCGTTGCGGTTGGCTCAGGGACGATCAATGATATGGCAAAATATATGTCTGCGAGAACAAAGATTCCATATGTGATCGTCTGTACGGCTCCTTCCATGGACGGATATGTCGCCGACGGGGCACCGCTGATCCTGGAGGGAAAGAAAATATCTTTTGTCGCCACACTTCCTTACGGCGTCATCGGAGACACAGATATCATGAAGCAGGCGCCAATGCATATGATCCATGCCGGATTCGGCGATGTGCTGGGCAAACTGACCGCCCTTGCCGACTGGTATCTGGCAAAAGAAAAAGTCGGCGAATACTGCTGTGAGACCTGTGTGACTCTTGTGCAGAGAGCACTGGACAAAGTCACAGGCAGCGCAGAAGCCCTGGCAAAGAGGGACGATGACGCGGTCCTTTACCTGATCGAAGCGTTGACCCTCACAGGGGTGGCCATGGGACTGATCGGTGTATCCCGCCCGGCTTCCGGTGCAGAGCATATGCTCAGTCATTACTGGGAGATGGACTTTATCGCGAAGGGAAAGTTCCCGGAACTGCACGGCATCAAGGTAGGCATTGCAACGCCTGTTATTGCAGAAATATTTGAGCTGATGAAGGATGAGGTGCCAAAAGAAGCCATGAAGCTGGCGCCTTCCAGAGAATATGTGGAGGGACTCTTAAAAACAGTGGGGGCGCCGGTGTATCCGACGGATATCGGAATTGACAGAGAACTGTTTTATAACAGCATTTTGGAGGGATACAAGGTAAGAAATCGGTACAGTATTCTGGAACTGGCCCTGCAAACGGAAAAACTTGAAGAAATTGCAGAAAAAATAACCAATCGTATTTATCAGTAAGGGAGAGATGAAATGAAATATTTTACAAGAATTCAGAAGCTGGGGAAAGACTCGCTGACATTTTTAGGAGACCCTGATTCAAATTTTATTATTCTGTTTAATGATAATGCGCCCCCTGCATTTGAGGATCTCTGTGTGCTGCATACGATTGAGGAGCTGAGAGCAAATATTGAGCCGGGAGATATGATGCTGATCAATGAAAAAGGATTTGAAGTGACGGCAGTGGGTACTGAAGCAAATGAAACTCTCAGGGGACTCGGACACTGCACGGTAAGCTTTAAAGGCGGTCCGGAAGCAGAGCGCCCGGGATGTATTATGGTGGAGGCGGTAAAAGGTGAGGAGCCTTTGACATCCGCAGATTTCGCACCGGGAAATACAATCGAATTCATATAAGAATTTATACAAATGTATGTATAATAGCGGTTTTAAAAGCATTTATACAAATGTTCAAAATAAGGTATGGATTTTATCATAGAATGGAAGTAAAATGAAGGTATATTACCAGTGGTATTATTTATATTGCAGGTGGTAATCTTATTTGAAAATTAAGATTCGGGAGGAAGCAAAATGGATGAGATCTTAAACTATTCTATGAATGAAATGGCAAAAGCAAGTTTTGACTGCAGCTGCGGAAGGCATCATACTCTGGATATCGACAAGTTGGTGATGGGTCAGGGAGTAATAAAAGAACTGCCGGAAATGGTAAAGGGCCTTGGTGCAAAGAAAGTCTACATGCTGAGCGACAACAATACATACAAAGCGGCGGGAGAGACCGCAGAGAAACTGTTGAAGGATGCAGGATTTCAGGTGAAAAGTGTGGTCCTGGATTCAGGGGAAGATATTTTAATCCCGGCTGAGCATGCTGTTGGAACGATGTTCTTAAACCTGGAGCCTGAGACGGATGTTTTGATCGCGGCAGGTTCCGGAACTTTGAATGATATGGTAAAATATATGTCAGCCAGGACAAAGATTCCATACATCATTGTCTGCACCGCACCTTCTATGGATGGCTATGCATCAGACGGAGCCCCTCTGATCCTGGGAGGAAAGAAGATTTCCTTCATTGCAACCCTTCCCTACGGCATCCTCGGGGATACGGATATCATGAAGCAGGCGCCAATGCATATGATTCGCGCCGGGTTCGGGGATGTGATAGGAAAACTTACCGCTCTTGCAGACTGGTATTTGTCCAGGGAGATGACCGGGGAATACTGCTGTGAGACTTGTGTGACCCTCGTTCAGAAAGCCCTTGATAAAGTAACCGGAAGTGCAGAGGCACTTGCAAACAGGGATGATGAAGCGGTTCTCTATCTGATCGAGGCGCTGACGCTTACCGGAGTGGCCATGGGACTGATCGGCGTATCCCGTCCGGCATCCGGAGCAGAGCATATGCTGAGCCATTACTGGGAGATGGAGTTCATCGCAAGGAAAAAGTATCCGGAGCTCCACGGAATCAAAGTCGGCATCGCCACACCGATCATTGCGGAAATTTTCGAGATTATGGGAGACGAAATTCCGGAGGCGGCGAAGAAGCTGGCACCGACCAGAGAATATGCGGAAGGGCTTTTAAAGACCGTAGGTGCGCCGGTTTCTCCGAAAGAAATCGGAATCGACAGAGATCTGTTTTACCAGAGCCTGCTTGACGGATATAAAGTCAGAGACCGGTACAGCGTCTTAGACCTGGCAGTGGAAAAAGGAAAGATGCAGGAGATCGCGGAGAAGATCACACATCGCTTTTATGATGAAGATTAAGGAGAATGACAGATGAAGCAAAATATTCAGGCAGTGAAAGATATTAAATGTTTTGTCCTCGACATGGACGGGACCATCTATCTTGGAAATGACTTGTTTCCATTCACACAGGACTTTTTAAAGAAAGTGGAAGACACAGGGAGGGAGTATTATTTCTTTACGAATAATTCTTCCAAGAGCCAGCAGGCCTACATAGATAAACTTTCGGGAATGGGAATTTCCATCACACCGGAGCAGATGATGATTTCCAGTCATGTGATGATCCAGTACTTAAAAAAGAACCATCCGGGGGAAACCCTCTATGTGGTAGGGACACCTTCTCTTCTAAAAGAGTTTGAAGCCTTTGACATGCCGCTGGTGGACGAAGATCCGGACATCGTCATCCTTGGTTTTGATACGACACTTACTTATGAGAAGATTTCTAAAGCCTGTCATTATGTGCGTAATGGATGTACATACTATGGCATTAATCCGGACTGGAACTGTCCGATGGAAGGCGGAAATTTCATACCGGACTGCGGTTCCATGGCGAAACTGGTGGAGGCATCCACGGGACGTTTCCCTGAATTCTTTGGGAAACCTTCAAAACATACCCTGAATTATTTTGTGGAGCAGTCAGGGTACCGTCCGGAAGAGATCGCTATCGTAGGCGATCGGCTGTACACGGATATTGCAGTGGCGGACGGAAGCCCTGTGACTTCAATCCTGGTGCTTTCGGGAGAGAGTACGCTGGAGGATGTAGAGAAAAGTGATGTGAAGCCGGATGTGATCGTGGATTCATTGGAGGATATCACGGAGATTCTTTAGCCTTCATTGATTTCGTTCAGGCCGGATGTTATAATGGAGACAATCAAAGGAGGAATTCATTATGACAAAAAGAGAAGCATTTTTCTTCGGCGGATTCTGGCTCTGGCTCGGCGTAGTCATCGGTTTTCTGATCGCTCCGATTAAAAAAGGAGTGGAGATTGGCAATAACAATACGTGTGACAACAACACTTATGAAGGCAGACAAAAGAAACCTGAGCCGGACAAAAAGCACCATAAATAATCAATACCCTTTCGGAGACGTGATTCCGAAAGGGTATTTTTACGTATACCTTATCGCGCGAAGCGCGTCCACCCGAAGGGTATAAAATACGGTGTGCCCTGCGGGTATGATTTAAATTTTCTCAGACGAAACGTTTTCCCTGACGGCTGTCCGTCTCCTTCATGCGCCGGGAAATCTCATTCAACACTTTTCTTTTGTTGAGCGTCCAGAGTGGAGCAATCAGCAGGTCCCTGGGACCGTCCCCTGTTAGGCGGTGGATAACAATATCTCCTCGTAGTTCCTCAATACAGCGGATGACGAAATCAACGTAGTCATCAAGTTCATAGACAGGGAATGGATGTTTCTCATACAGAGCGCCGAGATCGGTGTGTTTCAGCACGTGGAGAAGGGAGAGTTTGACCCCGTTTATCGGAAGCTGATTTAAATACCGGACAGACTGAAGCATCATCTCTTCTGTTTCTCCAGGCAGTCCGAGAATCAGGTGGACTACAACATTGATCCCTAGATCATGCAGTGCTTTTAATGCCTGTTGAAAACAGGAAAGAGGATAGCCTCTTCGGATGAATTGTGCAGTTTTCTCATGGATGGTCTGGAGTCCAAGTTCCACGAAGACTGGCTTTATCTGATTTAGTTCATCGAGCAGTTCAAGCACGTCCTGAGGAAGGCAGTCCGGGCGGGTGCCGATGGCAAGTCCTACAATTTCTTCCTGCAGGATAGCCTCATGAAAAAGAGAGTGCAGTTTTTCATAAGGAGCATAGGTGTTTGTAAACGCCTGAAAATAGGCAATATATTTATGGGCATCCGTCTTTTTGCTAATCAGGCGGATACTTTCTTTGATCTGTTTATCAATGGGGAGAACAGCGTCGGGCGCAAAATCTCCGGAGCCTCCTTCGCTGCAGAAAATACAGCCTCTGTTTCCAAGGGTGCCGTCCCGGTTCGGACATGTGAAGCCTCCGTTTAAAGAAATTTTATATATTTTTTCGCCAAAGGACTGTTTTAAATAAGAATCAAAAGAGTAATAGCGTTTTCCATCCCAATCCATTAAATGTGGTTCCTTTCTGCTATGTGGTATATTTCCATAGTTTGTTCACACATTGATCCTAAGCCTTTCCAATTCGTCCTATAAAATGGAAATATCTAAAAGAAGGATGGGGAGGCTAATATTAATGAAGAAAAAACTAAAGGATATCATGGTTATGATACCGGGAAAAATAAAAAAACACAAGAAGCTGACGGCCGTTTTATTGGCTTTGTTTGTGGCAGTGGGCGTATTTTCGGGGAGATTGGTTTTGACAAGAAAGGCAAAAGGTGAAGATCCTTACTGTGGGAAATGCATTTGTAGATACATCCTTAAGCATATCTCCGGTCATTTGAATGATATTTCTTATATTTTCGGCTGCAGTGGGGATTATTTTCGGATTATATCCTGCGAATAAGGCGGCAAATTTAAAACCGGCGGAAGCCCTGCATTATGAGTAAAATCTTTCGTGTTCTGTCTTTTTTTCTCGTGAAATGTCGGTTATAATCATCCTAGACGACAGGGAAAGGAAGAATAGAAATATGGATGCGGTTTTATTTGATGTTGACGATACATTGTATGATCAGCGGGAGCCTTTTAAAAGAGCCTTCTATCAGTTGTTCGGCGAAACATATGAAGTTGATATGGAGCAGCTGTTTGTGCTGAGCAGAAAGTACAGTGATGAGGCTTTTGAACATTCCCAAAGCGGGAAGATGACAATGGATGAGATGTATATTTACAGAATTCGGAGGGCACTGAAAGAGTTTGATATAAGAATCCCAGATGAATCCGCACTTCAATTCCAGCATTTATACGCCGGATATCAAAAACAGATTGCGGTTTCGGAGGTTATGAAAGAGGTCCTGACATTCTGCCGGGATAGGGTTCCCATAGGGGTGATCACAAACGGACCGTCCGGACACCAGTGGGAGAAAATAGAGACGCTGGGCCTCAGAAAGTGGTTTTTGGACGATACAATCTTCGTGTCCGGAGATGTGGGAACTGCAAAGCCTGCTGAGAAGATTTTTTGGTATGCATGTGATAAGATGAAGCTTCGGGACGCCTCGGTCTGGTATGTCGGGGATTCCTTCCGGAATGATGTAGAGGGAGCAAAAAACGCCGGGCTTCATTGCATATGGATGAACCGGAGGAATCATACATATCCGGTATCCAAAATACGTCCGGATCACTGTGTCTGCTCGGAAAAGGAGCTGTACCAGCTGCTGCAAAAGCTTCTGTGAGATAAGACAGGTCTAAAACTTTTCAAAACGTATGGAAAAGTTTTAGACCTGTCTATTTTTTTGCAAAAATGTCCGAAATCCTTTTGACTGTTTTTTGAAAGGGGACGGTGATATAGTAAAGACACAGCAACGGAGGGATAAAAATGAACAAGAGATCAAGGGAGATTTTGCTGGGACTCATAGATTTGGAGAAGACATTCCGTATCAGTGAACTGGCAGAGAAATTCCAGGTGTCGGAGCGCACTATAAGAAATGACATCAATGATGTCAATGACTTCTTGGAACAACATGAGCTTTCTTCAGTAAAACTGGGGAGCAACGGGACACTTCTTGTGGAGGATGACATTGAACTGGCGGCAGGCCTGTTTAATCAGAATGATTTTTACACATACCGGCTTTCCAAAGAAGAGAGAAAGCCGCTGATCGCGGCGATCCTGATCGAAGCTTCGGGCTATACGACTTTATCAAACATGGCAGAACTTTTGTATGTGAGCAGGGCCACAATCATCAACGATTTAGAGAGTGTCAAGCAGATGCTTTTAAAGGAACATCTCACTGTGGAATCCCATTCCAACAAAGGGCTTGCCCTTCACGGAAAGGAGAGTGATAAGCGGGCATGCCTGTTAAAACTTCTGAACCAGGACGGATCTTTTCAGGCCGCAGGTTCTGTGGTCCAGAGCTTTATCAGAGGACTGAATATCAGCCACAGGCTGAAAAAAGAAGACAAACAGAACCTGCAGAAAATCATTAATGAACAGGAGCACACACACGGGAGGTTTTTAACCGACGCATCTTTCAACTATCTGCTCTCGTATCTGACCATACTGATCCAGAGAGTTAAGCAGGGGCATCAGATCACCGAGTCTCTGGAGGTAAAGAAGAGCAAGTACGAGATGGCAGAGGATATTTTGAGGTATGTGTGCCAGTACTGGGAACTTCCTGAGAGCCAGGGGGAAAAGGAACTGTTAAGCGATATTCTGGACAGCTTAAGCTACATAAAAAAGGACAGCAGGAACCAGAGAATCATCGGCCTCCAGTTGGTCACAAGGAAATTCATTGAGCAGATATCCAATGAGCTTCAGGTGGACCTTAACCGGGATTTTGTGTTTTATGAAAATCTTGTAAACCATCTGGAATCCATTTTTACGAAAGAGTTTAATATCACTCAGAGAGACGATTTTCTCAGACAGATCGTAGAACAAAATCAGGAAGCCCTGCATGCGGTTAAGAACAACATTGAGATGCTGGAACGGTTTGTGGGAAGAAAGATCCAGGCGATCGAGGCCGATTACATTGTGATTCACATCAGCGCCGCTCTGGAGCGGAGAAAGAAAAAGGAAATTGATTTCCGAGTTGTCATTGTCTGCAACGGCGGAGTGGGGACATCGCAGCTCCTTCTGGCAAAAATGAGAAACCGCTTTGATTTTCACATCATCGATGTTGTCTCTGCCCATGATCTAAGAAAAAGCCATTATGAAGACATTGACATGATCGTGTCCACGATTCCCTTAAAGGCTTATGAGGGAGAATATGTGCTTGTGACACCGATGTTTTCTGACGAAGATTATCTGAGGGTTAATAAAAAGATCGAGCTTCTCCAGAAAAAGAACAGGGTTCGCCAAAAGAAGCTGCCCGAAAAAGAAAGAAATCCAGATGAACTTTCCGCTTTGCTGCGGCCGGTGATCAGAGATCCGGAACTGTTCAGGGAAGTGTCCATGAAGATCTATGAGTATTTCGAGGAGTCCTTTGATGAGGAGCGGGAGCCGTTTTTGTGTGAATTGTTGAGAGAAGAGAATATTCAGCTTAATATCGAGTGCAGAGACTGGAAGGATGCCATCAGAAAATCGGCAGAACCGCTGCTTTTAAAAGGGTATATCGAAAATCGGTATGTGGACGCCATGATAGAAAATGTACTGGAAAACGGCAGCTACATCGTTATTTCCAAGGGATTTGCACTGCCCCACGAGGGATTTGAGCTGGGCAGCCGGAAAGTTGGGATGAATATGATCCGTCTTAACAGGCCGGTGATCATTGAGGACGAGGACGGTGACCGGGAAGAAGTGAGATTTTTCTGCTGCCTGAGCACCGTGGACCACAAAAAGCACATCAAAGCCTTTTTCCACCTGGTTAATATGCTGACCAATGAAAGATTTAAGGAAGAGCTGTGGAATGCCGAAAGTCCCCGGGAGACAGCGGCAATTATTAAAACTTATGAACAGAGAATAAAGGAGTGACAACATGGTTTGGGAACATTTAAACAAGGAATTGATACTGCCTCAGATTGATGCCAAAGACAGTGCAGACATTTTTGAGCAGGCGGGAGGAAAATTAGTCTCTCTGGGCTACTGTAAGGACAGCTATGTAGAGGCATTAAAGCTGAGAGAGAAAGATTTCCCCACAGGCGTTGACATGGGAGGGGTGGGAGTTGCCATTCCCCATACGGATGTGAGCCATGTCCTGAAAAAGGGCATCGTCATCGCTACCACAAAGAAGCCGGTCACCTTCGTACAGATGGGAACGGACGATGAGACCGTAAATGTAAGGGTCGTCTTCATGCTGGCCGTGGATGAGAAAGGGCATCTCGAGTTATTGCAGGCAATTTTAGGGATTCTGCAGGACCTTCATGTAGTAGAAAAACTAAGCAGCGCGCAGAACCCGGAAGAAATTATAAATATCATCAAAGAAAAGGAGAATTCATTATGAAAAAGAAAGTTATCGTAGCATGCGGAGGAGCAGTGGCAACATCCACAGTAGCGGCAAATGCAGTGGTGGATCTGGCGAAGGAAAATGGAATTGATGTGGAAATCGCGCAGGTAAGAATCTCAGAGATCGAGTCCAATCTTCCGGCCGATCTGATCGTGACGACCTCAAAGGTAAAACGGGATTACGGTGTGCCGCTGATTACAGGGATGCCGTTTATCTCAGGGATCGGCGCAGACAAGACAAAAGAAAAGATTTTGGAAGTACTGAAATAACAGACACGTGGGAAACACCAAGGAGGTAAAGGAGAAAAACTATGGGTATTTTTGGAGACGCGATTAATTACATCATTGGCTTGGGTGCATCCGTTATGCTGCCTCTCGTCATCGCTATACTGAGTATTATTGTAGGAGTGAAAGTAGGAAAGGCCATCCGTGCCGGACTTATGGTAGGTGTTGGATTTGTAGGGCTGGGACTTATCGTCGATATGATGAATGCAAATCTGGGGCCTGCGGCAAAGGCCATGTCAGAGACTTTTGGGCTCCACATGAGTGTGGTAGACGTAGGGTGGCCGGGGATGTCGCCGATTACATGGGCATCCGGCATCGCAACCGTTGCGATCCCAGTAGCAATTCTTGTAAATGTGGTGATGCTTATACTCAAGCTTACCAAAACCGTAAATATTGATATTTGGAACATCTGGCACATGACATTTACCGGGGCGATTGCCTATGCAGTGACAGGAAACTTTGCCATCGGGATTGCAGGCGTAGTGGTCCATGCAATTTTTACATACAAATTCGGTGATCTGTATGCTCCGCTGATGGAAGACTATTTTGAACTGGAAGGCCTTACAGTTCCCCACGGAACATCCGCCTACCTGGCACCGTTTGCCTGTACGATCGACGCCATTATCGAAAAGATACCAGGACTGAACAAGATCAGCATTACTGCCGATAAACTACAGGAAAAAGTAGGTGTGCTCGGAGAACCTATCGTCATCGGAGGACTCCTCGGAACTTTAGTAGGTGCGCTGGCAGGCTATAATTTTCAGGCCGCACTTCAGCTGGGCATCAAGATGTCCGCAGTCATGGTACTTATGCCGAAAATCACAAAATGTATCATGGAAGGCCTCATGCCGATCTCAGAGAGAATGAAAGAAATTCTCACCAAACGTTCCGGGGACGGAGAATTTTACATCGGACTTGATCCGGCGATCCTTTTAGGGGATTCCCAGGTAGTAACCGCAGGGCTGATTTTTATCCCGCTGACAATCTTGATCGCAGTAATCGTGCCGGGAAACATCATTCTTCCATTCGGTGATCTGGCGACGATCGGGTTCTTTATTGCCATCGCTGTGGCTGTCCATAAGGGAAATCTGTTCCGCACGCTGATCTCAGGCTCCGTGATTATGTATGTGACCATCTGGATCGCCAATCAGGCAATTCCGTGGACTACGGCACTTGCTAAGTCCGTTAACCTGACAAACGGAGCATCCAGAATTGCCGCACTCGACCAGGGCGGGTCACCAATCACCTATATGTTCACACAGATCTTTACGAGGGAAAACCTTGCAGGGCTAGCTGTAATCGCCGTGATCTACGCAATCTGTCTCGTATTCACTGTAAGGACATCCAAGGCCAGAGCGGCCGCATTAAAAGAAGAGAAGTAAAACATCAGAAAACCGGGCGGGCTTTTGCACGCCCGGACTGATAACAGAATATCAGGAGGAAAAAGATGCCATTAATGACAACAACACAAATGCTCCTCGATGCCCAGAAAAACGGGTATGCAGTGGGTGCTTTTAATGTAGAAAACATGGAAATGGTCATGGCGGTCATGGAGGCAGCCGAGGAACTTCATTCCCCGGTCATCATGCAGACTACGCCGTCCACGGTAAACTATGCGGGACTGGATTATTTTCTGGCAAATGTACGGACGGCGGCAGAGCGTGCCAGCGTGCCCATCGCCATGCATCTGGATCACGGAAACAGTTTTGAACTGGCCATGCAGGCATTGAGGGTTGGCTATACATCCATTATGATCGACGGGTCCCATGAATCCTTTGAGGAGAACATCCGGCTCACCAAATCCGTAGCCGATGCATGTGCCCCGTCCGGAGTTCCGGTGGAAGCGGAGCTTGGAAAAGTCGGCGGAAAGGAAGACGATTTGGACGGAGGGGCCGGAGGATACACGGAACCTTCAGAGGCGTTGGAATTCGCAGACAAAACGGGAATTACTTCTCTGGCCGTGGCCATCGGCACAGCCCATGGCGTTTATAAAGGGGAACCGAAGCTGGATCTTCTGCGCCTGTCAGAAATCCGGAAAGTGGTTTCTGTACCACTGGTGCTCCATGGAACAAGCGGTGTGCCGGACGAGACGGTGACGGAATGTGTCAGCCGGGGGATCTGCAAGGTAAACTACGCTACAGATTTAAGGATCGCATTTACAAGCGGGGTTACCAGTGTGCTCAAAGAAAAACCAAATACGATCGATCCCAAAAAATATAATGCCGCGGGAAAAGAAATGGTAAAGGAATATGTCAAATCAAAAATAAAGGTCGTAAAGAGTGAAGGAAAGGCTTAGGTGAGTGGTATGAAAGCAGGAGTGGTCCATGCAAAAAATGACATCCGGTTCGAGGAAATCAAGACCCCGGTTCCGGAAAAAGGGCAGGTGCTGATCAAAGTCAAATATACAGGAATCTGTGGCTCTGATGTGCCGAGAGTCAACGGGGATGCGTGTCATTTCTTCCCGAATGTGCTGGGACACGAGTTTTCCGGTGTTGTGGAGCAGACCGGGGAAGGAGTTCAAGCCCTGAAATCCGGAGACCGGGTAGCCGGGGTGCCTCTGGTGCCCTGCATGAAATGTGAGGACTGTCAGAAGGGAAATTATTCCCTTTGCAGGCATTACAGTTTTATCGGGTCCAGGGAATTCGGCAGTTTTGCCGAGTATGTGGCAGTGCCGGAGAAAAATGCAGTAAAATTTGAAGATTCCGTATCTTTTGAGCAGGGGGCTTTCTTCGAGCCTGCCACAGTGGCTCTCCATGGACTTTTAAGGACCGGCTACCGGGGAGGAGAAAATGTGGCGATCCTGGGCGGCGGTACCATCGGGCTGTTCACGGCCCAGTGGGCAAAGATTTTCGGTGCAAAAAAAGTTACGGTTTTTGACATCAGTGACGAGAGACTTAAGCTTGCAGAGAAACTGGGCATCGACGAGGGTATCAATACTCTGGATAAAGACTTCATGGAGCAGGCTATGGCGCTTACCGGGGGTAAAGGATTCGGCTATGTGTATGAGACCGCAGGGGTTACCACGACCATGAAATATGCATTCCGATTGGCAGCCAATAAAGCGGGAGTCTGCTTTATCGGAACACCGACTAAAGAATTATCCTTTAGTGTGGAAGAATGGGAAAATATGAACCGGAAAGAATTTACTCTGACCGGGTCCTGGATGTCCTACAGCGCCCCGTTTCCGGGGAAAGAATGGGAGCTTACAGCCCATTATTTTAAGACCGGGCAGCTGAAATTTGATGATTCACTGATATTCAAGAAAATTCCTTTATCTGAAATAGCGGATGCTTTTGAACTTTACAAAGAAAAAGGTACAGTAAAAGGCAAGATTTTGATTGACAGTGAGGGATGATTTATGATTTTAACAGTGACACTGAATGTATCAGTGGATAAAGCATACAAAATAAAAGGAGCTGTGTGTCCCGGCGCCGTCTCCAGGGTGGAGGAATGCAGGAACACCGCAGGAGGAAAAGGGCTCAATGTGGCAAGGATTGCAGATCTGTGCGGAGAAGATGTTTTAGCAGCTGGTTTTGCCGGAGGATTCAACGGCGATTATGTCAAAGCAATGCTTTGCGAAGACGGAATTCAAAGCAGATTTACAAAAGTAAAAAGCGAGTCCAGAAGCTGCATTAATATATTGGCCGGGGACGGTACATCCACAGAATTTCTGGAACCGGGTGCGCCGGTAGAGGAAGAGGAGTGGAATCGGTTCTTAAAGGATTTTGAAGAGATGGTAAGAGAGAGTCATGTGGTTACTATCTCAGGCAGCGCTCCAAAGGGACTTAGGACGGATTGTTACCGGAAGATGATCGAAATAGTGAAGAGGCAGGGAAAAGAGGTTATCTTAGATACCAGCGGAGAGTATTTAAGAGATGGACTGAAAGCGAAACCTACGATGATAAAACCCAATCAAGAAGAACTGGAAGACCTGCTTGGAGTGGAGATTAAAAACCGGGAAGAACTGATCTCGGCAGGGAAAAAGCTTGGAAGTCAGGGAATCCCATATGTAGTCATATCCCTTGGGGCAGAAGGAGCTTTAATGATTTGTGATGAAAAAATCTATCACGGAAAGCCTCCTGAATTAGACGCGGTGAATCCTGTAGGATGCGGGGATTCCATGGTAGGAGCCTTTGCAGCGGCGTTCTGCCAGGGAAAAACAGACAAAGAAACACTGGCTTATGCAGTGGCAGTGTCTGCTGCCAATGCGATGAATCCGGGGACAGGAAGATTCCGCATCAAAGATATGGAAGAAATTTTTTCAAAGGTAGAAGTTGAAGAGATTACTTATTAACAGCAGAAAAGCAAGACACTATGCAGCATGAAGTGTCTTGCTTTTTATTATTTCTTAGGAAAGACATTGTAAAGCCCCTCAAAGAGTGAGGGCCCAGGAGATGAAGCGGGCTTGCCATTTTGTTCAGACAGGGATATATGCAACGGAATTCCCATGGTGGCGGATGACCTGTTCCAAATCGGCACAGCTGATCCACACCGTGGCAGTGTTATCGTTTGGATGAACTCCGATGCAGGAGCTGTCTTTGAGTTCTTCGTCTATAAAAACTTCCACAGCCAGATGTTCATCGTTTAAGATTCCCATGGGAGAGACAGAACCTTTGGTTACCTTCAAATGTTTCATGAGCCGTTCCTCCGATGCGAAACTTAATCTGGATGAACCGATGGTCTGCCGGAGCGTTTTCAGATCCACCAGTTTGTCTCCGGCAACAAGAACGAGAAAATGCCGCTTGCCGCTGCCGTCTCTTAAAAAGAGATTTTTTGCAATGGATTCATTGGGTCTGGTCAGATGCAAAGCCTCGATCTCCTCCATCGTATAGGCAGCAGGGTGATTTTCGTACTCATATGGGATGTGGAGGCGGTCAAGCGTATCTAATACCTTTTGTTTCATGTTCAAGTCCTTCTTTCTATTCGATCAGTGACAGAAGTTCGTCGGGTTTTTCCAGCACAACGGCATTTTCTTTTTTCAGTGCTTCGGAGGCTCCCCATCCTGCAAGGGCAAAATCACATCCGGCGGCTCTGGCACAGTCTATGTCATAGCTGGTATCCCCGATAAACAGCATTTGGCTTATCGGTATTTCAGACTGTTCTGCCAGATATAACAGAGGTTCAGGGTCCGGTTTGGCATGTGCTGCCTCGTCCAGGCAGATGGAGTGCTCCATGAAATGTTTCAGCCCATGGCGCTCCATCGTTTCTTCATATTCGATTCGGAGTTTATTTGTAGCAACGCCCAGGATAAGCCCTTTTTGCCTCAGGGCAGATAAAGTGTCCAAAATTCCGTCAAACGGATGGATCGTATGTGCATAGCAGTCAATATATTTTAACCACCCGTTAATACTTCCCTCAGGAAAGCCCATAGAGTCCAGCAGGGCCAGGCTGTCGCCGCCGAGAACAAATTCAAGCTCATTAAGCGGCCTGAATTCTTTCCATGTCTCTTCGTACAGATCTCTGAAGCCTGCGAGAATGGAATATTTGGTGTCCAGCAGAGTACCGTCCAAATCAAAACAGATCATCTTATAACCAAGTGATAAGCTATTCATATATCTTCCTCACTTTATAAAACAGAAATCGTATAGGCAAGTGTCTCTGACTGCCCCGGGCCCAGTATGCGGACTCCGCGTTTGTGTTCAAAAATGCCGTCCTCATTGGAACAGGTAGAAGTGCCTGACCAGGGTTCAATTGCCACAAACGGTCCGTCATTGGCGCTGGACCAGATGCCGAGATAATCAAAGTCTTTAAAATCGACGCGGATTCCTTTTTGCGTTTCTTTATGCAGCAAAGAAGCCGATCTGGATTCCAGACTGTCAAAGATCAGGGCGTCGTCATAAAAAAGTTCGTGCTTTACGCCGAATGAAGACGCATGATCAAGCAAAGCCTTTCTGTTGTTTACATTGATCAGGCCGTCCTCTGTCAAAACCGGACATCCGGCCGTCTCCGGCTTTTCAAATTCTATGATATAATCCTCAAAAGCTTCTCCTTCATTCAGTGGACAGTTAAACGCGGGATGTCCTCCAACAAAATATGGCATCACTTCAGAGCCACAATTCTTCACGGTGTGTTCGACAATCACACTGCGGTCTTTGACACGGTAAGTCATTTCAAGTTCAAAGTCATAGGGGAAAGATTTCATGGTCTCTGCGTCAGCGTGCAGAAACAGAGAAATGCTGTCGCTATCCAGGTGACGGAGGGTAAATTCACATCTTCTGGCTATTCCATGCCTGCCCATAGAACAGGATTTACCGTCTCCGATTTTCGCCTCCCCGTTCCTTAAACTTCCGCAGATTGGAAACAGGATTGGAGCCTGTCCGCTCCAGAAATCAGGATTGCCCTGCCATAAGTACTCTAAGCCTGCTTTATCTTTAATAGAAGTAAGGCCTGCCCCGGATGTGTCAACAGAAACTGTAAGAACACCGTTTTTTAATTGATATGAACTCATATTACGCTCCTTTTGCTGAACAAAAATAAACAAGTTTCTTTTCAGAATATTATACCTTATATGATATAATGGTGCAAAGGAGAAACATTATGACAAGCAGCCGTTTATTTGAGATCATTTATATTTTGCTGGAGAAAAAGAAAGTGACAGCGCCGGAGCTCGCCGAGAGGTTTGAGGTTTCGGTGAGAACGATATACCGGGATATCGATGCGCTGAGCAGTGCGGGCATACCGGTATACTGTACTCAGGGAAAAGGAGGGGGCATTGGCCTGTTGGAAGACTTTGTCATGGACAAGTCTGTCCTCACGGAGGAGGAACAAAATCAGATACTTCTCTCACTCCAATGTATGGCAGTCACGAATCACATGAATGCTGAAAAGCTTCTATCCAGATTGTCCAGCCTGTTCCAGAAGGACGATGAGAACTGGGTCTACGTAGACTTTTCACGCTGGAACCCAGGGGGAGAAAAGGAACTGTTTGAAAAACTGAAAGAAGCGATCCTTAACAGGGAAGTGGTCATATTTGATTACTATAATGCGAAGGGGGAACATTCCAGAAGGGAGGCAGAGCCCATGCAGCTGTATTTCCGCGGCATGGACTGGTATCTCGCTGCATTCTGCAAAAAGAGCAGGGAGATAAGGATCTTTAAACTCAAGAGACTTAAAAATCTGGAAAAAACAGAAGAACGCTTTTTGAGAAAAGACATCCGGGATATGAAAACAATGCCGCTCCTGGAAGAAAAGAATGATATGGAAGTATCCGTCAAGGTAGAAAAAAGTCTTGGATTCCGTGTCTATGATGAATTCGATCCGGACTGGATTCGGGAGCAGGAGGGATTTTTTTATATCACGTTCCCATGTTCCGGGGAAGAATGGCTGTATGGATGGCTTTTATCCTTCGGGCCGGGGCTTGAGGTGCTCGGGCCAAAAGAAGTCCGCAGCGAAATGAAATGCCGTCTCCGGCGCATGGCAGGCCGGTATGAAGAAAATATTTAAAACCTGACAGACAGCTGTCAGGTTCTCTGTTGTACAATAAAGAAAAAACAATGGAGGCAGAATTATGAATTATGAAGTGGTAGAATTAGAAGAAAAGATTGTTGCAGGGATCAGTGCGAGGACATCCAATGATGCACCGGATGCCGGGATGGTGATAGGATCTCTGTGGGGGCGTTTTTTTAAAGAAGGGATCTTTTGTAACATTGCAAACAAAGTAAATGAAAAGAGTATCGGCCTGTATTCTGATTATAATGATGAGAGTATGCAGGAATATCAGATCACAGTGGGATGCGAGGTAAGCAGCACCGAACAGGACCAGGAAGGACTTACTTTCATTGTGATCCCAGAAGGAAAATATGCAAAGTTTATTGTCCGGGGCCATATGCAGAAAGCTGTGACCGAGTTTTGGATCAAGCTGTGGAAGATGGATTTAAACCGCAGCTTTACAGGGGATTTTGAAGAATACCAGCCGGGAGGCACGCTGGAAGACTCAGAAATTCATATGTATATTGCACTGAAGGAGTGATACACAAAAATGGATTATGTGAAAGCAAAGCATATCATAACCAGAGGACCGGGGGACTCCTGGTTCGGCGGAGATTATAATATGAATATATACCGTGGCTGCTGCCACGGTTGTATTTATTGTGACAGCCGGAGTGACTGTTATCATATTAAGAATTTTGATCAGGTGAAAGCGAAAGAACATGCCATGGAAATTATCCGGGATGATCTGAGAAGGAAAACAAAAAAGGGAGTTGTGGCAACCGGCGCCATGAGTGATCCGTACAATCCTTTTGAAAAAGAACTGATGCTGACCAGGCATGCCCAGGAACTGATCAACGCTTTCGGCTTTGGCAGTGCCATTGCAACGAAAAGTGCCATGATTACAAGAGACATCGACATTCTGGAAGAGATAAAGGAACATTCCCCTGTAATCTGCAAGCTGACGATTACGACCTGTGACGACACTCTCTGCAGAAAAATAGAGCCGGGGGTATCCCTGTCATCTGAACGGTTTGAGGCTCTTGCGAAACTCAAAGACGCGGGGATTTTTGCAGGGATCTTAATGATGCCGGTGCTTCCGTGGATCGAGGATACAGAAGAAAATATTCTTGGTATTGTTAAGGCAGCGAAAGAATGTGGAGCAGATTTCATCTATCCTGCCTTCGGAGTGACATTGAGACAGAATCAGAGAGAATGGTATTTTGAGAAACTGGACAGACTGTTTCCGGATGAAAATTTGAGGGAAAAATATAAGAAGAGGTATGGAGACCGATACCAGTGTACCAGTCCGCATGTAAAACAGCTGTGGAGCCGGTTTGCGGCCGCCTGCAATGATGCGGGTATTCTGTTTAATATGCGTCATATCATTAGGGCATACAGGCGTCCGTATGAAGCCAGGCAGATGAGTCTGTTTGACCTGTTTTAAGAAAATATAACAAGGGGCATTGTACAGCGGCTGTACAGTGCCCCTTGTGCCTGAGTGGAAAAAAGTTTTCAAATATGGTAAACTGGAAGATACAGTGCTGACAATTCTATATATAGAACAAATTAAATTTGTTTTATAGGAAACAGAATAAAAGGATCTGGAGAGATACAGATCCTTTTGACTGTTTATACAAAAGGAGTGAATTGAATGATAGAGTTTCAACATGTAACTAAGAGTTTTAAAGATAATAAAGTCCTGTCGGATATCTCTCTGACGATTGAAGATGGGGAACTGGTGGCGATTATCGGTTCCAGCGGCTGCGGAAAAACCACAACGCTGAAGATGATCAACCGGCTGATCCGTCCGACGAAAGGCAAGATTTTTATCGACGGAAAAGACATTGAAGATATGAACAAAGTCGAGATGCGGCGCAGTATCGGATATGTTATACAGCAGGCCGGGCTGTTTCCTCATATGACTGTCAGAGAGAACATCGAACTGATCCAGAGATTGGAAAAAAAGAATGATGAAGAGATCAGGAAAAATACAGATTATCTCATGGATATGGTCGGCCTCGAAGGAGAGGAATTTCTCGACCGCTATCCCAATGATTTAAGCGGCGGACAGCAGCAGCGAGTAGGTGTTGCCAGGGCGCTGGCCAATAACCCGAAGATTATTTTGATGGATGAGCCGTTTTCAGCGCTGGACCCTATGACAAGAGTCAGCCTCCAGGATGAACTGATCGCTCTCCATGAGAAGGTGGACACGACCATCGTATTTGTCACACACGATATGGACGAGGCCATCAAGATCGCAGATAAGATATGTATTATGAAAGACGGACACATTCTCCAATATGATACACCGGAAGAGATTCTTAAAAATCCGGCCAATGAGTTTGTAGAAAACTTCGTAGGAAAGAACCGTATCTGGGGATCACCGGAATACATAAAGGTGGAAGATATCATGATCGAGAATCCAGTCACCTGTTCCGGGGACCTGTCCAGAAGCCGGTGTGTGAAAAGGATGAAAGAACGCCATGTAGATACACTGCTTGTAGTGGATCAAAACAGGAAACTTCAGGGTATGGTCAACAGGAAAGCCCTCTACCGGGCTAAGAATCCGCTGGCTGCAGCGGATACTATGATGAAGACAGATGTCCTGACCGCAAGCCCGGACGACAACATTCTCCAGCTTTTAAAGCTGATTGATGAGTATGACGTAGGAAACATCCCTGTGGTAGACGAAAATGAAAAGGTGCTGGGTCTGATTACAAACAGTAATCTGATCTCTACGCTGAGCCAGCAGTATTTGACAGAGGATGAAGAAGAAACAGAGGGAGAACCGTCAGAAGGTTCCCATGCAGAAATGACAGAGGAGGAGGTGTAACCGATGGAATTTATTCAGTATATGATACAAAATAAACAGCAGATTTTTTCTCTTGTGACAGAACATATCGAACTCACCGCCATTGCGGTGGGATGCTCCATTCTCGTCGGTGTGCCTCTAGGAATATTGATCAGCTATGTAAAGAATTTAAACAAGCCGGTTCTCGGAGTGGCAAATGTAGTACAGGCGATCCCAAGTATGGCACTTTTAGGACTGTCCATTCCGCTTCTAGGAATCGGAACCCTTCCCGCCGTGGTGATGGTTATCATTTATTCACTGCTGCCGATCATTAAGAACACATTTACCGGTATTAACAGTATCAGTCCGGAAATGGTGGAAGCAGCCAAGGGAATCGGATTAACAAAAGCACAGGTGCTGTTTAAGGTAAAAATACCGCTGGCTCTGCCGATCATCATGGCAGGTGTCCGTATCTCTGCGGTAACGGCAGTGGGACTTATGACTATGGCTGCCTTTATCGGTGCCGGAGGACTTGGATATCTGGTATTTTCAGGAATCCGTACAGTCAACAACGCACAGATCCTGGCAGGTGCTATCCCGTCATGTATCTTAGCTCTTCTGGTAGACTATCTGGCGGGGCTGATTGAAAAGCTTGTGACGCCGATCAGTCTGCAGCAGGGATATGAAGGTTCAAAAGAACAATTAAAAAGAAAGAGACGCCGCCAGAAAGGTGTGCTGGCACTGGTAGGAGTTCTGATCGTTGTGATCATGGGCAACTCCATCATCTCAAGCTTCAAGGGAGATGACAAGAGGATAGCCATCGGAAGCAAGGACTTTACGGAACAGCTGGTTCTCTGTAATCTCTATGCCGATGTGATCGAGGACAAGACAGATATCAAGGTGGACCGGAGAGAAAATCTCGGAGGCAGTGAGGTCTGCTATGAAGCCCAGGATAAAGGCGAGATCGATATGTATGTGGAATACACAGGAACTGCATATATGAACATTATGAAACAGGAATCCACCAACGATATGGATAAAGTCTATCAGGCTTTGAAGAAATACTTTAAAGAGGAAAATGATTTTGAAGTCCTTAACCAGACTAAGTTTAACAATACTTATACATTGGCCGTGAGCAAAGAGACGGCCAAGAAGTATAATCTCAATAAGATCAGTGATCTGAGGAAAAGTGGATCCCAGCTGAGCATCGGTTCCACGCTGGAATTCTTAAACCGTGCGGACGGTCTTCCGGGATTATGTGAAACTTACGGTTTTAAGTTTAAGGGTGAGACCGGAATCGACGGTTCTCCGAGATATACGGCACTGGAAAATAAGAAAGTGGATGTTGTAGATGCGTTTGCGACAGACGGCCTCTTAAAGAAGTTTAAACTGAAGGTATTGGAAGATGACAAAAAATATTTCCCTCCGTACTATGCGGTGCCGGTGATCAGAGAGGATACACTTAATCAATATCCTGAGCTGAAAAAAGTCATCAACGACTTGAGTGCCCAGCTGACCAATGACGCTATGATGGAAATGAATTACGAAGTAGATGAATTGGGAAAAGAGCCGAGAGAAGTTGCACACGACTATCTGGTAAAACAGGGACTGATAAAAGAATAAGAATTAAAGGCAAAACGGGGCTGTCGTTTTTACGATTGAAAAGTTGTAAAAGCGTCAGTCCTTTTCCATTTGTTTTTCTAAGATTTCTCTTATGTTAGAACTTCCATTTTTTTGGGGCGTACTTGCCCCCTTGGGTCTGATCGTTTCTTTTTTTACTAGCTCTAAAGTTATCGGCTTTTTTGAATGTAAACAAATGTCTCGCTGTCTTCTACGACTTAAGTATCTTCAAAATCCCATATCCTGTTTTAACTAACCAAAGGATCCTTCCGCCTGAATGCTTCTGTTCATCCTTAACTGGTGCCCCTCTCCACTTTAAATCTGTATCATATCATAATAATCCATATAGCAATTCGAAGTCTGTGATTAAAATCAAGAATAATTTTGTTGAAGGAGGTACAATTAATTGCATGTATCACGGAACATCAACGGAAAAAACTATTTTTTGGCATTCAATAATTCCTTGGATGTTAAAATAATGGAAGGACCTGCGAATGACACATCACATGTTTATAACATATTAGTAGAATTGTGGAATAATAATACTAGTATCAGTTAGTGTATACTTTTAGACTAATGCTCGTGATAGTATGTTATATAGATTGAATTACACCACCAAATGGTATATTATAAAGTGAGCATAAGTAAATGGAGGTATAATATGAGTAGTAATAGTAAAATTCATTCCTTACAAGCGTTGCGAGCATTAGCGTTTACGGGTATATTTTTATCACATGTACAGTATAAAGTAAGTTGGCCAGCATTAGGCGTATCGATTTTTTTTGTCCTTTCTGGATTTTTGATGTTAACAAATCATTTTAACGATAGTTTCAGTGATTCACCCATTGATAGTTTAAAGTATTCAATTAGTAAAATACGTAAAGTATATCCATTACATATAATAACGATGATTTTTGCAATACTTTTATATATTATCATAAAGTTAACTTCAGAAGGGATGACTATAAAGTCAATTTGTATTTTATCTGCAGAAACAATAAGCAATACACTATTAATACAAACATGATTCCCGTCATTAAAGGCTAGTACATCACTAAATGGTGTGGCATGGTATTTGTCGGTAATGTTATTCTTATATTTTTGCTTTCCATATATCGTTAAGTATATTAAGAAGGTAAGCAATAAAAAGGCTATCGTCATAATGAGCTTTTCTATTATAATAGCTCAGATTTGTGTGGCTTTATTGGTAAAGATGTTTAGTGAATCGGTATATAATTGGTTCACATACTGCTTTCCAATATTTAGATTGGGTGATTTCATTATAGGATGCAATTTAGGATATTTACTTACTAGTAAAAAGGCATCTGATAATAAGGATGGCTTATTTAAAGCAAGCATAGTTGAGATTTTTGCTATTGGTACCACTGTTTTGGCTTTTGTATTTGCAAGAGCACAAATTCATAACTTCGTATTAAATGTGTTTCAAAATTGGACTACCATATGGATAATTATTGCAACTATTTGGGTGTATTTGTTTTATCAGTGTAAAGGAGTAATAACAAAACTGTTTACTAATCAAATTTGTATTTTTATTGGTAATATTAGCGCATATGCGTTCTTAATTCATTATGTTATTACTCAATATTATATTTTTGTAAGAAATTATATGAATTGGAATTTTCCTGAATACATTAACTTAACACTGATATTTGTTCAATATGTTGTTTCTATATTGTTGTCATATATATATAGTACTCTTACAAAAGAGAAAATTGAAACTGCATAGTAAGCTTTTGAAAAATAAAGCGCACTAGAATTTAAAGAAAATCAGAGGGCTACCAGACTAAGAAATTAGCTTGATAGTCCTTTATCGTTATTTTAGAACTCATGGATTTGGACAAGAACAGAACGAGAAATGGGGAGTTAAGCACTTCTCACTAATCGAAAATATGGTATCTACGGTTTAAGATGTGCTGATACACAGAGTGTTGGATGCTTTATCAGCTAAATCAAATCAATCTCATAAAACATCTTCTAAACAACAACGGTGACATATATAAGCTAAAAGAGTTGCTTGATAATGGAATCATTACACAAGAGGAGTTCAATGCAAAAAAGAAGCAACTTTTAGGATTATATTTTTTTCAAATAAAATGGCAAAAATGGAAACACAGAAGTATTTCCATTTTTGGTGAGGAGTTTTGCTAAAAATTTTGAGTGGCTACACTCAATTCCATCCGGGAACTGAGGGAGAAGGGACCACCAATGTCTCCGGTATCGAAGACAATGTTCTTTCCATGTATTCCAAAGGAATGAGCCAACGCGACATTGTTGCGATGATCCAAGACATCTATGGGAAGAAAGATATTCTTGGCTTATGGTTGAATCAGACCGATAGCAAACACAGCTAGATGCAGATCTTTAATGAAATCAAAGAGAGGACGTAGAAGATATCTTCTTTTCGTCCATGATGGAGTCAGTGGCCTGGAAAGTGAGGCAAAAGCGATTTTCAAAGATGTGGTAGTACAGCGATGTATGGTGCATCTGATCCGGAATTCGGTAAAATACGTACCGAGCAAAAACTATAAGGGATTTATGGGTCAATTAAAGAAGGTTAATGGTGCCCCCAGCGTGAAAGTGGCAAGGGCGGAGTTTGAGAAGTTAAAACAGACATGGAGTGGGTATCTGGGAGCGGTCGATGTATGAGAGAGATATTTTGCCCATGTAGATCAACTATACGACTATGGAAGTGTAGTACGAAAAATCATGTATACAACTTATACCGACAAAAAAACTATACCGACATTTCCAGGAATCCCACTGCATACAGATACTTTTGAAAAAATGTCGGCATAGTTTTGACAGCCGTAAAGATATACTTCATCATGGGAAGAAAAGGAGGTTCCTGATGATGAAGGATAACAAAAGAAAACTAGATGATCTGGTTGTGGAAGTAATGGGGCAAATGAAGAAAAGAAAGTATGGCGAGAAGATATCTTCCCATTATCGTTCCAGTTTTTCGAGCCTCAAGTCTATATCAGAAGACATTGGAGAAGAGTATCTCTCCGAAAAACTCATTGAATCCTTTTTAGATAGTCCAGTGGGATGCAGTGAAAAGTGGGGGAAAAAGGAGCGGACACACCGGCTACGTTGTATCAGACTACTAAAGTCACTTGAGCAAGACGGCTCTATTGATTGGGGAAGACAAAAACCAGAAAGCCTATCCGGCGCAATCACTATAAATGTTTTCCGTATGGATCTGGAACGATTTATCAGACAGATGGAAGATAGAGAACTCCGTCCGAATACCATGTATGGATATAAACGTATTGTCACATATTTCCTGATTTTTTGTCAGGAAAACGGATATACATCTCTGTCTGATGTAAAAGCAAATGATGTGACCAGATTTATCCTGTCGCTTTATAATGATGGAAGATTTCGGCCAACAACAATTGGAAGCGTACTCTCCGGGTTTCGTGAATTCCTATCTGCGAATGAATCTACAGAAAGATTTTCTATGGAGATACCAGTGCATCTTCCACGGGAGACAAAGATTATAGAAGTTTACAGCAGTGAGGAACTTGACGCTATAGAGAAACTGCTTTCGTCTGGAATTATGACCAGGAGAGATACCGCTATCTGCCGGCTTTTGTTGGAAACAGGGCTGCGCGGAACGGATGTCTGTTCACTGGAATTGAAGAACATTGACTGGGAGAAGGATGCCATTTACATTGAGCAGGACAAAACAAAAAGGATGCTTACTGTACCGCTGAAAGCTTCGTATGGAAATGCGATTGTGGATTACATAATGGAGGAACGTCCCAAAATTGAAGATACACATGTATTCCTGAGAAGTTTTGCACCATTCAAAAAGCTGGAAGCCGGAGCTGTATGGCCAATCTTACAAAAAATGGAGAACATGGCCGGAATACAAAAGAAAGGACGAGTGAGCGGAAGCAGAATGACACGGCATAACGCAGCGTCCTGCATGCTCCGAGCCGGTGTTCCCATGTCTGATATTTCCGCCGTACTCGGACACAAGGATCCAAACATTGTCTCTGTGTATCTTTCAACAGACGCATCCAGCCTTGCTGCCTGCACACTTCCGCTTCCTGCTATTCGGAAAGGAGGAGATCCTAATGCAGAATGATTCCCTCCAGACTTTAATTGATCAGTTTATTTCTTATAAAAAGCAGAATGGATATGCATACCAAAGTGGGGTTTATTATCTGAAGAAATATGCTTTATCTGTTTTAGAAATGGAAACAGCAGTGATAGTACCGACTAAGGAAAGTGCTGAAATATTCCTTGGAAAGTATGAAAATGCCCCGGGAAGTCTTTACAATGCTGCCGCGTTTTTACGTGAATTCAGCAGGTATCTCATAGCACGCGGATATTCAGAGGCATATCTTATCCCATCTGGAAGAATCCATCTTCCAACACCAGTCCAGCCATACTTTTTTACAGAAGAAGAGATCACGGCATTTTTTAGTGAATGTGACAAGGTTATGGATAATCCGCATTATAAAGGCCGCCACATAGTACTTCCCGCAATGTTCCGGTTACTATACTGCTGTGGCCTCCGGTGTAAAGAGGCCCGCATTCTTGCTCGGGAAAACGTACATTTGGGTGAAGGATATCTTGATGTCCTTCAATCGAAAGGCTCAAAGAGCCGTAGAGTTTATATTTCCGGAGAACTCAGGGATTATCTCAATACTTATGATCTTCGGATAGGGCAGCTGTTTCCGAACCGTAAGACGTTTTTTCCAAACCGGTATGATGCCCCATATGGCGCGTCCATGTTAGAAAAGAACTTTCTGCGTTTCTGGTACTCTGCTTTTCCAGAAAAAAAGAATTCCGGTATCAGCATCCGCGCGTATGATTTTCGGCATCATTTTGTTTATGCGAATATGAACCGCTGGCTTCGGGAGGGAAAGGATGTAAATGCCATGCTTCCTTATCTTATGCGCTATATGGGGCACTCTGACATAAAAAATACACTTTACTACTTTCACCTGATACCAGATATTTATGGTTCGGTCATTGCAAAATCCGGTCATTCGGAAAAACTGATACCGGAGGTGTGGGATATTTGAAACGAAATAGAGCAAAAGACCATGATAGTGTTTTCTTCTGGGAGACAGCCGCATGTTTTCTGAATCATGAGTTGCCCAAAATAAGAAAAAAGAGTACAAATACAGTTACAGCTTACCGCATTTCGCTAAATATCTGTATTGATTATCTGGAAGATGTGAAAGGAATCCAACGTGAAAAAATATGTTTTTGTGATCTGAAAAAAGAGAACCTGAAAGATTTTCTTGTATGGATGGGACAGGAAAAAAAGTGGAGTCCTAAAACCTGCAATCTGCGGATGACGGCAGTAAGATCCTTGTTATCTTTTGCGGCAGAAGAGTGTATGGATATCACTTATCTCTTTGCGGCAAGTAAGACCATACGCAGCCTGAATGTTCCCGGCAGAGAGATTGAATATTTCGAAGATGACCAGCTAAGTGGAATCCTTGAGGCGCCTGGAAAGGAAAAACGTTCCGAACGCAGGAACCGAATGCTGCTCATTCTAGGATATGACGCGGCAATGCGGGTGGGAGAATTAATAGATCTGAACGTAGAAAATATTCACCTTGATGCGGAAATCCCTTATGTTCGGATACTTGGAAAGGGAGAAAAATACCGTAGCGTACCCTTAATGGGAAAAACAGTAGAACATCTGCGTAAATACCTCTATGAGTTCCATGGAGATATCTCAGATCCCTCAGCGCCTCTCTTTTATGCTGTCACGCACGGGCGGATCCATAGCCTTTGATATTGTCAATATTAGTTGACACATTTTTCTCAAGCATATCACTGACTATGCGGCCAGTTCCAAATCCTCATAATACTGCCTGCGTTTTATCATAGGTGGAAGCCCGCCATTGGCAGAGCATATCCTCCGGTTATTCCAGTAGCTGAGGAAGTATCTCCAAATGAGTACCTTTAATTCCTCTACAGTCATCTGCTTTGTTTCATAGCGGTCGTAGAGAAGTTCTGTCTTCATTCTGGCCCACATGCTCTCGCAACGGGCATTATCATGGCAGCGTCCTCCGGCACTGTTCATGCTTTGATGGATGTGATACTTCCGAATGGCCTGACGGTAGACCTCACTGGTGTACTGTGTTCCACGGTCACTGTGGATGATAGCGCCTTCCAGTGCAGGATAAGCAGTCAGGGCGTTTTCCAGTGTATGGACACACAGATCTGCTTTCATGTTTGTTTCCATTGCCAGACCAAGGACGCTAAGATCAAAGCAGTCGAAAATCACAGATACATACAGTTTCCCATTGGACGCCGGGATTTCCGTGATATCTGTAATACATTTTTCTAATGGGGCATCTGAATGGAAATCCCGTTTCAGCAGATCATCTGATTTCATAGCCTCCCGGTCTGCCTTTGTGATCCCGTTCGGTCTTCGCTTGGGGCGATGGCTCAGGCCAATTTGGTCCATGACCCGGTATACGGTCCGCTCACTGGGAATCGACACTCCCTCCGGCCGCTTCAGGCACAGTGCCTGATACATCCGAATCCGTCCGTAAGTATCGTTACATTCATCCTCGCTGGCGATTTCTTTCATGGCATCCGCCAGGTCTTGGTACTTCCAGGGACGATCTTTGGTTTCAAGATATTTATAGAAGCCTTGCCGGCTGATACCAAGCATTCGGCAATAAAATGAAATTTTCCCGGTAATCCTGCCGTCCTCTGTTTTCAAAGCCAAAAAGATCATTCTCTGGTTTTTACTGACTTCCGACGGCTGGCGGCGAAAAAAGCGCTGGCCTCCTCCAAAAATTCGTTTTCTTCCTTTAGGCGACGGATTTCTTTATCCTGCTCCTTAACCCTCTTACGCAGCATGGTAATCTCTTCTGACAGGCTCATTGCGCTGGCAGGGGTATGGGAACCTTCCCCAATATCCAACTTGCCAGCTCTTACGGCTTTCAGCCATGTATGGATGGTTCCTTCAGGGATTCCCAGTTCTTTAGCCGCTTTGACGCCTCCGATTTCTTTGGCAAGTTTTACTGCCTGTACTTTGTATTCATGGTCATATTTACGTGCCACTTTGAATACCTCCTTATTCTCTTGGTTTTATTATGAAATCCTTGAGAATAAACTGTCAACTTTTTTTATACCACACCACTCTTACGCCAGAGCAGCTTGATCTATGGA
Organism: Anaerostipes sp. PC18; assembly: GCF_039789045.1. Taxonomy (NCBI): domain Bacteria; kingdom Bacillati; phylum Bacillota; class Clostridia; order Lachnospirales; family Lachnospiraceae; genus Anaerostipes; species Anaerostipes sp. PC18. Next base: position 2,404,762 of record NZ_CP121164.1, on the reverse strand, counting down.
CTTGTGATATAGACAAACTTGAAAAGGAACTCAATTGTTCCTATCAAGCTGAACCAATGGAGGGGATGTTCCGTGAGATTGTCTGTGCGCAGGCAGAAAAAGCAAAAAGAGATCCTGCGAATTATCTATGGCATACATTTTGGTTTGTTATGAGAAAATTGGACCGCTGTGTCGTTGGATCCATTGATTTTAAAGATATTCCAAATATAGAAGGCGAGGTTGAAATAGGATACGGTCTCGGAAGCAGCTTTGAACATAACGGTTATATGACCGAAACGGTCCAGGCATTCTGTGACTGGGCATTGGGGCAGGAGGAAGTCGGTCATATCATTGCGGAAACCGAGATAGATGGACTTTCATCACAGAAGATTTTGCAAAAAACCGGCTTCACAGAATATGACAGAAGTGATACTGTGTGGTGGCGTTGTTAAAATATATATCAATTCTTAGCATAGAGTTTCTCAAATGAAACTCTATTTTTAGTGGAAATCCATCTTTTGTTATGCTATCATAACCAAGAATACCCACAGGGGCATGTGAGATAAAGAAAGAGGAAGAACTATGGCAAACAGTATTGAAAAGGAAATTGGCAGAAGAAGGACCTTTGCGATCATTTCGCATCCGGATGCCGGAAAGACCACCCTGACAGAGAAATTTCTGTTATATGGAGGAGCCATCAACACAGCAGGTTCCGTAAAAGGAAAAGCAAATGCAAAACATGCGGTGTCTGACTGGATGGAAATCGAGAAGGAGAGGGGAATTTCAGTTACCTCATCTGTTCTGCAGTTTGAGTACAACGACTACTGCATCAATATCCTGGACACGCCGGGACATGAGGACTTTTCTGAGGATACCTACCGGACTCTGATGGCTGCGGACTGTGCGGTGATGGTCATTGACGCGTCCAAAGGTGTGGAGGCACAGACGATCAAATTGTTTAAAGTCTGTGTCATGAGGCACATTCCTATTTTTACTTTTATTAATAAAATGGACCGGGAGGCAAAAGATACATTTGAACTCCTGGATAATATTGAAAAAGTGCTCGGGATTGACACCTGTCCGGTCAACTGGCCGATTGGATGCGGAAAAGAGTTTAAGGGAGTTTATGAGAGAAACAGCAGAGAAATCCTGGGATTTGAATCAGTATCCACAGGCGGTTCCAAGGAGGCGAAAGAGACCATCGTTTCCATTGATAACGGACAGGCTGAGCAGATGATAGGAGAGGACTTCTATGAAAATCTTATGGAAGAGATTGAACTCCTGGACGGTGCATCCCAGCCTCTCGATATGGAAAAGGTCCATAAGGGTGAGCTGTCCCCGGTATTTTTTGGATCTGCGCTGACGAACTTTGGTGTGCAGCCGTTTCTGGAGCATTTCCTTCAAATGACCACAGCGCCGCTTCCGAGAGTATCAAAAGGGACAGAGATCGCTCCTGCGGAACATGATTTTTCCGCTTTTGTTTTCAAGATTCAGGCAAACATGAATAAAAACCACAGGGACAGGATCGCTTTTATGAGGATCTGCTCCGGTAAATTTGAAGCCAATATGGAAGTAAAACATGTACAGAGCAAAAAGAAGATGCGCCTTTCCCAGCCGCAGCAGATCATGGCACAGGAGAGGAAAATTGTAGAGGAGGCCTATGCCGGAGATATCATCGGGGTATTTGATCCGGGGATCTTTTCTATTGGAGATACGGTCTGCATGCCGAAAGACGACTTTGAGTATGAGGGAATCCCTACGTTTGCGCCGGAGCATTTTGCCAGGGTCATTCAGCTGGACTCTATGAAGAGAAAGCAGTTTGTAAAAGGTGTGGAGCAGATCGCCCAGGAAGGTGCCATTCAGATATTCCAGGAACACCAGGCCGGTTTTGCCGAAATCATAGTGGGAGTCGTCGGAACCCTGCAGTTTGATGTGTTAAAATACCGTCTGGAGAATGAATACAACTGCGAGATCCGTCTGGAGCCGCTTCCGTACCAGGCGATCCGCTGGATTAAGGACGTCAAGACAGACATGAATAAATTAAAAGGCGTTGCAGAGGTAAAGAAAGTCCGGGATATGAGAGGAAATCCCCTTCTTTTATTTAAAAACGAATGGGGCATCCAATTTGTTCTGGACCGCAACGAAGGACTGGAACTGGTGGAATTCAGCAAAGAGTAGACAAAAACAGTTGACAGGATCAGATTTTGATTGTATGATATTAAGAGTTGTGAGAAACAACAGGAACAAGAAAGAAGAGTATCCACTCTCACCTTAGCACCGGAGTGACTTGGGTTAATATTTAAGAAATTGATTCTATAATCATGCTTGAATGTAAAGTGGATAGTCTGACTATCCACTTATTTTTTATGGAGGTGTAACGTTATTAGCGATTTAATGATCAATGGACAAATCAGAGACAAAGAAGTGCGGCTGATCGGAGAAGATGGATCACAGTTAGGGATTATGTCCGCAAGGGAAGCTCAGAAAAAAGCTGATGAGGCTGAACTGGATTTGGTGAAGATTTCTCCGAAAGCGAAACCGCCTGTGTGCAAGATTATCAATTACGGAAAGTATAAGTATGAACTGGCCCGCAAGGAGAAGGAAGCGAAGAAGAAGCAGAAGACTGTTGAGGTGAAAGAGGTTCGGATGTCTCCGAACATCGATACGAATGATCTGAATACAAAGATCAGCCATGCCAGAAAGTTTTTGTCTAAGGGTGCCCGCGTTAAAGTAACGCTTCGTTTCAGAGGAAGAGAGCTTGCCCATGTAAATTCCAGCAAGGGAATCCTTGATGAGTTTGCAAAAGCTTTAGATGACGTAGCGACCGTTGATAAACGTCCTAAATTTGAAGGCAGAAGTATGATTATGTTTTTAGCACCTAAGAACTAGTGCCAGGAAGAAAGAAGAAAGTACAAGGAGGAAATTATCATGCCAAAAGTAAAGACATGTAGAGCAGCAGCAAAAAGATTTAAAAAGACAGGAACAGGAAAATTAAAAAGAAATAAGGCATATAAGAGCCATATCTTAACAAAAAAATCTCCTAAGAGAAAGAGAAATCTTAGAAAATCTGCAGTGACAGATTCTACAAACGCAAAAGTAATGAAGAAGATTTTACCGTATTTATAAGATAGAATATTGAAGGAGGTACTATAAGAAATGGCAAGAATCAAAGGCGGAATGAACGCGAGAAAGAAACATAATAAAGTATTAAAGCTGGCAAAGGGTTACAGAGGTGCCAGATCAAAACAGTATAGAGTTGCAAAACAGTCTGTTATGAGAGCTCTCACATCTTCTTACGCAGGAAGAAAACAGAGAAAACGCCAGTTCAGACAGTTATGGATCGCACGTATCAATGCAGCTGCAAGAATGAACGGTTTATCTTACAGTAAATTCATGCACGGATTAAAGTTAGCGGAAGTTGACATCAACAGAAAGATGCTTTCTGAGATGGCAATCAGCAATCCGAAAGCGTTTACAGCACTGGTAGACGTTGCAAAAGGAAAATTAGCGTAAACATATCATTTGATTTTACGGCCCTTGCGGCTTTCAGATGCCCTTTCTGCGGGATACAGTTTTTATACTGTATCCCGCAGGAAGGGTGTTTTTTACATTAAATACCTCCGTTTGACATGTTTCTCTATAATGTTACAGAATATGCGTATTTATTACGAAACTATTACGAAATTATTTAAAAAGTATTGACATGGAGGCTGGGCGTGTTATAATAACACCTGTAACAACGATCTTAACAAAATTGTAACATTTAGAATTTGAGGAGGAAACATGATTATCAAGAAGATGAAACTGTCCGCCGCAGTAGTGGCCATGGCAGGTATGATATTGACATCGGCTCCTGTAAATGCGGCACCAAAAGAAACAGCGAAGCCGGCAGCGGAGGACCAGAAAAAAGAAAACAACCAGGAGCAGAGCAAGTATGCCGATAAAGTAGTTGCGAAAGTAAAGAGCTCCTCTACTTTGAACATAAGAAAGAAGCCGAATACAGATTCCAAGATTTTAGGAAAGATGAAAAGAGGAGCACTCGGGACCATTGTAAAAAAAGGTACAGAATGGACTAAAGTGAAATCTGGGGATGTGATCGGTTATGCGAAAAATGACTATCTTGTCTTTGAAGACGATATACAGGCGTTTGCAGAGAAAAATATTAAGAAGGTTGCAAAAGTCACCACAGAGACTCTCAGGGTCAGGGAAAAAGCTTCTAAAAACGCTGATGTAGTGACATTAGTCTCTCAGGATGAAACTTATAAGGTGAAAAAACATAACAGTGACTGGGCAAAGGTAAAAGTCGATGGTGAAACCGGATATGTTTCAAAAGATTATGTGGATGTAAAATATAAATTTAAAAAAGCAAAATCTATGAAGCAGATCGAGGCAGAGCGCCAGGCAAAGCTGGAAGCAGAAAGAAAAGCCCGGGAAGCCCGGGAACAGCAGACTGTTCAGAACTCAGTCCAGTCATCAGGAAGCAGTTCCGCAGACACGCAGAGCACCGGAAGCAGCCAGAGCAGGGAATCGATTCCGGCATCTGCAAGCGTTTCAGGAACATCTACAGGAAAAAGAGTGGCGAACTACGCACTGCAGTTTGTAGGGAACCCGTACCGCTACGGCGGAAACAGCCTCTCGAACGGAATCGACTGTTCCGGATTTACACAGCAGGTCCTGGCCAAGTTCGGATACAGCATCAGCAGAACGTCCAGTTCACAGGCCTCTGAAGGTGTCGCAGTTTCCACAAGTAATCTCCGTGCAGGAGATCTTATCTTTTACGGAAGCGGCGGAAGCATCAACCACGTAGCCCTTTATATCGGCGGTGGACAGGTTGTGCATGCAAGTAATTCAGCTCCTTATCCAAAAGGAGGAATCAAGGTCTCAAATGCATTCTACCGGACTCCTGTATGTGCAAGAAGGATCATCCAGTAACAAAAGAATATACAAGAATAAAATTAATTTCCCGGAGACTTCGGTTTCCGGGATTTTTAGATTTATTAAAAAAATCTGAATTTATCTCTGAGAGTTGCAAAATTATGACAGCCGATGTATCATGGGTAATATATAAGGGGGGTATTATCGTGAATAAAGCTTTAAGAAAGGCCGCAGGTGTTTTATGTATGGTCATTCTTACTCTGAGCGTGTCGGTGCCGGCATACGCCGTGGAACCGGATAAAGCAAAGGACACTGCTGAGACTTCATCATCCAGTGCTTCAGAAACAGAGACAGAGGCGACCACAGAAGAACAGACGGCAGCACAGGAGCCTAAACCTACAACGGCTTCAGAAAAGCCTGCCACAGAGAAAAAGGGGGACAAAGCAAAGACAGAAAAAGTACATAACAAGAAGAAAAAGAGCAAGAAGAAACTAAAAAAGAAAAAAGATAAGAAGAAAGAGAAAGAAAAGAAGATCGTCGCTCCGGAGGAGTCTGTTTCCGTCAGATCAGAGACAGCTCTTGCCAGAGAGGAAAAATTAAAAAGACAGCTCTTGAGGGAAGAAAGCCTGGAGCAGAGTCTCATTCATGCGGATAAGTTAAAGGAAGAGATCCAGAAGTTTTATCAGGCACTGAATGAGCAGAGCGGCAGTGTGGCAATTCCGGGTGTAGTGGCATTGACCGGGGTGAAGAAGGACGTGAATGACACTCAGATCGGCCACAGAGTCAATCATTTGCTTCTGGAACTGTCAGTAAAGACCAAGAACGGTTATCTCAAAGACATCGCAGAAAACTATAATTTCGATGTAGCCGGTGAAGTGAAGGTGGCGGATGTCATTGAAGATGAAGAGACGATCCAGTTAAAGCAGTATTTGGACCAGCAGATTTTAAACTGCGACAAAACACAGGAGCAGAGGCTGAAGGAACTGAAAAAGAGCGGGAAAAAGATAAGGTCACTCAAGAAGCAGATCAAAGAGCTGAAGGCGGATAAGCCCCGCGTATTTGATCCGATGAATCTTCTGAAGAAAAGTAACTTGTCAGTGGAAGAGATTCGTCTGATGCTGAAGGGTTCCGCTCTTGAAGAACAGGCTCCCGCATTTTATAAGTGTGAGAAGAAATATGGGGTCAATGCAGTCGCTGTGATGGGCATTGCTATCCATGAGAGCGCCTGGGGGACCAGCAGGCGTGCCAGGGAGGACCACAACCTCACAGGCTACGGGGTCACATCTGACAGCGCCAAAGGCATCAATGCGCCGACTAAGGAAGAGAATCTTCTGATGACTGCCAAACTGCTGAAAGAAAAGTATCTGGTCAAGGGAGGGGCTTATTATCACGGCCCCACAGTAAAAGGAGTCAATCAGTGCTACTGTGTTGGGAACACATGGGCCGGCTATGTGACCAACCGATGCTATGAGATCATGAAAAGATTATAAAGATTCTGACGAATCATCGTCGAAGGGACGGTATTTTATACGCCACCTTTCGACGACTTTTTTTGCCCATTTTTCTCTTTGCCTGTATTGGAACAATGACAGGAACAGAGAAAGAAAGATGAGAAAAGTACACAGAACCCAGACCTTAAATAAGTATTTTTTGTCCATAAAATTCACCTTTTAAACTATGTAAATGATTTTTATTTATATAAGCTATTCTAACAAAAACAAATAACGGAGACAATAGAGACAGAAAAATGTATTTTAAAAATAGAAAATATTTATGTAAGCAGGAGTTTGTTGCTCTCGATTCATAAATATGTAAGAAGTGGAGTAGTGTATGAAAATGAATTATGAAGCGCTGGGACGGAAAATAAAAGAAGTGAGGAGAAAACAGAACATGACTCAGGAGTATTTAGCTGAGAAAGTTGATCTGTCGGTCAGCCATATTTCAAATATTGAAACGGCAAAGACAAAGGTTTCACTTCCCACGTTGGTTGAGATCAGCAATGTATTAGGAGTTTCTGTGGACTACCTGCTGATGGACAGTTATCAGTCACCGGAAATGAAAGAGGATATTTTTGTGAAAGAGCTTGACGCGGTGATTGAAAACTGCGGGCCGAGAGATAAAAAGATTGTATTGGAGATTTCCAGAAAGCTTGCGGAATTGTTAGACGGTGAGTAGAAAGATGGATGGGCAGACAGTTCTCGATGTGAGTCAGGGGGATATTCGGATCACAAAAAATGGGGCCACCGGGGCAGTCTTGCACAGAATAAGACAAGCCTGAATCCGAAAGGATACCGGATCACAGGTACGACAACTTCCAATAACATCGAAGTGCTGGAAGGAGTAGAGACAGATAGATGTCACGATCACTTTGGTCGGGGAGAATCAGCTGACCTGCAATTCGGGTACAGTGTGAATATGCAGGGATAGAAGACCATCGTTGCAATAGTTCCCGTGGATCGCTTCTTGCAGAAGGAAATCCGGACATATGGCTTATAGGAGCTATCGGCAGCACTTTAAGAAATGTTGCGGATAAGAAATACTGTGATCGTTGCCTAGGGCGATGAGACGACAGGAATGCCAGGCATCGGATCAGCAGGGGGCAATGGAAAGGTATTCAATGTCACAGCGGCACCGGATTTCGGATATCAGGAATATATCCAGGACGGGACTTCCCTTACAGATTACTCCTTTGTGGATGGCACACCGTTTAAAGAGAGCACCGCGATCCAGGTCGGAAAGTTTTATACGAAACTCTATTTCGGACCATTTCGTGATACCAATGAGATCGAAAAGTGGATGCAGGAACAGCAGAAAATTTTCAATAGTTTCAGGCGTGTATGTAAAAAAGTACAAGAAAAATTAAAAAAAGACTGGATATTTTCTTTGGAATCGTGTATTATTAATCATGCTTGAGACATGCAGAAGTGGCGGAACTGGCAGACGCGCTGTCTTCAGGCGGCAGTGGGATTACTCCCGTGAGAGTTCGAGTCTCTTCTTCTGCATTATAAGTAACGGTTAAGTTCGATTACAGAACTTAACCGTTTTTTTATTTCATAGGATTAGGGTGTCAAAAGACACATTAATAAATATCTGATTTTGTTTGTACCTTGAAAATTTAACACGAATTGGTTTGAGAATATTAAATTTAGAACAATCAACAGAAGGTGAGCTTGATGTTTTGAGTATTAATTATGCTATCTCTTTTTCAGAGGCACAATAAACCAAGCTATTTTCATAATCCAATAGCTTTTGAAAATTCAAAGCTGCGACTTTGAATCCGAAATGCAGACGAGTCTGTTTTTTGCCATGTGTTGGGATTTTGTCGGCATGATATTTTCTGCGAAGCAGTGAAGGTAATGATTCTACTCCATTTCGGAAATGTGCATACTGCTTGAATTCTTCTGTTTTCATAAAACGAAGTTGTTTTGCTCGATTGACTGCTTTCCAAGACAGTTCTTTTAACGCATTGTTTTGGCGTAAACGTGGTTTGCATTCTGCCAGGTATGGACAGTCTGCACAGTCACATTTTTTAAACAACGCATCACAACGGTCATTGTGCTCATCATAGCGGAACTGATATGGCTTTTTATGATTGATACACTCCAACAGTTCATGCCCATCTTCGCTAAAAATAAACTCTGCAAAAATATCAGCCGGTTTTCTCCCGGTAAAATTCGTAGTGATAAGTCGGATTCTATGTTTAGCAGCTTCGGCAACATTAACCTCACTGCCGTAAGCACCATCGGCAATCAGTAATACTTCCTGTTTATATATCGGTTCCTTGGCTAAATGATCCTTCATGAATTGGCTGTCTCCGTATATGTTTTGTTCGTACGCATAATCGGTGATCAGGCTTTTGTTTTCCCCTACGGTTTCTGTGAGATTTGCTACGTATCCTAAATGTTTACCTCCTGCTTTTTTTCGGAAAGTGGCTTCCGGATCAGATGGATTTAACAACACTTTTGATGGATCCTCTTTTTCCTTTTTTTCACGCAACCTGCGGGTCCCATCGTCATTGAAGATGGTTTGTTCTTTGAGTAAACGTATCAACAGCTGATATTCGCTGGTATCATCAAAATCTCCTTCGCAGAGTTCCAGAAGTTTTTCGGCATCATGCATTACAACAATTGTTCTTTCGTTAGCATCTAGCTTACGCTGGTGATAGATAAACGCATTGTAATCATCCTTTTCCACATAATGTTTTTGCTTTTCTGGAAGAGTAACCCCTCTGCTAACCATAACTTTTGCTAAATTTGCAGTACAAGTATAGAAAAGCTCTAATAGTGAAAGATTCCGGATATTTGCCGCGATCATCATACTGTCCATTCTCTGCATAGAAGGGGTAAGCCCCATAAATTCAGATATTTCTTTTGATAAAGAGGTAACACATATATGAATCAGGTCAATACCGGTTTCTGTTTCATAAGCAAGGCATCTTGCACGAAATCTACTCAGAGTTCTGTCGCTCAAGGGCTGTTCTTCAAAACTAGTAGTATGAAGAGCATGCTGATACCGTATATCAAACATTAGAGCCTGAACAAGTTCATCATCACTATCACCAAGTGCTTCTTTGAGAATCAATGCACCAACGATGACATTTACGGGAGTATTTGGACGAGAAGCTTTACTACTATACAATACAGAAAATATATCTTCGTTTATGGCAGGAAAAATCCTATCCGAAAAAGTCTTTGCCCATGATTTTTCAAGAAACCTACGTTCTCTTTCTGTCAGGTTAAATGTGCTGTCAGTCAACGACATTTGTTGACTATTATTTGATACAAAACACATGCGAATCACCTCGATATTTGATATTTATATTTTACCAAATGTTCGGATGGATTGATATATCGTGTTAAATTTTCAAGGTACAAATTTATATCAAAGGTCAATGACCTTTTGACACCCTAATCTTCATAGGAAAGTTCTACGACCTTCCCTATGAAATAAAAACGCTCCGCGGGTTGTGCACAGATGCGTAAGGAAATTATTTGCCTGCGGCAAATTGCATCAGGCACGCAAAGTTGTCAAGCCCCTGATATTGTCAATATTAGTTGACACATTTTTCTCAAGCATATCACTGACTATGCGGCCAGTTCCAAATCCTCATAATACTGCCTGCGTTTTATCATAGGTGGAAGCCCGCCATTGGCAGAGCATATCCTCCGGTTATTCCAGTAGCTGAGGAAGTATCTCCAAATGAGTACCTTTAATTCCTCTACAGTCATCTGCTTTGTTTCATAGCGGTCGTAGAGAAGTTCTGTCTTCATTCTGGCCCACATGCTCTCGCAACGGGCATTATCATGGCAGCGTCCTCCGGCACTGTTCATGCTTTGATGGATGTGATACTTCCGAATGGCCTGACGGTAGACCTCACTGGTGTACTGTGTTCCACGGTCACTGTGGATGATAGCGCCTTCCAGTGCAGGATAAGCAGTCAGGGCGTTTTCCAGTGTATGGACACACAGATCTGCTTTCATGTTTGTTTCCATTGCCAGACCAAGGACGCTAAGATCAAAGCAGTCGAAAATCACAGATACATACAGTTTCCCATTGGACGCCGGGATTTCCGTGATATCTGTAATACATTTTTCTAATGGGGCATCTGAATGGAAATCCCGTTTCAGCAGATCATCTGATTTCATAGCCTCCCGGTCTGCCTTTGTGATCCCGTTCGGTCTTCGCTTGGGGCGATGGCTCAGGCCAATTTGGTCCATGACCCGGTATACGGTCCGCTCACTGGGAATCGACACTCCCTCCGGCCGCTTCAGGCACAGTGCCTGATACATCCGAATCCGTCCGTAAGTATCGTTACATTCATCCTCGCTGGCGATTTCTTTCATGGCATCCGCCAGGTCTTGGTACTTCCAGGGACGATCTTTGGTTTCAAGATATTTATAGAAGCCTTGCCGGCTGATACCAAGCATTCGGCAATAAAATGAAATTTTCCCGGTAATCCTGCCGTCCTCTGTTTTCAAAGCCAAAAAGATCATTCTCTGGTTTTTACTGACTTCCGACGGCTGGCGGCGAAAAAAGCGCTGGCCTCCTCCAAAAATTCGTTTTCTTCCTTTAGGCGACGGATTTCTTTATCCTGCTCCTTAACCCTCTTACGCAGCATGGTAATCTCTTCTGACAGGCTCATTGCGCTGGCAGGGGTATGGGAACCTTCCCCAATATCCAACTTGCCAGCTCTTACGGCTTTCAGCCATGTATGGATGGTTCCTTCAGGGATTCCCAGTTCTTTAGCCGCTTTGGCGCCTCCGATTTCTTTGGCAAGTTTTACTGCCTGTACTTTGTATTCATGGTCATATTTACGTGCCACTTTGAATACCTCCTTATTCTCTTGGTTTTATTATGAAATCCTTGAGAATAAACTGTCAACTTTTTTTATACCACACCATATATGCAGAAGTTCGGCAAGCTGTCCTTGTGAAAGCCCACTGGCAAGTCGTTTGTTTTTTAATTCCTGTGTAAATTCCTTTTGTTCCATTTTGTCCTCCATTCCGCCATTTTTGATAGAAAATAGATGTAAACCTGACTTCAAGTATTGTGATAATCCGTATCTTATTAAAACTTCTTATACCGTTTCATAGCTTTGGGATTGTATGGGTTTTGGTAAGTTTCTTATGTAATAGTGCCCCCCCCCTGTTAGATAACGGGGGCACAGACAAGGCTCGCCCAGCTGACAAAGCATTTCCGTCCTTTGACGGCAGAGCCGTCATGGCGTTGTTGCTTACGCACGCCAGCAGTCCTACAATGCTTTGTCAGCTAAGCCTGTTTTTCCCTTTTCTAACAAGTACCATTTCAATCAATATTCATATCTACGGGTTTAATCAGATAGGTTTTACTTTTTGAACATTCTTATATTTCGTTCTATTGTGCTTATTCGATTACAAGAACATAGTAATTCTTATATGCTTATTTGTCAATATCTTTTTTTGCCTTTACAAACTATATTAAGCGTGATAGACTTATAACAGTGAAGATATAACGAGATATGGAGGGTTATGCGATGAAAATAAGCCATTTAGGAAATAATATACAGACCATAAGAAAATTCAGAGGAATGAAACAACAGGAGCTTGCGGACAAAATCGGTATCAATATGCAGAGCCTTTCCAAGATTGAAAGAGGGTTGAATTATCCTGCTTATGATACGCTGGAAAAGATAATGGAAGTGCTGGACGTAACACCGAACGAATTGCTATCGGGGGAATGGAAATATGTCAATCAAGCAGAAAAGGAAGTCTGCCAGTTTCTAAGAGCGGAAGAACGTTTAAATGCGGAACTGAAACATGGACATTATGATAACTTTTTTGACAGCGAAGAAGAATGGCTGGACTATGAATTAGAACAGCTACGTAAATATATTACTGATTATATCAACGGAAAGAATATCAAGGCAAGCGACCTTTACCCAATCAAAGAAGTTATCCAGCATTTGAAATTTCAGAAGATTTTAGACCGTTATGATGATTTATACAGCATGGATATGTTCGGGGAAAGCACAGAGGGACACAAGTATAAAACACCTTACTATGCTGTAAAAAGGATAAATCCAAATTCAAAGGAAGATGTGGAACTTTTACAGGAAGTATTAAGGAATAATTATTTTAATGATGAGGACGAGTAACTTTTTTCCTCTTGCGAGAAGATACAGCAAACAAAAAGCCCGATCAAGAGTGCAAAGCACCACCAATGGTGGCAAGCTCTTGACAGGGCTTTTTCTTTTCTGTGCTGGGTAATCAAGAGGAAGAAAGGGATAAAATCTGATTTATGGTAAATCAGACGAAGGCAATGCAGGTATCGCAGTTTGAGCTTGTGCTACATAAGGATAGTAACCGGAAGATTGTAAGATAGATTTATAACAGCGTGCATTTTTTTGTAAGTCTGCACGCTGTCCTTTGCCTTTCATTCATCTTTTATCCTAATACCTTGATTATAATCTCCTTTGTGGATAATAGACAAAGGAGGAATTTAATATGGCGAAATACGCATATATCCGAGTTTCAAGCAAAGACCAGAATATCGCAAGGCAGGTGGAAGCCATGCAGGAAATTGGACTGACAAAGAAACAGATGTATATTGATAAACAATCAGGAAAGGATTTTATACGCAAGAATTATCAAAGGCTGGTAAAAAAGCTGAAAGCAGGCGACGAGCTTTATATTAAGTCCATAGACCGTCTGGGACGTGATTATGATGAAATACTAGAACAATGGCGTTATCTAACAAGAGCAAAAGACATTGAATTGATTGTGTTGGATTTCCCTCTGCTTGATACCAGAAATCAAGTGAATGGCGTTACAGGAAAATTTATAGCAGATTTGGTATTGCAGATACTTTCCTATGTCGCCCAGATTGAAAGAGAAAATACGAAACAAAGACAAGCGGAAGGAATACGTATTGCAAAAGAAAAAGGCGTACAATTTGGCCGACCAAAGCATGATTTCCCAGAACAATTTGAAGAAATTTATCAACTGTGGGAAACTGGGGAAATCAGTATGCGTGAGGGTGGACGACGACTAAATACCCATCACACAACATTTGCGAGGTGGATAGCCCGTTACCAACATGAAAAGGCATAAAAAGTAGACTTTCTACACCACTTCTAAACTTTGGTTTTTTGTACTGATTTAAGTGTAAAACAGCTATTTTTATCCAAAACTATCCTATACTAAATGATAACACACACGGCACAAAAAGTCTGCTTTTTGTGCCATGTATACTTCTACCATTCAATCCTTTTTATCCTGATGTGAATATCATAATCTACATTGAGGGGAGGGGGAAAACGAGATAACGGCAAAACGAAGATTTTTCATAATGAGAAATCGGGAGAGCGAACCAGAGAAACAACGGCTCATGGAGATGCAGGATTTGCCCTGTCTGGTTCAAGACCCCACAAAAATGAACAATCAAAAAAGGAGAAAACAAGATGAAATCAAAAAAATTAAAAAGCATTCTCGCCTGCACGCTTATCTTATGTATGGTCTTTGGTATTCAATCTAATCTTGCCTTCGTTTTCGCACAGGAAAATGAAGAAGCTATTGAATTTTCCAATGCGACAGCTCCCTATTCAGGTACATATTTAATTAGCACAAAAGAGTCCTTAGTTGCTTTATCCATAGCGGTTAATAGTGGGAACACCATGAAAAATATCAAATTTCAATTACAAAATGATATTATTTTAAACAATGGACAGTTTTCTGCGGAAGAAAATAACTTATATTATACACCAGATAAATCTTATACCGCTTATCCAGTTGACATTCAAAATGCAACCTATATGGAAAATGAACAGCTTATGACATTCATACCTATTGGATTTCAAGCAAAAAGCGACTCTTCTCTATGGGAAAATAATGGCTTTGCGGGAGAGTTTTATGGAAACGGATATGAAATAAAGGGGATTTTTATAAATGATAATAGTGGAGATAGCGAGGCTCATTATAAAGGTCTATTTGGAGCTTTGTTAGATGGCGGTGTAGTTTCAAATTTGAGTGTTTCTGGCTGTGTGTATAGTACTGGGTCAAACACAGGGGGTATTGTCGGAAAAAGTTCAGGTCTTATAGAACATTGTCGTTTTTCAGGTGTGGTTATGGGAGCCTATAACGTAGGTGGTATTGTTGGAGAATCTAACACTGAAAGTACAATAACTAATTGCATGAACATGGCACATATATCAGGTGGCAGTACAGGCACAGCTGGAGGAAATTGGGGTGGTATTGCTGGATGTGCAAATGGAAAAGCTATTCAAAACTGTATCAACCATGGAAATGTAACCTCAAACACCTTTGCTAATGTTGGAGGGGTTATTGGAGTAGGTAGTGCAAGTATTACTACTTGTATCAATTGGGGAAGTATCACAGGTCCTACAAACAGCAAAACTACTGGAGGTATTGCAGGAAGTGGTAGAAAAAATAATGCAGATAATAATTTTATTTGTATTACAACATCAGAGGAACTGGAAAAATATGCAGGAATACCGGCCTTGAACAATTTTTCTTGTGGAGCAGTTTTGTATCTCAATGGTGGTTCATTTTATGAAAACATTGTTGTAACTTCTGATACTTTAGCTATTCCTATCAAGAAAGGTTATGTTTTTGGAGGATGGTATGAAAATGCAGATTTTAGTGGGACTTCAGTTGAAAATATTGAAAAAGGTAATATCTATTATGCAAAGTGGAATGAAAAGGCATCTACGTCTATTTCTTTCAAAGATGGCTTAGATTTAAATAAAATCTATGATGAGAATGCTGTATCATTATCAGAAAATGATTATACCGTAACAGAAGGAGCAGGAAAAATAACTTTCATCTATCAAACTAAAGAGGATAATGAGTGGAAAAATATTGATACTGCTCCAATCAATGCAGGAACTTATCAAGTGAAAGCAATCGTTGCGGAAAATGATACTCATAAGCGAGCAGAAACAGACTGGAAAGAGTTTATAATCAGTAAGGCAATGCCGACTTACGAAGTACCAACTAACTTGACAGCTATTGTTGGACAGACCCTTGCAGACGTAACACTTCCAGAGAGCTTTGCGTGGCAGGACGATACAACAACTTCTGTTGGCAGTGCTGGAACAAATACATTCAAAGTGACATATACGCCAAAAGATACGACTAATTATAATACTGTAACAGATATTGAAGTTATTTTGACTGTCAATCCAAAAATGGAAGAATTAAACGCAATTCCAATAATCAATGCCAGTGATAAGACATTGACAGTTGGCGATACATTCAATCCATTAGAGGGTGTTACTGCTTCTGATAAAGAAGACGGCGACCTTACAAAAGTAATCGAAGTCTTAGAAAATAACGTAGATACAAGCAAGGCTAGCATTTATGAAATTACATACAAAGTAACAGACAGCAAGGGGGCTTCAAGCACAAAAACGATTACCGTTACTGTCAAGGCAAAAGACACACAAAATCCAACAATAGATGATAACAAGAAACCGTCTGCAACGGATACGGATAAGAAACCAGCAAGCACAGATAAACAGACAACGTCTAACAGCCCTAAAACTGGTGACAGCACGAATATGACAACATGGCTTGCGCTCATGTTCGTATCTCTTGGTCTGCTGGCTGGCGTATTCACAGTAAGGAAATCACGCAAAAGCAGATAAAGACTGCGGGGAATTTTATGGACAGAGATATTTTTGAGGACATGAAGATTGAAACGGAGTGTGCTTATATTTCAGATTTACCCTACATCAAGAATACAGTAGAAAAGAAACTATTTGAACTTCCGTTTGACCTCTATTCCAAAGAACAGCTTCAAGAATTTTGTGACTATGTTTTTCGTGACAACGGAGCTGTCTATCAGTCTCTTATGATGAAATACCGCAGGAACAGCAGATATAATTAGGCTTGCAGGAAAAGATATACAATCAAATATCACTTTAATTAGCTCGTACAGACTATATGTTTTGTACGGGCTTTTTATATACCTCTTTTCTGCATTTTCAGAAGTTATAAACAAATATTTTCGCTATGAAATATTCCGTTTGTATAGTTTGGCTCTTGCAGAAAGGAGATGAGATTATGGGAACCTCTTCTTTCGAGCATATCGTCAGATTACAAATTAATGCTTTGATGATGATTGTCATTAAAGGTGCATTATCAAGTCATAGAAGACAGATTGCTAGGCGTTCAAAACATGAAATACTATTTTGTGAATTGCCTGAAATGAAACAAATTGAACATAGTATGAATGATGAATATTCTTGTGATTATGTATCGTTTCAAGTTATGCATTTTGTAATTTATGTAGCTGATGAAGAATTAAGTACAGCATTGAAAGAATTAACAGAGAAACAGCGTAATGCTATCTTGTTGTATTTCTTTCAAGGCATGAACGACAGAGAAATCTCAAAATTGTATCATGTATCACGTTCAGCTATCAATAGCAGACGGGATAGAGGACTAAGAAAATTACAGAAGTTATTGAATGAAATGGAATAGGAAAAATGAAAAAAGATTATGGTTATCCCTCTTACGACCTTATTTGCAGAGCGTCTAATGGAGATGAAAAGGCAGTCAGAGGAATTTTAGACTTTTACAACGCTTATATCTCTAAAGTATGCTTGCGTCCATGCTATCATGCAAATGGTACTTAAATATGCAGGTTGATGAAGAATTAAAAGGTCAAATTCATACAGAAATGATGAAAGCCATTTTAAGGTTTGAAATCAGAGAGAAGTAGTCAAGTGGTATGAAAAAGGGAGATACACAGTTTCATTTCATGTGCTATCTCCCTTGTGGTTTATATTGTCATATCAAGGCTCTTCAATCGTGGTAAATTCGTGGTAAAATGAATGTTTTTCAATTTTGAAACTGCTTATAAATGTAGTGTTTATGGGAATAATTCAAAATCTTATATAAAATTTATAATTAAATTGAAATTTGAAGCAGGATAGATAGGAGGATAAAATAATGATTGCTATGCAATATAAGATTTCACTACCAGATAACTACGACATGAACATGATTAGACAGCGAGTAGCTGATAATGGACATAGGACGGATGGCTTTCAAGATTTAATATTTAAAGCATATCTCATATCTGAAAAAAGAGATTCTTCAAAGAGTTGTAATGAGTATTCTCCACTATATGTATGGCAGAATAATGATGGCATGAACAAATTCATTTTTGATGGTTACTATGATAATATTTTAAGTTCATTCGGTTGGCAAAAAATAAATATAGGTATTCCAATAACATGTTGTTTGGGAAAAGACTTTAATCTGTCAAAGTTTGCTCTTGAAATTGAACATGAAATTACACCAATGGAACAAATGAAAGCTATAAATTTTTCATTGGAGAAAGATGACTGTACAAGTAAAGTGTTAATATACAATCCAGACAAATGGAAATATGTAGAATACTATTTCTATAAAGATAGACCTATTAAAAAAACTATTGGAAAAATTTATTCAATTTTGCATTTGTCACAATAAAATATGTTTTGAAATATTGAATACTTAAATATGCAAAAAAACAAATGCAACTGGCTATGTGGCTATATCTACTAAAAAGCTATGTGATAGGTTGGGATTAAATTTAAACATTACTTCTAAAAGGCATGAATACACAAGGTTGACAAACTATACAGTTACGATTAAACGATACCAACGGGATTGAAAATTTCGTGAAGAACTTTGAGAAGTCCTATTACACATGGAGCAACAGCAACGAAGCTATTGAAGCAAGGACGCAGGCAATCAGCGGTTATCTGACAAAGGAGTTGTAGGACTTGAATGTAGATACTATCAAAACGGATATACCGACCAGCTCTGCGGTTACAGATGTGATTGTGTGGAATATCGAGCAGTCGGGAACGGACACTTTTTCTGCTACCTACGAAGTAGATCAGCAGATAAAAGAGGGCGACCAGACAAACAATGTAACAGCAACCTATACGGTAAAAGTCCATGGGGACGCTGACGGGGATATGGTAATCGTTCAGAATCCTACCCTTTCCTCAGCAATCGCAAAATCAGACTATGAATCAAAGACACCAGAAGCCGATAACAGCGTGGACGCAGATACAATCAATAACGCTACCGCTTTTCTGGAAACTTTCTTTAAGCTGTATGCAACAGCCGCAGAAAAGGAGCTTGCCTACTATGTATCGGGGAATGTGCATGAGCCTATCGGCAGGAACCATGTATTTTCGGAACTGGTAAACCCTATCTTTACAAAGAACGGGAATTGAAAGATTGTAAGGTAACATGAAAACGGGTTTGTATCATAACTGTGGTGTGCAAGCCCTTATTATATTGAAGTATAAATTAACAATAATTATAATTAGGTACATGAATGGAGGGATAAAATGTTCAAAATTGGTGAGTTTTCAAAATTGACACAAGTTTCTACTCGAATGTTGCGTTATTATGATGAAATGGGTTTGTTAAAGCCTGCTAAAATCGATTCATTGACTGGATATCGTATGTATTCAGCAGAACAAATCTCAACTTTAAATAGAATCATATATTTGCGTGATAGTGGCTTCAATGTTGCTGAAATTGCATTAGCCCTCAATTACAGTAATATTGCCATTATAGAACAGCTTGATAAAAAGTCTATTGAAATTATGGATAATATACAGAAAGAACAAGAAAAATTAAAGAAAATTGAGATTGCTAAAAAGGAATTGTTACATGGCAAAAGTGAATTGTATTTTAACATAACCATAAAAGAGATACCGAGTTATTGTGTTTTATCTTTAAGAAAAGAAATACCAGATTATTATTACGAGGGCGAGCTCTGGAAAGAACTTTCTGCTTTTGCTAAAGAAAATAAAATAGATATTGCTGATGAAACGTTCTCAATATATCACAATGTGGAATATAAAGAAAAAGATGTTGATGTAGAATTATGTGCATTTGTAAATAAAATAGGAAAAGATACTGGCGATTTTAAGTTTCGTTTTACCGAACCAGTTTCTATGATGGCTTGTACTATGGTATATGGAGATTTTTCTAATATTTCTTATGCTTATCGTTCATTTGCTAAATGGCTTCAAGAAAACAGTCAATATAAAATGAAAGGTTCAAGCCGTCAAATAGTTCATCGTGGACCGTGGAACGAGAAAAATCCAGAGAACTATCTAACAGAAATCCAAATTCCTTTAGAAAATCTCTTGTAAAAAATGATAATCTGCCTTGACTTTAACATGGTGTTAAGGTTTATCGTTTATTTAGCAAGAAGAAAACGGAGGAAAATACAATGACAACTTATAAAGTAAATTCAATAGGTACTATCTACAACAATGAAAATAGTGCTTTCATTCAACTTGAAGCACCATATATTCCAGCATTAAAGGAATTAGACGGATTTAGTCATATCAATGTTTTATGGTGGTTTAGCGATTTTGACAATGAGGATTTCAGAAGCGTATTGGAAACAGACCAGCCTTATAAAAAAGCTCCAGAAAAAATGGGGATTTTTGCAACAAGGTCGCCAGTACGCCCAAATCCGATTGCATTATCAGCAGTAGAAATTATCAATATTGATTATATAAGTGGGCTGATAAAAATTGCTTACATTGATGCTAATGACAAAACGCCTATCTTGGATATTAAACCATACACGCCGAGTTTGGATAGAGTGGAAAATCCGCAGGTTCCAGATTGGTGTAGTCATTGGCCTCATAGCTTAGAAGAATCTGCTTCTTTTGCATGGGAAAACGAATTCAATTTTTAAGGAGTAATGAACCATGAGTTTGCAGGAGTACATTTTTGAAAAACCAGTAATTGAAACAGAACGCCTTATTTTAAGAACAATGAATAAAAGTGATATTGATGATTTGAAAGAATGGATTAGTGATATTTCTTTATATGAGTATTGGGGCAAGCGTCCATCAAAAAGCGAAAAAAATCCAGAAGTACTCTTTAATAAGCCAGAAAAAGCTACTAAAAGTTTTCATTGGGGAATTGTCCATAAACAAGATAGCAAAGTGATTGGTGAAATATGGATATATCTTATTGAAAATAATAGAATGGCAAAAGTGGCTTTCAGACTTTCTAAGCAATATCAAGGTAATAGACTAATGAGTGAAGCGTTGAAAAGCGTAATTGAATTTTGTTTTTTAAAAACAGAATTACAAAAATTATGGACAGATGTGCATATTTTAAATCATGCTTCTTATAAAACATTAGAGAAAGTAGGTTTTCAAAAAGAAGGACATATTCGTGAGGGGAAAATGGTAAATACCTATTGCGACTACTACCTATATGGGATTTTGAAATCTGATTATGTCAGTAGTTATAGTGAATGAGATAGTTTTATGATAGAACTAAGAAAACGGGATATTAAAAAAGTCTTGAAGGCTGGTGGTATGTCATGGCTGACGTTCGGGCTAATATAGAAGCTACTATTAATGAAGCTATGAACAGTACAGACCCAGAGGTGCAGGCAAATTTCAAGAAGTATTTCGGAAATAAACGCCCTACACCAGAAGAATATATTTATATCTTTATCAAGAAGACGAAAGTTTAGAATGGTACAATCGCTTTAAGGGGGATTGTGTATGAAGTGTTTTAAGCAATTTACCAAAAACTCAAGAACAACTTAACAGCAATCCATGCACTACTACAACTGAATATTTTAATATCTTAGTTCATACAGACTATATGTTTTGTGTGGGCTTTTTTCTTACTCTCTTTTCCGTATTTTCCAAAGGTATAGACGGTATTTCCGTTTATTATTTCAGCGTTTGCGGAAAGGGGGTGAGATTATGAACACATCTTCTTTTGAGCATATCGTTAGAATACAGTTTAATGCTTTGATAATGACTGTTACCAAACGTACAATAAAAAGCAAGAAAAGACAGTTTGCAAGACGTTCTAAGCGTGAAGTTTTGTTCTGTGAATTGTCAGATATGAAACAGCTTGAATGTGGAACAACAGATAACTATTCTTGTGATTATATTTCTTTTGAAGTCTTGAATAATACAATCCAAGTATCAAATGAGAAACTTGCTGTTGCTTTACATAAGTTATCAGAGAAACAGCGTGATGTAATCTTATTACGCTTTTTTCAAGGCATGAGTGACCAAGGCGACTGATGAAAAATCTTGTCTTGGAATATAACGCACTCCCTCACACCCTTATCGCTGGTGGGATTGGCGGTGGTAAAACATACTTTCTGCTAAATCTCATTGAAGCCTTGTTACAGACCAATGTCGTCCTTTCCAATCTGCACACGGTACATGAAACAGAAACAATTTCTATTCAACCGCCATAGAAAAGGAGCTTGCCTACTATAATCCCAAAGCGCAACCCCTATTTCATAGGGATAGATGATTTCAATATACCAACCGAACATTTCACGCAAAATTAGAAGCATTTGGAATGACACAGAGCATGTCAAGGGTAGCGAAATGTATTATAAGATAATGGCATTGTGCGACAAGCCGTACAAATATTTTTCGTGTATACTGTAACTATAAAAAAAAGGAGATACTGATATGTACGCATATGAAAATATTGAAATGTCATTAAATTACATTGAACAACACTTGAATGAGAAAATTGAAACAGAGAAACTAGCAAAGATTGCCTGTCTATCTACATTTTATTACCAGAGACTATTTAAAAAATTAGTCAAGAAATCAGTTCAAGAATATATTAAACTTCGTCGTTTAGCAATGGTAATAACAGAATTAAATAATTCGGAGGAAAGAATATTAGACATAGCTTTAAAATATGGATTTTCAGACCATGCTAATTTCACCAGGGCATTTAAAGAAGTTTACCATATTACTCCTGATGAATACAGAAAGAGCGTTCCTATGTTAAATACATTTGACAAGCCAGAACTTTCTTCTCATTATGTTTTGATTGATGAAAATGTCCCACTGATTGTAGGGGGTATTGTTCTGGAAATTCAAAGGAAAACATTAAAAGCAAGCGAAACGTATTTTGGTTTTAAAAAAGCAGTAAATGTCGATGAACAGATTCCCCCTGGAAAAAGCACGGGAATTGATATTCCGGGTCAGCTATGGCGTGAGTTTCATGCAAAGAAAATGCAGACCGAAAATGTTGTTTTTAACAACAATATTGAACTCGGCGTGTCTCATTCGGCAAATCCAGATAAAGGAACGTTCCTTTATTTTGCGGGAGGTATGGTTTCATCAACAGATGTATGTCCTAAAAATATGGTACAACATACATTACCAGCAGGTGAATATGTTGTATGCCGAATTGAGGCAGAATCTTTTGATGAACTTGTTACTACTGCTTTAAATCAAGCAAATAAGTATCTGTTTGAAACTTGGCTTCCAAATCATAAACTGGTTACAAAGCCGTTCATGGCAGAAAAATACTACAAGGAAAATGCAGATTTTAGTTATATGGAAATTTGGGTAATTCCTGTGGAAATAGGAAATGCTGAAAAGGAATTATCCAATGTCAATGGAAATAAAACAGAAAGTCTATAAAGGAGAGTGTAGTTTGTTGTGATAAATATAAAAGATATAAATTATGCACCTAATATTAGTGAAATAAGCAGTTATATTGAAAACCCTATATTTGATGAGTTCTATCAGTATATGAACGATAAATATAAAGCGGTTTGCAAAATCGAATACAGTAAAGATGTCTGGGCACGCGGCTGGAATGTGAAGTTTAGAAAATCTGGAAAATCATTGTGTGTTATCTATCCTAAAAAAAACTATTTTACTGTGTTGGTGGTCGTGGGTAATAAAGAGAAAGAACGTGTTGAAAACTTGTTACCTAGGCTTTCTGAATATATACAGGAAATCTATCACAATACTAGAGAGGGAAATGGACAAAAGTGGCTTATGATAGATTTAAATTCTAAGGATAACGCATATCAAGATGTATTAAGACTTGTTGATATTCGTTATGCCCTAAAAGGTGTAAACCCGTAATTTGATTGTTTCCATATAGATTAAATCCGCCTTTATTTGTTGACGTCGATGTAGCTGTATAAAGTAAACTTTGATATGCCAAAGTACTTGGCGACTTTATCACCGGATTTTGTGATCAGAAAGGCTCCGGCATCATTTAAAAACTGAATAGCTCTTACTTTTTCTTCTTTGTTCATCAGAGCCGCTGGTTTTCCGACCAATGAGACAGACTGTTCGATCAGACTGTCCAGCATGTCGTGAACGTTTCCTACGATGGCGGTGGGCTCATCCTGTTTTTGTTCCTCCACATGCATCAGAGACTGGAGGGAAGCGTCGATCATTAAGAGAGCGCTGATATCATAATTGATGGCCACGATATAGTGGACTTCTCCGTCCTCCCCTTTTACAAATGTCGTTGTGGATTTTAAGATTTTGCCGTCGGATGTCTTGATCTGATATGCATAGTGGTCCTTGATGTCTTCCGGATCTCTGTGAAGTGTCTCTAAAACGACGGCGGAAGGGCCGTCTCCTAATTTCCCGTTGGTGACGTGTCCGTTTTCGATGTGTACGATGGTATGGTCCATATCCTTACTTGTAAGGTCATGGATGATGACTTCGCAGTCCTTGCCGAACTGCATGGCGATCGTATGCGCCATTTGCTTTAATAGTTCCAGTTCCGGATTCATATTGATCACTCCTTTTCTGAGTGTTTAGGTTACCTGATAAGTTAATCTTAGCACGTTTTTTTAGGATTGCAATAAAAAATACAAAAACTTTTAGATATCAAAAAAGTGTTTTGTATACATGATCCTGAATGACCATGATATTTTTATGGCGCTCAGGAAAATGAAAGAGATCAGCGGCATCACAGGCGTCCACTGCGAAAATGCGGAAATGATCGACGCGCTGACAGAAGAGGCGAAAAAGAGAGGGAATTTAGGAGCCGATGCTCACCCGAGAGTGAGGCCCGGCGGGGCGGAGGCAGAGGCAGTCAACCGTCTCCTGGCGATCGCGAAAGAGGTGGATATTTCGGTATTCGTAGTCCATCTCACATGCAGGGAGGTGCTCTGGGAAGGACTGAGGACAGGAAAGAGCCAGACAGTGTCCACGGACCACTGCAGTTTTACGGTGGAAGATAAGAATATGGGAAAGGATGATTTTACCGGGATTCCAAACGGAATGCCGGGGGTGGAAACCAGAGCCGTTTTATTTTATACTTATGGAGTGAGATCAGGCAGACTGACACCCCAGCAGATGTGCCGGGTGCTGTCAGAGAACCCTGCGAAGCTTTACAGCCTTTATCCTGAGAAAGGCTGTATACTCGAATGACGGACGGAGGAACAGTCATGAAGGAGAAACAAGGAAAATTTATAAAGAGAGGACCTCATATGTTATGAAGCCAATCGTTGTAAGAGGCGGCGGGGATATCGCCACCGGAACGATCTGTCAGCTGAGCAGGGCCGGATATCCCGTTCTTGTCCTGGAGACAGAACATCCGTCTGCTATCCGCAGGCAGGTGGCCTTCTGTGAAGCCGTATATGAAGGAACTGCATCCGTGGAGGGGCTGACAGCCGTGTGTGCAGATTCTTTGAAAAAAGCCATGGACATGGTAAGTCCTTCAAGGCCGGTGGTATTTATCGACCCGGAGGGGGATTCTATCAGGGAGATAAAACCCGATGTGGTGGTGGACGCCATTCTCGCAAAGAGAAATCTGGGAACCAGCCGGGACATGTCGGGGCTTACCATCGGACTGGGACCGGGATTCAGCGCAGGAGAGGATGTGGATTATGTGATCGAGACTATGCGGGGCCATAATCTCGGAAGGATCATTGAAGAAGGCACCGCCATGGCTGACACAGGCGTCCCCGGAAAGATCATGGGGTATGGAAAGGAAAGAGTCATCCACGCTCCGGCAGGAGGACTTCTGTATGGGCGGACAGAGATTGCCGCACAGGTAAAAAAGGGCGATGTCATTGCTGTGATCAAAGAAGACGGCGGCACGGAGGTGCCTGTATTTGCATCTCTTAACGGCATCGTCCGGGGACTCATCCGGGACGGCTACCCGGTGAAAAAAGGATTTAAGATCGCGGATATTGATCCGAGGATCGAAGAAAGAGACAACTGTTTTACGATTTCAGATAAGGCAAGATGCATCGCCGGCAGTGTACTTAGGCTTGTATGTGCCGGAGAGAAAGGACAGCTAAGAAGGTGAAGACTATGAAGAAAGTGCGGGTTCAGGACGCGGTTGGCATGGTGCTCTGCCACGACATGACAGAGATTGTGCCGGGAAGGTTTAAAGGCCGGGCATTCAAAAAGGGCCATGTAGTGATGGAAGAGGATATCGAAAAGCTATTGGATATTGGCAAACGCTATCTCTATGTTTGGGACTTGGAAGAGGGATATGTTCACGAGGATGATGCGGCGAAGCGGATGGTAAAGGCCGCCGCCGGAGCCAATATTTCTTACGGAGAACCGGAAGAAGGGAAAATAGAGCTCAGGGCATCCTGCCGGGGTGTCTTAAGGATTAACATTGATCTTTTGTACGAGTTAAACAGCTTAAAGGATGTCTGCTTTTCCACCATTCACTCCGGACAAACAGTGGAAGAGGGAAAGGTTCTGGCAGGTACGAGGGTGATCCCTCTGGTGACAGAGGAAGACATGCTTTTGCGGTTTGAGAAACTCTGTGAAGAGAAAGGCCCGATGATCGAAGTCCTGCCGTTTCATCACACCAGAATCGGGATTGTGACCACAGGGTCCGAGATTGCAGACGGGCGCATCGAGGATAAATTCGGCCCGGTTCTTAAAAGAAAAGCAAAAGAACTGGACGGGGAAATCATCGGACAGGTGTTTCCCGGAGATGAGAAAGAGGAGATCACGAAAGCAATCTTTCGTTTCATAGAACAGGGGGCAGGAATGGTGCAGGTTTCCGGCGGCATGAGTGTGGACCCGGACGATGTGACGCCCTCTGCCATCAGAGACTGCGGCGGTGAGGTTGTCACTTACGGAAGCCCTGTACTCCCGGGAGCTATGTTCATGCTTTCCTATGTAAAAGGAATTCCGGTAGTGGGACTTCCGGGATGTGTCATGTACTCGAAACGCACGGTGTTCGACCTGGCCGTGCCGAGACTTCTGGCCGGGGAAAAGCTGACGAGAGAGGATTTTATAAAAATGGCACACGGAGGATTTTGTATGCAGTGTGATCCGTGTACTTATCCGGACTGTGGATTTGGAAGGTAGGAGAGATGAACGATTTTTCACATTTTGATGAAAACGGAAACGCCGTGATGGTGGATGTGTCGGACAAAGAGAATACAAGAAGGGAAGCTTCTGCCCAGGGCAGAATCTTTGTCGGAAAAGAGGTCTATCAAAAGATCAAAACGAAGCAGGTAGAAAAAGGTGATGTACTTTCGGTGGCCAGGATCGCAGGCATCATGGGCGCGAAACAGACCAGCAGTCTGATTCCTATGTGCCATGTGCTGCTGATTCACAAATGCAGCGTAGACTTTGAGATGCGGGAAGAAGATTATTCGATCAGGGCCGTCTGTACAGTGAAGACAACGGGAAAGACCGGAGTGGAGATGGAAGCGCTCACAGGGGTGCAGATCGCACTGCTGACCATTTATGACATGTGTAAGGCAGTCAGCAAGTCCATGTCTATGGGAGACATTCATCTTCTTGAGAAATCCGGAGGAAGAAGCGGATCATTCCGTTATGTTTCAGAGGATATGGCAGAAACGGAGGACAGCAGTGGGAAAGATTGAGGCAATCTGTATCAGTGAAAAAAAGGGGACTGTAAAACGTCCGGTAGAAGAAGCACTTCTCGTTGAGGAGTTTGGAATCCGGGGGGATGCCCACGCCGGAAAATGGCACCGGCAGGTCAGTATTCTCGGATATGAGAAAATAAAAGAGTTTACTGAGCAGGAAGGAAAAGTGGAGGACGGGGACTTCGGGGAAAACCTCATTGTATCCGGAATCGATGTGGACAGTCTTGCCGTGGGCGACCGTCTCCTGGCGGGGGATGTGGTCCTGGAAGTGACCCAGAGGGGGAAGGAGTGCCACAGTCACTGCGAAATATACAAAAGGGTCGGAAAATGCATTATGCCGACAGAGGGCATTTTTCTGAGAGTGGTGTGCGGAGGGACTCTCCGGGTAGATGATCAGATCATAAGAGCATGAGGAGAAGAAACATGGCATATAAAATAGCAGTTATCACATTGAGCGACAAAGGCGCATCGGGTGAGCGCCGGGATGAAAGCGGTCCGCTGATCCGAAAGATGACAGAGGCGGAAGGCTATGAAGTAGTTTCGGCTGAAATCCTCCCGGATGGGATAGAACCGCTGAGAGGAAGACTCATAGAGATCTGTGACCGGCACACGGCGGATCTGATCCTGACCACGGGAGGCACCGGATTTTCAGAGAGGGATCTGACGCCGGAAGCCACACTTGAGGCGGCGGAGCGGCTTGCTCCGGGGATCAGCGAAGCCATGCGCCTTGAATCTTTGAAGATTACAAAGAGGGCAATGCTCAGCCGGGGAGTTTCTGTCATAAGGAAACGTACACTGATCATAAATCTTCCGGGCAGCCCGAAAGCAGTCAAAGAAAATCTGGAATGTATCCTGGACGAACTCTCCCACGGACTGGGTATCCTGTGTGGAAAAGAATCGGAATGCGGACATCCGGGGAAATAGGTATTTGACTGTATACCCTAACATTTGTTATGATAAAAGGACGGGATTATCAATAGTTCCTAAAAATCATGAAAGGATTCGTTATGGGAAAAGTTGCAGTAATTACAGATAGCAACAGCGGAATCACACAGAATCAGGCAGGGGAGTATGGAATCTACGTGCTGCCTATGCCGTTCTATATTGATGAAAAGCTGTATTTTGAGGATATTACCCTGACTCAGGAAGAATTTTATAAGAGACTTGGGGAGGGCGTGGATATCAAGACGTCTCAGCCTGCTCCGGGAGATGTGATGGATTTGTGGAACAAGGTGCTGAAAGAATATGATGAGATTGTCCATATCCCTATGTCCAGCGGCCTGAGTAGTTCCTGTGAGACGGCACATATGCTGGCAGAGGACTTTGACGGCAAAGTCCAGGTAGTGAATAACCAGAGGATTTCTGTCACCCAGAAGCAGTCCGTGCTGGAAGCCAAAAAGATGGCAGAGCAGGGCATGAGTGCGGCCGAGATAAAAAGCATATTGGAAGAACATAAAATGGAGTCATCTATTTTTATAACCGTAGATACATTAAAATATTTAAAGCAGGGGGGGAGGATTACTCCGGCAGCGGCAGCCATCGGCTCTGTTTTGAATATTAAGCCGGTGCTCCAGATCAAGGGAGAAAAGCTGGATGCATTTACGAAGGCAAGAGGAATGAAGCTTGCCAAGAAAAAAATGCTGGAAGCCGTAGAAAAGGAACTGAATGAAATGTTCGGTCCGTCTATGGAAAAGGAAGATGTCATTATTCAGGCCGCCTATACGGGAAGCGGGGAAGAAGCAGCTCTCTGGGCAGAAGAGATCAAAGGCCGTTTTCCGGGACATCACTTTGAGATGGACCCGCTGTCTCTGAGCATCGCCTGTCACATAGGCTACGGGGCATTGGCAATCGCATGGACAAAAACTCTTGTATAATACGAAACAGGAGGTATGAAATGAAAGATACGATTAAAGATTTAAAGGAAAGAAGAAGCATAAAAAAGTACCGGGACAGACAGATCGAAGAAGCGGACCTTCAGGAGATCCTGAAGGCCGGCATGAACGCACCCACAGGCATGGGGATGCAGTCACCGGTCATGGTGGTCATACAGGACAAAGAAACGATTTCAAAATTGTCGAAGATGAACGCTAAATTCCTCGGAAATGAATCGATCGATCCCTTTTACGGAGCTCCGACGGTGATCGTTGTTTTGGCAGACAAAAACCGGTCCACATATGTGGAAGACGGCAGTCTTGTGATGGGGAATCTGATGAATGCTGCACACGCGCTGGGAATCGGTTCCTGCTGGATTCACCGGGCGAAGCAGGAGTTTGAGAGCGAAGAAGGAAGGAAACTCTTGAGACAATGGGGAATTGAAGGAGATTATGCCGGCATCGGCCACTGCATTCTGGGATACCAGGACGGAGAAACACCGAAAGCAAAACCAAGGAAAGAACATTACATTTACAGAGTCTGATCATGAGAGACAAAGAAAAATGCTCCGCGGGTTGTGCACAGATGCGTAAGGAAATTATTTGCCTGCGGCAAATTGCATCTGGCACGCAAAGTTGTCAGGCCCCTCAAAGATTGAGGGGTTGGGGAGTTGAAGTGGGATTCCCACTTTGTTCCTTCTTTTTATGTTATTTTTCTATCCCGTTTAAGAGCGCGGCGAAGTTACCTTCAGGCATGGGTTTGTAGAAATAGTAACCCTGGACCGTGTGACAGCCGATATCCTTTAGAAAATCTACCTGCTCTTTATGTTCAATTCCTTCCACTACAATCCTTATATGTAATTCCTTTACCATGGAAAAAAGAGAGGGATGAAATACGATTATATCCGGCTGATATATTCACGAATCACCCGGCAGGAGTTTTCAAATTTCTCTTTTTCTTTGTCAGTCAGAGGGATCTCTATGATCTGTTCGATTCCGTCTTTTCCGATGACACAAGGGACACCCGCATGGATTCCGTACTGTCCGTATTCCCCATCAAGCAGGGGAGAGACCGGCAGGACTTTTTTTGAGTCATGGAAAATAGAGCGGACAATCTCTGACAGGGCGATGCCGATACCGAATTCTGTGCTGCCTTTTCCCTCGATCACCTCGTGTCCTGCATTGGCAGTCTCCTTTTCGATCTGTACAAGATCCAGTTTTCCATACCGCACTGGCTCATCTTTCATCCACTGAACCAGAGGTTTGCCAGAAATATGGACCGCAGAAAAAGGTATCATCTGTGAATCGCCGTGTTCGCCCATGACAAAGGCCTGGATAGAATTGCGGTCCAGGTGCATCTTCTGGGAAAGAATCCTTCTTAACCTGCATGAATCCAGGGAAGTTCCGGTGCTGAAACAGCGGTTTCTCGGAAGGCCCAGCTGCTTTCTCAGATAATCCGCCACGATGTCAGCCGGATTGGAAATGCTGATCAGGATTCCCGGTATATGCAGGCCTTGCATGTGAGAGGCTGTTTCTTTCATGATGCGGATAGAATCGTCCAGCATATCCAGACGGGTCTGGCCCGGGAGCCTGGAAACACCGGCGGCCATAACGATGACGTCTGCATCCTCCACATCCCCATAGTCTCCTGTCCGGACAGTGATCTGATGCGGGAGAAAAGAAACCGCATCGTCAAGGTCCAGTGCTTGGCTGTAAGCCTTTTCTCTGTCAATATCTATGTAAACCAGTTCATCAACTTCACCCCGGTACATGAGGCTGAGTCCACACATGGTTCCCACATGTCCCGCTCCGATGATAACGATCTTTCTAAGTTTAAATCCCATAGTCTGTCTCCTTTACAGTCTTGCTTTCATGTGATAAAATCGTAGCACTTTCTATTTTAAAAGTCAACGCAGGGGAGATGATAATATGAAGCATTGTCAGAACGGGATGCACACGGCCGGGAGACAATGGGCGGC
This sequence comes from Anaerostipes sp. PC18, assembly GCF_039789045.1. Lineage (NCBI taxonomy): Bacteria > Bacillati > Bacillota > Clostridia > Lachnospirales > Lachnospiraceae > Anaerostipes > Anaerostipes sp. PC18. The sequence goes on along the minus strand of NZ_CP121164.1, from coordinate 2,373,900 downwards.
GGCATTCCCTGTTATTTTTGTGTCTTTGTTACGGGATCGTGTGCGGGGCATCGTACGCGGCATCCTTAAATCTGATCCTCTGCTTTTTCCTGAATCTGTGGGTACAGTTCTTTCTTGTATTTCTTCTGACGGATACATTCAATCCTAAGGCGTACTTTCTGTACGGAATGGAATTTGTGTTTCTCCAGCTGCGCCTGATCCCGGGCACAGGCGATGCCTGCGCGCTTATGTGCATTTCTCTATGCCATTGCCGTCCTCACAGCTTTTCTGTATCTGCATTCCAGAATCATTAAGAAAAAAGGTATTATAAAACTGTAAGAAAAGGAATGAACAATCTGGCGGTGCAGTTTATCAGGCTATCGGACGGGAAGAAGGACTCAAGGGATAAAGAGGAGCTCATCCGGATGATGTACCATATGAACCAGACGGATAACGGTGAGATCATAGAAAAAATTAAAAGCTTCAGCCGGACGGAGAACCTGGTGTGCAGACTGACTAATCTGGAACACGGCTACTGGTATCCGATGAGCTCTTTCTGATGCTGATGCCGTATTCGGAGGAAAGCATGATGAAGATCAACAACCGTATCCTCGGGACCATTGTGGGGATGGGAGTGACCCTTGTGCTGACCGAAATATTTAAAAGCCTTGGCGGACACTGTACTTCTTGTGAATAAATTTCTTCTCCCCCATCACCGCAGAGTCTGATTTTTTAAAAAGTGTAAACAGCCTTCTTGATACTGATGAAAAAACAATGGGAGAAGATCGGCTCCTATATGCGCAGAAGGCAGATTACGCCGAAGAACAACATGATTCTGGGAGAGGACAGGGTATACGGATGCCTTGACGAGGAGCTGTATTTTAATACTCTTGCCATGAACTGCATGGAGACCGTCAATGAACTGAATAAGATTTTCCGGTATAAATAAAGGCTGCGGGATGCTATACCGCGGCATTGTTTCTTTTTGGTTGATTTTATCAACTAAAATCAACTTCAAATCCATTGTAGTATTCCTGTATACGGTTATAATGAACTTGAGGTGATGAATATGAAGGAGTTAAATCTGTCAAATATTTTGGTGAAAAAGAGAAAAGAAAAAGGAATAACCCAGGATCAGCTGGCAGCCTATATCGGTGTCTCCAAAGCATCGGTATCCAAGTGGGAGACCGGGCAGAGCTACCCGGATATCACGTTTCTGCCCCAGCTGGCGGCCTATTTCAACATGAGTGTCGATGAACTCATAGGATATAAGCCGCAGATGACAAAGGAAGACATACGGAAACTCTATTTAAGACTGGCAAAGGACTTCAGTCAGAAGCCGGCGAAAGAAGTATTTGAGGAATGTGACGGGATCTTGAAAAAATATTATTCCTGTTTTCCTCTTATTATGCAGATGATTATTCTGTACATGAATCATTTTGTCCTGCTGGAGAAACCGGAAGAACAGAAGACCGTAATGAAAACGGCGGCGGATCTCTGCCGAAGAGTGAAAGAAGAAAGCGGTGATGTCCTTCTCTCCTCTCAGGCAAACTCTCTGGAAGCCAGAATGGAACTGCTGGAGGGACATCCTGAAAAGGCGCTGGAACTACTGGACGAGGAAGTCAGGGCAAATTATTTTGATGAGGGTATCTTGTCGGAAGCGTACCGCATGCTGGGAAATGAGGTAAAGGCCAAAGAGACAGTCCAGATCAGTCTGTATCAGAATCTGGTGGGCGTGATGTCATTTATGATACAGGAGCTGACTCTGTATGAAAAAGATGAAGAAAAGTTTGAAATGCTTGTCCAAAGAGGCTGTCAGATCGCAGAGGCATTTGAACTGGACCTTCTGTACGTAAATGCAATGGCACAGTTATACTTCGCGGCCGCAGTGGGGTATATGGGACAGAAAAAAGAAGAAAAAGCACTCGCCATGCTTGAAAACTATGAGAGAGTCTGCCTGAACAATCTTCTGCCGTACACACTGCATGGAGATGATTTCTTTGATCTGGTCGATCCATGGCTGAATGAAATGTGTCTGGGAGTCCAGGCACCGCGGGAAGCAAAGCTGATCAAACAGTCAGTGATAGACGGGTTTAAACATCCGGCATTCGAGCCGCTCACAGGAAACCCCAGGTTTGAAGAGATTGTAAAACGCATACAAAAAGAATGGAGGTTATGACGATGAATGAGTTGATGGAATATATGCCTTTTTTAATCCCTGTGATCATATTGGAACTGGTGCTGATGGTGACCGCCCTGGTACATGTGGTGAGACATCCGGATTACCGGTTTGGGAACCGTATATTCTGGATATTAATTGTCATGTTTATACAATTTTTAGGACCGGTCGTGTATTTTGTGTTTGGAAGAGGGGATGAATGATGAATGTGCTGGAGATTCAACATCTTTCAAAACAGTTTGGAACCCATCAGGTGTTAAGGGACTTAACTTTTCAGGTGCCGGAGCACTCTGTATATGGATTTTTAGGCCAGAACGGAGCTGGAAAGACGACGACCATGAAGATCATCCTCGGGCTTTTAAAAGCTGACAAAGGGGAAGTGAAGGTGTTGGGAGAAACGGTTCGCTACGGTTTCGCAAAGACAAACCGCAGAGTGGGATATCTGCCGGATGTGCCTGAATTTTACGGGTATATGAAGGCAGAGCAGTACCTGCGTCTGTGCGGGGAGATCACAGGGCTTTCAGCAAAAGAGATTTGTTCAAGAAGCGAAGAACTTCTCAGTCTGGTAGGACTTTCAGAGGAAAAGAAAAAAATTCGCGGATACTCCAGAGGTATGAAACAGCGTCTGGGCATTGCACAGGCACTGCTCAACGAGCCCGGGCTTTTGATCTGCGATGAGCCGACTTCCGCCCTGGACCCACTGGGACGAAAGGAGATCCTGGATATTCTTTCAAAAGTCAGAGAAAAAACAACGGTATTATTTTCAACCCATGTGCTGTCCGATGTGGAGAGAATCTGTGACCGGGCGGCAGTGCTCAAAGACGGAAGCCTGGCCCTTTCGGGGAGCCTTGAAGAACTGAAGGAACAGCACAGGAAAGACAGCCTCTGTCTGGAGACGGGCACACCGGGAGGACAAAAACTGCTGGAATCTGAATTTCAGAAGAAGGGCTATGTTTTCGGGGTAGAGAAAAAGAATGGAGTTTTAATTTTCCACACATCGGATATGGCCCGTTTGGAGACAGAGCTTATGATCTGCATGACAGAGCACAATATATGTCCGCTGAAAATGGAAGTGCAGAAGCCGACCCTGGAAAACTTATTTATGGAGGTGATATCATGAGGGCGTACTGGGCGTTTACGAAAAAAGAGCTGCTGGAAAGTATCTGCACTTATAAATTGCTGATCCTCGGATGTATTTTTCTGATGTTTGGTTTTATGAATCCTTTTATAGCAAAGATTACCCCGGAGCTTGTGAAAAGCTTTATGCCCGGAGGCATCAGCATTGATCTTCCGGCTCCCTCGGCGGCGGATTCCTGGATGCAGTTTTTCAAAAATGTGCCTCAGATGGGGCTTGCGGTTTTAGCCATTCTCTTTTCCGGAATGATGGCAGGCGAGATCCAAAAAGGAACTTTGATCTTAATGGTCACCAAGGGGCTTTCCCGGACGGCGGTGCTCTGTTCAAAGTTTACGGTGGCAGTCCTTCTGTGGACAGTATCCTATGCGGTGTGCACGGGAGTAACCTATGGATATACAGTTTATTTCTGGAAAACGAAAGACATTGATCATCTGATGCCTGCGCTCCTGGGGGTATGGCTGTTCGGGGTACTGCTGCTGGCTTCAGACCTTTTGGGCAGCGTGATTTCAAAGAGCAGTTATTCTAGCCTTTTATTTACCGGAATTATGGTAGCTGTGATGTTTCTGCTGAATATCGTTCCCAGGATCCGGAAATTTAATCCTATGCGTCTGGTATCCGAGCCATACGGATTGATTACCGGGGCTCTCAAAACCTCGGATTTTTCCAGGAGCTTTCTGATGACGGGAGTACTCCTCCTGATCCTTTTGGTTTTATCGGGCATTGCCTTTCAAAAAAAACAGCTTTAAGGGAAAGCAGATGAATAAAGAAGGCTTTTGGAGAATAGCCCATTTTATTCGAAGAACACCTTTCCTGCAGATATTATGTCCATTTTCTACATGATTGGAGTGAGGCATTCTAAGAGCCAAACGGAAATCATGTGGAAAATGTCATGGGTTTTTCAAGGACTGTTGAAGAAAGAGCAATCAGAATTTGGTGAGGTAAACAGATATGAGAAGAGTTAGTTTGTTTATTGCAATGAGTCTTGACGGATATATTGCAGATAGCAATGGCAAAGTTGATTGGTTAGAAGGACAAGGCAGCAACAATGAAAATATTGATACTTATTCAGAGTTTGTAAAAGACATTGATACGATTTTGATGGGGTGGAATACTTATCATCAAGTAGTTACTGAACTTTCTCCAAATAAATGGATATATGACGATTATACAACCTATGTCATTACACATAACGAGCTTGCTTCATCTGAGAAAATCAGGTTTATAAATGAAAATCCTGTTGAGTTGATACATCATTTGAAAGAAGGAAATGGAAAAGATATTTGGATCTGCGGTGGTGCAAACCTGATTCAACAGTTCATAAATAAAAACTTGATTGACCGTTATTATATTACTGTAATTCCAACACTCTTGGGTTCAGGTACGCGTCTATTTGAAAATGGGAAACAGGAGATAAAGCTGAAGTTACTTAAAACACAATCATATAATGGCATCATAGATTTGGATTATATACGAAGATAAACTCCGATTTGCCGAATAAAAAATATGAGTTAAGCTACAAATAATGAACAATCATAAGTACACCCATAGGGCACACCGTATTTTATACCCTTCGGGTGGACGCGTTCCGCGCAATAAGCTAAAGTAAAAGGGAGGTTAGAAAATAAAACTTGGGAGAAACTAAGAATGAAAAGGATAGGAAAAGAGGAGCCGCTGTCCGAAGCCTTTGGAATCCGCGACGGTATCCTTTCCGTAGTGGGAGCCGGGGGAAAGACGACATCGGTATTTAAGATCGCAGGAGAACAGGAAGAGATGGGAAAAAGGGTCCTGGTGACGACCACCACTCACATGGAAATTCCGGGGAGGGAGACCGTGCTTTCCGGAGATGCGGATGATATTATACCGAGACTGAAGCCGGGCCGGACCGTTACAGCAGGACTTCGTGACGGAGAAAAGATGAAGGGGCTGCCAAAAGAAGTCTTTAAGGCAGCCTCCTCTTTTGCTGACGTTACCATAGTGGAGGCGGACGGAGCAAAGAGAATGCCGGTAAAGGCCAGAAATGAAACAGAGCCGGTCATACCGGAGGAAACGGACCAGATTCTGATCGTGGCAGGGATGAGTGCTCTCGGGAACCCAATAAAGGATGTGTGCCACCGGCCGGAACACGCGTGTAAAATTCTTGAAAAATCTGATGAAGAATTTCTTAATTATGAGGATATTATGAAGCTGATCCGTATGGAATATGTTATAATGCTCAGAAAACAATACCCGGATGCGGACCTTCTTATTCTGCTGAACCAATGTGACACAAAGGAGCGGATGGATCAGGCTGCCCGCATCGGTATCTGTTTTGACAGCCAATATCCGGTCATTTTACGTTAGAGGAGTTCACATGTTTTTAAAGCAGGTATTGATCCAGGCCATGGATCTCGGAAAAATGATGTTGATAAGCGGAGCCGGTGTTTCCAGAGTGGAAGACACTATCGAGCGCATCTGCCTTGCATACGGGGCGAGGGAAGTTGAGGCGTTTACGATCACATCCAGCATAGTGGTCACGGTGACTACGGAAGACGGAGATGTGTTTACCCAGACTAAAAGAATTAAATACTACAAGACGGATTTTCATAAATTAGACCGGTTAAATGATCTTTCCAGATATGTGTGCAGGGAGAAGCCGGATATTTCTTATCTGGAGGAAAAGCTTTCGGACATTCGTCAGGAGCACATTTACAGCCTGTCGGTGCAGTGTCTGATTGCATCTCTGATCGCAGGAACATTTGCAGTCTTTTTCGGCGGAGGATTTGTGGAAGGGATCATAGGGGCCCTATGTGGTGCGGCAGTCTGGTGGCTGATGGCTTTTCTTCAAAAGCTGGATTCCAATATTATGTTTTCAGACTTTACTGCAGCTTTTATGGTGGCCACTATTGCATATATACTGGCGCATCTGGGGGCCACCAGAGATTACGGCACGATCATCATAGGAAATATCATGCTTCTTGTACCCGGGGTGGCTTTTGTCAATTCTATCCGGGATATTATAGGAGGAGACGTGATGGCGGGTATGATACGGCTTTGTGAGGTGGTGGTGACAGCGGTATTTCTTGCGGCAGGTTCCTTCACCGCGCTGGTATTATGGGGAGGTATCTTATGATAACACAGGCGATCCAGGTTCTTTCTTCGTTTATCGGAGCTCTCGGCTTTTCTATTTTATTTAATGTGAGAGGAAAGAAGTTATTTTTTGCCGGTTTGGGGGGGCTTGTCTCATGGACGGTCTATCTGGTCATTGCTTCTTTGACCACGAGTACATTTCTGCCGAACTTCGTCGCATCCATGGCGGCGACCGTTTATGCGGAGGCACTTGCCAGACTGGCCAAGAGCCCAGCCACTATATTTTTGATCGGGGCCATCATTCCCCTTGTGCCGGGAGGGCAGCTTTACTATACGATGAATTATGCAGTTGCAAAAAACTGGGGGCTGTTTGCCATGTATGGGCAGAGAACCCTGATCATCGCCATGGCAGTGTCCGGTGGGATTATGATGGTATCCTCCGTATACCGATTGTACAATGGCCTGGTATTCAGCCGGGTCAAAAAGAAGAAACAGACAGGCAAAAAAGAAAACAATCCCGAATGACAGGGGTTGTTTTTTTCTCAGGAAAGACCTTGTCACGCTAGTGCATGAAAGTCTTTCCCGAGTGATGAAGCGGGCTTGCCCACTTTCTTCTCCGCTACGCTAAGTATCGGAAAAGCTGAATAAACAGGGAACTGAATTTAAACAGCAGCTTTTTGGAATTCTCTGGTTCTTTTTGGGTCACTCCCTGTTTCGGAAAATACTGTTCTTTTTTATTTATTTCAAGGGACTGGTCCTTCAACTTGTCCATGTTTGCTCTGAGTTCTCTGTTTAATTCGGGGCTGTCCAGCACGAGCATAGTCTCAGTGTCCAGATATGTGCTCCTCATGTCAAAGTTATAGGAGCCGATCACTGACAGCCGGTCATCGATGGCAATGGACTTGCCGTGGCAGGAGTGGTCTCCGAAAAATTCGTAGACCCTGGGGCCTGTTTTAAGGACCTTTGAACGGTTTCTTGTATAGTCTGAGGAAGCGATGAAATTATCACCCACGGCTGTGGAGTTCACCAGCATTTCTACGTTCGGGACTTTCCCGGTCAGTTCCTCCATTCCCTTATACATATCTTTGGAGAAAACCGCATATGGTGTCTGGATCGTGACGTCTTTTTTTGCAGTCAGCATGAGCTGCTGCATCGTATACCACACATAAGGCTCCTTATTGCCGATATGGACCGGGTTTGTCACAAAGGAAGCCTTTTTTACAGGAACGGTCTGTTTTACCCAGTCCGTTTTCGAAGGAAGCTTCTTTTTAATGGACTGGTAACGACGAGAGAGATATTTGATCTCACTCTTTGTCTTTTCTCTCTGGGGATCTCCCTCAAAAACTGTCTTGCAGTCTGAGGAATTCCAAACTCTTTTAAAATAAGAAAGGACCTGTGGAATAGCCCCGTTCTTTTGTTCCGGTTTTTTGGAATACAGAAGCACTTCCCGGTCATAGCCGATGCTTCCCCGGCTGTCATCTCCGATGAAATAGTCAAACATGTTCCGCCCTCCCATCAGAAGGAGCGAATCGTCCGCAACAACATACTTGTCATGAAGCCTTCCATTGATTGTCCACGGCTTTAAAAAATTCGGTTCGTTATAAAACCGGATTTCTATGTTTGGATGGCTTCCTGCTGCCTGGAATACTGATTTGCCGTTCATGTGCAGCATTCCGTAGAGCCCGTCCACTAAAATCTGTACTTTGACCCCGCGGTCGGCGGCATTAATGAGAGCCGCAAATGTATCGTCAGTGCTCTTTCCTTCCCGTATGTCGAAGGTAGAGATGATGATGTTCTTTTTTGCTTCCCGGAACATGGCAAGTCTTGTGTCCAGAGCGCCCATGTTTGTCTCGACTATGCCGGCCCGCTCCCTGCCGGGGCCCGAACCGTAAAACGCCGGGACATCGACTGTTTTTTTGTAGGAATCGCTAACTGTCTTCTGGAATGCAAAGGGCAGGCATGCCCCTGCCGCCTCATAAAGAAGGATCAGCAGTATGAAAAGCAGAATCCATCTGCCTGTTTTTCTTTTTGTCTTCGTCATATGTTCACCTTTTTCTTTCGCATATTTTTCATCTATTGTACCGCACCGGATATGGTTTTACAATATTCCAAAAAAATGAGCTTTACAGCTTTGGCCTTATCTTTGTTTCTGGATAATACAGGGGGTTGTTTTTTTGAGTCAATGGCATATAATCAAACTAACTCATGAACCGGAACAGTCAATGGAAGGAGGCTGTTTTGAACGAAAAGTTTTTGAAACTTCCCGAAGAAAAACAAAGAAAGATCATTTATGCGGCGATCCGGGTATTTGCGGAGAAAGAATATAAGCATGCCTCCACAGACAGGATGGCAGAACTGGCCGGCATATCAAAGGGACTGCTGTTCTTCTACTTTAAGAATAAAAAATCATTGTATCTTTATGTCTATGATTATCTGATTGGCCTGATCGTGAGGCAGCTGGAGGATATGGATTTCAAAGAAGAACATGACTTTTTTAAACTGTTTGAACTTTCGATACGGGTGAAATCCACTCTGCTGAAGGATAACCCATATATCCACGGGTTCCTTCTGAAGGCCAGATATGAAGAAAATGAGGCGGTGTGCAGAAAAGATTTTGATCTTGACCGGGTGTGCGAAGACTATGAGCGCTGGATGGACTGGATAAAGAAAAGCGTCTACCGAAAGGAGTATCTATGAATACGATTGAAATGAAACACCTGACAAAGGATTATGGAAATCAGAGGGGTATCTTTGATGTCTCATTTTCCGTGAAAAAGGGAGAAGTGATGGGATTCCTCGGTCCCAACGGAGCCGGAAAGACTACGACGATCCGACATCTCCTTGGATTTTCCACCCCGAATTACGGAACCTGTACGATCAACGGAATGGACTGTTTTCATAAGGCAAAGGATATTCACAGATCCCTCGGTTATCTGCCGGGAGAGATCGCATTTATGGATGATATGACGGGAAAGCAGTTTCTGAAGTTCGCCGCGGACCTGAAAGGCATGAAGAATAAGGGCAGGATGCAGGAGCTCATGGATATGTTTTCTCTGGACCCGGGAGGCAGGATCAAAAAAATGTCCAAGGGAATGAAACAGAAGATCGGCATTGTATGTGCATTCATGGATTCTCCGGATCTCTACATATTGGATGAACCTACGAGCGGGCTGGACCCTCTGATGCAGAATCAGTTTGTGGAACTGATCCTGGAGGAAAAGAAGAGGGGAGCGACGGTTCTCATGTCCTCCCATATGTTCGAGGAGGTGGAGAGGACCTGTGACCGCACGGCGATCATCAGAGAAGGAAGGCTTGTCGCCGTGGAAGACATGGGAACACTTGGAAAGAGCAAGCAGAAGGTCTTTACGGTCACCCTGGGTTCGAAAGCGGAGGCAGAGGCATTTTCCAGGGAGATGAACGGGGTGAGGCAGACCGGGGAGAACCGGGTCACGGTCGGTGTCAGGGGAGAACTCTCGGAGTTCATCAGATGTTTAGGAAAATACCGGGTCTTAAACCTGGCGGAACAGAAGCAGACCCTGGAAGACTTGTTCCTGCATTTTTACGGAGGTGATTCTCATGAATAATATATTTGTCATGCCGCTCTTGAAACGGGAAATAAAATCCAATTACAAAGTGTTTCTGATCATCGCAGCCGTGGCCTCCATGTATATCAGCGTCATGGTCTCCATGTTTGAACCCGATCTCGGGAAAATGCTGGCGGAGTTTGAAAAGGCGATGCCGGGGCTCATGTCAGCCGCAGGGATGACAAATCCCGGGACGACTCTTCAGAGCTTTTTAAAAACCTATTTATACGGCTTTTTTATGTTTGTGCTGCCTATGATATATGAGCTGTTTACTGCCAATAAGCTGGTGGCCGGATATGTGGACAGGGGTTCTATGGCATCCATCCTCTCCGCGCCTCATTCCAGGAGAAAAGTCGTCCGAACACAGGGGTTCTTCCTGACAGCCAGCGTGTGCCTGATGATCTTATATATCACGGTGCTGGGCATTGTCTGCTCTGAGATGATGTTTCCGGGGGACTTGGGAATCGCAGAATTTCTCAGTTTAAATGCGGGTCTGCTCTGTCTTCATATATGTATCAGCGGATTTTTCTTTTTTATGTCCTGTATCTGCAATGATACTCGCAGGTCCACAGGTATTGGAGTCGGAGTATTTCTTGTTTTTTATCTTGTACAGATGCTCTCAAATATGGGGGATAAGCTGGAAAATCTCAAATATGCCACAATTTTTACTTTATTTGATGGAGATGCTCTTTTAATAGGAGAAAGCCGGGCAATTGTCATGTCAGGGATTCTGCTGATGATTGGGATTCTGTTTTTTGAATTGGGGAAATACCGGTTTCAAAAAAGAGATCTGCCGCTTTGACAGAAGATATTTTCTTAACACGGCAGGACTCCAGTGATATAATAGGGGACAGAAAACAAATTTTAGAAAAGAGGAACTGACATGTTAGGAAAATTGGGAAGAAATGATGCCTGCTGGTGCGGCAGCAATAAGAAATATAAAGCCTGCCATATGGCTTCGGACGAAAAAATAGAGGCATTCGCGCGGCAGGGACATATTGTGCCGCCGAGATTTATTCTCAAAAACAGGGAACAGATCGAAGGAATCCGAGAAAGCGGAAAGATCAATACCGCAGTCCTCGACTATGTAGCAGAACATATCAGGGAAGGAATGACCACAGAGGAGATCGACCGGCTGGTTCACGATAAGACTGCGGAACTTGGGGGTATCCCGGCTCCTTTGGGATATGAAGGTTTCCCGAAAAGCGTATGCACTTCCATCAATGAGCAGGTGTGCCATGGCATCCCTTCTGAGGATATTGTGCTGAAGGACGGAGATATCATCAATGTGGATGTGTCAACGATCTATCATGGATATTTTTCGGATTCATCAAGGATGTTCTGCATCGGAAATGTAAGTGATGAAAAGAAGAAGCTTGTGGATGTGACGAAAGAGTGTGTGGAACTTGGGCTTGCACAGGTGAAACCGTGGGGCTTCATGGGAGACATGGGCCAGGCGGTCCACGATCACGCAGTCAAGAATGGATATTCGGTCGTGCGGGAGATCGGCGGACACGGTGTCGGGCTGGAGTTTCACGAGGAGCCGTTTGTCAGCTACGTCACGAAAAAGGGCACGGAGATGCTTTTGGTCCCGGGCATGGTATTCACCATTGAACCCATGGTCAACATGGGAACCGATGAAGTCTACACTGATGGAGGAGATAACTGGAGCGTCTACACGGCAGACGGCCGTCCGTCCGCCCAGTGGGAGATCCAGGTGCTCGTGACAGAGACGGGATATGAAGTACTGGCTTATTAGGAGGTGTCTGTTTGTCTGCATATGAATTGTTGTTTGAAATGCTCGGAGAGAGGGGAAAAGTTTTGAGTGCCACCATTTTCTCCGGCCCGATGGCAGGAGAAAAATGTATTTACACTCAGGAGGAGATGCATGGAGAGCATTTCTGGAAGGAATTTCTTCCTGAACTCAGGAGGGTGGAGCAGACAGAGACTGTTTCGATTGGGAAACGTGAGATTTTTGTGGAGCTCTTTCAAAAAGCCCCCAGGCTCGTTATTTTAGGAGGAGGCCATGTGTCACAGCCGGTCTGCCAGATCGGAAAGATTCTTGGATTTGACATAACGGTGGTGGATGACAGAGAAGAGTTTGTCACGAAAGACAGGTTTCCGTGGGCAGACCGGCTGCTCTGCTGTGATTTTGACTGTTTGCCGGATGAACTGTTCAGATATGAGAATACATTTTATGTGGCGGTGACCAGGGGACATCAGGGAGACCGGGCCTGCGCAAGAAAGGTCTTATCTCATCCCCATGCGTATTTCGGCATGATCGGCAGCCGCACGAAAGTAAAGATTACAAAAGATGCCCTGTTAGAAGAAGGGTTATCCGGCGAGAAGGTAGAGTCCATGCACTCACCGATCGGTCTGCCCCTTGGTGGACAGCTGCCGGAGGAGATCGCCGTGAGTATCATGGCAGAGATCGTGAAAGAAAAGAACCGCCGCCATACCGGCTTTGCGGATATGGATGTGGCAAATGCGGTCCTTGGAGGAGAACACGGAGTCATGCTGACGATACTTTCAAAGAGTGGATCTTCTCCGAGAGGGACAGGAAGCAAGATGTTCCTGGGAGAAGGAGGAACATCTTATGGAAGCATCGGGGGAGGCAGCGTCGAATATACCGCATGCAGGGATGCCGGACACGTATCTGGCGTACAGGTAAAGGAATATGACCTCTCGGCAAAAGATGCCTCTGACCTTGGAATGATCTGCGGCGGGCATGTCCGGGTCCTGTTTGAAAGGATATAGAGATGAAGATTCACATGATCCTGCTGGCCGCAGGGTTTGGCCGCCGCTTTGGGTCCAATAAGCTTTTATATGAGATCGGCGGTAAACCTATGTACAGGCACACACTGGATGTGATGCTTTCGCTGGCCCGGGAATTGAAAGACGCAGACGTGACTGTGGTGACCCGCTATGAAGAAATTTACCTGGATGCAAAAGAGAGCGGTGTGCTCTGCCTGATGAACCGGCACAGCGAACAGGGGATATCATCCTCTGTTCAGATCGGGCTGAAAGCCAATCTGCATCCGCGGGAGGATGCATACTATCTTTTCTTTACGGCTGACCAGCCGGAACTGAAAGAGGAGACGGTCAGGAAATTCCTGTCTGCTTTTTTGCGGGCGGGAAAAGGAATCGGCTGTCTCTCGGAAGATGGAATTCCGAAAAACCCGTGTGTGTTTCACAGCTGTTACGTGAAGGAACTTCTCTCCATACAGGGAGACCGGGGAGGCAAGCAGGTCGTAAGAAGCCATTCTGAAGATGTGTTTATATTTGAGGCCGGAGGACAGGAACTGAGGGATATCGATACATTGGATCAGCTGGAAAATTAAAAAGTGGATTTTACAAAGGATAAAAGCCGTGTAAAATCCACTTTTGTTTATCTCATAAAAAGAAATTTGTCTTTCGGAAACCTGAGAAAGATCGTATCCTTTTTTATCTGGTCGTTCCAGAGAGTTTTAGGTAGTTCAAAGCGCAGTCCCGTCCAGTCTCCGGACTTTTTATTCTGCTTTTCCCGAAAGAGAAGAATCATGGAAAAGGTATCTTCAATGATGTCCGTAACCGTACATTCTATCGTGTTGGGCAGAGACGCATCCAGTTCGATGGAAAAGTAATGGGCCCGGAAACCGGCGTATCTGATATCTTTTGGAACAGGGACGGAAGATGTCAGGACAATGTTCCAGTCGGACGCAAAAAATGTGTGGTCATCGATATACTCTGCATGAGAAATATTTTTGCATCCTGTAAGAAGCGCGGCTTCCAGAGATTCCGGATTCTGAAACAATTCTTTTTTGCGCTGTACGGTCTTTAGGCGGCCATTTCCCATGACGGCGATCCGGTCGGACATCCGGTAGACTTCGTCTCTGTTGTGCGAGACGAACAGGGCGGTTCCGGGAAAGTCCCGTATGATGTGCATCAGTTCCTGCTCCAGCTGCCATTTCAGATAATCATCCAAAGCCGAAAAAGGTTCGTCCAGCATGATCAGAGAAGGCCTGGATGCCAGCATCCTTGCCAGGGCCGTGCGCTGCTGCTGGCCGCCGGAAAGCTGGGAGGGATAATGGTCTTCGAGGCCGGATAAATAGAACTTTTCAACCCATGAGCCTACAAAAGACCTGTCCCTGGAAGTCAGCCCACAGGCAATATTTTCACGCACCGTCATGTGGGGAAATAAGGCATAAGTTTGAAACAGATATCCTATCTTCCGGTCCCTCACGGGCAGATTGATACGCTTTTGGGAGTCAAATAAAACTCTGCCGTCCAGAACGATCCGTCCCCGGTCCGGTGTCTCGATTCCGGCAATACATTTCAGAGTCAGGCTTTTTCCACAGCCCGAAGCCCCCAGAATAGAAAGTATTTCATTGCCTGCTTCAAAAGAAGTCCTAAGATGAAACCCAGGCAGATGTTTTTCAATATCTACATAAAGACTCATTTTGCTGCTCCTTTCCGCCGTGCAAAGCGCACCTGGAAAGATGTACAGAAGTTCATGGCGAGCATCATCACAAAGGAAAAACAGACGATGATCATGACCCAGAGATAGGCACTCTCACGGTCGCCTGCCTGCACTGCCGTGTATACGGCTACGGACATGGTCTGGGTTTTTCCGGGGATATTGCCTGCGATCATGATGGTGGCTCCGAACTCGCCGAGAGCCCTTGCAAAGGAAAGAATTGTTCCTGCAAGGATGCCCGGCCATGCCAGGGGGATGATGATCTTTCGGAATATTTTTCCCTCTGTCATTCCCAGGGTCCTGGCTGCATACAGATATTCCTGATCGATCTGTTCAAAGGCGCCGCGGACCGTGCGGTACATCAGCGGAAATGAAACTGCAGTTGAGGCGATGACCGCACCCTGCCAGGAAAATATAAAGGAAAACCCAAACTGAGAAAAGAACTGCCCTACCAGGCTGTTTTTTCCGAAAGCCAGCAGCAGGAAAAAACCGACGACTGTTGGGGGCAGGACTAAAGGCAGAGTAAACAGGCCGTCGATGACAGCCTGTCCGTGTTTCAGCTTTACAACGGTCCGGGCAGCACAGATACCCAGTACAAAGGTAAATATGGTAGCCGGAAGAGCTACTTTTAGAGAAATCCACAGTGGTGACAGATCGAACATTATTTTATCCTTTGGAAGCCGTAAGACTCGAACAGCTTCAGTATTTCATCGGTTTTTAAGTAATCTACAAACTTCTGGGCTTCTTTCTGATGTCTGCTGTCTTTTAACACGGCCACCGGATAGATCACAGGGTCGGCGGCTTTCTTCGGAGCCTCACAGACTACTTTGATCTTCTTCGATATTTTCGCATCCGTCATATAGACGACTCCGCAGTCCACTTCGCCGCTTTCTACCCATGTGAGAACCTGGCGGACATCGCTTCCATAGTTTGCCTTCTTCTTTATTTTATCCAAAATGCCAAGTTTTTGAAAGACTCCTTCTGAATATTGTCCGACCGGGACTGCTTTTGGCTCACCCAGTGCCACTTTTTTTACGCCTGAATCTGCCAGGTCTTCAAAGGTTTTAACGGATGTCTTGCTGCCTTTTGGGACGATCAGTACAAGCTTGTTTTCCAGCAGATTCGTGCGGGATTTTTTATTGATCAGGTTCTTTTTTGAGAGAGCATCCATCTGTTTTTGGGCAGCCGACATAAAAACATCTGCGTCCGCGCCCTCTTCAATTTGTGTCTGAAGTGCGCCGGAACTCCCATAGGAAAAGCGGAGTTCTACATTGGGTTCCTTTTCTTTATATTTCTCGGCGATGTCCTCTGTCACATCCGTAAGACTGGCGGCTGCGGGAATGGTCAGTGTGGCAGTTTTTTTTTCGGAAGTATTTTTGTCTTCGGAACTGCATCCGGACAGGGCCGCAGTTCCCAGCACTGCGGCAGCCAGCACAGCAAATATTTGTTTTTTCATTTAATATTGTATCCTCCTGTACTTCGTTTTTACATCTTTACTTTACCTGAAAAAGGAAAGCTGTTTTATTTGAAAAGTAAATAAAAGGTTGAAACTTCTTTTGGGAGGGAGACGCTGCGGTGAAATTCCAGCTATTCATAGATAAAAACTATAAATGAGTGAGGAGGCCGGGTTCATAGATTCAAATAACAGGGAAATTGCGGGGATTGATATGGACGAAAAAATAGAAAATCAGCTGAACCTTTCTCTGAGTCTGACTCCTGAAGAGCGGGAGAAGAGCAGAGACTTGGATGTGGGTTATGACAGGCAGCAGAATCTGTGGGAATTGATCATCAGGTATATCGGTGATATTAGTCAAATTCCGGTTCCGGAAGGGGGAAGACTGGAAGCCTTGAGCAATGAATATGCCATAGTTTATCTGCCTGAGGAATCTATCGATACTTTTTCAAATCTTCCTCAGGTTATTTATATGGAAAAGCCTAAGAACCTTCTGCTGAGCGATCAGGCTGGGATTGCGGCCTCCTGCATCCTGTCAGTAAGGGATGGACAAAAGGGTCTCCACGGCGATGGAACTTATGTGGCCGTGATCGACACGGGCATTGATATTTTTCATTCGGATTTCATCGATGACCAGGGGAATACGGTGATTGAAACTTTGTGGGATCAGACGATTCCGGGACATCCGCCGGAAGGCTTCTATGAGGGAAGTGTATACACAAGGGAGGATATTAACCGCGCGCTGAAGGCACCGGCGGCAGAGGGCAGGGATATTGTACTAAGCAGAGATACTAACGGGCACGGGACCCATGTGGCTTCCATCTGTGCGGGAAGACAGGGAGTTGCAGACAGAGCCTCTCTGATCGTGGTGAAGCTTGGAAATGCGACGGAACAGGGCTTTCCCAGAACGACACAGCTGATGACGGCTCTGGAGTATGTGATCCGTTACGCTGAGACAAAGGGAAAGCCGGTCAGCGTAAATTTAAGTTATGGGAATAATTACGGAGACCACAGGGGAAATACTCTGCTTGAAACATATATCAGCCAGATGGCCGGTCAGTGGCAGACTGCCGTCTGCATCGGAACAGGCAACGAGGGAGCATCAGGCAGGCACAGACAGGGATGTTTAAGGCAGCCGGAAGATGTGATCTTTGCAGTGGCGCCTTACGAACAGAGCCTGAACCTGCAGCTGTGGAAAAACTATGTGGATGAATTCAGATTGTGGCTTCAAAGTCCCTCAGGAGAGCGAAGGGAGATTCAGGACCAGGAGGGAAGGACTGACTACCGGTTTGGGACGACAACGGTCTATGTCTATTATGGCTCTCCGACTCCGTATAACAGGCTTCAGGAAATCTATTTTGCCTTTGTACCGCAGGGCGGCGAAATCGAGAGCGGTCAGTGGACCATTGTGATGGAACCGGGAAGGATCGTCAGGGGGGACTATTACATGTGGCTGCCTGTATCCGCCGGGACCAATGAGGGAACCAGATTTTTAGAACCCAGCCTGGATCTGACGCTGACGATTCCTTCTACGGCAAGAAGTGTTATATCTGTGGGAGCCTACGATGTATTTTATAATTCTTATGCATCTTTTTCCGGAAGGGGAGACCTGAATATCTGCATGGAAAAACCGGATGTCACGGCACCGGGAGTGGGAATTCTGGGGGCAAGTCCCGGCGGCGGGAATACAAGAATGAGTGGAACTTCCATGGCAACGCCGTTTGTGACGGGCAGCGCGGCTCTTTTGATGGAGTGGGGGATTGTGAGAGGGAATGATCCCTTTTTATACGGAGAGAAGATCAAAGCATATCTGCAGAAGGGAGCAAGGGAACTTCCTGGATTTAGTGAGTATCCGAATTCGCAGGTGGGGTATGGAAAACTGTGTGTGAGGGACAGTCTGCCGATATAGAGTCTGTTTGAAAAAAGTCGGGGGAAAGGGGAATGACAGGAATAAAACGGGACAGTAAAGGAAATGATTTGACAGATGACTTGGTAGGGATAAATTTATTATCAGGGGAACCGAAAAAGATTAGAACCAGAGACGAAGTGTCTATAGTATTCCCGCAGGATATCATATTCAGTTTAATATCAGGTACAGCAAGCATAGTTGGAAAAGACCATCAAGGTTACTTGTATACACAGAATTATGTTAGAGTAAAACCCGATAAAAATATCGCTCCTAAATATTTGATCTATTTGCTAAATGAAAATAGAGCCATTAGAAAACAATTTCAATTAGGCTTACAAGGGACGACCGTTTTAAAATATACATTAGCCCAGTTAAAAGAAATTGAACTTCCATCTTTGCCGTCGTTACATGAGCAGCAAATAATCGGAGAAGTTTATTTCAAACAGTTACGGGTGCAGGCTTTGAGAAAACGGGTGGCAGATTACAAGATGACAGTTTTACTGAACAAATTAGAGGGGGTACTAGAGGATGAAAGAAGCTCAGTTTGAATCAGAATTAATTCAATATCTTTCAGGTGAAACAGATACAGATGTTGCAAAAGCTTCTGTTATGTGGGAAACACCAAGTTATATTGTAAAAACAAAATTTTGGGAATACAAGCCGGAAATAAAAACAACAGACGCACTTTGGGAGAATTTCAAGCAAATTCTGGAACAGCATAACCAAAAAACGTTAGAGCATCCATTAAGTGTTGTAGAGTTTAACCAGGTTAAAAAGATTATAAGTAATCTGCATACACCATATAAAGCCGGGCAGTTTTTATATGGTTTAAATGGCGTTTCTCAAATAGAAATTGATTTGGATGATGGCAGACACGTGTTCCTGACCGTATTTGATCAAAAGCAAATTGGAGCAGGCGATACCATATACCAAGTGGTGTATCAAATAAAACGTCCGGCAGTTATAGCAGGAAAAAAGGATAGGATATTTGATACGACTTTGCTGATTAACGGACTGCCCATTATTCAAATTGAGGAAAAAAACGACCACCGGGATGTGGATGAGGCCTTAAATCAGATGGAACAGTATGTGGCCGAGAATCAATACCGGGATATCTATTCTACAGTACAGATATTGGTTGCCATTACTCCGAATAACGTGAAATACATGGCAAATACTACGGCGGATAAGTTCAATTAAGACTTTGCATTTCATTGGCAGAGACGGGAAGACAATACCATTGTCCGCAGCTGGAAAGAGTTTGCGGACAATGTGCTTAGTATTCCTATGGCACATCAGATGGCAACCAATTATATGATTCTGGACGGAACGAAGAATAAGGAAACGTTAAAGGTTATGCGTCCTTATCAGGTATATGCCACTCAAAAAGTAGTGGAAGGGATTAAACGGACAGATTTTGAAGCGGGAAATAACAAGATTGGGTATATATGGCATACAACAGGATCTGGCAAGACAATTACAAGCTTTAAGACTGCCTGGCTGGCAAGCCGTATGCCGAATGTGGACAAAGTCGTTTTTGTTGTAGATCGAATTGCTCTTACAAGGCAGACGAGTGAGGATTATAAGGCATATGACCCAGACGGTGAAATCGGCGATGAGACACGATTGGGAAGTGTCCGGGATACAAATAACACCAATGACTTAAGCCGCAAATTAAAAAGTAAAGATAATAATATTATAGTAACGTCTGTTCAAAAGCTGGGGACTCTGGTCAGCCGTAAGCTTTTAAGCAGTCCGCATGGATAGGATATACAGGGACGCCTATGTTTGATGAAAACGCTATAGGTATGAATACAGAGAGTATTTTTGGTCCGCTGCTTCACGCATATACCATTCGGGAAGCCATTGCGGATAGAAATGTACTGGGCTTTAAAGTAGACTTCGAGACAACAATTGATGAAGAGAAAATGAAGGAAGAATATCTTCCTGAATTTTATCGCCAACGATACCCTAAGTGGAGCGAGAAACAGATCAGAAATAAAATTCTAAATCTAACGGAAGAGGATATAGATGATGCGATAGAGCCCAGCTTCTATGATGAAAATATAGAGCACATAAAATTAGTGGTCGAAGATATATTCAAAAACTGGAAAAACCGTTCCGGCGAGGGAAAATATAATGCAATATTAACCACCCATGTAGGAGGCGGCAAAGCCAGTACACCAATGGCCATGATGTATTTTCGTGAATTTCAAAGAGTGAATAATAAGAATAAAAAACAAGGGAAACCGACATTAAAGGTGGCGATTACATATAGCCTTAATACCACAAATAATGACAGTCAGTTAGAGAGTAACCAGGGTCTAGAGCTATTACAAATCAATTTGAAAGGGTGCCGCCAAGTGAAAAAAAGAAAGAAGAAATGCTGCATCTGTTACGACAGTATAATAGCGGTATGGCAAAATTAAAACAGTATGCCCCGGAAGTAGTGGATGGGAAAGAGGAAGGCTTTGATTATGAACAGCCGGATCAACTGCTGAAGTCGCTGGGAATGGAGCCGGAAGAAGAGATTATGCTTACTACCGTTCTGAGTAATGAACTAAAACAGCAACTGGCAAAAGAGAAGAAAATATCAATTCACCAAATTGAGTTGAAGATGACACATGTAAAAGACATAAAGGTTGACTATGATTACTTGACAGAGCTTGTGGAGAAACTTCTGAATCAGGTTCATGAAAGAGATGAACAAGGAGCCTGTGAAACAAAAGAAAAGATTTACCAGTTTGCGAATGGACTGGAAAATAGAAGATATGCGGGGAAAATTATCAATGCTGCAGAAGCGATCGCAAAAGGATTGTATCCAACAGATCCGGATTTTAAGTATCCGGCCAAACTGAATGCGGGAAGTGAACAGATCATTCAGGAGGCAAACGACATAAGTCTGGATCGGTTATTACAGGAATTTAGAATCAAGTGGGGAATTATCGATGTTGTCACAAGCGCTGAAATGCGTACATTCTTCGCCCGCCATAAATATGGGATACAAGATTTAGATGATACCGGCAGAATTCGGGATATTATTGCAAAAGGAAGCAGAGATTATGCCGTTTTATCCCATGATAAAGAGATACAGTCACTTTCCAGAATAAAATACCGCAACAAATTAAGGGAAGCTATCTATGATCTTGCAGACAGATTAGTAGAGAACTAAGATAAAGGAAAACAATATGAATGAAATTGAGTTTTTAATGTATGAGGCAGATGCAAAAATAGAAGTCATAGTTAAGGATGAAACAATCTGGGCAACACAAAAAGCAATTGCAGGACTATTTGATGTAGGCGTACCGGCAATCAGTAAACATTTGAAAAATATTTTTGAATCGGGTGAACTGGATGAAAAAGTGGTTGTTTCCATTTTGGAAAATACCACGCGGCATGGAGCTCTGCAGGGGAAAACGCAGACAAAGAATGTAAAATACTATAATTTAGATGCGATTATATCGGTGGGTTATCGTGTGAATTCAATTAAGGCAACTAGATTCAGGGTGTGGGCAACGAACATTTTAAAAGAGTACATTCAAAAAGGATTCAAGATAGACGAAGAACGCATGAAACAAGGAAATACCCGGGATTTACGGACGAGTGGGAAGAGCGGAAGCTGGGGAAAATGGTTGATGTTCGCAGTGGTAAAGACTATAAGCACCTTAAAGAAGGTTCTATACCGGTCTATGGGACAGGCGGATACATGCTCAGCGTGAGTGAAGCATTATCATACTTGGAAGATGCAATAGGAATTGGAAGAAAAGGTACGATAGATAAACCGTATATCCTTAAAGCACCGTTTTGGACGGTAGATACACTGTTTTATGCGATTCCAAGAGATAGCAACGACCTGAACTTTGTGTTTGATATTTTTCAAAATATCAATTGGAAAAAGAAAGATGAGTCTACCGGAGTGCCGAGTTTGTCAAAAGCTGCAATCAATGAAATTGATGTTTTAACTCCTAAGACTATTGAGCAGAAAGTAATTGGAACCTTTTTTTACAACCTTGACCATCTTATCACCTTTCATCAGCTTAAGTCAGAGCATTTGCAAAAATTGAAGAAATCTTTACTTCAAAAATTGTTTCCTAAAAAAGGAGAAAAAGTTCCAGAACTTCGATTTCCCGGATTTACTGATACTTGGGAACAGCGTAAGTTGGGAGATGTGTTTCAAGAATATTCTGAAAAGAAACACGAGGAACTTCCAGTGTTAACAATTATTCAAGGAGGAAAAGATTTAAAAAAGGGCCTATTGCAGCAGATGTTTATATAAAATAGGAGAAATAGAAGAAAAGGAAGAAAAAATGTCAAATAACAATATTCAGACAATATCAAATAAATTATGGGCAATGGCAAATGAACTTAGGGGCAATATGGACGCAGCAGAATTCAAAAATTATATCCTTGCATTTATGTTTTACCGCTATTTGTCAGAGCATCAAGAAAAGTATTTAGCAAGATACGATATCATTGATATAGCCCCGGGACAGACTATTAACGAAGCATATAAGGAACAGGCATCAGGAGATGATTTGCCAGATTATCTGGAGGATATTTCTTCCAGCTTAGGATATGCTATTGAACCAGAGGACACATGGGCATCTTTAAATTATAAGATCGATGAGGCTCAGATTATCCCCAGTGATTATCAGACTATATTTGACAATTTTAATAGAAATGCTGAATTAAATATAGAGGCTTCCAGGGACTTCAGGGGTATATTTAACGATATAAATCTGGGGGATTCAAGACTTGGAAGTTCCACAACAGCGCGCGCTAAATCATTAAACAATATTGTGAAATTGGTGGATAGTCTGGAATATAAAAGTGATGATGGGAAAGATATCTTAGGTGAAGTATACGAATATCTTATCGGACAATTTGCAGCCAGCGCAGGCAAAAAGGGCGGCGAATTCTATACACCGCATCAAGTCAGCAAAATCTTAGCAAAAATAGTGACAGACGGTATTGCTGAATCGGACAAGACTTTTACCGTATATGATCCGGCTATGGGATCTGGTTCTTTACTATTGACGGTTCGTGATGAATTAGCAGGCGGTAATCGGCCGGGAGCAGTTAAATTTTATGGGCAGGAACTGAATACAACAACTTATAATCTGGCTCGAATGAATTTGATGATGCATGGTGTTTCGTTTAACAATATGAATTTAAATAATGCAGACACATTGGAAGCAGACTGGCCGGACGGTCCGGACGAAAAGGGTATTGATCAGCCAAGAAGTTTTGACGCCGTGGTAGCTAATCCACCTTACTCCGCAAAATGGGATAATAGAAAAACGAAATTAAAGGATGCAAGATTTAACGAATACGGAAAACTCGCACCGGCCTCTAAAGCAGATTTTGCATTTGTATTGCACAGTATTTACCATCTTAACAGTAGTGGTACAATGGCGATTGTCCTTCCTCATGGAGTTTTGTTCAGAGGAGCGGCAGAGGGGAAAATCAGGCAGGCAATTATTGAAAAAAATTACTTGGATACTGTAATTGGATTGCCTCCTAACCTGTTTTATGGGACAAGTATCCCGACAATTATATTGGTGTTAAAGAAAAACAGGAAAAAGAAGGATGTATTGTTTATTGACTCCAGCAAAGAGTTTGAAAAAGGGAAAAATCAAAACTACATCAGTGATGAAAATATAAATAAAATTTTAGAAACATACCGGGCACGTAAAGATGTCGATAAGTATGCCCATGTTGCATCTAATGAAGAAATAAAGGAAAATGAGTACAATCTAAATATTCCAAGGTATGTAGATACCTTTGAGGAAGAAGAACCTATTGATTTGCAGGAGGTAATCAAGCAAATAGAGGAAGATAATAAAGAAATTGAGCAGTTGGAAAGGGAAATTGCAGAGCAGCTTAAAATATTAGGGGTAGAAATATAATAAGATATCATTTTTCAGAGGTAAAAATGGTGCCATTTTTAGTAAAGGAAATGAAGTGAAGTGATTATTCCTGTTTCAGGGGAAACAGTAGCGGATATAGCAAGAGCGTCAACCGTTATAAAAAAGTGGAAGTTACTTTTTCATTTAGGGGATACTAAATTTATTTCTCTTAGTTCTTGTTCAATCAATCCAAATGTAATATAATTCCTAAGTGGAGCATTATACCCGGAGCAGTAAAATTAAAATAGCAGCACATACAAAAGATAAAGCTGTTCCGGGTATAATTTCCCATGAATGTACAGGCACAGATAAAAAGTCGGAGAAGGATTTTCATTTGTTTTTTTTGTTTCATGCTTGACAGCTTCTTTTACTATATGCTATTCTGTCCCTGCTGTAAAAAAGCTATATATTTTTCTGTTTCTGATCACAAACAGAAAAATATATAGCTTTTTTACATGGAAAGGAGAAATTATGGATACTATTGCAAACCCAATGGGTACGAAAAAGGTATTTCCTCTGCTGATTTCTATGGCCGTGCCTCCTATGATCTCAATGATGATCCAGTCGCTTTACAATATCGTAGACAGTATGTTTGCAGCCAGGCTTGGTGTGAATGCCATTACAGCCATCTCATTGGCCTATCCGCTGCAAAACCTCATCTTATCCGTCGGTGTAGGACTGGGAGTAGGCGTTAATGCCTGTATTGCCATGAGTCACGGAACAGGGGATACCAAAAGAGCAGATCAGGCAGCTGTCCACGGACTGGTGCTGGCCGGTCTTCATGCATTAGTTTTTATCGCATCCGGCCTTATGGGAATCCGTGCATATCTTGGAATGTTTACAAAGGACCCGGAAGTTCTGGCTCTTAGCAGCCAGTATACATATATTGTCGTGCTGCTGTCTGCCGGTTCCCTTGTTCACATATCGATCGAAAAGATTTTTCAGGCCATGGGAAACATGAAGGTGCCGATGTTCCTCCAGGGCATGGGTGCACTGATCAATATTATCTTAGATCCCCTGTTCATCTTTGGATGGGGCATCTTTCCCAAAATGGGAGTGGCCGGTGCAGCCATCGCTACGGTGATCGGACAGTGGAGCGCCTGTCTGCTCGCTGTTTTTCTGCTGTTTCGGAGAGAACATACCATCCATATCCGGTTTGGAGGATTTGCATTTGACAGAGAATTGCTGAAAAAAATTTATATGGTAGCAGTTCCGTCAGCCATCACCATGTCTCTGCCGTCCATATTGATCTCGATCCTGAACGGGATACTGGCTGGAATTTCAGAAGTGGGGATTGCAGTACTAGGCATTTATTTTAAAGTACAGACCTTCATCTACATGCCGTCCAACGGTCTGATCCAGGGGATGAGGCCCATCATCAGTTTTAACTGCGGGGCAGGAAGAGATGACAGAGTGAAAGAGATGATTAGGGACAGTCTTCTTGTCACCGGTGGGATTATGGCCGCAGGAACCGTCTTATTTGTTGTTTTTCCTGTGCAGATCATGGGATTGTTCCACGCAGGGGGTACGCTTCTTAAGATGGGAATCATGGCATTTAGGATCATCAGCATTGGTTTCCTGTTTTCTGCTGTGGGAGTAGTGTATTCCGGTGTCTTTGAGGCGCTGGGAAAAGGGAGTGCATCTCTGGCCGTGTCTACATTGAGACAGTTTTTCATCATTCCGGTTCTTTCTTTATTTCTGGTTTCTCGCATGGGGATCAATGGAATTTGGGCTTCTTTTCCGGCAGCAGAGGCGGCAGCGGCTCTGGCAGCAGTCCTTTTATACCGGAAATACAGCTATAAGAAGAAAAAAACTGAAGATATACAGAATGCTGTAAGAAGACGGCAATAAAAGATGACATTTTGGACAGTTTTCCGGATTGCTGTCTCAGAGATGTAAGATTTTCTGACTTTTATGAAAGCCTCTCCAGAAGTATCCATCGAACAAAAGAAGCCATTCAACGATCGTTTTTTATCACTATTGGAGGAGCGCATTTCAAAGCGTGACGGAAATAGTGATAAAAAACTCATGAATTTTCGGACGTGTTGTGTTAAAATCTAAATGACTTGAAGTGAAAAGGAGAATATGACATGGATAAGAAATTAAAAGCAGTCCTGATCGCGGTGCTGGTTATTGTCGTCGGCGGTGCGGGATTTCTCGGATATGAGTATGTGACTCAGAAACTTACGGCAAATGACGGAATTGAGCTGCTCTCCAAGGGTGAATACCAGAAAGCGTATGAAGCATTTGAAAAAGCAGGCAGTAAAAAGACTCTTTTGTGGACAAACCAGAAAAATGATGTGATGTTTTATCAGGCGGAAGCTCTCTGCCGGCTGAAGCGTTATAAAGATGCCATTCGCATTTATGACCGGATCATAGAGAAAAAGCCGCAGGGCAGGGCTTATGAATGGAAAGCACTTTGTTACGTGGGATTAGAACACGAAGAACAGGCACTGGAGGTCTGCAGTGAAGGGATACGTTCTCTTCCCTCAGAAGGAGAAAGTTATTATGCCAAGTATAGTATTCTTGCGAAGCAGAAGAAGTACGATGAAGGACTTTCTGTTGTAAGTGAAGCTTTGAAGCAGAATCTTACCACCAAGAAAAAAGAGCTGATGTTTGCAAGGATCAGCCTTTATGAAGCTAAATTTGATTTTAAAACAGCATACCATTATGCAAAAGAATATGTAAAAGCCTATCCGGACGATGAAAAAGGAAAAAAAGAAGCTACTTTTTTAGAAACCAGATAGTACACTTTGTCTGCAGGGCAGAAATCAAGAGTTCCATTTACGGAACTCTTTTTTTATTTCATAGGGAAGTTCTCTGACCTTCCCTATGAAATAAAAACGTTTTGCATCTGTCATACAAAGTTGTCAAGTCCTTTAAAGATTGAGGGGTTGGGGGCGTTGAATTGGATTTGCCCACTTTGTTATGCAAAAGCAACAAATTTTGTTAAGAAAATTTGTGCGAAATAAAGTTTTGTTTCTTGAAAAATATATTGACAAAATAAAATTTTGTATTTAAAATATATACATAAAATAAAGTTTCGCAAAAAATAATGAAACAAAATAAAGTTACTTTGAAGGAGGATAAGTATGAAACTGATCATCGCTGCCCACGGGCAACTGGCACAGGAAGTGGTCAATTCAGCGAATATGGTTTTCGGCGGAATTGAAAATGCTGAAGCTGTTACCTTCGTTCCTGGTGAAAATGCCGACGATCTGAAACAAAAGTACGAGGAATGTATGACAGAGGGAGAAGATGTACTGTTTTTGGTGGATCTGTTCGGAGGAAGCCCATATAATGCGGCATTTCAGATCACAGCACAGACTGAAAACACAGATGTGATTTCCGGACTGAGCCTTCCGATGCTCCTTGATGTGGTTGGCATCAGAGAGACATGCAAAGAGATCCGTCCATGGGAAGTGTATGACAAACTTGGAAAAGACACTTACATAAAATCATGCAGAAGTTTATTAAAACAACAAAAAGAGGAAGAAGAGGAGGATGAATTATAATGAAGATTAATTTATGCAGGATCGACGACAGACTGATCCACGGACAGGTCGCAACTGTCTGGGCAAAAGAGGCAAATGCGGAAAGAATCATCGTGTGCAGTGATGAGGTGGCAAAGGATGATATCAGAAAGACCCTGCTTTTACAGGTGGGACCTCCGGGAATCAAAGTCAGCGTAGTTGATATCGCCAAAGCAATCCGTGTTTACAACAATCCTAAATATGAAAACGACACAGTGTTTTTATTGTTTACATGTCCTCAGGATGTGTTAAGGATGATCGAAGGCGGTGTGCCGATCACAAGCGTCAACATCGGAGGAATGGCTTTCAAAACAGGGAAAGAACAGATTACAAAAGCTGTTTCTGTGGATGAAAGCGATAAGGATGCTTTCCGCAAAATGCATGAGAGAGGCGTAGAACTGGAAATTCGTCCGGTAGCTACAGACAACAGAATCGACTTAATGACTAAAATCTGATAGAGGAATGAAAAGGGAGGAACTATTATGGGATTATCAGGAATTCAAATTGTATTGCTGTTTATCGTATCTTGTATCGTAGGAATGGGAAGTGTGCTGGATTCTTTTCAGACACACAGGCCACTGATTGCATGTACATTGGTGGGAATCATTCTCGGTGATGTGAAGACCGGAGTTATGCTTGGGGGTACTCTTGAGATGATCGCTCTCGGATGGATGAATATCGGAGCAGCACAGTCTCCGGACTCTGCACTTGCCAGTGTTATTTCTACCATTCTCGTTATCGTAGGAAATCAGTCTGTATCTGCAGGAATTGCCATCGCCCTTCCGGTTGCAGTTGCAGGACAGGTGCTGACCGTGCTGGCAAGAACCGTCACAATCTTCTTCCAGCATGCGGCAGATAAATATGCGGAGGATGCAAACTTTAAGATGATTGACATCTGTCATATCACTGCTCTTGCAGTCCAGGCACTTCGTGTTGCGGTTCCATGTCTTTTAGTATCTATGGTTGTCAGCCCGACAGGGGTTCAGAGTATGCTGAACATGATCCCTGACGTGATCACAACAGGACTTTCCGTAGCCGGAGGATTCATCGTAGTCGTTGGTTATGCAATGGTGCTGAACATGATGGGAGCAAAATATCTTATGCCGTTTTTCTTCCTTGGATTCGTCATTGCGGCATTCACAGACTTCAACTTAGTTGCTTTTGGAATCATGGGTATCGTATTCGGGCTTATTTACATACAGCTAAATCCAAAATTCAATATGCCGAAAGCTGTGCCGGCAGCCGCTGCTCCTGCAGGAGGGGCATCCATGGATGCAGGTTTAGATGACGACTTAGACGACGAATTAGATTAGGAAAAGGGAGGAAACAGGATATGAGTGAAGAAATCAAGAACACAGAAAATACATTGACAAAAAAAGACCGTGTCAGCATGTTTTTAAGGAGTAATTTCCAGCAGGCATCCTTCAACTTTGAGCGTATTCATGCTCTCGGATTTGCATTCGACATGGTGCCGGCCATCAAACGGCTTTATCACACAAAAAAGGAACAGTCAGAAGCATTAAAGCGCCACATGACCTTCTTTAATGTAACACCGGGCTGTGTCGGACCGGTACTCGGAGTAACCGCGGCCTTGGAAGAGACAAAGGCAAATGGTGCAGACATCGACGAGGGAACGATCGGAAGCATCAAAATCGGTTTGATGGGACCTCTGTGCGGAGTCGGCGATCCGATCTTCTGGGGAACCCTTCGTCCGATCACAGCAGCGATCGGTGCATCTATGGCATTGACTGGAAATATTTTAGGACCTGTATTATTCTTTGTACTTTTTAACGCTGTCCGTCTGGCCGCTTTATACTTTGGATTGGAGTTCGGTTACAAAAAGGGACTGGATCTTGTAAAGAATCTGGCAGGAAACATGCTCCAGAAAGTTACAGAATGTGCTTCCATCTTAGGACTGTTCGTCATGGGTGCTTTAGTTTCAAAGTGGACCACGCTTAATGTGCCGTTGGTAGTGTCTAAAGTCACTGCAAACGGAAAGACAACGGTCACAACGGTCCAGAATATTTTAGACCAGCTTATGCCGGGACTGTTAGGACTTGTTTTGACTTTAGTTGTATGCCGTCTGTTAAAGAAGAATATCAGCCCGATTCTGATCATCTTTATCTTATTTGCAGTCGGTATCATCGGCTATGGATTGGGCATTTTAGGAGCATAAAGATTCTCTGGGAGGAGTGAAGAATGAAGACAAAAGCAGTAAGACTGTATGGACAGGAAGATATAAGACTGGAAGAATTTGAACTTCCTCCGATCAAAGAGGATGAGATTCTTGCTGAGGTTGTGACAGACAGCCTGTGCATGTCCAGCTATAAGGCAGCGATACAGGGCGAAAAACATAAAAAGGTGCCGGAAGATATCAAGGAGCATCCGATCATTCTGGGACACGAGTTCTGCGGGGTAATCCTTGAAGTAGGAGAAAAGTGGAAAGACCGGTATCAGGCAGGAGATAAGTTTGTGATCCAGCCGAACATCGGGACAAAAAACGGATACGCGCCGGGCTATTCCTATCCTTATGCAGGCGGAGACGCAACAAAGATCGTACTGATGAATCAGATCATGGAAAACGGTTCTCTTTTGAAATACAACGGGGAGTCCTTCTTTGAAGGCTCCCTGGTGGAACCGCTGTCCTGTGTGGTGGGGGCTTTCAACGCACAGTACCACCACAAGAAAATGTACAGCTATGAACATGTCATGGGGGTCAAAGAAAATGGAAATATGGCGATCTTAGGGGCTACCGGTCCCATGGGATTCCTGGCCATTGACTTTGCGCTGCACGGCCCGAAGAGACCGAAATTGTTAGCGGTTACCGGCAGGACTGAGTCTAAACTGGATCTTGCGAGGAAGCTGTATACAGAAGAAGAGGCGGAAAAACAGGGAATAAAACTTGTCTACGTCAATACGGGACAGATGGAAGACTTCAGCGGGCCTTTGCGGGAATTAACAGAAGACGGACGGGGTTTTGACGATGTCTTTGTCTTTGCACCGAATGAGCAGATGGTAACCCAGGGAGAAAAGCTTCTGGCCTTCGACGGATGCCTGAATTTCTTCTCCGGACCTGCCGATACCGGATTTACGGCTCCTGTGAATTTTTACAATGTACATTATAATTCCACACATTTCATCGGTACAAGCGGAGGGAATACGGATGATATGAAGCAGTCTGTCGAGCTGATCGAAAATAAGACTGTAAATGTGGCAAAGATCGCAACCCATGTGCTTGGACTCGACCAGGTGGCTGAAACGACGAAGCAGCTTCCGAACCTTGGGGGAGGGAAAAAGGTCGTCTATACGCACAGGAAGTTTCCGCTGACCGAAGTTGACAAGCTCAGCGAAATAAGTGACAATAAATTAAAAGAAGGACTCGGTCCGATTCTTGAAAAACATGGTCACTTATGGAGCGCAGAAGCAGAAGCATACTTTTTAGAAAACGCTCCAAAGATTTGAAAGGGAGAGTTTTATGGCAAAGGAAGCAACGGTAAGGAATCAGATATTTTCCGCGTATGACAGCTTGTTTGATGCCGAGAAGAAGGTTGCGGATTATCTGATGAACCATCAGGAAAAGGCGATTGAGATGTCAGTTTCGGAGCTGGCGGGTGCATGTGAGGCCAGCCAGGCGACAATTGTCCGTTTTTGCAAGAAGATCGGCTGCAACGGCTATCACCATCTGAAGATCAAGATGGCGAAGGAGATGCGGGAACAGGATAACCATGAGTTTTCTAACGAGATCAGCATCGACAATATCGAGCAGTCACTGATGAATATCATGGCCAGCAAGATGGAAGAACTGAAAGAGACTCTGAGCAGCATTGACGGAAAGATGCTCAGGGAGATCATAGATCTGATACTGAACGCCAATGTAGTGGAGTTCACGGCCATGGGAAATACGATCCCGATCGCGCTGGACGGGTCTTATAAGTTCAATCAGCTCGGAATCCCTGCAGTCGGCTCTACCATTTGGGAGACTCAGGAAGCTTATGCAAGGACCATGAGAAAAGGTGATGTCATGATCGCTGTTTCCGCCTCCGGAGCTTCCAGACATCTGCTCAATATGGCTAATATTGCCAAAGAAAACGGAGTGAAAGTGGTGGCTATTACCAACCAGGCAAAGTCACCCCTTGCGGAGGCAAGTGACTATACGCTGGTGACCGCAACAAGGGAACAGGTATTCCACGACCAGGTCAGTTTTACAAGAATGGCTGCCATGGCGGTGATTGACAGCCTTTTCCTGCTGCTGTTCTCAACAAAATGGGACTCTTTCAAAAACTTGACAGAACATGAGCAGTCAGTGGCGGAAGATAAGATTTAAGTTTTTTATCACGGTTTTCGTTTCATTTTAAAATCCCTCCTCCAATGAGTGATAAAAAACTTTTTATCATAAGATGTATTTTTACGGCATCAGAGCAAACAGAATGTAGTACGAAAAATAAGCTTTTAATTGGAGGATTTTTTTATGAACGAATCATGGTTGGGCCTTAACGGCAAAACAGTCATCGTAACCGGCGGAGCATCCGGAATCGGGAAAGCAGTTGCCCAGGAATTTTTAAACGTGGGATGCAATGTGGTTGTTTCCGACATGGCGCCGGAAGCGCCGGAGGTTGACACTGCAGCCGGCAGGTTCCATTACGTGAAGACAGACGTGACCAGTGCAAAAGAAGTGGATGCCATGGCAAAAGAAGTGGTGGATACATTCGGAACCGTGGATGTACTGGTAAACAACGCGGGGATCAATATCCCGAGACTCCTGGTAGACCCGAAAGAGCCGAAAGGACAGTATGAACTGGACGAAGCAGTATGGGATAAAGTATGCAGCGTCAATTTAAAGGGAGTGTTCTTCTGTGCACAGGCGGTCGGAAGACTTCTTGTAGAAAAGGGAGAGGGAGTCATCATCAACATGTCTTCAGAGAGCGGACTGGAAGGGTCCGAGGGACAGAGCGTGTACGCGGCGACAAAGAACGCAGTGAATTCCCTGACGAGGAGCTGGGCAAAGGAATTAGGAAAGCAGGGAGTGCGCGTGGTAGGAGTGGCACCGGGGATCATGGAAGCAACGGGGTTAAGGACACTGGCGTATGAATCAGCGCTGGCGTACACAAGAGGGATCACAGTGGATGACTTAAGAGCGGGCTACAGCAAGACGTCAACAACACCGCTCGGAAGATCCGGAAAGCTCTCCGAAGTGGCAGACATGTGTGTATATCTGGCAAGCAAAAGATCTTCTTATGTACACGGTGTGACCATCAATGTAGCCGGCGGAAAGACCAGAGGATAAGAACAAAAATATATTTGAATAGCATTTATTTTTAAATAGGTGCCGCATGTTTAAATGTGGCACCTTTAGTAATTGTTTAGTTTATCAATCTATTTTCATATATAAAAATGAGGGAATCATAAATATGTCGGTTTTATTTATGATTCCCTTATAAACTATATTTGTAGCATCCCTATTGTATTAAAGATTATATTGTTATTTATATAAATAAAGGGGGAAAGAACAAGTCCAGCTACTTCCACGTTTTAAGGTTGTTTGCCAAGTACCTCCGATAAAAGAAGAGCTATGCTTTGGCGCATATTTTTTAAAACCTGTTTTGTAATCAAATTCCAAAGTTGGATATTTGTTTTTTTGTTGATTTACTCCAGCTGCTGGATTTAAAGTTCGGAAAAAAACAATTTTAGTTTTAACACTTACTCCGGGCTGAACATGTTTTTTTACTTTTCCTACAATTCGATCTAATCTCGCAGTTGTACTTTTTGTGGTAAAATATATACGTAATGTAAAGTATACGCTACTGGTCCTGTCCCATTTGCCATCTCCATAATCACCAGCATAAACATTATTATGAAATAATTTGATTAATGATGCCTGCTCTTTAATTTGAGATAGGTCTTCAGTAGAAGCCGTCAGTATCTTAGAATTATGCTCCTTGTCCTCAATTTCATAAGTTTTTAGGAGATATTTGCTATCGCCATTTTCTAATTTCATAACTTCGTTTTTGACCTTTCCATGTTTCAGGCCGTACTTATACAACGTTTTACTATCTTGTTCTGTAAGATTTTCCTTAAGCATCTCCTTTCTTGGTGAAGTGAGAAATAATAGTATTTAGATATCCCCCTAAATAAAGAAAGAAAACTAAAAAATAATTATCAAAATTGCCGACAAAATTAGTTCTTATAAGGTAAATCCAAAGAATAATAGGAAGGAAGATGCTAAGCAAACATAATATAATTGTCATATTGTGCTTTAAAATAAATGGCAAACGTTTGGAAAAAAAGCAGATAAATAAACCTAGCAAAATAATAAAAATATACTTTAGAATATATATTTTAATAACAGATTCAGAATATAATGGAATTTGATCTTCTAAACCTGTAATTATATATGCCAATATATAGGAAATAATAGGAATAATAAATAAATATAATTTTTTCATAGAGATACCTCCTCGTATAATATCTTTTAGATACATTAAATGTACCTTGATAACTAAATAAAATTTGTTCAATAGGCTTAGTAAAGCCCATGGTATAATTGTTCTTAGTGTCAATCAGGTAATAGTTCTGTTACCTCCTGTTGAACCAGAAATGGTTGCTTCATAGTGAGTCTGTTCCCCTGACACGGATGTTAGCTTCAAACCTGCTCATCTATTAAAGTGAAACCATTGTCATCACTTCAATCTAAACGAATAATAGTTAATAATTTAAAAAACAACTAAATGGATAATTCAGTCTTTTTACTATTATATGAGATATGGGGAAATATTGCAATAGATTAGAATAAATTTGTAAGTTGTTACAAAATAAATTTAATTAAATTAATTTATGGAATATTAATATATGTAATAAGTAATCCCTCTATTAGGCTTAAGACATGGTAAATGTTTATAATTATACTTTCAATTTTTGTAATATTTGAAATGAAAGAAATCTACAAACAAAAAGATAATTTAGGTGATTGTGAATTTTGCCTAACTACGTAGTTATAAAATTGACTGTTATATCTGTTTTCAAAGGATTAGATGTTGTTATTTTTAATCCTCTATTCTATAATCATAAACAAAAGCAAGATTAGAATGATATTTAAGTGCACAGGTAAAGAGTGAATAGTTTTAGTTACGTTCAGTATATAAGGAATTTGTAAATGATTACATTTGGAGAAATAAAAAGGGAAGAGGTAATGTATGATTATGGAAATAGTGATAGGAATTATTATAATTGTGGGAATTTTCGCATTTATCGGATATTCTTATATGATCAAGCAGCAGTCAGATGAGGTGAGAAAACTGTATGCAGATTTCAGGGAGACCTATGGAAAAGATTATCAGATTGGGTTTGGGTTGTGTAAGGGAACCGTTTTTAACAAAGAATACATAGTGATCCTTGCTGCAGACAAGGACAAAAAAGTGATTGATGCTGTGTCGGCGGAAGGATCCGGAATGGAATGGAGCCATGGGACCGCTTCTGAGTATATTGGCATGGATATCTCAAAATATAAAACAGAGCAGGAAGAAAAGAAAAAGAAGCAGACGCTGTATGAAAAAGGGGAACAGGAAATGACTCCAAAGGAAAAAGCATTGACGATGGCTGTGAAAAATATTTAAAATTTGAGTGTTAGAAGCAAAGCGGCAGGAAAGGAACAGAATGGAAGAAATACTGGAGCAGAAAAAAGAAAGAGTGATACTGGTGGGTGTGTGTCTGGGAGAACCCAGGGAAGCCGAGGAATCCCTGGAAGAGTTAGAAGAACTTACAAGGACTGCAGGAGCTTTAGTGGAAGGAAGCATTCTCCAGGCCAGAGAACAGGTCCACCCCGGTACTTATGTGGGAAAAGGTAAGATAGAGGAGATCCGGGATCTTTTATTTGAGACAGAGGCAGACGGTATTGTGTGTGACGATGAGCTTTCACCGGCACAGCTTGCAAATCTCTCACAGATATTGGATATCAAGGTGATGGACCGGACACTGGTGATCCTGGACATTTTCGCTAAGCGTGCCCGGACAAAAGAGGGAAAGATCCAGGTGGAGCTGGCCCAGCTCAGATACCGCGCCACAAAGCTGACCGGAAAGGGAGTAAGCCTTTCAAGGCTAGGCGGCGGTATCGGCACGAGAGGGCCGGGGGAAAAGAAGCTTGAGATGGACAGGCGTCTGATCCGCACACGGATATCCCATTTAAAAGCTGAACTTTCCGGGGTGATCAAACACAGGGAAGTTCAGAGAAAGCAGCGGCAGAGAAACCATACACCTGTGGTCTGTATTGTCGGTTATACCAATGCCGGGAAATCCACGCTGTTAAATTACTTTACGGATGCCGGAGTCCTGGAAGAGGACCAGCTGTTTGCCACACTGGATCCCACCACAAAAAGTGTTGTGTTAAACAGCGGGCAGACCATCCTTATGACGGATACGGTTGGATTTATCAGAAAGCTTCCGCATCATCTGGTAGATGCATTTAAGAGTACACTGGAAGAGGCTAAGTACAGTGATGTGATCCTTCACGTGGTTGACTGCTCCAATCCATGTATGGAGCAGCAGATGGAGGCTGTCTATGAGACATTAAATCAGCTCGGCATCAAGGATACGCCTGTGATCACGGCATTTAATAAGATAGACCAGGCAGATAAAGGCATTCTTTTGAAGGATGTCCATGCGGATGAAACTGTAATGATTTCCGCCAAAGAGGGTACAGGAACCGGGGATCTCTTAAATGTGATCGAAGACGTCCTGAGCAGACAGAAAATTTATTTAGAGAAAAAATACGGTTATGACGAGGCGGGAAAGATCCAGGCCATCAGAAACCACGGACAGCTTATAAAAGAGGAATACCGGGATGACGGCATTTACGTGGAGGCTTATATACCAAAAGAAATCTTAGGAATGGTGTAGGAGGACGTATGATTATACAGAAAGTGATTAACAATAATGTGGTCAGTACCTTTGATACGAACAACCATGAGGTTATTCTCATGGGAAAGGGCATAGGATTCCGGAAAAAGGCAGGGGATGAACTCGACAAGACAAAGATTGAGAAGATTTTTACACTGGATCAGCGGGAAAAAAGTCCATTTATCCAGGAAGTGCTCGCTATTATCCAGGAATTTTATGAGATCAGTTTCAAGACAGAGCTGCCTGCCTATCAAAGATTTATTACGCATCTGGAATATCTGGAAAACAGCATCAAATCCGGAGAGTCACATTCTGTGGAAGATGAAGAGGATGATGTGGAGTTTTATGAGAGAAATCAGAAGAAATATCCGGAGGCTTATATATGCAGCCAGAAAATTGTCGAGCATATTGAAGGACATTACGGCTATACCCTGTCCGTAGATGAAAAAATGTACCTGATCATCTATGTAAAACGGCTGATCCTGGAAGCCGGCATCCAATAGGAATTTGTTGTGGTTTCAGTTGACATTTGGACGGGTTTTTGATAAGATTTAGACATTGAATATTGGATTGTGACTGGTAATGCAGGCAAGACCTTTTTGATAGATGTAAGCTGAGATTCGCGCATTTATTAAGGGGTCTTTTTGTTTTTTTCAGCTCAGTCCGTCATTTATTAACTAAAATTTACAGAATGAAGGAGATTTTATTATGGTATCTAAGAAGTTTGTAATTGAAAACGAGCAGGGATTACACATGAGACCGGCAGGAGTTTTAGCAAAGGCAGTAACAAAGTTTGAATCTGATGTCACCATCGTTTTCGAGGACAAGAAGATCAATGCAAAGAGTCTTCTGAACATCATCGGAGCATGTATCAAATGTGGTTCAGAGATTGAACTTGTATGTGAAGGTCCTGATGAGGAAGCAGCTTTAGCTCATGCGACAGAATTAATTGAATCTGGTTTAGGTGAATAATTAATCTCATTTTACAAAGGGGACAGGTGGCATATGTATAAAGGTATTGGAGCATCTGCGGGAATCGGCATCGGTAAAGTTGTTGTGATAAAGGAACAGAGCCTGGATTACAAAAAGGAGACAATTACAGACGCCGAAGCAGAAAAGAAAAGATTAAGCGAAGCGATCGAAGTGTTCATCGATAAGACAACCAAGATGGTGGAAGCCATGAAGGTGACTGCCGGAGAACAGGAATCTGAGATTCTGGAGGGACATATCCTCATGATCCAGGACCCTGCGATCAAAGAGCAGATCGATGCGAAGATCGATGACGAAAAGATCAATGCGGAAGCTGCCGTCGAGGAAGCATGTGATTTCTTTGCACAGATTTTTGCCATGGCTGAAGATGAATTGACCCAACAGAGAGCATCTGACTTAGGAGATATTAAAACAAGATTAATCAAGATCTTATTAGGGATCGAGGAAGTAGATATCAGCGCTGTTCCGGAAGGAACTGTCCTGGTTGCGGAAGATTTGACCCCGTCCATGACTGCCGGCATCAACCCGGCCAATGTCGAGGGTGTACTGACAGAGATCGGAGGCAAGACTTCCCACTCTGCGATCATCTGCCGTTCCATGGAGATCCCGGCAGTACTTAGTGTTGAGAATATCGTTTCCATCGTTAAAGACGGAGATGTTGTCGTATTAGACGGAGCGACAGGAGAAGCATATGTAAATCCTGAAGATTCTGTCCTGGAAGATTACAAGGCTAAGAAAGCGGCATATCTGGAAGAGAAAGCGGCTCTGTCCAAGTTCATCGGACAGGCGTCTCAGACTGCTGACGGACGTGTAGTTGAACTGGTTGCCAATATCGGCGGGCCGGACGAGGCTGCAAGAGTTGTTGAGTGCGACGGAGAAGGTGTGGGACTGTTCCGTACAGAGTTCTTATTCATGGACCGTGACAGCGTTCCTACCGAAGAAGAACAGTTCAAAGCATACAAAACAGTTGCAGAGACTCTGGAAGGAAAACCTGTGATCATCCGTACTCTGGATATCGGAGGAGACAAGGCACTTCCTTATCTCGGATTAGAGACAGAGGAAAACCCGTTCCTTGGTTTCCGTGCAGTGCGTTTCTGCCTGAAACGTCCTGACATTTACAGACCTCAGCTGAGAGCTTTATTGAGAGCCAGTGCATTCGGAAAGATCCGCATCATGGTTCCGCTTGTAACATGTGTGGACGAACTCCGTGCTGTAAAAGCACTGCTTGAAGAAATCAAAGGAGAATTAGACGCAGAAGGCATTGCATATAACAAAGACGTAGAAGTCGGCGTTATGATGGAAACTGCTGCTGCAAGCTTAATTGCCGACATTTTGGCAAAAGAAGCAGATTTCTTCAGCATCGGTACCAACGACCTGACAGGATATACTATGGCGGCTGACAGAGGAAACTCTGACGTGGCTTACCTGTACTCAGCATATAACCCGGCAGTACTCCGTTCAATAAAGAACATCATCGGGGCTGCAAATAAAGAGGGTATTATGGCTGGTATGTGCGGTGAAGCTGCCAGCGATCCGCTGCTCGTACCGGTACTTCTTGCATTCGGACTGAACGAATTCTCTGTTAGTGCAACTGCGATCCTTGCCACAAGAAAAGTAATGTCCTTATGGACTATGGACGAAGCAAAAGCTTTGGCAGAGGAAGTTATGCAGCTGACAACAGAAGCAGAAGTAAAAGCTTTATTGGAAGAAAGAGCCAGAAGCTAGGCTTTATAATGTATGATAGATTCTCAGGAGATATGATCTGTATACAGACATATCTTCTGAGAGTTTTTTTGTTTACGCGAACCTGTTTTTTTACTATAATAGATAGTAAGAAATAATTAGAAAAGCTTTGAAGGGAGCATTAATTATGGATCAAAATATTGAGAGAAGACAGTTTGTCTGTCCCAAATGCGGATGCAACTCCTATGAACATGATCAGTTTCAGGCCACCGGAGGGAATTTTGCCAAGATTTTTGATATACAGAATAAAAAGTTTATTACCATCAGCTGTACCCGCTGCGGATTTACCGAGTTATATAAGAGCCAGACTTCAGAAGGTATGAACATTCTGGATTTTCTTATGGGATGACCGGAAAAGTGCAGGAGAACGAATACAGAGAGATTCAATGTTCCGCGGCCTGCAACCGGGTCCGCGGAAGATTTCCTTACCACTGGGATTTGAATATATACAGGGGATGTGCCCACCGCTGCCAGTATTGCTTCGCTCTTTATTCCCATCAATATATGGAGTCGGATGATTTCTATCATGAGATTTTTGTCAAGACGAACATAGCAGAGCGGCTGGAACGCCAGTTAAAGAGCAGGAACTGGGATCATCAGGTTATTAACCTTGGAGGCGTGACAGACAATTACCAGCCGGCAGAGGAGCAGTACAGGATCATGCCGGAGCTTTTAAAGCTTTTGATCCGATTTGAGAATCCGGCTATCATTTCTACAAAGTCTGATTTAATATTGAGAGACTATGACCTGATCGATCAGTTATCCAGAGTAGCCTACGTAAACATTGCGGCGACGGTCACCACCATGGACGAAGACATAAGGAGCGTATTGGAGCCGGGAGGGGTTTCTTCCTCACGGAGGTTTGATGTTCTCAGTGAATTTCGAAAGACAAATGCGTCCACGGGTGTCCATATGATGCCTGTTATTCCAGACATTACAAGCACCAGAGAGAATCTGGAGGCTGTATTTTCTGAGACAAAACAGAGAGATATCCATTATCTGATCACATCGAATTTGAATTTAAAGGGACCAACCCGGGCCGTATTTTTTAACTTTGTAAGAGAAGAATTTCCGCAGTATGAACAACGTCTGACCAGGCTGTTCAGTTATGGAAAAGAATATAAGGATTATAAAAAAGATTTATTTCAAAGGATTTCGGAGGTCCGCACCAAGTATGAAGTCCAAACGGATTTCAGAAGCATTATAAAAGAAAAAAATGCCCAGTTTGAGGCAGAACAGCTGTCGTTTTTCTAGGAGGTAATGACTATGGGAGAGATTATGTTGGAATGTTGTGTAGACTCTTTTGAGTCCGCAAGGGCAGCAAAAGAGGCAGGGGCAAAGAGGCTTGAACTCTGCGCTGACCTGATGATCGGCGGGATCACACCCAGTCCTAAATTATTGGAAATGATCAAGATACGGCTCGACATCCCAGTCCATGTGCTCATCCGGCCAAGGTTCGGAGATTTTTTATACACTGATGATGAGTTTTCTCTCATGAAAAGTGAGATCCACCATTTCAGGGAACTTGGGGCAGACGGCGTGGTGTTTGGATGCCTTACAAAAGACGGACGGCTGGATATGAGACGTATGGAAAGCCTGATGCAGAAGACGATGGGGATGTCCGTCACACTGAACAGGGCATTTGATATGTGTGTGAATCCCTATGAGGCGATGGTCCAGGCGATTGAACTGGGCATTGACGCCGTACTTACATCCGGGCAGAAAAATTGCTGTACTGATGGAAAGGAACTTCTGAAAAGCCTTCTGGAAGTGGCAGGAAAAGATATCACAGTTATGGTCGGATCAGGAGTTAACGCAGCTGTGATCGAAGAGTTTTTAAAAGAAGCTCCTTTTCAGGCATTCCATATGTCTGGCAAGAAGACGGTTCAGAGCGGGATGGAATACCGAAAACCGGATGTCAGCATGGGACTGCCGATGATGAGTGAGTATGAACGTTTTGTCACCGATACAGAGGAGATTAAAAAAGCTGCGGCTGTGATAGAGAAGTATAGTTCATAGCTGATCCGATAGAATTGTAAGAATTTTGTTATGTATTTGTCTGCCGGATTTCAGAACTGTCCGCTATGATAGAGATAGTAAAAGAAAGGCGGTGTCAGTTTATGAGCAGACAAGCAGTAAAAAAAGCGACAAATTTCACAACTCTGGTGTTGATCGGAGCGTTGATCATATTTTCAGTTTACGGTTATCAAAAAGGAATTTTTACAAACAGAGATCAGCTGGAACTGTTTATACGGCAGAGCAGTTTTTGGGGACCGCTTCTGTTTATTGTGATCCAGATCGCACAGGTTGTCATAGCGGTGATTCCGGGAGGACTGACCTGTCTGGCAGGAGTCGTCTTTTTCGGACCCTGGTATGGTTTTTTATACAGTGCTGTCGGGATACTCATCGGTTCCTGCATTAATTTTTACCTGGCAAGACGATACGGAGAAAAATTCATCAGGCTTTTTGTAAACGATGAGACATATGAAAAGACCAGGAAAAAGTTTTTGACCGGAAAAAAGTTTGACGTTGTGTTTACAGCTGCGATCCTTCTTC
The DNA here is from genome assembly GCF_039789045.1 of Anaerostipes sp. PC18. Classification (NCBI taxonomy): domain Bacteria; kingdom Bacillati; phylum Bacillota; class Clostridia; order Lachnospirales; family Lachnospiraceae; genus Anaerostipes; species Anaerostipes sp. PC18. Next base: position 2,332,519 of record NZ_CP121164.1, on the reverse strand, counting down.
CGTGTGCACCGGATGATGTACTGTGTATGCTGGCGGGGCTTACGGATATGTCATGGAGAAAGTTTTTAACGATTCTTTTTCTGGGGAGGCCGGTCACGATCGTGGTATACAGCCTGGGAGGCGCCATGCTCCCGCTGCTGCTGCGGTAGGCGCAAAACCAATAAAGATATAAGGTAACAGGCGGGACAGCATAAGACTGTTCGGCCTTTTATTATTTTTGTTCTATTGATTCAAAACATCCGGTGGTATATACTGAAAAAGAAATCAGCCGACGAAGAAAGAGATAAAGGAGACAGACGATGGGTTTAAACGAGACGCCGAGAGGAGACAGAATTCATATCGCATTGTTTGGAAGGAGAAACGCAGGAAAATCCAGCATAGTTAATGCATTGACCGGTCAGGAGCTGGCGATTGTTTCAGACGTGAAAGGTACGACCACAGATCCGGTCTGCAAGGCAATGGAACTTTTGCCCCTGGGACCGGTTGTGATGATCGACACCCCTGGGCTGGATGATGAGGGTGAACTGGGAGAAAAGAGGGTGAAGAAGGCGAAAGAAGTGCTGAGAAAGACAGACATCGCCCTGGTCATAGCGGATGCGAAAACAGGCCTTACGGAGTTTGAACAGGGAATCCTTGATCTGATCAGGGAGAGAAAGCTGCCCTATCTGATCGTATATAACAAGACGGATCTGGCAGGCAGAGACAGGGCAGAAGATAACGATCATACCTGCTTTGTCAGCGCGGTGACAAAAGAAGGCATCTTTGAGCTGAAAGAGGCTATCGGAAAGCTTCTCCCAGAAGAAGAACAACCAAGACAGATCGTGGGCGACCTGATCTCGCCGGGAGACTTTGTGGTTCTTGTCGTGCCCATCGACTCGGCGGCTCCAAAAGGGCGGCTCATCCTTCCGCAGCAGCAGACGATCCGGGATATTCTGGAGCATGATGCCTGCTCTGTTGCAGTCAAAGAATCTGAACTGGAGCACACACTTAAGCATCTTGGGAGAAAGCCTTCTCTGGTTATTACAGACTCTCAGGCATTTGAACAGGTGGCCGCCATCGTGCCGGAAGATATTCCTCTGACATCTTTTTCGATCCTTTTTGCCAGATACAAAGGGGATCTTTTGGAGGAAGTGAGGGGAGCGAGGGCTGCCAAGCATTTAAAGGACGGTTCCAGGGTCCTGATCGCGGAAGGCTGCACCCATCACCGTCAGTGCGATGATATCGGAACGGTCAAGATACCCGGATGGCTTACAGAATATACAGGAAAGCAGCTCATCTTTGAGACGTCCAGCGGGAGCACATTTCCGGAGGATTTAAGCGGCTATGATCTGATTGTTCACTGTGGGGGATGTATGCTGAATCCGAAAGAAATGAAGCACAGAATAGCGTCCTCTGTAAAAGCGGAAGTGCCTATTGTAAACTATGGAGTCTTGATCGCCGACATGAAGGGAATTCTAAATCGGAGCCTTCAGCCTTTCGGACTCTGAAAATCCGGAGGGAGTCTTGACCAGAAGCGGGGTTCTTGAGATAATAGACAAGATAACGAAAGAAAGGATTTGAAACAGATGAGTAAAGTTAGAACCAGATTTGCCCCGAGCCCTACGGGAAGAATGCATGTAGGGAATTTAAGAACAGCATTATATGCCTACCTGATCGCAAAACATGAAGGCGGAGATTTTTTGCTGCGCATAGAAGATACAGACCAGGAGCGTCTCGTAGAGGGAGCCGTCGACATTATTTATAATACCCTTGCAAAAGCAGGACTTGCCCATGATGAAGGGCCGGATAAGGACGGCGGATGCGGCCCTTACGTCCAGAGTGAGCGTCAGGCGGCAGGCATCTATATGGATTATGCAAAGAAGCTGATCGACAAGGGAGAGGCTTATTACTGCTTTTGTGACGAGGAGAGGCTTTCTAGCCTGAAGGTCAAATCAGGAGATGTGGTAGTCAGCCATTATGACAAACACTGCCTGAATCTGAGCAGTGAAGAAGTGGAAGAAAAATTGAAATCCGGCATCCCTTATGTGATCCGCCAGAACAATCCTACCGAGGGCACCACAACGTTTGTGGATGAAATTTATGGTGAAATTACAGTGGAAAACATGGAATTGGACGATATGATCCTTATTAAGTCCGACGGATATCCTACTTATAACTTCGCGAATGTTGTGGACGACCATCTGATGGGGATCACCCATGTGGTCCGGGGAAATGAATACCTTTCATCTACGCCGAAATACAACAGGCTCTACGATGCATTCGGATGGGAGAAACCGGTCTATGTACACTGCCCGCTCATCACGGATGAGGAACACAAAAAGCTGAGTAAACGGAGCGGACATTCTTCTTTCGAGGATCTGCTGGAGGCAGGGTATCTGCCGGAGACGATTGTAAACTTTGTGGCCCTGCTCGGATGGAGTCCGGGAGGGGAAAGAGAGATCTTTACGCTGAAAGAACTGGAAGAAGCATTTGACTATCATCATATGTCCAAGACTCCGGCCGTCTTTGATATGACGAAACTTGCATGGATGAACGGGGAATATATCAAGGCTATGGACGATGATAGATTCAAAGAAATGGCCATGCCGTATGTGAAGGAAGTCATCACAAGAGATGTGGATACTGATAAAATCCTTTCTATGGTCAAGACACGGATCGAGCTGTTTACAGAGATTAAGGACCATATTGATTTTTTTGAAAATGTGCCGGAATATGACAGTGCCATGTACCAGCACAAAAAGATGAAGACAACAAAAGAGTCTGCGCTGGAAGTGCTGAAAGAAATCGTGCCGGTATTTGAAGCGCAGGAAGATTTCAGCAACGATGCCCTCTATCAGACACTGCTTGGGTTTGCAAAGAGCCACGAGGTCAAAAACGGCTATGTCATGTGGCCGGTCCGCACGGCTGTGTCAGGCAAGCAGATGACTCCCGGCGGGGCATCTGAACTCATGGAGATTCTGGGGAAAGAGGAGTCTGTAAAAAGGCTTTGTGCTGCTGTTGAAAAATTAGAGGCAGAGCTTTCATGACAGAATGGAATGAGGCCCAGACAAAGGCCATCACCCACAAAGACGGCCCGATGATGGTCCTTGCCGGGCCGGGGTCCGGGAAAACTACAGTCATCACAGAACGGACAAAATATCTGATCGAACACTGCGGGGCAAACCCCTCCAATATCCTGGTCATCACCTTTACAAAGGCAGCGGCAGCTGAGATGAAGGAACGTTTTTTGAAACTGGCAGGGAGATCCCTGCCAGTTTCTTTCGGTACCTTTCACGCAGTTTTTTTTACGATCTTGAAGCATGCGTACAGCTTTCGGCCGGGGTGTATTCTGCCGGAGCATAAAAAGTATGATCTGCTCCGTGAAATTATCACGGACCGGAATCTGGAAACAGGAGATGAACCGGATTTCCTGCGTTCCCTGATCAGTGAGATCAGCCTCGTAAAAGGACAGCTTCTTTCTATGTGCTATTATCACAGCCAAAGCTGTGCGGACAGTATATTTCAGCTGATTTACAAGGAATACAATGAAAAACTCCGGAAAAACCAGTGGATGGACTTCGATGACATACTGGTCTATACGTACAGCCTTCTGAAGGAGAGAGAGGACCTGCTGGCTGCCTGGCAGAACAAATTTCAATACATTCTGATTGACGAATTCCAGGATATCAGTCCGATCCAGTATGAGATCATAAAGATGCTGGCTGCGCCAAAAAATAACCTGTTTATTGTGGGGGATGACGACCAGTCTATTTACCGGTTCAGGGGTGCGAAACCAGAAATTATGCTTGGATTCCCCAACGATTATAAAGATACCGAAATGATCCGGCTGGACATCAATTACCGTTCCAGTCCGGAAATCGTGGAGGCATCGCAGAAAGTGATCCGTGCCAACAAAAAGAGGTTTGACAAAGAGATAAGATCCTGCCGGGACAGAGAAATTCCAATAGAGCTCAGGACATTTAAAGACCAGCAGGAAGAATGTACTTATGTGGCAAAGAGACTCAGGGACGAATATCAAAAGGGACATCCCTATGAGGAGGCATCAATTTTGGTCAGGACTAACCTTGGAGCCAGGACTATGCTCGGAAAGCTGATGGAATTTAATATCCCTTTTACGGTGAAAGACGGGATTCCAAGTCTGTTTGAGCATTGGATCGCAAGAGATATCATAGATTATATGAGGATGGCGCTCGGTGATCGGAGACGGAGCACTTTTTTGAGGATCATGAACCGGCCCAAGCGCTATATCAGCAGAGAATATATAGATCAGCCGGAGATTTCCTTTGAGAATCTGAAGGAGAAGACAAGAAACAAGGAATGGCTTTATGACTATATCGAGGAGTTGGAGGAAGACCTGAGGCTTTTAAAGGATATGACACCGTTTCTTGCGGTCACCTACATAAGAAAGTCTGTCGGGTACAATGCATTTTTGGCGGAATATGCAAAAATTCGGAAACTGAAGGAGGAAGAACTCACCGATGTGCTGGAGGAACTTCAGGAGACTGCCAGAGGATATGACACTTATGAAGAGTGGTTTGATTTTATAAGGCGTTATACAGAGGAGCTGAAGGCACAGTCCGAGAGCGGAGATCAGGAAAAACAGGGAGTCGTCATAAGCACGCTTCACAGCGCAAAAGGGCTGGAATACGAGAGAGTGTTTCTCATTGATGTCAATGACGGGGTAATTCCATATAAAAAGGCTGTGAAGACAGAAGAATTGGAGGAAGAGCGGCGGATGTTTTATGTGGGAATGACCAGGGCAAAGAAATATCTGCATGTCTTTTCTGTGGAAAAGATGTATAATAAAGACAGTAAAGTGTCGGATTTTATCCTTCCTTTAGAGGGGAAGAGGAGAAAGCAGCAGAAGGGAGCGCAGTGATATGAAACAGAGGGCAATACCCAGACCGGGGGATTTTTATAAACATTTCAAAGATAAATTGTATCAGATTATAACGGTGGCCGAACACTCAGAGACCGGAGAGGCGCTTGTCATTTACCAGGCTTTGTACGGGGAATATAAAACCTATGCCAGACCGCTGTCCATGTTTTTGAGCGAAGTGGACGATGAAAAATATCCGGGAGTCAGCGCAAAATACCGGTTTGAACGCGTGGATGTCAGAACGTACCAGAGTATCACAGACCTCCACCAGATCAGCGATATTTTAGAAAGACACAGGGAGATGCCAAAACCAGAGGCGAAAGCACCGGAATCGCTGCCGGAAAAAGAGATGCCAAAGCCCGGGGGACACTGTCAGGAAAAAGAACAGCAGGATCTTCTGATCCGTTTTCTGGACGCTGAGAGCAATGAGGAACGACTGGAAATTCTTCGCAGGAATGAAGACAAGATCTCTGAGACAGTACTGGATTCCATCGGCCTTTCCATGGACTTTCCGTTAAGCGGCGATGACCGGGGAAAGAAGCTTCGTGAGCTGGAAGGCTTTATCAAGACGAAGATGAAGTATGAGAAGACAAGAAGATAAAAAAGAGGGAAAGCATGTGTGATCTGCTTTCCCTTTCGTTATATCTGCGGAGTTTTTTTGATGATCTGGATTTGTTCCAATCTGTTTTTTTCAACTTTTCGCACTTTGAAATCGAAGGACGCATCCGATGCGGTCTCTCCCTCGGACGGAAGATGATCCAACAGTTCTATCACATATCCGCCTACGGAATCGTAGTCTTCGGACTCGATCTCCGTATCGATTAAATCGTTTAAATCGTCAAGCTTTAAGGACGCGTTTACCAGATAGGAGCCGTCATCAAGTTCCTGGAAGCTTTCTGATTCATTGTCGTCGTACTCGTCCCGGATCTCTCCCACGAGTTCTTCTAAAATATCTTCCAGCGTGATCAGACCGGCTGTAATCCCGTATTCATCCAAAACGATGGAGAAGCTGACATTTTCCTGCTGCATCTGAGCTAACAGGCTGGATATCTTCTGGGTCTCATAGGTGAAAAACGGTTTTCTTAACACGTCTCTGATATGAAAGATTTCTCCGCGGTGCAGTGTGCGGTAGAAATAGATATCCTTTAAATATACGATTCCGATGACCTTGTCCTTCGTCTCCTCATATACCGGCAGACGGGAATACTGTGTAGCCATAAACAGCTCCATTACCTCGTCGTAAGAAGCGTCGGCAGATACAAACGTAATATCGATTCTCGGGATCATAATGTCCTTGGCAATGGAGTCTTTAAAATCAAAGACATTATAAATCATTTCTTTTTCATCTTTTTCGATAACACCGTCTTCATGGCTGGCGTCTACGATCGTTCTCAGCTCCCTCTCTGTCATGACCTGTTTTGACTGCTTTGCATCGATCCGCAGCAGCATCAGGAGGCCTGTGGAGAGCTTATTGATGACGATCACTACCGGGGTCAGGACTTTGGTCACATAGTAGATGACGGGTCCGAAGCGGAGTGCAAGGTTCGTATTTTTGATAGTCGCATAGGTCTTCGGAGTGATCTCACCGAAAATCAGGACGAGAATCGTAAGAACACCGGTTGCGATCCCTGCTCCTGCACTTCCGAAAACATCAATGGCTAATGTAGTGGCCAGAGATGTGGCAGAGATATTTACAAGGTTATTTCCGATCAGGATGCTGCTGAGCATGGCTGCCGGGTTCTCGATCAGCTGAAGTACTCTTTTGGCTTGTCTGTTGCCGTCTTCCACTAAAGCGCGGATGGTATGAACGTTTACTGTCGTAAGCGCAGTCTCCGACGACGAGAAAAATGCCGACAGAGCTAGTAAGATAATTAAGATACATAATCTTAATATGACACTGGGGTCCAAATAAAATCCCTCCTAAATGATATGGTTTATAGTGTGAGCTTTTTTACCGCTATTTCCGTCGTACTTTAAAATGCGCTTCTAGAATAGTGGTAAAGTCATTTTCAGGATACTGCCTTTTGTTTTCAGGTTGTCAGCTCCTGCGGAAAATGTTTTGTAGTTACGATAATTTTACTAGTCAAGCGGGGAAGTGTCAAGTTTTGCCTTGCCGGCCGTCTTTCTTAAAGGCGGTTATTTATGCTGATAGTAAAAAACAGCAAGCTGTGTCCGGTCTCTGAGCTCCAGTTTGTCAAGGATCACACTCAGATAATTTCTTATTGTTCCCTCGCTTAAAAACAGACATTCAGAAATTTCTTTATTGCTCATGCCTTTGGCTATGTATTCGATCAGGCGCAGCTCTTTTTCGCTGATGCCATAGTCAGAATAGGAAAAATGCTGTTTGTTTGAGATCAGATCTGGGATTTTTGAGATGATCTCATTTCCGAAAACGTTCTGACCGTTTTCCACCGCGTGGAGGGCAGGCAGGATGCTCTCGAAGTCCTGCTTCAGGATGTAGCCTTTTGCGCCGATATTCAGGGCGTCGATGATATATTCATCGTCAGAGAATGTCGTCAGGAACAGGATTTTAGAATCTGGATGTTTCCTGCGGATTTCTCTTGCAGCTTCGATGCCGTTCATGCTGTTCATCCGGATATCCATCAATAGAACATCCGGCTGATATGATTCATATAAAGAGACAGCCTCAGCACCGCTTGACCCCAGGGCCTGCACATGGACATCACCGGATGTCTCTAAAATTGTTTTCAAAGAAGCCGACACAAGTTTGTCGTCGTCGACGATAATGATATTCATGATTTACCTCCCGGCTGATAATATGCCGTATTGCGTGGAACAGTGATAAATATTTTAAAACCGCGTTCAAATGTAATGTTTATAGTGCCGTGAAAAGATTCGATCCGTTCTTTCATATTGAGCAGGCCCATACCGGAGGAATAAGATTCCGGTGCCGTGGACCCGTCGTCCTCAAATAGCAGCTGATAGAACGATGGATGTTCCCTCAGTACAAGACGAATCCGTGTTGCGTCGCTGTGTTTTACAGCATTTGTAAATGCTTCTTTTATGATCGCGGCAAAGCAAAACTGAAGGTTTTGAGGCGGAGGCTCGGATATATCATATTCCAGATCTACGCTGTACTCCGGATACCCGTGTATGATCTCGGCGACAGAGTCATGAAGACTCACAGATGATTCTTTAAGTCCGTGTACGCTGGTGCGGATACTGTCCATAGCAGTATTCAGAGTCTTAAGCAGTTCGGACAAAGGAGATGACAGCCTGCTGTCTTGATTCAGGACTTTGAGGGCGCCCAGCTGCAGGATCGAGCGGGAAAGCATATGCCCTACGTTGTCATGGATCTCTCTGGCAATCCGATTTCTCTCTTTCAGAGTTGCAAGGTGTATTTCCGTCTCTTGTTTTTCCATCAGGTACCGATTTTTCTTATTCAGCAAAAGATTCAGTTCCGTACTGTCATCTCTCAGTTTCTTAAACTTTTCCCTCATATTCTCAAGCTTTTGGGTGCGGACAGCCAGAAACAGGGAAAGCAGCAGACTGAGCACCAAATCGATGCGCAGGAAAAAAAGGCGGTTTATGAAATAAGGCACAGACGCCAAAATTAAAATAACACCGGGAAATTTTCGCCTGGTCCGGGTACAGTCATAACAAAACAGAGGCAGAAAAATACTGAAAACCGGGATAAAAAGACAGAGAACCCCATAGAAACCTGAGACTGTGAAAGACAGTTTTTCTTCATTTTTAAGGGAAAGAAAACAGGATGCCGTAAAAGCAGTAAGAAAAGCAATCACAGGCATCGTTCCTGGCTCTCTGGAAAGAAGGGGCAGAATAAAAAGCAGCAAAACAAATTTATCAATAAGTACAGACATAAAACCCTCCCACCTCAAAAATTACTTTAAGTATAACTTATCGCGCGAAGCGCGTCCACCCGAAGGTATATTCTACAGCGTGACGTGGTTTTTTCAGCACTATTGGAGGAGCGCATTTCAAAGTGCGACGGAAATAGTGCTGAAAAAATCATGACAAATGTCACCTCCACTCCTGACACAAGGCACTGTAACCATACAGCAGGATCAGGTAAAGTTAAAACATCAAATGAAAGGGGTGGAATTATGGAACAGTCTATTATTGAAATAAAAAATTTAGTTAAGAGATATAAGGATCTTTTGGCACTGGACCATTTAAATATGGAGGTCAGGAAGGGAGAGGTTTTCGGACTTCTTGGGCCGAATGGTTCGGGGAAAACTACAGCTATCAACTGTATATTGGGACTCTTATCCTATGATAAAGGTGAGATAAGAGTCTTCGGGAAACCCATGGAAGCCGACTCCTATGAGAGCAAGAGAGAGATCGGTGTGGTGATGCAGAACGTTGCAGTCTTTGATGAACTTACGGTCATTGAAAATATTGATTATTTCTGCGGACTTTATGTCAGAGACAAGAAGGAGAGAAAAAGACTTGTGGAAGAAGCTGTCCAATTTGTAGAATTGGAGGAATTTCGGAAGTTTTACCCGCCCAAGCTTTCCGGAGGCCTGTTAAGACGCCTCAATATTGCCTGCGGCATTGCTCATAAACCAAAATTGATCTTTTTAGATGAGCCTACGGTGGCAGTTGATCCCCAGAGCCGAAATAAGATCCTGGAGGGGATTCTTGAACTGAACCGACAGGGGGCAACTGTCGTTTATACTTCTCATTACATGGAGGAAGTGGAACGGATATGCAGCAGGATACTGATTATGGATAAGGGACGGCCCCTGGCCACCGGAACGAAAGAAGAGCTGAAACAGATGATCAAGATGGGAGAAAAGATCACGGTGGATGTATCTGACCTGAAGAGAGAGGAGCTTCAGGCAATACGTAATATGCAACATGTATTCCAGGTGGATTACACAGACGGAAAGCTCCATGTGCAGTGCAGCGGGGGCAGTCATAACCTGGTAAATGTTCTGGGATACCTGTCTGAAAGAGAAGTTTCTTTCGGCAGAGTTTATTCGGAGCTCCCTACATTAAATGACGTATTTCTGGAGATCACAGGAAAACAGCTGAGAGATTAGGAGGGGAAACTATGTTTTGGCATTTATATAAATATTATTTCAAAGCATCCATTAGAAATAAGTCCGCTATTTTTTGGTGTTTTGCATTTCCTCTCATACTCGCTTCCCTGTTTTATTTTGGATTCGGAAATCTTTTAAACGATTCAGAAGAACTGAAAGCAGTCCCGGTGGCAATCGTGGAGACGAAGGCGGCAAAAGGTGCAGAAGGGTTTAAGCAGACTGCGGAAGAGCTTTCAAAAAAAGGTGAAGATCAGCTTCTGAAAGTGCAGTACACATCTTTGAAGAAAGCCGAAAAGCTGCTCCAAGAGGGAAAGATTGACGGCTTTTATACTCTGGGAGACAATGTCAGGCTTACAGTAAAAGAAAATGGTATCAACCAGACGATTTTAAAAGAGGTCAGCGATCAATATATCCAGATGAATAACATGGTACGGCAAACGATAAAAGAACACCCGGAAGGGATGGAAAAACTGGTAAAAGCAATGTCACAAAATATGGTAGAGAATCAGCAGATCAGTCTGGGAAATGAAGATGCCAATATGATGGTGCAGTATTTTTATGCATTGCTTGCCATGGTATGTCTTTATGGAGGTTTTCTGGGGCTTCAGAGTGCCCTCCATGCTCAGGCGAACTTGTCGGATATTGCGGCCAGAAAAGCAGTTTCTCCAGCAGAGAAGCTGAAAAGTACAGCAGCTGACTTCCTCGTAGGCGTGACGGTGCAGTTTTTGGCATTCCTGGTGGCGATCGGCTATATGTGGCTGGTGCTGAAAATTGATCTTGGAAGCCAGGCAGGATTTATTTTGCTGGCCGGATTCTTCGGATGTTTTACCGGGGTTTCCATAGGGCTGTTCATCGGTTCGATCGGCCGGATGTCCAGAGATACAAAAAGCGGGCTCAACATAGGCATCAGTATGTTTTTCTGCTTTTTCAGCGGATTAATGGTAGGAAATATGAAAGACATTGTGGAAAAACATGTACCGATTTTCAACAGGATCAATCCGGCAGCGCTGATCACGGACTGCTTTTACAGCCTGAATATTTATGATGACCTGTCGGTTTATTTCAGAAGCTGTATTTCACTGATCATAATTTCTGTTTTACTTTGCCTTGGGAGCTTTTTCATGATGAGGAGGAAAAAATATGCAAGTATTTAAATGTTTTTTTAAGATTGTCAGAAGTAAAAAACTCTCAATGTCTATTTATGCCGGAATTTTTTTCGCACTGACAATCTTGTTTTCAAGCTTCGGAAAAAACAGTGATACCGGATTTCAGACAACAAAAATTAATGTAGGCATTGTAGATCATGACAAAAGCACAGTTTCCAAAGCGCTGAAAACGTTTCTTTCAAATGAACAAAATGTAAAAGATATAAAGGATGAGAAGAAAACAATGCAGAATGAATTGTTTTACAGAAATGTAGAATATATTCTGATCCTGCCGAAAGGATTCGGAGAGAGCCTGTTAAGTGAAAATAAAAAGGCACAAATAGAAAATGTAAAGGTTCCCGGCTCCACCAGCGGCTATATGATTGACCAGCAGGTAAATAAGTTTACAAAGATGGTGAGGAGCTATCTGGCCTCAGGATTTTCAGAACAGCAGGCGGTGGAGAGGGCTGAAAATACATTGAGGTCATCGGCAAAGGTGGACCTGATGGGAAGCAAAAAAGCCGGCGAACAGAGCAATACCGCATATTATTTCCAGTACCTTGCCTATATCTTTATTGCGCTGATCACAGTGGCAGTGAGCCCGGTATTCATGGTCTTTTATAAAAAAGATATCAGAAGAAGAAACCAGTGCTCCGCGGCCACAGAAAGATCCAGGAATCTTCAGCTGGCGCTTGGGACATTGACGGCATCCGTGGGCTGCTGGCTGGTGTTTATGCTGCTGGCTATGGCGATGTACCGGAATGAGATTTTTCAGAGCAACCTTTTGCTGTTTATGCTCAACAGCGTAATGTTCATAGGCGTTTCGGCAGGCATATCCTTTCTCGCGGGGCTTCTCGTCACCAATGATGACGCACTTCAGGGAGTCATAAATGTGGTGTCTCTTGGAAGTGCATTTCTGGGAGGGGTGTTTGTGCCGCTCGAGTTTATGAGCAAACAGGTGCTGACTGTCTCAAGATTCCTTCCGACCTATTGGTATATCAGGTCCAATAAGCTGATCGACCAGCTGGATGTTTTGGACATGAGCCATATATGGCCTGCGATGCAGGGAATCCTGATCCAGGCGGGATTTGCTCTGGCACTGTTTGCAGCGGCCATGCTTGTGAGCAAACAAAAAAGGACTGCATAGAAAACACCAGACAAAAAGACTGCAGACATATCACGAACTATTGTCTGCAGTCTTTTTAACAGGAAATCAAAAGACAGGTTTATTTTGCTTTTTCGGCAAAAGTATTGTCGACCAGTTTATCGAATGGGACAGTGTCATCTAATTCCCCTGCGTTTTTCAGGATATCCTGAAGAAGGGCAAATCCGTCTTCACTGAACACAGGATTCTCTTTGTAGGTATCCTGATCTTTGTAGCGTTTGATGATGGTGATCAAATCGTTTTTCGATACGTCAGGGAACTGTCCGCCGATGACAGCGGCAATCTCATCCGGAGTATGTTTATTTACGTATTGCTGGCCTTTTTTGATAGCATTGGTAAAGCCCTGTATGATCTTCGGATTCTTTTTGATATAACTCTTCTTTGCACAATAAGTCGTATAAGGAACAAACCCGCTTTCCACGCCTATGGATGCAACAACATATCCTGCACCCTGTGTTTCGAGAGCGGTTGCATTGGGTTCAAATTCCACCGTAAAGTCTCCTGTGCCGCCGGAAAAAGCCCCGGATGTATTGGCAAAGTCAATATTTTGGACCATCCTGATATCTTTTTTCGGATCAATCTTTTGTTTCTTCAGAACATACTCAAAGATCATCTGAGGCATTCCGCCTTTTCGTCCGCCAATCACTTCTTTGCCCTTGATATCGTTCCATGAGAAGTTTTTGATCTTTTTTCTGGAAACGAGGAAGTTGCCTGCGCGCTGGGTCAGCTGCGCAAAGTTGACGGCATAGTCCTGGTTTCCTTCGTTGTACTGATAGATGCTGGCTTCCGGCCCCATGAAGCCTATGTCTGCATTCCCGGAGATCAGAGCGGTCATGCTCTTATCTGCACCGAATCCTGTATCAACCTTCAGGTCAATGCCCTCATCCTTGAAATATCCTTTTTCAATGGCTACATACTGGGGAGCATAGAAGACAGAGTGGGTAACTTCGTTTAAGGTGACCTTGGTGAGCTTTTTTGTCTCTTCTTCGGATTTAGATGTTCCGCATCCGGACAAAACGCCCAGAGCCAGTACAGAAGTCAGGAACACGGCAGCAAGTTTTTTTGCTTTCATAAAAACTCCTAAAAAATACTTTATTTCATAGAGTATGCACAGCGGAAAAATCGGTGCAAATCTTCTTTACTTTAACGCGCTGATGTTGTATATTAAAACTAATCAAGCATCGAAATTTCGAAGCAGGAAAAGGAGCAGCATATTATGAGCAAAAAGATTAAAACGGAAGCCGCTAAACGGCTGTTTCAGGCGATTCTTACGTTGGAGACAGAGGAAGAGTGTTTTACTTTCTTTGAAGATTTATGTACGGTGAACGAACTGGAATCCCTGGCGCAGCGTTTTGAAGTGGCTTCTATGCTCAGGGAAAAGCATACGTATCTGGAAGTGGCAGAGAAGACGGGCGCATCCACGGCTACGATCAGCAGGGTCAACCGTTCTTTAAACTACGGAAGCGACGGATATGATTTGGTATTTAACAGAATGAAGAAATAGGCTTTCGTCTATTTCTTCATTTTTTTCTCTTTTTTTCTTTTTCTGGATCGTCAGTATAGAAATTGTCGATCATTTTCTCAATCAGCTGTTTTTTAGCATAAATATCATAGCACAAAAGTGTGATGAAGGAAAAATGCTGAAGCAGATCCCTGTCCTTTTCGTCCTCCACGAAAGCAAAAGATTCCCTGGCCTTTTTCAGGTCATCCGCCACGGATTCCGCGATTACCGGTTTCTGTCTGTGTTCCAGCTGATAAATCTCCTCATAGATATCGAAAAACGACAGTTCCCTGTCATCGTCATAAAAGTGATTTTTCAGCGGGGCCAGAAGAGACTTGATGTCTGAGATAGACATGAAGTTTTTCAGGTAATAGATATAGATTAAAAGAATCATATGATTTCTGGAGTATTTCTTTTTGCTGGAAGGCGGCAGCAGATCATTTTTTGAATAATTATTGATCATTGTTTTGGTAAAGATCTTATCTCCCTTAAACCGTGTGGAATTTTTTAGTTCTGTGTCCATAAAAGTCGTGATCTGGTCCATATAAAGGTCGATATTTGGAATATCTTCCGGTAGAATATAGTCTAATTCCAGCCACTTTGAAAGTTTTTCTTTTAAATCATCCATACATCGTCCTCCTTGATTGCATGATAACTACATTATACGGTTTTTTAAACTATATGACAAGTCCCTGATATGACATTTTCCGCAGAATTTCTGTTCCGGAGGCGGGGTGTAAAAACTCAGGCACATTTATCGCTTCTTTGTTTTGACCGGATGTAGTATAATAGTAGTTAGTCTTACCGGAAAGGAAGGTTAAACAGAAGTAGAACAGAAGCAAGAAAGGATATTACATATGAGCATATATGATACATTGAATGAACAGCAGCGGGAAGCCGTATTTTGTACGGAAGGGCCTCTGCTTCTGCTGGCCGGCGCAGGCTCAGGCAAGACAAGGGTCCTGACCCACAGGATCGCCTATCTGATCGAACAGGGAGTCAATCCCTACCACATCATGGCGATAACATTTACCAATAAAGCAGCCAGAGAGATGAGAGAGCGTGTGGATGCCCTGGTGGGTTCCGGAGCGGAACATATATGGGTCAGCACGTTTCATTCTACCTGTGTCCGCATATTGAGGAGACATATCGACAAGCTTGGCTATGACAACAGTTTTACCATTTATGACAGCGATGACCAGAAGTCTTTGATCCGGGGCATCTGCAAGCAGTTCAGGGTGGACACAAAAAGTCTGCCGGAGCGTGCCGTGATGAATGCAATCTCCTCAGCGAAAGATGAGTTTATGACACCGGGAGAATACGAGACCCGGTATAATTTTGATTTTAAGAAAAAGAAAATTGCAGAAATCTATAAGGAATACCAAAAACAGCTGAAGGCCAACAATGCCTTGGACTTTGACGATCTTTTATTTAAAACAGTAGAGCTGTTTCAGTTTCACCCTGAAGTTTTGGACTATTATCAGGAACGCTTCCGCTATATCATGGTGGATGAGTACCAGGATACAAATACCATCCAGTTTCAGCTCATCAGCATGCTGGCAAGGAAGTATCAGAATCTCTGTGTCGTAGGCGATGACGATCAGTCCATCTACAAATTCCGGGGTGCTAATATCAAAAATATTTTAAACTTTGAAGGAGTATTTCAGGATGCCGAAGTAATCAAATTGGAACAGAATTACCGCTCCACGAAGAATATCCTGAATGCCGCCAATGAAGTCATCAAAAACAATAAGGGCCGGAAAGAAAAAGCCCTTTGGACAGAAAATGACGACGGAGATTCGATTGTATTTCACCAATATGGGACAGAATATGAAGAGGCGGGACAGATCGTCGAAGAGATCGGCCGCCTGGCAAAGGATGGTGTGAACTATAAAAATATCGCGATTCTTTACCGGACCAATGCACAGTCCCGTATTTTTGAAGAGAAATTTATGATTAAAAATATTCCTTACCGGATCGTGGGCGGAATGAATTTCTATCAGAGAAAAGAAGTAAAGGACGTGATCTGTTATCTGAAGGCTGTGGACAACGGCCTTGATGATCTGGCAGTGAAAAGGATCATCAATGTTCCCCGGAGAGGGATCGGCGCGACGACCATCGACAAGGTTCAGACCTATGCGATCGAGCAGAATATAGGGTTTTTGGATGCCTGCTTTGAGGCAAGACAGATAGAATCCCTTGCCAATGCAAAGAGAAAAATCGAAAAGTTTTCAGAACTCATTGCGGATTTCAGGGAACAGGCACAGAAGGGAAGCCTGGAAGACCTGTTTCACTATATTTTGAAGCAGACAGGGTATGTAACCGGACTTGAGGCCGAGGGAACGGAAGAGGCCCTGGCCAGAATAGAAAATATCAATGAACTTCTGAATAAAATCGTTGCATATGAAGAGGCTGCGGAGGACCCTACACTTTCGGGTCTCCTCGAGGAAATCGCTCTGGTAGCAGACATCGACAGCCTGGAAGATTCAGACAACAGGGTCATCCTCATGACACTCCACAGTGCAAAGGGGCTGGAGTTCCCATATGTATTTATGAGCGGAATGGAGGACGGGATTTTCCCGAGTTATATGACCATTATCTCTGAAGACCAGGAAGAACTGGAGGAGGAGCGGAGGCTTTGTTATGTGGGAATTACCAGAGCCAAAGAACGCCTTTATCTGAGTGCCGCAAAGCGCAGGATGATGCAGGGAAGAACTCAGTTTAACAAGGTGTCCCGTTTCATCGATGAGATCCCTCAGGAGCTTTTAAAGCTGGATTACGGCGTTAATCTAAATGACAAGCGTCCGGATCATGATATTTTTTCATCCAACCGAAGGACTCAGTTCCGAAAACCGTTCCAAAAACATCAATTTGCAGAACCAAAGGCAGAGTCGCTTTCTTATGGCGCAGGCGACCGTGTGAGCCATATCAAATTCGGCCAGGGTACCGTCATGGAAATCGTCTCCGGAGGCCGGGATTATGAGGTTACGGTAGACTTTGATAAACACGGTGTAAAAAAGATGTTTGCTTCCTTTGCAAAATTAAAGAAAACCGAGCAAAATTAGAAAAAAGATTAGTAATGAAACGGGATAAGTGATATAATAAAAAAAACACATAAGAAAGGGTGAATGACATGAAAAGTTTTGACGATTTACTAAGCGCAGCAAAAGTATCAGACATTATGCACAAGAAAGACAAAGAAGATAATAAAATTGTCTGGGCTCTGGCAATCATCGGTGCAATCGCGGCAGTGGCAGGGATTGCTTATGCGGTCTACAAGTATTTGACTCCAGATTATATGGAAGACTTTGACGATGATTTCGATGACGATTTTGATGATGATTTCTTTGAAGATGAAGATGATATAAAGTTATCTGCAAAAGAGGAAGAAGAATAAAATTTACAGAGGGCATCTCAGCTGTGGGATGCCTTCTTTTTTGTTGTTCAGGAAAAAAGTTGTAAAGTTATTCAAAGTGTGAGGATTGAGCAGATGAGGCGGCCTGACTGCTTCGTATCCGAAAATTGAAATTTAGGGGGGCAGAAGCGTTATTTGAAACTTCATAATATAAAACTTTTTTTAAAAAGTATGTATAAAACTGTGGAAGAATATGCCACAAAGCGCGCAGTTATGCGGTTTAGCCCAGTTTTAAAAAAATATAAAAAAGATGTTGACTTTTGCGCGCCTGTCCAGTATAATAAATCTTGCTTGTGAGAAAGAGGGCAGCCAAACAACAGCAGTTTTGGAAAGTCTTTCAAGAAGGAATTACATATCGGGGTGTGGCTCAGCTTGGCTAGAGCGCTTGATTTGGGATCAAGAGGTCGCAGGTTCGAATCCTGTCACCCCGACTTTGCGGGTGTAGTTCAATGGTAGAACTCCAGCCTTCCAAGCTGATCACGTGGGTTTCGATTCCCATCACCCGCTTTCACTTTGCGAAGCAAAGTAAAGGATATTTATGCATATGAGTCTGTAGCTCAGCTGGATAGAGCAACGGCCTTCTAAGCCGTAGGTCATGGGTTCGAATCCCCTCAGGCTCGTTTTTATTTCGCTCTTTTGAAATAATAGTTTTATAGTTTATGTTTATGGTGGGTATAGCGCAGTTGGTTAGCGCGCCAGATTGTGGCTCTGGAGGCCGTGGGTTCGAATCCCATTACCCACCCTTTTTGTTTTATCAATACAGGACTACTGGATTTCCTGAAAGATAATGGGCTATCGCCAAGCGGTAAGGCACAGCACTTTGACTGCTGCATTCGCTGGTTCGAATCCAGCTAGCCCAGTACGGGTGTGTAGCTCAGGTGGTAGAGCACTTGACTTTTAATCAAGTTGTCCGGGGTTCGAATCCCCGCACGCTCACTTAGTCATCTATCATTTATAGTATAGATGGCATTTTTTATGCGGATGTGGCGGAACTGGCAGACGCGCTAGACTTAGGATCTAGTTCTTCGGAGTGCAGGTTCGATTCCTGTCATCCGCATTCATTTATTTTTATAGGTTGAGGAAGAATAGAACGGTACATTTGGATGGAATGTACCGTTCTGTTTTTGTTTCATAGGAAAGCTCTACGACCTTCCCTATGAAATAAAAATGCTCCGCGGGTTGTGCACAGATGCGTAAGGAAATTATTTGCCTGCGGCAAATCGCATCTGGCACGAAAAAGTTGTCAGGCCCCTCAAAGAGTGAGGTCCAGGGGACAAAGCCGTGTCAGAGGTGCTTATGAATATACGTTTGCATGCTTTAGCCGGTATTTGAGAAAAATCAGATTATTATAATTGATTATTGAATTATCAGTTTTAAAAGCACTGCATACACTAAGAATCAGAAGACAATAAAACGGGCAGGAACCGGGAAAATCGAGGTCAGAAAAATGAACTTCTTTTAATAAGAAGAAATCGAAAAATCTGACCTCTTTTTTGTGAAGAACAAAAGGGTAGTATGAATTGTACAAATACTAACATAAGATTCTTGAAAATATTAGATAAAACATATAATAATAATTGGTAGAACCAAAGAAAATTTTATTTCAAGAGGAAAATAAGTGATTTTTCTTGAAAAAAAGCATAAAAAAAAGGGTAATTTTTAGAATTGACAAAGTAATATAGGAGTATTATACTCACTACAAATTTAGGAAAGGAGGAGCAGTCGATGAGTTTATCGGAGAAATTGATGGAAGAGCTTGTGAGCAAGACAGCGTTCACCATTCCTCTCTTCGGCGGGATTCCGGTGCAGGAATCGCTTGTAGTCACATGGGGTATTATGGCTTTTGTCATCCTGCTGTGTCTGATCTTCGTGAGAAATTTAAAGCTTGTCCCTACAAGAAAGCAGGCCTGTATTGAGACTGCGGTGGGAGGAGTATATCGGTTTTTCCACGGGATTCTGGGAGACGAGGGAAAAGGCTATATCCCGTATCTTGCGACAGTCGGAATCTATCTCGGCCTTTCCAATCTGAGCGGTTTGGTCGGACTGACACCGCCTACGAAGGACATCAACGTAACAGCAGGGCTGGCGGTCATGAGCATCGTGCTGATAGAATATTCGGGGATCAGGAAAAAGGGCTTTAAGGGCTTCATAAAGAGCTTTACCGAGCCGGTTCCGTTTATCGCACCGCTTAACGTGCTGGAAGTCTTTATAAGGCCTCTGTCGCTGTGTATGCGGCTCTTCGGAAATATTCTGGGCGGATTCGTCATAATGGAACTCTTAAAGATTGTAGCGCCGATTCTGGTGCCGATCCCGTTCAGTTTTTATTTTGACGTATTTGATGGACTGATTCAAATGTATGTGTTCGTTTTCCTGACGGCCATCTTTATGAAAGAGCTTATGGATTAGAATAACAGAAACAATAAATTATAGTATAAGGAGATGTAGATTATGTCATTAGTAGCATTAGGAGCAGGTATTGCAGTATTATCAGGTATTGGAGCAGGTATAGGTATCGGAATCGCCACATCAGGTGCAACAGATGCGATCGCAAGACAGCCGGAGGCAACCGGGGAGATTAATAAGACACTGCTGCTTGGATGTGCGCTTGCAGAATCAACGGCAATCTATGGCCTGGTTGTTGCAATCATTATCATGTTTGTACTTTAAATAAAGCTTGGAGGCGGTATAGGTGTTAACATTTAATTCAGGGCTCCTGTGGACGTTCGTGAACCTCATTGTGTTTTTTATTATCTTAAAAAAGCTTCTTTTTCAGCCTGTTATGGGCATGATTGAGAAAAGGGAACAGATGATCAGCGGACAGATAGAGGATGCGGAACAAAAAAATACCCAGGCCGGGCTGCTGAAAGAAAGATACGAGGCCGAGCTTAAAAATGCCAATCAGGAGGCGGCCAGGATCGTAAAGACAGCCAAGGAGCGGGGCAAAGAAGAATATGAGAAGATTTTAAGAGATGCCGATGCGGAGGCGTCCAAAATAATTGCGGACGCAAGAAAAACCATTGAGACAGAGCGGGAAAAAGCAGTACAGGGAATACAGAATGAAATTGCCCAGGTGGCGATCGCGGCGGCTTCCAAAGTAATTCAGGAGAACGTTGACCAGGCATCCAATGAAAAAATACTGGATGACTTTTTGAGAGAAGCGGGTGCAGGCCAATGAATGAGCTGACAGATAATTATGCAAAAGTATTATTTGACTTAACGATTCCTGAAGAGTACATCCATGAGACGAAAAGGATCTGCAGTGAGTGCCCGGAATTCGTGAAAGCACTGGCAAGTCCGGTAGTCACAAAAAAAGAAAAACATGCGGTCATTGACAGAGTGATCCCAGGGCCGGTGCAGAGCTTTTTTAAGGTCGTCACAGACAATGGTGAGGCAGACAGCATCTTTGAGATATTTGCTTCACATGATGAATTAGTTTTAAGAAAAAATAAAGTAGTCAAGGCAGTCTTTGCTTATGTCACCAAACCGGATGACAGGAGAATTGAAGGCATAAAAAATATGATCTGCCAAAAATATCATAAAACAGGCGTTAATCTGCAGCTGAAAGAAGACCCGTCATTGATCGGCGGATTCATTCTGACTGTGGGTGATGATGTATATGACAGAAGTGTGAAGGCTTCCATTACAAAATTACAAAACAGCCTTGTGCGGAGGTGAAACAGTTGGGCAATATAAATCCGGAAGGAATTATTTCCGTTTTAAAAAGTGAGATAGAAGATTATGAAAATAAGATCGAGGTGCAGGAGGAAGGAACAGTCATCCAGGTAGGCGACGGTATTGCGGCCGTGCATGGTTTAAATCATGCGATGTACGGGGAACTGGTAGAGTTTGAGAACGGTACCAGAGGTATTGTGCAGAATCTGGAAATGAAGACCATCGGCTGTGTGCTGTTGGGAAGTGATCACGGGCTGATCGAAGGCTCCAAAGTCGTTAGAAGCGGCAAGCGTGCCGGAGTACCGGTCGGGGACGCTTTGGTCGGGCGCGTGGTCAATGCGCTGGGCGCTCCCATTGATGGTAACGGACCGATCAGGACTGACGCGTATCTCCCGATTGAGAGAGAAGCGGCGGGAGTCATCGACAGAAAATCTGTAGACGTTCCGCTGGAGACAGGAATCCTTGCCATTGACGCGATGTTTCCGATCGGACGGGGACAGAGAGAGCTGATCATCGGCGACCGCCAGACCGGCAAAACGTCCATCGCTGTGGACACAATTTTGAACCAGAAGGGCAAAGACGTCATCTGTGTGTATGTAGCCATCGGGCAGAAAGCATCCACTCTGGCTAAAATTGTTTCCACACTGAAGAAGAACGACGCCATGGACTATTCAATCGTCGTATCCGCATCGGCAAGCGATGTGGCTCCGGTCCAGTATATCGCGCCGTATTCCGGCACGGCCATGGCAGAGTATTTCATGGACAAAGGAAAAGACGTTTTGATAGTCTATGATGACCTGTCAAAACATGCGGTGGCTTACCGTGCCATGTCTCTGCTCTTACAGAGGCCGCCGGGACGGGAAGCATATCCCGGAGATGTATTCTACCTGCATTCAAGGCTGCTTGAGCGTTCATGCAGACTGAATGAAGAACACGGAGGAGGGTCTATCACGGCGCTGCCGATCATTGAGACTCTGGCGGGCGATGTATCCGCCTATATTCCTACCAATGTCATTTCCATCACAGACGGACAGATATTCTTAGAGAGTGATCTGTTCTTCTCCGGCATCCGGCCGGCAGTCAATGTGGGTCTGTCTGTTTCTCGTGTAGGAGGGGCGGCACAGACTAAAGCGATGAAAAAAGTTTCGGGAAGTCTGAGGATCGACCTGGCTCAGTTCCGGGAGATGGAGGTCTTTACCCAGTTCAGTTCGGATCTGGACCCGCAGACCAAGGAACTCCTTGATCATGGAAACAGGCTTGTGGAATTATTGAAACAGC
This sequence comes from Anaerostipes sp. PC18, assembly GCF_039789045.1. Lineage (NCBI taxonomy): Bacteria > Bacillati > Bacillota > Clostridia > Lachnospirales > Lachnospiraceae > Anaerostipes > Anaerostipes sp. PC18. The sequence goes on along the minus strand of NZ_CP121164.1, from coordinate 2,310,437 downwards.
CGCTTTATCATCCGATGAGCCTGCACAAACAGGTCATTCTCTTATGTGCGGCCAATAACCGTCTGCTCATGGATGTTCCGACAGAAGATGTCAAAGCCTTTACGGAAGATCTGGTATCCTTCTTTGAGGCAAAATACGGGGAACTGGCCAGTGAGATCGACGAGAAGAAGGTATTGACAGATGAGATGGCAGAGAAGATCGTTCAAGCAGTAAAAGAATTTAAAAAGTAGGTGAGCATACATGGCAAATATGACAGAAATCCGCTCTAGAATGAAGAGTATTCAGGAGACCATGAAGATCACCAACGCAATGTATCTGATCTCTTCCACAAAGCTTCGGAAGGCAAGGGAAAAGCTGGACGCCACGGCTCCGTATTTTGAACTGCTCCAGTCGACGATCAAAGATATTCTGTTTCATTCGCCGGACATTAACCATACCTTTTTTGACCAGAGAAAAAAGATTAAGCCGGAGGATAAAAAGCGGGGATATGTGGTCATGACGGCTGATAAGGGGATGGCGGGAGCCTATAACCACAATGTGCTGAAGCTTGCACAGGAGCGCCTGGCACAGGGAAATGATAATACCCTGTTTGTCATCGGCCAGATGGGAAGGAAGTATTTTACGAAGAAGAATGTCAGGATTGACATGGAGTTTCTCTATACCGCCCAGGACCCCAGCATGTGGCGTGCCAGAAATATTGCGGAAACATTGGTCGATCTTTACAGGAAGGAAAAGCTGGATGAGATCTATATTATTTATACAAAGATGGTAACGCCTTTAAAGGCAGAGCCTGAGATTATCCAGATCCTGCCGCTGAAACGGCAGAGCTTTGAGGAAATGAATGTGGAACTCGAAAAGTATCACAAGATTGCCGACTATTCTCCGTCTCCAAAAGTGGTCATGGATCATTTGGTGCCCAACTATGTAAAGGGCCTGATCTATGGAGCTCTGGTAGAGTCATTTTCCAGCGAGCAGAATGCGCGTATGATGGCGATGCAGGGGGCCACGGAAAGTGCAAAAGACATGATCAGGGAGCTGTCACTATTGTATAACCGTGCAAGACAGGCGGCAATCACCCAGGAGATTACAGAGATTGTAAGCGGCGCGAAAGCGTTTCAAAAGAAATAATAATTGATTTAGATATAGAAAGAATTGTGGTGAAGATATGGAAAAGGGAAAAATCGTACAGGTTTTAGGTCCGGTCGTGGACGTAGAATTTGACGGCGGGTATCTTCCGCTGATCAAAGATGCGCTGACGGTAGAACTGAACGGCAAAAAACTTGTCATGGAAGCTGCCCAGCATATGGGGAACAATATTGTCCGCTGTATCCTGCTCGCATCCAGCGAAGGGCTGTCAAAAGATATGGAAGTGACAGCTACAGGAGCAGGAATTACGGTTCCGGTAGGCAGACAGACACTGGGCAGGATGTTCAATGTGCTGGGGCAGAATATTGACGGAAAAGAGCAGGTAGAAGGGGAAGAGCAGTGGGTCATCCACAGGGACCCTCCTACTTTTGAGGAACAGAGCCCGGTCGTGGAGATCCTGGAGACAGGAATTAAAGTCATCGACCTTCTGGCGCCTTATGCCAAGGGCGGTAAAGTCGGACTGTTCGGCGGTGCCGGAGTGGGCAAAACGGTGCTGATCCAGGAGCTGATCCACAACATCGCCACTGAACACGGCGGATATTCTATTTTTACCGGCGTGGGAGAGCGTTCCAGAGAGGGAAATGACCTGTGGACAGAGATGAATGAATCCGGGGTCATCGACAAGACAGCCCTGGTGTTCGGACAGATGAACGAACCACCGGGAGCCCGCATGAGAGTGGCACAGACCGGTCTTACGATGGCAGAGTATTTCAGAGACAGGGAACATCAAAATGTGCTGCTGTTCATCGATAATATTTTCCGTTACGTGCAGGCAGGCTCCGAGGTATCCGCACTGCTGGGCCGTATGCCTTCTGCCGTCGGCTACCAGCCGACGCTGGCCAATGAAGTTGGAGAGCTTCAGGAGAGGATTACGTCCACGAAAAACGGATCGATCACTTCTGTGCAGGCCGTCTATGTGCCTGCGGATGATTTGACGGACCCGGCCCCAGCAACGACCTTTGCCCATCTGGACGCCACCACGGTGCTTTCCAGAAAGATTGTAGAACAGGGAATCTATCCTGCGGTAGATCCGCTGGAATCCACATCCAGAATTCTGGAAGCGGAAGTGGTTGGGGAGGAACATTACGAGGTGGCAATGCAGGTTCAGGAGCTTCTTCAGAAGTATAAAGAGCTTCAGGATATCATCTCTATCCTGGGAATGGAGGAACTGGATGAAGATGATAAACTCGCGGTTTACCGTGCCCGAAAGATCCAGAAATTCCTTTCACAGCCGTTTCATGTGGCAGAGAATTTTACCGGCATGAAGGGCAAATATGTGCCGGTGAGCGAGACCATCCGCGGATTTAAAGCCATTATAAGCGGAGAGATGGACGAATATCCGGAAAATGCATTCTTTATGGTGGGAACAATCGATGAAGTCATTGAGAAGGCAAAGAGCGAAACGGCCAAGGAAGCGTAAGAAAGAGGGATGAGCATGGGAAAGACCTTTTATCTGGAGATTACGGCCAGTGACCGAAAGTTTTATAACGGTGAATGTGAGATGATGATCTTTCCGGCGATCGATGGTGAACAGGGCATCCTGCCCAACCATGAGTCCATGGTGACCGCGGTGAAGACAGGAGAACTCAGGTTCAAAGTAAACGGTGAGTGGAAAGAAGCAGCTGTGGGCGACGGCTTTGTAGAGATCATGCCGGAGTTCGTCGTTCTCCTGGCAGACACGGTAGAATGGCCGGATGAAATTGATATCCGGCGGGCAGAGGAAGCAAAAGAGCGCGCCCAGGAAAGACTCAGGCAGAAGGAAAGCCAGAAGGAGTACTATCACAGCAAAGCCGCGCTTTCCAGGGCCATGGCAAGGCTCAAGGTGACGGGCAAGCATTTATAAGGCAAAATTCGAGCCGGAAAGTCGACAACAATTAGTTGACAAGCCAAAGAGAATCCGCTAATATAAATTTTAATAAAAGGGAGTAGCTGGCGAGCAAATCGTTTGCGGTGTCGTCAATCTCGATGAAGAATTCATCCGTATCGTAATGAAACAGCGAGACTTTTATTGCACGAAAGATGCAGTAAAAGTCTCGCTGTTTTTTTCGTCGGAAAAAGAAAGAAAATACATATAGAAATGGAGAATGATGAAATATGAAAGAGTTTTACCAACAGACAGCAGAAGAAGTCAGGAAGCGACTGAACGGCTCGATGGAACCTTTGAGCGCTGCACAGGTCACGGAACATCAAAAACAGTATGGGTACAATGAACTGGTCGAAGGGAAAAAGAAAAGTGTACTGCAGATCTTTCTCGAACAGTTTAAGGACTTTCTCGTTATTATTCTGATCATCGCAGCTACTGTATCAGGATTTCTGGGAGATGTGGAGAGCACCGCGGTTATTTTGGTCGTCATCACGGTCAATGCCGTCCTCGGTACCGTTCAGACCGTGAAGGCAGAACAATCCCTGAACAGCTTAAAACAGCTGTCGGCACCGACGGCCAAGGTGATCCGGGACGGGATCACCGTACAGATTCCGTCCAGAGAAGTGACTGTGGGGGATGAGATACTCCTGGAGGCAGGGGATTCCATACCCGCGGATGGAAGAATCTTAGAATCAGCCAGCTTAAAAGTGGACGAGAGTGCGCTGACCGGGGAAAGCCTGGGCGTAGAAAAGACCGCCGGCATCATCATCAGCCAGGTTCCGCTGGGAGACCGGACCAATATGGTGTATTCGGGAAGTTTTGTCACCTATGGAAGAGGGAAATTCCTCGTGACAGGGGTGGGAATGGACACGGAAGTCGGAAAGATTGCGGGAATGCTGAAAAATACAGAGGAAAAAAGGACTCCTCTCCAGGTCAATCTGGATCAGTTCGGACAAAAACTCTCCCTTTTGATCCTGGTTTTCTGCGGAATCCTGTTTGGGATCAGTGTCATCCGGGGCGAGGATATGGGAGACGCATTTATGTTTGCCGTAGCATTGGCGGTTGCGGCAATCCCGGAAGCGTTAAGCTCCATCGTGACGATCGTTCTCTCCTTCGGAACACAGAAGATGGCCAAGGAACATGCGATCATCAGAAAACTCCAGGCAGTGGAAGGACTGGGAAGTGTGTCTGTCATCTGTTCCGACAAGACCGGTACGCTTACGCAGAATAAGATGACAGTGGAAGACTATTATGTGGGAGGTGTCAGGATTCCTGCCGCCCATATTGACCTGAAGAAACCGGCCCAGAAACAGCTGCTGGATTACAGTATGCTCTGCAACGACTCTACGAACGTCAACGGCGAGGAGATTGGAGATCCCACGGAGACTGCGCTGATCAATCTGGGGGACAAGCTGGGAAGGAAAGCCGAGAGCGTTCGGTGTTTCTACCCGAGGGTGGCGGAGATACCCTTTGACAGTGACCGGAAACTAATGTCTACGGTGCATGACATGGAAAACGGATATGTCATGGTAACAAAAGGGGCTGTGGACGTGCTTCTGAACCGGCTGGTATCTATTCAAAAAGGCGATAAAACCACAGTGATTACCAACTGGGATAAAAAACAGATTGAAGCCTGCAACCAGGAATTTTCACGGAACGGCCTGAGAGTTTTAGCAATCGCATACAAGACCATAGAAAAAGGGAAACGGCTCACGCCGGATGATGAAAACGGCTATACTTTCCTTGGACTGATCTCCATGATGGACCCTCCGAGAAATGAATCTAGGTCTGCGGTAGCGCAGTGCATCCAGGCAGGGATACGCCCGATTATGATTACGGGAGACCACAAAGTAACTGCCGCTGCCATAGCGAAGCGCATTGGGATATTAAAACATGAAAGCGAAGCCTGTGAGGGTTCTGAGATCGATCATATGTCCGATCAGGAGCTTGAAAAGTTTGTGGAAGGGATTTCTGTTTACGCGAGAGTTTCGCCGGAACACAAGATCCGGATCGTACAGACATGGCAGAGAAAAGGCAATATCGTCTCTATGACAGGTGACGGGGTCAACGACGCACCGGCGCTCAAGCAGGCAGACATCGGTGTGGCAATGGGGATCACGGGAAGTGAAGTCTCCAAGGACGCTTCCTCAATGGTGCTTACAGACGATAACTTTGCGACCATCGTAAAGGCAGTGGAAAACGGAAGGAATTTGTACAGAAACATAAAGAATGCGATCCAGTTCCTGCTGTCGGGAAACTTTGCGGGAATCCTTGCGGTGCTTTATGCGTCTATCGCTGCACTTCCGGTTCCGTTTGCTCCGGTGCATTTACTGTTTATCAACCTGCTGACAGACAGCCTTCCGGCCATCGCACTCGGACTGGAACCCCACACCGACAAGGTGATGGAAGAGAAACCGAGGCCTGTGAACGAATCTATACTCACAAAAGATTTCCTGGTTAATATCGGGATCGAAGGATTTGTGATCGGAGTCATGACGATGATCGGATTTATGATCGGATACCGGGAACAAAATGCTCTTCTGGCAAGCACAATGGCATTTGGAACGCTCTGTATGTCGAGGCTGGTGCACGGCTTTAACTGCAAGTCAAATCATCCGGTGCTGTTTACAAGAAAATTTTTCGACAATATGTATCTGATCGGTGCATTTATACTTGGAGTAATTCTGATGACATGTGTAATGACTATACCTTCGCTTCATACATTGTTTAAAGTCCAGACACTGAATATTCAGCAGCTGTTTACCGTATATGGACTGGCACTGGCAAATCTTCCGCTGATCCAGCTGCTGAAAGCCATAAGAGTGAGAGTGCGGATATTATAAGTTGATGACAAAAGGAGCCGAATCCTAATTTTATTTTAGGAATCGGCTCCCTTTTTCTTGTTTCATAGGAAAGTTCTATGACCTTCCCTATGAAATAAAAACGCTCCGTGGGTTGTGCACAGATGCGTAAGGAAATTATTTGCCTGCGGCAAATTGCATCTGGCACGCAAAGTTGTCAAGCCCCTCAAAGAGTGAGGGGTTGGGGCGTTGAAGTGGGCTTGCCCACTTTGTTCTCAGAAAGAGAGAAAAGCTTTAAAATGAAGAGAACGGAATAGAGACAGTGATGATCAGAAAAAGGGGATATGCGAAAAAGATAAATACGGAAATTATACCGGGCTGACGCCGGATTATCTGAACGAGATCGCAAAATATACGAACTGGGAGTACGAATATGTTTCGACCACATCAGATACCTTTATACAGGATCTGGCCGATGGAAAGTATGATATATTGGGAGGCGCCTACTATGCCAAGGAATTGAAGCCTTATTTTGCATATCCAAAGTACAGTATGGGGAGCAGCCGTGGAGGAACGCATTTCAAAGCGTGACGGAAATAGTGGTAAAAAACTCATAAAAAAGCGCCGTACCCCAGAGAATAAAACGGGGATACGGCATTTCCTTTTAGTTTAAAATAAATGGCTCTAATGCATTTTCAATGTCTTCCAGTTCGTCTTCGCCGTAAACGGTGAGGAGCAGCGGTTTGGACAATTCCAGGCTGAAAATGCCCATAATGGATTTTGCATCGACAACATAGCGGCCGGACGCTAAATCTATCTCGGATTTAAACCGGTTGATCAAGTTGACAAAGTCTTTTACTTTGTCTATGGAATCTAACAATATTTTATAGGTTTTCATATCAAACACCCCTTTCTTCTTTGCTGATGCAATGTCATGGTACAATTTTTTGAGCGGAAAGTCAAATTTCTCATAAGAATATATTGACAAGAAACGGATAAAATGAATAAAATAAAGGTCAGCGAAAAGGGAGAGAAGCAAGCAGGGAGGAAGATGCATGGGACTTTTAACAAGAGTGACAGACAATAATCCATACAGTAAAGATATCGACGAATTGCTGGAAAAGCGTGCCGATGTACAGGAAAAAGATACGGAAGACGGACTTACCTATGAGGAATCTATGAAAAAGATTGAGGAACGGATTAAGGAATTAGGCATCCTTGAAGAGGAAGAATAAAATAGAATCTGAGACGTGCGTCATTATGCAGCGCACGTTTTCATTTAACTGAATTGTAAACCTATATAATTATTATGGTTGACAATTTGGAATTCATAGCGTATACTTCATTAACGAAGCGGGAAAGAGAAAGGAGTTTATATGCTGGAGGAATTTACAAGACAGATCCTTTCAGGAGAACAGGGACAGACCAAAATAGAAGATGTATTGTTTTTGCTGGATGCGGATCTTGAGATGCTGTGCCGGTCGGCAGACAGGATCAGAAAGAATTTTTGCAAAGACCACGGCGATCTCTGTACGATCATCAATGGGAAAAGCGGAAAGTGCAGCGAGGACTGCAGGTTTTGTGCACAGTCATCCCATCACCGGACTCAGGCGGACGAATATGCATTTCTTCCGGCCGAAGAGATTTTGAAGGACTGCCGGATGCAGGAAAGAAAAGGAATACACAGGTACTCTATCGTGACAGCCGGAAAATCTCTTGAGGGAGAAGATTTTTCAAGAGCTTTAAAGGCCTATCGTGCTATGTATGAACAGTGCAGTGTTTCCCTTTGTGCATCTCACGGGTTTCTGTCTTATGAAGCTTTTTTAGATCTGAAAAGAAATGGAGTCACACGATATCACTGTAATTTAGAAACATCAAGACGTTTTTTCTCTGAGATCTGCACGACTCATACATATGTTGACAAGATCTCAAATATTGAGAGGGCAAAGAAAGCAGGCCTTGAGATCTGTTCCGGCGGGATCATCGGAATGGGTGAGACAGAGGAGGACAGGCTGTCTTTGGCCCTTGAACTCGCAGGACTCGGAGTTGATTCTATTCCGATCAATGTTCTTACGCCGATTGAAGGAACTCCTCTGGAAGGCAGAAAAAGACTCGGCGAACAGGAAATACTGAGGGCAGTTGCAGTGTTCCGGCTCTTAAATCCCAAGGCAGAAATCCGTCTGGCGGCAGGGCGGAATTTGATGGAAGACTGCGGAAGAGAGGCGTTTTGTTCCGGGGCCAACGGAGCGATCACTGGTGATATGCTCACTACATCCGGCAACAGGGTGGAAGACGACAGAAAGATGTTTTCACAGCTTGGATTTTCATTGACATAAGGAGGAGAATGACTATGAAGAAACTAGAAACAAGGCAGATGACACTCATAGGACTGATGTCGGCACTCATGTGCGTTGCGGGACCGCTTTCTGTTCCGCTGCCGTTTACACCGATTCCCATTTCACTCACAAATCTGGTTATTTATTTGACGGCATTTGTACTTGGGTGCAAATCCGGCACTGTGAGTTATGTGATCTATCTGCTGCTTGGCACAGCGGGACTCCCGGTTTTTTCAGGATTTACGGGGGGCCTGTCTAAGCTTGCCGGCCCTACGGGAGGATATTTGATCGGATTCGTATTGACGGCTGCAGTCTGTGGATTTGCAGCGGATCATTCCGGAGGAAAAAGAACCATACAATTTGCGGGAATGGTGATCGGAACGCTGGCGGCATATCTGTTCGGGACTGTTTGGCTCTGTTCGCAGATGACCCTTACACCGCTCCAGGGCCTCATGGCCGGAGTCATCCCGTATTTGCCGGGGGACCTGGTGAAAATGATACTGGCTGCGGCGATAGGAAACAGCATCCGGCAGACGGTGAAGCAAACGGCGTCAGCGTCTTCATAGCAGAGAAAAGGCATGAAAAAGAAATTTTTTCATGTCTTTTTTATTGACAAATTATTTGTACCATCGTATTATTGTATTAAAAGATCAGTACAATAATACGATGGTACAAGGAGGATTCTATGGACACGATTGTGAATGCAGAGGAGATTACAAAATCCTTTGGAAAACAAATAGCAGTGAGAAATGTCAGTATGGAAGTAAAAAAGGGAGATATTTACGGATTTATCGGAGAGAACGGTGCAGGGAAGACCACCATGATCCGGATGATGGCAGGATTGGCCAAACCCTCTTCCGGCAGGCTTTCCCTGTTCGGTTCCTATGATCTGGTCAAGGCAAGGGAAAAGATCGGGACAGTGATTGAATATCCGGCGCTGATTCCCGGTATGACGGCCAGAGAAAATCTCATGGTGGAGATGAAGCTCAGGGGACTGAAAGATCCGAAAAAGATTGAGGAAGTCCTCATAAAGGTGGGGCTTGCAGATACCAAAAAGAAGAAGGTGAAAAATTTCTCCCTTGGCATGAAGCAGAGGCTGGCGATCGCCATTGCACTTTTGGGCGATCCGGAATTTTTAATCCTGGATGAACCTACCAACGGGCTTGATCCGGTAGGAATCCGTGAGATCAGAGAATTGATCCAGGAGCTGAATCAGGAACATCATATCACGGTTTTGATATCAAGCCATATTTTGGGAGAGTTATCGAAACTGGCTACCAGATACGGTATCATCCATAAGGGTGAGCTGATTCAGGAATTTACGGAAGAAGAATTAAACAGGCAGAGTCAGTCCAGTCTTACGGTAAAGATGCCGAAGGAACAGAGGGAGAAGGCGTGCAAAGTTATGAGAGAGCATTTTTCGGCAGAAGCATTCCAGATGGTAGGAGAAGAAGAGTTAAAGGTCTACGGATTTTTGGAAAAGCCGGGGAAAGTCAATAAGGCGCTTATGCAGGAAGGAATCCAGGTAGAAGAAATCTTTGTGGAAAATATGGATCTGGAAAAATACTTTTTAAGAGCAGTGGGAGGTGCGGCATGTTAAATTTAATTCGGGCAGATATTTATAAATTGTTAAAATCAACGTCATTTCGTGTATGCGGGGTCCTGTTCCTTTTGCTGATGGGATCTGAGAATTTCCTTTATCATCTTGTGGAAAAAATGGGCGGAGGTGCAGGGACGCAGACGACGGTCATTTCAAGGATACAGGGGACAGATATCTCTTATCAGATTTTGTTGGCGATCGTTATCTCTCTGTTCATAGGCAGTGAATATACCTGTGGAACCATTAAAAATCTGGCATCAAAGCATTATGAGAGAAATAAAATCTTTGCTTCCAAGTGGATCGTGAGCGTCCTGCTGGCAACGGTTTATTTTGCGGCGAGCGTTGTAATTGTGGGAATCACTGCTATGTTTTACTGGAAAACCGGGGATATGAGCGGGACTGTCATAAGCGATACCGCAGGCTTTTTGTTCACAAAATATATTCTGGTCCTCAGCATCACATCTCTGTATGTTATGGCCGCATTTATAATAAGGAAGACACAATTTGTCCTTCCAGTTGCCATCATTGGGCTGGACGTTATTGGAATCATTGCAGTATATGGGGATATGGGACTCACAAAACTTTTGGGGCATACGGTGCAGCTGTCAAAATACTGGCCGAGCAACATGCTGGCTCAGATCATACAGAGCGGAGTACAACATGCCGAACTTCTTCCCGGGATATTAACCGGAATCGTATTTCTTATCGCTGCCGTGGCCGGCGGAGTCATGCATTTTAAACAAGTGGATATCAAATAACCCGGTTGACATTTTTAAGGAAAGCGCATAAACTATATGGTAAGTGAAATGCGCAGAACAGAAAGAGTACCTTCACTGGAACTAACAGAGAGAAACTGTCACCGGCTGAAAGCAGTTTTTAGGAAATGTGTTGGGAATGCCTCTGGGAGCAGACAGGGCGAAGCGGCAGTAGTCCTGTACGTGGCCGGCGTTAACGGAAGGTTAAGGGAAAGCATCCTTAAGGATACTTTAAGTAAGAGTGGAACCGCGGATACAACTTCGTCTCTTTTTTTGAGACGGAGTTTTTTTGTTTGGAGGTAAGTATGGGCTTTAGAGAGTTTGCAAAAAGCCAGTTTGACATCATAAAGGACCGGGACCCGGCCCTTAAAAACCAAAAGGAAGTATATCTTTATCCTTATGTCAGGGCTTTATATTGGTACCGGATCACACACCAATTATATAAGGAAGGGAATTTTTATAAGGCCAGAAAGATTTCACAAAAGATTGCCAGGAAGACCGGAATTGAGATCCATCCGGGAGCACAGATAGGAAAAGGGCTGTTCATTGACCACGGACATGGGGTTGTCATCGGCGAGACTACGATTATCGGCGACAATGTGACCATTTACCAGGGAGTTACGCTGGGAGGCACCGGAAATGAAACCGGGAAGCGCCATCCCACCATTGAGGATAATGTTTTGATCAGCGCCGGGGCGAAAGTACTAGGATCGATCACGATTGGGAAGAATTCCAAGATAGGAGCAGGTTCGGTTGTGGTTTCCGATGTGCCGCCCAACTCGACAGTGGTCGGAGTGCCGGGCAGAGTGATCAAGAGAGACGGGACCAGGATTCAGAGTCTGGAACTTAACCAGATTGACCTTCCGGATCCGGTTGATATGGATATTGAGAAGCTGGCTAAGGAAAATGCTGAGTTAAGAAGTGCTCTCAATATATTTATGGAGCACTGCAAACGTGTAGAGGATGCTGCGAAAGGAGATAAAGAATGAAGATCTATAATACACTGACAAGACAAAAAGAGGAGTTTGTTCCGGTACATCCAGGGAAAGTGGGCATGTACGTGTGCGGCCCGACTGTTTATAATTACATTCATATCGGGAATGCACGGCCGATGATCATTTTTGACACGGTCCGCAGATATTTTGAATACAAGGGATATGATGTCAATTATGTCTCTAACTTTACGGATGTAGACGATAAGATCATAAAAAAGGCCAATGAAGAAGGAGTGTCTGCCACAGAAATCGCGGAGCGCTACATCAAAGAGTGCAAAAAAGATATGGAGGGTCTAAATGTAAAGCCGGCGACCCACCAGCCGAAAGCCACAGAAGAGATTGACGGAATGATCCGCATGATTGGGACCTTGATCGAAAAAGGGCATGCCTACGAAGTAAATGGTACGGTTTACTTTAAAACCCGTTCTTTTGACGGATACGGAAAACTTTCCAAAAAGAACATTGACGACTTGGAGGCAGGCCACAGGGATATTAAAGTCCGCGGGGAAGAAGGCAAACAAGATCCGCTTGATTTTGTGCTTTGGAAGCCGAAAAAAGAAGGTGAGATTGCATGGCCGTCTCCTTGGGGAGAAGGCCGCCCGGGATGGCATATCGAATGTTCCGAAATGTCGAAAAAGTATATCGGGGATACGATTGACATTCATGCGGGAGGAGAGGACTTGATTTTTCCTCATCACGAAAATGAAATTGCCCAGAGTGAAGCATGCAACGACGAATGTTTTGCAAACTACTGGATGCACAACGGGTTCTTAAATATCGACAATCAAAAGATGTCCAAATCGGCCGGCAACTTTTTTACTGTCAGAGAGATCAGTGAAAAATATCCGCTGCAGGTTATCCGGTTTTTCATGCTGAGCGCACATTACCGCAATCCGCTGAACTTCAGCGATACGCTTGTGGAATCTGCCAAGAACGGACTGGACCGTATTCTCACAGCCATTGAACTTGTAAGGGATCAGGCGGAAAAGACAGGATCAGCCGTGAACAAAGAGGAAGAAGAGCATCTTAACGAAGCCGGAAAACTGGTCGGCAAATTTGAAGAAGCCATGGAAGACGATTTCAACACGGCGGATGCCGTTTCTGCTATCTTTGAACTTGTGAAGCTGGCCAATACAACCGTAAAAGAGTCATCCTCTGATTATGCGGCAAAGCTTCTGGAAATCATGGAAACGCTGTGCGGAGTACTCGGGATCGAGACAAAGCAGGAAGAAGAAATTCTGGATGAAGAGATTGAAAGGCTGATCGAGGAACGGCAGCAGGCGAGAAAAGAAAAAGATTTCGCCAGAGCAGATGAGATCAGGGATGAATTGTTAGAAAAAGGGATTATTTTAAAGGATACAAGAGAAGGCGTAAAATGGAAACGAGCTTAATTGAATTTATGACAAAGGGGCTTGACCTGCCTGAAATCGATCCTAAGACTTACTCACCCCTCGGACTCGCCTATATCGGAGATGCGGTCTATGAGATCGCCGTTCGGACACTGGTTATCTCTGAAGGAAACATGAGCGTGAATAAATATCACAAAAAGTCCAGCAGTTTGGTAAAAGCTTCCACTCAGGCCAGGGTTTATGATAATATAAAAGAAAGGCTCACAGACGAAGAGACAGCCGTCTATAAGCGCGGCAGAAATGCCAAATCCGCTACGGCCGCAAAAAATGCTTCGATCGTGGAATACCGGATGGCGACAGGGATCGAAGCCCTGATCGGATATCTGTACTTATCCGGGAGGATGGCACGGGCTGTGGAGCTGATTAAAATAGGATTAGATGTAGGAGAAAATGAATGAGTTACGAAGAATATCTGCTGGCGGGAAGAAATGTGGTGCTGGAGGCACTGAGAGCGGGAAAGCCCATCGATAAGATCTATATTCTGGACGGATGCCAGGACGGTCCTGTCCGGACGATCGTCCGGGAGGCAAAAAAAACAGACGCAGTTCTGAATTTTGTAGAAAAAGAACGTTTGGATCAGCTTACAAAGGAACATCACCAGGGTGTGGTCGCAATGGCCGCGGCCTATGAATATGCACAGATAGAAGATCTGTTTGCCAGGGCAGAGGAGAAGAACGAAGATCCGTTTTTTATTCTTCTGGACGGTATTGAAGATCCTCACAATCTGGGAGCTATTATAAGAACAGCAAATCTTGCCGGGGCTCATGGCGTCATCATTCCTAAAAGAAGGGCAGTGGGACTGACCCCGACGGTGGCAAAAACATCCGCAGGAGCGCTTAATTATACCCCGGTGGTGAAAGTGACCAACTTGTCAAAGACGATGGAAGAACTGAAGGAGCGGGGGTTATGGTTTGTCTGTGCCGATATGGATGGAGACATCATGTACCGCCAGAATTTAACCGGTCCTATAGGACTGGTCATCGGAAATGAGGGCAGCGGTGTCAGCCGCCTTGTGAAGGAGAAGTGTGATTATACCGCTTCTATTCCGATGAACGGCGATATTGATTCTCTGAACGCATCGGTTGCAGCCGGCGTGCTGGCTTATGAGATCGTGAGGCAGAGACTTTTAAAATAGGGGAACTATGAAAGACTTTGAACATTATTCTGACAGGGACCTGTTAAATGAGATAAAAAGCGGTGACGATCAGGCGATGGATTTTCTGCTGAACCGGTATGGGGGACTGGTGCGCAGGGAATCCAGGAAGTTCTTTCTGGCCGGGGCCGATGAGGAGGACTTGATCCAGGAAGGGATGATCGGTCTTTTTAAAGCTGTAAAAAATTATGACAACGAAAAGAACGCTTCATTTTCCACATTTGCATCACTTTGTGTAAAACGGCAGATTTATACGACGGTGACGGCTTCCAAGAGAAAGAAACACGGTCCATTGAACAACTATATCTCACTGTTTAATGAACAGGGGGAGGAAGACCAGTTTATGGAAGAAGACACGAATCCGGAACAGGTTCTGATACAAAAGGAAAACATCTCTAACTACTATAAGAAAATTGAGACAAAGCTCAGCGGCTTTGAGAAAGATGTGATGGAACTTTATCTGAGCGGAGAAAATTATGTGGAGATTGCCGTAAAACTGGACAAACCGAAAAAGTCCATCGACAATGCGATTCAGAGGATCCGCAGAAAATTAGGGGAAGAAAGTTAATCACCCGGAGGGGGAGTATACATGCAGAATGTTTATGTGTTGTCCGATATTCACGGCCAGAGCCGGGCTTTTTTTGAGATGCTGGAGAAGATCCGGTTCTCTTCAGAGGATAAATTGTTTATTATCGGAGATGTGGTGGACCGTGGGCCGGACGGCATCCAGCTGCTGGAATATATAAGGGAACAGCCGAATATGGAACTTCTCATGGGAAACCATGAAGACATGTTCCTAAGAACTATGGATGACGAGGAATCATGGTATGAGACGTGGCTTTTTAACGGCGGAGGGGTTACTTTAGCTTCTCTTATGTCGTTTCCGAAAGAAGAACAGGAGCAGTGTATCGAGTTTGTTCGAAAGCTCCCTCTTTACCGGATGATCACAGTAGAAGGAAAGCGTTATCTTTTGGTTCATGCCGGCATTGATGCAGCACTGGGAGATTCAGAGGAGAAGCTCTCAGAGATGGACCGGGATACTCTTCTGTGGACACGCAGGGAGTTTTTTAATGCCGTCCTCTCCTGTCCGTATACCGTCATTTTTGGACATACGCCTACAGGCGCACTGCTTTATTATGCGGGGACTTTGACGGAAGAAGCCAGGAAGCAGGCTGCCGCATTTCATATCGCAAAATGGGATCAAAGGATCGCTATTGACTGCGGGGCCGCCTATGGTGAAAATCTTGGCTGTCTGAGATTGAATGATCAGGAAGAATTTTATATAAAAATATGAAAAATTATTGACAAGAATCGATCGGTATGATAAATTTAATAACGGTCTTGCTGATGTGGCACAGGTGGTAGCGCACCTCATTGGTAGTGAGGAGGTCACGGGTTCAACTCCCGTCATCAGCTTATCGTAAGAAACGGCTCAAACTATGATTTTATAGGTTTGGGCCGTTTCTTTTACTAAAAACGTTCGAAAACTATATAATAACAATACATGAGACAAAGTCGAGAGGAAAAGCATATAGATACAATTTACAAGGTGATTTTGAAATCTATTTCGGAAGTGAATCCTGAGCCGGATAAGATTGAAGCAATCGCAGAGGCAAAAGCAAATAAAAGTGCTGCAATTTTGCATGAAGATATTCATTGGGATTAGTCATGTTAAACGTCTGTAGAAGCAGATTCTTTGTCACATGAGAAGATGGTAAATCAAAAACAATATTGTTATAAATAGTAAATTTTTATGCGGGTTAAGAGGCACTGAAACACAGGCGATTATGAGACGGGTTACTCAGCTACCCGTCTCTTTTTCTGCAAATGTTACGGATGGGAAAGGGTCTACCCAGGAACAGGTACTCGGAAAAGAAATCGAATACACAAGAACTATATCTACCACTGAAAAGGGAACCCACATAAATATACATATTCTGCTGCTTAACGGCAGTAAGTCTATAATATTTTAGGAATACATAAATAGAAATATGGAGGTAACACAAACTGGAACTAAAGATTTTAAAACAGGATTTTTCGGACTTGACTGAGAAGTTCTGTGAAAAGATTGCGCTGAACGTTTGGAAACTTCCCTGCAATATGATATGATGAATCCAGAGAAAATTTATGGAAGAAAGGAACGACAGATGTTAGACGGAAAGAAATCATTATTCAGTGGCATGCAGGCCACCGGTACTATTACATTGGGCAATTACCTGGGAGCATTAAAAAACTGGGTGGACATTGATAAGGATCAGTATATGTGTTTTTACAGTGTTGTGGACATGCATTCCATCACAGTAAGACAGGAGCCTTCGGAACTTAGAAAAAGGGCCAGGAGCCTTTTGGCACTCTATATAGCGGCAGGACTTGATCCGGTGGAAAACTGTATTTATTACCAGTCACACGTTTCGGCACACGCTGAACTCATGTGGATCTTAAACTGCTTTACCTATATGGGGGAAATGAACCGGATGACCCAGTTTAAAGATAAGTCTCAGAAGCATCCGGAAAATATCAACACAGGACTTTTCACTTACCCGGTACTGATGGCGGCAGACATTTTGCTGTTTCAGTCCGATGTGGTACCTGTGGGGAAAGATCAGACGCAGCATCTGGAGATCACCAGAGATATTGCAGAAAGATTCAACAAGATTTACGGTGATGTCTTCACGATTCCGGAAGCATACATCGGCAAAGTCGGACAGAAGATCATGAGCCTCCAGGAGCCGGAGAAAAAGATGTCCAAATCTGACGAGAATGCCAATGCGCATATACTGCTTTTGGACGACCCGGACACAATTATGAGAAAGTTTAAGAAGGCGGTGACAGACTCCGAGGCATGCATTGCATATTCTGAACAGAAGCCTGGCATCAAAAACCTGCTGGATATCTACTGTGCGATCAATGGGAAGAAACCCGAGGAAGCAGTGGCTGAATTTGATGGCATGGGATACGGCAGGCTGAAAGAGCGGGTCGGAGAGACGGTTGTAGAAGAACTGCGGCCGATTCAGGAGCGCTATAACGATATCATGAAGAATAAAGATTATTTGAATAAGATTATAAAAGATAATGGGGAAAAGGCTTCTTACTATGCGACGAAGACATTGAGAAAGGTACAGCACAAAGTGGGATTTCCCGACCGTATCCGCTGATATGTGCGGGATATGAGTATAAAATAGCAAGATCCGGTGTGAGCAGCTTTAAGAGGCTGTTTTCGCCGGATTTTTTGATGCATAAGGAAAGTTTATAATGAGCAACAGAAAACTGATTCGGGGATCATATTGCTCGCCATTTGAGGCCTGAATAGGCAGGCAAAAGTACCTTGCAGTGGACAGGCACTTTTGTTATAATTTTAATATCATTTAATGCGCGCAGGCGCAGTTTTGGCATCCGTGCACAAGACGGAAGCCAGGCAGAAGGAGGAAGGTTTATGAAGAAAAAAGTTTTGAAAGTCACTGGCATTATTTTGTCGTTAGTGCTTGTCTTGGGATTGATGACAGGCTGCGGCTCTAAAAAGACTACAAGCGACAAGAAGGAGGAGAAAAAACAGTTCAAGATTGCAAAGAAAGATCTGAAGATCGGGGTGATTCATATCTCTGATCCTTCAGAGGGGTCAGGGTATACATATACACATGATCAGGGCATCATAGCGATGCAGAAGAAACTTGGTCTGAAAGACAGCCAGATCGTGAGAAAGACCAATATCACAGACACAGACCCGACCAAGACAGAGACTGCGATCAAAGAGTGCATCGAAGACGGTTGCAATGTGATCTTTGGTACAAGCTGGGGCTATATGGACACGATGGAAGCTATGGCAAAAGAGTATCCTGATGTAGCATTCTCTCACGGAACCGGATATAAGAAGAATGATTCCAACTTTAACAACTATTTCGGAAGAATTTATCAGGCAAGATATTTAAGCGGTATCGCGGCAGGCCTTAAAACAAAGAGCAACAAGATCGGATATGTTGCCGCTATGGGCAAGGACAATGCCGAGGTTACCGGGGGCGTAGATGCATTTGCCATGGGTATTTACTCTGTTAATAAAAAGGCAAAGGTATATGTAAAAGTTACAAACAGCTGGTTTAACCCGAATGAAGAGACAAATGCGGCAAAAGCTCTGATCTCTCAGGGCTGTGACGTGATCGGACAGCACTGTGATACGCCGAACCCACAGCTGGAAGCGGAAAAAGCAGGTGTATGGGGTGTCGGATATAACTCTGATATGACAAAAGATGCTCCGAAAGCTACGCTGACTTCTACTATTTGGAACTGGGGTGCTTACTATACAGAGGCAGTTCAGGAGCTCATCGACGGAACATGGAAGCCGGAAGTTTACTACGGCGGCATGAAAGAGGGATTGGTTGACATTGCTCCGCTTAACAAGAAACTGATCGCTCCAGGTACAGAAAAGAAGATCGAGGAGGCAAAAGAAAAGATGCTTTCCGGCGATTTCAATGTATTTGACGGTGTCATCGAGACCAACGACGGCAAGAAGGTCGGCAAAAAGGGTGAGACTTTAAGCGACGAAGACATCAAAGGAAAAATCAACTGGTACTTCAAAAACATCGTTGTAAAATAAGCAGCACAGCAGAAATTTCCATGAGAGACATGGATGAATGAGAAGGGCATTGTATATTCTGAAACAGAAGGCAGTGCCCTTCTTTCTTGGAACTTAATGAAAGAAGAGAGGCAGAAAACACATGATACGAGGTGATGAAATGGCACAGGAGAAGAAGGATACATATGCCATAGAGTGCAAAGGCATCCGAAAGACTTTTGGGAGTGTTGTGGCAAACAATAACGTAGATCTGGATGTAAAATATGGTGAAATCCTTGCCCTTCTCGGAGAGAACGGTTCGGGAAAGACGACTCTGATGAATATGCTCTCCGGGATCTACCACCCGGATGCCGGAACCATCAGGATCGGAGGACAGGAAGTTTCCATCAATTCTCCGACGGATGCGATCGGCCTGGGGATCGGCATGATCCACCAGCATTTTAAGCTGGTGGATGTGCACAGTGCGATGGATAACATTGTGCTTGGGACAAAAGAAAAGAGAATCCGTCCGAAAGAACTGAAAGCAAAGATCGAAGAGATCAGTTCAAAATTTGGCCTGGAGGTGGATCCGGAAAAGAAGATCTATAATATGTCGGTCAGTGAAAAACAGACTGTGGAAATCCTGAAAGTCTTATACAGGGGAGCGAGCATCCTGATCCTGGATGAGCCGACGGCGGTGCTGACACCCCAGGAGACAGAAAAACTGTTTGCGATCCTTCGGAGAATGAAAGAGCAGGGCTGTGCCATCGTCATCATTACCCATAAATTAAATGAGGTGCTGGCTATCAGCGACCGTGTTGAGATCCTTCGAAAAGGGGAGAGCATCGGGACCGTGGACACAAAAGACAGTGATGAGAAAAAGCTGACAGAGCTGATGGTGGGACGTCCGGTGACACTGGAGATCGACCGTCCCGAAAGGAAGGCCGATGCAGTTCCTGAAATCGTCATTCGCAATCTGAACGTCGAACGTCCGGACGGCACACCGGGTCTTACCAATGTGAATTTTGAACTGATGGAAGGTGAGATCTTAGGAGTGGCGGGAATCGCCGGAAGCGGCCAAAAAGAGCTGTGTGAAGCGATCACGGGGCTCACGGAGATCAAAGAAGGAAGCATCGTTCACAGAGAAGAAGAACTGGTGGGTATGACGTTTAAGGATATCCGAAGCCGCGGCATTCGTATTTCTTTTGTACCGGAAGACCGGCTTGGCATGGGACTGGTGGCGTCTATGGGGATGGTGGACAACGTCCTCCTGAAACACTATCAGGATCAGCAAGGTATTTTTATAGATCGGAAAACTCCGAGAAAGATGGCGGAGAAAATGGTGAAGGAACTGGGCATCCTGACTCCGAGTGTGGATACGCCGGTGCGGATGCTGTCCGGAGGAAACGTACAGAAAGTACTTCTGGGAAGAGAGATTATTGCAGAGCCGAATGTACTCCTTACGGCATACCCGGTCCGCGGACTGGATATCAATTCTTCCTATACTGTATATGACCTGCTTAATGAGCAGAAGAAAAA
This sequence comes from Anaerostipes sp. PC18, assembly GCF_039789045.1. NCBI lineage: Bacteria > Bacillati > Bacillota > Clostridia > Lachnospirales > Lachnospiraceae > Anaerostipes > Anaerostipes sp. PC18. The sequence goes on along the minus strand of NZ_CP121164.1, from coordinate 2,290,293 downwards.
GGGTGTGGCGGTGCTGCTGGTGGGAGAAGACCTGGATGTGCTCTTATCTATCAGCGACCGTATTTTGGTACTCTGTCACGGAGAAGTCTCCGGCATCGTGGATGCGAGAAAAACGACAAAAGAAGAAGTCGGCCTGCTTATGACAGGAGTAAAAGGAACGAAAGAGGAGAAGGAGGAGAGCACAGATGGAAGCAAGTAAGAAGACAGGAAGGAAACCGCTGCTGCGTACAGTGAAGCGGGCGGAGCTTTCCCGGGAAAAGACCATGATCCTGCGCGCTGCTTCCGTGCTGCTTGCCCTGCTGGCAGGAGGAATCTTCCTCCTGATCATCGGTTTTAACCCATTTACTGTGTATCAGACAATTATAAGCGGAGCCTTCCGGAGTGAGATGGCGGTCCAGGCTACGATCCGCATTATGATACCGCTGCTGATCTCTTCCCTGGGCGTTACCATGGCATTTAAGATGAGATTCTGGAATATCGGGGCAGAGGGGCAGATCATCATGGGAGCAATTTTTGCCACCTATTTTGCACTGTATCAAAATGCGATGCCTCATGTCCTTCTGCTGATCATTATGTTTATATTCAGTGTGATCGGAGGAGGGCTGTTCGGCTTGATACCGGCGTTTTTCAAGGCAAAGTTCAATACCAATGAAACATTGTTTACTCTGATGCTGAATTACATCGCTCTGAATGTGATCGTATATCTGAGGGACGGCCCGTGGAAAGATCCGGCCTCCTCCGGATTTCCCAAGATCGCAAGGTTTGATCTCAACGCACAGCTGGATTCAGTTCTGGGCGTCCAGGCCGGCTGGATCATTGCTTTGTTGCTCACCGCGATCGTCTATATTTATCTGAAATATACGAAGCAGGGGTATGAGATCTCCGTAGTGGGAGACAGTCATGCCACGGCCAAATATGCAGGGATTCCGGTAAAGCGTATGATGCTGCGGACCATGTTTCTCAGTGGTGCTATCTGCGGTATTGCGGGTATGGTGCAGGCAACGGGCTCCGACATGACATTGGCAACCTCTGTGGCAGGAGGAGTCGGATTTACGGCGATCATCGTAGCGTGGCTGGCCCGTCTAAATCCGGCTGCAATCGTGATCGTGTCTTTCCTGTTCAGTATTCTGGAAAAGGGAAGCAGCGTTATGCAGTCCACCTATGGGCTTTCCAGCTATTCGGCTGATGTTCTTCAGGGGATCATCCTGTTTTTTGTTCTCGGATGTGAGTTTTTTGTGCGTTATAAATTTGTCGGAAGAAAAGGAGGTGCCGGGAAATGAGTACGGTATTGAATCTGTTTGTGGCAGCAGTGCTGGCCGGCACGCCTCTGCTGTTTGGCACTGTCGGTGAGATCATGAACGAAAAGGTCGGACATCTGAATCTGGGTGTAGAAGGTATGATGTCGATAGGTGCATGTGCAGGATTTATGGTCGGGTATCAGACGGATAATGTTGTGCTTGCTCTTCTGGCTGCGTTCGCTGCCGGGGTGGCGGCGGCACTGATCTATGCGGTCCTGACGATTACGTTTATGGCGGATCAGAATGTAACGGGGCTTACATTGACTATTTTTGGCGTAGGACTTGCAAATTTTATCGGCGAATATATGCTGAATCATTCTGCCACTCAGTCATTAAAACTTCCGGAACACATTTCTGCACAGATTGCAAATCTGCATATCCCTGTGCTGAGTGATATCCCGGTGTTGGGGAAATTGCTGTTTTCCTACAATATCTTTGTATATATCGGTATTGTGACAGCTGTGATCTGCTGGTACTATCTGCAGAAAACAAAAACCGGGCTCAATGTCCGGGCAGTGGGAGAAAATCCTGGTGCTGCCGATGCAGCCGGAATCAGGGTTATCCGTGCAAAGTATATCAATGTACTGATCGGCGGAGGGATCTGCGGTATCGGAGGAGCCTATTCTGCCATGATCATCTGCGGAGGTGTATGGATCAGCAACTGTGTCAATGGATTGGGGTGGATCTCTGTTGCACTTGTTATCTTTGCATCGTGGAGTCCGGTAAAAGCGATCTATGGATCTCTGGCTTTCGGCTGTTTCAGTGTTTTGAAATACTATGTGCCGAAGAGCATCATCAGTATACCGAATGCATTTTATGATATGCTCCCATTCGTGATCACGGCGCTTGTACTTGTAATTTCCTCTGTCAGGCAGTCAAAAGAAAATAATCAGCCGGCATCCTGCGGGACAAACTATTTCCGGGAAGAACGGTAAGTGAATTTCCCTAAAAGCATTGAAAAATGCGATTTCTATGCTACACGTACACTACGTATAAGCAAAAACAAGAATAAAAAGGTTTATAAATATTTTTGAAGAAAGGAAAGGTCAATTATGAAACGAGCAAAGCAAAGTGAGTTGCTGGCGCTTATGCTGGCGATCACAATTTTGCTGACTATGTTTCCTGCTACAGTTTTTGCGGAAGGGGATAAAGCAGCGGATATGATGACCAGGGCATCAAAGCTCTCGGATAACAGTTCATGGGAGGAGTGTGTCGATTGTTCGCAGGATAAACCACATTTAATTTCAACACCTGCTGATTTAGATAAAATCAGAACACATACTCACACTGAAAACGGAAAAACATCAATAACTGGCTACTTTAAACTTGCAAACGATATCGTTTTTAATGACTCCGATTTTGAAGAAAACGGCGCTTTTTATAATGATGGAGCCGGATGGATTGCAATAGGTAAGGAATCAGCCCAGGCTACTTCTTTAGCCCACTATTTTTCTGGCATTTTTGATGGAGATGGACATTCAATTTGCAATATTAGAACCGGAAATCAGACTACTTCCGTAGGGCTATTCGGGAAAATTGGAGCCAATAATACACAGAGAGATGGTGTGGCAAAAAATTTCACACTCAAAAATTGTATTTTTAATGAAAATTATACAGTTGTATCAGGCAAGATGGATGGAAGAACAACAGGAGGCGTTACTGGTGCACTCCATGGAACAATTTCTAATGTAACCATTGATGGCTGTCGGTTTTATGCAGTAAAAGGGCATGTGGGTTCTATTACTGCTTGGCTTAGTGGCGGAATAGTTGAGAACTGCGTGGTGAAAAATACTACTGTTAAAGCAATTAAAACTCCAGATGGCGGCAACAATAATGGTGATAAAGCTGGGTTAATTTGCGGCAACGCAGATACCGATGCACAGATCCTAAATTGCTCAGTTTCTGACAGTAAAATTACTGCTGAAAGCCGTGGGGCAGGTGGTGTTTGCGGAATGCAATATGGAAGTTCCATCAAGAATTGTACAGTGACTAATTGTGAAATTAATGGAACTGAAAATGTAGGCGGTATTAGTGGGGGTAACTATGCCGGTACTTGGGAAAGCTTCATCGAAAATTGCATTGTATCAGATTGTCAAATCAATGCTACATTAAATGCCGGTGGCATTGAGGGTACTGTCTACGGTGGCACTATATCTGTAAACCTCAAAAATAACGCAGTATTAAATACGAATATAGCACTGATTGGAAATACTGCAAACAATAAAACTGCTGGTGGTCTCTGGGCAGGCTCGGGCGCTAATGTTACAGGAAAGATTGAAAACTGCCTGGCATCCAATGTTAAAATAGATACTACAAAAATTGAAACCCCCCCGACCAGCTTAAAACTTGGCAGCGTTTGCGGATCGGGTGTAGCATCAACAGAAATTTCTAATACGTTTGCCGATGTGGAAATAATTTGCAATGAAACTCAAAACGCAACAGTAGGGGGAATTTGCTCAAATCAAAACATTAAAAGTTCAACAAATAGTTTTTATATTCAATACAATGGATTTCCTTCAACGGATTTTTCTGAAGTATCAGATAGCAAATATGCATTGCAAAAACACAATAAAGCAACCGTTGAATATGGAACAGACATTTCATTGTTGAAACTCTTTAATGCGAAAAAGCTTCCAAGTGGCGATATGGTAAAATATCGCAGCAGTAATGAAGATGTTTTATCTGTTAAAGATAATAATTTAGTCGTTAAAGGAACTGGCGATGCAACTATAACTTGCTATATTGTTATCAATAATACTGAAAAAGCCTTTATTAGCGCTAAGGCTACAGTCACACCGTTATCAATCATCTACGGGACACCGAACGAAACTAACAAGGATGGCCTCCCGTACATTGAATATGCCTTGAATGCAGACGGCACAGCGCCAAAAATCAGCGAGCTGCTAGGGTTTTATCCGACAAAAAAAGGTCCAAACGGCACTTATGAAGCAGATACTTCTAGACGACCAATCTACCTAACCCCAGGTATGGGAAAAGATGGAGATGTGGAATATACCTATACAAACGATGTCAGTGGCAATATCATTATGACAGATACATTGCCGATACACCCGACGAAAGATGCAAACGGAAATCCGCACAGTATCCGAGTTGAAATGAAACTGAAAAATCCGAACTACCGGTTCTGCACCGTAGGTACAAATTGGAAGCCGAAAGATACAATAGTACTTTATGTTACCTGTCATGAAGAAGGACTGACCGAAGTAGATATGTATCTGAAAGGGGATAAAGAACCTCTGAAGAGCTTTGAAGACCGTCAAGAGTATGAGTACAGCGGAAAAGGTATCGTTCCGACAGAACGGAATCTGACCACATTATATACACAAGGTAAAAATAGCCAAAACAGCATTACGGAGTTTACCGTTCATTTCCATGCGGTAGATGAGGGAAGCTCCTTTACCGGAACACACTTGTATAATAAAAAGAGCAGTGAACTGACTGCGGAGGAGATCAGAAAAATTGCTCCGACAGAACCGGGGGTATATTCCTTCGTTGTGAACGGATACAACCCGGATACCAAGACATACTGCTACGTTTCCCGCCGATACAGCATCGTGAAAGGTAATCCCACCGGCAGTCCCACCGTTAACACCGTGAACAGCGGTGTGGCTCTGTCGGAAGTTACCCTGTCAGGCACGATGAAAAATGCACTAGGCGCTGAAGTTGAGGGTACGTTCGCTTGGGATAATGCAAGTCAGATTGTGGCATGCGGAACTGCGTACGGATGGACATTTACTCCGAAAGATATAGCTCATTATAACGCGGTAAAAGGTAAGTCAGTGGTATTATCGCACAACTGGGAAAATGAGTGGAAGAATGATAAAAATAGTCATTGGAAGGAATGCACAGGCTGTGGTGAAAAAAATACTGCAGCGGCTCACACATTCCAGTGGGCTATCGATAAGGAAGCTACGGCTACCGGCAAGGGCATCAAGCATGAGGAATGCTCTGTTTGCGGCTATGAGAAAGCGGCTGTTGAAATTCCGGCAACCGGCGGTACTGAAACCTCCGGAGATAACGACAAGCTGTCTAAAGCGGATACAGACTCTCCGCAGACAGGTGATACCAGCAATATCTTCTTATGGGTTGCTCTGCTGATTGTATCCGGCGGCGCAGTACTGGCGCTGAAGCTGAAAAGAAAACGTCAAAACATGTAAGCCGCATATGCGTTAAAACGCAATCCCGACTGAAAGGGCGGAGGCTTTGAAAGTATCAAAACGGAGCAAATAATTGATAGCAAAAATCCGATGAATACGAATTTCTTTCGATTCATCGGATTTTTTTCACGGTGCCTTTGCAATGCCAGATGATTCAGTACAGTTAATACTTCCTAAATTACTTCCTTATCAGGTGTTAGCAAAAAAAGAGATTCCTTTTTTGTGCTTTAAAAAGCCCGGAGCTGTATGGAGTTCATTTTATTTTCCGGTAATGCATGATGACCACCAGAAGAGTGCTTGCCATCAGTCCCCAGAGATATCCGTTGATCCCCACCATTGGGACCACAAATACGATAAAAGAGATCCTGAGCAGGAGGGAGACCGAATTGTTAAACAGCGTGGTTTTGGTCTTCCCAAGACCGTTCAGGATACTGGACAGGGTTCCGGAAAGATAGAGCACCGGACACAAAAAGGAGAGCATCCTCAGGAACATGCCGGCCTCTTTGCTGTGGAATACGATCAGTCCGATAGATGGCCCCAGAGTAAAAAATAAAAAGAAACTTACGATCCCCAGCAGAAAGCAAAAGGAAAGGGAGTATTTGGTGGCCCTGTGTAATGTGCGGTAATCCTGTTCCGCTGTCGCAGCTGATACTTTCGGCAGAAGCATCACAGAGATGGAGTTGGTGATGCTGGACGGAAAGTTGATAAAGGGAATCGCCATTCCTGTCAGGATACCATATACTTCTACCGAATAGTGCTGATTGCAGTAAAACCTGGTCAGCATCATCGGAATTAAAATATTTTCCAGACTCTGCAGCAGTGTAATGGAGAGGGAGTTGCAGGTCAGCGGAAAGCTGAGGGAAAGCAGGCTGCCAAAAAGCTTTCTGGAGGAAGCCGCCGGCAGTCCGCTGCTTTGCTGCTTTGTCTTTAAAAGGTGATAAACGACAGTGTAAAGGCAGGAAGCCATTTCTCCGGCGACCATTCCGAGAACCGCGATCAGCGCAGGTGTCTCAAGCTTTAAAAAGAAGGTGACAGAAACCGCATAAATCCCCAGTATCCGGGACACTTGTTCGATACAAAGTGAGACAGACGGGAGGCCGGGTTTGCCGAGACCGATATGGTAACTGTGGATACATGCTTTTACGCCTACAAATGGCATGGCAAAAACAGCGGCTTTGAGGCAGGGGATGCAGTCTTTCTCGTGGAGAAATTTCATGCAGAGCTCGTCGGCAAAGAAATAAAAGAAACAGGCACAGATCAAAGAGAGCAGGATCGTGACGGCTAAAGTGATCTTTAAGATTTTTCTGCAGTTTTCCGGACGGCCTTTGGCCATCTGAGCGGCGACGATCTGAGACAGGGCAGTCTCGTATCCATGAAAGCAAAGGGCAAAACCCACCAGGTAAATAGGAAAAATTAATTGATAGACTCCCATCTGATGGGCACCAATTAATCCAGCCAGAAATATTCTATTATAGAATCCAATAAATCTGGAAAAAATATTAGCGGCTGTTAAAATTAATGTACCTTGTACAAAAGGGCTGGATTTTTTCATAAGAACTCCCCAATTGATATTGTTCTATTGTATGTCAAGAAATACGCGGTTATGATTGGGATTGTGTTGACATCGGAAGTCCCAGGTGATAACATAGCAGTGTGATATCCGACTATTTTGGTCGGGATTGGAGTGGTGAGATGAAATTATCAACAAAAGGAAGATACGGCCTTCGCGCAATCGTAGATATTGCAGTGTTCGGGGAGAATGAACCTGCGGCAGTCAGTGCGATATCAGAGCGGCAGGATATATCCATCCGATACCTGGAACAGCTTCTTTCCAAGTTAAAGAAGGCGGGGCTTGTAAAAAGCATCCGGGGAGCCCAGGGAGGATATGTTCTGGCGGGAAATGCAGAAGATATTTCAGTGGGAGACGTGCTGAGGGCACTGGAAGGCGATCTGACGCCGGTAGACTGTACAGAACTTACCGATACAGAGGAAACATGCAGCAGCTCTAAGTACTGCGTGACAAAAACTGTGTGGAAGAGGATCAATGACAGCATTGCTAAAACAGTGGATTCTATTTATTTAGATGAGCTGGCGGACGAGGCAAGAGCTGTTCAGCAGGGGAAACCGGCGGAACGAAATTGTGAAAGATAGGAGAAGTTATGGAAAAGATCATATATTTAGACCATGCGGCAACAACACCGGCGAGACCGGAAGTAGTAGAAGCGATGATGCCATATTATACGGAGAAGTTCTGGAATCCGTCCAGCGTCTATTCACCGGCTTCTGAGGCAAAAAAGGCAGTAAACGAAGTAAGGGACAGGGTTGCCGAATCCCTCGGCACACAGAGCCAGGATATTTACTTTACGGCCGGCGGATCTGAGGCGGACAACTGGGCCATTAAGGAGACTGCCGAAGCCTATGCTTCAAAGGGAAAACATATTATCACAAGCAAGATTGAGCACCACGCAGTTCTCCACACCTGTCAGTATCTGGAGAGAAACGGATACGATGTGACTTATCTGGATGTGGATGAGAACGGATATATTAAGCTGGACCAGTTAAAAGCGGCGATCCGCCCGGATACGATTCTGATCACCATCATGTTTGCCAACAATGAGATAGGAACGATCCAGCCGGTGAAGGAGATCGGAGAGATTGCAAAAGAACACGGAGTTCTGTTCCACACAGATGCGGTACAGGCATACGGACAGGTTCCGATCAATGTAGATGAGATGAATATTGATATGCTGAGTGCCAGCGGCCATAAGCTGAACGGACCTAAGGGCATTGGATTTATGTATATCCGCAAAGGACTGAAACTTCGCTCGTTTATCCACGGAGGAGCGCAGGAGCGCAAGCGCCGGGCCGGAACAGAGAATGTGACAGGTATCGTGGGACTCGGAAAGGCTGTCGAGATCGCTTTTGAGACGATGGAGGAGAGAACTGCCAAAGAGCAGGAGGTGAGGGATTACGCGGTCCGCAGGATTCTGGCAGAGATCCCGTATTGCCGGTTAAACGGAGGAAGAGACAAAAGGCTTCCCAACAATATCAACATCAGTTTTCAGTTCATTGAGGGCGAATCCCTTTTGATCATGCTTGATATGGCGGGGATCTGTGCTTCCAGCGGATCAGCCTGCACGTCCGGTTCACTGGACCCGTCACATGTACTGTTAGCCATCGGACTCCCTCACGAGATCGCACATGGATCTCTCAGGATGACTCTGGGGGAGGAAACAACCAAAGAGGATATGGATTTTGTTGTGGAGAAATTGAAAGAGATCGTAGATAAACTGCGAAAAATGTCTCCGCTGTATGAAGATTTTGTAAAGAAACATTAAACGGGTTTATTTGCTCGATTTATATTTAGAAGAAAAACAGGAGGTACTGTTATGTATAGTGAAAAAGTTATGGATCATTTTGAGCATCCGAGAAATGTAGGAGAGATTGAGGGTGCCAGCGGCGTAGGTACTGTCGGAAACGCCAAGTGCGGAGACATCATGCGCATCTATTTTGACATTGATGACGACCAGATTATCCGGGATGTGAAGTTTAAGACATTCGGCTGCGGAGCTGCGGTTGCCACCAGCAGCATGGCAACCGAACTGGTGAAAGGCAAATCCGTGCAGGAAGCACTGGAAGTCACAAACAAGGCGGTAATGGAAGCCCTCGATGGTCTTCCGCCGGTCAAAGTGCACTGTTCTCTTTTGGCAGAAGAAGCGATCCATGCGGCTCTCTGGGATTATGCACAGAAGAACGGCATTCAGATCGAAGGCCTTGAGAAACCAAAATCCGATATCGGAGAAGAGGAAGTGGAAGAAGAGTACTAGGAGGCATCCGTGAAAGAGAAAGTAGTCGTAGGCATGTCAGGAGGGGTGGATTCCTCCGTGGCAGCCTATTTATTGAAAGAACAGGGATATGAAGTGATCGGTGTCACCATGCAGATCTGGCAGGATGAGGAGCAGGCACTTTTAGAAGAAAACGGAGGGTGCTGCGGCCTGTCGGCTGTGGATGATGCCAGGAGAGTGGCCCAGGCGCTCGATATTCCTTATTATGTCATGAATTTTAAACAGGATTTCAAGGAACATGTCATTGATTATTTCGTAGACGAATATCTGGATGGAAGAACTCCGAATCCCTGTATTGCATGCAACCGCTATGTCAAATGGGAATCCCTGTTAAAAAGGTCTCTGGATATCGGCGCCGATTATATCGCAACCGGACATTATGCCAGGATTGAAAAGCTTTCCAACGGAAGATATACGCTGAAGCGCTCGGCGACTCCTGAGAAGGATCAGACCTATGCTCTTTATAATTTGACCCAGAACCAGCTGTCCAAGACGCTGATGCCCGTGGGTGAATATACAAAAGATGAGATCAGGGAAATCGCAGAAAAGATACATCTGCCGGTGGCCCACAAACCGGACAGCCAGGACATCTGTTTTGTAGACGGCAGCTATGGAGACTTTATCGAAGAAACCACGGGACAGAAGATCCGGCCGGGCAATTTTGTGGACATGAACGGGAACATCCTCGGAACCCACAAGGGCATTGTATGTTATACTGTGGGACAGAGGAGGGGATTGGGCCTTTCCCTGAAACAGCCGGGATACGTTGTGCGAATAAATAAAGAGAGAAATGAAGTGGTGATCGGGAGCAATGCGGACCTGATGACAGATACCCTCTATGGAGACCAGGTGAATTTAATGTCGGTATCTTCTGTCAAAGACGGGATGAGATTACAGGCTAAAGTCCGCTATAACCACAGGGGAGCTTCATGCACGGTGAGCATGGCAGGAAAGGACAGGATAAAAGTCCTGTTTGATGAACCTCAGAGGGCAGTGACCCCGGGACAGGCGGTAGTGTTTTATGACGGCGATTATGTGGCTTTAGGAGCTACGATCCTGTAATTCCGATGGGAGCTTAATTTAATATGAGTGTATATTATCTTTTGTCATATTTTTTTATTTACGGAATTCTCGGCTGGTGCAGCGAAGTAGCTTTTGCTGCATTTAAGCAGAGAAAATTTGTGAACCGGGGGTTTTTAAACGGACCCATTTGTCCGGTTTATGGATTCGGCGTTGGATTTGTGGTGTCTTTGCTGATGCCGTATAAGTCCAATGTTTTTTTCATGTACATTGCTTCTGTCGCAGCCGTATCTTCCATTGAGTGGGTCACGGGCTTTGCGCTGGAGAAGATTTTCCACAGCAGATGGTGGGATTATTCGGACCAGCCGTTTAATTTAAACGGATATATCTGTCTTCCGTTTTCACTGATCTGGGGTGCCGCCTGCATGCTCATCGTCTATGTGGTTCATCCTCTGATTACCAAATTTGTGGGATTGATACCCAGTCTCTTCGGCAGCGTCCTGCTCATTGTGCTTTTGGCCGGCATGATAGCCGATCTTTGGGTAACGGCGGCGGGCATCTTCAGGATGAACCAGAGACTGCGCAAAATGAGTGAGATCGCAGAAGAACTGCATAATATCTCAGAGCAGCTGGGTGAAAACATTTATCTTGGTGTCATGTCTGCCGTAGAAAAACAGGAAGAGACGAAAAAGAAGCTGGATGAGGCGGGCCAGGAACTGGTGGAAAAAAGAAATGCCGTATCGGAAGGTCTGAAAGAACGGAAAGATACGATCAGCGGAGAACTGGAGCAGAGAATCGAAGAGCTGAAAAGCCGGTATCAGGAGATTGCGGAGAAGAAAAGTCAGACCAGCAGGAGACTTTTGAATGCGTTTCCTTCATTTAATTCCGGCAGATATAAAGAGGCACTGGATGAACTGAAAAAGCGGATGAAGATAAAATAAAAGAAGATCTGTAACCTCTCAGTGGGATTACAGATCTTCTTTTATAAAACGGTATTTTATGTCAGTTTAAAATTATCGCGGTCTGCGAGAATGCAGCGGATGATATAGGCAATGCCGTCCTTCGTATTGGCACGGGTCTGATAGACACAGATATTTTTGATGGCCTCCGTGGCATTTGCCATGGCAACGGAATGAATCCCCGGAATGGAGAGCATGGAATAGTCATTTTCGCTGTCTCCGATGGCAACGATCTCATCCGGAACCAGTCCCTTTCGCTTGGCATAGTCCATCAGGCCGATCCCTTTCTGGGCTTCTGAGGAGGTGATCTCAATATCCGTAGGTACGGTGGACACTACGGCAAGTCCCGGGATTTTTTCTAATTCTGCCCTGAGCCTTAACAGCGCATCAGGCTCTGTTGACTGGGAAATGAACTTTAAAACCCTGTGTTCGCTGTCGAACAGTCCGGCCTCGCCGTCTACATAGGTAACCTGGCTGATTAAATCTTCAAATTCTTCATCTGTATACACAAAGTCGGGATGATTGATCTGCATGGATGGAATCATGACTTCTTTCGTATATTTTTTTAATTCCTCTCTGGAAAGCAGGGAAATACGGCCCATCTGGGAAAATGGCGTCGGAACCAGGGTGGATTCGTGAAATACCCCGAGGATCTGTTTTACCGTCTCTGTCGGAATGGAGTGTTCAAACAGCAGGTTTCCTTCTTTATCATAACCGCAGGAGCCGTTGCTGCAGATCATGTCGCATTCAAGGCCTGCTTTTCCTAAAATATCTATCACATTCTGGTATTCGCGTCCTGTATTGATCATAAATTCGACGCCGCTTTCCTGGAGTGTGCGGATCGCATCGATATTGACCTGAGTGATCTGGCGGTAGCTGTCCAGCAGTGTTCCGTCCATGTCGGATGAAATTAATTTTATCATATAGAACCTCCTTCATATTCGTAATATTATACTATCATAAAAGCCAAAAGAAGGACATAGTTTCATAAATCTTTAAGATTTTCTTGCTTTTTATTTTACATAACGTGTGCTATAATACTAAAAGTTGTGTTGGAACAGATTCCAGCATTTGTATGTGTTCTTATAACAAAGGAGTCAGTATGCTAAATTTTATTCGGGGATTTTGTATGGCATTAGCCGACAGCGTGCCGGGGGTATCCGGCGGGACTGTGGCTTTTCTGCTCGGTTTCTATGACCATTTTATCTCATCCCTAGACGATTTAATTACAGGAAATAAACAAAAAAAGATAGAGGCTGTGAAGTTCTTGCTGCGCATCGGGATTGGCTGGGTCGTTGGCTTTGGGGCAGCGGTTTCTGTGCTGGCCGGTATTTTCAGTGACAGGATTTATGAGATCAGTTCCCTGTTTTTAGGACTGATTATTTTTGCTATACCGATCATCTGGTCTGAAGAAAAGGACTGTCTGAAAGATAAATACGGCAACGCTGTGTTTGCTCTGCTCGGAGTTGTCATGGTGGCAGCGATCACCTATTTTAATCCGGCATCCGGCAAGGGCATGAATGTGAGTGTGGAGCATTTAAAGCTGGGACTGGGAATCTATATTTTCCTCGTGGCCATGATTGCCATTTCGGCCATGGTCCTGCCGGGAATCTCAGGCTCTACCATGCTTTTGATCTTCGGCCTGTATGTGCCGATTATCTCGGCAGTGAAAGAAGCCATGAATTTTAACACGGCTTATTTTCCGGTGATTCTGATTTTTGGCTGCGGCATCCTGTGTGGGATTGCGTCAGTCGTAAAGCTGATCCGTACCTGCCTTGAAAAGTTCCGGTCGCAGATGGTATATTTCATCATCGGAATGATGATCGGATCTCTTTATGCTATTGTCATGGGACCGACCACACTGGAAGTTCCAAAACCTGCACTGACATCAGGAAGTTTCAGTATCCTGTTTTTCATCATCGGCGGGGTAATTATCTTTGGACTGCAGAAACTGAAGGCTATGTCTGACAGACAGGAAGCAGCGGCTGGAGTATCTGAGGCAGAATAGAAAAATCATGTAAGAGAAAGAGATATCAGTATTTTCAGTGCTGATGTCTTTTTTTCACAATTTTATCATAATCCTGTGGTAAACTATACATAGTGAATTGGAATATAACCGCAGGAGGAACCTTGATGAATGATCTTAAAATATTAGTAGTTGACGATGAGAGCAGGATGCGCAAACTGGTAAAGGATTTCTTAAACCGGGCAGGATATCAGGTGCTGGAGGCAGGAGACGGGGAAGAGGCAGTGGATGTGTTTTTTTCCACTAAAGGGATCGATCTGCTCGTTTTAGACGTGATGATGCCCCGGATGGACGGATGGGAAGTTGTAAGGGAGATACGGAAAGTTTCCGAAGTACCGATCATCATGCTGACGGCCAAAGATCAGGAAAACGATGAGCTTCAGGGCTTTGACTTGGGAGTGGATGAGTATATATCGAAGCCGTTCAGTCCGAAGATTTTAGTCGCCAGGATTGAAGCTATTTTAAGGAGGACCAGACAGCAGGACGGAGAAGTGCTGAAAGCCGGCGGGATTGTTCTGGATGAAGCGGCCCATATGGTTACCATCAATGATAAGAGCATTGATCTGAGTTTTAAAGAATTTGAACTTCTGTCCTACTTTATGAAAAATGAAGGACGGGCACTCACAAGGGAAAACATATTGAATCAGGTGTGGAATTATGATTATTTCGGAGATGCCAGGACCATTGATACCCATGTAAAAAAACTCAGAAATAAAATGGGAAGCAAAGGAGCATATATCCGCACGATATGGGGTATGGGCTACAAGTTCGAGGTGCAGGAGTAAGTGAAAGAAAAGATACTGAAGAATCAATCCATCAAAGTAAAAATGACGCTGGTGCTGATCGTGATTATGGCATCCACCATTCTTCTGTCTATCTGTATTAACATCCTGATGATCGAACCATACTATGTGTTTAAGGAAAAAAAGAATATCACACAGGTTTATGACTCTATCAACCAGCTGCTCAATACAAAAGGCGCCGATAATAATTCCTATAAGATATCAAAGATCGTCAGAGAGTCTAATTACCGGATGCTGATTGTTAACAACGAAAACGGACAGGTTATATATTCGTCTGAGGGGAAACAGGGGCTCATGTACAATGACATGATCAGCACGCTGGAGGATATGAGAAAGATCAAAAGGCAGATCAGTGAAAAAGGTTATGCCGTAGTGAGCGGGTCCGACAAGGAATCCACCGGGACCAGCATCAATCTTCTCGGATATTTTGACAACGGCTATGCCGTGGTGATCAACACTCCGATGGAAAGCATACAGACCAGTGCGGTGCTGTCCGGGAGATTTACTGCCTACGTGGGAGCTGTTTTGATCGTGGCCGGGGGAATCGCCATGTATATTTACAGCAAGCAGTTTACAAAGCCCATTGAAGAAATGGCTGCGGCTGCAAACCGGATGAGCAATCTGGATTTTGACGTGAAGGTCATAGACTGCGGTGAAGATGAACTGGGGCATCTTGGTGAGAGTTTAAATGAACTCTCCTCAAAGCTTGAGTACACGATCTCGGAGCTCAAAACAGCCAATAATGAGCTGCGCCAGGACATCGAGCAAAAGGTTCAGATTGACGAGATGAGAACGGAGTTTTTATCTCATGTCTCCCATGAGCTGAAAACACCGATTGCCCTGATCCAGGGATATGCGGAAGGTCTGAAAGACAATGTCTCAGCGGATGAGGAGAGCCGTGAATTTTACTGTGATGTGATCGCGGACGAAGCTAAGAAGATGAACCGGATGGTACAGAAACTTCTGACGTTAAACCAGATCGAGTTTGGCAATCACCAGGTCAGCATGGAGCGGTTCAATATTCAGGAGCTGATCCAGAACATGCTCTCTGCAAACACAATCTTTTTCCAGAAAGAAAATATTACGGTTGAATTTCATGAACCGCCCACCTATGTATGGGCCGATGAGTTTATGATGGAGGAAGTATTTGGAAACTATCTGAGCAATGCCAGAAACCATGTTTTAAAAAACGGCAGGATTGCTATTTCCTTTAAACGGATAGAGAATGATCTCAGGGTGACCGTGTTTAACTCCGGAAGCCATATACCGGAAGAAGATCTGGATAAGCTCTGGGTGAAATTTTATAAAGTGGATAAGGCAAGAACGAGAGAATATGGAGGCAGCGGCATCGGACTGTCCATTGTAGCCGCAACCATGAAAGCCCACGGCAAACAATATGGAGTGGCTAACGTGGAGGGAGGCGTTGAATTTTACTTCGATGTGGATTGTGCAAATGCCTGAAAATGTGATAAAATAGTGGATATTTCACATGGAAGCAAAGGAGCGGCATATGTTAAAGGATTATGTTAGCAGGATACAGGATGCGGATCTGGTTTTGGTGGGCATTGGACCGGAACTTAGCGCATATGAGTTAATGGATTTTGAAACAGAGATACAAAATGAGCATTACCAGAAGCTTTTAAGGATGGATGAAGAAGACAGGGATGCCGCATGGATGAGCCAGGTGTATGAAAGGCACCATTTGCTGAATCTCTCCCAGGTTCCTTATTTTAAGAATTTGGAGGAGGTATTAGATCAAAAGGATTATTTTGTAATCACGAGCAATAATGACGGCCTCATTTTCCATTCTGCTCTGGATAAAAACCGTCTGGTTGCCCCGTGCGGAAACGGAGACTTTTTTCAGTGTAAAGAGCCGTGCAGTGAACAGCTGTATCCGGCTAAACCGGGCCTTGAAGATTTGATCCGCCACTATGAGACTACTGGAGAGATTGAGCACCTGGAGTGTCCAAAATGCGGTGAGCCATTGATCTATAATATACGTACCGAGGATACGAAGAGTACGTATATTGAGGGAGCTTATCTGAACAGCTGGGCAGCGTATACAAAATGGCTTCAGACTACACTGAACAAGAAGCTTTTCATTCTGGAACTGGGAGAAGGCTTTGGAGTGCCGAGCCTGTTTCGGTGGCCGTTTGAGAAGATGGCTTTTTATAATGAGAAAGCCTATATGGTAAGGGTCAACCGCACTTTATATCAGGTAGGTGAGGAACTGAAGGGAAAAGCAGATGCAGTAAAGATGGACAGCAAAGATTTTCTTGAAATTGAGAGGTAGGATATGGTAGCGATTATTGACTATGATGCAGGAAATATTAGAAGCGTTGAAAAAGCAATCCAGTTTCTGGGTGAAGATGCGGTGATCACGAGAGATAAGAAACAGATCTTAGGAAGCACCCACGTCATCCTTCCGGGAGTCGGTGCTTTCGGAGATGCCATGGAAAAGCTTCATCAGTATGGACTGGCGGACACGATCCATCAAGTTGCAGAGCAAGGAATTCCTTTTCTGGGGATCTGTCTGGGTCAGCAGATCATGTTTGAAAAGAGTGAAGAAGCGCCGGGTGTTGAGGGCTTGGGCCTTTTAAAAGGTGAGATCGTAAAGATCCCCAAAAAGGATGGGTTAAAAATTCCTCATATGGGATGGAATAACCTGAAGATAAAAGCGGGAGCAAGGCTGTTTGAAGGTGTGCCGGAAGATCCTTATGTATACTTTGTTCATTCGTATTATCTGAAAGCTTCGGAACCGGATATTGTTGCGGCGACCACAGAGTATTCGGAGGTGATCCATGCTTCTGTGGAAAAAGGCAACCTATTTGCGTGTCAGTTCCATCCGGAGAAAAGCAGCACGGTAGGTCTTCAGATTTTAAAGAATTTTATTTCACTGTAGGAGGAAAGGGACATGCATACAAAACGAATCATTCCATGTTTGGACGTACATAACGGCCGTGTAGTAAAAGGGGTCAATTTTGTAAATCTGATCGATGCGGGAGATCCGGTTGCCATTGGTGCGGCCTATGACAAGGCTGGAGCTGATGAGCTGGTATTTCTGGATATTACGGCGTCCTCCGATGCGAGAAATATTATGATCGATATGGTGAGAAAAGTAGCAGAGACAGTTTTTATTCCGTTTACAGTGGGCGGAGGAATCCGAACGGTAGATGATTTCAGGGCAATTCTCAGAGAAGGGGCCGATAAGATTTCCATCAATTCTTCTGCCATCAACACCCCGGACCTGATCAGCGACGCGGCTGATAAATTCGGCAGCCAGTGCGTGGTCGTGGCAATTGATGCAAAACGCCGGGAAGACGGCACCGGATGGAATGTTTATAAAAACGGAGGAAGGATTGATGTAGGACTGGATGCCGTTTCCTGGGCGGCTGAAGCAGAGCACCGCGGCGCCGGAGAAATCCTTCTGACCAGTATGGACTGTGACGGCACGAAGGCAGGATATGACAATGAGCTGACCAGTGCAATTGCAGAGACTGTAGATATTCCTGTGATCGCGTCGGGAGGTGCCGGAACAAAGGAACATTTCTACGACACCCTGACAGAAGGAAAAGCAGATGCGGCTCTGGCGGCATCCCTGTTTCATTTCAAAGAGCTGGAAATCATGGAGTTAAAAGATTATCTGGCTGACAGAGGTCTCAGCATGCGCAGGTGATTTTATTGACATGATGTGGGAGGAATAGATATGAAAAAGATATTTTGTTTGACAGCAGTTCTTATCCTGAGCATCGGTGTGTTCCAGGGATGTTCTGTCAGGAAGCAGAAAAGCCAGATCAAAGTGACAAGCAGGCAGGACGATATCAGCCAGGTCAGCAAAGCGCAGAAGATTGAAATCATATCCTGCAAGGACCGGAAAACGATTGCTGTGCTGAAGAATAAAGATGGTATCCAAAAATTGATCGATAAGCTTAGGATTGATGACTGGAAGACCGTAAAAACCATACCGGATGAAGAGAAGGCCGTATACCGGTGTGACCTGTATCAGGCAGGAACAAAGAAACTCAATGGGGATTCAGAGAGCAGCATGAAGAAGATGGTATCTCTGACCTTTTACAAAGACAGTACCTATGCATCCGCGGAAATCCTGAACCTTCGGCTGAATTTTAAGATACCGTCAGGTGCGGAGAGCATCCTGAAGAACTTTTAATGTGTAAAAAAGCCCGCGTTTGATTCACGAAGCATGCCGGGCGTGAGTTTCAGTTCTTTCATTATGACACTTCGGGCTAGGCTGGCGCGCAAAGTTGTCAAGCCCCTCAAAGATTGAGGGGCTTGACAACTTTGTTCTATGGAAATTATGTGCGATCGGCATATATTTCAGCATTGATATACCATTCTCCTTCAACCGAACAGGACAGATTGTGGTCAGTATAATTGAGTTTCCAGCTGCCGACAAGTTTTCCAAAATAATTATATTCTTCAGGCAGTTCTGCACTCTTACTTTTGCTTGTCAATGCTTCAATAAATTTATTCATTTCTGATTCGCCTAATAACCGGCTGCGGCTGTGCTCCATGGCTTTTTTCAAGGTCTGCAGAAAGTTAATTCTGCAAATTGTTGTCCAATTACTACATATTATAGCATATAAACAGGGAGTAACCCAGCGGCTTTTGCGTGCTAATATTCTTTTCTGGTAAAGATGCTGCAGGAGATACAGTATGATACAAAGATAATAACCAGAATCAGAGGAATGAGCAGGTATTTGCCGCTTCCTGTGAAAAAGCTGGTGACGGACTGAAGTTGCAGATCCATGGTCATCAGTGCTTTACCTAATAAAACTATAAAAATAGAAATTCCTGCAAATATGCCGAATATTACAAACCGTCCCTTTTCCGTTCCGAATCGGTAGGCAATGGGATACATCAGAGACATCAAAACGGATGCTATGAAGATACCTCCTAAGGCTGTGAGAAAGACCTCTTTGCCGGGCACAGATATATCCTTTATGGCAATGACTACGAATGACAATACAGTTCCTAAAATTGTACCAAAGGCCAAAAGGCATGTGGAAACGATATATTTGCTCCGCACACTGTCTTTTGGACTCACGGGAAGCGTTAATGAATAGGCATCCCAGTGATAATAGTCATCGTAGCTTATGAGCGTAAAGCACAGGATGGAAAACATACATGGCAGAGACACGGCAAGGAAAGAGTAACTTTCGTTGATCAGCGAAAGGCCTGAAAACATTGCCGTGATCAGCAGCAGATTCTTCAAGTATGACTGCAGAAGCAGCACATCTTTTTTTATTAACCCTAACATAATTTTTCCCCCTTAATATATAAAAGCATTAAATCTTCGATTGTAATTTTCTCAATGACCGCATCGCGGTATGTCCTGCGGATACTGTGCCGGTCATTTACCAGCACCTCATAATTATAGCGGTTTCTGCGGTAGCGGATGACATCGGATGGTTCCAGGCGCTCAAACTTTTTCTGGTCACATTTTAAAATTCCGTAACTGTCAAGCACTTTGTCGCGTGTTTCAAAGAAAATCATTTGTCCGTTGTCGATAAAGGCCAGGTAGTCCGCGATATGTTCCAGATCACTTGTGATGTGGGTGGAAAGCAGAATACTGCACTCCTCATCTAAAATAAAATCCTGAAAAATATCTAAAATCTCATTTCTCACAACAGGGTCCAGGCCGCTGGTCGGCTCATCCAGGATCAGAAGTTTCGGATGGTGGGAGAGAGCTGTCAGTATCTCCAGTTTTTTCTGCATACCTTTTGACAGCTCCTTGATTTTTTTGGAGGGATCAATGCCGAACCGCTGCAGGTAATCGTAAAACAGAGCCGTATCCCAGTTGTCATAGATTCCTTTCATGACAGTGTCAATGGCCTGAACCTTTAAAAGTTCCATAAAGAAGCTGCCGTCCAGGACAACGCCGATGTTCATTTTGATCTCTTTCATAGAAGTTTTGGCATCTTTGCCGAAGATCAGGACTTCGCCTTCTTCCGGATGGACTAAGCCCAGCATTCCTTTGATCAGCGTTGTCTTTCCAGCTCCGTTTTCACCGATCAGCCCTACGATGGAGCCCTTTGGTACTGAAAGATCCACACGATCCAGCCGGAAGGCGGGATATGTTTTTGTCATTTGCCTGATTTCTATATTATTTTCCATGATCTATACCCTCCTCATAAAGGCAGGAAAGAATATCTTCCAATTCTTCCTGCTCAATTTCATAAGATACTGCCATATGTACGGCGTTTACAAGATGCTCCTCGATCTTTCTCAAAACTTCCTCCTTCAGAAGTTCTGTGCTCTTTGCTTTTACAAAACACCCCTTTCCGGGGATGGTTTCTATGAAACCTTCTTTTTCCAGTTCTTCATAAGCACGTTTTGTTGTGATGACACTGATCCTCAGATCCTTGGCAAGAGAACGGATGGATGGAAGAAGTTCACCCCCGGACAGCTCTCCGGAGAGGATCTTTTCTTTGAAGCTTTCCGCTATCTGTTCATAAATCGGAAGATCACTCTGGTTGCTGATAATAATATTCACATGAATTCCTCCTGACTGTATATATACAGTATATACGCCATATATACAGTTGTCAATGGTAAAACAAGGAAAATTTAGATGAGTTGTATTTAGGGATTGGATATGTTTTAATTAGTTAGAAGAAACAGACAGAGGAGGTATCAGAATGAGTAAGATAAAAGAAGCGGCCGCAAGACATGAGAGTGGTTATAACTGTGCACAGGCAGTTGCATGCTGTTATTGCGAGGAGATGGGCATTGACGAACAGACCGTGTTTGAACTGACAGAAGGCTTTGGACTCGGCATGGGAGGAATGGAAGGGACCTGCGGTGCGGTTTCGGGTGCAGTCGCTGTGCTGGGAAGGATGAACAGCACCGGGAACCTTGCGAAACCAGACTCAAAAGGATCTACATATCAGCTGACAAGAGAGCTCATCAGGCGTTTCCAGATGAAGAATCAAAGTACGGTATGCAGGGAGTTAAAAGGAATGACTACCGGCACGATGCTCAGAAGCTGCCGGGGATGTGTGGAGGACTCAGTCCGGATTCTCGACGATATTCTGGAGAAGCTGTAAGATATAGCAGGATGAAAAATGGCAGGGAAGGTGATTTTTTGTTGTTGAAACAATTAAAGTATTATACAGAGGTAATCACATGTCAAAGCTTTACTGATGCGGCGGAAAAATGCGGGATATCCCAGTCCGCCATGTCGCAGCAGATACGCGCTTTAGAAGAAAATCTTGACACAGAGCTGATTAGGAGAGGGAACCGGAAATTTTTTATGACACCTGCCGGGGAATATTTTTATCGGCGCGGCCTTGTGCTGCTGGATGAGGCGGGGCGTCTGAAAAAAGAGACCGCCCAAATCGGAAGACAAATCAATCAGTGTCTCCGGGTCGGATATTTAAAATATCTGCATGCAACGGAACTCTGCCGGGCAGCAGCCATATTATCTGAGAAGTATCCCGCGATGGAGCTGGAGACCGCCGCAGGGTATACAGAAGAGCTGATTGACATGCTATGTTTCGGAGGAACTGATGTCATTCTTTGCAGCCAAAGGCCGGGTGATTTACAAGACGTTGAATATATTCCTCTGACCAAAGGCAGATTTTTTATTGAGATATCGGAGAGAAGTCCTCTGTGTGCCCTGGATTATGTGAATGTTGAAGAGTTACGCAGAATCCCCTGTATTATTGCCGCACCTGATGACCAGAGAGAACGGCAGAGAGATGACTGTGTAAATATGCTGGGATTACAGGATAACATTATATTTGCCGATACTCCGGAAGAAGCCAGGTTTTTAGCAGCCTGGGATAAAGGATTTCTGCTCACGGAAGAAACAGGGGAAAGGCCTGGACAGGATGATATCCCACTCCGAAGCATTCCGCTTTGCGCAAATGGAAAGCAATTAAAAAGAAATTACATTGCCTGCTGGAGGAAAGACCGGGAAGACGAATACATCAGGGAGTTTGCAGAAATACTTCAGAAAGAATATGAAAAACAGAATATATAAAATAGAAACAGCAGCCTGCAAATCACAGACTGCTGTTTTTTCTCTTTTGTATAAAATTATAATATCATAATATGTCGAAAGATTCAAGGAAAATGTCACATATTTTTAATCGCTGCCGACAGCATCAGTTTTATCCTGTTGATCTGGTTGACTTCGCTGGCACCGGGATCGTAGTCGATGGCAACGATGTTGGATTCAGGGAAAGCCTGGCGCAGCTCCTTGATCACGCCTTTTCCTACCACATGATTCGGCAGGCATGCAAACGGCTGTGTGCAGACGATGTTCGGCGCACCGCTGTGGATCAGTTCTACCATCTCTCCGGTGAGGAACCAGCCCTCGCCGGTCTGATTGCCGATGGAGACGAACGGTTTGGCGTAGGCAGCCAGATCCTTAATGTATGCCGGTTCATCAAATCGTTTGCTCTTTGCCAGTTCTTTTCTTAACGTTTTCCGGTACTGTTCCACGATCCAGATTCCGGAATTACATATGAGCGCCGTCTTCTTTGATTTTCCAAGGTAACGGTATTTAAAATTGCTGTTGTAAAATCCGTACATGAAGAAGTCCAAAAGGTCAGGGACAACAGCCTCTGCGCCTTCACGCTCCAGGAGTTCTACCAGATGATTGTTGGCATCCGGCAGGAATTTTACGAGGATTTCACCTACAATACCGACTCTCGGCTTCTTTTCATTCGTCAGAGGAATCTTATCAAAGTCGCGAATGATACCTTTGATGTTCTTCTTGAAGGTAGAAAGATTTCCTTTCATGACATCTCGCTTGCACTTGGCTTCCCAGCGTTTGTGCAGACGGTTTACAGAGCCTTTTTCCTTTTCATACGGGCGGGTGCGGTAGACCACTCTCATGAACAGGTCACCGTAGACTATGGCCTGGACCGCACGGTTTAAAAGACCCGGAGTAAGCTTAAATCCACTGTTTTTTTCGATGCCCTGGGTACTGATTCCGATGACAGGAATGTGTCCGTAGCCTGCTTTCTCAAGAGCCCTGCGGATAAAGCTGATGTAGCTCGTTGCACGGCAGCCTCCTCCGGTCTGGCTGATCGCAAGGGCGATCTTGTCTGTATCATATTTGCCTGACAGCAGTGCATTCATCAGCTGTCCGATGACAATAAGAGAAGGATAGCAGGCATCGTTGTTGACATATTTAAGTCCTGTGTTGACATCCTTCATTCCCTGCTGTCTGAGTACTTTGACTTTGTAGCCGCAGGATTTTAAGGCAGGCTCCACCATGGAAAAATGGATCGGAGACATCTGCGGGATCAGAATCGTGTATTCCTTTGCCATCTCTTTCGTAAACTCAATTCTCTTCATGGCAGCAGATACCGGTTTCGGCTCAATATTATGTTTTTTTCTGACACGGACGGCACTGATCAGAGAACGAATCCTGATCCGGGCTGCCCCCAGGTTATTGACCTCGTCAATCTTTAATACTGTGTAGATCCTTCCGGAACGGGTGAGGATATCGTTGACTGTATCTGTTGTGACCGCATCCAGGCCGCATCCGAAGGAATTCAGCTGAATCACTTCCAGCTGCTTGTTGGATTTGGCGTAGTTGGCAGCTGCATACAGTCTGGAATGGTACATCCACTGGTCCGATACGTTCAGCGGCCGGTCCACCTTGGAGAGGTGGGAGATGGAATCCTCTGTCAGCACGGCAATTCCGTAAGAATTGATCAGTTCCGGAATTCCATGGTTGATCTCGGGGTCGATGTGGTACGGACGTCCGCAGAGTACAATTCCGGTACGTCCTGTCTCTGCCAGATAAGCGAGGACTTCCTCACCCTGGTTCTGAATGTCTTTTCTCACGCTGTCGAGTTCCTCAAAGGCCGCACGCACAGCGTCGTTGATCTCCGGCGCGTCAATATCGTATTTTTCACCCAGCTCTTCAAAAAGCCTTGGCTTTAAGGCTTCTTCATTGTCCAGGGCCAGGAATGGATTCATAAAGCTGATATTTTCTGTCCGCAGTTCTTCCATGTTATTTTTAATATTTTCCGCATAGGAAGTGACGATCGGACAGTTATAGTGGTTATTGGCCTCTTCGGTCTCATTCCGTTCATAAGGGATGCACGGGTAGAAAATATCCTTAATGCCCTGCTTAATGAGCCACATCACGTGCCCGTGGGCAAGCTTTGCCGGATAGCACTCGGATTCACTCGGAATGGATTCGATGCCCAGCTCATAAATCTCCCTGGAAGACTCAGGGGACAGAACCACAGAAAATCCAAGCT
The DNA here is from genome assembly GCF_039789045.1 of Anaerostipes sp. PC18. Lineage (NCBI taxonomy): Bacteria > Bacillati > Bacillota > Clostridia > Lachnospirales > Lachnospiraceae > Anaerostipes > Anaerostipes sp. PC18. Next base: position 2,265,917 of record NZ_CP121164.1, on the reverse strand, counting down.
TTGTGAAGAAAGTGTGCCAGAACGGATAGTTTTCATAAATATTTAAAACCCTGGGGATGCCGATGACACCGCGTTTTGCTTCTCCGGCAGGAATGGATTCGTAGCCGAAGGTGCGTTTTAATTTATACTCATACAAGTTCGGAATATTGTCCTTATTAGCCTTGCCGCCTATGCCGCGCTCACAGCGGTTTCCAGTGATATAGCGGCCGCCGTTGGAGAACTTGTTGATGGTTAAAAGACAGTTGTTGGTACAGCCTTTGCACCGTGTCATAGAAGTATCCACAGAAAGAGCGAAGATCTCTTCCATCGGCAGCATCTGTGTCTTCGTGTGTTCTGTCTTAAAGCGTTCTTTCGCGATCAGAGCGGCTCCGAAGGCACCCATGATGCCGGCGATATCCGGACGGATGGCACTGCAGCCGGAGATCCGTTCAAAACTTCTTAATACAGCGTCGTTGTAAAAGGTTCCGCCCTGAACAACGATGTGTTTTCCGAGTGACTTTGGATCTGTCAGTTTAATAACCTTTAAAAGAGCATTTTTGATGACAGAGTAAGCAAGACCCGCAGAAATATCACCAACGCTGGCCCCTTCCTTCTGGGCCTGCTTTACCTTGGAATTCATAAACACGGTGCATCTGGAACCTAAGTCGATCGGTGTCCTGGCTGTCAGAGCGACTTTTGCAAAGTCCTGTACAGAATAGTTTAACGACTTGGCAAAGGTTTCAATAAAAGAACCGCAGCCGGAAGAACAGGCTTCATTCAGAAGAACGTTGTCCACGACTCCGTTCTTGATTTTGATGCATTTCATATCCTGTCCGCCGATATCCAGAATACAGTCCACGCTCGGATCAAAGAATGCAGCCGCGTAATAATGTGCGATGGTCTCCACCTCTCCGTAATCCAGATTGAGGGCAGCTTTGATCAGGTGTTCCCCGTAGCCCGTGGAGCATGAAGATACGATGTGTGCCGTGTCCGGCATCTGTGCATGAATTTCCTTCAGCGCATCGATAGTCGCATTCAGGGGATTTCCGTTATTATTTGTATAATAGCTGTACAGCAGGTCGCCTTTGTCGCTGACCAGAGCTACTTTGGTAGTAGTAGAACCGGCATCGATCCCAAGATAGCAGCTGCCTTCATATGTAGAAAGCTCTCCGCGCTTTACGACGTGGCGGTTGTGCTCCTTAAGGAACATCTGGTATTCCTGGTCATCCTTGAACAAAGGTTCCAGGCGGTCTACCTCATGGCCCAGCTCGATTTTTCTTTTAAAATGATCCAGCAGATCCGTGAAATTGGTTGTCACTTCTTCCCTGGCATTCAGAGCGGCACCCACAGCGGCAAACAGATGGGAATGATTCGGGGCGATGATCGCCTCTCCTTCAAGGCCGAGTGTGCGGATAAAGGCTTCTTTTAATTCGGAGAGGAAGTGGAGCGGACCTCCCAGAAATGCAACGTTGCCGCGGATAGGTTTTCCGCAGGCCAGGCCGCTGATGGTCTGGTTTACCACTGCCTGAAAGATAGAAGCCGCAAGATTTTCTTTTGTTGCCCCCTCATTGATCAGAGGCTGAATATCTGATTTCGCGAATACACCGCACCGGGCTGCGATGGGGTAGATCGTATCGTAGTTCTTTGCATATTCATTGAGGCCTGACGCATCTGTCTGAAGCAGTGAGGCCATCTGGTCAATAAAAGAGCCGGTGCCTCCCGCACAGACGCCGTTCATCCTCTGGTCAATGCCGTTGGTAAAATAAATGATCTTAGCATCTTCGCCGCCGAGCTCAATGGCGACATCGGTCCTTGGGGCATAGTCCTGGAGAGCTGTGGAGACGCAGACAACTTCCTGGCAGAACGGGATTTCCAGATAAGAGGAAATAGAAAGCCCGCCGGAGCCTGTGACTGTTGGGGCAAAAGTGACGTCTCCGATCTGATCCTTTGCCTTTCTTAAAAGTGATGCCAGTGTTTCCTGTATATTTGCATAATGTCTCTCATAGTCTGAGAACAATATATTGTGCTGCTCATCGATCACCGCTACTTTGACGGTGGTAGAGCCGATATCAATTCCTAATCGTTTCATCTAACTGTAACCTACTTTCCTTTTCGATAGTAGTCTTATTATAAAATAAAGATTTTGAAATAACAAGATTCAAGTGTAGTCTTCTTACCTATTAAATAGGCGAAGAAAATGGAAATGAGAAAAAAATTCACTAAAATTAATCGGAAACAAATAAAAAACAAGGCATAGTCTATAATAAAAAGGCAAAGGAAAGTATAAGATATGGCAGAACGGGGAAACTGTAATGGAACAGTTTATGTAATTAAGGAAAAAGATACCTTATATCAAATCGCAAAACAATATAATGTGAGTGTAAGGGAGATCATGAGGAAAAACCCCTATGTGAACATTTATAATCTGCAGATTGGTGATGAATTATGTATTCCGTCAGCGGGACCGGTGATTTCGGGTGCTTTTGAGCCATATGTAGTGAAAAAAGGAGACACTCTTATGAATATTATGAAAAATAAGAATGTTTCCTTTGAAAAATTAGCAAAATCAAACAAAAGCGTCAGAGAGCTGACCCTTCCTGTCGGGACAGTGCTCTTAATTGACAAAGGGAAATAATATCTCTATAATGAAACGTGAACTCGTGGAAAACAGGCGGATGATCTCATCTGCCTGTGACCGCAGCGGAGTGGAAGGAGACTCAAATGATACAGATTTTTCGGACAATGGACGGCCGGATCAATGAAATATCTGAGCCCATAGAGGGCTGCTGGATTTCCGTGGTAGACCCAACGGCCACTGAGCTGGTGGAACTCTCCCAGAAGTACCAGATCGATCTGGATCATTTAAAAGCACCGCTGGATGAAGAAGAGCGCTCACGTATCGAAGTTGAGGACAACTATACGCTGATCATCGTGGACGTGCCGATCACAGAGGAGAGAAAAGAGAAGAACTATTTCGTGACGATTCCATGCGGGATCATATTGACGGAACTGTGCCTGATCACCATCTGTCTGATGGACACGCCGGTGCTCTCTAATTTTAAAGAGGGAAGGGTACGGAATTTCTGGACATATAAGAAGACCAGATTTATCCTGCAGATCCTGTTTCGGAATGCATCCCTTTATCTTCAGTACCTGCGGATCATCGATAAAAAAAGTGACGAAGTCGAAAAACAGCTCCATATATCTACGAAGAACCAGGAGCTCATCGAGCTTTTGGAACTGGAAAAGTCACTGGTTTATTTCTCAACATCACTGAGGGGAAATGAACTGGTATTAGAGCGCCTGTTAAAGATTGAAAAGATCAAACAGTATCCGGAAGATGAGGAACTGCTTGATGACGTTATCATTGAGAACAAGCAGGCGATCGAGATGTCGGATATTTACAGTAATATTTTAAGCGGTACGATGGACGCCTATGCGTCTGTTATCTCCAATAACCTGAACATCGTTATGAAGGTTCTGGCGGTTATCACGATCGTCATGTCCATACCGACCATGATCGCAAGCTTTTGGGGAATGAACGTGCCTGTGCCGTTTGCGGACAGCCCATTCGGATTTTTCGGACTGGTAGGGGTGTCTTTGGTGCTGACAGTGATCGGAAGTATTGTATTAGGAAAGAAAAAAACATTTTAGGAAAGGTTTCTTATGAATTGGTTAAATAAGCTGGAGAGGAAGTTTGGACGGTTTTCTATTCCGGGACTTCCAAAGTATATTATTCTTTTATATGTCGTAGGGATCATGGTACAGTTTGCCGCGCCGGAGCTGTACAGTCAGTTTACACTGAATCCATACCTTATACTGCACGGACAAGTCTGGAGGATTTTTACGTTCCTTCTGATCGCACCGTCTACCAATTTGTTCTTTATGATTTTTGTACTGCTGTTTTATTATTCTATCGCTTCATCGCTGGAACAGGTCTGGGGGAGTTTCCGATTTACCATGTACTATATGATCGGTGTGCTTGGGACCATTTCAGGAGCGTTTCTTACATACCTGATCCTTGTCTTATCAGGGGGAGAGTTTAATGCCATGTTTGTGCAGATGGACACCTTCTATCTGAATTTATCTCTGTTTTTGGCCTATGCCATGATGTTCCCGGACATGCAGGTATTGTTTTACATGATCATTCCAATGAAGGTAAAGTGGCTGGCATATCTTGACGCCGCATACCTGTTTTATACATTTTTTATTGCAACAGACTTTACAGTTACGGGAATTTCGATTAAAGTATCAATAGTAGTCGCTTTGCTGAATTTTGTTCTGTTCTTTTTCTCAACGAAAAAGATGAAGGCAAAGGGTGCCATGTTTGGCCAGAAGGTGCGGCAGAGAAAGCGGAAAGCGAGTTTCGGGGAATCTGCCGGACACGCGGAGCCGAAAAAGAACGGCGCCAGGCATGAATGCGCTGTCTGCCACCGGACAGAATTGGATGATCCCACATTGGAATTCCGCTACTGCTCTAAGTGTGAAGGCAATTATGAATACTGCCAGGATCATTTGTTTACACACGTCCATGTGAAAAAAGACAAATAAGGAAATAATTAATTTTTATAGATTAATTTATTATACATTGTTATGAAAAGGAGATTAACTATGCTGACGAAAAAAACAAAAATTGTTTGCACAATGGGTCCTGCGACGGATGACGACGCGGTGCTCAAACAGCTGATGCTGGAAGGAATGGATATTGCGAGACTAAATTTCTCACATGGTGACCATGAAGAACAGCTTGGAAGGATTAAGAGGATTAAAAGATTCCGTGAAGAACTGAATATTCCGATTGCGATTTTATTGGATACAAAGGGACCGGAAATCCGTACCGGACTTTTGGATACAGACGGAGACGTAGAATTAAAAGAGGGACAGGAGTTTGTCCTTACCACAAGAGATATCAAAGGAAATGATTCTATCGTAGGGATTACATACGAAGAACTTCCTCAGGACGTAACAGAAGGCAACACGATCCTGATCGACGACGGTCTGATCGAACTGAGAGTCAAAGAGATCAAAGACGGGACAGATATCGTATGTGATATTATCAACGGCGGATTCTTAGGAAGCCGCAAAGGTGTCAACGTGCCGAATGTGCGTGTGAATCTTCCTTCTATCACAGAAAAAGATAAGAGCGACATTGAATTCGGACTGGAAAACGGCATTGATTTTATCGCTGCCTCTTTCATCCGCAACGCTGACGCAGTCAATGAAATCAAAGAAATTGTAAAAGCTCACAACCTGGAAGTGGGTGTCATCTCCAAGATCGAAAATGTAGAAGGTGTAGAAAATATCGAGTCCATTATCCAGGCTTCCGACGGGATCATGGTAGCCCGAGGTGATTTAGGTGTGGAGATTCCTGCAGAGGAAGTTCCTTTCATGCAGAAAGCCATCATCAAAAAATGCAACAACGCATTTAAACCGGTTATCACGGCTACACAGATGCTGGATTCCATGATCCGCAACCCGCGTCCTACGAGAGCAGAAGTAACAGACGTTGCCAATGCTATCTATGACGGCACTGATGCGATCATGCTTTCCGGAGAGACCGCAAAAGGGAAATACCCTGTGGAAGCAGTCAGGATGATGAATCAGATCGCTATTTCTACGGAGCTTCATCTGGATACGAAGATCAAGGATTTCCGCTCTATCTATGTGAACCGGGGAATCTCAGCGGCAGTTGCCTATTCTGCAGTACAGACTGCGCATAACATCAATGCAAAATGTATTCTGGCTTCCAGCATGTCCGGATTTACGGCAAGGATCGTATCCAAGTTCAAACCGGATGCACAGATCATCGGATTATCTCCGGATGAGGCGGTTGTGCGTAAAATGCAGCTTTACTGGGGTGTGCGTCCATTCAAATCTCACAAAGCATCATCTACGAGGGAACTTTTGGATGAGGCTACGGAAATCGTAACGAGTGCAGATCTGGCACAGGAGAATGATATTCTCGTTCTGACCGGAGGCGGTCCGGCAGACCACCGCGGAAAAGGTGTGACCAACATGCTGAAAGTTGTAAAGATCGGCGAATAAAAAGGATCAGGGGGTGTGAAAACATCCCCTTTTTGGTAAGGTGAATATATGAAGGCTGCTGAAAAGTTTTACATATCGGAAATTTTAACGATAACGAAAGAAAAGTTAATAAAGCGGATTGTAAAAGGAAAGAGCATTCCTTCGCTGTATTGTATTACGCTTCCGCTTGGAAACGTAGGAGTGCTGGAGATTTACGAATACCGGGAACTGCTGAAAGATTATTATCGGCAAAGGGATGTCACGGTTGTGGGATGTGCCGTGTCAAAACAGGATGCCTTCGTGGTACTCAGAAGGATTGTGGAAGACATCAGACAGCAGGATTCTATGTTTCGGATACCGGAATTTTTTGAAGAGGAGTGAGACGATGGCAGTTTTATGGATTATTATAAAAATCATAGGAATCCTTCTGCTCTGTATCCTCGTGTTCCTGTTTCTGATCTTGTTCGCACCGGCAGGCTATCGCGCCCGGGGAGTTTACAATGACTGTGGGAAATGGGCCAAAGGCCGGGTATCATGGCTTTTCTTCTTTCTCCGCATGAAGGTGTCATGGAAAGAGGGAGAAGAACCGGCAGTATCTTTTAGAATTCTGGGATTTCCCGTCTATCACTCGAATGAAGAAAGATGGTCGCTGCTCAACAGGAAAGCGGCTGAAGATGTGGTAGAAATCAGGGAATCTGGGAAGGATATAAGAGACCGGACAGAAGTGCCCCGGGAAGAAACCGGACAATCGGCTGATCCTGATCCGGAGACAGGTTTTTCAGGAGATATTCTGGATTATACCGGAGACGGCGAAGAGTTTGAATCTGTCACAGAGGAACCGTCCGGAAAGCAGCCGTTCAGAAAAAGGGTGAAAAGTTTCTTCCAAAGATGCTATAATACAGGTAAGCGTCTGTATCGGAGATTAAGAGGCGCCTTAAAACAGGCAGAATCTTTCAAAGAACTGCTGGGAGATGAGGAATTGATCCGCGTCGTCAAACGCTTATTTGGATATGGGAAAAAAGGGATCAGGCATTTTCTGCCGAAGAAATTTTCGGGAGACGTGGCCTTCGGCTTTGATGATCCCTCTATGACAGGACAGACACTTGCTGCTGTCAGTGTTTTTATGCCGCTGTTTAACGACAGACTGTCTGTGGAGCCGGACTTTACGGAAGCCAGATTTGAGGCCGCACTGACAGTTTCAGGCCGGATATACGCGTTTCATTTTCTGAAGATCTTATGGGATGTTTACCGGGATAAGGAGCTTTGGAGACAGAAGGAACGTATTATGAGAACAATAGGAGGTTAGTTTTATGAACAAAGAAAAGTTTAATGAGACCGTGGACTCGTTATTTCAGGGAATCGAAGGATTTATGACTTCAAAGACAGTGGTCGGAGATCCTATTTATGTGAAGGACACGATCATTCTGCCTCTGGTAGACGTATCTTTTGGCATGGGAGCCGGGGATTACCGCGGAGACAGGAAAGCCAGGGGATACGGAGGTATCGGGGGCAAGATGACGCCAAGCGCGGTTCTCGTGATCAGAGACGGGCAGACGAAGCTTGTAAACGTCAAGAATCAGGAGACCATCACGAAGCTTTTGGATATGGTGCCGGATGTGATCGATAAATTTGCGAAAAAAGAAGAGACACTGGAAGATATAGTGGAAGACTTGGAAAACGAACGATAACCTCCCTGCTTTAAAATACCTTGTATGAACAGAAATCTGTAATACAGGGTATTTTTTATTCAATACTTTGTGTTGTTCTGCATATACTAGCTAATAAGCTTAAATTAGGTGTGTATGTATGAAACGTGTTTGCGGAGTTGCTTTTTTCTTTTTCGGCCTCGGGCTGTTTATCGGAATGTTCATCCAAAGAGATTTTACACAGTTTGCCATGACAGGAGTCAGCATCACGCTGTCCTATTTTCTGTTCTTTCAGTAAATTTTTCGGCAAAGAGAGCCGGGGAGAAGATAATGAAAAAAAGAGCCGGATATTCCAGCTCCCTAGGTTTATAATAATCGGGAAAGATTACGCTCTTTCGACTTTACCTGATCTCAGACAAGAAGTACAAACGTACATTTTTTTAGCTGCACCGTTTACCTTCACTCTTACAGATTTGATATTTGATTTCCACATCTTATTTGATCTTCTATGTGAATGACTGACTGCATTACCAAAATGAGCGCCTTTTCCGCAGATAGCACATTTTGCCATGTTAGCACCTCCTTAACTCGATCTTATCCCTCTCTGGGACTGACAACTATTTCATTCTACCAGATTGATTTCTAAAAATCAAGAAGAAATTCTCTTTTCTTTTTCATAGGTAAATAGTATAATCTAAGTAGCGTTCCGGGTAAAATGAGCTGTGTGGGCGCACAAGAATACGAAGTATGGAGGTAAAGCGATGAAAGGACATATGAACACGAAGAACGGCGAAATTTCTATCGAAAATCAAGTGATTGCCAAGTATGCCGGGATTTGTGCCCTTGGTTGTTTTGGTATTGTCGGCATGGCAATGGTCAATATGAAAGACGGAATCGTAAAGCTGCTGACTAGAGATAATATAAGAAAAGGTGTTTTTGTTTCTGTGAAGAACAACAAAATTTCCATAGATTTTCACATTATTGTTTCTTATGGTGTATCCATTTCTGCGGTGGCGGACAACCTGATGTCTTCTGTGAAGTACCAGGTAGAAGAGTTCACCAGTCTGGAAGTAGAACGGATCAATGTATACGTTGAGGGTGTGAAAGATATAGGATAATTACGGAGGCAGGATAAATGAAGCAGATTGACGCGGCTTTGCTCAAAAAGATGTTTATCGGCGGAGCGAAGAGACTGGAAGCTCAAAAAGAGCATATTAACGAATTGAATGTATTCCCGGTGCCGGACGGCGATACGGGAACCAATATGACGATGACGATCATGTCGGCGGCAAAAGAAGTCGGTGCGATTGAAGATCCTACTATCGAGGAGCTGGCAAAGGCTATCTCGGGTGGATCATTAAGAGGAGCCAGAGGAAACTCAGGGGTGATTCTGTCCCAGCTGTTTCGGGGCTTTACAAAACAGATCAAATATTTGGACAGACTGACAACCAGAGATGTGGCGGCGGGATTTAAGAAGGCTGTGGACACTGCCTACAAGGCGGTTATGAAGCCGAAAGAGGGAACGATCCTCACCGTTGCCAAGGCGGCTGCAGACAGCGCATTGAGATCGGCAAAGAAGACAGACGATTTTGAAGAGTTTGCCCGGAATATCATGCAGGAAGCCAATACAGCACTTCAGATGACACCGGAGATGCTGCCTGTTTTAAAAGAAGCCGGGGTCGTGGATTCCGGCGGACAGGGACTCTTGGAAGTTCTTCAGGGAGCCTATGATGTTCTGCTCGGAAAGGAAGTAGATCTGAAAGTTGAAGCAGTTTCCAAACCGGTGCAAAAACCGATGGGAGCCGTATCCGGAGAGACAGCGGATATTACGTTCGGATACTGTACAGAGTTTATTGTCATGCTGGAAAGAGAATTTGGTTCGGCGCAGGAACAGGAGTTTAAAGATTATCTGACCGGTATGGGAGACTCCATTGTGGTTGTGGCGGATGAAGACATCGTGAAAGTGCATGTCCACACGAATCATCCGGGCAAGGCTATTGAAAAGGGACTTTCTTACGGTGCACTGACCAGCATGAAGATCGACAACATGCGGGAAGAGCATGAGGAGCGTCTGAATCTAACCCGTCAGGCAGAGGAAAAGAAAACGGCTCCGAGAAAGGATATGGGATTCGTTGCGGTTTCGATCGGACGCGGCCTCAACGACATTTTCAGGGAATTGGGTGCAGATTATCTGATAGAAGGCGGACAGACCATGAATCCGAGCACGGAAGATATGCTCAATGCAATCGGACAGGTCAATGCGGATCATGTGTTCATCCTGCCGAATAATAAAAATATTATATTGGCTGCCCAGCAGGCGAAAGCCCTGGTGGAAGATAAAGAGATCATTATCATTCCAACCAAGACTGTACCGCAGGGTATTTCTGCTTTGATTGCATTTGAGGCGGAGAGCAGTGTGGAAGAGAATGAGGCTGCCATGACCGAGATGATGAACGGCGTAAAAACCGGAGAAGTCACCTATGCAGTCCGTGATACGACCATTGACGGCAAGACGATCAAAGTCGATGACATTATGGGAATTGACGACAACGGCATTCAGGAAGTTGGGAATGATGTAGAGGTGGTGACGCTGGGACTCCTTCGCAGTATGGTGGACAAGGAAAGCGAACTGATCTGTATATATTACGGGAATGAGACGCCGGAGGAGAAGGCTGTGCAGCTTTCTAAAAAGGCAGAGGAACTGTATCCGGACTGTGAAGTCCAGATGGAATATGGAGGACAGCCAATTTATTATTTCCTGCTGTCTGTAGAATAAGAAAAGAATGGACAATCAAAAGGGAGCAGATGCTGTTCCCTTTTCCTTTTTCATAGGGAGGTCCACATTTATAAAGGAGTAGTTGATTTATGAACGGGGATACAAATATCCAATGCCTGAAGGGGATCGGTGAAAAAACATATAACGGATTTAAAAAGCTGGGAGTCGAGAATGTGGACAGCCTGATCACCATGTATCCCAGATATTATCTGACTTATGAAGATCCTGTCCTGCTCTCTGAACTGACGGCAGGGGAGAGAGCCGCGGTTCAGGTGAGGATTACATCAGATGTGAATATCCGATACGTAAGAGGATTAAAGATTGTCTCCTGTCTCGGAAGGGACAGTTCAGGCACTATGACATTTACCTGGTTTAATATGCCATACTTAAAAAAACAGATCCACCGGGGAGAGGATTATATCTTCGTGGGTACACCGGTATTTAAAAACGGACGCCTGATGATGGAGCACCCGGAGATTTTTAAAGAGGAGGATTACAGCGCAAAACAGCAGACCTTACAGCCGGTCTATCCGCTGACTTCGGGAATTACGAATAAAACAGTCAGCAAGGCTGTCATGCAGACCGAGGAGTATATAAAGGAGATCCGGGAGTATCTGCCGGAGCAGATCCTTCAAAAATACCGTCCAATGGATTACAGCGAGGCCATCTGGAATGTTCATTTTCCAAAAGATAAGCAGACACTGGTAGAAGCAAAAAAAAGACTGATCTTTGATGAGTTTTTTATCTTTATGGCAGGGATGAACCTGATGAAACAGGAGCACCGGGAGGAAAAAAACCGTTATCTGATCCCGGTATGCGGCGAGGCGGACAGGCTTATCAAGTCACTTCCTTATGAACTGACCGGAGCACAGAAAAGGGCTCTTTTGGAGATGCAGAAGGATTTAATGGGAGAGAAGGTCATGAACCGCCTCGTGCAGGGGGACGTGGGATCAGGGAAGACGATCCTTGCGGTGATCCTTCTTTTGATGTGCGCGAAGGCCGGGTATCAGGGCGTTCTGATGGCTCCGACGGAAGTACTTGCAAGCCAGCACTACGAGACTTTCCAGGAACTTCTTGGACCGTTCGGCGTGTCTGCGGCACTGCTCACAGGCTCTGCAAAGGCAAAAGAAAAGAGAGAAATCTATCAGGGGATTAAAAACCATGAGTATGATATTGTCATCGGGACCCATGCCCTGATTCAGGATGCTGTGGAGTATGACCGGCTGGCCCTGGTCATCACGGATGAACAGCACAGGTTCGGGGTCCGGCAGAGAGAGATCCTCTCGAAGAAGGGGAAGGAGCCCCATGTCCTTGTCATGAGTGCCACGCCTATCCCGAGGACCCTGGCGATCATCATGTACGGCGATCTGGATGTGTCCATCATCGATGAGCTGCCGAAAAATCGTCTCCCTATTAAAAATTGTGTCGTCAATCAGAGTTACCGTCCGAACGCATATCGGTTTATGGAAAAGCAGGTGGCAGAGGGGCGGCAGGTCTATATCATCTGTCCGATGGTGGAGGAGAGCGAGGCCATGGAGGGTGAAAATGTGATCCAGTATGCCAATATGCTGAGAGAACAGTTTCCTCCCGGTGTACAGATCGGGGTGCTTCATGGTAAAATGAAACCAAAGGAAAAGCAGAAGATCATGGATGAATTTTCGGAGCAGAAAATCCACATCCTGGTGTCCACCACGGTCGTCGAGGTCGGTGTCAATGTGCCCAATGCCACGATCATGATGGTGGAAAACGCCGAACGATTCGGCCTCGCCCAGCTGCATCAGCTGAGAGGCAGGGTGGGGAGGGGAGAACACCAGTCCTATTGTATTTTCATGAGTGGAGCAAAAAAGAAAGAGACTATGGAGCGGTTGGAAGTGTTAAATAAGTCCAATGACGGATTTTACATTGCCAATCAGGATTTGAAACTCAGAGGTCCGGGAGACTTTTTCGGGGTCCGGCAGAGCGGGATGATGGATTTTGTCCTGGCCGATATTTATACCAACGCAGATCTTTTAAAACAGGCAAGCGATGCGGTACATCAGCTGTGTGAGGAAGGATTTGATTTCTCCACATTAAAAAACAGCCGACTGGAAAAACAGATTTCGCTTGCCAACAGGATATAAAGGAGGTTCGCTATGATTCGTGTACGTTTGCGGTTTACAGGAAGAGTCCAGGGAGTAGGATTCCGGTATTTTGCACAGATGAATGCTGCACAGTTTCATGTGACAGGCTGGGTGAAAAATATGTATGACGGTTCTGTCACCGCAGAAGCCCAGGGGACAAAAAAACAGATTGAAGATTTTATGGAAGCCATGAAACACGGACACAGATTTATGCGGATCGACCATGTAACAGTTGAAGAATGTCCGCTCAGTGAGGGAGAAAAGGACTTCAAAGTAAAGTATTAAACTTCCAAAGAAAAAAATGTTATTCCATGTAAAAACTCTCAGTGTATCTTTTGTATTATTAAACATACTATCTTCGTAACAAAAAACAACAAAAGAAACGGAGGTCTTTCAAAATGGAAGAACGTACTTCAGCAAACAGCAAAGGAAACAACAGAGTGGAAGTTCCAGAGGCTAGGGAAGCACTGGACAGATTCAAATTCGAGGTTGCTAATGAAATCGGTGTAGACTTAAAAGAAGGATACAACGGACATTTAACAACTGCTCAGGCAGGTTCTGTTGGAGGAGAAATGGTTCGTAAAATGATCCGCAGACAGGAAGAGGAAATGTCTGGCCGTTAGTTAACGGATTCAAACGAATCAGTTTTTACTCGTAATTTTGATGAGAGAACGAAAGAAAAAAGAGGAGCAATCAGAGCGTCAGTTCTGACTGCTCCTTTTGCATGGTGCAGGAATTTCTTTGTTATTTAGTTGACAAATTATCTGAATATAATACAATAGTAGGGAGAAAAAACGAAGGAAGATAAAAAAATGCGAGTGATTTCAGGAAAAGCCAGAAGTTTAAGGCTTAAAACAGTGGAAGGCATGGATACGAGACCGACACAGGACCGCATTAAGGAAACATTGTTTAATATGATCCAGCATGAACTTGCAGGAAAAGATTTTCTGGACTTGTTTGCGGGCAGCGGAGCCATTGGGATAGAGGCTCTGAGCAGGGGCTGTAAGCATGCTGTTTTTGTGGAAAACAATAAAAAGGCGGCTTCCTGCATTCAGGACAACCTGGTACATACGAAGCTTGCAGATGAAGCGCAGATCCTCGTGACAGATGTCATAAGTGCATTGAGGAAGCTTGGATCAGAGGGCCGGAAATTTGACTATATTTTTATGGACCCTCCTTATGACAGAGGAATGGAGAATGCAGTGCTTAACGAACTGGATCATTCGGATCTCTTGAAGGAGAACGCCCTGGTCATTGCCGAATCCAGCTTACAGACAGAGATTCAAGATGAGATGTTTGAGTATCTCAAGGTTCTAAAGATAAAGGAATATAAAACTAATAAGCATACTTTTTTGCAAAAAGTGCAGGAGGGCTGAGAAATGAGCATCGCAGTGTATCCGGGAAGCTTTGACCCGGTAACTTATGGGCATTTGGATATTATTAAACGTTCTATCAGAGTTTTTGATAAACTGGTCATAGGGATTTTGCTGAACAGTGAAAAAAATCCGTTATTTTCGATGGAAGAAAGAGTGGAATTTCTCATGGAAGCCACAAAGGATATGGAGAATGTTGAGGTGAAATCTTTTTCCGGTCTGCTGGTGGACTTTGCAAGGGAAAACAACGCGGATATTACGGTCCGCGGGCTCCGCGCCGTCACAGATTTCGAGTATGAACTGCAGATCGCCCAGATCAATAATAAGCTGGACTCTAATCTGGATACGATGTTTTTTACTACAAGTACGGAATATGCATACTTGAGCTCTACAATCGTGAGGGAGATCGCATCCTATCACGGAGATGTCAGTGAACTGGTGCCTCCGTATGTGGAACAGAAGCTGAAGCAAAAATTTAGAGAAAGAATAGAGGGAGAAGCATGAGTGAGAAATATTTGCATGAAATGATCGATGATATTGAAATTTTGATCGATGAGGCCAAGCCGGCAAGGTTTAATCCGGGCAAAGTTGTCATTGACAGGGATGTGCTGATCACGGTCATCGAGGAGCTGAGAAAACAGATTCCGGGTGAGGTGGAGCGCAGCCGCAAGGTCATGATGAACAAAGATGCCATCTTGGAAGATGCCAGGATCAAGGCCCAGAATATCGTAGACCAGGCGGCCAGAGAAGCCGGAGAGCTGATTGATGAAAATGAGATCGTAGAGATGGCAAAAATGCGTGCGAAAGAGATTGAAGAGGCTGCTTTAAACCACGCAAATGATGTCATTCATAATGCCAATGAAGAGGCTGATCAGGTGAGATACGGCGCATTGCAGTACACGTGCGATATTATGGAAGATGTCCAGGACTACATAACAAAAGTAAAAGAGGGTCAGCAGAGCCTTTTTGAACAGCTTTTATCTACCTTAGACAGCGATATAGAGTCGATCAGCACCAACTATGAGGAAATCCGGCAGCAGCTTGACGGGGCTTCCCGGACGAAGGCGAGAACCGCCGAAGATTTCGTGTCACAGGAAGAGGAGTAGCATTCCGCTGCTTATGCAGGCAAAGAGCATCTTAAAAATTAGATAGCTTTTCATAGACAGCTGTGATTTTTGGCAGACGCTCTTGACCTGTGCCAGGCTGCACAGGCCGCCGAAAGAGCTGACGGCAAGGATTGCGGCTGCTTTTTGTCTGAAGCCCAGGGTCAGAAAACTTATATGAGAGATCCCTGTTGTGATCTCGAGCATTCCGATTACCGGTGCCGTGACATAGGAGGGGAGCATGCCGCTTTGGAGAAGAGAAGATACGATGGAGAATACCATGATAAAAATACCGATGGTAAAAATCGTCTTCAAACTGTCAAAAATAATCTCGTCAAAGGATTTGATCGCCGCAGTCCTCGGGTGTTTCTGATGCACGTGTAAAAATCCTGTACCTCTGAATTTCCAGAGGATGAAGATAAAGTACAGGAGATTGGGCGTATAAAGGCAGAAAAAATAAAGGGGTACATTAAGGGTCCCTTTTAAGATCAGGGTCAGCGTAAAGCCGATCGAAAACATCGGGCTTACATTGTTGCAGAGCACAAGAAGGGATTCCCCTTCTTTTTTTGTGTAGGAACCAGAAAGCACCAGATCGTTGATGATCTTGCCGCCCAGAGGATAGCCGCACAAGAAGCCAATCAGAATCGTATAGGCCAGGTCTTTGTTCAGCCATGGAAATATTTTAAACAGAGGATAAAACAAATAGGAAATATAGTGGACTGTCTGGTATTTCATCATAAGGTTTGTCAGAAGAAAAAATGGCAGGAGCGTGGGTACGATGGTTCCGGACCAGAGCAGCAGGCCGTTTTTGGCACCTGCCACGCACTGTTCCGGAAATAAAAATAGAAGGAACGCAGTTAAAATCAAACAAAACTGATAAAAGTATTTACCCATAGAAAAACCCCCTGTCCTCTTAAGCCTATGAGACGGACGGTTATATTATGATTTGTTCTTCTTTTACCTGAGTCTTAAATTTTGCCCGAAGCATCATCTGGTAGAGGGCATCCGCTTTTCTCTCTGTTTGAAGCATCTGTTCCTGGACCTTCGTAAGCGGATCGTCAAGCGGTCTTAAATGCCGGACCATCGGCCAGGTTTTTTTCTTTTTGATTTCCCGGATCAGAGAGGAAGCCTCTTTTTTAAAGCCAAGGATCTGAAAATACAGGGGCTGTTCTGAGCGGGTATAGCTGTCCTTTATTTCCTGCTTCATGCCGAGGAGGATGTGCAGGAGACCTCTGCTTATACGGCTCCAGGTCAGGCTTTTGTTTTTGACGGCTTCGATCTGGCAGGAAAAGGGCTGGCCCGGAACGGTCATACTGATCAGACGGTCACTCAGATCCTTTGAGACGTCCCAATAGTCCTCAAAGGAATCTTCCATGCAGAGTTTATAGGACAGCAGATCGGAAAAATCATCGAGCAGGATGGGAAACCGGCGCCGGTAATCCTCACGGAGGATCGGGTGCAGATTTTCCGGCATGCTTTCCAGACACTTGTTAAGGCCGTCAAAAACAGCCAGCTGTGACCGGATGGCGGAGGCAGAGCTGATGCTGCCAGTCAGGTCAAGACTCCGGTGGCTGCTCTGTTTCCTTGGGATACAGAATGGACGGATGCTGCTGTTTCTGCGTTTCAGCGCCATGATATATTCGAGCCCCAGAAGGTTGTTTGGCTCTCTGAGGATATCGGCGTCACTCTTGGAACAGCCAAGTGAGAGAATCGCTTTTTCCCTCGCTTTGGGATAGGAAATGCCGGTCTTTAAAAATTTTTTGATCTGCTCCGTGAGATCCTCCTCTCTGTCTGCAAGAAGGCTTCCGAGGGAGATCAGAAGGCTCAGAGATCCGCATTCACTCCCGAAAGAGAGAATGTCTACCACACCAAGGCCTTCCAGGAGGGCGACACTGCCGTCTGCAAAATACGGGGCGCTGCCGGAGGAAAACCAGAGCGGCAGCTCCAGCGCCAGGTCGGCTCCGTTCATGAGTGCCATTCTGGCCCTTGTTTTTTTTTCGATGACGGCCGGGGCGCCGCGCTGTACATAATTTCCGCTCATCAGTGCAATGATATAATCAGCGCCTAAGATGCGCTTTGTCTCTTCGATATGATAAAGATGTCCGTTATGAAACGGGTTATACTCACAGATAATTGCCGCAGTTTTCATTGCTGCTCTCCTTTCTTTTGTGAAATCATTATAACAAAGAACTCAAAAAAGGTAAAATTGCACAAAAAAGAGGAAATAAAAGGCTGAAACTTGCTATTAAAAATAAAAGATAGTAAAATGAAAACATTATGAGATGAGATGTACTAGGAAAAGTACAACAAGGCATATTGTATACAACAAACGAATATTGTATAATTTCCATGAGAAGAATTCATCTTTGTAGAAAGTTGGAAGGAGCAACGTAATGAGTTTTATTGATGTGATTAAAGAACGAGCTAAGAGTGAGAAAAAAAAGATTGTTTTGCCTGAGACCGGAGATCCCCGTACTCTCGAGGCGGCAGACACAGTGCTGAGAGAAGGGATAGCTGACATTATTCTTGTGGGAAACGAGGAGGAGATTTTAAGCCGCGCAGAGGGATTAGATCTATCCAAGGCCTATTTTGTAGATCCAAATAACTGCGAAAGACTCAATACATACATCGAATCTTTGTGCGAAGCCAGAAAGAGCAAGGGACTGCTTCCGGAAGACGCAAAAGAAATCCTGCTTTCCAACCCGCTGTTTTTCGGAGCTACGATGGTGCGTGCCGGAGATGCGGACGGTATGGTTGCGGGGGCGGTAAACTCATCCGCCAACGTTCTGCGGTCTGCCCTTCAGGTTGTCAAGACGGCTCCGGGGACAAGGATCGTTTCTGCCTTCTTCCTGATGGTAGTGCCGGACTGTGAACTCGGCGCCAACGGCACTTTCGTATTCGCAGACTGTGGATTGAATCAGAATCCGAATTCAGAACAGCTGGCAGCCATTGCCGGAAGCTCTGCGCAGACGTTTAAACAGCTGGTTGGAGAAGAACCGAGGGTTGCCATGCTTTCCCATTCCACAGTGGGAAGTGCAAAGCACGACGATGTGACAAAGGTTGTGGAAGCAACAGCGATCGCAAAGAGAGATTATCCGGATACACTGATCTGCGGAGAACTGCAGCTGGATGCGGCGATTGTTCCTGAGGTGGCTGCATCAAAGGCTCCGAGAAGCGAAGTGGCAGGAAAAGCCAATGTGCTCGTCTTCCCGGACCTGGATGCAGGAAATATCGGATACAAATTAGTCCAGAGGCTGGCAAAAGCGGAAGCCTACGGCCCGGTTACCCAGGGGATTGCAAAGCCTGTCAATGACTTGTCCCGTGGATGCAAGGCGGAGGATATCGTCGGAGTTGTGGCGATTACAGCAGTGCAGGCGCAGCTTACGGAGAACAATTAGAGATTAAAAGATTAGAATATATAGGAGAATGAAGATGAAAGTTTTAGTTATTAATTGCGGAAGTTCCTCCCTCAAATACCAGTTGATCGATTCAGACACAGAAGACGTACTGGCAAAAGGTCTCTGTGAGAGGATCGGGATTGACGGAGCCCTGACGCATGAGCCTGCCGGAAAAGACAAGATCAAGACTACTCCGGCTATGCCGGACCACAAGACGGCCATCGGCATTGTGCTTGAGCAGCTTACAGACAAAGAAAACGGTGTGATCGCATCTTTGGACGAGATCAGTGCCGTGGGACACAGAGTCGTACACGGCGGAGAAAAGTTTACGAAATCCTGCATTATCACAGAGGATGTGTTAAAAGAGATCGAGGAGTGCAACGTATTTGCACCGCTCCATAACCCTGCGGCTCTGATCGGAATTGAGGCCTGCCGGGAACTCATGAAGAATAAGCCGATGGTGGCAGTTTTTGATACCGCATTCCATCAGACGATGCCGGAAAAAGCATTTCTCTATGGAATCCCGAGAAAGTACTATGATGAAGACGGAATCCGCCGCTATGGATTCCACGGGACTTCTCATCAGTTTGTTTCCCGTGAGGCTGCCAAAATGCTCGGAAAAGACATCAAGGATATCAATATCATCGTATGCCATTTAGGGAACGGTGCCAGTGTCACAGCAGTCAAAGGCGGAGAATCTGTAGATACTTCTATGGGGCTGACACCGCTTGAAGGGCTGATCATGGGTACACGTTCCGGAGACCTGGACCCGGCGATCCTTGAGTTTATCGCTAACAAAGAAAATAAAACCGTGTCCGAAGTAGTCAGTATCTTAAACAAAGAATCCGGAGTGCTCGGAATGTCCAGCGGTATTTCTTCTGATTTCAGAGATGTCAAAGCCGCAAAGGCAGAGGGCAACAAAGCGGCAGAGGCTGCGATGGCTGCTTATGTTTACCGTGTGGCAAAATATATCGGAGCTTACACTGTGGCTATGAACGGGGTGGACGCCATCGCCTTCACAGCGGGACTGGGAGAAAATGACGACGCCACGAGAGCGGCCATCGGAGAATATCTGGATTGCATCGGTGCAAAGATCGATGCTCAGAAGAACGATGTGCATGGAAAAGCGGCGGTCATTTCAACGGATGATTCCAGGGTCAAAGTGCTCTGTATTCCGACCAACGAGGAAGTGATGATCGCAAGGGATACGGTAGCCCTTGTAAAATAAAATTACTTGACAAACAAATATTGCGTTTGTATAATAGACAAGTATGAAATTTTAGGAGATAGTATGCTGATTCAGTTATCAAAATTGTTATCAATGCCGGATCATGAAGAGACGGTGGAATGTTCCATGGATATGGAGGAGCTTATTCTCAAAAGAGAAAGCTATCCGATCCTCGAAAAGCCTTCTTTTCCGGTTATTTTAAAAAATGAAGGGAAGAGGACGGTTTCCGTCTCATTTCAGACAAGCATCACAGTCGGGATGCCCTGTGACCGGTGTCTCACCGAGGTTCCGGAAAAGATCAGGCTCAATGTCTCAAAGACATTGGATTTTGATGACATAGAAGAAACTTGTAAGGATCAAGTGTCTTTCGTAGATGGAAGCAGTCTTAATGTGGATAAACTTATTCTTGAAGAAGTGATTCCCCTGCTGCCAACAAAGGTGTTATGCGGTGAAGACTGCAGAGGGCTTTGTCCAGTGTGCGGAACGAATCTGAACAAGGAAGAGTGTGGCTGTGACCGGGCGGTTAAAGATCCGCGGATGGCAGCTATCCAGGATATTTTTAAGAATTTTAAGGAGGTGTAATACCAATGTCAATCTGTCCGAAGAATAAATCTTCAAAAGCGAGAAGAGATAAACGTAGAGCTAACTGGAAAATGACTGCACCAGCTTTAGTAAAATGCAGCAAGTGCGGTGAATTAATGATGCCTCACAGAGTGTGCAAAGCCTGCGGATCTTACAATAAAAGAGAAATCGTAAATGCTCAGTAAGAGTTGACAGCAGCATATGTTGTCATGAATTGCCATGCGTTTAGACTTTATGAGTTTAAGCGGATGGCATTTCTTTTCATCTGGTAATTTTGTATCAAGGAGGTTGCAAATGGAAAAGATAGTTAAAGTAGCGCTGGATGCCATGGGAGGGGACAATGCCCCCGGAGAGATCGTAAAAGGCGCGGTGGATGCGGTGAACGAAAACAGCAATATTAAAGTTTACCTTGTCGGAAAATCCCCGAGAATCCACGAGGAATTAAAGAAATACCGCTATAAGAGCGAGCAGATCGAAGTGATCAATGCAGAAGAAGAAATTTCTTGTGATGAATCACCGGTAGAGGCGATTCGTAAGAAGAAAGATTCTTCCATGGTAGTCGGGATGAAGATGGTAAAAGACCAGACTGCAGATGCATTCGTATCAGCGGGAAGTTCAGGAGCGATTCTCGTGGGAGGACAGTTCGTGGTGGGCAGGATCAAAGGGGTGAAACGCGCCCCTCTGGCCGCTCTGATGCCGACTACAAAAGGGGTTTCCCTGATCATCGACAGCGGCGCCAACATGGACGCAAAACCGGAATACCTTCTGGAATTTGCAAAGATGGGTTCTATTTATATGGAAGACGTGGTAGGTGTTAAAAATCCGAAAGTTGCCATCGTAAATGTCGGCGTGGAAGAGGCAAAGGGAAACGCACTTGTAAAAGAAACATTTCCTCTTTTGAAGGAATGTGAGGAGATCAACTTTACCGGAAGCATCGAGGCCAGAGAAATCCATTCCGGTCAGGCAGATGTAGTAGTCTGTGATGCTTTTGTGGGAAATGTGATCCTGAAATTGTCAGAAGGCCTGTCCTCAACACTGATGTCAATTGTAAAAGACGGAATGATGCAGAGTCTCCGCGGAAAGATCGGAGGGCTTCTCGTAAAACCGTCACTGAAAAAGACCCTGAAACGCTTTGACGCATCGGAACACGGCGGAGCTCCTCTTCTCGGTTTAAACGGCCTGGTCGTGAAGATGCACGGAAGTTCCAAGGCAAAAGAGACGAAGAATGCGATCATACAGTGTATTGCTTTTTCAGAGGCAAAAATCAATGAAAAGATCAAAGAACAGATTGTAAAGGAAAAATAAAAGGTATGAATCAATCAAATCAGGAAGATTTCCAGAAAAAAATCAAGATTCGTTTTCATGACAAGAAATTGCTGACGACTGCACTGACCCACAGTTCCTATGCAAATGAGCGGAAACTTCCCCGGGGGAAAGACAATGAACGGCTGGAGTTTTTGGGAGATGCGGTGCTGGAACTGATCATGAGCGACTATCTGTTTAAGACTTACAAAGACGAACCGGAGGGAAAACTGACAAAAATGAGAGCCAGCCTTGTCTGCGAGCCTACTCTGGCATTTTGCGCCAAGGATCTCGCTCTGGGCGATTATCTGCTGCTGAGCAAAGGGGAAGACCTGACCGGAGGAAGGGAGAGGGATTCCATCTTATCGGATGCGTTTGAGGCCGTGATCGGAGCCGTATATCTGGATCAGGGCTTCGATGAGGCCAGAAAGTTCGTGGAAACGTATCTGCTTCAGGACGTGGATGAAAAGGTGTTGTTTTATGACGCCAAAACTTCGCTCCAGGAACTTGTGCAGAGCTTCTCCAAGCAGCCCCTTACTTATGAACTGATAAAGGAAGAGGGACCTGACCACCAGAAGACTTTCACGGTGGAGGCCAGGCTCGGGGAAAAAGTCATTGGAACCGGAACGGGAAGAAGCAAGAAAAGTGCGGAGCAGACGGCAGCCTATGAGGCAATGAAACATAAGGACGGGATATTGAGGTAGCTATGTATCTGAAAAGCATTGAAGTGAATGGATTTAAATCCTTCGCCAACAAAATGATTTTTAAATTTGACAGCGGCATCACGGGAATTGTTGGTCCCAACGGAAGCGGAAAAAGCAATGTGGCGGATGCGGTCCGGTGGGTGCTCGGAGAACAGAGCGCAAAACAGCTCCGGGGCGCCAAGATGGAAGACGTGATTTTTTCCGGCACGGAGATGAGAAAGCCGATGGGTTCTGCTTACGTTGCCATCACTATGGACAACAGCGACCACAGTCTGCCGATCGGGTTTGAAGAGGTCACGGTGGCCAGGAGAGTTTACCGCTCCGGTGAAAGCGAATATCTGATGAATGGCAGTCCGTGCAGGCGGAAAGATATCGTGGAATTGTTTTTTGATACCGGAATAGGCAAAGAGGGCTATTCTATTATCGGTCAGGGACAGATCGACCAGATTTTGAGCGGTAAGCCGGAGGATCGGAGAGAACTGTTCGATGAGGCTGCCGGCATCGTAAAATATAAAAAGAATAAACTTGAGACAGAAAAATCTCTGGAGGCAGAACGGGAAAACTTAAACCGGGTAACGGATATCCTTTCGGAACTGGAACGGCAGGTTGGCCCTCTGAAGTCTCAGTCTGAAAAGGCAAGAGAATATCTCTCATACAGAGACAGGCTGAAGGAATATGACACATCAATGTTCCTCGTGGAAAACGGCCGGCTGTCCGATGAGATCGAGAGTCTGGATGGGAAGATCCGGATCGCCCAGGGAGAAGTGGATGACGCGGACAGGCGCCTGGAACAGACGAAAGCCGAGTATGAGAGACAGGACCGGTATTTAAATGAGCTGAAACACAAGATCGAGGCCGGGACAGAAGAACTTTCTATGGCCAAAGTCGACAAAGAGAAACAGGAAGGCCAGATCAAGGTCTTAAGAGAACAGATGAACACGGAGCGGATGAGGGAGACTCATCTGACATCTGACATCCGCCGGCTTACCGGAGAAAAAGAGGACAAGTGCTCACAGCTTTCTGAACTTCGAAAAGAGCGCAGGGAAATCGAAGAGGCGGTTTTGAAAGCCCAGGAAGATACTGTGGAAAGAGAGAGCAGAGTCGCATTTCTCCAGAAGGATATTCAGGATACGGAGAAAGAACTTGAGAAGCTTCGCAGAAATCAGCAGAGTTTTGCCAACAATCAGATGAATCTTTCCAACAGGCTGCAGCATGTGGAGACTGTGAGGGAGCAGCTGGATGTGCGGATTCGCCATCTGATCTCGCAGGCAGAAAACTCCGGACATCACAGGGCAGAGCAGGAGAAGAGAAAAGAACAGGAAGAATATAAGAGGCTCGGACTGGCGGAAGAAAAAAGGCGGATCCTCAAGGAACTGGAGACAGAGCAGGAGATCTGCGGCGGACTGGGAGATGAGAGAAGATCCGTCCAGGAGGAGCTCACCCTGAAAAAGGAGGGTTTCCACAGGAGCCAGTCCAGCTATGAGACGTTAAGAAACATGGCGGAACGCTATGAGGGATATGGATTCGGCATCAAGAGGGTGATGGAGCAGAAGGAGAGATATCCGGGTATCATCGGTGCTGTAGCCGATATCATGAAAGTCAGGAAAAAATATGAACTTGCCGTGGAGACTGCTCTCGGAGGAGCGATTCAAAATGTAGTCACGGATACCCAGCAGACAGCCAAGGAAATGATCGAATTTCTGAAAAAAAACCGGTACGGCAGGGTGACATTCCTTCCGCTCAACGCAGTAAAGCAGAGGGGCGGATTTCCAAGGCCTGAGGCAGTGCATGAGAAGGGAGTGATCGGCACCTGTGACCGTCTCGCCAGCTATGAAGACAGGTTTTCAGACTTGTTCCAGTCACTTCTCAGCCGTGTACTCGTAGTGGAATCCATCGACGACGGGATTCGGATCGCGGCAAAGTACAAACACTCTTTCCGCATCGTAACGCTGGAAGGGGATGCACTGAACCCCGGAGGTTCTATGTCCGGAGGTGCCTATAAGAATAAGAGCAATCTTCTCGGAAGAAACCGTGAATTAAAAGAACTTGAGCAAAAGCTCCTAAAGGACAGAGATGAAATTCTGCGTCTCTCCAAAGTGCTTGAAGAAAAGACAGAGCAGTACGGGCAGGCGGAAAAGAAGATCAGCCGTTTAAAAGGCAGGATTCAGGAAAATACGCTTCGGGAAAACACTGTGGTGATGACGATGAAATCCATTGACAAACAGATTCATGAGGAAGCAGAGAGGGAGCAGGAATATTTAGATCAGGCTCAGGCTCTGCGCCAAGAATACCGGTCCATGGATGGCGATGTGACATCTTTATCTGATAAAAAACAGGTGCTGGAGGAAGCAAACCAGACCGAAGAACAGAAGATCCACAGCCTTTCCAAACATTTGGAGGAAGCCAGACGCATGGCAGAAGAAAAGGCCAGGGAAGTTTCCGAGGCACATATGAAAGCCGGCCAGCTGAAGCAGCGCCAGGATTTTATCATGAGCGGCGGAGAACGGCTTCGTCTGGAACTTTTAAAAATTGAAGAGGATCTGGAGGCACTTGGCAGGCAGACCGGTTCTGTCGATTCATCCATCGGAGACATTGAGAGGCAGATAGAAGCATGCAGACAGGGGGTCCAATCAAAAAGTCTCTGGATTGAAAAAGAAGAGAAGAATCTTTCTCAAAAGCAGAGGCTGCTTTCAGAGACTGAGGAGAAGTATAAGGAGAGTCTGAAAGTCAGAGAAGAACTTATGCAGAGAGTCAACGGTTTTGACAAAGAAGTGCTGAGGCTTACGTCTGCAAGGGAAAAGCTTGAGGAAAAACAGCAGGAGCTCCTGGAATACATGTGGGAGAATTATGAGCTTACATATCATCAGGCAAAGTCGCTGTCAGGGGAAGAACCTCAGGAAAGCCTTACAGAATTGAAGAAGAAAATTGCTGAGATCAAGACACAGATCAGGGAACTGGGGCCGGTGAATGTCAATGCAATAGAGGACTACAAAGATGTTTTGGAGAGATATGAATTTCTGAAAAAACAGCACGAAGATATCGTAAAGGCGGAGGCACATCTGGCAGGGCTGATTAATGAACTGGAAGCTGCCATGAGGAATCAGTTCAGAGAGAAATTTAAGGATATTCAGGAGATGTTCCAGACGGTGTTTCAGGAACTTTTCGGGGGAGGATATGCAAGGCTTGAACTCACCGACGACGATGTGCTGGAGTCCGGTATCCGGATTATTGCACAGCCGCCGGGGAAAAAACTGCAGAATATGATGCAGCTTTCCGGAGGAGAAAAGGCCCTGACAGCTATTTCCCTTCTGTTTGCTATTCAAAATCTGAAACCTTCGCCGTTTTGCCTGCTGGATGAAATCGAGGCTGCGCTGGATGATTCCAATGTGGCAAGATTTGCACAATACCTGCATAAGCTTACAAAAGAAACACAATTTATTGTAATTACCCACAGACGTGGTACAATGACAGCAGCGGATATTTTATATGGGATCACCATGCAGGAGAAAGGTATCTCCACACTGGTGTCCGTGAGTCTGATCGAAAACGATCTGGACGAATAAAGCTTTGATGGGAAGGAGATTTGAAATGGCAGAAAAGAAAGGATTCTTCAGCAGACTGGCTGCAGGACTTACAAAGACCAGAGATAACATTGCCTCAGGTTTTGACTCTATTTTTAAAGGGTTTTCCAGCATTGACGATGATTTTTATGAAGAACTGGAAGAGATAATGATCATGAGCGACATGGGGATTGATACTACCATGAGCATCATTGAAAATCTGAAAAAGAAAGTAAAAGAAGATAAGATCAAAGAGCCGGAAGAGTGCAGGCAGGTTCTCATTGACTCCATTAAGGAGCAGATGAAGCTGGACGAAGAGGCATATGATTTTAAAGATAAAAAGAGCGTTGTGCTGGTCATCGGCGTCAATGGCGTGGGCAAGACCACATCAGTGGGCAAAATGGCATCCCTGCTGAAAGGCGAGGGGAAGAAGGTCATGATGGCGGCGGCGGACACATTCCGTGCGGGTGCTATTGAACAGCTGAAAGAGTGGGCAGGCCGCGCCGGTGTAGATATTATCAGCCAGGCTGAAGGGGCGGACCCGGCAGCCGTGGTGTACGATGCGGTTTCCGCTGCGAAAGCCAGGAATGTAGATGTGCTTCTGTGTGACACGGCCGGAAGGCTTCACAACAAAAAGAACCTGATGGATGAACTGAAGAAGATCAACCGCATTGTTGAGCGGGAATACCCGGAAGCGTACAAGGAGACACTCATCGTACTGGACGGCACGACGGGTCAGAATGCCCTTGCACAGGCAAAACAGTTTAAAGAGGCCACAGACATCTCCGGTATTATCCTGACAAAGCTGGATGGTACGGCAAAGGGAGGCATCGCCATAGCAATCCAGGCAGAACTGGGAATTCCGGTGAAATATATCGGAATCGGCGAACAGGTGGATGACCTGCAGCCGTTTGATCCGGATATGTTTGTAAACGCACTGTTTGATAGAGGAGATGAGTAGATGTTAACATTAAACAAATTCGAGAAAGCATATGACAAAGTACAGGAGATCGTTCTGCCCACAAAACTGATCAAAAGCGATTATTTTTCTGAGCAGACAGGAAACCTCGTTTATTTGAAGCCGGAAAACATGCAGCTGACCGGTGCCTATAAAATACGGGGAGCGTATTATAAGATCAGCACACTGAACGAAGAAGAAAAAGTAAAAGGACTGATCACCGCATCTGCCGGAAATCACGCGCAGGGAGTGGCGCTGGCCGCAAAGAGACAGGGTGTGAAGGCTACCATTGTTATGCCGACTACGACTCCGCTTTTGAAAGTCAACCGGACGAAAGATTTAGGCGCAAAAGTGGTCCTTTACGGAGATGTCTATGATGAAGCGTGTGAACATGCGCTGAAGCTTGCACAGGAGAAAGGATTTACATTTGTGCATCCCTTTGATGATCTGGCTGTTGCAACAGGGCAGGGGACCATTGCGATGGATATCTTCAAGGAACTGCCCACCGTGGATTATATTTTAGTACCGATCGGCGGGGGAGGACTTGCGACAGGAGTTTCTACCCTGGCCAAGCTTTTAAATCCAAAGATCAAAGTCATCGGTGTTGAGCCTGCGGGAGCGGCCTGCATGAAGGCTTCACTGGAGGCCGGAAAAGTTGTATCCTGCGAACATGTAAATACCATCGCCGACGGTACGGCTGTTCAGACGCCGGGGAAAAAGATATTCCCTTACATACAAAACAATATCGACGATATCATTACGGTAGAAGATGAAGAACTGATCCCGTGCTTTCTGGATCTTTTGGAAAACCATAAGATGCTTGCAGAGAACTCAGGCCTCCTTACCATTGCGGCACTGAAGCATCTAAAAGCAGAGGGGAAAAAAGTGGTCCCGATCATCAGCGGCGGAAATATGGATGTTATTACGATTGCATCTTTGGTACAGCACGGTCTGATTATCAGGGACAGGATTTTTACGGTTTCCGTATTTCTGCCGGACAAGCCGGGGGAACTCACGAGAGTTTCAAGGGTTATCTCCCAGGCTCAGGGCAATATCGTGAAGTTAGAGCATAACCAGTTTGTAAGTATCAACAGAAACAGCGCAGTGGAACTTACGATCACGATGGAAGCTTTCGGAACAGAGCATAAAAACAAGATCATCAAGGCGCTTCAGGACACCGGCTATAAACCGGAAATCAGAAGCTCAAAAAGTGTGTTTTAGCAATTTTTACAAAGGATAAATAAAAGTCATCAAAAAACAGTTTCCGCAGAAGACAGAAACTGTTTTTTTGCACTTTTTAGTGCATCACAGTGTTACAATAAGTGCAAAAATTAGGTTTTCAAAATTAACAAAAAAAGGACGGAAAAAATGTATTAAATTTTGTACAATTTGTTGTATAAAGTCCCCTTTTTATGTTATAATAGGTTTATGAAACAGATGTCAGCAATTTGATCTTGTAAAGGACAGCATCGGTTACGTTCTTAGCTATACAGAATTTGATTATACGTAGATTAGGAAGTGTGATTTTGACCATTTGCAAGGACAAAATGGTGAAATTTGCACTTTTTTTATTAGCTTATACATATAATACTTAGTATGTATTTGAAGGAGGAGGATTTATCCCATGGAAACAAACATTAGCAAAGAGGACTTATATTTATTTCAGACGGGAAAAGCGCAGAAAGCATATTTAATGTTTGGATGCCATTACTTGAAAGAAGCGGACTCCCACGAGTTTGTGGTATGGGCGCCAAATGCCAAGTCTGTCAGTCTGGTCGGAGATTTTAATCAGTGGAATCCGCTTTCACATCCGATGAAGCAGACAGAACCGGGGATTTACTCGATCCAGGTAGAAGGACTGGAAAAAGGGGATTTATATAAATACTACGTGGAAGGCATGGACGGCAAATGCAGATATAAGAGTGATCCGTTCGCATTTTATTCAGAGATGAGACCGGATACGGCATCTGTTGTGTGGGATGAGCTCGACGGTTTTTCGTGGAGGGACAAGCGCTATTTAAGCCGCAGAAAGAAAAAACAGGATGTAAGCCAGCCGATGTCTGTTTACGAGATGCACCTGGGCACATGGAAGATGCCGAAAGAGGAAGAGCGGGAGTTTTATAATTACCGTGAGATTGCAGACATGCTCGTTCCATATCTGCAGAAGATGGGATATACCCATGTAGAACTGATGCCGGTGACAGAATACCCGTATGATCTTTCATGGGGCTATCAGGTGACCGGATACTATTCTGTGACTTCCCGCTACGGCACACCGGAAGATTTTATGTATTTTATAGATAAGCTTCACCGGGCAGATATCGGCGTGATCTTAGACTGGGTGCCTGCACATTTTCCGAGGGATGAACACGGACTTGCCCTGTTTGACGGGTCCCACATTTATGACCACGCAGACCCGAGAAAAGGAAGCCAGCCGGACTGGGGCACACTGCTGTTTAACTATGGAAAGCCGGAAGTGCAGAGTTTTCTGATCTCCAGCGCCGTATTTTTTGCCGAGAAATATCACATCGACGGTATCCGAATTGATGCGGTCAGCGCCATGCTGTATCTGGATTTCGGCAAAAAGCCGGGAGAGTTTGTGCCCAATGAAGACGGTACCAATATCAATTACGAAGCCGTAGAGTTTCTTCAGAAGCTGAATCATACGATGCGCTCTAATTTTGACGGGTTCATCACAGTGGCTGAGGAATCTACCGCGTATCCTAAAGTGACCAGCAGTATAGATGATGAAGAAGGACTTGGATTTACATATAAGTGGAACATGGGATATATGCACGACTCCCTCTATTACATGGAACTGGATTCCCTGTTCCGGAAAGAAAACCATGGAGCCATTGTATTCTCTATGGACTATGCGTACAGTGAAAACTATATCCTGCCATACTCACACGATGAAGTTGTGCACGGAAAAGGTTCCATGATTAACAAAATGTTCGGAGAATACGAGCAGAAGTTTGGGTCACTGAAAACGCTGTACGGATTTATGTTTGCTCATCCGGGAAAGAAACTGCTGTTCATGGGCGACGACTTTGCACAGTTTGTAGAGTGGAGAGACAAGGAAGAATTAGACTGGTTCCTGATCGATGAATACGAGACACATAAAACCATGAACGATTATGTGGCGAAGTTAAACGAACTTTACTGCAGCGAACCGGCTCTGTACGAACTGGACAACAAACCGGAAGGATTTGAATGGCTGCTTCAGAGAGATGCAGATCACAGTGTTGTGGCATTCATCAGAAAATCTAAAAAGCGCAGAGGAAAACCGCAGGAGCAGATCGTGTGTATCTTTAACTTTACGCCGGTAGAGTGGGATAAGTACCATATCCCGATGCCGAAAGGCGGAAAGCTTACAAAGATCCTGGATACCGGGGATAAGGTATACGGAGGAACCGGAGAAGTCAGCCAGAAGTCGGCGAAAGTCCGGAAAAAGAAGATCAAAGGCAAGAGGAACGCCTGTGAGCATTATGCGGTCATCACATTAAAACCGCTCAGTGCTGTTATGTATAAATATACGCTGGAAGACACTCCGGCCAAGAAGAAGGCGGAACCAAAGAAGGCAGCAGCAAAGAAGCCGTCACCGAAAGTAGCGGAGACTGTAAAAACTGAGGCTGTAAAGACACCGGTGAAAAAGGAAGCTTCTAAAATTACAGAACCGGCAGCGGCAAAAAAGGAGACCCCAAAAACTGCGGAACCGGTAGCAGTGAAGAAAGCCGAGAAGCCGGAAGCAAAAAAAGAACAGACAACAAAAGATATACAAAAACCTAAAAAGAAGGAGGCCGAAAAAGAAGTAAAGCAGCAGACTGAAGTTTCCACTAAAAAGAAAACAGCAGCGAAGAGTGCAGATAAAAAAGAAGAAACAAAATAGGTATTGTGAGAAGGAGGAAAACTATGATTACAAAAAAAGAATGTGTAGCAATGTTGCTGGCAGGCGGCCAGGGAAGCCGATTGTTTGCGTTGACCCAGAAGAAGGCGAAGCCTGCCGTTCCCTACGGCGGTAAATATAAGATTATAGATTTTCCGTTATCCAACTGCGCGAATTCAGGGATCGATACCGTGGGTGTCCTGACTCAGTATGAACCCCTGGAGCTTAATTCCTATATCGGAACTGGAGGATTCTGGGATTTAGACAATATGAACGGAGGAGCCTTCGTGCTTCCGCCGTATGTGAGAGGAGAAAAAGGGAATTGGTACCGCGGAACTGCTGATGCCATTTACCAGAATATCAATTTCATCGACAACTATGATCCGGACCACATCATTGTATTGTCCGGTGACCAGATCTGCTGTATGGATTACCAGAAAATGCTCAATTACCATAAGAAGAAAGGTGCTGACTGTACGATCTCTGTACTGGAAGTTACATTGGAAGAAGCGAAGCGTTTTGGGATCATGAACACCGATAAGGACAACAAGATCGAGGAGTTTGAAGAAAAACCGGCTCATCCTAAGAGCACGAAAGCATCTATGGGTATTTATGTGTTCAAATGGAAACTGATCCGCCAGTACCTGATCGATGATGCCAATGATCCGGATTCAGAACACGATTTCGGCAAGAACATCATTCCGAGAATGCTGGAAGAAGGAAAGAAGATGTATGCATACAGCTTTGACGGATACTGGAGAGATGTAGGAACGATATCAAGCCTGTGGGAGGCCAACATGGAGCTGCTGGAAGAGAATCCTCAGCTGAATTTAAATGATGACAAGCTGAAAGTCTACACAAGGACTTACGGACTTCCGCCTCATTACATAGCAGAAGGCGCCAGTGTGAAAAAGAGTATCATCGCAGATGGTTCTTTCATTGAGGGAACCGTGGAAAACTGTGTCATTCATTCCGGCGTAAAGATCGGAAAAGGTGCGGTGGTGAAGAACAGTGTCATCATGAAGGATTCCATCGTCCGGGAAAACAGCGAGATCAATAAAGCGATCATTGATGAAGAAGTTGTCGTGGAAGAAGGAAGCAAAATCGGAGAGGGCAATGAAGTTACCGTCATCGGCTATCACAGTGTGGTGCTTGAGGATGCTGTCGTTGAGGATGGTGCAATGATCTATCCGGAATCTATTTTACACTAGGGAGGTAGAAACTATGGAAAATCAAATGCTTGGAATTATAAATGCAGGAGAAGAAAACAGAAGACTTCAGGATTTGGTGCGCACCCGAAGCTTATCGGCACTCCCGGTAGGCGGAAGATACCGGACCATAGATTTCCTCCTGAGCAATATGGTCAACTCTGCCATTAAAAACGTCGGAATCATGACAAGATACAATTACAGCTCTCTGATGGACCATGTTGGTTCCGGGAAAGACTGGGGCCTCAACAGAAAACGTGGAGGACTTTACACATTTCCTCCGTACATATCAGGAAGCGGAAGATCCGGAGAATATGCCAGTGTCATGGATGGTCTGAGGGGAACTTTGGGATTTTTAAAGAAAGCTACCGAGCCGTATATTCTTCTTGGCCGTTCTTATGTGATATTTAATTCCGATTTTAACGACATGCTGGAAAAGCATATCGACAGCGGCGCAGATATCTCCATGATGTATTTTGACAACAGTGATGACGCCACCAACTGTGATTACGACGGCGTATACCTGAAACCGGATGAGTCCGGACGCATTACGGATATGTGCTATTCTGAGACGAAGCACCGCTACGGTAAGAAGAGCATGGATGTGTATATTATGAAACGGGAACTCCTGATCGACTTTATCCAGGAGGCAGTATCCCACAACAGAAAACATTTCTTCTTCGACGTACTTATTCCGAATTTTGACCGCCTGTATATTCAGGGCTATGAATACAAAGGATATGTAGGCTGCATCACATCTGTGGAGGCTTATTACAATATCAATATGGATTTATTGAAACAGGATGTGCAGAAAGAACTGTTTTTTGGTAAGAATAAAGTGTATACTAGGACGAGTGACAGTGCGCCTGCCCGCTATGGTATCGAGGCGAATATCAGCAACAGTCTGATCAGCAGCGGCTGTGAAGTCGACGGAACCGTAGAAAATTCTGTTATCTTCCGCGGATGCCAGATTGAAAAAGGCGCAGTGATCAGAAATTCTATCGTTATGGCGGAAGGCTTTATCGGAAAGGGTGCGGACATCAACCATACGATCATGGACCGTCATGTAAAGATCTATTCTAACGCACATTTATCCGGATCCAGACAGCATCCGGTGTTCATACCGAAGGGAGCCAGCGTCAATGAATAAAAGGAATGAGTGTATGATGAACGTACTGATGGTTGCAGCGGAATGTGCTCCCTTTGTGAAACTGGGCGGCCTTGCCGATGTCATCGGTACTCTGCCGAAGGAGCTCAACAAGCTCCATGTGGATACCAGAGTCATGATGCCGTTCCACCGTCAGATTAAGGATAAGTATGCTGCACAGACAAAGCATATGGCAGATTTTTATATACATTTTGCCGGAAGAGACGTATATGTAGGCGTTGAGGGATTATTTTTCAACGATGTCACATATTACTTTATTGACAATGAAGAGTACTTCGGCGATGCGGTTTACAGGGGCGGGGACGCAGAAGGAGAGCAGTACGCATATTTCTGCCGCGCTGTAATCGAGGCTGCCGGAAGGATTGGAT
The DNA here is from genome assembly GCF_039789045.1 of Anaerostipes sp. PC18. Lineage (NCBI taxonomy): Bacteria > Bacillati > Bacillota > Clostridia > Lachnospirales > Lachnospiraceae > Anaerostipes > Anaerostipes sp. PC18. The sequence continues at coordinate 2,232,534 of NZ_CP121164.1, read as the reverse complement.
TCCTTCCGAATGTGCTCCACTGCAATGACTGGCAGACCGGGCTGATCCCGCTTCTTTTGAAGACTCAGTACAGCCATTGGGAGATCGGGCGTGCCAGGACGATCTTTACGATTCACAACATGATGTATCAGGGTGAGTATGCCTTTGAGGCTTTTCATCACTGGCTGGGTATCGATCCGAGGTATGATACACCGGAATTTATGCATAATTATGAGTGTGCAAGCTTCATGAAAGCAGCCCTCGTATTTGCAGACCGGATCAGCACGGTAAGTCCCACTTATGCACAGGAGATCAAAACTCCTGAGTTTGCATACAGGCTGGAAGGCATTTTGAATGCCAGAGCCTGGGATACATGGGGAATTGTAAACGGCATCAATACAGAAGAATTTGATCCGGAGACGGACCCGTATCTGCAGTATCATTTTAATAAAGATGATCTGACAGGAAAGAAAAAGAACAAGGAAAAACTGATCAGTGATCTGGGACTGAGCATTTCTCCCGGAGTGCCGATCATCGGCATGGTCAGCCGTCTTACCGCACAGAAGGGACTTGATTTAGTCAAGTATATCCTGGATGAGCTGATGTGTACGGAAGATATCGCTTTCGTCGTATTGGGAACCGGCGATCATGATTATGAAGAATTTTTCCGCTTTATGGAGAATAAGTATAAGGGAAGAGTATGCTCATATATCGCATACAACAATGCGGTGGCTCATCAGATCTACGCTGCCAGCGACTTGTTCCTTATGCCTTCCAAGTTTGAACCGTGCGGCATCTCACAGATGATCGCACTTCGATACGGAACTCTGCCGATCGTGCGGGAGACCGGAGGGCTTTGTGACACGGTCCAGAGCTACAATGAATTTGAAGAGACAGGAAACGGATTTTCTTTCAGGAATTATAATGCGCATGAGATGCTTTCGATCATTCGTTACGCATTGAATACGCTGCGCAGTCCAAAGCGCAGGAAAGGCTTGATTCAAAGGGCGATGGAGTCTGACAACAGTTTTGGGTCATCAGCCAAAAAATATCTAGAATTATACCAGAGCATTCTTTAGACAACTGGTGAAAGGAGCAACAGAGGATGAAAATTGTAAACAATAACAGCAAGGTGAAGGAGATCATCAGCAATGTTGAGAACAAGCTGAACAACAACTTCGGAACAACATTGGAGGAGGCGACCAGAGATGAGCTTTATAAAGCGGGAGCTGGCTGCATCCGGGATGATATCATGCATCTTTGGACCAAGAGCCGTAAAAAGACAGAGGATCTGGGACTGAAAAAATTATATTATATGTCTGCAGAATTCCTTATGGGAAGAGCATACAGCAACAACCTGATTAATTCCGGGGTTTTGAGGGACTATAAAGAGGCCTTCGAAAAGATGGGCATTGACTTTGACGATATTTTAGATGAAGAGAGCGATCCGGGGCTTGGAAACGGAGGGCTGGGACGTCTGGCGGCATGTTTCCTGGATTCTTTGTCTACATTAAATCTGCCGGCGATCGGATGCGGTATCCGTTATGAATACGGACTGTTCCGGCAGAAGATCATCGACGGCAGCCAGGTAGAGGTAGAAGATGACTGGCTGAGAGACGGTTTTGTGTGGGAAGTAGAACGCCCGGAACTGACGATGGAAGTCCACTTTAACGGAGAGATCAAGGAAAACTGGACGGAGGACGGCTTAAAGATCGAGCACTACAACTATCACACAGTGCTGGCAGTACCGTACGATGTGCCGGTAATGGGATATAAGACCAATGCCCCGGCCACATTGAGACTCTGGAGTGCAAAGAGCAAGCAGAACTTTGACCTTCACTCCTTCAATAAGGGAAGATATGAGAAGGCCTCTGCGGACTCAGAGTTTGCAGAGGTGATCTCAAAGGTTCTCTATCCTGCGGATGACCATATGCAGGGAAAACTGCTCAGATTAAAGCAATTTTATTTCCTGACATCTGCCACTATGCAGCTTATGGTAAAACACCACAAGGAAAAAAGAGGAGATCTCCATACTCTTCCTGAGTATGCGGCTGTCCAGATCAACGATACTCATCCGACCCTTGCGATCCCTGAATTAATGAGGATTCTCATGGACGAAGAAGGCTTTGGATGGGAAGAAGCAGAGGACATCGTAAGCCAGATCTTTAACTATACGAACCATACGATCATGGCCGAGGCTTTGGAGTGCTGGGACGAGAATATGTTTAAGCTCCTTCTGCCAAGAATCTATCAGATCATCTGTGTCATGAACCAGAAGTACTGTGAGCGCCTGAGAATTTATTATCCGAATGATGAGGCCAAGATTGCTTATATGGCGATCATCGGAAATAACCAGATCCGCATGGCAAATCTTTGTGTTGCCGTCTGCCACAGGGTAAACGGAGTGTCCCAGCTTCACGGAGACATATTAAAGACGAATCTGTTCCACGATTCTTACAATATTTATCCTCAAAAATTCCTTGCCATTACCAACGGCATTACACACAGAAGATGGCTTGCTCTGGCAAATCCGGAACTGTGTGATCTGATCCAGGATAATGTCAGGGGAGACCTGCTCGGTGACTACCGTCTGTTTGAAAAGATCATGCCGATGGCTGATGATGCGGAATTCTGCAAAAAATATGATGCTATTAAACAGCGCAATAAGAGAAGGCTTGCCAAGTATCTGAAACAGAAACAGGGAATTGAGATCAATCCGGATTCTCTGATCGATGTACAGTGCAAACGGCTTCACGAGTACAAAAGACAGCTGTTAAAATGCCTGCATATTATTTATCTGTACAAACAGGTGAAGAAAAATCCTGATTTCTTAAGCAAGCCGATCACCTTTATTTTCGGGGCAAAAGCGGCTCCGGGATATCAGAGGGCAAAGGAGATCATTCGTCTGATCAATTCCATCGGAGATATGGTCAACAATGATCCTGCTACGAAGGATAAGATGCAGGTTGTATTTGTAGAAAACTACTCTGTGTCTGTGGCTGAAGTGCTGATACCGGCGGCTGACATCAGTGAACAGCTTTCAACAGCCGGACTGGAAGCTTCCGGAACCGGAAACATGAAGTTTATGATGAACGGTGCGCTGACTCTGGGAACCATGGACGGAGCCAATGTAGAAATTTTTGAGCAGGTAGGAAAAGAAAATATCTTTATTTTCGGAGCCACTGTGGATGAGATTAATTCCATGAAACAGTACCGGACATACAATCCGGGAACCATTTTTGAACAAAACCCAATGATCCGTGAGGTGTGCAACTGTCTGATCGCCGGAGAACTTCCGAGATACGGAAAGAGAAAATACTCTGATATTTATCAGTCTCTGCTGTTTGGAGAACATAATATCCCGGATCAGTATTTTGTCCTGTATGATCTGCCTTCTTATGTGGAAGAATTTGAGAAGGTATACGACATGTATATCAATCACCACGATGAATGGGTGAAGAAAGCGGTGATCAATACCGCCAAATCCGGATTTTTCTCTTCCGACAGAACAATCGAAGAATACAATGAAAAAATCTGGAATTTACCAACATACAAATAGGCAGGGTGAGAGAGCATGATCCATAATGCATCAATTGAGCAGTACAGAGAACCTGTTGGGGCTGTCACAAAAGGCGAAGAGGTAAAACTTCGCCTTTTTGCCTTAGAGGGAACTGCTGTCACTGTGGAACTGGTCTTATATTCGGAAGATTACCATAAGACCTTTTCAATGAGAGAGAAAAAGGGCTTCTATGAATGTATCATAGAGATGCCCGAAAAAGCGTGTATCCTGTGGTATTATTTCAGGATCACAGAGGGTAATTACACGTATTATTACGGAGCAAGGCCGGGACGGACCTGCGGGGAAGGCATTCGGGTAGAAGAAGATGTCCGGGGCTTTCAGATAACGGTTTACGAAAGAGGGTTTGAGACGCCTAGATGGCTTTCAAAAGGCATTATGTATCAGATATTCCCGGACCGGTTCTGCCGGGGAGACCGGCAGAATACCGTACGAGGGGAAGCATACCACAGAAAAATGGGCCGTGATATTTATGTGCATAAAAGCTGGGAGGAACGCCCGCTTTTCGGACCGATGGAGGGAAAAGAATTTTACGATCCGTGTGATTTCTTCGGAGGCGATCTGGAAGGGATCAAAAAGCGGCTGGATGAACTGAAAAAGCTTGGGGTTACATGCATTTATCTGAATCCGATCGTCGAGTCAAGCTCCAATCACCGTTACAATACGGGAGATTATAAAAAAGTAGATCCGTTCCTTGGAGACAACGATGACTTCAGGGAATTATGCGAGGTTGCCAGAAGAAAAGGAATCCATATTATTTTGGACGGGGTTTTCTCCCACACGGGAGCAGACAGCCTGTATTTCAATAAAAATGGGAATTATAAGAGCGTGGGCGCGTACCAGAGCCAGGATTCACCATATTATGACTGGTATTCTTTTGACAGCAGGGGAGATTACAAGAGCTGGTGGGGCTTTCGGAGTCTGCCGGAAGTCAATGAGCTGGATGACCGCTTCCTGTCTTATATTATCACGGGAAGGAATTCCGTGTTAAAGCACTGGTTTAACCTGGGGGCATCGGGATTCCGGCTGGATGTGGCAGATGAGCTTCCGGATGAATTTATTTTCCTGATGCGAAAAACGATGAAAAAGATGTTTAAGAACTATGCCCTGATCGGGGAAGTGTGGGAAGACGTGACCACCAAGGAAAGCTATGGGGTCAAGAGAAAATATGCTCTCGGCAGGGGTCTTGACAGCACTATGAATTATCCGTTTAAGGTAAACTGTGTCAACTTTTTGCTTGGAAATGAAGATGCGTATGCCATGCAGCAGTTTTTGCTGGGGCAGCAGTGCAATTATCCAAAGCCGTTTTATTACAGTGTGATGAATCTGCTTTCGTCCCACGACATCCCAAGAATCCGGACGACACTGGCTTCCGGCATGAATGAGATGCTGCCGTCAAGGGAAAACCAGATCGACTATGTGGTCACATCAGAAAATGACCGCAGGGGAGCCGTGCTTTCCAGGCTGGCATTTGCGATCCAGTTTTTCATTCCGGGAATTCCCTCGATTTATTATGGGGATGAATATGGGATGAACGGCCTGATGGACCCGTTTAACCGGGGACCTTATTTTAAACATGACACGAAAATTTATGAAGAATTGAAGACGGTTTCTGTGTTCAGGAGCAGGGAGAAAATCCTTCAGACAGGGTATGCGCTGTACATCGGTGCATCGGAAAACGTTTTGGCTGTCCTGCGTTTTGTCGCCGGGAATAAAGATATATTCGGAGAACCGTGCGGACAAGGGGCCTATCTCCTGCTTGTCAATCCGGGAGAAGAGGAAGAAGAAATAGAATTTGACATCGCGGATCACAGGGAAGGGGTGCCTGAGGAGGAACACAGGCGTCTCGTCAAGATGCTTGGCAATACCCGTGTCCACACAAAGGTACAAAAATCAGACTATAAGATCATGCGTCTGTCATAATTCCGTCAATAACTCTTCGTCCGCATGATCCATGACGGAGAATGCAACATTTGTCCCGTGATCAGCGATCCGTTCGAGGGATGAAAGCATATCAGAAAATAACAGACCGGCCCGGGGCTCACAGATGCCCTGGGCCATTCTGTTCAGGTGGCGTTTTTGATAGCGGCGTTCCATGGCATCTATGGCCTGTTCGTGTTTATAAAAGTCGGGGATCATTTCTTTTTTGTGCTCTTTAAAGATCAGCACGGCGTCCTTAAGAAGGGCAGATACAGCGTTGTACATATTCACCAGCTCGCGCTTCGCATCTTTGCTCAGACGGGAATTGTGGTCAGCCGCTGAGCGGGCACTGTCAGCGAAATTTTCGGCAAGATCGCCGATGCGCTCGATGTCGCCGACGGTATAGAACATGCTGCCGAGAATCTCGCGGTCGCCTACGGGCAGTTCCTGCAGATTGGAATTGACGAGGAAGTCGGTGATCTTCTGGCTCAGACTGTCGATCTCCTCCTCTCTCTGGTAAATCTCTCCCAAATGTTTTGTACTGCAGTTTAAAAATGCGTGGAAAGCCAGTTCCAGATTCTTGTTCGCGAGCTCTGCCATGCGGGAAATCTCCTGCCGGACCTGAGGAATCGCGGAGATCGGAGAGCGGTACTCGCCGATGAAGTTAAGATCGGAGCGGGCAGGCTTTACTTCGTCTCCGGGGACGATCTTTTCTGCCAGTTTGACGATCAGTCCTGTGCTCGGGAACATGATCAGGACTTCGAAGATTTTGAAAAAAGTATGAGCGTTGGCAACGCTGCGCCCTACATTGCCGCTTGATATATGTAAGATCGTGTCGGTGATCGGGCCGAGGAATAAGCTGAGCATTGTAAAAATTGCAGCGCTTCCGAAGATGTTAAATAAAAAGTGAATCACTGCGGCGCGCTTTGCATTTTTCTTTCCGCTTAAACTGGCGAGGAGTGCAGACACACAGGAACCCATATTGCAGCCCAGAATGATGAAAAAACAGATGGGAAGTCCCAGCAGTCCCTGGGAAGCCATCAGGAGTACGATGCTGACCGTCACAGAGGAACTCTGGAGTACAGCGGTGATGACAAAGCCGATCAATACAGCGGCAAAATGGTTGTCCAATCCGGAAAGGGCCTGCATGACAGCCGGTGAGTCCTTGAGGAATGACATCGTAGATGACATGGTGGTAAGGCCGGTGAACAGCACGCCGAATCCCAGAACAACTTCCCCTGCTTTTTTAATCCTTGGGTTCTGTACGAACATGACCATGATCACGCCGGACATTAAAAAAACAGGTGCTGCATCTGAGAGATTAAATGCTACCAGCTGGGAGGTCACGGTTGTTCCGATGTTGGCGCCGAGGATCACGCCCGCTGCCTGTGACAGATTCATAAGACCTGCGTTTACAAAACTTACGACCATGACCGTGGAGGCACTGGACGACTGGATGATCGCTGTGAAGAAGATGCCTACCAGCATCCCGGAAAATCGGTTGGTTGTGAAAAATTCCAGGATCCCTCTCAGCCTGGCACCGGCGGCTTTCTCAAGACCGTCACTCATCAATTTCATTCCGTACAAAAAAAGTCCCAGGCCGCCGGCCATCGGTAATAGAAAAGAACTCATTGCTGCCTCCTTGGTTTATATAAAATTTAACATAGATTTTACAAATACGTTACTTCTATTTTACTTTAAAATAAGCAAAGAGACAAGAAAAACAGATTGTCATTTTTCATTGTACAAGGTATAATAAACCAAATATAAGGAGGAAGTTTATGAAGCATTATGATTATATTTTAGTGGGCGGAGGACTTTTTAACGGAGTCGTGGCCAGAGAAGCAGGAAAACAGGGGAAAACATGTCTGGTCGTGGAAAAAAGAGACGCCCTGGGAGGAAATATCATGTGCAGAGATGTGGAGGGGATCTTGGTCCATGAGTATGGAGCACACATTTTCCACACAGGCAATGAGGAAGTGTGGCAGTATGTGACCTCGCTGGCAGAATTCAACCATTACATCAACTGTCCGGTAGCCAACTATCACGGTGAGACATATAATCTTCCTTTTAACATGAATACCTTCAGCAAGATGTGGGGAATCACATTCCCCGCCGAGGCAAAAGAGATCATAGAGTCACAGAAACAGAAGGTGGAGGGAGAGCCATCAAATCTGGAAGAACAGGCCGTCAGTCTGGTGGGTACAGATATATATGAGAAACTCATCAAAGGGTATACGGAAAAACAGTGGGGAAGAGACTGTAAGGACCTGCCCGCATCGATCATTAAGAGGATTCCTGTCCGGTACATCTATGATAACAACTATTTTAACGATCCGCATCAGGGAATACCGAAAGAAGGATACAACAAGCTGATCGAGAGGCTGTATGATGGCTGTGATGTGATGCTCTCCACAGATTATCTGGAAAAGAGAGAGGAGCTGGAGGCTATGGGGGACAAGGTCATCTACACCGGAACGATTGATTCTTACTATGGATACTGTTTTGGAAAGCTGGCCTACCGGAGTCTCAGATTTGAACACGAACTGCTGGAAGAAGAAAACCATCAGGGCGTGGCAGTCATGAACTATACGGACCGGGAGACGCCGTACACAAGAAAGATCGAACACAAGCACTTTGCATTCGGAAAGCAGGAAAAGACTGTAGTCACAAAAGAGTATCCTGCAGAATGGGAAGACGGGATGGAACCTTACTACCCGGTCAACGATGAGAAAAACAACCGGCTGTTTGAAAAATACCGCGAATTGTCCAGGAAAGAAGAAAAAGTCTTGTTCGGAGGAAGACTCGGGGAGTACAAATACTACGATATGGATAAAGTCATCGAGTCTGCTCTGCGGTTTACGAAGGATACGCTGAATCTGTGATGCTTTTCGTGTAAATTCTGCCGGGGTTAACAGAAAAAATTTAAAAAGACCGTTTGGAATTTCTCACAGAATTCTGAACGGTCTTTTTTTGTCCTAGGGGGTTTGCACGATTTTTTAAATCTTGTTATAATAAATTCTATATGCCATGAAATGAAAAAGAATGGAGAATACCAATGCAGATATATAACGACGAAGCACAAAAACAGTATTCCTACATGGAAGAAATGAAAGAGTGGGTGAAGGTACAGGAGGAACGCCTAGGAAGGCCTCTCACCTGTCATATCACCACATTTGGCTGCCAGATGAATGAAAAAGATTCAGAAAAACTGCTGGGAGTTTTAGAGACCATCGGTTATCGGCAGACCGATACAGAATATGCGGACCTGGTACTCTTTAATACGTGTACCGTGAGGGAGAATGCAAATACGAAACTTTACGGCCACCTGGGACATGTAAAGAAAGCAAAAGAACAGAATCCTGAAATGATCATCGGCCTCTGCGGCTGTATGATGCAGGAAGAGCAGGTCGTGGAGAAGATCAGAAAGAGCTATCCGTTTGTGGATCTTATATTCGGGACCCACAACATTTTTAAGCTGGCGGAGCTCTTGAAAGCAAGGGTAGATTCCGGCGGAATGATAGTGGATATTTGGAAAGATACGGATCAGATCGTCGAGGACCTTCCGAGCGACCGGAAGTTTTCTTTTAAATGCGGCGTAAATATCATGTTTGGGTGCAATAACTTCTGCAGTTACTGTATCGTCCCTTATGTGAGGGGCCGGGAGCGCAGCCGGAAGCCGGAGGACATTATAAAGGAGATTGAAGGTCTGGTAAAGGAAGGGGTCCGGGAAGTGATGCTGCTCGGACAGAATGTAAACTCATACGGGAAAAATCTCGCTGAACCTGTGAGTTTTGCACAGCTTTTACAGAGGATCGAACAGATCGAAGGGCTTGCCCGCATCCGGTTTATGACACCCCATCCCAAGGATCTCTCTGACGAATTGATCGAAGTGATGGCTTCGTCGAAGAAAATATGCCGCCACATGCATCTGCCGGTACAGTCCGGAAGCAGCAGAATCTTAAAGAAAATGAACCGGCATTACACAAAGGAAAGCTATCTTGCGCTGGCCCAAAAGATCAAAGAGAAAATTCCGGGGATCGCGATGACTACAGATATTATTGTAGGATTTCCGGGGGAGACGGAAGAAGATTTTGAAGAGACATTGGATGTGGTAAGAAAAGTGAAGTTTGACAGCGCCTATACGTTCGTCTATTCCAGGAGGACGGGGACGCCGGCGGCTGCCATGGAAGATCAGGTGGAGCCTTCGGTGGTGAAAGAAAGGTTCGGACGGCTCCTTGAGGTAATCAAGAAAAGTTCCAAAGACAACAGGAAAGAAGGAATAGGAAAAGAGGAGGACGTTCTTGTGGAGGAGAAAAATACCCACGAGGGCGGCATGGTCACCGGCCGGCTTTCCAACAATATCTTAGTACATTTTAAAGGAGACGAGAGTCTTATCGGACAGATCGTCCGGGTAAAGATCACGGAAGAAAAAGGTTTTTATTATATGGGAGAACAGGTAAATGGCTAAATTAACTCCAATGATGGAACAATATATGGCGATCAAAGAACAGAATAAGGACTGTATCCTGTTTTACAGGCTGGGAGATTTCTATGAGATGTTCTTTGACGATGCACTGACGGCTTCCAGGGAACTGGAGATAACACTTACAGGAAAAAACTGCGGTATGGAAGAACGGGCCCCTATGTGCGGAGTCCCGTTCCATGCGGTGGATTCCTATCTCAATAAACTGGTGGAGAAGGGATATAAAGTTGCGATCTGCGAGCAGGTGGAGGACCCGAAACAGACCAAAGGGATCGTAAAGAGGGAAGTCATCAGGATCGTGACTCCGGGAACAAATATTTCTCAGCAGAGTTTAGAAGACGAGAAGAACAATTATCTCATGTGTATCTTCTGCAGCGACGATAGTTTCGGACTGTCCGTGGTGGATGTGACGACGGGAGATTTCCGTACCACATCCATGGATGAACTCCACAAAGTTGTGGATGAAATCTTTAAGTTTGCCCCTGCCGAGATCATATGCAATGATGCATTTATGATCAGCGGTGCGGACATAGAATTTATAAAAGATAAGCTGGGCGTCTCTGTTTCCAATATTGACCATTATTATTTTGACGAAGAGCAGGGGGAGGCCGCCATCAAATCCCAGTTCCATGTGGGAAATTTAAACGGCCTGGGCCTTTCAGACCATCCTATGGGGAAGATTGCCACAGGAGCGCTTCTTTTATATCTGCATGAAACTCAGAAAAATGCGTTAAATCATCTGATGTCCGTCTCTCCGTATGAGACGAGTGAATATATGATTATCGACAGCTCCAGCCGAAGGAATCTGGAACTATGCGAGACGCTGAGGGACAAAAAGAAGAAAGGTTCCCTTCTGGGCGTACTGGATAAGACGAAAACGGCCATGGGGGCAAGACTTTTGCGGAGTATGATCGAACAGCCTCTGATCGACCGCGCAAAGATCGAGGAGAGGTATGATGCGCTGACGACATTGACAAAACAGGCCATTGCCCGTGAGGAGATCAGGGAATACCTGAATCCGGTCTATGATCTGGAGCGTCTGATGACAAAGGTCAGCTATCAAACAATAAACCCAAGAGACATGATCGCCCTGAAAGTGTCTCTCCAGTGGCTTCCGCCTATCAGGACGATCCTTGAAGAATGCGGTGACAGCCTGCTGTCCGGCCTCAGAGAAGACCTGGATACGCTGGACGATGTGGCAGGCCTTCTAGAGGACGCTATACTGGAGGAGCCTCCGATTGCAGTCAAAGAAGGCGGTATGATCAAGGATGGTTTTTCAGAGCAGATCGATCAGTTAAAGCGTGCCAAGACGGACGGCAAACAGTGGCTGATGCAGCTGGAAGAGCGGGAGAGGCGCGCCACCGGAATCAAAACCCTGAAGGTGAAATTCAACAAGGTGTTCGGATATTATCTGGATGTGACGAATTCCTACAAGGACAAAGTGCCGGAACATTATATAAGGAAACAGACGCTTACCAACTCCGAGAGATATACGACGGAGGAACTGAATAAGCTGGCAGACACGATTCTCGGGGCTGAGGACAGACTGTGTGCACTGGAATATGAGACCTTTGCGTCCATCAGGGAAACCCTGGCAGGAGAAATGGAGCGGATCAAGAAAACTGCCGGAGTCATCGCATATCTGGACGTACTCTGCTCTCTGGCCTGTGTGGCAGAGCAGAACGGTTATGTGAGGCCGAAACTGAACACAAAAGGGCTGATCGATATCAAGGAGGGGCGGCATCCTGTGGTAGAGCAGATGATGTCCAACGATATGTTCATTTCCAACGACACGTATCTGGACAGCAAACGGCACCGGGTTTCCATCATCACCGGGCCGAATATGGCAGGTAAATCAACTTACATGAGACAGTCGGCCCTGATCGTTCTCATGGCCCAGATAGGTTCCTTTGTGCCGGCCCAAAAAGCCAACATCGGCATTGTGGACAGGATTTTTACCCGGGTGGGCGCCTCTGACGACCTTGCCAGCGGACAGAGTACCTTTATGGTGGAGATGAGCGAGGTGGCGAATATTTTAAGGAACGCCACAAAGGATAGCCTGCTGATTTTGGATGAGATCGGCCGGGGCACCAGCACCTATGACGGTCTGAGCATTGCATGGGCCGTGGTGGAGTACATAAGCAATCCAAAGCTTTTAGGTGCCAAGACTCTGTTTGCTACCCATTACCATGAACTTACGGAGCTGGAGGGCAAGATCGGCAGCGTCAACAACTACTGTATCGCGGTGAAAGAACAGGGTGACAACATTGTATTTTTAAGGAAGATTGTGAAAGGCGGAGCGGATAAAAGCTACGGCATTCAGGTTGCCAAGCTTGCAGGAGTGCCGGATATGGTTATTCAGAGGTCAAAGGAGATTGTGTCAGAGCTGAGCGACAGTGATATTGTTTCCAGGGCACAGAAAATCCAGGTGAGCAATGAGCCCCAGCAGCTTTCTCTGTTTGCAAATGACGGTGAGCCGACGATGGAGCACCCGTTTATGGCGGAGATCCGGAAAAAGGACCTGTCTTCCATGACACCGCTGGAAGCACTGAACTATTTATATATTCTGCAGAACAGGCTTAGAGAAGAGGAATAGTTATGGCAGAAATTCAGTTATTGGATCAGAAGACAATCGATAATATCGCCGCCGGGGAAGTGATCGAGAGGCCGGCCTCCGTGGTCAAGGAGCTGGTGGAAAATGCGATTGATGCCAAAGCGACGGCGGTGACCGTGGAGATCAGAGACGGCGGCATGACTCTTATGAGGGTGACGGACAACGGGTGCGGCATTCCGAAAGAGGAAGTGAGGACCGCGTTTCTGCGTCACGCGACGAGCAAGATACGCTCCGTGGAGGACCTGGTATCCGTTTCGTCCCTGGGATTTCGGGGAGAAGCACTCTCAAGCATCAGTGTGGTTGGACAGGTGGAAGTTATCACCAAAACCGCAGGGGCTTTTTCCGGGGTTTCTTATAAGATCTTTGGCGGAGAGGAACAGGGCTTTGAGGAGATAGGCGCTCCGGACGGCACGACATTTCTCGTGCGCAATCTGTTTTACAATACGCCGGCCAGACGGAAATTCCTGAAAAGTCCGGTGACCGAGGCGGGATATGTGGAACAGATCATGGTGCACATCGCATTGAGCCATCCGGATATCGCGTTTAAATTTATCCATAACAGCAAGAATAAGATGTATACGTCGGGAAATGGAAACGTAAAAGATATCATCTACCATTTATACGGCAGAGACGTAGCGGGAGCTCTCCTGCCGATTTCGTTAAAGGGGCCAACGGTCAGTGTGGACGGGTATGTGGGAAAACCATTTATCTCCCGCGGGAACCGGAATTATGAAAGTTATTTTATAAACGGCAGGTATATTAAGAGCAAGATCATCTACAAGGCCATTGAGGATGGGTATAAAACGTTTACCATGGCCCATAAGTATCCTTTTGTATGTCTGAACATAAAAGTGGAGCCGGAACTTCTGGACGTCAATGTACATCCGACAAAGATGGAGATCCGTTTCCGCAACGAAAAAGAACTGTATGAGCTTTTAGTGTCAGGCATTAAGGAGACGCTGTCTCACAGAGAAATGATACCGAAAGCGGAACTCGGGAAGCAGAAGAAGGAAGCAAAGCCTGTACTTCCGGGGAAAATGCCTGAGCCTTTTGAACAGGTGAGAAGGGAAGAACATCACGGGGATAAGGCAGCAAAATATACGGCTCCCGAAACTCCGGCCGAACCGCAGGGGACACTGAAAAAAAATACTACGAAACCGGAGGCAAAGAAGTCTGTCTTTGCAGGAGTCAATTATCATAAAGATGCCGGGAAAGAAGATATACAGCAGATGACACTCAATGAAACCTCTCTTCTGGATGAGGAGGCAAAGCCGGACCGGAAAGTGATCGGACAGCTCTTTAAGACTTACTGGCTGATCGAGTACGAAGACCAGCTGTTTATCATGGACCAGCATGCGGCGCATGAGAAAGTGAATTATGAAAAGCTTATGGAGAGCTTCAGGGAAAAAAAGATTTACAGCCAGGGAGTGGAGCCGCCTTACGTGGTGACGCTGTCTATGGCGGAGGCAAAAGTGCTCGATGAGACAAAAGACATCTTTCAGGAACTTGGGTTTACGATTGAGGCGTTTGGAGGCAATGAGTTCTGCATCCGGCAGGTGCCTGCAAACTTATACGGCCTGAAAGAGAAAGAACTGTTTATGGAGCTTTTAGACTCTCTCACCGCGGATGGGGTGAAAAAAGATCCGGAGATGATTACGGATAAGATCGCTTCCATGGCATGCAAAATGTCGGCGAAAGGAAACCAGAGAATGTCGCTTCCCGAAATAAAACATCTTCTGGAACTCCTGATGGAATGTGAAAATCCGTATACATGTCCCCACGGACGGCCTACGATGATCAAGATGAGCAAGTATGAGCTAGAGAAGAAATTTAAGCGTATCGTGTGAGTTTTTTACCATTATTTCTGTCGCGTTTTGAAATGCGCTCCTCCAATAATGGTAAAAAACTGTTATAGAAAAAGGATGGGATTATGAACGATAGAGAGTTGTTGGAGTTGGCGAAGCAGGCCAGGGGGCATGCCTATGCGCCTTATTCCGGTTTTTTTGTGGGTGCGGCTCTGTTGTGTAAGGACGGGACCGTATTTACCGGGTGTAATGTGGAGAATGCTTCTTACGGCGCGGCGATCTGTGCGGAGCGCAATGCCGTTAGCACTGCCGTGGCGGCGGGATACAGGGAGTTTGATGCCATTGCCATCGCGGCAGAGGGAGACGGGTGTGTTTATCCGTGCGGTATTTGCCTGCAGGTGATGAATGAGTTTTCTAAAGATATGCGGGTGATCTGCCAGGATAGAGAAAGCTGGCAGGATTTTTCGTTAAAAGAACTGCTGCCGAAAGGATTTGACAGCTTATGAAGCCGATGATCATACTGACCGGGCCTACGGCGGCGGGGAAGACGGAGCTGTCTATAAGACTTGCAAAAGCAGTCGGAGGAGAGATCATTTCTGCCGATTCTATGCAGGTCTATAAAAAAATGAACATCGGGACGGCAAAGATCATGCCGGAGGAGATGGATGGAATCCCTCATTATCTGGTGGATGAATTGGAACCGGATGAGGAGTTTCATGTAGTCCGGTTCCAGCAGATGGCGAAGCGAGCGGCAGAGAAGATTTATGAAAAGGGCAGGATTCCGATTGTAGTCGGAGGAACCGGTTTTTATATTCAGGCTCTCTTATACGATATAGACTTTTCCAGGGAAGATGCAGACCGGGGATACAGAGACAGACTAAAGAAGCTGGCAGAGGAAAAAGGAAATGGATATCTCCACCGGATACTGGAAGAAGTTGACCCGGAATCTGCACAGGCTATCCATGAAAATAATACAAAAAGGGTGATCCGGGCATTGGAGTTTTATGAAAAGACGGGAACCAAGATTTCCATGCACAATGAACAGGAGAGAACCAAGGAATCCCGTTATAATTTTGTCTATTTTGTCCTGACTCATGAGCGGGAGATTCTGTATGAGAGAATTAACCAGAGAGTTGACCGGATGATAGAGGCAGGGCTGATCGATGAGGTCAGGCAGCTTGCCGGTGAAGGGTATACAAAAGACATGGTATCCATGCAGGGGATTGGTTATAAAGAAGTTTTTGACTATCTGAAAGGAAAACAGGATCTTTCAGAGACGGCAGAGCGCATCAAAAAAGATACGAGGCACTTTGCAAAGCGGCAGCTCACATGGTTTCGGCGGGAAAAAGAAGTCACCATGATTAACAGGCAGAATTACCGAATTGAAGACGAGATTCTGGCATTTATGCTGGAAAAGATCAGAGAGAAAGGCATATGGGATGGATCAGTTAAAAGAATATTATAAAGAATTGGGTGTGTCCGGAGAGGTATATGACTATGCAAAGAACATCGAGTCATCGCTTTCCGAAAGATTTGCAGAATTTGATGCAGTGGCAGAATTTAATCAGCTGAAAGTGCTGAAAGCTATGAAGAAGAACCGTATTTCAGAGGCACATCTCGGAGAGACCACGGGATACGGATATGATGATATCGGAAGAGAGGCAATTGAGGGAGTCTATGCGGATATTTTCCAGACAGAAGATGCCCTGGTGCGCCCGCAGATCACCTGCGGTACCCATGCCCTGGGCCTTTCGTTAAATGCTAATTTAAGACCGGGCGATGAAGTCATGTCTCCGGTCGGAAAGCCTTATGACACATTGGAAGAAGTGATCGGTATCCGGCCATCCAAAGGCTCTCTGGCTGAATATGGGATCACCTATGCCCAGGCGGATCTGAAGCCGGACGGTTCTTTTGACTATGAAGCCATAAAACAAGCCATAAACGATAGGACAAAGCTGGTCACGATCCAGCGGTCGAAAGGCTACGCCACACGGCCGACACTTTCTGTTGAGAGAATCGGGGAGCTGATCTCATTCGTAAAGGATATAAAGCCGTCAGTCATCGTCATGGTGGACAACTGCTATGGAGAGTTTGTCGAGGAGACGGAGCCGTCCCAGGCAGGAGCAGACTTAGTCGTAGGCTCGCTCATTAAAAATCCAGGTGGAGGGCTGGCACCCATCGGGGGTTATATCTGCGGAAAGAAGGAATTGATCGAGCAGTGTGCATACAGACTTACTACACCCGGCCTTGGAAAAGAAGTGGGTGCATCTTTAGGAGTCAACCGCCAGTTCCTGCAGGGACTGTTTCTCGCGCCCACAGTGGTAAACAGCGCCCTGAAAGGGGCTGTATTTGCGGCTAACCTGTATGAAAGCCTCGGATTTAAAGTGGTCCCTGACGGAAAGGAGAGCCGACACGATATTATTCAGGCGGTAGAATTCAACGACCCTGAAAAACTCAAAGCGTTCTGCCAGGGAATCCAGGCGGCTTCGCCGGTGGACAGCTATGTGACGCCGGAGCCGTGGGATATGCCGGGCTATGACAGTCAGGTCATTATGGCGGCAGGAGCGTTTGTCTCAGGCTCCTCCATCGAACTCAGTGCAGACGGTCCGATGAAACCTCCGTATGCAGCCTATTTCCAGGGGGGGCTTACCTATCCACATGCCAAGTACGGGATTACAATGTCCCTTCAGCGGATGGCGGAAAAAGGGCTCGTACTGCTGTGATGTCGGATGCCGGATTTTTATGTCGGGAGAATAAGAAAAATTTAAGGAAACCGTCATAGTTCCTGGGTATACAAGAAAAAGATCTTATGGTAAGATTTATTAATGAGAAATGTTTTTTTACGTATTCCTTTGAGGAAAGGAATCTATGGAAAAGAGACATTACACAATAAAAGAGCTTCCGGAGTCTGAGCGCCCTTATGAAAAATGCGAGCGGCTGGGACCGGGGGCGCTGACAGATGCGGAGCTTTTAGCCGCCATTTTAAGAAGTGGTGCGAAGGATAAAAGGGCCACGGGCCTGGCTGTGGAGATCTTAGGCCTGCACCCATATTATGAGGGGCTGCTGGGCATCTGTCATGTTACAATGAATGAACTGATGAGGATCAGGGGCATCGGCAGGGTGAAGGCAGTACAGATCCTTTGCATTGCAGAACTTTCCATGCGGCTGTCCTCACAGAAAGTACATAAGAAGATCAGTTTTCATACTCCAAAGTCCATTGCGGATTATTATATGGAAAAAATGCGTCACTTGAACAGGGAAGAAATGATTTTAATTCTTTTTAATGGGAAGAATAAAGTCATCAAAGAACTGAAGGTATCCGTAGGTACGGTCAATCAGACAGTGGCGTCACCCAGGGAAGTATTCCTGGAAGCATTGAAGTATGAAGCGGTCTATTTAATTTTGCTGCACAATCACCCTTCCGGGGACCCCACTCCCAGCAGGCAGGATGTCTCTGTCACGAAACGGATAAAAGAAGCAGGAGAACTGCTCGGCATTTATCTGTCCGACCATATCATCATCGGAGACCGTTCTTACGTAAGTTTTAAAGAACAACAATTACTTTAGCCCGATGGGGCGGTATGGAATGGAGTGCTTATGAAGAAGGGACTGATTGGAATCGAGCTGGGCTCTAAGAATCTTAGGATCTATTCGAAAGAAAAAGACCAGATTCTAAGGCTTAAAAATGTCATTGCCCTGACAGAAGATTCGGAGACAGCAGCAGTAGGAAACGAAGCGTTTTCAATGTATGAGAAAGAGCCACACCAGATACAGATCATTACGCCGATGGTCCACGGGGTGATCGGCGATTATACGAATATGCGCAGGCTTCTTGCGGAAATTCTCAGACGTTATCTGAGGAAGTTAAAAAAATATGAATTTTACATGGCTGTGCCGTCAGACATCACCGGCGTGGAGCGCAGAGCATTCTATGATCTGATGCTTGAGTCGTTCCGGTCGGTAAAAGAGGTCAGACTATGGCCAAAGCCGATGGCGGATGCCGTGGGACTGGGCATTGATGTAGGGGCCCCCTGCGGCAACATGGTCATCAATATGGGGGCCGACACGACCGAGATCTCCGTGATCTCCCTCGGGGGCATCGTGAGAAGCCGTCTGGTAAAGCAGGGAGGCAGCCAGATCGACCAGTGGATGATCTCAAAGCTAAAGAGAAACCACAATATTGAGATCGGGATGAAGAGCGCGGAGCGGTTAAAGCTTCTGTATTCCAGAAGGGAAGAAGAAGGGAAGCCTGCCTATGTAAAAGGCAGAGACCTTGTCAGCGGGCTTCCAAAGAAGATCCAGGTTCCGGGAGATCTGGCAGAAGAAAAGGTAAGAAGCTATGTCAACGACATCATTATCGAGGCCAAAGCCATGTTGGAGGTGATTCCTCCGGAACTGGCATCGGATATCATGGTGGAGGGCATTTATCTGTCAGGGGGAAGTTCCTCCTTTCAGAAGATTCCGGAATGGATGGAAGATGCCATCGGCATTCATATCCGCCCCGGGGAACAGCCGGAGGAGAGTGTTGTCCGAGGCTTGAAGACGATCATGAACAAAGATTGCAAATACCAGTGAGGAAAGAGAAATGAAATTTCAGAAGAAAAATATGCGTTCAAGGCATTACCTGTTTATTTTTGTGGGAGTGTGCTTTTTGTTAATCGGGATCAGTGTTTTTGCGGGGGGCGTGCTGTCTCCGGTCAAAGCATTGGCCACAGGAATTTTAAGTCCTATGCAGAAAGGGATTAATTCCATTGGGAACGGTATTTTTTCCTGGAATGAAAATATAAAGACCAAGGAACAGCTGAAAGAAGATAACAAAGTTCTTCAGGAGAAGATCGATTCCCTGAAGATGCAGAATCGGATTCTGTCGCAGGACCAGATAGAGCTTGAGCGTCTCCAGGAACTTCTGAAGCTCAAAGCAAAATATAAAAAATACAGTACGGTCGGGGCCAGAGTTATCAGTAAGGGCTCCGGCAACTGGTTTGAAATCTTCGCCATCGACAAAGGAAGCAAAGACGGCATTAAGAAAAACATGAATGTGATCGCGGACAACGGGCTGGTGGGCATCGTATACGATGTGTCCGATCATTATGCGAAGGTGCGGACGATCATCAATGACACCAGCATGGTCAGCGCCATGTTTTTGAAGACAAAGGACTCCTGCATCGTCAGGGGAAGTCTGAGTACGATGTCTGACGGCTACCTGGAAGTCGTATATATTGATAAGACCGCAAAGGTCAAAGAAGGCGACGAGCTGGTGACCTCATATTTGAGTTCTAAATTTGTGGAAGGGCTCTCCATTGGAAAAGTATCCGATATCAAACTGGATTCCACAAAGCTTACAAAGACCGCAAAGGTCACACCGATCGTGGATTTCAAGCATTTAAAGGAAGTCCTGGTGATCACAGACCTGAAAGAAAATGTCAACCTGGATGAAAAGACAAAAGAATAGGCAGGTGGGATGATGAGACTGAAAAGGACTTTATTTTATATTCTATCTGTGATTTTTTGCTTTCTTCTGCAGACATCGGTGTTTCAGTTTTTAAAGCTTGCCGATGTCATGCCGAATGTTCTGCTGATCCTCACTGTGACCCTGGGATTGATCAGGGGAAAGAAAGCAGGGATCGGCATCGGATTTTCCTGCGGTCTGCTGATCGATATATTTTTCGGTGACGTTCTCGGGCAGTATGCCCTTCTTTATTTGCTCATCGGCTATATCAACGGATGTTTCAACTCTTTCTTTTATGAAGACGACGTCCTTCTGCCGTTCGGGCTTTTAGTCATCAATACCCTGGCTTACAGCTTTGCAATTTTTTTCTTTTTCTTTGCACTGAGAGGAAGATTTGCATTTTTCAGTTACTTAAAAGATATTATGATACCGGAAGCAGTCTATACAGGGCTGATCGCTCTGCCGCTGTATAAACTTCTTCTGTTCATCGACGTACGCATCAGCGATTCAGAAAAAAGGAGCATGTTCTAGTGTTTAGAAAGTTACAAAACCGGGTTGAAAAATTATTGGCAAACAGGCTTCTGGCAATGGCTGTTTTATTCACAGTGCTTTTTCTTGTACTCGTCTGCCGGCTGTTTGTCATTCAGATTGTTCAGGGGCAGTCACATAAAGAAGACTTCACCTACAAAGTAGAAAAGACCGTCAAGACTTCCGGTACGAGGGGAAATATCTATGACTGCAACGGAAAACTTCTGGCTTACAACAAAATGGTCTATACAGTCAATTTTCAGAATGACAATAAATTCAAAACGTTAGCCCAGGAAAACGATACATCTGAGAATTATGAAAAAAATAAGGTGATTTATGAAGTGATCAAGATCTTAGAGAAGAACAAAGATTCCTTCAAGAGCGATATCCCGATCGAGATCACAGGAAACGGCACATTCCGCTTTACGGAGAAAGGCTCCAGACTGGAACGGTTCAAGAGGGAGGCATTCGGCATCGGGACAGATACCAAGGGTCTTTCCAAGGAGCGTTTAAAGCTCCGTCAGCAGCAGCTTAATGCCAGTGCGGAGGAAGTCTTTGAGTACTTAAGAAACGGGACTATGGGAAGTCCCGGAGTCGGGAAAATGTTTGACATTGATGAGAAGTATTCAGACAAAGATGCTTTAAAGATCATGTCTGTCCGATACAGCGCCTACTTAAGCCGTTATTCACAATATATGAAGGTGACCTTTGCCACAGAGGTGAGCAGCAGGAGCATCGCGGAGATCGAAGAGCGTTCCAATGAACTTACCGGGATCGACGTGAGTACCAAGTCCATCCGGGTTTATAAAAACAGTGAGGCCATGTCTCATGTAATCGGCTATACCGGTACAATCAATACCGAGGAACTTGATGACTATAATAAGGGAAAAAAAGAAAGTGACAAGGACTATTATGCGATGGACGACGCGGTCGGAAAGGCGGGCATTGAAAAAGAACTGGAGTCTTATCTGCACGGCAGCAGCGGAAGCCAGACCATGATCGTCAACAATATAGGAAAGATCGTAAAGACGACCAAGACGGAAAAGGCAGGAACAGGAAACAACGTAGTCCTGTCGATCGACAGTGATCTTCAGGAATATGCATATAACCTGTTAGAAAGAAGGATTACAGGCATCGTTCTGTCCAAACTCACCACCTCTGATTCCAAGGGTGACCGGAGCAATATAAGGATTCCGATCAAAGACGTCTACTATTCACTGATCGGAAACAGTATTGTGGATATCACGGACCTGAACGGAGAGCGTGCAAACTCTTACGAAAAGAGCATGTATAAAAAGATTCAGAGCCTCAAAAAGGACAGTATCAAAACGATTCGGAAGAATCTTACAGGCAGTACAAAGGCCTACAAAGACGAGAGTGAGGAAAAGCAGAATTATGCTGACTACGTGTATAAGATGCTTTCCAGGAAAAAAGTTTTCCTAACCGGCTCCGTCGACACGAAGGACAAGACATATCTCAGGTGGAAAGATGAAAAGATCGGCCTGGGTGAGTTCCTTAAATATGCCATCAATAAAGAATGGATCGATATTTCCATGCTGGATCTGCCGTCCAAATACAGTGATACAGAGCAGATCTTTGACGCGCTTGTGTCCTATGTTGAAGAACAGCTTCAGAAGGATGATGAATTTGATCTGACAGTATGTGAACAAAAGCTCGGAACCGGTGAACTCAGTGGAAGGTCTGTATGTCTGCTTTTGTACGAGCAGGGAGTCCTGAATAAGAAAAAAGACGCGGGGACCTATCAGAGTCTGAAAAACGGTTCCCTGGATGCCTACTCCTTCATACGGCAGAAGCTGTCAAAAAGAGAAATCACGCCGGCCCAGCTCGGCCTGGACCCGTGTTCCGGCTCCATTGTGATCACAGATCCCGACACGGGAAAAGTAAAAGCCATGGTCAGTTATCCGGGATATGACAGCAATAAGCTGTCCAATGGAATCGACAACGACTACTACCGCCAGCTGTCCAATTCCACGGCGACGCCTCTTTATAATCAGGTGCTGAATCACAGAACGGCTCCGGGGTCCACCTTCAAGCCTTTATCTGCGATCACCGCCCTGAATGAGGGAACGATTTCCACAGGCACCCAGATACAGTGTACCGGCGTGTTTGACAAGATCAGTCCCGCGGCCCATTGCTGGATTTATCCCAACGGAAGGCACGGCTACAATAATGTGGCCGGGGCATTAGAAGTCTCTTGTAATTGCTTCTTTTATGAGGTAGGATATGACTTAGGAATGACAGGGGCATCTTACAGCAGCAAGAAAGGCCTGGAGGCCCTGAAAAAATATGCGACCAAGGTCGGCCTGAATAAAAAGTCCGGTATTGAGCTGAGCGAGATGGCTCCGCATATTTCAGACGAAACCTCTGTGCGTTCTGCCATCGGACAGGGCACGAACAGTTTCACGCCGAGCCAGATTTCCAACTACGTGACGACGCTGTCAAATAAGGGAACCGTCTACGACCTGAGTATTTTAGACAAAGTTACCACTTCGGGCGGAAAGACGGTGAAAAAATACGGTGTCAAGAAGAAGAGCAAACTCACTCTGAATGATGACTCTTACTGGGATGCGGTCTGGTCCGGCATGCGCAGGGTTGTTTCCGGAAAGAAAGGCGCTGTGACCAGCATATTCAAAGGGCTTAATGTGAAAGTGGCGGGCAAGACAGGAACCGCACAGGAAGATAAAAAGAGGCCGAACCATGCGCTGTTCATATCTTTCGGTCCCTATGAAGACCCGGAGATCACGGTCACTGCAGTCATCCCTTACGGATATACGTCATCCAATGCGGCAGCCGCAGCGAAGGATCTCTACAAGTATTATTTTGCAAATGATAAAGAGAAGGCGAAATTAAGGAAGGACAAGAAAGTAATTTCTGCGGCCGGTTCAGTATCCGATTAAGAGAGGTGAAAATATATGAAAGAACCAGTATTGTTGAAAGGAAACAATTTTGGTTTGACGATTGTCCTGGATGACAAGATAGAGTTTGAAGAACTGCTGGCGATTATCGCGAGAAAGTTTGTGGAAGCCGCGAAGTTTTTCAACACCAAAACTCAGGTTGTATTAAAAATCGAAGGAAGGGTTTTAAGCGTGGAGGAAACGGAGCGGGTTTTGGAAACGATCACAGAGAACAGCTCCCTCTCCATCGCCTATGTGATGGAAGGGGACCAGGTTCTGGAAACCAAATTTAAACAGCTGATCGAGGAGAGAGCCATCAGGCTGAAAGAGTCCAGGAGCGAATCCCGTTTAAAAAGCGGAGGAGTCTCCTTCGGACAATTTTACCAGGGGACTTTAAGATCCGGACAGAGTCTGGAATCCGATGCCAGTGTGGTAGTCATCGGGGATGTGAATCCCGGAGCTACCGTGAAGGCAAAGGGCAATATCGTCGTACTGGGGTGTGTAAAAGGCTATGTGTTTGCAGGAGTGGACGGGAATGACAAGGCTTTCATCGCTGCCCTTGAGATGAAGCCGATGCAGATCCGGATCGGCAGCTATATTGCGAGATCATCCGATCAGGTATCTGCAAAGAAGCGGCTGTTTGGGAAAAAAGCAAAGCAAGGCGACGAGGAAGCCAAGATTGCATTTGTAGAGGATGAAAATATTTACATAGAACCTATATCAAAATCACTTCTGAATGAAATTACAGCTTAAAACAATGGAGGAAGAAAACAATGAGTGAAGTAATCGTAATCACATCAGGAAAAGGCGGCGTTGGGAAAACAACCACGACGGCCAACGTAGGAACCGGTCTGGCAAAAGAAGGGAAAAAGGTCGTACTGATCGACACGGACATCGGTCTCAGGAATCTGGATGTGGTCATGGGGCTGGAAAACAGGATTGTCTATAATCTTGTCGATGTGGTAGAGGGAAACTGCAGGATCAAACAGGCGATGATCAAGGACAAAAAATATCCGGATCTTTATCTTCTGCCTTCTGCACAGACAAGGGATAAATCTTCTGTGAGTCCTGAGCAGATGAAAAAAGTTGTGGATGAGCTGAAAGAAGAGTTTGACTATATCCTTCTGGACTGCCCGGCAGGGATCGAACAGGGATTCCAGAATGCCATCGCAGGAGCAGACCGCGCACTGATCGTGACGACTCCGGAGGTATCTGCGATCCGTGATGCAGACCGGATCATCGGACTTTTGGAGGCCAACGATATACATAAGATCGATTTAGTCATCAACAGGATCCGTATGGACATGGTAAAAAGAGGGGACATGCTGTCAAAGGATGATGTCCTGGATATCCTGGCAATCGATCTGATCGGCGTTGTGCCGGACGATGAAAACATTGTCGTATCTACAAACCAGGGGGAACCTCTTGTGGGCAGCGACAGTATGGCAGGAAAAGCTTATATGAACATCTGTAAGAGGGTTATGGGACAAGAAGTACCGTTTTTGGATTTGGATACCAAATCATTCTTCGAGAAACTTGCCGGCATTTTTAAGAAATAGTCAAGGAGGAGAAGAATGGGTTTGTTTGATAGCTTTTTTAAAAAGAAAAATTCCGCTGATGAAGCAAGGGACCGGCTGAAGCTTTTGCTGGTATCTGACCGTTCCAACTGTTCTCCGGAAACTATGGAACTGATCAAAAATGACATCATCAAGGTGATCTCAAAATATATGGAGATCGATCCGCAGGGATTGGATATTCAGATTACTCAGAACGACGAAGAACACAGCGGACCGGCGCTGTTTGCGAATATCCCGATCCGGGAAATGAAAAAGAAAAAATAGACATGGAGTGATAAAATGCTTAGAAACTACCGACTGCAAAACTACAATATAAAGCTGGTTCTCAATGTATTGGTGCTGGCCACATTAGGAATTATTTTTATCCACAGCGCAAATCCGTCTTTTGTGATGAAACAGGGCTTGGGTCTGATCCTTTGTTTTGCGGTCATGGCAGTAGTTTCTCTGATCGATTATCAGACGTGGCTTCGGAGTTCCAATCTGCTCTATATCATCAATCTTTTGTTGCTGATAGGCGTTAAGCTGTTTGGAAAAGACGTAAACGGGGCAAAGCGCTGGTTTTCACTGGGGCCCCTGGGGACGCTTCAGCCGTCAGAGCTCAGCAAGATCGTGATGATCATTGTCATCGCAGATTTCGTAGTTCGCCACGAGGACGATCTGAACGAACCGAAAGTATTGGGGAAACTTGCACTTTTATGTGCACCGCCGCTGTATCTGATTCTGAAACAGCCGAATCTGTCCACGACACTGGATATCGTTTTTATCATTCTTGCCATCGTCTTTGTGGGAGGATTAAGCTCTAAGCTGATCCTGAGAGTTTTGATCATAGGGATTCCTCTTTTTGCAGTGTTTATATGGTATGTCCAGACACCGGGACAGATTCTTTTAGAGTCTCATCAGGTGGCGCGGATCATGTCCTTTTTAAACCCGGCTGCCTATGCGGATTCTACGGCACTGCAGACAGCCAACTCTGTTATGGCCATCGGGTCCGGAGGTTTGTTCGGAAAGGGATTCGGATCAAATACGATCTCTGATGTCTCTGCCAGCGATGTAAATCTGGTGTCAGAACGCCAGACAGACTTTATTTTTTCTGTGGTTGGAGAAGAGTTCGGGTTTTTAGGGTGTCTTGTTGTGATCGGCCTGCTGGTTCTTTTAGTAGCCCAGTGCCTGAATGTGGCCCGGAAAGCCGATAATGGAGCAGCCAAAATGGTAGCTGTGGGCGTGTCTGCCTATATGGGATTCCAGTCCTTTATCAACATAGGAGTTGCCACAGGGACTTTGCCCAATACAGGACTTCCGCTGCCGTTTATCAGCTATGGCCTGAGTTCACTCTTGTCGGCATCCATTGCGATCGGCCTGATGCTGAATATTTATCTTCAACGCAAAAAATATTAGGAGGAACCGTTATGAATGTAGGATTAATTGCGCACGATGCGAAAAAAATGCTGATGCAGAACCTCTGCATTGCTTATCAGGATATTTTAAGACGGCATACGCTGTACGCCACAGCCACCACGGGAAAGGTGATCGAGGAAGTGACAAACCTGACGATCCATAAGCTTCAGGTGGGACATTTCGGCGGCATGCATCAGATCGGGGCGTTGATCGAAAACAATGAAATGGATCTTCTTATCTTTCTGCAGGATCCGGACAACAAGCAGAGGACACAGGGCTTCTATGATGTACTGAACCTTTGTGACAAACACAACATCCCGTGTGCCACCAATCTGCCGACGGCAGAGGCTCTGATTATGGCCCTGGACCGGGGGGATCTGGACTGGAGAGAGATGTATACTCAATAGGCTGTCACATGACAGTCTTTCTTTTCATTTCTTAGGACATTTGCTTGAAATCAGGAGGACAGAATGAAAAAACGAATTTTATGTATATGTATGACGGCAGTATTGCTCGTTTCTCTGACCGGGTGCAGCGCGGCGGATACATTGACGCAGCTTTCCGTCACTTATGAAAAACATCTGGAGCAGAACCAGGATGAGCTTAGAACGGAGACTCTGGGGGATAACTGGAAGTCGAAAGGAGCCTATGTAGGCGTTATATCCAGGGAGGATGCCGACACAGAGCAGTATTCCGGAGTGAAAGAGGCGCTGCTCGTCAACAATACGACAAATCAGGTGCTCGTTGCGCAGAAGGTATTTGACAAGGCCTACCCTGCGAGTATCACAAAGATCATGACTGCCCTTCTGGTCCTGGAAAACTGCAGTCTTGATGATGTTGTGACCATTGACCGGGATATCACCTTCGATGACCCGGCAGCAGTGAGCCTTCATCTGAAAAAGGGCGACAAGATCACGGTGGAAGCACTTTTAAACGGACTGATCGTCATGTCTGCCAACGATACTGCCATTGCTTTGGGAAGAAAGGTGGCCGGAAGCGATAAAAAGTTTGTGGCGATGATGAATAAGAGAGCCCGTGAGCTGGGAGCTACCAATACAAATTTTCAGAATCCAAACGGCCTTCATTTGAAGAATCATTATACGACTGCGTATGACCTGTACCTGATCTTCCAGGAACTGGTGAAACATAATGAATTTTTATCCATTGCAGGAAAGGCGAGCAGTTATATAGAATATACGAACCAGAAGAACAAGCTGCAGGCATTTGATATGGCAGCGACCAATCAGTACCTGCTGGGCAATTACAATCTTCCTCACAAAGTGTTTATGCTGGGAGGAAAGACGGGGACAACGGGAGAAGCCGGTTCCTGTCTGATCATTCTCACGAAAAACGAGGAGGGGGAAGAATTTATCTCTGTCATCTTAAAGGCTTCCAGCAAACAGACTCTATATCACACGATGACAGAAGTACTGAAAAAGGAAAATTAAGAAGATGGAACGCTACAACACTTACTCGGCACATTTGAAGAAGAGATTCGGTGAGAAAGTATATAAACTCCCGGTCAATCTCCCGGTGACCTGTCCGAACCGGATAGAAGGCAGAGGCTGCAGTTTCTGTGCCGGAGTCGGGACCGGCTTTGAAGCCATGTCTGAAACAGTGCCCGTAAAGGACCAGCTGAATAGAACAAAAGCTTATATCGGCAAACGGTACGGGGCAAAAAAGTTTTTAGCTTATTTTCAGAATTACACGAACACATTTCTGCCCCTTGGGGAATTTCGCGACTATGTGCTGGAAGCACTGGAGGAAGAAGATATTGTGGGGATCTCAATATCCACCAGACCCGACTGTATCCGGAAAGATTATCTGGAATTTTTAAATGAGATACAAAAGGAGCGGGGAGCCGCTGTGACCATGGAATTCGGACTTCAGACGGTCAATTACCATACTCTGAGGAAGATCAAAAGGGGCCATACTCTGGCAGAGTATTTGAATGCGGTCCTTCTCACGGCACCCTACGGGTTTGAGATCTGCACTCATGTCATTCTGAATCTGCCCGGAGATACAGCCGAAGATGCAGTGGAGACAGCCAGGGTGATCTCTGCCCTGCCTGTGTCTGTGGTCAAAGCCCATTCTCTTTATATTCCGAAGAACTCCGTATTGTATGAAGAATACAGGGATGGTAAAATATCTTTATGCACAAAAGAAGAATACATAAACCGGCTGACAGAGTTTGTGGCTAACCTGAGAGAAGATATTGTCATCGAGAGGCTGTTCAGCAGAGTGCCTGAGGAAGATGCCGTATTTTCAAACTGGGGAGTCAGCTGGTGGAAGCTAAAGGATCTGTTTGAGGAAACAATGAAACAAAAAGGATATGTCCAGGGATGCAGATGTGATTATTTAGACGGGGCAGCTTTGAGGCGCTGGAGGATATAGATGGCTAGAAAAAAATCGAGATGGAATATCGGGACTATCGTTTTTCTTGTCCTGCTGATCTATGTTCTGATCAATGTAATGATCTTCGTAGGCAAGGAAAAGCTGACGGTTTATAAAGTGACAGAAGATAAAATTTTATCGACATATTCCCTCACCGGAATCGCCCTCAGGAACGAGAAACTTTTGAAGGCCGAAGATGACGGTTATATTACATATTATACGGAAGAGGGAAAGAGGGTCAAAAAGTCCGGCATGCTCTATGTTTTGGACAAGAACGGTAAGGTCCAGAAAGAGTTTGCCAATCAGGTGGAAGAGATGAAGGGAAGAGGAGATATCCAGGAGAATACCAGGATTAAAAACCGGCTTTCCGAGTTTAAATCAATCTACTCGGACAAGGATTTTGAAGATGTCTATGACTTGAAATATGACCTGAAAAATGCTGTGCTGGGCATTAATGAAAAATCTTTGAAGAAGGTCATGGAACAGGTGAAAGAACAGGTTGGGGATGCGTCGTTTTCTACCAGAAGGAGCAGTATAAGCGGCATTGCAAGCTTTTATTCGGATTCCTTCGACGGCAGGGAGGCAGGCCAGATTAAAGCGAGTGATTTTGAGAGAGAAAATTACAGGGTCACAAAACTGAATTCTACAGACAAAGTGAAAAAAGGGGACACCGTATGCAGAGTGACGAAAAATGAGAAATGGACACTGACGGTACTTCTTGATAAAGAACAGTATACCAGCCTTAAAGGCAGAAAGACCGTAACCGTGAAATTCGTGGATGACCAGATGAAAGCAGAGGCCGGCGTTGAGACCGAAAAAAAAGAAGACGGCTATTTTGCCTATCTGTCTCTGGACCAATATCTGATCCGTTACATCGGAGAGCGGTATGTGGATATCGATCTGCTCCTGGATACTTACCAGGGACTTAAAATTCCGGATTCTGCGATTGTCTCAAAACAGTTTTATCAGGTTCCGGTCAAGTACATTACAAAGGGCAATAACGGAGCAAGCGAGGGCTTCAGTGTCAGAACCACGTCCAAGGACGGAAATGTCAAGGTAGAACAAAAAGAATTTAAGATTTATAAGAAGACAAAGAATTACTGTTATCTGAATCCGGAAGAGGTGGAGGAAGGCACTACCTTTGAGGCAATGGACGCCGGTGACCGCTTTACCGTAGGAGAAAAGAAGAGACTGAAAGGAGTCTACTGCACGAATCAGGGCTATGCTGATTTCCGTCCGGTACAGGTTATTGTAAATAAAGACGGATATACCATAGTACAGACAGATACGTTAAACGGTATTCGACTGTATGACTTTGTTGTTCTCGACAGCAAAGCGATCAAGGAAAACCAGATCATATATTAAAGTTAGGAAGTGTGTGATATGTTAATCGATCAGTACAATCTAGTGAAAGAAAATGTAAAGGCTGCCTGTGAAAAGGTGGGGAGAGATCCGGAAGAGGTTACTGTGATTGCGGTCAGCAAGACAAAACCTCTGTCTATGATCGAGGAGCTTATGGACTGCGGGGTCATGGATTTCGGGGAAAACAAGGTCCAGGAGATCATGAAGAAATATGAGGAGATCAAGTCTCCGGTGCGCTGGCATATGATCGGCCATTTCCAGACAAATAAAGTGAAATATATCGTGGATAAGGTGGCGCTGGTCCACTCTGTGGATTCTATAAAGCTGGCAAGACAGATCAGCAAAGAAGCCTTAAAACACAAGATCCAGGTGCCGGTACTGATTCAAGTGAACCTGGCAAGGGAAAAGACAAAATCCGGCTTTATGGAAGAAGATCTCTACAGTGCGCTGGAAGAAATTTCTAGCCTTCCGGGCGTTTTTGTGCAGGGACTCATGCAGATCGCACCATTCGTGGAAAATCCAGAAAATAACCGGGTATATTTCAGAAGGATGCGGCAATTATTTGTTGACATCAAAGAGAAAAACTTTGATAATATAGCTATGAACATCCTTTCCATGGGTATGACGAATGATTATCAGGTTGCGGTGGAAGAAGGCTCTACCATGGTACGGGTAGGAACAGGTATTTTTGGGGAAAGAGACTACAATAAATAGTGGAGGATAAAGAGCATGGGTGCAGTGGATAAGCTGTTGAATTTTATGAAACTTACGGAAGATGAAGAATATGATGAATACGACGAATACGAAGAGGAAGAAGAAGAACCGGATACAGAACGGCGCTCATTCTTCCGGAAAAAAGACACTGTCAGAGAAGAGTCAAATGTGATTGAACCGATCACATATACGAGCAGAGAAACGAAAGATCCGAAACCCCGCCGCTTCGGCTCCGGAAAAGTAGTATCCATGAACGGACACGGTGTAGAAGTTTACGTGATCAAGCCTCAGGACTTTGCAGAGGCCCAGACGGCAGCAGATCTTCTGAAAGAAGGCAAGACAGTTGTCATCAACTTAGAAGGAGTTGAGCTGACGGTTGCCCAGAGAAGCATCGACTTTGTGGGCGGAGCGACCTATGCGATTGACGGCTCCCTTCAGGCTGTTTCCAACAATATTTTTATTGCGGCACCGGACAGCATTGAGGTCAATGGAGATTTAAGAAGTGAGATCATGAATGAAAATATCATCTCACCTCAGCTAAAATAAGCCATGGACGAGCAGCTGTTTAAAAAGCGACTGGAAGAATTGGCTCAGACTGCATTTATGAATTCAGTGTATACCCATACACCGTTTTTGTCGGAGAGGGAACAGAGCCTCTTTCATGAGATGAGACAGGATCTTTCTTTTGCAGACGCATCACTTTATGGCGGCCATGAAGATTATGACCGCTGTATTATTGTGTTCGGCTCAGAAGAGATGTTTGGATATGAAGGTGAGATTCCATTGGCATGTGCCAAAATCTCGCCTCTTTTTAAAAAGTTTGCAGAAACGCTCACCCACAGGGACTACCTTGGCGCTCTCATGAACCTGGGGATTGAGAGAAGCCAGATCGGTGATATCTTAGTTTCGGATGGGGAGGCTTATGTTTTCTGTTTCAGACATATGGCTGAATTTCTGTGCCGGGAACTTACAAAGGTCAGGAATACACAGGTGGAAACCGTCCAGATGGATTTTAAGGACATTCATTACTGCCAGGAATATATTACAAAAGATGGATTTGTGTCTTCCCCAAGGCTGGATGCGCTTGTGGGGCTGGCTTTCGGCCTCTCGAGGAGCAAGGCTCTTTCATTATTTCAGAGTCAGAAAGTATTCATCCGAGGAAAAATGGAGACAAGGAACAGTTACCAGGCAAAACCAGAAGACGTCATATCTGTCCGGGGATTCGGCAAATTCCGGTTTCAGAAACTGGGAAGAGAGACGAAGAAGGGCAGATTTCACGTAAAGCTGCAAATTTATAAATAGGAGGATGCACATGATTACACCAATCGAGTTATTAGGTAAGGAACTGAAAAGAGGATTTGGCTATAAAGCTATTGAAGTCGATGAATTTCTCGAAGAAGTGGCCAGAGATTACGAGAAAGTTTACAAAGAAAACAACGAGCTGAAAGAGAGAGTCTCAGCCCTTACAGAGAATCTGAATCATTACCGTGTCATCGAAGAGTCATTAAAAAAGGCACTGGTGCTTGCGGAGGAAACTTCCAAGGAGACGATCGCAAATGCCGACAAGGCGGCCAAAGCCATGGAAGAGCAGGCAGAGATGGAAGCCAGGGAGATCCTTGAAAAAGCCAGAAGAGAAGCCGAGGATTTTGCAAGGCAGGCGAGAGAGGCATTTGACAAAGAAAACCAGGAAAAGCTGGGAGAGATCGCGTCTCTGGAAAAACAGATCAACAAATTGACTGGGGATTATGTGTCATACAAATCCAGAATGATGCAGTTTATCAACGGGCAGCTGGATTATCTGAAGAACCCGGTATATGATCTGGAGATCTCCAAAAAAGAGAAAGAAGAGACAGAAGAGACAGAGGCAGCGGCTGCTGAGGAGCCTGATTATGATGGAAGAGAGTAAGCTTAGCGTCAGGGAACAGGGGAAAAAGATATATGATATTTATTTCAGGGACTCTTTTGATGACCTGACAGAGGCACTCTCTGATGCTGGCCTATTAAACAGAAAAGTGTGCATTGTGACAGAGAGCAATGTAGCACCGCTCTATTTAAAAGAGTTGTATGACTTGTTAGGCCCTGTCTGCACGAAAGTGACCACATTCAGCTTCAGTGCGGGAGAAGCCCACAAACAGCTGAAGACCGTGGAACATTTATACGAGCAGCTGATCCGGAATCATTTTGACCGGAAGGACCTGATTGTGGCTCTGGGCGGCGGTGTGGCAGGAGATATGGCCGGGTTTGCCGCAGCGACTTATTTAAGAGGGATCGATTTCATTCAGATTCCGACGACTCTGCTTTCTCAGGTGGACAGCAGCATCGGAGGAAAGACCGGCGTAGATTTTATCCAATACAAAAATATGATCGGTGCTTTTCACCAGCCCAAGCTGGTCTATATCAATGTCAACACATTAAAGAGTCTTCCAAAGAGGGAGTATTTGTCCGGAATGGCAGAGGTGGTAAAGCACGGACTGATCAAAGATCAGGAGTATTACCGCTGGATCAGAGACCATAAAAAACAGATCCTCTCGAAAGATCCGGATACAATGCTTGAGATGATCCGAAAAAGCTGTGATATCAAACGGCGGGTCGTGGAGGAAGATCCGAAAGAGCAGGGAGAGCGTGCCCTTTTAAATTTTGGACATACACTGGGCCACGCAGTGGAGACTCTGATGGATTTTTCCCTGCTTCACGGAGAGTGTGTGGCGGCCGGGTGCAGGCTCGCTCTGAAGCTTTCCAGAAACCGCAGGATGTTATCTGAAAAAGAGACAGAGGAAGCATGTGCATTGTTTGATGCCTTTTCTCTGGATCAAAGGTTTGACAGGCTGACGCCGGAGCGGATCATAGAGACAACAAAGTCTGACAAGAAGATGGCAGGAGGACATATCCGTTTTATTCTTTTAAAAAGGATCGGGGAGGCCTGCATTGACCTCACGGTCAGCGACAAAGAAATGATGGAAGTATTAGAGGAAGAGCTGAGATGAAGCAGATAAAAGTATTCGCCGCGATCGTAATTTTTCTGGCTGCAGACCAGATTTCTAAGGCAGCGGCGGTGATGTCCCTGAAAGGGAGAGAAGGGATTTCAATCCTGAAAGATATATTTGAACTTCAGTATGTGGAAAACAGGGGGGCGGCTTTTGGGATTTTACAAAATCAGCAATGGCTGTTTTTTGTCATCACAGTGCTTGCTGTGGCGCTGCTTACATTTGCTTATTCTAAGCTGCCGGATGAGAAAAAATACCGCCCGCTCCGCTTTTGCTACGTTTTTTTATGTGCCGGAGCCGTCGGCAATCTTATAGACAGAATTTTCAGGGGGTATGTGGTGGACTTTTTCTATTTTAAACCGATCAATTTTCCTGTGTTCAACGTAGCTGACATCTATGTGACAGTATCTATGACAGTGCTGTTTTTTCTCATTCTCATTTACTATAAAGAAGACGATTTTGCATTTTTAGAAAAAAGGAAACAGGTCTGATGGAACAATGGAGACAATTTACAGTTTCGCAGAAAGAGGCCGGCAGCAGACTGGATGTCTGTCTGGCCGGAAGGTTCCCGGAATTTACCAGATCCTATTTGCAGAAACTTTGCAGGGATTCAGCGGTGCTGGTAGATGACGCGGAAAAAAAGAGCAATCATAAAGTCCGGGAGGGTGAACAGGTCATTTTGAAGGTTCCGAAGCCGACCGAGCTCTCCATAAGGCCTGAAAAAATGGATCTGGACATTGTCTATGAAGACCGGGATATCATCCTGGTTAATAAACCGAAGGATATGGTAGTTCATCCGGCGCCGGGCCACTATGAGGGCACTCTGGTCAACGGGCTGATGGAACACTGCAGGGATGAGCTGTCAGGGATCAATGGGGTACTGCGCCCCGGCATCGTCCACAGGATCGATAAGGATACCACAGGAATTCTCATCGTCTGCAAAAATGATATGGCTCACCAGTGTCTTGCAGAACAGCTGAAGGATCACACGATTACAAGGCGTTACCATGCCATTGTTTATCACAATATAAAAGAAGAATCAGGAACGGTGGATGCACCGATCGCAAGAAGCAGAAAAGACCGGAAGAAGATGGCGATAGACCGGGAGACAGGCAGGAGAGCAGTCACTCATTACCGGGTGCTGGGACGCCTGAAAGAAGGTTTTACCTACATCGAATGCAGTCTGGAGACGGGAAGGACCCATCAGATCCGGGTGCATATGGCATCCATAGGCCATCCGCTTTTGGGCGACACCGTCTATGGTCCGAAAAAGTCAAGGTATTCCCTTGACGGGCAGTGCCTTCACGCCAAAGTCCTCGGATTTGTCCATCCGAGGACGAAGGAATACATGGAGTTTGAGGTGGGGCTTCCTGCATACTTTGAAGAGCTTTTAAAACGTTTAGGTTAAAGAAAGGAAATCAGCATGGAAATTGGATTTATAGGGTGCGGAAATATGGCGAAGGCCATGATTTCGGGAATTCTTGCAGAAGGCACATATACAAAAGACGAGATTATTGCTTCCGGGCCTTCTGAGGACAAAATGGATCAGATCTCAGAACAGCTCGGCATAACAACAACAGCAGACAACATAAAAGCGGCGAAGAATTCAAGGATCATTGTTTTGTCCGTAAAACCGCAGATGTATGATAAGGTAATCCGGGAGATCCGGGACGAGGTCGGCAAAGACCAGATCGTTGTCACCATTGCGGCAGGGCTTTCTATGGAGACTGTGGAGCGGAGCTTCGGAAAAGAGACAAAAATTATCCGCACCATGCCGAATACACCGGCTCTGGTAGGAGAAGGCATGACCGGCATGTGTATGAATCCATATGTTGAGGAGGAAGAAGCCCGGGAAGTCCGGAAGATTTTTGAAAGTTTCGGGAAGGTAGAAATCGTGGATGAAAAGCTCATTGACGCGGTAGTAGGTGTCAGCGGAAGTTCACCAGCCTACGTCTATATGTTTATCGAGGCGCTGGCAGACGCTGCGGTGCTCGGAGGGATTCCGAGAGAAAAAGCATATACCTTTGCGGCTCAGGCAGTGCTGGGAAGTGCCAAAATGGTCCTCGAGACAAAAGACCATCCGGGTAAATTAAAAGATGCGGTGTGTTCTCCGGCGGGAACGACGATCGAAGCCGTGAGAGTCCTGGAACAAAAAGGTCTCAGAAGTGCTGTCATGGAAGCGGCCAGCGCGGCTGTGGAAGTGAGCAGAAATATGTAAATGATCCTTTACAAGGAAATTTTTCTGTGATATACTCATCGAGTTGACCGGTACTCAGATTTCGGACATCTCCGACCAAGTCTTAGTATCTGGCGGCTATTTTATATAATTTAAGGAGGAAACAAAATGATTTCATCAGAAAAGAAAAAACAGATCGTTGCAGAATTCGGAAGGAATGCCAATGACACCGGTTCACCGGAAGTACAGATCGCGATCCTTACAGCAAGGATTGAAGAACTTCAGGAGCATTTTGATATGCACAAGAAGGATCACCATTCCAGAAGAGGTCTGTTAAAGATGGTAGGTAAGAGACGTAATCTTTTAGCATACTTAAAGAATAAGGATGTTGCAAGATACCGTGCGCTGATCGAAAGACTCGGACTGAGAAAATAGCAGAATTATGGGGACAGGAATTCAAATTCCTGTCTTCTTTTTTTCATGCAGTTGTGATACAATAAAAAAGTTGTGAAAGACGTATTCCGAGACTACTAAGGAGCCCATAGGCTGTGCTGTGGACCGCTTAGTTGTTTCGGCGTCTTTTAAATATCGTTTTAAGGAGAATTAAACATGGTAAAAAAATTTAGTATGGAACTTGCAGGCCGCACTTTAACTGTAGAAGTAGGACGTGTGGCGGCACAGGCAAACGGTGCGGCATTTATGCACTACGGAGATACAGTTGTCCTCTCGACAGCTACGGCTTCCGACAAACCGAGAGACGGGATTGATTTCTTTCCGCTGAGTGTCGAGTATGAAGAAAAACAGTATGCAGTAGGTAAAATCCCGGGAGGATTTTTAAAGAGAGAGGCAAGGCCTTCTGAGAATGCAATCCTTACGGACCGCGTGATCGACCGGCCGATGCGTCCTCTGTTTCCGAAGGATTACAGAAATGACGTACTGCTGGACAACCTTGTCATGTCCGTAGACCCGGACTGCAGCCCGGAACTCACCGCAATGCTCGGATCTGCTATCGCGACATGCATTTCTGACATTCCTTTCGACGGACCTACTGCATCCACTATGGTTGGACTGATCGAAGGAGAGTTTATCATCAATCCGACTGCGGCCCAGAAAGAAGTATCCGAGATGGCACTGACCGTGGCGTCTACGAGAGATAAGGTCATCATGATTGAGGCCGGAGCCAATGAAGTGCCGGAAGACGTAATGATCGAGGCGATCTTTAAAGCGCATGAGGTAAATAAAGAGATTATCGCATTCATCGACACTATTGTGGCAGAATGCGGCAAAGAAAAGCATGAATATGAGCACCATGAAATCGATCAGGAGATGTATGAGGACATGGTTTCCTTTATCACACCGGAAGCCATGGAAGAAGCGGTCTTCACTGACGAAAAACAGGTGAGGGAAGAAAATATCCGCGGCATTGAAGAAAAATTAGCGGAGCGCTATGCCGATAACGAAGAGTGGCTGTCCCAGATCGGGGAGGCTGTGTATACTTTCCAGAAAAAGACAGTGAGAAAAATGATCTTAAAAGATAAAAAGCGTCCGGACGGAAGGGATATCACGGAGATCCGCCATCTGGCGGCAGAGGTTGACTGTCTGCCGAGAGTCCATGGTTCTGCACTGTTCCAGAGAGGACAGACCCAGGTTATGACTGTGACCACTCTAGGCTCTCTTTCAGAAGCTCAGAGACTGGACGGCATGGATCAGGACGAGACGAGCAAGCGCTATATGCACCACTATAATTTCCCTTCCTACTCAGTAGGAGAGACAAGACCGAGCAGAGGTCCGGGACGAAGAGAGATCGGACACGGAGCTTTGGCAGAACGTGCACTGATACCGGTGCTTCCGACAGAAGAAGAGTTCCCGTATGCGATCCGTACCGTGTCTGAGATCATGGAATCCAACGGTTCCACATCCCAGGGAAGCATCTGTGCATCCTCTCTGTCACTGATGGCAGCAGGTGTGCCGGTGAAGGCACCGGTTGCCGGTATTTCTGTAGGATTGGTGACAGGAGACAGCGACGATGATTATCTGATCCTCACCGATATCCAGGGTCTGGAGGACTTTTTCGGTGACATGGACTTTAAGGTGGCAGGAACCGATAAGGGAATCACAGCGATCCAGATGGATATCAAGATCCACGGACTCACAGACCAGATCATCCGTGAAGCGATCGCAAGGACAAAAGAAGCAAGAACCTATATTCTTCACGAGGTCATGAATCCGGTCATCGGAGAGGCGAGAGACCATGTAGGAAAATATGCGCCTAAGATCTCCCAGTACACCATTGATCCGGAGAAGATTTCCGAAGTCATCGGCAAACAGGGCAAGACGATCAACGCCATTATTGATGAGACCGGCGTAAAGATCGATATCGACGAGTCCGGAAGAGTGGACATTTTGAGCGAAGACCAGGAGATGATCGACAAAGCCATCGGCATCATCAAGTCCATCGTAGAGCCGCTGAATGTAGGAGATATCTATGAGGGCGAGGTTGTCAGGATCATGCAGTTCGGTGCCTTTGTACAGGTTTCACCGAACAAAGACGGACTGATCCATATTTCCAAGCTTGCCAAAGAGCGTGTGGAGAAAGTGGAAGATGTGGTCAACATTGGGGACCGCGTAGCCGTCAAAGTACTGGAAATTGACAAGATGGGCAGAATCAACTTAAAACTGGAAGAAAAATTATCATAGGGTAGAATATGAGACGAAAAGCACAAGCGTTTGGCATCCTGGCAGTGTTTGCGGCTGTGATGGCTTTTACAGGATGTGCAAACAAAAAGTCAGATAATGTAAAGCGAATCGGAATTCTGCAGCTGGTAGAACACGATGCGTTAAATGACGCCAGAAAAGGATTTATTGACGGTCTGAAAGAAGACGGATACGTGGACGGCAAAAATATTGAGATTCAGTATAAAAATGCCCAGAATGATCAGTCCAACTGTCAGACCATCGCCTCCCAGTTTGTCGGAAACCGGAGTGATCTTGTGCTGGCCATTGCAACACCGGCGGCACAGGCCATGGCTACGGAGACGAAGGATATTCCGATCCTGGCCACGGCAGTGACAGACCACCAGGCAGCCAAGCTGGTAAAGGATAATAAAAAACCGGATACAAATGTGTCGGGAACTTCTGACATGGCTCCGGTGAAAGAACAGATCGGGCTGATTAAAAAGCTGATGCCAGAAGCAAAAAAAGCTGCGTTTTTATATTGTTCGGCGGAAGCAAATTCTGTGCTCCAGGTAAAACAGGCCCGTTCGGCAGCTAAGACACAGGGATTTCAGACGATGGACGCAACGGTGTCGGAATCCAGTGAAATCCGGCAGGTTGTGGAGTCTTTAAAAGGCAGGGCAGACGTGATCTACGTGCCGACTGACAATATCATCTCCGCCAGCATGAATACCGTCACCATGGTGGCCAATGAGGCTAAAATTCCCGTGATCGTCGGAGAGGAAGCTCTCTGCACGGGAGGCGGGCTTGCCACATACGGCATCAATTACTACCGGCTCGGAAAGCAGACCGCAAAACAGGCAGAAGATATACTGGAAGGCAAAAAAAAGGTTTCTGAATTGCCGATAGGATACCAGGATCAGTATGACTTGATCATCAATGAAGACCAGGTAAAAAAACTGGGGATCCGGGTCCCGCACGAACTGAAAAAAACAGCTAAGTTCGTTAAAACACAGAATAAGAGTAAATAAGCGACTGCTCCGGGAGACCGGGGCAGTTTTTTGCTTCTTAGGGGAAAACTTTCATGCATCAGCGTGACAAGGTCTTTTTCTAAGAAACAAAAAACGCTCCGCAGGTTGTGCACAGATGCGTAAGGATATCATTTGACTGCGTCAAATCGCATCTGGCACGCAAAGTTGTCAAGCCCCTTAAAGAATGAGAGTTGAAGAGATGAGATGGGCTTGCCTACTTTGTTCTTTGCTTGACAATGAGGAACGGCAGTGTTATAATTTAGCACATAAAAGCGTTGAAGTGCTGACGCAACAACAAGGACGGAGGACAGAGTTATGAGTTTAAAAAAGTTTATGGCAGTGGGACTTGCAGCCGTGATGAGTGCAGCGCTACTCTCCGGATGCGGGGGAAGTGACAAGAAAGACGAGGCAAAAAAGGAACAAAAGAAAATCGGTGTTGTGCAGCTTACTGAGCACGCAGCTTTAGATGCGGCTTACAAAGGCTTTAAAGAAGGCCTTGCAGATGCCGGATATAAAGACGGAGATAAGATCAAGATTGAATATAAGAATGCTCAGAATGAGCAGTCCAATTGTCAGACCATCGCATCTCAGTTTGTCAATGACAAGTGTGACCTGGTATTGGCGATCGCCACACCTGCGGCCCAGGCTATGGCGAATGAGTCAAAGGATATTCCGATCCTGGTGACAGCCGTGACGGATCCGGCTGCATCTAAGCTTGTAAAGAGCAATGATGAGCCAGGCAACAACGTTTCCGGAACTTCAGACCTGACACCGGTGAAAAAGCAGATGGAACTCTTAAAACAAATGCTTCCGAAGACGAAGAAAGTGGCTATGTTATACTGCTCAGCAGAAGCAAACTCAAAGATCCAGATCGCTATGGCAAAGAAAGAGGCAAAGAAGTTAGGATTTGAGACCATGGACGCCACAGTGTCCGAATCAAGCGAGATCCGCCAGGTAGTGGAATCTCTGAAGGGGAAAGCGGATGCCATCTATGCGCCGACAGACAACCTGATCGCAGCCGGAATGAACACTGTATCTATGGTAGCCAACGAAGCCAAGATCCCTGTCATCGTAGGAGAGGAAGGTATGTGTACCGGCGGAGGCCTTGCTACATACGGAATCAATTACTATGAACTCGGAAAACAGACCGCTGCACAGGCAGTCAAGATCTTAGAAGGCAAAGCAGAGATAAAGACAATGCCAATCGAATATCAGAGCAATGCTGACTTGATCATCAACAAAGATACCGTAAAGAAGCTGGGAATCAAAGTTCCGAAAAACTTAGAGAAAAAGGCCAAGATGGTGACAACGATCACAGAAAAGAAAAAATAAATGCACCGTCCTGAATGATGGGTACAAAACTGTCTTCTTTCGTTAATTGAAAGAAGACAGTTTTTTTATTTCATAGGGAAGGTCGCAAAACTTCCCTAATGAAATAAAAAAGTACTTCGTGCAGGATTCACAGAACTTTACTGGTGCAAAGCCTTAAATCGTGATATAATAAATTTTCGTGGACAGTAAAGTAAGAAAAGGAGAAGAAGAATGGATTTAGCAGTAAACATGCAAAGTGCGATTGCCCAGGGTACACTGTGGGGAATCATGGCGCTTGGTGTCTATATTACATTCAGGATATTGGATATTCCGGATTTGTCCTGTGAAGGTACGTTTGCCCTGGGGGGATGCATCAGCGCAGTTATGATCGTAAAAGGAGTAAACCCTTTTGTATCTCTTGTCATCGCATTGGCAGCGGGAATGGCGGCAGGAGCAGTGACTGGATTTTTACATACGAAATTAAAAATCCCTGCGATCTTAGCCGGTATTCTGACAATGATTGCCCTGTATTCGGTCAATATCCGTATCATGGGACAGCCAAATACATCACTGCTGGGAGAGGATACCGCATTCACTCAGGCCATTGATGCGCTGAAACTGGACCAGACGATGGCAACACTGCTGGTTGGAGCAGTGATCAGCATTTTTGTGGTGCTGTGCATCTACTGGTTCTGCGGTACTGAACTCGGATGCGCACTGAGGGCGACCGGAAACAACGAATATATGGTCCGGGCTTTGGGGGCCAATACGAATACATCAAAAGTCATCGGCCTTGTCATCTCCAACGGAATGATCTCCGTCTCAGGTGCACTGGTTGGACAGAGCCAGGGATACGGTGATATTAAAATGGGGACCGGAGCCATTGTCATCGGTCTGGCATCTATCGTTATCGGAGAAGTAATCTTTGGAAAACGGTTTAATTTCATGTATATACTGGCTTCTGTTGTGTTTGGCTCTGTGATTTACCGCATGATTATTTCACTGGTGCTGTATATGGGACTGAGCACAGACGATATGAAGCTGTTTACGGCATTAGTCGTGGCATTAGCTCTGGGTATTCCGGCGATCAAGTCCAGATATTCCCAGAAAAGAATTCCTGGAAAAGGAGGAAACACCGCATGTTAAACATCATCGATGTGCACAAGACATTTAATAAAGGCACTGTCAATGAAAAGAAGGCGCTGGACGGGATCGATCTTCACCTGAATCCAGGGGACTTTGTGACTGTGATCGGAGGCAACGGGGCAGGTAAGTCAACGATGCTGAACATGATCGCAGGCGTATATCCTATCGACCAGGGAACGATCCTCCTGGACGGCAAAGACATTTCGGACCTGCCGGAGCATAAACGGGCCTATATGCTTGGGCGGGTGTTCCAGGACCCAATGATGGGAACCGCAGCCGGTATGGAGATACAGGAGAATATGGCGATGGCTCACCGCCGTGGGAAAAACCGCGGCCTGCGCTGGGGCATTACGAAAAGCGAGAAAAAGCTGTATAAGGAGAAGCTGGCGATGCTGGATTTGGGACTCGAGGACCGTCTTACTTCAAAGGTAGGACTATTGTCCGGAGGACAGAGACAGGCACTGACACTGCTCATGGCTACGCTGAATAAGCCGAGTCTTCTGCTCTTAGACGAGCACACGGCGGCCCTTGATCCAAAGACGGCGAAAAAAGTACTGGAGCTTACGGAGAAGATTATCGCGAGGGACAGTCTGACCGCTATGATGGTAACTCACAACATGAAAGACGCCATACGCATTGGAAACCGCCTGATCATGATGAACAGCGGAAGGATCATCTATGATGTTTCAGGAGAAGAAAAGAAGAACTTGAAAGTTACTGATCTTCTGCAGAAGTTTGAGGAAACCAGCGGGGAAGATTTTGCCAACGACAGAATGTTATTATCATAAGAGAGAGGAAGAAACATGAGCGATTACAAAATTGAGACAAAATGTATTCAATCCGGATGGGAGCCGAAAAAAGGGGAGCCGAGGGTGGTGCCGGTATATCAGAGCACTACATTTAAATACGACACAAGTGACCAGATGGGACGCCTTTTTGACCTGGAGGATGCGGGATATTTCTATACGAGACTTCAGAATCCCACCAACGACTCGGTGGCAGCAAAGATCTGTGATCTGGAAGGCGGAGTGGCGGCAATGCTCACTTCTTCCGGACAGGCGGCCAACTTTTATGCCATCATGAATATCGCGGAGTCGGGAGACCATATCATCTGTACAACGGCTCTATATGGGGGGACTTATAACCTGTTTGCCCATACCTTGAGGAAGATGGGCGTGGAAGCAACGTTTGTAGATCCGGAAGTCAGTGAAGAAGATTTAAATGCGGCATTCAGAGATAATACAAAGGCCGTGTTTGGAGAAACGATCTCAAATCCCTCTTTGGTCGTTCTTGATTTCGAAAAGTTTGCAAAAGCGGCTCACGGACACGGAGTTCCTCTGATCGTTGACAATACATTTGCAACGCCGATCAACTGCCGCCCGTTTGAATGGGGTGCGGATATCGTCACCCATTCCACAACAAAGTATATGGACGGCCATGCGGTATGTGTGGGCGGAGCGATCGTCGACAGCGGTAACTTTGACTGGGATGCATACGGAGACAAATTTGCATGTCTTACTCAGCCGGATGAGACGTACCATGGTGTGGTTTATACAGAAAAGTTTGGTAAAGGTGCCTATATTACAAAGGCTACGGTCCAGCTGATGCGGGACCTGGGTTCCATCCAGTCACCTCAAAATGCTTTTTACTTGAACATTGGCCTGGAAACTCTGCATTTAAGAGTGGCCAGACATTGTGAAAATGCAAAAGCCGTAGCTGCATGGCTGAGAGACAATGATAAGGTTGCATGGGTGCACTGCCCGATGCTGGAAGGCGATGAGGCTTATGAGAGAGCACAGAAATATATGCCAAACGGAACCTGCGGGGTTATTACGTTTGGCCTGAAAGGCGGACGCGAGGCATCGATCCAGATGATGGACAGCTTAAAGCTGGTGGCCATCGTAACACATGTGGCAGATTCCAGAAGCTGTGTTCTGCATCCTGCCAGTCATACCCACCGTCAGATGAATGACCAGGAACTTTTGGAGGCCGGAGTACAGCCGGATCTGATCCGTTTCAGCGTGGGAATCGAAAATACTGAGGATATCATTGCAGACCTTGACCAGGCGTTGAGCCAAATAGGATAAATACTGAATATATTATAGTGCCCGGAACTTTCTGAGAGGAATTTTCCGGGCGCT
This sequence comes from Anaerostipes sp. PC18, assembly GCF_039789045.1. Taxonomy (NCBI): domain Bacteria; kingdom Bacillati; phylum Bacillota; class Clostridia; order Lachnospirales; family Lachnospiraceae; genus Anaerostipes; species Anaerostipes sp. PC18. The sequence continues at coordinate 2,188,357 of NZ_CP121164.1, read as the reverse complement.
ATTTTTCTCTTCATCACTGAGGATCACACGGTATATAGACCAGGCATTGGAAGCATACTATCAGCAAAAGCTTAAATAGTATTCGACAGGGGGTACAAAAATGGGAACAAAGATAAAAAACATAGAAAAGGCTGAGGTATTTAAGATGCAAGATGAAGTGCAGTATCAGGATGGACAGGTGGTCAGCAAGACATTGTCCCAAAACCAAGCAGTTAGTCTGACATTGTTTGCCTTTGAAAAAGGAGAGGAAATCAGCACCCACAAATCAGGCGGTGATGCGATGGCAACAGTTCTCGAGGGCACAGGGAAATTTACCATAGACGGAAAAGAGTATATTTTAAATGATGGAGAGAGCATTGTTATGCCGGCGGAGATTCCACATGCGGTGTATGGGCAGGAACGTTTTAAAATGCTTTTGACTGTTATATTTTGATCGGCGGCAGGATTTTATGAGTGGGACAAGGAGAAAAATAAAATTGCTTTTTTTAAAGAGACATCCCCGGTGATTTTTATGGCCGGCTTTTACAGGCCGGATGAAGACAGCAGCAGATTTGTCATATTGACAACCAGGGCAAATCGCTCGGTCAGGGAAATACATGAACGGATGCCCATAATCATAGAAGAAAGCGACATTGAGGACTGGTTCAGTGATGAGACATTTGAACATCTGCTGCACAGCGAACCTGAGAGTTTGTCCCATGAAGCAGAAGTGAAGAATTAGAAAATCCCAGGACGCTGTTTGTCCTGGGATAAACTTTACTCTGAGATATTAAGGCCGGCTATCTCGGCTAACCGCAGGATCGATGCCCTGGATATTTTCTTTCCTTTGTATTCAATGAGATCATCCATTTCCCCGGTAAAGATGTCTGCCGGATTGTACTTTTTCAGTAGAATTGTATCCTCATCTACAAAGATTTCGAGGGGATCTTTGTCGCCGACACCCAAATTCCTCCTCAGTTCAATTGGTAAGGTAATACGTCCCAGTTCATCGAGTTTTCTCACAACACCTGTACATTTCATTTACGGCTCCTCCTATGTATTTTGGTGCTTTTATTATAAAATATCTACGAAATATTTCCAATGGTAAATAATACAAGCAGGATATAAGGCGAGAATGCAGCAATCAATTATTTAATAAAATCAAAAAAACCGAAACACCGCATAAATACGATGTTCCGGCTGTATGACCCCAACGAGAATTGAACTCGTGATTCGACCTTGAGAGGGTCGCGTCTTAACCTCTTGACCATGGGGCCGTCTTGCTGTCACCTTTATCTATTATATAGGTTTTTTAGAAAAAGTAAAGACAAAATTTTAAATTCTTTGTATATTTTTTTAAACATAGAAGAATCGTAATGCTAAGGTGCTTTTTCCGTTTTTAAATATGTGCTATATTATACAGAAAGCAAAAGAAGAACAGGCAGTAATAGAAGAGGGTGCAGTGCGATGTTAAAAGAGCAGCAGGCAATGCTGGAACTTGTTTTTAATTTAGTAAGAGGAAACACAGAACATATAAGCAAAGTAGATTTTATTCCACAGAAACCGTCATTTTACAGTCTGCCCGAGTCAGGGCAGAAGCTGCCCAGGTCGGCGCCTGAGGAACAGGGAATCGAATCGGATCAGGTCAGGAGATTGATGGAGGAACTTTTGAATATTTCTAAAGTGGACATTCATCAGGTGATGATTTTAAGACATGGATATGTGATCGGAGAGTGCCATTATGCGCCATATCCGGAAAACCTCTGGCATATTACCCATTCACTGTGCAAGAGCATAACCGGAATGGCCATTGGCATGCTGATCGAAGAGGGCAGTTTAAGGCTTGATGATAAGATTCTGGGGATCTTCGATAAAAGTGTATTCTCTATCAGAGGATTTCAGCAGAGGAATCTGACAGTGGAACATCTGCTTACCATGACCAGCCGGGTGGCATTCAACGAAAAAGGTGCCGTGGCCTGCAATGACTGGGTCCAGGGCTTTCTGGATTCACCGGTAAACGGTCCTGCGGGCTCCAAATTTGAATATAACAGTATGAACACCTATATGCTGTCCGCCATTGTGACGGAAATAACCGGACAATCTCTGATGGAGTATTTGAAACCCAGACTGTTTGAGCCCCTTGGCATTACCAGGATCTTTTGGGAGAGCTGTCCCAAAGGCATTACGAAAGGAGGATGGGGGTTATTTCTCTGTCCGGAAGATGCAGCAAAGATCGGACAGCTCTGTCTTCAAAAAGGAGTATGGAATCAGCGGCAGCTTATACCGCAGCGATGGATTGAAGAGGCGTCCATATGTCATGTGGAAACTCCAAAGCAGTTCGGGGAGTATGGCTACGGCTATCAAATGTGGATGGCAGGCCGTCCGGGGAGCTATGCCTTTAACGGCATGCTGGGACAGAATGTCATGGTATATCCCGATTTGGATATGATTATTGTCACCAATGCGGGAAGCAATGAATTATTTCACACATCCCTGCTCTTGGACACAGTGGCCAAATATTTTGAAGACGGGTTTACTCCCGGGGAAAATTTAAAGAAAAACCGGCGGGCTTATGAAAAGCTTTTACAATTCCAGAATAAGACAGGACGCCATGATACCAGATTTCCGCCAATCTCTTATAGCGGGCTGAAAAAACTTCTCTGGCGCGGAAGTGAATTCTATAAGAAAAGAAAACTGATCCTTGGAGTTGGGGGAAGATTTTTTAAGCTGAAAAAGCAGCATGTGGGCCTTTTCCCGCTAATCATGCAGGTGTTTCACAATAACTATACGGACGGGATCAGCGAGGCAGGATTTTTCACAAAAAACCGGAAATTCTATTTTTGTTTCCGGGAAGGAGAGAAACCTTATTGCCTGGAAGTGGGATGGAAGGAAGCCAGGATCACCGAAATCGATATGCACGGAGAGCCTTATTTGGTGGCGGTAAAAGGACAGGCAGCTTTTGATGAGGACGGGTATACCGTGCTGAAGCTGAAATTTTCCTTTATTGAGGAAGCATCGACTCGTCTGCTGAAGATCCGTTTCATCGGTGAAAATATAGAAATGCTGTGGAATGAGTGCCCGGGAAAAGACCTTCTTATGACTGGACTTGATTCCGTAATGACCGGGGGGACCAGCAGTTTTCTCTTAGACAGTCTGATGGAAAAGGACACAATCGGGCTGCTGGATCTTCTGATGGATCAGACGGTCTGCCCCAAAGTATTGGGAGAAGAAAACCGTGAGGCAGGGGAGAGATTCGTTGGAGAGGTTCCAATTTCTTTTACTTTATAGTATGATAAAACATAATGTGTAAATTTTAAGAGGGAAAGAATCAGACTGACTGAAAAGAAGGAGTAAGATTTATGGAGTTTAAATTAGACGTGCATTCTCACACTATTGCCAGCGGACATGCGTTCGGAACCGTCAGCGAGATGGCTGCTGCTGCGGCGGAGAGCGGTTTTGAACTGTTTGGGATCACGGAACATGCCAAAGGGATTCCGGGAACCTGTACAGACATTTATTTTAAAAATTTGAGAGTACTGCCGAGGCAGCTGTACGGCATCGAGATGATGTTTGGTTCAGAAATCAACATTATCGATTATAACGGAAGACTCAGCCTTGATGATGACTTGATGAAGGAATTTTTAGATATCAGGATTGCGGGAATTCATGAACTTTGTTATAAAATAGGAGATGAGGAACAGAACACCGCCGCATACTTAGGAGCCATGAATCATCCTCTGGTGGATATCATAAGCCATCCCGATGACGGAAGGATTCCGATTGATTACAAGGCATTGGTGATGGGAGCAAAAGAGACGAAAACACTTTTAGAGGTCAACAACAGTTCCCTTTGTCCCGAAAGCTTCCGGGTCAATGCCAGAGAAAACTATTTTGTGATGCTGGATCTGTGCAGGAAGCATAATGTACCTGTGATTGTCAACAGCGATGCGCATACTCCATATGCGGTAGGCAACCTGAATGAGGCAAAAGCCCTGCTTTCAGAAGTTGATTTTCCGGAAGAATTGGTGGTGAACCGTTCTGTCGAGGCCTTTAAAGAGGCACTGAGCAATAAAAGAAAATAAAAAAAACCTGCGTAAATTTTTGCGCAGGTTTTTGTATTAGAAAAGAATTAATGCCAGAATGACCGTGATGATACCGGAAATCCCTATGGAGATACCGCTCATGGCCCCTTCGATTTCACCCAGTTCCACTGCTTTGGAGGTTCCGACGGCATGACTGCATGTTCCAATGGAGACACCGGCGGCAGCAGGATCATTGACTTTGAAGATTTTGATCAGTACAGGGCTGATCACGGCCCCTAGGATGCCGGTGATAACGACTGCAGCCACTGTAATGGACGGGATGCCGGAAAGCTGGCTGCTGACTTCTATGGCGATCGGGGTCGTGACGGATTTGGGAATCAGGGAGGCCGTAAGATGCTCATTAAAACCAAAGAGACGGCAGAGGACACAGACACTTAACATAGATGTTACAGATCCCACAAAACAGCTCACGAGGATAGGCACCCAGTGTTTCTTCAGCAGATCAAACTCACGGTAGATGGAGAGAGCTAAAGATGCGGTGGCCGGAGCCAGGAACATGGAGATTACAGCACCTCCGCTGTTATAATCCTCAAGCGGTATGGAGAATATATTCAGAAATAGGATGATAAATGCAATGGAGAGCAGCAGAGGATTCAGCGCAGAAATTTTCGTTTTTCTCTGCAGGATACGAAATCCTTCATAGACACAGAGAGAAAGCGCGATTGGAAACATTGGATTAGCAGTCAGTTCTTTCATTGTCATTTCCTTTCTTTTGCAGGGCGAAGATGAGCTTCATAGATAACGAAGTAGTAAAAAATGTGAAAACGGTTGTGAGCAGGCAGATCAGGAGAAACGGTATGATCCGGCCCTGTAACAGCTGGTATTTTTCCATAATGCCAATTCCGGCGGGGAGAAAGAAAAAGGCCATATGATGGAGAAGGAAATCACAGATATCCTGGATCTGATGCTCTTTTACAATTTTTGAGAGCAGGAGGAGAAGGAGCAGGAACATGCTCATGATACTTCCCGGAAATGCAAACGGAAGCAGCTTAGCCAGCCCTTCCCCGGCCAGACAGACGAAGAAAAGGAAGCTCATTTGTAATAAGTGTCTCATGTTATTTATCCTTTCTAAGTAAGTAATATACGATATCTTTGCAGTATTGAAAGAGGTCACTGGGGTCGGAGCAAAAAGTTTCATCCGGGCAAAACTTGGTATAACAGTTTTCCGGAACCGGCTTTAAAACTGCAGACCGGTCTACAAAGGCAGCCATGGATACAGGGATTACGATGTCTTCCAGAGGAAGATACCGGTAATCCTTTATGTTTTTATGGTAGTGCTTCAGCTGGCCGTGTATCACGGGGCAGTAAAGGTTTGCTTCTGACCCGGCGATCTCAAGCCGGTGTCCTGATTTCTTAAAAGAAAGAGGCACCGGAGTATTGAAAGGGAGAGAAAGGCGGACAGAAAAAGCATGTTCCGACAGGCTGTATTCTTCCACTGAAAAATGGCCGCTGGCTAAAGGTTCAAAGATCAGGAGGGACTGAATCCGGGAAAGAGATAAGATGTCTTCTTTATTATGCTGCAAAATCGCAGATTTTAATTCCGGTTCTTTGGTTTTTATGTAGTCCTGATAAACTCTGATCAGCTGCCGTCCGGATATGTGGTCCGTTCTTTGAATCCCCAGGAATTCTTCCACTGATGTTTGTTTGAGATTTTTTAATGGGAGGAGGTGTCTGAAGGAGCGGAGATTTTTATAAAGATCAATGCAGCGTTTGCACTCCAAAGAATAAGGAAGACCAAATTCCTCACATTTCTTTTTCAAAAAAGGCAGATCAAAGGTTCCGCCGTTATAAGTGACGACGGTGTCAAAATGACCCGCATAGCTTAAAAATGAGGCTAGAATATCTTTTTGTTCCAGCCCGGATTCATTAAACCACTGCCTGGGCTCCCGGCCTTTCTCACAGCATCCGATGACTGAGAGGGCAGAGGTTTCCGGCGAAAGTCCTGTAGTCTCGATATCCAGATATAAAAGCTTTTCTTTTGTTTCCATCGGCCGGTTTCCTTTCCAAAACTGCTGTCCTTCATTATAGTTCCTGTGTGAAATTTTTTCAATCCCTAACCACAGGCGAGAGATTTGTGTTATAATGACTTCAAAACGTCGCAAGGAGGATATGGAGTGATTTCATATATTAAGGGCATTTTAGTTTCCATGACGCCTGGGGGAGCGGTGGTAGAGAATAACGGCATAGGATATGATATCATGATGCCGGCCGGACAGGAATTTCCGGGAGGAATCGGACAGGAAGTCAAGATCTATACCCACATGCATGTGAGGGAAGACGATGTAAGCCTCTTCGGATTCCGGACGAAGGAGGAGCTGGAAGCGTTTGAACTGCTGATCGGAGTCAGCGGCATCGGCCCTAAGGTAGGTCTTTCGGTGCTGTCCACCCTGTCTGTCTATGAATTAAAGATTGCGGTGATGAGTGATGATTCCAAGACGATATCAAAGACTCCGGGGCTTGGACCGAAGGGAGCAAAAAAGCTGATCCTGGAACTCAGGGACAAACTGAACTTTGAAGAATTTGAGCAGGCTGAACCGATGGACTTTGTGGGGGATTCATCGGCAGAAGATTCTGTGGCGATCACGGCACAGGGGCTTGTAAGCCTTGGCTACTCCAGGTCTGAAGCGATGATGGCCATTAAGAAAGTAGAGAATGCAGCAGAATACGGCCCTGAGCAATTGCTGAAAAAGGCGCTGACAAAGCTGATATAGAGGAACATTATGTTAGATAGAATGATTTCCACGGAACTGGTGGAAGAAGACATTACAATAGAAAATAATCTAAGGCCTCAGAACCTGGACGATTACATCGGACAGGAAAAGGTAAAGCAGAATCTGAGAATTTTCATCGAGGCGGCAAAGAGCAGAGGCGAGTCCCTGGACCATGTCCTTCTTTACGGACCGCCGGGACTGGGAAAGACTACGCTGGCCGGCATCGTCGCCAATGAGATGGAAGTACACTTAAAGGTCACAAGCGGACCTGCCATCGAAAAGCCTGGGGAGATAGCCGCGCTGCTTAACAATCTCCAGGAAGGGGATGTGCTGTTTATCGACGAAATCCACCGGCTGAACCGTCAAGTAGAAGAAGTATTGTATCCTGCCATGGAGGATTTCGCCATCGATATCCTGGTGGGGAAAGGACAGGCCGCCCGGTCTATCCGACTGGAACTTCCAAAATTTACTTTAGTGGGTGCCACGACCAGGGCCGGGATGCTGACGGCTCCGCTAAGAGACCGGTTTGGTGTTGTCAACCGGCTGAATTTTTATGAGACAGAGGAGCTGATGACCATTGTCATTAACTCGGCGGCGGTGCTAGGCATTCCGATTGAAGAAGAAGGAGCGAGGGAGATCGCCAGAAGATCCAGAGGGACACCAAGACTCGCCAACAGGCTTTTAAAGAGGGTCAGGGACTTTGCGGAAGTAAAGTACGATGGAGTCATCACAAAAGAGGTGGCAATGTCTGCCTTAAACCATTTGGAGGTAGACACTCTGGGACTCGACCAGACCGACCGGACCCTGCTTAAGACGATGATCGAAGTCTTTCACGGCAGTCCGGTAGGACTCGACACACTGGCTGCAGCCGTAGGAGAAGATTCCGGAACCATTGAGGATGTCTATGAGCCGTATTTGATCCAAAACGGACTGATCCAGAGGACGCCGAGAGGACGGATCGTCACCGACGCTGCCTATCGGCATTTTGGACTGCCAATCCCGGAATAGGAGGGCTTACTTATGAAGAAAAACGTCGTAGAAGTAGTCATAGACGGAAAGTTATATTATCTTGGCGGAGAAGAGCCGGAGGAGTTTATGCACCAGATCGCATCTTATCTGAACGCAAAGATCCGTGACATGAAAGCTTCGGAGCATTACCTGAAGCTGCCGCCGGATATGCAGAGTTTTCATCTGGCACTGAGTGTGGCCGACGAATATATGTGTATGAAAAATACGCTTGAGAAAAGCCGGGAAGACATGGAAATACAGGATACGGAATTGTACCATATGAAAAATGAACTGGTAGAACTCCAGATCAAGAATGAATCACTGAAAAAACAGCTGACAGAGTACCGGGAAAGGATTCGGGTACTGGAAGAGGAATCAGTTGCAAAAAAGGAACGGTAATCATATGAAGTCAACAGAAGTACTGGCCCCCGCTGGCTCTCCCGAGAGCCTGAAGGCTGCCGTCTTAAACGGAGCCGACGCCGTCTATCTGGGTGGGAGCCGCTATGGGGCGAGAGCTTACGCAAATAATTTTGATCAGGAACAGCTGCCGTGGGCTATAGACTACGCTCATCTTTTTGGGCGGAAGGTCTATCTGGCAGTCAATACCCTGATGAAGCAGGAGGAGATTTCGGGACTTGCAGGGTTTTTAGAACCTTATTATGAGAGAGGACTGGATGCAGTTATTGTTCAGGATTTAGGAGCCGTGAGTGTGATCCGCCGCTGTTTTCCCGGCATGGAGATCCACGCCAGCACGCAGATGACCGTGACCGGAATCCATGGGGCAAGAATAGTAAAAGAGCTGGGAGGAAGCAGAGTCGTCCCTGCCAGAGAGCTTTCGCTTACAGAAATACAAAAGATAAAAAAAGATACAGGGCTGGATATGGAGTGTTTTGTCCATGGAGCCCTTTGTTATTGTTATTCCGGACAATGCCTGATGAGCAGTATGCTGGGAGGCAGGAGCGGCAACCGGGGGAGGTGTGCCGGCACCTGCCGTCTGCCCTTTGATCTGTATGAGAACGGCACAAAGTTAAACCACAGAGGACAGAATTATCTGCTCAGTCCAAAAGATCTCTGTACGATCAGGGAACTGCCTGAATTGATCGAACACGGCGTGGACTCGCTGAAGATCGAGGGCAGGATGAAACAGCCGGAGTATGTGGGAACTGTCACGAGGATTTACAGAAAATATGTGGATCTCTATGAAAGCGGACAGCCGTATCAGGTGGATGAAAAAGATGAGAAGGAACTTCTGGAGCTTTTTAACAGGGGCGGATTTACGTCCGGCTATTATAAAAAGCATAACGGCAGGGACATGATGTCATTATACAGGCCGAACCATCAGGGAATTTTCGTTGGGAAAATCCAGTCTGTTCAGGGCAGGCATATTATTTTTCATGCAGCCGAGGATCTGGGAAAAGGAGATGTGCTGGAGATATCTCTGGAAAGAGGAGAAAAAGTGGAGCTTACTTGTCCGGATTCCCGAAAAAAAGGGGACAAAGTACGCTTAAACGGACAGAAGCTGAAACATTTGAAACCGGGTATGCATATATTCCGGACGAAGAACCAGTCCTTAAAGGACAGGGCGGCAGAGAATCTGAAACAGAAATCGAAAGAAAATATTAAGGGAAAAATTATAATTTCTCCTGGAAAGTATGCTAAACTTTTGATAACTTCAGGAGAATTGGAAGTGGAGGTTTCGGGCGCCGCGGCAGAACCGGCCAGGAAACGCCCCCTCTCCAAAGAGGACATCATAAAGCAGATAACCAAAACCGGAGAGAGTGATTTTACCTTTACAGAGCTTGAGGCAGAAATCCATGGTGATATCTTTCTCCCGGTAGCGGCATTGAAACAGCTGAGAAGAGATGCCTTTGAAAAACTTACAGAAGAGATTCTGAAAAAAAGCCGCAGGAGATCAGCAGCATATTCGATGCCTGCTTTGCAGGTTAGAGCAGAAATACAGGGGAATGGGACGCCTGCCTTGTGCATTTCTCTGGAAGACCGGTCCCTGCTTCCTGAGGTTCTAACATGGGACAGGGCAGAAAAGATCTATCTGTCCTTTTATGAAGCAGCGGAGGAACCGGAGATTTTATCACAGTGCAGGAGGGCAGGAAAGCAGGTCACGGTCATGCTGCCTCAGGTCGTGAGAGAACCGGAGCTTCGGCTCTTGGAACAGTCCTGGGATCTGTTGTCCGGTCCGGATGTGGATGAAATCTGTGTCCGCAGTTTAGAAGAACTCATATGGCTCAGAGAAAAACAATGCAGGAAGAATGTACTGGCCGATTATATGGTCTATTGTTACAACAGGGAGGCATACCGGACGCTGAAACAGATATATGGACAGGATATCCGCATGACAATGCCCGCAGAACTAAATTTTGACGAACTGCAGGACCTGACCTGTACAGATGCAGATTTTCTGTTTTACGGACATCTGCCCCTCATGGTTTCGGCGCAGTGCCAGAGAAAAAACAGTATAGGATGTGACCGGCAGAGCTCATGGATGACATTAAAAGACCGGTATGGAAAAGATTTTTATGTCAAAAATCAATGTAAAGGATGTTTTAATGAAATCTACAATGGAGAGCCTCTGTGGCTTGGATCTGAGATCCGAAAAGTCTGCAGGCTGGCTCCCCAGAATCTGCGCCTTCATTTCACGAAAGAGACAGGAGAGGAAGCTTTTGCAGTCTACCGGGCTATCTGTGAAATACTGGAGGGAAAGACGGCTGAACTTCCATTCCCAAATTATACAAAAGGACACTTTAAGAGAGGAATATTATAGGTGGTAATATGATTCAAATCATTGCAGTGGCTGCAAAATACCTGATACTGATCATGTGTCTGGTCTATACATTTTCTTGTTTTACTATGTTCCGGCCGAAAAATAAAAAACGGCAGGAGGCACTGCTTGACAATCAGGTCATTTATATGTTTATATTTTTGTTTCTGTGCAATCTGGTCTTGTTTTTAAAGACACTGGAATTGAAAGTTCTAATATTTTTTGCGGCACAGATCGTGTTTTTTGAAATCGTCATGATCTTATATCCGAAAATTTATAAGAGGTCATCCAGGCTTCTGATTAACAATATGTGTTTCCTTTTGGGAACAGGATTTGTGATCCTCACAAGGCTTTCTTTTGAACTGGCAATGAAGCAATTTGCCATCGTAGCCATCGGGGTGCTCGTCACAGGACTGATCCCCCTGATGATGCATAAACTGTCATTCTGGAATAAGCTGGGATGGGTCTATGCCATCGGCGGCTTTGCGCTGCTTTCCTCCGTATTTGTTTTCGGAGTTATGAAAAACGGTGCTTATAACTGGGTTCAGTTCGGAAGTCTGGCATTCCAGCCGTCCGAATTTGTCAAGATCATCTTCGTGTTTTTTGCTGCGGCCATGCTGAGCAAAGCAAAAGAATTCAGAGATCTTGTCAAGATCACGGTTATCGCAGGCCTCTATGTTCTGGTGCTTGTGGTGGAAAAGGATTTGGGAGGAGCGCTCCTCTATTTTATGATCTATCTGATGATGCTGTATGTTGCGACTGCCAAGCCGAGCTATCTGCTGGGCGGATTAGGGGCAGGAGCATTTGCGGCAGTGATCGCATATCATTTGTTCTCCCATGTACAGGTCCGGGTAGCTGTCTGGCAGGACCCGTTTTCCATGATCGAGGGGAGAGGTGCACAGGTATGCCAGTCTCTATTTGCCATCGGCACCGGCGGCTGGTTCGGGATGGGCCTTACCCAGGGAAGACCGTTTGATATCCCGGTCCGGGAATCAGATTTTATTTTTTCCGTGATCAGCGAGGAATTCGGTGTGATCTTCGGGATCTGTCTGATCTTCGTACTGATCAGCTGTTTTATCTTGTTTATGGACATTTCCACCAGAAGCCGTACACTGTTCAACAAGCTGCTTTGTCTGGGCTTTGGTGTTTGTTTTATTTTTCAGGTATTTTTAAGTATCGGCGGGGTGACCAAGTTCATACCGTCCACAGGTGTTACCATCCCTCTCGTAAGCTACGGAGGAACATCGGTGCTGAGTACTTTGATTATTTTAAGTGTCATTCAGGGACTGCACATGTTAGCAAATAGTGAGGAAGAAGAAAATGAGCTTATTCAAACGCAGAAAGAAAGCGGAAACGGAGATACCAAAGAAATCTCCTTCTCTAAAAACAGGACGAAGCGCGGGAAGAAAGAAAAAGCACGCAAATAGACAGATCCTTCAGATTACATATATCTTTGTCGGATTGTTCCTTGTGCTGATCGGTTATATCATACACTTTGTCGTCAGAGACAGCCGGAATGTGATCACCGATTCCCACAATTTAAGGCTTCAGGAATTGGAGAAATATGTGGTGAGAGGAAAAATCATCAGTGCGAACGGAAAAGTCCTGGCCCAGACCGTCAGCGACGGAGACAGCGAGACAAGGGATTATCCGTATGGACGGATGTTCGCCCATGTGGTGGGATATAATGCCAAAGGAAAGTCCGGCCTGGAATCCAAATGTAATTTTGATCTGCTGAAATCCAATGCAAATCTTTTATCCCAGATTGAGAGTAATCTGAAAGGAGAAAAGAGCATCGGGGATAATGTTTATACTACGCTGGATACAAGGGTACAGAAGGCAGCGTATGATGCGCTGAGCGGTGAAAAAGGAGCGGTGGTGGCCATGGACCCTGAAACCGGAAAAGTGATCGCCATGGTTTCAAAACCGGATTTCCGTCCGGCTCTGGTAAAGGAAAACTGGAAAGAACTGAATACGGATGAAGATGCACTTTTGATCAACAGGGCGACACAGGGACTGTATCCTCCGGGGTCTACCTTTAAGGTGATCACTGCCCTGGAGTTTATGAGGGAACACAAAGATTATAAAAACTTTACCTACCACTGCACCGGATATACGACCATCAATAATGTAAAAATCCGCTGTTATGGGGGAACTGCCCATGGAACTGTAGATCTGGAAGGAGCAGTGGAAAAATCGTGCAATACTGCTTTTGTCCATATGGCTTCCCAGCTGAATAAAGGTAAATTTGCTTCCCTCGCAGAGGATATGATGTTTAACTCCAGAATTCCGATTAATCTGGCGGCGGTATCCAGCCGGTTTACATTTGACGGCAGTTCCAAAGACAGCCAGGTTCCCCAGATCGCAATAGGACAGGGAAGCACACTGATTACGCCGCTTCAGAATGCGGCAGTCATGAGCACCATCGTCAATGACGGAGTCATGATGGAACCATACCTTGTGGACAAGGTGAAAAATGTAAACGGAGGGGTGATCAAAGAGACGAAGACGAAAGAGATCGCCAGCCCGCTCAGCGCCGCGGAGTGTAAAAAACTCAGGAAAATGCTCAGGAAAGTTGTGACAAACGGAACAGGTACATCAGCCTACTCTTCAAGATATAAAGTCTATGGAAAAACCGGTTCTGCGGAGTATAACGATGATAAGGATTCCCACGCATGGTTTATCGGCTGTGCGGAGCATAACGGCAGAAAGATCGTCGTAAGCGTGATCGTGGAAGGCGGCGGATCCGGAGGCCGCGTGGCAGCTCCGATTGCAAAAAATGTCTTTGACGCTTATTTCAGGTAAGTAAAGGGAAAGCAAAATCCAATGTTGAAATGCATATCCATTAACGTTATAATAATTTCTAGAGAGACCCAAAATAGCGTTGAGGCAGGATGATTGGAGGCCGCGATGACAGAGGCAACAAGCTGTGGAGGTGTCGTAATTTACAGAGGGAAGATATTGCTGTTGTACAAAAGTTACAAGAACAGATATGACGGCTGGGTACTTCCGAAAGGTACAGTTGAAAAAGGGGAAACGCATGAACAAACCGCTTTGCGTGAAGTAAAAGAAGAGACAGATGCCAATGCCCGTATTATCAAATATGTCGGAAAGAGCGAGTATTCCTTTTACTCTTTCCACGAGCAGATCGTAAAAAGCGTTCACTGGTATTTGATGGAGGCAGAAGGGTATCATTCAAAGCCGCAGAAAGAAGAGTTTTTCGTTGACTCTGGGTACTACAAATTTCACGAAGCCTACCACTTGTTAAAGTTCCCGAATGAAAAAGAGATTTTAAAGGAAGCATACGAAGAATACAAGAAATTAAAATCTAAAAATCAATGGGGAATACGGCAAAGAAGATGAAAAGGAACTGTAGATGGGAATCCATCTATGGTTCTTTTTGTTATGAGGAATATTTATACATAACTATAACAGGAGTTAATATATGGTGAATAATGTGAATATATTATTAATATTACAATAAGATTTAAATAAAAGCATTGATTTAATTTTGTATAACTGTTATTATAATCAAACCAAATATAACCATATTATGGGTTTTATGAAAGGAGAAGTCATATGAGAAAAATTGTAGTGTTTAATATGATATTTGTATTTCTACTCAGTATTTTTTGTTTTGGGCAACAGGTGAAAGCCTATAAACTAATTTCAGGCTGGAAGTTTTCAAATCCAAAAAAGATAGAATATAATATAGACAAGTCGGCAAGCAAATACTCCTCTGTCATGTCCAGCGGTATTTCGACTTGGCAATATACCAGTAAGATAAAGATTAAAAAATCTGTCTCTAACATCCCGGCTGGACAAAGGGTGTTGATTTCCTACTTAAACAAAGATACAACTGCCTATGCATCGGCGACTAAAAGTGGCAGTACAAGAACGATAGGATTTTTTAAAGGATTTAGTAAGCTGTCAGAGACAAAAAAGAAGGAAACGGTTGTCCATGAGTTTGGCCATCAACTGGGACTGGCCCATACTCAAACTACAAATGATAAAAAGGCGGTTATGCGAGCATTAGGATTTAATAATAAAGCGTACCCTTTGGGTGACGATAAAAAAGGAATCAGCAAAATTTATTGAGGAGGGCATATACAATGAAAAAGAAAATAATGATAGTAATGTTAGGAATTATAATTTTATCTGTATGTAGTTGTACTAAAAAAGAGGAAAACTCATCAACAGAAGAAACAGAGAAACAAGATGTTTACCAGATTTCAGAGAAGGACCCTAGATTAATTTGTAGCGAAGCGAAAACAGATGGATATCAAACACTTGGACAACTTGAAGAAGCAAGTCCAATCATACTTTTGGTACAGAAGAAAAAAGAAATTAAATCGGAATTTGGAAATATGGAAAATGCTAAAATCCCTGTGGGGACATTATCTTCTGTAAAAGTGCTCAATGTAATTAAAAATGAATCTAAGGAAACCATAGAACAAAATGAACTAATTTCTGTATTGGAGAGCGAGGTTTATGACCATGATGACAACACCCTGTATCGTATCAACGATTATTCTATGATGCAAGAAGGAGGACAGTATTTTTTGTATGTTAGAAAATCAACAACGGATAATGAATATTTAATTCTTGGAATAACCCTTGGAAAAGTAGAAGCCGATACAAAAAATGCAAAACCAGGAAGGTTAAAGTCCAGTAAGTTATCCGATGACGTTCAAAAGATTCATAAGGCTGCTTACGAGAAAAACAAGAAATATTTAAAAAAGTAAGACCACATTTCTGCAAAGATCCAAAACTGTATTCCCGCAGAGGACATTATTTCTATGTCTTCTGCGGTTTTTTTGTAATAAATCGGCTTGTTCCTTATTAAACTGTAACATAAGAGGTGAAAGGTTATTTTATGAAAAAAGCAGCGATTTTTATTCTTTCTTTACTGTTATGCATTTCATCCGGAACAGTGGTGCGTGCCACAGAACCGGAAACATTGCTTACAGTGGCTCAGGACGGAGAAGGACTTGACCTGACTGCAAAATCTGCAGTTGTGATGGAGGCGGGGAGCGGTACCATACTGTATCAAAAAGACAAAGACATGAAACTGCCTCCGGCCAGTGTGACAAAAGTCATGTCTCTTCTTCTGATCTTTGAAGAACTGGACAAAGGAAATCTTAAGTATTCAGATAAAGTGACAGTCAGCGAGCACGCGGCTTCCATGGGAGGGTCCCAGGTGTTCTTAGAGCCTGGAGAAAGCCAGACAGTGGACACGATGCTTAAATGTATCGTGATCTCCAGCGCCAACGATGCGGTTGTATCCATGGCGGAACATATCGCAGGAAGCGAGGGCGCTTTTGTAAAGCGGATGAATGAAAAGGCGAAGCAGCTTGGCATGAAAAATACCACATTTAAAAACAGCTGCGGTCTGGATATCAAAGGACATGAGACTTCAGCCTATGATATTGCCTTGATGTCAAGAGAACTGACGACAAAACACCCGGATATTTTTAAATATACGAAAATATGGATGGACAAATTTACCCATGAGACGAAAAAGGGAACTAAGGAATTCGGTCTCAGCAATACAAATAAACTGTTAAAGCAGTATAATGGATGTACCGGCCTGAAGACAGGAAGTACCAGTACCGCAAAATTCTGTCTGAGTGCCACGGCTACGAGAAACGGAGTCAATCTGATCGCCGTTGTCATGGCAAGTGACGATTCCAAAACAAGGGTGAAGGATGCAAGTGCTTTGCTGGACTATGGATTTTCTCACTGTCAGGTGATGGAGGACCACACGAGGGCGAAGGACATCGGAAAGATCACCGTGACAAAGGGCAAGAAAGAGACGGTCTCTTACAGCAGGGATATTCCTGCCAAAATCGTTTTGGTGAAGGGCAGCAAAAGTGATGTAAAGAAACAGATCCGCATCGGACAGGTAAAAGCTCCCGTGAAAAAGGGCCAGGTGCTCGGCTATATAATTTATAAAAGAGGAGATGAAATTCTCTTGAAAAAACCGGTGAAAGCCATAGAAAGTGTGGAGAAAATGAATTTTCTTACCAGCCTGACCCGGTTGGCGGAGCGATACTTTTGAGTGAAAGTGAACAAAAAAAGTAGATTATGATTTTTTCATAAGTTATAATAAAATACCTTGGGTATAAATATTTTATAAACAAATCTGAATAATATATAAAGTATAATTTTCGCTTATTTTATAAATAAGACACTTCTTTTCATCGGCATGGAAAAAGACAGAATTAAATTTCTTCCTCTTTGACTTTATAATGAGACCATCAAGTAAACAAGTCACATGTTAGGAGGATTATTTATGAGCGAATCATGGTTGGGCCTTGAAGGCAAAACAGTCATCGTGACCGGCGGAGCATCCGGAATCGGGAAAGCAGTTGCCCAGGAATTTTTAAACGTGGGATGCAATGTGGTTGTTTCTGACATGGCGCCGGAAGCGCCGGAGTTTGACACTGCAGCCGGCAGGTTCCATTACGTGAAGACAGACGTGACCAGTGCAAAAGATGTGGATGCCATGGTAAAAGAAGTGGTGGATACATTCGGAACCGTGGATGTACTGGTAAACAACGCGGGGATCAATATCCCGAGACTCCTGGTAGACCCGAAAGAGCCGAAAGGACAGTATGAACTGGACGAAGCAGTATGGGATAAAGTATGCAGCGTCAATTTAAAGGGAGTGTTCTTCTGTGCACAGGCGGTCGGAAGACTTCTTGTGGAAAAGGGAGAGGGAGTTATCATCAACATGTCTTCAGAGAGCGGACTGGAAGGGTCCGAGGGACAGAGCGTGTACGCGGCGACAAAGAACGCAGTGAATTCCCTGACGAGGAGCTGGGCAAAAGAATTAGGGAAACAGGGAGTGCGCGTAGTAGGCGTGGCACCGGGCATCATGGAAGCGACGGGATTAAGGACACTGGCGTATGAATCAGCGCTGGCGTACACAAGAGGGATCACAGTGGATGACTTAAGAGCGGGCTACAGCAAGACGTCAACAACACCGCTCGGAAGATCCGGAAAGCTTTCCGAAGTGGCAGACATGTGTGTATATCTGGCAAGCAAAAGATCTTCTTATGTACACGGTGTGACCATCAATGTAGCCGGCGGAAAGACAAGAGGTTAATCTGCATACGGAGAAAAGGTGGTATTAGGTAAGCTTATGAAACTTTTTAATGATGAAAACAGAATGGCTGCTCTGTTAAGGAACGTGGAGGTACAGGATTCCTCCGACGTAGACCGCATTGCGGCAAAGCTCAGCGTTTCCACAAAGACTGTGCGGAACGATGTAAAAGAGCTGAACTGCCTGATGGGCGGATATGCAGTCATCAGCAATAAAAAAGGACAGTATAAGCTTATTGTATTCGATCAGAAGGGTTATGAGGAGATCCGAGACAAGATATACGAACAGGAAGAATATTTTAATTCCCCTCAGACAAGGATGGCGTATATTTTCTGGCAGCTGATGGATGCCAAAAAGCCATATCTGATCGATGACCTGTCGGAGGAGATGAAGGTAGGGAGAACGACTACCGTCGGAGATTTAAACCGTATCCGGGAACAGATAAAAAAGTATGATCTGACAGTGGAAGGAAAGGCAAACACAGGGCTCTCCCTTTGCGGGGAAGAGATTAAGATTCGCCTGTTTCTCCTGGAAAATGTCTATGAGCAGATTTATCTGAACTATCCGCTGGGCAGCCAGTTAAGGCAGCTTTTGTACGATATGCAGACAGAATATTCTCTGGATGCTTTGGGATTCGGACAATTTTTCAGGGCTTTTGTAGTCATGGTCGACCGCCTTGGGAACGGACATACGATTGAGTCTCTGGACCACAGGTATCTGGAGCTTTATGACAGCAAAGTATACGAGATTGCGGACGAATTTGCGGACAAAGTGGAAGAGGCTGTTCCATTCAAAATACCGAAGCCGGAAAGGATTTTCCTCTGCCTGCCGATCGCAGGGATGAGGACTCCGGTAAACACCGAGGGGATAGAAAATTATATCCAGATTTCAGAGGAGGCGGCGGATCTGATCATCGAGATTTTAGACCGTATCCAGGATGAAATCGGTGTCACAGTGATCGTAAATGAACTGTTTGACGATTTTGTCTATCATGTATTTTTCATGATCAACCGGCTGAAATATGGATTTCATATCCGGAATGCCCTGGTGGAAGAAGTAAAAGATGAATACTCCGTTGCCTACACGATGGCCGGCATTGCCAAAGATGTCATCGAGACGAGGACCGGAGTCGAGGTGACGAAGGACGAGCTGGGATTTCTGGCGATGTATTTCGGCGTGTTTCTTTTAGAACAGGCGCCGGAACAGAAGCAGTACAGAATTGCTATTGTATGCGGGTCAGGAAAGATTATCGGAAGACTGATCGCCAGCCAGCTGAAAAATATTTTTGAGGTGGAACCGGTCATCGATTACTATTTCAATGGAGATTTTGAAGCGGAAAAAGAAGATTCCTACGACTTGATTATTACGACAACAAATTTAAAGACAAAAGGGCCGACACCGATCATCGACATCGATGAGGTGTTCGACAAGAATCTGCTGAAAAGCAAAGTGGAAAGTGTAAAAAACATGGCGGAGATGGGAATACCGATCCGCCGGGGAATTGATTCAGTGTTTCTAAACATGCTGGACGAGGAACGGTTCTTTGTGCTTAGGCCGGATCTTGGCTACGAAGAGAATGTGGACATGATGACCGAAGAGCTGTTTAAACAGGGACTTGTGGACGACGGCTTTGAGGAGAGACTCCGCATTCGGGAACAGGAATCGACAATGATATTTGAAAAAAATATTGCTTTTCCTCATACGACGAATAAACTGCAAAAGCTGACCCTTGCCTTCGGTGTATTTCCGGAAAAAGAGAAGGCGAAAGGGGAGGACGAGGTTCAGCTGGTGTTTTTGCTGGCCATCCCGGAAGAAATGAAAAATGATTCCGTGCTGATCCAGCTCTATGACAATATGCTGGCGATCGCCCATGATCCGGACGTGGTGAAGAAGCTTCGGCAGATGAAGACTTACAGGGAATTACTTCTATATTTTGTGGAAGAGAACAATATTTTTAAATAAAGTTAAGGAGGATGCGTATGTCATACTATTTATTGATTGCAGGTGCGCTGCTGACGGCATTTATACTGCAGTTTCTGTTTTCAATGGTTCAGATGAAGGGCTTTAACGTCCACTACGGAAGATTGAGAAAGATCGGAAGAGTGGCGATTGGAAAAAGCAAAGGCGGTTTTCATGCCGGAGCTATGGTGATGTTTGCAATTGATAAGCGTGGCATGATCAAAGAAGGATGTTTTATGCGGGGATTTACAATCTTTGCACGATTTAAAAAGTTTGATGATTTCAACGGAAAGAATGTGGGACTGATTACGAAAGAAGACTGCAAAGGCATGGAATATTCTTTGAGAAGATCCGTTTTGAATGCAGCCTCCAACTACAACACGATCATGGACGGAGGCGAAGTAGTGGAGACGCCGGGACTCTTGACGAGAATTGCGGACATGCTTCTCGGCAAATCCAGAAAAGCCTGTAAATAGGAAGGAGAAATATATATGAACGTTATTGTAAAATTTGCGTCAGGATTTATGGGATTATTTGACACTGGGGCCCAGACTTTTATCGGCTGGGTATCAGGAATTGTACCGAAGGTATTACTGTTACTTATTTTAATGAATACCATCATCGCACTGGTCGGACAGGACAGGATCAACAAATTTGCGAAAGTGTGCTCTAAAAATGTTATTTTGGCTTACGGGGTGCTGCCATTTATCGCAGCCTTCATGTTAGGTAACCCTATGGCGCTTTCCATGGGTAAATTCCTGCCGGAACGCCAGAAACCAAGCTACTATGCTTCAGCAGCTTATCACTGCCATACAAACAGCGGTATTTTCCCTCATATCAATCCGGGTGAAATCTTCATCTACATGGGAATTGCGGCTGGAATCCAGAAACTCGGTTTAAACGAAACAGACCTTGCACTGAGGTACCTGTTAGTCGGTCTTGTCATGAACTTCTTTGCCGGATGGGTGACAGACTTTACGACAAAGATCGTTATGAAACAGCAGGGAATCGAACTGAGCAACGAGATTAAGTTAGAGGATCAATAAAGAGAGAAAAGGAGGATTCATCATGGCAGAATACAGAGCAATTAAAATTGAAAAAGGAAGCGGCGGATTCGGCGGACCTTTAACCGTAAAACCAGAAGAAGGAAAAGACGTTTTATTATTCATCACCGGAGGAGGAGCAGAACCTGATATCGTTCAGAAGATCGTAGACCTTACCGGATGCCGTGCAGTAAACGGATTTAAGACAACCGTGCCGGAAAAGGAAATTTTCCTTGTAATCATCGACTGCGGAGGAACTCTTCGCTGCGGTATTTACCCTCAGAAAAGAATTCCTACCATCAATGTAAACCCGGTTGGAAAATCCGGACCGATGGCGAAGTACATCACAGAAGACATCTATGTATCCGGTGTCGGCATGAACCAGATCAGCGCAGCAGACGGGTCTGCGGCTCCGATCAGATCAGAGGCGCCTAAGACAGAAGAGAGAGAATTCAAATACAGTGCAGACAAGAAAGTTTCAGAGCAGATGGGCGGAAACGGCGGAAAGAAATCCAGCTTCATCCAGAAGATCGGTATGGGTGCAGGTAAAGTCGTAGCGACATTCAACGCGGCTGCGAAAGAATCCGTAAACACCGTATTACATACGATTCTCCCGTTCATGGGGTTCGTGTCACTGCTGATCGGTATTATCCAGGGCTCCGGTTTCGGTAACTGGTTTGCACAGATGTTAAAGCCACTTTGCGGAAATATCGTGGGACTTGTGATCCTTGGACTGATCTGTTCTATCCCGTTCCTGTCCTGTCTGTTAGGACCTGGAGCCGTTATTGCTCAGATCATCGGTACTCTGATCGGTGTGGAAATCGGAAAAGGAAACATTGCACCTGGACTTGCACTGCCGGCACTGTTTGCCATCAACACACAGTGTGCCTGTGACTTCATCCCGGTAGGCCTGGGACTTGCGGAAGCAGATCCGGAAACAGTTGAAGTCGGTGTGCCTTCTGTGCTATACTCAAGGTTCATAATAGGTGTGCCGCGTGTGCTCGTAGCATTCGTAGCAAGTATTGGATTATACAAATAATTCAGCTTTAGCAGGAAAGGAAGAAGAACATGATTTATCAGACAACGATCAAAGGAATGGGAGATCAGGTAGAAGCATTTGTTGGAGAGGGAATCTTCGTAACATTTGGGGACAACGCTCCGGATACTTTAAAAGATTTCTGCTATTCCGTAGAGGTGACTCCGGTTCAGGGAGAGATCAAACCGGGCAATAAGCTCGTGATCGACGGACAGGAATACAAGATTACCATGGTTGGAGATGTTGCCAGAGAAAACCTGAACAACTTGGGACACGTGACATACTCATTCAACGGAAGCGGAGAATGCCTTCCGGGAAGCATCTGTGTAGAGAAAACAGATGTGCCGACATTAAAAGTTGGAAGCACAATTTCTATTACAGAATAAATATTATTTTTCATAACAATGGACAATGGGGGACGGAAGCCCGGGTGAGGCATCCGTCCCTCTTGTTTTTTTTCAAATTATTTAGTAAAATAGGGAAAGGTATACCCGGACTGTCAAGAAAGGTACGGGAATGGCCTTTATAGATATGGGACTTCCAAATAACGGGAAAGTGAGAGAGTATGTTGTTTATAATTTTAACTGCGGCCGTAATATTGGGGACGGCTGTATGTTTTGCGAGTATGAATGAAAATCAAAACCTGTCGTTGGAAGAATATACGGTTGTTTCTGCAAAACTGCCGGAGGAATTTGACGGCTATAAAATCGTGTTCTTGACGGATCTGCACTGCAACGAATTTGACTACCAGAATAAGGCATTGATTGACATGATTGACGGATGCAGCCCGGATGCCGTTTTTGTGGGCGGGGATATGCTCGTGAGCAGGGTGGACTCGTCTTATGAAGTCGCGCTGGATCTGATGAGAGAACTCTCCCGGAGATACCGTATCTATTATGCTGACGGGAACCATGAACTGAGGCTCAAAAGAAATGAAGAAGTTTACGGAGTGGCCTATAAAGAATATGTCCACCAGCTCAAAGAATGCGGAGTCGTTCATCTGTCCAATGAAAGTATCATGGTAGACAGCGGAATTTCTGCCATCTGCCTGACAGCTTTTGATATGGAAGAAAAACAGTACCGCAAGTTCCATCCTGCACCGCCTTCGTCGGAGGAAATGACCGATACGCTCGGAGATGCAGATCCGGAATTTTTTCAGGTGCTCCTGGCCCACAATCCAAACTACTTCAGACAGTATTCCAAGTGGGGGTGTGATCTGGTCTTGTCAGGACATTTTCACGGAGGCATGGTCAGGCTTCCGAAGGTAGGAGGCGTGATATCTCCTCAGTTTCAGCTGTTTCCAAAGTATGATGCGGGAGAATACCAGATCGGCACATCGATCATGATATTAAGCCGCGGACTGGGCAACCATTCTATTAAGATCAGGCTGTTTAACAAGCCTGAGGTATCGTGTATTACATTAAAGAAAAAGTAGGACATTGAGTATGGCAGCGATTGATATAAAATTAAATGTTTATGAGGGGCCTTTGGATCTTTTGCTCCATTTGATTGAGAAAAACAAAGTGGATATCTATGATATCCCCATTTCTGAGATCACAGAGCAATACCTCGCCTATATCCGTGAGATGGAGGAGGAAGACCTGGATGTGATGAGTGATTTTCTTGTGATGGCGGCGACACTGCTCAGGATCAAAGCCAAAATGCTTCTTCCGGCCAAAGAAGATGATGAGGAGGAAGGAGATCCAAGGGAGGAATTGGTTTTAAGACTTCTGGAGTACAAAATATATAAGTACGCGTCCAGAGAACTGAAAGCGAGGGAGTACGAGGCGGAGAAGACATTCTTTAAAGAACGGGCCGTTCCGGAAGAGGTGCTCAGATACCGCCGTCCGGTTGACGTCCGGGAGATCAGCAGGGATGTCACTATGGAAGACCTGAACAGGATTTTTGAATTTGTCATGCGCAAGAGGGAAGATAAGATCGATCCCATCAGGAGTAAGTTTGGAGAGATCAAACAGGAGGAAGTCCGGCTGGAAGATAAGATGGAAGAAGTGGAATATCTGATATCTTCCAGGAGACGCTTGTCGTTCAGACAGCTGCTGGAAGGACAGATGACCAAAGAACAGGTTGTGGTCACGTTTCTTTCAATTCTGGAACTGATGAAGGTTGGAAAGATACGGGCTGTCCAGGAAAAGATCGGACAGGAAATTATGATTGAGGTGTTAGAGAGGCATGAGACAGAAGCAGGCAATGATTGAGGCAATTTTATTCTCCATGGGAGAGAGCGTCTCGAAGAAACAGCTGATGACGGCTCTGGATATCCCGGAGGATTTATTTTTTTACTTAATTGATCAGTTAAAAAGAAAATACAACAGAAAAGACAGCGGGATCAGGCTCCTTGAGCTGGACGGTTCTTACCAGCTGTGTACCAGGCCGGAATACTATGATCAATTAATTAAAATTGTAAACCAGCCGAAAAAACCGAAGCTTACCGATGTCATGATGGAAACATTATCTATCATCGCATATAAGCAGCCGGTGACAAAACAAGAGATAGAAGCCATCCGAGGGGTCAAATGCGACCATCCGGTAAATAAGTTATTAGAGTATAACTTAATCCAGGAGGCCGGGCGTTTAGACGCTGTCGGACGACCGATATTATTCAGAACGACGGAAGAATTCTTGCGCTGTTTTGGAGTGGAATCCATAAAAGAGCTTCCTGAAATCGATCAGGATAAGGTAGAGGACTTTAAACAAGAAGCTCAGGAGGAAGTAAAATATGCATTAGAGGAACTGGAACAAAATTAAGGGAGGACAGCATATGGGAAAAATTACAGGAAACCAGCTTTTGGTAAAGGCATTAAAAGAAGAAGGCGTAGATACCGTCTTTGGGTATCCGGGGGCCTGCGTCATTGATATTTTTGACGAGTTATACAAAGATGACACGATCGACGTGATCCTTCCGAGACATGAACAGGGACTGATCCATGCGGCAGACGGGTATGCCAGGGCTACCGGAAAAGTGGGCGTCTGTCTTGCTACCAGCGGCCCCGGTGCGACTAATCTGGTGACGGGAATCGCCACGGCGAATTATGACAGTGTACCGCTTGTGTGCTTCACCGGACAGGTGGCGCTTCCGCTGATCGGAAATGACACGTTCCAGGAAGTAGATATCGTGGGAGTGACAAGGAATGTCGCCAAATTTGTGATCGTTGTCAGGAACAGGGCAGATCTGGGCCGTATCATCAAAGAAGCTTTTTATATCGCAAGGACCGGAAAACCGGGGCCGGTGCTGATCGATCTTCCAAAGGATGTGATGGGCACCTTCGGCAGCGAGGAGTATCCGGACAGCGTCAATATCAGAGGATATAAACCAAATACGAAAGTACACCACGGACAGGTGATGAGAGCCATGAAAGCTCTTCATAAGTCCAAGAAGCCGCTGTTTCTTATCGGTGGAGGAACAAAGATTGCCGGAGCCCACAAAGAGATGACAAGGCTTGCGGAAATACTGAAGGTACCTGTGGTGTCCACGATTATGGGTCGCGGAGTACTGCCTACAGACCATCCGCTCTATTTTGGCAACATCGGCATGCACGGAAATTTTGCTGCAAATGAAGCCATTGCCAACTGTGATGTCCTGTTTTCCATCGGAACGAGATTCAATGACCGGATCACAGGAAAACTTGGTACGTTTGCGTCCAAGGCAAAGATCATACATATTGATATCGACACGGCGGCCATTTCTAAAAATGTAACCGTGGATATCCCAATCGTTGCAGATGCAAAGGAAGCCATTTTAGATATTCTGGAACTGGCACAGAAAGAACCGGCTCTTAATGTGGAGCGCTGGATCTCTATGATGGAGAGCTGGCAGAAATCCCATCCGATCAAGATGGAGGGTGCCAAAGGAAATCTGACTCCTCAGATGATCATAGAGGCCATCAATAAAGATTTCAAAGAACCGATCGTTGTCACAGATGTAGGGCAGAATCAGATGTGGGCGACACAGTATGTGGAGCTCCACGGAAACCGCCAGCTGCTCACCTCGGGAGGTCTGGGCACTATGGGCTACGGATTCCCGGCGGCCTTGGGTGCATGTATCGGAAATCCCGGAAGGGAAGTGGTATGCATCAGCGGAGACGGCGGAGCCCAGATGAACATCCAGGAGATGGCGACGGCAGTAGTGCAGGAGCTTCCTGTGGTATTCTGTATTTTTAACAACGGATATCTGGGCATGGTGAGACAATGGCAGGATCTCTTCTATAATAGAAGGTTCGCAAGTACATGTCTGAAATATAGAAAGAGCTGCAAAGGTAACTGTACGCCGGAGAACCATCCGTGCCCTCCGTATACACCGGATTTTGTGAAACTTGCGGAAAGCTACGGAGCTCAGGGGATCCGTGTGACCAAGCCGGAAGAGATTGATGCAGCATTTGAGAAGGCAAAAGAAAAGACCGACGGACCGACATTGATAGAATTCATTATTGACAGTGAGCAGCTGGTATTCCCGATGATGAAGACAGGCGGTTCCATCAACGAAATGATTATGGATCGATAGTCCAGCGGTGATATGTCAAGTATAAATTGAAACTTTTTTGCAGACTTTTTCATATCATATGCTGAAAAAAGGGTAACTTTAACAAGCCCTGCGATATCTGCTTTTGGAAGCAGGGCATTCATCAGCAGGAATAGAATTCTATTCCGCTGCTCGATATAGACGATTGTCTTTCAGCAGTCGAAAGACCAACCGCACAAATTTACGGGCAGTTAATGCGAGTGCACGTTTGTGTTGATGCCTGTTCACTTCCTTGTACTTGGAGTGATAGAAGCTGCTGTACTCCGTGTCGCATCTCACGAGAGACAAAGCACCTTCACACAGGTAATACTTTAAAAAGCGGTTGCCGGAGCGGATGAGTTTTGTATTCTCCGCCTCGAAGTCACCGGATTGATTCTGAGTCCAGGCAAGTCCTGCATATTTGCCAAGCTGCGCTTGACCTGGGAAACGGTTGATATCTCCGATTTCAGCCATGATGCCGGCTGAGATGACCGGCCCAATGCCGGGGATGGATATCAATACATTTGGCAGGAGTTCCATTTGTGCTTCGATAGCTTTATTGAACTCTTTGATCTGAGCATCCAGCGCCTTTATCGAGGTTATGGATATAGAAAGCACCTGATTTATGGAGTCATTCACCGTCTTGGGTAAACGGTAGGAACTCCTGGCAGCTTTCTGGATGGCTTTGGCTACGGCATCGGGATTGGGAAAGCGGTTCTTTCCTTTTTCCATAATGAAGTCCGTAAGTTCTTGTAAGTCCATCGCCGCCAATGCTTCTGCGGATTCAAACTCTTCGTAGACAGCTAAGGCAGTAGTGCTGAAGGTATCGGAAAATACCTTCTCCTGCGTCATAGTAGAATACTTCTTGAACAGGACATTGATGAATCGCTGTTTTTCTTTTACGAGGTTCTGTACGGCGAAGAAACGAGCCCTTGTAAGGTTCTGAAGGGCTTTATAGCGGTAATCTCCCAGATAGACCTCTTTGTTGATTCTACCAAAGCGCAGGCAGTCAGCAATGACAAAGGAGTCCATATAATCATTCTTTGGCAGGTCGTTATAGGCTTCCTTGAAGTTCTTTACCTGCTTGGGATTGAGGACATGGATCTTCCTGTTAAACGGAGCCAGAGAGGCATCTTCCCTCAGGAAATATACGAGATTGTCTCCATAGACAGATGTAGCTTCAAGACCTATGACGACTGTATCGAGGGAACGGGAAGTGACTGCGGAAAGAATCCGTTTTACCATCTGGGATGAGCCATCCTGAGAGTTTGCAACAGAGAAACAGCTATGTTTCGCACCATCAGGGAGCATTAGATAAATGACATTGGATTTGCTGCTGACATCAATACCGACGTAAAGTGGGTTCATGATATCACCTTCTTTCTATGTTGTATTTGAGTGTTCAATCGGCTTGGTAAAACCCATGATCACGGAGCATCAACACCCTCGCATATAAGAATCCGGTCTGAGATGGGCTGATGCGAACCACACTGCTAAATGGCAGTCCATGTACTCAGACAAACAGCCAGCTGGTTTGAAGCTAACTTCCATGTCAGGGGAACAGACTATCTTTGAAGCAACCATTTTTGGTTCAACAGGAGGTAACAGAACTATTACCTGATTGACACTAGGGAACAATTATACCATGGGCTTTACTAAGCCTATTGAACAATTTTTATTCAGTTATCAAGGTACATTTAATGTATCTAAAAGATATTATACGAGGAGGTTTTTCTATGGAAAAAAGATGGTTATCCTTATATGTTGAAAACCGTGTGGGAGTGCTGGCGAGGATTGCGGGTCTGTTCTCAGGAAAATCCTACAATCTGCAGAGCCTCACGGTGGGAACGACAGAAGATGAGACGGTGTCCAGAATGACGATAAGCGTAGAAAGCGATGACGCCACCTTTGAGCAGATTAAAAAACAGCTGAACCGCAGCGTGGAAGTTATCAAAGTCATGGATTACACAAACATGTCTATCCGCATGAAAGAGATCATGTTTATCAAGGTGAAAGGCTGTACCCAGAAGGACAGAAATGAAGTGTTTCAGATGGCGCAGGTATTCAAATTTCGTGTGAAGGATATGGGGAAAGACAGTATTTTGATCGAATCTGTACGGACAGAAGCGAAGAACAACTCTATATTAAAAGTTTTTAAGAAAAGGTTTTCCAGTATTGAGGTGGTGCGGGGCGGAAGTGTCGCGATCGACTCCATCAGTATGCAGGACAGATAATTGAGTTTTTTATTACTATTTCTGTCACGCTTTGAAATGTATTCCTACAATAGTGATAAAAAACTGCCTCTGGATGTTTCCTTCCGTTGGTGGGAAACTTCTTCGACAAATACTATATGTGATTTAAAGGCTCAGGAGCAAACAGGCTCCCGAGCCTTTTTCTGAATGATTGTTTTGTGAAAAAACTGTGAACTTTTATTGGAGGAGTTGACATATTGAAAGATAATTGTTATATTACACATAGAACAAATAAACAACATATAACAGTGCGGGTATTCCCGTACAGGAGATAGAATAGGAGGAATGACTTATGTTGATGCCAAGTATTTTTGGAGAAAATGTTTTTGACGGATGGATGGACCGGGCGTTTAAAAATGCATTTCCTGCTGACCGTTTTGGCTTTGGAGATTTTGAACGCGGCATGAAGACAGATATCAAAGATACAGAAGACGGATATGAATTAAGTATGGAACTTCCTGGTTTCAGCAAGGAGGATATTTCCGCCCAGCTGAAAGACGGTTATCTGACCATCAGTGCGGCAAAGAACGAAGCAAAAGATGAGAAAGACAAAGAGGGCAACTATATCCGGAAAGAGCGTTACTCCGGACAGTGCAGCAGAAGCTTCTATGTCGGAAAAGAACTGAAACAGGAGGATATCAAGGCGAAGTTTGACAACGGCGAACTGGTGCTGAGATTTCCAAAGGCCGAGGAAAGAAAAGAAGTTCCGGCAGAGGAATACATTTCAATAGAGGGATAACGATAAAAGATTTGACCGGGGTGTTTAAAAGGTACCCCGGTCAAATCTTTTATTCCTCAGGCATTCGGGAATCATAACTTTTCCTGTGCCTGTCCTGAAAGGCAGCCGTGAAATTTTAAAAGAATTGAGGTATAAAGTAAATCTGCCCGAGTTTAAAGAACTTATCGCGGCAGACTTCTCTGATCTGGCTCAGGGCTGTATGATTTACAGTGAGTTTATTGAAAAAATGTTACAGACGGCAGAGGAACAGCTCGATTATCTCGGGATTGCCCTGTGCGGACCCAAAAAGATGGTGAACAAATTAACTGGTAGCCTGCCTCTTTTAAGATAAAAAATGAAGGAAAAAGAGACAGGCACAGATGCTTATGATAAGCCTTCATCATGAAGACAGTGTATATTGTTAATTTTATGACGATTTTATGTTGATTTTAAGGGATACAATGTCTAAAAATATATGAAATTTTTCTAAATAAAAAAACGAACATATGGATGTATTTAAAAAAGTACAATCTATACTGTATACAAAAGACTAAAACAAATGGCTTAAATACGCAGTTTTTAAGATGATATGAAGCCTGGATTAAAGCCTGAAAAAAATTAGTAATTGAAATGAAAAAGTGATTGTGATACTATTAACATATCGGCGGGAAACTGCCAAACACTATATAACACAGAATTATTATGGAGGAATTGATATGTCAAGAAAAGTAGTTATTGCAAGTGCTTGTCGAACAGCAGTAGGTAAGATGGGCGGAGCATTGAGCACGACTCCGGCTGCTGACTTAGGATCAATCGTTATCAAAGAAGCGCTGAACAGAGCGAATGTTAAGCCAGAGCAGGTAGATGAAGTATACATGGGATGTGTTATCCAGGCTGGTTTAGGACAGAATGTTGCTCGTCAGGCATCCATCAAGGCAGGTCTTCCGATCGAAGTTCCGGCAACAACGATCAACGTTGTGTGCGGTTCCGGACTGAAGGCGGTAAACATGGCTGCAGACATGATCAGAAGCGGTGACGCTGACGTTGTCGTAGCAGGCGGATGTGAGAACATGTCAATGGCTCCATATGTATTAGATCAGGCACGTTTCGGATACCGTATGAACAACGGCGTATTAAAAGATGCTATGGTTAATGATGCATTATGGTGTGCATTTAATGACTACCACATGGGTATGACAGCAGAGAACATCTGTGACCAGTGGGGACTTACCCGTGAAGAATTAGATGAGTTTGCAGCAGCGAGCCAGCAGAAGGCAGTTGCAGCTCAGGAAGCCGGAAAATTCGACGAAGAGATCGTACCGGTAGAAGTAAAAAAGAAAAAAGAAACCATTATCGTAAACAAAGATGAAGGTCCTCGTCCGGGAACAACAGCAGAAGGAATCTCAGGATTAAGACCAGCGTTCAAACAGGGCGGAATGGTGACAGCTGCTAACTCTTCAGGAATCAATGACGGTGCAGCAGCAGTTGTAGTTATGAGTGAAGAAAAAGCAAAAGAATTAGGCGTTACCCCGATGGCTACATGGATTGCCGGAGCACTCGGCGGTGTAGATCCTAAGATCATGGGTATCGGACCAGTTGCTTCTACAAGAAAAGTTATGGAAAGAACAGGAATGAGCATTGATGACTTCGACCTGATCGAAGCAAATGAAGCATTTGCAGCTCAGTCTGTAGCAGTAGGAAAAGACTTAGGATTCGACTTAAGCAAATTAAATGTAAACGGCGGAGCGATTGCCATCGGACATCCGGTTGGAGCTTCAGGATGCCGTATCTTGGTTACTCTGCTTCATGCAATGAAAGACAGGGGAGCTAAGAAAGGTCTTGCAACACTTTGCATCGGCGGCGGTATGGGATGCTCTACCATCGTTGAAATGGACTAATTTAATTTGAAAGGAGATTGAATCCATGGAATTCATCACATATGAAACAGAAGGTTTTGTAGGTATCCTCACCATCAACCGTCCAAAAGCATTAAATGCATTAAACAGCCAGGTGCTCGGCGAGATTGAGGAAGCACTGGATGCTGTTGATCTGGAAAATACAAGAGCCTTGATCCTTACCGGAGCAGGAGATAAATCCTTTGTGGCCGGAGCTGACATCGCTGAGATGAGTACATTGACAAAAGCAGAAGGAGAAGCCTTCGGTAAGAAGGGAAATGACGTGTTCCGCAAGTTAGAGACATTCCCTATTCCGACCATCGCCGCAGTGAACGGATTTGCACTGGGAGGAGGATGTGAAATCTCCATGAGCTGTGATATCCGCCTTTGTGCTGAAAACGCAGTATTCGGCCAGCCGGAAGTAGGTCTTGGAATTACTCCTGGATTTGGAGGAACTCAGAGGCTTGCCCGTCTTGTAGGCGCTGGAAAAGCAAAAGAAATGATTTATACTGCTTTCAATATCAAAGCAGATGAGGCATACAGGATCGGACTTGTAAATGCTGTATATCCGCAGGCAGATCTCTTGGATGCAGCAAAGAAGATGGCTGCGAAGATCGCTAAGAATGCTCCTATTGCAGTCCGCGCTTCAAAGAAAGCCATCAATGAAGGACTGGATGTGGACATGGATCAGGCCATTGTCGTGGAAGAAAAAGCATTCGGAAGCTGCTTCGAGAGTGAAGACCAGAGAGCAGGCATGGAAGCATTCTTAAACAAGACGAAAGTCGACGGATTCAAAAATAAATAATCAGTGTCAGGCAACAATTAGAGTTTAAATACAGGAGGAATCATAATGAAAGTTGGAGTTATCGGTGCTGGAACAATGGGCAGCGGAATTGCTCAGGCATTTGCGCAGACAGAAGGCTATGAAGTTTACCTTTGCGATATCAATGA
The DNA here is from genome assembly GCF_039789045.1 of Anaerostipes sp. PC18. Lineage (NCBI taxonomy): Bacteria > Bacillati > Bacillota > Clostridia > Lachnospirales > Lachnospiraceae > Anaerostipes > Anaerostipes sp. PC18. The sequence continues at coordinate 2,156,302 of NZ_CP121164.1, read as the reverse complement.
AGAATTCGCAGCAAACGGAAAAGCAAGAATCGCAAAAGGATTCGAAAAAAGAGTAGCAAAAGGTAAGATGGATCAGGAAAAAGCTGACGCCATTTTAGCTAAAATCACAACTGGTGTGAAAGACATCTGCACTGACTGTGACCTTGTTGTGGAAGCAGCGATTGAAAACATGGAGATCAAAAAGCAGACTTTCAAAGAATTACAGGATATCTGCAAACCGGAAGCAATCTTCGCTACCAATACATCTTCCCTTTCTATTACTGAAATCGGAGCAGGACTTGACCGTCCGATGATCGGTATGCATTTCTTCAATCCGGCTCCGGTTATGAAGCTTGTTGAAGTTATCGCAGGAATCAATACTCCTCAGGAAACGGTTGACAGAATTATCGAGATCTCTAAAGATATTGGAAAGACACCGGTTCAGGTAGAAGAAGCAGCTGGATTTGTTGTTAACAGAATCCTCATCCCTATGATCAACGAAGCAATCGGAATCTATGCAGACGGAGTAGCATCTGTAGAAGGTATTGATACAGCCATGAAATTAGGAGCTAACCACCCGATGGGACCGTTAGCATTGGGTGACCTGATCGGATTAGACGTTTGCCTTGCTATCATGGAAGTGCTTTACAATGAGTTTGGAGATACCAAGTATCGTCCGCATCCATTGCTGAGAAAGATGGTACGCGGCGGTATGTTAGGCCAGAAGACCGGCAAAGGATTCTACGATTATAGTAAATAATTAAATGGAGGAATAAGAAATGGATTTCGCATTAAGTAAGAAACACGAAATGGCAAGAACTCTGTTCAAAGAGTTCGCCGAAAATGAAGTAAAGCCTCTTGCACAGGACGTGGATGAAACAGAACAGTTCCCAAAAGAAACTGTTCAGAAGATGGCTGAGAATGGTTTTCTTGGTATCCCGATTCCGAAAGAGTACGGCGGACAGGGCTGTGATCCTCTGACATACGTTATGTGTGTAGAAGAATTATCAAAAGTCTGCGGTACCACAGGCGTTATCGTATCTGCACATACATCTCTGTGCTGTGATCCAATCCAGACTTACGGTACAGAAGAACAGAAGAAAAAATACCTTCCTGATCTTGCATCTGGTAAGAAATTAGGTGCATTCGGCCTGACTGAACCGGGAGCTGGTACCGACGCTCAGGGACAGCAGACTAAGGCTGTCTTAGACGGTAACGAGTGGGTATTAAACGGTTCTAAATGCTTCATCACAAATGGTAAAGAAGCAGACGTTTACATCGTGATCGCTGTTACAGGAATCATTGAAAAACGCGGAAGAAAATTAAAAGAGATCTCTGCATTCATCGTAGATAAGGGAACTCCAGGATTCTCCTTTGGAACAAAGGAAAAGAAAATGGGTATCCGCGGATCTTCCACTTATGAACTGATCTTCGAAGACTGCCGCATTCCAAAAGAAAACTTATTAGGAAAACAGGGCAAAGGATTCGGAATCGCAATGCATACTCTTGACGGCGGACGTATCGGTATCGCTTCCCAGGCTCTTGGACTGGCAGAAGGTGCATTAGAAGCAACCATCGAATATGTAAAAGAAAGAAAACAGTTCGGACGTACGATCGGACAGTTCCAGAACACACAGTTCCAGTTAGCTGATATGGCGACTAAGGTGGAAGCTGCAAAACTGTTAGTTTATAAAGCGGCAATGGCAAAAGCTACACAGAAAGTATATAGTGTGGAAGCAGCTATGGCGAAGTTATATGCAGCAGAAGTGGCAATGGAAGTGACAACAAAGGCTGTTCAGTTACACGGTGGTTACGGATATATCAGAGAATACGATGTAGAACGTATGATGCGCGATGCTAAGATCACAGAGATCTACGAAGGAACATCTGAAGTTCAGCGTATGGTCATTTCTGGAAATCTGTTAAAATAAGGGAGGTACTTTACTGTGAAAATCGTTGTATGTGTAAAACAGGTACCAGATACTAAGGGCGGAGTTAAATTTAACCCGGATGGTACTTTGGATAGAGGTGCAATGCTGACCATCATGAATCCAGATGATAAAGCTGGATTGGAAGCGGCATTAAAATTAAAAGATGAATATGATGCAGAAGTTACTGTTCTTACGATGGGACTTCCGAAAGCAGATGAAGTTTTACGTGAGGCTATGGCTATGGGAGCAGACAAGGGAGTCCTTGTCACAGACAGAGTTCTCGGAGGAGCAGATACATGGGCTACCTCTACAACGCTTGCAGGTGCGATCAGAAATCTTGACTACGACCTGATCATCACAGGACGTCAGGCAATCGATGGAGATACCGCACAGGTAGGTCCTCAGATTTCAGAACATCTGGATATTCCAGTTATTTCTTACGCTCAGGATATCAAAATCGACGGAGACAATGTTGTTGTTGAACGTCAGTATGAAGACAGATATCATGTTGTAAAGGCAAAAATGCCTTGCCTGATCACAGCACTTTCTGAATTAAACGAGCCGCGTTACATGACACCGGGCGGAATCTTTGATGCATACGATGCAGAAGTGACTGTTTGGGGAAGAAAAGACTTAAAAGATGTCGATGATGCAAACATCGGACTTGCCGGATCACCTACAAAGATTGCGAAAGCATCTGATAAGGTTCGTAAAGGTGCAGGGGAAAAGGTAACCCTTGATCCGGAAGAATCCGTAGCATATATCATGGACAAATTGAAAGAAAAACATGTAATCTAATTTAAAAAGGAAAAGTGGTGAATAAAATGGGTTTAGAAGAATATAAAGGAGTTTATGTCTTTGCACAGCAGGTGGACAATGAATTAAGCGGCATCGCTTTTGAATTACTTGGAAAAGCCAAAGACCTTGCAAAAGATTTAGATACAGATGTTACAGCTGTTTTAATTGGATCTGAAGTGAAAGACCTTGCAGATGAACTTGCAGCTTACGGTGCGGACAAGGTGATCGTAGTTGATGATCCTGAACTGAAAGAATACAGAACAGAGCCTTATACACATGCACTTGCATCTGTGATCAATGAATACAAACCAGAAATCATGTTAGTTGGTGCGACAGCAATCGGTAGAGACTTAGGACCTCGTGTGTCTGCGAGAGTTGCAACTGGTCTTACTGCTGACTGTACAGTCCTTGAAATCGGTGATTTCCCATTAGTAGCAATTCCGGGAAAAGAGCAGAAACATAACCAGTTACTGATGACACGTCCTGCGTTCGGCGGAAATACGATCGCTACCATTGCATGCCCGGATAACCGTCCTCAGATGGCTACAGTACGTCCTGGTGTTATGCAGGCGATTGACAAGATCGAAGGAGCAAAAGCGGAAGTGATTGAATTCAATCCTGGATTTACTCCGGACAATAAATATGTTGAGATCATGGAAGTTGTAAAATCTGTGACTGACGTTGTGGATATCATGGATGCAAACATCCTTGTATCCGGCGGACGTGGAGTCGGAAGCCCTGAAAACTTCAAGATCTTAGAAGATTTAGCAGAAGTTTTAGGTGGAGAAGTGAGCTGTTCCCGTGCGGTAGTAGACGCAGGATGGAAGCCTAGAGATATCCAGGTTGGACAGACTGGTAAGACTGTACGCCCAAATGTATACTTTGCAATTGGTATCTCAGGAGCAATCCAGCACGTGGCAGGTATGGAAGAGGCTGACATTATCGTTGCAATCAACAAAGATGACACAGCACCGATTTTCGATGTAGCAGACTATGGAATCGTTGGAGATTTAAATAAGATCGTTCCAATGCTGACAGAACAGTTAAAGACTGTAGTAAAATAATTATAAACATCAATAAAACTTATAAAAGAGGTTCTGCATCCGTGCAGGACCTCTTTTGCTACGGAAAGTTGCATAAAATACTCAGATGTAAACTATAGTTGCTTGCTGGAAAAAACTTTGATTGCTATACTTTAACCATCAAAACAGAGGAGGAACATAAAATGTTTTCTGCAAAATTAAAAGACCTGCGCAAGCAGGCAAAAATGTCTCAGGAGAAGATGGCTGAAAAGTGACTATATTTATGACAGCCGGTTGCCGCATGAGAGAAGCTCATGTGTAAGAAATAAGCAGGTTGCTTTTTTCGTACCAGAGATCAAGATGGTCACTGGCTTGTGTCTGTGAAATGAGGAGGCACATGATCATGAAGAAAGCAATCAAAAAAGTTCTGGTAAGTGCATTGGCAGTTTTGCTTGTTATCGGGTTCACAGCTCCGGCAGCAGAACCTGTGGCAGCAGCCAGCAATAAAGTAACGGTCAAAACAAGTACATCCAAGAAAGTTAAAACAAAGATATATAAATTAAAGAAAATAGTAAAACGTAAAAAGGTCACAACAAAAAAAGCAAAGAAAAAAACTGTCAAAACAACAACAATCATTAAAAAGGTTATCAAAACAACAAATTTTGCGCAGGCAGGAAATGCAAATATCAGTCAGTTAAAGGGCATCGTCGATGACAAAGTAATCAGCGAATTCAACAGAGTGGGTATGACCATCCAGACGAATCCGAATTCTTCTTTGCTGAAAGGGGCAGACGGCAGAAAAGAACAATTTTGCCGGCGACAACCGTGCATATGCAGTATCAAACAACAAAGAGTTTTTTACAGAGGTATTTAAAGAGTATTCTATGAACAGAGCTTCTTTAAAGAGCCACTGCCCGAGAGCTTATGAATATGTCAAAAATGTTCTTGCAGAAATGTAAGGTGAAGGGGTTATGGAGATCCGTCCGGAGTTGTCCGGACGGATTTTTTCTAGTATAATAGTTAAAGAAAATTTATTAGAAAGTAGGATAAACATGCAGATACAGAGAGACGATATTATCATCAGAAAAGGAATCATCCATATACTGGACAGCCATAACGGATACCTTGGCCTGTCCAATGACCTGCTGGATATGGGTCCGGACTTGATGGAGTTTATCAGAGGACACATTTTTAAAATACTGGAAAGCGATGACACAAAAAAATGCCAGTTTGACGGAAGTCTTTCACCGGTTTTAAGCCTTTTGGAATCGATGGATGAAAAGGAGGACGAAAGCTTTGTGGAAGCCAGCCGTGTACTGTCGGAAAGTCTTTTTGATATTATGTGCGACAGTGTGACGATTCCGGCGGCAGACCTGATCGTGGTCAGTTTCCAGCTTTACAGCGTCGTACATCTGGCGCTTCTGAAAATGAATTATAAGGAGACTTACATACATAAAGAGGAAGAAAACGAAGTCAACGACATTGTAAAGCAGCGGGTGATGCCTATGGACGGGGCAAAGCTTACAGAGGCCGTGATCGTGGATCTTCTGGAGTATAAGGTCCAGCTGGTGGAAAAGAAGTTTGAGATGCTGACAGGCGACAAGATTAACTATATTTCGGAGCGCTTTCTTCAGTGCCATGCGGACATGGCTCCCAAAAAGAAGTTCCAGATCTTAAACAAGGTGATCACAGACATCAATAACCGGTACGAGAATGAACCTCTTAGAAACCGACTGGATGCCAGGAGTAAGTTGAGAGAAGAATTCGCGGAAAAAAATGAGTTTCGGGTCAACGAGATCGGCGACAGGATCTTTGGAGACAGCACGGAGAAGAAACAGGAGTTTGATGACCGCATCGAGAGATATGACCTGCAGTATGATACCTTTACGGTGGCCAAAGAAAATACCGTGAAGAAGCTGGAATATCAGATTCTTGAGACCGACGCAGGGATCGAGATTAAGATTCCCATGGAAGAATATATCACAAAAGACAATGTGGAGATCCTGGAAGAACAGGGAGGAGGAAGCACAATCATCATTAAGAACATAGAACAGGTGAAGATAAAATAGTCCGCGATTTCTTGACAGACAGAAGAGAAAGGAATATAATAAGCAAAATTCATTATTTGAACGCTCTAGGCCGGAGGATGTCCGGTTTAGAGCTTTTCTTACATCATCGCGGAAAGAAGAGGTACAAAAGTATGACACAGTTTTCAGAGAGAATCTTAAACACGCCCGCATCCTTTATCAGGGAAATTTTAAAAGTGATCCAGCAGGATGACATCATCTCCTTTGCAGGAGGACTGCCTAATCCGGTTTCCTTTCCAAAGGAAGATCTTAAACAGTCTATGGAAAGGGTCATTGACCAATATGGTGATGAGGTCTTCCAGTACTCCAGTACGGAAGGCTACCGGCCGCTCAGGGAATGGGTGGCAAAGAGATACCGGGACGAATACGGGATGGATGTACAGGCGGTCGATGTATTGATCACGACAGGGTCGCAGCAGGCTTTGGATCTGATGGGAAAGGTACTGATCAATCCCGGTGACGCGCTGGCGATCGAAGAACCCGGCTATTTGGGAGCTATTCAGGCATTTACCGTATTTGAGCCGGATTTCTGCCCGGTGCCTCTTTTGGATGATGGGATGGATCTGGACAGGCTGGAGCAGATCCTGGAGGAGAGGAATGTAAAACTTTTGTATACGGTTCCAAACTTTCAAAACCCAACCGGACTTACATATTCTGTGGAGAAAAGAAATGCACTGTGCAGTCTTTTAAACCGCTATTCTGCCTATTTGATCGAGGATGATCCGTACGGACAGCTGAAGTTTGAGGGAGAGGCGCTTCCTTATATCGGATCGTTCGGCCTGAAAAAGAGTGTGCTCTTCGGGACGATTTCAAAGATCATCACACCGGGAATGAGACTTGGATGGATCTGCACGAAAGACAAAGAACTGATGCAGCATCTCGTGACCGCAAAGCAGGCGGCCGATCTGCACAGCAATATATTTGCCCAGTATGCAGTGTATGATTATCTCATGAACCATGAATTAAACGAACACATCGGCAAAATCAAAGCCCTCTATAAAGAGCAGAGCGATGTCATGCTCCAGGCAATGAAGGATTTCTTTCCGGACACTGTCACTTATACCATGCCGAAAGGAGGCATGTTTGTATGGGGATCTCTTCCGGAAGGCGAGTCATCCCTCGAATTATTTGATCGTGCGATGAAAGAAAAGGTCGCTTTCGTACCGGGCAATCCGTTTTATGTGAACGATGAGAAGCCGGTGCCCACATTCCGCCTGAATTATACGAATTCCGAGCCGGAAGTGATCCGGGAGGGAATCCGGCGGCTCGGCAGGCTGATGGAGAGTTATTAATCTGACTCGAACTTGATTTCATAGTGGATCACCAGAGTCAGAAAAGATCTCAAAAGGATGACGGCTCCCAGCATATAAAGTTCGTTCATGTTTTTGGTGATGACGGTCCTGAGTATTTCGCCTCCCAGTTTGAACTCCAGGGCAAAAGCCAGCATTTTGGCCAATTCCAGTTTGATCTCCCTTCCCTCCGTGGTAAATCCTGCCCGGAGATATTGGAGAAAAGCCTTGATACAGCCAAAGACGATGACAAAGATCCCGAAAAGTTCCAAGAGGTGGATGCAGAGCATCACGGTTTCCGTTAAAAGATGATCAGGCATATTGCTGTACGCTTTCTATGTTTTTGTAAAATAGCTTCATTTTATAGTCTGCATGTTTGTAAGATTTCATTCAAATATGGTATAATAAAACTACTATAACAAAAAGGCAGGAAATAAAAATGAATCAAGCAAAAAACGGCAGTGCAGCTGTATTGCTATATAATTTAGACAGCTCTGAGCGGGCAAGAAAGATAAAGTTTATCCTGATCCGCATGGGTGTACGGATAAAAAATATAAAAAAAGAAGATTATCTGAAACCAATCGGGGCACTGGCAGGAGTTCCCGGCATTGAACCAGGAGACAGCTGCTATGACGGCCCCGGATTCACAGAAGAGATGCTTGTCATGAAAGGCTTCTCCGGCCGTCAGATTGATGAGATGATTTTGAGTTTCCGAAAAGAGAAGCTTAAAAAGATAAATTTAAAGGCCGTTCTGACGGATACAAACCAGACTTGGGACTCTATGACTCTATATGAGAATCTCAGGGAAGAACATGAACAGATGTCCGGGCAGTGATCGAATCTGGGGAGTTATGCAATGAAAATCAGGGATTATTATAGGGATCTTGGGAAATCGACAGCGATTTTATCGGTTAAGCAGGGGCTTAATTCTGGGTTCCTTTGTACTTTTATTTAAGAGTTTTCCATATCCGCCTTATCAGGAATTTATAACCGCTTTCCTGGGAGGGCGGATTTTGAATATTTTAGATGCTACGGCCATGTGCATCACGATGCTATCCTGTGCGCTGTTCCGGCTGAGTGTCAGGGCGGCAAAGAAGTTTGAAGCGATGCATACGGCGGGAGCAGAGTATTTGTTCAACTTATCCATACTGAATCTGCTGTCGATCGTCATGATTACTCATTTGTTCGCAGGAGCCGGCGTACTGCTGAGAGAGAGGATTACGGCAGGCCGGTCCCGCCGGAGGAATTCATTAAGATTTATCTTTAACAGACCGAAAAGGAGTGAGTGATGTGCAGCAGATGATTACGGTCCTGGACTTTGACGATTTATACGATAAGGAAGAGTTTTATAAATCAGCCCCTTATCAGCGGATCGGCCTGACAGAAGTTCAGGGGACCAACGGATACTGTGAGGATACTGCGGCGGAGACGATCAGAGAAAGGATCAGGGCAGGAAAGCCCTCTCATATTTATTTTCTAGGTTCCGGAAATTACCATTATGTCTCCTTTCTTCTGCAAAAAGAGATGTGCAGGGATTTTACGCTGGTGCTGTTTGACTACCACACTGATCTTCAGAAGCCGCTGTTTCCTGAACTTTTATCCTGCGGATGCTGGGTGCGGAGGGCCATGGACGAGATTGAACATCTAAAAAAAGTGATTCTGATCGGTACTTCGGCCGCATATCTGCGGGAGGTGGAGCCGAGATACAGAAACCACATGGCGGCAGTGCCGGAGGAAGAAGCTATATCCCCGGATTTTGACTGGAAGACATGGCTTCAAAGAGAGATCCTGACGGATGTCTATCTGTCTTTGGACAAGGATGTGCTGAGCCAGAGCGAGATGTCCACAAACTGGGACCAGGGCAGCATGACCGTCGGGCAGGTCTGCAGGATATGTACAATGATATCACAGGAAAGAAAAATCTTAGGGGCCGATATCTGCGGTGAATATCAGGGCGGCCTGCTGTCCGACGGAAGAGAGATCATGCAAAGTGACCGTGTCAACAAAGAAGTTTTGGAATGTTTGGACGGGCTGTTGCCCCTTTCCGATGATCCGCAGACGTAAAGAATCATTATTTACACAGAAAAGGGGATAGGTGCAATGAAGAAAAGGAAGATGACAAGGTGCTGTGTTCATCTGTACATTGGCACTGAGCGGGTGCAGCGGCAAAAATACGGTCTTGAATGAAGAAACAGATTCTGAGGATGTTACTATTATTTATTACGTTTTTCCGGAACAAATATGAGCCTGAAAATGTCAAAGTAATCGAGGAGATCATATGAGAGCCTGAAAGGGCAGAATACTTTGAAGCCCTGGAAAAGCGGATGGAAACAGGGAAGAGTGCTGATGTTTTCATGGTCAATCACGATATCCTTCTGAAACTGAAGGCGAAAGAACAGGCGGCAGATCTGTCGGGCCTTCATACGATTCCGGACTATACAGATCAAATGCTGACTAAGATGAAAGATAAGGGAAAGATGTATTGGGTTCCGACTACGGTATTTGCGTTGGGACCCTACTGCAATGAGGATTTGCTGAAAAAACATAAGCAAAAGAATCTGATTCATCCGGACGATTAAGACAGTCTTGTGAAGAGTATTCAAGCTGCAGACACAGACGGCCGGAAATGCAAAGCGGGCAGGCATGGACCGGCATTTTGCGAAACCAATCGATGTGAAAGCATTTGAACAGATGCTGTATGAATACCTTCTGGGAAATCCTTAGGTTGTAACTCTATTCTTTTTTGCATATACATAGTGCAGAAAAGAATAGGGGATGAAGCGGATGAACAATACAAAAAGGAGTTTTTGGCTGCTTTGCACGGTGTTTTTCCTGGGACTTTTGGTCACAGCCGAGAGTTTGACTGTGGAAAGGATTCTAAGGCGGAACGAAGCCATCGAAGAAGAAAAGGTATATCAGGAATACCGAAATACCGGATGTAAAAGCGGAAGACCGGATCCGCTGATACAAGAGGAGATCAAGGGACCTCCGGTGCCGGATGAATATATACCGTTTGTAAACTATTCGGATTCTTGGAATGAGGCGAGGAATTTTGGCGGAGACAGGCATCACGAGGGCACGGATATTATGTCCGATACGGTATCGAAGAAGAGAGGTGAAATACCTGTGCTCAGTATGTCTGACGGAGTCGTAGAGCAGATCGGATGGCTGAAACTGGGAGGCTACCGTGTCGGCATCCGTTCTCCGAAAGGTATTTATTTTTATTATGCACACCTTTACAGTTATGCTCCCGGAATCAAACAGGGAACAAAGATTCATGCGGGAGATATGATCGGGTATATGGGGGATTCAGGATATGGGAAGGAAGAGGGAACAGTGGGGAAGTTCCCGGTGCATCTGCACCTCGGCATATATCGGAAGGATGCAGGGCATGGAGAATACAGTGTAAATCCATATCGCTTTTTGAGGCAGGTATTATGAGTGGGAAGAGTAAAATGATCATTTTCTTTCAAGAGAAGTCATGGTAAGATAAGGATATGTATAAGGGGACAAAAAATGAGGGGATCATGTGGGTACATTCAAGAAAGGTAAGCCATCTCACCACATTAAAAAATAATATTTTTCAGGGGTGTCTTCTGATTACGTCAGGATCAATTTTGACCAACATTCTGTCTACGGCCATGATTTAACGTGTCGATGAGTTTCCCATATGGATGACCTGGCCTGTAATAATGGTTTACTATATTCAGCCACCGCTGATGGGGGCTTTACACCGTATCTATCGTCTATACAGAGAGGAAGGAACTGAGAAAGGTCATAGGCTTTGGAATCATACCTGCCCTAGTGTACAGTGTGCTCGTTCTGATCAACCCATTGACCAGAAATCTGTTTGATATCAGCCCTGGGCAGGGTTATGTAAGGAGGCCGTGGATAGTCTACACTTATTTGATCTTTTATGCGTACTGTGCCATCAGCATTGTGGTCACCGTACTGAACAAGAGAAAGATTGATAGAAATATATACCATATACTTGCGGCTTTTCCGATTCTGGCCGTACTGGTTATTCTGGTCCAGCAGAGGTATCCAAATGTAATTCTGTCCGGATCTGCAGCAACCTGTGCCCTGCTTATAATTTATCTGCACCTGCAGAATAAGCAGATTTCGATGGATTATCTGATCAATGTGCCCAACCGGAAGGAATTTTTCAATATGCTGGGGCTGATGATCAAAAAATTGCCCGAGAAGCAGTTTATACTTGTCGTCGTCTCTCTGAGGGATTTCCACCAGGTTAACAATACATGCGGACAGCAGAAGGGCGATGAGCTTCTATTATGCAAAATCAATGCCTGAGGATCAGATGCAGAAAATGACAGGAGGAACGTATGAAACGATTGTTTGAGCCGTTTTACATAAAGCATTTAAAAATAAAGAATCGTATCTGTGTGCCGCCGATGGTATGCTATAACTGGGTGAAGGAAGACGGCTGCGTGGTGCACAAAAATATTGAACATTACAGAGCCATTGCCAGGGGCGGTGCCGGCCTGATCATTCAGGAAGCCACCTGTGTTGACCCGGAGGGAAAACTCTCCAAGGACCAGCTGGGCATCTGGGAGGACAGACAGATTGACGGGCTGAAAGAGATCGTCGGTGCGGTGCATGAAGAAGGCTGCCCGATATTTTTGCAGATCCATCACGCAGGGGTGAACGGCTCCGGTGAGTATCTTCTGTGTCCGAGCGATTATGAGATGGACAAAGACGGAGAGAAAAGAATCGGCCATGAAATGACGAAAGAACAGATTCATAAGGTGCAGGATCAGTTTGTTAAAGCTGCGGTGAGAGCATATGAAGCCGGTTATGACGGGGTGGAGCTGCACGGCTGCCACAGGTATATGATGTGTGAATTTTTCAATTCGAGAGTCAACAAAAGAACCGACGAATACGGACGGCATCCGGAAAAGTTTGCGTTGGAGATTCTGGAGAGGATCAAAAAAGAAGTACCAGAAAATTTTGTTGTGGGAATCCGGCTGGGAGCCTTTGAACCCGCTCTTGCAGACGGTATCCGTCATGCAAAGATTCTGGAGAAGCACGGAATTAATTTCTTGGATATTTCCTATGGATTTTCAGGGGAAGATAAGCCTGAGGCTCCAAAAGATTTTCCGTATAAAGATGTGATCCATGCCGCGGGGGAGATCAAAAAGCATGTATCGGTTCCTGTTTTTGCGGTCAACAGCATAACGGATGCCCGGATGGCAGAAGACATTTTAGAGCGCACCGGTGTGGATATGGTGGATATCGGCAGGGGTGTACTGGTCAATTATAACTGGGCCATAGATGCGAGAGAAGGAAGAAATACCGGCAGATGCCTGCACTGCAAAGAATGTCAGTGGAGGATCGATGCCGAAAAATGTGCAGGAAGGGTCCTGCTGAACAGAAAGAGAAATACAGGGGAATAAAAAAGCTCCTTTCAGTGTGAATTTATTGGCACTGAAAGGAGCTTTTTTATTCTGTACCCACAAGGATCATGTTCTCAACCATAAAGTCCGGATTTTTATCGGTGATGAGTGTGACGCTGTCTGTCCCGGATAGAAAAACACATCAGAAGCCGGAGACTGGGGTAAAAGCAGGCCCACCGACACAGTCATGCCTTGAAAACCACTGGAGAATGGATTAAAATGAAACATGTAAAATTAAATCGTGCAAAGATAAAAACACAGTCCCGGCCGGTAGTCCGGGCGCAGAGATAAAATCTGTCAGTAACCTGCCTCCTCGGTTGTCCGTTCTTTGCTGTCGAAAGCGAGGAGTGTTTTTTATGCAAAAAATCGAGAGCAGGCTGACAGTATATTTTGACGGACCCTTTTGGGTCGGGATTTATGAACGTATTCTGGACGGAGGGTTGGAAGTGTCCAAAATTACGTTCGGGGCAGAACCAAAAGACTATGAGGTCTTGGCATTTCTGATGGAGCATCATGGAGAACTTCGTTTCAGCCCTCCCGTGGATGTTTCGGTCAAAGAGGTAAAAAATCTGAATCCCAAACGAATGCAGAGAAGTCTTCGAAGGCACAGGAACGAAGGGCTGGGAACCAAGTCCCAGCAGGCGCTGGCTGCCCGGAGGGAAGAACAAATAACCGTAAGGAAAGAGCGCAGAAAAGATCTGCGGGAAGAACGGAAGCAGCATGAAAAGAATAAGCCCAGGAATTCCTTTTTTGACGGGTGCATATATTTAGAAAAAGACCAAAAAAAGGAATGAAGTATGATATATGTAGTAAATGAAGGGGATACGATTAATTCTATTGCAGGGCAGTTTCATATTTCAAGTAGCCGGCTGATCTATGACAACCAGATTTATGCCGGGAGAGTTGTGCCCGGCCAGGCACTGCTCATTCTGGAGCCCTCTGTTGTCCATACGGTACAGGAAGGAGATACGCTGACATCTATTGCGCAGCAGTACGGCACCTCGGTTTCTTCGATTGTCAGAAAAAATCCATATCTGCTGAATGAATCAAATCTGATGCCGGGAGATGTGCTAACGATCCGCTATCGGCAGGAGCAGCTGGGGAACCTCAATGTAACGGGATATGCTTATCCATATATCAGCACGGAGATTTTAAGAGAAGTACTCTTATATTTGAATGAACTTCTGATCTTTTCTTATGGCTTTACAACCGAAGGAACGCTCATACCGCCGGCTATGGAAGAGCCTCTGATTGAACAGACATTGGAGTTTGGGGTTGATCCCATGCTTGTGCTGACGCCGTTTGCAGAGACCGGAAGTTTTAACAATCAGCTGGTTAAGGCTGTGTCGGAAGATCTTCAGATGCAGCAGGTTCTTATTGAGAATCTGGTTCAGACGGTTCAGGAAAAGCAATATGCCGGAGTGGATGTGGATTTTGAATACATCCTTCCGGAGGACCGGGAGGGATATGCCGCATTCGTAGGTAACTTAAGAGAGCGGATGAATCCCTTAGGATATAAGGTGTCTGTCGCTTTAGCACCTAAAATTTCTGCAGAACAGGCAGGCCTGTTATATGAAGGAATGGACTACGGACTTTTGGGTGCTAATGCAGATTCCGTATTTTTGATGACGTACGAATGGGGATATACGTTCGGGCCGTCAATGGCAGTTGCACCGATCAACAAAGTCCAACAGGTTTTGGATTACGCAGTGACAGAGATCCCGCCGGAGAAAATATATATGGGCATTCCGAACTATGCCTATGACTGGCCGCTCCCCTACGAGAGAGGAACCACAAGGGCAAGGACGATCGGAAATGTGGAAGCAGTGGAGATCGCAGATCAGAACGGAGTACAGATCCGGTTCGATGAGACTGCTATGAGCCCATTTTTTAACTACACGTTAAATGGAACAGAACATGAAGTATGGTTTGAAGATGTCCGGAGTATCGATGTAAAAGTCCGGACAGCAAAAGAATATGGTTTTACGGGTATCGGATACTGGAATCTGATGAGGCCGTTTCGGGCCAACTGGCTGCTGTTAGACAGTTTATTTCAGCTAAACGGCAGACCGTAGACGGGAGGGATCCTATGGGGAAACATATTGTAAGTATGATGCTGGCGGCATTGATTGGACTGGGTGCATCCGTTCAGGAGATAAGAGAAAAGGAACCCGTCAAACCGGCATTTTCCAATAAAAGCATCAGCGGTTTTTCTTACGAAAAGGTCCCGAAGGCAGTGAAAGAAAAAATCAGCGGGGTTTCTTACAGGTCCAATCCGAACATAAAAATTCAGGACCTGCGCTATGTGAAGGTGAAATATTACGGTTATGACGGGAAGATCAGGAGTGGGCAGCTGCTTGTGAATAAGTCCATTGCCAAAGATACGGTGGAAATTTTTCAGGAGCTTTATGATATGCAGTACCCGATCGAGAGTATCCGTCTGGTCGATGATTACGGCGCCGATGACACAAAATCTATGGAAGCCAATAACACCTCCGCCTTTAACTACCGGATTGTAGAAGGGACCAGTCACCTGTCCAACCATGCTTACGGCAAAGCGATTGACATTAATCCGAGGGTCAACCCCTTTGTAAAGAGAAATTCCATCACACCTGAAAACGGAAAAATCTATGCGCAGAGAGATGTAAAAAAGTGCAGAGGCAAGTATAAATATAATATGATCCACAGAAATGACCGTGTGTACCGGATTTTCAGGAAACACGGTTTTCAGTGGGGCGGTGACTGGATTACATATAAAGACTATCAGCATTTTGAGAAACGATAAGCGCCAAGACGCATTGTATTTTATGACCTTTAATAAAAAAACTCCGGTTAAAATCTATGACCGGAGTTTTTTCTGAGTGCGCCTGGCTGCGCACGTTACTAATGGGTGAAAGTCGTGTGTTCTGCAAGCTGTCAACAGCTTGCCAGTGAAAGTCTGGTCGGAGTAATCACCAGTGAGCTCCGTAACATTAAGTGAATCCTGTAGCATCGTTACGTTAGCCCTTTTGGGAAAAAGAGGGTGTCGAGTCACTGGCTTTCTGACGAAGACCACGGAAGGTGTGAAGAAACTGGAAGCAGCGCTGAAGAACCCTTCGGTGTAGAGGGAGCGGAATGTTAACATAGTTGTTGATGGAACAGAAGAGACCTCATAGTGTCATGGAACCATAAACATGTAATTCTTGATATAAGTAACACACGAAATTCAAGAAGACGCATTATGAGGAGTCGGAGGAGCCCATAGTATCTATGATGGTGCGGTAAGATAAACGTATTTGGAAAAGGGGCTCTACTTTAGTCAAGTTAAACAGGAAGGTAAGGGACAGTGCATGCCTCAAAAGGGACAACAACACTCAATAGATAAATCACGACAACTTCAATGCAAACTATACTTGGCTGCCAAAAAGGATAAGCAACGCAGATTTCATGCGTTGTATGACCGTATTTTTCGCCTGGATGTTTTATGGCGGGCGTGGAAAGAGGTAAAAGAAAACAAAGGAAGTGCCGGAATAGATGGTGTGACCTTTGAAATGATTGAAGAGTATGGAGTGGAATCATACTTATTGGATACCTAGGAAGATTTAGTAAAAGGCATCTATTATCCAAAACCAGTTAAGAGAGTTTATATATCAAAGCCAGATGGTAAACAGCGACCATTGGGTATACCTGTTATTAGAGATAGAATTGTACAACAGGCATGCAAAATAGTAGTTGAACCAGTTTTTGAAGCAAACTTTTTAGAATGCTCATATGGGTTCAGACCAAAACGGGACGCAATACAGGCAACGAAGAAGGTACAGAAGACTTTATATAAGAGCTGGTATGTAGTAGATGCAGACATAAAAGGATATTTTGATAACATCGACCATGAAATACTTATGAGTCTTATCGAAAGAAGAATCAGTGATAGACGAGTTCTGAAATTGTTTCGGCAATGGTTAAAAGCAGGAGTAATAGAAGACGGAAAATACTTCCCAACAAAAGTGGGTTCACCGCAAGGAGCGTTATGCCTTTCTAATCATAAGGTGGAGTAATAAGTCCGGTTCTTGCAAATATGTTTTTGCACTATGTATTTGATATGTGGATGAAATGAAATTTTCCGCAAGCCCCGTTTGAGAGGTATGCAGATGATAGAATAGTCCACTGCCGTACAAAAGAGGAGGCAATATGTATCAAGCAGAGCCTGGCTCAAAGGTTTGAAGAATGTAAGCTGGAACTGAATCCGACCAAGACAAGGATTGTGTATGGTAAGGACGAGGACAGGTGAAAGGAAGAAGAACTTACAGAGTTTGATTTTTCTGGGATACACATTTAAAGCAATGTATAGAATCCGATACTAAGTGGCTGGATGAATTATTTTGGGAAATACAATCCATCCGCAATGAAAGATACGCTGCTATGCATAGAAAGAAGACTTGTGAAATGGGCATGTGTATGTATAAGAACTTCCGTGGGAGAAGACGCAGGGCAGAAGAATGGCTCTGCACTTTGAGAAAGCGAGAGCCAAAACTATTTGCTCATTGGAGTATGATATATTCGTACTGCTGAATGATAAGAGCCGTATGAAAGGAGACTTTCACGTACGGTTCCGTGAGAAGTTTGAGGTGAAATTCCTCCTACTCGATTGAACTTATAAAAGATTTTGATTTAATATCTCTGCCAAACGGTTTCTGGCTTTGGTCACTGATTTGTCTGAAACTTTTTTTGCAGACAGGCAGTGTTCCAGTTGTTCCATCCGGGAATCTACCCGTGAAAAAGCAGTTTTTCTGCTTTTTGTATACTGTTCAAACGCCTTTTTGATATTTTTAAATTGTTCGCTGGCCAGATCTTTTGAAAGTTCAGCGTTTAAATATTTATCTGTCGTCTCAATCGCTCTCAGGCCCAGCCTGTACTGGCTGTCACTGAGTCCTTCCGGTTTTACGTGTGCTGTACCGCATCCGCTTAAAGTAACTGCAATCGCCAAAGCTACAATACCGGCTAAGAGATATCTTTTCATATGGAACCCTCACTTTTTGTATGAATCTAATAAAAAATCAGTAAATTTTTGTTTGAATCATACAATAGCACAGATCTCATAATGTGTAAATATTTCCACTGTACTTTTTCGTATACAAAAGATACAAAACGGAGCCTGCTATAAATCCAGGGATGAAAGGATCTCTTTTAACTGTCCTGCAGATTTATTCAGCAGATTGGATTCTTTACTGTTTAAATCAATTTCTATGACCTGTTCCGCACCGTTTTTGTTGACAATGGTCGGTACGCTCAGACAAAGGTCAGACAGGCCATATTCTCCGCTAAGCAGGCTGGAGACCGGGAGGATCGAATTTTTATTTCGAATAATGCTCTCTGCAATATGGCTGACTGCGATGGCGACGCCGTAATAGGTAGCACCTTTCTTCTCGATGATCTCATAGGCGCTGTTTCTCACATCGTCAAAAATCCTCTTCATAGATTTCTCGTGGTCAAAATGCCCGCGCATTTCACAAAATTCGTTGATGCCGATCCCTGAGACATTGGTGTCACTCCAGACAGCCAGTTCACTGTCTCCATGCTCCCCGATGATAAATGCCTGAATGCTGCCGCTGTCTACTTCCAAGTGTTCGCTGAGCAGGTATTGGAAACGTGCCGAATCCAAGACGGTTCCGGAGCCAAAGACCCGGTTTTTTGGAAATCCTGAAAGCTTTAAAGTCACATAAGTAAGAATATCAACCGGATTGGCAACAACCAATAAGATCCCCTCGGAGTTTCGTTTGGTGATCTCCGGAATGATAGATTTAAAAATGGCTACATTTTTGTGTACCAGGTCGAGACGGGTTTCATCGGGCTTTTGATTTGCACCGGCGGTTATGATGATCAGCCCGCAGTCCGCGACATCATCATAGGTGCCTGCATATATCTTGGATGTATCTACATACGGGCGCCCATGGCTTAAATCCATCGCCTCACCCTTGGCTTTTTCTTCGTTTACATCGATTAAGACCAGTTCGGAAAACAGTCCCTGGTGCATCAGGCTGAATGCGGTGGACGCACCGACAAATCCGCAGCCAATGATGGCCGTTTTTCTATTATTAATCATAAAAAATCCTCCTTTGTATTAAGTAGTTTAACAAAGGAGGATAAAATATTCATCGAATTTTGATAAAGTGAGAAACTGTATCAAAATCTATTTGTTGGATCTTCTCCAAATGTGAGCTTTTTCTGCGTCTTTGATCAGCTGGTCTCTGAAGTCTGGATGAGCGATATTGATCAGGGCTTCCGCGCGCTGCCATGCAGAGAGTCCCTTCATGTTTGCCATTCCGTATTCAGTGACGATGTAGTGGGCATTGGCACGGGTATCTGTTACAATAGACCCGTTATGCAGGGTAGGAAGAATACGGGAATGCATCTGGCCGGCCTTGTCTGTGAAAGTGGAAGAAAGACATACAAAGCTCTTTCCACCGTTTGATAAGTAAGCTCCCATGACGAAGTCCAACTGTCCGCCGGCACCGCTGATCTGTTTGATTCCTGAAGATTCTGCACTGATCTGTCCGTACAGATCCACATCCACGGCGTTATTGATAGAGATGAAATTGTCAATGGAAGAAACCCTTGCAATGTCATTTGTATAGTTTACAGGAGCACTCATACATTCCGGATTGTTATCTAAGTAGTCATATAATTTTTTGGTTCCTGCTGCAAACGCATAGGTTTGACGGTAGCGGTCGATATTTTTTCTGGCACCGGTGATCTTTCCTGCTTTTGCAATGTCTACGAACGCATCCACATACATTTCAGTGTGAACACCCAGGTCTTTCAGGTCGGATTCCGCGATCATGGAACCTACGGCATTCGGCATTCCGCCGATACCAAGCTGGAGACATGCGCCGTTCGGGATCTGGTCTACAATGAGTTTTGCAACGGCTTTGTCCACATCAGTGGCTGCTCCGCCTCCGCCCAGTTCTGCAATCGCAGGATTTCCGCCTTCGACGATCATATCAACTTTGGAAATATGTACGCCCTCTTCAAATCCGCCTAAGCAGCGAGGCATATTTTCGTTAACCTCCACGATGACACAGTCGGCTTTTTCAAGCATTGCAGCCAGGTGGGATGCGCTTGGCCCGAAGTTGAAGAATCCGTGTTCATCCATCGGGGCAACCTGCATCATCGCAACATCTATGTGATCGATATAATTGCGGTAGTATCCTGGAAGCTCAGAATAACGGATTGGTGCATAATATGCGAATCCTTCGTTGATCCATTTTCTCTCCAGTCCGCCCATGTGCCAGGAATTCCATGTAAAGTGATCGGCAGGGGAGTCGATCTTTGTAATCTCCAGCGGCCACATGACGATTCCGCCCCGGATATTAATATTTTCCAATTCCGGCATTCTTTTTGCCAAAGCCTTGTCAAGGGCAACCGGTGTGGTGACGCACCAGCCGTACTCCAGCCAATCGCCGGATTTCACAACTTTTACGGCCTCATCGGCTGTTTTAAGTTTCTTTTGGTATTCTTCCTTAAATGACATAAGTAATCCTCCTGTCTTTTATCTGTTAATTTATTAACATACCGTTTCATTGTACCATCCGCATAAAAGAAACACAAGTAAAATAATTTAAATTATGGGTGGCCTTTTTACAAGTTTTGTACTATAATTAGATACTGAGTTTAGGAGGACATTTATGGAACATAAAAAATTTACTTGGAAGCATTACACACTGATCACAGTCGGGATTATTTTTGTGATCTACTGCTGTATCGCAGTGTATTTCAGCAAGAAGTTTACATATGGGACAAAGATCAATGGTGTCGATGTTTCCAACAAGACAGTTGACGAAGTTACAGACATTTTCAAAAAAAAGGCGGACGGCTATTCGCTGACCGTAAAAGAGCGAAAAGGCAGAGAGGAAGTTTTAAAGAGCAGTGTGCTCAAGGTTTCCTTTGACGGTGAAGACCAGATCAGGAAGCTCAAAGACGGACAGAGTTCTTTTCTGTGGATCAAAGGTGTTTTCGGGGGAGAGAAGTACAACGATATCGATATGTTTGCTTATGACAAAGCAGCATTTCAAAAGGCCTTAAAAAACCTTGACTGCTTCAAAAAGAAAAATATCATCAAGATCCGAAATGCCAAACCGGTTTACAAAGACGGAGCTTATCAGATCCAAAAAGAAGAAATCGGTACGGTCTTAAAGAAGGAACAGACGGAAAAACTCATAAAGAGTGCCGTAGAAGGCGGTGTCGCTGTCGTGGATCTGGACAAGGAAGGCGCCTATGATGTCCCGAAGTATACTAGCAAGAGCAAAGAGATCATTTCTCTGAAAGACAGGATGAACGATTCTCTGAAGGGAAGTATTACTTATAAGTTCGGGAAACAGACGGTAGTTCTTGATAAGGATGTATACCACAAGTGGTTTAAGATCAAGAATGACACAGATTTTACTATCGACATGAAGAAGATGGAAAACTGGGTTATGAAGTTTGCATACAAATATAACACGATGGGGACTATGCGCACTGTCAAGACTCACGACGGAAGAACCAAAAAGATTTTCGGAGGTCCTTACGGCTGGAGAATGAGCCGTGAAAAGGAAGAAGCCGCAGTCAAAAAAATGCTGAAAGAGGGCACACAAGAGACAAGAGAGCCATACTGGCGCCAAAAGGCAAAGGTATACGACGGATATCAGGGAGACATCGGCGATACTTATATCGAGGTCGATATGGGACAGCAGGAAGTTTTCTACATTAAAAAGAAAAAGGTTGTCTTTTCTTCATCCGTAGTCACAGGCAAGATGGAAGCGGGAAGAAAAACACCGGAATGTGTGGCATTTGTACTGTACAAACAGCGCAATGCGACATTGAGCGGTCAGGGTTATAACTCACCGGTATCTTACTGGATGCCGTTCAACGGCAACGTGGGACTTCACGATGCAAGCTGGAGGTCTTCTTTCGGAGGAAGTGAGTATATTTCCGGGGGATCACACGGATGTGTCAATATGCCGCCTTATGCAGCTGCAACCCTTTACAATATGATCGATGCCGGAACACCGGTTATCTGCTATTACTAAACTAAACCGAGAGAGCAGGATTTAAATAGTCCGGGCTCTCTCTTTTTGTTATTTCATAGAAAAGGTCTACGACCTTTTTGTCCACGGATCAGGAGGGAATGAAAATGAGGATCAGCATAACACAGTGGGTGCATGGAGAGCTGAGACGCTTTATTAAACAAGGAGACTTATGTATTGATGCAACGGTTGGAAACGGAGGTGACACTGAGTACTTGTGCGGGCTCACAGACAGAGTGATTGGATTTGAAATACAGGAGGAAGCACTGTTCAATGCCAGGAAGCGGCTGAAATTAAAAGGATACCATCCAAAGTTTATTTTGGACAGCCATGAAAATATGGACCGGTATGCAGAAAAAGGTACGGTACAGGCGATTTTGTTTAATCTGGGTTATCTTCCGGGTGGGGATCACAGTATTGCTACAAGGCCGAAAAGTACGATACAGGCTATTAAAGTGGGACTTGAGCTTTTGAAATCGGGAGGAGTTATCAGTGTTTGTATTTATAGTGGAGGAGATACCGGGTTTGCGGAGAAAGAAGAAGTCCTTCAATACTTAAAGCAGCTGGATGACAGGAGATATATTGTTATAAAACAGGACTTTTATAATAAACAGAATCATCCTCCGCTTCCGGTACTTATTTTGAAACTGGATTAGCTTGCTCTTTCCTCCGGCACATTGTAATTTATGAGTGGAAGAAAGTTTAAAACCGGGTTTTAATTTCTGCGGCATTTTAAAGATGGAGGAAGATTTTATGAAAAAAAATTGCGGGAGAGAACGGTGCGTTCCATATAGACGGACAGGCGTTTTATGATGCGATTGTGAGCAGTACAGAAGATTATATCTATATCATCGATATGACAACCGATATGGCTCTGATTTCCGATAATATGCTGCAGGATTTTGAACTGCGGGAAGAATCGTACCCGGGCTTGCTCCGATGGTCCTGTCCTGACACTGAAGCCGCAGGTCCTGCTCAGTTTATACCGCTCCTTGAAAACAGCGGGCTGATTATAGAGGCAGGAAAATGAATATTGGAGCAGGCATTCTCTACATGTAAACGCTGGCTGCTTCATATCCGGATCATGTATTTAATCATTCTTTTATCGGGGCGGTCATAAAGCTATGCCACAGTGTAGGGATTGCTGTATGTGTGGAAGGAGTCGAGCATCCGGGAGAACTGGAAGCAGTGTGTTCCCTGGGTGCAGACAGTATACAGGGATTTTATATTTCAAATCCGATCCCGGCGGATCAGTTTGAGGAGAAATATTGGAAGAAGGGCGGGAGGCAATGAATATGACCTCCCTGATTTATTTTTGTCCCTTCAAACATAAATACGTTCCTTATCTTTTGGCGGGACTTTAGAACTGCGTTTTCCTTGCGCTGAGGTTATTACGATTATTTTATATGCAGCTGTTTCTTCGCAGCTTTCTGCCGCTGTCAGCCAGCAGGAACTGCAGGATGAGAACCGCAGCCTGTCGACGCTTGCAAACTATGACCAGCTCACCGGACTGCTGAGCCGGCATGCTTTCCTAAAAAAGGTGGAAAACTGTCTGGCGGCCTTTGCAGTGCTGGCACTGCGCGATATCGATGATTTTAAGATTGTAAACGACACGTGGGGAAATTTCTGCGGAGATAAGATTCTGAGTGAACCAGCAGAACTTATCTGTTCTTTTCTGGGAGGAGACGTGGATGTCTGCCGGTGGGGAGGAGCAGAGTTTATTTTTCTTTTCCGGGACACACCGCTGGAGGATGTGCTCATAAAGCTTTAGGAGCTGTGTGATACGGTGGCCGGACATGTTTTTTGCTGTGATGATAAAAATCTGCATATTACTATGATCTTCGGAGTCAGTCCTTCCGAGGAGATAATTGCCCTGGCCGACAGACAGATGTACAAGGGCAAGACTGCAGGGAAGAATCGCGTCGTCTGCGGGAAACCATGAGACTATGTTATACCTTATCGTGCGGAGCACGTCCACCCGAAGGGTATGAGTTACGGTGTGCCCTGTGGGTATACCTTATCGTGCGGAGCACGTCCACCCGAAGGGTATAAAATACGGTGTGCCCTGTGGGTATATTTTGTTCTGACGTTTCATATAGTATTAATTGTATGAGTTTTTCTCCATTATCCCAGTCGGCTCTTAACAGGCCTCCTTCCGATAACGGAGAGAAATATCTTAGCTGGCTTGAAGGAGAGTAAATGGAATGAAGAAGATTTTCTGTGTAATATGGTCTCTGTTTTTGTGTCTGCAGCTCGGATTTCACACGGTCCGGGCGGATGATACGTTAAAGCTCTATGCAAAATCTGCAATTTTGATGGATGCGGGCAGCGGACGAGTCTTATTTGATAAATCCGGAAAAGCCAGAATGCCGAATGCCAGCACTACAAAGATTTTAACATGCCTGTATATTATTAAACATTGCAATCTGGAAGAGGAAGCGACAGTTTCTAAAAATGCCGCTGCCCAGCCACAGGTCCATCTGGGAGCAAGGGCCGGGGAAAAATACAAAGTTAAGGACCTCCTTTACGGACTGATGCTTGAGTCTTACAATGACTGTGCGGTGATCCTGGCGGAGCACGCGGCGGGATCAACTGAAAACTTTGCAAAAAAGCTTAATGCAGAGGCCAGATCCTATGGGGCAAAGTCGACACACTTTGTCACGCCCAACGGATTGGACCGCACCGACAAAAACGGGATTCATTCCACTACGGCATATGATCTTGCACTGATCATGAAACAGTGCATCAAAAATAAAGAATTTTTGGAGATCACCAGAGCCAGGAGCCATTCTTTTCATGACGCATCCGGGCAGCGTTCTTTTAATTGCAATAACCACAACGCCCTGCTGTCCATGATGGACGGTGCGGTTTCCGGAAAGACCGGATTTACTTCTAAAGCCGGGTACTGCTACGTGGGAGCCGTGAAGAAAAATGGCATGACCATGATCGCGGTCGTGCTGGCCTGCGGATGGCCTCCCCATAAAACTTACAAATGGTCGGATGTCAGAACTTTGATAGACTACGGTGCCAAAAATTATTCCTATCACAAGATCATTCCGGACTACAGCAAATTAACGGACTTGTATGTAAACGGAGGAATGGAGCACAAAGTCTCCATAGGGGCCAAAGGCGGAGGTATAACGCTTCTGCTGAAAAAAGGGGAAAAGGTCGATATCAAATGCCAGATCCCGAAGAGTTTAGATGCACCTGTAAAGAAGAAAGAACAGGTGGGGAAGATCGAATATGTGCTGAACGGCAAGGTGATCCGGGAGGAAAAAGTCTTTACGAAAAATTCTATCGACAAAAAGGATTACTGGTGGTATCTCGGAAAAACACTGGATGAGTTCTGCCTGTAAAAAATATTAGAGGAAAAGGTTGTTGAGATTCTGGATCAACTGCCTTTTTTTCTAAACTGAAATATGATAAGATAACCGGAGAATAAACCAAGGAAAGGAGAACAAGACAATGTTATTTATAGAATATCCGAAATGTACAACCTGTAAAAGAGCGAAAAAATGGCTGGACGAGCATCAGATTTCCTATGAAGACCGCCATATAGTGGAAAACAATCCAAAAGCAGAGGAATTAAAAGAATGGATTGCAGTGAGCGGACTTCCGGTCAAGCGTTTTTTTAATACAAGCGGGATGAAATACAGGGATCTGGGACTGAAAGACCGACTCCCGGAAATGAGCGAGGAGGAACAGATCGATCTTCTGGCGACAGACGGCATGCTGGTAAAACGTCCTTTAGTCATAGGGGATGACTTTGTCTTGATTGGATTTAAAGAGGAACAATGGGGCAATACTATCAAATAAAAAGTATTTTTGCAGACAGAAAGGATATTGCGAATGGAACGAAAGAATACATGGCTTTCTTATACAGAAGAAGAGATAGAAAAACTGGAATCTCTGGCGTCTGATTATAAAGAGTACCTCACCGGCGGAAAAACAGAGAGGGAATGTGTGAAAGAATCAGTAAAACTGGCCCAGAGAGCAGGATATCAGGATTTAGAGCATTTTATAGCAGAGGAAAAGAAGCTGAACCCGGGTGATAAAGTTTACCGCACGTGGATGGACAAAACCATTGTCCTATTCCAGATCGGGGAAAAGCCGATGGAAGACGGGTTGAACATTTTGGGGGCGCACATCGATTCCCCAAGGATGGATTTAAAACAAAATCCACTGTATGAGGACACAGAAATGGTGCTTCTGGACACCCATTACTACGGCGGTGTGAAGAAATATCAGTGGGTGACGCTGCCTTTGGCTCTCCACGGAGTTGTCATTAAAAAGGACGGAACTACAATCGAGATCAGCATTGGTGAGAAAGAAACCGATCCTGTGGTAGGGGTGACCGATCTTTTGATCCATCTGTCCGCACAGCAGCTGGAAAAGAAGGCTAAGGTCGTGATCGAAGGTGAAGATCTGAATGTACTGATCGGAAGCCGCCCGGCCAAAGGTGAAGAGAAGGATGCCGTAAAAAGAGAAATGCTTGGCATATTGAAAGAGGAATACGGGATTGAGGAAGAAGATTTCCTGTCTGCTGAGATCGAGGTTGTCCCGGCAGGGCCCGCCAGAGATTTCGGATTAGACCGCAGCATGATCATGTCTTACGGGCAGGATGACAGGGTTTGTGCCTACACATCCCTTGTGGCTATGCTGAATGTGGAGGATGCTCAGAGGACTACCTGCTGTATCCTCGTGGACAAAGAAGAAATCGGAAGCGTGGGCGCTACCGGCATGCATTCCAGATTTTTTGAAAATACACTGGCCGAGATCATGGCCCTGACAGGAGAATACAGTGAGTTAAAACTCCGCAGAATCCTTCAGAATTCTCATATGCTGTCTTCTGATGTGAGTGCGGCTTTTGATCCGAATTATCCTCAGGTCATGGAAAAGAAGAATGCGGCTTACTTCGGAAAGGGACTGGTCTTGAATAAATACACCGGCTCCAGGGGGAAATCCGGTTCCAACGACGCCAACCCTGAATTCGTTGCGAAACTCCGAAGAATGTTTGATGATAATCAGGTAGCATTCCAGACTGCAGAACTCGGAAAAGTAGATGAAGGAGGCGGGGGAACCATCGCTTATATTCCGGCTTCCTATGCTATGGACGTCATCGACTGCGGTGTTGCAGTGCTGAATATGCACGCTCCATGGGAGATCACAAGCAAATCCGATCTCTACGAAGTGGAAAAGGGATACGAAGTATTCCTGCGAAACTGCTGAACATCATGCAGATAAAAAGAGAATCCTGACAGTTTCCTTATCACTGTCAGGATTCTCTTTTATTTTAGATTCTGAAAATAAATTACTTTTTGCTCGGTATGATCTCGATCCAGTAGCCGTCGGGATCACTGATGAAGTAAATACCCATATCCGGATTTTCATAACAGATACAGCCCATCTCCTCATGACGCTTGTGAAGGGCTTCCATATCGTCGGTCTCCAGAGCCAGGTGATACTCGAGTTCTCCCAGATTATATGGTTCCGTGCGGTCCTTTAACCATGTGAGCTCCAGAGAGAAGCCTGTAGTCTGGTCTCCCAAAAATACGAGCTTAAAACTCCCGTCGGATGCGTTTTTTTCACGGACAGGCTCAAGATCCAATGCTTTTTTATAGAAGTCAAGGCTTTTGTCCAAGTCCAGAACGTTGAAGTTAAAGTGATTAAATGCAATCATAATGTCCTCCTTGATATTTTACGATTTTCTTAAATTTATAATAACATACTTTTTGCTATTTACAAGTGTAAAAGAGAGTGGATATAATGGTAGAGTATTTAGGAAAGACGAAAGGGGAAGTTATGAAGCAGCAAATCAGCAAGTTAAAGAAGTTGACAGCAGTCCTTCTGATGTTGTCTTTGCTTATCGGGACAGGAATTGGTCCGGCTAAGGCAAAGACCGTCAGCGCGGCACAGACAAAATACTGGATTAAGGTTAATAAGCAGGCAAATGTAGCCACTGTATATAAGCTTACCAAAGGAAAGTATAAACCGATCAAGGCGTTTTTAGTGTCCTGCGGGGGCTCCAATACACCGTCCGGAACCTTTTATACTCCGGCGAAATATCGCTGGCAGACATTGATGGGACCGAGCTATGGACAGTATTGTACAAGGATTCATGGAGGGATTTTATTCCACTCTGTGTGGTATTACAGCCACAGCAAGGCCAGCCAGTCCACCGTTCAGTTCAATAAGCTTGGAAAGACCGCATCACACGGATGCGTGCGTTTAAGTGTTGCTGACGCAAAGTGGATCTATGATAACTGTAAACTGGGAACAAAGGTTACCATATACAGCAGCAAGAATCCGGGACCGTTAGGAAAACCAAAGCCCATCAAGGTGTCCACTTCCAGAAGTATGTACTGGGACCCGACCGATCCGGATAAGAACAATCCGTACCGCAAGGTAAAACCGACCATCAAGATTTCTTCCAAGAAGAAAAAAACAGTGGAGTACGGCAAATCTTACAGCGTGAAGTCTCATGTAACGGCGAAAGACAATGTGACAAAGAAAAGCCTTACAAAGAAAGTGAAGTATTCAGTCACCAAGTATAATGCAGAGAAGAAAAAGTATTATAAAGCGAAATTCAGCACAAAATCTTTAGGTACATACAAGATTAAGTATTCTGTAAAATCTGCCCTTGGAAAGAGCGCAAGCAAGACGATCAAGGTAGAAGTTGTGGATACTCTTGCACCGGTAATTTCCAACGCGGCAAATAAAACAGTTACGATTAATACGAAGAATGCTGTGTTTAAGACAACGGCCAAGATGAGAAGCGGCAAGAGCAGAACTTCTGCCATGACAGTCTCCATCACAAAACCGGGAGAGAAGAAGGCCACGTCCATGTCTTACTCTAAGGCCAAATCTTACGTGTTTAACAAGGCCGGAACTTACACTGTGAAGTATACGGTGAAGAACAGCAATAAGCCTTACAGAGCGGCATCCAAGACAGTAAAAGTTACAGTCAAAGGTTATAAGAATGCTGAGATAAAAGCAAATCCGACGGCATTTACAATGACAGTGACCGATCCAAATGCGGTAGATCAGGCAAAGAAAGAATTAGAGGCACAGATTATAAAGGCCATCAGCATTACAGACAATGGTACTAAGGTGATACCGTCTGATAAAAATCTGAAGTTTGAATATATTGGGCAAAACGATGATACAGCCTATACAGACTTCTCAAAAGACGGAAACTGCAGAGTGAAAGTTACTTATACTGGTACAAAAAATAAGAAGCCGGTATCTGTTATCGTGAATATTTCTGTAAAAACCGAAATTCCGTTAGACGGTAAAAATACCAAAGCTATACCTGCCTCTGAGACGACAACAGCAGTAGAATAAACTAAATAGCTTTTAACTATGAAAGGTGTCCGGCTTTGCCGGATGCCTTTTGCATATAGAAATATTGACATCAAACGGGTATATGATAAAATAAATAAGTTAATAAGTATATATTACTTTATTTTATATATTGTATTTAGACAAGAGATACAGTTTAGGAGGATGAAAATTATGGCAGTACCTTATAATCATAAGGCAATCGAACAGAAGTGGAGGAAACACTGGGAGGAACAGCCGGTCAACGTAAATGACGGCAAAAAGCCGAAATACTATTGTCTGGACATGTTCCCGTATCCGTCAGGAAGCGGACTTCATGTGGGACACTGGAGAGGCTATGTGATCAGCGATGTGTGGAGCCGTTACAAAATGCTCAATGGATACTATGTGATCCACCCTATGGGATGGGATGCCTTTGGACTGCCGGCGGAAAACTACGCGATCAAGATGGGCGTGCATCCGAAAGAATCCACAGCAAAGAATATAGAGAATATCAAACGCCAGATCGGCGAGATCGCGGCCATCTATGACTGGGATATGGAAGTCAACACCACAGACCCTGAGTTCTACAAATGGACCCAGTGGATTTTTGTTCAAATGTTTAAAAAAGGACTGGCCTATGAAAAACAGATGCCGATCAACTGGTGCCCTTCCTGTAAGACAGGGCTTGCAAATGAAGAAGTTGTAAACGGCAAATGTGAGCGCTGCGGTGCAGATGTGACGAAGAAAAATCTGAGACAATGGATGTTAAAGATCACAGAATATGCAGACCGCCTCCTGGGTGACTTGGATAAGCTGAATTGGCCGGAAAAAGTCAAGAAAATGCAGGCAGAGTGGATCGGAAAGAGCCACGGCGCCGAGGTTGACTTTAAAATAGAAGACAGCGATGAGGCGATCACTGTCTATACGACAAGGCCGGATACACTTCACGGAGCAACCTTCATGGTATTGGCGCCGGAACACAAGCTGGCAGCGGAACTTGCCACTGATGAGACCAGAGAAGCAGTGGAGGAGTATATCTACCAGGCATCTTTGAAATCTTCCGTAGACCGCCTGCAGGATAAAGAAAAGACCGGTGTGTTTACCGGAAGCTATGCAGTCAACCCGATCAATGGTAAAAAGGTTCCAATCTGGCTGTCTGACTATGTCCTCGCAGACTATGGAACAGGTGCTATCATGTGTGTTCCTGCCCATGATGACCGTGACTTTGAATTTGCCACGAAATTTAATATTCCGATCGTACAGGTCATTGCTAAAGATGGAAAAGAAATCGAAAATATGACAGAGGCATACACAGAGGCAGCCGGAACAATGATCAATTCCGGTGACTGGAACGGTATGGAATCTTCTGTATTAAAAGAGGAAGCCCCGGCCATCATTGAGAAGATGGGAGTGGGCAAAAAGACTACCAACTATAAGCTCAGAGACTGGGTATTCAGCCGCCAGCGCTACTGGGGAGAACCAATTCCGATCGTTCACTGTCCGGACTGCGGTGCCGTGCCGGTGCCGGAAGAAGAACTTCCGCTGACACTTCCGGAAGTTGAAAAATACGAGCCTACGGGAACAGGAGAATCTCCGCTTGCAGACATTGATGAATGGGTCAACACAACCTGTCCTGTCTGTGGAAAACCGGCTAAGAGAGAGACGAATACTATGCCGCAGTGGGCGGGATCATCCTGGTATTTTCTGCGATATATCGACAGCAAGAACAGTAAAGAACTGGTTTCCAAAGAAAAAGCGGACAAATACCTGCCGGTTGATATGTATATCGGCGGTGTAGAGCATGCCGTGCTCCATCTATTGTATTCCAGATTCTACACGAAGTTCTTGTATGACATCGGTGCAGTGGACTTTGATGAACCGTTCCACAAGCTGTTCAACCAGGGTATGATAACAGGTAAAAACGGAATTAAGATGAGCAAGTCCAAGGGAAATGTAGTCTCACCGGATGATCTGGTAAGAGATTATGGATGTGATTCCCTCAGAATGTATGAACTGTTCGTGGGACCGCCTGAACTGGATGCGGAGTGGGATGAGAGAGGAATCGACGGTGTGCGCCGTTTCTTAAGCCGTTTCTATAACGTGGTTCTGGACCAGAAGGACAAGAATGTTAAAGAGACAAAGGATCTGCTCAAGGTACGCAATCGTCTTGTATATGATGTGACAAGCAGGCTTGAGAAATTCAGCCTGAATACAGTGGTCAGCGGATTCATGGAGTATAATAATAAACTCAATGATCTGGCGAAAAAGGGCGGAGTGGACAAAAAGACTCTGGAAACTTTCATTGTGCTGCTGGCACCTTTCGCGCCTCATATTTCTGAGGAACTCTGGAGTGAGCTGGGACATGAGGACAGTGTATTCTCACAGAAATGGCCGGCCTATGATGAAGCGTATTTAAAAGACGATGAGGTTGAGATTGCAGTGCAGATTAACGGAAAAGCGAGAACAACTATTACCATCGGAGCAGATGATGCAAAAGATGCGGTCATTGCAAAGGCAAAAGAAGCATTGGGTGACAAGCTGAACGGAACCGTTGTAAAAGAGATTTATGTTCCGGGAAGAATTGTAAATATTGTGCAGAAATAAAAAAGTAAATCCAGAAAAATGGCGCAAGTGGAGACATTGCTTGCGCCATTTTTGAATTTGATGATAAAAGGAGAATCAGAAAATGATAAAAGCAGTTTTTTTTGATCTTGATGGCACATTGATTTCTAATACAACTGGTGGAATTCCGAAAAGCGCCAGAAAATCCATAGACTGCCTGAGAATGAACGGAGTTCGTGTATTTACGGCGACCGGCAGACACATGTCGGAGATCAAAGATCTGCCAGCCTTTGACATACAGTTTGACGGCTTCATTACACTGAACGGGCAGCTCTGCCTGGACAGCAGGAAAGAACTGCTTTACGGTGAGCCAATCAGTGAGAGGAATGTCGAGCAGATGCTTACTATGTTTGAGGCGCGGAAGGTGCCGCTTATGCTGGTTGAAAAAGACAGAATGTATATCAATTATATCGATGAGATGGTGGAAAAAGCACAAGCAGCGATTAATACAGCAGTTCCCGATATCGGCACTTATTCCGGAGAACCGATCTATCAATTTATTTTGTATTCGGAGGAAAAAACGGCAGAGAAAATCGTTGCGGGACTTGAGGACTGCAAGATGACCAGATGGAATCCATATGGGGTCGATATCATTTCAAAAAGCGGGGGGAAAGTGGCCGGAATCAAGCGGATCATACAGGCTTGCGGGATTCGACGTAATGAAGTCATGGCATTTGGAGATGGTGAAAATGATATGGACATGCTCCGCTATGCAGGAATCGGGGTCGCGATGGGAAATGCTGAGGAAGATGTCAAAGTGTGTGCGGATTATATAACAGATGATGTGGATGAAGACGGAATTGAAAAGGCATTCAAATATTTTAAGATGGTTTAATTTATTCCTCACCATTTGAATAGAATCGTTATTTTGAGAGTAAAATCAAAAGGGAATATTAGTATAATTTATTTTTATATGTTATATATTTAAAAATTTTTCAGGAACAGAATTAAGGGCTTGAAAAAAAATAGAAATTATAGTAGAATCTATTTATAACAATAAACAGAAAAGGAAAGATAGCATTGGAAAATAAAGATATACTATATGGTGTAGAAACTATTATTATGAAATCCATTTGGAAATTAGAAAAAACAGAGAAAGCTATAACTGTTTATGATATAATTCAAAGTTTAAAGGAAGATTATGAAAAAGAATACAGTCGAGCCACGGTCAGAACCTATCTAACAAAACTCGAAAAAA
This sequence comes from Anaerostipes sp. PC18, assembly GCF_039789045.1. Classification (NCBI taxonomy): domain Bacteria; kingdom Bacillati; phylum Bacillota; class Clostridia; order Lachnospirales; family Lachnospiraceae; genus Anaerostipes; species Anaerostipes sp. PC18. The sequence continues at coordinate 2,123,598 of NZ_CP121164.1, read as the reverse complement.
AAGGTTTTATACACATGGAATGGAAAGGGCGTTATAGTTATGTAATTTCTCTCATAGAAGAAAAAGCATATCAGAAGAAACAGTTAGAAAATATAAAAGAATTTTGGTTCGATGATTCTTTATCAGATATGGTATGTGCCTTTACAGAAACGATTTCACAAGGGCAAGTTGAGGAACTGAAAGATTTGATAAACAAATTAAGTGACTGAAAGGGGTTATTTGTTTATGGAAAGGAATAAAATAAAAGTATTTAATGCTGACAACCAGCTAAGTGCCATGGTATAAAAATAAAGTCATCGTTGCTAAAATTATTTTAATATTTTTTCTGCTTGGCATTATTATTCCGTTCATTGAGATGGTGATCGACATCCTGTAATGATTTGTTGAGATTAAAAGACGACAAAAGGGTGTTTCGCTGTCTGTGGGGAATACAAAATGATCTCCTCCTGTTATAATGAGCATAAAAAGGAGGGGATGATCTTGGATCAGAAGAAAATCGGAGTGTTTATTGCTCTGCTTCGTAAGGAACGGGGAATTACCCAGGCAGAACCTGGTGAAAAAATCGGGGTGACGAATAAAACAGTTTCACGGTAGGAAAATGGAGTTTCCCAAATAAAAGAATATTGCTACTAAGCTAAGAGATACTGCGTAAATGTTCAGTATCTCTTTTTCATTGCCATGAAACAGTATAATATTTCATTTCTGCTTGATTACCTTAAAACTTATTAGATTATGGTTTGTCAAGGGCTTGTTGCGTAAGCAATGCTTTAGCATCCTTTATAAATCATAGTCTGATAAGTAATTTATCAAAAGCAGAAAAGAAATGACTATATTGAAGTATCATGATATAATAACCCCATCAATGCCCATTTGTGGAATTACAAAAAATGCGCTGTCAATGAATTTTCTTGTAGGTGTTGGAAGATGATTTTAATGTGAGAAAATCTTACGAAAAGAACGGCTGGGGACAGGATGTTTAGGAGGTATCATGAAAGGATTTAATCGACAAAATCAATTATTCGCTCTCTGTGGTTTGAACTGTGGGCTTTGCCCTATGTTTTTGAGTAAACACTGCCCTGGCTGCGGGGGCGGCGAGGGAAATCAGTCTTGTAAAATTGCAAGATGTAGCATGGAACATGGAGGGATTGAATACTGCTTTCAGTGCGGTGAATACCCTTGTCCGAAATATGATCATATCGAAGACTATGATGTTTTCATCACAGGAAGGAATCAAAAGCGCGATATGAAAAAGGCACAGCAGATTGGAGTGGAAGCCTACAACGCAGAGCAGGCAGAAAAGGCATGCATTCTGGACATCCTCCTCGCCCACTATAATGACGGGAGGAAAAAGACGCTGTTCTGTGTTGCAGTCAACCTGTTGGAACTGCAGGAACTGCAGGAGGTACTCCGGCAAATTGAAAACAGATCCGATTTGGAAACGCTGACGCTCAAAGAAAAAAGCGCTCTTGCCGCAGGATTGCTGAAGGCTGTGGCAGCAAAGAATGATATTGACCTGAAGTTGCGCAAGAAAAAGTGACGATGAAAAGGAGAATTTAAATGAAGTATGTATGTGTGGTTATATCAGTAGCTGACATCAAGACCGCAAGGAAGTTTTATGAAGACCTATTCGGATTAGAAGTGTATCAGGATTATGGAAGGAACATCGCGTTTACCTGTGGGCTGGCGTTACAGCAGGATTTTGACTGGCTGGTAAGTATACCAAAAGAAAAGGTACTGAAAAAATCCAATAATGCGGAAGTCGTCTTTGAGGAGCAGGATTTCGATGGTTTCCTGAATAAGCTGAAGGAGTACCCGGAGATCGAATATCTGGGAGAAGTCGCCCTGCATAGCTGGGGGCAGCGTGTAATCCGCTTCTACGACTTGGATGGGCATCTTATAGAGGTTGGCGAGGATATGAAAATGGTGATTAGGCGTTTTCTCGCTTCTGGTATGACTATGGAAGAAATATCTGTGAAGATGGATACTTCTATTGGGGATTTAACAAAACTTCTGAATCGTTAGTACACAGTGGACAAATCAGCAAATTCCTATTCTGACAATCAAAACGCAAACACCGTCTGTAGGATAGTTGAGTTGGCCCAACAGTGAGGAGCAATATATGAATGAAAAAGTCTTAGTGGTTGATGATGAAAAAGAGCTGGCCGACTTAGTTGAAGTATATCTGAAAAATGATGGATATTCCGTTTATAAATTCTATAATGGCAAGGATGCATTAAAGTGCATTGAATCCGTAGAATTGGATTTAGCCATACTGGATATCATGCTTCCGGATGTTGACGGCTTTCAGATCTGCCAGAAAATCCGGGAGAAGTCCTACTTCCCTGTTATCATGCTGACAGCGAAAGTCGAGGACGGGGATAAAATCATGGGGCTGTCCGTTGCGGATGATTATATTACGAAGCCATTTAACCCGCTGGAAGTGGTTGCGAGAGTAAAGGCGCAGTTAAGGCAGTACATGCGGTACAAGCAGCCCCGCATAAAGCAGGAGGCTGAACGCACAGAATACGATATCAGAGGGATGACAATCAGCAAGAGCAGCCATAAATGTATCCTGTTTGGAAAGGAGATCCAGCTGACGCCAACGGAGTTTTCCATCCTTTGGTATCTGTGCGAGCGTCAGGGGATGGTTGTTTCTACGGAGGAATTATTTGAGGCAGTATGGGGAGAACGGTATTTTGACAGCAATAATACCGTGATGGCGCATATCGGGCGCCTCAGAGAGAAAATGAAGGAGCCGTCAAGAAATCCGAAATTTATAAAAACCGTGTGGGGAGTGGGATATACCATTGAAAAATAAAAATAACATCAGTCATGAAGATGACTATTTGCTTTTTAAAAACAGATTGTTTGTTAAAATACTGCTGATCATGGCATGCTCCATTCTGATTATAGCGGTTATTTACCTGTTCGTCTTAAAAGATAATTTTGCAAATGTGGTGGTAGCCATATTAGAGTGTTTTGTTTATCATGACCGGAATGAGGCGGTGGCTGTTTACCTGAGAACTTTCAAGGCGTATGAGATATGGCTTTTCCTGATTGCCGTCATGGGCGTGTTCTTTATCATTTTCCGCCACTATCTGGACAGCATTTCAAAGTATTTTAAGGAGATCAACCGGGGGATTGATACCCTGGTGCATGAAGATACCAATGATATTGCCTTGCCTCCGGAACTGGCTTCGACCGAAAGGAAAATCAATTCCATACGGCATACCCTGACGAAACGGAAAACGGATGTCGAGCTTGCAGAGCAACGGAAAAACGACCTTGTCATGTACCTGGCCCATGATTTGAAGACCCCGCTTGCATCGGTCATAGGGTATTTGAACCTGTTAAGGGATGAGAAGCAGATCTCCGAGGAACTCAGGGAAAAATATCTTTCCATATCACTGGATAAGGCGGAGCGTTTGGAAGAGCTGATCAATGAGTTTTTTGAAATTACCCGTTTTAATCTTTCAAACATTACGCTTGTATACAGCAAAATCAATCTGACGATGATGCTGGAACAGCTGGGGCATGAGTTTAAGCCGATGCTGGCCGGGAAAAATCTGAGATGTGAATTTGATGTTCAGCCGGACATGATGTTGTCCTGCGATGCCAACAAGCTGCAGCGGGTGTTCGATAATGTGATGAGAAATGCCGTCAACTACTGTTATGAGAATACCACCATTCAGGTGAAGGCCAGGAAGACAGAAAACCATGTGCTGATCAAAATCATGAACGAGGGGGATACGATTCCTGGAGAGAGATTAGAAAGGATCTTTGAGCAGTTTTACCGCCTGGATGTGTCACGGAGCTCAAGCACCGGCGGAGCCGGTCTGGGGCTTGCGATTGCAAGGGAGATTGTGGAACTGCACCATGGGCAGATCACTGCCCACAGTGAAAACGGCACCACCTGTTTTGAGGTTACATTGCCGCTCGTAGAAAAATCGTAAGAAATTCCAGGATAAACCGTGTGTTATCCATAAAAGAATACGAAAACATAAATCGTTCCATTCTGGTATGCTTTTATACTAGGGGGAGCGATTTTTTTTGCTTTCAGAAAGGAGCTAAGAGAAACGTGAAACGTCAAAACAACAGAAGAAATTATGATGGAAGGAACCGCAGAGAAGCGAAAAGAAGAAAATTGCTTTTTTACAGGGCTGCGTGTGCCATGCTCTGTTTACTCATAGCCTCTGTAATTTTTGGGGTCGCACATTTCCTTAAGGATGGTAAAGAGCCTGCCCTTCCAGTCGAAGAGAGCACAAAACCCGGCAAGGACATTTCGCGGGTGGCTGATGACCAGAGCGAAAAGGTTCTTCCATTTTCAGAGCCTGCCGTATCAGATCAGGCTGGCACGATTTCCACAGACATCACAGCAGCAAACGCCATTTTGGTGAATAAAGACACCAATACGGTATTGTATCAGAAAAACGGCACGGATAAGATTGCGCCGGCCAGTACAGCCAAAATGATTACGGCGTTGACCGTGCTTGACCATTGTTCCCCGGAGGATGAAATGAGGGTAGGTGCGGAGATTGAAATGATCCATAATGATTCGTCAACCGCATGGCTTATGCAGGGCGATACATTGACTGTCAGGCAGCTACTGATTGCCCTTATGCTTCCGTCCGGCAATGATGCAGCCTATACCCTTGCAGTCAATACCGGAAAGGCCATTGCAGATGATAACAGCCTGACCAATCAGCAGGCCATTAAAATATTCATGGATAAGGTGAATGAGAAGGCCAGGGAGATTGGCGCCACAGACTCAAATTTTGTGGTCCCGGATGGGTATGACGCCGAGGGACAGTATACCACAGCCTATGACCTTGCCATTATTGCAAAGGCATGTTTGGAGAATTCCATTATTTCAGAAATTGTGGCAAGCAATACATCAAATGAAAAATGGCCGAACGGAAGAGAGGTGACTTATAAAAATTCCAATAAGCTTCTTGATCCGAATAGTCCATATTACCATCCGGAGGTTATCGGCCTGAAAACCGGAACCAGCAGCCTTGGCGGCGCCTGTGTCGTTTCTGCCGCAGTGATTGACGGAGAAACCTATATCTGCGTAGTCATGGGCTCTACGAAGGAAAGCAGATTTCAGGACAGCGTTGATATTTTGGATAAAATCAAAGCCCAGTGAGATTTTAAGGAGGAAACGAATGAAGAAAAAACACATATTACGGTTTTTGGATGTGAGCCGGACGAAGCAGAGATATTCCGTAAACTTTCATCTGAGTATGGCATCACAGTTTCGCTCATAGAAGATGCCGTATCAGAGCACAACGCAAAATTAGCAGACGGATGCCGTCACGCTTGCCATTACTGAGAAACTGGCAAGGCGTGAAAAAATAGAGATGTTCCTCACAGAACTGGAACAGCAGGACGGGACGGTTACGGAATTCAGAGAACGGCTCTGGTACAGTTTGGTGGATTATGTGACAGTCTTCAGCAAGGAAGATATCCGTTTTACTTTTAAGAATGGGATGGAGATAAAGGTATAGGTAGAAACCTTGGGTGTTGGATACGAACAGGCAATAATGGGTGTTGAAGAAAGGATTTGTTTTATGGAAAATAGGATAGAATTTAATGCGGCAAAATACCCTAAAGTGATGTCATTAGTTATAGGGAAATCAATAAATGCGGATAAAGTTGATACAGATATGAATAGCATGGAACCAGAGTTGGCCATATACCTTCCAAGAGGAGTATATCTAATTTATCTTCAAGACATGGTCAACAAGCGAAAACATACGGAAATTGAGTTGTTCAAAAAATATGCCTATGGTGTTGTTTTAGAAGATAAGGATTACTCTGCATTGCTCCATTTGGACTATGCATCAATGAGGATGAAAATTGAAAGAAGATATTTAGCATAATAGAAGATGCGGAATAATCTATAAAGGTTGAAGCATGGGTAGGCATTAGAAAGTTCTATCGTTTTATATCCGGCAAGAGGATGCCCGTATGGAACTGCCACATTCAAATAGTGATATCCCAGAGGATAAAAGTTACATTTCGACAGCCAGGATCTTGAACTGCACGTTCCTACAAAAAAATCAAAATCCTTCCCTAAGTGTTCAAGTGTTGAAAGTATATTTCTGTGGTCATCTTCAAATGTAACAATGTTTAACTGATATTCTAAATGCTTCTCGCTGATCGATTTCCAAAGGTTGAAAAAAGTACGGCATGGATTAAGCAAAGACGTTCCTACAAATTGATTTTTATAGCGCCTATATTGTTCCCTTTTGGAGGGTTTATGATTACGATGACAAATTCATCTGTTCTAATATCCGAACCAGCCGCAGCACATAATCTGCAGGTTTGAGTGAATACAACAGCCCATAGGATATGCTGTATTCCCACTCTACGGGAATTGTCACTAACCCAGGATGAACATCCTGCCAGCATTCCAGGGATAACAGTATATTTTCTGTCTCGGCGCACCGGTTAAACACGGACATATCATAAAAATGCGGGGTGTCTTCTATTTGTATCTGGGGATGATGTTTCTTGAGATCATCTCTGATATGATCATTGGTATCGGAGTCACCCTGCTTTACCATCATGAGTTTTTCACCGTATAAATCCGTAATTTTCAGCAGTTTTTTCTCTGCAAGACGGTGTTCCCTTGAGACTGCACACATCTTTTTATATCTTCCGAGAGGAAACATATTGCATTTGTTTAGCCATGTCTTAGAATCACAGACACCGATCAGGACATCAAATTTTTCTCCCAATTGTGATATTTCTGAAAGAATCCCTTTATGGTTATCGTCAAAAGGAACAAGATGCAGTTTATAGCCAGGAAAATCTTTATTTACGCGGTACCACAAATTCATAAAGGGTTTTGCCGGGTTAAGAAGTGATGTTCCGACATAGAAAGTTCGGTCTGTACAAGACATAGCATGTCTGGCATTCGTAATTGATTTTTTGGAAAAATCGAATAAAAACTTTGCATCTTTATAGATTACCTCCCCGGCAGGCGTCAGACGAATCCCTGAGGGTGTCCGTTTTGTAAGCTTCAGGTCCAGATGGTTTTCCAGGGAATTGATCTGTTTCATAACAGCGGTAGGTGAAATGTACAGGATTTCTGCAGCTTTTGTAAAACTGCCGCAGTCAGCCACCGTTACAAAGGATGTTAAGAGACTGTTATACATAGGGCACCTCCAATCATAGTATAAACATTTAGTTTATACTATCGTAACGTACTGGAGATTCCAGGTCAAGCTTATGGCAAATATAATGAAGGAAAGATGGATAGGGAAAGCGAGGGAGAATGATGGCAATGACAGAATTTTCAAAAAAATACAAGGAAAAAATATTTCAGGGATGCGAGTCTGAGCTTATAGAAACAGATCCGGAGTTTATGGAGCGTTTTAATCATTTTGTATTTGATGAGGTGGTCAATCAGGTGAAACTTGATGACAAGATCGGATTTATGGCAATTTTGGCAGCTCTTTTAGGCTGTCAGGGAAAAGAAGCATTCAGAGAATTACTGCCTGCGGCCATGGATTTAGGGGTTACACCTGTTGAAGTGAAAGAAATTGTATATCAGGCAGCAGCTTATTTAGGAATGGGTAGAGTCCTTCCATTTTTAAAGATTACCAATGAAGTGCTGACAGAAAAAGGGGTATCACTTCCGCTGGAAGGACAGGCAGGCAACACTGTGGAGAACCGCAGGGAGACAGGAACACAGGTACAAGTGGAGATCTTCGGAGAAGGAATGCAGGATTTCTGGCAGTCCGGTCCTCGGGAGAGCAGGCACATCAATCAATGGCTGGCTGAAAACTGCTTTGGGGATTATTACACGAGAAACGGGCTTGACTACAAACAAAGGGAGATGATCACATTCTGTTTTCTGGCAGCACAGGGCGGATGTGAGCCTCAGCTTACCAGCCATGCGGCGGCCAATATGAGGATTGGCAATGGCAAGGAGTTTTTAATCAGGATTATTTCTCAGTGCCTGCCGTATATTGGATACCCAAGGAGTTTGAACGCATTAAGCTGTGTGAATGCAGCGGCAAAGAAATAGGAAAAAGGAGATTGATATCAATGAAGATGATAGAGAAAAAGGAATTTGACGAAATCAATGTATTTGGGCAGGGAGAGCCTAACGAAGGATTTGCGCAGTATTTCAGCGGAGCATCTTTTTTAAATGTACTGAACAACTCCCAGGAGAAGGGCGGAATCTTTACAGCCAATGTAACATTCGAGCCGGGATGCCGCAATAACTGGCATATCCACCACGCAGAGACAGGCGGCGGACAGATGCTGATCTGTACCGCCGGTGAAGGGTGGTATCAGGAGGAAGGAAAGGATGCGGTAAGCCTGACACCCGGAACCGTCATCAATATAAGGCCGGAAGTGAAACATTGGCACGGCGCAAAGAAAGATTCGTGGTTCAGCCACATAGCATTGGAGATTATGGAACTGACTGCAGGAATGAATGGCGCGAGCCGGTTTCTGATGAAGAATATGGGGAATTATCTTGACAAAAACAGTTTTATACAATAAAAAGTATGAGTAGAACAGCCAGAAGAGCGTAGAATCACGACGATTCTACGCTTTTTTTTCTTCTTCCCAGCGTACTTTCTCTTTTAATAAGTGGATTTTATAATATTGTTGGCCAGATTATTACATTTTCATACTAAAAAATTTCATAAAATGAAATTTTTAAATTTTTTTTTCTGTAAGGTGATATATTATAGACACCAAAAGAAAACATTTACAGAAAAGAGGTATGGATATGAAGAAAAATGCAGTAGTTATAGTAGGTGCAGGAAGCACACACACACCAGGAATAATTCAAAGTTTATTACAAAAGAAGGATGAATTTCCTTTAAGAAAATTAGCTTTATTTGATATCGATGAAAAAAGATTACATTTAGTATATGATATCATGAAGCAATTCATTAATGAAACTTATCCAGGTCTTGAGGTTGTAGTTACAACAAATGAAGAAGAGGCTTATACAGATATAGACTTTGTATTTGCTCAAATTCGTCAAGGTGGATTAAAGTTAAGAAGTTCAGATGAAAAGATTCCATTAAAATATGGAGTAGTTGGACAAGAAACTTGTGGTCCTGGAGGATCAATTTCTTATGGAATGCGTTCAATTCCAGCTATAATTCATATCATAAAAATGGCAAAAAAGTATTCTCCAAATTGTTGGATTTTAAATTATTCAAACCCAGCAGCAGTTGTTGCAGAGGCTACAAGAAGAGAGTTCAATAATGAAAGAATATTAAATATATGCGATATGCCAACAGCAATTCTTTTATCTTATTCTAAGATGTTAGGCTTAGATAGCTGGCAATCATTAGACCCATGTTATTTTGGATTAAATCACTTTGGGTGGTTTACAGCTTTATATGATAAAGATGGGAAGGACCGTTTACCAGAATTAAGAGAAATGATATTAACTTCTGGTATGACAGCTTGTAGTGATAAGCATCATAAAGATAAGGATTGGCAAAAGACATGGAAGCAATATGCAGAGATAGTTAAGGATTATCCTGACTTCTTACCAAACAGCTATCTTCAATACTATTTATATTCTTCAGAGATGGTAGCAAAAATGGATATAAATCGTACAAGAGCTGATATGGTTATTGAAGAACGTGAACAAGAAATGTTTGCAGAACACAAGAAATATTTAGAGTCACCAGAAAACTATAAGAGTCCATTACAAGAGTTCACAGTATTTGGCGACTTTATAGTTGATGCAGCCTCATCTATTGCATACAATAAGGGAGAACGTTTCTTAGTAATTGTAGAAAATAATGGAGCTATCCCTAATATGCCAGCAGATGCCATGGTAGAAGTACCAGCATATATACGTTCATGGGGGCCAGAGCCAGTGTCAATTCCAGCAATACCAACCTTCCACAAAGGAATGATGGAAAATCAATTAGCTTCAGAAAAATTAGCTGTAGATGCTTATTTTGAAAATTCTTATGATAAAGCATTACAAGCTATAGCTATAAACAAAACAGTACCATCTACAACAGTTGCAAGAAAAATCTTAGATGACTTAATTGATGCAAACGGTGATTATTGGCCAACATTAAAATTAAAGAACGAAAGATAAGGAGGATTTTCATGGATAAGAAAAAAATATTTAGCTCATTTCAAAAACTAGGTAAAGTTCTAATGGCGCCTGTTCTACTTTTACCTATTTCAGGTATTCTTGTTGGTGTTGGTAGTGCATTTACAAACGCTAGCTTAGTTGAAGTTGCACCTTTTTTAGGGAATAGTTTCTTTTCTCTTATATTCCAATTAATGAAGGATGCAGGTAACGTTGTAAATAATAATATTTCAATTATTTTTGCTATATGTATTGCGTATGGATATGCTAAGTCTGAAAAAGCTACAGCAGCATTATCAGGTTTTTTAGGATATATGACAATGAATACAATAATGGGAAGTTTCTTAATTGCCAGAGGTGTTATAGATACAAGCAATTTAATTACTGGTCAAAAAGCAATTTTAGGTGTAACTACTTTAGATACTGGTGTGTTTGGTGGTATAATAATTGGTCTTATAGTAAGTTATCTTCATAATAAATATTATAAGATACAATTACCTCCAGTATTGGGTATCTTTAATGGGACACGTTTTATACCTGCAATTACAATTATAGTTTCTAGCTTTGCAGGTATTGGATTATCATTTATATTCCCTCCTATACAAAATGCTTTAGAGTTATCTTCTGGATTTATTAATTCAACTGGTGTGTTTGGAGCATTTGTATACGGATTTGCAGAGCGTATGTTATTACCTTTTGGTTTACATCACTTTATATATCTTCCATTCTTCTTCACATCTCTTGGTGGTGCAATGGAAATTGGAGGTCAAACAGTAGAGGGAGCTGTAAATATATATAATGCAATATTAAATACTCCTGGTGCTATGTTTGACATTAATATAAGTCGTTATGTAATGAATGGTAAAGTATTATTTGCTATGTTTGGTTTAACTGGTGCGGCACTTGCAATATATAAGACTGCAAAGAAGGAAAATAGAAAGAAAGTAGCCTCTCTTATGATAGCGGCAGTTATACCTTGTGCACTTATGGGAATTACTGAACCACTAGAGTATAGTTTCCTTTTCGTAGCACCTATGCTATTTGGAGTTCATGCTTTATTGTCAGGAATAGCTTATGTATTAACATATATAGTTCAATTTAATGTAGCAGGACCATCAGCCTTTGGAGGACCATTATTATCATGGATATTCAATGGAATATTAAATGCTGATAAGGGATCTAACTGGTATTGGTTACCTATACTTGGAATAGTTTATTTTGTAATCTACTATTACGTATTCAAATTTGTAATTATTAAATTCAATTTAAAAACCCCTGGAAGAGAAGTTGTAGATGTAGAAGAAAATGCAGTAAATGAAAGTAATACAGGAAATTTAATTCCTAAAATAGTAGAAGCCGTTGGTGGCAAAGATAATATTTTAAAAGTAGAAGCATGCTTTACTAGATTACGTTTAACACTAAAAGACACCTCAGTAATAGAAAAAGATGAGTATTTCAAAAATGAATTATCTGCTAATGGAATAGTTAAGGTTGCTCAAGGTGTACAACTTATTTATGGTAATAAAGTTTCTGTTTATAAAACTGAAATGAGAGAATATTTAGGTATTGAATAATTACATAAAGATATAGGGTAGTTTATGCTACCCTATATTTTTGTAATATAATATATATTTAATAGTTATAGAATGGTCCTATGTCAAGATAAATGGAGGAAAGTATGTATTCATTTTTTTCTAACATAAAAAGATGTGTAGAAGAAATAACGGAGTATTCTTCTATAGATAGCTATATAGCACAGTATATTTTACATAACCATGAAATAATCCCTGACATGACTATATTTGATATTGCAAAAGCATGTAACACCTCACCTTCTACAATAACAAGGTTTTGTAAAAGGGTTAATAATTCAAATTTTAAGGAGTTAAAAGAGGATGTTATTGTTTATAATGAGTTTCTTCAGGATGAAATAAGCAATAAAAGTGTTAAAAGTGGTAATGAAAATAGGAATAGTAATTCTATATTGAATGGGTATTTTAAGGCGCTTAATAAGTCATTTGTAGAAACAAAAGAACTTATTGATGAAAAGAAGCTGATTAAAGCTGTTCATTGGATTGAAGAAGCTAAGGGGATTTATGTCTTTGGTAGCTCTTTTTCTAATATTGTTGCTAAAAATTTCAGCGAAAAATTTACAAGGTTAAATAAGACTGCTTATTCTTTTCCAACTTTAAAAAGCCAGATACTTGCAATAGAAAGTATGAGTGAGGATGATATTGCAATAATTGTATCATTTTCTGGAACAACACGACATATAAAGCAAATAAATAAACTTTTAAAACAAAAGAATATAAAGATAATTTGGATTACATCACAAAATGAAATTAAGAATTCTTTTAGAGAAATTAGGTTATTAGTAAGTACTTTAAAAATGGAGGAGTTTCAAACATCAATTATTCAAGATCATGCACTAAATAGCATTGTAGATATATTATATATTTATTATGTATATCTATAATCTTAAATATAACAGAATAGCAATGTTCTTATGGGTGATTGTCTAAAAACAGATAACTACCCTTTTTCAGATAGTGTCAAGTGATGTATGAAAAAGCTGAGCATAAAAAATAGGCTCAGATGAACCTTGAAACCTGTAGATATTGATAACGTTAAGCTCTCCGAGGGCTTAGGGCGCTGCCCTAAGTACCCGCAAGGGACTTGTCCCTTGACCTAATATCAGACTTTGCTCGAACCCATCCTCGCCGGAAGGCAGGAAAAGGGCGCAGTTGCCCCTTTTCTGCTAAACAGGATAATCCGAGAACCCTTATGTCAAGCAACTTTCGCGGCATATCCTTGTGCGGTGCACTGTGGTATTCCACGGTTTGCGTGACAACGGTTCCGCTCCTTTTAGCAGTTCCACCTCATTTAGGACTTTATATCCTGTGTGTTTGTGAGGACGAAGGAAATTGTAGTAAGCAACCCATAGAGCAAGGTCATAGTTGGCGCCGTCGATGTTGTCAAAGCCGTTCGTAGGTCTGTAAGAGACCTTGTATGTACGATTGAGCCTTTCAATCATCTGCTTGTATGGTCGGAATTCTTTTGACACTTCATCGTCGTTGGTAAGTCCAATTACCTGAGTGATGCTGAACTTAAATTTATCACCAAACTCATGGAAGAACTGCTGGGCAGCTAATGGATAGGCACTGTATCCATCCGCAATAAATTTAAAGTTTTTCGGAAGCTCTTTTAGATTTCGGAAAGCCATTCTCATCGCAAGGATACAGGGACCAACACCGCGATTATCAGAGATCCGGTATCCAATGATGGAACGTTTTGCAGCATCCATAATGAACCAGACGTAAGCTTTAAGACCACGGATTTTGATATAGGTTTCATCAGCCGTGAAGACGGATTCGGTGCCATAATCGTAATGATCGACAAAGGGTTTGATGCAAAGAGCTGCGGATTTACAGTAGTTGGCAATGCTCTGATGAGAGATAGTGATACCGTAAAGGTCATGGAGCGCCTGCTTAGTTTTCCTGAGAGAAAGTCCAAGATTCACATGCATAGTCAGACATAGAGACATGGTGTGGGAATCAAACTTGGTGAATTTGAGAGAAGAGGCATTCTTTGGGAGAGAGTTTAAATCCATCCGAAAGAAATCTATCGTGAATTCACGGTAGATGTAGTGAAGCTTATATTTATTTTTACCGTAATCCTCATTCAGATGCTTTTTATCAACTTTTTTCAGGTTGTGCAGATAGTAAGGACACTTTAACACGGTAGTTTTGGAAAAACGGTTATCTTTGGTTGGAGAAAAATGTGTCTGGCAGACCTTGCACAGCACTTGGGATTTTCGTTTCCCATCGTTCCACGTGAGATAGTCAACCGGCGCACCGCAAACAGGACAGTGACAGGATTTGGGGATATCACATTCCACGCGTCTGAACACAGGCTTAATGGATTTATGGTAACGCCGCTGATAGTAAGAGATGAGATCCTTCCAGTTCCATTCCTGTTTATAGGAAATGAATTTGGGGAGCTGATCAATTTTAAATTTTTGATATTTCGGAGAATGGGAATCATCGAAAGCCCACTGCTTAAGTGGGATGTATCTACAGATAAAGTTAATAAGCCAGCAAAGTTGTTTATGTTGGTATTGAATAAGTTGAAGTAAATAAAGTATAATGTCCATGAGCAATGAACTCCTTTCGTATTATGTTTGGTTGTGGTGACTACATTATACTTCAAAAAGGGAGGTCATTGCTCTTTTTATTGCAAACTCCCATAAAATCAAGGTTAAAACAATAAGACAGGTAGTAAAACTTGACACTACCCAAAATTTGCAGAGGGTGCATATTATGGCGCTTATGCTCCGTTAGGATATAAGAAACACCCTGATATAAAAGGAAAACTGCTGGTTGATGATGAAACAAAGTGGATTATTGAAAGTGTGTACGTCTGGACCGTAATGATCGGCTTTTTAGATATGACATTTTGACCAGGATCTAACGATTGCTTCTTATCACTATTGGAGGAACGCATTTCAAAGCGGGACGGAAATAGTAAAGATGAAAACGGGGCAATGCTGGCCTATGCCAATTCCTATTGGGTTTATATGGATTTGGAGACGGGCCGCCCGGTAAAGGCTACGCCGGAGGAAATAGCGGTATATGATCCGGAGCCTGAGCTGCCCATGGAGTATGCATCCAGAAAGATTAAACTTCCGGACAGCTGGGAGGAGAAGGAAGGCTTGAAAGTACCCAAATCTTGGATTGACAGTAATTACCATGTAAATAACAGCCAGTATGTGAGACAGGCGTGGAATGAACTCCCTCTTTATACAAAAATACAGCAGGTGAGAGTTGAATACAAAAATTCTGCTAAATTGGGGGATTTGATGATACCGAGAATTTCTATGGAAGAGGAACGGATTGTGGCGGAATTGTGTGATGAGACAAGAAAACCGTATGCAGTTGTTGAATTTAAAATCAAGAAATAAATTTATCTGGTATTATGAAAAGTAATACCATGAATATTGTTTCTAAATTTCTTTTTCGTCTAACTGTTTCAATAGGTACTAATACCTGAAAAGAAAAATTGTCAGATTACGAGGAAAAGGAGCAGCAGTTATGATAAGAAAATTTTTAGTCTTCTTGTTGGTCATTGTATTTGGGACGGGGTAGGCTATGGTTTTTGTGGAGTCCGGTGCACAGGAAGCAGAACAGGCAGAAGATAGAAAGCCTGAAGCGAACATAGGAAATACAGAGGATACAGAATCGACAACGGAAGAATCGGAGGAGAATTTGGGGGAGACTGTCCGAAAAATAAGTTAGACAGTCATCCGTAAACATTAGATTGAATCACCCTCTAAGGGGGCGTTTCATATAGATATATTTGTACATTGCTACGAAAAGGGGCATATTTATGCTGAAAAATAAAGTTTTCGGACAGGCTGAGGGGCAAATTGCCTCTGCTATAATTTTTCCTTACAACGCATTCAAAGATATTTGTATTATCCAAAGGAAAATTTATGGATTATAATGGCATTATTCATTGTAAAAAAAGAAGGTGAGCAGATGAAACAGATATTATGCTTTGGAGATTCCAATACATACGGCTTGATTCCAGGGACAACAAAACGGTACGATTGGAACGCAAGGTGGACTGGAATTATTGGGAAAAAATTTGCAGGTACAGGATATCAGATTATTGAGGAGGGATTGTGCGGCAGGACAACCGTATTTGATGATCCCCTCCGTGCGGGAAGGAGAGGTACAGAGCTGCTTCCCACAATATTAGAAACGCACAGGCCTTTGGACACGGTAATCCTGATGCTGGGAACAAACGACTGCAAGGCACATTACGGGGCAACTGCGCAGATGATCGGATTAGGAATCCATAAGCTAATCGGCCAAATCAGGGATTTTGTTCCAAAAGCCAATATACTGCTGATTTCACCGATTTACCTTGGTGATGATGTCTGGGATGGCTATGATTCGGAATTTAATGAAGAATCTGTAAATATCTCAAAACAGCTGGGAAAAGTATATGAGCAGATTGCTGCAGAGGAAAAAGTTTTTTATCTGAGGGCTTCCGATTATGCATTCCCATCCAATGCGGACAGGGAACATTTGGACGAAGAAGGCCATGAAAAATTAGCACAGGCAATACTGCAGAAACTTCAGGAAGTATTATCGTAGAAAATATTCTGGTTGAATTGCAGGAAAGCCTGTGTTATATTTTAACAGTAAAGCCTATTAAAACAATATGCAAAATAAGAAAAGTAGGTGAATAAATGACACTGACACAGTTAGAGTATGTGGTAAAAATTGCAGATACCAAGTCCATGAACAAGGCAGCAGCAGAACTGTTTGTTTCACAGCCGGCACTATCAGGGGCAATTAAGGATTTGGAGAAGGAAATACATACAGAGCTTTTTATCCGGACAAACCGTGGCATTGTGATTACCACAGAAGGGGAAGAGTTCCTAAGTTATGCCAGACAGATGCTGGAGCTGAATAAGCTGATTGAGGAACGCTATGCAGGGAACAAACAGGCAAAAAAGAAATTCAGTGTATCCATGCAGCATTATTCCTTTGCAGTGGAAGCATTTATTGATTTGGCAAAAGAGTTTGCGATCGGAGAATTCGAACTGGCAGTACACGAAACCAAGACACATGAAGTAATTGATAATGTGAAAAATTACCGGAGCGACCTGGGGATTTTGTATCTGAATGAATTTAATGAGAAGGTGATGCAGAAGATTTTTTCGGAAAGCGAGCTTGAGTTTGTCCCATTGTTTGAATGTGGGATATCCGTTTATCTGAGCAAGGGACATCCGTTAGCTTCACAGGACAAAATTAAATTCGAGGAGCTTGCAGATTATCCATGCCTTTCTTTTGAACAAGGGGACAAAAATTCTTTTTATTTTGCAGAGGAAGTATTAAGTACTTTGGAGTATAGGCAAATCATTAAGGCAGACGACCGGGCTACCATGCTGAATCTTATGGTGGGACTGAATGGTTACACATTATGCTCAGGCATCATCTGTGAGGATCTAAACGGAGGAAACTATGTATCGGTTCCTCTTGATACTCAGGACAAAATGAATATCGGATATTTGAAACGTAAAAATATACCGCTTGGCATTTTAGGGGAGAAATATGTAGAAATTTTGAAAAGATACGGAGACCAGTCGGCATAATGGAGGTTTGGTATGAGTCAGGATATTAAAAGAAGAATATCGGATGCAGCCGGGAGACTGGAATTAAATTATAAAACGCAGTTGATTTTTAAGGATATAGAGGCAGAATTGCAGGGTGATCCGGCAACAGGCAACAAGGAGGAGATTATTTTTTCTTATCCGGGAATCTATGCAATTTCTGTATATAGGATAGCACATGTTTTATATGAGTTAAATGTTCCGTTTATCCCAAGAATCATGACGGAACACGCACATGGGAAAACAGGGATTGACATCAATCCGGGGGCAAAGATTGGCGAATATTTTTTTATTGACCATGGCACCGGTATTGTAATTGGGGAGACAACGGAAATAGGGAACCATGCAAAGATATACCAAGGGGTAACGCTTGGGGCACTGTCAACGATGAAGGGGCAGGCCCTTTCCGGGATTAAGAGACACCCGACCATAGAAGATAATGTGGTAATTTATGCAAACACTACAATTTTAGGAGGGGATACTGTCGTTGGCAGAAATTCCGTGGTGGCAGAAAATACATTTGAAACGCAGTCCATTCCGGAAGGCACAAAGGTGTCAGCCTATGTGCCAGAGTTACAGATGCACAAACGCACACTATAGCGATAAATAACAAAATCAAATGTAGTATTCACAGGAAGCAGGCTGATTGTTGATGACATCCTGTAAGGTAATGCCATTCAGGTACTGGATGATAACGTCATATAATCCCTCATAGATAGGAAGGGTCATACAGCCATCACAATTTTCACACAGGTTTGGAGTGTTGTCCATGCAGCTTACGGGAGTAAGGCTGCCTTCTGCACTTTCCAGTATTTCCCGTACTGTAATTTCAGAAGGATGTCTGGCAAGCTGGTAGCCTCCCATGTGTCCTTTGTTGGCATTTAATAGATTGTTTCTGTTTAAAAATGGGATGATCTGTTCCAGATATTTTTTTGATATTTTCTGACGTGCAGAAATATCTTTGAGGGCAATAAAGCCTTCATTATAGTGCCGTGCTAAATCTATCATCATACGAAAAGAATAACGGCCTCTGGTTGATATTTTCAATGCGACTGCCTCCTTCTATTAAAATATGGATTATTTTTGTTTTCAAAACCTATCTTACCACAGGATACATAGGTAATCAAGAATAAAAAGAAACATATACCTTGATACCCAAGAAACAGAGTAATAATTAGGAAAGGATGTATTAGTTTGATACAAAAAATAAAACAGTTAAAACAGGAAAATGATTTTGTAATCCTTGCACATTATTATGTAGATGGAAGTGTACAGGAAATTGCAGATTATGTTGGTGATTCTTTTTATCTCAGCAAGATAGCCACGGGTATATACAGCAGGAACATATTGTTTGCCGGTGTTTCATTTATGGGAGAAAGTGCAAAGCTCATAAATCCGGAAAAGCATGTTTATATGGCAGATAATACAGCGGACTGTCCGATGGCTCATATGGTGGAAGCAGATGAAATCCATAGGATTAGGGAAGAAAACGACGATTTAGCAGTGGTCTGTTATGTAAACTCTACTGCAGAGATTAAGTCACTATCTGATGTGTGTGTTATATCATTAAATGCATTAAAGGTGGTCAGCAATCTGAAAGAAAAAAACATATTTTTTATCCCCGACTACAATCTTGGACATTATATAGCAGAACAGATGCGGTCAAAGAATTTCATTTTAAATGATGGGTTCTGCCATGTACATAAAAGCATAGGAGATAAGCTGGTAAAACAGGCAAAATCTTGAGTTGGTGGATTTTATAGGGAGTACCTCGCAAATCATTGATTTTGCAACCGACAGCAGGGAAATGGAGTTTATTATATGTACGGAGATGGGGATTTTTTATGAGCTTTCCCAGAAAAACCCGGATAAAAGATTTTATTCTGTAGGACACAGGCAGTTTTGTCCTAATATGAAAAAGATAAATATGCAGAATATTTTAAGTGTTCTCGAAAATCCTGGAAATGAAATTATTTTGTCGGATGAGTTGATGGTAAAGGCAAGGATTCCTTTAGTTAAAATGCTGGAATTGGCAAAGTGAGTCAGAAGTAAAAATGGAGGTAAAAATGGAGGTAAAATTAGAAATAACAATAGATGAGTTGGAGAGGGAAATTGAACATATTCTGCTAATTGACATTAGAGATGGAATTTCCTATCAGCATGGACATATACCAAAAGCAGAGTTGTTAGCGGACAATGCAGATGCAAAAAAAATCACAGAACTGCTTTATCGTAGTGTAGGCAAGACTAAGGTGGTACTTTATTGTAGCATTGGGGAGAAAAGCAAAGAAGTGGTGGAAGGGCTGCGAAGAGAGGGAGTTTTGGCATATAATCTGAAAGGTGGATTTCGCTCCTGGCTGTTAAAACATACAGGTATCCTGAATGAAGAGGAAAACGAACGATATTCCAGACAAATGATTTTGCCACAGATAGGTCAAACTGGTCAGGTAACATTAAAAAAATCTAAAGTGCTGATCGTTGGGGCAGGAGGGCTTGGTTCACCGGCGGCGCTTTACTTGGCAGCAGCAGGGATAGGAACCATTGGCTTGATAGACGGGGATGATGTGGACCTGTCAAATCTGCAAAGGCAGATATTACATGATACTGCTTTTCTGGGAGAAAGAAAGGTGATTTCAGCAAAAAAACGTTTGCAATCAGTAAATCCTAATACGGAGATTATCACTTATGATGATTATATAACACCGGATAATATAACAGATATTATAGGTTCCTATGATTTTGTGATTGATGGGGCAGATAACTTTGAGACAAAATTCTTAATCAATGATGCCTGTGTTATTCGGAAAATACCCTTTTGCCATGCAGGAATTTTGAAGTTTGAAGGTCAGGTTATGACATATGTTCCGGGAGAGGGTGCATGTTATCGCTGTATATTTGAGGACATACCAAAAGAATATGTACCAAATTGTGCAGAGGCTGGAATTATCGGAGCCATGGCAGGAGTGATAGGCAGTATTCAGGCATTAGAAGCGATTAAGTATATTACAGGAGCAGGAGAACTGCTGACAGGGCGAATGTATATCCTTGACGGGCTCTCTATGCAGGGCAGAACAGTCAGTTTTCCCAAGCGTTCCAGACAATGTAAGGTTTGTGGGGATCATCCGCAGATAACAGATGTGAGAGTAAATAGAAAAGCATACCAGACAGAGGTATGTAGGTTATAAGATTTACGGACAGCTGGTTCATAGAAACATGTAATACCCATGTATTCTCAGTTTGTTTAAAATAAAAAAGACAAGCAAGCATAAGGAAACACCTTATGGGTATATCTAGATGTCTTGGGAAACAAGGCAGTAATAAGGAAATGATGGATATACATATGGGCTGTGGATTTGCAACAAAATGTATTTACGGAAACGGAAAAGATTTCGAATAAGGAAGGAAATGCTTCACATTGATACAGAGGAAGCAAGAGCGCATTTGTTAAAGGGAAAGTTTGGATTGGAAATGAAAGGACTGAGATTAATACAGATATAGAAAAAAGCCCAGGGGATGCAGTGAAAGCACTGGGCAGATACTATGCAAAAATTCAAAATACACTGGGAAAACTGCCAGAGCCGGAATTCCTTTGGTCATTTTCCAATCCGCCATATATCAGGAATGAAGAAGATATTCCGGTGGCAAAATTTAACGGAAAAGAATCATCGAAAACGGTGTACAGGGATTATTTATCTGATTGATATGGCAAGTATAAAATGACATTTTTTATTATATATATAAATTATTTCTTCTCAGATGGGCTTTTAAAAAAGGATTTTGAAAGAATAGGCCTAAAGAATTTTAAGGATTATAAAAAACAGTTATATCTGGATTTGGCACAGTAGCTTGTAACCTATAGATGGATATTGGTAGCAGTTACGAAGCAAGTCCGGTACTGAATTCTTCCTATGTGGAAAAGGGGAAATTCGATGGGGATTTATTTATGGGGCTTGCATCCGTAAGGTACAGAGAACTTGGATATTGGAATTTCTTTGCCCCGATATTAAATTACTCGGATTTGAAGGCTTATGTGGACAGTATCCATGAATATATAGACAAAAAGCGGATTCAGGCACCGTCCGAGCTGTATTATCCAATCCGTTTGAAACCAAAAGGAGAAAATAACCTGAAGAATTTATTAGAGCATGGCATCAATCATATTGAGCTTCGTATGTTTGATTAGAAGTTTACGGAAAAAGATCAGGTGCAGGCAATCCAGAGCCTTAAGAATGCGGCACATTACGACTTGAAAACGGTTAGGATTATTGTACCGAATGGAGAGGTGTAAATGGCTTTCTTTTATGAGGGCATTGCCTCTACAGAAAAAGAATCGGTACAGGCACTAAAAAGCAGCTATTTAAAAGAAAGACTGTGGCACAAGATAGAAGCAGACATGCGGCTGATGGCATGGCGGGATGGAAAACATTTATTTACATGCCATAAACACGGTCATGAATATAAAGATAATGCAAAGGATATGCAGTTCCTTTTTTGGATTCTTCATTATTATAGAAGAGCTGGTTATAACAGTTGGTTATAACCAGTTCTAATTTTTTGCTATTAAAAAATGGGGAGAAAATGATTGACAGGAAATGACTGTGTGAATATAATAACATACATAAAATAACATATAAAATCTATGAAAAAGATAGGTAATTAAACAAGGATATCTAAAACGGAGGTAATCAGTTATGTCAAAAATCAAAGAAAGTGCATTAGAGTTAATTGGGGGTACACCATTGCTTAAGTTAAATCGTTACAGTGAGAAAGTAGGCATCACAGGTGCGAACATCATTGCAAAGCTGGAATATTTGAATCCGGCAGGTTCCGTAAAGGACAGAATTGCTTTGGCAATGATTGAGGATGCGGAAAAAAACGGCAAATTAAAGCCAGGCGCTACGATTATCGAGCCTACCAGCGGAAATACGGGAATCGGCCTTGCTGCGGTTGCAGCGGCAAAGGGTTATCAGGCAATCCTCACACTGCCTGATACTATGAGCGTTGAGAGAAGAAATCTTTTGAAAGCATATGGTGCAGAGCTTGTGCTTACAGAAGGTGCTAAGGGAATGAAAGGTGCAATTGCAAAGGCAGAGGAATTAAATCAGGAAATCGAGGGTTCCATTATCCTTGGTCAGTTTGTGAATCAGGCGAATCCGGCAGTACATAAGGCAACAACAGGTCCTGAAATCTGGAAACAGACAGATGGAAAAGTTGATATCTTTGTAGCAGGCGTTGGTACAGGCGGAACTGTTACCGGTGTGGGAGAATACTTAAAGAAACAGAATCCGAATGTAAAAGTAGTAGCGGTGGAGCCAGCATCAAGTCCGGTGCTTTCAAAAGGAACTCCGGGACCGCATAAGATTCAGGGACTTGGTGCCGGATTTGTACCTGATGTACTGAATACAAAAGTGTATGATGAAGTCATTGCCATTGAAAATGAAGATGCATTTGCAGAAGGAAAAACATTTGCGTTGGCAGAGGGAATTCTTGTGGGAATTTCATCTGGGGCAGCACTGAAAGCAGCTGCTATTCTTGCAGCAAGACCGGAAAATGAAGGTAAGACTATTGTGGTATTATTGCCGGATTCAGGAGATAGATATTTGTCAACACCGCTGTTTGCTAACTGAGAAAGAAAATCGTTAAGGAGGATAAAAGGATATGGGATAGAGATATTATAGAAAAGGCGGCAGAGGAGTTATTGAATTCATACACGGATGAGGTTGCGGAGCAGTATGCTGCACAAAACAGATGTAATGTCAATAGTTTTCTGAAAAAAGTGAAAAAACTTTCCCGGAATTGGGAGGAAAGAAGAAATTGAAAGCAAGAAAAAAGAGCGAAAATTCGGGCTTTGAAGAGTTTCCGAGACCGTTCTTTTTCGATTAGGGAGGACAATATGGCAAAGCATGAACATATACATAATCACCGTGCACTTATAGGTTTTGATAAGCATGGCATACCAACAGTTGTAGCAAAGGCTGACCATGGTGATGGTGAGGAGAACGCTTTTATCAGGGATTATATGAGCGCAGTTAAAGAATATAAAAAGACCTTTCCTTCTAAACAGGATGTAATCGATAAAACGCCCGATCCGGCCGTACGGGATTTGCTGCTAAGAGCTGAGCAGCTTGGAATTGACACGGCATTTGACCGATTTGACAGGCAGAAACCGCAATGTAATTTTGGTCTTGCCGGAATTTGCTGTAAAATCTGTAATATGGGACCTTGCCGTATTACGGAGAAGGCACCAAAAGGTGTATGCGGGGCGGATGCTGACTTGATTGTTGCAAGAAATCTGCTGCGCTCGGCGGCAGCAGGTGCGGCACAGCATGGTATGCATGCGAGAGAGATTATTTTAGCTCTTAAATGGGCTGCAGAAGGTAAACTTGACATTCCGATTATAGGGGAGCAAAAGATACGAAGTGTTGCCGAAGCGTTTGGAATAAAAATCTACCGCAGAACAACAAAAGAAATTGCCGCGGATTTGGCTGATGCCCTGCTTGAGGATATGTCGCGGACGGTCCCGGCTGAATATAAAACTATTAAAGCCTGTGCCCCGTCTGAGCGCCAGGAGGTGTGGAGAGAGCTTGATATTCTTCCGATAAGCGCCTATCATGAGGTTTTTGAAGCATATCATAAATCAGGGTGTGCAACAGACGGTGATTGGAGAAGCGTAATGCAGCAATTTTTACGCTGCGGTCTTGCTTTTACCTTTTCCGGCGTTGTCGGCGCATCAATAGCTACGGACAGTTTATTCGGAGTTGGCGATAGGGTAACTTCAAAGGTAAATATTGGTGCGCTGAAAAAAGGTTATGTCAATATCGCTGTACATGGACATTTGCCGCTTTTGGTAAGCGAAATAGTAAAGGTCGGAAAAGATAAAAAATTTATAGAACTTGCAAAATCAAAAGGTGCAAAAGGAATACGATTTTACGGAATATGCTGTTCGGGACTTGCGGCAATGTATCGGTACGGCGGAGTTGTTCCTCTCTCGAACGCAGTATCAGCCGAGCTTGTTCTTGGAACGGGAGCGTTGGATTTATGGGTTGCGGATGTGCAGGACGTATTTCCTGCAATTATGGACGTTGCAAGATGCTTCAAGACAACGGTTGTTACTACAAGCGAGTCGGCGAGGCTGCCGGGTGCGGAGCGTTATGAGTATGACCATCACCATTCAAATATCGGTGAAACGAGAGCGCTTGCGGAAAAGATCGTGGTACGCGCTATAGAGAGTTTTGAGTCAAGAAAAGGAATTCCTGTATATATACCTCCATATGAGGTTGAGGCGGAGGTCGGTTTCTCGGTTGAGTATGTGCATAAGCGGTTCGGCAGTATGCAGCCGTTGGCGGATGCACTAAAAAGTGGAAAAATACTCGGTATTGTGAACATGGTAGGATGTAGCAATCCGAAAACCATTTATGAAAAATCTACGGTTGATGTTGCAGATGTGCTTTTGAAAAATAATGTCCTTATCCTATCAAACGGCTGTGCTTCCTTCCCGCTGATGAAGCTTGGTTATTGCAATACATCTGCGTTTGACAAATGCGGCGAAGGATTAAAGGAATTTTTAGCGCCTGACTTACCCCCTGTGTGGCACGTCGGTGAGTGTATTGACAACACGCGTTCATCAGGGATTTTTGCCGGAATAGCAGGTGCAACCGAAAAGAGAATCACAGATATGCCGTTTGCTTTCGCGTCACCCGAATGGGGCAATGAAAAAGGGATTGACGCAGCCTTAGGGTTCAGGCTGCTGGGTGTAAGCTCATACCATTGTATTGAAGCTCCGATTTACGGTTCAAAAAATGTAATTGAGTTTTTGAAGGAAGGGACAAAAGAAATTCTCGGTTCATCAATGAACGTTGATGCAGATCCTGCTGCGCTTGGAAACAAAATTGTAGAGGATATGAAGGCTAAGAGAAAAGCTCTTGGATGGGATTAGGGAGGCTTAGTGGGAAAATAGATTTTCATTGCTATTGGTGCCTTTTGACAGAAAGGAATGGATATTAAAATGAAAAAGATAGTATCACTTATTTTAGCGGGAATAGCGCTCTTAGCGCTGGCAGCTTGCGGAAGAGGAACAGCGGATAGTAAAACAGTAAAAATAGCATATCTGCCGATAACTCATGCACTAACCGTGTTTGAAGAAGCGGAAGAGTTGAAAAATAGTACTGGACTTAATGTAGAGCTTGTGAAATACGGCTCGTGGCCAGAGCTTTTAGACGCTCTTAACACTGGCAATGTTGACGGCGCATCGGTTCTTATTGAACTTGCAATGAAATCTAAGGAAGAGGGCATCGGTGTAAAGGCTGTTGCGCTCGGACATCACGATGGAAATGTTATTATTGTATCAAATGATATAAACTCGGTTGAGGATTTAAAGGGAAAGACATTCGCGATACCGCACAGGCAGTCATCACATAATCTGCTTATCAATGATGCTCTTGCGGCTGCTGGACTTACAACGGATGACCTGAATATAACAGAGCTTGCTCCGACGGAAATGCCGTCGGCTCTTGCGGGCGGTCAGATTGACGGATATTGTGTAGCTGAACCATTTGGAGCAAAGGCAGTTGAACTTGGAGTTGGTAAAGTGTTGTTCTCATCAGAAGATTTATGGGAAAATTCGTTGTGCTGTGGGCTTGTGCTTACGGACAAATTTATAGATGAGCATCCTGAAACAGCTAAGGAGTTTGTTGATGCATATAAGGAAGCAGGAAATAATTTAACTGCTGAAAAGGCAAAAACTGTTGCAAAACAGTACCTGAATCAAGATGATAATGTTCTCGACATATCCTTGAAATGGATTTCATATGATAACCTCGATATTACGGAGGAAATTTATAACGGTCTTGTTGAAAGAGTAAAGAAGTATGGCCTTTCCGACAATCCTCCATCTTACGAGAGCTTTGTGGATAATTCTTTATGACGAGGAAATGGAAGGTTGAAAAAGAATAGTAGAGGGTATCCATTCCCTTAACTGCATCACAATTAGACCATCTTACGGTGGTCACTTAAAAATTGAATATGTAGCGAAGTTAAGGTTTATTCAGTAGCTGACTTGATTTTATATCCTTGAAACTGTGCCATTAAGATTGTCTGTTCCACCGTGATTTCACGGTCTACAGGAAGAACATCGCTTTTTCGGTAAAGTTCAGCATTATAGGATTCCTTATTTTTCAGCATGTTGTATAAAGCTGTTAGAAGCATTCTCGTAATAGTGATGATTGCCTTCTTGTGGCCGCGACGTTTTCTTAAACGGAGATAGCGGTTACGATAGATGAAAACATTTTTTCGTCTCTGTACAGCAGTAAGGCATCTCGCCCGAATACTCCGGTAAATGTTATTGTAGGTGCCCTTATTCTAAAAGAAGCCCTTGGTAATACAGACGATGAATTAGTAGAAGCTCTTATGTTTGACATTCGGTATCAGTACGCACTTCACACTACAAGCTTAGAGGAACAGCCGCTTAGTGACAGAACTCTCAGCAGATTCAGAGCACGTGTGCCGGCGTATGAAACAAAACACGATGTGGACTTGATTCATGAATGCATTGTTAAGATGGCGAAAGAGATTTCGGAGTTTATGAATATCTCTCCAAATATGCAGCGTATGGATAGTCTCATGATTTCAGCAAATATCAGAAATCTTTCACTGCTTGAGTTGTTTTACATTTGTGTAGCAAATCTTAAAAAGATTATGAACCAACGTGAAATAGAAATTCCGCAAGAGCAACATCACATGAAGCCGAGAATCTTATTCATCTGTGTGACAGTACTGGAGACTTCGACGATACAAGCATCTTAAACTGGTTACTACAAACTTTACAGAGCGTAAACCAGATGCAATTTATTCGAAATTCAGGTTCACAGAGGATGGACACTTTTTGATAGAATGCGTAAATGGCAGTTCTCCTGAAGAATGCACGTTTCCGTAATGGTGTAGAAGCAATCCCGTCTCTTCTCAGAAGAAGATATCATGCAGATAAGATACCAGCTCATGGAAAGAATAGAACTCGGTTTTATTTTGGTTTTAAAATAGCAGCATTGAATTTTCAAAGGCTATTGGATTATACCGATAGCCTGAACAACGATGGTCAAAAATCAAAAGTAGCCTAAAAATTCGTCGAATAGATATTCATCAAATAGCACCAAACTCCTATATTCTGTCATCTAAAACCATTTCGTGTTAAATTTTCAAGATACAAGTAAATATCAATTATTATTTAAGAGTCTTTTGACACCCTAATCTAATAAGAAAATCGCTCAAAGCCAACATTTTCATAACGTTTTGTGCCTTGAGCGAAGCGAAAGGAATGTATATAAAAATGAAAAAAATTGTAGCAGTTAAACATGTTATTGTATCGTTTATTACACTGATTTCCATATGGCAGATAGTATATGTGACAAGTCATTTCAATGAAGCGCTGTTTCCGTCCCCGCTGCACGCATGGAAAGCACTTGTGCAAATGGTTATTGATGGTTCCATATTTGTTCATATAGGAACAAGTATGTATCGCTTTGCAGTGGGATATATAAGCGCAATTGTTGTTGCTGTATTGTTGGGGCTTCTGCTTGGGTGGTTTACAGGAATATTTAATTATGTAAATCCCATTATACAGCTTTTAAGGCCGATTTCGCCAATGGCCTGGATGCCGTTTATTGTGCTTTGGTTTGGTATTGGTGATGTTCCGGCGATTGTAATTATTTTTATCGCAGCGTTTTTTCCTGTTCTCCTATCAACTGTTTCAGCAGTCAGCGGGGTTAATCCAATATATTTAAAGGTGTCAAAAAATTTTGGCGTCGGCCAGCCGCATATTTTATGGAAAGTTGTGTTTCCGGCTGCGTTCCCGCAAATTGCAAATGGCATACATTTAGCTCTCGGCACGGCTTGGGTATTTCTTGTTGCAGGTGAAATGACCGGTGCGCAGTCCGGGCTCGGTTACCAGATTATAGACGCAAGAAATAATCTTGAGTCCGATACCTTGCTTGCCACAATTGTTGTTATTGGATTTCTAGGTATATTGCTTGATGCATTGCTGAAGGTAATTGAAAAGCGCGTGCTTCGCTCGTGGGGAGGTGTTGCGTAATGTATATAGAAATAGAGAATGCGGGTAAAACTTTCCAGCAAAATGGCGAGAATTTCCGTGCGCTTGAAAATGTGTCATTGTCAATAGAAAAGGGAGAATTTATATGTCTTTTGGGTCCGTCGGGATGCGGTAAAAGTACGTTGTTAAATGCTATTGCCGGATTTGACCCGATAAACGAGGGCAGTATAAAAATAGATGGGAAAGAAGTCACACAGCCTTCAAGGGAGAACGTAACAATATTTCAGCATTACGGACTTTTGCCGTGGAGGACGGTACTGAAAAATGTAGAGTTTGGACTGGAACCGCAAAGAATATCAAAACATGAGCGCAGAGAAATTGCGGAAAAGTATGTGGAGCTTGTAGGTCTTTCGAAATTTAAACATTCATATCCGCGTCAGCTTTCGGGAGGCATGCAGCAAAGAGTGTCTATTGCCAGGGCGCTTGCGGTTGACCCTGAAATTATATTCATGGATGAGCCATTCGGCGCACTTGATGCAATTACAAGAATGAAGCTTCAGGATGATATTTTAGAGATTGCAAGCAGACAAAAAAAGACAATTATTTTTGTTACGCACGATATTGAAGAAGCCGTATTTCTTGCGGATAGAATTGTCGTGATGACACCGAATCCCGGAAAAATAAAATGTATTGTCCCCGTGCAGTTAAGACATAACAGGGATAGGACGGGCGATGATTTTGTGGCTATGCGTGATAAGATCTTTGAAATATTCAACATGAAGCATCATGATGAAATTGAATATATCATTTAAATGGAATGTCCCTTGAATAGACGCTGACAGTAACAGGCAAGTCACTGTTTCTGGAGGGCCAGAAGGAGTCTCTGCGGCGGCAGAAAGAATTTAAGGAAACGGCTCTGCCACTTACTGACTGAATCCTGTCCAAGGCCTACCCGGCCTGATATCTGCATGTTATCAAATCCGTCTGCAGTCAGGAGGATTATCTTTGCACACTGTACCTGGCGGGCTGAAAAAGTCCTGCTTCTGGCATATTTGGAAAAGATAGTGCGGATGGCTTCGGGTATTGTAACAGGGGCGGCAACAAATGGCATGTGAATGTTCTCCCTGGGTTTTCATTCTGTTACTCCGGCGGTTAAATATTGACAAATTTAGGCAAGTAGAAATGTCAGTTTATGTAAAAGAAAAATATCAAGTCTGCAAATAAAAAGTCAAGCAGAAATTAATGAACTTTGAAAATTTTATACAGGTTGAAAAAAGAGTACAACAACAAGACCACCGCAGTGCGCTGGTCTGAAGCCTGATAGATCTTTTCTGCTTTTGAGGCACTGAAGTTATAGCCTTTGCGTTTGCACCAGTTTTGATAGTGTTCAGTAAAGGCTTTCTGGGATTTTCCGCGTACACAGTCCACATGCCAGTAGGTATAGACAAAATCTACCCATTTCTGGCTGCCGTCACTACGGGCGGGGATGTCAAATAAGTCATTGGCTCCGGGATAGGATTGATCCAGAAGGGCAATGAGATTGTTTTTCATAGCAGTTTTCTGGTCTATATAAAAACCGAACTGCCGGTTCATTGTTTTGAGTTGGTTGCGTGTTTTATCCATGCTTCCACATTGCTTCAGTTTTGCCCAACGGTCAAGAGTATAACGGGTAATTTTTTTAGAATCCGCCTTATCTGTCTTGGGAGTACGAAGAGAATCAGCACCGAAATCCCTGATGAGGATCGGATTTTCAGCACTGACAAAGATACCGGCATCAGAGAGCCAGGTAGTAACCGGTTCGTAGTATCTGCCGGTATGCTCCATGCAGACTTTGGTTTCGCCGTTAAGGCCTTTGATCTGCTCAATGAGAGCATTGATAGCAGACTGGAT
The DNA here is from genome assembly GCF_039789045.1 of Anaerostipes sp. PC18. Lineage (NCBI taxonomy): Bacteria > Bacillati > Bacillota > Clostridia > Lachnospirales > Lachnospiraceae > Anaerostipes > Anaerostipes sp. PC18. The sequence continues at coordinate 2,093,391 of NZ_CP121164.1, read as the reverse complement.
ATGTGGAATATCGCATGGCGGCATAAGAACAACATCTCCGGACATGCGGATTGTGACAGTACTTTTTCCTTTGGAAACATCGATACTAGCAGCGTTCATGATAAAAACTCCTTTGAAATGAATTAGCAATGGTCAATACCAGGTTTACTCATTGCCTATTCAAGCTACTGGGGATTTCACACGAACGGAGGAAGGTTCAACCTGCGTAAAACGAATGCTGCGAATGAGGGCCAGATCTATTGCCACACTCATTCTAACAGCTTAAGCAACAAGATGGGTAATTCCTTACTGGCTGTAAGGGGTATTAACCATAAATATATTGTAGTAGGAGGAAATACGGGAACTTTCTAAGCAATTGGGGCTTTCCACATGGAATAAACAGTCCTTTGCCTGTCTTTCTTCCTGTTTTGTATATGGAGAGACGATTAGCGAGGAACGGCTTGGAATGGTGGATAAAGCAGAGCAGCTGCTTCTTGATATGGATTTTCATCAGGCGAGGGTTCGCATTCATGGGCAGGAAAATGGGACAATTGCAAGAATGGAAGTGTTATCGGAAGTATTTTCCAGGTTAGTTTAGGAAGACAATCGTAAAAAGATATATTATTATTTGAAACAATTAGGTTTTTCCTATGTCACATTGGATTTGGGGAGAATATCGAACTGGCAGTATGAATGAGATCTTATAATAGCATGGACTGGAGGATAAATATTGGATTTACTGAAATTGGCAGAACAGTCAGTTTTCCGAAGCGTTCCAGACAATGTAAGGTTTGCGAGGATCATCCGCAGATAACAGATGTGAGAGTAAATAGTAAAGCATACCAGACAGAGGTATGTGGGTTATAAGATTTACGGATAGCTGGTTCATAGAAACATGTAATACCCATGTATTCTCAGTTTGTTTAAAATAAAAGAGACAAACAAAGAACAAAGCAAACTTAAAGAAACACCCTTTGGGTATACCATGATGCCTTGAAAAACAAGGCAAAATTAATGAAAGGATTATTTTACATATGGACTGCGGATTTGCAACAAAATGTATTTACGGAAATGGAAAAGATTTTGAAAAAGATAAGACAGGGGCAATCAGCTTCCCCATTTATCAGACCGCAACCTACGAACATCCGGAAGTGGGAAGGAGCACAGGATATGATTACAGCAGGCTTCAAAACCCCACAAGGCAGCAGGTGGAGAAGGTTGTGGCAGCATTGGAAGGTGGGGTAGATGCCCTGGCATTTTCTTCCGGCATGGCGGCGATTACTGCGATGATGGAATTATTTCAGCCGTGTGACCATCTTATCACAGATGCGGATCTTTACGGAGGCAGCATACGGTTATTTGACAATGTGAGTGAGAAAAATGGTATTACATTCAGCCATATTGACTGTTCCAGTGAAGATATAGAAAGCTTTATACAGAAGAACACAAAAGCAATCTTCGTAGAAACACCGACAAATCCTATGATGAATGTGGTAGATATCCGTAAAACTGCAGAAATAGCGAAAAGGCATGGATTGTTATTGATTGTGGATAATACATTTATGTCCCCATATTTTCAAAAGCCATTTGATTTAGGGGCTGATATTATCATACACAGCGGAACGAAATTCTTAGGGGGGCATAATGATACCCTTGCCGGATTTATTGTGGTGGGTTCACAGGAGATGTCGGATAAACTCCGCTTTTTCATTAAGACGGTGGGTTCAGGACTTGCACCGTTTGACAGTTGGCTGATTCTGAGGGGAATTAAGACATTGCCTCTCAGGATGGAGAAGGCACAGGAAAACGCAAAGGCGATTGTGGAGTTTCTGCGGGGAGAGGAGAAGGTAAAAAAAGTATATTATCCGGGAATTGAAGGTTCTAAGGGATATGAGATCTGTAAATCCCAGGCAAGCGGATTTGGCAGTATGCTCACTTTTGAAGTGGAAAGTAAAGAACTGGCCCTTCATATTTTAAAATTCACAAAATTGATACCATTTGCGGAAAGCCTTGGAGGAACCGAGACATTGCTTACCTACCCTGCCACCCAGACCCATGCAGATGTGTCGGAAGAAGTGCGTATGAAGAATGGAATCACAGAAAAGGTGCTTCGTTTGTCGGCAGGCATCGAGGACAAAGAAGATTTAATTCATGATTTAAAGCAAGCCATTGAGTCTTTTGAAGGCTAATGGAATGCGAATAAAAATTTGCGAATCATTCATGATAAGAGAGGATGGTGTATATGCAGGCAGAAAAGAATTTAGATTTTGATACCGTAACAGACCGAAGAGATACAGACTGTTTGAAATATGATTTTGCCAAGAGACGGGGCTACCCAAAGGATGTCCTGCCTCTTTGGGTAGCGGATATGGATTTTCGGACATCAAGTCTGATATTAGAGGCGATACATACAAGAGTGGAGCATGGCATTTTTGGCTATACGGAGAGCCGGGACAGCTATTTTGAAGCAGTGTCAGGCTGGATGAAAAGGAGACATGGCTGGGATGTGGAACGCAGATGGCTGGTGAAAACGCCGGGGGTGGTGTTTGCCCTGGCTATGGCAGTAAAAGCGTATTCCAAAGCAGGAGATGCGGTACTGATTCAGAAGCCGGTCTACTATCCCTTTACTGAGGTGATAGTAGATAATGAAAGAAAAGTAGTAAGCAATAATCTGATACTGGGAGAGGACGGAAAGTATCATATTGATTTTGAGGATTTAGAAAACAAAATAATAGAAAACAAGATACAATTGTTTTTGTTTTGCAGTCCCCACAATCCGGTAAGCAGGGTCTGGACGAAAGAGGAACTGGTTAGAATTGGAGAGATATGTCTGAAACATCATGTGGTTGTTGTAAGCGATGAGATTCATGAGGATTTTGTATTTGGTCACAGGAAACATTATGTTTTTGCAGACTTAAAGGAAGAGTTTCAGGATATTTCCATTACCTGCACTTCGCCGGCAAAGACCTTTAATCTGGCGGGGTTACAGATTTCCAATATATTTATACCGAATGCTGCCCTGCGGGGGAAATTCAAGAAACAGATCGCAGCGGCAGGCTACAGCCAGTTAAATATCATGGGGCTGACGGCCTGCGAGGCGGCTTACCGGTATGGAGACACATGGTATGAGGCAATGATGAGGTATGTAGAAAGCAATATTGATTTTGTGAGGGAGTATTTGAGAGAGAATCTTCCGCAGATCCATATGACAGAGCCGGAAGGGACTTACCTTCTATGGCTTGATTTTCGGAAACTTGGACTGCCAGAAAATGAACTGGAAGATTTGGTGGTAAAAAAAGCAAATCTCTGGCTGGATTCCGGTGCAATATTTGGCAGGGCAGGAGAAGGCTTTGAACGAATCAATGCTGCCTGTCCGAGAAGCATTTTAAATCGGGCCCTAAATCAACTGAAAGCAGCTATTCTAAGAGAGGCAGGTGACTAGAGATGCTTCACATTGACACGGAGGAAGCAAGGGAACTTTTGTTAAAGGGGGAGTTTGGGCTGGAAATGGAAGGGCTTCGTGTGGACAAAGATGGCTTTTTGTCCCATACGCCCCATCCGTTTGGAGAGCATACACATATCGTGCGGGATTTTTGTGAAAATCAGACGGAAATCAACACGAATATCGAAAAAAGCCCGAAGCATGCAGTGGAAGCATTAAGCAGATATTATATGGAAATTCAAAATACACTGGAGAAATTACCGGAGCCGGAATATCTCTGGCCGTTTTCAAATCCACCCTATATCCAGAATGAAGAAGATATTCCGGTAGCAAAATTTAGCGGTATGGAATCATCGAAAACGGTATACAGGGATTATCTGTCTGACCGTTATGGCAGGTATAAAATGGCATTTTCCGGTATTCATATCAATTATTCCTTCTCAGAAGAGCTTTTAAAAAAGGATTTTAATAGAACAGGCTTGTCAGATTTTAAGGATTATAAAAATCAGTTATATCTGGACCTGGCAGAAAGGCTGGCAGCTTATGGCTGGATATTGGTAGCAGTGACAGCTGCAAGTCCGGTACTGGATTCCTCCTATGTGGAAAAGGGAAAGTTTGATGGGGATTTATTTATGGGTCTTGCATCTGTAAGGTGCAGCGAACTTGGATATTGGAATTTCTTTGCGCCGATATTAAATTATTCGGATTTGCAGGCTTATGTGGACAGCATTCATGAGTACATAGACGAAAAGTGGATCCAGGCACCGTCCGAATTGTATTATCCCATCCGTTTGAAGCCAAAGGGGGAGAATAATCTGAAGAGCCTGTTAGAAAACGGTGTGAATCATATTGAGCTTCGCATGTTTGATTTAAATCCCCTTGCAGAGTATGGAGTGGACGAAAGGGACATTGCCTTCGCCCAGCTTCTCATGGGCTGGCTTGCCTCTACGCCGAAACAGAAATTTTCAGAAAAGGATCAGGTGCAGGCAATCCAAAACTTTAAAAATGCAGCGCATTATGATTTGAAAACGGTAAAGATTATCGTGCCGAATGGAGAGGTGTATTCCGTGGTTCAGGCAGCATTAAATGTGATTGGCTTTATGAAGGAGTTTTATGAAGGATATTCGCAGGAAGTAAAGGAAATCCTAGCGTTTGAGGAGTCGAAATTTACGGAGGCTTGGAACCGTTATGCATGGCAGATACGAAAATTGTATGGAAAAGGATATGTGAAAAAAGGATTGAAGCTGGCAGAAAAGAAGCAGAAGGAAAGCAGGTGAGAGCCGGTGTGTGAATTATTTGGCATAAGCAGCACGAAAAAAGTCAGGGTAAATGAATATTTAAAAGAATTCTTTTCCCATAGCGTGGAGCATCCCCATGGCTGGGGCATGGCAGCCTTTTATGAGGGCGTGGCATCCATAGAAAAAGAACCAATACAGGCATTAAAAAGCAGTTATTTGAAAGAAAGGCTGCGGCATAAGATAGAAGTTAGTACTATGATCGCCCATATCCGGCTCGCCACGGTAGGCTCTATGGATTATGAAAACTGCCATCCCTTTGTAAGGCAGGATAATTACGGAAGGAGATGGACTCTGGCACATAACGGAACCATGTTTGATGCTCCTGCCTTAAACCCTTATTTTTACGGGCAGGAAGGACAGACCGATAGCGAGAGGCTTCTTTATTATTTTATTGACAAAATAAATAAAAAGCAGAAATCCCTTAGACGGAGTTTAACAGAGCAGGAACGCTTTGAGTTTTTAGACGGATTGATAGGCGGTATGGCAGCAGGGAATAAGACGAATCTGCTGTTTTATGATGGAAGTGTAATGTATGTGCATACGAATTACAGGGATTCCTTATACTATGCTACAGAACAGGATGCCGTCCTGTTTGCGACTGTCCCACTATCAGACAAACAGGAATGGAAAGCGGTACCGTTTATGCGGCTGATGGCATGGCGGGATGGAAGACATTTATATACCGGTCATAAGCATGGTCATGAATATAAGGATAATGCAAAGGATATGCAGTTTCTTTTTCTGGATTCTTCCGCATTATAGAAGGACTGGTTATAACAGCAGGTTATAACCAGTTCTAATTTTTTGCTTTCTTTAAATTGAAAAAAGTGATTGACATGGAAACAAAGAGTTAATATAGTAACATACATACAATAACATATAAAACCTATGAAATAAATAGGCAATAAAGAAGAAAAATAAATTTTGAGGTAATCAGTTATGTCAGAACTCAAAGAGAGTGCATTGGAATTAATCGGAGGGTCACCATTACTGAAACTTAGCCGCTACAGCGAGAAAGTAGGCGTTACCGGGGCAAACATCATCGCAAAGCTGGAGTATCTGAATCCGGCAGGTTCCGTAAAGAACAGAATTGCTTTGGCAATGATTGAGGATGCAGAAAAGGGTGGTAAATTAAAACCGGGAGCTACGATTATTGAGCCTACCAGCGGAAATACGGACATCGGCCTTGCGGCGCTTGCAGCAGCAAAGGGCTATAAGGCAATCCACTTTATTCTTATGAAAAAGGCGGTGTTTATATGCAAGATAAGCCAGTGGAATCTTCAGGTAAGGATTTTCTATATCTTGCCCATTACCTTAAAATATCAGATGATGATACATATGCAATAGGTGATGGTAATAATGACTTTGGCTTAATCAGCAGTGTCAGATATCCGATTGCAATGGGAAATGCCAATCAAAAGATAAAAGAAGCTGCAAGATGGATAACGAATTATAATGCTCATGATGGTATTGCAAAGGTGATTGATATGGCTTTCCATACTATTAGGAAAGTCAAATTTTATGATTTGGATGATGTGGTAAGAATTGAACAGGAATGCTTTCCGATAGAAGAGGCTGCAACAAGAGAACAGTTGTCGGCAAGAATTGAAACTTTTAGCAGTCATTTTTATATATTGGAATATGCAGGAGTGCCTATTGGGTTTATAAATGGCATGGTAACAAATGGAGAAGCCATTACGGATGAAATGTATGAAGATGAAAATATGCATATAGAAACAGGAGAGTGGCAGACCGTATTTGGATTAGATATAGTAAAGAATTTCAGGCATCAGGGATATGCCAGCGAATTGATGCAGGAATTTATCGGCAAGGCAAGAGAAGAAAAACAAAAAGAAGTAGTTTTAACCTGCAAGGAACAGTTGATTTCTTTTTATGAGCAGTTTGGTTTCTGCAATATGGGTATATCCGGGTCCGTTCATGGTGGAGCTGTTTGGTATGATATGAAATTAAGCCTGATATAAGAAAAAATTATAGCCAAATATAAGCTATCCATATTATACAAAGCCAGAAAAATATATTATACTGCATTTAAATTTAAGAAAGAAATGAAAGGAGCGATGCTTATGCATGGAAATTTGGGAAAAGTTATGAAAGGACGAATGTGTTGTATGCGTAGCATTTGTATGAAGAAATAACAGGATGGTGAAATAGATAGAAATGAATTAAATTAGTGAACCATAAAAATGTATTTTGGGAGGATTTCATTATGAGTGAATATAAATTTGAAACATTGCAGTTACATGTAGGACAGGAGCAGGCAGATCCGGCAACGGATTCAAGGGCAGTGCCGATTTACCAGACAACATCTTATGTGTTCCATAATTCTGCCCATGCTGCAGCAAGATTTGGACTTACCGATGCAGGGAATATTTATGGAAGACTTACAAACTCCACACAGGATGTGCTGGAAAAGAGACTTGCAGCCTTAGAGGGAGGTGTTGCAGCATTGGCATTAGCCAGCGGTGCGGCAGCCATTACATATACCATTCAGGCACTGGCACAGGCAGGCGACCATATTGTCTCGCAGAAGACCATTTATGGCGGTACGTTCAATCTTTTGGCACACACCTTAAAGCAGTACGGAATCGAGACAACCTTTGTGGATGCACATAACCTTGATGAACTGGAGGGAGCAATACGCCCGAATACGAAAGCAGTCTTTTTGGAGACACTAGGAAATCCAAACTCGGATATACCTGATATTGATGCAATTTCAGAAATTGCACATAAACATGGGCTTCCGCTTGCAATTGACAATACCTTTGGAACGCCATATTTAATCCGTCCGATTGAGCATGGTGCAGACATCGTAGTGCATTCAGCCACAAAATTCATTGGCGGGCATGGAACCACCCTAGGGGGAATTATTGTGGATTCCGGTAAATTTGACTGGAAGGCAAGTGGGAAATATGCCAATATTGCAGATGCCAATCCAAGCTATCACGGTGTGTCCTTCGTGGATGCCGCAGGTTCTGCCGCATTTGTTACTTATATCAGGGCGATATTGCTCCGTGATACGGGTGCAACCATATCACCGTTCAATGCATTCCTTCTGTTACAGGGAGTGGAAACACTTTCGCTTAGACTGGACAGACACGCAGAGAACACAAAGAAGGTTGTGGAGTATCTGGCAAAGCATCCGCAGGTAGAGCATGTGAACCATCCATCGTTGCCGGATCATCCGGATCATGCTTTATATAACAAGTATTTCCCGAATGGCGGCGCATCCATCTTTACCTTTGAGATTAAAGGGGGGCAGGAAGAGGCCCACAAATTTATTGACAATCTTGAGATTTTTTCGCTGCTTGCCAATGTTGCGGATGTAAAGAGCCTTGTCATCCATCCGGCAACCACCACACATAGCCAGTTGTCTGAGGAAGAATTGCTGGATCAGGGGATTAAGTCGAATACAATCCGTCTTTCTATTGGAACAGAGCATATTGACGATATCATTGCAGATTTGGAAAAGGGCTTTGCTGCGGTTCGTGGTTAAAGGGAAGTTGTCCTGATGCTTTTGGCTCATATCATGGATAAGATTTAAAGGGACAGGATAGGTATTTTTCAATATTTATCCTGTTTTTCTATGGGTAAGCCGTGTAAAGAAGATTGACAAGAAATTGGAAAGCAGTATTATTAAGTAAAAAACCTATAAAAACAATAGGTGAGATAGGAGGAATAAGAATTGGAAAATTTGATTTACTTAGACAATGCGGCTACTACAAAAGTGAACCATGAGGTATTTGAGGCAATGAAACCATACTTTGAGGAGAAATATGGAAATGCCTCCGGTATTTATACATTTGCAGGAAAAGCAAAAAAGGCTGTGGACGATGCAAGGGAAACCGTTGCTTCGTTTTTAGGTGTAAAACCGAATGAAATCTATTTTACCGGCGGCGGGAGTGAATCCGATAACTGGGCATTGAAGGCCACTGCCTATACATTGAAAGAAAAGGGAAACCATATCATAACTTCCAAGATTGAGCATCATGCCATTCTGCATACATGTAAATTTATGGAAATGCAGGGTTTTGAAGTGACATATCTGGATGTGGATGAAAATGGGGTGGTAAAGCTTGACGATTTAAAGGCAGCCATCCGACCGACCACGATTCTTATTTCGATTATGTTTGCCAATAATGAAATCGGGACAATCGAGCCAATCAGGGAAATCGGGGAGATTGCAAAAGAGCATAACATTTTGTTCCATACAGATGCCGTGCAGGCATATGGCCATCTTCCAATCAATGTGGAAGAGCTTCATATAGACATGCTTTCTGCCAGCGGGCATAAGATTAGCGGACCAAAAGGCATCGGTATCCTGTATATGAAAAACACTGTAAAAATCGGCTCATTTATTCACGGAGGCGCACAGGAGCGTGGCAGGAGGGCAGGAACGCATAACACACCGGGGATTGTGGGTTTTGCAAAGGCTACAGAAATTGCTGCTGCCAATATGGAAAGGCGTGCAAGACAGGAGACGGAGCTTAGGGATTACTTGATTGAAAGAGTGTTAGATGAGATTCCGTATGCCAGATTAAACGGTCACAGGGAAAATAGATTGTCCAATAATGCTAATTTCTGCTTCCGTTTCATAGAGGGAGAATCTCTTTTAATTCTGCTTGACCAGAATGGGATATGTGGATCCAGCGGTTCGGCATGTACTTCCGGTTCACTGGATCCGTCCCATGTGCTTCTTGCTATAGGGCTGCCGCATGAGATCGCACATGGCTCCCTCCGGCTTACACTTTCGGATGAGACAACAAAAGAAGAGATTGATGTTGTTATAGAAAAGCTAAAGGAAATCGTAAAGAGACTTCGCAGTATGTCCCCGTTATATGAGGACTTTATCGGGAAGGAGGCGAAATCCTCCTGATAGGGTAAAGGATGAAATAGATAGACTGAAATTAGGAGGATTACAGGCATGAGTCAGGTGATTGAATACAGTGAAAAAGTAATGGAACATTTTAATCATCCGAGAAATGTGGGAGAAATTGAAAATCCCAGCGGTGTCGGTACGGTTGGAAATGCCAAGTGCGGGGAAATTATGAGGATTTATCTGGATGTGGATGAAAACGGAGTAATCAGAGACTGCAAGTTCAAGACATTTTGCTGTGGTGCAGCAGTGGCGACAAGCAGTATGGCTACGGAAATGGTAATCGGGAAAACGGTGCAGGAAGCACTTACAGTGACAAACAAAGCAGTAATGGAAGCATTGGATGGATTGCCGTCAGTTAAGGTACACTGTTCCCTGCTGCAGAGGAAGCAATTCATGCCGCACTTTAGGACTATGCATAGAAAAACAACATTGAAATTGAAGGGCTGAAGCCGCCGGTAGACGATATTGATGAGACAGAAAAATTTTATGAGTTGTCCGGTGATTAAGTATGTCTAAGACAAAAGTTGTTGTGAGAATGTCCGGTGGTGTGGATTCCTCGGTTGCTGCGTATCTGTTAAAGGAACAGGGATATGATGTCATTGGCGAGACGATGCAGATTTGGCATACTGAAATGCTGTTTTGAGGAAAAAGTAAGGGCGGCGCCGCCAGGGCAGGCTATCGTCTTCTATCATGGGGAATATGTTCTTGGTGGAGGGACAATTATAAGAAACAAGGAGGCTTCAGGATTATGATATCAACAAGAGGCAGATATGCATTAAACATTATGCTGGACATACTGGAGCATGATAACGGAAAGCCGGATTACTTGGAGGCGTTAGAGGCGCAAACGGCGGGTACTATTTAAAAAGGCCTGCGAAAGATATCAGTGTCGGAGAGATTCTTCGTGTTATGGAAGGAAATTTGGCACCGACCCCTGCGTGGAAGAGAATAGCATTCCATGTAAAAGAAAGGATAAATGTACGAATAGTATTCTCTGGAGGAAAATCAATGATGCGGTAAATTCCGTAATTGATAAAATTACATTGGAAGATATGCATATGTGGGAACATGATACAACTTAACATATTAGCATTGCCAAAATATATGAAATGGATAGTTTATAATAACAGCAGAAAAATAATAAAAAATGAACAGGAGGCAGTAAAATGGAAGAGAATCGTTACGAATTAAATAAGAATCTGGCACAAATGTTAAAAGGTGGAGCCATCATGGATGTTACAACACCGGAGCAGGCACATATTGCAGAGGAGGCGGGAGCTTGTGCGGTTATGGCACTGGAAAGAATTCCGGCAGATATCCGTGCAGCCGGTGGAGTATCCAGAATGAGTGATCCAAAGATGATTAAGGGAATACAGGAGGCGGTTTCTATACCGGTCATGGCGAAATGCAGAATCGGACATTTTGTGGAAGCTCAGGTTTTAGAGGCAATCGAAATTGATTACATTGATGAAAGCGAAGTATTATCACCGGCAGATGATGTATATCATATTGATAAGACAAAGTTTAAGGTGCCATTTGTATGTGGGGCAAAAGATTTAGGCGAGGCACTGCGGCGTATTTCAGAGGGAGCATCCATGATCCGTACAAAGGGAGAACCAGGAACGGGCGATGTGGTTCAGGCTGTAAGGCATATGCGGGCTATGAATTCAGAAATCAGGAGAGTTCAGAATCTCTCAGAAGATGAATTGTTTGAGACTGCAAAGCAGCTGCAGGTTTCTGTTGATTTGCTTAAGATTGTACATAAAAATGGAAAGCTTCCGGTCGTAAATTTTGCGGCAGGTGGCGTTGCAACGCCGGCAGATGCCGCTCTTATGATGCAGCTTGGAGCAGAGGGCGTGTTTGTGGGATCGGGTATTTTTAAATCAGGAAACCCTGCAAAACGGGCAGCGGCCATTGTACAGGCGGTAACCAATTATACGGATGCAAAATTAATTGCGGAATTATCAGCAGACTTGGGTGAAGCAATGGTGGGAATCAATGAATCAGAGATTGCATTGCTTATGGCTGAAAGGGGAAAATAAATGAAGATAGGGATACTTGCCCTGCAGGGAGCTTTTGCAGAACATGGCATGATATTGGACAGGCTGGGGGTGGAACATTTTGAAATCCGAAACAGATCGGATTTGGGGAAAACCTTTGATGGGTTGATCATTCCGGGCGGCGAAAGCACAGTTATGGGGAAACTGCTTAAGGACTTACAGCTATATGAACCGATAAAAGAATTTACAGAAAATGGATTACCTGTATTTGGAACCTGTGCTGGACTGCTCCTTTTGGCAAGGGAGATTGAGGGAGAAGATGCACTTGGTTTTCGGACAATGAACATAAAAGCAAAAAGAAATGCTTATGGAAGGCAGTTAGGAAGCTTTTATACTGAAGAAGAGTTTTATGGAATAGGCCGGATAGCAATGACGTTTATCAGGGGTCCATATATTGCTGAGATTTGGGAAAATGCGGAAATTCTTGCCCGAACCGGAGACAGGATTGTCGCTGCAAGGCAGGAAAATCAGTTAGTAACAGCATTTCACCCGGAACTTTCAGAGGATGTCAGGGTACATCAGTATTTTATTCATATGGTTCAAAACAGATAGGATACGGCAAGGCATATGTCTATTTAGATATTTGTCTTGCTTTTTATCATATTCCTGTTGAAACCTATAAAAATCATAGGTACAATAGATGATGTATAATTGGCTAAACGGGTTTTATTTGAAAGGAAGAGAAGGGATGGAAGATTTTGAGATATCCGTACAAAAGCTATTCACATTAGATATAAGGGATTACAATTTCATTGATATCCGGGATGAAATATCATTTTCTTATGGGCATATTCCGGGCAGCATAAATATTCCAAAAGAATTGCTATATGGAGAATATGAAAAATATAAGAATAAAAAGCTGATTGTGTATTGCAAAAAAGGTGAAGCAAGCATAGAAACAGCCTGCTTTCTGCGTGAAAGAGGAATCACGGCATTCAGCTTGAAAGGCGGTTATCTTGCATGGCTGATGGCAAATTTAAATACGGAGCAAAAGGGGCAGGGAACGGGAGGACATCACTTAGAAATTGAAGAAAGCATCCGGAAGAACTTCCGAAAAAATATATGGCGCAAATTCACGAAAGCGATTCGTGAGTATGAACTGGTGAAAGAAGGGGATAAAGTAGCAGTATGTATTTCCGGAGGTAAGGACTCTTTTCTTATGGCGAAGCTGTTTCAGGAGTTAAAACGCCACAATAAGTTTCCGTTTGAACTGGAATTTGTTGTGATGGATCCGGGATACAGTACAGAGAACAGGCAGATTATAGAGGCAAATGCAAAGAGATTAAATATTCCAGTCATGATCTTTGAATCGGATATTTTTGAATCGGTTTTTCATGTGGAAAAATCACCCTGTTATCTGTGTGCAAGAATGAGAAGGGGGCATTTATACAGCAAAGCAAAGGAACTTGGATGCAATAAAATAGCATTGGGACACCATTATGATGATGTGATAGAAACGATTCTTATGGGAATGCTCTATGGGGCACAGGTACAGACTATGATGCCAAAGCTCCACAGTACAAATTTTGCAGGCATGGAGCTGATTCGCCCACTATATCTGATACGGGAAGAGGACATTAAGAAATGGCGTGACTATAATGATCTGCATTTCATTCAATGCGCCTGCAGGTTTACGGTTACCTGCTCTTCCTGCTCAGCAGCTGGACAAAGCAACTCGAAACGGCTGGAAGTAAAGAAACTGATACAGGAATTAAAAAAGACGAATCCATTTGTGGAAGGAAATATTTTCAAAAGCGTGGAAAATGTGAATTTGAGTACGGTTATTGCTTTTAAACAGGATGGAGTAAAGCATCATTTTCTGGAGGACTATTATGGCTGATATAATGATTCGTATGGCTGTTATAGAAGATGCATGGTCATTGAGAAAAATTTATGAACCCTATGTAAAAAATACTGCTATTACATTTGAATATGAAGTGCCAACAAACGAAGAATTTTCAGGGCGAATTAGTGAAACATTAAAGAAATATCCATACCTTGTAGCGCTTTATGGAAATGAAATAATAGGATACGCTTATGCAGGAGCATTTAAAAACCGGGCTGCTTATCATTGGGCAGTAGAAATGTCGGTTTATGTAAAAGAAAAATATCACGCAAAAGGAATAGGAAAGCAATTATACCTACATATGGAAAATGTTCTTAAAAAACAGGGGATTACCAATCTGTATGCCTGTATTGCCTATCCAAACATAGAAGATGAATATTTAGATATGGGCAGTGTACATTTTCATGAAAAAATGGGCTATCAAATGATTGGAACTTTCCATAATTGTGGATACAAATTTGGAAAATGGTATCATATGGTCTGGATGGAAAAAGAGATAGGGCAGCACCTGCCAAAGCAGCCGGAGGTAATCTGGTTTTCGGAGTTGAAAGATAAGAGAGGATAGACAAGATGACAACTTATGAGAAGTATCAGAAATTAAAAAATTACTTATTGGAGCTTGGAAGTGTTGCGGTAGCATTTTCCAGCGGGGTGGATTCAACCTTTCTGCTGAAAGCAGCAGTGGATACATTGGGAACAGATAAAGTGATTGCAGTTACAGCTTCCTCCTGTTCTTTTCCGGTCAGAGAATTAAGGGAAGCAGAAGAGTTTTGTAAAAACAATAATATAAGGCATGTTGTGTGCCAGTCGGAAGAACTGGACATAGATGGCTTTCGGAATAATCCGAAGAACCGTTGCTATTTGTGTAAGCATGAGTTATTTGAAAAGATATTGGCGATTGCAGCAGAAAACAATATAAATACAGTTTTAGAAGGTTCAAACCTGGATGATAATGGGGATTACCGTCCGGGATTGATGGCAGTGCAGGAATTAAATATCAAGAGTCCTTTGCGTTATGCAGGGCTTAATAAGGAGGAAATACGGGAACTTTCTAAGCAATTAGCACTTTCCACATGGAATAAACAGTCCTTTGCCTGTCTTTCTTCTCGTTTTGTGTATGGAGAGACAATCAGCGAGGAACGGCTTGGAATGGTGGATAAAGCAGAGCAGTTGCTTCTCGATATGGATTTTCATCAGGTGAGGGTCCGCATTCATGGACAGGAAAATGGGGCGATTGCAAGAATCGAAGTGTTACCAGAAGAATTTTCCAAGTTAATGCAGGAAGACAATCGGGAGAAGATATATCATTATTTGAAACAATTAGGTTTTTCCTATGTCGCATTGGATTTGGGCGGATATCGAACAGGCAGTATGAATGAAACTTTATAATAGCATGGACTGGAGGATAAAACATTGGATTTACTGAAATTAGCAGGAAAAATTATAAAAGGATATCGAATCAAAAGAGGAGAAAATCTGGATTTCTTTCTGGATTGCGAGTTACAGGAACTGTGTAATGCGGCAGATTTAATCAGAAAACATTTCTGCGGTTATAAAGTTGATTTGTGTACAATTATTAATGGTAAAAGCGGACGCTGTGGGGAGGACTGCAAATATTGTGCCCAGTCAGCACATCACCATACAGGCTGTGAAGCCTACGGTTTTATGGATACAGATTCTATTGTGGATGCAGCACTGGCAAATGAAGCGGAAGCTGTTGACCGTTTTGCAATTGTGGAGTCTTATGTGGGAATAGGAAACTGTATCCTTGGCTACGCAAAAGGGGAACATCCGGTTGCCGCTCCGAGAAAAGCGGACTATGTAATAAAAAGTTAGTTTATGTTCGGGATAGAGAGAATCATAACGGCGAAAGTACGGAACAGTTATTGAGTGAGAGAAATATGAAAAAGAAAGGACGATTGTTATGACACGAGAAGAAGCATGGAATTTACTAAATGAATATAATAGGGATGAATTCCATTTGCAGCATGGACAGATTGTGGAGCAGACCATGATGTACTTTGCAGAAAAATTAGGGTATGGAGAAGAAAAAGAGTTCTGGGGAATTGTAGGTCTGCTGCATGATTTAGATTTTGAACAGTTCCCGGCGCAGCATTGTATTAAGAGTCAGGAAATTATGAGGGAAAGAGACATAGATGAAAAGATTATCCATGCAACAGCAAGTCATGGCTATGGGATTACTGTAGATATTAAGCCGGAGCATGAGATGGAGAAAGTTCTCTATGCCGTCGATGAACTGACAGGTCTCATCGGTGCAGTCGTTTTGATGCGGCCGTCAAAAAGCGTGCAGGACTTGGAATTAAAGTCTGTAAAAAAGAAATACAAAAGCAAGGGATTTGCAGCAGGTTGTGACAGGGAGGTGATTCAGAGGGGAGCAGATATGCTCGGCTGGACACTGGATGACTTGATAATACAGACCATTGAAGCACTTAAAACTTTTCAAGATTAGGGGGATGGGGAAGCTGGAGAATATGAACAGTTGTTAATCAGAGACAAGAGCTTTTATTAATTACTATAGGTTTTAGCATGACAGAAGTATGAAACCAGATAAGGATAAAACTCAAAAATTGTGTTTAAGACAGCAGACACAAGAATGTGGAGTGAATATTCTATCTGGAGGTAACAGACAATGGCAAAATCATTATTTGAGGAACTGGGCGGCAAATACGAAAGGCAAGGGGATTACTTTACTTAAAGATAACCTATACATACAGCCTGCTGATACATTGTTTGCAGATACTTCGCAGAAACCAAACCATACAGAAAAGGAGCTTTTGCATATGAAATCAATATTTGAACAGTTAGGCGGCACATATCACGAAGAAAATGAGTATCTTATCCCAGATTTGAAGTTACCAGAGGAAGAAGAACAGCCGATAGGCATCTGGGGACAGCGGCATTTAGATTATCTGAAACAGCACCTCAAAGATACATACATCAATCTTCTAACAAGCGGCAAACTCAACGTCTATCTTGCCGACATCAACAAACAGGCACAGGAACGCTTTGAGAGAGTTATAGAGGGCATGAAGCAGTCACAGGGCATAACGGAACAGCTAAAGGCAGAAAACGTCTTAGAGTGGACAGGAAGAATGAATAATATAAGGGCTTGTGCGAGGGAGATTGTAAATAAGGAAATAATTTACGCATAAGCACCAACAGCGGCAAGGAGAAATCTTTGCCGCATTTTTTGAGTTTCTATAATTCTATCGTAACAAATTTGACAAGCATAGTTCATTATGATATAATTACCACTGCAGTAGTAACTAATATAATTAAGGAGAAAGGAAAATGGAAGAAGCTGTATTTGAGAAGTTACAGAAATTTGGATTGAATCTATATGAAGCCAAAGCTTATGCAAGTCTGTTAAAAATTGGAACAGCTAATGCGTATAAGGTAAGTAAAGAATCTGGCATACCAAGAGCAAGGATTTATGATGTTTTGGAAACACTCACGAAACGTGGGTTAGCTATGGTAGAAGAAAGCAGTGAGAACACAAAGATTTATACACCTGTTCCCAGTAAGGTTTTTTTGGAGAAAACGAAAAAAGAATGGGAAAACGATTTTGAGGATGTTACAAATGCTTTGGTCGGGTTGGAAACAGAGGCAAATAAGCAGGATGTTTATGTTTTCACAGTAAAAGGAAAAGAAAATATTACCTCTTATTGCAGACAGTTGTTAAAGGGGGCAAGCCAGTATGTAATGATTTCCATGTGGAATCAGATGTATGAACTGCTTTTGCCCGAACTGGAAGAATGCCAGAATCATGGCTGTAAGGTCTTAGGTGTGGGGCATAATTTAAAAAATTCTGTTGCACAAATTGAAATACACCATGATGGAAAATACCATAATATGCCTGAAAATCTCCGTTGGTTTATCATCTCCGCAGATGGGGAAAAGCTACTTTATGGATATTCAGCAGAGATGGATAAAGACGCATTTTATACTGAGGACACAAGCCATATTTATCTTCTGGAAGATTATATGATTCATGATATGGTAGTCAACCGGTTTGTTTCGGATAGGGAAAATGAGGAGGAATTAAGTTCTATAATGAGGGAAATATTAAAAGAACTGGGAAAATAGTTTTAGGAAGGCTGGTAGTCTTATGGAAAGTCAGAGCGAAAAATCTGTAAAGTTAAGCGGAAAGATGATTGCACTTATGGCGGCGGCAAGTGGAATAGCGGTTGCCAATATCTACTACATACAGCCGCTGTTAAACAGTGCGGCAGAGCATTTTAATATAGCAGGCTCTCAGGCAAGCCTGCTTGCGACTCTTACACAGACAGGATATGCTTTGGGTTTGTTTTTTATCCTGCCCATAGCAGATTTGACGGAACGAAAAAAATTGATTTTAACAATGATTTTTTTATCAGTCCTGTCACTTTTAGGAATGTATTTATCGCCCAATTTTACCTTAGCTTGTATTGCCTGTCTGGCTGTTGGTATTTCATCTGTAATTCCACAACTGCTGCTTCCGCTTTGTGCAAAATTGTCAGATGAACGGGTAAGAGGAAAAAATATCGGACATATCATGAGTGGGCTTTTAACAGGAGTTGTCCTTTCAAGGGTAGTCAGCGGTACAGTCGGAAAGTATTTCGGATGGAAAAGCATTTACATAATTGCAGTTGCTTTTATGGCAATACTGTTTGCTGTTTTAAAATTTACACTTCCTGTCTGTACAGCAGAGGAAAAAGGAAGTCTGGACTACGCATCATCTCTAAAATCAATGTTTTTCTTGCCGAGTAAGTTCCCTGTAATCAGGGAGGCGGCGATAAATGGGGCAATGATTTTGGCGGCATTCAGTGCGCTTTGGACAGTTTTGACATTCCATTTACAGGGTTCTCCATTTTATTTTGGTACAAACATCATCGGTCTGTTTGGGATTTTGGGAGTAAGCGGAGCTTTGTTTGCGCCCTTTGCAGGGAAAATTTCTGATAAAAAAAGCGCAAAATATACAGTCGGAATCAATATTATAATAATTTTTATTTCATATCTTTGTTTTATTGCTTTTGGATTTAAGGTTTGGGGACTGATTGCAGGCGTTATATTGCTTGATATGGGCGTGAACTCCTGCAATGTTGCAAATCAGGCAAGGATACAGAGCCTTAGTGAAAGCGAGAGGAACAGAATTACCTCAGTTTACATGGTAACTATGTTTGCAGGAGGTGCAGTAGGTTCATATTTAGGTGCGGCTTTATACAATCATTTTGGATGGTATGGTTTTTGCTGCATCGGAATAGCCACACAGATGATTGCAGGAGCTGTCCATTTAATGGGCGGTAAAAAGCGGTAATTTTCCGTTTGCAATATAAAAAAATCATAGGAGGTCATTAAAATGGCGAAAATTTATCACGAAGAAGAATGCAGCTTGAAACCGTTAGAGGGCAAAAAGGTTGCGGTTATCGGTTATGGAAGTCAGGGACATGCACATGCTCTGAATCTCCATGAAAGCGGAGTGGATGTAATTGTCGGGCTTTACGAGGGCAGCAAATCATGGGCAAAAGCCGAAGCGGCAGGACTGAAAGTTGTTAATGCAAAGCAGGCGGCAGAAGAAGCAGATGTTATCATGATGCTTGTCAATGATGAGAAGCAGGCAGATTTGTACAAAAGGTCAATTGAACCGTATATGACAGGGGGAAAATCTCTGGTATTTGCACATGGATTTGTCATCCATTATGGGCTTATCAAACCGCCTGCGGATGTTGATGTGTTTTTGATAGCCCCAAAAGGTCCGGGGCATACAGTACGAAGCCAGTTTGAAGAAGGCAAAGGAGTTCCCTGTCTTATTGCAATTCATCAGGATGCAAGCGGAAAAGCAAGGGAAACGGCACTTGCATATGCTCTGGGAATCGGCGGGGCGAGAGCGGGAGTTGTTGAAACAACATTCAAAGAAGAAACGGAAACAGACCTTTTCGGTGAGCAGGCGGTGCTTTGCGGTGGCGTTTCTGCCCTTATAAAGGCAGGTTTTGAAACTCTTGTAGAGGCGGGGTATCAGCCAGAAATGGCATATTTTGAGTGCTGCCACGAAATGAAGCTGATTGTAGACCTCATAAACAGAGGTGGTCTTAATATGATGAGGTATTCCATCAGCGATACGGCTGAGTATGGCGATTACATAACAGGGGAAAAGATTATCACGGATGATACCAGAAAGTCCATGAAAAATATCCTAAAGGATGTTAGGGAGGGAAAGTTTGCAAGGGAGTGGCTGCTTGAAAATCAGTCTGGCAGGGTTTATTTCAATGCTAAAAAGCAGATGGAATCAGAGCATGAAATTGAAAAAGTCGGGGCAGAACTTAGGGGATTAATGTCTTGGATGAAAAAAGAAAGCAATTCATAGCATTATGTCAGAATGGATATTATGCCCTGTCTGCGGGAATAAAACCCGTGACAGGATTAGAAAAGACACCACATTGAAGAACTATCCCCTATACTGCCCGAAATGTAGGCAGGAAACATTGATTGAAGCAAAAAATTTGCAGATAACTGTCATCAGAGAGCCAGACGCACAGACGCAGAGCCGATAAACTTTTGAAACACATTAAAGTTTGTTGGTTCTGTTTCTTTTGTAAGGCTTTAAGGCAAACGCCCACCAAATAAAAATATGGTGTTATGGTGGGCGGTATTGCTATGCCCGAAAGACTTAACAGACACTCCCCAGACCTGTTTTAAAGTTTGGGGGGATTTTTTATGTCCTTTTTTCGGGCAGTTATCCATCTGCACATACGAAGTAAATTTTATACATACATAGCACATCAGAGAAAGGCAGGAAACCAGTTAAAAAAATCCCTGCCCATGCAACGGTACTTCTCACCATGAAAGCAGAAGTACAATCTCTATATAACAGAACTATTATTACTTATAACCGTGAAGGTCACAGAGCCTTTGCGGTTTTTCTTTTGTCGTTTTTTATCGGAATACGCCGCAGGGCTGTTTCTGGTATGCGGTGTCGTTCGCCGCCTTTCAATCTGGATTTTTACGTTTTCAAAGATTCAGATTGATTGGAGGAAAAAAGAATGGCATATAACAACGGACGTGAGGACAGGAAATGGCGTATCTGGAAAGAAGCCGAGGAAAAAGTATTGAGGGAACATGGAGTTGATGAAAATACGATTGAGCAAATCCGCATTGATGACAGGGCAGACTTTAATTCCAACAGACGATTTTACCATTGGTCAAGCGACTTCGGGGAATACCTTGAGGGAATGGCGGACAGGGAACGGTCAGACGAAGTAAAGACTGTTGAGGATTTACTGGATGGAATCGAGAATGAAAATCTATATTGGGCATTGCTTACGGTGGACAGGCGTACCCTGCAAATCCTTGTGATGAAAATGCAGGGATATTCCACAAAAGAGATTGCGCCGATTGTCGGTCTGACAGCAGGGGCTATCTATGCACGGTTAGACCATCTTAGAAAAAAGCTGCGGAAGATTTTATAAGCGTCTAATATAGACTGCTTTTCTACGGACTATTGGGTGGGGGAGAAAATTCTCCCATCCAATTTTTAAAATGGATGAATAAAATTTGCGTCCACAGGGAATACTAAAAAATTTATCTAAAATCTTGACATGGATATAGCCGCTATGGTATTCTGAAATACCCATAAGGGAATTGGAAAATTAAATAACACATAGATTGAAGTATTGAATGTCAGCCGATGGACAAGGCTGACCGCCGCCGAAGCAACGTTGCTTTTTCGGTTGGTGTATTGCAGCATGGGTTTTGAATTTCAAAGCCGTTACATAGCATTGCGGAATCAGAACGGGAGGAAATCCTCTTGTTATCCGTGATGTGGTGTAGCGGCTTTTTTGTTTGCTCAAAATCGGAAAGTGAAAATCATATCCAGAACGGAGGTGGAAAGGACATAGGATTTTCTTTTCGGAGGGTAGATATGGAAGAATGTCGTTGCACAGGGAAATTGCTTTGTGGCGGTGTCCACAGAGATAGCGAGCATCGGATTGTGTCAGCCACAATCCCGCCCACATAAAACAAGTGGGCATAACTTACTCAGGGAACGCCCCTGTTTACCCCGAAGAAAGTAAAATTCAAGACTGGAGGATTAAGGAAAATGAGCAGAGAAAAATCAGAAAAGAACGTGCGGAATGTTCCGATTACTATCCGACTGAACGAGGAAGAAAGCGGGCATTTAAAGAATTGTGCCGCCGCTTGCGGTCTGTCCGTAGCGGAATTTATGCGCCAGCTATAAGCGTTCGTCAAGCGTGTCCAGTCTTGTGAAACACGCTAATGAATTTTGATAAGCATGCAATTTTAAAATATAAATATGGGAATTGACATTTCTGGGCAGCAGGATATTATGTAAGCACGGTAGGATTAAATGAGGCAACCATAAAAAAATATATTCAAGAGCAAGAAAGTCATGATATAGCGAAAGATAAGTTAAGTGCAAAGGAATATGAGGAGCCTTTTAAGGGTGGCAGGTAATAGAGGCTTATAGCCTCAGAACAAGCCGCCCGTTTTACGGGCGGTCATGACTCTTCGCAGTTCTCAGGCAGCTTTCTCTCTGATAAAGACTCCAACATCAATTATTTTAAGGAGGATTTTATGAATCAGTCAGAAAACAGTCGATTTTGGGGACAAAAAAATATCAAAGCTAATGCTTAAATTTTTTGTTCCCTGCGTACTATCTCTTTTGAAGCAAGGGCGGCTTATTATCATAGCATTTCCGGTCTGCACTGGGGAAATGTTTATAATTATGATTTGCTGATAGACAGGTCTATAGGCATTGAAAACTGTACTGCAGCGGTCTGTTAATTGTAGTAAGGACTGAAAATAAAAAATAATTTATTTAAGAATGGCGGCTGCCGTAAAAAACAGCCGCTGTCTTTTTCTTGTATTCATCTTTTCACAAAATTTTTCTTGACTTGGAGTTAACTACAAGGAGTATTCTTTATATATGGGATACATAAATAATTAACTCGATGTGAAATATTCAAGGAGGATTCGTATGATTTATAAAGATTTTAAAGACAAGAAGCTTTCTGCCCTGGGACTGGGAGCAATGCGTCTTCCGATTATGAAGGGTGGTTCGGATGGACAGATTGATGAAGAGCAGACTGTAAAGATGGTAGATTATGCGCTGGACCATGGGATCAATTATTTTGATACCGCGTATGGCTATCACGACGGACAGTCAGAGATTGTCATGGGTAAAGTATTAGGCAGGTACCCACGGGAGAGCTATTATTTAGCCGACAAGTTTCCAGGGTATGATTTGTCAAACATGGATAAGGTGGAGAGCATTTTTGAAGAACAGCTGAAAAAATGCGGAACAGATTATTTTGATTTTTACCTGTTTCATAACGTATATGAAAAAAATATAGATCCCTATATGGATGAAAAATACGGCATTATGGAATACCTGAGAAAGCAGAAAGAAGCCGGAAGAATCAGACATCTGGGATTTTCCTGTCATGGACGATATGACACATTAAAACGATTCCTGGATACATACGGCGATGATTTGGAATTCTGCCAGATCCAGCTGAATTATCTGGACTGGAAACTCCAGGATGCAAAAGCTAAGGTGGAACTGCTCAATGAATACAAGATGCCGATCTGGGTTATGGAGCCGTTAAGAGGAGGAAAGCTGGCGTCACTCTCTGATGAAAACAGCGAGAAGCTGAAGGCCTGCCGTCCGGATGAGAAAATTCCGGCCTGGGGATTCCGGTTTTTACAGTCAATCCCAGGAGTGACCATGATCCTTTCCGGCATGTCCGATATGGAACAGTTGATGGAAAATGCGGCTACATTTGCACAGGAAAAGCCGCTGACAGAGGAAGAAATAAAGGTTTTGATGGAAGTTACCGACAGCATGCTGGATATTCTTCCATGCACTGCCTGCCGCTACTGTACATCACACTGTCCGAAAAAATTGGATATTCCAACGCTGATGTCTTTATACAATGAGAGCCGTTTCAATATGACGATCATCACACAGATGGCTGTAGGTGCCATGCCGGAGGATAAACGTCCGGATGCATGTATCGGATGTAAAAGCTGTGAAGCAGTCTGTCCGCAGATGCTGAAAATATCTGAGGCAATGAAGGACTTTGCACAAAAGCTTGGACAGCCGGCAGGACTGTGAGAGACAGAAGAAGGAGGAAGAAAATGTTAGGAAATTTCAGTTATTCAAATCCAACGAAATTGTATTTTGGAGAGGATTCCTTAAATTATTTAAATGAAGAACTTCCGAAGTACGGCAAAAATGTACAGCTTGCCTATGGGGGCGGTTCCATCAAGAAAAACGGGATCTATGATAAGGTGATGGAGATTCTTAAGGCAAACGGGAAAAATGTATTTGAGGATGGAGGTGTTATGCCCAATCCTACGGTAGAAAAGCTTTATGAGGGCGTAGAGATTGCCAGAGAACATAAAGTGGACTTCATCCTGGCCGTAGGCGGCGGGTCTGTCTGTGATTATGCCAAGGCAGTGTCTATCTCAGTTCATTGTGAAGAAGATCCATGGGATAAATACTATCTGCGTATGGAGGACGTGGACAATGAGATCATTCCGGTGGGCTGCGTCCTGACGATGGTCGGAACAGGTTCAGAGATGAACGGCGGGTCTGTCATCACCAATCATGAGACGAAGTTAAAGATCGGCCATGTTTTCGGAGAAAATGTATTTCCAAAGTTTTCGATTCTAAATCCCACATTTACATTCACTTTGCCGAAGTATCAGATGACAGCAGGATTCTTTGACATCATGTCTCATATTTTAGAGCAGTATTTCTCAGGGGAGGATGACAGTACCTCTGATTATATCATGGAAGGGCTTTTAAAATCTCTGATCCACAGCTCACGGATTGCCATAAAAAATCCTGCCGACTATGAGGCCAGAAGCAATATTATGTGGATTGCCACATGGGCCTTAAATACTTTTGTTGCAAAAGGGAAAACGACCGACTGGGAAGTGCACATGATCGGACAGTCCATCGGCGCATATACGAATGCGACCCATGGAATGACATTATCAGCCGTATCTTTGCCATACTACCGTTTTCTTATGCCTTACGGCCTTCAAAAGTTCAAACGTTATGCCGTAAATGTATGGGATGTAAATCCGGACGGCAAGACGGATGAACAGATTGCAGAAGAAGGCCTTTTCTGCATGGAATCCTACATGAAAGAGCTGGGTCTTGTCATGAACATCCGGGAACTCGGTGTGACAGAAGAAATGCTTTCTGGGATTGCAGACGGAACCTTTGTCATGGAAGGAGGATATAAGGTTCTGACACATGATGATATCGTTACTATATTAAGAAAAAGTATGTGATTCAGATACCGTTTAAATGTTCTTTCAGTAGGTTAAAAATTTTTCGGCTGGTCTGGAGAAGATCTGATGTTTCTTCCAAAGGATGCTCATTTCTTCTTCCAGCTTTGGTGCCAGAGGGGAGCGGAAACAAAGGCTGCTGTGGGAGGTGTTGATGATTTTGTCAAGACCGACGGCGTATCCTAATCCTTCATCCACAAGCAAAGATGCATTATAGATGAGATTGTAGGCAGTAGTGATATTTAAATCCGTCACCTGGCATTGAAACCACTGCGTTAAGCTGCCGCCCCGGTGTTCCTGTTGGGACAGGGTCTGGAGCTTGAGGGCATTGTATTTTGTCAAATCAACGGTTCCAAAAACGAGCAGCCCTCCGAAAGGTAAAAATGAAAGCTGGGGTTTAAAAAAGAAAGGAGAGATACGATTGAAAAAGGTTTTACACTCTTGCTTGTGGGAGTCTTTGTTTTATCTTTAGCGGGCTGCGGCCGGGACATACGTCAGAGAAAAACCTTAAAGAAAAGCATCTCCGGATAAAAAGCCAAAATGGACAGAACATTATAATTAAGCTGCTGTCCATACAAAAGCTACCTATCTTTTTTGGGTTGACTGTATGAGTGTGATCGAAGATTCATCGCAGTTTTCTGCGTATGAATCTGGCCTGTCCGAGAAGACGGCTTGAAGATAGACTGAAACAGTTAAAAGCCGGCGTGGAAGCATATGAGGAATGGTTGTCAGGACAATGCTGTGAAAAGACAAAAAAAGAAAGTTTTAACACAGAAAATCGGACTATGTTATAATGAAATGAAATAAGATTTTTACCTTTTTAATTGGAGGAGGGAAAGGAGTTTTCATGAAGTTATTCATAGTCTATCTTGTTTTTATAAATGTAATTACATTTTTTATATATGGGAGCGATAAGCAAAGGGCAAAAAAGAACAGATGGAGGATTCCGGAAAAATAAAAATTTTATGCAGTATGAATTAGACTGACAGGAATACATAGACGGAGGACTGAGGATATGATGAAAGGTAGAATCCTGCTGCTGGAAGACGATGAGAGCTTGAGACGCGGAATTTGTTTTAAACTGGAAAAGGAAGGATACCAAATCTCTGCCTGTCCGGATATCCGGGAGGGCATGAGACTGTGGAATAAGAATACGTTTGATTTGGTCATCTGCGATATAACACTTGAGGATGGCAGCGGACTGGATTTTTGCCGGGACATCCGTCAAAGAAGTAATGTGCATTTCATGTTTTTGACAGCCATGGATCAAGAAATAGATATTGTCATGGGGTACGAGGCCGGAGCGGATGACTATGTGGTAAAACCATTCAGTCTTGCCGTTCTCATATCCAAGGTTCACGCAGTATTTGCCCGGATGGACGTAAAAGAGGAAAAGATAGAATCCGGAAAAGTATGTGTCCATAAGACAGAGATGAAGGTCATGGTATCGGGAGAAGAGAGAAGTCTTACCAAAAATGAATGGAAACTGCTGCTTTTGTTTATCTCCCATCCAAGGCAGGTGTTTTCTAAAGGTCAGCTTTTAGAGCAGATGTTTGACATGGATGGCGAGTTTGCTGATGAAAACACGGTGGCAGTCAACATCAGAAGACTCAGGGAAAAGATTGAGCCCGATCCGTCTGACCCGGAGTATATTAAAAATATACGGGGGATCGGATATTTGTGGGATAAGGAGTGTACCGGAAATTGATTGGAAAGAGGGAAAAGATCGGCTGGGTCAAGTTTTCCGTTTGTACGGCAGCTATTTTATTATGTATATTTGGATACGCATTATTTTCAGAAGATAGAAGGCTGATCCGGGAAGAAAAGCAGCTGCAGGAAACGGCAGGAATGCTGGAAGAGGGAAAGACTAAGGAAGAGATACTGTATCATATATTTCAGGAAGATGACGAAAAAGCTCTGGAGAAAAAGGGAAAACAGTTTTTTGTCAGGGCAGGTTTTGAAGAAGAGACGAAAGCAAGGTATCAAAGCCGGATGGTGCAGTATATTGTCCATACCGGAGGAGCCCTTTTAGGCGCTTACCTTCTGATTACAGCAGCTGCATATATCTGGACGAGAGAGACCAGCAGGCGGAGAGAACAGGAGTTTGAACAATTCGGCAGTGTCATTGAACAATTTTATACAGGAAATTATCAGGTTCCTTATAAAGAGGAAGAAGGTATGAAAAGTCAGCTTTTCAGCAGACTAAATTCTCTTGGAAAACGTTTGGAAGTGCAGGAGAAGAGAATACAGGATGAAAAAGAAACTACAAAGTCCTTGGTCACTGATATATCCCATCAGCTGAAAACGCCTGTGACATCTTTAAAAATGTGTCTGGAACTTTTAGAGGAAGAAGAACTGTCAAAGGAAGAACAAAAAGAGTTTCTCGGTCAGGCAGTGGGACAGACACGGCGGCTGGACAGCCTCACAAAAGCTCTGATCAATATTTCCAGGATGGAAACAGGCATGATTTCAGTCAAAAAGATCCATGCACCAATCATGGATACCGTCGCCCAGGCAGTCAGCAGTGTTTATGGGAAGGCTCAGGAGAAGAATATCGAGATGGAAGTGGTGAAAAACAGCGACGGGATCGCCGATATGGCAATCCCCCATGATCCTCACTGGACCAGGGAAGCGATTGCAAATATTTTGGAAAATGCAGTGAAATACAGCGGAAGGGATACCTGCATCCAGATCCGTATGATGAGACGGACCAGTTTTTTGAGGATTGAAATTGAGGATCAGGGGATCGGAATTGACAGCAGAGACTATTCCAAAATCTTTCAGCGGTTCTACCGGGGAACAGCACCGCAGGTAAAAAAAGAGGACGGCTCCGGAGTCGGCCTTTATCTTACCAGAAGTATCCTGGAGGCTCAGGGAGGGTCTATTTCTGTTTCTGCGGGGAAACAGGGAAGTATCTTTAAGATACATTTAAGTTTATTATAACTTAAAATAAATTTCTGAATATCTTTTTAAATCTTCTTAAATGTCCGTATAGCCTTATTTTATCGGCTATTCGGGCATTATTTCTATCGGTGGATACTTCACATTTCTTCTTATATATCCTCATGTTTTGGCTTTGAAAAGTGGTAAATTCTTTACGCTATCAAACGTAACAATTCTGATTTCACACCGTCAATAGACGCATGAGCGTACAGGTTCAGCGTGATATTGATATTTGAATGACCCATGATATAGTGCAGGCTCTTAGGGTTCAAATTCAGCTTATTCAATCATTTTGACTTTACGATGTGTTTGTTCGTTTACTTTTTGATAACTGCTATCTACTCTAAGAACTTCTTCTAAAATGGTGTCCATTCTATTGACTTTGACGTTACGTCATAGTGTATTATGTAAAAAAAGAAAGGGGTGCAATTATGAATGTAACTGCTATACGTTCAGATAGTGTCTACAAAAAAATTATGGAAGCACCAATGGACAAAAAAAACGATATTTATCGCTACGAATTGATGATGCCTTTTGAAAAGAAATGGGCCTGTTATAGTGTTCCAATGAAAGCAACAACGCCCAATGGTTATGATGTTAT
Source organism: Anaerostipes sp. PC18 (assembly GCF_039789045.1). Classification (NCBI taxonomy): domain Bacteria; kingdom Bacillati; phylum Bacillota; class Clostridia; order Lachnospirales; family Lachnospiraceae; genus Anaerostipes; species Anaerostipes sp. PC18. The sequence goes on along the minus strand of NZ_CP121164.1, from coordinate 2,065,006 downwards.
TATGGCAAGTGGTATGCTTGGTCACATTTCACCAACCAAAGTCGATGAAACCCAGGAGCAAAATATTGAACTTATTTCAGACAATAAATTGTGGAAAGTATGTGAGGAGTCAATCCGAAAATCATTGAATTGTTTTGTTGCACAAGGAGTAACATTGCCTGTCAACGATTATCTGTTCACTATTTTGCTTGCCAATGCAGAAAGTCCATATATTATGCTCAACGAGGGATATTGTGGCGACGGTGGGATTCCAGGATATATTTTTTCATGGCTAGTTCCTAACAAATACACTCTGGAACATCTTCCTGTAGCCTTGGCACATGAAACTAATCATAATATCCGTTTTCAATTTATTAAATGGAAAAATGATATTACACTTGGAGAGATGATGGTAAGTGAGGGACTGGCAGAAAATTTCGCCACTTATTTGTATGGGGAAGAAAAGGCAGGACCTTGGGTAACAAAAACGGACATACAAACTTTGAATGAGTACATTAAACCCATAATTTATGAGGGTTTGAATGTTCAAGGTCTTGAAAATCTTAATGCCTATTTATATGGTGATGAAATGGCTAAACTTCAGAATTATCCACAGGTTGGTTTGCCTTATTGTGCTGGCTATGCTTGCGGTTACCACTTAGTTAAACACTACCTAAATAAAACAGGCAAAAATATTGTAGAAGCTACTTTATTATCCGCAAATGAAATTTTAGAAGCTACGGAGGATTTTTGGAATGAACAATAAACCAAAGACCGTTCATGAAGTTGTCTGTTTAACTGGAATTACAGCCCGAACTCTTTGCTATTATGATAAAATTGGTCTGCTAAAACCATCTATCGTAACAGAAGCAAAGTATCGGTTATATACAGAGGATGATTTATACAAACTTCAAGAAATCTTATTTTTTAGAGAGGTGGGTTTTGCCTTAAAAGAAATAAAAGAACTGATTTCCTCTCCTAATTATATCCGATCCGAAGCATTAGAAAAACATTTGAAAATTTTAGAAGCACAAAAGGAACGAATAGACACTTTGATTGCACTTGTTAAAAAAGAAATAAACGGTGCCAATGATATTTCTTTTACTGAATTTTCAAACTCAAAGATTATAGCAATGCAAGAACAGTTCAGAGATGAAGTATTGGAACGTTGGGGAAATACAGAAATTTTCAAAGAATATGAAGCTACATTCTCAAGAAAAGCAAAAATGCTACAAAATGAAAAAATGGAATCATTTTATTTAGTGGCTCAAGATATATTTGAAAGATTAGCCATGTATGAAGATAAACCCGTTGATTGCCCAGAGGTTCAAAAGATAGTTCACAAATGGCAGGAGTATATTACAGAACATTTCTATGAGTGCAATAAACAAATATTATCGTGCTTAGGTAATCTCTACATAACAGACGAAAGATTTACGAATTTTATTAACCGCTTTGGACAGGGCGATCTGGCAAATTTCTTTCATATGGCTATTGAAGTATTTTGCAGTCGTGAGGAATAGAATAGATATAAGTATAATTAATGTAAAAAAACAACAAATAACTGTTACAGAGCCAGACACAAAGATGCAGAACCGATAATCCAAGAATATAGTCTATGGGTTATCGGCCTATTTTTAAGAGGAAGTGGTATCATGGGAAAATACTAATAATTACATTTAATAATGATGAGGAACAACTCCTGTCCTTATTAAAAAGCAAATAAATAGATTTTATATAGACCCTTTTACTAGAACTTTTATTAGTGAAAAAGGAAAGTCAGTATATATAACTGCTAAAGAATTTGACCTACTCTATTTTCTCTATTCTTACAAGGGACAGGTATTTACCAAAGAGCAACTTTACGATAACGTATGGGGACATTTGATTTTCTGATTAAGAAAAAAATTTCAACTAAACATTGTAAAGCATATGAAAAAGATGTACAGTGTTAATATCAAGGAGGGTGTTAATACTAAGAGGAATGATTAGTGCTCATGCTCTTGAACGCTAGAAAAGGTGGCCAGCAAAATATTTATTATGGATTATGCAACAGCAGCATAAGATCAATTATAAATAAAAGAAGTCTTACAAATCTGTAAGGCTTTTTCTTTTGGATTGAAAGCTGAATGTAAGAGGGGGCCTTTATTATAGACAGTAAGAACAGGAGGTATGAAAAAATGCAGAATACAGTCATTTTAGAGACAAAGGATTTATGTAAATATTACGGCAGCGGAGAAAACGAGGTGCGGGCCATCGACCACACATCCCTTCAAATCTACCAGGGTGAATTTGCTGCGATTGTGGGAAAGAGCGGTTCCGGAAAAAGTACTCTTCTTCATATGCTGGGAGGGCTGGACTGCCCTACGGAAGGAAAGATCCTGATTGGAGATAAAGACATCAGTTCCATGAAGGAGGAAGAGATTGCTGTTTTCCGGCGCAGAAAGATCGGATTTATTTTTCAGTCCTTCAACTTAATTTCTTCTTTAAACGTCTGGGAGAACATCGTTCTTCCCATCGGACTGGATGGAAGAAGCGTGAATAAGGTATTCATCAATGAGCTTTTGTGTACACTGGGTATCGAGGAGAAGAAGCACAATCTTCCCAACACGCTTTCCGGCGGCCAGCAGCAGCGGGTTGCCATCGCCAGAGCTATTGCGTCAAAGCCTGATATTATTCTGGCAGATGAGCCGACCGGAAATCTGGATACCAAGACCGGAGATGAAGTGATTTCCCTGCTGAAAATGACAGCTAAGAAATACGGACAGACTTTAGTCATGATCACCCATGATGAGGAGATTGCACAGATGGCTGACCGAATTATCCTGATCGAAGACGGCAAGGTGGTGGATTAAATGAAGGCAGTAACACAGTTATCGAAAAAGAATCTGATGCAGACCAGAAGCAGAAGTATCCTCATTGGGATTTCCATCATGCTGACGACGGCTCTCTTAACGATCATCGGTTTAAGCTGTAATGGATTACTGAAAGCGAACAGCCAAAACAGCTCGATACTCTATGGAGATTTTCATGCCGCATTTACCGGGATCAGTGAAGAAAAAAAGCAGGAGATTTCCGTCAGAGGCGAAATTGAAAAGACAGGCTCCATGTCCTCTGTAGCCACGGTAGAGTTGGGGAAAGCCAGCGGCGTGCTTTCCTACTATGACCAGAATGCCCGTGCAATGTCGAACTTAAAGATGACCAGCCAGAGCAGAATTCCCACTGGGGAAAACGAGATCATGGCCCAGAAATCATTTTTTGAGAACCTCATGAAAAAGAAACCTAAGATTGGAGACACGGTCACGGTTCCTTACCGGATCAATGGGGAAGGAGACGTACTGAGAAAAAAATTTACAATTACCGGATTTCTACCTGACAGTGAAATGAATGACCTGAAACAGGCATACGGGGCCGTAGTATCAAAAGAATTTTTTGAAAAGGCTGTCCCTGTGGACCAAAGATCCTATACGGTCTGTGTGAAGATGAATAAGGCAGATAAAGTCACAGAAAACGGACTGAAGGAGAGTATCAATCACCTTGCAGAGAAACTTTCCATCCCTGAAAAAAATGTTTCCCTGAATACGATATTTATTATGTGGGATACGGACCCAGGGGTAGAAACCGTGGCTGCAGGAGTATTTATCGCGGCGGTTGTCATCTTATTCAGCATCGTTGTCATCTATAATATTTTTTATGTCGGTATGATACAGAAGGTACAGGAATACGGGAAACTGCGGGCCATCGGAATGACAAAGAAGCAGATGAAGCAGATGATCTTCCGGGAAGGCATGATATTGTCCGGCATCAGCATTCCTGTTGGACTGATTGCAGGTTATTTTGGAACAGAGCTGTTTTTCGCAAAGATCGCCGGGTTTAGCAGTGTAAACGAAGCCATCAACGAAGTGATCGCAGATACTCAGCTGTTTAGCATACCTGTTTTGGCCGGAGCAGGGATACTTTCGCTGATTACCGTCTGTCTTTCCATGAAGCATCCGATGCAGATTGCAGCCAAAGTGTCTCCGGTGGAAGCGGTACGGTATCAGGAGAACACCGGGAAAAAGAAACAGAAGCGGAAAGGATACAGGCAGGTAAATTTGATCGGTCTTACCAGGGCAAATTTGTCGAGCAACCGGAAACGGACATTGATGACGATCTTTACTATGGGGTTAAGCTGTGTAATGTTCGTGACCATCGCCAATCTGTGCGGCAATATGGACCCGGCCTATGAGGCTGAAAAAGATGTGAAAAAAGGAGATTTCTATCTGACACTGGATACGAAGCTGGATGATAAGACCTATCCGGAGAGAAATCTGAACCGGGTTCAGGAACAGGGGCTCATGAATGCTTCGGTAGTAGATAAGATCAAAAATATCAATGGTGTTACAAAGGTAGAGACTGGTAAATGGGCCGCAGTAAAAGTCCGGGTAAATGGAGAAGAAGGAACTTCGGTCATTCAGATTTTATCCAAAGAGGATTTTGATGCATTTGTAAAAAGCGAATTAGAGCGCGGAAGTGCGGACTATGAGCAGATGGTAAAAGAAAATGGAACCGTCTATCTTTGGGATTACTTCCTCGATGAAAATGGGTATCGCATCGGGGAAAAGATATCTATGGATCTGCTGGATGGAAAGAGGAAAGTACCTCTTACGTTAAAAATTGCCGGTTCTTCAAATTCGCATTTAGATGCCAGTTGGGCTATGACAGAGGAGACATTCAAGAAGCTCCATGTGAAAGGGGATCTGACCAGCGAAATTTATGTTTCCTGCCGTCCGGAAAAAAAGCTGGCAGTGGAAAAACAGCTGAGGAAACTTACAGGAGGCAGCGAGTTTTATGACTTGCTCTCTTACGATGATGCATACCGTACTGCGGATCTTAGCATTGGGTTTCTCAGGGACTCTTTATACGCCCTACTGTTTGTCATTGGGATCATTGGATTTATGAATATGGCGAATACATTGATTACAAGCATTGTTACGCGGAAAAAAGAACTTGGAATCCTTCAGGCACTGGGGATGACCAATGTACAGCTGGCCAGAATGCTCCAGATGGAAGGGCTGATCTTTACGGTGGGTACGCTGCTGATATCACTGACCTTTGGAAATGCCGCCGGATATATTCTGTTCCTGAAATGTAAGAATACCGGAATGATCGGTCTTAATGACTATCATTTTCCCATGGCTGAGATACTTGCGATGTCAGGCATCCTTCTGATGCTGCAGATCATTCTGTCCGCATTTATGAGCAGGAAGTTGCAGAAGGACTCTCTGGTTGAACGGATAAGATACGAAGAATAAATATAAAAAAATTTCCGGAATACTTTTTAAAAGTATCCGGAAATTTTTTTAAAGTATCATATTTCTCAGCATTTCAAGTCTCTGTTTCTCCTGACCGGTCATAGTTTCCGAGAGAGCGTCGATGATGATGCCCGTTTCTTCGTTGGTAAATGCGATGCCCTGTTCTGCCAGGCGGCTGGAGGCTGCCATAAGATCCGGCAGGATGTCTTCCAGGTTTTTGCCCCGGCATTGGTTCACGAGAAGTTCCATAATTTCTATTTTCTTTGAGTCGATGCTCTGAACCGCGCGATTCATTTTCCATTGTTCATCCATGCGGGATACCTCACTTTTTCAGAATTTGATTGATTTGATTTAACAGGTCACTGTTGGGTGCGTTTGCTGCTTCCTGCTTCTCAGGCTGAGACTGGGACATAAACAGCGGCATTAGTTTTGCCATCATGTCAGAATCGGCTGAAGAATTGCCGGGTGAAGCATTGGCATTCGGATTTGCCTGAAGAAAATCCTGATAGGACTGGTACATTTTTGCCATTTTCATCATCTGGAGTATCTGATCGATTTGTTTTGAGGTTTCCTTAGGCGCCCGCATTCTCATCGCGGTAAGCATCATTTCCAGAGAGGCATTGTTCTGGTCCAGCCCGCATGCGGAGAGAGTATCCTCATCGTCAAAGTCTTCCATGATGTTTTGGAGTTCATGGAGTTTGATGTAAAGAGCTGCAGATTTTTTCAGATTGGAAGGGAGATAAGGGAGCGCGTCTTCCAGCATATTGGACGAGTCGTCACGGAAAAAGTGCTCCCAGTGGGTTTGTTTTTGATCCATTTTGTCACAACCTTAGGTTTTATTCTCATATCCTATATTATTAGGAGGTGAAGAAAATTATGAGTGAAATTTTTGTAGAAGAAGAAAATACCGTTTACGAACTGGATGAGGAATGTCTCAGAAGAAAAGGAAAAATGGGATTTTCAAGACAGGGAAATGGAATCATGAAAAAGCAGAGTATGGAAGGCGGCAGCATACTGATTTTGATCGTTGCCCTTTTATGCTGCTTTAAATAATAGATATTTCAGTGTCCGGGGGATCACTTCCGGACACTTTTTTCTTTCACAGGAAAGTTCTACGACCTTCCCTATGAAATAAAAACGCTCCGCGGCACACAAAAAGGGCAGCAGGTTGGTTACCCGCTGCCCGTGGTTTATCAGGACATATCAGATTAGCATCCGCATCCGCAGCCACTGCCGCCGCCGAATCCGCCTCCGCAGCAGCACAGTAAGATGATGATCCAAATGATAGAATCACATCCACATTCGCATCCGTCTCCTCTTCCGAATCCGCAGTCGCCTCCGCAGCAGCATAATAAGAGAATAAGAAGAAGACAGTTGTTTCCTCCGAATCCTGAATTGCATGATGTTCCGCAACCTGTTGCAGCTAAATCACTCATGTTGTTTCCTCCTTGATTTTATTTACAGTTTATATTATTCGGTCTCTTCCAATGTGTGCCGGAAAAAGAAAATCTTTTTATTTGCCTGTTACTTTTTTCTGGGAGAAAACGGGGGTTAAAGAATTGTAAGTAAATTGTAACAAACGTAATGAGAAGGTGTGTTATACTCTAACAATAAGATATAAGCAGGGGGAAGGAGAGCGTATGAGGTATTTTAAAAGATGGGCAGCATGGCTGATGTCGGCGGTTCTTTTGGGAACATCGGCTCCCGCCGCGGTTAGTGCGGCTTCCGGAAAAGACCAGGTGACAGAGATGAAAAAGTTGCTTTCCGGCAGACAGGAAGCAGGATATGCGGAGGGAGAAGCACTGGTCATGTACCGGACCACAGTATCAGGGCAGAGGAGCAGATCCGTTCCTTTTTCCTCCGGAATCAAGGTAAAGCAGGCCTGGAATTTTTCGGCGGATGTAAAAGGGAAGACAAGGAGCGCTTCCCGGGACTCTGCAGTTTCTATTGCCAGAGTGACTTCTGGAAAGAGCACAGATGATCTGGTCAGCCAGCTGAAGAAGGAGCCGCAGGTGATTGCGGCACAGCCCAATTATAAGATCAGGCTTTTGGGAGGCAGCGATCCCTGTTTTGATTTTCAGTGGGCAAATAAAAACAGCGGTCAGAATGGCGGCAGTGCCGGGAAGGATGTCGGCTATGACCAGTTTTATGACAAGACATCCGGGTCCAAAGGCAAAGAAACGGTTGTGGCGGTGGTTGACACAGGGATCGACCTCGAACATGAGGATCTCAGGGACAGGCTGTGGACAAACAGGTCAGATGTGATCGCCGGCAGACATGGCTATGATTTTGCCAACCATGATGCAGACCCTTCCGACGATTACGGACATGGGACCCACTGTGCCGGCATCATTGCTGCTCAGGCAGGCAACGGCAAGGGTATTGCGGGCATCAGCCAGAGCAGTGATATTAAGCTGATGGCACTGAAGGTGTTGGATGAAGACGGAGACGGTGAAATATCTGACGTGATTGATGCCTACTATTACATTTATAAGCAGCAGATGGAAGGTGTCAATGTGGCGGCCATAAACAATTCCTGGGGAATAGATGAGGCTGAAGAACAGGAATTGATGAAATATCTGATCGAGCTGGTGGGAAAGAAAGGGGCGGTGACAGTCTGTGCCGCCGGAAACGACAGTAAGGACAATGAAGGGACCGCATCTATTCCGTCAGGCATCGACAGCGATTACGTGATATCGGTTGCGGCATCCAATGATAAAGACGGACTGGCTTCCTATTCAAACTATGGGAAAGAGTCTGTACATATGGCGGCACCGGGGAATCAGATTTTGTCCACAGTCAATGAAGACTGTTTTAATCCTTCGATTTACAGTGACGGCGAGAGAAACTCCAACTGCCAGTTTTATAAAAACTTTAATGACGGTGATGTCTCAGAGATAAGGACAGAGGGAGCAGGCAGCATCGGAAAAGGTACGGTGACGGTATCTGCGGACAGTGATTATTTTGGAAAAGAATCCGCCGGAAAGTCAGCGAAGATCTCAGTGAAGGATGCAGTGCCCGGAGATATTTATACAGTATATCTTCCTTATGACAGTGCCAAGGGTGCTACAGACTCTTATCTGAGCACGATGCTGAAGGCCTCCAGCAGTCTGGCAGTGGAAGGCGGGGCTGGGCTGGTCATCGCAAAGGACTATAAGCTCGATGAAGAAGGTCAGATTGAAGATCCGCTGACGCCGGAAGATGTCGTCATAAGCATGACGACGGGAACGATCCCTATGATGGCAGCCAACGGCGAGTCGGACACATGGGGACATCTCTCCTATCCAACCCGCAGCACGACAAAGAATGAAAAGCGTGCGGTTGGTATTACCCTGGTCGTGTTAGAGAAGCAGGATTTCACGATCCTTCTGGATGACACTGCAGTCAGCAAGGCAGGTGTATTAAGCCGGAATTTCGGAAAATATGATTTTTCCAGCGGAACATCCATGGCTGCGCCTCTGGTGAGCGGTGCTGTGGCGAACACTTCCTGGTACTATGGCAAGAAGGATGCACTTTCCAACAGGGAAACAGTCCTTGGAATGACAAGAACAGTCAAGGATCTGCCTGTGATCACCAGGGGAGTTCTGGACGGCAGGAAGCTGTCTGATCAGAATGCAATCCTCACCGGGGCAGCAGTTTCCGGGGGCAGAGTTGTTCTCTCAGGGAAAGGATTCGGAGCAGGCGGTACCGTAAAGATCAACGGAAAGACAGAAAAGACAGCATCCTGGAGTGATACAAAGATTGTTCTGGAAAACAGACAGTTAGTAAACCGGGTCGGCAAAGTCGAGATTCTTACCGGCAGCGGAAAATCTGTCACCGGATCATTCTACTTTATAAAAGGTAAGAACGGGCCGAAAAAAGTCTTTTCAACCGAGGATATTACAAATGGAGGGGATGCAGTCTCCGATGGCAGGAAGCTGTATTATCTGGACAAAGAGCTGAATCTTTATGTGATGGATGAGGAGGAACAGGAGTTTTCCAGAGTAGCCTCTATGGCACGGGAAAAAGCATTTGCAGGCATAAAAAAGGGAGAACTGGACCGGGCAGATCTCAGTCTGGATTCAGCACCGGTCTACTGTGACAGGGCTGTCTATGCGATAGCCGAGGCGGACTTGGGATATGAGACAAAGAGGTCTCTTGTGAGTTACTCATTTCAGACGAAATCATGGTCGAGAGTTGACTCCTATGTGTCGAAAACAGGCGGGGCCAAACTGGAGGGGTCAGCTCTGGCAGCCTATAATGGGAAGATTTATGTGATCGGAGGCCGGAATAAAAAGACCGGAGCTATGGAAAAGAGCGTCTTTGGCTACGACAAGGAGAAAAAACAGTGGTCCAAAGCCCCCGGACTTCCGGAAGGGCGGTATCAGAGTGTTGCTGTCCAGTCAGGAAACCAGCTGATCCTCACCCTGGGCAGCAGCGGGAAGAAAGGGGAGATCCCCAAGAATCTGGTTTATAGTGACAAGAGCAGGAAGTGGGTGAAAAAATCAGCTTCTCTGATACCGAAAAATAAAAGCGAAGAGATATATACGGCGAGTGTGGGTGTATGCAGAGATGGTCTTGCCTATGTGGGCCTTAGTACAGACGGCTGCGGAAATGTGTTCCGGTATTCTGTTTCCAAAGACCGTTTTGAAGCCATGGATTATCAGGCATTCTTTAAAGAAGATATCATAGGGACAACTGTCGGCTCACGGTTTCTTTTCATGCCTGTGACGGAACAGGAAGATTTCGATTATAAAAATTTAAACAGCATGAAGACGCCGGTTCAGGCTAAAGCACAGAGCGATGAAGACGACGATTATGACGACAGCTGTACGGTATATTCTTATCCTGTAACATCCGGGCTTGTGACGGTGAAAGCGAAAACAAAGCATGGAACCATCTCTGGAAAGGGAGAATACCTGCCGGGGCAGAAGGTGATGGTAAAGCCGAAAGCCGCAAAATATTACTGCTATAAGCCTTCTACTATGAAAGCGGCAGGTAAAAAGGTGAAAGGAAGCAGTTATTCCTTCTGCATCACGGGAAATGTAACAGTATCCGCAGTATTTAAGAAGACTGTTGTAAAACTGAATAAGAAGAAGCTGACTCTTAAAGCTGGAGGGAAATACCGCCTCAAAGCAAAAGTAAAGACTGTGGGCAAAAAGAAGTCGGTTACATGGAAGACGAGTAAGAGCAAGTACGCCACGGTATCCAAAAAGGGCGTGGTAAAGGTGAAGAAGGCAGGCAGAGGAAAGACAGTCACAATCTATGCCAGAGCCAAAGACGGTTCCCGGTCCTATGCGAAAATCAAAGTAAAAATCCGATAGCAAAACCGAAAAAATGATCCCTGTGTTTCTGAATTATAGTATATCCAAAGGGCACACCGTATTTCATACCCTGCGGGTGGACGCGCGTAGCGCGGTAAGGTATAATCAGAGATACAGGGATTTTGTCTGCTTTATTTCAGAAATCATTATCAGGAGGAATTTTTATGTTTGAAGACATATTACATAATGTACAAAAGCAACCGTCTCTTGTTCACTGTATAACCAACTATGTGACGGTCAATGATGTGGCCAACATGGTGCTGGCGTCCGGCGGTTCGCCGATCATGGCGGATGACAAGAGCGAGGTGGAGGAGATCACGAGTATCTGTACCTCACTTGTGATCAATATCGGGACGCTGAATGCGAGGACCGTTGAGGCAATGGTGCTGGCCGGAAAGAGGGCCAATGAACTGGGACATCCGGTTATCCTTGATCCGGTGGGAGCAGGCGCATCCTCTATGAGAACGGAGACGGTAAAGAGACTTTTAAAAGAGGTCCGGTTCAGCGTGATCCGGGGAAATATTTCTGAGATCAAGACGGTATTTGAAGGCAGCGGGGCAACGCCTGGTGTGGACGCCAGCGAAGCAGATGCCGTGACGGAAGAAAACCTTTGGGAAGCAGCGGACATGGCAAAGCGTTTGTCTGCACAGACCGGTGCAGTTGTTGTGATCACAGGAGCCACAGATATAGCAGCAGATGAGCATAAAGCTTTTATTTTAAGAAATGGTGATCCGATGATGGCAAAGATCACCGGGACCGGATGCATGCTTGACGGAGTCATCGCAGGATTTGTGGGGTCCAATCAGGACAAGGTTTTGGAGGCCACGGCTGCGGCTGTGTGTGCCATGGGATACTGCGGAGAGAAGGCCAGAGCAAAATGCGAAGGCACTTCTTCCCTGAGGATGCATTTGATCGATGTCATGAGCAGCCTGACGGCGGATGAACTGGAAAGGGGTGCGGACGTTGAGAGTAGAATCTGAGGCAATGGCCCTCTATGCGGTGACAGATTCGGCATGGGTGGGCAAGCAGACATTGATGGAACAGGTAAAAGATGCGCTGGACGGAGGTATTACATTTCTCCAGCTCAGGGAGAAAGAGCTGGATTATGATGCGTTCTTAAAAGAAGCCGGGGAGATGGCGGAGCTGTCCAGGCAGTACGGAGTGCCGTTTGTCATCAATGATGAAGTAGAGATCGCACTTAAATGCGGAGCCGACGGAGTCCATGTAGGGCAGGAGGATATGGCGTGCCGGAATGCCAGGAAGCTTCTGGGGCCGGATAAGATCATAGGAGTATCGGTCCACAATGTAAAAGAGGCATTAAAGGCGCAGGCCGACGGAGCAGATTATCTGGGGCTTGGAGCAGTGAAAGCCACGCCTACAAAGACCGATGCCAAGGTGGTAAAATTCGAGGAGATAAAAAAGGTATGTGATGCAGTAGATATACCGGTCGTAGCTATCGGAGGGATCAAAAAAGATAATTTAATGGAGCTAAAGGGCAGCCATGTGGACGGGATCGCAGTTGTCTCCGCCATTTTCGGCGCCGAGAACATTAAAAAAGAGACGGAAGAATTGCGAAAGAAAGCAGAGGAGATGAGGGTACGATGAAGACAGTATTAACCATTGCGGGATCTGACTGCAGCGGCGGGGCAGGGATTCAGGCCGATTTAAAAACGATGGCCGCCCATGGTGTGTACGGCATGTCGGCTGTTGCGGCACTGACAGCACAAAATACTACTAAAGTTGCAGGAATTTATAATGTTTCAAAAGAGTTTCTTGAGCAGCAGTTGGACTGTATTTTTACGGATATTTATCCCGATTCGGTCAAGATTGGGATGGTATCGGAAAAAGAGCTGATCCAGGCGATCGCCGGAAAACTGGAGCAATATGATGCAAAGAACATTGTGCTGGATCCGGTCATGGTTTCCACCAGCAAAAGCCGTCTGCTCAGTGAGGATGCCATCGGCACACTGAAAGAGACCTTGTTCCCTCTGGCGGATATCATCACGCCAAATGTGCCGGAGGCGGAGGTGCTTTCCGGAGTGCGCATCCAGACCAAAGAGGATATGCAGGAGGCAGCGGCAAAGATCGGGGAATACTTTGACGGAGCTATTCTGATGAAGGGTGGACATTCAGTGGAGGATGCCAACGATTATCTGTTTTGTCATGGAAGGGTAAAGACGTTCCGGGGTACAAGAGTGGACAATCAAAATACCCACGGGACAGGCTGTACTTTATCCTCTGCCATTGCGTGCAACCTTGCCATGGGATGCGATATGGAGACAAGCATTCAGAATGCGAAAGAATATATCACCGGCGCGTTGCTTGATGGACTGGACCTTGGAAGAGGCAGCGGTCCTTTGAATCATATGTACCGTCTGAAATAAAAAAAGCGTCGGCCAAGCGAGAAAGGGGTGTTTTGGTGAGGAAATGCCTGATCAGCCAATTGGAAGTCATAACAGAAGAAGAACAGAGGATTCTGGATGGGCGAGATGTAAGCAGAACCTTATATACTACGAAAAAGACATTTGAGGTAGAGGCCGAAAAGCTTTTGAAGAACGGGCGCCTGATCCAGGTGAGGACACACACAAGATTCACTGATTTTCCGGAGCACAATCATAATTATATAGAGATGATGTATGTGTGTCAGGGAAGGATCACTCATTTTATCGGCGGTAAGGAAGTGGTCATGGAGGAGGGAGATTTCCTCATTCTGAACCAGCATGTCCGCCACAGCATCTGTTGCGCATCCAGAGAGGATCTGGGGATCAACTTTATCGCTCTGCCGGAGTTCTTTGATATTCCGCTGCAGATGCTCCAGGGAAATAATGTGTTAGCTGATTTTCTTGTGGATACGCTCAGACAAAATTCCTTTTCTGAAAAATATCTGCTGTTTAAGCTTTCCGGTATCTTAGAGATTGAGAATCTTATGGAGAACATCGTCTATTCCTTAAAAAACCTGGGCAAAAATGAAGAAAAGATCAACCAGCTGTCCATGGGGCTTGTGTTCCTTCACATCCTGAACCATATAGACAAGCTGGACTATACATCTCCCCAAAATTACAAGGAGATCGTACTCCAGACAACACTGAGTTACATAGACCAGCATTACAAGGAGGCGAATCTTTCTAAGCTTTCAGAGGATTTGAACCAGTCCCTGTCTGTGCTGAGCCGGATGATCAAACAGAATTTCGGACACACGTTCCAGGAACTGGTGCAGAGAAAGAAGTTCCAGAAAGCCATGACACTACTGTCCGAGACGAATCTGTCCATCGCAGATATCGTGGCGGCTGTAGGTTATGAGAACAGCAGCTATTTTTACAGGAAGTTTAAAGAAAAATATCATATGTCCCCCAGAGAATACCGCCTGACTCACCAAAACGGAGATCAAATACGGATTTAAAAGTAAAGTAGTTTATGTTTGACGTACGCTATAATGTATTTAAGTAGAAGAAAGAGGGAATGGGGGATGATGATGAGTATTGTAAATAGCAAAGGGCAAAATGCAGTTTTAATTGAAGAGCAGGATCGAAAAGCGATTGAGGAAACCCTGTATTTAAATAGGATTCCAGGGATGAGAGAACACCTACAAGCTGGAATGCAGACTTCTCTTGAAGATTGTGAAGAATATAAGGAGGATGAAGAGTGGTAAAATACAAAAATTTCTTCGGATCCATTTGAGAATCCGCCTCCGTATGAAAAACTCATGGGGAATTTTGATGGCTTGATTTCCCGGCGCATTAATATAAAATATCGTCTTGTATATCAAGTTCATGAAGAGGAACAGACGATAAAAATTTTAAGTCTTTGGTCGAATTATGAGTGGTTGTAAGAAAAAGATCATTGGAATATCCCGAATACAAACAAACGTATTCGGGATATTTTTTTGTTCCATAGGAAAGTTCCTCTTGTACAGTCAAATAAAGACACCTTTTTCGTCAAACCACGTCCTAACTTTTGGGCGTGGTTTTTCTTATACTTAATGTATCGAAGAAAAGAACGAAATCAAAAGGAGGAGAAACATATGAACGCAGAGTATCGAAGGAAGGCATCGGCTGTCCCGCCGGAAGACCGGCCCATTTCCAAAAAGAACATTTCCGGACTTGGGAATTTCTTTGGGATTTATGGCGGAGAACACATCGCGGCTACAGAGTTTGTCATCGGCGCTACACTGGTGACCTGGGGTGTCAAGGCCACAGACATTTTTATCGGACTGTTTATCGGCAACATTCTGGCAACGCTGACATACGCACTGATCTGTGCACCGATTGGGACTGACACAAGAGTTACCCTATATTCTTACTTAAAAAAGGTCATGGGACCTTACATGCAGAAGGTTTACAACTTTGTCTGGGGGCTGGCATCCATCGCCATGGCGGCATCCATGCTGACCGTATCGGCCTCTGCAGTGAGAGAGATCTTCGGGATCAGGCTGCAGACCCAGTGGTATCCGACGGATATCAAATTTATTCTGGTGGTCATTGTGCTGGGTATCATTGTAACTTTAGTGGCGGCAAATGGATTTGAGGCGGTGGCCAAATTCTCATCGGTCTGTGTGCCGTGGATGATCATTATTTTTGCCGCAGGAATCTTCGTGGTTGTCCCTGAACTGATCAAGGTGACCAACGGGGCGCCAGTACAGAGCTTTACCGACTTTATGAATCTTCTAAACACCAGTGTGTGGAACGGGGCAGTCATTCCGGGAGGACAGAAGCTGGGTATCATCCATGTCATTGGATTTGCCTGGATGTGCAATCTGGCTTACCACGGCGGACTGAACGATATGGCATTGTTCCGCTACGCAAAGACTCCAAAATACGGATTTATTACCTCTTATGGAATGTTTATAGGACATTTCTTTGCATGGGGAAGTGCGGGGATCATGGGAGCAACAGCTTCTGTCATATTGAACAAATCGCTGCTCATCCTGGATTCAGGAGCCATCACAGGTGCCGTTTTGGGGGCAACCGGCCTGCTGGCAGTCATTGTGGCTGGGTGGACCACTGCCAATCCGAATATTTACCGGGCAAGTCTCGCATTTGAAACCATATTTAATAAGATACCTCTGAAAAAGCTTACCTATGTGATCGGCGCAGTCATGACCTTTGCGGCATGCTTCCCGATTACCATGAACATTATGGCGATTGTCAACATCATTGTGCTTGTGATTCCGGCCATCGGGGCAGTGATCTTTACGGAACACTGGATCCTTCCGAAAATGGGCGGTACCAGATACTGGGCTACATTTAAAGGATGGAAGATTAATTATGCAGGTCTCTTTGCATGGCTGATCTCACTGGCATTTGTGGCGGTCATGACATTGACCGGAGCCATCCACTCTTATCTTTTGTTCCTGCCTACCTATCTTCTTGCCATGGTAAGTTATATCATCCTGGCCTGTTTCATGGGAGCCAGAGAGGACTATATGGCCCAGAAGGAAGAAGACCAGAAGGTGCGGGCGGCACTTGAGGAATTAATGGAAGAGGAAGATGAAAATATCATCGAATATGTGCCGAAGAAACCTGAAGTCCAGAAAGCGGCAGCGCTCCTGTCTTATGCAGTTTTAGCCGCTCTGGCAGTTGTGACAGTTTTGGTATTCGCAGGAGGCATCGGTGTAGAAACATGGAAAACAATCTCTTTTCCGATCACGGTCTGTTACTTTGTGCTGGGAGGCATTGCCACCTATCTGAAGTATGGATTAACGGAAGTCAAAGAACAGCAGGAGGTAAAGAATGAAACGATACAAAGGATTCAAAATGAAGCTCTATGAAGGGCAGGCGGAGGAATATGAAAAGAGGCACAACCAGCTGTGGCCGGAGATGAAAGCTATGATCCATGAGTATGGCGGAAGCAATTATTCTATCTATCTGGACCCGGAAACCAATGTTTTGTACGGATACATAGAAATCGAAGATGAAGAGAAATGGAACCAGGGAGCAGATACGCAGATCAACCGGAAGTGGTGGGATTTTATGGCGGACATCATGGAGACAAATCCTGACAACAGCCCGGTGAGCAAAGACCTCCAGCTGGTATTCCATTTAGATTGATCAGGAGGCAGAGATAATGAAGAAATATTTTTTGGCAGTGGACATCGGGGCTTCCAGCGGAAGGCATATCTTAGGTACTCTGGAAAACGGAAAGCTGAAGCTTGACGAGATCTACCGGTTTCCAAACGGTATGGAGAACGAGGACGGCTCCCTGTGCTGGAACACAGACGCTCTGTTTTACGAGATCAAGCAGGGACTTAAAAAATGCAGGGATCTGGGGAAAATTCCTGTCTGTATGGGAATCGACACTTGGGCAGTGGACTATGTTTTGCTGGATGAAAATGACTGTCCTATAGGGAAACCCTACGGGTACCGTGACAGCAGGACGCAGGGAATGGATACAAAAGTGTATGAAGAGATCTCCCTGAAGGAACTGTATCAGAAAACCGGGATACAGAAACAGATCTTTAATACAATTTACCAGCTGACAGCGGACAAGGAAAAGGAGCCAGAACGGCTTAATCAGGCCAAAAGCCTTCTTATGATCCCGGACTACTTCAACTTTCTGCTGACAGGAGTCAAGAAGACGGAGTACACGAATGCCACCACAACGCAACTGGTGGATCCGGAGACCAAGGATTGGGATTATTCTTTGATAAAACGTCTCGGTTTTCCGGAAGGGATCTTTCAGGAAATAGCGGTTCCCGGAACTTTTGTCGGAAACTTCACTAAGGAGATCCAGAAAGAGATCGGATTTAACTGCCAGGTGGTGCTTCCGGCAACCCATGATACCGGGTCTGCGGTGGCAGCTATACCAACAGAAGATGACCAGGCTTTATATATCAGCTCCGGCACATGGTCTCTGATGGGAACCGAGCTAAAAAAAGCGGATTGTTCCTTAGAAAGTATGAAGGCCAACCTGACCAATGAGGGAGGCGTGGATTACCGGTTTCGCTATTTAAAAAATATTATGGGCCTGTGGATGATACAGTCTGTTAAGAAGGAGTTTGACACGGAATATTCGTTTTCCTATATCTGTGAGATGGCATCCAAGCAGACAATACCATCCATTGTGGACTGCAACAATGAGTCATTTCTGGCACCGGACAGCATGATAGCGGCGGTAAAAGATTACTGCCAAAAGACCTCACAGCAGGTGCCGAAGAGCGAGTGGGAGACAGCGGCAGTGATCTATCACAGTCTGGCAGAATGTTATGCCAAGACGATCAGGGAGATCGAGAGCCTGACAGGTAAAACGTATGAAAAGATTTATGTAGTGGGCGGAGGCGCAAACGCCGGATACCTCAATGAGCTGACAGCAAAATATACCGGGTGTACCGTATATGCAGGACCGTCAGAGGCAACAGCCATAGGAAGCCTGCTCTTACAGATGAGATACGCCGGATGTTTTAAGGATTTGAAAGAAGCAAGAAACTGTGTGGCGCAGTCATTTGAAATAGAAATTTATGAACCGGAAAATATAGGAGGAAAAGCATCATGACAGTAGAAGAAAGATATGAGGCGGCAAAAGAAAGCTATAGAAACATCGGGGTGGACACAGATCAGGTACTGGAAAATTTAAAAAATGTACCGATCTCTATGCACTGCTGGCAGGGAGACGATGTGGCCGGTTTTGAAGGAGAGGGAGCGTTATCCGGAGGGATTCAGGCTACGGGAAACTATCCGGGAAAAGCGAGGACACCAAAAGAGCTGATGGAAGACATTGACAAGGCGATGAGCCTGATTCCGGGAAAACACAGGCTGAACCTGCACGCCAGCTACGCTGTGTTTGAAAATGGATTTGTGGACAGGGATGCCCTGGAACCGAAGCACTTTAAAAAATGGGTGGAATTTGCAAAGAAAAGAGGCCTGGGCCTGGATTTTAACCCTACTTATTTTTCTCATCCAAAAGCGGAGGAAGCAACACTTTCCAGTGAAAATGAAGAGATCAGGCAGTTCTGGATCCGCCACGGCCAGGCTTGCTTGAGGATCTCCGAATATTTTGCAGAGGAGCTGGGAACTCCATGTACAATGAACATCTGGATCCCTGATGGATTTAAGGATGTTCCTGCAGACAGAAAGGCACCCAGGGCAAGACTGAAGGACTCCCTTGACCAGATCCTGGCAGCAGGCTATGACAAGGAAAAAGTCAATGTGGCAGTGGAATCCAAAGTGTTTGGTATTGGGATGGAGAGCTATACCGTAGGTTCCCATGAGTTTTATATGAACTATGCGGCTAAGAATGATATCCTCTGCCTGCTGGACAACGGACATTACCATCCTACAGAGGTAGTCTCTGACAAAATCTCATCCATGCTTTTGTTTTCAGACAAGGTGGCACTTCATGTGACCAGGCCGGTGCGCTGGGACAGCGATCATGTGGTTCTCCTGGATGATGAGACAAAGGAGATCGCAAAAGAAATCGTCATGAACGGGACAGAACATGTGCTCCTTGCGCTGGACTTCTTTGATGCCAGCATCAACCGTATTTCAGCCTGGGTGGTCGGCATGAGAAATATGCAGAAAGCCCTGCTCACAGCCATGCTTAGACCTAATGAGAAGCTTAAGGGGCTGCAGGAGAACAGGGAATTTACAGAGCTTATGGTGATGCAGGAGGAATTAAAGCTGTACCCGGTAGGGGACGTATGGAATTACTTCTGTGAGATCAACGGGGTACCTGCAAAAGAGGACTGGTTTCAGGAAGTAAAAGCTTACGAAAACAATATCCTGTTAAAGCGCGATTAGAGGAGGCAGAACATGAACGTATTGGGAGCAGAATTTATCAAAGGATTTATCAGAATGTGCACAGACGGCTTTGCGCAGGGGTGGCACGAGAGGAACGGCGGAAATGCAACCTACCGTATGAAGCCGGAGGAAGTTGCTAAGATCAGGGAGGCATTTAGCCTGGAACGGGAGTTCACTCCGATCGGAACAGAAGTTCCGGGACTGGCCGGTGAGTATTTTTTGGTGACGGGTTCCGGCAAATACTTCCGCAATGTGGAGCTTAAGCCGGAGACAAACATCGCTGTCATCGAGATCGACAGCAGGGGAGAGAATTATCGGATCGTCTGGGGACTGGAAGGAGGCGGAGTGCCCACCAGTGAACTGCCTTCCCATTTGATGAACCACGAGGTGAAAAAAGAAGCTACAGGCGGAGCCCACAGGGTGATCTATCATTCCCACACACCTAATGTGATTGCACTGACCTTTATCCTCCCCATTGATGACAAGGTATTTACAAGAGAACTGTGGGAAATGATGACCGAGTGTCCGGTTATATTTCCAGATGGGATCGGAACTGTTGGATGGATGGTTCCGGGAGGAAGAGAGATTGCGGTGGAATCCAGCAGGCTGATGAATAAGTACAACGCTATCATATGGGCTCATCACGGCATCTTTTGTTCCGGAGAGGATTTTGACAACACCTTCGGTCTGATGCACACCGTGGAAAAGGCAGCAGAGATTCTCATAAAAGTGCTGTCTGTAAGACCTGATAAGCTTAAGACCATCACACCGCAGAATTTCAGGGATCTGGGTGAAGCATTTCAGGTAAACCTGCCAGAGGAATTTTTATACGATAAGAAATAAGAATACAGAGCATAAAAGAACTGTTGCCCCGGGGAGAAATATCCAAGGGCAGCAGTTCTTTTAGACTACTCGTGGTTCATGCACAATTTCGCTTTTTTAATATCCGGAACTGCCGTTAGGATTGGCAGCAGAATGGCTGCCACAATCAGGCCGGAACAGCCCTGGATGGCATTGGAAGGCACGCTTAAAAGTGCTGGTCCGATCCCCTCCGTAATATAGGAGTGGAGGAAGTATCCTGCCACCACAAATAAGATGTCGGCCAGTCCGCACGGGATCATGGCGATCAGTTCTTTCACTCCGTGACTGATGAGGGCTTTATACAGTACGGCTGCACAGAGCGCCACCATGAACTTTACAACGAAGGTAGTCGGCGCATAGTAAGCATAGCCTGAAAAGATATCCGCAAAGGCAGAGCCGATACCGGCGGCCAGAGAGCCGTACTTCTTTCCCAAAATAACACCGCTTAAGATGACAAAGGCATCACCCAGATGAATATAGCCGTGGGTGGCAGGGGTTGGGATCTGGATGACCATGGTCCCCACACAGCACAAAGCCGTGAAAAGAGCGGTATATACAAGTTTTTTCGTTTGATTCATAACGATCATTCCTCCTCAATTAAGATTGCTCAAATCCGTTTCATTTATCTTAATAAAAAAGTGGCATTGATAAAAATGCCAGATATAAAGTTTTTAATGGTGCCAGCTTATTTTTCTTTCCTAAAACAGCATCTTATGATATAATCTCCTAAAAAGATTCAGGAGGAAAGTATGATTAATTTGTATGAAAAAGGTGCATTTTTAGTAGACGGCACCGAACTTGTAGATGAAAAAAACGCAGAACGATTAAACCAGCTTGTTGGGTCTGTCCCGACAAAAGAAGAAGCGAAACAAAACACCATCGCATATGGAATTCTTAACGATCATAACACGTCCGGCAGCATGGACAAGCTGATGATTAAATTTGATACATTGACATCCCATGACATTACTTTTGTGGGGATTATCCAGACCGCAAGAGCGTCAGGGATTGAAAAGTTCCCGGTCCCTTATGTGCTCACAAACTGCCATAACAGCCTCTGTGCCGTTGGCGGAACGATCAATGAGGATGACCACATGTTCGGCCTGACTGCCGCAAAGCGCTACGGCGGCATGTACGTACCTCCTCATCAGGCAGTCATCCATCAGTTTGCAAGGGAAATGCTCGCAGGCGGAGGAAAGATGATCCTTGGTTCTGACAGCCATACAAGATACGGGGCGTTGGGAACCATGGCCATGGGCGAGGGAGGACCGGAGCTGGTAAAGCAGCTTTTGAACCGTACTTATGACATTGATATGCCATCCGTGGTAGGAGTTTACCTTACCGGAAAACCCGAAAAAGGAGTCGGTCCTCAGGACGTGGCTCTGGCCATTATTGGAGCCGTGTTTGAATGCGGATACGTAAACAATAAGGTAATGGAATTTGTCGGACCGGGTGTTTCCAACCTGTCTGCCGATTTCCGGATCGGCATCGACGTTATGACCACAGAGACTACCTGTCTTTCTTCTATATGGAAGACAGATGATACCATCAAGGAATTTTACGAGATCCACGGCAGGGAAAAGGATTATAAAGAATTAAATCCCGGAGCCGTTGCATACTATGACGGAATGGTGGAAGTTGATCTGTCAAAGATCAAGCCGATGATCGCCATGCCGTTCCATCCGAGCAACACGTATACAATAGAAGACGTCAACGCAAACCTTAAAGATGTCCTTGCAGAAGTAGAAAAACGTGCCCTGGTGAGCCTCGACGGAGCAGTAGATTACTCTCTTCAGGACAAGATCAAGGACGGAAAGCTTTACGTGGATCAGGGTATCATCGCAGGATGTGCCGGAGGCGGATATGAGAATATCTGTGAGGCTGCAAATATCTTAAAGGGTGCAAGCATCGGCTCCGATGAATTCACTCTGAGTGTTTACCCTGCAAGTACGCCTGTTTTCATGGAACTTGTAAAGAACGGGGCAGTGGCTGACATGATGGCTGCGGGTGCTGTCGTGAAGACTGCATTCTGCGGGCCATGCTTCGGTGCAGGTGACACACCGGCCAACAATGCGTTCAGTATCCGCCACTCTACAAGAAACTTCCCGAACAGGGAAGGCTCCAAGCTCCAGAGCGGTCAGATCGCATCAGTTGCACTGATGGATGCAAGATCTATTGCAGCCACTGCAGCAAACAAAGGATACCTGACCCCGGCAACAGATATTGATACAGACTTCAGCGTACCGAAGTATTTCTTTGACAAGACAATCTATGAAAACCGTGTCTTTGACAGCAAGGGCGTGGCAGATCCTTCCGTGGAAGTCCAGTTCGGGCCGAACATCAAGGACTGGCCGGAGATGTCCGCACTTCCGGAGAATCTGGTATTAAAGGTCGTATCTGAGATTCATGACCCTGTGACAACTACAGATGAACTGATCCCGTCAGGGGAGACTTCATCCTACCGCTCCAATCCACTCGGACTCGCAGAGTTTACACTGTCCAGGAAAGATCCCGCATACGTGGGACTCGCAAAGGAGATCCAGAAAGCACAGAAAGCCATAGAGGCGGGGAACTGCCCTCTGGATGCCGTGGAAGAATTAAAACCTGTGATGGAAGCAGTCCACACAATGTATCCTGAAGCCGGAGAAGGAAATATCGGCGTCGGAAGTACGATCTTTGCGGTGAAGCCTGGAGACGGCTCTGCCAGGGAACAGGCGGCTTCCTGTCAGAAGGTCCTGGGCGGATGGGCAAATATTGCCAACGGATATGCCACGAAGCGCTACCGTTCCAACCTGATCAACTGGGGCATGCTGCCGCTTACGATCGAAGAAGGAGAACTTCCGTTTAAGAATAAAGACTTCTTATTCCTGCCTGGTATCAGGAAGGCAGTAGAGAACAAAGACAGCAGGATCAGGGCTTTTGTTGTCGAAGACGGAGGACTCAGGGAGTTTGCCCTGACTCTGGGAGAACTCACCGATGACGAAAGAGAGATCATCCTGAAGGGATGCCTGATCAATTACTATAAAGAGGAGAACTGAGGAGCAGCATAAATGGTCGGAACTATTTGGGCGTTGGTACCGCCCGTCATTGCCATTGGACTGGCATTGATCACAAAAGAGGTTTATCTTTCCCTGATGGTGGGGATTGCTTCCGGGGCTTTGATGTTTGAGCATTTCAAGCCTGTGGAAGCAATGAATACCATATTTGAAATTATGACTGGAAAAATCGGGGGCAACTGTGACATCCTGATTTTTCTTGTGATGCTGGGTATTTTAGTAGCCCTGATCACCAAATCCGGGGCCTCAAGGGCCTATGGGAAATGGGCATTAAAGGCAATCAAGTCAAAGAGACAGGCCATGTTTGCCACGTCTCTTCTTGGAACTGTGATCTTCGTGGACGATTATTTCAACTGTCTGACGGTTGGAACCGTCATGAAGCCAATCACAGACAAATATAAGGTCACGAGGGCCAAGCTTGCGTATGTGATCGACGCCACCGCAGCGCCGATCTGTATCATTGCCCCGATCTCCAGCTGGGCTGCGGCTGTGGGCTCCTCGCTTCCAGAGGGAAGCAAGATTGACGGATTCTCTTTGTTTGTCAGGGCGATCCCGTTTAATTATTATGCTCTCCTGACTTTGGTGTTCCTCATCTTTCTGATCATCATCAACGTGGATTTTTCCAAGATGAAACAGTATGAGGAGGAAAAGGGGAACGAGACCCATGACCAGAAGCATGACGCGGATGTGCCTGTGGTGGGAAGAGGACAGGTAAAGGATCTGATCCTGCCCATCGTG
Source organism: Anaerostipes sp. PC18 (assembly GCF_039789045.1). Taxonomy (NCBI): domain Bacteria; kingdom Bacillati; phylum Bacillota; class Clostridia; order Lachnospirales; family Lachnospiraceae; genus Anaerostipes; species Anaerostipes sp. PC18. The sequence continues at coordinate 2,041,043 of NZ_CP121164.1, read as the reverse complement.
TTTCTGATCGTTTCCTGTATTGGATTTATGCTTTATACGGGAGGATTTTTTGAGGGAAAAGATATCATAACGGCGCTGTCCGAATGCAGCAGCGGAAGAAGTCTTGTATTGGGGTCTTTTTCGACGCTGATCTTTACATTTCTTCTGTATATTCCGAGAAAGGTCGTCGCCTTCGTGGATTTCTGCGGGAGTTTCAGCCAGGGATTTAAGTCGATGACGTCAGCGATCATGATCCTTTGTCTGGCATGGACTCTATCCGGTATATGCGGAGAAGAATATTTAAGGATCGGACAGTTTGTCAGTGGAATTATCAGTGGAAATACGTCCGCAGCGGCTGTGCTGCCGGCCCTGTTCTTTTTGGCTGCTCTGGGCCTGTCCTTTGCCACAGGAACTTCCTGGGGGACATTTGGAATCCTGATCCCTATCTCCGTGGCTGTCGTGGGGAATGACATTTCTGCGCTGACACTGCTGGTGGGGTCTATTTTATCCGGGGCCGTATGCGGAGACCACATCTCTCCGATCTCCGATACAACGATTCTGGCCTCCGCGGGAGCCGGATGCCGCCATATTGACCATGTTGCAACACAGATGCCCTATGCGTTTATCGTGGCAGTCTGTGCTGTAGTCGGATACCTGACGGCGGGAGCATTAGGAAACGGGTTTTTAGGCCTGGCGGTTGCGGCCGGAGCCCTGGCTGTGGCCATGGCTTCCATTGTGTGGAATGTAAAAAAGAAGGCTTAGAGGTGATAAGATGAGCAATTTGGCCACAAGGGCAATTGAAGAAATAGGAAAAGTGATTATTGGAAAAGACCATATCACAAGGCAGGTCATGACTGCGATCCTGGCCAACGGCCATATTTTGATTGAGGATATTCCGGGCGTGGGAAAGACTACGCTGGCAATTGCATTTTCTAAGGTTCTGGGTCTGGATTACCAGAGGATACAGTTTACGCCGGATGTGATGCCTGCGGATATTGCCGGGTTTTCTGTCTATAAGCAGGGCAGTGAATCCTTTGAATATCAAAAGGGGGCGGCCATCACCAACCTCCTCCTGGCAGATGAAATTAACCGGACTTCGCCCAAGACCCAGTCGGCTCTCCTGGAGGCCATGGAGGAAGGAAGAATCACTGTAGATGGGGTGACGAGAGAACTTCCCGATCCATATGTGGTCATTGCCACACAAAACCCTCTGGGAGCGGTGGGGACCCATTCACTCCCTGAGGCCCAGCTTGACCGTTTTATGATCCGGATTTCCATGGGATACCCGGACAGGGAGAGTGAGGTGGCGATGCTCAAGCAGGAAAGAGTCAATGTTGCCATCGACTCTCTGGAAGAGATCATACAGGTGACGGATCTCATACTGATGAAACAGCAGGCGGAGCGGGTATATGTCCATGAGGATCTGTACCGGTATATTGTCGATATTGCATGTGCCACCAGAAACCATCCCGATCTTAGCATGGGGATCAGTCCGAGGGGAACGATCTCTCTTCTTCAGATGGCCAAAGCAAATGCATATCTCGATGACAGAGATTATATGGTGCCGGATGATATTAAGCAGATTTTTTATGCCACATCCGCCCACCGTGTCATGAAAAGCAAAGAGGCGAGGATCAAACGCAGGACGGTCAGGGATATTCTTAAGTCCATAGCCGAAGAGATCCCGGTACCAAAGAGCAGATAAGGAGCATCCATGATCATTGGAATTATCATCCTAAGTGTGATTTATGTTATCTTATATCAAAATATCGTCGGAGGATGCCTTCTGGCATCCTTATTTGTTTTGGTGTTAATATCCTGGTGGAACGTGCGGAGGAAGGCATCGAAGCTGAGGATTGAAGTGTCTCTTGACCGGAAAGCTGCCTCAAGGAAGGAAGAGATTCAATTAAAGGGTATCTTTAAAGGAATCCGGTGTCTGGATACAGCAGAGTGCCAGATTACCTATCAGGTTCGCTATTGGCTCATGGGACGGAAAAAAGTCATAAAAGAGAGATTTGAGTATTCCGGAAAGGAGTCGGAGGGCTTTTTGATCCCGCTCAGATTTGATCACTGTGACGAAGTGCACATAACGGTGGCTAAGATAAAAATGCGGGATATGACGGGCCTGTTCTGGGCAGATAAATTTGTAAAAGCCAAAGCCGTGGTGCTTATCATGCCGGATGCGTATCCGCTGGGCCGGATGTCAGATCAGGCGGTGGAGGCAAAGACCATGGACCCGTATGAATATGACGGACTCAAGGAATACCGCCCTGGAGACAAGGGTTCCAGGATTCACTGGAAACTGCTCGCAGGAAAAAATCTGCTGATGGTGAAGGACATGGAGGAAGAAAGGGAGGAAAAGCTCTTTATCTTTCTAAGCCTGCCGGAGTGGGGAGAAGCATATGATGATTTTTTTACTGTATTTTTCTCTGTCTCAAAGTTTTTTTTGGAGCAGGGAATGCCGCAGACAATATACTGGGGGACAAAGGAATACTACCTGGAACGGTATCAGCAGTATGAAGAATTGTTTGGGGAGATGTTTGCGTCAGACTTCGGCGGGGACTTTGAAAACAGGGAGCATGAGGGAATTCATATCTATATGAGAGAGACAGAGACTGATCTGATTTATGTAGAAACAGAATCGGAGACGAATGCAGTCGATAGGAGCAGGCTGGAGCAGGGAATCTATGATCTGGAATTATTTTGAAGCAGATTGCAAGGGGTCTTTTTATTATGAAGGAAAAAATTGAACCATATATGAAATATATATTTCTGAGCATGATATTTCTTGGCTTGACAGACAGTGTTTTTATCGGGTTTTTTACGAGAGCCTTTCAATATTATCTGCTCTGTGCCGGCGTGGCGATCCTGACAGTGCTCTGCGTTCTGTTAGAAAGGTATCCGAAAGCTGTCTTCGGCGCAGTTGGCTTTGCGGCAGCGGCTTCATTTTTTTTAAGGAGCTCTCTTGTCAACGGATTTCAGCTGATCAGCAACCGGATGGCCGATGCAGTAAATCAAGTGTTTGATATGGGATTTTATTATTACGTGGATATCCGGCCTGAGTATACGCGGCGGGACAGCATCCTGTTTATCCTGCTTTTATTCCTGGTGGGCAGTGTGATCTTTCATCATCTGACGAAGAAGACGAAGAGCTTTGCGGCAGTGGTATCTGCAGTCGAAGCCTGCCTGCTGATCCTGACTCCGTATTCCATCACGGGACCGTTTCTGCTGTTTTTATGCGGCTTGACCGGCTATGTACTCTGGACACGCAAAAAGACATTCAGCGCATCGTTAATATCCGTATGCCTTCTCCTGGGGGCTGTCGCAGTATCCGGAACTGCCGGGGAGCCTGCAGACAGCAATCCGGTCAAGGAGACGGCACTGGAATTCGTAAGGACGCTGTCACAGGGCAAAGATTATCAGGTGGCAGGAGGGATCGGAAGCGGAGATATTGGGAAGATCGGTTCCGTGTCGCCGAGGGGAACAAAGCTGTTTCAAGTGAAGCTTTCAAAACCGGAGACGCTGTATCTGAAGGGATTCACAAGCGGTGTTTATGAGAAAGGCATGTGGAAAAAAGAAAAGAGAGACGCAAAGGTGATCCTGGGAGAGAACAGTCTGGATCTGCCTTACCAGTTTTTTGATCTCAAGATTCCTGAGCTCAGTCTTGAACTTTTAGATACAGGTCTTCAGAAAAAGCCGGAAAAAGCAGAGATCCGCTATCAGAAATTTACGGATGATTATTACCTTTGGCCTTATTTCAGCAGTATCTCTTCGGAAAAGGGGAGGTACTACGGAGATTACAATATGAAAAGGACCGGAAAAAGGGAAAAGGAAACTCTCACATATTATCCTGTATCCTTGGACAGTATGCTGAAGGCAGACGGAAGGATCACAGATGCCCTTCTGGATGGCCAGACCGGGGATGTGACTTTGGAAAGGGAGTATTTTGAGGCAATGGATTCCTACAATAAATATGTCAGAAGACAGTATTTGAAGGTCCCCGGAGAATTAAAGAAGAAGCTTACAAAGAAATTTCCGGAACTGCTACAGGTGGTCTCCATGCGGAAAAAGACCGAGATGATCCAGACACTTTTGAGAGAAAATTATCGATATACAAGCGAGTCCGGAACTACACCGGAGGGAAAAGATCCCATCTGGTATTTTCTGAATGAGAATAAAAAAGGCTACTGTACGCAGTATGCTTCCGCTGCGGTCATGATGTTCCGCTCTGCGGGGATCCCGTCCAGATATGTGGAGGGATATCGGATCGATGAACAGAAGTTTAAGAGAGATCGTACAGCCCAGGTCACGGATTTCTATGCTCACGCTTGGCCCGAAATATACGTAGAGAATGTGGGGTGGGTCCCGGTGGAAGTGACCAACACCCGGAATCTGCTGTCCGAACAGGATCAGACAGAGGAGGAGGTTTCATACACAGAAGAAGGAAGAGAGTCTCTTTTGAAGAAAAATATGGTTCTTCAGAGCCTGGCTGCGCTGCTTTTATCTTTTTTCATAATTGTTACAATTATTAAGATTGCGGGGGAAATTATCCGGTACAGGAATTGGAGAAAAAGTACCAACAAGGAAAAAGTCATAATTTATCAAAATTTAATAAATTCCCTGACAGATGGTAAGAAGCTGGACGAAAAATATGTCCTGACCCTCGAAAAAGTGCGTAAAATCACGGAAAAAGGTAGGTTCAGCCAGCATGAGATCACCGACGAAGAACTAAGATATGTGAAGAGATTTGTCGATATATTAAAAAATAAAATATAATTGTTACACAAATGTTAAAAAACTCTTGACAATTTCATTACATATAAGCTACAATAGCAACAGTGAAAGAAATACATGAAACATTATTGTAGTATTTGTATTGATTGATTAGGAGAACACATGAAACGTTTGGTAGTAAAAGCAATAGTAGTCATAATGCTCACAGTTGTGGGATGTTCTGCAATCGGCGGGACTAGAGAGACAGAAGCTGCTTCCAATAAAGGGCAGAAAGTTGTGAATTATGCAAAACGCTTTGTCGGTAATAAATATAAATATGGCGGAACCAGTTTGACGAGAGGAGCTGACTGCTCCGGATATGTAATGTCTGTTTACAGAAAATTCGGCAAAAGACTTCCGCACTCTTCCTACGGAATGAGAAAAGCAGGAAAGAAAGTAAAAGGCGGAATCAAGAAGGCGAAGCCGGGTGATATCATCTGTTACAGCGGACATGTGGCAATTTATATGGGAAATAATAAAATTGTCCATGCAAGCAACTCTGCACCGTATCCCAGAGGTGGGATCAAGATCTCCAAGAATGCGAAATACAGAAAGATCGTGGCAGTAAGAAGAATTTTTAAATAGGTATACATAAACATAAAACTGTTGTATTAGTGTTCATACCACTGATACAGCAGTTTTTTTTCTGAAAAATAAAAAACGCTCAGCACTTGATCCGTCTGTGATCATTGTACTTTTTCACCTTATATGGTAAAATTGATTAATATATATGGACAGAGTTGGTGCCGGGATAAGAACTTTTATTCCTGTCCAATGTGGAAAGCAGTAGCAAAGGCAGTGCTGTGGATGGGGAAGATAAGGCGTGAGGCCCAAGAGGCTCTGGAGATGATTCCAGGCGGAGTGTGTATATATTTATAAAGAAGGCCGGATTTATCCGGTATTCCGCAACTCCTCATTCTATGAAACATCAGGCTGTTCCGAGAAGCATGCCAGGGAGATCAGCCAGGAGATGGCATTTCAGGGGGTACACAGGGAAGACCTTCCGGAAGTGAAGGAAAAAGTAAAGAGATTTTTACGGAGATCTGCTCTGCATCAATCAGATCCCCATCAACCTTCTGAGCAACACGGTCAAGTTTACAGGCAGGGGATGAACGCTCATGTGGCCAAACCTGTCGATTTAGAAGTGCTGATGGATACGCTTTGGAAGGTGATGAAAGCCCCGAACCTTGGGGAAACTTGACAGTGGAAAAAGGAACGATTATAATTTTCAGTAATGATTGAACTTGAAAAAAAGGAGATATACATGAAAATAAGTCCAAAAGTCCGGGATTTTTTGTGCCTTACTGCACATCCAGAGGGCTGCAGAAAAAATGTTGAGAATCAGATTACATATGTAAAGAAGCACAGCGAAGTCAAGAACGGGCCAAAGAAAGTCCTGGTCATCGGAGCGTCCACCGGATACGGGCTGGCATCAAGGATCAACGCGGCATTCGGATGCAAAGCAGCTACGGTAGGTGTCATGTTTGAGAGACAGGCGGCTGGAAAGAGGACTGCCACGGCGGGCTGGTATAATACGGCTGCATTTGAACATGCGGCAGCCAATGAGGATCTATATGCCAAGACAGTCAACGGAGATGCATTCTCCAGGGAAGTCAAGGAGAAGGTGATCGATCTGATCAAGAAGGATTTAGGGAAAGTCGACGCCGTCATTTACAGTCTGGCCGCACCGAGAAGAACTGCCGAGGACGGCACCGTGTACCAGTCTGTGCTAAAGACGACCGGAGAAGATTTTACAAATAAGAACCTGAATCTGAAAGACAACACCATCGGAGAGAAAACCATTGAGGCTGCCACAGAGGAAGAAGTGGAAGCGACGGTGAAGGTAATGGGCGGAGAGGACTGGAAGGCATGGATTCGGGCACTCACAGATGCAGATGCCATTGAAGAAGACACTGTTACTTTCGCCTACTCTTATATCGGGCCGGAGCTCACTTATCCCATCTATTTTGAGGGAACCATCGGTGCTGCAAAGAAACATCTGCACAAGACCGCAGGTGAGATCAATGAAGAATTTAAAGAAAGAGGCATCAGGGCATATATTTCGGTCAACAAGGGTCTCGTCACTCAGGCAAGCTCTGCAATTCCGATCGTTCCCCTGTATATGGCAGTGCTTTACAGTATCATGAAAGAAAGAGGCCTCCACGAAGGATGTATCGAACAGATCACCAGGCTGTTTGGAGAAAAGGCTGTGTTCGGACAGGCAGAGACAGACGGTCAGGGACTGATCCGTCTGGATGACTGGGAGTTAAAGCCGGAAGTACAGGCAGAAGTGGAACGGCGCTGGGAGAAGATCAATACGAAAAATGTTAAGGAATATGCCGATATCGAGGGATACTGGGAAGACTTTTACCAGATGTTTGGCTTTGATATGGACGGAGTGGATTACGAAAAAGATCTGGACCCTTCCGTGAATATTCCGAGTATACCGGACGCAGAATAATATATGAATGAAGTAATCATAACAAGGCTCGGAAGGCATATCGTCAGCGCATGGCTTGAGGACGGAGAATTCGCGGAGTTTTCATCCGAACCAGTAGAGGAAGGCAGTCTGGTCGGAAATATTTACAAAGCCAGGGTGAAGAATATCGTAGGAAACATCCACGGAGCTTTCGTTGAGATCGACAAGGGCAGGCTCTGCTTTTATCCTCTGGACGAACGAAGAAAACCGGGAAAACTCAAAAACGAAAAAGAAATCCTCATCCAGGTAAAAAAAGACGGCACAGACAAGAAGGAACCGTTAGCCACAGAGAACATTGAACTGACCGGAGAATATCTTGTGCTGTCCTCTGATAAGTCGTTCGTGGGTATATCAGGGAAAATCCGGGATAAAGAAAAAAAGGAAGACTTAAAGAGGTTCGTCTCTGCTTTTGTCACCGGAGAGTATGGATTTATTGTGAGGACAGAGGCTGCAAATGCGGATAAAGAAAAGATCGGGAGAGAAGCAGCAAGTCTGGCTGAGAGATATGTTCAGATCCAGGAGAAACAGCAGTATATGAAGCCTTGCAAGCTTCTGGCCACAAATCAGAATTTCTCGTCCCGTTATGTATTTGGACTTTCTCCTTCCCGTGTGGAACGTATCATCTCCGATGATGAGGTGATCTGCAGGGAGGCAGAGGAGAATGGATATCAGGTCCGCCGGATGGACAGACAGGATCAGTCTATTGAGAGGGGATACCGGCTTTCTCATGCACTGGAGGCAGTTTTTCATACGAGAGTGTGGCTCAGATCGGGAGGGTTTCTGATCATCGAGCGCACAGAGGCCATGACAGTGGTCGACGTAAATACAGGAAAATCGATCGGGCGGGGACAGAAGGAAGGCCATATTATAAAGATAAACCGGGAGGCGGCAAGAGAGACGGCCAGACAGATCAGGCTCAGAAATTTATCCGGGATTATCCTCGTGGATTTTATCGATATGAAAGAAAAAGAAGAAGAGGACAGGCTCCTTTCCTATATGCAGTCTGTGCTGAACAGGGATTCCAAGAAAGCGGTGGCCGTAGACATGACGAAGCTTGGACTGATGGAGATCACGAGAAAGAAGGTCAGAAGACCCATAGAAAAAGAAGATTTCCTGTAAGATTATTGCTTGACATGGAAAAAATAAGTTGCTATACTGTAACAGTATGCCGCACAGCGAGGTATAAGAATCCATAAGGATCACCAAAGCTGGCGAGTTTGATTATAGGAGGTGCCATAGATGTACGCCATTATTGCAACAGGAGGAAAACAGTACAAAGTAAGCGAAGGTGATGTGATCAAAGTTGAGAAGCTTGACGCAGAAGTCGGAGCAAAGATTACTTTTGATAATGTTTTATTAGTTGGTGGAGATACTGTAAAGGTAGGAACACCGAACGTAGATGGTGCAAAGGTTGAAGCTTCAGTTGTAAGCGAAGGCAAAGACAAAAAAGTCATTGTTTACAAGTATAAGAGAAAAACCGGATACCATAAGAAAAATGGTCACAGACAATTATTCACACAAGTGAAGATCGATAACATTGTTGGATAATAAAGGACCGAGAGAATGACACAGATCACATTCTACCGGGACCATCAGGGAAAGCCTGCAGGCTTTCAGGCAAAGGACCATGCCGGATATGCGGAGGAAGGACAGGATATTGTCTGTGCCGCGGTATCTGCACTGGTCATTAACTTCCTGAATTCTTTTGAACAGCTGACAGAGGATGCCGGCACATGTTACACATCGGAAGACGATGCAGTGATTGAGTTCAGAGTTTCAGGGACATGTTCTGAAGAAGGACAGATTTTATTGGATTCTCTGGTTCTTGGGATAACCAACATTGAATCGGAGTATCGTCCATATATTCACGTAGTATTTGAGGAGGTGTAAGACAATGATGAAAATGAACCTTCAATTTTTCGCTCATAAAAAGGGAATGGGTTCCACAAAGAACGGAAGAGATTCTGAATCTAAGAGATTAGGTGCGAAAAGAGCTGACGGACAATTTGTAAAAGCTGGAAATATTCTTTACCGCCAGAGAGGAACAAAGATCCATCCGGGAGTCAACGTAGGACGCGGTGGTGATGATACTTTATTTGCATTGACAGATGGTATCGTGCGTTTCGAGAGAAAAGGCAGAGATAAGAAACAGTGTTCTGTACACCCAGTTGCATAGTTGTCGGCTAGTGTTTGTACAGGCAGACAGTTGAATGTTTAACGGCTTCAAATTTCACAATTTGGAGCCGTTTTTTTGAAAATCAGAAAGGAAAAGCCGATGTTTGCAGACAGAGCAAATATATATATCAGATCAGGAAAAGGCGGCAACGGCCATGTGAGTTTCCGAAGAGAGCTCTATGTGCCTAACGGCGGTCCGGACGGCGGTGACGGAGGACGCGGCGGCGACGTGATCTTCGCTGTGGATGAAGGGATGAATACCCTGGCTGATTACCGTCATAAACGAAAATATAAAGCAGGAGACGGCGAAGAGGGCGGAAAGAGACGCTGTCATGGTGCCGACGGACAGGATGTTGTGCTGAAGGTCCCGCCCGGAACGATCATAAAAGAGAAAGAAACAGGGAAAGTAATCCTTGATATGTCAAATAAAAAAGAACCGGTAGTGCTTTTAAAGGGAGGCCGCGGAGGGAAGGGCAATCAGCATTATGCTACGGCTGTGATGCAGGCACCCAAATATGCGCAGCCGGGAGGCAAATGCCAGGAACTTGAGGTGATCCTGGAACTGAAGGTGATCGCCGATGTGGGACTGATAGGTTTTCCAAATGTGGGGAAATCTACGTTCTTATCCAGGGTGACCAATGCAAGGCCGAAGATCGCAAACTATCATTTTACCACACTGAATCCTAATCTGGGTGTCGTTGATCTGGCCGGAGGAAAAGGGTTTGTCATCGCGGATATTCCGGGGATCATTGAGGGAGCGTCTGAGGGAGTTGGCCTGGGATTTGAGTTTCTCCGCCACATCGACAGGACGAAGGTCACAATCCACCTGGTGGATGCGGCTTCTGTGGAAGGCAGAGATCCAATTGCGGATATCAGGGCCATCAACGGCGAACTGGAAAAATACAATCCGGAGATCTTAAAGAGACCGCAGGTCATCGCGGCTAATAAGATCGATGCCATGACCGAAGAAGACCGGGAAACCGTGATGGATCTGCTGAAGGAAGAATTTGCAGAGAACGGTATCGAAGTATTTCCGATCTCGGCTGTCACCGGAGAAGGTGTCAAGGAGCTTTTGTGGCATGTAAGAAAGCTTCTGGACGAGCTTCCGGAAGGGGCAATGGAATTCGAGCAGGAATACGACTTAAGCTTTGAGGATGAAGAGGGAGGAATCACCGTAGCAAATCCGGAAGAAGGAGTCTTCACGGTGGAAGGTCCGAAGGTAGAGCGAATGCTCGGCTACACAAACCTGGAGTCAGAGCGCGGATTCGATTTTTTCCAGAAATTCCTGAAACGAAACGGTGTTCTTGAAGAACTGGAAGCCCTGGGAATCGAAGAAGGAGATACCGTAAAATTATATGATTTAGAATTTGATTATTACAAGTAAGGAGAAGCAATGACGAGTAAACAGAGAGCTTATTTGAAAAGCCTGGCGATGAAGATTGATCCTATATTCAGGATTGGGAAAGACAGCATATCCCCGGAATTGATCGAGGGAGTCAGAGAAGCCATAGATGCCAGGGAACTGATAAAGATCGCAGTTCTTCAAAACTGCATGGATGACCCGAAGGAAGTGGCGCAGACACTGGCCGAGCGTACCAGATCTGAAGTAGTACAGGTCATCGGGAAGAAGATCGTGTTATATAAAGAGTCCAGGGATCACAAGAAGATCCAGCTGCCGAAATAATATAAGGAGAAGGGCTTTTCGGAGGGATTATGAAGAAGATAGGAATTCTTGGCGGGACATTCAACCCAATCCATCACGGACACCTGATTCTCGGGCAGACTGCCCTTGAGGATTTTGGATTGGATAAGGTGCTGATCGTCCCGACCAAAAATCCGGCCTACAAAAAAATATCCAAAAATGTAGAGATCGAGGACCGTGTCAATATGGTCAGGATGGCCATAGAGAACCATCCCGGTTTTGAATTTTCTGACATTGAACTGGACAGGGAAGGATATACTTATACAGTAGATACACTGAGAAAGCTCACCAGACTGCATCCTGATGCAGACTACTATTTTATCATGGGTGCAGATTCTCTGTATCAGATCGAATCGTGGAAAGATCCAGGCCAGATCTTGTCAATGGCAACGATTTTGGTTGCATCCAGGAATGATTCCAGGAGTGCATTGGATGCGCAGATTGAATACATTCAGGATAAGTATCAGGGACGTATTTATCATTTGGACAGTCCAGATTTGGAGATCTCATCGAATGAGATCAGGAAAAGGGCATCCAGAGGACAGAGCATCCGGTATTTTGTGCCGGAAGAGGTCAGACTTTATATAGAAAGAAATGATTTGTATGGAACTCAATGAGATAAAGAAAAAGCTGTCGGGAAACCTGAAAGAGAGCCGTTATACACATACGCTAGGTGTGGCCTACACCGCATCTGCGATGGCAATGGCTCTGGGAGCGGACATTCAAAAGGCATTCAGGGCAGGGCTGCTCCACGACTGTGCGAAAGGGTATCCCATAGAACGGCAGATGAAACTCTGCAGTCAATATGGGATCATATTGACAAGAGAAATGAAAGAAAGTCCGCAGCTTCTTCACTCTGCACTGGCACCGTATATAGCAAGGGACTGCTACGGCAATGAGGATGCAGAGATTGCATCTGCGGTGGAATGTCATACAACCGGAAAGCCAGGAATGAGCCTTTTAGATAAGATTATATTTATCGCCGACTATATAGAGCCGGGCAGAAAGGACATACCGGGTCTTTCCGAGGCCAGGCGGCTTGCATTTTCGGATATCAACCAATGTCTTCTCAAAATAATTGAAAATACCATGCAGTATCTGAAAAGCAGGGATCAGGCGATTGATCCAAGGACGACAGAGACTCATGAATACTACAAGGAGGGTGATCACACATGAATCAGTCTTTAGAAATGACAAAAATTGCTTATAAAGCGTTAGAAGAAAAGCTGGCGGAGGAGATCAAGGTCTTAGACATCCGCTCGATCTCCGTCATTGCCGATTATTTTATCATAGCCAACGGAAAAAATAAGAATCAGGTGCAGGCCATTGTCGACAATGTACAGGATGCTTTGCAGAAAGCGGGATATGAGATGAAACAGATGGAAGGATATCAGAACGGAACTTGGGTTTTGATAGACTTCGGTGATATCGTGATCCATATTTTTGATCAGGAAAACCGTCTGTTTTATGATCTCGAGAGAATCTGGAAGGATGGAGTGGAAGTCTCTTTGGAAGAGGGAGAATAGCACTCTGCCAGAAGGCAAGAAGCGGGCGGACCGTTTTCAGTTATAACTTAGGACAAACTGCCGCATGAGCTGAGATATTTGGCTGTTCGGCAGTTTTTTTCATAGGTGAGACTTTGATAAACCTGGATCTTGTGAATGCAATGGGGTTTACAAGTTATTTTAAATCTGCCTCAGGAGCAAACCAAAGTAAGCTCTGCTGATCGGAAAGAAAAAGAAACTGTAGAGAAGGATGGACAGGAAAAAAGAAGAAAAGCCAAGGTGCTTTTCTTCTTTTTTGTTAAGATTATGTATAGTCTGGATGGCAGATTATGACATGCTGCGGTAAAGGCCGATGACCTTTCCTAAAATAGAAACTTCATCTACGATGATCGGGTCCATAAAATCGTTTTCCGGCTGAAGTCGGTAATGCCCGTCTTCTTTGAAGAATCGTTTGACTGTGGCGGAATCTTCTATAAGAGCTACCACGATGTCGTTATTTTCAGCGGAAGGAGTTTCCTCGACGATCACCATGTCACCGTCATAGATGCCGATATTGATCATGCTGTCGCCTTTCACATGGAGCATAAAGGTGCTTTTGGAGCCGATAAACTCAGGAAGCATGGGAAAGTAGTCTTCGATGTTCTCAGTGGCGATGATCGGTTCTCCTGCGGTCACGGTTCCTACTATAGGAATGTTCACAACCTCGCGCCTCGTGAGCTGGAAGTCATCGTCAATGATCTCAATGGCCCTTGGTTTTGTCGGATCTCTTCGGATATAGCCCTTGCGCTCTAAAGACTCCAAGTGGGAATGGACAGAAGAGGTGGACTTCAGACTGACAGCGGCACAAATCTCACGGACTGCGGGCGGATAACCCTTTTCCAGTATCTGAGATTTTATATATTCTAAGATTTGTTCTTGTTTTGGGCTCAACTTTTGTTTGCTCATAATGTGCCTCCTTTATTTTCTTGCTATTATCTTACCATATATTACAGATTGAAACAAGTGTTCCCGAACAAATTTTCGGAAAGACGTTGACAAACGAACGCGCGTTCTTTATAATAGAATCATAAACAAATGTTCGATAGGAGGATGCGTTATGAAAACACTGAAGATAAAAGTTTTGATCACAGTCTTATTTATTGTTACGATTTTGGGTATCGCTGGCGCCGTTATGGCAGAGAGCCGGCAGGTGGCGGGAGCTGCCGACGGCAGAAAGAAGTATTTTACCAGTATCCGGATTAAAAAGGGAGACAGTCTTTGGAATATAGCAAAAAGCCGTATATCGGAGGAATACAGCTCTGTCGGTGAATATGTGGAAGAAGTATGCGAGACCAATCATATCTATGACGGCGAGATCAAGGAAGGTATGTACCTGGTTGTCCCATATTACAAATGACCCTGTGACGAGTATGAGGTTACGAATCGCTTCGGAAGTTAACATAAAAGGCCGGAACAACTTGGCATTGAGTTGTTCCGGCCTCCTGTAACAGATAAATTTCTTATCGTTTGCTCGGATACGTGGAAAAAGAGTTTACGATAGCGTTGTATACGGCTTTTCCATAGGTACCGGTATTGCTTTTCATTTTTTTTGCTTCTGCCTCGTTGGAGATGAAACCGATTTCTGTAAGACTGGAAGCAGTCTTTGTGTTTCTCAGGACAGCCAGTCCTGTCCGGTTTTTAAGTCCCCGGTTCGTAAAGCCTGTGGCAGGCCGCACATATGCATGGATCTTGTTTGACCAGTTATAACTGGTAAGACCTGAGGATGACTTATAACCTTTGGAGTTATAGAGAGTCTCTGTTCCGTGGGCGGAAGGAGTCGCTGAGTTTATGTGGACACTGATAAAACGGTCAGCCCCTACATTGTTTGCCAGATCTGAGCGGTATGACAAAGACGGATACCAGTCGGACAGCCGTGTGTAGTAGACTTTATATCCGGAATTCTTGTTAAAATATGATTTGGCAGACTGGACGATTTTGAGTGTCAGATCTTTTTCCCTGAGCCCGTTTCCGGTAGCTCCGGAATCAGACCCTCCGTGTCCCGCATCCAATACAACAATGCGGCTGTATATCTTCTTCGGTGAATCATACTTTACATAGATATAATCAGGTGTCTGTGAGACTGCATAAGCCTTAATCACATCTTTTCTCGGACGGATATAGATATTCGTATAGCCGCCGCTGTATGTGACAGTATAGGAACGGAAGTACTTGTCCGTTTTTATGTAGCGGTTGGAACTGGAGCTAAAGTGTGTTTTATAGTTGCCCTTTACCTTGATGATCAGTCTGCGGTTGCTGTAATCATCTGATGTCGAGATAGCCGAAGATGAAAGTCCGCTTGGTTTCTTTATCCTCACACTGTAATTTGAGGCAGAAGCAGTGATCCTTGTTCCGGGCGTGATACTTGAAGTGCCTGAGCAAGAGGAACCTGAACTGCTTCCAGAAGATGAGGAAGACAGACTCTTCGTTGTTATGAGACCGCTTTTCTGTGAGGAGCTCCACTTATAACTGTGTCCGAGTTTTGTGATACAGAATGCACCAGGCACATAGATATAATTCTTTTTACGTGCATAAGAATATACCTTTCTTGCCGGTGTAGGCATCTTGGTCTTCTTGCCGTTTACATAAGCATACATGCTGTCAAGAGTCATGACCACAGATTTGCTTCCCCGTTTCAGGGTTACTTTTTTTGTTTTGGATGAGTAGCTGTAAGACACCCCCAGGCTCTTTTGTTTTTCAAACAGCCAGTATGCTGAGTACATAGAAGTATTAGCCCGTGAAAATCCAGGAGCATAGGTCTTTACAATTGTGCCGTTGATTTTGACATTCCGGCATTTCTTTTTCTGCTTTTTTCCTGCAATCTTTAAGGTATAATATTTGCCTGCTTTTGGTACTGAGGCAGCTTGTACGGTGGATACAGGGATCGTAGTTGCTGTTAGCATCATAATTGATAAATAAGCAATAGATTTTTTTAAATTATTCATACTTTTCCGTCCTTTCGCGTAAATTGTAACATAATCGTAATAAAAATGCAATGAATATATAAAAAATCCCATAATACTTTACTTTTTGGGGGATTCTCCAAAAGAAATATCATGGGATTTCAGCTGAGGTCATGATCACTGGCGTTCTGTGCAGCTAAAATGAGGCCAGGATTCCATCATAAAATGCTTTTCCGATCTTTGTATAATTGTTTTTCATGGAGGAAGCCTCCGTAGGATTGGATATGAACCCCACCTCTCCGAGCGTTGCTGCGGTTTTGGAGTAAGTCAGAACAGCAACCCCGTTGACACCAGGAACTCTTTGTTTTAATCCTCGGTCTGTAAATCCTGTTGCGCTTCTCAGTTTTTTGTGAACGTCCTTTGCCAGTGCTTTGCCGGTCAGGCTGCTGTAAGGAGAAGGAGCCTTTCCGCCTTTTGGATTGTAGAGGGTCTCAGTACCTTTGGCTGAATAACTGATCTTTCCTACATCATTAATATGGACACTGACAAACCGGTCTGCCCCTACGTTGTTTGCCATCTGATACCGCTCTGACAGAGTTGGATACCAGTCAGAAAGTCTCGTGTAATAAACTTTATAATTGGCATTCCGATCAAAATAATACTTCGTTTTCTGTACAATGGAGAGGGTCATATTTTTTTCCTGAAGTCCGTTTCCTGTGGCGCCCGTATCGCTTCCTCCATGTCCTGCATCCACAACGATAACTCTCGAAAACATAGATTTCGGAGCCGCATACTTCACATAGATATAACTGGAATCCTGTGTGATGCTAAAGCCTTTGATGGAGCTTGTTTTCAGATAGATCTTGGTCTTTCCTCCGGTATAGGATACGGAATAGGTCAGACTATCCTTTATATTCCGGTTGGAAGAAGAGGAAAAATGGGTTTTATAATTGCCGTTGATATTTAATACTAGCCGTTTGTTCCAATAATCATCCTCAGAGGTGACCGCAGATGAAGACAAGCCGGCAGGTTTTTTCAGGCGGATTGAATAATTGCTGCTGCTTGCGGTGACTTTTGTTTTCGGTGCAACTACCCCGCCGGTAGACGGAGCTGTGGATGTGGGTGGAGCTGATCCTTGGCCAGATGAGGAAGAAGCTTTCATCACGCCGGATAAGAGCCGATTGTTCCAGGTATAGGAAATGCCGAGCTTTCCGGCAACAGTCTGTCCCGGCACCATAATATAATTTTTCTTTTTTGCCACATAGCGGACTTTTCTTGGGGCAGCGGGAAGTGTAAAAGATTTACCGTTTAAAGTGGCTTTTTTGCTGTCTAGGGTCATGACGACTGTCTTATTGCCTCTTTTAAAAGTAATTTTCTTTGTCTTGCTTGTATATTTATAAGAGGTACCTAAAGATTTGCACTTGCCAAAAATCCAGTAGGCAGAGTACATGGACGTGGAACCGTCCAAAAATCCGGGCATATTTGTCTTAATAACGGTGTTATTGTACCGGGCATTCAGAGCTTTCTTTGTATAGGTTTTTTTGTTGTGAGTATACTGTACTTTAAAAATGCTCCCTGCACTGATAGCAGAAGCCGGATGAATGCTTGCGGCAAGCATCATGGCGGAGAGGCCAGCGCAAAGAAGTGTCTTTCGATTCATATGTATTCCCCTTTTCCTTTTTTATTCTTTTTCTGCCATTATAATATATTTTTCTGTCTGAAACAATAGTGTAATAGGGAATGGTAAATTATGAAAGAAAATTATGGGCTAATTCAAATAATTTGTTATAAATCATGTTAAAACAACAAAAAGGTCCAGAGAATCACATATTCAATGAAAAAACTATTTTCAATCTATATTGAAATATGGTATTCTATTATATAAGTTCGCTTCGGGAGGGAGAGGGAACCCTCTATATTATAGAAGAAGAACAATCAATGAAATAGCGACAGGAGAAGAAAATGAAAGTAGAGAACAGCTTTCGCCGGGGAGCTTTGGATTCGATTCCGATAGCGCTTGCGTATCTGGCAGTTTCTTTTGCTTTTGGAATCGCCGGGAGTGCCAAGGGTGTTCCTGTCTGGGCGGTAACGCTCATATCTGCCACCTGCCTTACATCAGCAGGCCAGTTTGCAGGGCTGATTTCCATTACCGCAGGGGGAACTCTGATCGAGCTGGTCCTGTCTCAGGTTATCATCAACCTAAGATATTCTATCATGTCCATTGCGATTGGACAGAAGCTTGAATCGAGGACAAAACTTTGGAACAGATTTTTGATGGCATTCGGAGTGACCGATGAGATTTTTGCCATGGCCTGCGGCCGGAAAGGCGAGATAGGTCCAAAATACTTTTATGGACTCATGAGTTTTTCATGGCTCGCATGGACGCTGGGTACCTTTCTGGGGGCCACTGCAAGCGGGCTGCTGCCTCAGATGGTGATGAACGCACTGGGGATTGCCATCTACGGAATGCTGATTGCGATCATTATTCCGCCGTCAAAGCATAATAAAAATATAGTGGCAGTTATCATTGTATCTGTATGTTTTAGTTTATTATTTCATTATGTAAAACTGTTTTCTTTCATTTCCAGTGGATTTTCCATTATTCTCTGCACGCTGATTGCAGCGGGGGCAGGAGCTGTATTTTTTCCGGTGAAGGAGGAAGATGAATGAGTCTTTGGAGATTGTTTTTGTATATCATTGCAATGGCAGTGACTACATATCTTGTAAGAATGATTCCGCTGACGGTCTTTCAGAAAAAGATAACCAATCGTTTTTTTCGATCATTTCTTTTTTATGTGCCATATGCCGTTTTGGCTGCTATGGTCATACCGGCAGTGTTTTCAGCTACAAAGAGTTTTGGATCATCAATCACAGGTTTTGCGGCAGCGGTGATACTTTCATACAGAGAAATGAACATCGTCACAGTAGCCTGTTTAAGCTGTGCGGCAGCTTTGGCAGCGGAGATGATATCAGTGATATTATAAGGAAGAGGAGAAGACTATGAATTTTAATGTAGCAGTTATCAAAGGAGATGGGATCGGCCCTGAGATCGTAGAACAGGCTGTGAGAGTTCTGGATGCAGCGGCAGAGAAGTCGGGACATAAGTTTACATATAAACAGATTTTAATGGGAGGGGCATCCATTGACGTCTATGGAAAGCCTCTTACAGAGGAAACACTGGAAACTGCGGGAAACAGCGATGCAGTCTTGATGGGGTCTATCGGAGGCAATACTACCACATCGCCGTGGTATCGGCTGCCTGCTGAGCTTCGTCCGGAGGCAGGGCTTCTTGCCCTGAGAAAAGGATTAGGTCTGTTTGCAAACATCCGTCCGGCTTATTTATATGAAGAGTTAAAGAAAGCCTGTCCGTTAAGAGACGAGATCATCGGCGACGGTTTTGACATGGTGATCATGAGAGAACTGACAGGGGGACTTTATTTTGGCGAGAGAAGCACCGACGTGGTAGACGGCATCCGGGTAGCGAAGGATTCTCTGACATACAATGAAAATGAGATCAGAAGGATTGCAGTCAAAGCCTTCGATATCGCCCGCAAGAGAAAGAAACATGTTATCAGTGTTGACAAGGCCAATGTATTGGACTCTTCAAGACTCTGGAGACAGGTAGTGGAAGAGGTCGCAGAGGACTATGACGATGTAACTTACGAGCACATGTTGGTTGACAACTGTGCCATGCAGCTGGTCAATGACCCGAAACAGTTTGATGTGATCCTCACAGAGAACATGTTCGGCGATATTTTATCAGACGAGGCCAGTATGATTACCGGGTCCATCGGGATGCTTTCATCGGCCAGCCTTGGGGAGGGTAAATTCGGATTATATGAGCCGAGCCATGGTTCTGCCCCTGATATCGCAGGAAAAGATATTGCCAACCCGATCGCTACGGTCCTGTCGGCAGCCATGATGCTCAGATATTCGTTCGATCTGGATGCAGAAGCTGACATGATCGAAAAGGCAGTGAAGAAAGTGTTGGAAGACGGATACCGAACCGTGGATATCATGTCCGACGGAATGATCCAAGTGGGAACCAAAGCGATGGGAGATCTGATCATCGAAAGAATATAAGACAACATGATATAAAGTGCCAAAGGCATATAAAAAGCCTCCGGAATCCCGGAGGCATAGATAATATTTAGGAGGAAGTGCGATATGAGTAATACTTATACAAATGGAGAGAATTTTGCTCCTCAGAGATCGTTGTTTAACGCATTGGGCTATACCAAAGAAGAGATGGAAAAGCCGTTAGTCGGTATCGTCAGCTCATACAATGAGATCGTGCCGGGACACATGAACCTGGATAAGATCGTAGAAGCAGTAAAGATGGGAGTAGCTATGGCAGGCGGAACCCCGGTCGTCTTTCCGGCGATCGCAGTCTGTGACGGAATTGCCATGGGGCATATCGGAATGAAATATTCTCTTGTGACAAGAGATTTGATCGCGGATTCCACAGAGGCAATGGCACTGGCCCATCAGTTTGACGCCTTAGTCATGGTCCCGAACTGCGACAAAAATGTTCCGGGACTCTTGATGGCAGCGGCACGCGTCAATGTACCCACAGTGTTCGTCAGTGGCGGACCAATGCTCGCAGGACGTGTAAAGGGACAGAAAACCAGTCTGTCCAGCATGTTTGAGGCGGTGGGCTCATATGCTGCCGGTTCTATCTCGAAGGAAGAACTGGACGAATTTGAAAACAAGGCATGTCCGACCTGCGGTTCCTGTTCCGGGATGTACACGGCAAACTCTATGAACTGCCTTACTGAAGTGTTGGGTATGGGACTGAAAGGAAACGGAACCATCCCGGCAGTATATTCAGAGAGGATCAAGCTCGCGAAGCATGCAGGAATGAAAGTCATGGAGCTGCTTGAAAAGAATATCCGTCCGAGAGACATTATGACGGAAAAGGCATTTTTGAATGCGCTGACTGTTGATATGGCACTGGGGTGCAGCACAAACAGCATGCTCCATTTGCCGGCCATCGCCCATGAAGCAGGTGTGGAACTGAATCTGGAACTGGCAAACGAAATCAGTGCGAAGACGCCGAATCTCTGCCATTTAGCTCCGGCAGGCCATACTTATATAGAAGATTTAAATGAGGCTGGCGGCGTTTATGCAGTTATGAATGAATTAAATAAGAAGGAACTGTTACATACAGACCTGATCACCGCAACGGGAAAAACAGTGGCAGAAAACATTGAGGGATGCATCAACCGTGATCCCGAAGTGATCCGACCGGTGGAGAACCCTTACAGCGAAACAGGCGGAATTGCAGTGCTCAAAGGAAATCTTGCACCGGATTCCGGTGTGGTAAAACGTTCTGCCGTGGCTCCGGAAATGTTAAAGATGGAAGGGCCGGCCAGAGTGTTTGACTGTGAGGAAGATGCCATTGACGCGATCAAAGGAGGTGCGATCAAAGAGGGGGATGTGGTTGTCATCCGCTATGAGGGACCGAAGGGCGGACCGGGAATGCGGGAGATGCTCAATCCGACTTCAGCGATCATGGGCATGGGACTCGGCTCCAGCGTGGCTCTGATCACAGACGGACGTTTTTCAGGGGCTTCCAGAGGCGCATGCATCGGACACGTTTCTCCGGAGGCAGCGGTCGGCGGACCGATCGCCCTTGTGGAAGAAGGGGATACGATCTCCATCGACATCAATGCAAATTCACTGAATGTAAAAGTATCTGATGAAGAGATGCAGAGACGAAGAGAAAACTGGGTACCGAGAGAACCGAAGATCACAACCGGATATCTGGCAAGATATGCGTCTCTTGTTACTTCAGGAAACCGCGGTGCCATCTTAGAAATCAACCAGGACAAATAGAGAGGTATTCTTATGAAGCAATTGACGGGATCACAGATTGTTTTAGAGTGCTTGAAAGAGCAGGGGGTCAATACGGTTTTCGGCTATCCTGGCGGTGCCATCTTAAACATCTATGATGAATTATACAAGCAGCAGGACTGCTTTACCCATATTCTTACCGGACATGAGCAGGGCGCTTCCCATGCGGCAGACGGTTATGCCAGATCCACCGGAAAGGTAGGCGTGTGTTTTGCAACTTCCGGTCCGGGGGCGACAAATATTGTCACAGGGATTGCAACCGCATATATGGATTCTATCCCTGTGGTGGCGATTACATGTAATGTAGGAGTCAGTCTTCTCGGAAAGGACAGCTTTCAGGAAGTGGACATCACGGGGATCACTCTTCCCATCACAAAGCATAACTTTATTGTAAAGAATGTGGAAGACCTTGCAGACACGATCCGAAGGGCGTTCAGGATTGCCCAGACCGGAAGAAAAGGACCGGTCCTTATCGACATTCCGAAAGATGTGACGGCAGCAGTCACTAATTATAAAGCACAGAAGCCAAAAGAAATCAAGAGAAAGATTGATAATATCAAAGAAATGGATATCCGGCAGGCCATTAAACTGATCGAATCGTCCAAAAAACCGTTCATCCTCGTGGGCGGCGGAGCCGTGCTCTCGGACGCATCGGAAGAACTCAGGGAGTTCGTGGAAAAAGTTCACGCTCCGGTTGCCGATACGCTGATGGGCAAAGGCGCTTTTGACGGGACAGATGCCCTGTATACCGGTATGCTCGGTATGCATGGGACCAAAACTTCCAATCTGGGAGTCTCGGCCTGTGATCTGCTGATTGCCATCGGAACCAGATTCAGCGACAGAGTATTGGGCAATCCGGATTCTTTCGCAAAGAATGCAAAGATCCTGCAGATCGATATCGATCCTGCGGAGATCAATAAAAATATCATGGCACATACCCATATTATTGGTGATATCAAGGCTGTACTCACCATGGTAAACCGCAGGCTCGGCCAGCAGAATCATAACACCTGGGTGAAGAATGTCATGGTGGATAAAGTGAATTATCCGCTGATCTATGACAAATCGAAGCTTTCCGGCCCTCAGATTGTGGAGGTAATCTACGAGAGGACAAAAGGAGATGCCGTGATCGTTACCGAAGTGGGCCAGCACCAGATGTGGGCTGCACAGTTCTATAAATATAAAAAGCCGAGGACGTTCCTGACATCGGGAGGCCTGGGGACTATGGGATACGGTCTGGGAGCCAGCATCGGAGCGAAAGTGGGCAGCCCTGAAAAGACTGTTATTAATATCGCAGGAGACGGATGTTTCCGTATGAATTTAAATGAACTTGCAACGGCGACCAGATATAATATTCCGATCATTGAGGTCATTATCAACAACAGTGTGCTCGGAATGGTACGCCAGTGGCAGAACCTGTTTTATTCAGAGCATTATTCTTACACGACCTTCGAGGATCCAGTGGATTTTGTGAAGGTTGCGGAAGGCATGGGTGCGCTGGCGAAACGGGTGACGACTCTTGATGAGTTTGAGTTTGCATTCGAGGAAGCACTCGAAGCAGGAAGACCGGTTGTTCTGGACTGTCATGTGGATCTGGACGATAAAGTCTGGCCGATGGTGAATCCAGGAGCCGCAATTCAGGAGGCATATACAAAAGAAGACTTGGAAAAAACAACAAAGTAAATTTGGAGGATTATGAAAATGACAAGAGTGTATAACTTTTCAGCAGGTCCGGCAGTGCTGCCGGAAGAAGTGTTAAAGGAAGCGGCAGAGGAGATGCTGGACTATAAAGGCTGCGGCATGTCTGTAATGGAGATGAGCCACAGATCCAAAATGTTCTCTGACATTATCGAGACGGCGGAAGCTGACTTAAGAGAATTAATGAACATTCCTGACAACTATAAAGTGTTATTTTTACAGGGCGGAGCTTCTTCACAGTTTTCTGCGATCCCGATGAACCTGATGAGAAACAAAGAGGCAGACTTTATCATCACAGGCCAGTGGGCAAAGAAAGCGTATCAGGAAGCAAGCCGTTATGGAAAAGCGAACATTATCGCTTCATCCGAAGACAAGACTTTTACATATATTCCGGATTGT
This sequence comes from Anaerostipes sp. PC18, assembly GCF_039789045.1. Classification (NCBI taxonomy): domain Bacteria; kingdom Bacillati; phylum Bacillota; class Clostridia; order Lachnospirales; family Lachnospiraceae; genus Anaerostipes; species Anaerostipes sp. PC18. Next base: position 2,017,538 of record NZ_CP121164.1, on the reverse strand, counting down.
TCTGATCTGAACATTTCTGAAAATGCAGACTACGTGTATGTATGCTATAATAATACGATTTATGGAACCAAGTATCAGCAGGTGCCGGATACAAAAGGAAAGATTCTGGTTGCAGATATGTCTTCCTGCATCTTGTCTGAGCCGGTAAATGTGGAAGACTTTGGAGTAATCTACTTTGGAGTACAGAAAAATGTAGGACCTGCGGGAGTTGTAGTTGCAGTCATCCGAGAAGATCTGATCACGGACGATGTGCTTCCGGGAACACCGACCATGTTAAAGTGGAAGACTCATGCAGATGCAAAATCCTTATATAATACGCCTCCGTGCTACGGAATTTATATCTGCGGAAAAGTATTTCAGTGGCTGAAAAAACAGGGCGGACTTGAAGCAATGAAAAAGCACAATGAAGAGAAAGCAAAGATCCTCTATGATTTCTTAGACCAGAGTGAAATGTTTAAAGGAACTGTTGTAAAAGAAGACCGTTCTCTCATGAACGTTCCGTTTGTCACAGGTAATGATGAAATGGATGCCAAGTTTGTCAAAGAAGCAAAGGAAGCCGGATTTGAAAACTTAAAGGGACACCGCACAGTCGGCGGAATGAGGGCAAGTATTTACAATGCAATGCCGACAGAAGGCGTAGAGAAGTTAGTTGAGTTCATGAAAAAATTTGAAGAAGAAAACAAATAAGGGGTGTTGAGAATGTATACAGTAAAATGCTTAAACCCGATTTCAAACCGGGGATTGGATTTATTTACAAGCGAGTTCGAGGTAATTGATGATCTTAATGCTGCAGACGCAGTTTTAGTCCGCAGTGCATCTATGCATGATCTGGAAGTGCCGGATTCCATGCTTGCAGTGGCACGTGCAGGAGCAGGAGTCAACAATATTCCATTGAATGAATATGCAGAAAAAGGAATCACCGTTTTTAATACGCCGGGTGCCAATGCAAATGGTGTGAAAGAATTAGTAGTTGCAGGTCTTCTTTTAGCTTCCAGAGACATCATCGGTGGTGTGAACTGGGTAAAAGAGAATGCAAAAGAGGCAGATCTTGCAAAGATGATCGAGAAGAAGAAAAAAGCATTTGCTGGAAATGAGCTAAAAGGAAAGAGCATCGGTGTAATCGGGCTCGGAGCCATCGGTGTTCTGGTTGCGAATATCTGCAATCGTCTCGGCATGAATGTCTACGGATATGATCCGTATGTATCTGTTCGTTCTGCATGGAGCCTGTCAAGAATGGTAAACCACAGCAGTTCCTTAGACGAAATCTATGAGAAATGCGATTTTCTGACCATCCACGTTCCGTACATGGAGAGCACAAAGGGTATGATCGGAAAAGAAGCTGTCCAGAAGATGAAAGACGGAGCGACCATCCTAAACTTTGCAAGAGGTGAGCTGGTGGACGATCAGGCGGTACTGGACGGACTCGCATCCAAAAAGATTAAACATTATGTGACAGACTTCCCGAGACCGGCGGTGGCAGCGGCAGACGGCGTGATTACGATCCCTCATCTTGGGGCTTCCACTGAGGAATCTGAAGAAAACTGTGCGGAGATGGCAGTCGACCAGCTGATGAACTACCTGGAAAAAGGAAACATTGTAAACTCTGTCAACTATCCAAACTGTGATTTGGGAGATATCGAGGCAGAATGCAGGATTACGGTTCACCACAAGAACCTTCCGAACATGATCGGACAGCTTACATCAGCTCTGGCAGAAGAAGGATATAATATTGAAAACATGCTCAACAAGTCCAAAAAAGATTATGCTTATTCTATCTTTGATGTGGAGAAGCGCCCTTCAGAGAAAGTACTTTCAAAAATGAAGCAGATCGATGGTGTCATTCGTTTAAGAGTATTATAGAGGTGAAAAATATGAGAGAAAAATTGAGAGTCGGAATTCTTGGCGCTACCGGAATGGTAGGTCAGAGATTTATTTCCCTTCTGGAAAATCATCCCTGGTTTGAGGTGACTACGTTGGCGGCCAGCCCGAGATCCGCCGGAAAAACTTATGAAGAGGCAGTGGGTGCGCGCTGGAAAATGGACACCCCGATGCCGGAGACAGTGAAGAAGCTTGTTGTAAAAAATGTAAACGAAGTGGAAGAAGTAGCATCTGAAGTAGACTTTGTTTTCAGTGCGGTGGATATGTCAAAAGAAGAGATCAAGAAGATCGAAGAAGACTATGCAAAGACGGAGACCCCGGTAGTATCCAATAACAGTGCACACCGCTGGACGCCGGACGTACCGATGGTCGTGCCGGAAATCAACCCGGAACATTTTGATGTCATTGAAAGCCAGAAGAAACGTCTCGGCACAAGGAGAGGTTTCGTTGCCGTAAAGCCTAACTGTTCTATCCAGAGCTATGCACCGGTCCTCACCGCATGGAAGGAATTTGAACCGTATGAAGTAGTAGCGACTACATATCAGGCGATTTCCGGAGCAGGAAAGAATTTTACAGACTGGCCTGAGATGGTAGGAAATATCATCCCGTTTATCGGCGGAGAAGAAGAGAAGAGCGAGCAGGAGCCGCTTCGTCTCTGGGGACACATTGAAAACGGAGAAATCGTGAAGGCAGAGTCTCCGGTCATCACGACTCAGTGTATCCGTGTTCCGGTATTAAACGGACATACCGCGGCAGTATTTGTGAAGTTTAAGAAGAATCCTACAAAAGACCAGCTGATCGAAAAGCTTATAAACTTTAAGGGAATTCCTCAGGAATTAAGTCTTCCAAGTGCGCCGAAACAGATGATCCAGTACTTAGAAGACGACAACCGTCCTCAGGTAAGCATGGATGTGGACTATGAAAATGGAATGGGCGTATCAATCGGACGTCTCAGAGAAGATACTGTCTATGATTATAAATTTGTAGGATTATCCCACAATACGGTCCGCGGAGCGGCCGGCGGAGCTGTTCTCTGTGCAGAGACTTTAAAAGCCAAGGGATTTATCGCAAAAAAATAATTTATATGTTTCAGAACCAGCCATTCATTTTTATGGCTGGTTTTTTCTTCCACAAATTACCTCGATTGAGATGTTACAAATGTTACAAAAACAATTGTATTTGTTCACAATTTATATTATAATAAGGTTGTTTAAATGTAAAAACATTTTACGGGGACAAAGGGAGAGACAGATGAGCAAGAAAAGGATAAGATGGGGGATTTTGGGACTGGTACTGGGTCTGGCAGTTGCTTTTCCGGCAGGAGGGAAATTAAAGGCTGCTATGACAGTTGTAGAAGTAAAAAAGACAGGACAGGTCGTCGATGAGTTTCAGGGCGTAAATGCTGTGTACCGCCCGGGCAAATGGGACGGTGATGACAAGACCTACTCATGCGCGGCACTGATAAAGAAGTATTACCAAATCAGATGTGGATTTACACCGTACAATCTTTTACCAGGAAGAACACCTGTTGAGGACGAAAAGGGTGGAAATTTTAAAAAGGTTTCTACGCCAAAAGTAGGGGATATTGCGGCAAAAGACACACACTGGGCCATAGTACAGAATGTTTCAGGAAACAGTGTCACCTTATTGGAACAGAATTGGAAATGGACAGAAGGAAAGAAAACTTATGCCAAAGCAGACAGGGTTGTTTCAAAGAGTGAGATGAAGTATTTCCGCTATTATGATAAAAACGGAAAAGAAGTGTTAAATGGCAGCAGCAGTTCATCATCCTCTGTTTCAAAACCAAGAACCTTGTCCATCAATAGGACAAGTCTTAATGTCAAGACCAGAGCGACCGCAACGCTCACAGCTACAATCGGCAATAAGAGAAGTGGTGATACCGTCACATTCTCATCATCAAATAAAAAGATTGCCACGGTTTCATCCAGAGGGGTGATCACCGGAGTTAAAACGGGAACCTGTTATGTCACAGCTACGGTCAAGGGAACAAACCTTTCTAAAAAGTGTAAAGTATCAGTGTCATTGGGTTCCAGAAGTATCAAGCTGAATGCCAGCAGACTGACGTTGATCAAGGTAAAGAGTTACCCTCTAAAGGGTGTTATTTATAATAAGAGATCCAACGACAAGCTGAAGTACAAAACAAGCAATAAAAAGATTGCAACCGTTTCTTCCAAAGGCGTTGTGAAGAAAAAGAAGAAAAAGGGTACAGCAACGATCACCGCATGGATTCCGGGCACATCCACGAAGAAGACATGCAAAGTTACCGTAAAATAGAGTACATAGAGAAACACGCACTGCGTGTTTCTTCTGTTTTAAAGCGGAAGATATAAAAAATACTTATAAATAACAGGAGAAGAACATAAGATGATAGCATCAAGCGTGAATTGGAATGTCGTATTGAATCATTATACAGATCAAATTTTAGATTTTGCACTGAATATATTAGTGGCACTGATTATTATCGGTGTCGGGTTTAAGCTGAGCAAATGGCTGGTTTCCCTGTTCCGGAAAGGAATGGAGAAGCGGAAAGTAGATCTTGGAGTTGTAACCTTCAGCTGTTCCTTCCTGAAAATTGCCCTGAGGTGCATTGTCATTTTCATGGCAGTAGAGCGTTTGGGAGTGAAGGGGACGTCCATTGTGGCTCTGTTCGGATCAGCCGGTGTTGCCGTAGGTCTGGCCCTGCAGGGGAGTCTCTCCAATATTGCGGGCGGAGTGCTTCTTCTGATTCTGAAACCATTTCAGGTGGGAGATTATATTGTGGTGGACGGTACGGGCTGTGAAGGTGAAGTGGCATCCATGGACATTTTCTACACAAAGCTCAAGACCGTGGACAATCGGGTCATCGTGATCCCAAACGGAACACTGAGCAACAGCAATTTGATTAATAACACAAAGCAGGACAGCAGGCTGATCGATTTAAAGATTGGAATCGCCTATGACAGTGATATTCAGAAAGTAAAAGAGACGATGCTTCATGTGGCAAAAAAAGAGCACATGACACAGGATGAGAACATTCAGGTGTTTGTCAGCGATCTGGCCGACAGTTCCGTCATCATGGGACTGAGAGCATGGGTGTCCACGGAGGTCTACGTGTCCACCAAGTGGTCTTTGCTGGAACATATCAAAGATGCCTTTGACCGGGAAGGCATTGAAATTCCTTACAACAAACTGGATGTCAATGTAGTGGAGATGAAAGGAACGGATCAGGAACAGAGTACAGTGTAAAGCCAGTATGATACACAATAAGAGAGGGAGAATATCTGCGGATTACAGATATGAGACTATGAAAAAAAGTCTGTAAATAAGATTCTTCTATGATAATGAAGGGCGAAAGTCTTGAAAAACAGGCTTTTCGCCCTTACTTTATATATAACAGTTACAAAAAAACATGTCAACAGCAGGCGGTAAATCCGCCCGTTTTAGGCCGTCTTTGAATTACTCTGGAAGTCGTCCCTCGTACATGATGCTTAACTCCCCATATACTTGTGCCCAGTTGCGCATCGTTACCGTCCATTTCTTTGTAGCCTCAAATGTCGCTAAATACAGCGCTTTCAACAGCGCCGTATCACTTGGGAATACGCTTCTCTGGCGGTTCAGCTTCCGATAGGTGGAATTCAGTGATTCTATGACATTGGTTGTGTATATCACCTTCCTGACGGTTGCTGAAAACTTGAAGATGGGAGAAACAGCATCCCAGTTGTCCTTCCAGCGTTTCATCGAATTCGGATATTTGGGTGTCCATTTCTCTGTCACACGTTCAAGGGCTGCAAGGGCCTTCTTTTCATCCGATGCCTGGTAGATCGTCTTTAAATCTGCTGCAAACGCCTTCCTGTCTTTATCTGGAACATATTTTAAGGTATTCCTCACCTGGTGGACAATGCATCTCTGATATTCTGTTTTGGGGAATGCAGCAGCAATGGCCTCCTTTATGCCTGTAAGACCATCCGCACAGATGATAAGGATGTCCTTTACGCCCCGGTTTTTCAGCTCATTCAAAACAGACAGCCAGTATTTTGAGCTTTCATTCTCTCCAACATGAATCGTAAGTACCTCTTTCTTCCCTTCCGCATTGATCCCAAGAATGACATAGGCGGCAAGTTTACGGATCATTCCATTGTCACGGACAGAATAGTGGATGGCATCAATATATAGGATTGGATAGACCTCATCCAGCGGCCGGTTTTGCCAGTCTTCGATCTGGGGCAGGATCTTGTCTGTGACATCAGAGATAAATCCTTCCGAGGTTTCAAAGCCATAGATCTCCTCCATGGTTTCTGATATCTGCCGGGTCGTCATCCCTTTTGCATACATGGAAATGATCTTTTGGTCAATATCAGAAATATCTTTCTGCCGTTTTTTCACCACTTGTGGTTCGAAAGTAGATTTCCGATCTTGTGGCACAGGGATCTGCATAGAACCATAACTGCTATTTACCTGTTTTGGTTTGTATCCATTCCGGTAATTCTCATTGTCGGAGCGTTCTGATTTTGCATATCCCAGATGATCATCCAGTTCCGCTTCCATCATTTCCTTGATGGTTCCGCCAAGGAGATCTTTCAGGGCATCTTGAATATCTTCCGCTGTTTGGATATGGTATTCCTCCAGGAGCTGATGGATGATGTTGCGTTTCCCTTCCGTCATTTGTACTTTGTGTACTGGTTTCTTTTCTCTTGCCATAATAAAAGGCCCTCCTATGATTTTTATTTTATCATAGAAGAACCTTCTAAGTTCTATTTTACAGAAAAAGTTTCACACACTCACAGATATTCTTCCTCATTTTTGATTTTATGAAACAAAAGATTGTTTACCTTTTCGGTGATCCAGATTTCATCTTTTGTAATTTCTATATCATAGCCGGCAGTGACCTGCGGATCAAACCTGTGTACTATTTGATCGAATTCAGGGGCATCCTTCTTTTTCTTAGGAAACCGTATATGACTTTCAAAGCCGTCTGTATAATGAAAACCTGTCAATTCGCCGAGTTTAAGCCACTCCTCTTTTGTATAGAACTTGATATGTCCGTCTTTTTTCATCTGCATATTTCCGTTTGGTTTCAATACCCTGTGGATTTCATGAAAAGCATCGGTAATCTCCGGCAACTTCTGCCGCAGGATATTTCCGGGCAATGGGAAAAGCCAGATAGCCTGTCCCTGTGCCGAGATCAAGAATTTTCATTCCAGGGCTTACATTCAGACAATTTAGTATCAATTCCAGATGCTTTTGGTCCTGGGTCTGTTTATTGTAAAAGGTTCCTGTCTTAAAACTTTCTTCAAATCCTTTTTTTGTACTTTCGATGCTCTCATATGAATCACGTTTCATTGTATATTCACCTCTGAAATTTCTTTATCTGTTCCTGTAATTTTTCCTTTGTTCTTTTCAGCCAGCAGAGGACCGAATTCTGTTTGATATAAATAAGGATTCCGGCAACGAGCAGAAGGATTAGAGGCAGAAGGAATTTCAGTACATTTAATACGAAATGATCCGAGGTGCTTCCTTCATAGTTTAAAGTAAAAGAATCGCCTGTGAGTTCTACCTTATGGATAGAAGCAACTGTTTCGTCTCCCTCCATCAGGGCAGAGACCGGTTTATCCGCTACGTTCTGTGCCATTTTTATGTTTTTGTAATGATCTGCGGTCACAGAAATATCGGCAGAGGAATCTTTGCTCACGGAGGCAAAAGTGAAAGTGCCTTTGGCTTTCTTATTGTTCAGATGCAGTCTGAATTTTCCGGTATAGCCGGATGTCTGCCCGCGGAAAAGGGACTTCTTTGTCTCATAGGAAGAAGAACTGCCCTTCCAGATCTTTTTCAAGTCTGCATCACACTGGTTCACGGTACCCTTCTGTGTGAAAGAAAGGCGATAATCATCTTCTTTGTCCAGTGAAACATTGGAGACAGTACTGCCCATAAAGGCTTCTTTGAGTTTTGCAAGTTCCCGTTTGTTGCAGACAGAAGAGAAAATAAGGCTGAAACTCCTTCGGATATCGTTTTTATTCTTGTAGACTTCTGCAATCTCATATTTTCTCACCGGCTGTCCAAAGGAAGATGAGAAATTTACTTTCTTTTTGCCTGTTTTTCCGTCGATCAGAGTCTGTTCGCCGCTGCCGGAATAGGCGGCATTGGAAATATGAGTGTAGGTGACGGGAACCTTTCCGGTTTCGTCTGCAAAGTTTTTAAAATCTAATGTCTCTTCATAATCCAGGAGAAATTTAAACGGGCTGCCGCTCTTTGTCTCCACCCGGTATGTGCCTCCCGTATCTGATGTGTGCAGCACCTTTCGTGTGACGGCGCACAGATCGGAAAAATTGTCTTTGGTAAAGGTGATGACCAGAGTCTTTCCGTCTTTTTCATTTTTCCAGCGTTTTTCATAGGAGGAGCCGGAAAAATAGCTGCTGATGGCAGAAGAGTGCTTTTCCAGCGTTTCTTTCGGGAGCCGGATGGAAATAGTCCTTTTGAGTTTTCTGCTGCTTGTCTCCCGGGTTTTTATATCAATGGAGGAGACAGGTACATAAGTCATTTCGTTAATACTGATCTTTTCATCGGTCTCGTACTTTTTTCCTGCGAACGTAAATTCTGTGCTTTTCAGGTTCCACAGGTCATTGACAGACTTTTGATCTACGTACCCCTTCTCATAGAGGGCTGTATAGAGCCAGGACATCAGATCTTTCGTGGAGAAATTTTCTGAATAGCGAAGTCCCTTTGCAAACGGAGAATCTGCATAGCTGTAACTGATCTCCGGAGCAAAGTTCAGCAGGGACTCGACTTTTTTTCTGTAATCTTTCAGGGAAGAAAAGTCCATGCGGAAGGTGTAGACCGTGTCGTCTTTTTCCGTGGTCTGCTTATAGACAAGGGCTTTTGGGCAGGCATCCCGTATGACCCTGTCTAAATCTTTTTTGGAACCGGAAAAATATCTGGTCAGATCGGCAGAACTGACCGTACAGGTCATGAGCCTGTGTCCGGAAAAATCTTTATTCAGTTCCATGCGGCTGTTGAGTTCAAGTCCGCAGCCCCACAAAAATATGAGAGAGAACAGCATAAGAGACAGCAAACATTTCTTTTTCATTTACATTTCCTTTAAATATGCTTCATTAATTTCGATTACTTTTTTCATCGCATCCTGTCCCGGAGCTCCGATCGTATTTCTCTTTTCCACGCAGGTCTTCATGCTGATCGCATCATAAATATCTTCCTCAAAGGCAGGGCTGATCTCCTGATATTCCTCAAGAGAGAGATCATCCAGGGAAATACCTTTTTTAATACATAAAAGCACCAGCTGACCCACGATACCGTGAGCGTCCCGGAACGGAACCCCGTGATTTACGAGATAATCCGCAGCATCGGTGGCATTGGTAAAGCCGTTCTTTGCGCTGCTTTCCATGCGGTCTCTGTGAAACGTCATCGTTTTTATCATTCCTGTGAACAGGCTTAAACACCCTTTCACCGTGTCAATGGCATCGAAAGTATATTCTTTATCTTCCTGCATGTCTTTGTTATAGGCCAGCGGAATTCCCTTCATAGTCGTGAGGATGGAATTAAGAGCCGCATAGACACGGCCGGTCTTTCCGCGTACCAGCTCTGCGATATCCGGGTTTTTCTTCTGCGGCATAATGCTGCTTCCGGTACTGAATCCGTCATCGATGGACACAAATTGGTATTCATTGGAATTCCATATGATGATCTCTTCGCTGAACCGGCTTAAATGCATCATAACAGTTGAAAGAGCAGATAATAGTTCTATGATATAATCCCGGTCGGAAACAGAATCCATGCTGTTCAAGGTCGGCCCGTAAAAGTCCAGAAGATCTGCGGTCATTTTTCTGTCCAGCGGATAGGTTGTCCCGGCCAGTGCTCCTGAGCCTAATGGACAGTAGTTCATTCTCTCATAAATATCTGTAAGGCGGGAGTAGTCCCTTTTAAACATCTCCATATAAGCGCCCACGTGATGGGCAAGTGTTACCGGCTGTGCCTTCTGCAGATGTGTAAAGCCGGGCATAAATGTATCAAGATTATCTTTCATAATCTGATGCAGATTCTCCATCAGGTCCTTTAAAAGTTCCTTGAGAGAGGTGATTTCATCTCTGGTGTAAAGTTTCATGTCCAGAGCTACCTGATCGTTTCGGCTTCTTCCGGTGTGAAGCTTCTTTCCGGCATCGCCGATGCGGTCGATTAAGTTGGCTTCCACAAAACTGTGAATGTCTTCATACTCACTTGTGATCTCAATGGCTCCTGACTCAATGTCCGAGAGGATACCGTTTAAACCGCCGATGATCAGGTCTCTCTCAGCCGCTGTGAGAACACCGATACTTTCAAGCATAGTAACGTGTGCAATGCTGCCCTCTATATCCTGGCGGTAAAATTTCTGGTCAAATCCGATGGATGCATTGAAGTTGTAAACCAGCTGGTCGGTTTCTTTGGTGAATCTGCCACCCCATAATTGTGCCATATGTATTTCCTCATTTCTTATTATTTTGTCTTTTGATAAATTCTAACCATAATATTTTACACTATAAATGCAATATTTACTATATTTTTATTGGAAAAAGAGCGTATATCCAAACCCGGCATCGCACACAATATTTAAAAAACGGGTGAATAGAATGGAACGAAGATTAAAAATAGAAAAGCATTTAATTTTATTTGTTTTGGGAGGAATGGGATATTTCTTCCTGGAAGTTTTAGTGAGGGGATATTCTCATTATACGATGTTCCTGTGCGGAGGAGCCTGTTTTTTATGTATCGGGCTTTTAAACGAGAGCGTAAAGATCAAGATGAGCTTTATAAGCCAGATGGTTCTTTCTACGTTTATCATCACAGGGCTTGAACTGGTCACGGGACTGATCGTCAACGTTTGGCTTGGCTGGGACATTTGGGATTACTCTGAGCTGCCATATAATTTTAAAGGGCAGATCTGTCTTCTGTACTCGGTGCTCTGGTTTTTTGCATCCAGCGTTGCGATTGTCATGGATGATTTTTTAAGGTATAAACTGTTTCATGAAGAAAAACCTCATTACAAAATCCTTTGAGTCTTTCTTGCGATCAGAAGGAGGCTGTTTTTGCCTTTTTCTGATCATTTTTTTTGGAAGACATCAGGTTCTTTTTATGATATTATTGTCAGGAGAATATAGGCAAGATTGGATTGCAGTGAATCGATTTCTTATTAAACTATAATAAAATCATAAGTATTTTCATAAGAATTAGCCAGAAAGAGTTTTATATAATGGTAGCTGCGAGGTGATTCTTATGAAAAAAATACCGACAGTACATAAAAAATTGGCAGCTGTCCTGCTGTTTGTCTTATTAGTGGGATGTTTTCTGACGGGGGTTTTATATACATCAGGAAAAAAGACAGCCAAAAAAACTGTATATAAAAATGGAACGATCCAATACAATATTTTCTATAATAACAAGAAAGAAATCAGACGGATGGTAAAGCAGGGCTTTGATCTGAACGACCCGGATCAATCCGCATCCAATGCACCTTTGCTCATGGCGATCGATGTTCTCGACCGGAACCGGATGTACGGCATGGTGGAATTTCTGACTGGGCAGGGGGCAGAAGTGAATGCGGATTATTCTGCAGAAAATGATATTGTCTTTAGACGCAGGACTCCGCTTTATGAGGCCATCTCCTTCGGAGACCGAAAGCTGCTCGGTCAGCTTTTGAAGGCCGGGGCAGATGCGGCTTATCAGGATAAAGACGGGACAACGCCGCTGATGTTTGCCTGCTATATGGCAAATGGAAACGTGAATCAAAACTCGGTAGATATCATCCGGAGTCTTTTGGATGCAGGTGCAGATCCGTCTGCCGTAAATAAGGACGGAAAAACAGCCGAAGATTATTTTGAAATGGGACGCAGAAATATGGAAGCCGATATGGAAAACAGCGGCTTAACCGACGAAGAGAAGAAACAGAGCCGGCGGTATCTGGGAAAGATCCGGGTTTTGCTGGACCGTGCGGTCGGCAGCCGGCGATAGAAATGAGGATGGAAAATGAAAAAACAATTAGTAATTGCAGAGAAACCTTCGGTGGCAAGGGATATCGCCAGGGTTTTGGGATGCAGGCAGAAGGGATCTTCCTTTATGGAGGGGGATCAGTACATCGTGACCTGGGCACTGGGTCATCTGGTGACTCTGGCAGATCCGGAGCAGTATGGGAACCAGTATAAGCAGTGGAGCATGGATACACTTCCGATGATGCCAAAACAGTGGAAACTCGTGGTGATCGGGAAGACGTCCAGACAGTTTCAGTCTGTCAAAAAGCTGATCTTCAGGGAGGATGTGTCGGATATTATCATTGCGACAGATGCGGGGCGCGAGGGTGAACTGGTGGCCCGGTGGATCCTCTTGAAAGCGGGAAATAAAAAGCCTGTAAAGCGGCTGTGGATTTCATCGGTCACGGACAAAGCCATCCGGGAGGGATTTTTAAAGCTGAAACCGGGAAAAGAATATGAAAACCTGTATCACGCGGCTGTGGCAAGGGCAGAGGCAGACTGGCTGGTAGGGATCAATGCCACGAGGGCGCTGACCTGCAAGTATAACGCCCAATTATCCTGCGGCAGAGTACAGACTCCTACGCTTGCCATGATTGCTGAAAGAGAAGAGGAGATCCGCAGTTTCCGGCCGAAAAACTATTATGGACTTAAAGCTGTCAGCCAAGGCTTGACATTTACGTGGAAAGATCACAGGTCAGGAAGCAGCCAGAGTTTTGACAGGGAAAGAATAGAAAAGGTAAAAACAGCCGCGGACGGAGCGCCCCTCCTTGTTCAGAAAGTATCAAAAAAGCCGAAGAAAGCCTATGCGCCTGCCCTCTATAACCTGACGGACCTTCAGACCGATGCAAACAAAAGGTTCGGATTTTCTGCCAAACAGACGCTGAATCTGATGCAGAGTTTGTATGAGCACCACAAGGTATTGACTTATCCGAGGACGGATTCCAGATATCTGACCACCGACATGGCAGACACCATAAAAGAACGGCTGAAAGCCGTGAGCGTAGGCCCGTACAAGCAGTGGACCGCAAAGCTCATGACAAAACAGGTCAAGGCCTCGGCTTCGTTTATCAATGACGGCAGGGTATCAGACCATCATGCCATCATTCCAACAGAACAGCCGGCATATCTGAGTGATATGAGCTTTGAGGAGCGGAAAATTTTTGATCTGGTAGTAAAACGTTTTCTCGCCGTTTTGTCACCGGCCTGTGAATATGAGCAGACGTCTGTTTCCGGAAAGATACAGGGAGAGATGTTTGAGGCAAAAGGAACCGTCATGGTCAAAGCCGGATGGAAAGATATTTATCAGGAAAAGGACGGAAAAAATGAGGCTCTGCCTCAGAAAATACTTAAAATTTTTAAAGAGGGAACGAATGTCAAAGTGGACTCTTTAAAGATCACAGAAGGGACGACCAGTCCGCCTTCACGGTATACGGAAGGAACCCTGATTTCCAAAATGGAGCGGCAGGGCCTGGGCACGGTGGCTACCAGAGCGGATATCATTGAGAAACTGTTTTCAGGATTTCTTCTCGAAAAGAACGGCAATGAAGTTACTGTGACTGCCAAGGCAAAACAGCTTTTAAAACTGGTCCCGGAAGATTTGAGAAAGGCAGAGCTCACGGCTCAGTGGGAACAAAGGCTTACGGCAATCGCCGAGGGCAGGGAAAGCGACAGAAAATTCATGGGAGAGATTGGCGGGTACACCAGACAGATCATCGAAGAGATCAAACATGCCGACGGGACGTTCCGCCATGAAAACCTTACCCGCCATAAGTGTCCGGAGTGCGGGAAATTCATGCTGAAAGTGAAAGGAAAGCACGGTACGTTCTTAGTCTGCCAGGATCGGGAATGCGGATGCAGAAAGACACTTTCAAGGACAACCAACGCCAGATGCCCTGTCTGTCATAAAAAGATGGAGATGGTCGGAGAAGGAGATGCCCAGAAGTTTGTCTGTGTGTGCGGACACAAAGAAAAACTCAGTGCGTTCAAAGAGCGGAAGAAAAAAGAGGGTGCCGGAGTCAGCAAAAAGGAAGTGAACCGGTATCTGAAAAAGCAGCAGAAAGAAGCGCAGGAGCCGATCAATAACGCCTTTGCGGATGCATTGGCGAAGCTGAAACTTTAAAGGTGCAGCAGGGGGGAGCAATATGAAACAGAAGAAAAGACGGTGGGTGAAACTATTGTTAATTCTCATCTTTGCGGGGCTTCTGAGCGCAGGAGGGATCAACTGGTTTGTCGTCCGCCGGTCGGGAAAAGAAATACAATCATTGCAGAAACTTGCTTCGCAAAAAAGCAGAAAAGCGGATGCAGTCGTCGTGTTGGGGGCGAAAGTGAGAAAAGACGGCAGCATGAGCCTGATGCTGAAAGAACGTGTTGATTTAGGGATTCAGGCTTACAAACAGGGACTTGCGGACCGGATCATTATGAGCGGAGACCATGGAGCAGGGGGGTATGATGAGGTCAGCACCATGAAGACATACGCCATAGAGAAGGGAGTGCCGTCCGAACATATTTTTAAGGATCATGCAGGATTTTCTACTTATGAGACGATGTACCGGGCAAAAGATGTTTTCAGGGCGAAAAGTATTATTGTAGTCACACAGAAGTATCATCTGTACCGTGCCGTTTATGATGCCGGGGCGCTGGGACTTGAGGTGAAAGGGATCGCCTGTGATAAGGCTGTTTATAAAGGAGACAAAGCAAGAAAATTCCGGGAGGCTATTGCAAGGGTCAAGGATTTTGGATACACGGCAGTAAAGCCAAAACCAAAATACTTAGGAAAGGCAATACCGGTCAGCGGAAATGGAAATGTGACGGATTAAGGACAAAGCGGTCAAGCCCGCCTTATCCGCCTGAGAAATAAAAAACTGCCGGTCAGCTGTATATTTTCAGCTGGCCGGCAGTTTTTTGTATAATACCTGCTTTTTTGTTTTAAAATTAATCGGCAAGGCCCTGGTCTTTTAAGGCTCTTACTTTCATTGACAGGCCGAACAGACGGATGAATCCTTCTGCGTCGTGGTGGTCGTACAGGTCACCTGTTGTAAAGCTTGCAAGTGATTCGCTGTAAAGGGTATGAGGAGAGGAAGTACCCGCTTTGATGATGTTTCCTTTGTAAAGCTTGAATTTTACTTCTCCGGTCACGTCTTTATCGACTGTCTCGATGAAAGACTGTAATCCTTCTCTCAGAGGACAGAACCATTTTCCTTCATAGACAAGATCGGCAAACTTGCCTGCTACGATTTTTTTGAACGCCATGGTGTCACGGTCTAAGACTACTTCTTCCAACTGCTGGTGGGCTTCCATTAAAATGGTTCCTCCCGGAGTCTCATAGACACCGCGGGATTTCATACCAACCACACGGTTTTCCACAATGTCGATGATGCCGATGCCGTGTTTGCCGCCGAGTTCATTTAACTTGCGGATAATGTCGGATGCCTTCATCTTCTCACCGTTTACCGCAACCGGAGCTCCGGATTCAAAGGTGATGGTCACGTATTCTCCCTCTTCCGGAGCCTGCTCCGGTGAGTTTCCTAATACTAATAAGTGATTGTAATCAGGCTCCACAGCCGGATCTTCTAATTCCAGTCCCTCATGGCTGATGTGCCATAAGTTCCGGTCACGGCTGTAGCTGTTTTCTGCAGAGAACGGAAGGTCAATGCCGTGGTCCTTGCAGTACTGGATCTCATCTTCGCGGGATTCCATCTTCCATGTGTCCAGTTCACGCCATGGGGCGATGATCTTGATGTCCGGAGCCAGCGCCATGATAGATAACTCAAAGCGGATCTGGTCGTTTCCTTTTCCCGTAGCGCCGTGGCAGATCGCAACGGCACCTTCTTTTCTCGCAACTTCCACAAGTTTTTTTGCGATGACCGGACGGGCGAACGATGTACCTAATAAATATTTGTTTTCGTAAACCGCATCGGCCTTTACTGTCGGGATCACATAATCATCCACAAACTCGTCAACTACATCTTCTATATATAACTTTGTGGCTCCGGAAAGCTTTGCGCGCTCTTCCAGACCGTCTAATTCATTTCCCTGTCCGACATCCACACAGCAGCAGATGACTTCATAATCATAGTTTTCCTTCAACCAGGGGATAATCGCGGTGGTGTCCAGCCCGCCGGAGTATGCCAAAACAACTTTTTCTTTCATTCTTGTTCCTCCTCATATAGTTCGTACCATCAGTTTTTTATCTGTGTTCTATCCAATAATATACGGGATAACAGGAGAAGATGCAAGGACTTTTTCAAATAATAATGCATAAAATTTCAAAATAAATGAATATATACATGAATAAATGAATAAATATTCGTAATGTCTTTGTGGGGAAAAGATTTAAAAACTCTGATTTATCGGTAAAAAAGGTGTTGCATATTACATTACAGAGATGTATAATTATAAACAATTCGTAAACGCAGGAAAAGAGGAGAATTTTATGATAAAAGCAGGAATTATAGGATCTACGGGTTATGCCGGACAGGAACTAGTCCGTCTGCTGATGCAGCACAAGGATGCAGAAATCGTATGGTATGGCTCCAGAAGCTACATAGACAAAAAGTACTATGAGGTCTTCCATAATATGTTCGAGATCGTGGATGCAGGCTGTATGGATGACAATATGGATGAACTGGCCGAAGAAGCGGACGTGATCTTTACGGCTACCCCTCAGGGGCTGTGCAGTTCCCTGGTGTCGGAGAAAGTTTTATCTAAGACAAAGATCATCGATTTAAGCGCAGACTTCAGGATCAAGGATGCGGACCGCTATGAAGAGTGGTATGGAATCAAGCATCCCAGCAGAGAATTTATCAGGGAGGCCGTTTACGGCCTGTGTGAGATCAACAGAGAAGATGTAAAGAAAGCCAGACTGATCGCCAACCCGGGCTGTTATCCGACCTGCTCCATTCTTTCGGTCTATCCTTTGGCGAAAGAGGGGTTGATCGATATGAATACGGTCATCATCGATGCCAAATCCGGAACCTCCGGGGCGGGAAGGGGTGCAAAGGTCAACAATCTGTACTGTGAAGTCAATGAAAATATCAAAGCTTATGGAGTGGCGTCCCACAGACATACGCCGGAGATCGAGGATCAGCTCGGCTATGCGTGCGGGCAGCCGGTTGTGCTTAATTTCACCCCCCATCTGGTGCCGATGAACCGGGGAATCCTGGTGACAGCCTACGCTTCCTTAAATGAAGAAGCTACATATGAGCAGATAAAAAATATTTACGATTCCTATTATAAAGAAGAAACATTTGTCAGAGTGCTTCCCCAGGGCGTATGTCCGGAGACCCGATGGGTAGAGGGAAGCAACTATGTAGATCTGAATTTTAAGATTGATCCGAGAACGAACCGCGTGATCATGATGGGTGCCATGGATAATCTCGTTAAAGGAGCGGCCGGTCAGGCGGTCCAGAATATGAACCTGATGTTCGGACTCGATGAGACAGAGGGACTTAATCTGGTCCCGATGTTCCCGTAGAGATGAGAAAGGAGATAAACTATGAAGATATTAGACGGAGGGGTGACGTCCCCGAAAGGTTTTTTGGCAGCAGGACTGCGGGCTGGAATAAAACCCGGAAAAACAAATAAAGATATGGCTATGATTTTGAGCGAAGAACCGGCGGCTGTGGCAGGGACATTTACGAGAAATGTTGTGAAGGCAGCTCCGGTACTATGGGGACAGAAACTGGTAAATGAGCAGGAGACGGTCCGGGCAGTGGTTGTCAATACAGGGATCGCAAATGCCTGTACCGGTGAAAAAGGTTATGACAACACGGTAAAGACAGCGGAAATGGCAGCGTCAGAGCTTGGTGTTTTAAAAGAAGAAGTTCTGGTGAGCTCTACCGGAGTGATCGGTCAGCAGCTTCCGATGGAAGCCATTGAAAAGGGTGTAAGGCTTTTGGTTCCGGAGCTGAAGCATGACCGACAGAGCAGCCGGGATGCGGCGGAGGCGATTCTTACTACCGATACGAAGACAAAAGAGGCAGCAGTTTCTGTGGAACTTTCAGGTGCGGAGGTGACCGTTGGAGGTATCTGCAAAGGCTCCGGCATGATCCATCCCAATATGGGAACCATGCTTGGTTTTATCACCACAGACGCAGCCATTGACAAGGCTTTGCTCCTGGAACTTCAAAGGGAGCTGATCGAGGATACCTTTAATATGATCTCTGTAGATGGTGATACTTCCACTAATGATACCGTGTTCGTGCTGGCAAACGGAATGGCGGGGAATGCAAAGATCACGGAGAAAAATGCAGACTACGAGGCATTCAAAGAGGCACTGTTTTATGTGAACCGGGAGCTTGCCAAAAAGATTGCCGGAGACGGTGAGGGCTGTACAAAGTTATTTGAAGTTCAGGTACACCATGCACCGGATAAGGACTGTGCCAAGACTCTGAGCAAGGCAGTGGTCACATCCAGTCTCACAAAGGCGGCCATTTATGGAAAAGACGCAAACTGGGGAAGAATCCTCTGTGCCATGGGATATTCCGGAGCGGCATTTAATCCGCTGAAAGTGGATATCTCATTAGAGAGCAAAAAAGGAAGTCTTACTATTGTAAAAGATGGGGTCGCTGCGGATTATTCTGAAGAAAAAGCCACGGAAATTTTAGCCGAAGATGCAGTGACAGCCGTCATTGATATCCATAACGGAGAAGTGACAGCCACGGCGTGGGGCTGTGACCTGACCCATGAATATATATCTATCAACGCAGATTACAGGAGTTAAGGAGAGGAACTATGGACGAAAAGATGTTGGAGGAAGAATCATTGAAAGCAAAGGTATTGATTGAAGCTCTGCCTTATATCCGTTATTTCAGCGGGAAATATGTGGTTGTCAAATACGGCGGAAGCGCCATGCTGGACGCAGATCTGCAGAAAAATGTGATCCGGGACGTAGCCCTTTTAAAATTGATCGGTATGAAGCCGATCATCGTACACGGCGGCGGCAAAGAGATCAGCAAGTGGGTGAAGCTTTCAGGAAAGGAACCTGAATTTTACAATGGCCTCCGTGTCACAGACAAAGATACGATGGAGATCGCAGAGATGGTTCTGTTTAAGGTAAACCAGGAGCTGGTTGCCATGATGGCACAGCAGGGCATCAAAGCCGTCGGACTTTCCGGAAAAGATGCGGAGATGATGAGGGTAGAAAAAAAGGAAGTCCCGGGAAAAGATCTCGGCTATGTGGGAAATGTAACAGAAGTCAATACGGACCTTTTAGAGGCGCTCATTGAGGATGATTTTGTTCCGGTTATCTCTCCCATCGGACTTGGGGAGGATTACGCCGGCTATAACATTAATGCGGATGATACGGCCTGTGCCATTGCTTCTGCTTTGAACGCAGAGAAGCTGGTTTTCCTTACGGATATTGAGGGAGTCTTCATTGACCCTGAAGATAAGAGCACACTGATCTCCGAGATGGATTTGACCCAGGCGCATGAATTCGTCGACAAAGGAGTCGTTGGCGGGGGCATGCTTCCGAAGCTTAAAAACTGTATAGAGGCCATCGAAAACGGTGTTGCAAGAGTGCATATTCTGGACGGACGCCTGGACCACTGCCTGCTGCTTGAGTTCTTTACACAAAAAGGTATCGGAACAGCGATCTTAAAAGATCCGATTTTTTAGGAGGAGAGCATGAATCATTTTATAGAAGACGGAGAAGCATACATATTAAAGACTTACAACCGGTTTCCAGTGGTTTTAGACCGCGGGGACGGTGTAAACCTATATGATACCGACGGGAAAGAATATCTGGACTTTGGGGCAGGGATCGCTGTTTTCGCATTGGGGTACGGAAACAGAGAATACAATGATGCTCTGAAAGCCCAGATCGATAAACTGATCCATACGTCGAACCTGTATTACAATGTGCCGTCGATTGAAGCGGCAAAAAAAATCGTAGAAGCCACAAAGATGAAAAGAGTATTTTTCACTAACAGCGGCACGGAGGCCATCGAGGGCGCGCTGAAAGTCGCACGGAAATACAAATATCAGGAGGACCCGGACAAGGAATATGAATTCATTGCAATGAAGCAGTCCTTCCACGGCAGAAGCCAGGGGGCCCTGTCTGTGACAGGCAATGAAAAGTATCAGGAAGGCTTTGTGCCGAAGGAATTTCGTGCGGTGTTTGCCGAATTCAATAATCTTTCCGATGTGGCTTCCAAGGTGACGGACAAGACCTGCGGCATCATCTGCGAGGTGGTCCAGGGAGAAGGAGGTATTTATCCTGCCGATCCTGAATTTTTAAAGGGTTTAAGGAAACTCTGTGATGAGCATGACCTTCTGCTGATCTTTGATGAGATCCAGTGCGGCATGGGACGGTGCGGTTCAATGTTTGCCCATGATATCTATGGAGTAAAACCGGATATACTGACCCTTGCCAAGGCTCTTGGATGCGGTATTCCTGTGGGCGCGTTTGTAGTAGGTGAGAAAGCAGACGGGGTTTTAGTGCCCGGAGACCACGGAACGACTTATGGGGGGAATCCTCTGGCGGGAGCAGCGGTAAATGCTGTCTTTGAGCAGTTTGAAAAGCTTGATTTGGTCGCACATGTCAGGGAAGTGGGCGGCTATCTGTGGGATAAACTCGAAGAACTTAAAAATGAATTCAGTTTCATCACTGCCCACAGAGGCGCCGGACTGATGCAGGGACTGGAGTTTTCGTCAGAAAAACAGGCTGGGCAGATTGTATCGAAGGCTCTGTCCAACGGACTGATCCTTATCTCTGCGGGAAACAATGTTTTGAGGTTTGTACCGCCGCTTGTCATCGAAAAGGAACATGTAGATCTGATGACTGAAAAGCTCAGAGCCTCTTTTTAAATGTATAATCAAAAACTTCCAGGGATAAACTATGGGTAACAAATCTTTGGAGGTTTTTTTATGATTGGATTTATAATAGCATTAGTATCAGGAGCCCTGATGAGTATTCAGGGTGTGTTTAACACCGAAGTTTCAAAGCAGACCGGATTGTGGACAGCCAGTTCTTTCGTGCAGTTTACCGGACTGCTGACCTGCCTTGCCGTCTGGAGCTTTGCGGAAAGGGACCAGAGCTTTCTAAGCCTCATGAAAGTGTCGCCCAAATACGTGCTTCTGGGAGGAGTCATGGGTGCGGGCATCACCTTTACAGTTATCAAGAGCATCGGTTTGCTCGGACCGGCAAAATCTGCCATGCTGATCGTGGCTGCACAGCTGATCGTTTCGTACTTAATCGAGGTTTTCGGACTGTTCGGCGTTGAAAAAACAGGGTTTCAGTGGATGAAGCTTGCGGGCGTCGTATTGTTTGTTGCCGGCATCTTAATTTTTAAATGGAAATCATAAGGTTCCCCTGAAAGATGTCCTTGTAAAAATGAGACAGATTAGTTACAATAGCAATAGAGATTTTACGCATAGATAGATGGCGCTTTGTACAGTTAAGGAGGTCCTTAGATTGTATAGAGCAAAAAAGTTATGCATGACCGGTATACTGTTACTGGCATTCTGCGCGGCGGGATGTACACAGAAGTCCGGAATGCAGATAAAAGATGGGTCCGAGCCCCGAAAAACCGAAGAAGCTTCCGAGAAGGAGAAGATCTGCGTCTATGTCTGCGGCAGCGTGAAGAAACCTGGAGTTTATGAACTTCCGGAGGATGCAAGGATTGTCTCTGCCATCGCTTTGGCAGGAGGATTCACGAAGGATGCCTCAGCCGAAGACGTCAATCAGGCAGAACGGATCAAAGACGGGCAGCAGATCTATGTGCCCTCGAAAAAGGAAGCCGGGAAGAAGAGGGATACATCTTCACAGACCGGAGTTTCCGGGGCTCAGGACAAAAGGGTGAATCTAAACAGTGCATCCAGGGAAGAACTGATGACCCTTACAGGGATCGGAGAGGCCAAAGCTTCCGACATTATTTCTTACAGAGAAGAAAACGGAGGCTTTGAAAAGCCGGAAGATATTATGAAGATTCGGGGGATTAAACAGGGCATCTACCGTAAAATCAAAGACATGATAACAGTTTAGTTTGAGGTGAAAATATGAAGAAGGTACTGGTTGTTGATGACGAAAAATTGATAGTAAAAGGAATCAAGTTCAGCCTTGAGCAGGATGAGATGGAGGTAGACTGTGCCTATGACGGAGAGGAAGCCCTGGGCCTTGCAAAGGAAAATCAATACGATATCATACTTTTGGATGTGATGCTTCCTAAGCTTACGGGATATGAAGTGTGTCAGGCCATCAGGGAGTTTTCGACCGTACCCATTATCATGCTGACAGCAAAAGGCGACGACATGGATAAGATCCTCGGACTTGAGTACGGCGCGGATGATTATGTGACCAAGCCATTCAATATTCTGGAAGTAAAAGCGCGGATCAAAGCCATTTTAAGGAGAAGTGTCAGCCACACGGCTCCGGCAGAGACGCCTAAGGTGATAGAAAGCCGCGGATTAAAGATTGACTGTGACAGCCGGAGAGTCCATATCAACGGCAAAGAGGTTAACTTGACGGCGAAAGAGTTTGACTTGCTGGAACTGCTCGTATTCCATCCGAACAAAGTATACAGCAGAGAAGACCTGCTGAACACTGTTTGGGGGTATGACTATCCGGGTGATGCCAGGACCGTGGATGTCCATATCAGGCGTCTGCGCGAAAAGATCGAGGTAAATCCGGGAGTTCCTGACTATGTACATACAAAATGGGGGGTAGGTTATTATTTCCAGGCATAAGAAGGACAGATTTTCCTACTTTAAAAGTATGCAGTTCCTCATTTTTATGTCAGTGCTGGTGATTACGGTATTCGTGGTGGTGCTGTTCAGCAAGCTTTTAAACGACTCATACAGCGAAAAGGCAGAACAGCAGAAGATCGACGGGATTGAAAGCCAGTGTCAGTGGCTGGCATGGCAGGTTGTCGGAGTGGATTTTTTGATCGATGACAGTTCCAACTCCATTTCCAACCAGACCAATGAGCTGGCGGCGAGCCTGCATGGACGGATTATCGTCGTAAAGAGTAATTATAAAATAGTAAAAGACACAATGACAGATTATCAGGATAAGTTTTATATCTCTGACGAACTGCTGAAGGTCATGAAAGGAAACAAACAACGTATTGTCTCCGAGGTGGGCAACAACGTAGAGATCATGATTCCGATCGTGAACAAAGGAAACCGGAAAAAGAAGGTACTGGGAAGCGTCATCGCAACGATTCCGAAGAGCGATATTGTAGCTGTCTCCAATGAGATGAAGCAGCAGAGGAATATGCTGGTGGTTGCGTTTATCATATGCGGCATGTCTGCCGGGGCGCTGTTGAGCTACTGGCTGACGAAGGATTACCGTAAGATCCAGAAGGATCTGGATTTTATCTCTTCCGGACATGAGGATGAGACGATCAGTGTAGTAGGATGCACCGAAGTTAAAAACATGGTTACGGCCATGAATGAGATTCTTGCCAAGGCACAGGTTCTCGAAAATTCACGCCAGGAATTTGTCTCTAACGTTTCCCATGAACTGAAGACGCCTATGACTTCCATGAAAGTCCTGGCCGATTCACTTCTTCAGCAGGGAGAGACTGTGCCGGCGGAACTCTACCGCGAATTCATGAATGATATTGTGGCCGAAATCGACCGGGAGAATGTCATCATATCGGACCTTTTATCTCTGGTCAAACTGGATAAGAAGGCAGCCAAGCTGGAGATTTCCAGCGTCAATATCAATGAACTGCTGGAGATGATCATGAAGCGGCTGAAACCGATCGCGGGACAGAGGAATATTGAGCTGATTCTGGAATCTTTCCGTCCGGTTACGGCCGAGATCGATGAGGTGAAGCTGACCCTGGCGCTTTCCAACCTGATTGAGAATGCAATCAAGTATAACCAGGACGACGGATGGGTAAGGGTATCTTTAAATGCCGACCACAAATATTTTTATGTGAAGGTAGCGGATTCAGGCGTCGGCATCCCGGAAGACTGTCAGGGACAGGTGTTTGAGCGGTTCTACCGGGTAGACAAGGCCAGATCCAGAGAGACCGGGGGAACCGGTCTGGGACTTGCTATTACCAAAAATGCAGTTCTTGTCCATAACGGTGAGATTAAGCTGTACAGCAAAGAGGGAGAGGGCACTACATTTACGGTCCGGATTCCGCTCAAATATCAGGCATAAGGAGGGATACGGCGGTGAGAAAACGAACGATTTTATTATGTATCCTTCTGACCCTTTCCAGTGTGCTCGTTTTCTGTGCGGGCTGTTCAAAGAAAGATGAAGAGGATACACAGTCAAAAGACGGGACAGGAATTTACTACACAAACAAAAGCTGCACGAAGCTGATCAGGAAGGATAAAGATATCGATGTCCAAATGAACAGTCAGCTGGGGGCAGAGGAACTTTTGGACGAGATGTCCAAGGTCGGCAGGAACAGCAAGTATAGGACAGCCATTCCGGAAGATATCAATATCAGCAATGTGATCGTTTCCAACAATATTGCCTATGTGGATTTTTCGGTTGGGTATAAGAAGATTGAACCGAATGAAGATGTCATCTGCAAAGCTGCCATCGTCTATACGCTGACACAGCTGAAGGGAGTCGGTTATGTGGAATTCACCGTCTCCGGGCGTCCGATCATCGATACGGACGGTAAGCTGATTGGTGGGCTGAACCGGGACAGCTTCCTGTTCGGTGAACTTCCGATGGAGTAAAACAAATGAATAACAGACCATTTCTTGCAGTATTTGCAGGCTGTTGGCTTGGAGAAATCACAGCATGTAATGATGTTCGGATGGTTTTCGCAGCGCTTCTCTTTTCAGGGATATTTGTGCTCTTTTTTAAGAAACAAATGTATGAATGGAGAAGGGCTGTTTTATTTTCCTTTGCAGGTTTTATGTTGGGAGCCCTTATGTTTCTTTATCAGAACGAAAGGTTCACCCGGCAGGAAAAAGCGTTAAAAGGCTCTGAACAGGTAAGAGCGGCGGGTACCGCAGAGTGGAAAGGAAAGACAAAGAAGAAAGAATTTCTGCTTCTATCCCATGTATATCTGCCGGACCGGGATCTTTATCTGGATGGGGACGTGATGGTGTATGACGACGATTTCGATCATATACTGCCGGGAAATAAAGTGGTGCTGACGGGGAAACTTTTGGCTCACGAAGGGCCGTCCAATCTGGGAGAGAACGATATGAGGATCTACTATCTCTCCAGGAATATCGGATTTACGATGTTTCCGGATAAGAAGGAGACTTTGGGGCAGGAGAAGAATTTTTGGAAGAGCAGGTTGTTTTCTATACGCAACCGCATGTCGGAACATCTTTCCTCCCAGTATGGCGAGGAGATACGGCCGATATTTGAGGCGATGATTCTGGGCGACAAGACAGATATTTCGGAAGATTTGAAAGACACTTTCACCCAAAGCGGAATCGTCCATATTCTGGCGATTTCCGGGCTGCACATCTCGCTGGCAGGCGCAGGGATTTACCGCAGACTGAGAGGGGCAGGGGTTTCTCTCTGTCTGTCAGGTGCAGCCGGACTGATGTTTGCTTTTTCCTACTGTGTCATGACCGGAATGTCCGGTTCATCAAAAAGAGCCCTGCTCATGTTCTTTTTCTTCGTGCTGTCCCAGATATGCGGACGCTCTTATGATCTGCTGTCATCCGGCGGCACGGCGGGGTTTCTGCTTTTGCTGGAAAGTCCGTTCAGATGCATGGATGCCGGATTTTTAATGTCCATGGGGGCTGTCGTCTCTGCCGGTATTTACAGAGAAGTGCTGCCGGCACGAAAACAGAAAACTTTCAAAGACAGACAGATAAACCGGTTTGTCTTCTGTATTGTGGTCCAGATCATTATGATGCCGATTCTTTTATATTTTCAGTATGAATGTTATCCTTTTTCTTTTATTTTTAATTTTCTGATGCTCCCTCTCGTGACAGCAGGGTTCACGGCAGGATTCCTGAGTGCTTTTCTGCCGGTTTTCCTGTTTTCGGTCCCCGCATCCGTATTGTTTTCTCTGATTGTGGCGGGAACAAAGCTGTCCCGCCGCCTGCCGGTTCAAAACCTTGTCCTTGGAAAACCTTCTTTTTTGTGGATTATTTTATTTTATACTGGGCTCTGCTTGATGTATAAAACGTTGAAAAAAAGGTCTTATCTTAAGTATGCCTGCCTGCTGGCATGCGGCTGTTTTTTGGCATTGGACGTACAGAAAGGGCAGGATAAAATTTCTTTTCTGGATGTGGGCCAGGGAGACTGTATTGCCCTGTCGTTAAACCGGCAGGACATGATCCTGGTGGACGGCGGGAGTTCCTCCAAACAGGATGTGGGACGATATATCATAGCACCGTATGTAAAATCACAGGGATATCAGGCGATCAGAGCAGCAGTCATCACCCACCTGGATTCTGACCATTATTCGGGCATCAAAGAACTTCTGCCGTCGGGGATGATCAAGCGACTTTATCTGCCCCGGGTAAAGAAAGATAATGCATATATGGAAATAGAAAAGGAAGCCGAACAATATCACGTTCCGCTCGGTTACTTGTCGATGGGGAGTAAGTTTTCGGGGACTGACTGGTCTATGGAATGTCTGCATCCCAAGCCGGATACCGGGCTGGAGAAAAATTCCGCATCCCTTGTGTTCCGGCTGAAGGTACAGGACTTGAGTGTTCTTCTGACAGGAGATTTGGAGAACGAAGGGGAAGAGATGCTTGTGCGGAGCGGGATACAGCATGCCGACATATTGAAGGTGGGACATCACGGATCTAAAAACGGCACAGGAGAGGAGCTGCTCCGTCAGCTCAGGCCAAAGATTGCCATCGTTTCCGCGGGGAAAAAGAACCAATACGGGCATCCCCACCGAGAGACGGTCAGAAGGCTGAACGATTCGGGGTGCAGTATCTATGAGACTTCCAGATCAGGAATGCTCTGGTTTTCCATGGAAAGAAAGCGGTGGTATTTAAATTCCAAACTTGATATAATAAAACAATGATAAAAAAGAAGAAAATCGCAGGTATTGTCCCATGTGCAGGATTATCGAGGAGGATGGGGGCGTTTAAACCGCTGCTTCCATTTGGAAACGGAACCATTATAAGAGGTACGGTCAAAAGCCTTTTGGACGCCGGTGTCAGCAAGGTTATTGTGGTGGCAGGATACCGCGCAGATGAGATTGAAGAAGAACTGGCCTCTATGAGCGGGACAGAGATCATACATAATGACAATTTTGAGCACGGAGATATGATGGAATCCGTACAGATGGGGATTGCCAGGGCTCTGGCCTTTGACGGCGCCGTAGTGGTGCCGGGGGATATGCCTATGATCGCTGAAGAGACATATCAGGTGCTTTTTACATGGTTCGAGGCCTCAGAGGCCTCAGTAGTTATTCCGTCCAGAAACGGGCAGAGGATTCATCCTCCGGTGATTTCGAGGGAGTGTTTTCCATATCTTTTAAGATTCAGAGAAGGGGGAGGTCTCAGGCGGGCATTACTCCATTACCTGGAATCTACGGTTTTGGTCACAGTGGAGGATGATCCCGGATGCATAATGGATACGGATACACCGCAGGATTATGTGAGACTGATGGAATATTATGGAACAGGGAGGAAAAGGCATGGAATTTCGGCAGATTGAAGCTTTTGTAAATGTAGTAAAGTATCAGAGTTTTTCTAAGGCGGCAAAGATCATGTTTCTTTCCCAGCCCACGGTCAGTGCCCATGTGGTTTCAATGGAACAGGAACTTTCCTGCCGTCTGTTTGACCGGACGACGAAGCGGGTGGAAGTCACGGCAGATGGAAAAAGATTGTACGAGTATGCCACAAAAATACTGGATTTAAGAGATGAAGTATATGAGGAATTTATCCGTCCGAAAGGAGAGAGGCTCTCTCTCGTGCTTGTTGGAGATTCGATTGCCCTGCAGTATGTTCTGCCTGATATCTTAAAGGATTTTAAGCAGCTGCACAGGGAGGTGGACATCTCTCTCGTCCAGAAGAACAGTGCGGATACGGTTAAGATGCTTCTCAAAAAAGAAGCTGATCTGGGATTTCTGGGAAAACATGAGGATGTGCCGGAACTTGTTTTTATCCCTTATGGGACCGATCAGCAGGCAGTGATCACGCCGAATCACGAAAAGTACCGGAATCTGCTTGAAAATGGCTATTCGTTTCAGGAATTGCTCAGCGAACCTTTTATTTTAAGAGAACTCACAGATGATACGGAGGAAGATGAAGACCGTTTTTTAGAAGAACAGGGTGTTGATCTGAGCAAGCTGCATGTGGCTGCAAAAATACATGATAAGGAGATCATCAAACGTTCCGTCAGTATGGGAATGGGCATCGCGGTCATGCCGCTGAAAGCGGTGGAAGAGGAGGCAAAAAGAGGAAAGCTGCTGATTTTTCATCTGGACCCCGGGAAAGCCGAGAGGACGCTTTACCTGGCTTTCCGCAAAGAAGATGCAGAGCAGTCCCCGATTTTAGAGCTCACAGCTCTGTGCAGAAAATATAATGGAAGAGAGAGGCTTTGACAATGAAAAGAGTTTTACAGCATATAAAAGAACAGAAGTATCAGAACCTATATTTGTTTTATGGAAAAGAAAAGTATCTGGCAGCCCAGACGCGGGACAAGTTAAAAGAGGCGCTGATTCCATCCGGGGATACGATGAATTACTCCTATTTTGAAGGAAAAAAGACGGACCTTCCGGAAATTTTAGAACTGATACAGACAATGCCCTTTTTTAATGATTACCGCCTCCTGGTACTGGATCAGACAGAACTTGGGAAGAAAAGCAACGATGATTTTTTGAGTGCGCTCAAGGAAATCCCGGAGACTACGATTCTTTTAATCATTGAAGATGAAGTGGACAAGAGGTCAAAAATCTATAAGTATATCAATAAAGAAGGCTGTGCGGTATCTTTTGAGACGCCGAAGGAAAAAGACCTGATCCTGTGGGTTGCCCAGATGCTGAAAAAAGAACAAAAAAAAATGACTCAGAAAGATATTCAGCTGTTTCTTTATAAGACCGGGCAGGATATGTTTACAATAAAAAATGAGCTGGAGAAATTGATTGCCTATACGAAGGGCAGAGAGGTCATCGGTTCAGAAGATCTGGAGGCCCTGACCACAGCCCAGACGACCAATCAGATCTTTGTCATGCTGGAAGCCATCGCAAAAAAACAGCGGGATACCGTTTTAAAGCTCTATTATGATTTGATCGAACTTAAGGAATCCCCTTTCGGGATACTGGCTCTGCTGGTGAGACAGTGCAACCAGCTTTTACAGACCCAGTCGCTTCTGGAAGCCGGCAAATCCCAGGGGGAGATGGCGAAAGAACTGAAAGTGCCTCCGTTTGTAGTGGGAAAACTGAAGCAGCAGGTGCGCTTGTTTAAAAGAGAAGAATTATATGCGATGATAAAAAAATGTGCAGTCACAGATGAAGGGATCAAGACCGGAAAAATCACGGACAGGATCGGAGTGGAACTGCTGCTCGTAGAATTCAGTAAGTAATAAATAAGTAATAAAAAAAGAGCTGACGGTTAGCTCTTTTTTTATAGATTCATTTTGAAAATTAAGCTACAGAATTGACAGCTTTTGTCAGGCGGGAAACCTTTCTTGCAGCAGTGTTCTTGTGGAAAATTCCTTTGGATGCTGCTTTGTTGATCTCTGAGATACATGCTGTTAACGCTTCGTTTGCAGCAGTTTTGTCTCCTGCGGCAACAGCTGCTTCTACGTTTTTGATATATGTTTTTACTTTTGTTTTAATCGCTTTGTTTCTTTCTGTCTTTGTGTTGATTACAAGAATTCTCTTCTTTGCAGATTTGATATTTGCCAATGTGGGCACCTCCATATAATAATTGTACTTATCTTTTCGTTCGGTGTTTACTTCGAAGCGAGACACGGTAATAGCTTCTATAAACATACTTCTCTATTTTATAGAAGTCTGTCCGATCTGTCAATGCAAAAGTTCCTGTTTTTACATATTTTTTTTGGATTCTTTTCATACTAAGGACAGGAAGAAAGGAGAATAAGGATGCAGAACAGAACAGACTTAGCGTTAGAACTGAAAGAAGAAGCAGAGGAAGAATCCAGATTAAAAGGGGTTTCCATGAAAACCAGAATCGATGCCTCCAATCAGATCAAAGAGACGAGGATCACGATCAAAGACAAAGAGGGCGAACAGGTACTTGGAAAACCTATGGGTCAGTATATAACGATTGAGGCAAAGGACTTGTCGGCAAACGACGGCAGCTACCACAAAGAGATGAGCGAGGCTTTGTATTTGAACTTAAAAGAAATGATTCCAAGAAATGCAAAGGTGTTTGTGGCAGGCCTTGGAAATTCTGAGGTTACGGCCGATTCTCTCGGACCTAAGGTTGTAAATAATCTCTGGATTACCCGGCATCTGAAAAGAGAAGGTTATCTAAAAGATGCGATGGAACTCAGTGCGATCGCACCGGGAGTTATGGCACAGACCGGTATTGAAACTTCAGAAGTGCTGGAGGCCCTGGCAGCCAAGATCCAGCCGGATCTGTTGATCGCCGTGGATGCCCTGGCAGCCAGGAGTTCTTCCAGGCTGAATAAGACGATCCAGATCAGTGATACCGGAATTGCACCGGGGTCCGGGGTGGGAAATCACAGAAATGAGATCACAGAGAGAACAGTCGGAATCCCGGTCCTTGCCATAGGTGTTCCGACGGTCATCTCTGTTCCCGCTATCATCAGTGATATTGTGGGGAATGAGTCGGATAACGGAGATATTTTGGAAATGCTTGACGAGGATTTTACTTCCATGCATGTGACACCGAAAAATATTGACGAATCCATTAAGAGAATCAGTTACACAATTTCAGAGGGAATTAATCATTTACTGCATAATCATATAAAAGCTGAATAAAATGATGATATGGGAAAAAAGAGAAGAGCAGCGGGATGCGTCTTGTTTGCCGTCTTCCTTATCATGGGAATCCGTTTTTTTTCCGGACATCCGGACATGGTGTCCACGGCTGTCCAGAATTATTATCTAAAAGCAGTAAATGAGCTGATTCCGTCCTATCACAGCGGCGGCCAGCCGATTTACGGATCAGTGCTGAATAAAATCATAACGACCTACCGGAATGACATTGTGCCGTCTATCTGTTACAGTGAAAATTATTCCGAGGTTAAAAGTTCCGATTTAGTAAAAAATCAGTTCTATGATCTGGAGGATAATGAACAGAGCGGAGTCCGGGTAGATGAAGTTCCGGCGAAGAAGACCGTGTTCAACAGTAAAAAGTGGAACGATCCGAATTATTTAAGAAAATATATTTATCAGGTAGACAGCACTACGATGGTGACGAACAGTGAGATCAATGGAAAGGTTCTTTTAAATAAGGACCTTTCCCTGAAGAAATCAAAGCAGCCCCAGATTTTGATCTTTCACACTCACGGCAGTGAAGCTTATAAGGACAGCAGGAAAGGAGAAAAGTCAGACACTGTCATAGGAGCCGGAGATGTTCTAACAAAACTCCTGAAAGAACAATATGGGATCAATGTGATACATGACAGAGGGATTTACGATGTAAAAAACGGAAAGGAAGACCGGTCGAAAGCATATTATTATGCGGCGGCCTCTGTTGAGAGATATCTTAAAAAATATCCGAGTATCCAGGTGGTGATCGATCTGCACCGGGACGGAGTGAAAGAGAGTACAAAACTGGTTTCAAAACAAAATGGGGTGGAAATGGCTCAGTTTATGTTTTTTAACGGCATCAGCCGGACTGCCAAAAATGGAGATATCAAATACCTGAAAAATCCGAACAAGAAGACGAATCTGGCGTTCAGCCTGCAGCTTCAGGCGGAGGCAATGAAAAAATATCCGGGTCTTACCAGGAAGATTTACATCAAGGGATACCGTTATAATCTGCATTACAGGGGAAGGAGTCTTCTGATTGAGTTGGGTGCTCAAAACAATACAGTAAAGCAGGCTAAAAATGCAATGAAACCGCTGGCAGAAATTTTAAATGATGTGTTATACCCTTAGAGGACCTACATAAATATAAGCAAAGAAAAAGGTTGAAATGGACTTTCAGCCTTTTTTTTGCTATACTGAATCGAATATGTTTATTTGCAACAGGAGGAAACTATGGCAATCGATCAGAGTAAAATCCGCAATTTTTGTATTATTGCGCATATAGATCACGGTAAGTCCACATTGGCAGACCGTATCATTCAAAAAACAGACACCCTGACTGACAGAGAGATGCAGGAACAGGTGCTGGACAATATGGACCTGGAGAGGGAACGCGGGATCACGATTAAATCACAGGCGGTCCGTATTGTATACAAGGCAGAGGATGGTGAGGAGTATATTTTCAACCTGATAGACACGCCGGGGCATGTGGATTTCAACTATGAAGTTTCCAGGAGCCTGGCGGCCTGCGAAGGAGCTGTTCTTGTGGTAGATGCCGCGCAGGGCATCGAGGCGCAGACTTTGGCAAATGTTTATCTTGCCCTGGACCATGACCTGGAAATCATGCCGGTCATCAATAAGATCGATCTTCCGAGCGCAGATCCGGAGAGAGTAAAGACAGAAATTGAAGATGTCATTGGCATTGAAGCTGAGGATGCACCACTGATTTCGGCAAAGAACGGAATCAACATCGAGGATGTGCTGGAACAGATCGTAATGAAGATTCCGGCGCCGTCCGGTGATCCTGAGGGACCGCTGCAGGGACTGATCTTTGACAGTATTTATGATGCCTACAAAGGAGTTATTATTTTTGCAAGAATCAAAGAGGGCACTATCCGGCCAGGAACAAAGATGAAGATGATGGCATCCGGCGCGGTGGCTGAGGTAGTGGAAGTCGGCATCTTCGGCGCGGGACAGTTCATCCCGTCGGAAGAACTCAGCGCCGGCATGGTAGGATATGTGACGGCCAGTCTTAAGAATGTCCAGGATACCACGGTCGGAGATACGATCACGGATGCAGACAATCCATGCAGCGACCCGCTTCCAGGTTATAAAAAAGTAAATCCAATGGTATTCTGCGGGCTTTATCCGACCGACGGAGCCAAGTATCCGGACCTTCGGGATGCCCTGGAAAAGTTACAGCTGAATGATGCCTCACTACAGTTTGAGCCGGAGACATCGGTGGCACTTGGATTCGGATTCCGCTGTGGATTCCTGGGGCTTTTGCACCTGGAGATCATTCAGGAACGTTTGGAACGGGAATACAATCTGGATCTGGTGACTACTGCACCGGGCGTTGTTTACCGGGTATATAAGACGGACGGTACGATGGCCGAACTGACCAATCCTTCCAACCTTCCGGACCCGTCTCAGATCGATTATATGGAAGAACCGATCGTATCTGCTGAGATCATGGTCACATCCGATTATGTGGGAGCGATCATGGGGCTATGCCAGGAACGCAGAGGCGTTTATATTGGAATGGAATATATCGAGGAGGGACGGGCTGTTTTAAGGTATGAACTTCCACTTAACGAAATCATTTATGACTTTTTCGATGCCCTGAAATCACGGTCCAGGGGATATGCATCTCTGGATTATGAGATGAAGGGATATCAGAGATCAGAGCTCGTGAAACTGGATATCCTGATCAACAAAGAAGAAGTGGATGCACTGTCCTTCATCGTTCATGCCGAGACAGCTTACGAGAGGGGAAGAAAAATGTGTTCCAAGCTGAAGGAAGAAATACCAAGGCATTTATTTGAGATCCCGATACAGGCGGCAGTGGGCAGCAAGATCATTGCCAGGGAGACAGTAAAAGCCATGCGGAAAGATGTGCTGGCCAAATGCTATGGCGGAGATATTTCCAGAAAGCGGAAACTTCTGGAGAAACAGAAACAGGGAAAGAAACGGATGCGGCAGGTGGGAAATGTAGAAATTCCGCAGGAAGCATTCATGAGTGTGCTGAAATTAGATGAAGACTAGAGAACTCGAACTGTACCTTCATATACCGTTCTGCAAAAGAAAATGCAATTATTGTGATTTCTGTTCGTTTCCGGCCGGAGATGATGACATCAGTATCTATATACGAAAGCTTCAGCAGGAAATCCTGTATTGGGGAAGACGTCTCCAAAGTCCGTCAGTGAGCACGGTATTCATCGGAGGAGGAACTCCATCTCTGATTCCGGCAGTGCAGATAGAATCTTTGATGAATACGGTCAGAGATTCTTTTTCCTGTGCAGAAACTATGGAGTGCACGATCGAAGCCAATCCCGGCACTGTCACAAGAGAAAAACTTTCGGTCTACCAAAGCTGTGGGATCAACAGGATCAGTTTCGGACTTCAGAGTGCCAGGAAAGAAGAATTAAATATGCTGGGCCGGATTCATACATTTGAGGATTTTGTCTCGGGATTTTATGAAGCCCGGGACTGCGGATTCCAAAATATCAATGTGGATCTGATGAATGCGATCCCTATGCAGACAATGGAAACGATGGAGCAGACCCTGTTAAAAACTGCAGAACTTGAGCCGGAACATTTCTCGGTTTACAGCCTGATCATCGAAGCAGGGACACCTTTCTATGAAAAGAAGGGGCTGGATGATCTCCTGCCGACGGAAGATGAAGACGCTGCCATGTACGAAAGGACGGAAGCGATCCTTCATACCTTAGGCTATGAAAGGTATGAACTGTCCAACTATGCCAGACCGGGATATGAATGCAGGCATAACTGCGGGTACTGGACAGGAAAACCATACCTGGGATTTGGTCTGGCGGCATCTTCTTATATTGGGAAAAAACGCTTTGCAAATCCGGCAGATATGGAAGAGTATTTGTCATTATCAGATTTCGGCGGCATATTTGAAAAAGAGAACGAGCTGTCCAAAAAAGAAGAGATGGAAGAGTATATGTTTTTGGGACTTCGGATGACAAAGGGGATCTCAAAAATGGAATTTTCCAAGCGGTTCGGGACAGGTATCCTGGATGTTTACCGGAAACCTATCCAAGAACTCTCTGGAAAAGGTCTGTTAAAACAGGATGCCGAAAGAATTTGGATCCCGCAACAGGCCCTGTTTTTAAGCAATCAGGTAATGATGGAGTTTCTTTTATAGATCCAGAAGTTTCTGAACGTTGATCTGTCCCCATCCCTGATGATTTCTCGGAGTGGAAAGTTTGTCACAATTGTACCGCAGTTTCATTTTTACATCTTTGTTCGTATAATACGGATACCGCTCCAAAAGCAGGGCGATGGCTCCGGAAACTGCCGGTGTTGCCATAGAAGTGCCGCTCTTGATGCTGTGTCCTCCGTTCAGGCCGCAGGAATAAATATTTGTTCCGGGAGCTACTACGTCCGGCTTCATGACACAGGAAGAGGTAGGCCCCCTGCTGGAATAATTCTTTGCAAAGCGCTGAGATCCCATGGGACGGCTGGCATCGTCACTGGAACCTACGGTAATGATCTTACGGCTGTTGCCCGGTGCGGTGATGGTATTATCCCTGGGGCCATTATTTCCGCTGGCGATGCAGACGACCAGCCCGTCATCCCACAGCTGATTGACCTGCTTCACAATCGCATTGGCAGCTTCATCGCTTCCGGAGGCAGGAGTGCCGATGGATATGTTTACAATCCGGATTCCATACTGCTTGTGAAAATGGTGGATCCAGGACAGTCCGTTTAGGAAAGTGCGCTGATTTCCGTTGCCCAGAGCATCCAGGACTTTGAGGGAAATGATATGTGCTGCAGGTGCAATGCCGCAGCTTGCAGATGCGGCAATACCCGTGATATGGGTTCCGTGTCCATTGTCGTCATAAGGATATGATCTGTGGTGTACATAATCTATGAATCCGGCGATCCGCTGATCGGCCGGATAAAATTCTTTATGGGGATAGATACCGGTATCCAGGAAGGCAATCCCTATATTCTTCCCCAGGAAGCCATGTTTATGGGCGATATCCGCATGGATTATCTGTGATATAAGCTTCATAAAATACTGTCTCCTAATAAGTGTTATAGTATAAGATACGCCCAAAATACAGAAAAGACATGACATTTTGCGCAGGCTATTCCCACTGAAAGAATTTGAGGGCGGCAGAGGTACAGATTACTGCGATGCAGACGATGGTGACAACCGGAACAATAACACTGCCAAATTCTTCTCCCAGAGAAGCGGCTTTCAGCAGCTTGATTCCCTGGGTCAGCGGCATGATGTCTGCAGCTTTCTGCAGCACTTTGGGCATGATTTCATAGGGCAGCGTTGCGCCTGAAAAAATCAGCATCGGAAAGTACAGCAGACTCGCAGCGACACTCGCTATCTTAGTATTCGGAGCAATACCGCCTACCAACATGCCGATACTGAACATAGACACAATGACCAGGAGATAACATCCCAGAAAACTCACAAAAGATCCGCGGAACTGATATCCAAAGAAAACGACTGCTTCGGTATAAAGAAGGACCAGAGAAACAGCCGCATATAAAGTATAAATTGTCACCTGTACCGCTAAGATCATGGAAGGGCTGACCGGCGTAACCTTGTAGCGCTTTAATATACCCTTGCTCCGATAATCAGAGACGACCAGCGGCAGTCCCATCACACCTCCCGCACAGATGGATATGGTGGTGACGGCTCCGAACGACTGTTCCAGGAAAGAGTATCCGGCACCGCCGAATGCGGGCCTGTCTCCATAAATAATTCCTATAACTGCCAGTACCACAAGAGGCACACAGATCGCAAATATAAACATATCCATTCCTCTCAGAGATAATTTTAATTCTGTTTTCAGCATTGTCTTAAAAGTTTTCATGGATTCATTCCTCCTCGTCTGTATACCAAAGATAAGCGTCTTCAAAATGATCAAAAGGACTCGATTCAACTGCCTCCGCCACCGTACCGTAAAATATGATTTTTCCTTTTTTTAAAATACAGATACAGTCACACAGGTTCTCGATCTCATCCATAAAATGGGACGTCAGGAAAATCGTCAGTCCATTTTCCTTGAGTGAGGAGAGTATATTCCACACTTGTCGTCTGGCCCTAGCGTCCAGCCCGGTCGTCAGCTCGTCCAAGAAGACAACTTCAGGATTGGGTATGAGTGCAAGTATAACAAAAAGTCTCTGCCTTTCGCCGCCGGATAAATCTTTGATCTGGCTTTTTGCTTTGCCGGCAATTCCAAACTTTTGCAGTAATTTTTCTGGATCTGCGGATTCCTGATAGAGGGCAGCGGTAACTTCACAAAGTTCCGAAACGGTGATATTATCCTGATAAGTTGCCTCCTGAAATTGGACTCCTACCTTTTGAAACAGCTGCTTTCTGGATGTCTGCGGATTCATTCCCAGAATGGATATTTCTCCGCTGTCTGCCGTCTTTGTACCTAAAATGCATTCAATCGTTGTGCTCTTGCCTGCACCATTGGCCCCGATCAGGCCGAAAACCGTTCCGCGCTTTACGGATAAACTGATATTGTCTGCCGCAGGCGTTTTGTTATAGGTTTTACATAATTTTTCTGATTTTATCACTTCATTCATGAAGGATACCTCCTTTTTTTGTATAAAAAAAGAATACCACCAACGGAAACATTGGTGGTAAAGTGGAGGGTTTAAGAAAATTGTTTTTTCATTCTTTTCAGTTTGCATATCATTTCCAGGGCATTATTCTCGGCAGTCCGTAGAGAAGTAACCAGTTTGTCGCACACAGCAATAA
This sequence comes from Anaerostipes sp. PC18, assembly GCF_039789045.1. Classification (NCBI taxonomy): domain Bacteria; kingdom Bacillati; phylum Bacillota; class Clostridia; order Lachnospirales; family Lachnospiraceae; genus Anaerostipes; species Anaerostipes sp. PC18. The sequence continues at coordinate 1,980,078 of NZ_CP121164.1, read as the reverse complement.
TTTCGTCATCCTTATTGGGAGTATCCAAAACTTCTTTGATATCAATCCCGGGATTTTTTGACAGGTGGCCGAGCAGACGCAGAATAGACTCCAAAGAATAATTTGCACACCGCAGGGAGCGAATGATTTTGAGCCTCTGTATATCCTGACTCGTATATATGCGATAGCCATTTTGCCTGCGTTTTACAGTCAAAAGGCCGTTCATTTCCCAATTTCTCAGAGCATCCATAGAAATGCCGAGATACCGGGATACTTCCCTGCGTTTCATGGGATGAGTATGTTCCTGTGATTCTCCGGCTAAAATCTCTGTTACAATTTCAACTGCCTCTTCGGCATTGGCGTGTTCCTTTCTGATCTGTGCCAGGTATTCTTCTGCCAGTACCAGAGCCTTGGAAAAATCACAGGATGCCGCTGTTTTTACGATCTGGACAGCCTTTTTCCTCAGCCCGTTTTGCAGTACCTCCATTTGAAAAGCCAGACGGGCCAGTCGGAACTGTTCGATATGGAGATCGGTAAAAATGCGGTATCCATTGTTCTGCCGCTCCGGTTTTGGGATCAGTCCCGCTTTTTCGTACAGCCGGACGGTATTGGGATGAATTCCTATGAGTTTTGCAACCTCAGATGTTTTATAAGTTTTCATGAAAAAACCTCCATTCATAGCTTTAGAATAACACAGATCAGAAGTATGGTGATATAGTGGAGGGTTTTGGATTTCACATTATAATTTTCTTATGGAATAAAAAATGACATTGGTTTTATTGTTTCCAATGTCATTTTTATCTGATCTGATTGGGGATGTCTGCGCCGGCAGACATGTCCGTTTAATTAAATCCAATGAACTTCCGGGCTGCTTTGTAAGCTGCGATGACAACTTTCCGGCCTCCATAGCCCGGGAGATTGACTGCATTTCCAACAAGAGAGCCCCGGATCTGGCGGTACAGTTTTGTATTTTTTGATTTCAGGTACTTCCAGAGTTCTTTTTTCATCTGAAGATGCTCCGGTATGCCGGATTTGATGGCAATGACAGATGACACAGTCATGATGATACTCAGATAGTGTTTCATGTAGCGGTATAACGGCTTGTTCACCAGTTCAAAGCTGCTCATATAATCGATCATGGCTTTGGTGACAAAAAACTGCTGGTCGATCCGTTTGATCATATTGGCTTCGTTGACAGACTGGTCGTCCCTTCCGATGAAGTAGCGGTAAAAATTTACATCCAGATAGTAAATGGTCTTCACATATGGAAGCGGTTTGAAAACGTAAAGGTTGTCTACATAAAAAGTATGTTCCGGCAGGCACAGGCGGCACTCATGGAGAAGAGAAGTACGGTAAATGACGGAGTGCATGAGAATGTACTGGCTCAGAGGAAAACGCTTTACATCGTCCCATGTAAAAATCTGTTCAACCGGGATCGTATGGCGGTAATGAATCACGGTTTTTCTCTTTACACCCTGTTTCTCATAGACATAGTTGGACATAAACATGTCTATGATGGTTCCCTGACGGTAAAATGTCTCTAATTGATTGAAGATTTCTTCATAAGCATGTTCGCTGACCCAGTCATCACTGTCCACGACCTTAAAATAAATCCCTTTGGCATGAGCGATACCAGTGTTTACCGCACCGCCGTGGCCTTTGTTCTTTTGATGGATCGCCCGGCAGATACCGGGATATTTGTTTTCATATTCATCGGCGATCATGCCGGTATTGTCCGTGGAACCATCGTCGATGATGAGGATCTCAACTTTGTCACCTCCGGTCAACAATGTATCTATGCAGTGTCTCATATATTCCTGGGAATTATAGCATGGCACAGCAAACGATATTAATTTCATCTTGTTACCTCCTAAAAATGGTACTTAGTCTATTATAACAAATATTTGTAAAAATACCATGGCATTTTCACTCGGTTTCTTCTGACAAGGTCTCCCATTCTTCATAAAGGGTTTCCAGATGTTCCTCATTCCGGGCTTTGGCAGTGGAGAGTTCCAGCAGTTTCTTTGTATTGACTGCGTTCTCCGGCAGGCACATTTCTTCGTCAAGTTTTGTGTTTTCCGCCTCCAGTTCCTCGATTTCCTGTTCTATTTTTTTCAGGCGGTTTTCTCTTTTCCGCCGTTTTGCGTCTTTCTCCTTTTGCTTCTGCCAGATCAGCTTCGTATCGGATACAGACTCAGTTTCAGCATCCTGTACCTCTTTCGTGCCTTCCTTTTCCTTTTCTAAAAGATAGTGCTGGTAGTCACCCGGATAAGAGTGAAGACCGTCTTTCGGAGAGAGTTCAAGAATTCTTGTAGCCGTTTTGTTTATGAAATACCGGTCATGGGATACGTAAAGAACCGTGCCTGTGTATTGGGTCAGGGCGGATTCCAGGATTTCCTTGGAGTGAATGTCCAAGTGGTTGGTAGGCTCGTCAAGAATCAGGAAATTGGCATGGGATAACATAAGTTTCGCAAGAGATACCCGCCCCTTTTCCCCACCGCTTAAGGAAGAAACAAGTTTAAATACATCTTCTCCCTTAAAAAGGAAAGCGGCCAGTGTATTTCTGATTTTTGTGTTGGTCAGTTCCGGAAAGGAATCAGATATCTCCTCGAAGATTGTCTTATCCGGATGCAGGTTGTCCTGTGCCTGGTCGTAATATCCGATGGATACTTGGGAACCGAGCCTGATCAGTCCTTTGTTTTTAGGCATTTGTTTGCAGATGATTTTCAACATCGTAGTCTTTCCGGTTCCATTGGCGCCGATCAATGCCACGCGCTCGCCGCGGAATATTTCAAAATTTATATCGGAAAACAGCGTATGCGGCCCGAAACTTTTTTCCAGATGTTCCACCGTTAAGACATCGTTTCCGCTGACAACCGACGGTTCGATAGCAAAGCGCATTTTCCCGTCGATCTCCACAGGCTTTTCGATGACATCAATTTTGTTCAGCATCTTTTCACGGCTCTCGGCCCGGCGGATGGATTTTTCCCGGTTAAACTGCTTTAGTTTTTCGATGACCGCCTTCTGGTGCCGGATCTCCTGCTGCTGGTTTTCGTACTCCTTTAAGCGGATCGCCTTTACCTGATCCCTTTTCTTAATAAAAGAAGTGTAGTTGCCGTCAAAGAGCATCGCATGCCCCGCCTCGATCTCCATCACCTTGTTGACGATCTTGTCCAGGAAATACCGGTCATGGGAGACCAGGATGACAGCGCCCTCATAGTGGCTTAAATAGTTTTCCAGCCATTGGATTGACTCAACATCCAGATGATTGGTAGGCTCATCCAGGAGAAGAATCTCGGGCTTCATCAGCAGAAGTTTTCCGAGAGCTACCCTTGTCTTTTGTCCTCCGGACAGTGTCTCAATCATTTTTTGAAAGTCTTCCTCTTTAAACCCGAGTCCTTTTAAGATTCCTGCGATCTCACTTTCATAGGCAAAACCGTTTTTCTGTTCAAATAAATGAGTGGTCCTGGTGTATTCCTCCATCTTTTCTTCGAGCTCTGCGCCGCTTAAATGCTTCATCATATGCTCCAGAGAGCGGAGTTTTTTGTCCAGTTCGATCACATCTTGTTTTATGGTCAAAAGCTCTTCATAAATGGTGCGGGAAGAAGTATGGTCCTGATGCTGTGCGAGATAGCCGATATCGGCGTCCTTCTTTTTGTGGATCTCCCCTTCGTCGGGTGTCATCTGATCCATGATGATCTTGAGCAGGGTGGACTTTCCGGCGCCGTTTAAGCCGATGACGGCGAGCCGGTCCTTCTCATTGATATGAAAGGAAATTCCTTTCAGGACTTCCTGGTCGACAAATGTTTTATGTATATTCTGACAAGATAAAACCATAGTGCACTCCTTCAAAATTTCTAAGCTGTAAAAATTCTTTTTAAGCATAACATAATTTCTGAAAAAACGCACCGAAAAGTTTGACAGTTATTAGACAATCTTATATAATTTATTTAATTTGAGTAGTTAATAAAATAAGTGGGAGGGTAATAATGTCATCAATGGATAAGAATATATCACCGGCAGTTATAAAGAGATTACCTAGATATTACCGTTATTTGGGGGCTTTGAAAGCAAAAAATATTACGAGGATCTCATCCAAAGAGCTGAGCGAGAGAATGAAAGTAACTGCATCCCAGATCCGACAGGACCTGAATAACTTTGGAGGTTTCGGGCAGCAGGGATACGGTTACAATGTAGAAAACCTTTACGTGGAGATCGGCAAGATCCTGGGGCTTGACAAGAGCAATCAGATGATCATTGTCGGTGCCGGAAATCTGGGGCAGGCATTGGCCAATTATCAGGATTTCAACAATAACAGCATTGGTTTTCAGGTGATCGCACTGTTCGATGTAAATCCGAAGCTGATCGGCATCACGGTGCACGGAGTAGAAGTGCACGATATTGACGATATGGAAGAGTTTATAAAGAATCATGAGATCAAGATCGCAGCCCTCACGCTTCCGCAGGACCAGGCGCCGAAGATTGCCAAAGATCTTGTGTCCTGGGGCATCAAAGGATTTTGGAACTTTGCTCCTGTGGATCTCACGCTGCCAGACAGTGTGACCGTGGAGAATGTCCATCTGGCAGAAAGTCTCATGACGCTGACTTACAATATTCACAGCAGGGAAGACGGCGAGGGCGCGGAGTAAAGACGGGAGGAACGCCATGATTGTCGGTATAGGAACTGACCTGATAGAAATCGGGCGGGTACAGAAGATGGTGGAGAGAAAGAACCGCCTAAGCCGGATTTTTTCAGAAGAGGAACTGGCATACGCAGGTTTAAACAGTACGACTCTTGCTGGTAATTTTGCAGTTAAAGAAGCCGTTTCCAAAGTATTTGGAACCGGCTTCTTCGGATTGGAGCCCTATGAGATCGGAGTGTTCCGGGATTCAAAAGGAGCGCCTTATGTGAAACTGACAGGCAGAGCCGAAAAGCTGGCATCGGATATGCAGATTACGAAATTTCATGTGTCGGTTACGAACACAGGGGGGCTGGCACAGGCTTTTGTCATAGGAGAGTGTCTATGAAATATGTTTTGAAAAATCAGGAAATGCAGGATGTTGATAAAGAGACCATACAGCAGATCGGAATGCCGGGTCTTGTGCTGATGGAGCGGGCCAGCGAAAAAATTGCCCGAAGGCTCATGGAAACGGTCAGAAAAAGTGACAGGATACTTTCTGTGGCAGGATGCGGAAATAACGGGGGAGATGCGCTGGCTGCGGCCAGAATCCTTCTGGAGGAAGGATATTCTGTGGATTTCACAGTCGTGGGGGAGCTGTCCAAGGCATCCGGAGATTTAAAGACGCAGTATGATATCCTTACCCGTCTTGGGTATGAGCAAAAAAAAGAAATAGATTATAACGGCTATGACTGGATTTTGGAAGGAATGTTCGGCGTAGGCCTTTCCAGGGAGATAGCGGGGATATATCGGACCGTTGTGGAGAGGATCAATGAAAGCAGAGCCAGAGTCATGTCGGTCGATATTCCCTCCGGCATCAGCGGGGATACGGGGAAAGTCCTTGGATGCGCCGTCAGGGCAGACGCTACGGTGACGTTCGGCGGGCCCAAGGCAGGACATCTGCTCTATCCGGGAAGAGAATATGCGGGACGGCTGTATGTAGAAAAGATAGGTTTCTTTGATTCCGTTTTAAAGAAGCATGCAGGGGGATTCACATACGACAGGGAAGATCTAAAGAGGCTTCCGGGCCGTTTTGCGGATTCTCACAAGGGCACCTACGGAAAAGTCCTGATCATAGCAGGAAATGAGACGATGTCAGGGGCTGCTTTTTTTTCGGCAAAGAGTGCTCTGCGCATGGGCAGCGGACTGGTAAAGGTGATTTCCTGTGAAGCCAACCGTCCGATTCTGCAGTCTATGCTTCCGGAAGTACTGTTCGGAACATATGAGAATGTAAAAAAAGCCCTTGAATGGTGTGACTGTATCTTATTCGGACCTGGAATGGGAGTCTCAGAGCGGACCAAAGAATTATTGGAAGAGGTTTTACAGTGTGGAAAGAAACCTCTTTTGCTGGATGCCGACGGCCTGAATACGGTCAGCCGTTATGGAATGGAGATCGATTATCCGGCAGGGTGTGTTCTCACACCGCATCTCCTGGAAGCTGCAAGGCTTCTTGAAATATCCGCAGAGCAGGTGAAAGAAAGTTTGACGGATGCGGGGCAGAGGCTTTCGGACAGATTCCGCGGCACTGCTGTGCTGAAGGATGCGGCGACGCTCGTAGTGTCAGCCGACCGGCCCGTTTATTATAACAGCAGCGGCAACAACGGAATGGCCACAGGGGGGAGCGGAGACGTGTTAAGCGGCATGATCGCAAGTCTCCTCGGGAGAGGCATGGGATGTTTGGAAGCTGCGGTTCTGGGCGTCTATGTCCACGGGCTTGCAGGAGACCATGCTGCAGAAATTTTGGGATACGACAGCATGCTGGCATCAGACATCATCGACGCGGTCAGCAGTGTTTTAGGAGGAATCAGCAATGAATCAATATTATAGAGTATATGCAGCCATCGACCTGGATGCGATCTGCCAAAATATCAGCGAGATAAAGAAAATTGTGGGGCCGGATACAAAGATCATGCCGGTGATCAAGGCCGACGGCTACGGACACGGGGCAGTCCCGGTGGCGAAGGCATTGAATAAGATCGGCGTCGACGGTTTTGCGGTGGCGATCATTGAGGAAGGGATCGCACTGAGAAAACAGGGGATCACAAAACCGATCTTAATTCTTGGATATACTTCGGAATATCAGTATGCTTCTTTGATCCAGCACGAAATTGAACAGACGGTATTTTCTTATGAGATGGCGGAGGCGATCTCTAAATTTGCGGTTACGATGAAGAAGGAAGCCAAGATACATATCAAAGTGGATACCGGAATGAACAGGATCGGTTTTAAGCCCACGGAAGAATCTGTCGGGCAGGTACAGCGTATCCGGAAGCTTCCGAATATTAAGATCCAGGGGATTTTTACTCATTTTGCATGTGCGGACGAGGAGGAGAAGACATCAGCCAGACACCAGAAGGAACTGTTTGATCAGTTTGTCTCAAAGATTGAAGAAAAAGGGATCAAGATCCCGGTCAAGCACGTCTCCAACAGCGCAGCCATCATGGACCTTTGTGAATGCCGCATGGATATGGTGCGCTCCGGCATCATCACCTATGGACTGTACCCATCCGAAGAAGTGGATAAGTCGGCCATTGATTTAAAGCCGGCACTTTCCCTGATCAGCCATGTGATCCATGTAAAGGAAGTGGGACCGGGAGAAGGGGTCAGTTACGGCTCAACGTTCGTTACGGACAGGAAGACCAGGATCGCGACGATACCGGTAGGTTACGCTGACGGCTATCCGAGGGCCTTATCTTCCAGGGGAAGGGTCATTATCCGGGGACAGTATGCGCCGATTATTGGAAGGATCTGCATGGATCAGTTTATGGTGGACGTGACCGATATCGAAGGCGTCAGCGTCATGGACCGGGTCACCCTGGTAGGGACAGACGGAGATAAAAATATCACGGTGGAAGAGGCGGCAGATCTGGCAGGTTCCTTTAACTATGAATTTGTCTGCGGGATCGGAAAAAGGGTTCCCAGAGTATACTTCCAGGATGGAAAGGCAAAAGAGGCAGTGGACTATCTGGAAGACTGAGGTATTCTAAAGCCGGACGAAAATCGTTTGGAAAATAGGATTAAGTTGAATACTTCTGAAAGAAATGTCAATACTCTTCATAAACTATTATGAAAGAGATGGAGAGTGATTAGGCTTATGGTAATTAAGCGAGGAGATATTTTTTATGCGGATTTGAGGCCTGTTGTCGGCTCAGAACAAGGAGGCGTCCGCCCGGTCATTATTTTGCAGAACGACGCGGGCAACCGATACAGCCCCACGGTCATCTGTGCAGCGATCACGAGCAAGATGAACAAGGCAAAACTTCCGACCCATGTGCCGGTGGACTGCAGGAAATGCCAGCTGGAAAAAGATTCGGTTATCTTGCTGGAACAGATCAGGACGATCGATAAAAGCCGGCTGAGAGAAAAGGTCTGTCATCTGAACAGTTTTATATTGGAGAAAGTTGACAGGGCATTAAAGATCAGTTTAAGTCTTGATACATAGATGGACAGATTGACCTTTTCTTCGTAAAATGGTATATTTTATTACGACTGATGAATAAAGGAGATGTATATGGAAGATTTAAGTGCCGCGATGATCCTGATACCGCTGCTTACGTTGGTATTAGGTGCCGTCTTCGGCTACATAATTGGAACGAAAAGCAAAAATAAGCCCAAGGGTAAGCAAAACGATCAGACAGAGCGGGAAGCGGATGACGATAATGACAATGAATATGAGGAAGAGATCATGAACATTGTCAACCAGGGGCATGAGCAGGGGGCCATTTTGGAAGATGAAGCCAAGATGATCACCAATATTTTTGAGTTCGGGGACAAAGATGTAACCGATGTCATGACTTCCAGAAAGAAAATCGATGGGATCGACTGCACCATGTCTCTGGAAGAAGCCCTGCATTTTATGCTGGATGAGCCATATTCAAGATTTCCTCTCTATGAGGAGGATATCGATCATATCATCGGTGTCCTGTATCTCAAGGATGTGATCGACGCCTTTATAAATAATAAAGATCTGGAGCTCTATGAGATTGCCAGGGAGCCGTTCTATGTACACCAGACCATGAATCTGTCTGTGTTGTTTCAGGAAATGCAGACAAAAAAGATCCATATGGCGATCGTTGTGGATGAATACAGTCAGACAGAAGGCATTGTTTCAATGGAAGATATGCTGGAAGTGATCGTTGGAAATATCCTGGATGAGTATGATGTGGAAGACAGGGAGATCACAAAGCTTGGTTGGGCCGATATTTTCCTGATGCGGGGAAGCACGAGACTTGAAAAGATCGAGGAAGTGCTCGGCATCGAGTTTGAAGTAGAAGAGATTGAAACGCTGAGCGGATTTTTGGTAGACCAGTTGGGCCATCTTCCGGAACAGGGAGAAGAAGTGGAGATCATTTATGAAGGATGGTCTTTTAAATCCGTGGATATTCACGACAACGTGATCAAACAGGTAAAAGTGGAGAAAAAGCATACAAAAAAAGAAGAAAATGATTCAGAGAAGGAGTAAATACAGTTATGTCAGGACATAGTAAATTTGCAAACATTAAACACAAGAAAGAAAAAAATGACGCGAAAAAAGGCAAGATCTTTACCAAACTCGGAAGAGAGATTGCTGTGGCGGTGAAAGAAGGCGGTGCGGACCCGGAAAATAACAGCCGGCTCCGTGATATTATCGCTAAGGCAAAGGCCAACAATATGCCCAATGACACCATTGACCGAAGCATCAAAAAAGCTGCGGGCGATGCAAACGCCGTCAACTATGAGGCTATTACATATGAAGGATACGGCCCGAGCGGAGTTGCGATCATCGTAGAGGCTCTGACAGACAACAAAAACAGGACTGCCTCCAATGTCCGGAGTGCCTTTACCAAAGGAAACGGAAGCATCGGGACACCGGGCTGTGTCTCCTACAATTTTGAGAAAAAGGGCCAGATCATTATCGCAAAAGAGGATTGTCAGATGGATGAGGACGATCTCATGATGACTGCGCTGGATGCGGGAGCAGAGGATTTTGCCGCAGAGGAAGACAGCTATGAGATCGTTACGGACCCGGATGATTTTTCTAAAGTCAGGGAGGCCCTGGAAGCGGAGTCCATCGAGATGGCCAGTGCGGAAGTCACCATGATCCCGAACACCATGGTAGAGCTGGTTTCTGAGGATGATATCAAGAATCTGCAGAAGACGCTGGATCTGCTGGAAGAAGATGATGACGTCCAGGATGTCTGGCATAACTGGAACGAATAGACTGTACAGACCGAACAGAGACCTTTCATTATGCATTTATGTCATGATGAAGGGTCTTTTTATGATATAATTAAGAAGATGATATATCATGCAGATCCGGGAAGGTGCCATCAGGGGAACCGGCAGGGCTGTGATCAAAGTATCTGTTCCTGAATCGGGCATTTATAGCAGTGCTTCTAAAAATATTACGGTCAATGCGGCACCGAAGCGTCCTTCATTCAGCATTAAGAATATAAAAGGGAAAAAATTAAGGATCAGCTGGAAAAAGGATAAAAGGCCAAGCGGTTATGAGATCTGTACAGCGTCCAACTCAGAATTTAAAAATCAGAAAGTAAACTTTGTATGGATTTTGATCTCCTATGAGATACTAATAACCTTAATCTTTCAGGATTATATGAAAGAAGACAGGACGAATTTTCTTTGTGAACATCCTGTGATTTTTTCTAAAATAACTATAAAATCTATTGATTTTATAACAGCTTGAAGATATAATGCATGTTACTGTAAAGAAAAGATAAACTTTTTGAAGAGGAAGGGATGACTTATGTTTCCGATGTATGGATTTTTTGATCCGACTTATATTTTGATTATAATAGGTGTTATTATTACGCTTGCGGCATCTGCCAAGATGAATTCGGCTTTTAGGAGGTACTCAAGGGTCCGCAGCCACTCAGGGCTGACAGGAGCACAGGCAGCTACGAAAATTTTGAATTATGCGGGAATCTATGATGTAGTAGTGGAACGTGTGTCCGGTAACCTGACCGACCACTATGATCCAAGAAGTAAAGTATTAAGATTGTCCGACGCTACGTATAATGCCACATCGGTAGCGGCAATCGGTGTCGCCGCTCATGAGTGCGGTCATGCTATGCAGGACAAAGAGGCGTATGCACCGCTCAAACTCCGCGGAAGTCTAGTACCTGTAGCTAATATTGGCTCTAATCTTTCATGGGTTTTTATTATCCTGGGTATCATCATGGGGGCCAATCAGACACTCCTGAATATCGGGATACTCCTGTTCTCGCTGGCCGTGATCTTCCAGTTAGTAACTCTTCCGGTAGAGTTCAACGCATCCAGCCGTGCGCTGAGAGTTTTGAAAGACTCTGCGATGATGTATGATGATGAAGTGGAAGATACAAGAAAAGTATTATCTGCGGCTGCATTGACCTATGTAGCATCTGCGGCTGCAGCTATTTTGAGTCTGCTGCGTCTGGTGATTTTATTCGGCGGCGGCAGAGACGATTAATAAATTAAAGAGATTTTCTCGATTTTCTGCATTCGGTTTTGAAAAGCCCGTCTTTTCGCTGTATCCAAAGTTCTTATAAAGATAAAGACACCGTGTTGCAAAGACTGGGAATAAACATAAGACGCCGTGGATTTTTGGATGCGTGATACGATTGACGGGAGCAGCAGTCTGTCTGTTTAAGAAAAAGAAGATGGAGGAGTGGACAGCCGGGAGAAACAAACCTGGCTGTCTTCTTTTGTTTCGGGAAAAGTCTGGATGCACGGATCACGGAAAGCAAAACTTGTCAACTGAATAAAGAAAGCTTAAAATAGTGAAGAGTAAGTATTCAGGAAGAGAAAGGATGATTGACATGTCTGTAACAGAGGTCAGGAGTTATTTAAAAGAATTTAATATGGCTGACAGAATGAAGGATTTTGAAGCTTCCAGTGCCACAGTAGAGCTAGCGGCCAAAGCACTGGGTGTGGAAGAAGCGAGGATCGCCAAGACGTTATCCTTTTACGGGCCGGATGGGTGCTGTATCCTTGTGGTAACCGCCGGAGACGTAAAGATCGACAATAAAAAATTTAAAAATATGTTCGGGTTAAAGGCAAAGATGCTGAGAGGAGACGATGTAAAAAAGCTTACCGGACATGAAAAGGGCGGTGTCTGCCCATTTGCAAATCCGGAGCATACAGAAGTATTTTTGGATGAGTCGCTGGGAAAGTTTGAAACTGTTTTTCCTGCCTGCGGCAGCGCAAATTCTGCGATTGAGCTCAAACCGGAAGAACTCTTTCAATGTGCAAAAGCCGTGAAGTGGGTGGATGTGACAAAGGCCGCAGGAGCCCCAAAATGAACGTAAAGATTATCTGTGTGGGGAAGATTAAGGAGCCATATTTAAGAAAACTGATCGAGCGCTGTGTGAAAGAACTGAACAGGAGCTGCCGTCTGGAGATCATTGAACTGAAAGATGAAAAAACACCTGACGGAGCCAGTGAGAAGGAGGAGGAGCGCATCCGGGAGATCGAGGGCAAGAGGATCTTAAACCGGATTCCGGAAGGAAGCATTGTGATCCCGCTTTGTATTGACGGAAAACAAATGACTTCAGACGAACTCAGGCACAAGTGGGAGAAATGGAACAGGCAGAGGGATGCAGAGGTTGTATTCGTTATCGGAGGATCTCTGGGACTTTGCAGTGCGGTCCAGAGGAGGGGGACATTTAAGCTGAGTTTCAGTGCAATGACATTTCCACATCAGCTGATGAGGCTGATCCTCTTGGAACAGCTTGTATATGCGGCAGGGATGAAGGAGGAATGATGGGATCAATATTGATCATAGAGGACAATCAGGATGTCAGCCGGATGCTGTCGGAGTTTCTCTTAGAGTCCGGCTATCAGCCAGAGTCAGCTTTTTCCGGAACGGACGGGCTTAGAAAACTGAAAGAACACTGCTATGACCTGGTGCTCCTGGATCTGATGCTTCCCTATAAAAGCGGAGATCAGGTTTTGAGGGAACTGAGGGAATTTTCGGATATTCCGGTGATCGTCATTTCGGCAAAGGACCTGGTGGGAACAAAGATCGATCTCTTAAAGCTGGGGGCCGACGACTATATTACGAAGCCTTTTGATATGGGAGAGGTAGAGGCCAGGGTCCTGTCGAATTTAAGACGGCAAAGTTCTTCCAAAGTCAAAGAACAGACGCTTCAATACAAAGATCTGATACTGTCGAAAGATGCAAAAAGTGTACTGCTGGAAGGCCAGGATGTGAAACTTACCGCAAAGGAATATGCAATCCTTCAACTGCTGATGGAGTATCCGAAGAAGGTCTACACAAAAGCAAATTTATACGAGACTGTATGGGAAGATGAATATTTGGGGGATGATAATGCAGTAAAGACCCATATAAGCAATTTAAGGAACAAATTAAAAAATGCGAATCCCTTAGAACAGTATATTGAGACGGTGTGGGGCATCGGATATCGGATGTACAAGGAATAAACCGACAAATTCTTTACCATTGATAGTATGAACTTAACCTTTTCTTTACGATTGACAGCTATACTGTACTTACAAAAGGAAAGGACAGGTGAGAAACATGAATTATGTATTGGAGACAGAAAATCTGACGAAAGATTTCGGCAGTTTCCGTGCGCTTGACCGGGTCTCAGTAAAACTTGAGCCCGGGAAAATTTATGGGCTGATCGGCCGGAACGGAGCCGGGAAGACCACACTGATGCGTCTTGCGACAGGACTCAGCTTCCCCTCAGAAGGAAGCATTTCTTTGTTTGGGCGCGGGGGTGAAAAAGCCCTGCAGGAGGAGCGGAAACGGATTGGCTGTATGATCGAATATCCGGGCATTATCGGAAACATGAATGCCAAAGAGAACCTGAGAGTCCGCAGAGTCTTAAAGGGAATACCAAACGAGGAAAATGAAGATGAACTGCTCAAACTGGTAGGCCTTTCAAAGGCAGGGAAGAAAAAAGCAAAAGATTTTTCCCTGGGTATGAAGCAGAGACTCGGCATCGCAGATGCACTGATCGGCAGTCCGGAACTGCTCATCTTAGATGAACCCGTCAATGGGCTGGACCCGCTTGGTGTGGTGGAAATCCGCCGTCTTCTGATAAAACTGTGCCGGGAAAATCATATAACGATCCTGATTTCCAGCCACAATCTGCCGGAACTCTACCAGACGGTAACAGATTATATTATTATCCATGAGGGAAAAGTCGTAAAAACGCTGAACCAGGAAGAACTGGATGAAAAGTGTAAGCGTCACATCAGAATCCGGTGTGCGGAGACATCCAGGCTGGCAGCGGTTTTAGAAGAGAGCCTTCATACGTCGAATTATAAAGTGATGCCGGACGGCTCTGCAAAGCTGTATGATTGCCTGGAACGGCAGGAGCAGGTTGTGGAAACTTTATATCAAAACGGATTGACAGTGAAAGGATTTTCCGTGGAAGGTGATAGTTTGGAGAATTATTTTATATCTGTGATAGGGGGCGGTCAGAATGATGAATGTTTTAAGGGCTGATATGTTAAAGCTGAAAAAGTCATTGGCTTTAAAAGTGATCTTTTTGATCTCCGGGGCAGGAGCAGTCCTCATGTTGATCGTGGCCCGTCTGTTCGGGAACGGCACTCTTGGCATGAACGCTGCCGGCAATGCATCCTTCCTGGCAGATCCTCAGATGGTGGCCCTTTTGGGAACAGTGGCCGCAGGAATGTTTCTTTGCGGGGATTTTGAAAATAAGACTGTTCACGATGCAGTGTCCGGAGGCATCGGAAGAAGTCAGCTGGTTCTGGGGAAAGCACTTTCTTATTTTTTGATCCTCTTTCTATTGATTCTTCCGTATTTCGCAGTCACGATCACGGCATTTTTTATAGACAGCCAGTATCAGCTGTATATCCCGTCTGTGTTTCTCACTTTGATTTGCAGAGAATCAGGAAATGCGCTCACACTATATTCTGTATTGAAAATTCTTGGGATCACGGCGGCGGTATGTGTGGTCTACGCGGGACAGCTGAGCATTTGTCTTCCGCTGGCGTTTATTTTTCGCAGGCCGGTGCCGGTCATCGGGATTGGATATCTGGTATCAATGACCTGCGGAATGCTTCAGGCAGGAGGAAACAAAGTATTTAAAGTATTTGAAAAAATGATCAGTATGACGCCGTTCCACTTTAAAAATTTAACCCGGCTTTCTATGGACGCAGAACCGGAAATGTTTTTGAAGAGTGTCGGAACCGGAGTCGGTTTTACCGTTCTGATGATCCTGGCGGCCATGCTCATTTTCAGGAGAGCCGAGATCAAATAAACATACAGGAGATGTACAGATGGTTCTTATATTGTCAGCGGTGATCGTAATTCTGGTCGGATATGTGATTTTGCTCCGGAAGCAGGTCAATAAAATAAACCGCCAGCTGGAAAAACGCAGAAAAGAAAATACGAGACAGCCGATAAGCCTGGAATTGATAGATTCCGGGCTTACAAGCCTTGCGGGAAATATCAACCGATGCCTGAAAAGTGAGGAAAAACTGAGGGAAGAGACTGTGCGCAGGGAAAAGGAGCAGAAGGAAATGATAGCAGACTTATCCCACGATCTCAGAACACCTCTGACGGCAATCAAGGGATACCAGCAGCTGCTCATGGCTACACTAACGGAGGAAGGACAGAGAGAAAGACTCCGGACCGCTCAGAAACATGCAGATGAACTGGGGAAGATGATCGAACAATTTTTTGAGTATTCTCTTTTTTCTTATAAAGCATCAGAGCCAAAATGTGAACGGATTAATCTTGGGGCATTGATCGCCGAATGTATTGCGGAAATGGTTCCGGTGCTGGAAGAACATAAACTTTCCATCCGGATGAAAGAAACAGATCTGGTTTATGCAAAAGCGGATAAGGAAATGCTCATCAGAATTATTCAGAATTTGATTCGTAACTGTCTTGCCTATGCAGAATCCGATGCTGTGGTCAGGGTAGTAAAAACAAAAAAAGCGGTTTTTTCATTTGGAAACCGGACAACGGTAACAGCAGACCCGGATCGCCTGTTTGTCCGGTTTTACAGGGAAGACCGATCAACAAGCCGGCCGGGAGGTATGGGCCTTGCCATTGTAAAACTTTTGGCAGAACAGATGGGGGGAACTGTCAGGGCCAGAAAAAAGGACGGCTGGCTGTGGATCTATGTCGAACTTCCTTCTGACGGATGATACTTATTCCATTCATCCAGGATATAACGGTTCCACAGATTATAAAATTGAAAGCCACGTGCAGCAAACCCTGAGAAAAATACAAGGACTGCAATGGCGGATGTGTACCGGAATCCTGTCAAAGACAAGGCATACCAGATAAAAACCGTCGACAGCAATGCCGATACGGTGTAAAGGAAAACAGCGTATGTCTTTATCTGCTTTTTCGAGAGACTGAGAATAAACCCGATCCATCTGCCGGGAGCGAAGCATAGAGATCTGTCTTTCATCAAAAATATAAAAAAAATAAGTCCCAGCGCGGCCAGCTTTGTGATTAAGGATTTCACGCCTATAATTACAAGAAATAAAATTAATTTCATGTCTTACCTCTCTTTAGTTTCTGACTGTATCATCATCTGTGTGATGTATTCGTCTGCACTGGAAATCACAAAATCATCTCCTTTAGAGTGTGGTGAGAACAGACCGATCGTATCATAATAGTGCAGAGTCCGCTTGGTGATTGCGTAGATTTTTGCAAACTGTGAAGTTGTCATTTTTATTGAGCGGCGATTTATGATATTTCCTCCTTGACTTCACACTTACTGAATACTTTAAGGTAATTATATACCAATAAGTTTAATTAGAATAGGAGCAATCAAATGAAAGAACAAATCAGGATAAGAGAATACATGGACAGAGACAGCATCTAAATTGGCAAGAGTTTTTCTGTACAGCTGCCTCTGCAGCCAGACTTCAGGTTATCAAGATTTTTGGATGTATAAACCTGTATGAAAAATGAAGAGATTCAAAGTATTTATCTGTTTACAGACACAAGCTGTAATTTTAAATTTTATGAACATCAGGGTATGAACCGGTGCAGGGAACATACCCAAATTTTCACTGTCCACAGCCGGCCAAAATGAAATTCTTTTTGTCTGAACAGGAGGACAGAAGTATGGCCTGAACTCTATTTGTCCAGACTTTCCTCAAACATCCGGTAGATCTGGGGATGTTCTTTTTTTACATTGACCGGCACCAGATTTTTGCCGACCATCCCGTGAGAGGTGGTGCCGGTGGCGATCAGGGCGCGGGGATTTTCCCGAATGACTTCATAGGAGAATTCCAGGCGCACCGGTGTAAGCCTTGTCAGTTTTATCCGGATGGAAAGTTCGTCTTCATAAAAAGCGGCCTGTTTATACCTGACCGTAAGGCCGGTAAGAGGTGTGATAATGCCGGCTTTCTCCACGTCTGTGTAGCTGATTCCTGAGGCTTTGATAAAATCGGTTCTTGCAACCTCAAACCAGACTGGATAATTACTGTGATGAGCAATCCCCATCTGGTCTGTTTCCGCGTATCTTACAACGATTTTTGATGTGTACATAAAATCATCCTTTCTTAGCTTTGTCAATTCTACCAGTATATAATAAAACGTCCTGATATGTCTAACCCATCTTTCATGGAATCGTTGAATTTCTTAGATTTATATTGTATCATAAAAGAAACAGACAGCAGAAAAGAAAGCAAGGAGAGCTTCTATAAAAAACAGGCTGAAAGCAACAGAGGGTATACATTGGTAGAGCTGATGGCGGCACTGGTTATTTTTGCCATCCTTATTTCTGCGGATCAGACAGAAGGCAATGTGGGGATCGGTATCCCTCTGACGGTGGAAAGACAGGGAACTCAGAATTACAGGACATCGGGAACTGAAGAAGGCAGGAAAGTTACGATCAGCAATTTTACTGTAGATCCGACGCAGCTTTCAGAAGCAAATATAAAAGATTTTTATGCTAAAATCGAGCGCACGATCAATGGCTATTATAACGGCATGAACTAAAAGGATGAAAAACGATAAGCGGGTCTACTACAATGAGAAAGAAGAAGGCTACGGCAAAAAAGAAGCTTTCCGCACTCTGGATATTGAGATGATCCAATCGGCGAAAGATACACTGGGAGACATAAAGGTTACGGTCTACTGGGAGTTTAAAAGGATGAATCCCTTGACCAGGCTGTACTTGTGACAAAAGTAAGTGCAAGTTCCAGAAAGTAGGAATATCATATAACGACCAGGTATTCTTTAAAGCTAAACACTGGCGAGCCGGAGCAGTGGATCTGGGCGACAAAATGGCAGGAGTGATTGCATGAGAAAAATACGGAAGCGGAATGACCCATGTGGAATTGATGGTTACTTTTCTGCCGCTGGTACAGCTGCTGCTGCCCGTTCGTTGAGAAACTTTCAGAGGTAAAGGCAAGCAAATATGATAGTGTTTCTATTACATTTCGGACGGTATAACCTGTGCACACGAAGAAGGTTTAAAAATCACAAGTTCATAGAATATGCAAAAGGGGAAGAAGTTCCTGACGCGGGAAAACGCCAGGTGTTCTCCGGGGATGTGGAAAAGGACATTTTAAAAACTGCCAGGAGTTATGGAAGGATCGACACCATTGCCTATGACAGACGGGATGTAAAAGTGACAGAACTTGTATATATTGAGGATGGCTACATCGTAAGCTACAAAGAAATGAAGGGAAAACCAGTCAGGAAAGTGTAGCGATTGAGCCGGATGATAGGGGATTCATAAGAGATTTAAGTAAAAGGGTGTCCCAAAAGTATTTTTATTTCTGGGGTATCCTTTTCTTTTGCAAAAGGGGGAAACATGGGACTTGTATATTTTATATTCTTCTGGATCGGAGCATCCGTCTTTTCTTTTGTGAATGTCTTGATCTATAGGGTACCCAGGAAGATTTCTTTTGTCGGCGGCAGAAGTTTTTGTCCGTCCTGCAGGACCAATCTAAAACTATACGATATGATACCGGTATTCAGTTATATTCTCCTTAAAGGCAGATGCAGAAAATGTAAATCAAAGATCCCGGTCCGCTGCCTCTTTGTAGAATTACTGGGAGGAATTTTAGCTGTTCAGTGTGCGGCAGCCGTTCCTTTGGATGAGACGGGAGCAGGCATCTACCTTTTTAAAACAGTTTTTTTATTAATGACTGGGGCTCTTTTGACTGCAGTGACATTTGTAGATATTGACACAATGGAAATTCCCAATGGCTTTGTACTGGCGTTAGCGTGTCTTGGAGCCGTGTCTCTTTTTGTGTTTCCGGAAGTTTCTCTGCCTGTGAGGGTGACCGGATGTTTTGCGGTCAGCGTTCCGATGCTGCTGCTTACGGTACTGATCCCTGGAGCTTTCGGGGGCGGTGATATTAAGCTGATGGCCGCAGCGGGAATCCTGCTGGGGGCAAAGCTTACCGGCGCCGCATTTTTCTTTTCTATGTTAGCCGGAGGGCTGTACGGAATCTACCTGCTGGCCGGAAAGAAAAAAGGAGGCAAAGATCATTTTGCATTCGGACCGTTTTTATGTGTGGGCATCTGGGCAGCCATTTGTTGGGGAAATGAGATCTTCGGCTGGTATTTTGGACTTTTGCCGTGAGATGATGCTTGAGGAGGGAAATTATATATGCCGAAATATAAATATAAATCAAAAGAAAGATGAAGGAGTCTCATTGGTTCACTCCCTGAATTTCCTTTCTCAGAGGCGATGGAGGAACAGGGGAGGACGTTCCCGGTCCTTTTAGTCAGTATGATGCGCTCTGCGGAGGTCAATGGAAATTTGGACCGTACCTCACTGCACATGGCGGAGCATTATGATAAAGAAAACAGGCTCAACGGAAAAGTCAGGAATGCCGGATTTAATGTAGAAAATGTCCTAAAATTTCAAAAATATGATTGCAAATGATTTGGAATTGTTGTAATATATAACACGGACATTTAATATACTACTTTGCATCAGTAACTCAGTGGATAGAGTGACAGCCTCCGAAGTTGTTGGTCGCAGGTTCGACTCCTGCCTGGTGCAGTTTTGAAAACCGCATATATATGCGGTTTTTTTAAGTATGACGGGCATGTCCGTGTTCTGTGGTGCAAGTCCACATAGGCGTAGCTACCGACGAACTTGTAAGCGACTCCCAAGGTTTGCATCGTGAGGTGTGGGCGAGAAGAAGGGATAGCGAAATCGTAGCCCTACGGACAGAAACCCGATATTAAGGCGTACATGGTGGGTAAGTTGACTTAAAGCAACGAAGCCCTAAAGGTAGCCGTAACCCATGTGCGTAAATCGGGAGGGTAGACGAGGAAAGAACACGGACTTATCCCGTGAGGTCTCACAGGCGGTTTCATCAGCCGTAGTAACAACGAACTGTGAGAAGTCAGCAGAAGCCATAGTAGGAGAAATCTGAAGGGCTGAACAATGTAACCGTGCAGACGAATGTATGTACCTGTGAGTATTCGACAAGCGGATGTAGGCGAAACGTATATGAGCTGTAAACGCATAAACATAGGACAAATCACAGGGAGCGGAAAGGAGTGAAGCACACAAAGTATGTCGGAATTGTTGGAAAAGATACTGGAGAAAAAGAACATGAACGAAGCATATAAGAAAGTCTGTGCCAATAAGGGTGCAGGCGGCGTTGACGGCATGGAACAGGGAGCAAATCAGAGGAAGGAGTTACAAACCTCAACCCGTGAGGCGTGTAGAAATCCCGAAGCCTAACGGAAGCAAAAGAAAACTTGGAATACCGACAGTCATGGACAGGGTAATCCAGCAGGGTATAGCACAGATAATCAGCCCTATGTGCGAGCCGCTGTTTTCAGACCACAGTTACGGATTCCGTCCAAACAGGAGCTGTGAAATGGCTATCAAAGATATGCTCATGTTCCTCAATGAGGGATATGAGTGGATAGTGGACATAGACCTAGAGAAATTCTTCGATAACGTACCGCAGGATAAGTTGATGAGCCTTGTCCACAACATCATAAATGACGGAGATACGGAATCGCTGATACGGAAATATCTGAAAGCAGGAGTCATGGTGCAGGGCAGGTATGAGAAAACAGAACAGGGAACGCCGCAGGGTGGCAATCTGTCGCCGCTATTGTCTAATATCATGCTGAATGAACTGGATAAAGAGTTGGAAAGACGTGGATTGGGCTTCGTGAGGTACGCTGACGACTGTGTAATAGCAGTCAGAAGCGAAGCAAGTGCCAAACGTGTTATGTATTCGATAACGGACTGGATAGAGAGGAAGCTTGGTCTGAAAGTAAATGCAGATAAAACACACATAACAAGACCAATGAACCTCAAATATCTCGGCTTTGGATTCTGGAAAGATTCCAAGACGAAAGAATGGAAGTGCAGACCACACAAGGATTCTGTGCAGAAATTTAAGAGGACGTTAAAATTTGCGTACAAGACTGCGAGTAATAATCTGGAAACAATGGAAAGTACCGAAGAAACGGCAGTGGGGATTGCAGAAGCTGGGTATAGGAAAAGACCTTGCAAGACAGACATCATACATGGGAGACCACTATCAATGGATAGTAACGAAAACCTGTGTAGTCAGGGCAATCTCAAAAGAAAAGCTGAAACAGGCAGGGCTTGTGAGTTGCTACGATTATTACATGGAACGTCATGCTTTGAAGTTATGTTGAACCGCCGTATGCCGAACGGCATGTACGGTGGTGTGAGAGGGGAGATTTAATCTCCCCTACTCGATTGAATAAATAAAATCTCTGCCGATGATTGGAGTCGGTCAAGATGAAAATGAGGAATGAATATATATGTCCGTTGGAATTGATACATGACATCATAAAGGGCAAATGGAAGCCTGTTATTTTATGGAAGCTCAGCAAGGGCGGCAGTTCTCTTTCCGTTTTGATAAAATCTATCCTGGGAATCAGCCAGAAAATATGGCATGCGGGCGATACCATGTATTACCCGGAAGGCGTGACGGACCCTGATTACTGTGTACTTCGTTTTACTGCGGAACAGGGCAGATTTTACAGTAATTTCAATTCTGAAAATTTTGAGATTGAATGACAGGAGACTGATATAATAAAAACAGAGAAAACTCTAATGAATATCCTTGAGCAAAGGGGGCTTGGTCAGCCATCATTTTTTAAGTAAGTGATGGCTAATCAAGCCTTGCCATTTGCCCTGCCATCGTTTATACTAAACAAATACCTTGAATGAAAAATAGTAGATATGTCTAAAAATAAATGGGAGCGCATAGAAATATGCGGTTTTTTCATTCCATAGGGGAAGTTTGTTTTCGCTATTGGAGGAACGCATTTTAAAATGCGAAGGAAATAGTTATAAAAAGCTCATAAGGAGAATTCCATTGAAGATTATCAAAAGAATCATTCTGTTTATACTGATGATCCTGATTTTAACGGGTCTTTTGGCAGTATATGCAGTGAAAATAGAACCATACCGTCTGGCAGTCCATGACTATGAACTGAAGAAAGGACCGGCATCGATAGAGTTGAAGCTGGTCCATATATCTGACATCCAGGTGAGTGAAGCATATTCTGAAGACCGGCTGGGAAAGTTAGTGGATAAGATCAACGGGCAGTCGCCGGATATTGTTGTTTTTACCGGGGATCTCTATGACAATTATGCGTCCTACCATCCTGAGAAAAAAGTAGAGAAGGCATTGTCCGACATCCAGGCCAAATACGGAAAATATGCGGTCTGGGGAAACCGGGATTACGGAGGAAGCGCCATGAGGGCTTATCCGGGGATCATACAGAACGGAGGATTTAAGCTGCTTGCCAATGAATCTGCAATCATCCGTCTTCCCGATGGAAAAAAGATCGGGATCGGCGGGCTGGACGATGTGCTGTTCGGAACACCGGACTATGGACTGATGGAGTCGGGAGAGTTAAAGAACTGTGATTACAAAATATTGCTGATGCACGAACCGGATGCGGCAGAGCGCGTCCCTGAAAAAAGTGCCGACCTGATTCTGGCAGGGCACAGCCACGGCGGACAGGTAAAGCTTCCGTTTTTTAAGATGAAAACGTCTCTTGCCAAAAAATTTACGGATGGGTTCTATTCGGTAAATGGAATGAAGCTTTTTGTCAACACAGGGATCGGGACATCCCACTATCCCATACGGTTTCTAGTTCCTCCGGAAATTGATGTATTTCGTATTTCAATCTGATCCAAAATCAGGTATATTAGACTTAGAGGTCATCAATGCCGGTAAGGAGGATATTAGTGGCATCTTCCCAGAGTGCGTATATGGAACTGTATGTTAAAAACCGCCTGACTTCAGTGGGTGCAGATAAGAAACAGATCTTAAAAACGGCCTTTGTGTGAAATACAACAAAGATGCCGATGTTAAATATGTAATTTCCGATGACAGCGCTTTGACTCCGCTGGAGGAATATGTAGAAGAATACAAAAAGCTCATGGACCAGCTTTACAAAGAAGGAAAGGTAAACAACTGGGCCAGCAGAGAGTCGCTGATGAAGTATATGTATGAGCACTTGACGAACTGGAAGACCAGCTGTACTGGCAGCCCTATTACCTGTCATGAAAAGGGGTATCGAGGTCTTTCGGTTCCTTACTGATCGCCACGAAAAGCGACGGCTCCAATCCTAATGACATGCATGGGCAGTGGAGGACATATCTTGTATATTATGACGGGAAAATATATGAGACAAGTAAAACAACGACAAATGCATCCGGTACCCATCCTGCATATATAGGCGTTTCTTCTCTGTCTACAGTCAAAAATCCGGATGACGTCCACGACTTTCTCATAAATCTTTGTTTCCGGGTACAAAGCTAAAAAAGCCTGAAGTATTTGAAAGCCGTATTCTGTCTGCTTTCCTGTGAATACACGGGATTGGACGGAGTGCGGTTCTTATTTTATGTTTTCTTTGTATCAAAAAAAGGGATATGCTATAATAAAAGAAACTATCTAGATGGAGGCATGGTAAGTGAAGCTAAAGAAATCAACAGTCATTGTCATCGTATTGAGCTGGATTTTATTTTTTTGCGCTTGTTTTTTGATTTTCCTGAAACTGGACAAGGAACATACGGAAAAAATCACAAATGAGAAGATTTTCAGGGAAGAGACAGAAGCCTCAGAGAAAAAAAGCACCGATGCTGCAGCAACATCTCGGCCGGTGGAGCCGGAGACAGAGAAGCTGCTGTCATTTATGAATGAGTACTATAAAAAGCTCAGGGCAGGTGACGAGAAGGGCTTAAAAGGCATGGTGGAAGACCCGAAAGATCTGGTTTCCAGCCGGGCAGTAAAGAAGCTACATAAGTATGTGGAGTCATATAAGAACCTCTCGTTCCACACTGAAAAAGGCGCGGATGAACAATCATTCATCGTTTATGCCACTTACAGTACAAAGCTCCGGGGGATCAAAACACCTGCACCCGGCATGAGCCAGTATTATGTTGTAAAAAAGGGCCAGTCTTATCTGCTCTATAATAACGAGAAACATTATACAGCACAGATAAAAAATGCTCTGAATGCTGGTCTTGGAACAGAAAAAGTAAAACAGCTGATCAAAGAGACCAACGATACCTTTGAAAAAGCGCTCAAATCTGATAAGAAACTGAAGAATTTTTTTGATAAAGGCAAGTCATGATGAAGTTTTATATTTTTATTTTACAAAAGAACAGGGATACACTGTATGTCCAGGCAATGCAAGAATATTTGAAACGTCTCGGAAAATATTGTACGATAGAGGTCAAGTATGTAAAAAAAGAGAAACAATTGGGAAGAATTTTTGAGAAGGAAGGGAAGCATTTTATGGTCACCAGTTCTGAAAACAGCATGGAGAGCACTGCATTTGCAGAAGAAATCAGCCGTTGGATGATGAACGGCTGTTCTAATATCTTTTTTTATATCGGAGGGTTCAGACCGGAGCATGATGTTTCTGAGTTTTCTGTCTCCTCTTTTGACATGGCGCCTGAGTTATGTGCGGCCGTCCTGTTGGAGCAGATCTATCGGAGCTGCCGGATTATGAACTGCCAGCCCTATCATAAATAATTAAAGGAGTTTACAATGGATTTTAAGACACCCAAATTAGAAGATAAAAAAATGTTTGACGCATATTTTCACAAAATTAATTACCGGAGTGCTGATTTTTCGGCGGCAACACTGATCCTGTGGAAAGATCATTATCACATGACATATGCAATAACTGAGGATATGCTGATCATCCGGTCAAAAGACGGACATGGATGTACGTTCAGCTATCCGATTGGAGGCGGGGATGAAAAGAAAGCCGTGGAGGCCGTCATGGAATACTGCAGGGAAGAAGGAATCCCGTTTGCCATGCATGGTATCCTGAAGGAAACAGAAGAAAAGATGAAAGAGATGTTCGGGGATATTTTTACAGTGGAATATGACCGGGATCTTTTTGATTATATTTACGAACGGGAATCTCTGGCAACGCTGAGGGGCAAGAAGCTTCACGGCAAGAGAAATCATATCAACAGGTTTAAGGAGAACCACGACTGGTCTTACGAATCTTTAAATGACGAGAATGCTCTGGAAGCCCTGACCATGCTCATGGAATGGAAGATGGCAAACGAAGCCACCAAAGAAGAAGATGCCGACAAGCATGAAGAGATCTGTGCCGCCAAGAATGCTCTGATGTATTATAAAGATCTCGACTTAAGGGGCGGGGTGTTGAGAAGCGATGGAAAGATCATTGCATTTGCCATAGGGGAGGGAACAACTGAAGATACCTTTGTCGTCCATTTCGAGAAGGCGTTCGGAGAGATACAGGGAGCCTACCCGATGATCAACCAGCAGTTTATTCTGCACGAAGCCATGGATTATCAGTTCATCAACAGAGAGGAAGACCTGGGGGAAGAAGGACTGCGGAAGGCAAAACTTTCTTACCGGCCGTTGGAACTGCTGGAAAAAGGCCTGCTAAAATATAAGTAATTCATTGACACTATTGGTCTGTAAATGTAGAATTATTATAATATAACGATTAGGAGGTACTTTCTATGAAACATATAATCGATCCGATGGATTTGTCTGTGGATGACGTCGACAGGCTTTTGAATCTTGCGGATGATATCTCGTTAAGGCCGGAGAAGTACAGGGAAGTATGCAGATATAAGAAGCTGGCAACACTATTTTTTGAACCAAGTACCAGGACGAGGCTCAGTTTTGAAGCGGCCATGCTGGAGTTAGGAGGCAGTGTACTTGGTTTTTCTTCTGCTGATTCTTCCTCGGCAGTAAAAGGAGAAAGTATTGCCGACACGGCGCGGATAGTGGCCTGCTACGCAGACATCATCGCCATGCGCCATCCGAAGGAGGGGGCTCCGTATGTGGCATCCAGACATGTGGACATCCCGATCATCAATGCAGGGGACGGAGGGCACAACCACCCGACTCAGACACTCACAGATCTTTTGACCATAAGAAGGGAAAAAGGAAGACTTAAAAATCTGACCATTGGATTCTGCGGCGACCTGAAGTTCGGGCGCACCGTGCATTCGCTGATCAAGGCCCTTTCAAGGTATGAGGATATTAGTTTCATCATGATCTCTCCTGAGGAGCTTCAGATACCGGAATATCTGAAAAAAGATGTATTTGAGAAGAAGAATATTCCGTTCCGTGAAGTCAGAGAGATGGAAGAAGTCATGCCGGAACTGGACATCATATACATGACCAGAGTCCAGAGGGAGAGATTTTTTAACGAGGCCGATTATGTCCGCTTAAAGGACAGCTACATTCTGGACCCTGAGAAGTTAAAAAAGGCAAAAGAAGACCTGTCCATCCTGCACCCGCTGCCGAGAGTCAACGAGATTTCTGTCAAAGTGGACGAGGACCCGAGAGCCTGCTATTTCAGACAGGCACTGAACGGCAAACACGTGAGGATGGCGCTGATCATGGATTTATTGGGGGTTACGGCATGAACATAGATAGTATCAAGAACGGAATCGTTTTAGACCATATCACAGCCGGAAAAGGCATGGATATTTACTACCAGCTGGGACTTGACAAACTGGACTGCAGCATTGCGATCATTCAGAATGCCAAGAGCAATAAACTTGGCAAAAAAGACATCATCAAGATTTCCAATAACTTTGATATCGATCTGGATGTGCTGGGATATGTGGATCCCAATGCCACCGTATGTATCATTGAGAATGGAAAGCTGAAATCCAAACATAAAGTCGGGCTTCCGGAAGTCATCACAAATATTGCAAGATGCAAAAATCCGAGGTGCATTACTTCCATAGAGCAGGAGATCGATCATACATTTAAACTTGTGAATAGAGAAAATAAGGTTTACAGATGCATTTACTGTGAATCAAAATTAAAAAATAATTAATCTGGAGTGGCTGCCAATGGAGCAAAACAGTAAAACAAAAATAAACCGTGTAAAAAAAGATATCAGCAATCCCAAGAGTTTTACGGCTCCTGATGAACTCCGTCATCAGCTGATGGAGACTATGAAGAGCCTGTACAGCGATGAAGATATAGAGATGGTGGGCAGGGCCTATGATATGGCTTTTGAAGCCCATAAGGACCAGAAGAGAAAGTCCGGGGAACCCTATATCATTCATCCTATTTGTGTCGCCATCATCCTGGCAGAACTGGAACTGGACCGGGAGACGATCATTGCCGGTTTGCTGCATGATGTCGTGGAAGACACAGACGTGACATATGAAGACGTAGTCCGGGAGTTTGGGGTGGAGGTTGCCCAGCTTGTGGACGGCGTCACAAAATTAGGCCAGTTAAGTTATTCCAAGGACAAGATCGAAGTACAGGCGGAGAATTTACGAAAGATGTTCCTTGCCATGGCCAAGGATATCAGGGTAATACTAATTAAACTGGCAGACCGTCTGCACAACATGCGCACCATGCAGTTTATGAAGCCTGAAAAGCAGAAGGAAAAGTCCAGAGAGACCATGGACATCTATGCGCCTATCGCTCACAGACTTGGTATTTCCAAGATCAAGGTAGAACTGGATGATTTGTCTTTGAGATATCTGAAGCCGGATGTCTACAAAGAACTGGAACATTCTCTGGACTCCCAGAAGGTGCGCAGGGAAGCTTACATCAAAGAGATCGTCGATGAAGTCAGCGGGCATATTGAGCGGAGCGGCATCAAGGCGGAGATTGACGGGCGGGTGAAGCATTTCTTCAGTATTTACAAGAAGATGGTGAATCAGAATAAGACTCTTGACCAGATTTATGATCTGTTTGCGGTGCGGATTAAAGTGGATACGGTCAAGGACTGTTATGCGGCTCTGGGAGTGATCCATGAGATGTATAAGCCTATCCCCGGAAGGTTCAAGGACTATATCGCCATGCCAAAGCAGAACATGTACCAGTCGCTCCATACGACGCTGATCGGGCCGGAAGGACATCCTTTTGAAATCCAGATCCGGACATTTGAGATGCACAGGATCGCTGAATACGGTATTGCCGCCCATTGGAAGTATAAAGAAAAAAGCAGCAGCGTGGGCGTCAACAAAGAAGAGGAAAAGCTGAGCTGGCTCAGAGAAATCCTGGAGTGGCAGCAGGACATGGACGACAACAAAGAGTTTTTATCTCTCCTCAAGACGAATCTGGACCTGTTTGCGGAGCAGGTTTACTGTTTTACCCCAAACGGGGATGTAAAGAGCCTTGCCAACGGTTCCACGCCGATCGATTTTGCTTACAGTATTCACAGTGCGGTAGGAAATACGATGGTAGGAGCCAGGGTCAACGGCAGGCAGGTGCCGTTTGAGTACCATCTCCAGAACGGGGACAGGGTGGAGGTGATCACCTCGCAGAATTCCAAGGGTCCCAGCAGGGACTGGTTAAATATTGTTAAATCGACCCAGGCCAAGAGCAAGATCAATCAATGGTTTAAGACCCAGTTTAAAGAAGAAAATATCGTTAAAGGCAAGGAAATGCTTGAGAAGTACTGCAAGGGCAAGCGGATTGAACTGTCAAGCTACTTAAAGCCGGAATATATTAAAAAGGTACAGCTCAAATATGGGTTTAAAGACTGGGAGTCTGTGTGCGCAGCCGTGGGACACGGCGGACTGAAAGAGGGCCAGGTTGTCAATAAGCTGGCGGAGGAGTTCAATAAAGACCAGAAGCAGAAGATCACAGATGAACAGGTTTTGGAGGCGGCAGAACATGTCAGGGAACGGCGTCCGGAAGAGAAACAGAAGGGCGGAATCGTTGTCAAAGGCGTGGACGACGTGGCAGTGCGGTTTTCCAAATGCTGCAATCCGGTTCCGGGAGATGAGATTGTCGGATTCGTCACAAGGGGACGGGGAGTGTCCATCCACAGGACAGACTGTGTAAACTTATTAAGTATGTCAGAGACAGACCGGTCCCGCCTGATCGAGGCAGAATGGCAGGAAGGCTCTGAGGGCTCCGGACAGACCTATACGACGGAAATTTCGATTTATGCAAACAACCGGAAGGGGATGCTTGCAGATGTATCCAAAGTATTTTTGGAACTGGACATCGATATTCTGACGATGAATGTTTCAAACTCCAAAAAAGGGAGGGCTACCCTCAGCATGTCCTTTGACATCAACGGAGTTGCCCAGTTAAATCAAGTGATCGCAAGGATCCGCAATATTGAAGGTGTGGTAGACATAGAGAGAAAGGTAGGATAGTTTTTCAGCCATGAACGAAAATATTATTTTGATAGGCGCAGGTCTCGGACAGATGCAGACGAACTGTTATATCGCCGGTAACCGCCAGACGAAAGAAGCGCTCGTATTTGATCCGGGAGACGAAGGATACCGGGTGATGGAAATGCTTGAAAAAGAGGGGCTTGAGCTCACGGCAGTCCTTCTGACACATGGACATTTTGACCACGTGATGGCTCTTCCTTATTTGCAGGAGCTAAAGCCGGGGCTGCCGGTTTATCTGCATGAGGATGAGGAAGATGTACTGAGAGACCCCTCTTTGAACCTGACTTCTATGTTCGGGGAGCCTGTTTCCATGGATGCTGATCATCTCGTAAAAGACGGACAGGTTTTGGATCTTCTGAACACGGAGATACACTGTATTCATGTGCCGGGACATACAAAAGGCGGAGTCTGCTATTATTTCAAAGAACAGGGATGGCTGATCGCAGGAGATACTCTGTTTCGCCAGAGCATCGGGCGGACAGATTTTCCTACTGGAGAAACAGACGCACTGCTGTCAGGTATCCGGGAAAAACTGTTTGTTCTGCCGGATGAAACGGAAGTGTATCCGGGACATATGAACAGCACGACCATCGGGTTCGAAAAACGGACAAACCCGTTTCTTATGCAGCCATGATCGGACTGATTCAGAACGAAACCCTGTATGAATATGATATCAGAAGCCTGATTCTGGCATTCTGCATTGGAGAAAAGATAGAATTGTCTTCGGGAGGAGATGACAATTCTATCTATGATTTTATATGCAGGGTCTTCTACGGAGAGGAAGAAACTCTTCTGGAACTGAGAGCCGGGGAATCCGTCATTTCCGAGAAGGTCAGAGGAGACTTCAGGGACAAGAGGAACTTCAAAAACAGCCTGAAGGCGGCTCTGTACCGTCTGCTATCCTGTCATCTTAAAAAAGAACTGCCCTGGGGAACACTGAACGGCATCCGTCCTACAAAGCTTGTGTTTGAGGACTGCATGTTGGGGAAAACCAGAGCGGATATGAAAGCGAAACTGCGCCGGGACTATCTGGTCAGCGAAGAAAAGGCAGACCTTTGTGTGTCTGTGGGGCTGAAAGAGACAGAACTGCTGAAAGATATTTCTTATGAAAGCGGATATAGTCTGTATGTGGGGATTCCGTTTTGTCCAAGTACATGCCTGTATTGTTCTTTTACGTCTTATCCGATTTCGGCATACAGGGAGTATGTAGATCAGTATCTGGATGCCCTGATTCGGGAGATCTGCTATATAGGGGAACAATACAGAGACAGGGAGATGATCAGTCTTTATGTGGGAGGGGGAACCCCCACCACCCTTTCTCCAAAGCAGCTTGACCGTCTGTTTGGAGAACTGAGACGCTGTTTTGATTTTGGCGGAATCCGTGAGATCACGGTGGAGGCCGGAAGACCCGACAGCATCACCGCGGAAAAGCTTTCTGTCCTCTCGGAAAACGGAGTTACTAGGATCAGCATCAATCCTCAGACGATGAACGACGACACGCTCATAAGAATTGGAAGAAAGCACACGGCGGAGGATGTGGCAGACTGTTTTCAAACGGCCAGAAAATCCGGCTTTGACAATATCAATATGGACATGATCTGCGGACTTCCGGGAGAAGGCATTCGAGAGCTTGAGAAAACGTTTAAGGCCCTTGGGGAACTGGGACCTGACAGTATTACGGTCCACGCGCTGGCGATCAAGAGAAGTGCTCCCTTGAATCAGATGAGGGATCAGTTTTCATTCGGTGCCGATGACGAGATGATCCGATTTGCACAGCGGGCATGCTTTGATATGGGGATGGAACCATATTACATGTACAGACAGAAAAATATCCCCGGAAATTTTGAAAATATAGGCTTTTCTTTGGAAGAAAAAGAGTGCCTTTATAATATACTGATTATGGAGGAACTGCATGATATCATCGCAGCAGGCGCCGGCGCATCATCCAAGTTTGTCGGCGGCAGCAGAAACATTCAGAGGGCGGAAAACCTGAAGGACGTAAGACAGTATACGGAACGGATCGAAGAAATGATTTTACGGAAAGATAAATTGCTAAAAAGTATGTGTTAGGTGGTGTTATGATATGCCGATGAAATATGAATCCCGCGATGTAGAGACTCCGATCCAGGTCGGTCTGGATGATTCCATTGAACATGGGATCGTTGTGAGCAACCTTGCATACAGTGTGGGAAAAGAACTGGGACTGGATGAGGCAGCCTGCTATGATCTGGCGGTGGCGGGCCTTCTCCACGATATTGGAAAAGTCCGGCTGAATTTTTACATGAATGAGAAGGAAGAACAGATCCTTGCAGTAGATGAGACACGCTATCTGCGCATGCATTCTACGATCGGCCATTCAATTCTGGTGGAGCATGGATATGATGATATTGTGCTGGATGCGGTGCTGTACCACCATGAACACTATGACGGCACCGGATATCCGAGCAACTTAAAGAGAGATGAGATCCCGCTGGTAGGCAGGATTATGCATGTCTGCGATATCTTCGGAGCTTTGATCGCCAACAGGGATTACCGGGAGGGATTTTCCGTTGAAACCGCCCTGGAAGTCATGATCGAGGAAGTGAAGAATTTTGACATGAAAGTGTTTCTCGCGTTTCAGCGGGTTGCATTTTCAGAAGAAATGCTTAGAATATTAGAAAAGAGTAATCTGCACGATACAGATACAATAAAAGGAGGAACTGTAAATGATAACACAAGCACCGAGAGGGACGAAGGACTGGTACGGAGAGGAAATGCAGAAACGGACATATCTGGAGAACGCGTTTAAAGACCTGTGTGAGACATATAATATCCATGAAATCATTACGCCTGTTTTTGAGCACACCGTACTGTTTCAGCGAAGCGTGGGAGAGACAACGGATGTGGTCCAAAAAGAGATGTATACCTTTGAAGATAAAGGAAACCGGAGCATTACCTTAAAACCGGAAGGGACTGCGGGAGCCATCCGCGCTTATCTGGAGCACGGAATGCAGAACGAACCCCAGCCGGTAAAGATGTTTTATATTACCCCGGCTTTCCGCTATGAAAAACCACAGAGCGGAAGACTCAGACAACACCACCAGTTCGGAATCGAATTTGTAGGTGCCCAGAGTCCGCTGGCGGAAGTGGAACTGATCACCCTGGTGACATCTTTTATCAATAAGATCGGTCTTACTGATGCAAAACTTCACATCAACAGTATCGGATGCTCAAACTGCAGAAAGGATTACAACGAGGCTCTTTTTGCGTACCTTCACCGGCATGAGGACAAGCTTTGTCCGACCTGCCGGGAGAGGATGGAGAAGAATCCGCTGAGAGTCATCGACTGCAAAGTGCCTTCCTGTAAAGAGATCATCAAGGATGCACCGAGAACGATCGACTATCTGGACGAAGAGTGCAGAGAACATTTTGAAGAGCTGAAAAGCCTCCTGGACAGCCTGAATATTCCTTATGAAGTGGACACAGGCATTGTCCGCGGGCTCGATTATTACACAAAGACCGTGTTTGAGTTTGTAAATGGGGAAGGTTTTACCCTGTGCGGCGGAGGAAGATATGATAATTTAGTCCATGAGATCGACGGAAAAGTGTCCATGCCTTCGGTTGGATTTGGCATGGGAGTAGAGCGTATCTTATTTTTCCTTGAAGAGGAAGGAGTAGAACTTCCCGCGGGCAGGCCCCTGAACCTCTATGTGGGAATTCTCGGAAAAGAAGCCAGGGCAAGAGCTTATGAGATCGTTTCCGGTCTGCGCACGGAAGGATTCAAGGTGGAGACAGACTACCTTGGACGAGGGGTAAAGGCACAGATGAAATATGCAAACAAGCTCCGGGCACAAAACACGATCATTATCGGTGAGAATGAATTAAAAGAAAATAAAGGAAGACTGAAAAACATGGAATCCGGAGAAGAGATAGAAATTTCTCTGGACAATATAAAAAGTGCATTATAAGGACGGCCTGTTTTTTACAGTGTACAGAGGCAAAAGCTTCTCTGATTATTTGAGATCAGAGAAGCTTTTTATTTTTGTGAGATTTCATGAATTTTATAAAAAATGGAATGTTCTGTGAAACAGCTGCAGGCCTGTTTCACAGAATAGGATAAATTATGGAAACGATATAAACTTCGGCGTTTTGCACAAAAAATATAGGGTATTATGAGACTTGTTCATGCAAATGGGCTTGACAAATGAAGAAATTGGTCCTACCATAAGGGACAACAGGGGATTGGTAGAACCAATTTATTTGGATTGTAACTCGTCGTCTTAAACCGAAAGGAGTTTCTGCTTGTGATGTTCATCAAATTTATTTTGGCTTTGCTCCCTATTCTTTGGCTGATGGCTGCCTTGAGCGGTCTTAAAATGCCAGGATACAAAGCCTGTCCTATTTCACTTGCGATCACACTAGTTCTTGCACTGTTTCTCTGGAAAATGCCGCTCATTGATGCTCTTACCGGAACACTGGAGGGAGCGGCTATGGGGATCTGGCCGATCTGTCTCGTCATTATCGCGGCCATTTTCACTTACAACCTGACGGTACATACAAAAAATATGGATTTAATTAAACGGATGCTGACCAGTGTATCCAGAGACAAACGGATTCTGATCCTCATCATTGCATGGGGATTTGGAGGATTCATGGAAGGGATGGCCGGCTTTGGAACGGCAGTTGCGATTCCGGCCAGTATCTTATGCGGGCTTGGCATCAGCCCGATCTTTGCGGCAACGGTATGTCTGGTTGCCAATGCAACGCCCACTGCATTCGGATCGATCGGCATTCCAACCATCACGGCTGCCTCTGTGAGCGGCCTGGATTCCAAAGGCGTAGCAGTAGCCGTTGTAATACAGCTTGCAGTCCTGGTAGTCCTGACACCGTTTTTAATGATGATCATGACAGGGGGTTCTGTCAAAGGACTGAAGGGAATCGGCATGATCACGCTGCTATCCGGATTAGGATTTATTATTCCGGAATACCTTACGGCAAAGTTTGTGGGGGCTGAACTTCCGGCTGTAATCGGCTCTGTATGCAGCATGGCTGTCACGATCCTGGCGGCAAAACTTTTGAAGAAAAAAGAGGACCCGGAATACATTCTTCACGGGCTTGAAAATTCGGAACAATCCGGAAGGGAACCTCTTGGATTAAAAAGGGCAGTTATCGCATGGCTTCCGTTTCTGCTGATCCTGGTATTTCTTCTGCTGACTTCCAGTCTTGTCCCGGCCATTCACGATCCGCTGGCGAGCGTAAAGAGTTCTGTTCAAATTTATACAGGTGCGGATGCAGCCCCGTATACTTTCACTTGGCTGGCGACACCGGGTGTTCTGATTTTTTTAGCGGCTCTGATCGGAGGAAAAGCACAGGGAGCCTCATTAAGAGAGATCGGAATGGTATTGAGAGACACTTTGATACAGATGTCAAAGACGGTCCTTACCATCGTATCCGTTCTGGCAACAGCAAAAGTCATGGGATACAGCGGAATGATCAGCGATATTGCGGCTTTGATTGTGGCAGTCACCGGTTCTTTTTATCCTCTGGTGGCACCGCTCATCGGTTCGATCGGAACCTTCGTGACGGGAAGCGCCACATCTTCGAGTGTCCTCTTTACCGGTCTTCAGGTCCAGACAGCCCATACACTCGGTATGAACGATGTCTGGCTGGCGGCGGCCAATACAGTAGGGTCCACGGCGGGAAAGATCATCTCACCCCAGAGCATTGCCATTGCTGTGGCAGCTACGGGAACAGTGGGAAAAGAGAGCAGGATACTGAACGGGTCCATGAAATACTTCATTCTGTTTATCGTACTTTACGGAGTGATCGCATTTTTGGGACTTAGATTTATTTAATACATTCGACGGAGGTGACTTATGAAAACGATAAACCTTCCCTACGGAAAAGGGAAATTAGCGATTGAGATCCCGGAGGAGCGGCTAGCAGGAATCCTCTTATCAAAAGCCCATGATTATCAGGCAAAGATGGGAGAGGAAGATCTGGTCAGGGATGCCCTGATGCATCCGGTGGGAACACCGAGGCTAAAAGAACTGGCCAGGGGAAAAGACAATATTGTGATGATCGCCAGCGACCATACTCGTCCGGTTCCAAGCAAGGTTATCATGCCGGCTGTTTTGGAGGAGATCAAGCAGGGAAATCCTGATGCAGAGATTACAGTTTTAATCGCCACGGGATTTCACCGTCCTACCACAAGAGAAGAACTGATCTCAAAGTTTGGGGAAGATATGGTGGATCATCCGGATATCAGGTTTGTAGTGCACGAAAGCGGGAAGCCGGAGGATATGGTAAGCCTTGGAAAGCTTCCATCCGGAGGAGAGCTTTTAATCAACAAAATTGCCTGGGAGGCCGATCTTCTAATCTCGGAAGGATTCATTGAACCCCACTTTTTTGCAGGTTTTTCCGGAGGAAGAAAGAGCGTGCTTCCGGGAGTCTCCAGCAGAACAACGGTACTGGCCAACCACTGCTCAGAGTTTATTGATGATTCCCATGCCAGAACAGGAATTCTTGAAGGAAACCCTATTCACAGAGATATGATCTATGCGGCTGGAAAGGCAAAACTGGCTTTTATCATAAACGTTGTGCTGGATGAAGATAAAAAGGTGATCGAGGCATTCGCGGGGCACTATGAAAAAGCTCATGAAAAGGGCTGCCGGTTCGTGGATCAGCTTTCAGGAGTGGACGCAGTACCTTCCGACATCGTCATATCCACCAACGGGGGTTACCCTCTGGATCAGAATATTTACCAGTCAGTCAAAGGCATGACTGCGGCGGAAGCCACCTGCCGGCCGGGCGGAGTCATTATTATGGCTGCAAGCTGCATTGACGGACACGGCGGCAAGGAGCTGTATGACACTTTTGCAAAGGAGAAGGATAAGGAAAAGATCATGCAGAGATTTCTCGCTACAGACCGGAACTCCACAGTGCCTGACCAATGGGAGTCCCAGATCTTATGCCGTATCCTGTTAAAGTATAAAGTCATCCTGGTGACGCAGGCTCCGAAGGACATGGTGGAGGAGATGCAGATGGACTATGCGGACAGCGTGGAAGATGCGATCCGCATGGCCGATGAGTATCTGGGCAAAGAAAACAGTAAGATCACTGTGATACCGGACGGTGTTGCAGTTATTGTAAGAAACAGAAACTGAGATTTTTGAAGGAGGAGAAGATGAGCGAATATGAATACGGCAAAGTGACACAGGAAATCATTGACCGTCTGAATGAGATTGCACCCAAGCGTGTCTATACGGGAGATGAGATCAATGATGATTTTACCCACGATGAGATGTCGATCTACGGAAAGGCAAAACCCGAAGCGGTAGTAGAACCATTGACTACAGAAGAAGTTGCAGCGGTGATGAAGCTTTGTAATGAGCAAAAGATTCCAGTGACGCCAAGCGGAGCCAGAACCGGGCTGGTGGGAGGAGCCGTCAGCATACACGGCGGAGTCATGCTGTCTATAACGAAAATGAATAAAATCCTGGGCTATGACAAAGAAAACTTTGTGGTGACGATACAGCCCGGAGTTCTTCTAAACGATCTGGCGGAAGATGCACAAAAGCAGGGGCTTTTGTATCCACCGGACCCGGGAGAAAAATTTGCAACAGTAGGCGGGAATGTGGCAACCAATGCCGGCGGTATGAGGGCTGTAAAATACGGGACTACGAGAGATTATGTCAGGGCGATGACGGTCGTTCTTCCCACCGGCGAGATTGTCAAATTGGGGGCGACAGTTTCCAAAACCAGTTCCGGATACAGCCTGCTGAATCTGATGATCGGATCGGAAGGGACATTGGGAGTCATAACAGAGCTGACTCTTAAATTGATCCCTCAGCCGAAAGCGGTTATCAGCCTGATCATTCCCTATGAAACTTTGGAAGACTGTATTGCCACAGTGCCCCGGTTTTTCATGAATCATCTGCATCCTCAGGCCTTGGAGTTTATGGAAAAGGATGTCGTCATGGATACGGAGAAGTTCCTGGGAAAGAAGGTTTATCCAAAAGAAATGGAAGGCGTGGAGGTCGGTGCTTATCTGCTGGCCACCTTTGACGGGGACTCAGAAGAACAGCTGGAAGATATCATAGAGGCAGCCTCTGAGGTTGTCTTGGAGGCGGGAGCCATCGATGTTCTGGTAGCTGATACACCGGCACTGAAACGTGACGCGTGGGCTGTGAGAAGTGCTCTTTTAGAGGCCATTGAGGCGGATACTGTGCTTTTGGATGAATGTGATGTGGTCGTACCTACGAATAAGATTGCCGAGTTTTTAACCTATACCAAGTCTCTGGAAGCAGAAGCTGATTTCAGGGTAAAAAGTTTCGGCCATGCGGGAGACGGAAATCTGCATATTTATACTTGCAGCAATGATATGCAGGAGGAGGAATTCAGAAAGCAAGTATCAGTGTTTATGAAAAAAGTGTACGAAAAAGCCACGGAATTCGGAGGGCTGATCTCCGGAGAACACGGCATTGGACACGGAAAGCTTGACTACCTGGCAGAATCTGTGGGACCGGTCAGCATGCGTATCATGGAAGGCGTAAAAACTGTCTTTGATCCGAATATGATTCTGAATCCGGGCAAAGTCTGCTACAAGTTATAATGTAAAACCAACTATTTATCTATAAAGGAGAAATCAATTATGGCATATTTAATTTCAGAAGAGGCAAACGATTTACTGCAGGATGTGAGAGAGTTTTGCGAGAATGAAGTCAAAGAACAGTGTAAAGAATTTGACCGTTCAGGAGAATGGCCGAAAGAGATTTATGATAAAGCGATCGAGATGCAGCTGCACTCCCTCGAAGTCCCTGAGGAATACGGCGGACCGGGTCTTTCCAGAGTAGATGTTGCGGCGCTGATCGAGGAGATGGCAATCGCGGATGCAGGATTTGCCACCACGATTTCTGCCAGCGGACTGGGAACAAAGCCGGTTCTCATTGCAGGAAACGAAGAACAAAAGAAGCATGTCTGTGATCAGATCATCGAGGGCGGATTCGGAGCATTCTGCCTCACAGAGCCGGGAGCAGGTTCAGATGCAGGAGCAGGTACAACAACTGCAGTGAAAGACGGAGACGAATACATACTGAACGGAAGAAAATGCTTTATCACAAACGGCGGGATCGCTTCCTTCTACTGCATTACGGCTATGACCGATAAAAGCAAGGGTGTAAAAGGTATCTCCATGTTCCTTGTGGATGCAGGAACACCTGGACTGAGCACCGGAAATGAAGAAGATAAGATGGGAATTCGTACATCCAACACATGTGACGTTGTCCTGGAAGACTGCAGAATTCCGGCAGCGAACCTGATCGGGCAGGAAGGAAAAGGATTTGGAATCGCCATGAAGACCCTTGACCAGGCCAGGGCATGGATGGGCTGTGTAGCAGCCGGAATTGCACAGAGAGGCATCAATGAGGCAATTGCCTACGGAAAAGAAAGAATCCAGTTTGGAAAACCGATCATCAGAAATCAGGCGCTGCAGTTTAAGATCGCAGATATGGCGATCAAGACAGAGACAGCTCGCCAGATGGTTGCCCATGCACTGACAAAGATGGATCTTGGACTTCCTCATTCTAAGGAAGCGGCTATTGCAAAATGCTACGCCAGCGATATTGCCATGGAGGTGGCATCAGAAGCCATCCAGATGTTCGGCGGATACGGATACAGCAGAGAATATCCGGTAGAAAAACTTCTCCGTGACGCGAAGATCTTCCAGATTTTTGAGGGAAGCAACGAAATCCAGAGAATTGTCATCGCGAACAATACCATTGGCAGATAAGAAATTGACTGGACAAAGGAGTGAAGATTATGGAAATTTTAGTGTGCATTAAACAGGTGCCGGATGATTCCGTGGAAGTACATTTGACAGAAGAAGGGAAGCCGGATCTTGCAAACATCACGCCTGTCGTCAATGCGTTTGATACCTATGCGCTGGAGATGGCTGCCCGCCTGAAAGAAGCCGGGGAAGGGGAGATCACTGCCCTTTGCATCGGCGGTGAGGAAGCCAGGAATTCATTAAAAAACTGTCTCGCAGTGGGAGCAGACCATGCATATCTGGTCCAGGAAGACCGGTTTGACGGTTCGGATTCCAGGGGGATCAGCCATATACTGATGTGTGCCGCCAAAAAGATCGAGGAAGACACCGGAAAGAAGTTTGATCTGATCTTCTGTGGGAAAGAGGCTACCGACGCTGCCCTTGGACAGGTGGGAGCAGAACTCTCCGAAATGCTGGGTACCGGAGTCATCACCAACGTGATCGAGGTCGAATTCGCCGAAGGACAGGTGTGCGCCAAACAGGAGACGGAAGAAGGATACCGCCTCATCGAGACGGCCTCTCCGTGTGTTCTGACTGTCACAAAGCCGGATTATGATCCGAGATATCCGACGATTAAAAATAAGATGGCAGCCCGGAAAAAGCCGATTGGTACGATCAAGGCACAAGACCTGTCAGTGCTGGAACCTGAAAAAACAGGAGAGGGCGGTGCCTTTGTAAAAACTCTTAAGCTGTATGAACCGCCGAAAAAAGAGGCTGGGATCAAGATTCAGGAAGAGACAGCGCAAGATTCAGCATTAAAAGCAGTTGCCATGATGGCGGATGCGAAAGTATTCTAAGGAGGAGTTTGCAATGGATATGACAGAATATAAGGATATCGTGGTTTATATTGAGACTGCGGACAAAAGTCCGGTCAAGGTCGGATTGGAAATGCTCTCTCCTGCCAGAAAAATCGCTGAAAAAAAGGGCGGGAAGGTCAGAGCAGTCCTGATCGGAGACGGGATTCGAACAGCCGCCCAAAAAGCTGCCGAATCCGGCGCCGACGAAGTGATCTTGATCGAAAGTCCTGAGTATGAAATATTTCATCTGGACCGCTTTGCCAATGTGATGGAATCAGTGATAAAAGAGGTGAAACCCTATGCGGTTTTCGTGGGAGGAACTCAGGACGGCAAAGACCTTGCCCCGAAGCTTGCCGCCAGATTAAAGACCGGTTGTGCCTCTGATGTCATGGATGTAAAGACGGAGGATGGAAAGACAGTCTATACCTGCCCTCTTTATGGAGGAACCGTACTTCAGGACGTGGTTATGGAAACATCTGTGCCCCAGATTGCAGTGCTGCGTTCCGGAGCTTTTAAAAAGTCAGAGGAAACTGTAAAAGGTACGATCACAGAGAAAAATATTCCGGCCGCAGATGAAAATATCCGGCTGAAGATAAAGGATGTGGTCAAAGAAATTTCCGAGACAGTCAATCTCGAAGATGCCCAAGTCATCGTCTCAGGCGGAAGGGGAATGGGCAGCAGGGAAAACTTTGAACTTGTAAAACAACTGGCAGATCTTCTGGGCGGAGTGGTTGGAGCCACAAGGCCCGCTATCGAAGACGGATGGATCTCCAGGGTCCACCAGGTAGGGCAGTCAGGAAAAATCGTAGCGCCGAAGCTTTATATTGCCTGCGGTATTTCCGGTGCGACACAGCATGTTTCCGGAATCATGAATTCCGATTATATAGTAGCGATCAACAAAGATGAAGATGCGCCTATTTTTGAAGTAGCCAACATCGGCATCGTAGGAAATGCAATAAACGTGCTTCCGGTTATGATCGAAGAGATCAAAAAGAAAAAGGAAGCAGAATAAATCAGCGTGTTTCTATGCTTAATGCATATTGACCATCTTAATGCACCTTCTGTTCCGGAGTAATCCGAAACAGAAGGTAATCCTCTTTTGCGAAAAAAACGGCGAAAAAGCCGGAAATAATAGAAATTCCCTTGATTTGATGAAACCTGGACGGTATAATTTTCTCCAAACGGTTTCATAGAAAGAGGGATAGAGATGCAGCAGACAAAAGCTTACGAAAAAGTGATTGAACATATTAAGAAACAGATCATCAACCATGATCTGACGATCGGTGAAAAATTACCTCCTGAGAGAGAAATATCAGAGCAGCTGGGCGTCAGCAGAAATTCTGTGCGTGAGGCGATCCATATGCTGGAGATGATGGGGTTTATCTCAAGTCAGCAGGGAGCGGGAAATTATGTTTCCTGTAATTTTGAAAAAAACCTTGTAGAATCAATGTCCATGATGTTTATTCTGCATAAACTTGACTATGGTTCCATCACACAGCTCCGCTTTGCGCTGGAAATGCAGGCCTTTGTGCTGGCAGTGGACAACATCAGCAAAGAGGAGATCCAGAAGATTGGCGAGTATATACTGAATCTGGACCGGGGCAAAACTGAGGAAGAATGCGTGATCTGGGATAAGAAGATTCATTATGCGATAGCAAAGGCTTCCCACAATGTTCTGATTATAGATATTTTACAGGCATTATCCGATGTGCTGGATACTTATATCACAGACATGCGGAGAGAGATATTTAAGGATGACAACAAAGAAAAGCTGCAGCAGGCACATAAAGAAATTGCAAAATGCATGATTGAAAAAGACCTGGAAGGCGGAAGAAAGGCGATTGAGGATCACTTTGATATTATCAACAGCACGCTGGAGCGCATGAAAACGAGATAAAGTTGTGCATTATGACGAAAAAGTCATAAGATATAAAAAAATGCTGGACGGATAGTACAAAAAAAGTTATAATAAAGATAAATTGGTAGGGCCAATATAGAGAACAGAGAACCTGGAAATGAAGAACCATTTCCAATTATTTTTCAAACGATTGGTAGGACCAATCGAAGAGCAGGAGGAAAAGCAGATATGAATATTTTAGTTTGTATCAAACAGGTGCCGGAGTCCAATAAGGTAGAGGTTGATCCAAAAACGGGAGTCCTGAAAAGAAACGGGGCAGCGTCCAAGATGAATCCCTATGATCTCTACGCATTGGAGACAGCCATGAGATTAAAGGAAGAACTGGGAGGGGAGGTCAGTGTGATCACCATGGGGCCTCCTCAGGCGGCCCAGGTGATAAGGGAAGCCTATGCGATGGGAGCAGATCACGGAACTTTGATTTCCGACCGGAGATTCGGGGGAGCCGATGTGCTGGCCACAAGCTATACCCTGGCCCAGGGGATCAAAAAGATGGGAGACTTTGACCTGATTCTGTGCGGGAAACAGACCACAGACGGGGATACAGCCCAGGTTGGACCGGAGATCTCGGAATGGCTTGGTATCCCGAGTGTATCAAATGTAAGAAAAATCACCGAGGCAGACGGACAGAATATTACAGTTGAGATGGATATGCCGGACGACATTGAGATCACAAGGATTGCCTATCCTTGTCTTCTGGCAGTGGATAAAGACATTTTCCAGCCGAGACTTCCTTCTTACGTGAGAAAAACCGAGAAAGCAGATACGGAAATCACTATGCTCAGTCTGGATGACATGGATGACAGAGATGAGACCCATTACGGACTGAACGGTTCACCCACACAGGTTCAGAAGATTTTCCCTCCGGAAACTAACCACCACAGGGAACTCTGGAACGAGGAGAGCAGTATCCTTTCAGAAAAACTCTTTCAAAAAGTGAAAGAACTGAAATTTGTATAGGAGGAATTACATATGGCAAAGTTAGAAATTAATCAGGAAAAAATAACGGATCTCAGTGAACTGATTAAAATTTGTCCGTTTGGGGCGATGGAAGAAAAAGACGGAAAACTGGAGATCAATTCGGCCTGTAAGATGTGCAGACTGTGTGTGAAGAAAGGACCGGAAGGAGCCGTCACTTATGTGGAGGACCAGAAGGCAGAAGAGATTGATAAATCCTTATGGAACGGAATCGTAGTGTATGTTGACCATGTGGACGGCAAGATACACCCGGTGACTTATGAACTGATCGGAAAGGCAAAAGAACTGGCCAAAAAGATTTCTCATCCTGTGTATGCCCTGTTCATCGGAAGCGATATTAAAGAAAAGAGCAGGGAACTGCTGCATTATGGAGTTGATCAGGTATTTTTATATGACGAC
The DNA here is from genome assembly GCF_039789045.1 of Anaerostipes sp. PC18. NCBI lineage: Bacteria > Bacillati > Bacillota > Clostridia > Lachnospirales > Lachnospiraceae > Anaerostipes > Anaerostipes sp. PC18. The sequence goes on along the minus strand of NZ_CP121164.1, from coordinate 1,936,948 downwards.
CCGGAACTGAGCCGTTTTAAAATAGAACCGTATACGGCAGTCTTTGAAGACTTTATACAAAAACAGCATCCATCCGCTATCTTAGTAGGTGCAACAACTGTCGGAAGACAGCTGGCCCCAAGAGTAGCAGCCAGAATGAAGACAGGGCTTACGGCGGACTGTACGATCCTTGAGATGAATGAAAACACAGATCTGTCCCAGATACGGCCTGCCTTCGGCGGAAATATTATGGCACATATCACAACACCCAATCACCGTCCGCAGATGGCAACCGTCCGCTATAAAGTGATGAATGCTCCGGAACGGATGGAGGAAGAACAGGGTGAAATTGTAGAATGTTCGATTGAAAAGGATAAACTTAAGACAAATGTTGAAGTTCTTGATATTGTTCTGAAAGAGAAGGAAAAGTTCATTGAATCTGCCGATGTCCTCGTAGTGGCGGGACGCGGTGTCAAAAAAGAAGAGGATCTCCTGATGCTGGAAGAATTGGCAGACCTTCTCGGCGGGCAGTTGGCATGTACAAGGCCAGTGGCAGAGAACGGCTGGCTGGATGCAAAACGGCAGGTGGGCTTAAGCGGCCGTACTGTCCGCCCGAAACTGATCATCACCTGCGGGGTGTCCGGTGCCATTCAGTTTGTTGCCGGCATGGATCATTCAGACCAGATCATTGCCATCAATAAGGATGAGAAAGCTTCTATCTTCAAGGTAGCCCATTACGGTCTGGTGGGGGATTTATATGAGGTCATTCCTCAGTTCATTGAAAAAATCAAAGAGAGTCAGGGGGCATAGCTATGGGATATAAAAGATTAGATGAAAAAGATCTTATGTACATAAAGCAGGTAATCGGTGATGACGAACGTATTTTATACGGAGAAAATATAAATGAGGAATACAGCCATGACGAGCTGAGCGGTACCCAGAGTTATCCTGACGTTGTAGTAAAGGCAGCAAATGCAGAAGAGATTTCAAAGATCATGTCCTACGCATATGAACACACGATTCCGGTCACTCCAAGGGGAGCGGGCACAGGGCTTGTGGGATCTTCTGTGGCAATGGAACACGGGATTATGATGGATACCAGTCTGATGAATCAGATCCTTGAACTGGACGAAGAAAATCTGACGGTAACCGTGGAGCCTGGAGTGCTCCTGATGGAGCTGTCAGCATTTGTAGAGGATCATGACTTTTTCTACCCGCCGGACCCGGGGGAGAAATCTGCAACTATCGGAGGAAATATCAGTACAAATGCCGGAGGCATGCGGGCAGTAAAATATGGGGTTACAAGAGATTATGTCCGTGGACTGGAAGTGGTTCTGCCCAACGGAAAGATTGTAGAGTTCGGAGGGAAAATCGTGAAGAACAGTTCCGGTTATGCGATGAAGGATCTGATGGTAGGGTCCGAGGGAACACTGGGAATTATTACGAAGGCGGTTCTTAAACTGCTTCCGCTTCCGAAAAAAGCGATCAGTCTTCTGATACCGTTTGAAAATCTTAACTCGGCGATACAGACGGTGCCGGAGATCATCAAGTCCAAAGCGATTCCTACGGCAATCGAATTCATGCAGAGAGAGGTTATTGAGGATGCCGAAGAATATTTGGGCAAAAAGTTCCCGGACCATCAGGCAGACGCATACCTTCTTCTGAAATTCGATGGAAATTCGGCCGAGGAGATCGAAGCGGACTACGATAAGGTCGCAAAACTCTGTTTAAGTCAGGGCGCACTGGATGTGCTGATCTCCGATACAGAAGAGCGGGACGAATCCATCTGGAAAGCCAGAGGTGCATTTCTGGAAGCGATCAAAGGATCTACCACCTATATGGACGAGGTGGATGTGGTCGTTCCAAGAAATAAGATCAGTGAGATGGTTGAGTATATGCACAATCTTCACAGCGAAGTGGACATCAGGATCAAGAGCTTTGGCCACGCGGGGGACGGAAATCTCCATGCTTATATTTTGAAGGACGATCTGACAGAGGAACAATGGCAGGAGCGGATGACGCTGGCAATGGAAAAAATATACCGGAAAGCGAATGAACTAAACGGTCAGGTGTCCGGGGAACACGGCATAGGATATGCCAAGAAGCCATATCTTAATGAGTCTTTAGAAGAAGAAACCATGAATATCATGAGGGGAATCAAAGCAGCCTTTGACCCGAAAAATATCCTGAACCCTCACAAAGTATGCCAGCTTTAAATTTCATATATACTGTTTCATAAAAAACCGGCGGAGAACATGTTTCCGCCGGTTTTTTATGGTATTAATCCTGTTTTACGAGAATCTGTTCGATCTCTGCCACATAGAGAGTATGGTAGTCTTTATCCGCATACCACTGAGCATCCAGTGCTTTTGCGTCTCCTATAAATCCTTCCGGGTCCATCGGCTGGCTGTACAGCTTTCTGCAGATCAGAACGATTTTTGCTTCCTCAAAGTAAGGGATGCCGTTGGCATCTGTCGGTGTAAGTCTTGTTTTTGCAATTTTATCTTCGGTCCGTCCGGACACACTTCCGAGATAAGTCAGGTCCTTCTTAAATGCTTCATCATAAAATGACAGCGAGAAAGTTTCAGAGTTATCGATAAATTCTTTCGTATAGCGCTGCGGACGGATCACAGATACTGCCACGTCCTTGCCCCACATGACTCCGAATCCACCCCATGATGCGGTCATCGTATTGATCTTGCCTTCTTCATTTTTGGCGGTTACCAGCATCCAGTCCTTCCCTATGAGACGGAAGGCACTCTGGTCAAAATCTTCTGGTGCAACAATTGCATATTCACTCATGTTACTTGCCTCCTTTTTTGTGTAATTACCATTATAATGCAAAAATGATGTAATGTCTATAAAACCTGCAAGTTTCATTGAAATCCTGCCATCCCTTATGCTATAATGACAGACAGGTTTAATATATGTAAGGAGGAAGCAGCATGGCAGAGTCAATGGCCGGGCTATCACGGAGCCACCGGTGTACAGAAGTGGGCCGTGAAAATATCGGCGAGAAAGTAACCGTCATGGGATGGGTACAGAAGAGAAGAAATTTAGGAAGTCTTATATTTGTAGATTTAAGAGACCGTTCAGGATTATTGCAGCTGGTCTTTGATGAAGATACATTGTCAAGTGAAGATTATGAAAAAGCCAATTCCCTGAGAAATGAATATGTGATCGCGGCGGCAGGGGAAGTACAAAAACGAAGCGCCGCTGTCAATGAGAATTTAAAGACAGGGGATATCGAGATCAAGGTGACAGACTTAAGAATCCTGTCGGAGTCAAAAACACCGCCATTTCCTGTCGACGCGGAACAGACCGTAAAAGACGAGCTGCGGCTCAAATACCGCTACCTGGATTTAAGAAGGCCGAACCTTCAAAAGAATCTCCTCGTGAGGAGTCAGGTGACCAAAGCGGCAAGAGACTTTTTAGCAGAAGAAGGATTTTTGGAGATCGAGACACCGATTCTTGGAAAAAGCACACCGGAGGGGGCCAGGGATTATCTCGTGCCGAGCCGTGTGCATCCGGGCAGCTTTTACGGACTTCCCCAGTCACCGCAGCTTTTTAAGCAGCTTTTGATGTGTTCAGGGGTAGACCGCTACTACCAGATTGCAAAGTGTTTCAGAGATGAGGATTTAAGGGCGGACCGTCAGCCGGAGTTTACACAGATCGATATGGAGCTCTCTTTCGTCGATGTAGATGACGTGATCGATGTCAACGAGCGTCTGTTAAAGAGAGTGTTTAAAGAAGTGCTGGACGTGGATGTGCAGATTCCGATGAAGCGTCTCACTTACCAGGAAGCCATGGACCGGTTCGGTTCCGACAAGCCGGATACAAGGTTTGGCATGGAACTCATTAACGTATCGGAAACAGTGAAAGATTGTGATTTTATGGTCTTTAAAGGAGCTTTGGAAAATGGAGGCTCCGTGCGCGGACTGAACGCAGAAGGACTGGGAGATCTGGGACGCAAGAAGATCGATGCTTTTGTAGATTCCGCCAAAGAGTTCGGTGCAAGGGGACTCGCCTATATCCAGCTGAAGCAGGATGGAAGCGTAAAATCTTCTTTTGCCAAGTTCATGAAAGAGGAAGAGATGACGGCGCTGATCGATGCGATGCAGGGGAAACCTGGAGATCTGCTTCTGTTTGCGGCCGACAAAGACTCTGTCGTCTATGATGTCCTCGGAAACCTTCGTCTGGAGATCGGCAGAAAATATGAAATGATCGATGAATCCTTATATAATTTCTTATGGGTGACAGAATTCCCTCTTCTGGAATGGAACGAAGAACAGAACCGCTATACGGCGATGCATCATCCATTTACTATGCCAATGGAAGAGGATTTAAAGTACATTGAAACAGATCCCGGAAGAGTCAGGGCAAAGGCCTATGATATCGTTTTAAACGGCACAGAACTCGGAGGGGGGTCCGTGAGGATTCACCGCGATGATATTCAGAAAGCCATGTTTAAGGCTCTTGGATTCAGCGATGAGGATGCCAATGAAAGATTCGGATTCCTCCTGGAGGCTTTCCAGTACGGAGTACCGCCTCATGCAGGCCTTGCTTACGGCCTGGACCGTCTTGTCATGTGGATGACAGGGGAGGACAGTATCCGTGATGTCATTGCATTCCCGAAAATAAAGGACGCCTCCTGCCTGATGACACAGGCACCGGGAGGGGTGGACACAGAGCAGCTGGATGAGCTTGGAATAGATTTGAAAGAAAACGATACGAACGAGGAATAAGGAGAAGCAGATTATGGAGAAAATGTTATTTAGCGGCGTGTTATCAAACACAGATGTTGCACAGGTGGCGATCAAAGGTCTGAAGCATGAACCGGGGATCGCGGCGAAACTGTTTACCGCCATCGCGGACAAAGGGATCAATGTAGAACTGATCCTGCAGTCCATCGGGAGAAAAGACAGCAAAGACATTTCCTTTGTTGTGAAAAAATCTGATGCGGATGCCGCGGTGGAGACCTTAAAAGAAACCTTTCAGGAAGGCTCTTATAAAGAAATTGTTTCTGACAAAAACGTGGGTATTGTATCCATTGTGGGGGCAGGAATGATGTCAAACTCAGGGGCGGCATCTAAAATGTTTGAAGCTCTTTATAACAAAGGCGTAAATATCCATATGATCTATACTTCTGAGATCAAGATCACAGTCCTGATCAGAGAAAGCCGTGTGGAAACAGCAGTGGAAGCACTGAAAGAACAATTCCAAGACTAACATCATCAATATATAACAGGAGGACACCAAGATGTTCGATTTTAGCGAAGTTAAGAATTATGATCCTGAAGTTGCCGAGGCAATGCAGGACGAGTTATCCAGACAGAGAAACAATCTGGAACTAATTGCCTCTGAGAACTTAGTTTCAAAGGCAGTCATGGCAGCCATGGGCAGCCACCTGACCAACAAATATGCGGAAGGATATCCCGGAAAGAGATATTACGGCGGCTGTGAGTTCGTGGATGTAGTGGAGAATCTGGCAAGAGAACGTGCAAAAGAACTGTTCGGATGTGAATATGTCAATGTTCAGCCACACTCAGGTGCACAGGCGAATATGGCAGTATTTTTTGCGGTCTTAAATCCAGGGGATACTTATATGGGAATGAGTCTGGACCACGGCGGTCATTTATCCCACGGAAGCCCGGTCAACATGTCAGGGAAATATTACAACTGCGTGCCTTACGGCGTCAATGACGAGGGATTCCTCGACTATGATGAAGTGCTCCGCATAGCGAAGGAGTGCAGCCCGAAGCTGATCATTGCAGGAGCGAGCGCTTATGCGAGATCCATTGACTTTAAGAAGTTCCGTGAGATTGCAGATGAAGTCGGAGCCGTTCTTATGGTGGACATGGCACATATCGCAGGCCTTGTGGCGGCAGGCGTACATCAGAGTCCGATTCCATATGCCCATGTGACGACAACAACCACCCATAAGACTCTGAGAGGTCCCCGCGGCGGTATGATCATGTGCAGCAATGAGATTAATGAAAAATACAACTTTAACAAAGCTATCTTCCCTGGCATTCAAGGTGGCCCGCTGATGCATGTGATTGCCGGAAAAGCCGTGTGCTTCAAAGAAGCGCTGTCCGATGATTTTAAAGAGTATGGAAAACAGGTGGTGAAGAATGCAAAAGCATTGGCAAAAGCTCTCATTGAAGAGGGATTTGATATTGTATCCGGCGGTACAGACAACCATTTGATGCTGGTGGATCTTAAAAAATATGATCTGACCGGAAAAGAAGCAGAAAAAGTTTTGGATTCCATTCACATCACCTGTAATAAAAATACAGTGCCGAATGATCCGAAATCTCCGTTCGTTACATCAGGACTCCGTCTCGGAACACCTGCAGTGACAACCAGAGGATTAACAGAAGAGGATATGGCGGTGATCGCCAAGGCAATCCGGCTTACACTTTTAGACCAGAAGCTTGAAGAAGCAAAACAGCTTGTAAAAGAATTGACAGCAAAATATCCTTTATATGAGTAATCTGAAAAAAGCTTAAAACGGAAGAAAGTACAGCCGGGTCATCGGGCTGTACTTTTTTGTCATAAATTAATTACTTTCTGCAGAAGAGAGGAATTCATAAAATGGAGGAAGAAAAAGCCAGAAAGCAGATCAGGGAAGAACAGATGAGACGGATTGAAAATGATTAATGACAGCCAAGGTCATTCCGCAGGAGGTGAATATTAAAAAACGTTTGCGGAAGCAATGAAAAAGAATCTGGAGAAAGATGATCTGCTGGTCAGAATCGGAGGGGATGAATTGAGCTTAAAAGGGATTGTATTTGATTTTAACGGAACGATGTATATTGATGGGGACAAACAGGAAGCTGCGTGGTTTGAATTTTTTCAGAGACATGCAAATGGGAAGTATACGGTCGAACAGCTTCACAAAATGATCCACGGGATCAATGGAGGAGAATTTTTGAAAATGGCTCTAAATCCTGATCTCACAGAACAGGAGATTTATGACCTGACAGAGGAAAAGGAAGATATTTACAGGGAAATGTGTCTGAATGATTCGAAGGGGATAAATTTTACAGAAGGCCTTCCGGAATTTCTCACCAAGCTTAAAGAACATGCGGTGCCTTTTGCTATAGCCACGGCATCAGCCATTGGGAATGTGAGATTTTATATGAAGCATATGCACCTTACCCATTGGATTCCGGCAGAACATATTGTTTATGACGACGGAACCTTCAAGGGCAAGCCTGAGCCGGATATTTACCTGATGGCCATGGAGAGAATCGGCCTCAGTCCCGAAAAATGCGTCGTCTTTGAGGATGCAGATGCGGGGATTGAAGCTGCCAGAAGGGCAGGGGCAGGAAAGATTATAGCCATTGGGCCGAAAAAAGAGCATGAAAGGCTTCTTGGACTCCCGGGAGTCACGGCTGTCATCGAGGATTTCAGAGAAGTCGGACTGGAGCTGTTGGAAACAGTCTGACAGAGAAAAGCAAAAACAGGTGTTCGAAAATTTGCTTCTTCCGGAACACCTGTTTTTGCTTTAATAACCCAGATCTTCTCCAACTAAGATGACCTTGATCCGGTCTTTCTGGCCGCATCTTCTGGTGATGAGCAGATGAGAACAGATAGAGGAATTGCCGTAACATTCTCCGCAGTGTCCTGTGATGGAACACGGAGTTTTCAGTCCCAGACGGATCGTGTTCGGACAGGAAGCCTTGCTCCTCGTCCTGTGTATGCCTTCTTCCACGGTGCTTACCACTTTGTTCATTCCGACGACCAGGATCACCTGTCTTGGCCCGTAGCTTAAACAACCTACACGGTTGCCGGAGCCGTCGATATTAATCAGTTCCCCTTCCAGTGTGATGGCATTCGTACTCATAATATAGGTGTCGGCGAGGACCGCCTTTGCATAAATCTGCCTCTGTTCCTCATAATTCTTTGCCGCTGACCGGTCCACAGCTTCATACTGTCCGGAATTCTTTACGGCATCTATAAGGCCGATCTCTGCCGCACTCATGGAACCGCCCCATGAAACAACAGAGCCTTTTTCCATGTAGGACAACGCTTTTTTTAAGGCTTCTTCCTTCGTAGCACAGTAAACTCCTGTAAAGTTTCTCTTTTCCATGTTCTTGATGATCGTAGCTGCAGTCACCTGATTTGCTTTTTCCATACTCATATCAAACACACTCCTTTGTTCATTTTATCTCTGGATATTATTGTATCACATGAGACCTAAATATGATATAATAGCAAAAGAAAAAAATGAAAGCAGGATTACGTTTGAAGTCATTATTTATTACAGAAAAACCAAGCGTGGCGAGAGAATTTGCCAATGCGCTGGACCTGAAACCGTCCGGCAGGGACGGATATCTGGAGAGTGAGAAAGCCGTGATTACATGGTGTGTAGGACATCTCGTCACCATGTCATATCCGGATAAGTATGATCCCAAGCTGAAGCGGTGGGATTTAGAAACACTTCCGTTTCTGCCGGAAGATTATAAGTATGAGATTATTCCGGGAGTAAAGAAACAGTACGATATTGTATGTTCACTTCTGAACCGGGAAGATATCGATACGATCTATGTATGCACCGACTCGGGACGGGAAGGAGAATATATCTACCGGCTGGTGGACCAGGAAGCCCATGTGACCGGAAAACAGAAAAAGAGAGTCTGGATCGATTCCCAGACGAAAGAAGAGGTGCTCAGAGGGGTCCGGGGGGCCAAAGACCTGAGCGAGTATGATAATTTAGCTTCCGCCGCTTACTTGCGGGCTAAGGAAGACTATCTGATGGGGATTAACTTTTCCAGAGTGCTGACCTTAAAGTATGGCTGGACCCTTGGAAACTTTATGAAGCAAAAGCGGAGCGTCGTTGTGGCTGTGGGCAGGGTCATGACCTGTGTCCTTGGCATGATTGTCAAAAGAGAACGGGAGATCAGGAGTTTTGTTCCTACCCCTTTTTTTAAAGTGCTCTCTCACATTACACCACAGGGTGTAAAGATTGAGTCCGAATGGAAAGCGGTAAAGGGCTCCAGATATTTTGAGTCAAAGAAATTATACAAAGACAACGGGTTTTTGAAAAAAGAGGATGCAGAGGCCTTTATAAAAGAAATTGAAGAAGCCTCCGGCATGGAGACGATTGTGGAAGCTTCTGCAAAGCGTCAGGAGAAAAAGAATCCGCCGCTTTTATACAATCTGGCGGAGCTTCAGAACCAGTGCTCCAAGATGTTTAAGTTAAGTCCTGATGAGACGCTGAAGATTGTTCAGGAATTATATGAAAAAAAGCTGGTCACTTATCCGAGGACCGATGCGAGAGTTCTGTCCGTCGCTGTTTCAAAGGAGATCAGCAAAAACCTGTCTGGATTAAAAAATTACGGAATACTCTCGGAAACAGCTGCGGAGATTTTAGATAAAAAGTCCTATACCGGACTTGCAAAAACCAGGTATGTGGATGACAAAAAGATCACGGACCACTATGCCATCATCCCAACCGGACAGGCGCTGAATAACCTAAAAAGTGTTTCGCAGACCGGGCAGAAGGTGTATGAAGTAATCGTCCGGCGGTTTTTATGTATTTTTCTGCCTCCGGCGGTATATTCTAAGATAAAGCTGGTGACAAGAACGGCGGGAGAAACCTTTACGGCAAATTTCAAATTGCTTGTAGATCCCGGATATCTTTTAGTGGCCGGGGGAAAAGAGGTCAAAAAGCAAGATTCTGTATCCAAGGAGCAGATAGATGCCATACTCTCCCTGAAAAAGGGAATGAAGCTTCAGATTAAAAAACATTTAATCAAGGATGGTACTACAACACCTCCAAAACGTTATAATTCCGGTTCTTTGATCTTGGCCATGGAAAATGCGGGGCAGCTCATCGAAGACGAAGATTTAAGGGCTCAGATCAGGGGAAGCGGGATCGGAACAAGTGCAACACGGGCCGAGATTGTCAAAAAACTGCTCAACAATCAATACATAGCGCTGAATAAAAAGACCCAGACTGTAACGCCGACACTGATGGGTGAGATGATCTTTGACGTAGTCAGAGGCTCCATCCATTCTCTTCTGAATCCGGAGCTTACCGCAAGCTGGGAGAAAGGGCTTACTTATGTGGCAGAAGGCACAGTAAGTGAAGAAGAGTATATGAAGAAGCTGAATCATTTTGTTGCAAAGCATACCGATGCGGTCAAAAGGACGAATCATCAGTATGTACTGCGCAGAATGTTTGACGAGACTGCAAAATATTATGTGAATAAGAAAGGGAAAGGTGAATGAGTATGAAACAGCTGACAAATCAGGAATTATTTAAAGATATGGACCAGACGACCGCAAAAGAATTATTTGAAAAGACTACATATCCATGGGAAGTGCTGGCGCTGATCGGCGATTTTATTTTAAAGACAGGCCCGGAACTTTCCGCGGAAGAGTTTGACCGGATCGGCGACGATGTCTGGATCGCAAAATCTGCTGTGATCGCAAGGACTGCGGAGATCAATGGGCCGGCCATCATCGGGGCCGGCACTGAGGTAAGGCCGGGAGCCTTTATCCGCGGTAATGCCCTGATCGGGGAGAACTGTGTGATCGGGAACTCCACAGAGATAAAAAATGATATATTGTTTAATAACGTGCAGGTTCCCCATTATAATTACGTGGGAGATTCTATTTTGGGATATAAATCCCACATGGGTGCGGGGTCGATCACATCCAATGTAAAATCCGACAAGACCAATGTAGTGATCAAGTGCGGGGACCGGAAAATCGAAACCGGAAGAAAGAAAATAGGGGCAATCTTGGGAGACCATGTGGAAGTAGGCTGCGGCACTGTCTTAAATCCCGGGTCTGTTGTCGGAGCGAACACGAATATTTATCCGCTTTCCATGGTAAGAGGCTATATTGAGGAAAACAGTATTTATAAAAAAGCAGGGGAGATCGCCAAAAAACACTAAGACAAAGAAAGGATTTCACAGCATGAGAAAAAGAATGATGACGCTGACGCTTTTCATCTGCGTTTCTTTTGCGCTTTCCGGCTGCGGAAAAGCTTCCAAACAGGAAATCATCGAATCAGAATACTACCAGAAATTACAGGACCAAAACAAAAAGCTCAGTCAGGACCTGAAGAAATCAAGAGCAAGGGAAGATTCGCTGGACAAAAAAATTAAAGAAATACACGAATATACCGGTGACCAGAAGCTGGCTTCCTACAAAAAGGAAGTGGCAGGGAGCACCATTTCCAAGACAGATTTTGTCCGTATTCAAAAGGGAAAGGTGTACAAAAGTTTTGCCGTCACAAACGAGCCGGTTTGTAAGTTTGTGAAAAATATTGTCCAGAATTCTTATCGGATCATAGGGCTGACGGTCACTGATCTGCGGGAAAAATATCATGGCAATATTTACTCTTATGCACTGATTGATGAGGATAATACTACGTATGAATTTAAGGTTTATGGGAACAGCTATATTGTATTTGACCAGATTCCTGAAAATGTATATTGCTTCAACAATGCAAGCGTCATTGGGGATGGGCTGATCGACGCGGTCAATGTCAAACATTATCCTTCCTATCTGGAAAGGCTTGCAGATGCGTCTCTGATCATCACAGATCAGAAGCTGAAATTTAACGAAACAGCTGTTCAGGTGTCTGATCTTCTGCAGAATGCCAAGGCAGATAAGAAAAAGCATGATACTGCGAAGTGGACCGAGTACCGCTTTTATACTCAGGGGACACTGACCAGTCTTTCGATATCTGAAGAGGGAACGTCTTTTTGCATCACGGATAAAAAAGGCAGCCAAAAGTTTTATACAGCCAGTGAAAAATCACTGTCCAAGATTAAAAAATTGTTAAAGTAAATAGTTTTTATGAGGGTAACATAAATAACAAAGAAGGGGATATAAAGGTATCATAAAATGTACGCCATAAGGAGCAAAAATATATGGGGATCGTTAAGCGGACACTGAACAAAGTAGATCCCCGCCTGGTTGAACACGGAGAGAGGGCAGCTTACATCGCTCTCAGAATTTTAGAAGAGGCAGAGGGAGGGATTCCGGACGACATGCTGAAAAATGTCCTTCTGAGAAGCGGCGGACTTATCTGGAAATGCTGGAATCCTCTGTCGATTTTCGCAGTGAGTTCATGGTGCTTCACACGATCACAACGGTCAATGCCAGCATTGCTATAGCAAATATTATGGGAATTCCCGGTGACAGGTCAGACCGCCTGTATTACGGTGCTCTGCTCCATGATATCGGAAAGGTTGCCACACCGGTTGAAATCTTAGAAAAGCCGGGGCGCTGACAGAAGATCAGCTTTACAGGGAGGAAAGAATCTGTGCGGTGGCGGACAACATCAGTACCCTGATCCGAAAGCGCAGCTATAAGCAGGTCTTCTCAAATGAACAGACCATGAAGATACTCGGTGACATGCCCGGTAGTTAACAAAATAGTGAAATTTTACATTTTTACCACTCCAAATATGGGGTGGTTTTTTTATTTCATAGGAAAGTTCTACGACCTTCCCTATGAAATAAAAACGCTCCGCGGGTTGTGCACAGATGCGTAAGGAAATTATTTGCCTGCGACAAATTGCATCTGGCACGCAAAGTTGTCAAGCCCCTCAAAGAGTGAGGGGATGCGAATGAGCATATTCACAAAATAATGTGAATATGCTTGACAAACAAATAGAACCTGCTATAATTTTAAATATAAAACATATGCACGATAAATATAGCAAATGCACAAATGGAGGTATTGGCATGATCACAGATATGGGGACAATTTTACGAAAGGCAAAAGCAGAAGGATATGGTGTTGCGGCGCCGAATGTATGGAACAGCGTTACAGTAAAGAGTGTTTTTGAAGCCGCTGAGGAGCTGAAGGCACCGGTAATCTTTGACTGCGCAGGAATCCACAGCCTGGAGGAAACGATAGACACAGTGAATTACTATAAGCATAAGTTTCCAAATGTATCCGGAGCAATCAACTTAGACCACGGCGGAGATTTTGAAGAAATTATTACAGCTATCCGGTGCGGATGCACATCTGTTATGGTAGACCGCTCTACCCTGCCGTTTGAAGAAAATGTAAAAGAGGTTGCGCAGATCGTAAAGATCGCCCATGCTGTCGGAGTTTCTGTGGAGGCAGAGCTGGGACATGTGGGACAGGGGTTTGAGTACGAGCAGACCAGAGATTCGGGACTTACGAGGAAAGAAGAGGCAGCCGAGTTCGTGAAGCAGACCGGGGTTGACTGTCTGGCAGTATCTGTGGGAACTTCCCACGGCGCTTATAAAGGAACTCCAAAGCTGGAATTTAAATTGCTGGCCGAGCTTCACCGGATGCTTGATATTCCGCTGGTTCTTCACGGGGGATCTGGAACGGGAGATGAGAACTTGCAGAGAGCGGTGAAAACAGGAATACAAAAAGTGAACTTGTGTACAGACTTGAGTAATGCAGGGCTTGCAAGGTTAAAAGAGTATCTTGGAATTGACTATGACAGTATTGTAAAAGACGGAAGTCTCGGAGAGTTCGGAAACCAGAGTGCCAACATGTATGACTTGTCAAATGCTATGGGAGAAGGCTATAAGAACTTACTGAAACATTATATGAAATTATTTGGCGGAGAAAACAGAGCATAGAGACTTTTAGGACAGTAAAAAAGGAGTAGATTATGAGCAAAGAGAAAATGAGATTTGGATGCTTAGTAAAAAAAGGAGTGGCAGTAGTCAGGGAAAGAGATTTGCCGGAAATCGGTGAGTATGATGTTCTCCTGAAAATGAAAGCCTGCAACATCTGCACTACCGACTACGGACAGTGGCTTGGTCTGAGAGAACACCAGGGATATCCGATGGCAGGAGGACATGAGGCTGCCGGCATCGTAGAAAAAGTCGGGTCCAAAGTGACTGATTTCAAGATTGGTGATCTGGTGGCAACAGGATATGAGGGCTGCGGAAACTGTTCTGCCTGCCGGAACGGGCAGGTGGACCAGTGTGAAGACATAAGAATAGACACGGAAGATGGATACCGCTGGGGCTTCTTCGGTTTTTCAGATTACTGTGTAAAAAGTGTGAGGGGCATTTATAAAATAGCAGCTTCTGTTCATCCGGCTGAAGCAAGCTTTTTAGAGCCGCTGGCTACAGTACTCCACGGGGCAAAAAAGTTAAGGCTCAAGCCATTTGATACCGTGGTTGTCATCGGGGCAGGAACAATGGGGCTGATCAACGCACAGGTGGCAAAGGCTTATGGATGCCGTGTGATTGTATCAGAAATGATTCCGAAGAAAATTGAGACTGCCAGAGCCATGGGATTCGAGGTAATCGACTGCAGTCAGTCAGACCCGACAGAGGAAGTAAGAAAGCTGACAAAGGAAGACGGTGCAGATGCGGTCATTGCAGCTGTGGGAGTCACGGCAGCAAACGATCAGGGTCTTGAAATGCTCAAGGAAAAGGATGGTAAGCTTTTACTGTTTGCGGCAGGCTATCCGGCACCGGAATTACATATTGATTCCAACGAAATGCATTACCGAAGGATGGAACTGATCGGAACGTTCGGCGCCGACAATGAGGATTTTCAGGAAGCCGCAAGAGCGCTCAGCACAGGGGTTGTAGACGTCTCAAAATTAATTGAGGAAAAAACATTCAGTCTGGATCAGATACAGGAGGCATTTGAAGCAGCAAGCCGGCCGGGAATGTACAGGGTAAGTGTCCTGCTGGACCAGTAAAAAGGAAAGGAGAAGGATTCTAAGCAGAGCAGAAATACAGACCCTTATGGATATTGAAAAGAGTGGGGTGAAGCTGTATTTTCAGATGCAGTCAACCGACAGGAAAAACGATTTCTTTAATGCAGGCCATATTATTGCTGGAGCTGACCATTGTTTCACTCATTTTGGGCTGTCTCGGGATAATTATATAAAAGGATGAATGGTTTAGATTGACGGATCACGTATCATTTCTATATACTAGTAGTAAGACAAACAAATTTGCAGAAGACAGGGAGACGCAGGAAGTTGAAAGACGAACGGTTCATGATGAAAGTTGTAAAGATGTATTACAAAAACGGCATGTCGCAGGTGGATATCGGTAAGAAATTAAACGTGTCTAGAATGACTGTCGCAAGAGCATTGGAGCAGGCCAGAAAACAGGGATATGTACAGATCAAAATCAACTTTCCTGAAAACAGCGCTGCCAACGAAGAAGAATTCCTTGAAGAAAAATTTGACCTCAAAGAAGCGATCATAGCTTATCCCAGAGAGGGGGAGGTCATCGAAGAAATCGGGTTTCTCACAGCAGACTACATGATCAGGATAATGAAAAACCATATGACTCTGGCACTTACAAAGGGGATCATTCTTCAAAAAGCCATTCAGTATCTGGAAAAAGACATGAGGCTGAGGCTGAAAAAGTATAAGGATGTAAAAGTAGTTCCCCTGTCCGGCTCCAATAATCCGCCGGCTTCTGCAGATGAAGAATACCGTCTGGCATATTCCAATTATCTGATCGATGTGGTCGCCAAGATTTTAAAAGTAAGTGCATATCAGATCATGGCGCCGCTGGTCGTTGCAGACGAGCAGGCTAAACAGAAGTTTATGGAAGAAGAGAGTGTCCGCAATGTCATCGAGATAGCGGAAGACGCGGATGTAGCAGTGTTTGGGATCGGTGCATTGGATTACAATTCAACCATCATGAATACAGATATCATTCCTCCGGGGGAATATGATCGTCTAAAAGAAAAGGGAGGGGTCGGCGAGATTCTTTGCCATGTTTTTGACATAGAGGGAAACTTGATTGAAGATTCCTTCAACAAGCGTCTGGTCAGTATTTCATTTGAAAATTTAAAAAAGATACCAATCAGAGTAGGGGTTGCCTACGGCAAAGAAAAGCGGCAGGCAATTCTGGGCGCGCTGAGGGCAGGCATTGTAAATGTCCTGATCACCGACATGCAGGCAGCAGAATATTTGATGGATGTAGAACAATAAAACACATATAAACATAATTTAAGGAGGTCCAAATGAACAATTTCACATACTCTATTCCAACAAAGATTCATTTTGGAAAGGGACAGATCACACATTTATCCGAACTGAGGGAGAGCGGAGAAAAGGTCCTGCTCGTCTATGGAGGCGGCAGCATTAAAAAAGCAGGAATCTATGATACCGCAATGAAGATTTTGAAAGATGCAGGACTTTGTGTGTCCGAACTTTCCGGTGTGGAGCCTAATCCGCGGATAGAGTCTGTGGTAAAAGGAGTTAAAATCTGCAAGGAAGAAAAAATCGACATGGTCCTTGCAATCGGAGGAGGAAGTGTCATCGACTGCGGAAAAGTCATTGCGGCCGGAGCCTGCAGTGAAGAAGATCCATGGGAACTTGTTTTACACCCGGAAAAGATCACTGCCGCGTTGCCGATTTACTCTGTGCTTACATTGGCAGCCACCGGATCTGAAATGGATAAATTTGCAGTCATCTCCGATCTGAAGAAAAATGAAAAATGGGGAACAGCCAGTGAGCACATGAAACCAAAGATGTCCATCATGGATCCGGAGTATACTTATTCTGTTTCCAAAAAGCAGACGGCAGCAGGTACAGCAGATATAATCAGCCATATTTTTGAAAATTATTTTACCAATGTGTCCAATGCTGATGTACAGGCACGGTTTGCGGAAGGCCTTTTAAAGAACTGTTTTTACTATGGACCTATTGCACTGGAACACCCGGATGATTATGACGCCAGGGCCAATCTCATGTGGACATCCAGCATGGCAATCAACGGCATTCTTTCAGATGGAGCCGAGGTTGCATGGTGTGTGCATCCCATGGAGCATGAATTAAGTGCATTTTATGATATTACCCACGGGGAGGGACTTGCAATCCTCACACCTCACTGGATGGAGTTTGCACTAAATGAAGCTACCGCGAAGAAATTTGCAGACTATGGAAGAAATGTCTGGAATCTGCCGATGGCAGAAGAAAATATGGAGACAGCGAGAAAGGCCATAAACTGTACGAGAAAGTTCTTTAGGGACATGGGTCTTCCTACTACATTGAGAGAAGTAGGGATCGACGAAACCTATTTTGACATCATGGCAGAAAAAGCGGCGGCAGGTTGTAGAGGCTCCTTTGTAGAGCTCACGAAAGAAGATATCATTCATATTTATGAAAATGCATTATAGGTTCAGAGTAAAATAACAGAAAAAGGCCGGGGTCCTGTCCATGGGAACCGGCCTTTTCTGATGCGTTCTCCTGATGAGTGATTTCTTTTTCAAACACACTGTTCCAGTCCGCGAAAAAATACAAAACATTACAAAGTTATTGAGATAATTTCTTGTTTTAATTTTAACAATATGATAAAATAAGCTAGAGCAAATGAGCTTAAAAACATTACTTACATATGAGTGTGGGATGTTTATTATTTATTCACTGAAAGGAGTTTCAACATGATTTATTCACATGAAGTAGAACAAATGTGTACCGTAGCTCAGGGTGTAAACCACGGAGCTGCTCCAATCCCTGAAGAAGCAAAATGGATCAGTGCAAAAGACGTAACTGATATTTCCGGGCTGACTCACGGTATTGGCTGGTGTGCACCTCAGCAGGGGGGATGTAAGTTAACTCTGAACGTTAAAGAGGGAATCATTCAGGAAGCATTGGTAGAGACTATCGGATGCTCTGGTATGACTCACTCAGCTGCTATGGCATCTGAAATTTTACCGGGAAGAACAATTTTAGAAGCATTAAATACAGACTTAGTATGTGATGCTATCAATACAGCAATGAGAGAACTGTTCTTACAGATCGTATACGGAAGAACCCAGAGTGCTTTCTCTGAGGACGGGCTTCCGATCGGAGCAGGTCTCGAAGATTTAGGAAAAGGTTTAAGATCTCAGGTTGGTACTATGTACGGTACACTGAAAAAAGGACCTCGTTACCTTGAAATGGCTGAAGGATATGTTACAGGAATCGCTCTTGACGATGAAGAACAGATCATCGGTTACCAGTTCGTAAACTTCGGTAAGATGATGGATTTCATCAAAGCAGGCGATGACGCTCAGACAGCTTTAGACAAAGCAAAAGGTCAGTACGGCAGAGTAGATGATGCTGCTAAAATCATTGACCCAAGAAATCAATAGGAGGTAACGAACATGGCTTTATTTGAATCATATGAGAGAAGAGAGAAACAAATTCTTGCTGTATTAAAAGAATATGGTATTAATTCTATCGAAGAAGCTGCTGAAGTTACAAAGGCTGCAGGATTAGATGTATATGCTCAGGTAGAAGGCATCCAGCCAATCTGTTTTGAAAATGCAAAATGGGCTTACACCGTGGGTGCTGCCATTGCAATCAAGAAGGGCTGCAAGAGAGCTGCAGACGCTGCGGCTGCTATTGGTGAAGGCCTTCAGGCATTCTGTATCCCTGGATCAGTAGCAGACCAGCGTAAAGTAGGTCTTGGACACGGTAACTTAGGAAAAATGCTCCTGGAAGAAGAAACCGAGTGTTTCGCATTCTTAGCAGGACACGAGTCTTTTGCTGCTGCAGAAGGTGCGATCGGTATTGCCGAGAAAGCAAACAAAGTACGTCAGAACCCACTTCGTGTTATCTTAAATGGTCTTGGAAAAGATGCTGCACAGATCATTTCCAGAATCAATGGATTTACATTTGTTGAAACTAAGATGGACTATTCCACAGGAAAAGTAGAAGAAGTATTCAGAAAATCTTACTCTGAAGGTCTGAGAGCAAAGGTTAACTGCTACGGTGCAAATGATGTAACAGAAGGTGTTGCAATCATGCACAAAGAAGGCGTTGACGTTTCTATCACAGGAAACTCAACAAACCCAACACGTTTCCAGCATCCTGTTGCAGGTACATACAAAAAAGAATGTATCGAACAGGGTAAAAAATACTTCTCTGTTGCATCCGGCGGAGGTACAGGCCGTACACTTCATCCGGACAACATGGCTGCAGGACCGGCTTCTTATGGTATGACAGATACTATGGGACGTATGCATTCTGATGCACAGTTCGCAGGATCATCTTCCGTACCGGCTCACGTTGAAATGATGGGTCTGATCGGAATGGGCACAACCAATGGTAGGTGCAACTGTTGCAGTTGCAGTTGCGATTGAGGAAGCGGCTAAAGAAGGTAAGTTCTAAGAAATGGCTTAAAATAAGGGTTTTGAGAAGTGGTTAGGAGTAGTGAAAAGTGAGCTAATGTAGGTAATTCCTATATTATTCATACACTACTCCTACACTTATATTCCTACACTTTCGATCGTGTTAAAAACAAGTTATTTTATTTTTTCTATTTCAGTCTTCAGCCATGAAACATCTCTCTTAGTATATACCTTTTCTGTAACATCTGAGATCTGATGACCAACCATGTATTTAATGGCATATTCGTCTACTTTATATTTTTTGGCAGCTGTTATGAATTGCACTCGACCATCATGAGCTCTATGTTCTTCGTTTAGTTTCAATATCTCGACGATCTTCAAAAATCTATGGCGAAATTTATCATAAGTTAACATGTTATTAGATCTATGTGTTTTTGTATCTGTGCAGTTTATCAAATAATCACTACCAAGCTCTATGGCTTCTTCATACCGAGCCTTAATGAGCGGTTTTATTTTTGGATGTATAGGGACAACTCTATTCATACCAGCTTCGGTTTTCATTCCACCTGTAAAGGTGTCATTATCTAAATCTACATTTCTAAGTTCCAATAATCCTAATTCCTGAGGCCTCCATCCCGAATAGCATTGAATCAAAATGACGTCTACATAAGGTATCATATCAACATTTTCCCACAGCAGTTTTAATTCTCTGTCTGAATACGGGATATGACCACGTTTACTTTCTGTACTTTCTTTAATGATATCATCCGAAACATTGAATGTCCTGGCATAATTCCTATCTACTATTTCATATTCCACACCATAATCTAGCATAAGATTAAACATGGATTTTATTCTGGATTTAACGCCGGCAGTTGGGCATCGTTTCTCGCCTTTGATGATGGCGACCCCTTCTTCCATACATCCTTTTATATGTCTGGCACGCAGATCTTTAGCTCTCATATCGTATATAGACGAACAATATGCCCAGGCTGCTTTAATTGTACGTTTACTAGTGTCCGATTTAAGAGTCTTAAAATATACTTCACACCAACGTTCGTACAAGTCTTTTACTGTTATATCAGGATCGAGATCATAGGGGTTTTTGTTATATTCCACTAAAGCCGCATATGCATCGTTATACGTTGAAAAATACGATTCTGGTTTCAAAGGTTTGGAAATCGGCCGACCAGTAGAAGTCTTACCTACCGTCACCATCGCTCTAAAAGGTTTTCTAAGGTTTCTATTTTTTATTTCACTTATTTGACCGAAGCCGTTTGGTAATCTTCTTCTTTTATTGGATTTTCTTCGTCTTACAGTGTTCTGTTCTGACTTCAAGGGAAATCCACAGTGCGGACATGATAGGGCTTTATCGCTAACCTGTAATTCACATTCGGGACATTTTATTAACATTGTTGATCCTCCTCTCATTGTTTTACAACATTATATAAACAGAGTGTAGGAATTGTCAATTCCTACATTGTGGAAAATATTACCATCCAACATTTACTAAATATCGTTATATAATGCTAATTTAGATTAAAATTATATAGGTGGTATTTAGAATGGTTTTAGGAGAGGATGTTACGATTTGTCCAAATTGTGGAGGTACTTTGAAATATTATGACAAAGTTCAAAGAATCGTGAGAACAAAAGAACGACAAACAAGCTGGGTGACGATAAGGAGGTTTAGATGTACAAGATGTCACCATGTACATAGAGAAATACCAGATTTTCTTTATCCGTATAAACAATACGAGGCTGAGATTATAAACGGTGTTTTAGAAGGATTTATTACTTCTGAAACAATCGGATTTGAGGATTACCCTTGTGAGATTACAATGCATAGATGGAAGTCGCATAAATAACGAACAGTAGTATTACGCACAAAATGGCGGGCTAATAAAATTGGTCTGCTGTTTATATTTTTGTGCTTGAAACTGCATTCGCGAAATTTACACATTCTATTATGAGAAAACAATGAATAGATGCTGGTAGAAATCCAGTGGTAAGATGCGAAGGTGTATGGACGTTTCCATACCTGCCGGGGCAACGCTTTCGTCAGGCTGTCCCCTGAAGTCATTGTTTTCTCTTTTTTTTTTATCTAATTTAAAGGAGTGTTCAAATAGGAGGAATAAGTCAATGAAAGAGCAAGAAAAATTGAAGTATGTTCAAATTGCAAGGGAATTATTTTACCCAGAAGCAGTGATACGGAAAATTCAAACGACTAAGAATGAACATCAATGTCAACAGATACTTTATGAAGCGAGAACGATGGAAGAAGGTAAATAATACCACTGACTTTGTTTTTACTAAAAGTAATTCTAATCCTAGAATAGTATTTGAAAGGAGGCAGAAGTAAGTGGAAGAATTTACACGCGGTTCCGTACCCGTTGCAATAGCGGCTCGGGTATATGGAAAAGATGCATCATGGGTGAGGGCAGGTATTATTGCTGGATGGCTGCCGATTGGAAAGGCTACCAGAAATGGTAAACTTGTATCCAGTATCGAAGAAATGGATTCAAAGTATGGCCGAATCAACTTTTATATTTCACCAAAAAAATTATATGAAGAAACAGGATATGTATGGAAAGGAGAACGGGTTTGGCATGGGAACAACGATAAGTCCGGAGATATCACAAAAAAATAAGTATTGGATCGATAGACATAGATATTATGAACTGAAACATTTTTGTTTGCAGTATCCTTTATGGAAACGATCTTACTTGGTTTTGGACGGCCTAAGCAAACGATCAACGGAGATTAATAACAATTGTACATCGAATAAAAAAGGTGATCCCACAGCAAAATGTGCGATAGCGAAAAATTTCTACAAAGAACGTATGGATATGATAGAGAGAATCGCTGAGAACACCGATCCAGAACTGGCAAGTTACATTTTAAAAGCTGTTACTGAGGGTGTTTCCTTTAGTAATCTTAAAGCTAGATTAGAAATTCCGTGCGGTAAAGATACATACTATGATCGATATAGGCGGTTCTTTTGGTTGCTTAGTAAGGAAAGGGGGTAAATATGAAGATTGTGGATGTGGCTACTAAAAGGGTTTATCGGTTTAACTGCCCGAATTGTGGTAGCCGGCTTGAAGCTGAGAGCCGGGAACTTACGGACGTTGGTGGGAAGATAAGTAGATTTTTTTGCCCTGTTTGTAGAGAAGATCGCTACATTGGGTGGTCGGATCTTCGAAAGAAAACAGTTTATGAAGGTGAGAATTCGCGCTAATAAAGTAAACTTCAAAATGGAGGGGTTGAGCATTAGTACTTGACCTCTTCTTTTTTCTTTTCGCTAAATTTACATGCTCTTATACGAAAGGAGAGATGAATATGTTTAGTAGAGTTGATAATTTTTTAGTTATTACAACGAACAATCTTATGGCGTTAGAGGCTACAACAGAATGGGTATATGGGATATTGAAAACGACATATTTTATACAAATAGAGTTGTTTCCGAATTTGACTTTATATCGCATATATATTCCTATAGGCCAAGATTGGGATAATAAAATTAAAAAGAAACTAACAGAATATTTAACAGCAAGACATCTTAAATTATTAAAGGAGTCCTAACACGGACTCTTTTTTTAGCTCGCGAAATTTACAAGGAGTATTATGAAAGAGCACACATATTTAAAGGAGGAATAGTAATGTTTAAAATGAAATTTAAAATCGTTGAAGTTACTGAAAGTGGAGCAGTGGTAACCCACTACTTACAGGGTAAGAGAAGCGATGTAAAAAAGGACATTGAAATGTTTAAAAGAAACTCTAAGCAATATGAAATGTTTGGGAAAAATGGAATGACCGTGTGGAATTAAGGTTTACACGGCCTTTCATTTTTATCCTAGATTAAAAACCGTACACAGGTTATAAGAAAACGTGATATTTTGATATATAAGAAATACTCGAAAAATAGTTTCGAACTGACGTAGTACGTCTCGCGAAAATTACAAAGTGTATTATGAAGAAACGGTTAGCTCAGTTTGGTGGAGCACCACGACTACGTCGGGGATGACACGGGTTCAAATCCCGTACTGTTTCTTTTAACTTTTTCAACCAATAAAAAATTGAAAGGAGAGGCATGAAATGTTTGTTTTATTTTTGGCAGGGGTTTTTGTTGGAGCTATTTTGACTGTAATTATTATGAGGACAAAGAAGATGGGGGTACTACGAGTGGATACATCGTCTGACGATGGCCCTTATTTGTTTTTAGAATTACCAAAAAATGTTGATGAAATCTGCGGACGTAAATATGTCATTTTTAAGGTTTGCGTAAAAAATCTGCTTTCGCAGAAATAACATACACTTTTGTGGTAACAGAAAAATTTATTTGAAAGGGGAAACTATGGAAAAAACAAGAAAAATGTTGGAAGAAGAGATTGAAGAAAAACTCAAATTTATATCTTCATCAGATCCTGATAGCAAAGAGCATTCGATGGCAGTGCAGGACTTATCGGTTTTGTATAAGCTGAAAATCGAAGAGGATAAAAACGTGTTTGACTGGGCTGAGAACCTAAGAGAACATGGAGAAAGATCAAAAGAACAGAAAATCAGATTATTATTAGATGGGGTGAGTATTGTATTACCAATGATGTTCTATGGTGTATGGATGAGAAAAGGATTTAAATTCGAGGAAACTGGATCGTTTACTTCTACGACATTCAGGGGGTTATTCAATAGATTCAAACCTACGAAATAGAAGAAACGGTTTATCAAGATGAAGTTCGTGTAAAACGCATGGACTTCTATCTTTTTCATTTGTAATAAACAATTAATGTCGTATATGAAGGAGAAGTATTAAATAAATGCGATATCATTATGAAAAACCTTCAATATATTTATCTATGTACGGTCAATTGTATACATGCAACCACCCGGTATACAAACGATGTACATTATTTACGATCAATGATAAAGGACTGGCTGTCATACAACAGCGATTCAATACTGATGATAAATCTACTTGTTGGACAGAATTAGATCCGTGGTTAACGGATGATCTATACTTACATAAAAATTTTAAAACATATTTTGATGAACGGTCTGGAAAGTGTAAGGACGGCTTATATCCAACAGTTACGGTCAGACAAATAATGTGGGCATTAAAAATGAAGCCCATACCCAGACAAAGATGGGAAACCGTGTTTGACCGGAGAGAAATATAAGTCAAGAGTTTAAATCGATTTATTTCCATGATATAATTATTACCTATTAATTGAAGCGGAGGAAAATATCATGGAAGAGAAAATAACAGAAAAAACTTTTGAACATAGTGAGCCGTTACCAATGTGCGAAATTTGTCCAATTGGATTTGAAACGTGTTCTGGATGTAGTTCATATAGTTTTTTGAAAAAACGGGAGAGAGGTGAAGAATCCAAATAATCTAATGATTTTAACTTTAATGATATGGTAGTAGAGGAAAGGTAGGATGGGGAAAATGAGAAAAAGAAGTAAACTGTTAGTTGTCATAGGAATTGCTATAATATTATGTTTTAGCTTTGTTGCTTGTGGCAAAGCAGAAGACAATAAGGGTGTTAAATGGCCAGAGGGAGAAAATTCGGACTTGTTGCCCAATTTACCAGAAGGTTCTAAAATAACTCAAATATCGCAAAGCAAAGATGGATTAGGAGCCACTGTAAAGAATATTTCGATGGATGATTGTAAGGATTTTGCAAAAAGATGTAAGGAAAAAGGATTTAATGAAAAAGTTCAAACAATAGAAAACGAGGGTGAATATACTTTTGGTGCTTATAATAAAAAGGGAAATGCATTGGCTGTATGTTACGGTCGCAATCTTGAAGATAATGAAAAGGACAAGGAGATGTCAGTTATGATATTCCCACCAGAAAAAGAAACGAGCAAAACTAAATAGTGATGTTAAAAATAGAGGATGGCAGAATGACAAAAAGAAGAAGGATATTGAGTGTTTTAGGAATTACTTTTGTGATGGGCTTTAGTCTCATCGCTTGCGGTAAAAATGAGAATTCGACTTCCAAGGAAAATGTTAAGACAAAAGAAGTCGCAACGACAGAAGACAATAAGGGTGTAAAATGGCCAGAAGGAAAATTTTCGGACATGTTGCCGGATCTACCAAAAGGTTCCGAAATAATACGTATATCGCAAAATGAAAGTGGATTGGGCGCTGGTATAACAAATATGTCTCGTAACGCTTGCAAAGATTTCGTAGATAAATGTAAGGAAAAAGGATTTAACAAAAAAAATGAGTTATATGAAGATGACACCCATTATGGTATTAGAGCTGAAGATAAATCAGGAAATAGATTAACCATCGGATATGACGTTCCCGAAGACAAAAACGATAAGGAAGAGGTATCAATTTTATTATTCCCACCCGAAAAAGAAACAAGCAAATCTGATAGTTAATTCGCGAAAATTTCAACTCCTTTTATGGAACGGTAATAGTTTTGTAAAAGGAGGTAAGTTTATGGACGAAAAAAAATTCGATAAGAACATGATGGAGTTAATAACCCAAGGGACAGACAAAGAGAAATTCGATGCCTTGTTCTGGCAGAATCAATTAATTCTTGATATGCTTAGAGAAGATCGAAAAGAAAGAGACGAAATCAAGAGATTTATGAAAACTTTATCGTAGGCAATAGAGCTTAGGTTAGAAATAACTTAGGCTCTATTTTTTATATCATTAAGGAAGGAGATAAGATGGAATTAAAAAAGATTTTTGGACAGCATAGCGCTTTTATTTTAACCTGTATTGCCGGAGCAGGAGTTATTGCAACTTCCATATCTGCAGCCCAAGGGGGTATGGAAGTTTCAGAACTGTTAGCCGAAGCGAGAGGTGGCGGAGAAGAACTTACTGTTAAAGACAAAATCGCTATAGCAACTCCGGTATATTTTCCTGCTTTTATGTTTGGTGTGGCAACAGTAACGTGCATATTCGGGGCCAATGCGATTAATAAGAAACAGCAAGCGTCGTTACTTGGAGCTTATACAATAACCAAGCGGTCATTCGAGAAATATCGACAAACACTAATTGAAAAACACGGGATAGAAGCGGATACCGAAATAAGAGAATCCATAATAGCCAGACAACATTGCGATTATCATCAAATAGGTTTGGATGTTCCAGATCAAAAATGTATATTTATAGAACCAATTTCTGGGCAGGTTCTGAAATGTTACGAGCGGGAAATTATGGACGCAGAATATCATCTAAACCGAAATTTTGTACTTCGAGGGTTCGTTTCATTAAACGAATTTTTGGAATTTTTGGGGTTGCCTAAAACAGATCGAGGGGCAAAAACAGGATGGTCCATTGACAGCGGGTTTTACTGGATTGATTTTGAGCATCGTTTACTTGAAGATAAAAAATATTTAAAACACTATACGATTGAACCAGTATTTCCGCCAGATGAAAGCTATTTGGAGGGATGGCAATAAATTCGCAAAAATTACAACTGCTATTATGAGAAAGGAGGTAATGACTTTGAAAAAAATGAAAATGATAGGTATGGCCGGTTTTCTTTTAAGCGGGGCTGCCACATTAATCGGTAGCTGGGTTCAAGAGAAACAAATGGAAGAAACCATCGAAGAAAAAGTAAACGAAGCATTAACTGCTAAAAGTGACAAAGAGTCCCACTAGGGCTCTTTTCTTTTTTTTTAGAAAGGGGGAATGACAATGAAAAAAAATATATTTATATTATCGTTGGCCTTAATACTTATGTTACCTATTAATGTAGATGCTACAGAAATTGTTGTCGGTTCCGACGGAATATATCCGTTTAAAATTATGGATGGAATTCATCGAAAAGAGGTAACGAAAAAGAAATCACAGCGTCAAGTAAAACCAAAAAAGAAAAATGTAATTGCAATGGGCGATTTTTTAATAACTGCCTATTGCGGTTGCTATGCATGCTCGGAAGGTTATGGAAAAAAGACCTCTTGCGGCGGAAGTTGTAAGGAAGGACGAACAATTGCAGTAGATCCGGATGTAATTCCATATGGGTCCAAAGTGAAAATCGATGGACTTGCTGGTACATATATTGCCGAAGATACAGGCGGAATGATAAATGGCGACCATATTGATGTTTATTTCGAAGAACACGTTGACGACTTTAAGCTATACAGAAAAGTATGGATCATAAGAGAATGAGGTATTAAAAGATGAGTAAAGCAGATTCAACAAAAATTACGAAAAATATACGAACAACATTGTCAAAACATAGTCCTGAAATATTAACGGGAGTTGGCATTGTTGGGATGCTATCGACAACTGTACTCAGCGTAAAAGCGACACCAAAAGCGTTAGTGCTTATTGAGGCGGAAATTGAAAAGCAGAATGAAGATTTATTAAAGGACGCTGAAGATAAAGCTATGGATGAATGTTCACAAGTTGCTGAACTATCGTTAACGGACACGGTTAAGACAACTTGGAAATGTTATATTCCGGCAACAATTACAGGGGTTTTATCGGTGGCGTGTTTGCTTGGAGCCCATTCTGTAAATATGAAACGAAACGCAGCACTCGTTACGGCATATACATTATCGGAAACAGCGCTTAAAGAATATACAGAAAAAGTAGTTGAGACTATCGGCGAAAAAAAAGAACAAGAAATTAAAGATTCTATAGCAAAAGATAGAATCGATAAAAATCCGGTAACCAATTGTGAAGTTTTTATAACGGAAAAAGGAAATACGTTGTGCTATGATTCGTTATCCGGGAGATATTTCACGTCCGATATTGAGAAAATTCGTAAAATTGAAAACGACTTAAACCAGCGGCTTCTGAGTGAGATGTATTTAGGTCTAAATGAGTTATATTATGAATTAGGTTTACGCTGTACTGAACAAGGAAATGAACTCGGCTTTAATGTGAACGACGGACTCATCCGGTTCGAGTTTAGCTCTCAGTTGACCGATGACGGACGACCGTGTTTAGTGTTGGGGTATCGTATAGCTCCACGCTATGGCTATGGCGATCTTCACTGATTCGCGAAAATAACAAACATTATTATGAGAACAACAACCAATTTGAAAGGAGATTTAAAGATGGAAGAAAATCAGGTATTAGAAAATGTTGCGGAGGAAATGGCAGAAGTAAATTCTGGAACAAATTTAAAGGATGTAGCAACTGGCGTACTATTAACCGGTTTAACCATAATTGTGGTTAAAGGAGTTAAAAAAGTAGTGCCAAAGCTAAAAGACAAATTTGGAAAGAAGAAACAGGAAGTAACCATAGACGAAGACGGCATTGTTGAAATGATTGACGACATTGAAGACGAAGAATAGGTAATGGTTCGAAGCGAAGAGTCTAAGATAACTTAGGCTCTTTTGTTTTATCTGAAGGGAGAAGTTGATGCAAGAGTATAAACCGAATTCGCACAGGTCAAAAGAACTAAAAACAGACCGAGAGAAAAAGAAAGTAAAGCAGGTAGTAAAGGGGCCGGTAAAGGTAAAGCGAAAGGGAGAACTAAAGAAAATTATGGATGTCTTTTTACCAGAAGATGTCACCAACGCTAAGACCTATATCGTCTTCGACGTTCTCATACCTTCAATAAAAGACTTCCTTTACGAGAGTATGGGGACCATTTTATATGGCGAAGAAGGAAGACAGAAGAGGACGTCATCTACAAAAACTTCATACAGAAGATTTTATGACGAAAAAAACAATAGGGCTCGTGATACCCGAAGAAATCGTTCAAATTTTGAATACGACGATGTCGTTTTAGATAGTCGGGGTGAGGCAGAAGAAGTATTAGCTGAAATGGACGAGTTGATTAGTATTTACGGCTTCGTTTCGGTTGCCGATTTGTATGATATGGTCGGAATCACACAGCCTTATACGTATAACAAATATGGCTGGACGAGTCTTAACAGCGCATCCGTAACGAAACTTAGAGGCGGCGGATATTTGTTGAATCTACCAAAAGCCTTACCATTGGATTAAAAGGAGGAAACTAATGATTATAAAAGATTTAACAATTAGTAATACAGAAGAAGCAAAATCAGTATTACAGTTAATGAAAACCATTGTAAAGAATAATGGATACGTCTCAGTAGCTCGTTATTACGAAATTATAGGCAGGCCAGAGTTTGCAGGGATGGAAGAAACTTTATATGGCTGGGACTGGGAAAATATTGATGGGGTTGAAGTAGAGTATGTGATCTTTGGATATAGAGAATGTACCCTTTCCTTGCCCGAACCAGAATCTACTTCAGTTATTATGGATAGATTACTTAGTAAAGAGGTATTGAATAATATATTCGGATACAACGAAGTAACAAAACATACTAACGAGCAAAAAGAACAAGATATGGTATCGCATCCGCCACATTATCAGTCAAAATCAGGCCTTGAGGTTATCGATGTCATTGAAGCGTTTACAGCAGACCTTATAGGGCTTGAAGCTACGGACACCGGTAATATTATAAAATACGCATGTCGCTGGAAAGATAAAAACGGTGTTGAAGATTTAAAAAAAGCGGTATGGTACGCGAATCACTTAATTGAATATTTGGAAAGAAAGGGAGAATAGGAAATATGAAAACAACAGCAATTACAAACACATTTAATAAACTGGCGTTTAAGGTAAAAAAACACTCGCCGGAACTTTTAGCTGCGGCTGGAGTTATTGGTATTGTAACGAGTGCGGTAACAGCTTGTAAAGCAACATTAAAAGCGGGAGAGGTTTTAGAAAACGCAAAGGAACAGCTTGATCTTATCGATGGAGCAAACGAGAAAATTACGGACGAAACATACAGCGAACAGGATTATAAAAAAGATATTGCAATTACTTATACTCAAACTGTTGTAAAGTTCGTGAGATTATACGGTCCGTCTGTAATATTAGGGACAGCCTCCATTGGATGTGTTTTAATGTCAAATAATATTCTTCGCAAACGAAACGCAGCTCTGGCGGCCGCTTACACGGCAGTATTTACGGATTATAAAGGTTATCGGAGCCGCGTGGTCGAACGTTTTGGAAAAGATTTAGATCGCGAATTAAAATTCAACATTAAAAATGAAGAAATTGAGGAGACGATTACCGATAAAAAAGGTAAAGAAAAGAAAGTTAAAAAAACAGTGGAAACGATTGATGAAGCGGATTTACATAGTGAATATGCAAAGTTTTTTGATTCAAGTTGTTTTTCTTATGAAAAAGATTCCGAATATAATTTAATGTTTTTAAAAAATCAGGAAAGCTACGCGAATGACTTATTAAAGGCGAAAGGGTATTTATATCTAAACACCGTTTATAAAGCATTGGGGTTACCAGAAACGAAAGCTGGACAAGTTGTTGGGTGGATTTATGATCCGGAAAACCCGGTCGGAGACAATTATGTGGATTTCGGAATCCATAAAGTTCGTAATAAACGATCTGTAAACGGTCTTGAGTCAGTATTCCTGTTAGATTTTAATGTTGATGGAAACATATGGAATTTAATGTGAATGACAGGCCTTGGAAGTATAGGTACTGGTAATTATAAGCAAGATGTATTTGACTATCCTTGGCTACTGGATGTGTAGCCTGGGTTTTTTAATAGGAGGGATTTCAAATGAATCACGATAATGTTCTTTCATATGCGTTGGCGGCTATGGCCGGTATATTTTTTATTAAAGGACTAGCTGTTTTATCTATTGGGAGGCGGATATATGGATGAGCTAAACGCGGTTATTTCCATACTGGATTACTCATTAGATACAGAGCAAAAACGCCATATAGTAGGTGGTGTTTTACTAAGCATCTCTTTGCTTTTTGGCGGTTTGGCCTTTACTGTTATGACGATAAATATGGAGGAAGAAAATGAATAAATTTATGATATTTGGGTTGGGGGTCGTCATAGGATCGCTTGCCACATGGCAGCTATTGAAAAATAAATACGAGCAACTGACTCAGGAAGAGATTGATTCTGTAAAAGAGGTTTTTTACAGAAAAAACAATTCCGAGACCGAAGACCAAGACATTAAAGATGAACATGAAGAAAAAATGACGAGAGCTTCCTACGAAGAAACCATAAAAAATTACACTGGATACTATGATAAAAGTGACCCAAAAGACCCTTATGTTATTCCGCCGGAAGAATATGGTGATAACGAAGAGTACGAGGAAATTCTTCTTACTTATTACGTGGATGGTGTTGTAACTGACGACAATGGAGAAATAATTGATGATGTAGAGGAAATCATTGGACATGCTTTAGAAAGTTTTGGAGAATACGAAGAAGAGTCGGTACACGTTCGTAATGACGAACGAAAGGCTTATTACGAGATTATTAGAGATCCTAGAACCTATGAAGATATGTACAGAGAAGAGTTACCTCCGCATCTAATGTGATGGAGGAATAATGACAGGACGAGAATTAACACACCATTACTTTAATTGGATGTACGGTCTTGTATGTGATAAAAAGAGGAAATCATATAAAAAGCTATTACGCCATTTGTATAATCGGGAATTCATTTATATGATTGGAATGGACGGTAATAGGGCTGAAGATGGAATCGATTTAAGGTATAGATTCGCACAGGAGACTGGACAAAATGAGGCTATGGTATCGTCATATTTGGACAACCAACCATGTAGTGTACTTGAGATGTTGGTAGCATTATGTGTTCGATGCGAGGAAGAGATCACAGATAACATGGGCGAAAATAACAATGCCCAAAAGTGGTTTTGGAATTGTATAAATAACCTCGGTTTAAAAAATATGGATGATGAGAAGTTTGATGGGGAGTATACGGACGAAGTAATCGATCGTTTTTTGAACCGAGAATATGCGCCGGATGGTAAAGGGGGGCTATTCGTAATCGAAAACTCCAATTATGACATGAGGAATGTTGAGATATGGTATCAAATGTTATGGTATTTAGATAGTGTTTTATAGGGGGTGAAACGAAGAGATGACACATAAAGATGTAGTTGCAAATCTAAGGAGACAATTTCCGCAATATGCAAATAATATAAAAGTTTGGTTTCCAAACGGAAACAACAGTGTCCGATTCAGACAAGATGATGGGACAGAGTATGTGTTTACATATAACAGTCCTAAGGATTGGCGTTTCGAAACTTCATGTAAATATGCTAAGGAAAGGAGAAAAAAATGAAAGTAATAGTTAAAAGAGCATCAGTTCGTAACATGGATGATTTGATAAACGCCGTAGATCATAACGCCATTTTAAGTGAGTTGTTGCAGATTAAACAGGCTAAAACAAATAGACGCCTATTTGTTATTATGGCCGCAGTGACATTTGTTACTTTTATAAATTATGGAGAAAAAATTCGCCAAAATGAAGAAATTGAAAAGCTCAAAATAAGGTTAAATGATTTAGATGACGTGGAAGGAGAGAATGGGATGTAATGATCGACTTTTTAATGATTTCAACGCGTAGTACGAAGCGAGGCGTGATAGAAATCTATCCAAGATTTATTATTAAAAAAAGTTCGGATTTAATGATTCGGGGAGGGGATTTCTACGCTATCTGGATAGAGGAACGTGGCTTATGGTCTACCGACGAACAAGATGCCCTGCAGTTGATTGATCGAGAGCTGGATAAATATGCGGAAGAGAACCGACAGCGGTTTGACTCTAATATAAAAATTTTGTATATGTGGGATGCCGAATCGGGAATGATTGATTCTTGGCATAGGTATTGTCAAAAACAAATGCGAGATTCGTTCCGAATGTTGGATGAGAAACTTATATTTTCAAATACAGAAACAAAGAAAAAAGATTATGCTAGTAAAAGACTTAATTATCCGTTAGAGAAGGGAGAACTCGAAGCGTATAATAAATTAATGTCTACATTATATTCTGAAGAAGAAAGACACAAAATCGAATGGGCAATAGGATCTATTGTGTCGGGAGATTCGGTGAAAATTCAGAAGTTCCTTGTACTGTATGGTGCTGCCGGAACTGGTAAATCTACGGTTCTTAACATTGTCCAACAATTATTCGACGGATATTATTCAGTTTTTGATGCAAAGGCCTTAGGGTCAACTAGCAATTCATTTGCTTTGGAGGCATTTAAGACAAACCCGCTCGTGGCAATCCAACACGATGGAGACCTATCCAGAATTGAGGACAACACAAGACTTAATAGTCTAGTTTCTCACGAACTGATGACCGTAAATGAAAAATTCAAATCAACTTATTCAAATCGATTTAAATGCTTTTTATTTATGGGCACAAATAAACCAGTGAAGATTACGGATGCAAAGTCAGGTCTCATTCGAAGACTAATCGATGTATCGCCTTCTGGACGCAAGCTTAAAGCAAACGAATACAAGAACGTCATCGGTCAAATTAAGTTTGAACTGGGTGCAATCGCATATTATTGCAAAGAAGTGTATAAAAGTAATCCCGGAAAATATGATAATTATATCCCAACAACAATGTTGGGCGCTTCTAATGATTTTTATAATTTCGTAATTGATTCTTATCATGTATTTAAAAAAGAAGATGGTGTAACATTGAAGGCTGCCTGGGAAATGTACAAGA
This sequence comes from Anaerostipes sp. PC18, assembly GCF_039789045.1. Lineage (NCBI taxonomy): Bacteria > Bacillati > Bacillota > Clostridia > Lachnospirales > Lachnospiraceae > Anaerostipes > Anaerostipes sp. PC18. Next base: position 1,903,426 of record NZ_CP121164.1, on the reverse strand, counting down.
CTTATTGTGATGAAGCAAAGGTCTTGTATCCTTATCCGCAAAGAGCGTTTAAGGAAGAACTTAAAAATTATTTTTGGAGCTGGAAGGACCGTTATGCTTTGAGTACCGGTGATCGAGTACGAAACTATTATTTAGGCTTCAGGACGGACAAATTTGAGGGTGAAGTTCATGATCAAAAAGAACAAGATTCGTCTTATTCAATAAAATTTGATATGAATCGATCCATATTTGATAAGGAATATGCTGAGTGTTTGGCTCAGTATGCAACATCAAAGGAAACTCCCTTGAAAAAATGGGATAAGACAAAAACAAAATTGTCTGAAATAGACACTTCAAAAATCCATTATGTAAAAGTTCCAGAAAATCATATAGTCATCGACTTTGATATTCCGGATGAAGGAGGGGGTAAATCTTATGAGAAAAACTTAAAAGAAGCAAATAAATGGCCTCCTACATACGCTGAATTAAGTAAAAGCGGAGCCGGGATACACCTTCATTATATTTACTCTGGAGATGTATCAAAGCTTAGTCGGGTATACGGAGACCATATTGAAGTTAAGGTATTCATGGGCAAGAGCTCGTTGCGAAGAAAACTTACAAAGTGTAATGATCTACCAATCGCAACGATCAGCTCGGGGCTACCGTTGAAAGGAGAAAAAAGGATGGTTAATTTTGAGACTGTCAAAAGTGAAAAAGGTCTACGTTCGTTAATAAAACGTAACCTTAACAAAGAAATCCATCCGGGAACAAAACCCAGTATCGATTTTATTTTTAAGATATTGGAGGATGCATATCAAAGCGGATTAAAGTATGACGTATCTAATATGTATAATTCTGTTTTAGCATTCGCAGCGAACAGTACGCATCAGTCGGATTATTGTGTTAAGTTAGTTAATAAAATGCATTTTAAATCAGAGGACTCGTTTGTCAACGTTAGTAAAGACAATGGCGGCCCTCTGATTTTTTATGACGTAGAAGTTTTTCCCAATCTGTTTCTGGTTAATTGGAAAGTTGAAGGAGAAGGAAAACCAGTTGTACGAATGATAAATCCAAAATCATCAGAGATTGAAGAACTCATGAAATTTAAACTGGTTGGATTCAATTGTCGCCGGTACGATAACCACATGCTATATGCTCGGCTGATGGGATATACAAATGAGCAATTATACAAATTATCACAAAAAATCATTAGCGGCGAAAGAAATGCATTTTTTGGGGAAGCCTATAATGCTTCCTACACTGATGTGTATGATTTTGCCTCGGCTGGAAACAAGAAAAGTCTGAAAAAATTAGAAATCGAAATGGGACTTCACCATCAAGAGTTAGGGCTTCCGTGGGATAAACCGGTACCCGAAGAAATGTGGGTTAAGGTTGCTGAGTATTGTGACAATGACGTAATTGCTACAGAAGCAGCCTTTAATTACCTAAATGCGGATTGGACGGCTCGTCAAATTCTGGCGGATTTGGCCGGAATGACTGTTAACGATACAACGAATACTCTGACAACAAAAATTATTTTTGGAAACAACCGAAAACCACAGGACCAATTCAATTATCGGAACTTAGCAGAGCCCGTACATAATTTAGATGAGGAAACATATGATTTCCTATCAAACGCGTGTCCTGAAATGATGCAGCAAACGCATGGAGAGGCTGGTAGCTTTCTTCCTTATTTTCCAGGCTACAAATATGAAAGCGGAAAATCTACATATCGCGGAGAGGAAGTCGGTGAAGGTGGTTATGTCTATGCGGAGCCTGGTATGTACGGTAATGTGGCCTTGCTGGACGTTTCCTCCATGCATCCCCATAGCGCAATCGCGGAGGTACTCTTTGGTATTAGGTTCACAACAGCATTTCAGGAGATTGTCGAAGGCCGTGTGAGCATCAAGCACGAAGCTTGGGATGAAGTAAATCAAATGCTAAATGGTAAGCTAACTCCATATATTCAGAAAGTCATCGAGGGTGAAATGTCTTCTAAAGATTTGGCGAATGCATTAAAAACAGCTATCAACTCGGTTTACGGGTTGACATCTGCTTCATTCGAGAACGCATTTCGTGATCCGAGAAACAAAGATAACATCGTTGCCAAACGAGGAGCGCTGTTTATGATTAACCTTAAACATGAGGTACAGGAGCGAGGCTTTATTGTCGCACATATTAAAACTGACTCCATCAAGATACCAGATGCCACTCCTGAAATTATCCAGTTTGTTGTGGATTATGGGAAGCGATATGGTTATATTTTCGAACATGAGGCGACATATGAACGAATGTGTTTGGTTAACAACGCTGTATACATTGCTAAATATTCAACGGAAGATTTCTGTAAAAGTTCATATGGATATATTCCAGCGGATATAAAGAAGAAAGCAGGTAAATGGACGGCCACTGGCACGCAGTTTCAGATTCCATATGTATTTAAGAAACTGTTTAGCGGAGAGAGAATCACTTTCGAAGATATGTGTGAAACCAAATCAGTAACCAGCGCTTTATATTTGGATATGAATGAGGGACTACCTGATGTGTCTCAATATGAAAAGGAACACGCTAAACTTTGGAAAGATATTGGTGATAACTCACTACCGCATGATTCGGAAATGGAACGAAAATGTAAACGTGTAGAGGAACTCTCAGAGTTAATTGAAAAAGGACATAGCTATCGTTTTATAGGGAAAGTTGGACAATTTTGTCCAATCAAGAATGGTTGTGGTGGTGGACTTCTAATGCGGGAAAAAGATGGGAAATATTACGCTGCAACTGGATCTAAAGGCTTTCGGTGGTTGGAATCAGAGATGGTTTTGAAACTCGGTAAAGAATCTGACATCGACCGATCATATTACGACAAACTTGTTGACGATGCTGTAAAAGAATTGATCGCATACGGAGATTTTGAATGGTTTGTTTCGGACGATCCATATATTGAGCCAGAGTTTAAGGACGGAAAGCCTGTTTATGAAGAAGAGATGCCGTTTTCATAATTGCGAATTTAACACGAGCAAATTTATAATTTTATTTAAAGGAGAAATATCATGACGTATAAAAAAACAGAAAATATCGTAATGGAGAATGTAAGAATCGGTTTTAGAAACTTTTCCGGAAGAGAATCACAATACAACAGGGCAGGCTGCAGAAATTTTTGTGTATTCATTGACGATTCTGATTTAGCGGAAAAGTTAACAGAAGAAGGATGGAACCTTCGAATTTTAAAACCAAGGGACGAGGATGAAGATCCGGCATATTATATGCAAGTTGCGGTTGGATTCGGTAAAATACCACCTAAAGTTGTTATGGTGACCAGAAGAAATCAGACAACTCTGGATGAAGAATCGATCAACACTTTGGATTATGCCGAAATTGCAAATGTTGATTTGACGATTCGACCGTATCACTGGGAAGTAAACGGTAAATCAGGAATTAAGGCGTATCTAAAAAATATGTATGTAACCATCGAGGAGGATGAGTTTGCTGAAAAATACGCCGTAGAAGATGAGCCGATCAAATAGGAGGATGGGTATGTTTCAAAAAGATAAAAAGACTGGTAAAACCAAAATAATGAATCTGGTTCGTGAAGTGGACTTGCTAATTGTACTTATGATATTACATGATCAATTTGATTTCAAGAAAGACGATATCAAAAAAATGATTAAAGAATACCGTGACAAACTCGATTCATACGATAAAAAGTATTTTTCATATGAAGATATGCGTGAATTAATTAAGGATGAAATAGGCGTAGAAGTTTAACTTCATGGAGGTTAAGATGGATAATCATTTGAAAGAAGTTTATTTTTATCAATTTTGTCGTACATGTAGATATTATGAAAAAGGAGAAGGTGAAAGCACTTGCGATATATGTTTATGTAAGTCGACAAATACGGATAGCCACAAACCAACAAAGTGGAAGGAGAGATTATGATTTTTATTTTTATAGCAGTGCATCTATTAATAGGCGCACTATTAGCACTTCGATGTAGCAGCGAGGTCGAGACCGATTGTGGGTTGTTTATAACACTTATAATAGTCATCGTTTTCGCCATAATATGGCCAGTTATGCTCATAAGGGCAATTATAGGTGGTGACTAAATAGTGGCATTCGAATTGTACGACCATCAAAAAAAGGCCATTGATAATATGAAAAACGGTTGTATTCTATGCGGAGGTGTTGGTTCTGGAAAATCTCTAACGGCGCTTGCTTATTATTTTTTTAAAGAAGGTAATGGAACTTTAGATTGGGATGGTTCTTATATCCCTATGACCGACCCAAAGGATCTTTACATTATTACGACAGCAAGAAAGAGGGACGATCTTGAGTGGGAGAGAGAATTAGGACAATTTCTCCTTTCCACTCACCACGAATTGAATTTCTATGATAATCAAGTTATCGTGGACTCTTGGAATAATATTGAGAAATATAAGAACATAAGAGATGCATTCTTTATCTTCGACGAACAAAGAGTCGTTGGCAAAGGGTCATGGGTAAAAGCGTTTCTCGAAATCACGAAAATGAACCATTGGATCTTGTTATCGGCAACACCCGGTGATACTTGGCAGGATTATATTCCGGTATTTATAGCAAATGGATTTTATAAAAATCGAACGGAATTTAATCGGGAACACGTAGTTTTCAGCCGATTCGTTAAATTTCCTAAAATTGATAGATATTTAAATACGGGACGACTCATTAGACTACGCAATAGTATTTTGGTTGAGATGGATTTCAATCGCAGTACAGTGTCACATCACGAGGATGTTTTTGTAGAATACGATGTTGATAAATACAAAGAGGTAGTAAAAACTCGATGGAATCCATTTAAGAACGAACCGATATCTAATGTTAGTCAGTTCTGTTATATTCAGAGAAAAATTGTGAACATGGATGAATCAAGGCAGGCTGCCTTATTAGAACTTGCAGAAAAACATCCACGAGTAATTGTGTTTTATAACTTTGATTACGAGTTAGAGATACTAAGAAATTTATATTATGGTGACGACGTAAAAATAGCAGAGTGGAATGGTCACAAACATCAACCAATTCCTGATGCTAAAAAATGGATGTATTTAGTTCAATACAATTCTGGAGCTGAAGGTTGGAATTGTATTAAAACTGACACCATCGTATTTTACTCACAGAATTATTCGTATAAAATTATGCATCAATCCGCAGGTAGAATAGACCGGCTTAACACCCCTTATAAAGATCTATATTATTATCACCTTAAGTCTCATGCGAACATGGATTTGGCAATCAGCCGGACACTAAAAGAAAAGAAAAGTTTTAATGAGGCTAAGTACGTGAACTGGTGAAATCTTTAGAATCGAAAGGAGAAAAATTATTGAATATTAAAAGACGGTTTACAAAATGGTATATCAAACGAGGTTATTCATTCGGATATGAGTTTGGGATATCGGAAGGTATTTGTAATGCTCGTTATTATTGTCCCTTCTGGGTTAAACCATTTTTGATTTTATTTTCCCCAAGTGTTTATATGAAAGAAAAATTTAGGCAGGGTCTTGTGAGTGGTTTTATAAAAGGAATATCACAACAAGGCGTTGAATAATAAACAAGCAAATGGTCGATATACAGGACTGGTATGAAACGATTTCGTACCAGTCTTTTATATTAGCTAGAAATTCGAAAGGAGAACAACAAATATGAAAACAACAGGAAGTGTAATTGTTAGTTGGGATTTCTCTAAAGGAAAAGACCAAAGTATTTTGATTGTAGGGGAGCAACAAAATGGAGTAGTCAATATTGTAAATGCTTTTCAAGGAGAAGATGCTGTGAAAATCCATAAAAAATTGACTACAAAAAAGTTGATAGTGTCAAGTGATGTATGAAAAAGCTGAGCATAAAAAATAGGCTCAGATGAACCTTGAAACCTGTAGATATTGATAACGTTAAGCTCTCCGAGGGCTTAGGGCGCTGCCCTAAGTACCCGCAAGGGACTTGTCCCTTGACCTAATATCAGGCTTTGCCCGAACCCATCCTCGCCGGAAGGCAGGAAAAGGGCGCAGTTGCCCCTTTTCTGCTAAACAGGATAATCCGAGAACCCTTATGTCAAGCAACTTTCGCGGCATATCCTTGTGCGGTGCACTGTGGTATTCCACGGTTTGCGTGACAACGGTTCCGCTCCTTTTAGCAGTTCCACCTCATTTAGGACTTTATATCCTGTGTGTTTGTGAGGACGAAGGAAATTGTAGTAAGCAACCCATAGAGCAAGGTCATAGTTGGCGCCGTCGATGTTGTCAAAGCCGTTCGTAGGTCTGTAAGAGACCTTGTATGTACGATTGAGCCTTTCAATCATCTGCTTGTATGGTCGGAATTCTTTTGACACTTCATCGTCGTTGGTAAGTCCAATTACCTGAGTGATGCTGAACTTAAATTTATCACCAAACTCATGGAAGAACTGCTGGGCAGCTAATGGATAGGCACTGTATCCATCCGCAATAAATTTAAAGTTTTTCGGAAGCTCTTTTAGATTTCGGAAAGCCATTCTCATCGCAAGGATACAGGGACCAACACCGCGATTATCAGAGATCCGGTATCCAATGATGGAACGTTTTGCAGCATCCATAATGAACCAGACGTAAGCTTTAAGACCACGGATTTTGATATAGGTTTCATCAGCCGTGAAGACGGATTCGGTGCCATAATCGTAATGATCGACAAAGGGTTTGATGCAAAGAGCTGCGGATTTACAGTAGTTGGCAATGCTCTGATGAGAGATAGTGATACCGTAAAGGTCATGGAGCGCCTGCTTAGTTTTCCTGAGAGAAAGTCCAAGATTCACATGCATAGTCAGACATAGAGACATGGTGTGGGAATCAAACTTGGTGAATTTGAGAGAAGAGGCATTCTTTGGGAGAGAGTTTAAATCCATCCGAAAGAAATCTATCGTGAATTCACGGTAGATGTAGTGAAGCTTATATTTATTTTTACCGTAATCCTCATTCAGATGCTTTTTATCAACTTTTTTCAGGTTGTGCAGATAGTAAGGACACTTTAACACGGTAGTTTTGGAAAAACGGTTATCTTTGGTTGGAGAAAAATGTGTCTGGCAGACCTTGCACAGCACTTGGGATTTTCGTTTCCCATCGTTCCACGTGAGATAGTCAACCGGCGCACCGCAAACAGGACAGTGACAGGATTTGGGGATATCACATTCCACGCGTCTGAACACAGGCTTAATGGATTTATGGTAACGCCGCTGATAGTAAGAGATGAGATCCTTCCAGTTCCATTCCTGTTTATAGGAAATGAATTTGGGGAGCTGATCAATTTTAAATTTTTGATATTTCGGAGAATGGGAATCATCGAAAGCCCACTGCTTAAGTGGGATGTATCTACAGATAAAGTTAATAAGCCAGCAAAGTTGTTTATGTTGGTATTGAATAAGTTGAAGTAAATAAAGTATAATGTCCATGAGCAATGAACTCCTTTCGTATTATGTTTGGTTGTGGTAACTACATTATACTTCAAAAAGGGAGGTCATTGCTCTTTTTATTGCAAACTCCCATAAAATCAAGGTTAAAACAATAAGACAGGTAGTAAAACTTGACACTACCAAAAAGTTAAAGGGGGAAGTTTTATGAAACAGCCCAAAAAGTTAACACGCGATCAGAAGTGTTGTTTATCAGCACACAATCTCATTTGGAAAAACTGGATGCTAATCGAGGAGACCGAGTTTTACTACCGGATTATTAATAAGAAGACAGGAACCATTAAAAATGTGGATAAATTTAAAAGGAGACGAAAATGAATACTGTTCAAAAATCGAATTCTATATATACAAAATATTATCAGGATGGGTACGAAGCCGGATACAAAGCTTGCGATAAAGCACACGTAAAAAGGATGAAGCAGCGTAAATATTTTATAAAACAAAAAATGATTGGAGTAATGATTCTTGTTTTTACTATATGTTCGTTAGCATTTTTGGATGGAGATCTTACGATATCGTTTTTGACGATTCCAATTGGGTGTATGTTTTTATTTACCAAAAAAATGATACTGATGGATAACTACTATTTCAAAAATGAAAGGGGAAAAAATGAACTCTAAAATTATAGCTGTAGATTTTGATGGTACTTTATGCGAAAACAAATATCCGGATATTGGGGCGCCCAACGAAGAACTCATAGAATATTTACAAAATAAGAAAACAGATGGATCTAACACAAAGATTATACTTTGGACCTGTCGGGCCGGAGAACATTTACAAAAAGCAGTAAAATGGTGTGAAAAACATCATTTATATTTTGATGCTGTGAATAAAAATCTCCCCGAAAATGTAGAGTGGATGGGTGGTGACACCAGAAAGATTTTTGCTAATGAGTACATTGATGATCGGAATTGTTCTGATTTTGAGCTTCCGTTTGTAAAAGAAGATGAATCAAGCATAAAATCTTGGGCAGAAAAAGAAATCGAGATAGCGTGTAAGAGCGAACGAAATTGTTCGGAGAGTAAGGACGAAGATTGGGATTACGGTTGTGCTTGTTACGAGAGTGCCTTAAAAGCTTACGAAAGTCTTGTAGAAGATGGGCATAGCGGGTTCAGTATCAGCATAACAAAACATATTTTGAACCGCTTAATTGATGGAAAACCTCTTACTCCCATTGAAGACACATGCGATATTTGGAAATATAGCCATTCTATAAGCGGATTTCATGGCAAAGAGGTTTTCTATCAGTGTAAACGTATGAGTTCTCTGTTTAAACGTGTTAGCGTTGATGGGACTATAAAGTACAAAGATGTGAATAAATTTTGTGGAATAGACGTTAACAAGCATACAGCATCTTATCATAGCGGATTAATTGATATGATAATGGGGGACATGTTTCCTATTACAATGCCGTATTTTCCAGAAAATAGTCCATTTAAAGTATATTGCGAAGATTTTCTTACTGACAAGAAGAATGGTGATTTTGATACTGTAGGAATCTTTTATGCGATTAAGCCGGACGGCGAGAGGGTTGAGATCAATCGATTTTTTAAAGAGGGCGAACGAGATTTCGTTGAAATAAAAGCTGATGAATACTGCATACGGAAGTTGGAATCGCGTTCTTTAGATATATGCGATATGTATAATTTGCAAATCGATTTTAGGCATGACCTTTTTGACGATTCTTATTCGATTATAGCAAGGAAAGACAAGCCCAAACGCCAAGGTTTTACAATATCATTAAGTTCATCAGATCTACATAACTGTACATTGAAAAATTTCGGACGGTTAGAACAACTAATATTCAAGGGGATTATCTTAGGAATGGATTTGGATGTCAAACCGTTAGAACAATATTATGAACATTTAAAGGAGGAAAGAAATGATGATATTTAAAGAAGATCTCGAGAAGGAATTAAAACCTATTGAGAAATTATTAGACGTCCATACCATTGATAATTTGATCGTCGCGGGATATTTGGATGCTCCTGCAAGCACGAAATATCATGGGAACTATATCGGCGGTTTATTTGTACATAGTTGTAATGTTACTGATACGCTTGTTGAATTAACTGAGAATAATAACTTAACATGGGGGAGAAAAGAGTCGCCTTATATAATTGGAATGTTTCATGATCTTTGTAAAATGGATCAATACAAAACACTTGAGGAATGGGGAGATTCCAATGGTTCGGAATTCGAAGTTATATCTGCTCAAGTAAAGTTTGAGTACAACGAGGAAGTTTTATACAAAGGCCACGGCGATAAATCAGTAATACTCGCTTCTACATATTTGAAATTAACTCCAGAGGAAGTGGCTTGTATTAGGTATCATATGGGAGCTTTTACAGAGAAAGAAGACTGGAAATATTATAACAGAGCATTAACAGCATTTCCTAACGTTTTATGGACCCATAATGCCGATATGATCGCCACTTATCATCTTGACAATATAGAGAAAGGAGAAAATAAATGATTAAAATTGAGAACGATGAAGCTATTGGTTGGGAAGCTGCTATTAGGGGAATGCGGAATCCGATGAATTCTTGGGAGAAGAGTGATAGTGAATTTATTGAGTCTGAAATCTTTGATCCCGACGATTATATATGTCGATTTAAACTTGGACAAAACGACTATGACCTTATGATGAGACTTCGTAAGGCCGGTACAGATCATCGAAAGTTTATGCGGATGATTACTGTGTATGTTGATATTATTGCACCTTTATATTGGTGGAAGGAATTTGATACATACAAGGTAGGCACTGTTGCGAACTCTTGTTCAACTATGCACAAGATTCATGAGAAGGAGTTTACAATAGAAGATTTTTCGTGTGAGAATTTACTGAATGAAAAAGCTTGTTTAGACGACGAAGATTCGTCCATTAATATTCTTAACAACACAATAACTGCACTTAATAAATGGCGTAATAAATATTTATACACAAAAGACAAATTATACTGGTGGCAGATGATTCAGCTTCTTCCGAGCAGCTACAACCAGAAACGAACAGTAATGTTGAACTACGAAGTTTTAGCAAATATCTATAAGGCGCGGAAGGATCACAAACTTGATGAGTGGCGAGAACTCTGTGCGTGGATTACAACGCTTCCCTATTCGGAGATTATTATTGGTCTATAAATTAGGTTAGAAGGAGATGCCATAAATGAGACACATTAAGCGTTGGAATAAATGGAGAAAAAATAATTCTAATAGCAAATTACATAAATTTCTCGTACTAATAGGCCTTGTTAAATCACCAACAATGGAGTGGACATTTTTAGAGGATGAGATGAAAAAAATTAATAATGGTTTGCTGGAATCCGTTCACGACTTCACTGCCGACAATACCATTTCTAATAGAATGGAATCTACATTTTTAGAGGCTACAAATTTTACTTGTGATAAGTTGGTGATTGATTCCAAAAGAAAGGAGAACCCAGATGAACCGAAAGGAAAAACGTAAGCATGGTGTAAAACAAAAGACCCCAACATACAACTTGTCTAAAGACCAAATAGAAGCTATAAAACAAAAAGCTGTTACGGAGGCATCTGAGCAAGCTTTTATTTTATTACTTGGAATACCTCTAATTGTTATGCGGGATGAATTTGGTTTTGGAAAAAAGAGATTGGAGCGTTTTATTGATAGAGCTGTTGATCAGTACGACAGCTTCGATAAAGGGTATATTACATTAGACGATTTGACCAATACCATATTCGAAGAAACCGGCGTGAAAGTAGTACAAAATTAATTTGAGATTTAGGAGGAAAATGATTTTGAATTTAACGGCATTAAAAATTATTGAAATTGTGCTTGCTTTTATTATGGCATTTGCCCTGGGGATGAAGTTTGATGTATCAGAGCAAACAAGAACGATTGCGAAATATGTGTGGATAATTACATTAGCCTTAATTTGGATATTTATTATAAGTGGTGTGTAAAATTAGAATTTGAGAAAGAAGGTAGATCATGAAAAAAGTATTTTTAGGTGGTACGTGTAATGACAGTGATTGGAGAGATGTGCTAATATCGGCATTAAGAATAGATTACTTTAATCCGGTTGTGCCAGATTGGACAGAAGAATGTTATCAGCGTGAACTAAGGGAAAGAGAAGAGTGCGATTATTGTCTATACGTTATTACCCCTAAGATGACTGGGGTGTATTCAATTGCAGAAGTGATAGACGATAGTAATAAAAGGCCTGAAAAAACAGTGTTTGCCTTTCTGTTTGAAGACGATGGGATTACATTTGATGTGGGGCAGATACGCTCTCTGGATCGAGTAGGCAGAATGGTTGAGAGTAACGGCGGAAATTACTGTAAGTGCTTGCTGCAGGTGGCAGATTTATTAAATAGCTAACTTAGAATTCAGGTTGAAAATACTCAACAACCTGACAAAGGAGAAAAAATATGAGAATAAGAGAGGTTAATGACGAACATATCCTGTTTGATAACGGAAAAGAAATAACGTTCTATCATTTTCAGGATTGTTGTGAGTATAATTATGCAGATTTCAAACAGCTTGAAAAACTGGCTTTGGAAACAGAATTCACGGAGCCGATTGAATTTGAAAAAGTCGAAGGTGCAGGTTTTCGTTTTGGGAACAATGTTGGAAAAATGTTTTTTGTCCCCTGCTATTCAGATCAAAATGGCTGCTACAGTTCTGACATAGATATTTTTTATGCAGGTGAGAAGGTGCTTAATCTTGAGTGCGAAGAAGCGTATTATTGTTAAAAAAAAAAACGAAAATGGAAAGGTGGGCGTTGAGAAAAATATGGTTAGTAAAAAATGCTTAAATTGCAAATTTTGGGTCAAGTTTTATAACTCAAATAAACATTATTGTAAACGTGGGTATTGTATTAAAAGTCAATCACTAAGGAGGAAATAGATGAAGACTGTTATTACTATTCCAAACAATTGTTGCAATTGCCCTTGCTTTATCGTCGCAAAGGGGACATGTGGATTTACCGAGAAATTATTTTATTTATGCCGTGCTTTTAACAGAGTTCTTACGATTGATGTAAACTACGTTGAACGTTGTGAAGAATGTAAGAAGGCTGAGGTGGAAGATGTCCCATGAGAGCTAAAGATATTTACGGAAACTACATAAGTAATATTATAGGATATTGTCATTATAATGGGCACCCTGGAGCGTTAAATCACTCTATAGCATGGCATAAAAAGTGTAAAGGTAAACACTGCAGACATCTTGAAATCATTATACATGAAGCCTGGGAGAGACAAAAATATAGAAATAGAAGACCAAAAAGGTAATGATGATATATAGTTTTAGAAATTCTTTTATGATTTTTACGCCCACTTTCATATTTTCAAAAGTGGGCTTTTTACGTTTTTAAAGATTTTTACCTATTAAAAAGCTAATTATAGCCTAAAAAAATGACGAATTGCCCACTTTGTGCCCACTTTCCTTTGGGAAACCGGCCACGAAAAACCACGTATTTATGCGGGTTTGCGGGGTATTGCCCACTTTCCCACTTTTTTTCTTTATTAATGTGAGAGAAAAATTAATATATATATATAAATAAAAGGGCGGTTTCCTGTGGGAAATTATTTCCTTAAGGAAATTGATACGGAGGAACTTTCAATGACGGAACTTGAATGGATGGAAATGTTTGGAGATAATCTTGTTTATATGTTAGACAAGCATTGTCTCTCACAAAAAGAACTGGCTGAAAAGACTGGAATATCTGAGACGAGTATTAGTAATTATATTAACAAACGTAAGATACCTGGTATGAAAGCTATTATTAATATCGCCTATGGGTTAGACTGCAGTGTTTCAGAACTCATAGAGTTTTGCGGTGACAAAATTGAATAGTAGAAGGAAGATGATAAAAAACATATATGGTGTTAAATTATAAATATTAAAATTTTCCTTTCATTTACACTGGGTTGTTTGTATAATATTTTTAACGATGAATGCGAACAAAGGAGGCTGCAAAATGAAAGATGAATACAATGATATTTATAACGAATTTGGATACCGATTCGATTATAGCAAAAAACATTTAGGCAAATCGAAAGAATTATCAATTGATGAGATTAGAAAGATTGACGATTCAAAAAGTAATAATAATGATATCCCTATATTTATCAGATGTAAACAATGTGATACATATATGGAATTTAAACCTGGACCTGAAAATTTATTAGACGGTTGTTGGGTGTGTCCAATATGTAATTCCAAAGTGAAAGAAATTACACCATATACGAAACTAGAATCTGAAAACTCGGCGTTTCTTGATAGCTGGGATGTAGATTAAGTTTTTAAGCCTATGCTAAATCGCATGGGCTTTTATTTTGCGTATTTTTAGCCTCGCGAAAAAAACATGGACTTTTATGAGAGGGAAGGATAAAATGCTCGTTTTTAGCATTTACTTTCTCTCTTTTTGTTTTAAAAAAATATGGAGGAGCCTTTAATAATGTTGGAAAGTGAGTTTCAATCAAATTTGAAAGAAGAACTTCGAATGATGTTTCCAGGATGTATAGTCACAAAATTGGATTCTGGCGATATTCAAGGTATTCCTGATCTATTGATTCTTTATGAAGATAAATGGGCCTCCTTAGAATGTAAAAAAAATGCGAGCGCTACAAGACAACCTAATCAAGAATATTATGTTGGCAAGATGAATCAGATGTCTTTTTCTCGATTCATTTATCCAGAGAACAAGGAGGAAGTGTTGTATGAACTTCAACGAGCATTTGAATCTTGAAGGATGCCATGCATTTCTTGGTGCTAGTAAGTATCATTGGATAAGATATGACCAAGAAAAACTCGCAAATGCATATTCAAATTTTCGGGCTGCCACAAAAGGCACTGAATTACATAATTTCGCAGCGCAGTGCATCAAACTTGGTCAAAAATTACCTAGATCGCGCAAAACATTAAATATGTATGTTAATGACGCGATTGGTTTCAAAATGATTCCAGAACAAGTTTTATATTATTCAGATAATTGTTTCGGTACCGCTGATGCGATAGCTTTTCGGAACAAGCTACTTCGGATACATGATTATAAAAGTGGTGTAATACCAGCACACATGGAGCAGTTGGAAATCTACGCTGCTCTTTTTTGTTTGGAATATAAAACGAAGCCCTCGGAAATCGATATGGAATTAAGAATATATCAAAATGATGAGGTTTTGATTCATGTCCCAACAGCAGAAGATATACTGCTAATCATGGACAAGATTATAACCTTTGATAAATTGCTTAATAAAATTAAATTGGAGGAGGCTTAGACATGAGTGAGATAGAAAACGACAAAGATTCGTTGATGCACTATGGAATGCCCAAGCGTTCTGGTCGATATCCATGGGGGTCTGGAAAAGAGCCATATCAGCATAGTGGAGATTTTTTAAGTAGAATTGAAGAATTGAAGAGGGATAAAAATCTTTCGTTTATTGACGAGAATGGAAAGAAATGGACTGGTGAAACAGCTATTGCAAAGACTATGGGATTGAGTTCTTCTGAATATAGAATTCAAAAAGCATTAGCGAAAGGAGAACGAAGGGCCGCCGATATTTCCGAAGTAAAGAGGCTCCAGGATAAAGGTTGCAACAATAGTGAAATCGCCAGAAAAATGGGAATAAACGAATCATCGGTCAGATCCTTGCTGGATGAAGATTCCAAGGCGAGGATGTTACAATCACAAAAAACAGCAGATTTTTTAAAAAACCAAGTTGAAAAAAAGGGCATGATTGACGTCGGAGCTGGCGTCGAACGAGAACTGAATATTTCCAGAAGAAAGCTTGATGATGCTTTATATATTTTAGAAAGAGACGGTTATGAAGTACATGGTGGTCGTGTACCACAGGTGACTAATCCGGGTAAAAATACAACGATCAAAGTGTTGTGTCCGCCCGGAACAGAGCATAAAGAAATTTATAATTTCGATAAAATCAATTATGTTACTGATCATATTTCTCATGATGGAGGCACGACGTTTGAAAAAGGGTTTGTTTACCCTAAGAGTATGGATTCCAAGCGATTACAAATTCGTTACGCTGAGGACGGCGGTATTTTAAAAGATGGCGTTATCGAATTAAGAAGGGGTGTCCCGGATTTATCATTGGGAGAATCTCATTATTCCCAAGTTCGTATCCTTGTCGACGATAAAAAATATCTTAAAGGGATGGCTATATATTCAGATGATATGCCAGATGGCGTTGACGTGGTGTTTAATACGAATAAAAAGAAAGGAACACCAAAGGAAAACGTATTAAAAGATATCTCTTCTGATCCGGACAATCCCTTTGGATCTTTGATCAAAGAACATGGAGGACAATCATATTATTATGATAAGAATGGCAAAAAGCAATTATCGCTTATCAATAAAAGGGCAGACGAAGGCGATTGGAGTGACTGGCAAGACAAATTACCATCCCAGTTTCTGGCAAAACAAAATTTAGATTTAATAAAAAAACAGCTTAACCTCGCAATTGCAGATAAGCAAACAGAGTTTGACGAGATTTGTTCATTAACAAATCCTACGGTTAAGAAACGATTACTTCAATCCTTCTCAGACGACTGTGATTCTTCAGCTGTCCATTTAAAAGCTGCAGCGTTACCACGTCAAAAGCATCAAGTCATTTTACCAATAAAGACGATGAAAGATACCGAAGTCTACGCGCCCAACTATAGAGATGGAGAAAAAGTAGCACTTATTCGATATCCGCATGGTGGGTTATTTGAAATACCAATTCTAACTGTTAACAATAAACATCCCGATGCCAGAAATATTTTAGGCACCGATGTAAAAGATGTAGTCGGTATTAACAGTAAAGTGGCGGAACGTTTGTCTGGCGCTGACTTTGATGGGGACACCGTTATGGTGATACCTACAAATCATAAGACCAAAATATCATCAGCTCCTCCTTTGAAAGGATTGGAGGGATTCGATCCTAAAGGTGAATATCCGTACAGTGAAGGTATGAAGTTGATGAAAAACCCCAAGACTGGTACTGATAATACTCAGCAAGAAATGGGGAAAATATCAAATCTTATTACTGATATGACCATCAAAGGAGCTAGTCAGGATGAACTGGCGAGAGCCGTGCGTCATAGTATGGTTGTAATCGATGCGGGTAAACATAAGCTGGATTATAAACGCAGTGAACTTGAAAACGGCATTAAAGCATTAAAAAGAACTTATCAGGGACATTATGATGAAAACGGAAGGTATCACGAAGGAGCCTCAACTTTAATCTCCCGAGCTAAGTCAGAGGTATCTGTAGCTAAACGACAAGGAAGTCCTATCATTGATAAGAATACCGGTGAGGTTTCTTATAAGACGGCGGATGATTTATATTACGTTGATAAAAAGACTGGTAAAACAAAAATGAGGACTCAACAGAGTACAAAAATGGCCGAAGTTAAGGATGCCCGGCAATTATCTACTGGACACCCCAAGGAAGAAGCGTATGCCACATACGCGAACAAGATGAAAGCTCTGGCCAATGAAGCGCGGAAAGAAATGGTTACAACTAAAGAAATACCATACCAGCCATCCTCCAGTTTAACGTATAAGAAAGAGGTATCATCTTTAAAAGCTAAGCTGAATGTTTCTCTAATGAACGCCCCTAGAGAACGTCATGCTCAGGCCATAGCCAACGCCGCAATCAACGCAAAGATTAAATACAATCCAGATATGACTAAGAAAGAGATTAAAAAAGCCAAACAGCAAGAACTTACTAAAGCTAGGAATTTGGTTGGCGCGTCCCGAAATGCTATTGATATAACGGATAAAGAATGGGAAGCTATACAATCCGGCGCCGTAAGTAAGACTACACTTGCTAAGATTCTGGACTACACAGACATTGACGTTATCAGGGAAAGAACAACGCCAAAAGACAAACCGGTTGTAACTCCGGCTAAGGCAAACCGAATAGCAGCAATGCGCGCTTCTGGGTATACTATTGCTCAGATCGCCGATGCTTTAGGCATTTCTCGTTCTACAGTATCAAACCATTTATGATGAAAGGAGTGAAACAAAAGTATGGAAGGAACATGTGCATTAACTACATTTGATAATCCTTATGATCCATTCGAAGATTTCACTTCGTGGTTTATGTTTGATCTCGAAAAGGGTTATGGGACTTGTGATTACCTTGCAAGAATTACTAGAACATCTGATGAATACAGCGATAAAGAAAATAATTTAGAAATTGAACGCGCAATTGACGAGATAATTGCTAATGATTTCATGAATATTTACAAAAAAGTAAGAAAAAGAGATATAAAAGAGGAATAAAGAGGGTACGGGGGGGTATCGAAAATTGCACCCCCTCCTCAAATCGCCTGGGTCTTCAAAAAATCCCCGGGGGTAAATTTTATATTTTTGGTTTTATGGTATCCACGCTTAAAGGGTACTTACGATAGTTGAATGTGAAAGAAAGGACTTTTTATTACTTACCTCCTTTCGACTAAAAAGTCAGATGTCACAGAAGATTATTTTTGTAAGTTCCTTTTAAGAGTGGATACTAATCTATCTAAGTATAAAATTTTATGAAAGCCACATGCAAATTTAGGAAAGGAGATGATAAGTGTGGGTAAAAGTAAAGGAAAGTCTTCCTCATCTACTTCTAAAAGTAAAAGAAGGCCCGCTTTATCTCCTGAGGCCAGAGAAAATCAATTAATTTCTTTGGCCTACGACTTGGCCGAAGAAAGATTATCGGATAAAACTGCATCTTCACAAGAAGTTACCCACTTTCTAAAACTCGGTTCGTCCAAGGCTCAGTTGGAAAAAGAAAAATTAAAACAAGAAAACGCTTTATTAGCGGCTAAAACTGAATCGTTAGAATCGGCAAAGAGAGTGGAAGAATTATACGACAAGGCGTTGAAAGCGATGAAATCATATAGCGGGCAGGACTATTGAAGATGATTAGAACCTATTCGGAATTATCAAAACTTAAATCATTTGAAGAACGCTTTCAATACTTGAAGATTGGCGGTGGAGTGGGTGTAGATACGTTTGGTCATGATCGATATCTTAATCAACGGTTTTATAAATCCGACGAGTGGAAGTCATTGCGAAACTATATCATTATACGAGACAACGGGTGTGATCTTGGATTAGACGACTATGATATATATGGTCATATAATTATTCACCACATGAATCCTATATCAGTTGATGATATATTGTTCCACAGTAATTTTTTGATCGACCCAGAATATTTGGTTTGCACACAGCTTTCAACACATAACGCTATTCACTACGGAACTGAGGATCTAATACCAATTTCGCCGACTATTCGACAACCGAATGATACTTGTCCGTGGAAAAAGGGATAAAGGAGAAAAAAACATGACAAATAGAAATAAACAAACACCAAAAATAACATCGGCAGAGACAATCTCGGAATTTAACAAAGAGGAAACTACAGAAGAAAACATTATTGGAATTGTGGCAAATTGTAAAATTTTGAATGTTAGAAAACAACCAAGCAAATCTTCCGAAGTTCTTTGTACGGTACGTGTTTCAGACGAAGTAATAATCGATACTACAAAGTCAAACGAAAATTGGTTCAATATTAAAACGAAATCAAACATTGAAGGCTTTTGTATGAAGGATTTCATAAACGTTAAATCGTGAGGAAAATATTATGGACAGCATACTCGTCTCAATTAAAAAATTGCTTGGGATGGATGCGGATTACACCGCATTTGACACTGATATTATTATACATATAAACACTGTATTGATGACTTTAAGGCAGATTGGGGTTGGACCCAAAGAGGGTTTTTCTATTAGAGGTAAAGATGAGGTTTGGTCAGATTTTGTGCCAAACGTGAACGATTTAGAATCCATAAAAACTTATGTGTATTTAAAAGTTAAGGCTGTATTTGACCCGCCGCTAAGCGCAGCTGTAAAAGAGTCTATGGAGAAACAAGCGGCCGAACTTGAGTGGCGTATCTATGTTGAGGTAGAATCTATAAAAAAGGAAGAGGAGAAAATTCAAAATGGGATATGTTGTTACAAGAAGTGTCAATAATGACGAACTAATGCACTATGGTGTTCCTGGTATGAAGTGGGGCGTTCGGAGAGCAAACCATCAAACAATTGGGAACAAACACCATTCAAGAGCAGCAGCAGCTATTCAAAGAGATGCTGATAATTTAAGAAAAAACGGATACAAATCCGAAGCGGTAGCTGTTCAGAAAGTTGCCGATAAACATAGAACTAAAGCATTGGAGTCTCAGAGAAAATACGACTCTAAAGAGATCAACTCTATGAGCGATCAGGAATTGCGTAATCGTATCAATCGGCTTCAAATGGAAAAACAATACACACAACTTACACAAAAAGAAAAAAGCGCTGGTCGTAAGTTTATAGAAAGCGTTTTAAAAAATGCAGCTCAACAAACAGCAAGCAAATATGTTTCAAAGTATATGGATAAAGGAGTTCGGTCCGCTCTAAAGCAAACGAGAAAACGGTAGGAGGCGTTAATCTATGGCGTTATCGAATACTGCCGTCCCAAAATATTATGGTGAATTTAGAGATTCTGTCATAAGAGGCGAAATACCAGTATGTAGAGAAATCTCGCTAGAGATGGATCGAATAGATGATTTAATCGCCAATCCTGGAATCTACTATGATGATAAAGCAGTAGAAGGCTGGATAAGATACTGTGAGGAAGAACTCACCTTGACTGACGGATCTGATCTAAATCTATTAGATAGTTTTAAACTATGGGGAGAGCAGGTATTTGGGTGGTTTTATTTCATAGAAAAAAGTGTATATGAGCCTAATGAAGATGGACATGGCGGTCACTATGTTAACAGAACAATTAAAAAACGGTTGACTAACAAGCAGTATCTCATTGTTGGAAGAGGTGCTGCTAAATCTTTGTATGATTCATGTATACAATCGTATAACCAAAACATTGATACGTCGACCACTCATCAGATAACGTGTGCCCCAACGATGAAGCAGTCCGAAGAAATTATGTCACCTATTCGAACTGCCATAACCAGAGCCAGGGGACCGTTATTCCAATTTTTAACGGAGGGATCGTTGCAGAATACAACCGGTTCCAGGGCGAATCGGGTAAAATTAACGTCTACTAAAAAGGGTATTGAAAATTTTCTCACAGGATCGTTGATTGAGATTCGTCCGATGAGTATCAACAAACTTCAAGGCCTTCGATGTAAGACCGCGACAGTCGACGAGTGGCTTTCTGGAGACATCCGAGAAGATGTTATCGGAGCAATCGAGCAGGGGGCGTCAAAGGTTGATGATTATTTAATCATTGCAACCAGCTCCGAAGGAACCGTTCGAAATGGGAGCGGTGACACGATCAAAATGGAACTGATGGATATCCTAAAGGGGGAGTATATAAATCCTCATGTGTCTATCTGGTGGTATAAGCTGGATTCAGTAGATGAAGTATCCAACCCAGATATGTGGTTAAAGGCAAATCCTAATTTGGGAAAGACTGTAACTTATGAAACATATCAGCTTGACGTGGAGCGTGCGGAAAAAGCACCGGCGACAAGAAACGATATTTTAGCAAAACGTTTCGGCATTCCAATGGAAGGTTATACTTATTTCTTTACATATGAAGAGACTTTGCCCCATAGAAAAAGGGATTTCTGGCAAATGCCGTGTTCGCTTGGAGCTGACCTTTCACAAGGAGATGACTTCTGCGCTTTCACATTTCTATTCCCGTTATCTAATGGATGTTTCGGTGTAAAAACCAGAAACTACATTTCTGAATTAACCCTGATGAAATTACCTGGAGCTATGCGAATTAAATACGAACAGTTTATAGAAGAAGGAAGTCTAATTGTATTAGACGGAACTATCTTAGATATGATGAAAGTTTACGATGATTTAGATAATTATATCATTGCATGTAGTTACGATGTCTGTTGTTTTGGTTATGACCCTTATAACGCTAAAGACTTTGTCGCTAGATGGGAAGCTGAAAATGGTCCGTTCGGAATTGAAAAAGTCATTCAGGGAGCCAAGACCGAATCGGTACCTCTAGGCGAATTAAAGAAGCTTTCGGAAGAACGAATGCTTTTATTTGACGAGGAATTAATGTCGTTTACCATGGGTAACTGTATTACGATGGAGGATACGAACGGCAACAGAAAATTGTTAAAAAAAAGAAACGATCAAAAGATTGACGCTGTTGCCGCAATGATGGATTCATTCGTTGCTTACAAACTAAATCGAGACGCTTTTGAGTAATGGGGTAGAAACGAAGATTTAACTTTAAAGGAGAAAATTCAAAATGGCATTAGACATAAAAAGTCGTTTAAAACGTTCTGTGAACGCTTTTTTTAATAGGGATCCAACATATTCAAATGTCGGAAGAGGTTATACCTATAGGCCGGATCGGGTTCGTTTCACAAGAGGTAACGAACGATCCATCGTTACGTCAGTATATAACCGTATAGCTCTTGATGCGGCGGCCATAGAAATTAAACACGTCCGTCTTGATGAGAACGAACGTTATATTGGTTCTATCGATTCTGGATTAAATAATTGTTTAAACTTAGAAGCAAATTTAGATCAAACCGGAAGGGCATTTGTACAAGATATTGTTATGTCGATGATGGACGAGGGATGTGTGGCACTAGTACCAATAGACACCGATCTTGATCCAGGAAGTACAAATTCATACGAAATCCTGACTATGCGGACTGGGAAGATTCTTGAGTGGTATCCGTCTCAAGTGAAAGTTCGTGTTTATAACGATCGGACTGGTATGAAAGAAGATCTCATCATGGCAAAGAATCAAGTTGGCATAATAGAAAATCCACTTTACGCGGTTATTAATGAACCAAATTCAACGATGCAGAGACTAATAAGAAAACTTAATCTTTTGGATGTTATTGATGAACAAAACAGTTCAGGAAAGTTAGACTTGATCGTTCAATTGCCGTATTCAATAAAGGGTGAACTAAAGCGTCAACAGGCCGAAAAAAGGCGTCAAGATATTGAAGAACAATTAACGGGTTCTAAATATGGCATTGCTTATACCGATGCTACTGAACGGATCACTCAACTTAATCGTCCTGTAGAGAACAATCTAATGTCTCAGATTGAATATCTAACGAGCATGCTATACAGCCAGTTAGGAATTACTAAGAGCATATTGGATGGCACAGCAGACGAAAAAACGATGTTAAATTACTACAATCGGTCGATTGAACCTATTGTATCTGCCATCGTTGATGAATTAAAGAGAAAGTTTTTATCAAAAACTGCACGTTCACAAAAACAATCGGTTATGTATTTCAGAGATCCATTTAAACTGGTGCCGGTGCTTGAACTTTCGAATATTGCCGATTCTTTCACTCGAAATGAAATCGTGTCATCAAACGAGTTTAGGCAAACCATCGGCTTCAAACCTTCAGACGATCCCAGAGCCGACGAACTTAGAAATAGCAATATAAGTACACAGAAGAGGAACGACCCAACACTAATAGAGAAAAGTACAGAAACTGTCAACGAGGAATAAGGAGGAAAAGTCAAAATGGATAAGTATGATTTTAGTGGCTGGGCCACTAGACATAATCTTAGATGCTCTGATGGGAGAGTTATTCTAAAAGACGCATTTAAAAAAAACGATGGACAAAAGGTCCCATTGGTGTGGAACCATCAGCATAATGATCCGTTCAATGTTTTAGGCCACGCGCTATTGGAAAACAGGGGGGACGGTGTTTATGCATATTGTTCACTTAACGACACTGAAGCTGGAAATCAGGCTCGTGCTATGGTCCAGCATGGAGATATTGATTCGCTATCTATCTTTGCAAATCAATTGGAACAAAACGGTACGAACGTTGTACACGGAAATATTCGTGAGGTGAGCCTTGTAATGGCGTCAGCTAATCCGGGGGCATTTATAGATTCGGTGATTGCTCATAGTGACGGCGAAGACGAAGTTGAAGCTCGTATCTATACCGGAGAATTAATCAGCCTGTGTCATTCCAGTGAAGAGGAAGAAGATAAGAAAGAGACGCTGGATGAAAATAAGGAAGATGATGAAGAAACAAAGACTACGGAATCTGACGCGACGGTTGAAGACATATTTGAAACTTTGACCGAAAAGCAAAAAGAGGTTGTTTATGCAATGATCGGGCAACTTTTAGGAGAATCAAACACTGATGAAACAGAGAAAAAAGGAGATGGAGAAATGAAACATAATGTATTCGATTCAAGCGAGAAGGACGAAAACGTACTCAGCCATGACGCATTGAAGACTATTCTTAAAGACGCAAAGCGTCAGGGAAGCTTAAAAGAAAGCTTTTTAGTCCACGCTGCAGACTATGGCATCGAGAATATTGATTATTTATTCCCAGATGCGAAAAACGTAACAGAAACACCTTCATTTATACAGCGGGATATGAATTGGGTTCAGAAAGTAATGAATGGAACCCATCATGTACCGTTTTCACGGATTAAGTCCATTCACGCAGATATCACCGAAGATGATGCCAGAGCTAAAGGTTACATTAAAGGCAATATGAAAAAAGAGGAGGTATTTGGTTTATTAAAGAGATCTACTAGCCCTACCACCGTTTATAAGAAGCAGAAAATGGACCGTGATGATATTCTGGATATTACGGATTTCAGCGTTGTAACATGGCTGAAAAGCGAAATGAGACTTATGCTGGACGAAGAAATCGCCAGGGCTTGTTTGGTCGGTGACGGCAGATCTGCATCTTCGGATGATAAAATCAACGAATTGAACATTCGTCCAATTTGGAAAGATGACGATCTATATACAATTAAAACAGAAATCGATGGTGCGACCAATACGACGGCCGACGATAGAGCTAAGGCATTTATCAAAGCATCTATCAAATCTCGTAAAAATTATAAAGGAACTGGAAACCCAACTATGTTCACCACAGAAGATATGCTGACCGATTGTTTATTATTAGAGGACAAAAATGGTCGCGCTATTTATGACACTGTTGAAAAACTGACAACTGCATTGAGGGTGAAAGAAATCGTTACAGTTCCAGTAATGGAGGACCTGACAAGAAATGATGAAAGTGGCAATACGTTAAGTCTTATGGGAATCATTGTGAATCTCGATGATTATCGTATTGGAGTTGATAAAGGTGGAGCTATCAACATGTTTGACGACTTTGATATTGATTACAACCAGGAAAAATATCTGATTGAAACTCGTTGTTCGGGTGCGTTAACTGTTCCATACTCAGCAATTGCATTGGAGCTTAAGACTACTCAGGCAGCAGGATAATAAATATTGAAACCGGCGGAACCGATAAGGGTTCTTTTTTTATGCCTAAAATCGAAGGAGAAAATTCAAAATGGCTAAATTTTATGGAGAAATCGGTTTTGCATTTACAGAAGAAAACAAAGATCGCCCAGGTGTTTGGACACCAACTATGGAAAAGCGTACATATTATGGCGAACTCATAAGAAATACCAGGAGACTTCAAGGATCTGATGTTAATGATGATGTCGCCATGAACAACGAAATTAGCATTTTAGCTGATCCATTTGCCAATCAGAATTTTCGAGCAATGAGGTATGTGAAATACATGGGGACTAAATGGAAAATTGTCAATGTAGAAGTAGCATACCCAAGACTCATCTTAACGATAGGGGGCGTTTACAATGTTGAAAAATAGACTGGAATTACACAAAATTCTTTGTGAAATTCTTGGGAGTTCGAATGCTTATTTTCAACCGCCAGAGTCAGAAAAGATGGAGTATCCAGCAATAACATATTCACGCTCTATAGTTAACAAACACGCTGATGATAGAGTGTACGCTCAATCTTTAACTTATCAATTGATAGTAATTGACAGTGATCCCGATAGTGAAATTGTAGAAAAGGTTTCGAAACTACCCAGATGCAGATTTGACAGACATTATACGTCTAACAATCTGCATCACACTGTCTTTACCATTGTTCACTAAATTAGGAGGAACTAATTATGGCAAAACTTGTTTGGGATAAAACAGGAGAGAAAACATACGAAACCGGTGTGAGTCAAGGCGTTTTGTATCCTCAGACATCCGAGGGTACATACCCCAAGGGGGTTGCTTGGAATGGACTTACAAGCGTTACAGAAAGCCCATCTGGGGCCGAGGCATCACCATTGTATGCGGATAACATTAAGTATTTAAATCTTATGAGTGCCGAAGAATTCGGTGCCACCATTGAGGCTTATGTGTATCCAGAGGAATTTGGGGAGTGTGACGGATCTGCCGAGATTGCACCTGGTGTCACTATCGGTCAGCAGTCACGCAAACCTTTCGGGGTGTCATACAAGACTACCTTAGGCAATGATACAGAAGGCGATAAGTACGGTTATAAAATTCATATCATTTACGGTGCGATGGCAGCACCTTCAGAAAAAGGATATGGAACCGTTAATGACAGTCCAGAATCTGTAATTTTTTCATGGGAACTTACTACGACGCCAGTGGTCGTAGACGGATACGACCCAACGGCAACTGTTGTGGTTAACAGTACAAAAACCGATGCAGCTAAAATGAAAGCTCTGGAAGATATTCTATATGGAAGTACAGAAACAGAGCCAAGATTGCCGTTACCAGACGAAATCGCAGATATTGTCGGTGATACGCCGGCAGCAGGGTAGTAATTAAATAGTTATTACAACTCATAGGGTCGTTTAGTGTAAATCTAGCGACCCTTTTATCGAAAGGAGAAAATCAAAATGGTAAAAAAAACAATTACATATATCGACTATAACGGAACAGAAAGAACAGAAGATTTCTATTTTCATTTATCAGAAGCCGAAATTATTGAAATGGAAATGGGCACAGCCGGGGGGATGAAAGCATACGTTGATCGAATCGTTCAAGCACAAGATCAAGAAACTATCATCAAGATCTTCAAACAATTACTTCTCAAGTCTTATGGAGAAAAAAGTATGGACGGAAAACGATTCATTAAGAGCAAGGAATTATCCGATGCCTTTTCACAGACAGTAGCATATTCAAACTTGTTTATGGAACTGGCTCAGGATGCAGGTAAAGCCGCGGAGTTTGTTAATGGTGTTATTCCTAACGCTGAGAAAAAGACTGTACGTGAGAAAATACCAAACGCCGATAACTAATACTGGAGTGACGCAGAATGCTTGAGATCACGATACCTGCTGTGGAGCAATGGGACGAATCAATTCAAGAATTTATCAACACTAAAGAGCAAACATTGAGATTAGAACATTCTCTTGTTTCACTTTCCAAATGGGAATCAAAGTGGTGTAAACCGTTTTTGACTAAAAACGAAAAAACAGAAGAAGAGCTTATTGATTATATACGTTGTATGACTATTACAAAAAACGTGAACTCCAATGTTTTTAGGGATTTAACGAGTTCAAATGTTGATGAAATAGTCAGATATATAGACGCTCCAATGACCGCTACGACGTTCTATGAAGGTGACAGGAAAGGTGCTAATCGAGAAATAACAACCTCTGAAATTATATATTACTGGATGGTGACGTTTAACATCCCGTTTGAGTGTCAAAAATGGCACTTAAATCGCCTGTTAACATTAATTCGTGTTTGTAATGTTAAGAATCAACCAGCTAAAAAAATGAGTAAACAAGAAATTCTAAGTAGAAACGCAGCTTTGAACGCTGCCAGAAAAAAACAACTTAATACTAACGGATAAACAAAAAGAGGTTGTTTAAATGATAACTATAAAACAAAAGGGCGATTTTTCTAAAGCCACTGGTTATTTGGAAAAAATCAGAGGGGTTGCGAAACTCAGCTTATTAGATAAGTACGGGAGAGAAGGGGTTGCGGCTCTTTCTTCTGCGACACCTCTGGACTCCGGATTAACGGCTGTCTCCTGGTATTACGAAATCGAGAGACGTAACGGGACTGTAATTATAAATTTTAAAAACTCACACATTAACGACGGCGTACCAATAGCCATTATATTGCAATATGGGCATGGTACCAGACAAGGCGGCTGGGTTCAAGGGAGAGATTATATCAATCCTGCGATCCAGCCTATTTTTGACCGAATTGTTGAAGAGGCGTGGAAGGAGGTTACTGAACTATGAGCACCACAGTAGATGACAGAGTTGTCTCCATGCAGTTTGATAATAAAAATTTCGAAAGAAACGTTCAAACGAGTATGAACACACTCGATAAACTGAAACAAAGTTTAAAACTAGGAGATGCTTCAAAGGGTTTAGATACTCTTAATTCCACGGCTAAAAAGTTTGACATATCACATCTTAATAATGGTGTGGAAACTATAAAAGCTAAATTTTCTGCTTTAGAAGTAATGGGTGTTACGGCCTTGGTGAATATAACCAATACGGCAATTAACGCTGGTAAACGAATTGCATCCGCACTAACAATAGATCCGGTTAAAAGTGGCTTTGAAGAGTATGAAACTCAGATTAACGCCGTTCAGACTATCTTAGCAAATACGCAAGGAAAAGGTAGTACACTCAAAGACGTCAATGCCGCATTGGATGAGTTGAACCATTACGCCGATTTGACAATTTATAATTTTACGGAGATGACCCGTAATATTGGTACATTTACAGCGGCAGGGGTCGATCTTGATACGTCCGTAGCCGCGATAAAAGGTATTGCAAATTTAGCAGCAGTTTCCGGTTCTACATCACAGCAAGCTAGTACAGCGATGTATCAGCTTTCTCAAGCCTTGGCTTCAGGAACCGTAAAGCTACAGGACTGGAATTCAGTAGTTAACGCTGGAATGGGTGGACAGGTTTTCCAGGATGCATTGAAAGAAACCGCACGGGCTCACGGTGTTGCCATCGACGAAATGATAAAATCCGAAGGTTCCTTTAGGGAAACCTTGAAAAAGGGATGGTTAACTTCTGATGTATTAACAGAGACTCTTTCTAAATTCACTGGTGATCTATCTGAAAAACAGCTCAAGACAATGGGCTATACAAAAGAGCAAATCGCTTCAATAATCAAAATGGGTAAGACGGCCAATGATGCGGCTACGAAAGTAAAGACGTTTACTCAATTATTTGACACTTTAAAAGAGGCGGCACAATCTGGATGGACCCAGAGTTGGGAAATTATTGTCGGCGATTTCGAAGAAGCGAAAGGGTTGCTTACTGAAATCTCCGACGTGTTCAGTGGATTAATCAATAGCTCTGCTGAGTCCAGAAATAACTTGTTGCAAGGCTGGAAAGACCTAGGTGGACGTTCATCTCTTATTCAATCGGCAAAAAACGCCTTCGAAGGAATTGTCAGCATCGCAAAACCTATTAAGGAAGCCTTCAGAGACATATTTCCGCCAATGACTGCAAAGCAGCTATTTAACATTACGAAAGGTCTCGAAACACTTACTTCTCATTTGAAGCTTAGCGATGCACAATCAAAAAATTTGAAAACCACATTTAAGGGTTTATTTGCGATTGTTGATATAGGAAAGCAAGCAATAACTGCCATTTTAAAACCGATTCTTTCTTTTGTTTCCGGCGGAGCGGTATTATCGATGGGCGATGCCATTTTAACTATTACTGCTTCGATAGGCAATCTATTCGTAAAAATCGACGAAGGTTTAAAAGCTGGAAACGTTTTTACGGTTATGAGTTCTGTTGTTACCGGAGCATTAGATATAATGTCCTCAGCGATTTCTGTTGTTACGGAAGGCATAAAAGTATTGTTCGGTTCATTCTCAGGTGGAGATAAAAAAATAACCGGAGTAGCTCAAGGTATATCTAACGCATTTAAAGGAATCTTTGATGTTGTAAAAGGAGTCATTACATGGATTAAAGATAATGTATCAGCTGGGGACATATTTGCTGGTCTTGCTGGTGGCGGTATATTTGTTGCGGCTAAAAAATTTGCAAATGTATTTGATAAAATAAGCGGCGTTTTTGATGGATTTTTAGGTACAGCTGACGAGGCCACGACTAAAATCAAGGATATTTTAGGTTCACTAAATGATTCTTTACAATCATTTCAGCAAGGCATCAAAGTGGCATCCATCGTCGGAATTGCTGTGGCGATAACGCTTTTAACGTCCTCATTAAAAACTATTTCGCAGATTAAGCCAGAGAAAATAGCGTACTCGTTGGTGGCAATCGGTATAATGATGAAGGAATTAAATTCTGGATTTAAATCGCTGATTGGCGCACTTAGTAGTTTTAAATCGAAAGGCGTTGTCAAATCGGCTGTCGCGATGATTGGCATTGCTAAAGCGATTGACATATTAGCTTCAGCGATGGTGAAACTTAAAAACCTTTCATTGTCACAAATAGCAAAGGGTCTGGTTTCAATTGGAGGCTCTCTCGCAGGTTTAACATTGGCGATTAAGCATATAGGCAACGGCGGAGTAAGCTTGCGTACAAGCGTAGCCGTTATAGCACTCGCAAAAGCTTGCCAAATGATGGGTGAGGCGTTTGTTGACTTTGGTGCTTTATCATGGGGTGAAGTTGCTCGCGGCTTAGTCGGTATGGGAGGAGCTTTAGGGCAATTAACCGCGGTTACCGTAATTATAAATAAATTTGGTGGTTCAGTAAGTGGGGCCGCCAGCATACTAATCCTTTCGAAATCCCTGGATGAAATTTCAGAAAACCTGAGCAGACTTGGTATGCTGACGTGGTCCGAAATTGGACGCGGATTAGTCGCGATGGGTGTAGCTTTAGGCGAACTGACCGCTGTTTTTGCAATTTTAAGGAAGGTAAGTGGATTCAAATCCATATTTACCAGTGGGGCAATCCATATTGTTACTGAATCTCTTGATGAAATTTCAGAAAATCTGGAACGACTCGGTATATTAACATGGTCTGAAATTGCACATGGGTTAACGGCAATGGGTGGAGCCTTAGGTGAATTTGTAATAGCACTAGGGGTATTGCAAAAAGCCGCAGGATTTAAATCAATCTTTTCGAGCGGATCGATTCTTATGGTGACAAAATCCCTGGATGAAATTTCAGAAAACCTGAGCAGACTTGGTATGCTGACGTGGTCCGAAATAGGACACGGATTAGTTGCCATGGGGGCAGCCTTGGGCGAACTTGCGACGGTAAGCGGAGTCTTAGGCCGGTTAACGGGATTGTCGAGTATACTTGGCTCAGGCGCAATTGTTCTGGCAGTGCAGGGGCTTGAGAAAATATCCAACGCTCTACAGTCGATCGGAACAATGTCTTGGAAAGAAGTAGCAGTAGGTTTGGTCGGCATGGGTGGAGCTTTGACTGAGCTTGGTTTGGTAAGTGGAACTTTAGGTAAGTTAGCAGGTTTATCAGGAATTATAGGTTCGGGTGCCATATTATTAGGTGTCCAAGGACTTAGAAAAATAGCAGACGCTTTAGTTATTTTCGGAAGTATGGCATGGGAGTCCATTGCTCGTGGTTTAGTCGGTATGGGAGGAGCTTTAACAGAAATAGGTGTTATTTCTGGTACTCTCGGAACCTTAGCCGGACCATTAGCGCTTGTAGGTAGCGGTTCTTTATTGTTAGGAATAAAAGGACTTGAAAACCTAGCAAATGCGCTAAAGAAATTCGGTGAAATGAACTGGGAAGAAATTAAAAGTAGTCTAGCGGCTATGGGCCTGGCCATGGGTGAAGTTGGCCTTGGGGGGTTATTGAACACACTTTCAGGGCTTGGTGCAAAGTCTATTTCAACAATAGCGGAACCACTTGGAACATTAGCTGAATCTGTTAAAAAATGGAGTGGTGTGTCTGTTCCAGACGGATTGTCCACGCAACTGAAATCATTGGCTAGTGGAATTTTTAGTTTCACCTTAGGTGGCCTTGGCGCAAATGCTTTGTCTACTGCAGCTCCTGGAGTTGGTCAAATGGCTGATGCAGTTAAAAAATGGAGCGGGGTCGTTGTACCTGATACATTGAAAGACAATCTGTCCGGTTTAGCAGATGGTGTCAAGGCTTTTGGGTCAATTTTCGAACTAATTGGTTCAGGAGTAATATCAGAAGTAGCATCTCCGCTTGGAAAGCTAGCCGAGTCGGTTAAACAATGGAACGGCGTTACCGTACCACAAAATATAGAAGCTGATTTAGAAAGGTTGTCTGACGCAATCTCAACTTTTGCATCATTTAAAGATTTTTTTGGAGGAAAAGCTATTAGTAAGGTAGCCGGTCCTCTTGGAAACTTGGGCGTGGCAGTTAGCAAATGGGCTAACGTCAAAGTTCCTGCGAATTTAAAAGATGATTTGACTAAATTATCCGAGGGCATTAAAGCTTTTGGATCTTCCGGACTAAATGGAGATAAGATATCATCCATATCATCAGCGGTAGGTAAGCTTGCGTCAGCGGTTAATAAAATTAACGGTGTTGATACGAGTAAAGTTGCGGCATTCGTGAAGTCTGTCAATAAATTAAACAATATAAACGTAAATACGGAATCACTTTCTAAAACGGCATCCTCTGTTGGTTCATCCGTTAGCAGCATGGTAAAATCTATGACATCAACCATTTCAAAAGGTAAATCATCTGTAAACTCATCAATGAAAACTGCGATGTCTGGAGCATCATCCGCCATTAAGTCGAATACGAGTTCCATCGTAACAGCAGTCAACGTATTAGTAAATGCTATAACCAAAGCTATTAAAGGCAAAAAAACATCAGTTACAACCGCCTTTAAGGGACTTGTCTCTGGCGGCGCAAGTGCGATTAAATCCTATCGTTCATCATTTTCATCAGCAGGTAGTTACTTAGGAGCAGGATTAGTTTCCGGCATTAACTCAAAAAAATCTGACGTTGTAACTGCCGGATATAACCTGGGTAAAGCGGGAGCAGAGGCCGTAAACAGGGGTGCTAAAGTAAACTCCCCGTCAAAAATAACTACAGAGACAGGCAAATTTATTGGTGAAGGCGTTGTGGTTGGTATTGCAAAAAAGACATCAGAAGTTATTAAATCCGGTACCGTTTTAGGAAAAACAGCAGCAAAGAGTGTAAATAATGCTGTTTCAAAAATTGCGAATGTGATTGACTCTGGGATGGACTCTACTCCGATTATCAGTCCTGTAGTAGATCTTAGTAACGTTAATGATGGGGTGGGAAGAATGAATCGTTTGTTCAACGCTTCAAATCCGTCTGTTGGCGTTATGTCAAATGTTGATGCTATTCGCTCCACGATTGGAAATATTCGAAATGGATCAAATGGCGACGTAGTTTCGGCAATTAAAGGTTTGCGGAAAGACATTGGGAATATATCTAATAATTCCGTTTCCATCGGAAATGTTACATACGATGATGGAAGCAATATTATTAATGCAGTTAAATCACTTATTCACGCAGCTAATATAGAAAGGAGGATGTAATGGCGAAGAAAAAGAAAAAAAAGAAAGTCCAGAAAAAGTTATATGCCAGTCGGATAAAAATTATCAGACAGGGCAAAAACTCGACAAATAATTTTTATGCTTCATGGAGTTTTTCTAAGTCGCAAAAAAAGATTAATATAACAAAAAAAGTTTGTACTTATGTTAAGAAAACCAAGAAGTATGTAACAAAGTCGACTAAAAAGAAATATACAAGCGTTATCGATAATTACACGGTTAAATGGTACTATTCGGTAGCAGACTATAAAAAAGGAAAAACTCCAAAGTGGTATTTGGACAAAACCATTACAACATCCTCACAAAATACAAGTTCGGATTTGTATTCGCCACCAAATAACGCAAAGCAGATCAGAGTTTCCATAAAGGTTAATGGGAAAAAATATAAGTCTAGCAAGTCCAAAACAGCATTATGGTTTACGACAGATTATGTGTCCAAGAGGGATACGGATTATGACGAAATCCCGGAAGCACCTACGATAAGCGAATTTACAATTACGAATAAGACGTTAAAAGTTGAAGTCGAAGTAGATAATGTTGAGTATGACATCGATCGAGTTCGCATTCAAGTGCTGAGGGACGGAACGAAGTATGTTAAATTCGGTAATGATTATTATAAAGATTCAACTTCAATTAATAGCACTGGCCTGGTTCCTTTTTCCTTACATTTATCTACAATTGGAAGTTATCAGGTGAGGGCTAGGGTTTGTACTGTGGACGGGGGTACCGCATCGGCCAATTTATGGTCGGACTGGTCATCCTGGTCGTCTTCTATTGACACGAGGCCGAATCCTCCAACAAATCTTAAAGCATCCGCATTGGATGACGAAAAGATTAAATTAACATGGAACAAAGTTAATAATGTGTTACAGTATCAAATTGAATATGTTAGCGACTCTCCAAGCTACTTTGACAGCAATATGGTGTCGTCTACAACAGTTGATGATATTAACAGTTATATTTTAGCAAATTTAGAAGTAGGACATACTTGGTATTTCAGAGTTCGTTCTGTAAATGGATCAGACAAGTCAGATCCTTCTAATACTATATCAGCAGTATTAGCGGTTAAGCCTTCTCCGCCAACAACGTGGTCGTCAACGACAACAGCTGTTATTGCTTCGAACATAGATACGACTGATCCTACATACCTATATTACGTTCACAATTCCCAAGATGGTTCGGCACAGCGTAGTGCACAGCTGGTGTTTAATATAGGGGGAATCAATTATTATTTAACAAAAACAAATACGAAAACTGATGATTATGGCGAACTTATCGATGAAATATCGGAGTTAAATTTATGGACATTGACCGTTTATAAGAATGAAGCAAATACGATTTCTGCTGGAACGATATACAGCATATTTGTTGACAGTTCCAGCGATTCGATCAAATGGAAAGTCAGAACCAAAGGTATTCATGCTTCTTATAGTGATTTTTCTATTGAAAGAGTCATAAAAGCATACATGAAACCAAACTTAAGTTTATCGGTTACCAATAAAGACGGTTTACCGTTAATCGGAGATGTTTTATCCAGCTTTCCGCTTGTTCTTAAAGGTGAAACGACGCCCAGTTCGCAAACTCCCATCAGCTATCATATCTCCATTGTAACAAGTTCGGCGTATGAAACCACAGATATACATGGAGACGAAATAATTGTAGCTGAAGGGTCTGAAATCTATTCTAAGTTTCTGGATACCAACGAACAGCTTGATATGATAATTTCTGCTTCTGACGCCGACTTTGTAACAGATGTTCGATACACCTTAAAAGTTATCGTATATATGAACTCTGGATTGTCGGCTGAGGCAACGTATGATTTTACACCCGATTGGGTCGAAACAAGTGATACTCCTGAATTAGAAATAGAATTCGATGAAACATATCGATATACGATTCTTCGTCCATATTGTCACTACTATATCGGATATGATCCGGAAGAGGATGACGATCAGGCACCTTCGGAGGTGGATGAAAATTACGAACCAGTCGCTTATATCGGTATAAACATAACCGGGAAAGTAGAAGTCGGGACCGTATTTCCTAATTCCGAAGTCGAAGAAGCTTTCATGGGGGATGTATATTTCAATCAGTCAACATATGAAACTTATACCTGTGTGGTCGGCGGAGACCCTAATACGGCCATGTGGTTATACAAGACCATGTTTGATTACAGCGACGCAGTAAAATGGTACAGCGGTACCATTATAGACGGTGATGCCGATGAAGACATTTACTACAGCAGTGGAATTGAACTTTCTCAAATTAATGACTACTATTTCAATGTTCCTAGCGGAGACATTTATCGCTGTGTGAAATCGGGCACCCCCAGCGAGGCTGTATGGGAATATTTGTGGAATGTTTTTTGGGCAGTAACATCTAACACAACATTAAGCGTGTATCGAAAAGAACAGAACGGTTCTTACGTAGCGATTGCCGAGGGAGTAAACAATGATTTACAAAGTACCGACTCAGCTT
Organism: Anaerostipes sp. PC18; assembly: GCF_039789045.1. Classification (NCBI taxonomy): domain Bacteria; kingdom Bacillati; phylum Bacillota; class Clostridia; order Lachnospirales; family Lachnospiraceae; genus Anaerostipes; species Anaerostipes sp. PC18. The sequence continues at coordinate 1,868,216 of NZ_CP121164.1, read as the reverse complement.
TATTTTTTAGAGATCCTCATCCTTCTTTTGGTACCTGTGTGTATCGGGTGGTTTCAACAAACACTGAAACGGGAGGAATAGCATTTGCTGATTTTATAGAAACATATGCAGAACCGTCAGTGATTCTGCAATGGAATGAAAAATGGAGCGAGAATGTATACAGTGATGACGAAGAAACATTCAACGGAAACATACTGGAATTACCGGCGAATATTAAGCTGTCGGATTCAAATTCTAATGATGTGTCTTTGGCTGAGTATATTGGAAGATATCGTCCGGTCGCCTATTACGGAACGCAGCGTGGCGAAAGTTTAAAAATTTCATGTGAATTTCCTAAAACTGATACCGAAACATTAGCATTGGTACGCCAATTAATGGGTTACCAAGGGGATGTCTATGTTAGAGAACCTTCCGGTTTGGGATATTGGGCAAACGTCACAATCTCTTATAATCGAAATTATAAAGAACTCTCTATCCCCGTATCAATTGATATAAAACCGGTAGAAGGAGGAGTGTGATTGATATGGCTGATTGGTTATTGTCAATGTCTCAGACTTTTGAATTCTATGAAATTGACCCGAACACTTGGAAAGATAAACGGCGGATATCAAGCATCTTGTCATGCAGCATCAAACGGGATTTGTCAAGTGATACGCTTGAAAGTGCATCTTTTAAGACCACCGAAGTTTTTGGAGAATGCTATATTAGAGTATATCTCATAACAATTCAAAATGGAATAAAAGAGAAGTTTCCTTTGGGGACGTTTCTTGTCCAAACTCCATCTGTATCGTTTGATGGTAAGATCCGGACGATAAGTATGGATGCATTCTCACCTTTATTGGAGTTGAAAGATGGATATCCGGAATTAGGCTTCACCGTGATGAAAAACGCAAATGTAATGGATAACGTTGCAACTTTGACCGCGGCTCATTTGAGAGCACCGGTTATTGGACCAACAAAAACCGATGAAACATTGTACGATAATTTTACTGCCGAAGAAACAGAAACGTGGTTGGATTATTTATTGTCACTTATGGCGAATGCAAATTATAATTACGAGTTAGACGAAATTGGACGAGTCCTATTTGCACCAGCACAAGATACAGCATCACTTCAGCCACGGTTCACGTTTGGGGACGACAACTCATCTATACTATATCCAGATATAGAGGACAGGTATGACTTGTACGGGGTACCAAATGTGGTCGAAGTTGTTTATTCAGGAGATAAAGGTGACATAATATACTCGAAAATTGTTAATGATGACCCAACAAGTCCTACATCTACTGTAACCAGAGGACGGGAGGTTGTACATCGAGAAAAGAACCCGTCTATTACCGGAATTCCAAATCAAGTATACCTTGACCAATATGCCACCCAATTATTAAAAAAATTAAGTTCCGTTGAACATACCGTGTCTTTTTCGCACGGGTATTGCCCGGTAAGAATCGGCGATTGTGTCCGATTGAATTATCAAAGAGCCGATCTAAGAGATATAAAAGCTAGAATTACAACACAGAATATTGAATGTGTTAGCGGGTGTAAAATTACGGCAACCGCAGTGTATACGGTTAATCTATGGAAAGAATAATAAATACAGAAAAGCTAAGAGACCCTCATCGGTCTTTTAGCTTTTTTTGCATAAGGAGAGACAACATGAGCGTATTACCAACCGAAGTGATTTCGCAGTTTGTTCAAGAGACAAACGATTCCTCAAAATCTACGAATAGCGCTAAATCGTTTTATGGCACCGCTGTTGTAAATAACAGTGGTATATATGTTCGTTTGGATGGTTCAGAAGCGTTGACTCCTGTGTCGATGGCTACAGATGCCAAAAATGGTGATAGAGTATTAGTATCCATCGAAGATCATAAAGCGAGTATCACAAACAATATTACTAGTCCAGCCTCCGGACGTAGCGCAACCGATTTGTATTATGTGGAGACAAATGAAAGCGGGGATGTAGTAGTAAAAGGCGAACTAAGGGTTGCCAAAGAATATGTCGATGAATTGATTGCTAAAAATATAACCGTATCCTCAATCGAAGCACAATCTGCGAAAATTATTACGTTAGAAGCACAACAGGCAAATTTTGAAAACGCCACTGCCGAGAACTTTACAGCGGTTCGAGCAGAAATAGAAAATCTAATTGTCGGAAATCTTGATGCAAAATATGCAAACATAGATCTAGCTAATGTCGATACTGCTAAAATCCGCCAAGGGTTTATGGAAAACCTGATGGTCAGCCAGGGGATATTTACATCAGATATCACGGCGGCAGAGGGGACTTTTACGAATTACTTGACCGGGGTTAATATCCTAGCGAATAATATAACCGCCGGCACGCTAAGTGTAGAGAGACTTATCATTACCGGGTCAGATCAGTCGGTTGTATATGAGATCAACAAGGCCAATGGTACGCCGCAGTTGTCTCAATCAACCGTGGATGGCGGAGCATTAACCGAAAGGACGATCACGGCTGACCGTATAGTAGCTGGAGCCATCACTGCCAATGAGATAGACGTTACAAATTTATTCGCACAGGATATTACGGCAACAGGGACAATTACTGGTGTGAATCTAATAGGTGCAACGGGAAGCTTTAGTGGTAATATTGCAGCCGCAACGGGAACGATCGGACCGTGGAGTATTGGAGGTACATCTATTTGGAAGGGAAATAGCTCTTTTGCGAACGTGTCTGGGATGTATTTCGGAAATGATGGATTGAGTATCACCGATAAATTTAAAGTTTCTAACACTGGATCAGTCGTTGCCAAGGATATTACATGTCCTGGAAATACTTACGATGTCTATATATCAAGCGAAGGATTTAAAATAGCCGATAAATCAAATAATCGTATATTACAAATTGATTCAGATGGATATGTTCATATGGAAGAACTTTTTGTTACATATTTTTTTCCTAGGACTATAGATTGTCAAAACAGTATGACAGTGCAAGGAGAAATCGGGACTGGCGGAAGTATAAGATCAGGCGGTGATGTAATAGCTAATGTATTTCGCTTCAAGCCAAATAACTCAGGCAATAGCTCAAGCACCAATTATATATCTATGGGAAACTATAATAACGCATGGAACAACTATTATTATGCCAATGGATATCATGCTTTTTATTGCAACGGGAATGGTGTAGCATATATTCAGTCGAACGGAATAAAAATGAACAACTATGATATTATGTTTAACCTAGGACACGGTATTAAATATGGAGAAAGCGAATGGATACTGAGGGGCTATAAGTCGGGCGATTATAATGTTACAGCGTTAGGGAATACGAATAGACGAACGGTGCTTTATGGATCTCAGGTAAGACTAAATTCTTCAACCGGTACTACGGTAACTTCGGACCGAAGACTAAAAAAGGATTTTTCAGATTTTGATGAACGCTATGAAAAATTCTTTATGAATCTAAAGCCGCAAACTTATAAGATGGCTTACGAGAAGAATACAGAAGAATATAAAAGGACAAATGGATTTATTGCGCAGGATGTAGAGCAAGCATTAATAAAAGCAAACATAAATCCAGAAGAATTGGATCTGATTTCCTGTGATACAGCAGATAAAGAATTTTTAGATGAAATGTTTAACGGTCATCCGCCAGACATTATAAAACAATATTCATTAAACTATAACAACTTCATTTCTATAAACACATATATGATCCAGAAAACTCGAAAAGAGATGTTTTATCAAGCCGGACAAATCAATATTCAAGAGTCTATTATAAATGACCTTCAGGTCCGACTCTGGCAGGCAGAAAAGGAAATAAAGCAACTCAAACAGGCAGCCGTGTAAGCTGTCTATTTTCATGTAAAGAAAAGGGGACAATCAAATGTTAAACGTAAAGAAATCGATCACTCTTACCGGTAATATAACAGTAAAAGATGGAGAGACGGAGAAGCAGGTTGTTTATTTAAACGCAAACATTTCTCGAGACCGCGGAAATGATAACATTTCACAGACGATCCAGGACAAAGCGTTATATGCAGCGAATAAGACGGAAATCAGAAAGGACATAGAAACTTTTACAGATCAGGTATACTCAATTCAGGATCAGGAGGTAATGGGATAAATGAAGATGAAGTTGGGAGAAGTCCAAATTAGATTACAAGGGCTGATAAATATCGCCGGAAAGAAATTTCCGGCCAAAGTCGGTTATGCAATAATGCGAAATGAGAGAGAGTTGGAGTCTGAGTATAAAGACTTGGATACACAGCGAATTAAAATTTGTGAATCATACGCGGAGAAAGATTCCGATGGAAAAGCCCTCGTAAAAGACGGGAAATATGTTTTTTCTGAAAACAACCAAGCTGTCTGCAACAAAGAATATAAAGAACTCATGGACGAAGAGATTGAGGTGGATATTCATACTGTAGATGTAACGGAATTGGATAAGTGTGATGAGAATGGTCGTTATGATGTGCCGACGGCAGCTGATTATATGGCCATGGATTTTATGTTTAAACGAAAGGAGAACGGACTTGAATGAGTGGAACATTGTCCTTACTGTCGTTGTGTTGGTAGATTTATTTTCAAAAATCTATAATCCAATGTCCAAAAACACAAAGGAAAACACAAAGGCAATGACTGAACTGACTGTAACGATGAAAATGCTGTCAGAAAAAGTGCTACAACATGAATCGGACATGGATTCTTACGCTATCAAAAATCACGATTCCCATAAACGTATTTGGGACAAGAACGATGAACAGGATGTTAAATTAGAAAACCACGAAACGAGATTGAAAATTATTGAAAAGAAGGAGAAATGATATGAGAGATTGGAAAAAATGGATGAAAGCTGCTGGAATCAGAGCTGCGAAAACGATGGCACAGACTATTGTCGCAATGGTCCCGGCGGCAATGACAATTACAGCGGTGGATTGGAAGACGATATTCGGAACGGCGGCACTGGCCGGAGTGGTATCATTATGCACTTCTATCGGAGGCTTACCAGAGTTGAAATCGAAAAAGGAGGAATAATATGTCTAAATATAATGTACATGCTGGACATTGTCCGCAGGGAAAAGGTGCCTCCGGAGCTGTTGGACTTCTAAAAGAATCAGTAGAAGACAGGGCTGTAAAAAACGAAGTAGTAAGTTTACTTAAGAAGCAGGGGCATACTGTATATGACTGTACATGTGATACGAAAGAAACGAAAGGTGGCTGTCTGGATAAAATAGTTTCAAAATGTAATCAGCATAGCGTGAAGCGAGACATTTCAATACATCTTAACAGCGGCCGGAACGATCAAAAAGGGGATGGTGCTACTGGCGGAGTAGAGGTTTATGTGTACTCCAGCTCCTCTGAAGCTTATGGTGATGCAGAACGGATTTGCAAGGAAGTTTCAAAAGCACTTGGCATTACGAACCGAGGAGTAAAAGTTAGCACAAAACTTAGAGTTCTTAGAACCACAAAATCACCCGCCTTGCTGGTAGAGTGTTGCTTTGTCGACGACAAAGATGATTACAAGCATTGGGATGCGAAGAAATGCGCAACAGCCATCGTGAAGGGTCTGACTGGGACTGAACCTAAAGCACACGAAAAGAGAGAATCGACAACAAAAAAGAAAAGCCTTCATAAGAAAACTGAATCCGCTAAAACAAACGAGAAATCAATTATAAAAGATCTTCAAACGGCCTGCAACAAACAGGGATATAGCGATCAGAAAGTGGACGGAGTCGCCGGCAAGAATACTCTGGCGGGATGCCCAACCCTTAAATACGGATCGTCTGGAGAGATAACAAAATGTATGCAACAGATGTTAAATCTTCATGGCTATAAGCTTAATTGCGATGGCAAATTCGGCAATGAAACTAAAACCCAAGTAAAGAAGTTTCAAAAGAAACATGAGCTTACTGCGGACGGAATCGTGGGTCAAAAGACTTGGAAGAAATTATTGTATATTTAATGCATATTTTATGTATATAGCAGTAGATGGGTTTAGTTAAAATTAGTTTATTCATTGATTATTTGTACATTTTGCTTAAAAAACCACGTATTTACGCGGTTTGTGGTTTCGATTGAGGAAGCTGCTAAAGAAGGTAAGTTCTAAGGAATGGCTTAAAATAAGGATCTCTGATGGTGTAAGTGGCTGTCAGAGGTCCTTTTTTGGTGTGCGTAGGTTACGTATAGGTTACAAATTACACGGAACGGTTACACGGAAAATCTTTTTGACAGTGGGTTTCGGGGAGCAAAAAAGAGGCCTTCGGTGGGATACAAAATTTGTATCCCACCGTTTTCTTTCTTTTTGATTTGTATCCCACCGGAGGGTGTTTGTATCCCACCCCAAATTTAGTGTATCCCACCGGGACCTAAAAAGTTTAGAAAATTTGGCGTGTTTTTAATGGCTTGTAATCTTCTTCGAAGCACTGTTCTAAGATGAAAGAAAATGCAAAAAGAACTAGAATCATTTCTGTCCAGTCTTTTTATGGAGCAGAACCTTATGTTATAATTTAATTACAAAAGAGAAAGATTCGGAGGGAGAGAGTATGATTTGTCCGAAGTGTGGAAAAGAAAGCGTAAAGGATGCTTTGTATTGTGAGTGGTGCGGAACTCAGTTGAATCAAAAAAAGACAGTAATCTGTCCAAAGTGTGGTAGAGAGGGTATTAAGAATGCCTTATATTGTGAATGGTGTGGGGCTCAGTTAAATCAAAAAGAAATACCATCAAACAGAAATATGGAGAAATACGTCATATATAATTCAAAAAGTAAATTTTTGTGGTTAGTTTTTGCGTCAATATGTGGTGTCGGAGGAGGCCTTTTTATTTTGGGGCAAAGCAGAGAGGAATTGGCGGAATATCATATCACTGGACCAGGTCGTTTTTTAACAGGAAATCCAGATGGATTAATTATTGTAGGCTGGCTATGCATTATACTTTTTGGTGCTTTTTTATTATTCCTTTTATTGAATTATAAAAATTGTGCGAAAAGACCATGGTTTGTATTAAATTCAGATGGCTTCTATAGCTATTCAACTAATAGCGGATTTAAAGGAATGATTGGCTGGAATGAAATCAGGAATTTTCATATAGATTTACAAAATAATTCCAGATTTTTAGTCATAGAATTTATAACGAAAAATGAAAAATATGAGTCTACAAGAAAATATGCTATAGCTGAACGTAAGGCAAAGAAAAAACAAAAACAAAAGACAGTAAGAATCTTTATTAATTTTTTAGGCATTAGTGATAAAGAACTTATTGAAACAATGCATGAATTTCAAGAAGAGTATCAAAATAAAAATTTATATATACAGAATCGTTCCTTATAAATTCAAAACGTTTCATAGTTTTTAATTTTTGCTTTTTTGCAGTCGTCTACAAAAAAGAGATGTCATAAGGCATCTCTTTTTTTAGCTGTTGTATAGAAAATTTGCGGGCTATATTCTGTTTTGCATAGAAATGCTGAATGGCATAATCAAAGATAGAATTTAAAAAGCTTTTTGCTTTTTCACGAGAGGATGGTGATATTTGAATAATCTCTGATATTGTCAATATTAGTTGACACATTTTTCTCAAGCATATCACTGACTATGCGGCCAGTTCCAAATCCTCATAATACTGCCTGCGTTTTATCATAGGTGGAAGCCCGCCATTGGCAGAGCATATCCTCCGGTTATTCCAGTAGCTGAGGAAGTATCTCCAAATGAGTACCTTTAATTCCTCTACAGTCATCTGCTTTTGGTGTACTGTGTTCCACGGTCACTGTGGATGATAGCGCCTTCCAGTGCAGGATAAGCAGTCAGGGCGTTTTCCAGTGTATGGACACACAGATCTGCTTTCATGTTTGTTTCCATTGCCAGACCAAGGACGCTAAGATCAAAGCAGTCGAAAATCACAGATACATACAGTTTCCCATTGGACGCCGGGATTTCCGTGATATCTGTAATACATTTTTCTAATGGGGCATCTGAATGGAAATCCCGTTTCAGCAGATCATCTGATTTCATAGCCTCCCGGTCTGCCTTTGTGATCCCGTTCGGTCTTCGCTTGGGGCGATGGCTCAGGCCAATTTGGTCCATGACCCGGTATACGGTCCGCTCACTGGGAATCGACACTCCCTCCGGCCGCTTCAGGCACAGTGCCTGATACATCCGAATCCGTCCGTAAGTATCGTTACATTCATCCTCGCTGGCGATTTCTTTCATGGCATCCGCCAGGTCTTGGTACTTCCAGGGACGATCTTTGGTTTCAAGATATTTATAGAAGCCTTGCCGGCTGATACCAAGCATTCGGCAATAAAATGAAATTTTCCCGGTAATCCTGCCGTCCTCTGTTTTCAAAGCCAAAAAGATCATTCTCTGGTTTTTACTGACTTCCGACGGCTGGCGGCGAAAAAAGCGCTGGCCTCCTCCAAAAATTCGTTTTCTTCCTTTAGGCGACGGATTTCTTTATCCTGCTCCTTAACCCTCTTACGCAGCATGGTAATCTCTTCTGACAGGCTCATTGCGCTGGCAGGGGTATGGGAACCTTCCCCAATATCCAACTTGCCAGCTCTTACGGCTTTCAGCCATGTATGGATGGTTCCTTCAGGGATTCCCAGTTCTTTAGCCGCTTTGGCGCCTCCGATTTCTTTGGCAAGTTTTACTGCCTGTACTTTGTATTCATGGTCATATTTACGTGCCACTTTGAATACCTCCTTATTCTCTTGGTTTTATTATGAAATCCTTGAGAATAAACTGTCAACTTTTTTTATACCACACCAAAATGAGATTGCCAAAATAAATCATCCGGCAGTGGAAAGAAAAGAGGGTCCCATTCGGCTCTAATGCCTTTTTAGAGGGAACGATCTGATCATTCTTGCTGATTAAATAAAAGAATGATGTTATAAATTTATGTTTTGAAAGTGGGGAGGAGTACAAAAATGTTATCTTTCACCAGTAAATAGAAGGTAATAAAAGACAAACTATGGGGTCTGAAATAAAGATTGGGGATATTCGTTTGTCAGAATATGAAGATGATTGGAAATAAAATTTTTGATTTTAGCTAAGTTTTAACACTGAAATTACCTACATAATTTTTTGTTAGATAGTCATTATTAGACTATCTAACATTTTTATTTTGATGAATTCTATACCACTCAGAAACGGTTAAGTTGCCATTTGTTGTGATGATGCGATTTCCGTTTTCTGTGAGATACACAACCCGACCAACTAGGTTTTCTCCCGTTGCGGCATCCACGCCCTTGATCTTTTGACCTCTGGGATGAATCGCTTGATAGGATGTCGATTCCTTGGTGCGATCTTTAAAATAGTCTTTTTCCATGTTATCTCCTTTTTTAATACTCTGATCGTAGTATAACAAAAAATAATTCTTATTCATACTATTTATGAGAATAGAAAGGATGAGGCGTTATGGATCAGAAGTTAAACAATGGAAAGATTTTTGTAGAAATACCGGATTTCGAGCATGGCAATGTGCCTGTTTCCTTAGCAGCAAAGGTCATGCACAAAGATGTTTTGTTTGTTCGATTGGGGCTGCAGCAAGGAGAGCTGCCATTTGGCAGTGCTTTTGTTAAGGAAGGAAGCAGTCAATATGACTATTATATTTCTCCATTTTTATTTTGGCAGTATACCGGTTATGTCTATAGAGGAGATGACTGCGTTTAAAAAAGAGAAGCAGCACGCTTTTCTTTTTTTTGTGCTTTATGATATAATAGCGCATAAACTATTTGAATAAAGGTGGTGAACAGGATGGACTTATTTATTCCAAAAGAGACCTTAGACATATTATCTTATAAATCAACGTTGGGAAGAAGTTTAAAACAAATTTCACTTCGGAATACCCCATTACAGCGAATATTAGAAGATATAGAGAGATATCGTGCCAGCTATATTGATGTATTGGTACAGGAGAATTTAATCGGTTCGAGATTTAAAAGTGATGATTCTATCATTCGAAAATATGAAAAAACGATTAGAACCGGCGGCGGATTCAAACAGTGTTTTAATGACATTCTTGGATTCAGACTTAGATTCGAACAATATCCTGAAGACTATCCGGATTATTTTAGAGTTGTAGATTTGAGAAAAGGGAAAAAGATTGACGATGGTTATCGTGCCATTCACTTGTATTACCAAAGAGATAATCTGGCATATCCAATAGAAATTCAGTTGTGGTGTGGAAAAGATTATTTATTTAACATTTGGAGCCATAGATACGTTTATAAATATAAAAATGCTGAAATAGGGAAAATACTTTATAAGGAATATGATGATAAAATAATTAGTAGTGAAAAAGATTTTTTGGAACGTCTAAATTATTGGGAAGGAGAGATAAATGGGAGATAAAAATATTTATATTGTTGCGAAGATCTTTGATAGGCAGGGATGCTTAGCATATAAGTGTAAAACCGTGAATGAAGCACGTTGTTTACCAGGCACTTTAGAGGCTTTGCGGGCAGATGGAGTTCAGATTGTCATCCTTGATAGTCCAGATATTTATTCGGAATATGAACCTTATCAATATGTAGCGGATATGAAAGATTTTATCGATATGGTTAGTAATATGAATCGTTCTGCGTAAGAGACAGTGATTGATGAAGATGTACGAGTTAGAGTTCGTTAATAGCATCTTAATAAGAAATGTTCTCCATTGCTATCATTTGCTTTCAATAGGAATGTATAGGTGACATATAGGTTACAAAAACGACGCAACCCCTCCTGTTTATGCGGATTGTAAGCTTCGATTGAGGAGAGCGCCAAAGAAGGTAAGTTCTAGTTAAAAGTTCAAAAATATATCAAGAAATGGCTTAAAACCGTGGTTTTTAGGTCATTTCTTTTTTTATACAAACAATATGGAAGGAACTGTATAAAAACTGCAAAATCACTTTCGTATGTTACTTATATGTTACACTTGGGTTAAGCAGACACTTACTGTATCCTATATAATAGGAAAAGCATTTTGGATCAAAAAAGAAGAACTATGGTATATCACAGTGTTCCTTAATTCATTATGAAAGTATTTTTAATATAAATAGTATGGAAAAATAGGAGTTATTTAAGAATTATGTATGAAGGACTTAAAATAAATATATAATACAAAGAAAACGAACGAAGAATGACAAGCCTAGAAACTGCTCTGGGGTGTTTCCTCGACAGCTATATATGATTGGATGGGAACCTTTCCTATAAAGGTCGCTATCGCTTAGGTAACCAATTCATATTTAGGCATCCGGCAGTATTATTCACCGTAAAAGATAAAAATCGTTGTCGGCTTTTTCCTCCTTCATACTTAGCATGATAAAAACTGTGATTTTTATGGATTTTTTCGTAAGATCCCTTTTGGAAGAAGCTGAAAGCGATGAGTTAAATGGCTTCAAATCATGGGATAATGATGGTATAATTAAGTCGTAATTTAAGGAAAGTATAACAATTAAGTTAAAATTGTGTAGAAGACTAAGAATAGTGTATGGTGTATAGTTAAAAGCGTATAAATTTGTTCAAAAGAGTATGTGACCGAATCCGGTCATACACTCCTCTTACTATTATCCTGAAAATGAGGGTTTGTCCTCTTTTGTTTATTTATAGATTACAGATCACAAAGTTTTTTTAGCAAAGTTATTGAATCCGATAATAATTCCAATACGCCTCTATAAAATCCATTAATTCTTGTAATTCTTCCGGATCAGGTAAAAGACCGGCAACCCTTTTTCGCTTTTTCCCTGGTGCGTAATAATGGATTAAAATCTGATACCTTGGCTTAAATGAACGTGGCCCAGATACATCATTCTTTTTAACTTCTGTGATCCAATCCCAAGATATATCATTACCTCGTACGCTGATTTCTTTTTCGTTCATATAAAGTTGTGGTATTTTTCTTCTGCAATAATAGATTAATTGTAGGGCGCCTATGCCGAAGAACAGAAAACAAAAAATGGAAAAAAATAATCCAAAAGAACTAAGATGAACATTTCTGATGATACACAGAATGCCAATATCCAAAAGAACTAAAAAGAAGATGTTTATCAGATCTCCTTCATTATCATTCCAACAAAATTCAATTCCATTTTCTCAAAATTTCTGCATAGTTCTCACTCCTAATGATTTTTCTTTAAATTATTATATGCCGCAGAGGAAATGGCGTCTATCTGCATCCCATAGTTAAAATAGATTTTTAGGGTTACGAAAGAAAATCTCTTTTCGACATACTAAGAATTAAGAAGGCAAGGATCTAAGGAATGGCTTAAAAACATTGGTCTGAACCAAAAGAGAAAGGAAGTTATTAAAAATTACTATCATCCATATCCAGCCTTTTTCTATATCCAAATCATATGTTATAATATAATTACGACAAAAAAGAATTCGGAGGGAGAAAAATTGATTTGTCCGAAGTGCGGGAAAGAAAGTGTAGAAGATGCTTTGTATTGTGAGTGGTGTGGCACCCATTTGAAAAATAAAGAGATTTGTCCGAAATGTGGGAGAGGGAGTGTTGAGGGTGCCTTATATTGTGAATGGTGTGGTACATCTTTAGAGCCTAAAACCAGTCACAAAATCTATCTCATTTACAACAATAAAAAAAGTATAAGAGTTCTATTTTGATAACTTTAGCATTTGTGTTGGGCGGATTTTTTATATTAAGTAACAGCAATGAAGAGTTAGCGGAATATCACATTAAAGGGCCGGGTCGATTCCTTACTGGAAATCCTCTCGGTTTAAGATTGGTTGGATGGATTCTTCTTATTGTATCTATGCTGATACTGATATTATATTTATATGGTTACAAAAAGCAAACGACCAAACCCATTATTAAATTAGATGCAGAAGGTATAGAGAGTTATTTTCGTAGTAATGGTTTTATAGGAAAGATTTGTTGGAATGAGATTACAAATTTATATCTTACATATGTGCAAGGTGCAAGATACTTAATCATTGATTTTAAAACTAAAAAAGAGGTATACGAAGCTTCAAGAAAATATGGATTGTTCGATAACCACTCGATTAAAAAAAGAGATTTAAAGTCAACATGCTTATCATTGGGTATGGTAGATATGAGTGATGAAGAAATTATGGATGTTATATCTACATTTCAACAAGAGTATAAAAAGAAAACTTGATACAATCTTAATGTGTCTCTATAAAAACAGATAATAGATTTTTAAATAATATAGGGAATTGACTAAAGGCCTAATCTGCTTCTATAAGCTGATTTTAGAATCCAGCTTATAGAAGATCATTTCTTATAGAAAAGGAGGCAATAAAGAAATCACTATAGATCATTCTTATGAACATCATACCAGAGTGTGTGAAACTTTTTCTGTAAAATAGAACTTAGAAGGTTCTTCTATGATAAAATAAAAATCATAGGAGGGCCTTTTATTATGGCAAGAGAAAAGAAACCAGTACACAAAGTACAAATGACGGAAGGGAAACGCAACATCATCCATCAGCTCCTGGAGGAATACCATATCCAAACAGCGGAAGATATTCAAGATGCCCTGAAAGATCTCCTTGGCGGAACCATCAAGGAAATGATGGAAGCGGAACTGGATGATCATCTGGGATATGCAAAATCAGAACGCTCCGACAATGAGAATTACCGGAATGGATACAAACCAAAACAGGTAAATAGCAGTTATGGTTCTATGCAGATCCCTGTGCCACAAGATCGGAAATCTACTTTCGAACCACAAGTGGTGAAAAAACGGCAGAAAGATATTTCTGATATTGACCAAAAGATCATTTCCATGTATGCAAAAGGGATGACGACCCGGCAGATATCAGAAACCATGGAGGAGATCTATGGCTTTGAAACCTCGGAAGGATTTATCTCTGATGTCACAGACAAGATCCTGCCCCAGATTGAAGATTGGCAAAACCGGCCACTGGATGAGGTCTATCCAATCCTATATATTGACGCCATCCACTATTCTGTCCGTGACAATGGAATGATCCGTAAACTTGCCGCCTATGTCATTCTTGGGATCAATGCGGAAGGGAAGAAAGAGGTACTTACGATTCATGTTGGAGAGAATGAAAGCTCAAAATACTGGCTGTCTGTTTTGAATGAGCTGAAAAACCGGGGCGTAAAGGACATCCTTATCATCTGTGCGGATGGTCTTACAGGCATAAAGGAGGCCATTGCTGCTGCATTCCCCAAAACAGAATATCAGAGATGCATTGTCCACCAGGTGAGGAATACCTTAAAATATGTTCCAGATAAAGACAGGAAGGCGTTTGCAGCAGATTTAAAGACGATCTACCAGGCATCGGATGAAAAGAAGGCCCTTGCAGCCCTTGAACGTGTGACAGAGAAATGGACACCCAAATATCCGAATTCGATGAAACGCTGGAAGGACAACTGGGATGCTGTTTCTCCCATCTTCAAGTTTTCAGCAACCGTCAGGAAGGTGATATACACAACCAATGCCATAGAATCACTGAATTCCACCTATCGGAAGCTGAACCGCCAGAGAAGCGTATTCCCAAGTGATACGGCGCTGTTGAAAGCGCTGTATTTAGCGACATTTGAGGCTACAAAGAAATGGACGGTAACGATGCGCAACTGGGCACAGGTATATGGGGAGTTAAGCATCATGTACGAGGGACGACTTCCAGAGTAATTCAAAGACGGCCTAAAACGGGCGGATTTACCGGTTTTTATCTGTTTTATTTGTGATTTCTATATTACAGGAAGGCTGACATGGTCTTTGGTTGTCACTGCCTCCCTCGTATTCAGCTGGCTGCTTTTCTTGCCTTTATTAAAGGCGAAACAGGGCTGTATAAAGATGACACTTTATGTACTCAGCGTTACGATATTCATTTATCTGTTTGTTTTAGGGCAGATTTTAAATCTTCCTATGGTGTATACATTAGGTTCTGCTGTTTCAGGAGTCTCTTTAGCAGGAATTTGGTGTATGTACTTTCTGTTTTATAAATTAAAACACAGATTGTGGAGTGCGTTCGGAGGTTTATTTTTGTTGGCCATTGCTGTGAGCCTGACAATTAATCATTTGACATCCTATTTCTTGAAAGATTATACGTCAGATATGATCAGCGATGCGGTCAATGTTATTTCGCTGGTCATATTGTCAATGATCTGCTTTGCAGTCGACCGCTATGTGGCTAAGAAAAGATATTAAGACAGAAATATGGCAGGCTGCCATTTAAAATCCGGTTGTACCGGATTTTTTTCGTTGCAAATGAGTTTTGTCGTAAACTCTACGGAGCGTTGATTGTGTTTTTATGCTGGGTTTCTTATAATGACAAATGAGGTGAGAAAGATGGATAATAAAAATGTCGGAGGAGGCCTTTTTATTTTGGGGCAAAGCAGAGAGGAATTGGCGGAATATCATATCACTGGATCAGGTCGTTTTTTAACAGGAAATCCAGATGGACTAATTATTGTAGGCTGGCTATGCATTATACTTTTTGGTGCTTTTTTATAATTCCTTTTATTGAATTATAAAAATTGTGCGAAAAGACCATGGTTTGTATTAAATTCAGATGGCTTCTATAGCTATTCAACTAATAGCGGATTTAAAGGAATGATTGGCTGGAATGAAATCATGAATTTTCATATGGATTTACAAAATTTTTGTCACTTTCCGAAGCTGCCGGTTGAAGCCTTCAATGGCATTGGTTGTTATATCAGCCGTCTGACTGCTTCCGGGTATTTGAAATAAGTCAAAAGCGCTGCCCAGTTATCGTGCCAGGATTTATAGATTTTAGGGTATTTAGCGTCCCATTTGTCCTTGAACAGCTCCAGTTCGTTTTAGGCAATTTCTTCGGTTGGTGCAGCATATACACCTTTCAGATCTGCTATCAGTTTCTTGATATCCTTGTATGATACAAATTTTGTGGAATTCCGAATCTCATGAATAATATACTGTTGTATCTCTGTCTTTGATTAAACAGCTTCTATCGCCTGCGGAAAGCCGGTAAGTCCATCAACGCCCCGGTTCTTAAGACTAATCCTAAAAGATAACCAAAGTTTTGCACTTTCATTTTCACCTACATGAATATCACCATAGCTGGTATGCTCGGTCTTTTGTGAATGTCCGTTATGGCTGTTGTCAGTATCCTTATTCCGGTGATCATATTTTGAATAACCGAATTCTTTGTTAAGTTCCTTATCCAGTGCACCTTCCAGAAGCACTGACATCATGTCACGCATGACGGAGTTAACATCCGTGCCGGTTTCGATGCTGATATCATTTAACTTCAAATAATCATGCATCATTTCCCTCATTGCTGCTTTTTGTGGGCTGTCATTCTCCCCTGCCATAAATAAAACCTCCAAACTGACTAATCTTATCTTACATCAGTTTGGAGGTTTACAAAAACTATGTGATACTCTCGTTTGTTGATTATAAAAGCAATTATAGTGGTGTTAATGAGTGAAATCGTTCTTCATAAACTTTGATCAAATCATCTCTAAAGTCAGGATGTGCAATCTCAATCAATGCTTTTGCTCTTGCTCGAAGTGTTTTTCCCTTCAAGTGAGCGATACCATATTCTGTGACTACGTAGTCAACATCATTTCTTGAAGTTGTCACAGCAGCTCCTTCATCTAGTAGCGGAACAATCTTTGAGATTGTTCCTTTTCTTGCAGTAGAAGGCATAGCAAGGATCGATATGCCGTGTTTTGCCATAGAAGCACCTCGAACGAAGTCTACTTGTCCACCAACTCCACTGATCTGAGTCAATCCAACGGATTCTGAACAAGCCTGTCCCATTAAATCAACTTGAACGCTAGAATTGATACAGATAATATGGTCATTTTTTGCAACGATTACTGGGTCATTGGTAAAGTCCGCAGGGTACATAGCAACATTTTCATTGTGATCTACAAAATCATAAAGACGTTTTGTTCCCATAAGAAAGTTTGCTACCATTTTTCCAGGAAGTAGTTCTTTTTTTGCGTTTGTAATAACTCCGGCTTCTGCTAATTCAACCACACCATCTGAAAACATCTCAGAGTGAATTCCAAGATCCTTTTTGTCTTTTAGGCAAAGAAGTACCGCATCTGGGATTGCTCCGATTCCTAATTGAAGTGTGTCTCCATCCTGGATCAAAGATGCACAGTTAGCTCCGATGGCTTTTTCCACATCAGATAGCACTGCTGGCTTTAATTCTGGAAGAGGTGTTGAATGTTCTACAAAGTAGTCGATTTCAGAAACGTCCATTAAACTGTCACCATAAGTAAAAGGCATTTGGTCGTTTACTTGAGCTATAACGATTTTAGCATTTTGGGCAGCGCCTTTTGTATAGTCTATAGAAACGCCAAGACTGACTCTTCCGTTTTCATCTGGAGGTGTGACAGAAATCAGTGCCACATCTACTGGAAGTTCTTCTTCAAACAATCTTGGGATTTCATGGAAGAAACAAGGAGTATAATCTCCACGTCCCTCAGCAACTGTCTTTTTGGTATTTGCACCAATAAACAGAGCATTGTGACGGAAATGTTTTTCCATTCCTTCCTGTGCATATTCACTTTTTCCAAGTGAAACCATATGGCAGATCTCTACGTTGTGAAACCATTCTTTATTTTCCGCCATTACGGTAAGAAGATAAGAAGGTTCCCCTGCAGCGTGTCCCGTTACGACACGTCCGCCATCAGGAATATTTTTTAAAGCAACTTCAGCTGAAGTTGATCTTTCTTCATAAATCTTTTTCCAGTCCATCGTTTCCTCCTAAAGAATCTTATTCTTCGATTTTTGCAATTGTCTTAGCAAGTTTTTTCTTCATAGGAAGGTTACCTTGACGAGCAATCATGATTCTTTGTGCCTGAGGTGATCCGGCTCCGTGCATAGACTCTGTACGATATCCAACAGCAGCACTTCCAAGGGTTAAGTTTTCGATCAAACGTAAGATACGTAGACGATTTTCAGTAGAAACATCCTCCACGCCACGAAGGTATTTGTCTATGTATCCTCCTAATTTAGGATTTTTTAAGTCCTTTTCAGATGGTGCAGTTACCATTAATCCACCAGCAATATCTTCTGCAAGACGAGCGATTTCATAAGGGAAACGAGTGACATTTTGCTTGCATACATTTGCCAATAGTAAGTCGATCATGTAGTTTCCTGATTTTGTCTTTGTACCTTCTGCTGAACAGGCAATACCACAGCAGTATAAAGTTTCATTTAAGTGAGTCATTTCGATTAATTTGTCTTTGACATGAGAGGCTCTTTGAGCTCCGTTGTATTCTGCAGCAACAGCAGTAGCACCAATCAAGACGTCACCAACACCTACTTTACATCCACCGTAAGATTGTCTGTGGTATCCGGCAAAACGTTCTACTAATACTCCAGCAAATTCATATTCTCCATTTAAGAAGATTCTATCATTTGGTACGAATACGTTATCAAATACGACCAAAGCTTCCATTCCACCAAATTGAGAGTTACCAACGTCGATTTGGCTTCCTTCTAGTTTTCTTGTGTCACAAGATTGACGTCCAACGATCATGAAGATTCCTTCAGAGTCAGTTGGTACTGCAAATGAAACTGCATAATCTTTGTCATCTTCCCCCATGGCGATGGTAGGCATTACGATCACTTCGTGGGAGTTGATGATACCAGTTTGATGAGCTTTTGCTCCGCGAACAACGATTCCATCTGGACGTCTTTCGACTACATGAAGATACAGATCTGGATCAGCTTGTGCATGAGGTGCTAAAGAACGATCTCCCTTTGGATCTGTCATGGCTCCATCGACTGTTAAATCCTTTTCTTGTACATACTTTAAGAAGCTTAAGAAGTTTTCGTGGTAGTTCGTTCCGTGAGCTTCATCTGTTTCAAACGTCGTACTATAAACTGCGTTAAATGCATCCATTCCTACACATCTTTGGAAACAAGCAGCTGTCTTTTGTCCGCATAAACGTTGCATCTTAACTTTCTTTACTAAGTCGGCAGTGCTTTCATGAATGTGAGTAAAACGGTTTACGATTTCTCCTGTATATGGAGATTTTGTTGTCATTAACTCTTCGTATTCTGGATTTCCTGCTAAGTCATAAGTTGCTTTGACTGAATTTAATGATGGACGTAAGATTGGGTCATCGACTGGGTTTTCGATTTTCTCTCCAAACATATAAACTTGAAGATTTAACTTCCTCATACTTTCCACATATTCATTTCCTGTCATTAAAGCCATAATTGTATCCTTCCTTTCTTGAATCATGAATAGTTCAAATGTTCCAAGTACATATAGCGTACTGAAATTATGATTGAATAAAAAGCAAAAGCCGTGCCAACTTAAAAAATGTTAAGATTCTGAAAAATGAATGCAATAAATGCAGAAATGCAACAAATCTACGATTCAAAAATGCAACAAGAAAATATTTGTTGCAAAAATGCAACGAGAAAGAAGGATAGAATTTAAAAGGTATCTGAATCCACACGAAATGAGGATGGCATAAGTTTTGCTATAATAAATAAAATGAAAAGAATTATAGTAGGAGGAAACAGAAATGTTACATGAAATAGAAAAGGTATTAGAAGAGGACGTAAGACCACAATTATTATCTCATGAAGGAAATGTAGAAGTTGTAGATGTTACAGATGGAGTCTTAAAAGTCAGATTGCTAGGACAATGTTCTGGATGTCCATCTGCTACACTAACGACAGAAGAATTAATTGCAGAAGCAATGAAAAGTCGGATTCCAGAGATCAAGGATGTTGTCTTAGTCAATCAGGTAAGTCAAGATTTGATCGATATGGCAAAGAAGATCCTAAGTCACGGAAGATAAGGAGCTTATTATGGAAATTGGGGTCAAGTTTTGTGGTGGCTGTAATCCAAGATATGATCGTGGACGAGAATTAACTGCACTCAAAGGAAAGTTTCCAGATGTGACTTGGGTTTGTGGAAGTTCAGATCAAGTATGTGATTATTGGTTGGTCATTTGCGGGTGTTCAAGAAGATGTATAGCCACGCAAGAATTGTTAGTGCGAAAGAAAATCTTATTACTAGAAAGTCCTATAGATTTTCAAAAGGCAGTGAAACAGATTAAAAAGGATCAAAGATCCAGAGGAAAGCAGGAACGAAAGGCTCTTACCGTTGGAGATGAAGCAGCCATGGAAAAGAAAGTGACCAAAGAGGTGGTAGAAGCATTTGCAAGTTTAACAGGTGACTATAATAAGATGCATATGGATACAGAATTTGCGTCTAGACAGTGGTTTCAAAAACCAGTTGCTCATGGGATGTTTTCATCAAGTCTTCTTTCGTCTGTTATGGGAATGAAGCTTCCTGGAGATGGAACGATCTTGATGGAGGAATCTAGCCAATTTCAAAAACCAGTGTACCTTGGAGATAACATTACAGCAAAGATCACATTTCATTCCTATCAGGAGGAACGTGTATTTTATATTGGAACATTCCATGGAGTATGCACCAATCAAAATGGTGAGATTATCACCGAAATGAAAGCAAAACAAATGATGATGAAACATTTATTTCAGGTAAAAGAAAAAGGAGAATGAAAATGACAAACTTAGAAAAATACAACAAAGTATTTCAAGTAATTTTAAAAAAAGAAGGAGAAGAATTAAAGGAACTTCGTTATCGAGGAGTTCCGGAATGGGACTCCATGGGACATATGAATTTGGTAGGAGAACTGGAGGAGAAGTTTGATATTATGCTAGATACACCAGATATGTTAGCCTTTAGTTCTTACGAAAAAGGAAAAGAAATTTTAAAAAAGTATGGGGTTGAAATTGAGAAAGAGGATGCCTAGACTATTTGTCTTAGAAGATCGTTTGACACAGAGTAATTGTTATCTGATGGAAGATAATGGAAGTGTTCTGATCATTGATCCAAATGACCATGAACGAATCCTAAAAATCATAAGAGAACATCAATGGAACATAGATTATATTTTATTGACTCATGAACATTGTGACCATATACAAGGATTAAATGGGGTGCGTAGAGGATACCCGGAAGCATTGGTCATCGCAACCGCTGTATGTAGTGAGAATCTTGGAAACCGAATCAAAAATATGAGTGGTATGATGGGTACTTATTTACACTTCAAGTATGGAGGTGACAAAAAGTATGTTTATTCATCGATTTTATGTAATCCTGCAAATCTTACGTTTGATCAAGAATATGAGTTTCATTGGAAAGGGCATATGATTCAAATGGAACTTGTACCAGGACATACCATGGGAAGCTGTTGTATAAGAATGGATGAAACGATTTTATTTTCAGGAGATTATTTGATTATGGGGGAAGAAGACATAACCAGATTGCCAGGAGGAAATGAAGAGGCATATGAAACTTATGCAAAGCCTTGGATCGAGGCGTTAGAAGATGGAATTCATATTTATCCCGGACACGGAACAGATTATATCTTAAAAAAAGAAAAGAGGTGAAAATGTGGAATATGAAGAGCTATTAAAACAGGAACCATTTGGTGTTTCACAAAAAGAAAAAGAGGTGTGGTTTTATAACTATTTTACAGAATTGACTGCATACCATAAAGAACATTGTCCAGCCTATGCAAAGTTGTTAAGCGTCCTTCAGGTTCCAGAGGCATTTTCATCGATGAGTCAAATCCCTATGATGCCAGTATCTGCATTTAAGGATATGAAACTTCGAAGTGTGGAGGAAGAGGATGTTTTTAAGGTAATTACATCTTCAGGAACAACAGGTAAGAAGGTGTCGGAAATCTATTTAGATGAGGAAACAGCAGCGAACCAACAAAAAACGTTAGTCCGAATTATGGAAGAAGTGATTGGAAAGAGGCGAATTCCAATGCTGATCGCAGACTCTCCAGAGGTGCTGCAAGATCGGAATATGTTTTCTGCAAGAGGAGCTGGAATCTTAGGATTTTCCATTGTATCTTCCAGACACCAGTATGCCTTTAACAAGGATATGAATCTAGATGTCAAAGGAATCGAAGCATTTTTAGAAAAATATAAGAATGGTCCCATTTTAGTCTTTGGCTTTACCTATATGATCTGGAAGTATTTTTATGGTGCGTTAAAAGAAAGTGAAAAAAAACTTTCGATTCCCAATGGGATCATGATCCATGGAGGCGGTTGGAAGAAGTTGCAGGCACAAGCGGTATCAATGGAGGATTTTAAAAAAGGTATTCAGGAAGTCAGTGAGATCAAACAGGTATATGACTATTATGGAATGGCAGAGCAGACGGGATGTATTTACTTAGAATGTGAATATGGTCATCTCCATGCAAGCACATATTCAGATATTTTGATTCGAAACATGCAGGATTTTTCGGTTTGTGAAATTGGAACGGAAGGAACGATCCAGGTACTGTCACCGATGGCTAGATCATATCCAGGGCATTCGATCTTAACAGAAGATCAGGGAATCTTACTTGGAATCGATGATTGTCCTTGTGGGAAAAAGGGAAAATATTTTAAAGTGACCGGAAGAATGCAGCACGCAGAGGTCAGGGGGTGCAGCGATACATATGAAGGATGAAACAATCATTAGATTAGCAGGAGGCTGGAAAGGATCTGAAATCGTTGGGAGAACCCTTTTAGAAGAAAGTGTGTTATGCTTTTTGGAGGATTTATCCAGGGAAATTCGCAGCAATCCCATGACAAGAAATCGAGAAGACTGCGCGGCTTTTGCATTCTGGTGTCGAAGAAAACATTTAGAGTCATGGAAAGAAGCACTGAATGATAGAGAAAGCAGACTTGGATGGGGAATGATATTTCACATTGCACCGTCAAATATACCAACGCTGTTTGCGTATAGCATGGTGTTTGGTATGTTGGCTGGAAATGGAAATGTCATTCGGATTTCAAGTCGAGTCATGGAAGATAGTCTTCCATTGTGCCAGATGATCGAGCAGGTAATGCAGCAGAAAAGGTATCAGGATATTTATGAAAATACGTTACTGTTTACTTGTGAACGAGGAGATGGCTGTATTGAAACCTATACAAATCTTTGTGATGGAAGGATTATTTGGGGTGGAGATAAAGCCATTGAAGAACTTCGCAAGATTCCAGTGAGGCCTGGTGTGACAGAACTTGAATTTGCAGACCGATATTCCATTGCAGTTATTGACACAGAATGGATGAAACAACGATCAGAAGAAGAGCTTCAGCAGCTTTCTTATCAGTTTTATAATGATACCTTTGCTATGGATCAAAATGCATGCTCTAGTCCAAGGTTGATCGTTTGGAAAGGGGAAGACAGAAAGTGTTTTGAAACGTGGTGGGAGCAATGTATGGAAACCGCAAAACGATATGAATTAAGTCCATGGAAAGTTAGTCGTAAATATGAAGAAGTCTGTCTAAACATCATGGAAACCGATCAAATAGAGAAGGTTCGTTTTTATGATAATCGAATCTATGTGGCAGATTTGCAAGAATGTCCTAGAAATCCAGAACAGTATGATGGGAGATTTGGTTGCTTTTATCAATGTATCATTCAAAATCTAGAGGAATTGATGCCAAGCTTAAATCGAAAGATTCAAACTATAGAGTATGCTGGTGTTTCGCCAAAGGAATTGCAAGATAGGATTGTAGAATTTGGAGCTAAAGGTGGAGACCGTATCGTTCCATTGGGACAAGCACTTTCTTTAGACTATATGTGGGATGGAATAAATGTGATAGAGCATCTGTCACGCGTGATTTGTACAGTAGAAAGAAGGGGAGACTAAATGTATTTTTTTGAAGAACAAGTATTAGATAAGGATCGGATCTATTTAAGATCAGAGAAGGAAGGATCAGTGACATATGGAGAGTTGGATTGCTTTTGCAAGGAGATGGGAACACATATGGAGAAAAGAACGCTGGTGTTTCTTCTATGTCAAAATACCGCAGGTTCTGTTCTTGGATACATAGCATGTCTTCGAAATCGAGTGGTCCCTCTTTTGTTAGATTGCAAAATGGATTATAATATGTTAAAAGATTTAATCTGCCATTATGAACCAGACTATGTGTTTGCACCAAAAGGACATCAGGGGTATTCTCCAGATGAAAGGACACAATTGGTATATGAGGCATATGGATATAACCTGTACGATATTTCAAAGGAAACGGAGACGAAGTTAAATGAGGATTTAGCTCTTTTACTGACGACGTCAGGAAGTACTGGAAGTCCCAAATTAGTCCGTCAAAGCTATGAAAATATTCAGTCCAATGCAGAATCCATCGTGGAATACTTAGAGTTAAATGAAAAAGAGCGTCCAATCTCGACACTTCCTATGAATTACACTTATGGCTTGTCGATTATAAATAGTCATACTCTTTGTGGGGCAACGATCTTATTAACCGAACATACCATGTTTGAACATGAATTTTGGGAGTATTTTAAGGCAGAAGAGGCAACTTCCTTCGGAGGAGTTCCGTTTACTTATGAGATGTTAAAGCGAATTCAATTTTTTCATATGGATTTACCGTCTCTTAGAACAATGACACAGGCTGGAGGAAAACTTTCGAGGGCTTTGCAAAAGGAATTTGCGTTATATGCGAAAAAAGCAGGCGTTAAATTCGTGATTATGTATGGTCAGACAGAAGCTACGGCTAGAATGTCCTGGCTTCCGCCAGAACGTGTTCTGGAAAAAGCAGGAAGCATTGGAATACCGATTCCAGGTGGAGCATTCTCTATTGTGGATGGTGAACTTGTTTATGAAGGGAAAAATGTAACTTTAGGTTATGCAAAGTGTAAGGAGGATCTGGCAAAAAAAGATGAGCGTCATGGCGTTCTATACACAGGGGATCTGGCAAGAAAAGATGGGGATGGATTTTACTATATAACCGGGCGGAAAAAACGATTTTTAAAGATCCTTGGCAGCAGGGTCAATCTTGATGAAATTGAGCAGATTTTAAAAGGAAGATATAAGGATGTTTGTTTTGCCTGTACTGGTGTGGATGATCGATTAGATATCTTCGTAGAAAAAGGAGCTGGTCTTTGTTCAGAAGAAATCGTTGACTTTATTAGTAAAAAAATAAAGATGAATGATGGAGTGCTTCAAGTGAGGCAGATCGACAGTATCCCGTTGAATCATTCTGGAAAGATACATTATAGAGAATTGGAGGAAATGTAGATGGCATATGGGTTGGAACTCCAACAGGGGTTATCACAACAACTGAATCAATTTCAATTACAATCATTGAATATATTGTCGTTGGATAATTATGAGTTGGATGAATTTTTGCAAAATGAATTTGCAGAAAACCCATTGCTAGAGTATAAACCACAAAGTGAAAGTCCACAGATGTTAAGTGGAAATGCAGGCGGCTACCGAGAGACTGAGAGACCAGAGATCAAAGACGAATCTCCCAGAGACAAAAAAACATTTTTTATGGAGCAATTGCATCTTGTACAATTTACAAGAAAGGAACTGGATATTATGACATATCTGATAGACTGTCTTGAAGATTCAGGGTTATTGCATGTTTCTTTAGAAGAAATCAGTGATAATCTTGGTGTCCCTTTAGAAGAGATCAAAGCGTGTCATGATGCATTGATCAATCTAGAGCCAGCTGGTGTTTTTGCAAGAAACCTAGAAGAATGTTTGATGCTGCAGTTGGAACGAAAAGGATTGTTAGATGATGATCTTGAGAAAATTATCCTAGAACATTTAAGCGATGTGGCGACGGGGCATATTGCTTCGATCACAAGAACTTTGGGTCTTTCAACAGTGCAGGCAAGAAAGTATATTCAACAGATCCAGCAACTCAATCCAAGACCTTTTAGTGGATATTCATATGAAAAGGCAGAGTACATTGTTCCTGATATCATCATCCAGAGAAATGGAGATGAGTGGAAGATTGAACTTAACGATAACTGGATAGGAAAGTATTCTTTGAATGACTATTATCTAAAGATGATGAAGGAAATCGAAGATCCGGAATTGAAAGAATATTTTCAGAAAAAGTATGAGAGAAGCCGCTTTATCATCGCAAGTATCGAACAGAGAAGACAGACTATTACAAAGATTGTATGGGCTGTTTTTAAGAAGCAAAAAGAGTACTTTACTAAGGGCGGAAAGCTAAAACCCATGTGTATGCAGGATGTTGCAGATGAGACACAGATGCATGTCTCTACTGTCAGCCGTGCTTCCAAAGGGAAATATATTCAATCCCCATTTGGAACCGTCTCGATCAAGGACTTATTTGCATCTTCCTATTCGTTCGGGAATCAGTGGAATACAGCAGATGATATCAAGGAGGCAATTTGGAAGTTGATCCAGTCGGAAGATCCCAAAAAGCCATATAGTGATCTTAAGATATCTCAGTTGTTGTTGGAAAAAGAGATGAAGATCTCGAGAAGAACGGTGGCGAAGTATCGAAAAGAGATGGGGATCTTGGGGACGTATTCGAGGAAAGATAGTGAAAGTTTCGGATGGTAGAGCTTTTTAGCTCATCGATTAAGACTTGGGACCATAAAAGGAAAAATCGTCAAGGTCATGAATTGATTATAACCTTGGCGATTCTACCTTATCTTGAATTTGAAAATGAAGATTATCTAGTCTGTTTCTTCGATTGCGTCTGGTGAATTTTCTTCAAGAACAGGGTTCTTGAAGTTTCCATTGACTAAGATGTAAACAATGATACCAATGCAAAGTCCCCAGCTAGCACCCTTGATGGCAAGGATAGCAGCCATAACTCCTGCGATACCACGTTCCATATCAGTGCCGATCATACTAAGGCCAATCTTACAACATACATAACCTTGAACAATTAATGTAAGTGACAATGCAGCCGGGAGGATTGGCTGTACAAAAGATGCAACAGGAACCAATGCGACACAGATAAATGTCATCCAACGGAAGGTACCGACTCCACTGTAGATGGAATCCATAGATTCACGGCCTTCTTTGTAGCGTTCAGAAATGGCTGCGGTAACAGCTGCCCACAATGGGCCGCTTAATACAACATAAGGACAGAAGAATCCTTCCACTAAGTTACGTAATGCACTGATGACATTTGAACGGTTTGAATTGAAGTCAATCTTCTCATCGGTACGAATTTCATCTGCCTCACGAATCAACTGTTCACTCGAAACGAAATCACCGAATGCAATGATGTAAACAGCAATTGCTGTTGGAATCACAGAGATAAAGGTTTGGATGGAAGGAAATCCAATTCCAAATGGACTCAAAGTTTGGAAAATCGTTCCGATATCCGGAATTTTGATGATAGATCCAAGCACAAAGTTTGGTGCTGGTAATTCTCCAGATAAAGGTCCAATGATAACAGCGATGATGATCGCTGGTAACATCCCAAAGTTTCCAATTGTGTGCCAAAACTTACTTTTTTCCTTCGTTCGTCGGAATAGCAAGGAAAAGAGCAAGAAATAAGCAATCAAAGAGCCAATACCAACAGTGATAGGGTATAATCCAAATCTTCCTCCTGTTTGGAATTCACCCATTATCGCAGAAAATCCAGCACCCAATAAGATACCAGCTTTAATCGCATTTGGAATCAATCCAATGATCTTTCCTGCCATTCCACTCAGACCCATACTTAAGAATATAAGTCCAACTACAATTTGAAGTGCAATCAATGTTTTGATTCGCTCAGGCCCTTGTTGAGATTGGGTCAAAAATGCAGTAATCAAGGGAAGTGCCGGTGTAATCCAACCTGGAACCACCGGGTCACCAAGCAGAGTGTGTAGATTGTATAAAAAACCGTTAAGAATAACCATGCTCCATGCGATTTCATATGGAACGCCTAAGACTTGCTCCAGGATTGGGATCGCCCCAAGACAGGTTGCACACATTAAAATAGCTTGGAGACATTCAGAAAGTTCCCAACGATAGTGAATGAATGGAAGTCTGATCTTAAAAATACCAGCGGGTATGTATGGCTGTTCCATACCCTCTTTACGTTTTAATGCCATATTATATTCCTCCTCTTCGTATAATAAAATTTATTTGCTAATGATATAAGAAGCAAAAAAGGTGCCAACCTTAGAACCTTGGTTTTGTGTTAAAAATAAAACAAAATACGAATCATTTTTGAAACGTGTTGCAAAAATGGATCAATACGTAGATAATAGGGTTGAAAAAATTAGACAGAAGAGAAAAATAGGAAGGAGATGCTATAATGAAAAAAATTAATTTATTTCGGACAAAAGAAGAAACTTTGGAACGCTTAGAAGCGATCATTGAACATTCTTTTGATGGAATTTATATTACAGATGGACATGCGAATACCGTGATGATTAATCGTGCCTACGGACAGATTTCTGGATTAAAAAAGGAAGAGGTTATGGGTCGCAATATGAAGGATCTTGAGAAAGAAGGGCTCATATCGATCTCAGGTTCCTTAAGGGCTATTCGAGAGAATCGAGTGGTAACGTTGCCACAGGAATTTAAGACTGGGAAAAAAGCAATTATTACAAGCTCCCCAATCTATGATGAACATGGAAATATTGTTATGGTAGTGACCAATGTACGTGATTTGACGGAAATACACTATTTAAAAGAACAGGTAGAAGAACAGCAGCAGCAAGAGGAGCGTTTGCGTCGAAATCTGGAGCATATGCAGGATAGACTTTTGAAAAAGGATATCATCGCACAAGATGAGAATACATTGAATGCCATTTTTAAGGCGGATAAAGTAGCACCACTTGATGTGACCGTGATGCTGCAAGGAGAAACCGGAGTTGGAAAAGAAGTATTTGCGACCTATATCTTTCAGAATAGTTCCAGAAAAGATGA
The DNA here is from genome assembly GCF_039789045.1 of Anaerostipes sp. PC18. NCBI lineage: Bacteria > Bacillati > Bacillota > Clostridia > Lachnospirales > Lachnospiraceae > Anaerostipes > Anaerostipes sp. PC18. The sequence continues at coordinate 1,839,602 of NZ_CP121164.1, read as the reverse complement.
GAACTTTATCAAAGTTAATTGCGGAGCCATTCCAGAAAATTTATTAGAAAGTGAATTGTTTGGATATGAAAAAGGTGCATTTACAGGCGCCAACCGAACGGGAAAGATTGGATTATTTGAATTGGCAGATAAAGGAACTATTTTCTTAGATGAGATTGGAGAACTTCCTTTGGCGATGCAGGTGAAGCTGCTTCGTGCCATTCAAGAACAAGAGATTACAAGAATTGGTGGAAGTAAGCCGATAAAGATCAATGTAAGAATCATTGCTGCAACGAACAGAAATCTTGAAGAGATGATGCGGCAAGAAACATTCCGAGCGGACCTATATTATCGATTGATGGTATTTCCAATTTATATTCCTCCGCTTAGGGAACGAAAAAATGATATTATGGCACTGGCAGAATCTTTTTTGGATAAATTAAATAAAAAGTATAACTTTCAAAAAAAGTTTTCAGATAGCAGTAAATATATTTTAAATGAGTATGCTTGGCCTGGGAATATTCGAGAATTAAAGAATATCGTTGAGCGAGCCATTATAATTAGTAATGGAGATGAAATCGAGCCGGATGCCATTCCGATCGTAAGCCAAAGAGAAGCTGCACAGCCGGAAGGAAAGATGTTAAAGCCAGTGAATAATCTTGCTCAAACTTTGCTTGAAATTGAAGCCGAATATATGAATCAAGCTTATGAAAAGTGCGGAAATGTAAGAGACGCAGCTAAGAGTTTAGGGATGAATCCATCAACCTTTGTACGAAAACGAAAAAAATATGAAGCATATTTAAAAGAAGGAGAAGGTCAAGGATGGACACAACAAAATTAGTGATGATAGGCACAGGAAATGCCATGTAACCACGCGAAGCTATATATTGAATGTGGACTTTCCGGCGCTAGCAGAACCCAAAATGAACCCTTATGACCTTTATGCATAGACCAGCACATGCAATCTGGAATAGAGATGATGATGGAAATATTCACTGATGATTCAGCAAAAATATCCAGCAGGGGCCTCCTGCTGGATAAATTTTTTTATTGTTTAACTTTCTGCATAACAGGCCGCGGTGATCTTACAGCTCATTAATAGTCTCCGTAACAGATATATTCCGAATCCTTTTTGCCGGCCCATAAACTGCGGCAGCGGCTGAAAACGAAACGAGCAGAAGTATAAGGATCAGAGATTTGACAGGCAGGCTCCAGACAGCATAACCGAAATGTGAAGTGATGAGCATATCGTACATTGTTTTGCTGAGAAGCAGGCCGAACGCACATCCGGCAATACAGCCGGATAAAGCATAAGTAAACGATTCGGCAGCGATCATTTTCGTCAGCTGTCGTTCATCCATGCCAACTGCCCGCATTGCTCCGTATTGTTTGATTCTTGCAGAGACACTCATAGAAATGCTGTTTACAATATTCAATACTGTCACTAAAGTAATGATTGCCAAAAATGCGTAGATGCACAGCACGAACGCAGTATAAGTGCCGGAAGTGCTCTGGCTGCGCTGATCACTGAATTTATATTTGCTGCCTGCTATATTGCGGATGGCTTTGATATTGTCATCGGTTGCGTCTTTTGTGGTCTGTATCATTACAAGAGAATAATCTGAAACACCGGTTAGCCGCTGAAAGGTTTTTCCGGAAGTAATTAGCGTTATTTTTTTATTTGTACTGCCTCCACTGTTGAACGGATCATATTTTAACAAGCCTGCGATCTCTAATTTTGATGCCCCTACCTGTATTTTATCACCGATTTTTAAAGGACTTTTTTTATCCCAGGTTGCCAAAACATAATGGCTGTCTCCGTATACTTTTGAAATATCGCTGCCCTTTTTTAATACATCATCTTTTGTAAGGCAGTCTAAATCAAAGTTATCATAAGAAATTATATCAGTTTTGTCTGAAAGTTTTGTTTCCCTGTCTAATTCTGCGGGAATATCAAAAATGCTTCTGCGTCCATAAACGTGCTTTACTCCTTCCATACCGCTGATTCTGTCAAGCAATTTTTCGTCTATTGAATTAGAACTGCTGCTTGAAATCTGGAGATCAGGGGTGCTGGATAACTGAGGCATAAGACAGCCGACAAAATCAATAAGAACCGAAAAACTTAAAAAGAGAATGATGCTGAGGGCAAAGGACCCTGTCATGAGTATAAGATTTTTCTTGGCTGATACTGCGTGATGGATGCCCAAGGCAGTTTCGATTTTAAAAAAACGTGTATTTACTGCACGGTGTATGTTTTTTGTACTTTCAGAATTTCCGGAAACAGCAGTAACAGGGGATACCTTCGCTGCCCGTTTCGCAGGGGATCTTGCAGCAAAAAGTACTGTGACGATTCCTACAATAATCCCGCTGATAATTCCAATGATGCTGATACCAAACAGAGGGATATCAGAAAATTCCTCTCCGACAATAAAACGCAGAGCGGCACACAAACCCCAAGTAGACACGGTTCCAAGTATAAGTCCTGCCGGAACTGCAGTTTTACACCAGTTCAGTGCTTCCAGCCGGACAAAACGGATGATCTGACGTTTGCTCATTCCGATGCAGCGCATCATTCCGAAAAATTTTGTTCTTTGAGCTACGTTGCTGTTGATGCTGCTTGAGATCATCAGCACTCCGGCTATCAGAATCAGGACAAATAATACTGCAGCTGCCAGATAGATCGTTTGTCCCATGGCACTGCCGCTTAAATTTTGAAGTGACAGTCCGCCATGTTTCTTCATCAGTCTTGTCTGTTCCATCCTGACACCCATGTCTGCCATGCTGAAAACAGCTGTTACTAAAAATACGGCAAAGATGATGCAGAGCAGCGTCATGCGGTTTTGCCGTCTGTGTACTTTTGCGGAAATTGGGATCAGGCTAAGATAGCTTTTCATTCGCGGCACCTCCCAAAATCGGTCAGGACACCGTCAGATACCTGCAATATCCGGTCTGCAGACTGTGCGATGCTGCGGCTGTGGGTAATCATAACAATGGTCTGTTCATATACTTTTGCGGCTTCTTTTAGCAGAGCAATGACTTCACTGCTGTTTTGTGAGTCCAAATTACCTGTTGGTTCATCTGCAAGGATAAGAGAAGGACGAGTAATCAGAGCACGGCCTATCGCCACGCGCTGCTGCTGGCCGCCGGATAATTGGCTGGGCAAGTGGTGGCGGCGTTCTTTCAGATTGAGGACAGTAAGAATTTCTTCCAGATAATTTTGATCGGGTTTCTGGTAATCAAGCAATACAGGGAATATGATGTTTTGTTCAACACTCAATTCCGGAATTAAATTAAAACTTTGGAAAATAAATCCGATATTTCTGCGGCGAAAAATTGTCAGGCTGCGTTCCTTCATTGCAAAAATATCTTTACCGTCAATCAATACTTTCCCGGAGGTTGGTGTGTCAAGTGCTCCTATCATATTCAAAAGTGTACTTTTTCCGGAGCCGGACTCGCCGACGACTGCGACAAATTCGCCTTTCGGAACGGAAAAAGCAGCGTTTTTTAGTGCGTGTACGGCAGCTTCGCCACTGCCGTAAGTTTTAGAAATTGTTTTAACTTCCAATAAGTCCATTGGATAAACACTCCTTTCTGTTAAGTCAAGGATATTTCCTTTTTTTAATCTTTTTTCCTATAGATAGAATATCACTCCAATACTACCGGAAGATGACACACAGCCTACAATTTTGTAGGAATTAAGAAATTGATCGTAAAGGTTGTTCCAACCCCTAATTCACTGCCAGCCTCGATGGTTCCACTGTGTGCCTCAACAATCGCTTTCGCAAGCGGAAGGCCCAGCCCGATGCCCTGTGTATCTTTAGAAAAGCGGCTGCGGTAAAATCTTTTAAAAATGTGGTGCAGATCTTCCGGGTGGATACCGCTGCCATTATCTTTTATGGAAATTTGAACAACCGACGGGAACTGTTTCCATTCTATACAGATCCTATCGCCTTTTTTTGTATGGTCAAAAGCATTCTTAACAAGATTGCCGATGCCCTCAATCAGCCAGTTACGGTCGCATAATAATGAAATGCTGTCATCCCCGGACAGATGTATTTCTTTTTCCTCCTGCCGGGCGCGGTACAGGTAGTGATCTTTTATATTGTTCATCATCTCAGACACATTTTCCATGTTTTTATCTACTACAATCGTTCCTGCGTCAAGTTTTGTGATTTTCAGGAGATTTTGTACAAGGATTTCGATTCTGTCCAGCTCCCGTTCCGAAAGATCTGCAAACTCTTTGATCGCAGGCATGTCTTTTGTTTCTTCCTGAAGGATGCCGTTATAGATATTGAGGGCAGCGAGAGGGGTTTTTAACTGATGAGAAATATCAGAAATAGTGTCTTTTAAGAACCTTTTTTCTTTTCCGGCATTTTCAGCATGGGCATTTAAAATAGACACTAAAGAATTTACTTCATGGAAGAGCCTGTATAATTCTCCCTCGTTGTTACATTCGATGCGTGCATTCTGGTTTCCGGAAATATATGCTCTGATCTGTGTGACGGCATCCTCCATTATTTTATTTTGTTCCCTGAAGTACAAATAGGCGGTTACTAATAATGAGATACTCATACACAAAGAAGCAGCCAATATATAAGATGCCGCATTTCCGGTTTTCAAACCTATAAAAGCAGTGGAGAGAAGAGTATATACTGTGATAAACAGCAATTCCCAACAAAAAAATAATTTAATCTTTCTATTTATTAATATTTTCATACTGCACCTCAATCCATTGTGTTCCATTTGTACCCCATACGCCGGACGGTCACTATTTTTTGGGGCTCTCTGGGGTTATCTTCGATTTTTGTGCGGAGTCTGCGAATATACACAGTTAGAGTGCTGCTTTCTATAAACTTGTCATCATAATCCCAGAGTTTGCTCAGAATCTGTTCCGGTGAGAGAACAATATTCGGATTTTCCATAAAGAGACAGAGCAATTTATATTCGCCTGCGGTTAAAACAATCTGTGTTCCGTTTTTATAGACTTCCATTTTCAGAAGCTGTACTCTTATTCCGTTTGAGATTAATTCAGTATTTGCCTGAGTAAAATTACTGCTTCTGCGGAGCAGGGCATTGATCCTTGACAAAAATACTGCAAGCTTGAATGGCTTTGTAATATAATCATCGCCTCCTAAATCAAGGCCCATGATAATATCCGTTTCCTCATCGGCCGCAGTCAAAAACATAATCGGCACTTTGGATGATTCACGTATTTTTTTACACAGTTCGAAGCCGGAACCATCGGGGAGTGAAACGTCCAGAATAACTAAATCAAATGTACCGTTTGCCCATAAAATTTGTGCTTCATTGCTTGTGCGGGCAACCTCTATTTCATATCCCTGTTTTTTCATGGCATAGGATAAACCGCTGATTAAACTTAAATCGTCTTCAACAAAGAATATACGTTTCATTTTTTACACTGTCCTTTCCGACACCTTCTCTCAGAATCTATACGATACATTATATAAGTTTGACCCAATAAAAACAATAAAGGATGAAAGCAGTAATATAAAATCAGTTTTTGAAACTTGCCCACATTGTCCTCAACCGCCAGTACCGATTGTGGATCTGAGACAGCAGGTCGACGTGACGGAGGGCGGATATGACACCACACTTCAGCCATCAAAAACAGACGGAGGAAAAATGATCATACCGGTTTTGTTGGAGATTAGAGGATTAAAAGAAAGCTATGAGTTATGGCAGGTGGGATTTTATGCGGAAGATCCGGACGAGGGAGAAGTTTTATTCTGTCTTGCACAGGCGGCACAGGCTAAAAATATTCCCGCGGAGACGGAAAGCCCGGGCTTTTCTGTTACATGGGATTTTTGTTTTGATATTTCTAATACTGCACCATTTGATGTAGTGATGAACTCTGTTGGATTAGTAAACATTGAGGCATAATTTGTTTTTATAATACTATTTGAACAACCCGACAAATTATGAATATAATACAGTAAAACAGTAGTTGGAAACTTTTATGGATAACAATACTCGTGGGAGATTGATTCAACAAGGAAATCTGATGCGGATCAACAACGCTTTCGTGGAAGAGACTTCTTGTGTTAATAATTCAGTTGGAAGTATTTTGATATCTTATTCTGTCCCGGAAAGAAATCGGTCTGATTCGATTCATTATATACGTTTAAATTTAAATAGGAATACGGTGATCTTAAATTCTTTTGGACAGAGCATGTGTATATGCTGTATTCAGAGGGGAATGTGGGTGAATGTCATATTTTCATCACGCATGACAAGAAGCATACCGCCTCAGTCCAGTGCCGTTTCTGTGATTGTACAAAGGATTTCTCTGCCGCCGCGGCCGCCATTGCCGCCTCAGCGACCATCCTCGGTGACAACAGGAAGGATTGTTTTAATTGATTTTGACAACCATTTTATCGTTACGGAAAATCCAAGGAATATCAACAGTCAAAACAGATTTTTGATCACAAATTCAACTACATTTACTAACCAATTCGGTTTGCCGATCAGACTGCGTGATCTGCAGCCCGGAAATATGGTGAAAGTGACTCATGCAAATTTTCAGACGCCTTCTGTGATACCTCAGACGACTGCATTCCATATACAACGGATATAATTTGAGAAATCGATGAATTTAAGGAGAAGGTTTTATGAAATAGGCGGCATTATTTGTTTTATTGGATCAATATGCTGACTGGGAGTCTGCCTATCTGTCCTCTGCTCTCTATATGCTGGGAGACAGCAGGTATGAGGTTAAAACAGTATCCCTGATAAAAGACAAGGTTTCATCTATCGGAGGTTTTCATGTTCTGCCTGATTATGATATTTGTTCCGTCCGGGATGAATATGAGGCTTTGATCCTGATCGGCGGGATGGCGTGGAGAGATGAAAATGCAGGCCCTCTTTTTATTTTTTAAGAAAGATCTTGTCACGCTGATGTGTGAAAGCTTTTCCTGAAAAATAAAAAACTCTCCACGGGCTGTGCACAGATGCGTAATGAAAAACAGCAGAAATTTTATTATAAAATTTCTGCTGTTTCCGAACTTAAAGGAATAAAGAAAATGAGTTGGTGGATGTTATCATCTTAGCATCCTGATTTGTTTGCGAAAGATTCACAGTCAGTGCATTCTTTTGTTGTTGGATTAGGCTCATGAGTTCCGATTTTGATTGTCTCTAAAGTACAGTAGTCAACGTCGCCTGCATGGTAGGCACAGTTATTTATTGTACACTCGATACAATCGTTTTTTTCATTTGATTTCATAACAAAGCTCCTTTCAATTTATGATACAACCTTAGTATCTCCTTAATCTAAAAAAGGATACATAACATGTTGACACTAAATAAAATGTTCGTTATCCTTATACGTGGCAAGCAAAAACAGGCCATAAAAGGTAAATGCAGCTTAAAGACAGGAGAAAAATATGGCAAAAATGAAACAAAAATATTTATATATAATGGGTGCAACGGCGGTGGTCGTCATTGCAGCACTCACAGCAGTACATATTTATTATAAAGACCGGTGGTATCCAGGAAGCAGAATCGACGGCCTCAAAGTATCCGGAATGACCTATGAAGAGTCGCTGGATGAGCTCAAACAGACTGCAGACCGTTACAGACTTACTGTAAAAGGCAGGGAAAAAGGAACCTTAACGATCACAGGCAGGGATATTGACTTAAAGGTAAAGTCTCTGGAGTCGGTGGAAAAACTGTATCAAAAGCAGCATAAACAGAGTGTCATTTTTTCTTTTATGAAGAAGGAACAGAGAAATTTAAAGGACACGATTGATTTTTCAGAGAAGAAGCTCTCGGCTCTTGTAAAAAAATCGGTTTTGGTGACCGGGGATGACGGCTATAAGCTGATGAAGCCCGAAGATGCAGCGATCGAATACTCCAAAGAGAAAAAGTATGGTGTGCTGAAAAAAGAATTAGAAGGAAATATTTTGGATCAGAAGGCCTTTCTGGGACAGATATCGGAAGCCATAAAGGGGCTGAAACCTTCTATGGACCTGATGGACCAAAAGACATATCCCGGTGTGTATCAAGAACCCGGACTCAGAATCGATGACGCCGAACTTACCAGGATGCAGGAGAAATATAATCAGTATTTGCTGCACTGGATCCAATGGGACATGGGAGACAATACAAAAGAGACGATGACACCTGAGGTTTTGAAAGACTGTATCAAGGTCAACACGAAAAAACATACGGTGAAGCTTAACAAAACTGCCGTGGAAGACTGGGTGGAAAAATTCTGTCTTAAGTATAAAACGGTAGGTATTGCCAGAAAATTTACGACTCATTCAGGCAAGAAAATAAAAGTAGAAGGCGGAGATTACGGATGGAGGATCGATTACGACAAGGAGATCGCCAGAGTCCTGAAATTGCTGAAGAAAGTGCCGTCAAAGGAATTGATTGAGGCTTACCAAAAAGATCCGTCGGATAAAAATCAGGAAGCTATGACTGCAAAATTAAAACCTGTTTATTTTAATAAGGCCTATCGGAAAGATTATCAAAATCCCCAGAATGACTGGGATCATAAAAATTACAGTGAGGTAGATCTGTCCGCCCAGGAAGTATTTGTATATAAAAACGGCAAGAGAGTATTTTCTGCAAACTGTATTACGGGGAAACCGACTCCTGACCGCATAACAAGGACCGGAACTTACTACGTGAAGGAAAAACGGCTGACCAAAACTCTGGTTGGTGCAGATTACAGTGTAGACACGAAGTATTGGGTCAGAATCATGTGGACCGGAACCGGATACCACTGGAGCAAGAGGAGCGACTGGGGTCTCTGGTCTCCGAGCAGATATAAAGTGACCGGTTCCCACGGGTGTGTAAACCTTCAGCTCTCAGACGCCGCGGCCATATATAAACTTGTGGAGAGCGGAGATCCGGTGTTTATCCACTATTAAGTGTTCTTAATACTCAACATTCATCAGGAACAGACCCTGGGGCGGGGCGGTGATACCTGCATCTTTCCGGTCTTTTGACTGAAAGACATGAAGGATAGATTCAGGATCTCTGGTTCCTGCACCGACCTCAGCCAGTGTTCCGGTCAGAATCCGGACCATATTATAAAGGAAGCCGTCGCCTGTGAAACTGATCCGGACTTCCCGGTGACCTTCTTCAATCACAATAGAAGAGATCGTTCTCACAGTTGATTTCTTTGTCTTTTTTACAGAAGAGAATCCTAAAAAGTCGTGGGTGCCTAGACAGAAGGAGGCTGCCTTGTTCATTTTTTCTATGTCGAGTGTTTTTGGATACTTCCACAGATATTTTCTTTCAAAAACATTCACGGTGCCGGGGACAGCGATGCGGTACTGATATGTCTTTTGTTTTGAATTCAGCCGGCTGTGGAAGCGCTCTGAGACTTCATCTGCCGTCAGAAGTCCGATATCGGAAGGCAGATATTTCGTGAGGTACTCTTTGATCTCCTGGCAGGAGAAGCCGCAGTCTGTATGGAAATTGGCGACTTGTCCGCAGGCGTGTACGCCGGCATCTGTGCGGCCGGAACCGATAACCTGGATGGATTCCCCGGTCATTTTCGAGAGGACCGACTCCAATTTTCCCTGGATCGTGTTGGCGTTTACATTTTTGCCAAGCTTCTGCCAGCCTTGATAGCGGGTGCCGTCATATTCTATTTTCAGGCGGATATTGCGTTTCATCATTTCCTGTACTCCTTTTTGTGCGGGATTTTTTAATCTGCTGGACTTCATTATAGGGGAAGATGCCAAAAAATACAAATCATAGTTTCTGCTGCAGGCTGTGTACAGATGCGCAGGGAATTTATGATATAATAGAGGACAGAAAATATCAGGAGGAGAGATGAAGTTTCGGATACCGGATTATTATGACAAATTTAAATGTATAGGTTCTGACTGCACAGACAGCTGCTGCGCGGGATGGGATATCACTGTGAACGATGAGACCTATGAAAAGTACACCCTCGTGAAAGGATCATTCGGAGACCGTCTCATGAGATCTGTCAGCTCTTCCTGTCCTCATCATTTTCTCATGGAGGAGAGAAGATGTCCTTTTTTAAATCAAAAGAATTTATGCGATATTTACATTCATCTGGGAGAAGATTTCCTCTGCCAGATCTGTACAGACCATCCACGGTTCTATGAAGTTTATGGCAGCCGGCAGGAAGCGGGGCTGGGGCTCGTGTGCGAAGAGGCGGCAAGGCTGATTTTAACCAATCAGAAAAAGGTCCGGTTTTTTGATAAAGTTTTGAATGAAAAAACGGAAGAAGAGGAGCCCTGGCTGGAGCCGCTTACGCTGGCAAGAGACTTGATCATCCGTCTGCTTCAGGACAGGGAGCAGACGCTGGAGAGACGTTTGCGACAGACGCTGTCGGCGGCAGCTGTCTTTCAGGAAGATTACATTCGCGATGATATGGAGGCCATGTATCTGCATATACATAAATGGAAGACGAAAGAAAGAGTACAAAAGCCGCGGATCGGTCTGAGAGAATGGTTCACGGAATGTCTGGAATTTCTTCTGGATCTGGAGATTCTCACCCCCGAGTGGAAGCAGGCTTTAAGCCAGGCATCTTTCATGTTTCGGGAGGGAGACATTTGTTTTTCTGATTTTGACGGAATCTTTTATGAACATTTGATGGTGTATTTTATATACCGGTATTTTTTAAGATCCGTTTATGATTTTCAGCTGTTGGATAAGGTTAAATTTGCGGTTTTCAGTTGTTTGGCTGTCCGGGGGACAGAGGCTGCGGCTTCGGGAGAGGGGAGCCTGACGTCTTTGGAAATTGCCCGTCTGTACTCAAAAGAAATAGAATACTCGGAAGAAAATATGGAAGCAGTCAATGAACAAATTTTGTTTTCAGACATGTTTGACACACAGAGACTGTCAGAGATGGTATCTGCAGTGTTCAGAAGTTCATATTTATCTGAAGAGACAGGGAGAACTTATGAATAAGATAAAAAAATATCTGGGGTTTCCGGCAGATTCTGCTTACCGGATTCAAATTGAACAGAACCTGACCGCCAATATTTTTAAAACTCATACGATTTTTCAGCTGCTTATTTTGGGCTGTCAGATTTTGATGCTCTATTCGATATCGACACTTCCGGGAGGCGTTTTTTTGAAACCGAGAAGAACCGCATATTTCTGATCACTCTATATCGGAACCGGGTTTTGTCAGAATATGACCGTATTATTATCGGAGAACAGTATCAAAAAATCGCCGAGATCAATAAGGAATTGAATCAACAGGTGATCCGTGACCGTCTGACCGGGCTTTTTAACCGCAGTTATCTGGAAACTTCCCTAAAAGAACAGTTCCAGACCGTACAAGAGAAGCTCGGAAACATTGCATGTATGATGATTGATATTGATTATTTTAAGCAATATAATGATCGGTTTGGACATATATCCGGAGACCAGTGCCTGAGAACTTTCGCAGGCTTCCTGGAGAAGGAAGTGCAGAACAGGTCAGGAAGCCTGATCCGTTATGGCGGAGAAGAATTTCTCGTATTCTTATTTGGGCAGGGTGCTGAGGAGGCGGAAGAAACTGTGTAAAATTAAAAACAAGTAAACTGCCTCAGCAGACATAGACCAGTCTTGCTTCCGGAAGACGCAGACTCACATAGTCTGTCAGCACCGACTCTGCTTCCAGACGCAGTTCCTTCCGGTAGCGGTATTTTCCTCTTCCGCCTCCGGACATAGACTGATTGTCATAGAGGTCCGGGACCTCCGGAAATGCCTCTTTGTTAATAGCATTCTGTACAAAACTGTAAGTCATAAAAATCATCTCTATGGTCATCGCCTTTTTTGTTTTTTCTGTAAGCCCGTCGGCCAGTTGATTGATCAAATCCATGTATTTTTCTTTCCATCCATCATTAAGAATGATGGGAGCGATTAGTATTCCTACGGGATATCCGGCCTCACACATAGCGTTGACTGCCCGTATTCTCTGATCCAGAGGTGAGGTTCCAAGTTCGATGTGGTCGATGATCTCCTGAGGGTTGACGCTCATTCGAAAAATGGTTTTTCCCTGATGGTCAAGGCCGAGCAAAGGTTTTACAGATGCAAATTTGGTCGGAAACGTAATCTGTCCTCTCCCTTCACGGGCGAAAGCAGGTATGACCCATTCCAGATTGCCTGTGATCATATTTTCTAAGACAAGATCGCTGTTGGAGCCTATCTCAAATGTCTGGGGATCAGCTCCTTTTTTTGAGTTCTTTATCAACCGTTCCATCATCTCTTCCCGGTTTACGAAAAGCCTTAAATAGGCGCATTTATTATAATTGCATACCAAATAACAATAAAGGCACATGGCAGTGCATCCGGACGAGGTGAATGGGACCAGATAATCGGATATCTTATGGTTTTCCGTATATCGGTGGGTTTTTCTTGTGCCGATGATCAGGAAGCGTTTCATTTTTGGAAAATCGCTGTTGGGCCTTTGGGTCATCTCTTCGATCCGGTTATGGCTTTTGATCTCATGCCAGGGCAGATCCGCAAAATCTCTTTTTAATTTTCGGCCGAGGGGATAATCAAAGATTCCTGGTTCATGATATACGGCGGTAAATAATCTCATAAGCAGTTCTCCTTTTCGTATTTGTTTTAGTATTCCAGAAAAAAACGAGATATATTGATTGTTGTCTGATTTTTGGTAAGGATTTCATTGGAAATAATAGAAAATTTTCTAGTTAAAACAGATTTATTATGTTATAATAAATGAAAACAGATTTGTTTGCATGTAAAATGATGGGAGTTATAAATTGGATGAATATTCAGCGTTGATGATACATATAAAAAAGAGAATGAGGTATGAGCCCGCAGAGGAGCAGAATCTTCAGATTTATCTGACCAAAGTGGCGGAGCAGCTGAACAGCCTTTTTGTGGATAGCATGATATTTCCGGTGATCTTCGGAAGGCATGACGAACTTCAGGGCCTGTTTACATCTTCAATGTCCGCAGCCTCTTATTTCCGGCTTTTTGAGATCATGTGTTATCCGGTCGCCGTCACCGGAGGGATCGGAATCGGAGAGTGGACGGTACGGATAGAGGAAGGGACTTCTGCGCAGCAGCAGGGACCAGCCTATGACCGGGCAGAAGAGGCCATGAAGACTGCTGCAAAGAAGAAGACACAGAGGCTGCGGATCCATTCTTCCAGAGAAGACGGCATGGCAAACTATCTTCTGAATGTCTCCAAGGACATGCTGAGCGCACAGAATTCTATCCAGAATCGTCTCCAGCTGATCGCAGAGATCCTGTACCCGTTTGTTGAGAACAGGACGTGGATACGATTTGAAAATCATGGTCTCAGGCTGCTGACATTGAAGGAGAATTTTGGGCCTGCGAAACAGATGGTTGATAAGATCGCAAAAGTGCCGGAACAGACGATCTCCTGGAAGAAGAACGTTTATGTCCAGGAACCGATCTTCATCACTGGCGAAAAAAAGGAAGGAGAAGAAGCTGTCATTCTTAAAAATGTTTCCAGCAACATTGCGGTGACCGCAAAGAAAAGCCGGCAGAACGTGGAAACGATCATGAAACGGGGGAAACTGCTCACGATCCGGATCATGGATTATATGGCACTGCAGTATATAAAACGGTATTACTGAAAAGGGAGAAAGAAATATAAGTATGGAAAAGAAGGAAAAAAGATTTGCTCTTTTAATCGACGCTGACAACATATCAGCAAAATATATCAAGCCGATTTTGGACGAGCTGTCCCAGTACGGCAACATTACATACAAGAGAATCTACGGCGACTGGACAAGTACGCTTCATGCCAGCTGGAAAGAGGAACTGCTGGCCAACTCCATCACGCCGATCCAGCAGTTTTCTTATACACAGGGGAAAAATGCGACGGATTCAGCAATGATTATCGATGCCATGGATATCCTTTACACCAACCGGGTGGACGGCTTCTGTATCGTCTCCAGTGACAGCGACTTTACGAGGCTTGCCAGTAGGATCAGAGAGACAGGACTCACTGTGATCGGCATGGGTGAGGGGAAGACTCCCCCGGCTTTCCGTAAAGCGTGTGATGTTTTTACAAACCTGGAACTCCTGATCGAGGACAAAGAGGAAAAGGAAAGCAAACCTATTGGCCGCAAGGATATCGAGGCAGCGATCCATTCTATCATCACTGACAATCAGAACAGCGATAAAGAGACGACGCTGGGAGAGATCGGGACAAGGCTGTTAAAGAGATATCCGGACTTTGATGTGAGGAGCTATGGCTACAGTCTGCTCTCTAAATTTCTGGAAGAATTCGATCATTTCAGGCTGATAAAGGATGGCAATATTGTCACTGTTTCTCTGAGAGAAGATATTGACATGAAAGAACAGCTGGACCACTATGTGACGGCGCTGGTGAAAAATACAGGAAAGAAGGGGCTTGATCTGTCTGATCTTGCAAATAAAATTTATGCAGAATATGAGAACTTTAAGGTGCAGGACTTTGGATACAACCGGTTCAGCTCATATGTGCGGAGCATCCCGGGCATGCAGCTGGAGAGCAAGAACAATATTACAAAAGTAACATTTTCAAAAAAATAATACCGCTAAGGCAAAAAAATTTTCTAATAGAAATACGAAAGCAGATAAATATACAAACCAAACGAGGTATTTTAAATATGAGAATTTTTTTATGGGAAATCAGGGAAGAACAGGGTTACAGTTTGAGAAATCTTGAAAAATATACGGGCATCAGCCATATGCATATCTATGATATTGAAAGAGGGCTGGTCAGTCCCACGTTGGAGGAAATCGAAAAGCTGGCGGGAGTCATGAGGATCAGTCCTTACCGTCTGTTTGATTTTCGTCCGGCCATACAAGTTAATTCCAATTAAAGAGACTGCTGCAAAACGCGCATGAGTGCTTCTGTTTGAAACAGAATATCGGGTTTTGCAGCAGTCCTTTGTCAAACGAATATGAGGATCATTGGTATTAGAGATCTCTTCCACAGCGGCCGTAAAAGGTTAAAAGATAAAGTCCGCAGATGCCGACCAGATCATAGACGAGCCTTGAAAGCATCGTCATGCTGCCGAAGAGAAAAGCTACTAAATCAAACCGGAAGAAGCCAATCAGGCCCCAGTTGACCGCACCTATAATTGTAATTGTCAGTGCTATATAATCTAATGTTTTACTTCCCATAGCAACCTCCTTTTCTATTTATAATCTTCCCAGTCTTAGAAATATTATGCATGATATTTTGGCACTATGGTCAAAATATTAATTTCCGCCAGGACCGTCTTTTCTGGGACGTTCAGACTCGGGAAGAGGCTCCACGATATGCGGACGTTCTTTTTTTGCGTCTTTTGGTTCCTGCTGTTTATGCCTGTGGCAGTTGGATTCGTGCATTGCGATCACTCCTTTCTTTTTAGTTCTCTTAGTATGTTTGCAAAAAGTCCGGACTATACAGTATAATAAAGACAGAAACTACGAATATAGATTGAGATTAGGATAGGAGGGATTTTATGGTGGGAAAACAGAAAAGCACCTGTGAGTCTTGTGTAAATTATGTGTATGACGAGATGTGCGGTTACTATGTATGTGACGTAAACCTGGACGAAGATGAGCTGATGCGGTTTATGACATATTCTAATTATAACTGTCCGTATTTTCAATTAAATGATGAATATAGTATTGTTAGAAGACAAATTTAAACAGGAAAAGATGTATGAAGTTAAAAAGAAATCGTATGGTATCCTGGACAATGGTCATTTTGATGATGGCGGTGATCTTTTTATTTTCTGCGAAGACGGCAGATGCGTCTGAGCAGATGAGTATGGGAGTAACCCAATGGATATCAAAGCTGATCGGGATATCCCCGGCAGAGGCGGGAACATTCGGAAACAGCCTATATGATATGCTGTCCGTCATGGACCACTATGTGAGGAAGACAGCCCACTTTTTGGAATATGCACTGCTCGGAGTGCTTGTGTGCCGGGCTTTGAGGATTGATGTAAAGAAAAAGGCCCATCTTCTGGGTGCGGCATTGGCGTTTTGTTCTATCTATGCCGTGACAGATGAACTGCACCAATATTTCGTACCAGGAAGAAGCTGTCAGGTCAAAGATGTCATGATCGACAGTTCGGGTGCTCTGACCGGCATCTGTCTTTGTATGCTGGCATGTTTTGTATTAAAAAAATTAAAGGATAAAGCGTAGAACTTTCCTATGAAAGATTAGGGTGTCAAAAGACATATTAATAAATATCTGATTTTGTTTGTACCTTGAAAATTTAACACGAATTGGTTTGAGAATATTAAATTTAGAACAATCAACAGAAGGTGAGCTTGATGTTTTGAGTATTAATTATGCTATCTCTTTTTCAGAGGCACAATAAACCAAGCTATTTTCATAATCCAATAGCTTTTGAAAATTCAAAGCTGCGACTTTGAATCCGAAATGCAGACGAGTCTGTTTTTTGCCATGTGTTGGGATTTTGTCGGCATGATATTTTCTGCGAAGCAGTGAAGGTAATGATTCTACTCCATTTCGGAAATGTGCATACTGCTTGAATTCTTCTGTTTTCATAAAACGAAGTTGTTTTGCTCGATTGACTGCTTTCCAAGACAGTTCTTTTAACGCATTGTTTTGGCGTAAACGTGGTTTGCATTCTGCCAGGTATGGACAGTCTGCACAGTCACATTTTTTAAACAACGCATCACAACGGTCATTGTGCTCATCATAGCGGAACTGATATGGCTTTTTATGATTGATACACTCCAACAGTTCATGCCCATCTTCGCTAAAAATAAACTCTGCAAAAATATCAGCCGGTTTTCTCCCGGTAAAATTCGTAGTGATAAGTCGGATTCTATGTTTAGCAGCTTCGGCAACATTAACCTCACTGCCGTAAGCACCATCGGCAATCAGTAATACTTCCTGTTTATATATCGGTTCCTTGGCTAAATGATCCTTCATGAATTGGCTGTCTCCGTATATGTTTTGTTCGTACGCATAATCGGTGATCAGGCTTTTGTTTTCCCCTACGGTTTCTGTGAGATTTGCTACGTATCCTAAATGTTTACCTCCTGCTTTTTTTCGGAAAGTGGCTTCCGGATCAGATGGATTTAACAACACTTTTGATGGATCCTCTTTTTCCTTTTTTTCACGCAACCTGCGGGTCCCATCGTCATTGAAGATGGTTTGTTCTTTGAGTAAACGTATCAACAGCTGATATTCGCTGGTATCATCAAAATCTCCTTCGCAGAGTTCCAGAAGTTTTTCGGCATCATGCATTACAACAATTGTTCTTTCGTTAGCATCTAGCTTACGCTGGTGATAGATAAACGCATTGTAATCATCCTTTTCCACATAATGTTTTTGCTTTTCTGGAAGAGTAACCCCTCTGCTAACCATAACTTTTGCTAAATTTGCAGTACAAGTATAGAAAAGCTCTAATAGTGAAAGATTCCGGATATTTGCCGCGATCATCATACTGTCCATTCTCTGCATAGAAGGGGTAAGCCCCATAAATTCAGATATTTCTTTTGATAAAGAGGTAACACATATATGAATCAGGTCAATACCGGTTTCTGTTTCATAAGCAAGGCATCTTGCACGAAATCTACTCAGAGTTCTGTCGCTCAAGGGCTGTTCTTCAAAACTAGTAGTATGAAGAGCATGCTGATACCGTATATCAAACATTAGAGCCTGAACAAGTTCATCATCACTATCACCAAGTGCTTCTTTGAGAATCAATGCACCAACGATGACATTTACGGGAGTATTTGGACGAGAAGCTTTACTACTATACAATACAGAAAATATATCTTCGTTTATGGCAGGAAAAATCCTATCCGAAAAAGTCTTTGCCCATGATTTTTCAAGAAACCTACGTTCTCTTTCTGTCAGGTTAAATGTGCTGTCAGTCAACGACATTTGTTGACTATTATTTGATACAAAACACATGCGAATCACCTCGATATTTGATATTTATATTTTACCAAATGTTCGGATGGATTGATATATCGTGTTAAATTTTCAAGGTACAAATTTATATCAAAGGTCAATGACCTTTTGACACCCTAATCCTATGAAATGAAAAAACACCCCGGATGTCAGATTTTTCTGATATCCGGGGTGAAATTTTTGGTGACAGCGGCAAACAAATTATATAAGATCCCTTATCTCCCTGTGACGAGATTAATCAGATCAGAGCCAAGCTGTTTGGAATCTTTCGGAAAGTACAGGGTAACTGTGTCTTCACCGCTTTTGATATTCTGTTTGGTCAGTGTGAAAGTCTTTGTCTTCATGTCGGAAGACGGTTTCATACTTTTGAAACCTTTTGCCACGTTTTTGATCAAAAGTTTCTGAGCATCTTCTTTCGTCTCGATATGCTGAGGCTTCAATGCATCTACTGTTTTTTTCTTGGCGTCCTTAAATACGGATAAGTAATCAATATACTGTGATTTTACAGTGACAACAGCCTCTTTCTTTTCCTGCTCTTTCACGGATACTTCATATTCAAGACTGGACAAAGCCTGGGAGAGTGCATCAAAGATATCTTCAGCGTCTTTTGTGGTCAGTGTGATGCCCGCAGATTTGAAGCTGTTTTTCAGTGATGAAATCGTAGACTCCTTGTATACACTCAGGGTATCACTGACTTCGGCAGAGTCAATGCCCAGATCTGTCATGGCATCTGCTTTATGGCATACGATCAGCTGATAAAAAGCATCCATGGATTTATCTGCATCCGGGGCTTTTTTTGTGCCGCATCCGGTCAGCAGAGTCACTGCCAATAAGGCTGTTATAATCAAGGACATCAATTTCGTATTTTTCTTCATAATTCATTTCCCCAATCCTGTTTGTTTATAATGAATACTCGTTTCATTATAAAGGTTAGAAGGAAATGTGTCAATAAATGACGAATAGAATCGAAGGACCGAATGTTTCCCATAACATTTTCATGACCGGAGTTCCTGGATCAGTCTGCGGAGCTTAGACATGATCTTTCGTCTGTGTATGCCGGTATAGCCCGTTTTTTCTGCAGAGAGGAACAAATACTCGCGGTAAAGAACGACGATATCCGGCTGCGAGATCTCAAGTACCGTAAAAGGATCAGACAGATGTACCAAAAGGGCGCGGTGATTTTCTTTCAACATGAGTGTACTGTCTGGTTTTTTGAGAGCAGGCTGTTTCCCTTGGTTCAGAGACTGCAGACCGGCTTCTGGCAGATTTATCAACTGCCCTGCTCAGTACGCTGTCCGGTGACCTGTCGGTGTTTACCAGAGCAAGAGCGGATACATTTTTTATACTTGTCCCATACAATGAGGACCGTGCGCTTATGGCTGCTGACAGAAAGTGCATACGTGAAGGATTCAGAAAAGTTTTTATCTGTTATAGAAAAGGTGAACCAGAAAGGATTTATTATTGAAATGGATGACATTGGGAGCGGTTACTCGTTTCTTAATACACCTTCAGAGCTCCACATTGATGTTATGAAACTGGATCTGAAATTTTTGCGGCAGACTGAGGATAACCGGCGGCGTCAAAAAGTAGTGGAGTTTGTCAGATGCCCCTGAACTTCAAGTCATCGCAGAAGGGGTAGAGACAAAGGAACAGGCACAGATGTATAAGAAGATGGGTGCTGTCATGCCCAGGGATATCTGTACGGATGTCCGATGCCGGAGCAGGAGTTTATAAACTATTTATCAGGAGAAGAATTGTAAGCAAAGCTATTATGCGGATTAAGTATAATAGCCTTTTGCATGAAAAACGATGGAATACTGCACACTATGACTACTGCAGGATATCTACTTGAAGTTCTTGTTCAAAATGTATATAATATTTTAGATTGTATAAAAGCAGATGTTTCTATGACAGGGCTGCAGGAAAGCCTTGATCATATTGGGAGGAGAATATAGAAAATGAGCAGTCAAAACTATGACGCAAACAGTATTTCTGTACTGGAAGGGCTGGAGGCAGTCAGGAAGCGGCCCGGAATGTATATAGGAAGTGTTTCGACAAAGGGGCTTAATCATCTGATCTATGAGATCGTAGATAACTCAGTGGATGAATTTCTTGCGGGACACTGCGATGAAATCACGGTAACACTCAAGGATGACGGGACAGCAGTGGTCGAAGACAACGGCAGGGGCATTCCTGTCGGGATCAATGAACAGACCGGTCTTTCAGCGGTGGAGATGGTGTTTACCATGCTTCATGCCGGAGGAAAATTCGGAGACGGGGGATATAAAATTTCAGGAGGACTGCACGGTGTGGGGGCATCTGTGGTCAACGCCCTTTCTACCTGGCTTAAAGTGACGGTCAAACAGGACGGAAAAATCTATGAGGAATGTTTTGAGAGAGGGAAGGTTACAGAACCGCTGAAAGTCATCGGAAGCTGTAAAAAGTCGGAGACCGGGACAAAGGTCCGGTTTCTGCCCGATCCCGAGATCTTTGACAAGACCTATTTCAAAGCCGCTATGATCCGCAACCGTCTCCATGAGACGACTTATCTGAACCCGGAATTAAAGATTAATTATATTAATGAACGTTCAGGGGAAGAGACGGAAGTTTTATATCATGAGCCTGAGGGGATCTGTGCCTATGTAAAGAAGCTGAATGATGGTAAGCATGTGCTGCATGATCCGGTCTATTATAAGAGGGAGATCAACGGAATCGAAGCGGAGATCGCCTTCCAGTATACGGAAGATTTTGGTGAAAATATTTTAGGCTTCTGCAATAACATTTATACCACGGAGGGCGGTACCCATATCACGGGATTTAAGTCCAAATTTACGGCAGTGATGAACCAGTATGCCAGGGAACTGGGTGTATTAAAGGAAAAAGACGCAAACTTTACCGGGGCAGATGTGAGAAACGGCATGACCGCAATCATTTCCGTAAAGCATCCGGAACCAAGGTTTGAAGGTCAGACAAAGACAAAATTGGACAATCCTGATGCCAGTAAAGTGGTCAGTGAAATTACCGGAGATGAGACGGTATTATTTTTTGATAAAAACCTGGATACCTTAAAAAAAGTCCTTGCCTGTGCGGAGAAATCTGCAAAGATCCGCAAGGCTGAAGAAAAAGCGAAGACAAATCTTCTTGTGAGACAGAAGCTCTCCATTGACAGCAACGGAAAGCTATCTAACTGTGAAAGCCGTAAGCCGGAAGAGTGTGAGATTTTTATCGTCGAGGGAGATTCTGCCGGAGGCTCTGCGAAAACTGCCAGAAACCGCCGAACTCAGGCCATTCTGCCGATCAGGGGAAAGATCCTGAATGTTGAGAAGGCTACCATGGACAAGGTCTTGGCTAATGCAGAGATTAAAACGATGATAAACACCTTTGGGTGCGGATTTTCAGAAGGGTACGGAAACGATTTTGACATCGAAAAACTGAGGTATCAAAAAATTGTGATTATGACCGATGCCGATGTGGACGGAGCCCATATTGCCACCTTGCTGCTGACATTTTTCTACCGGTTTATGCCGGAGCTGATTACCCACGGACACGTTTATCTGGCAACACCTCCTCTTTATAAGGCAATTCCTAAGAAAGGAAAGGAAACTTATCTGTTCGATGATACCGCGTTGGAGAAATACAAGGCTGCTCATAAGGGTCCGTTTACCCTTCAGCGGTATAAGGGCCTCGGAGAGATGGATGCCAGCCAGCTGTGGGAGACGACGCTGGACCCGGAGACGAGGACATTAAAGCAGATTGAGATCGAAGATGCCAGAATGGCATCCGATGTGACCTCTATGCTGATGGGCAGTGAGGTTCCGCCGAGAAGGCAGTTTATTTACGATAATGCAGGCGATGCGATGTTGGATATATAGAAAGGGAGAAAGATGGCAGAACATATCATTAGGGCAGAATTTTCCGAGGTCATGCAGAAGTCGTATATCGACTATGCTATGAGCGTTATTTGTGCGCGTGCCCTCCCCGACATTCGGGACGGTTTAAAGCCCGTACAGCGCCGCGTCCTGTATGCCATGGATGAGCTTAATCTGAGGTATGACAGGCCGCACAGAAAATCTGCGAGGATCGTCGGAGACACGATGGGTAAATATCATCCCCACGGAGACGGCTCTATCTATGAGTCTCTGGTAGTCATGGAACAGGAATTTAAAAAGGGTATGCCTTTGGTGGACGGACATGGAAACTTTGGTTCCATCGAGGGTGACGGGGCCGCGGCCATGCGTTACACGGAGGCAAGACTGAAAAAGTTTACCCAGGAGGTTTATCTTGCGGATCTGGATAAAAATATAGTAGATTTTATATCCAATTTTGACGAGACAGAGAAAGAACCGGAAGTGCTTCCGGTCAGAGTGCCGAATCTTCTGATCAACGGCGCCGAGGGGATCGCCGTCGGTATGACCACCAGCATTCCGACTCATAATCTGGGCGAAGTGGTCGATGCCATGATCGCGTATTTGGAAGATGAGTCAGTGACCAATGAAGATCTGCTCACCTATATCCAGGGACCGGATTTTCCGACCGGAGGCCTGGTGGTCAACAAAAAGGACATAAAAACAATTTACTCTGAGGGCCGCGGAAAACTGAAACTCCGGGGGAAAGTAGTCTTTGAGCCGGGGAAGAAGCGCGGGGAAAAGGACAAGCTGGTCATCACAGAGATACCATATACGATGATCGGCGCCAATATCGGGAAATTTCTTTCTGATGTCGTAAACCTCGTGGAATCTAAGAAAACGACGGATATCGTTGATATTTCCAACGAATCCTCCAAGGAGGGTATCCGCATTGTTCTGGAACTGAAAAAAGGGACAGACATAGAACGCCTGAAGAATCTCCTGTACAAAAAAACAAAGCTTGAGGATACCTTCGGCGTGAATATGCTGGCCATCGTCGACGGCCGTCCGGAGACTCTGAGTCTTCGGGATATCATAGCGCATCACACAGAGTTTCATTACGGGCTTGTAAGAAGAAAATATCAGACTCTTTTATCCAAACTTTATGACCAGAGGGAGATTAAAGAAGGCTTGATCAAGGCCTGCGATATGATCGATCTGATCATTGAGATACTGAGAGGGAGCAAAAACCTGAAAGAGGCAAAAGCATGTCTTACGAAGGGTGAGGTCGGAACTATCAGGTTCAAATCATCTGAATCCATGATCGAAGCCTGCAAGCTGTCTTTTACAGAGAAACAGGCAGAGGCGATCCTGGACCTGCGCCTCGGAAAGCTCATCGGATTAGAAATCCTGGCTCTCAAAGAAGAATATGAAGAGATCGTTGCCAAAATAGCCGAATATGAGGATATCCTTCATAATCCGGCATCTATGCAGCGCGTTATGAAACAGGATCTCACGAAGATTAAAAAAGAGTATCAGAGAGAGAGAAGAACGGTGGTAGAGGACGGAGCCGAGGCAGTTTATGAAGAAGAACCGCTGAAAGAGGAGCAGGTTTATTTTGTCATGGACCGGTTTGGCTATGCAAAGACCTTCGACAAGGCTACCTACCAGAGAAATCAGGAGAATGCAGCCAGGGATTATAAATATATTGTTCCGTGTATGAATACGGATAAGATCTGTATTTTTACAGACACCGGCGTAATGCATCAGATCAAAGTGCTGGACATACCGGCAGGAAAATATAAAGATAAGGGAACACCGATCGACAATCTGGGCAACTACGACAGCTCCGACGAAGCAATTATCGCAGTTCTGGCAGCGGAGGAAATGATACATGAAAGTCTTTTCTTTGCCACGGAACAGGGGATGTTAAAGATCGTTTCGGGAACGGAATTCCAGGTAACCAAAAGAACAGTATCCGCCACAAAACTGTCGGACGGAGACGCACTCCTCTCGGTAAAGCCGCTGAAAACCGACGGTGGCCTGATAAAACCGGATATGGTAATATTAGAGACAAAAGAGGGGGTTTTCCTGCGGTTTTCACTGGAAGAGGTGCCGGAAAAGAAAAAAGGTGCGGTAGGCGTAAGAGGCATCAAACTGAATAAGGATGATATACTGCTCCATACTTATCTTATGGAGGCCGACGGCATTACATCCATAGATTATAAAGGAAAACGTCTGGATTTCAATAAACTGAAGCTTGCAAAACGGGATACGAAGGGTTCTAAAATCCGGCGCTGAGAAAAAGGAGAGAAGCGATGACGATTGATCTTGTAATTCCAACTTATAAACCAGGGGAGAAGCTTTTTGAATCTCTCCGGCGCCTGTCGAGGCAGACGGTTACCTTCGGAACTATCTTTCTGATCAACACGGAGGAGGAGTATTTTCCTGAACATCTTACAGAGCAGTATCCGAATGTGGCAGTAAAGCATATAAAAAAAGAAGAGTTTGACCACGGAGCCACAAGGGATTACGGAGCTTCACTTTCTGATGCGGAGATCATTGCGTTTATGACCGATGATGCGGTGCCCAGAGACAAATATATGGTGGAAAATCTGCTGAAGGCTTTTGAGGACCCCAGTGTGGGAGCCGCTTATGGGCGCCAGATGGCGGACCCGAAGGACAATTATCTGGAGTATTATACGAGGAGCTTTAACTATCCCCCGGATAGCTCCATAAAGACAAAAGCCGACCTGCCAAAGCTTGGGATCAAGACATTTTTCTGTTCCAATGTGTGCAGTGCATACAGGAAAAAAGATTATGAAGCTATGGGCGGATTCATTCACAAAACAATATTTAATGAGGACATGATTATGGCTTCCAGGCTGATCGAGTCAGACAAAGCCATTGCATACCAGGCAGATGCCGCCGTATGGCACTGGCACAACTACCGCTGTTTTGACCAGCTGCACAGGAATTTTGATCTGGCAGTTTCACAGGTATCCTACGGAGGACTGTTTCTTGAAGTCTCTTCTGAATCGGAGGGGATGAGGATGGTCCTTCACACACTGAAACATCTGCTGTTTACCGGAAGATTTTTTAAGATTCCTAAATTCATGGCGGATACGGCGTGTAAATTCATAGGCTATAAGCTGGGCAGCAACTATAAAAAACTCCCCAAAAGCCTTATCCTGAAACTTACGATGAACCATTCTTACTGGGATTCGTATGAAAAGCTTTAGATTTTCTTAACATTTCTGGTTTAGTTTTCTGTTACAATAGATAAAATTACAGACATACGTTTGGAGGATAAGGAAATGGGAAAGAAATTTAAAATTGTTATGGCTGTCTTCCTTGTATTTGCTCTTTCAATAGGAGGAGTTCTTGGATACTATGATGCAAAATTAGAGGCTTCGGTGACACCGAAGGGAAACTTAAGCAAAGTAGATGTGGGAGACGACGTTAAATTTGATAATGATGTAGTCAACATCCTGCTGGTCGGTTCTGACCGCAGATCCGACGAGACCGAGGCAGGAAGGTCGGATTCTTCTATGATCGCCACCATCAATATGAAGACAAAAGAATTAAAGCTTACCTCTTTGATGAGGGATATGTATGTGGATATTCCGGGGCACGGAAGGAACAAGCTGAATTCTGCATATTCTTTCGGCGGAGTGGACCTGCTCTACAAAACCATTGCCCAGAATTTTGATATAAAGATCGACAAATACTGTGTCGTAGACTTTTCAACATTTGAGAAGGTGATCAATGAGGTGGGCGGCATCGAGATCGACCTGGAAGAAAAAGAGGCAGACTATCTGAATACGACCAATTACATTTCAAAGAAAAAATACCGCAATGTAAAAGCCGGAAAACATGTCCTGAACGGGAACCAGGCTCTCGGTTATTCCAGAATCCGTTATGTGTCAAACAGCAGGTACGGAGACGGCGAATTCGGCCGCACCGGCCGTCAGAGAGCGGTCCTGGAAGCTACTTATAAAAAGATCATCAGGCAGAATCCGATGAAGATCCTGGATATCGGGTTCAATGCACTGGACGATGTGTCCACCGATATGAATGCAAGTTATATCAAAGGCCTGGTGACTTCTGTTGTTCAGTTCGGAATTCCGAAGGTCCAGCAGATGAGGATTCCAATCGAGGGCACTTACATGCAGGGCCGGGCACAGAGCGGCATGTTTGTCTTCTTCATCAATTTTGATGCGAACAAGGCGGCAATGGAGCATTTCATCTTCAGCAAAGGAAAAGAAGAGGATTTCGCATCCAAATTCGGCGGATATCAGAATATAGAAACTTACGGATACCCTGCAAAGCCGGATTCAGAGGATGCGTCAGAGAGTTCTCCCGGAAGCTATAAGAGATAATTTTTCACACTTACATAAAGTCGAAACAGTACAAACATTGTAAAATCTTCAGGTTTAATTAAGAAACTGTCTGTTGTTTTCTGATATAATGTGCTATAATTGTAGACTAATAAATAGCAATTCAGGAGGAGTAGCATGACGCTGAAGACATATAAAATCATTTTGAACATATTTTTAGTAATATCCGTTGCGGCCGGAGGAGTTCTTGGATATTATGATGCCAGGCTTGAAGCTGCCATCAATAAGACCGGTGATTTAGGAAGTGTAGATGTCGGTGATGTAAAGTTTGATGAGGATGTTGTAAATATTCTGCTGGTGGGTTCTGACCGGAGATCCGACGAAGAAGCGGCCGGACGGTCCGACTCTTCGATGATCGCGACGATCAATTTTAAGACAAAAGAACTGAAGCTTACCTCCATTATGAGGGATATCTATGTAGAGATCCCGGGACACGGAAGGGATAAGCTGAATTCTGCATACGCATATGGCGGCGTGGAACTGCTTTATCAGACTATTGCGAAAAACTTTGGAATTAAGATCGATAAATACTGTGTCGTAGATTTTGACACTTTTGAAAAAGTGATCAATGAAGTGGGCGGCATCGAGATCGATCTGGAAGAAAAAGAGGCACAGTACCTGAATACGACCAATTATATTTCCAAGAAAAAATACCGCAATGTAAAAGCCGGAAAACATATCCTGAACGGAAATCAGGCCCTTGGCTATTCCAGGATACGCTATGTGGTATCTAAGAAATACGGAGACGGAGATTTCGGCCGTACCGGCCGCCAGAGGGCAGTTATGCAGGCGACCTTTGATAAAGTCAAAGGCCAGAGCCTCACGAAGATCCTGGATATTGCTCTGAAGGTTTTAAGCGATGTTTCTACCGACATGGATGCCGACTACATCAAAGGTCTGGCGGCATCTGTGATCAAGATGGGAACGACGGATATTGACCAGATGAGAATACCGATTGAAGGTTCCTATAAGATGGGAAGGGCACAGCATAACATGTTCGTCTTTTTCATCAACTTCAATGCAAACAAAGCTGCCATGAACTATTTTATCTTCGGTGACGGCAAGGTTGGGGACGGATCTGACGAGGCCTTTGCCAAGGAGTACGGCGGACTAAGCGGCGTGGAGACCTTCGGATATTCGGGGGTATCCAATACTTCGTCCGGCAGTACCTCGTCAGGAAATGCGGGATATGGTAATTCAGGAGGATCTACGGGGAGCGGCTACCCTACTTCGTCTACGAGCGGTACAAGCAGGCCGGCTTCCACAGCGACCAGAAGGCCGGCTACGACAGCAGCCACCCAGGCCACAACAGAACAGCAGATCCAGGCTACCACCCACGCCACAACGGCTGCTAAACCAGAAAATACGAGTCAGGGAAACGCAGAAGAATAGTTTTTCAGTGATTTCTTGACACTGAATATTAGAATTGATAGAATTGTTAGGAGGATGAAGTCGTCTATGAAACAGATCGTACTATCTATCGTGGCGGAAAATAACCCGGGGGTACTCAGCCGTATATCCGGACTGTTCAGCCGCAGAGGCTATAATATCGACAGTATTACAGCCTGCAAGACACAGGATGAGAAGTATTCGCGAATGACGATCGCGGTCAGCGGGGATGATACCATTCTGGCACAGATCAAGAATCAGCTTATCAAGCTTGAGGATGTCATAACACTTGTGGAACTGGAGAACCCGACCTCTGTCTGCAGAGAGCTTATCTTAGTCAAAATCCGCACAGGAAAGTCGGAAAAACAGGAGATCATCACGATCGCCGATATTTTCAGAGCCAAAGTTGTGGACGTGTCAAAAGATTCACTGATGATCGAGCTTACCGGAAATGTAAATAAAATCGAAGCTTTCATAAATCTTTTGGAAGGCTTTGATATTCTGGAACTTGTGAGAACCGGACTCACCGGGCTTTCTCGCGGGGAATCCGTGCCGAGACTTGTCAAATAGGCACATATTTAATTTGAAAGGTATGGGAATACCCCTTACTTATAAAGCCTAGAAAATGGAGGAATGTAAAATGGCAAAGATTTATTATCAAGAAGACTGTAACTTATCACTTTTAGACGGAAAGACCATCGCAGTGATCGGTTACGGAAGTCAGGGACATGCACATGCGCTTAACGCAAAAGAGTCCGGATGCAATGTTATCATCGGATTATATGAAGGAAGCAAATCCTGGAAGAGAGCAGAGGAACAGGGATTTGAAGTATATACAGCTGCTGAGGCTGCAAAAAAAGCAGACATCATCATGATTCTGATCAACGATGAAAAGCAGGCTACAATGTACAAAAATGATATCGAACCGAACTTAGAAGCAGGAAATATGCTGATGTTCGCTCATGGTTTCAACATTCATTTTGGATGTATCGTGCCTCCTAAAGATGTAGACGTAACAATGATCGCTCCTAAAGGGCCTGGACACACGGTAAGAAGCGAATACGAAGAAGGCAAAGGCGTTCCTTGCCTGGTAGCTGTAGAGCAGGATGCTACCGGAAAAGCACTGGACATGGCTTTGGCATATGCACTGGCAATCGGAGGAGCAAGAGCAGGTGTTCTTGAGACTACCTTCAGAACAGAGACAGAGACAGACCTCTTCGGAGAGCAGGCAGTGCTCTGCGGCGGTGTTTGTGCACTGATGCAGGCAGGTTTTGAGACATTAGTAGAAGCAGGATATGATCCGAGAAACGCATACTTTGAATGTATCCATGAGATGAAACTGATCGTTGACCTGATCTATCAGTCAGGATTCTCAGGAATGAGATACTCTATCTCCAACACTGCAGAATACGGTGACTACATCACAGGACCGAAGATCATCACAGAAGATACAAAGAAAGCGATGAAAAAGATCCTTGCAGATATCCAGGACGGAACTTTCGCAAAAGACTTCTTAGTAGATATGTCTGATGCAGGAAGCCAGGTTCACTTCAAGGCTATGAGAAAGTTAGCTTCCGAACATCCGGCAGAAGTTGTCGGAGAAGAGATCAGAAGCTTATACAGCTGGTCTGACGAAGACAAACTGATCAATAACTAATTCGGGATCACTGATATTACATATAAAGCCAGAGTGCATGTGCACTCTGGCTTTTCTTCTGGCTCCATGGGAAAGTTCATCCTAATATGTCTATCCCTTCTGCTGTCTTGCACGGTTGGTGGAATCTCTGACGATGAGATACGGTTTGTACTCTATTCGGATAAAGTATTGGCTTTTCTGTTCCGGAGTCTCATTCCACAGGATTTTTTGATAAATCGTGTCAAAAGCTTTCCGCCCTTTCTCCTCCATATAGTGTTCCACTGTGGTCAGTGAGACCGGAAGCAGTCCGGAAGGGAAATCATTGTCAAAGCTGCACACACTGAAATCTCTTGGAATCTTATATCCTTTCTTTAAAACCGCATCCATGATCCCATAGGCAACCATATCGTTATTTCCGACAAAAGCAGTGATACCGGACAGGCCCCGGTCTTCCAGACAGTCCATACACAGCTGATATCCCACATCATACTCCAGTGACAAATGATTTCTTTCATATTGGGAATCAACCTTTTGCTCTCTTACGATGACGTCATAGGGCTCATTTGCGCATAATTTTGCATAAGTATTCTGAATCGCCTTCAGCCTTTGATATCGCATGGCCAGGGATACGTCAGTCGTGATCGTCGTTGTCAAAAAAGCAATATGCCGGTGCCCTAAACTGTGCAGGTGTTCAGCCACCAGGACACCTGCGGTATAGTTATTTGTTTCAATGATATCAA
This sequence comes from Anaerostipes sp. PC18, assembly GCF_039789045.1. Lineage (NCBI taxonomy): Bacteria > Bacillati > Bacillota > Clostridia > Lachnospirales > Lachnospiraceae > Anaerostipes > Anaerostipes sp. PC18. Next base: position 1,809,738 of record NZ_CP121164.1, on the reverse strand, counting down.
TGTTGATGGAAGAAGTCTTGTCACCGATCACGACAATGGGGAACTGTTTTGCAACTTTTTCCACAAATCCCGGATCGTTGGGAATCATGGTGAATATGATTCCTTCCACGTTCATATGGATGGCATCCATGACCAGTTCGTGTTCTTTCTTTACTTCCCGGAAAGTAGTAAAGATTAGTGTCTTATATCCTTTTTTATAAGCGGACTGTTCGATGGACTGGGCAATCGTTGCATAATAGGAGTTGAAAATATTGGGGCAAAAAACAGCGATTACTTTTTTGATCTGTGCAGAAGAAGGGGATCTGAGAGCAGTGTCTTTTTTCTCATGGCTTAACTCATATCCCAGCCGTTTTGCAGACTCCAGTACTTTTGCCACCGTTTCTCTTGAGAAGGAGACATCAGATCTTCGGTTTAAGATCATGGAAACAGCAGAAACAGAAATGTCCGTATCCTTTGCAATATCTTTCATCGTCACACTTTTTTTATTGGCCATGGCGGTTCTCCTTATTAAAATTTTAATTGGGTTTTATGTATTATATACAAAATATTTTTGTTGAAACTGTATATTATCCCGAAATTTATTGAAAATAATTTAAATAATTTGATAATTTAACGGGTCTGGATTAAAATTTAAGTAAAGAAAAGTTAAATTTAAATAAAATTCCGGAATGATTTATTAAAATTTTAATTAATTATAACACATCAATTAATGTGAATCAACGATTCCTAAGGAGGTTTAAGAATTATGAGAATTATACAAATTTCTGATTTTCATTTGAGAGGGGACGGGAAATTGTCTTTTCAGAAAGCAGACACAATAGCTGCATTAAACCAAACGATCGAGTACTTTTCAAAATTGAAACCTTATGAATTACCTGAATTTTTTATTGTGACCGGAGATCTGGCCGACGGGGGAACACAGGAAGGATATGAGATTATCAAGGACGGATTAGATAAGCTTCCACGGCCTTACTATGTAGTACCAGGCAATCATGACAAACGGGAGTTTTTCCTCCGTATGTTTCCTGAAAATGCACCGGTGGAAGATGATATTAAACCTTATATTTGCTACACCTTAGATGACGGGCTGATACGTGCGATTATAATTGACACCATGATTTCGGACTGCCATTACGGCGGTCTGACGGATGAGGTTGCAAAATGGCTGGAGAAGAAAATTATTGAATATCCTAACAAACCGACTTTGGTATTTACCCATCACCCGCCTTTTACTACCGGATTGGCAGCGATGGATGAGGGGTTTGCACAGGCAGACCGGCTGGCTGGAATTTTAAAGAAGCATAAAAATGTCCGCCTTTGCTGCGGACATATGCACACCGGTATTTTTACTTCATGGCAGGGAGTTTCCTGTGTGACCTGTCCGCCGATCGCCATGCAGATGGAAGTAGATTTCAGGACAAAAGACGGACCGGATGTCACGCCGGAAGAGCTGGCTGATCATTTCAAAGGGGGAGGAGATCGTTTCTTCCTTGGAAATCCCGGATATTTAATTCATGATCTGCAGAATGACATGGTAAATACCCATTATATGATAATCCCCACAGGCGCAGATTATTCCGGCCCCTGGCCATTTAAATATTATGAGGGAGAAGGCCATTAATAGTCTGATAAAGGAGAGAAAACTATGGGAGAGAAAAAATTAAGTCTTAGAAAAATTGCCGCAGTTACCCTGTTTGAAAGTGCTGTTCAATGGTATTGCTTTTTACTGTACGGCACCGCTGCAGGAACTGTGTTTGCAAAAGTATTTTTCTCACAGTCCGGGAACGGCACTACCGCATTGATTTTGTCTTATATGTCTTTTGCCATCGGATACATAGCCGGACCGTTTGGAGCGGTGTTTTTTGGACACATCGGTGACCGAAAGGGACGTAAGGTTACAATGTATGCCTCTTTATTGATGATGGGCATCTCAACATCTATTATCGGGATCTTGCCGTCGGCAGCGACGGCAGGCATTTGGGTCGTTATCGTACTTCAGTTAATGCGTCTGCTACAGTGCTTTGGACGCGGAGGAACATGGGGTGGCGGCATCCTGATGGCTTTTGAAAATGTGCCGGAGAATAAGCGAGCTTTCTACGCGGCTATTCCGCAGATCGGGCTTCCGATTGGGTTCGGATTATCCTCCATTTTAATTGCCGTACCGACTTTGGTACTGCCTGAGGAGATATTTTTTAAATGGGGTTGGAGAATTCCGTTTTTGTCGGCAATTATCCTGACACTTATTGTTGTCTATTTAAAAGGCATCACGATGGAGACGGAAGACTTCAAGAAAGCCCAGGCAAAATTAGAGGCTCAGGAAGCCGAGGGGAAGAAGCAGAAAGTAGGATTTATCCCTATGGTAAAAGGGTATTGGAAGACGCTGCTTCTCGGATGCGGAACCCGCTGGGTAGACGGAACATTTTATAATATCTTTATTGTATGGATTTTATCTTACTGCATCGGATGGCTCGGAATGCCATTGATTCAAACTTATATTATTACCATCGTTGCATGTGTCTTCAAGATTCCATTTACACTGTTCGGCGGATGGTGTGCACAAAAGTTCGGTATGACCAGGACTTTTGTCATCGGAGGCCTGGCATCGGCGGTTCTCAGTATTCCGACATTGAAAGTCATTGAGCTGAGCGGCGGAAATCTGTTTGTCACCATCATGGGAGTCGTACTCGGATGGAGCATTGCCTACAATTTAATTTGGGCAGTCATCAGCGGTCTCTGGTCTTCTTATTTTGAGACGGAAGTGCGCTACTCCGGCATTTCCTTTGTTTATCACGTTCCGAGTTTCCTGGTAGCCGGTCTTGTGCCGACCATCTGTACACTGCTGATCGACTACGGAAAAGGAGATACCATTTATGTAGGAATTTATTCTACTATTGTCGCTTTGATCAGTGTGGCCTGTGCCATTGCTTTAAAATACCGGCATGACCGGGGCATGAAATAAATCAAAATTCTAAGTGAAAATACGATTTACCCAAAGGGGCTGTCGCACTAGCTAGAAATATTTAGCTGGTCGGTAGCCCCTCCTTTCATCCCTAAAAGGCCAGTTCCTTTCTCTTTCATGCAACATTTCTTTTTTTAGTGCGACAGTCCCTTTTGGCTTTTTGTTTCCCAACATGATTAGGAGTTTATAGTGTTTTTTCCGCTAAGATGATAGATTGTCGCAAATAACCTAAATTTTCTCTTATGAAACGGACAAAACTATATCCTCCTGCCTGCCTTAATTTGCGGAAGACTTTATCGAGAAAAAACGATCCGGCAGGTTTGATATGGTGGTACTATGATGAGATCGGGCTGCTGAAGCCGACAAGCAAGAGTGATGCGGGATACCGGCTTTATGACGATAAAGCGTTGGAAACTTTACAGCAAATCCTGTTTTTCCGTGAATTTGATATTCCACTGAAAGAAATCAAAGCGGTCATGTTGCCAGGAAAGAACGGATGGAGCGTTTGATTGCCAGGATTGATGACATTTTGAAAGGAGATAAAAAGATGGATTTTGCAGTTTTCAGTAAATCAGAAATAGAAGAAATGTTTCAAACAATTATGGGTCATATGCCAGATGAAATGCGGCAAATGGCTATTGAGGAATCTGGCGGTGTAGAACAGTGGAGAAAACATTACATTGAAGCATTGTCCTCAGAAAAAATGCAAAAGGGCTATGCAAAGGTAGTTGAGTGGTATGGCGGCAAAGATGAATATTTGTCTGTTGTGAAGAATCCTGTCAGCAAAGAAGTTGCAGAAAGCTATAATAAAAGAATAGAAGCGATTGAGGCTTTTTATGAAAGAAGTGGTGAGCATTAAATCTAGGAAATCTTGATGATAAAGAAAAGTGATTGTTATATAGATAAAATAAGAACTGGATTTTACTATTAAGAGGTGGAGTCCAGTTTTCCTTTTTGCAATATTTCCGGAAACGGCAAAAATATTATGATTAATAATTAGAACATTGAATTTATTGCCGATAATATGATATACTATTTATAAAATTAGTATAATTTTGATTGTGAATTAACGGAGGAAATCAGATGCAATATCTTTCAGTGATAGAGATAGCGGAAAAATGGAATGTGTCGGAGCGCAGTGTAAGAAATTACTGCGCCCACGGCCGTGTGCCGGGAGCGTTTCTTTCCGGAAAGACCTGGAATATTCCAGAGAATGCAGAAAAGCCGGAGCGTATTAATAAGAAAGAAGAAAAGCCGATAACACTATTAGATATTTTGCAGAATGAGAAGAAAAATAAGTATTCTGGCGGAATTTATCATAAGACTCAGATTGATTTGACATATAACTCAAACCACATCGAGGGCAGCCGCCTGACTCATGATCAGACGAGATATATTTTTGAGACCAATACCATCGGTGTGGAAAATGAAGTCCTCAACGTGGATGATGTGATTGAAACGGCAAATCACTTCCGGTGCATCGTCATGATCATCGACAATGCGAAAGCGGTATTGACTGAAAAACTTATCAAAGAGCTTCACCTGATTCTGAAGAACGGAACCAGCGATTCCAGAAAGGATTGGTTTTCTGTAGGCGATTATAAAAAGATGCCAAACGAAGTCGGTGGCATGGATACTGCACTTCCGGAAGAAGTTGCCGATAGAATGAAAGTGCTGCTTACAGAGTACAACGCCAAGGGAAAAAAGACTTTGGAGGATGTTCTGGAATTCCATGTTAAATTTGAAAGAATTCATCCATTTCAAGACGGCAACGGACGTGTCGGCAGATTGATTATGTTTAAGGAATGCCTGAAATATAATATCGTTCCGTTTATCATCGAAGATAATTTGAAGATGTTTTATTATCGTGGACTGAAAGAATGGAACGATGAAAAAGGTTATTTGACAGATACATGTCTGACAGCACAGGATAGATATAAATGTTATCTGGATTATTTTAGGATTGGATATTGAATGTCATTACTTTGAAGCTAATGAAAAGGATTTATAATGGGTGATTATATTAAAAGTAAGAAAGATAAGAAATTTCAAAGTCAGGATGCATTAAGAACAGTTCAGTCTGTAATTAATGATGCAGATGCTGCACTAAAGGATAAAGTTACAATTTACACTTAGATAATTGTTCTACAGGAAAGGGTACGAAGCATGGAAAATGAAGTATACCCGCAGGGCACACTGTATTTCATACCCTTCGGGTGGACGTGCTTCGCACGATAAGGTATACGAAAAAGATTGGGGCAAGAAGTGATAAGACGCAGTACCGGATTACAAATTTTTATTCCCATAAGGATTCACATAATCAGGCGGGCAGAGATGTTGCTCGCTCCATATCATCATTTGATTTAAGATAGGGATAAAACTCTGCCCTAATTCGGTTAAAGAATACTCTACCTTTGGTGGTATCTCTTTATAGATCTTCCGGTGCAGAAAACCATCGCTTTCTAATTCCCGAAGTTGCTTGGTTAAAGAGGACTGCGTAATTCCATCCAGCCGGCGCATTAACTCGCCAAATCTCTGAACCTTATAAAACGCTATATACCATAAGATTATGATTTTCCATTTTCCACCTAGAATAGCCTGTATGCAGCTCATGGGAACACATCTGGTCATCATTTCTTCTGTTTGAAATTTATTTCCTGCCATGTCTGATTCCTTCCTTTCACGTTTGTCTTTATAGAGAGTATATAACAACGGAAGGATATTTTAAAGCACAATCTTTTTTTAGTATTAGTACAAAAAATACTACTACTACTAAAAAAATTGCGTACTTGAATAAATCTGTCTGCTCCTGTACTCTTGTGGCAAAGGAGATGATAAACATGAGAAAAACACTTTTTACTTCTGAATCTGTAACGGAAGGACATCCCGACAAAGTATGCGATCAAATTTCCGATGCAATCCTTGATGCCATTTTACAGAAAGAACCGAAGGCTCATGTGGCCTGTGAGATATCAGCCACTACTGGGTTAGTTGTTCTAATGGGTGAAGTATCAGCTCATGCGCTGCACAAGATTGATGTAGAACAAATTGTTCGGGATACTGTCCGGAGTATTGGATATACCGGAAATGATTTTGGGTTCAATGCGGACGGAATTGCTGTAGTCTCCGCTCTGCACAGTCAATCCCCGGACATTGCCCAGGGAGTAAACAATGCATTAGAGACTCGTTTTTCTGATACGGCTGATATTGGGGCCGGAGATCAGGGGATGGTTTTTGGATATGCCACGGATGAAACAGACACCTATATGCCAATGCCTGTCTATCTTGCACATCGGATTACCCACAGATTAGCAGAAGTCCGCAAAAATGGAAGTCTTTCTTATTTAGGGCCGGATGGAAAAGCGCAGGTTTCCGTGGAATACAAAGGCGACAGGCCGGTGCGGATTGATACCGTGATTCTTTCTACACAACATCTGCAGGAAATTTCGCATGAGGTGATTGAAGAGGATATGATTAAAAAGGTTATCATGCCGGTCATTCCGAAAGAGTTATTGGATGAGGATACCCGCTATTATATCAATCCAACTGGCCGGTTTGTGATAGGCGGTCCACAGGGTGATACCGGTTTAACTGGCCGTAAGATTATTGTAGACACCTATGGAGGATTTGCTCGTCATGGTGGAGGTGCTTTTTCAGGAAAAGATCCAACGAAGGTAGACCGCAGTGCTGCCTATGCTGCACGCTATGTTGCAAAGAATATAGTGGCGGCGGGGATTGCCCATCGATGTGAAATTCAAATTGCCTACGCAATCGGAGTGGCAACACCTGTTTCCATTTTTATTGATACCTTTGGAACCGGGGTGCTGCCGGATGAGCAGATTCTGGCTTTGGTTGAAAAATATTTTGATCTCCGGCCTTCTGCAATCATAGAAGCACTTGATCTTAGAAAACCAATCTATAAGGCTACTGCTGCTTACGGACATTTCGGAAGAAATGATCTTGACCTTCCGTGGGAACATACAGATAAAGCTAATGTGCTGCACAAAGAATTGATGAACAACACAAGCGCAGGAAAGGAGAAATGATTTATGCATTTTACAGGAACAATTTGGAGACCGCCTTATGAGGCTTACTCACTTTTGATTCAGGTAACGGCAGGATGTACCCATCACTCCTGCAAATTCTGTACTCTTTATGAGGATTTGCCCTTTAAGTTTAGAATGTCGCCGCGGGAAGAAGTAGAGGAGGATTTAAAAGAAACAAGCCGGTATTATAATAAGGTGCCGAGGGTATTCTTTACGGGAGCAAATCCCTTTGCATTGAGTGTAGATAAGCTGAAAACACTGGCAAAGAGCGTACATGAATATTTTCCGGCCTGCCAGAGTATGGGCTGCTTTTCAAGAATTACGGATGTTACCAGAAAATCGGTGGAGGATTTAAAGGAACTGCGTGCCCTTGGATATGATGGGATTACCTTCGGGATTGAGACCGGTGATGATGAAGCGCTGACCTTTATGAAAAAGGGTTATCTGGCAAAGGATATTCTCGAACAGTGCAGGAAGATGGACGAAGCAGGAATCAGCTATAACTTTTTCTATCTGACCGGCATTTCCGGTTCCGGCAGAGGGAATATCGGTGCAAAGGAGACTGCAAAAGTCATAAACCAGCTCCATCCGAAGATTATTGATGCGTCCATGCTTACGATTTATCCGACTTCTGAGCTGTACAAAGAAATTCAGGCGGGAAATTGGAAGGAAGAGACGGAGCTTGAGAAGCTGGAGGAATTAAAGACACTTATTGAAAATCTGACAGTGGATGCAAAGTTTGCTACAGATGGAGCCTCTAATCTGATTCAGGTGCGCGGTAATCTGAAAAAGGACAAGAAGAAGCTGGTTCGGTTTTTGGAGCAGCAGATCAGCAGTCAGGATGAAGCATACCTTCGGAAATATCGTGAGAATCTTCGTCACCTGTAATACAGGATGAAGTGTCAGCTCTGCGATTTGCTGTGCTGGAAAGACAATCATTTTCTGCAGCGCAAATCGCAGAGCTGTATAAAAAGGAGGGACATTTATGCATTTTACAGGGCGCACATGGAGACCGCCTTACGAGGCAAGCTCGTTTATCTTACAGGCAACATCAGGCTGTACCTATCGTAATTGCAGCTTCTGTAGTTTGTATAAAGATGAACCATTTCGGATGTCTCCAATGGAGGAATTTGAGGAGGATCTTGCCGAGCTGAAACATTATCAGCCAAACGCAAGGAGAATTTTTCTGACTGGCGCGAATCCATTTGCTATGAGTTATGAGAATCTGAAACTCCGGGCGCTGACAGTCCGGGATTATCTGATCAAATGTCAGACGATTGCCATGTTTGCCAGTATTCGGGATATAAAAAATAAAGAGGTCTGGCAGCTTAAGAAACTGCGGGCTATGGGAATCAATGGGCTGACGATTGGGATAGAAAGCGGAGATGATGAAACGCTTACTCTGGCAAGAAAGGGCTACACTTCTCAGGATATACTGGAACAGTGCCGGAAGCTGGATGAAGCCGGGATTGAATATTATTTTGTGTATATGACAGGACTGTCGGGAAGAGGTGGGGAGTACCGCAATGCGGTAAACAGTGCGAAGCTGTTCAGCCAGTTAAATCCTTATTTTATTTCTGTGGATTCCCTGACGCTTTTCCCGGAAACAGAATTATATCAAAGGTATCAGGAAGGAACTTTCCTTCCGTCAACGGAGAAGGACAGACTGCGGGAACTACAGCATGTGATTGATACGGTGGATGAGAAAGACATGGAAGCGTACCGAGCAGGATTGCGGTCATTGGGTTGATGGGACATTACATATGGAAGGCCTGATTTTATATAGAAATAATAGATAGAAAAAAACTTTTGTATGTGGTGAATGTGGGGTATTGGATCGAACTATTGATGATGCACATCTGATTATCCCAACTAGTGCTGTACGAGATGAAGGTACAAGTTATCATTATTTGCCAGTTTCAGATGAAGTGGAACTTGATACTTATGGAATAAAAGTGATTGAAGAAGTATTTAAAAGCCAATGTTTATCAGCTATACCCGGCTCTTTCTTTTATCCTTTGCAGCACGGAGACTGCACATCCAGTCCATCCAGATAGCCTTTCCCCCACTGGCATAAAGCGTCCAATATCGGAATAACACTGCGACCAAATTCGGTAAGGGAGTAGATCGTTTTTGGTGGTTTCTCCGGGATGACCTCTCGATGAACCATTCCGCAATTCTCTAAATCATGGAGCTGACCGGAGAGCATTTTGGGGGTTGCCTTTGGGATGAGCCGCTGCAGTTCCATGTAGTGGAGAGACTGGTCTATCAGGTGCCAGAGGATTAAAGGTTTGTATTTGCCGCTGATTAAAGACAGTGCGGTTTCAACCGGGCAGTTAAATTGAGTTTGTTTACAGTTCATGTTGCGTCTCCTTTTCTGCAAGGGTGCTACCTTTTTTGAAAGTACCTATCAAAAAAGTGCATTCTTGTGGATATTACATTTCATGCTACAATAAATTCATGGTTGGTTTGACATACCGAATACATGATACATAGAAAGGGGTAATTATTATGGATTTTATCAATATTGCAAAACAGCGTCATTCTGTACGCAGCTACAAAAATCAGAAAGTGGAGCCGGAAAAGTTGGAGCAGATTCTGGAAGCAGCTCATGTGGCTCCGACAGCCGCTAACCTTCAGCCGGTTCATCTGATTGCTGTTCAGAGTGAGGAGGGTCTGGCGAAGGTCAGTAAGGCCGCTGGTATCTATAATGCACCATTGGCGATCATTGTTTGTGCAGATCATAACAAGGCATGGGTACGTCCATTCGATCAGAAACAAAGTGGTGACATTGACGCATCCATCCTGACTGACCACATGATGCTGCAGGCCACAGAGTTAGGTCTTGGAACCGTATGGGTTTGTTACTTCAAGCCGGATGTACTGCGCGAGGAATTTAACCTTCCGGATAGTCTGGAACCGGTCAACATTCTGGTAATTGGTTATTCTGATGATGATCCGGCAGATACGAATCGTTTTGATACACAGCGTATTCCGATGAGCCAGTTGGTTTCCTATGAAAATCTGTAAATGAATACTTGGCGCAGCCCCTGTAAAACAAGCACAGGGGCTGTGCTTTTATCGCTCTGAAATATGTGCGTAGGTTTCTTCCAGTATCCAGCCGATGTGTTCGTCCTGCAAGGAATAAAAAACGTTTTTACCAACCTTGCGGGAGTAGACCAGGCGTACAATCCGCAGCGCACGAAGCTGATGGGAGATGGCTGATTTTGTGGCCTGCATTTCCTTTGCCAGATCACTGACACAGTATTCTTTCTCCATCAGACGCCACAGTATCCGCATACGGGTATAATCACCCATTGCTTTATAAAGTTCAGATAGCTGCTGCAATTCCTCTGGTTTTGGAACCATAAAAGTTGTATGTTCCGTTGTATTCATGTAATTTCTCCAATCTATGTGTAAGCTGTTTGACAGATAAAATTTAAATAGCTATGATAGTTCCAGGAAGGAGATGATTTTTGATGTCACATTATAATCTACCTCACAACCACGGACAGAATATTGAACGGGTATTAGACAAGATGCCTTCTGTGAAAGGCTTTACTAATATAGCATTTTTATTTCAGCAGCTTGATGATCCGACACGTCTGCGGATTTTGTGGCTGCTCTGTCACTGTGAAGAATGTGTCTGTAACATTGCGGCGGCTGTGGATATGAGTGCTCCCGCAGTATCGCACCATTTGCGGATACTGAAAAAAAGTGGGATCATATCCAGCCGCAGGGAAGGAAAAGAAGTGTATTACTCCTTGTCAGACACACAACAGGCTAAATTATTGCATCGTTCTATTGATGCGTTATTTGAAATATCCTGCCCGACAAATCAATAGAGGAAATACCCTCCGGGTATACCATGATGTCATGATTACAGGACGAATAAGGGAAATGCGCCGCTTTCATGTTAGGAATGAAGTGCGGCGCATTTCGGTTCTCAAATCTTTTTAGATCTGGGAAGGCACATCCAGCCGCTTTACCCGCATGGCACGGATTGCGTTTAGGATGGCAATGACGGAGACACCGACATCGGCAAATACGGCCGCCCACATATTGGCGTATCCCAAAGCACCTAAGATGAGTACCAGGAATTTCACACCCAAGGCAAATACGATGTTCTGATTTGCGATACGGATCGTCTTTCTGGCAATCTTCATCACAGAAGCGATTTTGGATGGTTCATCCGTCATCAATACAACGTCAGCAGCTTCAATGGCTGCATCGGAACCCAGACCGCCCATAGCGATACCTACATCGGCCCGTGCCAGTACGGGAGCATCGTTGATGCCGTCCCCGACAAAGACAAGTTTTCCTTTTTCACTTTTTTGTTTCAGCAGTTCTTCTACACGGTCAACCTTATCGGCAGGGAGCAGTTCAGTGTATGCCTGATCTAATTCAAGACGGTTTGCTACCTTTTTTCCAACGGCATCTGCATCTCCGGTCAGCATGACTGTTTTGTGGATTCCGGCGGATTTCAGACGTTTGATTGCTGCTGGAGCATCTGCTTTGATCTCATCTTCTATGACAATACATCCGGCATATTTTCCGTCACAGGCCAGATAAACAACGGTGCCGGCAGCAGTAGAAGGGGTGTATTGGATACGTTCCTTTACCATCAGCTTGGCGTTTCCGGCCAGAACTGCTTTACCGTCAATGACAGCCCGCACGCCATGGCCTGCGCTTTCCTGAACCTCTGTGATGCGGCCGCTGTCAATTTTTCTGCCATAGGCTTTCTTGATCGAGAGCGAGATTGGGTGATTAGAATAATCCTCCGCATATGCGGCCAGTTCCAGAAGCTGTGTGTCTTTCATACCTTTTGGATTGACCTCACTGACGGCAAAGGAACCTTTGGTCAGAGTACCTGTTTTATCAAAGACTACCATTTCCGTATGAGCAAGTGATTCCAAATAGTTGCTGCCCTTTACAAGAACACCGATCCTGGACGCACCGCCGATACCTCCAAAGAAACTAAGCGGGATGGAGATGACGAGCGCACAGGGACAGGAGATAACCAGGAAGGTCAAAGCACGGTAAATCCAGGTTCCAAATGACTGCCCGGTGATCAGTGGTGGCAGGATGGCAAGTGCGAGGGCTGCGAATACCACAGCAGGGGTGTAGTATCGGGCAAAGCGTGTGATAAAGTTTTCTGTCCGGCCTTTTTTGTCGCTTGCGTTTTCCACCAGATCAAGGATTTTTGCAACCGTAGACTCTCCAAATTCCTTTGTGGTCTGGATGGTCAAAATACCAGTCTGGTTGATACATCCGCTGATGACTTCCATTCCCGGCTCTACTTCACGGGGCATGGATTCCCCGGTAAGGGCAGAAGTATCCAGTGCAGAGGAACCTTTGAGGATTGTTCCGTCCAAAGGGATGCGTTCTCCCGGCTTTACTACGATGACATCTCCGATCTGCACTTCATCTGGATCAACCTGCACCAGTTTTCCGTCTCGTTCTACGTTGGCATAGTCCGGGCGGATATCCATCAGGCCTGCGATGGATTTGCGGGATTTGGAAACCGCATAAGACTGGAACCATTCGCCTACCTGATAAAACAGCATAACGGCAACACCTTCGGAATGTTCCCCTAAAATTAATGCGCCAACGGTGGCTATCGTCATCAGAAAGTTTTCATCAAATACCTGCCCGTGGAGGATGTTTGTGATCGCTTTCCATACAATATCCCATCCAACAACAGCGTAGCAGACAAGGAATACACCCATTTCTACGTATTCAGGAAGCTGTAAGAAGCTCCCTGCAAAGAACAGCACTGCCGCCACAATGATGCGTGTAAGCAGATGCTTTTGTTTTCGTGTCATAATTTCTATTCTCCTTTCATGGCAGGGAAAGCGGTAATTGTACTTTCCCTGTGTCTTAATGGAACAAAGTGGGCAAGCCCACTTCAACGCCCCAACCCCTCCCTCACTCTTTGAGGGGCTTGACAACTTTGCGTGCCTGATGCAATTTGCCGCAGGCAAATAATTTCCTTACGCATCTGCGCACAACCCGCGGAGCGTTTTTATTTCATAGGGAAGGTCGTAGAACTTTCCTATGAAATAAAAAACACCGGCTACCAGGAAACGGCAGCCGGTGTCCAGCTTTTCATCACACCTTGACAGTTACATCCGGCTCGATTTTCTTGATCAGTGCCTTTGCTTCGGTCAGGATGGAGGCGAACTTGTCATCCGGTGCCTCCAGTACCATCTTCTGGTTCAAAAAGTTCACGGATACATTCGTAACACCGTCAATCTTTTTCACGGCACTTTCGATCTTTGCTGCGCAGTGTCCGCAGTCAAGGTCGATTAATTTGATTGTTTTCTTCATAGGATGATATCCCCTTTCTATAGTTATTTGGTTGGTTTGACATGGCTGAACAATTAAAAGAATGTTTAATCGTTCATGCCGTCAGTATATTCACGAAAAGGCACAAAGTCAACGGTTTTGGGAGCAGTTCTGCCCTTTGGATTGGAAAACCTGCTGATTGGATTTTCTGCAAAAAAGGAATTGCTTTTTGGATCAAAAATGCTCCTTTATGGAGCGTACAAAACCAGGAAGGCGTGTTTATAATGATTGTGTTCCCTACGGGGGACGGGTAGTATATGTCAGTGGACACTGACATATGCCTCCGGCAGATTGCAGGCGTGCATAGGTGCACATTATCAGCAAAGCTGATATGCACGCTGCAGCAGGGACACAGGAGTGTCCCTGATAAAAATAAAAAGAAAGAAGGGATGAAATTGCAAAAGGAGCAATTTGACATTACGGGTATGACCTGCTCGGCCTGCTCGGCCAGGATTGAAAAGAGTGTGGGAAAACTGCCCAGCATCAAAGAAGTGTCCGTCAATCTGTTAAAGAACAGCATGGTTGCTTCTTATGATGAATCTGTTCTGGATACAGCAGGGATTGTCCAGGCTGTTGAAAAAGCCGGATATGGGGCATTCCCCAAAACGGCTGCAAAGGTCCAGAACAAAAGCAGTGCCGCAGGCCGGACTCAAAATCCGGAAACCAGTACGGCACAGGCAGAATATAAGCAGATGAAACAGCGGCTCCTGCTGTCTGCCATTTTTACTATACCGCTGTTTTACATATCAATGGGACACATGATGGGCTGGCCGCTTCCAGGCTTCCTTTTAGGAATGGAAAATGCCATGAGCTTTGCTTTTACACAGTTTCTGCTTCTGATCCCGGTGGTATTTGTCAATTCGAAATATTACCGGATGGGATTTAAGACGCTGTTTCACGGTTCTCCCAACATGGACTCCCTGATTGCCATAGGCTCCGGTGCGGCGATTGTTTACGGGATTTATGCCATTTATAAAATAGGCATCGGGTTCGGATATGGGGATATGGTTACCGTCCATAGTTTTATGATGGATCTGTACTTTGAATCCGCAGGCATGATCCTGACGCTGATTACTTTAGGGAAAACTCTGGAAGCCCGTGCAAAAGGGAAAACCTCAGATGCGATTACCAAGCTGATGAACCTGGCCCCCAAGACTGCAACCGTAGAACGTGATGGACAGGAGTTTACCGTTCCGGTGGAGAAAGTGCAGGCCGGGGAAACGCTGATCGTGAAAGCGGGAGAGTCTGTACCAGTAGATGGAATTGTCATTGAAGGATTTTCTTCTGTGGATGAGTCTGCCTTGACGGGTGAAAGTATTCCGGTAGAGAAGCATATCGGAGATAAGGTCATTGGGGCAACCATAAATAAGTCCGGCTATTTTAAGATGCAGGCGACCAAAGTGGGTGACGATACCACATTGTCACAGATTGTCCGTCTGGTGGATGAAGCGACCAGCTCTAAAGCGCCGATTGCAAAGATGGCCGATAAAGTCAGCGGTGTGTTTGTACCAGTGGTAATCAGCATTGCATTGATTGCCGTTGTCGTATGGCTGTTGTTGGGTTACGGGTTTGAATTTGCCCTTTCCATTGGTATTTCCATCTTAGTGATTTCCTGCCCCTGTGCGTTGGGGCTTGCCACACCTACCGCAATCATGGTCGGAACCGGAAAGGGTGCAACAAACGGCATCCTGATTAAGTCTGCGGAAGCTCTTGAAACAGCACATGGTATTGATACGGTAGTTCTTGACAAGACCGGAACGATCACACAGGGAACTCCGGTAGTCACAAACTTATTATGTGGAGACGGTGTAGGTCAGAAGGAACTGCTGCAGATAGCGGCTTCCCTGGAAAAACTGTCCGAACATCCATTGGCAGACGCAATTGTGGCAGAAGCAGAAAAAGAAAGGATTTCTTTCCTTCAGGTAAGTGATTTTAAACAGATTCCCGGCCAGGGTATTGTAGGAAAGATCGGAAACGATATCTGCTATGCCGGAAACCGGAGGTTACTCCAGGCAAATGGCATTTCGGGCGGAGCACTCCTGCAGCTTGGGGAATCTATGGCAGTTGACGGTAAAACACCGCTGTTCTTTGCCCGTGGCGGGCAACTCATTGGTGTGATTGCCGTAGCTGATGTGGTAAAGCCTACCAGCCGTCAGGCAGTACAGGAATTGTCTGCGATGGGCATTGAGGTGGTCATGCTGACCGGAGATAATGCGAAAACAGTAGAAGCGATCCGGCGTCAGGTTGGCGTGGACCGTGTAGTAGCCGAGGTATTTCCACAGGATAAGGAAAAGGAAATCCGGCGTTTGCAGGATAGCGGTAAAAAAGTGGCGATGGTAGGCGATGGAATTAACGATGCCCCGGCGCTTGCCAGGGCAGATGTAGGCATTGCCATCGGAGCCGGAACGGATGTGGCGATTGAGTCAGCGGACATTGTTCTGATGAAAAGTGACCTGCTGGATGTGTCAACGGCGATCCAGCTCAGTAAGGCAGTCATCCGTAATATTAAGCAAAACCTGTTCTGGGCGTTTATTTATAATATCATCGGTATTCCAGTGGCGGCAGGGCTGTTCTTTCTGCCGTTTGATTTGAAATTGAATCCAATGATCGGGGCATTTGCCATGAGTTTCAGTTCCGTGTTTGTAGTATCAAATGCGCTGAGGCTTAGATGGTTTAAAGCAAAACACACATCCCATGCGGAACCAAATGAGGACCGCGTGTATGAACGGACAACAATAAAAAGTGAAAGCAAAGGAGCGATCCAAATGGAAAAAGTATTGAATATTGAAGGTATGGTTTGTATGAACTGTGTAAAGCACGTAGATAAGGCATTGCGGGAAATCCATGGCATCAAAGATGTGGCAGTTCATCTGGAGAGCAAGTCCGCCCAGGTACAGATGAGCCAGGATGTACCGGATGATGTACTGAAAGCCGCTGTTGAAGATGCGGGTTATCAGGTTGTAAGCATTCAGTGAGCGGGCTGCCTATGAAAGCAAAAAAGAGCGACATTACCCATAAACTGAAGATTGCCAGAGGGCAGATTGACGGTATCCTGCAGATGATTGAATCTGATCGGTATTGTGTGGATATATCCAATCAGCTCCAGGCAACACAGGCTTTACTGCGAAGTGCCAATCAACAGATTTTACAGGCTCATATCAGAAACTGTGTCAGGGAGGCCCTGCAGACGGATGTTGAAAATCCAAAGCTGGAGGAAGCGCTTCAGCTTTTGGAGAAAATGAATCAATGATTTTCAGGGCGGTGCAATTCACAATTAGGCTGTACCGCCCTTTCTATGGAGGAAATATGCTGGAACTGAAAAATATCTCTTTTGAGGTTTCCGGGGATTCCGGTTCAAAAGAGATTTTACAACAAATCAATTTATTACTGCCAGACGACTGCTTTATAGCGGTAACCGGCCCTAATGGTGGCGGAAAGTCCACCCTGGCAAAGATGATTGCCGGAATCGAACAGCCTACATCCGGACAAATTTTGTTAAATGGTGAGGACATCACACATATGGAAATTACTGAGAGGGCGCAGAAAGGGATCAGCTTTGCTTTTCAGCAGCCGGTCCGCTTCAAAGGTATTACCGTGCTTGATCTGATACGAATATCGGTCGGCCACGATTTGACCGTTTCGCAAGCGTGTGAGTACCTCTCCGAAGTTGGCCTGTGTGCCAGGGATTATATCCACCGGGAGGTAAATGGCAGCTTGTCAGGAGGCGAGCTGAAGCGGATCGAAATTGCAACCAGTCTGGCAAGGTCAGCCCCGTTGTCTATTTTTGATGAACCAGAGGCAGGGATTGACCTGTGGAGTTTTCAAAATCTGGTACAAGTTTTTGAGAATATGAAATGTAAGCTGCACGGCTCTATTCTGATCATCTCCCATCAGGAGCGCATTTTGAACATTGCCGATGTGGTTCTGGTAGTAGTCGATGGCCGGATCGTGCGCCAGGGAGAACGTGACGAGGTGCTGCCGGAACTTTTGAACAGCTCCGATGTGGGTGGCTGCCGATTCTATCAGGAAAGGAAGTGATAAGAAATGGATCTGATACAAAAGAAGTTGTTGGAGGCTGTGGCTGGTCTGCATGAAATTCCGACGGGGGCTTTCAATATCCGTTCTAATGGAAAGAGTGTGGAGCGTAGAACTACGGAACACATTGATATCTTATCTAAAGAAGATGGTTCGGGTATTGATATTAGAGTAAAGCCGGAAGTCAGGGGCGAAAGCGTACATATACCAGTCATCATCAGCCAGTCGGGACTATCCGAAGCCGTATATAATAACTTTTACATTGGAGAGAATGCCGATGTGACGATTATAGCGGGCTGTGGAATCCATAACGGAGGCACAAAAGCCAGTCAGCATGATGGCATTCACAGGTTCTTTCTTGCTCCAGGTGCAAGAGTGAGATATATTGAGAAACATTATGGCAGCGGAGACGGTATGGGGAAACGGATCATGAATCCTCAGACTATCGTGCATATTGCAGAAAACGGATACATGGAAATGGAAACGGTGCAGATTAAGGGAGTGGACTCAACGGAGAGGCTTACCACTGCCGATCTTGATGCCGGAGCAACACTTGTGGTCACGGAACGGTTACTGACACACGGCTGCCAGAGCGCAAAAAGTACCTTTGAAGTAGCCCTAAACGGGGAGGGGGCAGGAACCCATATCATTTCCCGTTCCGTAGCAAAGGAACATTCAAAACAGCTTTTCATATCCCGTGTCAATGGCAATGCCCCGTGCAGCGGTCATACGGAGTGCGATGCTATCATTATGGATGAGGCCAGTGTCCGGGCAGTGCCGGAGATTGCTGCAAACTGTACAGATGCGGCATTGATCCATGAAGCTGCGATTGGTAAGATTGCCGGGGAGCAGATTGTAAAACTGATGTCCCTCGGACTGACAGAACAGCAGGCAGAAGAACAGATTATTAGCGGTTTCCTGAAATAAGTAATAATCAGCGGAGGGATGAGCCACCGTTGTTTGTGGTTCCTTATACCGGGTAGGAAAAATTATTACCGTATGGAGCGCAACTTCTGCTTGATGGAGCGTACAAGAAAACCCTGATTTTATATATTTAATATGGTTGGTTAGATATTGCTAATAAACATGGACCAGGAGGAATAGAGTGATGAAACAAGCACTTGATACAAGAACAAAACTTTTATCGAAAAGTCCCTGGCCGCTTATGATAGAACTCAGTATTCCTGCGGTTCTCGGTATGGTGGTCGTTGGACTATATAACATGATGGATTCCATCTTTGTAGGTCAGATGGTAGGAGCAGCCCAGATGGGAGCAGTATCTGTCTCTTATCCATTCACACTGATTAATGCGGGTTCTGCCGCTATGTTAGGTGTAGGTTCCGCATCGGTATTTTCCCGTGCGATAGGAGGGAAGGATGAGGGAACCATGAAAAAGATTATGGGAAACCTGGTTGCAATGGTTCTCTTACTGTCCGTCATTTATACAGTAGTGGGTATGGTGTTTACCCGCCAGCTTTTGACTCTGGCCGGAGCCAGTGACAACATTTTAAATTACGCAGAGAAGTATCTGCGTATCGTATTTGCCGGATCACTGTTCGTAAACTTCTTCCAGAGTGCGAACATGGTCATCCGTGGAGAAGGACAGCTGAAAAAGGCGATGAGTATTATTGCCGGCGGAGCCATTTTGAACATGATCCTTGATCCGATCTTTATCACGATTTTGAAACCTTATGGCATGGGAATAGAAGCGGCAGCTTATGCGACCATTTTGTCACAGTTTATTCAGGCCGCCGTTACCCTCTGGTATTTCAAAAAGAAAAGTCCAAACGTAAAAATCGGGCGCATTCGTATTGATGGAGGGCTGCTTCCACAGGTTCTTTCTGTTGGCGTATCCGCACTTTTGATGCAGATTCTGACTCTGGTACAGCAGACGGTGATTTATCGTGTGGCATCCAATTACGGAGGGGAGACTTCCCAGATTCTTTTGGGTGCGGCACTGCGGTTCTGGAACTTTTCCTTTGTACCACTGTGGGGTATCAGCCAGGGCTTCCAGCCTGCCGCTGGCACGAACTATGGAGCAAAAGAATATGACCGGGTAAAAACATTGACGAAAGTATTCGTGATCGCAGCTACGGTATTGTCTCTGGTATTATATATCCCGGTGGAGCTGTTCCCGGATAAGGTACTTTCGATGTTCATTACAACGCCGGGTATAACAGCTTCTGGTGCGACTAATTTCCGAATTATGTTCAGTACCTATATCCTGCAGGCAAGTTTCCTGATTGCTGTGACGCTGTTCCAGTCTTTGGGAAAAGCAAACAAAGCGACCTGGCTGGTACTGTTCCGTCAGATCATTCTGTTTATTCCGCTCTGCGTGATCCTGCCGATGGTTGGCGGCATGGGTATCTTAGGCGTATGGCTGGCGATTGCCCTGACGGATGCAATCCTTGTAGTGATTACGATCAGCATGATGCTTTCTGAGTTTCGTAGGATGCCGGCTACAGCGAAAGCAAAGCGGTAAGGGCTGAATTGTTACCGGAATCATTGTTTTAGGCGTGGCAGGTTATGCGATATGGGCTGTTCAGAAAATCTACATAGACCGCAAGAACGGTTCCTGCTGTAGCGGCAGCTGCTCCGGTTATGTAGGGAATGAATATTGCAGTAAATAATTGACCTCGGGCTGATACTTTTTTAGAGAGCTTCAGCCCGTTTTCTCTGTTTGCACTATTGGAAGGGTTATAATATAATGCTAAATGGATTGTAAATCATTCTGATTGGAGCGGTACAAAATAAGAATAATTTATATAATAAGAGATGCCAGAGAGATTCTGGCAGAGCAAACAAAGAATAGTGGAATTGTAGAAAGGGATGTTATGAGCGAAAACCCTATTACAAACGCAAAAGGGTTATCCGCGGTTATTCCAAAAGATAATGATGGATATTGTACGGTTTATAAAATGGACTGTACAGATGGCCTGGGGCTGATGACAGTTTATCAGGTTTATCCTGGCATACAGCTCATTTATAATGACTTTGAAGCTGCAAGCTGTGACTGGAAGGAAAATCTGGATAAGGATATATTAGAGATCAATCACTGTCGTGAGGGGCGGGAAGGAAGTACACTTTTAAGTGGTTCCTGCCTGTATCTTGGTGAAGGGGATCTTTCGATTCATACAATGGATAACTGTTCCCCGGAGATGAGCTTTCCCTTAAAGCATTATCGTGGAATCTCTGTGGTAATTGACCTGAAATTTGTAGCAGAACATCCACCGGAAATCCTTTCTGAGAGCGGTATTGACATTTTAGATTTTAAGGAAAAATTCTGTGCGGATGGGAATTGTTTTGTTATGCGGGCAAAGGATGAAATTGAACATATCTTTTCGGAACTTTATTCTGTACCGGACTGCCTGCAGAAACCCTATTTTAAGATAAAGGTCCAGGAACTTCTCTTATTCCTGTGTATGGTAGACGTATCGAAAGAAAAGCAGCGGGAGCAGTATACTTCCCCGCAGGTAGAAGTTGTGAGAGTAATTCATAAGAAGTTAATCTCCAATCTGCAGGTGCGTCCTACGATTGAGGAGCTTTCTAAAGAGTATCTCATCAATACAGCAACATTAAAAGATACGTTTAGAGGAATTTACGGACAACCGATTGGTGCGTATATGAAAGAGTATCGGATGAAACAGGCTGCTGTTCTTCTACGACAAACACAGTACACCATAGCAGAGGTTGCAAATCGGGTGGGATACGAAAACCAGAGTAAGTTTGCGACTGCTTTTAGGGATATTTTGAAAATGGCACCAGCCGAATATCGAAAGCAGAACAGCAGTATCTGATTTGTTTGAAAAGTGAACCGTAAATTCAGATCGTGGATACCTTGTATTGAGAGGCAGGACACAAAAATGGTATGAGGCTATGGAATATGGAGATGTCCTGGAGTAACGTGAGAAATTACTCCGGGGCATTATTTTTATTCCATAGGAAAGTTCTTCGAACCTCCCTATGGAATAAAAAAGCCCTGCGGGCAAGTATGCACACAAATGCGTAAGGAAATCATTTGACTGCGTCAAATCGCATTTGGCGCACAAAGCGGAACGAGTCCCTCATGATTGAGGGATTTAGGGAGTTGAAGCGGACTTGTCCGCTTTGTTCTCGAAGGTTGAGTGTAAAGGAAAAATCAGTGCGCTTTTTACATCGTATTCATTAAGCCGAGCAAGGAGTTGCTTCTGTTCATCTGACAGCGTACTCCATTTTGAAAAGTGCTTTTCGTTTACCACGGCGACAGTAGCGCTTCGGAATTTAATATGTTATACTAAAAATCGAAAATTTATGAATAAACTGAGGAAAACGATTATGAAGTTACAGCAAGTATTAAGCTACGTCCGCAGAGCCGTGGACGATTATCAAATGATACAGGAAGGGGACAAAATTGCGGTCGGCATTTCCGGCGGCAAGGACAGTCTGACCATGCTCTATGCCCTTGCACATTTACGCATTTTTTACCCAAACAAGTTTGAAATCCACGGAATCACTGTGGATCTTGGATTCGGAAACTTTGACATATCTCAAGTAGAAAAACTGTGTGAAGAACTGAAAGTTCCATATACGGTTGTAAAAACCGAAATCGCAGATGTAGTTTTTGAGCGTAGGAAGGAAACCAATCCGTGTTCTCTTTGTGCCAAGATGAGAAAGGGTGCACTGAACGAAAAGATAAAAGAACTGGGATGCAATAAAGTAGCTTATGCCCACCACAAGGATGATCTGGTGGAGACCTTTTTGATGTCTATGCTCTTTGAAGGACGGCTTCACTGTTTTTCACCGGTGACGTATCTGGACCGTATGGATCTTAAAGTAATTCGGCCTTTGATGTACATGGATGAAGCAGATGTAATCGGATTTAAGAATAAGATGAATCTTCCGGTGGAAAAGAGTCCCTGTCCGATGGACGGCTACACAAAGAGGCAGTATGCAAAAGAGACTTTAAAAAAGCTAGATGAAGACCATCCGGGATCTAAAGATCATATGTTTCGGGCTATGATTCATGGAAATCTTGAAGGATGGCCTGAAAGACAGGAACGAAAAAGATAACATGAGTTTTTACCACTATTGTATATTGTAGGAGCGCATTCTAAAGTGCGACGGAAATAGTGGTAAAAAACTATCGTTAGATGGCTCCTTTGGTTCAATATTTATGAAAGCAGAAGGTGCAAAAACCATCAGAAGAGAAAAATTGCGATCTCTATATCTATACGCAAAATACTAATTTAAATTATAGATAGAGGAAAATCCGAGACTATGAAAAAAAGTCTGTAAATAAGATTCTTCTATGATAATGAAGGGCGAAAGTCTTGAAAAACAGGCTTTTCGCCCTTACTTTATATATAACAGTTACAAAAAAACATGTCAACAGCAGGCGGTAAATCCGCCCGTTTTAGGCCGTCTTTGAATTACTCTGGAAGTCGTCCCTCGTACATGATGCTTAACTCCCCATATACCTGTGCCCAGTTGCGCATCGTTACCGTCCATTTCTTTGTAGCCTCAAATGTCGCTAAATACAGCGCTTTCAACAGCGCCGTATCACTTGGGAATACGCTTCTCTGGCGGTTCAGCTTCCGATAGGTGGAATTCAGTGATTCTATGGCATTGGTTGTGTATATCACCTTCCTGACGGTTGCTGAAAACTTGAAGATGGGAGAAACAGCATCCCAGTTGTCCTTCCAGCGTTTCATCGAATTCGGATATTTGGGTGTCCATTTCTCTGTCACACGTTCAAGGGCTGCAAGGGCCTTCTTTTCATCCGATGCCTGATAGATCGTCTTTAAATCTGCAGCAAACGCCTTCCTGTCCTTATCTGGAACATATTTTAAGGTATTTCTCACCTGATGGACGATGCATCTTTGATATTCCGTTTTCGGGAATGCTGCAGCAATGGCCTCCTTTATTCCGGTAAGACCATCCGCACAGATGATCAGGATGTCTTTTACACCACGGTTTTTCAGCTCATTCAATACAGACAGCCAATATTTTGAACTCTCATTCTCTCCCACATGGATCGTAAGTACCTCTTTTTTTCCTTCCGTATTGATCCCAAGAATCACATAGGCGGCAAGTTTACGGATCATTCCATTGTCACGGACAGAATAGTGGATGGCATCAATATATAGGATTGGATAGACCTCATCCAGTGGCCGGTTTTTCCAGTCTTCGATCTGGGGCAGGATCTTGTCTGTGACATCAGAGATAAATCCTTCCGAGGTTTCAAAGCCATAGATCTCCTCCATGGTTTCTGATATCTGCCGGGTCGTCATCCCTTTTGCATACATGGAAATGATCTTTTGGTCAATATCAGAAATATCTTTCTGCCGTTTTTTCACCACTTGTGGTTCGAAAGTAGATTTCCGATCTTGTGGCACAGGGATCTGCATAGAACCATAACTGCTATTTACCTGTTTTGGTTTGTATCCATTCCGGTAATTCTCATTGTCGGAGCGTTCTGATTTTGCATATCCCAGATGATCATCCAGTTCCGCTTCCATCATTTCCTTGATGGTTCCGCCAAGGAGATCTTTCAGGGCATCTTGAATATCTTCCGCTGTTTGGATATGGTATTCCTCCAGGAGCTGATGGATGATGTTGCGTTTCCCTTCTGTCATTTGTACTTTGTGCACTGGTTTCTTTTCTCTTGCCATAATAAAAGGCCCTCCTATGATTTTTATTTTATCATAGAAGAACCTTCTAAGTTCTATTTTACAGAAAAAGTTTCACACACTCGAAAATCCCACAGATCATTATACTGTCAGGATCATTTTCTGGCACGGATAATCAAACACGGTGAGTAATTCATCATCTTTAAATCCGCATTTATGATAACACTTTCTTGCAGGAATTCCCTTGGGATCACCGGATGCAAATGTCACCACCTGGATCTGATCGCCTGTTCTGAAGTTAGATTTCATTTTCTCGATCATGGATCTTGCCGTTCCTTTTTGTCTGGCTTCAGGATGTACCGCAAGGAACTCAAGCTCACAGTCTGCCTTTGAATAAAGCAATAAACCAATGATATTCCCGGCTTCGTTCATGGCCGATATGGCCTCTCTGTGTTTGATACAGTTTTCCAGAGCTTTTTTAAATCCTTCTTTTTCATATCCTGCAAAGTCTTCTTTGACGATTTCTACAAATTCAATGCATGTGTTTATATCGTTGTATTCTACAAGTTTAATTTCCATTTGATCCTCTCTTTCCTAGTCTTTCCAATTCCACCATTTTAGTTTTTCCGGTTCATGTACATCTGTGGAGGCATAATATACCGCACAGCGATATACATAAAGCTGACATCGGTCGATATGGCAGCCTTTCATCAGGCATTCCCTTTCATACAATTCTTCCGGGTCTGCCCCTTTTAATGACTGTATGGTAGTATATCCGAGCATTTGAAGATCCTCTTCTGTTTTCTTTCCCACGCCGGGGATATTTCTCAATTCACCCATATTTCCTCCTGTAATGATTCTGTCCTATGTTCTTTTTTCATTTTAACACACAGCTGGATCTTCTGCATTCTTATGATTCTATTTTGACATAATATAGAACTTGATATATTATTAATGTGCAGTTTAGAAAAATTATGGAGGTTTTGGTCAAGTATTATAAAATCAAGGAGGTTCCTCACCTATGGGAAAAATGACAGTGTATCTAGGCAAAGATTTAATTACAAAAATTTATGATTTAGCAGATGTATATCACAGTGACAATATCGACCGAGTGAGCGATGATTTTATCTTAGCTGCCAAACTTCAGAATGGTGATTTTGATAATGTATCTACTGCAAAATATGCTGTTCCAAGCCACTGGGATATTGGAAAAGTCTACAAACGCCTGATTCTTGGTATTGCGAAAGAAAAAGAAATGGATATCCCCGATGCTCTGCTGGCTGCATACAATTCGTTTGTCAGTGATAAAATCGATGATTATAACAGCAGCTTCTATTATGATGCTCCACAAAATATTTTAAATGCTTTTTTAGATGGAAAAATAGAATGAGTCTAAATATATAAAATCCTAGAGAAATATAATGTCTCCGTGATTTTATAAATTGTATAATCAATCGTATTTATTAGAAAGAATTTGAGTATATTCAAAAAACACTTGCACTCTTCGACGGAATTCGATAAAATACTTCTGACGGGGTATGGCTCAGTTTGGTTAGAGCGCACGGCTGGGGGCCGTGAGGTCGCAGGTTCGAATCCTGTTACCCCGACTTATCATTTAGTCAGTAATTAAAAAATATCCCGAATACGTTCATCGCCGTATTCGGGATATTTTCATCTATTTCTCTTCGTCTTCTTTTTCTACCTGGCGGATCTCTTTTGTCTCAATTTCCTTTTTGACCGCAGAAAGGAATTCATCTAAGGACATCTGCCCCTCATCTCCCTTAAATCGGCTTCTCACGGAAACGGCCTGGTTTTCTTCTTCTTTTCCTCCCACAACTAGCATATATGGGATCTTATGAAGCTGTGCCTCCCGGATCTTATAACCCATCTTTTCAGCCCTGGTGTCGATCTCAGCGCGGATGCCGGCTTCTTTTAACGCATCCAGCACCTTGTTTCCATAGTCTAAATGCTTGTCAGAGATCGGAATGACCTTCACCTGCACTGGTGCCAGCCAGATTGGGAATGCTCCTGCGAAGTGTTCGATCAGGATACCGATAAACCGTTCGATGGAACCAAAAGCAACCCTGTGGATCATGATCGGACGGTGCTTCTCTCCGTCTGCTCCAGTGTAATGGAGGTCAAACCGCAGAGGAAGCTGGAAGTCTAACTGAATGGTTCCGCACTGCCATGTTCTTCCGATGGAATCTTCCAGATGGAAATCAATCTTCGGTCCGTAGAATGCTCCATCCCCTTCATTGACTACATAGTCAAGTCCAAGATCGTCCAGTGCGCTCCTCAAAGAATCTGTAGCCATCTCCCAGTCTTCATCACTTCCCATGCTGTCTTCCGGCCGGGTGGACAATTCCACATGGTATTTGAATCCAAACAGGCTGTAAACCTGGTCGATCAGCGCTGCGACACCTTTGATCTCATCTTTGATCTGCTCAGGCATCATAAAAATATGGGCATCATCCTGTGTAAAACAGCGGACACGCATCAGTCCGTGGAGCTGTCCGGATTTTTCGTGGCGGTGTACCAATCCCAGTTCTCCCATACGCAGCGGCAGGTCACGATAAGAGCGTGGCTCTGACTGGTATACTAAAACGCCGCCTGGGCAGTTCATAGGTTTGATGGCAAAGTCTTCTTCATCGATGACCGTTGTGTACATATTTTCCTGGTAGTGATCCCAGTGTCCGGATGTCTCCCACAGGTGCCTGCTCAGCATGATCGGACTGGAGATCTCTACATATCCTGCTTTGTTATGGATTTCTCTCCAGTAGTCCAGCAAAGTATTTTTAAGCACCATACCATTAGGTAAAAAGAATGGGAATCCCGGCCCTTCATCTCTCATCATAAAGAGTCCGAGTTCTTTTCCAAGCTTTCTGTGGTCACGTTTTTTCGCTTCCTCCATCATGGTCAAGTAATCTTTCAGATCTGCTTTTTTTGCAAATGCAGTTCCATAGATACGGGTGAGCATCTGATTCTTTTCATTACCGCGCCAGTAGGCTCCGGCGATGCTTGTGAGCTTAAACGCTTTCACAGGCTTTGTTGTCATCAGATGAGGTCCTGCACACAGGTCAATGAATTCACCCTGCTGATAGAAACTGATAACGGAATCCTCAGGAAGATCCTCGATGAGCTCGACCTTGTACGGTTCCTTGCGTTCCTTCATAAATGCGATTGCTTCTTCTCTTGGTTTCGTAAAACAAGTGATCTCCAGATTTTCTTTTACGATCTTTTTCATTTCTGCTTCGATCTTCTCCAGATCATCCTGTGTAAATGGAGTATCCTTCTCCATGTCATAATAAAATCCATTGTCGATAGACGGCCCGATAGCAAGCTTTGTCTCCGGGTACAGGCGTTTTACAGCCTGGGCTAAAATATGGGATGCAGTATGGCGAAAAGCGTGTCTTCCCCCTTCCGAGTCAAAGGTAAGGATACTCAGCTCGCAGTCATCCTCTACAATCGTCCTTAAATCCACGACTTCCCCGTTGATCTCCCCTGCACAAGCAACTCTTGCAAGTCCTTCACTGATATCCTTTGCGATATCAATGACAGACATGCTCTGGCCGTACTCTTTAACAGATCCATCTTTTAATGTAATCTTCATAGTATTTTTCCTTTCTTGTATTGTAATTAAGAACAAAGCAGCCTTCCTTGGCACATCGTGTGCATCATGCCCGGAGGGCTTTTTTATTCCATAGGGAGAACATTCCTATGGAATAAAAAAAGCCCCATGGAAAAATCCATGGGACGTTATTCACGCGGTTCCACCCTTGGTTGCCTGCTTCATATCGTAAAGCAGACCACTTCGTTGACGATAACGGTGTCGGCCGGGCTGGTTTGCAGCCGCTCGGAGGTGGTCTTCATCTGTTTTAGTACTTAAGATGCTCTCACCAAATGCATCTCTCTCTGGAAGACTTTCACAGATTACTCTTCTCTTCAACGCTTTTTTATTTCCCACATATTATAACACTGTTAATTTGTGAAATCAATCCTTTTTCATAGCAAAAAATTTAGATGCCAGAAACAAACTTATCTCTAATTCGGCTGAAGTCTCTGTATCATATTGTCAAGAAACGGCGCCAGGACGTATACAATGGCCAGCCCGCCAATACCGAAAACAAGCAGGCCTTCCGCGCAGACCCTGCCGTGGATATTCAGAAAGTATCCGCTGTAATCCCACCATCTTTGCCCGTGATGCATCGTTTCCAGAAAGACAGAAGTAAAATATTCCACACATCCGCAGACAGCCACGATACTGATAAATTCCAGGATCGGTTTTTGTCTCAGTTTATTTAACAGTGTCAGGATCAAGATTCCGCCGGCTCCGTAGATGGGAATCCAGGGACCGTGAAGGATTCCCCTGTTGGTAAAAACACCGCTGGCGATTAAATGCAGGCTCACTTCCCAAATCCAGCCCAGAAAGGACAAGATAAAGAAAAGCAGCGTCAATGACCATAAGGTATAACGGCGCATATAATGCAGAGTCTCAATTCTGCGGCGTTTTTTGCTTTCCGGCATCATACTCAGCCTAGTGGGATAAGAATCTTTGTCCGCCGCATTTTTCATGGCCTGGATGTGAAGCTGCTCTGTCTGGTATCGTTCATATTCTTTTTCGGCCTCTGTGTTGATCAATACGATGCCAAGATAGTCTTAAAAAAACCTGCTGAGCTTTGTGCGGCGGTCCTTAAATTGACTAGCTGCTTCTATAATCTGGAGTACATCTCCATATGCAGATTGAATTGCTTGTTCGTCTGCTTTCTCAAACAAATATTTGTCATTGAGCAGCTCTGAATTAGGGATTCCTTTTTCCTTTGCTTTATTTCTTAAGTATGTATAGTATTCACAAAAAGCCGCCGTCCGGTAGGCATTGGAGTAAAAAACTGCACTCAATCCAAGCGTCACAAGTTCCAGCAGCCACCAGCCCAGGAAGGACATTTCAAAAAAAACACTGCCACTTATGTCCGTTCATCATCTCTCTGGACAGCCGGATTGCATCCCG
Source organism: Anaerostipes sp. PC18 (assembly GCF_039789045.1). Classification (NCBI taxonomy): domain Bacteria; kingdom Bacillati; phylum Bacillota; class Clostridia; order Lachnospirales; family Lachnospiraceae; genus Anaerostipes; species Anaerostipes sp. PC18. The sequence continues at coordinate 1,780,737 of NZ_CP121164.1, read as the reverse complement.
GGATTTGATCGACGGATTTTCTGCCACGATGTAAGGCACAAGATAATAGGAATACTTTTTTATGATGCCTCCAATGACCGTAAAAGTCCACAGAAACTGAAAAATGGAAACAGTAAGCATCGTCTTGGACGCACGGAGCCATTTTTTTACCCGAAGCAGGAATAACACATGCTGAGCCGGAACTTTGTGGTAAACACGCCCTTCCAGAAACATTCTGCGGGAGATGACGGCGAAGGTATTGACAATGAGAATCCAAAAGGATAAAACAGCAGCCAGGCAGAAAACCAGTAAAATGGCCAGGGTAACATTTTGAGAGCCAAACAGGGAATTCATACCCGATGCCAGTGTGACCAGGAGAGATCCTGAGGTGACGCCATTGAGTATCTGTGCAAAGACTCCTCTGCTCCGTCCGAATGCGGGGTTCTGCTTTTTGGATGCGTCGATATGTTCTTTCTCAATCTTTTTGGAAAGCTTTCTGCCGGATTCGGTGTCCCCTGCCGCGATATCCTCTGCCACATCCACAACACCTTTTGAAGTGGCCACTGTGCCGGATACTGCTGCATGAGTGAACTCCGTAGAATATGTTTTGATGGATTTTATCGAGTCAGAAAACTCGGAACCAAGGAATGCGGAAACAAGACAGATGGCAAGAAATAGAGCGTAATGCCTTTTCACCGTCTGTCTGGCCTGTTTTTTCATTTCTTTTCTTGTCAAGATCTTATCTCCATATCCGGACCACATAAGCCTGGCGGTTTAAAGGGTCTCTTTTTTGATAGTCAAAGAGCAGGAGGGTTTCCTTCCGGCTCCCGTCCCCCGCAACATCAAACTGGAACTTTTCGATGTGGGACATCTTCCGCAGATTTTTATTGGCATAGGCAGAGAGTTCCCGATTCTTTGGAAGTATATTGTCATAGAGATCATACAGCTCGTCTTTGTTTACCGTGTATTCCCCGGAAAAAGACGGCCTGTTTTTGATATTTTCTCTTAAATATAAGTCGTAGGTTAACAGTTCCCGGTAAAGCGGAAGACTCTCATTCCCTGCATACCGGCAGATAAATTCCTCCAGTATCTCATAGGAGGCGATCCGGGAATGATTCATCTTGTGATATCCCTTGTCCTCATAAAAATTCCCCAGACACTGATACATGTGAAAGGGCGAGGAGAACTCATGCTCCAAATATTCCATTGTGTTGGCAAACTGCCGGCTGTTATAATAGATCTCCACCATATTCTCTATGGATTTCAGAGTCATCATATCCTCATAGGGAAGCCATTTGGTATACAGAACCTCATAGGGAGGCGTATCCTTGAATACAAGGCCATATTCATGCTTTTTCTTTTCCATATGGGAGCCTTTGAGCACCTTTAAAAATCCCAGCTGAAGCTGTTCCGGCCTTACCTTGTAAACGTCATTAAATGACGAAGCAAAGCTTTGCAGGTCCTCATATGGAAGCCCTGCGATCAGATCCAGATGCTGGTGGATGTTGTGCCCCTCATTGATCTTTTTGACGATTCCTGCCACCTTCTTAAAATCCATTGTCCGGTGGATCTCACGGATGGTCTCAGGATTTGTGGATTGAACACCGATCTCTAACTGGATCAGGCCGGGACGCATGCCTGAGATCAGCTGCAGTTCTTCTTCATTGAGCAGATCGGCTGCTACTTCAAAATGAAAGTTCGTGACTCCGTTGTCATGTTCCTTGAGATATCTCCATATAGCCATAGCATGTGTACGATTACAGTTAAAAGTCCGGTCAACAAACTTTACCTGGGGAACCTTGTGGTCAATAAAAAATTGGAGCTCTTTTTTTACGAGGGAAAGATCCCTGAACCGAAGGCATTTATCAATGGAAGAAAGACAGTAGCTGCAGGAAAACGGGCAGCCGCGGCTGGATTCATAATATATGATCCTATGCTGAAAGTCCTCCATATGGTTATATACAAAAGGGACCTTGCTAAGGTCCATCACCGGCCTCCATGGATTGTCTGTGATTGTTTCTCCGCTCCTCCAGGTGATGCCGTCAATCTGTGAAAGATCATCTTTTTTGCCGTGATAATAGTCCATCAGTTCCAAAAAGGTCTCTTCCCCTTCTCCTTTGATTACTCCGGTGACCTGGGGAAAACGTTTCAGCACATCTTGGGCATCATAAGATACCTCCGGGCCGCCCAGCCAGACTGGCAGGGCGGGAAAAAGCTTTTTGATCTCCCGGAGGATGCTTTCAACATATTCTATATTCCATATATAGCAGGAAAAGCAGAGTAGATCCGGCTTTTGTTTATATAGATCCATCAAGATATCGTCTGTCTGCTGATTGATCGTATATTCCGCGATGGTAATCTCCTCCCGGTAGGGCTTTGCATAGGCCCGCAGGCAGTAGACAGCCAGATTGGAATGAATATATTTTGCGTTGATTGCAGTAAGTATAACCTTCATCTTGTCTCCTGTATTTATATGATCTCTGCCCCAAACGGCATCAATGCTAATTTTGCTATCTTAAAGTGCTGAAGCCCAAACGGGATGCCGATGACAGTGATGCACAGAAAAGCCCCCATGATGGCAGAACCGGCAGCCATAGGAAGTCCTGTGACGATCAGCCAGATGATATTTAACAGCATGGAGCCGGCACCTCCGCCATAGCGGACCTCTTTGCCGAACGGCCAGAAGCTTAAGGATGCAAACTTAAAGCACTGGATACCCACCGGGATTCCCACAATGGTAATGCACCAGAGACATCCTGCAAGGCACCATCCCAGTCCGCTTACAAAACCTCCGCAGATAAACCATAATATATTTCCGAAACAGCCCATAATATCTCCTCCTAATCTCTTGTTCTTTTGCTCTTAAAGTAAATGAAATCATCAATGGCAGCAAGGATATCCTGAAAATCTTCTCTTGGTGCCAATTCAATATATTGTCTCAAAAGTTCCCGTTCCTCTTTCTTATAGGGACCGTAAAAAATATCAAACAGGTTATGTCCCCGCAGATAAATCTTGATCTCCTCCATATGAGCTTTGACATCATCAGGGGATGTCAGCGTTCTTCCGAGCACCTCCATCAAATGCCTGCCGCTCTTAAGACGGTGTAGGTATTCCTGCCACTTCTGAAACAACGTTTCATAAAATTCTTCCTCTGTATTGATAAGGTTTAATTTTACCATAACTGCAGGATTCAGAAAATAGTTTTCAAAGGAATAGTATTTCAAGATCAGCACATTTCTCCTGGTAACTTTAGGAAGAGGGTCCACATCGGATATGCTCCGCTCGTCGTAATACCTGCAGAGCTGTTTTCCCAGGACATCCGGATCTTTTCCGTCGCTGTCCCGGATCATTAAAAACTGGTCCTTTAGATAAATCTGGTTCATATATTTTAAGTTTGCATAGGTCTTGATGTTGGTGCAGCTGTTTGTGGTTATGATAGCGATTCGCTTTAGCCGTACGTCTTCATCACAGACCTCTGAGTAATAACGCTCCAGCAAAAGAGGAAGGCGGCTTTTGTCCTGTTTTCCTTCCACGATAAAGACAAAATTCACATCCATCAGGTCCGCGGCGGTGTAGCCCAGATCATTGAGGATGACTCCCAGATCTGTTTTTTCCCGTACAACGGAATAGGCATCCTTATCAAGAAGAATCTGTCTGATCTGGCGGCTGTTGAAGTTAAAGATCAAGTTCGGCGCATGGGTGGTGAACATGACCTGATTCTTTTCGGAAAGCTTGTAAAGAAGGTCTCCCGCCGCCTTCTGGAGCTCCGGATGCAGGTAGATCTCAGGGACCTCCATCATGATGATACACGGGATTTTAGCGGATTCCTCCACATAGGCTTCCAGCAGCGACAAAATATAGATGCTCCTTATGCCCTTTCCCTGCTGTTCCACAGTCCTGGCCCCTTGGTGTTCTCTGCTGTAGATCATGGAACGGACCTTAAGCAGAGAATTCATGTCGTAGTTCATATAATAAAATACATCGCCTACTCCTCCATTTTTGTGGAAACTTTTATTGACCTTTTCCACAAAATGGTCCAGATTCAGGTGATACAACTTGTATTCAAATAACTTGGACGTCTCGAATGCGTTTAATTCCTCCGGCATTTTCTGATGGATCAGACCGATACACTGAAAGCAGTGAGTGCACTGCTTCTTCCTGTCAAACATGCAGCAATCGGAGCGCATCTGGGTCAGCAGTTTATCCTCCTGGCTGATGAACAGATCTTCCTGGATCTGGGAGATGTCCCGCTCCGTGTCCATGTAATAGATCTTTGGAAAAACTTTCGGGATATAGGGATTGTTTTTCTGGAATCCATCCTGATACAGGATCCTGCCATTTCTGTTGGCTATGAAAGAGAAGGTCAGGCTGCCATCCTGAAATGATGGGAGGCGTTCCCGGAAATTCTTCTCCCATATCTCATACCTCTTATAGTGGCTTACGATCCCTTCTGAGTGGAGAAGCTTTAAATCCTCCTGGGTGATGGAAATGCTGATGCCGATCTCGATATTCTGTCCTGATGAGTGGAAATCATCTTCCGTGATCTCATACTGCCCTCCGGCTGCCCGCACGGCATCTAAGACAGAGCTTTTTCCCGCGTTATTTTTGCCCACCAGAATCAGAGCATTTTCGATATTGGTCAAATGCATGGTTTTAATGGATTTAAAGTTGTGAATAGAAAGGCTGGTGATCTGCATAAAGAATTCTCCAATCACATAAATATATTCTTATTCTATCATATATCCTGTTCTGGAAGTACTTCATCTTCCCCATGCGCAGAAAGTTCTTTAATATCACAGATGAGAGATATACGAAACAGCTTCTGTACTGTCTTCTTTCTCTTTATCGCTCTGACATATATTTCTGTATTTCGTTAGAAGTCAATTTTCGTATTTGTGTATTTGCATATTCTTTATATTCTTCAACAGCAAAAATAGGCTTTGTATCTTTACAGGTTTTACCTTTATTCTTTTTTAGGTATAACTGTAAGTCCTCATTATTTGCAAAAATTTTGTAGGAACGTCTCCCATTTTCACTTACTATTTCATAAATACCACATGATTTTTTCATACTGTAATCAGCAGTACGCAAATACATTTTTGCAATTTCTAGTGACTTGAAAGGAAAATTCCATCTTTGCAGACCACGCTTAGGGTCATGTTCAATACAGATGCACCGTCCACAAGTCCCACAGATATACTGTGTATGATTTTGTAAACATTCTATCGGATTTAACAACGGTGTAATTCTACTTTCATCAATATAGCATTCAATGCACATTATAGTCTCATCTCCTTACAAATTATATTTTTTATCTTCTATAGTCATATAAACTGGGATTTACATTTAAGTGTTCACATCAATATTTGAATAATTTATCTTTACTTCACTTATGATATTTTCATATGATAGTAATTCACACCTATCCATCTCATCGTAATGCTCACTCAAATAGCTATAGTCATATTCTTTTTCATCAGGAAATTTGCAACTTCCTTCTACCACAGAGAACATATTGAAAATATACTCGTTATTTGAATTATATAAATTCATTGATATATCAAATGAATATTCTATAAATATTTTCCCATCAACTTTTGTAATATTTGTAAGAATACATTCATCACTTGCTATAATTTTTCCTTCTGTAATACCAAATAACAAATTAGAATCGATATAACCAATGTGTAACAGTTCCTCTTCTGCATTAAAAGTTTGCTCTACTTTTCTTGATATTATTTCCCATACAAGTAATATAAACATTTCTTCATTCATAAATCATTTCTCACTTCGCATTCATATCAAAATTCCAATTTGTATTCTAAATTCTAGCATAAGATTATCACTTCCTGTTGGGCTTTCTTTTTATTCCCAACAGCCTAACAAAATCATCAAACAAAGCTGTATCTGTTGGCTCAAACATCAGCCATTTTCCGTCATGATAAGTTTTCGTCTCATCATAAATTTTTTGCACTTCTTTTGAATAACTATTTCTATCTTTATCGAATTTTAATCGTTCATCTTTCCCTAAGATAATCATAAATCCTACACAATTTTCTCTTGCGTACAACGCACAAAGCGTTTTTCCACCTCGACGATATTTATACTCATAAGTCCACGCTTTACCACCTTTGTTCCACAAGCATTCCATTTCATACTTTTCATCAATTAAGATACACAGTTTATTCCATATATCATATAATGATTTACCGACTAAAGCAGTCATTTCTTCTGCATTTGGTATTTTATCCAGCATATTCGTTTCTCCTTTATAATTTTCTCAATTCTATAAACTGAAGATTTTGCTATTTCATTTTTTCTTGACACTCGCTACATTCTCTATCGTGAATAGAAATAATTCCACCGCATTCAGAACAAGTATATTTTATTTTCTGCTGTTCCATGAAATGCTCCAAATCCTGTCCTTGAACAAAACGACTATTTTCTATAAGACTTGCTTGATACCGTTTGTTATAGCTTTTTTCAAGGTTTTTAATCAACTTACATGGATATTTGGCACATTCAAAACAATAGGATAACGCTTTGGCTTTGACACAGTCCTTTATTTTGCATTTACGACAATGTTCAGGTTTCCCTTTATCACTATTCAAACACCCAGCACAAGGTTTTTTGTGGTAACAGTGCTTATAACAAACTTTACAATTCATTCCGCATGGAGCAAACATACTTATATCAATTTTTTCTGGCATTTTCATAGTTTTCTACTCCTTTCGGCAAATTATGCTCAAGCTAAGATTTACCTTTTTTATTAATAATATATGATTGCAAACTTTTTCGACAGCCATTCTTTTCATAAAATTGCTCTACTGTTGGTTGTGAACCAAAATATAACATAGTAGGTGTAGTATCTTTTGCAGAATGATTCTGAGCTTATCTGCCACATAAACTGGAAGTTATACTTTACGTTTCTTGTATTTCTCTTTTGCATAATCATATGCTTCTTGGATAAGTGGTTTCAATTCCACAAAAGTTTTTTCCGATGGATTCAGTGAACATATCCACCCCATCCACGCATATACAGGGTGGGGAAGAATTTTGTTTGTTGCAGAAAAATCATAATTCATATCAACTATACAACCCTTTGCAGGGCGTTTTGGTATAAAATCAAACATTTCTATAAAAGTAGTTTTTCGTACTCCTAAATTCACGCGGTATATATTCTCCCTGTTCAAGCTGGAGCTTTTGTCATTATCCCCGTCTTTCTCTTTTACCGTCAAAATATAGACACCGCGCTTTAGAATATTATCAGGATTATAATATATCCCTCTTTCCCCCCAACTATTAACTAAAACCGTTCCCTCTAAATTTTCAAGACAGTATTTTAATATTTCATCTGGTGTCATATATTATCCTCCACATCACAATGTTTATAGTTTTATAATCTGGGATTTGTTTATTTCTTCTTTTTCAGTTTTGGTACTGGTAATTCCTCATACATTGCATTAAACAAACCTATCAGAAATTCCTTATTATCAACTTCGTCTACCAACAACATTTCTTTTGCTCCCTCATAGGGTAACTCATGCGGAGCTGTTGACATATAACTAATTGCTGATTTTACTGGTTTGACAAGCAATCTATCATCATAGATACCGCCGACAATCTTACCACGATAATAGATAATAAATTCTCCCATCATAGCACGATATGTAATTTCTTCTAATTCGGATAACTGCCCTAAAATAAACTCCAAATATTCTTTGCTTGATGCCATACTTCCACCTCAAATTCTAATTTATCTTTGTATTTATTGACTTCTACAAACTGAATTTTTGTTTTGAAGGTCTTGCTTTTTTCTGAACCAAATCACTATCAAACGATACTTTTACAACTGCATAATTTATTTTAGCTCCAGTAAACCGCACAACGTACTCTTTCTCTTTTTGCAGATTCTCAAGCGTAATTATAATAGTGTCGTCACTGACGTTTTCATCCCATATCTTGCTCCATAAAATCTCATCAGCATTTCTGTCCTTGATTTCTACAATGCCACTTTCACCATCCATTTGAAAAGAAACTTCCGCATCTAAAGTTTCCATATCTTCGGACACACAAAACAGGAGTTCATTCTCAAATGGGTCCGCGTTACTGTAATTTGCATGCATTTCCATTTCAAGAACTGTTATTTCAGTGTTTTCGATTCCTACTCTGCTCAATTGATTATTATCAGCTTTTGAACATGCGGTCAGGCTGACAACACTAATCATACCAACTAAAAAAATAATATTTTTTATTACAAACATGCTCTTACCTACATCATAAATTTTATATTCCAAAATTCTCTATTCTGAATAATCATTATATAGTGCTGGAACAGCTAATCTTGCTCCTGTGCTTGTATCTGCACCAAAATTAAAACTTGGAGCTATATCATATGCAAATTTGTATCCATATAACGTAGGATTATATTTTCCAATAGCTGTATATGTGCTTTCTATTGCTTTACAAAAATCTTCTTCATTTTCATATGGTTCACCTTGAAAATATAGCATAATACATTCTGGAAGCTCTACTATTTTATATGATTCCGGAAGTTCCTTATCATATTCTAACGGAACTTCAATACCTACTGCTATCCTTGAAAAACCTTTTTCTACAAATTTTTCTGGAAGTTCAATTAAAGCGGCAGGTTCAATTTTTTCTGGAATACTATTCAAAAGCCCTTCCCACTCACAGCCAACTTCTTCACAATAAGAAAAATAATCTTGTGCATTTTTCGATGGCAGATAAATAAGTTTTCTTTTGTTACGTTCTTTGGCAGTAATCATACAAAAATTCAAAGCATTATTCATAAATAACTCCTCCTTATGTTTGAGTAACGCATTATAGTGACTGACTGGATATTGTATGAATAATGGAATTGCAATTTTTTTGTCACGGTATACAGAGGGCATAATGTGAAATCTCTTATAAAACGAACGTGCAAATCCCTCATGTGTTTCATAATGACTATTCAAAGCAACTTCTAAAATTGTTTTTCTTGTATTTAACAACTCGTTCGCGCTTTCTGTCAAACAAACTGCATTGATATATTCTCGTAATGTTTTTTTCAGAAACCTCTTGAAAAATCTATCAACTTGTCGTCTCGAATATCCAATCTTAGAACAGACATCATGTATACAAAAATTATCATCTTTATAATGCGTGCGTATATAGTCTTGTATTATCTGTACTGCTTCCATATCATTCATTATATCCACCTTCAATGTACACCAGCATAGTGGCTTTATCTTGATTTATTTAGACAACTTCAAATTTGTCTTTGTGTACATTATATCACGCCACATCAATATCGTCATTTCTTTCCTGCTTTTGAAAATTTACTTATCACCCTATGTTTTGTAAAGAGTGCTATTCAGCATTGCTTATGCAACAAGTCCTTGACAAACCATAACCTAATAAGTTTTAGGATAATCAAGCAGAAATGAAGTAGTCTGCTATTTCACAGCGACAAAGAAGAAATACTAACACGCCTATGTAGTATCGCTTAACTTAGCAACAAAATTCTTGTCTTTGCAAGCAGGTAAACACAGGTTATTCTTTAATATCCTTTTGTTTGGGAAACTCCGCACTCCCAGTTAGAGATGGTCTGCCTGGTAACGGATAAAAAATCGGCTACTTCCTGCTGGCTGTATCCCTGTTTCTTTCTAAGTTTTAATAATTTTTCTTCTATCATACAAACGGTGCTCCTTTCTGTGCCATCATTATATTGAATCCCACAACAAAGTGCCAGCAAATCTGTTTGGAACTTTGTCAAATTTTTTTGGCAAGCCTGAAAAACACAGGAAGATAGTACAGTCCTGTAGCAGTTATCATGCCTCCGCACAGGATCATCAGAAAGATCTGGACGGCCCTTGGCATTCCGGGAAACAGGAGAAAAAATCCCATGCTCCAGTAGGTGATCATGGTAGCTGCCTTGCCGATGAAGGCTGCCCCGTCCAGCTTTTTTCCATTGAGCTTCATGGCGGTCAGGTTGCCCAGGAGCATATACAGTTCTTTGACAATAAAAACGAGAAACAGGTACTGGAAACCATTGATTCTGCGGATCAGGCAGAAGATCACCGCGCCCAGGGTCAGTTTGTCAGCCACAGGGTCCAGAGCCTTGCCAAGCTCCGTGACCTGGTGAAGCTTTCTTGCGGCAATTCCATCAAAGAAGTCTGTGACACCTGAGAGAATGAGAACAGCCAGGGCCTTGTATGTGTCTGTCACAGAATGCGCGTTGATATAGAGATAGATAAACACAGGGACCAGCAGAATGCGAAAGTATCCCATAAGGTTCGGTATTGTAAAAAGATCTTTTTTCTGAAACATTTGGATGGCTCTCTCTTTCTAGTTTTTCTCTCTTAAAGTCACTTTTTTTGCCGCCTGTCTCCGCTTCGTGTCAGACATGGCAGAATAGTGTTTTCTTGTAGTATTCACATCGTTATGCCCCAGGACTTCGGCCACCAGGTAAATATCATCGGTTTCCTCATAGAGAGCTGTACCATATGTACTCCTAAGTTTATGAGGAGTGATCTTTTTCAGCGGCGTCACCTGTTTTGCATATTTTTTTACAAGGTTCTGCACAGCCTGAACCCCGATCCGTTTCCTCTGCATGGAGTAAAACAAAGCATTCTCATGCCCTTCCCGGGGGATTATTTTGCTCCGGGAGCCTTCGATGTACTGAATTAGTGCGTCTGCCACTTCCTCCCCGAAATAAACGGTCATTTCTTTCCGGCCTTTTCTAATCAGGTGAAGTCCGTTGTTCTTAAAATCCACATCGTTCATATCCAGTCCTACCAGCTCTGAAACACGGATTCCGGTTCCGAGAAGCAGGGTTATAATAGCCAGATCCCGTTCTTTTGTTTTTTCATAGTACATCCGTTTCTGTCCGGTTAAATTATCGCCGCCTCTCTCGATAAAGTCCAGCAGGGAGGCAACCTCATCCGCCTCCAGACGGATGATCTCCTTTTCATGGATCCTTGGCATATCCACCAGCAGAGTTGGGTTTGTCTTGATCAGCTGGCGTTTATAATAATAGGCATAAAACGTTCTCAAAGAGGACATTTTGCGGAAAATTCCCCGTTCTGTGTTCTGCATCCGTTTGTCATCGGACACATAGGTTTTTAAATACTCCATATATTCTTCCAGGTCCACTGATTCAATCCTATCCAAATCTTCAGGTTTGAAATCCAGTACCGTATAATTTTTGTATACTGGGTTTTCATCCATCAGAAAGTGGAAAAACACCCGCAGGTCGTACGCATATGCGATCCGGGTCCGTACCTGGGTCGTGGTATCGATCGCCCGGAAAAATTCCTTTGAAAAAGGAGGCAGTGTCCGGATCAGTTCTCTTAGCTTTAAGGTCTGCTGCACGCTCAGTTCATCGTAATAAGATTGAGGTTTCATAATGTCTTTAAACTCCTTTCCGTGTCAAGCGTTCTGAAAATTATTATAGCACAAACAGGACAAGCCCGCTTCAACAACATAAAAAGACCCAAGTACAGTCGATCATGCTATACTTGGGTCGGAAAAGACGATATATAACTGGTGACGGCTATACATGAGTCTCGTTATTTAAGACAAGCCAAATGATCAGAGACAGCGGATCATATCTCTTGTGATCTCCTCCAGAGAATTTGCACCGCACATGGCCATGGTATCCTGAAACTCTGCTCCTATTTTCTCAATATATGTATGGACACCCTCTGCTCCGCCTCCATACACGGCGGTCACAAACGGACGGCATATGATGACCCCGTCTGCCCCTAATGCCAGTGCCTTGAAGATATCGGCTCCGGAACGCAGTCCGCTGTCAACCAGGATCTTTATAGAGCCGTCTAACGCTTCTGCGATTTCCTCCAGCACTTCTGCCGTGGCCGGGCACTGATCCAGAACACGCCCTCCGTGATTGGACACAACGATGGCTGAGGCACCCGCCTCCTTCGCTTTTAGCGCACCCTTGACCGTCATGACACCCTTTACGATGAAAGGAAGTCCGGCTTCTTTAATGATCTCTGTCAATTCTTCCGTCGATTTTCTTCCGGCGGGAGGCGTCATATTTTTTAAGAAAGGAAGCCCGGCTGCGTCCACGTCCATAGCCACCGCAAAGGCACCGCAGCTGTGAACCTGAGAAAGCTTCTCCCGTACCGTCTCCAGATTCCATGGTTTTACTGTGGGCACACCCATGCCGCCGGCTGCCTTGATGGCCTGAGTGGCTGCTGTCATCACTTCCGGATTGACTCCGTCACCGGTAAAAGCGGCAATCCCCGCCTGTGCACAGGCCGAGACCAGGACCTCATTGTAGGACACATCTGTGTATTTATCACCATAGTGAAGATTTACAGCGCCTACGGGACCGGCAAAAAACGGATAACGGAATGTCTGTCCAAATAACTCAAGTGCGGTGCTCACCGGCTGGTTTTCAGACAGGGTATCCATATTTACCCGTATCTCCTGCCATTTCTGGTAATTGCGGATAGCTGTGTCCCCTGATCCTTTTGCTCCCGGTCCAGGGATCTGGCTGCCGCAGGCTTTTCCGTTGCACACAGGACAGGCCTTGCAGTAGGCCCCCATACAGGTTCTGGCTGAAGCCAGCAATTCTTCATAAGTCATATGCTCCTCCAATCTGTATTTAAAATGTGATACCATTTTATCATCAGGCACAGGAAAAGGCAATCAACTCTCTGCGAAGGCTGAAAGCCATAAAAACAGTGACCGCAGCTGCCAGGATGATAGGAAGAAAACAGATCCCCTGTCTGCAGGTGCCCAGGATAAAACCCTCTTTTGCCTTTCCAAGGGCGAGGTAAAGGGAGGAATACACTGTATAACACCCAAACACAAAAAATGACAGTCCGTTTGTCCTCAGTGCTTTCCGTCCCACATCGATCATGACAAGGTCATCCTTTGTAAACTGGGATATGGTGGATGCGGAAAACAGGGCAACGGATAAACCAAAGATGACACAGAAAACGGTTGACCATAGGACCATGGTCCGGATAGCCTCATGCAGGAGGTCATACTTTTGTCCTCCCTCTGATTTAAATCGTTATCTTTTCGCTTTTCTGTATCCTGCCTGCTGTGCTTCCTTTTCACTCTGGAACTTCACAAGATACTTAGAGGATTTCATTTTTTCATAATCTCTCTGCCCAGGACAGTGATAAACTTTGGACCTGGAATTACCGCAGATATAACTTGAGGTACTTTCATGACTGCTTTTTTCGGAAGATGTTCTCTTTTGGCCGGATACCGCTTTTGATGCCGTGCTCTCACCTGTTTTGTAGTCAATGGATATACCTGGCTGCACATTATATACAAAGACATTAAACTCTATTGCTTTTCCTTTATCCTCCACAGATTTCGCTTCCATCTGAACACCTTTTGCTACCAGATCCTTCTTTTCATAGACCGGAGTGACCCGGTACAGAACATGGTTTCCGGTTTCCTTTACGTAGTCGGCCACCATGTCTTCAAACGGCAGCATTCCGTCCACGTTCATGGCTCTGGTTCCTGTGATGAGATTCTTTTCATTTGCATTTTCTCCGGTGAGCTGATAACCGATCAGATGGCAGCGGTTATAGAGATACTTGCCGTCTACACTGCTGTATTTAACGGTATGCCACCCCGTGGGTTTCACCATTCCGATGGCTCCGCGCTTTTTTGTGGGCATGATGTCTTTTCCGATGTTTGCTTCGGCTGTGCCGCATCTGCCCAGAGAATCCAGTTTACTGTAGGACTCGTAGGATTTGGATTTTAAATCCTTTGAAGAAAAATCAGGGCTGTTGTTATTTAGCTCCACATACATTTTGCCTGAATAGTCGGGGATATTGTCTATGGACACATTCTGTGTTTCGGTCTTTACCGTCATTTTGACAGCTGAACCGGATTTGTCAGCTGCCTGGCACGCTCCGAGGCTGAGTGCCAGGATCAGGGTCAACAGTGCGGCTGAGATTCTATTTCGCAGTTTCATAGTGATGTTTCTCCTTTGTATATCTTTTTTTGGTGATATGATGGGTGGATCCTTCAAACTCCTCTGTTTCTTCCAGATGCCATGCCGACAGATCCAGGTCAAAATACAAGTCTGCCGGATAGATCTTATTCCAGCGGAATAGGATCAATTCTTCAATACGGTCTTCATATTCCTTTACCGGACAGTCTTCCACCAGACAGTAATCCCCGGTGTCTGCCTTTTCTAAGAAATCATCGCAGACCACAGCATTTGGGATATCTTTATAGAGCTCATAGGTGTAAGAGTTCATATATACTCTGGAGCCTTTTACCATGTCTTTCATAAAAGCCCTGAGCCCACGGTCCTGGCTCTGCCTTCTGCAATGGAATAATAGGCCGTTTTTGTCATCCAGACAGGTGATCAGTTTCATGACAGGTTCTCTCCTTTCTCTCTAGGCAGCTTCTTCCCTTGTGACCTTGGTGATCCACTTCCAGCGGTGCAGCCTTATGAATACAGGGATTGCCTTATAAAGCTGATCCCATTTCAGGAGGAAGAAGACAATGATCGGGGACAGATGCAGGACAAAGGCGGCAAAGATAGAAATCGGCAGCAAGATCAGCCACATGCTGATCAGGTTCATTTTCATGCTGAAGCTGGTGTTGCCTCCTCCGCGGATAATACCGTTGTCGCAGGACATCTGATATGCGGTCCCAACAGTTGTCACCGACAGTATTGCCATAAACTGCATGGAAAGTGCCTTTGCCTGCGGGGAGATCTGATACAGGGACAGGACCGGTTCACGGATCAGGAAAATGGCCAGTCCCGATAAAATGCCGATGGACAGGAATAAAATCTCCAGGGTTTTTACCATAGGTTTTATATTCTTTTCTTTTCCCTCCCCGATGGTCCATCCGATCATGATCCCTGAGGCGCTGGCAGAGCCGTAGACCACCACCGTGATGATCTGAAATACAATGGTGGCAATAGAGTTGGCCGCAATGGCCGGGGCTCCTAAATGGCCGAGCACCCCGGTCTGCGCCATCTGGGCAAGGCCCCATTGTGCCTGGCTTGTGAGTACCGGAAGTGCGGTCCTTTTATAGTCTCTGATGTACGACCGGTCGATGAATACCAGCTTTTTTAAGGTCAGGTTCAGGGAATGTTCCTTGTATTTTAAATACCAGATCACGATCAAAAGTTCCACCGTGCGTGAACAGAGCGTCGCAACGGCTGCGCCCCGGATACCCAGCTCCGGAAATCCAAAATTGCCGTAGATCAGGCATGAGTTCAGGATAATATTCAGGATCAGCGTAGATGCTGAGATGATATATCCTATTTTAACGATCCCGACGGATCTCAGGGATGCCGTCAAAATATTAGTCACTGTAAACATCAGGTAGGTAAAACAAATAATCTGCAGATACTTCACTCCTTCTGCAATGACAGCGGCGTCATTGGTGAGAAGGCCCAGGATCTGTCCTGGGAAGAACAGAATCAGCAGAAACATGACCGCAGCAATACCGCCGCCGAAGCGCACTGCGGTCCCGATGGTATGTACGATGGGCTCAAACCTGCCTTTTCCGAAATACTGAGTTCCCATGACCACTGCCCCTTCCGAGGCACCCACCACCAGCATCTGTAAAAAAAACTGAATCTGGTTGCACAGGGCCGAGCCGGACAGAGCCGTCTCACTGTAGGAACCAAGCATCAGGTTATCCGCCAGATTGACGCCGTAGGTGAGCAGATTTTGCAATGCCAGCGATAACGTCAGCAGAGCAAAGGTTTTATAAAAAGATTTTTCAGATATCATAATAATACTCTCATCTTTCCTTGATAATTATCTTTATTATACCAAAAAGCAATCAAGATATCTTCATTATTTTGTATAAATTTAAATTATTTGATAGTCTCATTATAATGAATGGATAGAAAAATGATCCATGATAACGTCTCATGGATCATTTATTCTGCTTGTCTTACTTTTGAAAAGAGTATTAACATTTTCAAAGAAAGCTTATTTTTAAATTATCCCAGCTTACCAGTCTTTCCAGTTCCGCTTTTGCAGATTGAAATGTACCGTGTGCATAATAGCCAAGTGTCATGGTTATGTTAGCGTGTCCCATGAGATATTGCAGAGTATTAGGGTTCATTCCTTTGTTTTCCATATTCGTACAATAGGTATGTCTGAATGAGGTGTGATGTTCGGTAACTTGTTCTTTAGTATTCTTTGGAGTGCTTGATAAGCTCTTTCTGCCAATGGAAGTTCTCGTTTTCCGTTCTTTGTTTTTGGAGTATCAATATAGTAGCCGATTTCGCTATCTCTTAATAGCTGGTGGTCTATATTGAGTATTCTGTTCTGCATATCAATATGCGTTGTCAATCCACAAAATTCAGAAATATGAAGTCCCGTTTCTAACAGAAGCACAACCGGTGAAAGCGGTATGCTTTCATGTAAAAGCAGGGTGCAGAGCAGGAAAGAGGGGATTGAACAAATCATGCTCTACGTTACTGCTTGTTATTCTTCTTCAATTTCTAAGGCAATATCAAACCCTAAAATCATTTTGATAAGTGCTTCTCGGATAAGTCCTTTTAACTCCATATCTACAACAATATAAACATTACCGTATTCATCATAGAGTGGACGCAAACAGCACTTTGATATGAATTGTGTCGGTTTTGAAAAACTCCACTTCTGAAAATATTCTGTTTTTTTGCAATCTCGGTGTCACTCATGTCCAAGAAATAGTACATCAGTAAATTTTCACAGTTACGTTCGGACAGCTTTTTCAAGGCTTCTGCCAATTCATCATCACAAATACGAATATCATTACCGCCTTTCCGTTATGACGTGAAAAGTGTTTATCCCTCTTTCCGCACCATATAGGGAATGGCAGGTATGATTTGTTAAGTTGAAACCAGAAAAAATCGAAAAAACTTTTTAATAAAATGAAAACAGCCCGTGTGAATGTAAGTACACAAACAGACTGCTTTGTAAATGTTATTGATATGAATTTTAAATTCTTGTAAAGGGTATAATGATTGTAATACTGGACTGAAATATTTCTTCAGTTGATTCCATGATTTAGTTACCATGTTCAATATATCGGTTGATGAATATTTCTATCCGCCAGAGAAAGTTGGCAAAAGCACAGCTCGCCGTCAGATAGAAACATCACTTGATTTATTGAGTGATAACGAATTAAAAATTATTCAAGGTACGATTGACGGTATCTTGAACAGCAGGGAGAATAAGAAGTAATCAGCTTCTTATTTTCCCTATTTTCCTTTTAGCGATGTTTCTTTAAGAATTATTTGTTAATGTGCTTTGCAGGAAACAAATAAGAGCCGACAATCTACAAGTTACATTAACCTATAAATTATCGGCTCTGCGTCTTTGCGTCTGGCTCTTGATTTACACTCGATAAGGATAAAAATAGATATGTATCGGCAGGAGCATAGATTTTCTCCTGCCACGCCTATATTTAGGCGGTTTGACGTGTAGTACGCTTCATATTTCGGACAATTGTACGCAAGAGAATATCGCCAAAGCTTCCAGCGTTTCTCTTTCTTCTCTACAAAAGCTGTTCCGGTATGTCTTCGACCATAGTGTCAACGAGCATATTACCAAGAGAAAAATGACACTTGCTGCGGAAGAATTGCTTTCTGGAACTGCTTCTGTGGCAGAGTTAGCAATGAAATACGGATATAGTTCCACAGAGCCCTTCAGCCGGGCTTTCCGCAAGGTGAACTGCTGATATGATTGGATTATACATAATCAATGATGAGTAAGGAATATGAATTTATAAAAGATTGTGGTTGCTTTTTTATTGTAACAATAAATGGTGATTTTCCAGCTTGCAGACCATTTGGTGCAATAATTCTTCAAACAGTTTTCTACTGCTCCGTGCCGCAGATATCGGATTTGACAGCAGCAATACCATCCCGCTTTACTTCATCTATAACCTGACGGCTTCTCTTTTGGCGATTCCTTGTGGAAACCTGTCTTTCTGATTTTTGTAATTTATGGCGTGTTTACTGCCATGACAGCAGGTGTGGAACGGGCATTCATCGCGGAAATTGCTCCGCCGCAGTTAAAGGGGACGATGCTGGGGCTGCACTCCACCCTTGCCGGGATTGCCTTGCTGCCTGCAAGTGTAATTGCTGGGCTTCTGTGGGATGGAATCGGGGCTTATGAGCCTTTTGTATACGGCAGCTTGATGTCCCTATTCTCCGCTGTCATTTTGGCAACAAAACTACGACAAACACCTAAAGCGATAAGTTGAGTTCTTTTCTATTACAAAACTAATTAAAGAAATTAAACTTTTTTCTTCGTAATCTTATAAATATATTCTTCTGGTATAGGGCGTTTATTCCCGAAGAGCTTTTTAAAATTTGCCTGCACCTCCGGATCTGTGCTGTTCATAGCTTCATCAATCGTTGCTTCAATATCAGCTCGTACATCAGCATACGATAAACCGCCAGCTTTTGCACCAGCTTTCAATGCTTTTTTAATATCTCGTTTTTCAATCCTATCATTAGAACCAACTCCCTAAAATAAAGTTAATCTTCTTTTTCAAAAATTAAATCTATCTTTCGCATACAGCCTTTTGCGTCAATTTCTGTGGGTACAAACCCTGCGTAGTGATACCCCGTTTTTGCGTAACTGTCAATAATTTCTTTGTGTTTATCAGTACAAAGGAATACAACTCCTTTCGCATTATAGTTAATTTCTACATACTCATATTTTTTCATTCTTCAAAACTCCTCGTATAATAAGTTTGTAAGCAAGAAAAACAGCTTACAGACTTATTCTTTTTTTGTTAGACAGAAGGATAATTCTAAACATCCTTTCCGAAGATTCTTCTTCCATAATGCTGGCTCATCCATTCTCTGTCTATTGGTTAATAAGTTACTTTATAGTCATGGCCCCAGATGTTACAATAAGGTTCATAAGAACTGTAGCTATGGTCACTGCTTTCAAATACAAATTTATCTTTGGATTTATTGACTTTTACAAACTGGGATTGAACAAAATCGCTGCGCGATGGCCTACCAAGGCTGTGACATAGCGATTTTCTGTTTTCAAATCATTACCCTCAAAGATAAAATTATTGATGTCAATCGATAAACATATTAGAACGCAAATTATAGTGTCTGGTTCTAAAGAATTTATCTTTTTTGTAGAATTATAGCAATAAAATTCAGATAATCTCCACCGCCAGCTTCTATTGCTTTACGGTCATTTATTGCATATTCATTATTTTGCTTTATCCAATCCGACCAAACTTCCGAATTACTTTCCATTTCATATATTGAAATTAAATCTGCCTTTTTACAATGACTAATTATGTTAGACCAATATGTTATATCATGTATATAATCAAGTTCTTCTGGTGTCCATGATAACAATAACTCTTCTGGAAGTTTGTCATGGCAATCTTTCTTCATGCCAGGAACTGTGATATAAACAAACCCACCTTTCTTAACAAATGGAAGCAATTTTTCATCTAAATATATAGGGTCACGTCCAAAATAATTATATGAATCTGTACTTACTACAGCATCAAAAAACTCTTTCTCAAATTTAAGTTCATTGGCGTCAGCTTTTACAGATTTAATTTGTGCAGAAGATAATCCCATTTTTTTGAAAAATTCTTCATTTTCTTTTGGCTCACTCCATAAGTCAACTGCAAAAACAACAAATCCATATTCTTTTGCAAGAAATACAGAAGTTAAACCTTGTCCACTTCCAAGGTCACAGACATAGCTACCAGACGGGATTTTATGATTTTGTAATAGTTCCTCTTGTAATTTTATAGGATTCGGTCCCATAATTTTTGTCTGTAAGTCGGGTGTAAAATATTTTTTACTGCGAATATATTCCATTTTCTCATCTCCGTTATTGTAATATTTTAATAGTTAATATTTGTGACTTATAACAATATTCATTTTGAGTTTCTCTGCTGAAATTAAAAAGTTATATTTGCATTTAGGACAGAATAAAGGATTATTTTACTTTCTCATTTATAATATATTTCTTGACAAATTGTTTAACGTGTGTAGTTAATTGAGTTTTTAAATCCCAACAATTTTCAACTGCATCTGCTACACTTATCCATAGAAATAATGGCGCATAATATTCAATAGCAAGCTGTTTTGTATCACACTCTTGAAGA
The DNA here is from genome assembly GCF_039789045.1 of Anaerostipes sp. PC18. Taxonomy (NCBI): domain Bacteria; kingdom Bacillati; phylum Bacillota; class Clostridia; order Lachnospirales; family Lachnospiraceae; genus Anaerostipes; species Anaerostipes sp. PC18. Next base: position 1,760,637 of record NZ_CP121164.1, on the reverse strand, counting down.
ACACCTTTTTCAATCATTTCATTAAATATATCTTCTATATAACTGATAGGACCATTTACAAGACATTTTTGATAAAGCATATTCATTTTTAAATTTCTATATTGCTCTAGTATTAACATTTTGCGAAAATTAGACGCAAATTCATCAGTCACCCAAAAATCGTATTGTGCAAGAGTAAATGTTATTAGACTTTCAATAGTTGTATTTCTGTATGCATTAGGGGTTACCTCTATTGTGCTTTCTGGTACTTGATAATCCTTAGCTCGCTTATTATCAATTTGATACATACGTTCTACGATACAGTCAAAAATATCTTGCTTATTTTTATAATGTTTATATAATGCTCCTTTTGTCATTCCCAAGGCTTCCGCAATCATACTAACAGAAACAGCCTCATAACCATTCACTGCAAATAAGTGTAGTGCAATTTTTAATATATTTTCTTTTGTGTCAGACATTTACAACCTCCTTCTTTAGTAAACGAACGTTTACTTCTGTAAACCATTATAGTAAACACTCGTTTACTTGTCAAGTAATATAAAATGTAGTGTGCCTTTGGTTCACAGGTTGATTTCTCAATCGCTGGTGCTTTGTGCCTTGCACCATATTTCCTACATACATTTCTCTATGCAAAATACTGTTGAAGAAAAAGGAACGTCATTTTAGGCGTTCCATAGTCTATGAAATATTCAATTTTTTTCTTATTTCAATACTGATGTGCCGTACCATATCTTTACATATCCAGAAAAACTTGCGTATCAAGGCTCATTCATTGGTAGTAAATTAATGTTTTTGTTTCCTTGAAAATGCTGATAGATACTGTGTTTTAGCGGATAATCAGATTTGTATTGCGTTTTTATACTAAAATGATATATAATTCAAAATTTTATAATATATGATGCACTAGACAAAAAAAGTCCGTGAGAATATCCCACGGACTTTCTTAGATAATAAATGATTGGAAAATGTACAGAGCAATCATAAAATATTTCTGATCACTTCTCTTTTTCTGCGATGACCTGTTCGAGCAGATCCACGGTCTGGTCAATGCCTAGAAGACTGCTGTTGATACAAAAATCGTAGGCTTTGGCATCGCCCCATTTGTTTGAGCTGTAGTAATTATAATAGCTGGCCCTCTGTTTATCCTTCTTTAGAAGAGCTTCCTTGCTTTTGGCTTTCGGGATCTCGTATACTTCTTCGATCCGTTTGATCCTGTCTTCAAAAGGAGCGTGGATAAAAATACTCAGGCAGTTATCAAAATCCTCCAGTGCATAGTCGGCACATCTTCCGACAAAAACACATGGACCTTTGCTGGCTATGTCCTTGATGGTGTCAAATGCGGCCAGAAATACTTTGTGGTTCAGCGGAAGGTCAAAGGAATTGGCGTTATATCCTAAAGAATATGGGTCCATGACAAGGGAATATAAAAAGCTCGTGGTCGGCTTCTCATCAAAGCTTTCAAAAATCTCCTCACAGATTCCGCTTTCCTTTGCCGCAACTTTTAATAACTCCCCGTCATAAAAAGGAATATTCAGATCCTCTGCAAGCTTTTTCCCTATCAAATGTCCGCCGCTTCCGTACTGTCTTTCAATCGTAATAATCGTTTTTGTAGCCATATGAACCGCTCCCTTCTTTTCAGTAACTTCATTTAAGTTACATCCATTATACCGCATCTTGGGAAAAAAGTACACCCAGGGGCATACCGTATTTTATACGGTTTCTACTACATAAGCCCTTCTTTTTTTACCCATTCTCTGGCAAAATCAGCATCTTCCTTCATCTGTTTTGACAGACGCTCCAATGAATCAAACTTCATTTCCGGACGCTTAAAGCAGAGAAGCTCCACAGAAATAGGTTTGTGATAAATATTTTTATCAAAATCCAGGATATAGGTTTCCACGCCCATATGTTTCTTACCTTCAATGGTCGGTTTTACTCCGATATTGCTGATCCCGTAATAGACCTGATCCTTGATGGTGATCCTGGAAACATAGACTCCGTTGGGCGGAAGCAGCTTTTCAGGATTCGGGATCTGATTGGCAGTGGGAATTCCCAGAACATCCTTGCCCATATGGTTTCCCTTTACAACAGGACCGTAGACGAGGAACGGGGAGGTAAGAAGGCGGTTGGCTTCTTCAATCCTGGCTTCTTTAAGCAGACTGCGGACACGGCTGCTGGAGACAATGCCGCCGTTTAATTCCAGCTTTGGAATCACGATCAGTTTAAAATCATACTCTCTCTGCATTTCCTGTAAGAGTTCCACGTTGCCCTGGCGTTTATAACCAAAGCCGCAGTCATCCCCTACCACTAGAATCTTCATTCCGACCTTTTTGATCAGTATTTCAGTGACAAAATCCCTGGGGGAGAGCTTGGAGAATTCCTTTGTAAAAGGATGTTCAATCAGGACATCCAGTCCTTTTTTTGCAAGTAAACGTTCTTTTTCCTCTTTTGAATAAATCATATGATAGTTTTCTGACTTCAGGGTATTGACTGGGGGACGGTCAAAAGAAAAGACAACCGTTTGATATCCCTGTTTTTTGTATTTCAACAGCTCGTCAAAAATAAGCTGATGTCCTTTGTGCAGTCCGTCGAATTTTCCAAGCGCTACCACAGAGTTATGAAATTGAAAGTTCTCCGTTTGATGTATGTATTCCATAGTGCTCCTTTCAGTAAAATATTTTATCCGGAAAGTACATGCTCTTTTGGTCTTTCCAGTCATAAATCCCGATGAAATGGCCGTCTTCATCATAGATTTTAAGACGCTGTTCTGTGCCTACAGGCAGTGTAAAGCAATCCTTTTTCAGCGGATTTCCATTATACAAAATCTTGGCATGCTGTTTTTTCACTGTGCGTTCAGGAAGATCTGAAAATATCTGGTCCGGAGGAATGACCGCCTCCATGATCCTGTTCTCCCTCATGAGTTCTTCGATCTCTTCCAGTGTATGGCTGCCTGACTTATAAAAACCACTGGCAGCGGTGCGCTCCAGTGCAGTCATGCAGGCTCCGCATCCAAGCTTTTCCCCTATATCGCGTCCGAGACTGCGGATATAGGTGCCTTTGCTGCAGACCACAGTCATGTGGATATCCGGAAGATCAATCCTCAAATCGTTGATCTCAAAAATGGTGACAGGGCGTGTCTTACGCTCGATCACCCTGCCTTCTCTGGCAAGCTCATACAGCTTTTTACCGCCCACTTTCAGGGCAGAATACATTGGCGGCACCTGCTCATATTCACCCACAAACGAGAATACGGCGTCCTCAACCTGTTTTTCGGAAACATTGACTTCTGACTCTTCAGTGACTGTCCCCCATATGTCTTCGGTGTCTGTTTTTAATCCGAGGCAAAACGACGCCCGGTACTCTTTTTTTGTGTCGGTGAGCATGTCGCAGAGCTTTGTTGCTTTGCCCAGACAGACGGGAAGCACACCGGTGGCCTGCGGATCCAGGGTACCGGTGTGTCCTATTTTCTTTTGTTTTATGATGCCTCTGAGCTTGGCCACCACATCGTGGGAGGTAAAGCCGGGCTCTTTGTATACATTTAAGATACCATTTATCATAAGCACCTCTATAATTGTTTTTGGATTCTTGAAAGAACGGTATCGGTCACTTCAGCCAGATCCGCTTTCATGCTGAAGCCGGCGGCACGGACATGTCCTCCGCCCTTAAATTCTTCGGAGATAGCAGCCACGTTTACCTTTCCGTTGGAACGCATGCTGACTTTATATGTGTCAGCATCCAGTGCATATAAAAAAACTGCGGCCTCCACGCCTTTTGTGACTCTGAGCTGGTCGATGATACCGTTGGTATCTCCGGAATCAGCTTCCAGCTGCTTCATCTCTTCGCCCGTAAGATAGGAAAGGATGACCTGTCCGTCTTCATACAGACAGCTGTTTAATAAAGCCTGTCCAAGAACCCTGTTTTGGGTAAATGTCTTTTGGTAAAAGGTCTCGTCGATCACTTTGGAAGTGTCGATCCCCCTGGAGATCAGATCTCCCGCATACTCCATCGTCTGTTTTGTCGTATTGGAATGTTTGAATACACCGGTGTCATGTACAATGCCCGTATACAGACAGTAAGCACAGTCCAGTGAGATGTGTTCAGGGTCAAACAATTCATACAGCACTTCGCAGGTGGCGCTGGCCTGGGGTTTTAAGATATATTCCTGTCCTATGCCTTTGCTGCTGATGTGATGATCAATACAAAACGTTTTTGTTGCATTTTCATACATGGAGATAAACGGTTCGATCCGATCCAGCGAACTGCAGTCTAAAACAAAGAACAAATCATAGCGGACCACTTCTGCCTCGTGTCTGACAGAACCGGCGCCGGAAAGAAACCGGAATTCCGGTGCCGGTGATTCAAGATAAACAGTCACAGATTTCCCGCGGAAATTATCTAAAATGTACTGCCGAAGCCCCAGACAGCTCCCAATGCAGTCACCGTCCGGGTGTATATGGCCGGTGATGGCAATGGAATCTGCAGCTTCGATGGATGATATGAATTCATTCATGATCGCTTCTCCTATTTGTTCAATTCGTCAATCTTTTTTGACATTTCCACTCCGTATTCAATGGAATCATCCAAAACAAAAGTGATTTCCGGGGTATTTCTGAGATTGATGGAATGAGCCAGTTCTCTTCGGATATAGCCGACAGCGCTGTTAAGGCCTGCTAGTGTATCGTCCTTTGCTTTTTGGTCACCGAGGACACTGATATAGGCTTTGCACTGTTTTAAGTCGGAAGTGACCACGGCATCCACTACGGAAGTCATAGGTGCGATGCGCGGATCTTTGATCTCCCGGCTGATGATGCGGCTTAACTCCCGCTGTACTTCCCCATTGATTCTAGTATTCTTAATGCTGTTCTTTCTCATTGTTTTCCTCCTGTCAAGAAGGCTTATCTAGGGATCTCTTCCATAATATAGGCTTCAATCTGATCGCCTTCCTTGATATCATTATAATTTTCAAGTACAAGTCCGCATTCAAATCCGGTCTTGACTTCTTTTACGTCGTCGTTAAAACGCTTAATGGATGCAAACTCACCCTCATGGAGGACGACTCCGTCACGGATAAGTCTTGCGGTGCTTCCTCTCTGGATCACACCGTCCAGGATATAAGAACCTGCAATAGTTCCAACTCCGGATGCTTTGAATGTCTGGCGTACCTCGGCATGGCCGATGACCTTCTCTACATATTCCGGCTCCAGCATACCCTTCATGGCTGCCTCGATATCTTCGATGGCATTGTAGATGACACGGTATAACCTGAGATCTACTTTTTCGCCCTCAGCGGCATCCTTTGCGGCAGGGTCCGGACGCACGTTGAATCCAATGATGATGGCGTTGGATGCAGATGCAAGCATAACGTCAGATTCTGTGATGGCACCGACTCCGCCGTGGATGACCTTGACTGCGACTTCCTCATTGGAAAGCTTGGAAAGGCTCTGTTTTACAGCCTCCACAGATCCCTGAACATCCGCTTTTACAATGATATTCAGATCTTTTACGCTTCCCGCCTGGATCTGGTCAAACAGATCATCCAGTGACAGCTGTGATTTTGTCTCAGAGAGCATTTTCTCACGGCCGTAGGCAATGAACTTCTCTGCAGTGGATCTGGCTTCTTTTTCATTTTCCATTGCCATGCAGACTTCCCCTGCAAACGGCACTTCACTCAATCCAAGGATCTCCACAGGAGTTGACGGTCCTGCCACTTTGACACGTTTTCCCTTATCATCAATCATGGCGCGGACTTTTCCGTGGGCGCTTCCTACCGCAATGGCATCTCCAACGTGGAGGGTACCCTTCTGTACCAGCACAGTTGCCACAGGGCCGCGTCCTTTGTCAAGCTCTGCCTCGATGACGATTCCTCTCGCTTTACGATTTGGATTTGCTTTTAACTCCAGCACTTCCGCGGTCAGGGAGATCATGTCTAAGAGATCGTCGATTCCTTCTTTGCTATGTGCGGATACCGGACAGAAGATCGTTGTTCCGCCCCAGTCCTCAGGGATCAGTTCATATTCTGTAAGTTCCTGTTTTACGCGCTCAATATTGGCGCTTTCTTTATCAATTTTGTTGATGGCTACGATGATCTCAACACCTGCGGCTTTGGCATGATTGATCGCTTCAATTGTCTGTGGCATGACACCGTCATCTGCTGCTACAACAAGGATCGCGATATCGGTGGACTGGGCACCTCTCATACGCATGGATGTGAAAGCCTCATGTCCCGGTGTATCCAGGAAGGTGATGGTCCCGTTGTCCGTCTGTACGGTATAAGCACCGATATGCTGTGTGATCCCACCGGCTTCACCTGCGGTGACACGGGCAGAACGGATGGCATCCAAAAGGGATGTTTTACCGTGGTCAACGTGTCCCATAACGCACACAACCGGAGGTCTGGTCACAAGATTTTTTGTATCTTCTTCGTCATCATCCTTAAGCAGCTCTTCAATGACATCCACAGTTTCTTCTAATTCCACAATGCGGTCATACTCTAAAGCGATCTCTTCTGCACGCTCAAAATCCAATTCCGTGTTAAGGTTCACAAGGCCGCCTCCGGAGATCAGAAGCTTTTTAATGATATCGTTTGCAGGAATATGGATCGCTTCCGCAAACTCCTTTAAAGTGAGGAGCTCAGGAATCTTTACTGGCTCATTTGGATCATATTCTGGTTTCTTTACTGGATCCGGCTTGATGAAAGCACCTGGTCCTGTCTTTTTCTTCTTCTGTGTATTTTGGTTTTTATTATTGAATTTGTTGTTTCTGTTCTTTCTGTTCTTTTTGTTAAACTTATTGTTTTTATTCTTCCCATTCTGTCCGTTATTATTATTGGAGAATTTCTGAGAATTCTGAGGATTCTCTTTTTTCAGGACTTTCTTATGAGTTCCCTGATTCTGACCCACTTCTTTTTCCTTCGGCTGCCTTTCCGGTTTTTTACCGGCACGGTTCTGATTCTGAGTATTCTGAGGTCTCTGCTGACCCCTGTTGCCGCGCTGCTGGTCTCTCCCCTGCTGATTCCTTGGCTTTTCCTGGCGGTTCTCTGGTTTATTCTCTTTTTTCGTCGTTTTTTCTTCCTTTTTTACTCCAAGAGCCTTTTCAATGACCGCGATCTGGGAATCTTCTACCGTACTCATATGGTTTTTTACTTCGACATTATTTTTTTTCAAAATTTCTATGATTTCTTTGCTTTGTTTTTTATATTTCTTTGCTATCTCATGGATTCTAGTTTTTGCCATAGATTGCACCTCCATTATTCAATTTTACTATTTTCGAGTTTCCCGCGAATGGCCTTTGCAAATCCCTGATCTTCTACAGCTACCGCCGCACGGAATTCTTTTCCGATGGCGTGGCCCAGTTCGCTTCTGTCACTGAAAAAATACAGCGGCACATGATAGTATTCGCACATATTCTGGTACATCTTTTTCGTATTTTCGGAAGCATCTTTGGCCGCAAGGACCAGATATGCATGGCCGGATTTCACAGATTTTTCTACCGCAAATTCTCCGCTTACCAGATTTCTCGATCGGGCTGCCAATCCGAGAAGAGACAGAATTTTATGAGTCAAGATCCATCATCTCCTTTTCCAGCGCGTCATAGACTTCCTCGGAAATCGACGTCTTAAAAGAACGGTCAAGACCCTTTGACTTTCTCGCTTTTTTCAGGCAGGAGAGAGAACGGCAGATATAAGCGCCGCGTCCGTTGGACTTTCCGGTGGGATCGATGAAGATATCTCCATCCTTGGGCTTCACCATTCTCACAAGGTCTTTTTTCGCTTTTGATTCCTGACATCCAATGCATTTTCTCATCGGAATTTTCTTGTTCATACGATCACATCCTAAATTTTATTCGTCAATATATTCAGATTCTTCTGAAAGGAGTTCTTCCTCCTCAGCCTGAGATTCGCTCTTGATATCGATTTTATAGCCGGTCAGCCTTGCCGCGAGCCTTGCGTTCTGACCCTCTTTTCCGATAGCCAGTGATAACTGGTAATCCGGAACGACAACCTGAGCGCTTTTTTCTTCCACGTCTACCGATACAGATACAACCTTAGACGGACTCAGCGCATTTTCGATGTAGACACAAGGATCTTCATTCCAGTTGATGATATCAATCTTTTCGCCCTTTAAGTCATTAACAATCGCGTTGACTCTGGCACCGTTCATACCGACGCAGGCGCCGACAGGATCTACGTTTTGATCATTGGACCAGACGGCAAGCTTTGTTCTGGAACCGGCTTCGCGGACGATGTTCTTAATCTCTACGATGCCGTCCTGGATCTCGGCTACCTCTTTTTCAAAAAGGCGCTTTACAAGATCCGGATGTGTACGGGACACTAAGATCCGGGGTCCGCGGTTGGTGTCTTTTACTTCTACGATATAAAGTTTGATCCGTTCCGTGGGCTGGAATACTTCGCCTCTGATCTGCTCGGACTTCATCAGGAGTGCATCTGTCTTGTCATCTAAGCTGACGCTGACATTCTCGCCGACATAGCGCTGTACCACGCCTGTGACAATGTCTTTTTCTTTGCAGTAAAAATGGTCAAAAACAACTCTTCTCTCTTCTTCTTTGATCTTCTGTACAATGACGCTTCTGGCGTGCATAGCAGCAATTCTTCCAAAATCTTTCGGAGTAATCTCCACGCGGACGATATCACCCAGCTCATATTTAGGGTCCATTGCTTTTGCTTTGGCAAGACTGATCTGGAGCGCCGGGTCAAAATCTTCCCCGTCTGCGGTTTCCACGACTTCTTTTTCTGCATATACGACAATATCTCCGGTCTCTCGGTCCATATTGACCACCACATTGTCTGCATTTCCAAAGTCTCTTTTGCATGCAGCAACCAGGGAATTTTCAATCGCTTCCATAATGACGTCTTTATCAATATGCTTTTCTTTTTCTAACTGGTTTAATGCATCAATTAATTCACTCATTTTTTCTGTTGTCCTCCTTTAAAAATCTAATGATAAACGGGCGGATGCCACACTTTTTGTTTCAAATTCCTGATCGGTGCCGTCGATCGAGAGAATTATTCTTTCCTTTGAATATTCTTTTAAAATACCGGTAAACTCTTTCTGTTTGTCGATGGCCTTATATAATTTAATGTCCACAGACTGCCCGATACTTCTCTGAAAGTCTTTTTCCTTTTTTAAAGGTCTTCCGAGTCCCGGGGAGCTGACTTCCAGAATATATGCGTCTTTGATGAAATCATCGGCGTCCAATTTGGCCTCCAGTGCCCGGCTGATCAGCACACAGTCATCGATACTGATGCCTCCCTCTTTATCCGCGTAAATCCGCAGATACCAGTTGGCACCTTCTTTTACATACTCCACATCAACAAGTTCAAAGTGGTTTTCATCGATGATCGGTGTCACAAGTTCTTCTGTTTTCTGTTCAATCTCTGCTTTTCCTGCCAAGTTGCCCTGCCTCCTTTTCTGCGCAAACAATAAGAGTGGACTTACGTCCACTCTTTAAGTTAAGCTTTATGTTATTGATAATTATAACACTTTCGTTTACAGAATACAAGGGTTTGTGTCGGAATCTTGTTTTTATCTTGAATCTTGAATGAAATCACAGATCAAACAGCGACAGCTGGGTAGCCTCAGGCTGTTCTTTTCCTGCGGTTTCTTTTGCCGTATACTTTTGCGGCAGGTCCGCAAGAAATTCAGAAGATTCTTTTCTCGTGAGCAGGATCAGTTCTTCTTTTGCCCTGGTCATCCCTACATAGAACAGACGCCTCTCCTCTTCCTTATCCGCAGGATAAACAGGTGATTCCAGCGGTATGCTGCTCTGTTTTGCGCCGGCGATGAACACGACCGGAAATTCCAGTCCTTTGGACCCGTGGAGAGTCATCAGGGTGACGGCATCCGACGTATATTCCTTTTCACCGCTTCTTTTTAAGTCTCCTTCTGTTCCCAGCAAAAGATTAGACAAAAAGGATGCCATATCGTTATAAAACAGAGTCATCTTGTACAGGCAGAGAAGGGATTCATCTTCCAAAAGACCGTTCTTTTCCATCCAGAGCTTTAAAATCTTTCCGGGGGACTCCTTTTTTAGAAGCTGTTTGAATTCTTTTTCCAGGCTTCCACAGTCAGGAAAAGCGCTCAGTGCGATCTGGAGAGCCTTCGTGTCCTTTTCATCGAGAAGAAACCGAAAGAATGAAGTCGTACCTTTTACCTTGTCCTCCTCAAGAAAACTGTCCTGGCCTGTGATGACGCATGGAATACTCTCCTGTCTGAGACATTTTTCTATGGCTCTGGCCTGATGGTGGGTTCTGTATAATACGGCAATTTCTCCAAAGCCTCTGGGATGTTCCGTTTTTACAGCAAAATTCTGGGCATCCATCATATCCATGCCGCCGGTGAGCCTGTTAATTTCCTTTGCAATAAAAATGGCCTCGGACCAGTCATTTGAGACAGTGACCAGACGGACTGGTTTCCCGGGTTCACGGACGGCCGAAAGACAGCGTTTGTTTCCCGGATTCCGGCTAATCACCTGAAGAGCAGATTCCACGATCTCAGGTGTTGACCGGTAGTTTTTCTTAAGATAAATTTCATACAGGTCCGGAACTTCTTCTTTCAGCCGTGCAAAACATCTGGAATCAGAACCCCGGAAGCCATAGATAGACTGGTCCGGATCTCCGATGACAAATAATTCTTTTCCGTTTTGGTTCCAGGAAAGCACCAGACGGAATTGAATGTCGTTAATATCCTGAAATTCATCTACGAGAAGATAAGAAAACTGTGAGTTTTGTAAAACCGGTGATTCTGTCTGTGAAAGCACATTCAGGAGCAGGTCGTCAAAATCTGTAAGACCCATCTCACTCATAATTTCCTGAAAACAGACTGCCTCCTCTTTCGTCAGGCATTCTTCCATTTGTACATTGTTCTTAAAATTGGATATCTGTTTTAAAAAGTCCTTTGGCTTTTTGTCTGAATCTAAACGGGTCAGTGTTTCTTTGGCGGCTTCGAGGAGTTCTGCTTCATCGGCAAGAATAATGTCCTCACCCTGCTGTTTCAGCAGCTGAAGACAGATAGAATGAAAGGTTCCGATGGTCATGTCTTTGACAGCACGTTTTCCTCCAAGCCTCTTGGCAAGCCGCTCTCTCATCTCTGCTGCCGCCTGGTTTGTAAATGTGACAGCTGTAATCTGAGCCGGAGACACGTTCCGCTCCTTCACAAGATAAGCTATTTTGTCTACCAGGGTTTTCGTTTTTCCTGTTCCCGGTCCTGCGATGACCGCAACAGGCCTGTTTTCAGCAGCGACCGCCTCCTGCTGTTCTTCGTTGATCCCTGTATCTCTGACGTTAAGGACGTCTGCATCCATGACTGGTTCTTTTTTCATAGGCCTGATTTTTTTCTTCTTTTTCTCATGCTCGGCTGCAGCGGCAATTCCCAGAGAATCAAAAAACGTCATCTGGCCGTTAATGATGTCCATCTCGTCCTTTTCGATGAGATGGATTTTTCCGTATTCTCCGTCATATCCGGGGTCGCGGCGGACTTCTCCCCGTCTTAAACGTCGGATTCCTTCCTCTACACAGGCTCCCGCACTGTGCCGGATATCCTCAAGCGGTACTTCTCTTAAAATAGAAAACTCCGGGCCAAGCTCCGAGAGCATTTTTTCAAACTGGGCATTCACTTTTTTTCCGCCGGCTGACATTCCCGTAGATGCCGCAATGACTTCCGGAAGTGGTACAAGGCTCTCAAAGGGCTTCGCATCAGGACGGAGATAATCTTCCGGCCTGTCCGCCAGCTGCTCTACCCGGTGCTGGACTCCGATGGTGATCTTTTTTTTGCAGACCGGACAGATCCCGCCATATTCCTTTGTCTCTGACGGAGTCAGCACAAGACCGCATTTCCGGTGTCCGTCAAAGTGATATTTTCCTTCTTCCGGGAAAAACTCGATCGTTCCGTACATCCCCTGTCCGGTCTGGATGGCTCTCGTGAGGTCCGAATAGGAAAGTTCAATGTTCAGGAGATTGGCTTCCCGGCCGAGTTTTGCCGGAGAGTGGGCGTCTGAGTTTGAGATCAGCTGGAAGGAGTCCAGTGCCGAAAGCCTCCAATTCATAGGAGGATCGGAGGACAGGCCTGTCTCTAACGCATGGATATGAGGCGTTAAGTCTTCAAAACACTCCTCGATCGTATCAAACCCTGAAAAGGCTCCGAACAGTGAAAAATAAGGAGTCCATATATGGGCAGGCACCAGTACCGCATCCGGAGAAATGTCCAGAAGAATCTCCAAGAGATCCCGGCTGTCCAGACCGAGGATCGGCCTGCCGTCGGAATGAATGTTGCCGATGGTCTCGAGCTTTGCGGAAATTTTATCTGCGGCTTCAAGTCCCGGAAGAAGGATCAGATTATGGACCTTTCTTGTCTTTCCGTTCTTTTTATAGATAGAGCTGATCTCTCCGGTGATGACAAAGCGCGGATTCTGGCCGTCCGGAGCGATCCCGTCTTTTATCCGGAATTCATCTTTCAGGATATACAGGCCTTCTTCCGCAGGCACCAATTTTTCCTGTAACTCGTCCCTCCATGCCTGATGAGTAAAATCACCGGTTCCTACAATATGAATCCCTTTTCTTCTGGCCCAGAGATCCAGATGTTCCGGATCACACTCTTTGCTTGTAGCCCTGGAATATCTGGAGTGGATATGTAAATCTGCAATGTACATCGTATTCTCCTTCTTTCGTAGTGTTTTATTCTTACATAGAACGCACTTTCCTATGGAACAAAGCGGACAAGTCCGCTTCAACTCCCTAAATCCCTCAATCATGAGGGACTCGTTCTGCTTTGTGCGCCAAATGCGATTTGACGCAGTCAAATGATTTCCTTACGCATTTGTGTGCATACTTGCCCGCAGGGCTTTTTTATTCCATAGGGAGGTTCGAAGAACTTTCCTATGGAATAAGAACAAAACAGATAATCTGCTGATCATCTGTTTTTAGTGACTGCTTATGAAATTATTTGCAGAATCTGATGGAATAAAGATAAAGCAGCGGGAAAACAAAGCCTCCCAGGCTTGTAGCCGTAAATTCATTTACAAAGAGATTAAAAATAAATATGAATACAGCGGCGGCTACCAGTGCGATGGCAAGCTGGAAGCAGGTTTCTCCAAATTCAAAATGTTTGGCTGCTTTTAAGCCGTAAACTCCGCACACTATTTCAAGCATCCCGAAGATAATGCAGACTACAAGGTACACGGTTAAGATCGCACCGCTCAGCCTGACCTGCTCCATGGCCATCTTCATCAGATTGCGGCTTGTCATCAGAGTGACATTGGTCAAAAGGTTTAAGATCCCGGCTAATAACAGAATGATGCTCATGATCGTCAGCATCACATTCCTCTTTTTGTTCATATGTTTCTCCTAACTTGTAATAATGAAATTATTCTATCACAGAATGTTTTGAAAATCAAACATTCTGTCTGACAACCATTCTCAGCAAACGAAATACGAGAAATCCTATAAGGTTCGCAATGACGATGCTTGCACCGGCCGGTGCAGAAAAGAGATAAGACCCCGACAGGCCGATACAAAAACATATGACGGAGAGGAAGCCGGAACAGATCACGACTCCCCGGAAGCTTTTAAACATCTGCATGGCCGTCAGCGCCGGAAAGATGACCAGGCTGGAAATGAGCATGGCCCCCATCATTCTCATGCCGATAACAATCGTGACAGCGGTCAGGATCGCAAGAAGCGAATTGTAAAAGGAAACATCTACTCCCGATGCCCGCGCAAAGCTTTCATCAAAGGTGACAGCAAAAATTTTATGATAACAAAAGAGAAACAAAATAAGGACTGCGGCACTCAGCAAAACACTCAGGCGTACATCTTCTCTGCTCATGGCCAGGATGCTTCCAAACATATAGCTGTATACATCCATATTCATACCGGTAGTAAAGGAAGTCACCAAGACCCCGGCAGCCAAAGCCGATGCCGACATGACAGCAATGGCCGCATCGCTGCTGATCCGGCTGCTCTCAGTAAGCTTCAGGAGAAAAAATGCCGCAATGACAACGACCGGAATCGAGAGTTTCAAAGGAGCGATCCCGAAGGCTATTGCAATGGAAAGTGCTCCGAAGGACACATGGGACAGTCCGTCCCCGATCATGGAAAATTTTTTCAGCACAAGACTCACACCGAGCAGGGCTGCACAGAGGGAAATCAAAATTCCCACGATAAAAGCACGGATAATAAAAGGATATGATACCATTTCTTTAAATAGTTCCATGGACAGCACCTCCATTCATTTCATGGAAATGTTCAGAACTGCGGTATTCTGAGACACTGCCGAAAAAGTAATCCTCATGCCGGATGTGAAGGATCTCATCTGCATCCTTTAAGGCGTTGGACAAATCGTGTGAAACCATCAAAATTGCGATGCCCTCATTTTTGTTGAGTTCCTTCAGCAAGACATAGAGTTCTTTTGCGGCACCAGGGTCCAGACCTGTCACCGGCTCGTCCAGGACCAGCAGCTGATCGGTTGCGCATAAGGCTCTTGCCAGCAGGACTCTCTGCTGCTGGCCGCCGGAAAGCTCCCGGTAGCATGTTTTTGAAAGCTCCGGGATTCCAAGCTTCTTTAGCTGTTCCATGGCGGTAAATTTTTCTTTTCTCATATAAAAAGGCCTGCGCTGTTTTCGGCTTAAAAAACCTGACAGAACCACTTCCAGGGCAGTTGCAGGAAAGTTTTTCTGCATTTCCGTCTGCTGGGGGAGATATCCGATGCCCTTTCCAGAAAGACTGCGCCGGATTTTCCCGGAGACAGGGCGCACAAGACCTAACATCGTCTTGATAAACGTGCTCTTACCGGAGCCATTTTGTCCGATGACAGAAATATAAGCCCCCTGTTCTATTTCCATATTTAAGTCTTTTACGATGACATGTCCGTCATATCCAAGATTCACATGACTGCATGAAATAATGGATGTCATTCTCTCAGTCCTTTCTCCAGATTTTTCACATTTTTCTCCATCAGATCCAGGTATGTGACGCCCTGGTCAAACTGACGTTTTGTCACGGTGTGGCAGGAATAAAACGTCATATTTTCGGCACCGGATGCTTCACAGATCACATCCGCAATCTTACTGCTTCCAAAGTCCATATGATAGATGACCGGTATTTCTTCTTTCTTTACTAAGTCAATCAGATAGGAAAGCGTCCGGGAGCTGGGCTCCGATTCCTCGCTGCATCCCGGGAATGCCGCCCTGTAAGAGAGGCCGTATTCCTCGGTAAAATAGCGCATGGGGAACTTATCTCCGAAAACTATGAGCTTGCGTTTTCCGTGTTTTACTGTTTCTCTGAACTCCTGGTCCAATTTTTTGAGCTTTTTCAAATAATTCATTGTATTCTTTTCATAAAAATGGGCGTTGCCGGGATCTTCCTTTGATAAGACGGCGCAGATTTTTTTCACGACTTTCTGCGCATTCACAG
Organism: Anaerostipes sp. PC18; assembly: GCF_039789045.1. Taxonomy (NCBI): domain Bacteria; kingdom Bacillati; phylum Bacillota; class Clostridia; order Lachnospirales; family Lachnospiraceae; genus Anaerostipes; species Anaerostipes sp. PC18. The sequence goes on along the minus strand of NZ_CP121164.1, from coordinate 1,745,213 downwards.
GAGATGTCCAAATATGTTCGTCATATTCTGTTTCCCCTTCTTCTTCCTTAGGAAGGCTCATCCCCTCTGTCACCTCTTCTTCCACTGGATTGACCGAATCCATGAAGGCATAAGAAACCTGTCCGCTGTTTTCCTGGGATTTTTGTATTTTTTGGACCCAATATTCCATCGCTCCGCCGTTATAGAAAAAAATATCTGCTTTCTGTATGCTGATCAGATCGGCCGGAGTCGGTTCAAATGTATGGCTGTCTTTGCCCGCGGTGACGATCATTTTGAGTTTTACTTTATCTTTCCCAATTTGACGCACAAAATCATAGTAAGGGAAAATAGTGGTAACAACATTTAGTTTTTTTGAACTGCTGTCGGAATATTTACCGGTGCCGCATCCGGATAATGCGGACAGGCAGACAGTAAGGCACAGCAGAAAGACAATCCATCGTTTCACAGGCATTTTCCTTTCTGTATATTATCTAATTGAATATAATAGCAGGAAAAAATTTGAATTGCAAATATGGAAATTTTCTTGTGGTTGAATATTTTGTCGAATTATCATATACTTATACTTCATAGGAGAAAGGGGAATGAGTTTATGAGTCAGTATACGTCTACAAAAAAACAGCTGAAAGCGCGTGAAAATGCGTTGTTGCACGGGATTCTCTTAATGTCTGTGCTTTTGCTTGCGGACACTTATTTAAGAACCAGGAGCTATATTCTGATTGATGGAATATGGAATAATATCTTTATTATTGTCGCTGCTTTTACTTTGATTTTTTTGGAAATGATCATAAAAGGGGCCTTCGATCTGAGCGATCCGGTCTGGACTGTGTTGGCCGGAGCCGTTGGCATCGGGAGCCTGGCAGCCTTTGTCAGTCAGGCATATCTCATATTTTTCAGCAAAGACAGTTTCTTTCTCATCACAGAATCAATATCCAGCAATGGATTCTTTTTAATCTGTTCCGTGCTGGGAATGCTTGTGGTTGCAGCTTATTTTATAAAGAGGAAATGTTTTTTGAGATAAAAGATCACTATAAAAAGGACAGGGAACATGAACTGCTTCCCGTCAGGTAGACAATTAAAATAATAATACTTTTTCTGCCAGTAGGTAATACCTGCTGGTAAATCTTTTCCCATAATAGCGTTCACTTTTCATGATTCCCCAAAAACCTTCCATTGGCCCCCTGATTTTTTACGACTAATCCCAAAACGCATCCTATACTCAGCGAAACGATAACAAAGACAGCAAGCCCTCTCTTTTCAAACTCCGATTTAGGAAAGCAATTACATTCCGACTATCTTCCTGACGGTGTTTGCCGTTCTTATTGTCAATTTGCCGCTGATGCCCGCACTTGCCGTCTTTGGCCACCAGTTTGTCTTTTGATAATCTTTTCGATTGAAAGACCAGAATACCGCTTCCTTATATTCCTTTATCTTCTCTAATTCTTCCCTCGGTTCTCCGATCTCGTCCCATACTTCAGCAAATGTAGCTGGAGGCATAATAAAAATCAAATTATCATAGATTTCCTTATTTTCGGTTCCCCACCAGTCAGGTGCATGATGCAAAATGTCTTTGAGATCTTCTTTTGATGTGACGAAAACCGGAATATCCAAACCAAACTGATTTTTTATCATTGTTTCAATCTGGCCTGTAAGACTCCCTATATTATTTTTTTCACTTGAAAAAATCACATTTCCACTGTTCAGATATGTCTTTACCTCTGTAAGCCCAAGTTCTTCAAAAACTTTCTTTAATTCTGCCATTGGCACCTTATTTTTTCCGCTTATATTGATACCACGCAAAAGCGCAACATATCTTTTCATATTCGTTGATTCTTCCATACAAACCCCATTTGTCCTCCTTATATCTTCAATTCATTCACCCAAACGGGCAAACTCCGATATTCATCTATATTTCTGTCCCATGGCACGACATTGACTAATTTGAAAGCCATATTATTCACATCAACAAATTCTTATTTTCTTTCCTGCTCAGCTATTTAGCAGCTTTTCCATATCCCCGATGGAAACGTCCATTCTTTCGGACACTTCTTCCATAGACATTCCGGTATTCAGAAAACGCTTGATCACCATTTTCATATCCTCGCCGACCTCTATGAGATGCCCGTCTAAGTCGTAGAACCGGATCACACGCTGTCCCCAGCTATGCTCGATGACTTCTCCCAGATATTCAATGTCCGGGTACTCTTTCAGCTTATTCAGGAAACCGTCAAAATTCTGTTCCTCAAAAACGACTTCTGCATTGTTGGATTTCTTCAATACCTTTTCTTTTGGTATGTTTACCAGCCAGTCAAAATCCTGCTGTAATGCCAGACCGCAGGTAAAAGCGATGTTCCTTCCGTAATCCTGATAGACCTCTAACCCGAATAGATCCTCATAAAACTTTCTTGCGGCGTTGATATCCGCTACCGAAATAACCACACATACATACTTCATATAAATACTCCATTCAATCCTCTTTAGCTGTTCTTTATTTCTGATAAAGCCTTTTGTATAGCACACAACTAAATGATATTATACTGCTTTAAAAATGCCGCAGATAGTTTCTGATTTTCCTGTAAAATCTGCTCCTGTCACATCATCAAAAACACCAATTTCTGAAAATCCGCCGCTTCTAAGTTCATCAATGAATGTTTCTTTGGAATAAATTTGATTCCATATATTGAAACATTCACAATTATCATCCGTTAATATCAAATACTGCTCTAATGTATTAGCGGTTTCTTCAAAATACTTATTTCTTTGAATAATTACATAAGGCTCCGCAGACCAAAATCCACCGTTTTCGTACCGTATGCTTTGTATTGGCTGAAACGAATCCAAGTATGGCCTGTTAAATGCATCTAATATCAGAATTCCATCTTTCTTCAGTGCTTTCTGGATTTTTTTCAGCAAAGCACTTCTGTCTTGCGGAGGAAGTACACCAAAGTCACAATAAATCAGGATAATAACATCAAACTCGTTTTCATAATCCATTTCCAGGTAGTTCTGATAGTAATACCGGATTTTACGACATGTTTCTTTCGCATGATTTTGGGCATATTCTATGGAACGTTTGGAGAAATCAATTCCTGTAACTGAAAATCCCTTATCATATAACAATTCGGAATAAATACCAGGTCCACACCCCAAATCCAAAAGCTGTTTACCCTGACCGTTTTTACAATAGCTGACAATCCATTCGACAGAATTTTGAATGGTGCTAAGCCTTCTTGATGCTCCATCGTTTTCCGTGTTTAAATGAGCGTCTAACATACTTTTAGAAATATGCTCATCATCCCAAAACGCTTTAGAGCTTTCATGATAAACGGGCGGCTCTTCTTTCAGGTAATTTATCAATTCACGATATTTCATATTCTTCCTTTCTGTATACACTCTAAAGAAATACTTCTTTCTATACGTATATTATATAGCAGATAATGCTGCGCCTGCGGCCCTCCCTTTTAGACCTGCTTCTTGAAAATATCAAGCGCATGGCTGGTAACACCTGCTAAATCTGCCCGTTCACAAGTAGCAAAATGATATTTCAAATATAATTCAAAAGTATCATTATCCATTTTATCTATTGCCTCACGTAATAATAGGGCAGAGCCATCTGTTGCAACATAATGTAACCGGACAGTAGAAAAGCCTGACATTAGCTCGTCAATATCTTCTTTGCGGACAAGCTCAAATAAATCTTTTGGCTCAGATTTTGCAGCAAATGTTTCCGCATCAAGAAGTCCATTTTTGATATATTCAGCAACATTAATGTTGTTGCGATGAAAGCCTTCATCAAGGAGACAGCCATCAGAGATAACATATGCGGCAAATATTATGCCTCCCGGTTTTGTTACGCGAATGGCCTCACTGATAGCCTGTCGTTTGTCTTCCACGGTATATAAGTGATATAGCGGCCCTAACACTAAGGTCATGTCATACTGATTATCAGGAAAAGCAGACAAATCCAAAGCATTTCCTTGCATAATCGTTATTTGTTCTTCCGGCTGCGTATTTTTCCGGAATACTTCTATATTGTGTTCCACTAATTCTACCGCATCAACAACACAGCCCTGACGTGCCAGTGTATGGGAATATCGGCCGGTGCCGGCTCCTACTTCAAGCACACGGTTTCTAATTCTCACATAGTTTTTAATATATTGCATAGTGGTAAGAAATTCAACGGAGCCATGTTTTGACATTAGCCGATTGTCCTCATCATAGTTATTATAAAATTCAATCAGGTGTGGATTGGTTTTCATATGATCCATTGCAAATTATACCTCCATAAAATATCATAATCTCTCGGAATCTTCAGCCCAGTAAAATCAAGGCTTGTAGATTCCATTTTATTAAAATCCCCCACTTTTTTGTCAAAAAAGACTTGACAAATCGCTCAAAATTTGCGGCGAAGCCGATTAAATATATTTTATTTTTATCGACTGGAGGGCGATTTTTATGTTACCTGTTTATTCCGGCGGTCATACCGCCTATCAGACTTTTTTACTTGAAAACCTTCGTAAATATTATCCTGATCCCACTGTTTTTTCTAAATCAACGTGGGATATCATCGAACGTTTCTGGAATCTTGATCTTTCTTATACCGACGAACTGCTCCGCAGCAAATATTCTGTCTTTGGTCCAAAACCAAGGACTCCTTCCTGTATGCAGCGTTCTTATCTTCTCTCCATTGATTTTAAAGTTCATTCACTTACCGACTGGGCTGCTCAATTGAAAATCAATCCACTCTATGCAATCCTCAGTGGGTTTCGCTTTGGTGACACTCCTGGAGTCGGCACTTTCTATGACTTTCTTAACAGGCTTTGGGATTCCGATTCTGATAATCTTTCTCCCCATATACATCCTTTAAAAAAGAAAAAAGTGCAAAAGCCAAAACAGAAGGGAGAAAAAGCAGAATCTATTGAAAAAATCACAGTGGAACAACTTTTTAAATCCATGGAATCTTCTTCTTTTTCTATTGATGACCAACCATATGCTTCTCTTTTCAAGATTTACAACCATGAATTTTTAACCGTTTCCATCTCCAAAGGATTGATTGATACCTCCAATCTTTCCATTGCCGGTGACGGTATGCCTGTTGTTACATCTGCACGTGAACGGAAACACCGTATCTGTAAGTGTTCCGAAAATGGTATCACTTCCTGTGATTGCGACCGCTACTTTTCCCAGCCCGATTGTGATGTCGGATATGATTCTTCTCGAGACTGTTTTTATCATGGCTACGATTTATATATGCTGGTTGCATCCAACTCGGAAAGTGATCTGCCTTTATTCCCTTTACTCAATCCTGCCTCAAAACATGATTCTCATGGTTTTTTGGAAACTTACTTTCGTTTCAGAGCCTTTCTTCCTGATTTTCATATCAGCAAATGGCTTTTGGATTCTGCTCATGATGCCATGCCGTATTATCAGTATTGCCGTGAAAACGGCATACAGCCTTTTATCGACTTAAATGAAAAACGCGGAATCAGCATGAAATATAAGGATGATTTTACCATTGCAAAAGATGGAATTCCTATTTGCAAAGCTGGGCGAAAAATGAACCATGATGGTTCTGAGCCATCGAAAGCAAGGTTAAAATTTCGCTGTCCACTTGCCAGCCGTAAATACGGATGCTCCTGCAGTACCCCCCTGCTCAGACTCCAAATATGGGAGAACCGTCCATCTTGCAATGAAAGATAATCCAAGATTCATCAATTTCCCGCCTCGTGACAGTAAAGAATGGAAACTGGAATACAATGCCAGAACTTCAGCTGAACGTTCGAATAAACGTGAGAAAATAGACTTTCAATTAGAAAGCGGCAGGCACCGCTCAACTAAGATGTGGTACTGCCGCCTATATCACATCCTTATGCTGCAGCACTTGGATGCTTGGGATTTGCCCTATGAATCCACCCTGAGAAAGTTGATTTTAGATGTGGCATAATCCTTTACTATTATACACCATTTTTCAGGCATAGCGACAGTTATGTCTATTTTCTATGTTCTTTTTTCTGTTTTAAATAATATTTACTTTTCAAAGTACGTTTCTCGGCTGTTGCCGATAATAATCACTCAGGATTCCGAGAGATTATTATCGCTTATTTTTCTGCCAAGGGGTCTTTATTATCTTTTGCCGTCTCTTCCTCTACAGGACGCCATGCCTCTCCAAACTTTATATCCTTAAATAATGCGGCAAGACCGGTAATCTGCTTGAGACGTAAAATTTCATCTCTATCCATTCCCAAATGCTTTGAAATCCATGCGTCTGATCTCCCAAATTCATGAAGTTCTTTTACGATGTTACTCATCAAGTCCACATCGTGAGAGCCTCGTGCCCTGTTATGGCGCACGGTGCTGGCCATACGTTTGTCAATCGGTTTCTCAATGACAGAAACCGGCAGCAACCCCTGTTCTCTTTCATAGATATCCGGGTGGTCCATCATGACCTGGTACCGATGGAACCCATCAACAATCAGATAAAAATCCTGCGCTTTTGAGTAGTAACATACGACTGGCATCGTATATCCGTCCTCTTTAATGCTTTCATATAACAGCTTCATTTCAGGCGGTGCAACTTTATTCGGGTTATAGTTATTCGGCCGTACCTTCTCTATCGGAACAGCAATGATACTATAAACTGGGCTTTTGTACTTCATACTCAAACTCCTCTATGCTTTTGTATTTACGGCGTATAATGTCCAGCTGCTTCTGCTGCTGCCGTGTCATCCCAAACCCCATGAAACGGCAGATATGGTCATTTTTCAAAATGCAGTAACACATTCGTTTCCAGCTGGGAATATCCTTTGTGGATTTGATATCGTCCGTGTGGTCTGGTATTTCCCCCACAAATACAATGCGTGATTTTTTGTTCAATGTATAATTGGAGACGCCGTTTCGTTTTATTTGATATCCCTTTTCCTGAAGCTCTTGAATCACTTCCTCGTCCAACCCGCCTCCTGTCTCATGCCAAAATTGGATAGATGTATTAAATTTTTTTATATAGTTATTCCGCAGTCTTTTTGGCAACGTTTCCAATAAAAACTTCGTGTAGGATTTCCACGTATATCCCTCCGGCAAAGAAATATTCCGGTAGCCCATCGCTTTGGTCTTTCCATAAATGGAAGCAAAATTTGCCCCCTGTACACGTCCCACAAGCTTGCACCAAATCTCCGGGTCTATGACGCGGTATAGATTCAGTGCGTCCTTCGCATAGTCGTTGAACGGGGAGGCCACGCGCATTTGCGAGGGCTTCAGGCCAGCCATATAATAAAGATCATACAGGCGGTTATACTCGTAACCAAATAAATAGTTGGCGTGCCAGACATCATTGGTAGACCAATCATATAAAGGGGAGGCACACCAGACATCTTTAAATTGCTTGCTGATCCAGCAGGTATCTTTATACCCGTATTTTTTATTCAGAAATCCGCTATACCGCTGTAAAGATTCATCTGCCCGCATCCCAAGCAGGCATACGGTTTTTCCGCCGTCATGGGCGTTCCGGTACCATCGCCCGAACTGTTTTGCCAAATCTTCCTGATGCATCCGGTAACGGTATGTAGTCATAATGTTATTTTCCAGATTGATGACGTATTCTTTTTGGGGCATCTCCCGTATCCAGATATCCTTTTTTGTGTCATCCCATGGATACCAATACATCTCGTAACTGCTTAACGCGGTTCTGGTTGCCATGGGCAGGCAAACCCAATAAGACTCCACCTGGTCCTTGATCCGTTCAAAGGTGCGTTCTACATACTTTGTCGTCATCGTATATTGCGCCTCAAAATCCTGATGAAATACACCAATGGTTCTTTCCGGATAATGCTGATTCCGGTAATCCAGAACCAGATTGAGCAGCAAACCACTGTCTTTGCCTCCGGAAAAAGAGACATAGATATTACCAAACTCTTCAAAAAGAAAATGCATTCGTTCTAAAAACGCATCATAAACATTCAAATGTAAATACTCCCTTATCAAAAAGACACCTCTCTTCTGTTCCTTCTAAAGATAGATTTCTTTCTGCAAGAGCTCACTTCGGTTCTCTACCTTTCTCAATGCTTTATTGAATGATTACAGTATTCAAATCATCACTTCTTCTTGCGTAGCTTCAAGTTTATATTGTTCTTTGCTGCCGCAGCCTGCAGCAATCCCGCGGCAAAAGCACTCTTTTCTTTGAGCGTCAACATTCCCAAATCGGATCTGTTCTCAATTTGTCTAAGTACCTCCCGCAGCTCTTGCAAGTCTAAAAGAGTTACTGCTGTACAAAACAGGGGCTTTTTGCGCCCGTCATTAAAGCCGGACAGAAGAATGTCCAGTATTTTTGTCTTTTCCATCTGCTCCGCATTGGAAGCAGTATTCTACACCATCATGCTCCATGCGATTTTACACGACTGATTTCCTTCACTGCCACCGCATCCGGGGCAATATTTATATAAAAAATGCATGAAATCCCCAAACAATGACGTGTCAACAGGTTCATATATCAGCCATTTCCCATCGTGATAAGTTTTTGTTTCATCATACCTTATCGCGCGGAGCGCGTCCACCCGAAGGGTATAAAATACGGTGTGCCCTGTGGGTATAGATTTTCCGGACGCTCTCAGAATACTCATTTCGGCCTGCTTCAAATTTTTCCCGCTCATCTTTTCCCAGGATTACCATAAAGCCAATGCAGTTCTCCCTTGCGTATAGGGCGCAAAGTGTTTTTCCACCTCTTCGGTATTTTATCAAGCATAGTGAACCTCCTACAATTTGAATATTTACATCATAAACATATTTATTGTTCCATGAACGAAAGCCGGGGTCAAAGCCATCAACAGTGCAACTATTATAGTAAGAATAATATACACCTTTAAAAAAGGAGTTGGAAAAACCAGAATCTCTACTTTTCGGATACAACCATAAGCAGGACCATTTTCAATAGCATAAGCATTTTAGAATTTGTTTCCATATTCATTTCAGAAACACTTCACCTCTTTGCTTTGCCAATCTGAAAAGCTAATTAAAAAACTTTCCCTTAAAGAAATTCTCATTTCCAAGTTTTTTCGCTGTCAGTCGGAACATCACACATCCGTCCGGGCATACGATATCCTTGCTGTACTTACCGCTGCCGCCAATGTTCTCTAAATCCCCGCCGCTTCTGACTGCCTCCATAACAGGGAACAGTATCGTCATTACTTTAGAACAGATCCCTTGTCCGTCTGCATTTACAGGGCAACCATATGCACAGGTATATTTATCTCCGATTTCCTCTCCGTTACGGCAATATCGCTCTGTGTGATCGCCGCGAAGAAACCCTGTTACCTCAATTTCAAATTCATATTCTTCGTCATACCATTTTTTCATCATTGACCTCCAGCCTATGACTCCGCCTCGCCATTTTTACATAATATTCATTCTTAAAGGTTTTATTATATCATACCCGCAGGGCATCCCGTGTTTCATACCCTTCGGGTGGACGCGCTCCGCGCGATTAGGTATACCCACAGGGCACACCGTATTTTATACCCTTCGGGTGGACGCGCTCCGCGCGATAAGGTATAGAATTGCCTGCAACTCCACTTTCACTCTACGCGGTCTGAATCCTCGACCATATAGCGGTTACGATGTCAATTTCCTCCTGGATTACTGTCATCCGGGTACAGGCATTCAGAAAACACTGGTTCATTTCTTTACGCAGAGCCCTTTATGCTACTAATCCCTTCACCTGGCATATCCCTGTGACCAGTAACACAACAGGTCTTTCTTCCCAATTTAACTTCTCCAGTCGATAGTTTTATTTTTTTATATTATCTAATTATAATAAATTTGTTTTTTTAAGTCAATGTAAACACCCCTTTTATATCTGTAATCTTTGTTGCCAATTAAAACGAAACTTGATGAAATAGAATTCTTTTTATATTCAGCTAAAAATAAATGGATAAGCCCACAAATGGAATTGGCTATGAATTTGATGAAAGAGCATTTAGGAAAAGAAAATTTTAAAGTACGCCTGTTGGGGAATGATAATGTATACCCACAGGGCACACCGTATTTCATACCCATCAAACAAATGGAATGATCCAACGATAGTTTTTTCAATTGTCGGAAGGAGGCCTTTCCAGAGCCGACTGAAGACAATGAAGAAAAACTTATTTTATTTGGCGAACTTATCGATGAGTTCTACCAGTTCATCAATTTTTTCATCGCCTTTGTTTTCAGCCAGGGCATCGGCAATGCAGCCTTTCATATGTGCCCGTAAGATTTCTTTATTGGTCTTTCGTATAATGGCCTCCGTAGACATGAGCTGGTTGGAGATATCCATACAGTACCGGTCGTCTTCCACCATTTTTAAGATCCCGTCGATCTGTCCCCTGGCGGTCTTCAGAAGTCTTGTGATCTGAGTCTTGTCTGCCTGCATGGCCCCTCCTTACTGAATACCGGTCACTTGATAGCCTGCATCTTCTACTGCCTGTTTCAGTGATTCGTCGCTGACCTCTTTTTCTAAGTTCACAACGGCGCTTTTATTTGAAAGGCTGACCTCTGCGGCCACCCCGTCCAGCTTATTGAGTGCATCTGTCACGTGTTTTACACAGTGCTTACACATCATTCCTTCAATCGAGATCGTCTTTTTCATGTTTGTTTCCTCCTCTCTTTGGACCGGCTCATTTACTCTTACCGGCGTTTCTTTGTTTCTTATAAAGCCTGGCCGGAAAAACTTCAGGCGCAGGGCATTGCTCACGACAAATACAGAACTTAAACTCATGGCTGCGGCACCGAACATAGGATTAAGCTTTAATCCGAAAAACGGATACAGACACCCGGCGGCCAGGGGAATTCCGATCACATTATAGAAAAAGGCCCAGAAGAGATTTTCTTTGATGTTTTTGATCACCGCTTTGCTGAGCTGGACTGCCGCCACTCCATCCAGCAGATCACTCTTCATCAGGACGATATCTGCGGATTCGATGGCAATATCGGTGCCGGCTCCTATGGCAATTCCCACATCGGCTCTGGCAAGGGCCGGAGCATCATTGATGCCGTCCCCGATCATGGCCACTTTCTTGCCTTCCTCCTGAATTTCCCGGATCTTGGCCTCTTTGTCCTGTGGAAGCACTTCTGCGATCACCCGTCTGATGCCCAGCTGTTTTTGGATTGCCGCTGCTGTTTTTTTGTTATCTCCGGTCAGCATGACCACTTCGATGTCCATCTTCTCAAATTCCTGAATGGCCTGTCTGCTGGTCGGTTTTACCACATCGGCTACAGAGATCAGCCCAAGCAGTCTGCCCTCTTTTGCAAAGAAAAGAGGTGTCTTGCCCTGTGAGGCAAAAACAGTACTTTTTTCTTCCAGGTCTCCAAGAGAAACTCCAATCCGTTCCATCATTTTGAGGTTGCCGGCATATACCCTATCACCTTCTATGGAACCCTCGATCCCTTCTCCTGGCACAGACTCAAATCCGGATACCTCACAGAAGCCGGCATTGATCTCTTCGCCATAGAAGACAATGGCATCCGCCAGAGGATGCTCCGAAGGTTTCTCCATACTGGCGGCAAGCTTGACCAGTTCTTTTTCTTCAATGCCGCCGGAGGTTACGATGTCCGTCACCTGTGGCCGTCCTTCCGTGACAGTTCCGGTCTTGTCCAAAACGACGGTTTTTATCTCATGTGCCGTCTCAAGACTCTCCGCAGACTTGATCAGGATGCCGTTTTCCGCGCCTTTTCCAGTTCCGACCATGATTGCCGTCGGTGTGGCAAGACCAAGTGCACACGGGCAGGAAATGACCAGGACGGCAATAGCCGTGGACAGTGCGAACTCAAATGTCTGCCCGGAAAGGAGCCATACTATCCCGGAAGCCAGGGCAATGACAATAACAACGGGAACGAAAATGCCGGCAATTTTATCTGCAAGCTTTGCGATCGGGGCTTTGGAACCGGATGCATCTTCCACCAGCTGTATGATTTGGGCAAGCGTCGTATCATCCCCTACCTTTGTAGCCCTGAATTTAATAAATCCCCCTTTATTAATGGATGCGCTGATGACTTTATCTCCGGAGGATTTCTCCACAGGGATGCTTTCCCCGGTCAGAGCGCTCTCATCCACGGAAGTCATGCCTTCAAGGATGACTCCGTCAACCGGAATGCTGGCTCCGGGGCGCACTATCACCGTATCTCCCTCATTCAGCTCCTCCACAGGGATCTCAATCTCTTCCCCGCCCCGTTCTACGGTGGCGGTCTTCGGAGCCAGATCTAAGAGTTTGCTGATAGCCTCAGAAGTCTTCCCTTTGGACCTGGCCTCCAGATATTTTCCGACCGTGATCAGTGTCAGGATCATCGATGCAGATTCAAAATATAAATCCATGTGGTACTGATGTACCAGCTGAAGATTCTGCACACCGAGGCCGTATCCCATGCGGTAAATGGCAAATACTCCATAGACAAAGGCGGCGCCGGACCCGATGGCGATCAGGGAATCCATATTCGGAGAGCCCTTAAACAAGGTCTTAAATCCCACCTGATAAAACTTCCGGTTAATGTACATGACCGGGAGAACCAGCAGCATCTGGGTCAGCCCGAAAGAAACCGCATTGTGGGTTCCGCTCAGAAAAAATGGAAGCGGAAGATTCACCATATGTCCCATGGAAATGTACATGAGCGGTATCATAAACAGGATAGATACCCAAAGTCTTCTCTTCATGCCGGTGATCTCATCGTCTACGCCAATATCCCGGTTCCTGCCTGCTTCCTCTTGCTTATCATGGACAAAGGCACCGTAGCCTCCATCAATGACAGCTCGGATAATCTGATCATCGTTTACTTCTGACTCATCATACTCCACGGTCATGGTGTTTTGGAGCAGATTTACATTAACTTCAGCGACACCATCTAATTTTCGGACACTTTTATCTACATGGGCACTGCATGCGCTGCATGTCATGCCTGTCACATCAAATTTTTGTTTCATAATACGCCTCCTTACCACCCCCAGGGGGTATGGGTCTATTATATGTCTCACCTTAATTTCTGTCAACGATAACATTTCTCAAATAGTATTGCCCAATCCGCTTATAATATCGCCGCAGACAGAGAAAGGCAGAAAAAGCAGCTTATTTCTGCTTTTTTCTGCCTTCCATCCATTCGATGAATTTTTTTGTTAAAAGGGGTCAAACTGTCTTCCTGACCAGCGATTTAATTCCTTTATGATTTCTTTTTCAGAAAGGCGGTACCTTCCGAATAGTGCATATTTCATCCGGTCATAGCATTGAGGATCACATCTAATGTCCCGGATTCTTTTACGGCGTTGTTAAAACAAAAACTCCCCGCAGTCTGCCGATGCCTTCTGGCAGACATGAAATTATTATATGAGCGGTTCTATTATTTCGGGGTATCAAAAGAAATTGAAACTGAGCTGGTCGCTTTCTTCCAGATCTCCCATCAACCCCAATTCTTTCATCTTATCTACGACAGATTTAGGCGCCTTTGTCCGGTCACGGAAATTTTCCATGGAAGTAAAAGGTTCTCCCTTGGACGCCTCTGCGGCTTCCTTGGCAGCTTTATCTCCCATGCCGTCGATCGCGGAGTAAGGAGGCATGATCTTTCCGTCGATGATCTGAAAATCCTTTGCCTTTGCCCGGTAGATATCAAGGGGCATGAACTCAAATCCACGGGCATACATCTCGTCTGCAATCTTCATTTCCCGCAGAAGATCCAGGTCTGCATTTTTCACCTCAAACTTCGGCGTGTTTTGTATCTCCCTCATCCGGTTGTTCAGTTTTTCTTTTCCCATGCACATGTCTTCATAGGAAAATGACTTGGCGCGGATACTGAAATAGGCGGCATAGTAGGCAAGGGGGTGAAAAACCTTAAACCAGGCGATCCTCCATGCCATCATGACATAGGCTACTGCATGTGCTTTCGGGAACATGTATTTAATCTGTTTACAGGACCAGATATACCATTCCGGCACATCTTTTTCCCTCATTGCCTCTTCCTGTTCCGGTTTCAGCCCTTTTCCCTTCCGGACGCTCTCCATGATCGTAAAGGACAAGGCCTCATCCAGACCCTGATTGATCAGATAGACCATAATATCATCTCTCGTACAGATGGAAGTCGAAATCGTGGCATCCCCCTCCTCGATCAGTTTCTGGGCATTGCCGAGCCAGACATCCGTACCGTGGGACAGGCCTGAAATGCGGACCAAATCGGAAAAACTCTGAGGATTTGTGTCCAGAAGCATCTGAATAACGAAATCGGTTCCGAATTCCGGTATCCCGAGAGACCCAAGCTTCGTGCCTCCGATCTGTTCCGGAGTAATTCCCAGAACCTCTGTTCCGTGAAACAAAGACATGACGGATTCATCGTCCAGAGGTATATTCTGAGCGTTGACGCCGGTCAGATCTTCCAGCCTGCGGATCATGGAGGGATCATCGTGTCCCAGGATATCCAGCTTTAACAGGTTGGAATCGATAGAATGGTACTCATAATGGGTTGTGATGATCGGTGATCTTACGTCATTGGCCGGCCGCTGGACGGCAGTAAAGTCGTAGATCTCTTTGTCATGAGGCACAACGATGATGCCTCCTGGGTGCTGGCCGGTCGTTCTCTTAACTCCGGTGCACCCTTTCGCCAGCCGTTCAATCTCACATTTTCTTTTAGATATTTCTCTCTCCTCCAGATATTTTAAAACATATCCATAGGCAGTCTTCTCCGCCAGTGTACCGATCGTACCTGCACGGTAGGCCTTTCCTTTGCCAAAGATCACTTCCACATATGCGTGGGCCTTACTTTGATATTCTCCTGAAAAATTAAGGTCAATATCAGGTTCCTTGTCCCCCTTAAATCCGAGGAATGTCTCGAACGGGATATCGTGGCCTTCTTTGTTCATTTTTGCACCGCATTTCGGACACACCGCATCCGGCATATCACATCCGGACATACCCATCCTGGCATATTTTTTTACTTCAGGAGAGTCAAAATCCACATAATAACACTCAGGACAGATGTAGTGGGCGGGCAGAGGATTTACTTCCGTGATCCCGGACATGGTCGCCGCAAAAGACGACCCCACAGACCCCCTTGATCCTACCAGATAACCGTGGTCCAGGGAATCCCATACCAGCTTCTGTGCGATGATATACATAACCGCATAGCCGTTTCCGATGATGGAATTCAGCTCTTTGTCAAGTCTGGTGGTTACGATGTCCGGCAGATTCGGACCGTAGATATCGTGTGCTTTCTTGTAACAAATATCCCGAAGATCCCGGTCCGAGTTCTCGATGACCGGCGGGCATTTATCCGGATGAATCGGGGAAATATTTTCAATCTGGTCATTGATCATATTTGGATTTGTTATGACAACTTCTCTGGCTTTATCGCTTCCCAGATATTCAAATTCATGGAGCATTTCCTCCGTCGTCCGGAAGTAGAGAGGCGGCTGGCTGTCCGCATCTTTAAATCCCTTTCCGGCCATCAGAATCGCCCGGTAAATGGAGTCATCCGGATCTAAAAAATGCACATCGCAGGTAGCGGCCACAGGTTTGTGGAAGGTTTCACCCAGTTCCACGATCTTCCGGTTAAAATTTCTGATATCTTCAAAAGAATTGACATTCTCATGGCGCGCGGATTCGATCATAAACTGGTTATTGCCCTCCGGCTGAATTTCCAGGTAATCATAAAATTCAACAATCTTTGCGATCTCTTCCTCAGACCGCTGGTCCACGATGGCGCTGTACAGTTCGCCGGCTTCACATGCAGATCCGATGATCAGTCCTTCCCGGTACTTATTGATCAGGGATTTGGGCATTCTCGGGCGCCGGTTAAAGTACCGGACGTGGGATTCCGACACCAGACGGTTTAAGTTGACTCTTCCGGTGTTGTTTTTGACGAGAATGATACCGTGATAGGTGCGGCCTTTTTTAATGAAGTCTTCGGAGCCTGCGACAAACTCGTTTACCTGATCTAGGTCAAAGATTTCTTTTTCCTCCAGAATCTGAACAAATTTTATGAAGATTTTCCCCGTAGCTGTGGCGTCATCCACTGCCCGGTGGTGAGTCTCCAGTTTGATGTTTAAATTTTTGCACAGATTATCCAGTGTAAATTTTGCCAGGTGGGTCATCAGGCTCCTTGAGAGACCGAGCGTATCCACAATGGTAGGATGAAAATCAAGCCCCAGGCGTTTCGTATTTTCATGGATAAATCCGGTGTCGAACCCGGCATTGTGGGCCACTAAGGCAGAATCCCCGCAGAACTCAAGAAATCTTGGCAGAACGGCCTCGATCGTATCTGCGTCCATGACCATCTCATCTGTAATCGTAGTAAGCTGTGTGATCTTAAATGGAATCGGGATCTGCGGATTGATGAATTCACTGAAGGTTTCCGTGATCTCACCGTCTATGACCTTTACGGCCCCGATTTCTATGATGCGGTCTGTATGGCTGTTGAACCCTGTGGTCTCAATGTCGAATACCACAAAGTCTCCCCGGAGGGACTGGCCTCTGGAGCGGACTGCCAAATCTCCCAGGTCATCCACAAAGTAAGCCTCCACCCCATAGATGATCTTAAACGGATCGTCTTTTGGAAGCCTTAAATCCTCATAGGCGTGCCTTGCAATCGGAAAGGCCTGGAGCACGCCGTGATCCGTGATGGCAACGGCAGGATGTCCCCACTCGTAGGCGCGTTTTACGATGTCATTGATCTGAACAACACTGTCGTTGTCGCTCATAACCGTATGTAAATGGAGTTCCACCCTTTTATCCATGGACGTGTCCTGGCGTTTCTCCCTGAAATCAGAGACTGCTTTGATGCCCACGACAGAACCAAGAGATATCTCATGATCAAATTTATCATACATGGCGACCGCCTTAATCCGGTAGAAGCCTCCTTTTTTCAGATCGCTGAGAACCTCCGGGAGCTGTTCATTTCTGACAAATATTTTACAGGAGATTGTATCCGTAAAGTCAGTGATATGAAAAATGATGATCGTTTTTTCGTTTCGAATTTCTCTCGTATCAAGGCTTGTAACCTGTCCGTGGATCACGACTTCGCCGATCTCATCGAAAATATCCTTGATCTCAATGAGCTCCCCTTCACAGTTGCGGCCGTAAAGAAGGGTCGGATCGTCTTTGAATTTAGGCTTTCTTTTAAACTTGGAATCGTAGGAAAAATTGGATTCTTTTTTCTTTTTTCTCGCCTTTTTCTCTTCTGCCTGTTCTTTACAGAGAAGATCGGCCTGTTCGACAATTCCCTCAATCTCTTTTTGAAGTTTATACTGGCTTTCTTTTTTCAGAGACCGGTCTGTCGTCTTGGAAAAATCAAAGCCTACCTTGATCTCCATACCAAATTTGTCTTTAAGCGTTGTCTCGAAATACTCTTTGATCTCTTCTGACTTGCTCTTGTTGACAAAAGTATTTTCAAAGATAAAGGTAACGACATCTCCGTCAATGGCATAGTCTCCTTTTCTGACCACATTAAAAATAACCTCCCCTTTGCCTTTTAACTCAAAGAGGAAGCTTTTCATATAGTGTTCAAATAAATAGTCCAGATCATACTGAGCAGAAAGCCGGAAAAACTCCTGAAAACGTATTTTGACATAACGTTTTGAAAACAGCTGCTCTCTGATCTGCTGTTCCATCCGCCAGGTGTCGATCCTTGGGATCAGATGGTCGCTTGTAAAAGAAATGAAAAGTGTGTTTTTTGATTTCTTGAATACGACCTGGCGGATACACACAGTCCGGAACAGTTCTTCTACATCTCTAGACACTTTCAGGTCAGGAAACACCTGAAAAAATTCTTTTGTATGCTCTTTAGCAGCCTGCATCTGATTCACCCCAATGTTCTAATTCATAACGCAGAGTACTTAAAAGATCCTCCTCCGGAACTTTCCGTATGACCTGTCCTTTTTTCATCAGAAGGCCTTCACCGATTCCGCCTGCGATCCCGATATCCGCTTCCTTTGCCTCACCGGGGCCGTTGACGACACAGCCCATGACGGCAACCTTGATATTCAAATGTTCGAAATCTGCGGCCATCGTCTCTACCTGTCCGGCAAGACTGATCAGATCAATGTTGGTCCTTCCGCATGTAGGACAGGAAACCACTTCGATCCCGCCGCTTCTGAGCCCCAAAGTCTTTAAAATCAGTTTGGCACTTGCGATTTCATTAACAGGATCTCCGGTCAGTGAGACGCGAATCGTGTCTCCGAGCCCCTGATGAAGGATAATGCCAAGTCCGACTGCGGACTTGATATTTCCGCTGTACACGGTTCCTGACTCTGTAATGCCGACATGGAGCGGATAGTCGATCTGCTTTGCTACCAGTTCATATGCTCTGGCACACATAAGAACATCGGAGGATTTGATGCTGACTGCCAGATTGTCATAGTCAAATGCCTCGATCATGCGGACTTTGTCAACGGCACTCTCCACCAGTCCCTCGGCCGTCACTCCGTGATACTTTTCCACCAGCTCTTTTTCCAGTGAACCGCTGTTGACGCCTACCCGGATCGGAACGCCGTACTCTTTGGCATTTTCAATGACTGCCCGGATACGGTCCTCTCCTCCGATATTGCCCGGATTGATGCGGATTTTATCCGCGCCGTTCTCCATAGCCGCGATGGCGAGCTTATAGTTGAAATGTATATCTGCCACCAGCGGAATGTGTATCCTTTTTTTGATCTCGCCCAGGGCGTCAGCCGCTTCGGGAGTCGGGACCGTACATCTTACGATGTCGCATCCGGCTTTCTCAAGGCTTAATATCTGTGTTACGGTAGACTCCACGTCTTCTGTCTTCGTATTGGTCATGGACTGGATCAGCACAGGGTTGCCCCCGCCGATCTTTTTATCTCCGATCCGGATGACTTTTGTATTATTTCTTATAACCATACTAAGACTCCTTTACAACATAATCTTATAGATATCCTGGAACATGACAAAGATCATAAGCCCCAGCAGCAAAAACAGACCGACCGTATGGACGGTGGCTTCCACATTTTTGGAAACAGGCTTTCTTCTGACCGCTTCCACGATGAGAAAGCAAAGTCTGCCTCCGTCCAGTGCGGGAAGCGGCAGAAGATTCATGACTCCTAGGTTTGCGCTGATCAGGACCGCAATACTCAGCATCGTGGAAAGAAGGACTGTGAAACCGTAAGTGGCTGCCTGGTTATACGTATCCCCTACCTGTTTTACAATGCCCACAGGCCCTGACAGATCATTCAGCGTCAGCTGTCCCGTAGCCAGTTTCACGACACTCTTTACCGTCACACGAATTTGAAATCCTACCTCATGAAATCCATATTCTATGGTCCTGAGGGGATTTAATTTTTGATATGGTTCCCAGCCTATGCCGATCATATATCTTTTGGCTTCCTTGTTAAACTTCGGGGTCACAGAGAGGTTTTTCTCTATTTCGTCCCGCTTTATCACGATAGGCACTTCTCCGCCTTTATAGTCCAGAAGGAAATAATAAGACAGTTCGCGGTTATTGTAGATCTTTTTTCCATCAATCTTCAAGACCTGGTCCCCGGCTTTCAATCCTGCTTCCTGAGCAGGAGACTTTGTCTCCACTCTGGCGATATCGGGCAGGTCAGCTCCTGATATACCGATCATAATAAAGGCAAGGATCAGGGCAAAAATAAAATTGAAAAACGGTCCGGCAAAAATGACTGCCATTCTGGCCCAGACAGATTTATTTCCAAAAGCGTCCGCCTCCGGCCGGTCTTCGTCTTCACCCATCATACAGGCTCCGCCGAAAGGAAGGAGTTTTACAGAATAATAAGTTTCTCCCACCTGTTTTCCGAACAGAGTCGGACCAAGCCCTATACAGAATTCGTCCACACGGATGCCGTTCTTTTTGGCGACTGAAAAATGTCCCAATTCATGTACGATGATAATAATGCCAAAGATTAAGATTGCAATAATAATGTTCAAGTAATTACCTGCTTTCTATGAATTCATATACCCACTGTTCTGTTTCCAGTACCTCCGTAAGAGATGGATTCTCTATCACATGATGTGCATTCATTGCATCTTCGATCAGATCATAAATCTCTGTAAAAGATATTTTCTCCTGCAAAAACAGAGCCACTGCTTTTTCGTTGGCTGCGTTCAGCACGGCCGGCATGGATCCGCCGGTCCTTCCTGCATCATATGCATATGAAAGACCTTTTAGAACATCAACAGGCGGCTCTTCAAAAGAGATACTTCCCAATGCAGCAAAATCTAAACGATCACCCGGAAGAAATCTGCGCTCCGGATAGTAGAGGGCGTATTGGATCGGAAGCTTCATATCCGGGGTTCCCAGCTGGGCCTTTACCCCGCCGTCCTTGAACTGCACCATAGAATGAATGATGCTCTGAGGCTGTACGACCACCTTGATCCGGTCAAAATCCATGTCAAAGAGCCAGCGTGCCTCGATCACTTCCAGCCCCTTATTGACCAGCGTTGCGGAATCTATGGTGATCTTTTTGCCCATAGACCAGTTTGGATGATTTAAAGCATCTTTTAATGTGACCGTTTTGAGTTCTTCTTTTGTCCTGGTACGAAATGGTCCGCCGGATGCCGTGATGATCAGGGAATCCACCTCTCTTTCAGCCTCTCCCTGAAGGCACTGAAAAATTGCGGAGTGTTCGCTGTCCACCGGATAAATCGAAACTCCGTATTCTTTTGCCATGGGCATGATCAGATGGCCTGCGGTCACCAGCGTCTCCTTATTTGCGAGAGCGATATCTTTCTTTGCCCTTATGGCAGCCATCGTCGGCTTTATGCCGATCATCCCGACGACTGCAGTGACGACCAGCGAACAGGATGGCTCAGAAGCCGCCTCGATGAGGCCTTCCGGTCCGGAAAGCACCTTCACTTCAAGATCCTTTACGCGCAGCCGCAGTTCCTCTGCTCTTTGTTTGTCATAGAGAACTGCTGTATGCGGATGAAATTCCCGTATCTGCCGTTCTAAAAGATCCACATTGCTTCCGGCTGCCAGAGTCGTCACTGCAAGGTCTTCATTTGCACGTACAAGCTCCAGCGTCTGGGTTCCGATCGAACCGGTAGAGCCAATGATGGAAATATACTTCACTGCATCGCTCCTCCTGAGATCATCATTGTAAGATAATAAATAACCGGAGCGATCAATATAATGCTGTCAAACCGGTCTAGAATACCGCCGTGTCCCGGGATCAGAGTACCGAAATCCTTAATCCTGGAATCTCTTTTGATCGCTGAAGCAGCCAGGTCACCGATCACGGATATAGCCGCACCGATTCCGCAGATAATCCCGAACATTATCATTGGATTAAAATTAAACCGTATCCTTGTCTTTAAATAGATACCATATGCTGCTCCTAAGATCACCGCCCCAATAATACCGCCGATCAGGCCTTCTATGCTCTTTTTCGGACTCAGTTTCGGGGTCATCTTGTGCTTTCCAATCAACATGCCGGTGCAGTAAGCCAGTGTATCATTGCCCCATGCGGCCAGGAACAGGAGCACGATAAATTCGCCTCCGTTCTGAGCGATCCTCAGCTGATAAATATAGGAAATCATGACGCTCACATAGACAAATCCAAAAAAACAAGCCATCACCTGGTTCATGTGATACTTTGGAAAGCGGATCACATAACATCCGAGCAGGAAGATCATAAACAAAATGATGATCGATGTGGACCACTGACCCAGGTCAAAAAACAATGCGGCATAGTAAAGAATCGTTCCTGTGTATCCAAGGACCGCCAGAGATGATTTCTCTATTTTGAAAATCTTCAGTATTTCATTGTATCCGATCAGGGCAACGATCGCCGTTAAGAGTAAAGTTACGATACCGCCCAGGTAAAGGCCAAGGACGGTAACTGCCACTAAAGCAATCCCGCTGATAAGTCTCTGTTTAAACATAAGTCTATATTCCTCCAAATCTCCGTTCTCTTCCGTTATAGTACTCCACAGCTTTTTTCAATTCTTTTTTGTTGAAATCCGGCCAGAGCACATCGGTAAAATAAAATTCTGTGTAGGCCAGCTGCCAGAGCATGAAATTCGACAGCCGCTGTTCTCCGCTTGTGCGGATCATCAGGTCAGGCTCGGGAAGTCCCTTTGTATCCAGATATCCTGCAAACAGATCTTCTGTGATCTCCTCTTTTTTCAGAGTGCCTGCCAGCAGATCACCGGCCATTTTTTTCATGGCGCGGATCATTTCATCGCGGCTGCCGTAATTCAGGGCGATAGTAAAATTGATTCCTGTGTTGCCCTTGGATGCTTCTTCAAGCTGTTCGATCTTTTCCCTGAGATCCTCTGAAAGCCCGGTCACATCTCCGATGACGCGGACCCGCATATTATTTTTATTTGCCCGTTTGATGCATGTCTTTAAGTAGTCCCTTAAAAGCTTCATCAAGGCATCCACTTCATCCTTCGGACGTCTCCAGTTTTCGGTTGAAAATGCGTATACCGTCAGGTATTTGATGCCCATGTCAAATGCATCCTCAATGATTCTCTCCACCGTCTTGCTGCCCTGTGCATGCCCCATATTCCTGGGAAGGAATCTTTTTTTTGCCCATCTGCCGTTGCCGTCCAAGATTATCGCAACATGCTCCGGCACTCTCATTGACTCCATAGAACACCTCCGTCAAATCATCGAAAAAACAGGGCTGACTCAAACCAGCCCTGCAGCTTTTCTTTATTGTTATACTGTCATGATCTCTTTTGACTTTGCCTCCACCGCATCATCAATTTTTTTTATATATGCATCCGTAAGCTTTTGAACTTCAGATTCCTGGTCTTTTAACTGGTCGTCGTTCAGCTCATTGGCTTTGTTCATCTTTTTCAGTTCATCGTTGGCATCCCGGCGGATATTCCGGACTGCAACTTTTGTTGTCTCTCCTCTTTTTTTGATATCCTTTGCCAGATCCTTTCTGCGTTCTTCCGTGAGTTCCGGGAAATTCAAGCGGATCGCAGTTCCGTCATTGTTAGGAGTGATTCCGATGTCAGACATCATGATCGCTTTCTCGATCTCTCCTAGCAGATTCGGCTCCCACGGCTGGATCAGGATCGTGCGGGCTTCCGGAACAGAGACATTTCCCACCTGCTGGATCGGAGTAGGCACTCCGTAATAGTCTACGGTAACTTTGTCCAGAACGTGAGGATTGGCGCGTCCTGCACGTATCGCCATAAATTCTGATGTCATGTTCTCATAAGATTTCTGCATCTTATCTTCAAATTTCTTTAACATTTTTCTTCCTCCTATTTTACGGTAACATATGTACCATTGAATTTTCCTTTTAATAAATCGGCTATGCTGTCCGGCTCATTAAGCCCGAACACTGCAAGGGGCATCTTGTTTTCCAGACACATGATCGTAGCTGTCAGATCCACGACTGCAAGCTTTTGATCCAATACATCATCTAAACTGATAGTATCGTATTTCTTTGCATCGGGGTTAACCGCGGGATCGCTGTCGTATACACCGTCAATAGACTTTGCGAGCAGTATCGCATCTGCCTCGATCTCCACAGCGCGGAGAGCTGTCGCCGTATCGGTAGAAAAATACGGATGCCCGGTTCCGCCGGCAAAGAAAGCGATCTTTCCGTCTTCCATGGCTTTTACCGCCTTGTCTTTGGAAAACAGTTCTGTAAACGAACCGCACACAAATGGGGTGAATACTTCGGTCTCAAGCCCTGCGGTGCGGAAAGCGTCCGCAACATAAATACAGTTCATTACCGTAGCCAGCATGCCGATCTGGTCTGCTTTCGTCCGTTCCATATTCTCGCTTGTGCGTCCTCTCCAGAAATTACCGCCTCCGATGACAATGGAGATCTGGAGTCCCCGGTCGGCTAAAACCTTGACCTGTCTTGCCACATCCATACAGGTGGCTTCGTCAAAACCAGTCTTTTTATCTCCCGCGAGTGCTTCGCCGCTCAGCTTCAAAAGAATCCTTTTCATATCCTTTATATCTTTCATGAACTTACCTCATCTATCGTATTTTTCTGTTTCTCTCTGATGAATTATAGCATAAACCATACCAAAGGACAACTGAAATTCAGCTGTCCTCACTGTCCAGTATGATCGTGAACGGTCCGTCGTTTGTAAGCCTCACTTCCATCTCCGCACCGAAGATTCCGGTCTCGACTTTCGGAACTTTTTTTCTGCACTCTGATATGATATATTCATACAATTCTTCTGCCAGGTCCGGTTTTCCTGCATTGATGAAAGAAGGCCGGTTGCCCTTTCTGCAGTCTGCATAGAGGGTAAACTGGGAGACGAGCAGGAGACTGCCGTCCACATCCTTCAGTGCAAGATTCGTCTTCCCATTTTCATCGTCAAATATTCTTAACCCTGCCATTTTTTTAATCAGTTTATCCGCTGTCTCTCTCGTGTCGTTCTGACCGACACCGATCAGTACTAAAAATCCCCGGTCAATGCTCCCGACCGTTTTGTGGTCCGCATCCACCTCGGCATGGCTGACTCTTTGAATTACAAATTTCATATGCTCTCTCTTTCTTTTAATATCCAAAAATTCTTCCCGTGATCTCTTCCGCTTTCCTGTAAACGTAATCAGGTTCTTCTCCGATAAAGAATTCTCCGTCCTCATAGAGGATCTTCCCCGCAACCATAGTGAACCGGACATTTTGTTTGCTTCCGCTGTAAACTAAATTCTTTGTCAGATTATGGAGCGGCCGCATGTTTGGCTGATTCAGGTCGATCAGGATCAGGTCTGCCTGCTTCCCTTCTGCGAGAATATCACAGTCAGAGAGTCCCATTGCCGCTGCGCCGCCCAACGCAGCCATTTTGATCACAGCGTCCGCATCTGTGGCCGAGGCGTCGTTTTCCCGGTACTTGGAGAGCCCTGTGACCAAAAACATTTCACGGAACATGTCCAGACAGTTGTTGCTCGCTGGGCCGTCGGTCCCGATGGCCAGATTGATCCCCATATCCATCATCTGCTTTATCGGCGCAATGCCGCTTGCCAGCTTCAAATTAGATGCCGGATTTGTAATCACAGACACCCGCCGTTTTTTCAAAATCTGGAGATCTTTTGGTTCCATATGAACACAGTGAAAACACCCGCCTCCATTCTCGAACAGGCCCAGTCGGTCCATGTAAGCCGTCGGCGTCAGCCCGGTGCGTTCTTTGCAGGAAATGACTTCCGGGAGGCCCTCTGAACTGTGGGTATAAACCGGAGCATGATACTGATCCGCCAGCTCTTTTAGAGCGCGAAGTTTCTCCTCGGATGTGGTATACTCTGCATGAAAGCCAAGCCGAAAACTGATCAGACTGTCTTTTTTGTTATATTTTTGATACCATTCGTCCAACTGTTCGACAGACTGTGAAAAATCGTTCAGGGCACCGCAAAGCACCGTCCTGAATCCGCAGTCTTCGGATGCCTGAGCGATCGTATCAGGTGTTAAGTACATATCAAAATTGGCCGTCATCCCGCTTGTCAGATATTCCATAACCGCAAGCTTGGAGAGATGATAGATATCGTCGGGAGTGAGCCTTGCCTCCCATGGAAAAACCTGCCGGTTCAGCCATTCAAGCAGAGGCAGGTCATCTGCATGGGACCTTAAAAAGGTCATGCCAGAATGAGTGTGGGCATTTTTAAAACCCGGCATTAAAAGACCACCCCGGGCGTCAATCTCTCTTTCAAACTGCCCGTCTGCTCCGGAAAAAGCGGAGATTTTCTCACCGACATATGAAATCCGGGACCCGTCAATTTGGATTTCTCCGTCAAACGGCTGCATACCGTTTTCCATTGTAAGAATTTTGGCATTATAGATCCTTATCATGAGACTCTCCTTTGAATATATTGCCGGAACTGCTTTTCTCAGAGCAGCTCCGCTATCTTTATGATCCCTTCTTTGAGCAATGCCTTAAACACAGGAGCGGCTTTATCTGCGGTCTCCTGAACTTCTGCATGGCTTAACGGCTTCATTGTGATGCCTGCGCCCGGATTGGTGATGCAGGAAATACCGCAGGTCTTCATTCCCATATGCTTTGCGGCTACGGCTTCGCAGGCCGTACTCATGCCGACCGCATCCGCACCCAGTATTCTGCACATTTTGATCTCCTGTGGAGATTCAAAATTCGGTCCGCTGAGCTGCACATAGACGCCTTCCTTCAAATCGATTTCAAGTGTCCTGGCGATTCTGCGAAAAATGTCCTGGAATCTGTCATTATAAATGCCTGTCATATCACAGAAACGTTCTCCCAGCTTTTCCAGGTTCGGTCCGATCAGCGGAGAAGGAACGAAGGTAGAAATCTGGTCAGTGATCATCATGAGATCACCGGCGTCAAATTCGTCGTTGACGCCTCCTGCCGCATTGGTAAGGATCAGGGCTTTGGCACCCATCATTTTCATCAGACGGATTGGCAGGACCACATCTGTCATGTCATAACCTTCATAGTAATGGACTCTTCCCTGCATGATCACCACGGGTACCTTTTCTACATAACCAAAGATAAATCTTCCTTTATGGCCTTCCACTGTGGACACCGGAAAATCCGGCAGATCCTTATAGTCTACGGTTGTCTCGATCTGAATATCCTCTGCAAAATCGCCGAGTCCTGATCCAAGTACAATGGCTATCAGCGGCTTAAAATCTGTTTTTTCCTGCATGCTCTCATAGCATATCTGTAATTTTTCATAAACCGCATTCATTACGGTCCCTCCTTTATGAAATCAACTGAACTTTATATTCTGCACCATGTTTCGACAGCCATGTTTTCGGCTGTTCATAATCCGGCATATACTGTGCGACTGCCTGATAAAATGCCGGGGAATGGTTCATGACTTTTAAGTGGGCAAGTTCATGTACCACCACATATTCAAGAACTTTTCGCGGCATCAGTATCAGCTTCCAGTTAAAATTTAAGTTTCCTTTGCTGCTTGCGCTGCCCCAGCGTGTCTTCTGTTCACGGATCGTTATTTTCCCGTAAGCAACTCCCATCTGTCCTGCATATATCCGACAGAGCCGTGTGATCACAGTTTTCGCCTCCTGTATATAGGTTTCCCGTTCTTCGGCCGTCATACGGATATTTTTCTGATTACTTTTTCTCTCCTCTGAAAGCTTCACGTGGTGTCTGATCCAGTCTTGTTTATCTTCGATAAATCTGCGGATCTCACTTTTTGGAAATCGTTCGGGCGCTCTGATAATCACCTGTCCGTCCGCAGTCACTGTGACGGCCAGAGTTTTTCTGCTGCTGTAAATCACTCTATAGTCTAACGCCTGATCCACTGATAAACCACTCCCTCCAGCAGTGCCTTGGATGCGGCAAAATATTCCCGTACTCTGTCTTTGTGTCTGCTTTGATAGATCATCGTATCTGCGATAACCGCATGGGCGTTAAGTCCTGCGGCTTCTGCCAGATAATCTGTCCTTGGGACATACAGCTTCTGCGTGCACACATAAAATGATTTTCCGCGAAACGCGGAACTTGTATTCTTCATTGTGCGGAATGTATCGAATCCTTCTCGGTCTTCATATAGATTTTCCTTTGGAATTCCTCTTAAAAGCAGGTACATTTGCATGAACTTTACTTCCTTTTTCGTTCCTGAGATCAGAATAAACCTGCAGACACCGGCCCGGTAAAGCCTCAGTGCCCCGTCCAGACGGTCCTTAAGCTGTGCGCCTATGACACCGTTTTTTACGAGGGCGCCCGGAACTAAAATGCCGTCCCTCCTTTTGAGCGCCTCACAGAAGAATACATCCGGCACTGCCCTCTTTTGTTTTCCATGCAGCCTTCTATATGAAAACAGAGAAAAACCTGCGGCCAGGATTTCCGGAAGAAACCAGAGCCAAATATGTCTTTTTTTGCCTTTCATCTCTCATAACTCCTTATTGAACGTTATCTTCAGTTTGTTCCTGCTGCTGTTCCGTTGTGGCCGGCTGTTCCGTCGTGGCAGGTTTTGGTGCCTCGGTCTTTTGTTGTGTGGCTGTTGTCGTTTTCTGCCGTTCGGCCGTAGTCCTCTTCTGTCTGCGCGTCGCCGTACTCCTGTGGGCTGCGGTCGTACTCTGTTTTCCGGACCTGGTGCTTTCTGTGCCGCGTTCCGGCGTCTGATGATCTTCGGAAGATCCGGTATCTTCCAACGTTGTCTCTTCCGAGGATGTCTCAGTTACTGCTGAGTCTTCTTTATCCTTTTTAAATCCGCCGGAAAACATTACTACAATGACCATGCAAATGATCACAGCAACTGTCCCGAAGATCAGTGCGATCATATTTTTTTTACTGATCTGCATTGTCTTATCTCCTGTTCTTATATGAATTTTTGTTTTATTTTCCTTCTCTATGCCGTCTCCATTATAAAAGAGGAATGGAAATGTGTCAATTTTTACTAACAAAGAATTTATATAATAAAAGCATGCTGGGAATTATGTAGAATCTTTTTCAGTTGGTATATTTGACTTGTAAAATGCATTTTGGGACATTATACTAGTATTGATATAATATTGACAAAAAATAATCAAACAAGCTAAGGGGATGAAAACATGTATTGTACAAAAAATATTACAGACGACTTATATTGGATCGGAGGAAACGACAGGAGACTCGCCCTGTTTGAAAACATTTTTCCGGTGCCAAACGGTGTTTCTTACAATTCTTATGTGCTGTTAGATGAAAAGACAGTGCTTTTCGATACGGTGGACAAGGCTGTCAGCGAGCAGTTTTTTGAAAACCTTGTCCATGCGCTCGGAGAACGCACACTGGATTATGTGATTATCAACCACATGGAACCTGATCACTGTGCCATGCTCAAAGAAGTAATCATGCGATATCCGGATGTTCAGATCGTATGCAATGCAAAGACGGCGGACATTATCAAACAGTTCTTTAAGATCGAGACAGACGCTGTCATCGTGAAGGAAAACGATACCCTCTGTACCGGAAAACATACTTTCACATTCCTTATGGCACCTATGGTACATTGGCCGGAAGTTATGGTCACATATGATACGACGGACAAAATATTATTTTCTGCAGATGCCTTCGGAACTTTCGGGGCGATCAACGGAAATCTGTTTGCCGATGAGATTGAATTTGAGCACAAATGGCTGGATGACGCCAGAAGATATTATACGAATATCGTAGGAAAATACGGAGCTCAGGTACAGGCTCTGTTAAAGAAGGCTTCCAATGTGGAAATCGGAATGATATGTCCGCTCCATGGTCCGGTGTGGAGAAAAGACCTTGAGTGGTTCATTGAAAAGTATCAGAAATGGAGCACTTACGAGCCGGAAGACCAGGGTGTCATGATCGCTTATGCATCTATTTACGGCAACACGGAAAATGCAGCCAATGTACTGGCTTCCCGCCTTGCTGACAAAGGTCTTAAAAATATTGCCATGTACGATGTGTCTGTAACCCATCCGTCTGTGGTTGTTTCCGAAGCATTCCGCGCAAGCCATCTGGTATTTGCGTCTCCGACATACAACGGCGGTATTTTCCCGAATATGGAGACCGTGCTGCTTGATCTGAAAGCACATAATCTTCAGAAACGTACCATAGCGTTCATGCAGAACGGAACGTGGGCGGCAACTTCCGGCAGACAGATGAACGAGTTGGTGTCAGGTATGAAAGAAATGACCGTCCTGGAACCAACCATAACGATCAAATCTGCGCTGAACGACAGCCAGTCAGAGGAAATCGACGCAATGGTTGATGCAATTTTGGAATCTATGAACTAAATAATATATATGCTAAAAGACGCTTTTAAAGGCCACCTCAATAGGCCATTTAAAAGCGTCTTTTTTATCCTCCGATCTGTGACATTTTCCGGCTGTCTGCTTTACCGTTCGGGTCTCTCTCAGAAAATCGGTGTCCTTCAGGCTTATCCAGGACAGTCTGGCATATGAGTTGTGAAAGCTCTTCTCTTGATATTCCGGATCTTAATTTTTCTCTCAGAGGTATGCCGCGGCTGTAATACAGACAAGGCTTTAAGAAACCTTCTGAGGTGAGCCGGATTCTGTTGCACTTTCCGCAGAATTTACAGTGGACCGCATCGATGAACCCCACGGCTCCGCAAAAACCGGGGATTTTTAAATATCTGGCAGGTCCGTTTCCCCTGACCTGTTCTTCTTTTTTGATGCCGGGATATTTTTCACGGAGCAGAGACATGATCTCATCCGAATCCATTCCGGTGAATTGTTTTCCAAAGCCGATGGGCATTATCTCGATGAAACGGATATCAACGGCATCTTTTCTGCCTATATCCAGCAGATCAAAGATTTCCCCGTCGTTGATACCCTTCATAATCACACAATTTATTTTGGTGTTCAGTCCCATGCAGGCGGATTTTCTGACGGCCGACAAAACCGTCTGTACTCCTGTTTTCCCGGTAACAGCTTTATACTTTTTCTCGTCCAGTGTGTCCAGGCTGACGTTAATGCCGTCGATCCCTGCCTCTTTCAGCCGTTCAAGATATGGTTTTAGGAGGAGGCCGTTGCTGGTCAGGGTGACCTGCCTGACTCCGGGAAGCTGTTTCAGCCTTTCTATAAAGCCAACACATCCTTTCCTCACCAGAGGCTCTCCTCCCGTGATCTTAAACTTACAGATGCCCAGATCTGCGGCGCTCTCACATATGCTTAACAGTTCTTCGTAGCTTAAAATATCTGCATGTTCCACAGATTGAATATCTTCCGGCATACAATACCGGCACCTTAAATTACAACGGTCAGTGACGGAAATCCTCATGTAATCAATTGTGCGTCCGTAGATATCTTTCATCACTGTGTGTCCTTTCTATCTCAAAAACAGATGAAGCAGCCTGTTTTTTCTCTCGTGGTATGGGTGGTACCGGATGGGAAGATCCATCCATGTTGATTTCTTTACAATACTCTTTCTGTGACTGAATGTCCGAAAACCATATTCGCCGTGATAGGACCCCATGCCGCTCTCACCGACTCCTCCGAATCCCAGGTGTGATGTGGCGAGATGTATGACGGTATCATTGATACATCCGCCTCCGAAAGCCAGATTGTTAAGAGTCCATTGTTCCATTTTCTTATTTCTTGTAAACAGATAGAGAGCCAGAGGCTTCTCCATCTGTCTGATATGCCGTACCGCATCTGAAAATCTGCGGTAGGAAATCACAGGCAGCACAGGACCAAAGATCTCTTCCTGCATGACGGGGGAATCCCACGATACCTCTGGAAGGATGGACGGTGCTATTTTCAGTGTTTCTTCACAGCCGTACCCCCCGAAGGCGGCAGTCTCTCCTTCGATCAGCTTCATAATCCTGTGATATTGCTTTTCATTGATAATCTTTGGGTATTCACCGTTTAAGAGAGGCTCCTTTCCGAGCATACGGCAGGTCCAGTAGATCAGTTCTTTTATCAAAGCCTCTTTTACAGATGCATGTACGAGGATGTAGTCCGGTGCCACACAAGTCTGGCCGCTGTTTAACAATTTTCCGAACACAATCCTCTTGGCAGCCAGAGAAAGATCTGCCGTCTTGTCAACGATACAGGGACTCTTTCCGCCAAGCTCCAGGGTTACGGGTGTCAGACGGCGGGCCGCATGTTCCATGACAATTTTTCCTACTGTCTTGCTGCCGGTAAAGAAAATATGATCAAACTTCTGGCTGAGAAGCTGTTGGTTCTCCTCTCTTCCGCCTTCCACAACAGCGATATAACCTGCGGGAAAAGTCTCTTCTACGATGTGCCGGATCAGAGCGGATGTGTTGGATGCGTCCCTGGACGGCTTTAAGATACAGCAGTTTCCGGCAGCCACGGCTCCGATCAGAGGGGCAGACGTCAGCAAAAAAGGATAGTTCCACGGAGCCATGATCAAAACCACACCCAGAGGCTCGGAGATTTCAAAGCTTTTTGCGTGAAACTGGCTAACCGGCGTGGGCTTTCTCTGCGGTTTCATCCAATCTTTTAAATGTTTTTTTGCATAGTTTATTTCACTGTAAAACAATCCGACTTCTGTCATATATGATTCAAAGCCGGATTTATTCAAATCTTTTTTCAAAGCACGTATCAGCTGTTTTTCATGGCTTTTTACTGCCTGTTCTAAACGGCACAGAGCTTCCATCCGAAAAGTATATGATTGTGAAGCACCTGTATAATAAAAATTTCTCTGAAGTTTTACTAATCGGTCAATGGTCATAAAGGTTCCTCCTTATGGAATAAAAAAGAAAAAGTCATCTGTTCATAGTCAGACTTTTTTTCCAGTGGGCCGGGTATTTTCTGTAATATGAATTCGGTCTGTCCGTCATCCATAAGCCATATCCATGCATCTTCCGGGTCCAGGATGAGAGGCATTCTGTGGTGGACACTCTTCACAGATTCATTTGCTTCTGTGGTAAGGATCACGAAACGCTGACAGGCGCCAAACTGATTCCAGCATCCTGCCATCAGGAGCGGTTTTTTGTCTGTACGTTGAAAAGTATATTTCGTCTTTTTGCTGTCCCACTCATAAAAACCGCGGGAAGGCACGAGGATTCTTTTGGTACGGACGCTGTCCCGGAACATCCTTTTTTCGAGTGCGCCCTCCGCCCTCGCATTGAAGATCAGCTGATTTTTTTCAAAACCGGGAAATCCCCATCTCATCCTTTCAAGTCCGATTCCTGCCGGTGTGCGTACCAGAACATCCGCAGTGTCCGCGGGATGAACGTCCTCTGCCGCCGGGACAACATCTTCTGTCCCGGGAATCCTGAATGTATCATAGAGTTCTTCTGCCACTGAAGGGTCTGTAAAATATCTTCCGCACATAGTACTCTCCTGTCCGTTAAGCTTTATTTTTTCTCCGTTTGATCACTTTAAGCCTGGTGAATTCCTCTCTCCTTCTCTTCCAGGGCATTGGATATCTCGGTCACAAGACTCCTATAAGAAGGAATCGTAATATTTTTTAAGGCATTTGTACGCTTCTGCGTCTTTTTGATGCTGGCCGCCAGCCGATAGGCAGAGTTTTCGGCCATGGAAAGCCGGATGGTCAGATCTTTGACCTTCCGGAAAGCCTCTCTTGCTTTGTCTATGGATTCCCCTGTGGTGCTGAAGGAATAGGTCGGAATGTTTTGATCCGGTGTATAAGTCACCAGAGGGATCTCTGTTCCCATGATACTGCGGCTTTTTATTTAAATAGAATCCTCGATGGGCACCGTATAGGCCAGCTGGTCTGTCTCGCTGATGCCGTGTTCGATATTTGCGGCCTGAAGACATTGATAGGCGTAAGTAAAGGTCACATCGATCTGTTTCTGAATATCCTTCGCCTGGTCAATCAGGTTCATAAGCTCTCTGATCAGAATGTTTCGTTTCTTGTCCATCAGATCATATCCCTGTATAGCCAGGGCGAGAGAGTTTTTAGCGAGCATCAGATTACCCTTAGTCGGAAAAGTCCTTGGATCCATACGTCCCCCTCCTTTCTTTCAGCTTGGGCTAAAACATCAAAGAATCTGTTGCCGCCGGAGGCCTGCTGTCCTCCGGTTTTTTGGAATAAGTATCCTTATCCCCGGTCTTTCGATAATAACGGTCCAGAAGTTTCGTATTAACACGGTCCAGTTCCTCTCTCGGAAGAATAGTGAGAAGTTCCCAGCCGAGATCGAGGGTCTCTGTCATCGTGCGGTTTTCCTCACTTCCCTGTTCGATATACCGTTCCTCAAACTCTTTTCCAAACTCTAAATACTTTTTGTCGATCAAAGACAGCTCGTCTTCTCCGATGACAGAGGCCAGATTTCTGGCGTTCCCCACTTTTGCATATGCGGAGAACAGCTGGTTTGCCAGGTCCTGATGATCTTCCCTTGTATAGCCCTCTCATAGATCATTGCCAGTTCACTGTATAAATAACCGGGAAATCCTTTTCTGCTTGGAATCTCTCCTTTGGAGGAGAAAACTTCCCTCATGGCCTCCGCAAAGGCCGTCATGTCGGTCAGAATGACCAAAATATGCATATAATGTTCAAAGGCCAGATATTCTGCCGCAGTCAGCGCCACCTTAGGCGTGATCAGCCTCTCAGCTACCGGGTCGTTAGCCATATTTAAAAACATCGCCACATGGCTTAAGGCACCGCTCTCCTCAAATGTCCTGCGGAAAAAATCCGCGTCGTCGTGTTTGACACCCATGGCGGCAAACACGATGCCGAAGTTATCCATGCTGTCCCCGGATCAGTGTCATCAGGCCGTCGATTGCCGAAATCCCTGTGCATATAAAATTCCTTGGATACTCCCTGCGGACCGGATTCAGAGGCAGTCCGTTGATAGATTTTCCAAGGCCGTTTAATGTCCTTCCAAGGATGTCGGGGGAGAGAGAAATTTCCATGGGATGTCCCGTAAGCCTTGTATGAGTATTGGAAAGCCCCATATTATCTGTCGTGTCAAACACCTGAATGATCGCCTTGTCCTCATAAAGCTCGATGATCTTACCAAGTTTTTTCCTGTTTCCCTCTATGACAAACTCTACTATTTCCTCATAAAAAGCATCTCTGCAGCCCTCCAGTACCACTAAAGGACCATTGATCCTGTCAAGTCCCAAATATTCAATCGGCATGTTAAACACTCCTTTCAGGTACAATCCTTTTACACTGCAGACAATTTAACCGTTTTTCTCGATTATCTTCCGGTAAAAATCATCCACCGCTTTTCGATATTCATCAAACATCTTCAGCCTGTCATTGGGCACATCATATTTCATGGATATCACAGCTTCAAAGATTGTATCGTCTTTATGAAAGGCATTCTGCTGCAAAAATCCAAGACGGATCACTCTGGCGATCTCCAGGATCAGCTTCCGATCAGCTTGACGATTTCCATCAGGCCGCTTTCCTGATTTAAGAGAGCCATGATGCGATTCCTGTGGTCCACAAACTCCATGGAGACGTGTTCGCCATACCAGGGAGCCAGATCTTTTAAGTATTCGCTGTAACTGGTCAGCCAGTGGATAGCGGGGAAATGTCTGGAATATGCAAGACTTTTGTCCAGTCCCCAAAAGCACCGCACAAACCTCTTTGTATTCTGGGTCACCGGCTCTGAAAAGTCGCCTCCCTGGGGCGATACCGCGCCGATGATCGATACGGAGCCTTCCGTGCCGTTTAAATTCATCATCGTTCCCGCCCTCTCATAAAAGGCCGACAGTCTTGAGGCAAGATAGGCCGGAAAGCCTTCCTCCGCCGGCATCTCCTCCAGCCGCCCGGAAAGTTCTCTCAGCGCTTCTGCCCAGCGGGACGTAGAATCTGCCATGAGTGCGGTCCATCAAAGGATTCCCGTTCCTCGGGTCCACCAGTTTTGAAAACTCCTCCAACACCTGTGTCATCTCATTTCCGCGCTCTCCGCATCCGATATAAATGATAATGTCGGCATCCGACCACTTGGCGATCTGGTGCTGGGTCATAGTCTTGCCGGTTCCAAAACCGCCCGGGATGCAGGCCGTACCGCCTTTTGCAATGGGGAACATCGTATCCAGAATTCTCTGACCGGTGATAAGGGGCCTGGAGGCCGGATAGCGCAGAC
The DNA here is from genome assembly GCF_039789045.1 of Anaerostipes sp. PC18. NCBI lineage: Bacteria > Bacillati > Bacillota > Clostridia > Lachnospirales > Lachnospiraceae > Anaerostipes > Anaerostipes sp. PC18. The sequence continues at coordinate 1,709,825 of NZ_CP121164.1, read as the reverse complement.
TGACCGGTCTCGGAACTCTGATGGGCCACTGCTGCATCATAGAAAGTTCCCTGAGATCACCATTTTCCTGCCTTACTGTGACCAACGGTTCATCGATGGTATAACTTCCGTCGCAGACAGTCTTTTCAACGATACCCTGAACACCGGGAGGCACCATGCACCGGTGGGTGATGGCGGCCGTCTCAGGCACCCTGGCTATCACATCCCCCGGTTTTATCTGCTCTCCCGCCGATACGGCGATATGTGTTTCCCAGCGTTTTTGAAAATCCAGGGAATCCACCTGGGTTCCCCGTCTGATAAATTTGCCTGACTGAGCAGCGATCTGTTCAAGAGGGCGTTCAATTCCATCAATAATATTGTGGAGAATCCCCGGTGCCAGTGACACAGAAAACGGATATCCGGAGGCCTCTGCCTGGTCTCCGGGACGGATGCCGGTCGTATCTTCAAAAACCTGTACTGTAGCCGCATTCTTGTCCAGAGAGATCACTTCTCCAACCAGTTTTTCCGGTCCCACATAGACCATCTCGGACATTTTAAACCCGATATCCCCCCTTCACGTAGACCACCGGTCCGTTGATTCCGTATATACGGCCTGCCTCAGACATTTTTCTCACCTCCCCGGAACAGAAAATCCGCGTATTCCTTCTCAAGTGCGCGGCTGAAAGAACGATCAATCAGAATATTCTTGGTCCGAATGACTGCCCGGATACCGCCGATAAAATCTTCGCTGCCGACAGTCAGCATAGAGCATGGCTTCTCTGACCTGGCGGCAGAGAAGGTCCAGATATTCCCCGGTTTTCATATAATCCTCAAGCAGATGAAAGACCCGCCCGAAAAGTTTCTTTTTTAACGCTTCCTGATAGTCATTCAGCTCTCTTCTGAGCCTTAACTCATATTCTGAAATCTCTCTGTTTTGCCTTGACCTGGACCGGTTTTTTTCATTCCTGATCCTGTTCTCGGCCTGTATTCTCATTTTCTCCTGATGTTCTGACAATCTCCGGGACATGAAATCCGCATGTCCTTTGATCAGGGCATTTCCCTCGGCCCTTGCCTCTTTCATAGAAACCCTTTGCAGGTTCTGGATTTTTTCTTCCAATGTCATTTGGGGTCACCTTCTTTGCGATCATTAAAGCTTCAGTCCAATGGCTTCATTAACATATGATGTGATAAAGTCTTTCCTGTGTCCGGTTCCGTGGCGGTCTGGGATTTCGACAATCAGGGGCATTTTCCTGGATTTCTTTTTCTGCCCTAAAAGGTAGTATCCGAACGGTATTATAACGCTTAAAATCAAGGCTGCAATCAGCACAAGCTTTGTTAATGTATTCATAGTGAAGACCTCCTTCCATCAGACAGACAAAAAGGTTTCCGAATACGATCACTGCCCAGTTGATATGCCCTTCTTCCGCTCCGGACAGCATCATGACGACTCCCATCATGGCTCCGAACATAATTCCGAAAATAAGCGGGTAAGTCATTGCAATAAATATCGTCGGATCGATTTCATTGTGGGACGGCAGTCCGTACATTTTCACGAACATTTCAAATGGCTTGAGCACTTTTGGATTGTGCAGTTTCGTAGGGGCTCTCCGAAGTAATCCTCGTGTTTGTCTTCCACACATGCAGCCATCTTCCTCACATCAAAATTTGCCGATAAAGCCGCTAAGGTTTCCCTGGCAGCATAAATCTTATCCGCATTTTCGTTCAGTGTCTGTGTCATCTTATTATCCAGAGTCTTCTTTTCTTCTGTGAGAATAGAAAGTTTTCGGTTAAGGTCGTCATAGGCCTCCTCCGGAGTTCCGATGAACTCGTCCGGGATGAAAATCCTTTCAAAGTGAAGAGACTTGAAAATGGCATCGATCTGTTCCGATTTGGACCTGGACGTAAAATAGACCCCATACCCGTAGCTGTTATTTCGTACCCCCTCTACAAAGATCACATCCTGATTGTGTTCGATGAACTCCAGCATCTTTTCAAAGTATTCCAAAGGTACCCGTCCGAAGCGGAATTTCACGAATTGAAAGTGGAACACTTCTCTCAGGACAAACTGCATGGGGCGGAATGGTTCAATCATTTTTATTTGTTCAGTGAGATGCTTTTCCTCAAGCTCCAGTGCTTCTTTTTGAGCCTGAATACTGCGGCTTTATCGACCCGTTCCAGAGGCTTTTTATAAGGGTTCGTATCCGTGAACGGCTGCAGGTTATCAACCGTCTTTAATTCCGACAAAGCATTTTCAAGCTGAATCTCGTATTTTGACAGATAATCGTTGGTGACTCTGTCGATGTCGCGCTTTGGGCCCGTGAGAGTTATAAACTTCATCTTAACAATCATACCCCGATAACTCCTTTCATATAACCTGCCGTCTGTTCAGGAGGCAGGCCGTAACGGACGCGTTCCATAATGGTGATCAGTCTCTGTATCTCCTCTTCCTTATAGAAGAGATATGCGGTCAGGCTTGCGATAGAGCCAGCCTGTTTACAATCGCATCCATCCTCACACCCCCTTCTCAAGTCAAAATGTTTTTTTCATTATACACCTAATGCATAAAAAAAGCATCTGAAAACCCAGAGATGTTTCCCTGTTTCCAGATGCATATTTCAGTCGGACCATTTTGAGTGCAGGATGTTAAACAGACCTTTTTCATCTGACACCGTATAGTCTGGAGATACTTTGCCGTCCGGCAGAATATCCTGTCTCCGGTTCAGCCAAATGCTATTCCAGCCGGCATTTATAGCTCCGCTTATATCTGTGGCATATGTATCCCCTATAAACCATGTATCCTTCCTGTCAAGTCCAAATCTCTGCTCCGCGAGTTTGAAAATCCCGGGGTCCGGCTTGCGGACTCCCTCGTCCCCGGATACAATGATCCGGCTGTCAGGTATCCATGCTTCCAGGTGAAGATTCTTTACTTTGTTCCACTGAGCACGGGAGAACCCATTTGTTATGACTCCGGTGAAAATTCCTTTTTGTCTGCAAAACTCCAGAATGTTTTTCATTCCTTCTGTCAGCGTGATCTTTGTCTGTTCTATCCGGTATACCTCATGAAATTCCATCACCTCTGACTCTGTAATCTGAATCCCGAATTTCCTGAAAGCTTTGCGGATTCTTTCAATAACAGGGATGTCATGAATTCTTCCCGCCAGAAACAGGTCCATAGAAGGAATGGAATATCTCTCTTTAAAAACCTTCTCGCATGCGTTGCAAAAAGGTATGGACACATCATAGAGTGTATCATCCACATCGAACAGTATAGCCAACATCCTCCACCTCACTTTTTCTCTTGATTATTTTGCGGCATCCACCGGTCTGATCCGTCTGAGACAAAGCTTCCGTCACCGATGCCAAGCGCAGACTTTGCAAGCATATCTGCCCTGTCATTGTACTCATCATTGGAATGGCCTTTTACCTTTACAAACCGTACCTGAAGCCGATCCTTCACACTATTGTAGAAGGAACAGTAGGCCTTCGTCCCCTCTTTCTTTGCGGCCCACTCCCCGGTGCACCATTTTGCGATTCCCTCATAATCATAGTAAATGGCCAGCTTTTGATAGCCTCTGTCCACAGCATACTGCATTGCCTTTTGAGCGCCCTTGATCTCGCCGGCCACATTTCTCATAGAGGCTAACGCAGGATCTGCATATTTTTCGGCAAAATACAATTCTCCCTCTTTTTTTCTGATGACCATGCCATATGAAAATTCTTTTTTTCGATGGTCATAGCTCCCGTCTACATAGGCTGTCAGGGTCTGGCCGTCGATCTCCATATCCTGCCCGGCCGAAGAGTTAAGAAATGCCTCGGCCTCGGTCAATGCAGGAAAGCTTTTAAACTGAGCACACGGAAATCCGGAAACCTGTGCCTGACAATCCTTCCATGTGCGATAAATCCCCGGGTTACGTCCTTGTCTGACTGCGTAAAATTTGTTTGCCACGATGTAAATCCTCCATATTTTTTCCGCTTTTTATTATAACAGAAACAGGAAGTATCTGAAAGTACAGATACCCCCTGCCTGATTGCCGCTATTTCAATGATAAAAGATGAAGTTTTAGTTATTCGACAAATTTACAGAAAAACTGTATGTAGCATTTGCTTTGGCAAGGACCTTCTGTTTTACAGAACAATCGTCGATCAGATAGGAAAATTCTTTCATGACATCCCATAAGTCCCTTGCCTCCTGACCGCTTAATTCGGTTGTACGGTCATTCAGTAATTTCCCTACGGCGGCAGCGGTCTGCCTCACATTCTCTGTACTAAAATCATTTCCAAGCAACTCTAAAAAAACTTCAGACATATATTTCATATTTGCTCCTTTTATTATCTTAAAAGTAACACTGCTCATGCTTATAGAGTAAAGCAAAATTCTGAAAAAGTCTATTCTTTTCGACAGACATAAAATGAAGGAATCCGTCTCTATTCGACAGAATCTCCGTTCATACTTTTCTGAAAAGTATCCAGCAAATCTGATAATATACGTTTTTGTTTGGGAGTCAAACTTTCTACTTTCAGGAGAAGTTTATTTTCACTCTCAATTATTTCCGGATCAAATTGATCTTTTAATATTTCATTTGGTGCTGTTTTTAATGCCTGACATATTCTGATGAACAGAGGCAGACTTGGAAGCCTGATCCCTGATTCTATCTGCCTGATGTGTCCGGCATTTACATCACAAATTTCTGAAAGAGCTTCGGAAGTCAGCCCTCTTTCTTTCCGAATCTGGTTAATCCTCTTACCCAACAATCTGCGTTCCATGTGCATGGCTCCAATCGGTATTATTTTCTCTCTCTCATATCCTTTCACAGCCTTATCTATAAGGTTTTAACATACATGTATTTCATTATATACAAAAGGTTTCCCGTTTCACTAGATGCGTAGACGTATGTATTGTCATCTCTCTGCACACAAAAAGATGGATTTGAAAATGCTTCTTCTTTTATGTCGAATTTTGTCATCCATTTTCTATTTATATGATTCATAAGAAAGCCGTCTATCAAACGTGACAGGAACAGGATATCAAAATGAAAATAAATTTATGAGTCATCGGGAGCGCAGCTTTTGCAGCCATCGCTGCAGAGCAGGACACTATTATGGAACTAATGCGGAAGGATATGTCAGATATATCGGCTTCATAAGAGGAAATCGGAACAATGAATGCGGAACTGAAAAGGAAGGATTATTTCTGCTGCTGATCTCTGGAAGCTCTCATTGCAGCGGCAATCTCAGAAAATTTTCCGGTGATATAGCCATAATTTTTTCTTTTATGAGGGATCATGCACTGACTGCAGTCTTTCACGCCGTTTTTTAATCTAAAGCTGCCGCCGCAGTTCTCCCCAAGCATATAAAGCGGACAGTAACAAAAAAGGCAATTAAAGTTATCGATATCATCCGTTTCATGGCAGGGGAAATACTCACAGTCTCTGTGCCGGAAAAATTGATAGTTTTTTTTCTCTTTCTTCATAATTTACTTCCTGTCTGATGTTCTAAAATAAGGCGGACGAGACTTTCGACCGATGCCTGCTCTGCAGTATATACATTCATCTCAAATTCTTTCGCCGCCTGGGCGGTCTGCTCTCCGATACATGCTGCCTTCATCCCTTTGATGCACGTATCCGCCAGGGCGGCCGCAAATCCCCGAACTGTGGAGGCGCTTGTAAAGACTGCCCAATCGATCTCTCCCGATTCGATCATTTCTTTTACAGGGACCAGCTGCCAGTTCTCACATCGAGTCTCATAGATTCCTATATCATCTGTCTGAATCCCGGGCTTTTTCTGAAGAATCCGTACAATTTCCTGATTTCCCGAAGCTGCCCGCGGCATCAGGATATGCTCCGTACCTGAAAGTCTGTCCGCGAGTGCCCTGGAAAGAGAAACTCCGTCATAATGTTCGGGTACCAGATCACAGAACAGGCCTTTCTCTTCCAATGTCTTTTTCGTACCCGCACCGATGGCGGCAATCCTGCAGGAACCAAGGCTCCTGATATCTTTTTTCTGCTTTTTCATTTCTTCGAAGAAAATCCTGACTCCATTGATACTTGTGAACACGATCCAGTCATAAAAATCGATCTTTTCAAGAGCCATGGAAAGTTTCCTCTGGTCTCTTGCCGGCTCTATGCTGATAGAAGGCATTTCCAGGACTTCGGCCCCTTGTTCCCTGAACATGGCAGCCGTCTTTGAGATAAGCTCTTTTGGGCGGGTCAGTAAAATGCGGCATCCCGCCAGAGGAAGGTCTTCATACCAGGCAAAATCTTTTGAAAGTCTGCACACCTGTCCGACGACAATGACCGCAGGAGTCTTTATCCGGCTTTTGCACACGGCCTCCGGAAGTTCACAAAGCGGCGCAGAAACTCTTTTCTGTCCTGCCGTGGTTCCCCTGGAAAGCACTGCCGCCGGCATCTGAGGGTTCATTCCCGCAGAGATCAGGGAGTTTGCGATATCTGGAAGTGATGAAATACCCATCAAAAACACCAGAGTACCTTTTGTCCTCACGAGAGCTTCAAAGTCGATATCATATTCTGCTCCTGCTTTTTTGTGTCCGGTTATGATATGCACGGAAGAACTGAAGTCCCGGTGAGTCACAGGGATACCGTTATATTCCGGCACCGCAACCGGTGAGGTGATGCCCGGAACGATCTCAAATGGAATATAGTGTTCTTTTAATAGTTCCAGTTCTTCTCCTCCTCTGCCGAACAGGAAGGGATCTCCTCCCTTCAGCCGCACGACAAAACGGCCTTTTTGAGCTTCATTAAGAAGCAGCAGATTGATTTCTTCCTGAGGCATCGTGTGCTGTCCGGAACGTTTTCCGACATAAATGTAATCAGCCTGTTTTGGAAGTGCCGATAATATTTCGGTGCCGATCAGGTTGTCGTAAATGATCACATCCGCCTTCTTCAGCACTTCCGCTGCTTTTATCGTCAAAAGGCCGATGGACCCGGGCCCTGCGCCCACCAGCCATACTTTTCCAGTCTTCATCGGTAATTTCTCCTTTTTATTTCCATCATAGCATATTGACAAGGTTCTAACAACTCGATAAAATGGGAGAAATTGAATGTTTACAGGTGCCTTTGATAAAGGAGAATAGGAAAGCGGGTGAGATTCCCGCACGGTCCCGCCGCTGTATAGGAAGAGCCGCATTTCAATTATGTCACTGGGAAACTGGGAAGGCGGAATGCGGCAGTGAAGCCTGAGTCAGAAGACCTGCCGTGAACATGCGATTTACACCGGTCTGCGAAAGACAGCCGGTGTAGAATATACCGTCGAAGGAGCCGCGCCCTTCTGCGCCTATATTCGATGCACCAGTATATCTGGCGCTTTTGGTGTTGCAGTTTTTACACCGAAACACAGTTAAGTGAATCGAAAGGAGCAAACATGAAAAACAATCAAAAAATCATTGTAACCGCTGTACTGGCGGCGGCTGTCATCTTCGGCTTCGGCCGCACAGCCAGCGCCATGCACATCATGGAGGGGTATCTTCCTCCACAGCTCTGTATCTCCTGGGGAGCTCTGAGCCTTCCGTTTTTAGCCGCAGGATTTTTCTCCATCAAAAAGACGGTCAGCAAAGACCGGCGTCTGATGACGATACTGGCTATGTCAGGAGCATTTATCTTCGTTATCTCTTCTTTAAAAATCCCCTCTGTCACAGGAAGCTGTTCTCATATGACCGGCACCGGACTCGGAGCCATTTTGTTCGGCCCTTTGGCTGTGAGCATTCTGGGCATCATTGTGCTGATCTTCCAGGCAGTCCTCTTGGCCCACGGGGGATTGACGACCCTTGGCGCCAATACTTTTTCTATGGCAATTGCAGGGCCATTTTTATCCTTCGCAGTGTATAAGGTCTGTCAAAAATGCCGGCTGAACCGCCGGATCAGCGTATTTTTGGCCGCAATGCTTGGAGACATTTTTACATACTGCATCACCAGCGTCCAGCTGGCACTTGCGTATCCATCAGAGCAGGGTGGCTTTCTGGCCTCCGCGGCAAAATTTCTCGGAGTTTTTGCTCCAACCCAGCTCCCTCTCGCCATCGTAGAAGGAATTCTGACCGTTGTAATCATCATCTCGCTTGAGTCCTATGCCCGCCCGGAACTCAAGATTCTTGACTTCATCAAGGAGGGACATGCATATGAAAAGTGATAAGAAAAAAGTCATCATCCTGCTTTTAGTGGCCGCCTTTATTGCTGTGGTCCCTCTGTTTACCCTAAAGGGCGCCGAGTTCGAAGGCTCTGACGATGCGGGCAGTGTCATGATATCAAAGATAGAGGGAAGGGAATATCAGCCATGGTTCACTCCCGTCCTGGAAACTTTCATTGACAGAGAGCTTCCGGGCGAAGTGGAAAGCCTTCTGTTCTGTGTACAGACCGGGATCGGTGTCGGGATCATTGCCTATAACCTGGGACGTTTAAGGGAACGGAAACGTCTCCTTGCTTCGGCAGAGGCGGCAAATGATGCTGATTGATCAATACGGTTACCGGTCCGGGCTCAGAAAAGTAAACGTCATGGAAAAGTTCTGCTTTTCTGTGACGACGCTTCTGCTCTGTATCCTGAGCAGATCTTTTTCTGTTTCCATTCTGGTTCTTTTAAGCCTTGGATGGCTGACAATAAGAAAAGGAGGTATCCCCGTCCGCCGGTATATAAAGCTAATGCGTATCCCCGCAGTCTTCCTGCTCTTGAGCACGCTGGCGATCCTCGTCAATATTTCCAAAACTCCTCTGGATGCCTATGCAGTGCCGGCAGGTCCCTACTATATAACAGGAAGCACCGAATCGGTCATCTTTGGTCTCAGACTGATCCTGTCATCCCTTTCCGCGGTGTCCTGCCTATATTTTTTGTCCCTGTCAACCCCGGTAACCGATCTGATCGGCATTTTAAAGAAACTTAGATGTCCGGCACTGCTCATAGAATTGTTTCTGCTCATTTACCGGTTTATTTTTGTCTTAATGTCAGAGGCTTCTGCTGTAAGGATTTCCCAGGAGTCCAGACTTTCCTGCCGGAATTTTAAGACGGCAGTCCGTGCATTCGGAGGTATGGCCTCTGCTCTGTTCATTCGGGCAGTGATGCGCTCCGGCAGATTATACGATGCCATGGAATCCAGATGCTACGACGGGACCATACGGGTCCTTTTGGAAGAATATCCGCCGAAGAAGAAAGAAATCATTTGCATGATATTGTTTGAACTTCTTCTGCTGTCTATCACGATAGGAAGGAATATTTACATATGAAAACAGAGTCTATGATAACAGCTGATAATCTGTGGTTTACTTATGACGGAGAGGATATCCCGGCCTTACAGGGGCTTTCTCTGGATATTAAGAGGGGGAGCAAAACTGCGGTTATGGGAGCAAACGGTTCCGGAAAGTCCACGTTTTTTCTCTGCCTGAACGGTATTTTGCGTCCCCAGAAAGGCGCCCTGTCTTTTTGCGGAGCCCCTTATTCCTATGATAAGAAAAGCCTGTTAAATTTGAGAAGCAGGATCGGCATCGTATTTCAGGACCCCGATAACCAGCTGTTTTCAGCCAGTGTCCGGCAGGAGATTTCTTTTGGCATTTTAAATCTTGGGGCAGACAATGAGACAGCCCTGAGAGAGACGGAAAAAATCATGGATGCGCTGGATATTACAGAATTAAAAGACCGCCCTACACATGCCCTAAGCGGAGGACAGAAAAAACAGGTGGCTGTCGCCGATATCCTTGTCATGCATCCTGATATTGTGATTCTGGATGAACCTGCCGCGGCCCTTGACCCGAAGCATACAGACATGTTAAATAAAATCATCGATCAGATGACAGAATCCGGTATTACGGTTCTGATCTCAACTCATGATCCGGACTATGCTTTTTCATGGGCAGATCAGATCATCTTGTTTCATCAGGGCAAAGTTCTCAAAGCCGGATCACCCCTGGAAGTATTTTCTGACAGGCCGGCTCTTAACCTCACCAATTTGTCTCAGCCGGCTGTACTCTCTATATATGAAAGTCTTTGCCGGAAAAAGATGATCAATGAGAAATTTCCGGCTCCCAGAAGTCTCATGGAGCTTTTACATTTCATCGAAGGAATCTGAAGATTCCCTGTCTGCGGAGGAGAATAATGAACGATACTAGAAAAAAAGCAATATTAGCGGTCAGTTTTGGGACCAGCTATGAAGATACACGAAAAAAAACGATCGAAGCAATCGAAGATACATTAAAAGAACATTTTCCGGATCACAAAATGTACCGTGCCTGGACCAGCCGGATGATCCTTGAAAAAATAAAAAAGAGAGACGGAATCCATATTGACTCTGTTCCCGAAGCCATGGAGCGCATGAAAGCCGACGGCATTGCAGATGTGATCATCCAGCCCACCCATGTGATCAACGGCGTGGAAAACGATCAGATGAAAACAGACGCTCTTTCCTTCCGGGACTCTTTTCATTCTATTGTCTTCGGGGCACCTCTTCTCTCATCGGAATCCGACAATGAAACGGTTGTGAATGCGGTGGCATCGGAATTTTCGTGGATCTCTGACAAAGATGTCCTGGTTCTGATGGGACACGGCACTACTCACTATGCCAATACTGTCTATGCTGCCCTTGACTACCGGTTCAAGGATATGGGGTTTAAAAATATCTTTCTGGGTACAGTAGAAGCCTTCCCGAATATGCATTCCCTGATGCGTATGGTAAAAGAATTCCATCCGAAGAAAGTCATTCTTGCGCCTTTTATGATCGTGGCCGGAGATCATGCAAGACATGATATGGCGGGAGACGACCCGGATTCCTGGTACTCTCAGTTTGTGTCGGCGGGATATCAAGTAGAATGTGTAATGAAAGGACTCGGGGAATATGACGGGGTCAGGGAGCTGTTTGCAGAACACGCGAAATCCTGTACCTAGATATTGACTTTCTCAGTCAATATGATATTCTATAAAAAATAGCATAAATGTTAATTACCGCCGGGTAACGTCTTATTCATTCCAGTAGGCCTTTGTTGGAATGAGTAAGACGTTTTTTATGCCATAGGAAAGTCCTGCGGAGATGTACACAAATGCATAAGGAAGGTATATACCATATGAAAGAGATCTCATGTTTTAAAGTTTTTTTGAAGTATTCTTCGCTCAATGTACTGGGTATGTTAGGGTTGTCCTTTTATATCCTGGCAGATACCTTTTTTGTCTCCAGGGCATTAGGCGCTGATGGACTGACCTCCTTAAACCTTGCAATTCCGGTTTACAGCTTTATAAACGGCAGCGGATTAATGCTCGGAATCGGAGGAGGAACAAAATATTCAATTCTAAGAAGCCAGAAAAATAAAGTCAAAGCGAATCAGGTATTTACAAATGCTGTGGTTTTGACCGGAATCATCGCAGGTATCTTCTTCCTGCTTGGTATTTTCTGCTCCGGCCCTATGGTCAGTATGTTGGGAGCCAACGAATCTGTGTTCAAAATGACAAAAACTTATTTACAGGTTATTCTGTTGTTTGCCCCAATTTTTATGACAAATAATCTTTTGCTGTGTTTCATAAGAAATGACGGAAATCCCCAGTTATCCATGACAGCCATGATCTGCGGCAGTCTGTCTAATGTTATTTTGGATTATATATTTATATTTCCGCTCGGAATGGGATTGTTCGGGGCAGCGTTTGCCACCGGACTGGCACCGGTAATCAGCATTTTGATTCTGTCCCCTTATCTGATAAATAAAAGAAATCAGTTTCATTTAAAGAAATGCAGACTTTCGGCAAACCTTCTGCTTGATATTTTTTCAAGCGGACTTCCGTCTTTGATTACAGAAGTTTCTTCCGGTATCGTGATCATTGTATTTAATGTGATCCTGCTGCACATTGCGGGGAACATCGGCGTTGCGGCCTATGGTGTCATCGCGAATCTGTCACTGGTCGTCATGGCAGTCTATACAGGCATCGCACAGGGGATACAGCCTGTCTTAAGCAGCAATTACGGTGCCGGAAACCATAAAAATGTTACTGCGATTTTACGTTACGCTGTCACCGCGGTTATTGTAATCTCCGCCTGCGTTTATCTGTGTATGTTTTTCGGTGCGGAACCGATTACCGGACTCTTTAACAGCAATCACAATAAGACACTTCAGGATATCGCAGCCGCAGGACTGAAAATATACTTTACAGCCTCTGTATTTGCTGGTTTCAATATTGTGGCTGCCGTTTACTTCACTTCAACGGAATACCCCCGGCCGGCACACATGATATCGATCCTCCGGGGATTTGTCATTATCATTCCTATGGCTTTTATATTGTCTGCCCTGGGAGGCATTACAGGAGTCTGGGCAGCCTTTCCCATGACCGAACTGCTTGTCAGTCTGATTGGAATGATCCTGCTTTTTAGGTTTATTACAAAAACACAGAAGCAATCGAGTAGGGGAGATTAAATCTCCCCTCTCACACCACCGTACATGCCGTTCGGCATACGGCGGTTCAACATAACTTCAAAGCATGACGTTCCATGTAATAATCGTAGCAACTCACAAGCCCTGCCTGTTTCAGCTTTTCTTTTGAGATTGCCCTGACTACACAGGTTTTCGTTACTATCCATTGATAGTGGTCTCCCATGTATGATGTCTGTCTTGCAAGGTCTTTTCCTATACCCAGCTTCTGCAATCCCCACTGCCGTTTCTTCGGTACTTTCCATTGTTTCCAGATTATTACTCGCAGTCTTGTACGCAAATGTGCGTCTATGTCGGTCATTGCTGTTTTCATCCTACCTATTGCAAAGTAGTTTATCCAACCTCGGATTACCCTGTTGAGCTGTTTTACCCTTTCCGCAAACGCCATTGATTTTCTTCTTTCTGTCAGCTTCTTTAACGTCCTCTTAAATTTCTGCACAGAATCCTTGTGTGGTCTGCACTTCCATTCTTTCGTCTTGGAATCTTTCCAGAATCCAAAGCCGAGATATTTGAGGTTCATTGGTCTTGTTATGTGTGTTTTATCTGCATTTACTTTCAGACCAAGCTTCCTCTCTATCCAGTCCGTTATCGAATACATAACACGTTTGGCACTTGCTTCGCTTCTGACTGCTATTACACAGTCGTCAGCGTACCTCACGAAGCCCAATCCACGTCTTTCCAACTCTTTATCCAGTTCATTCAGCATGATATTAGACAATAGCGGCGACAGATTGCCACCCTGCGGCGTTCCCTGTTCTGTTTTCTCATACCTGCCCTGCACCATGACTCCTGCTTTCAGATATTTCCGTATCAGCGATTCCGTATCTCCGTCATTTATGATGTTGTGGACAAGGCTCATCAACTTATCCTGCGGTACGTTATCGAAGAATTTCTCTAGGTCTATGTCCACTATCCACTCATATCCCTCATTGAGGAACATGAGCATATCTTTGATAGCCATTTCACAGCTCCTGTTTGGACGGAATCCGTAACTGTGGTCTGAAAACAGCGGCTCGCACATAGGGCTGATTATCTGTGCTATACCCTGCTGGATTACCCTGTCCATGACTGTCGGTATTCCAAGTTTTCTTTTGCTTCCGTTAGGCTTCGGGATTTCTACACGCCTCACGGGTTGAGGTTTGTAACTCCTTCCTCTGATTTGCTCCCTGTTCCATGCCGTCAACGCCGCCTGCACCCTTATTGGCACAGACTTTCTTATATGCTTCGTTCATGTTCTTTTTCTCCAGTATCTTTTCCAACAATTCCGACATACTTTGTGTGCTTCGCTCCTTTCCGCTCCCTGTGATTTGTCCTATGTTTATGCGTTTACAGCTCATATACGTTTCGCCTACATCCGCTTGTCGAATACTCACAGGTACATACATTCGTCTGCACGGTTACATTGTTCAGCCCTTCAGATTTCTCCTACTATGGCTTCTGCTGACTTCTCACAGTTCGTTGTTACTACGGCTGATGAAACCGCCTGTGAGACCTCACGGGATAAGTCCGTGTTCTTTCCTCGTCTACCCTCCCGATTTACGCACATGGGTTACGGCTACCTTTAGGGCTTCGTTGCTTTAAGTCAACTTACCCACCATGTACGCCTTAATATCGGGTTTCTGTCCGTAGGGCTACGATTTCGCTATCCCTTCTTCTCGCCCACACCTCACGATGCAAACCTTGGGAGTCGCTTACAAGTTCGTCGGTAGCTACGCCTATGTGGACTTGCACCACAGAACACGGACATGCCCGTCATACTTAAAAACCCGGTATAGCCTGTTCGGCTATACCGGGTTTAAATTTCATACTCTCCAAATGTTTAGTGTATCAGGCTTTTCAGACCTTTTATATCACCGGACTGAATATAGGGAATGGCTTCGGATATTTTTTCCACAGGCCAATTCCACCATTTGATTTCCTGTAGAAACAAGATATCTTCTTTAGAAAACCGCCTTCGTATTGGCCTTGCAGGAATCCCGGCGACAATCGTATAGGGCGGTACGTCTTTTGTCACGACTGCACGCGTGCCGATCACTGCACCATCGCCGATCGTTACACCCGCCATGATCACGGCTTCAAAGCCGATCCATACATCATTGCCCACGACGATATCTCCCTTGTTGTCCCAGGACTGTTCCGGCGTAATGCCGTGCCCCCATTCTTCACCGAACAGTGGAAACGTATAGCCGGACAGAGAAGACAGCGTATGATTCGCACAGTTCATCAAAAATTTTGCTCCGCACGCGATAGAACAAAATTTTCCGATATACACTTTGTCATGATTGATCGGATAATGATACAGCACACTATACTTCTGAAAATCTCTCGGATCATGTACAAAATCGTTGTAAATTGTAAAATCACCGACTTCTATATTCGGACAGTCGATCACATTTTTTAAATAAATTGTCTGGCTGTCACCGGCTCTTGGATAAATTTTTTTAGTATCTGGAATAGTCATAGCACTTCTCCTATCTTTGCTTCGTGTTTTTTTAGACCATTCCAGTGACTGCAATACATAATTTCATAAAAAGTCGTCGAGTAGACTTTGCCTCGACTTTTCACTTCCTTTCATCTATATTCTCTTGCGATGAGAGGTTCAAGTCTCAAAAGCCCCTCACAGAACCGCACGTGCCCTATTAAGGCATACGGCTCTTCAATAAGCCATTCGCCTAATAAGCACTTGTTACATATATCTTTGGAGTTTCCAGTGGGTGTATCTTCCAAAGGGAAGTATCCTGCTTTTATCCTCTGCGATTTCCAGTCCGAATTTCTTCAGTCTCTCAATCAGAAGCTGATAGAACTTCCGTGCTTCATTCTCGTATTGGAACAGACATACAAAATCATCTGCGTAACGCACCATGTACATCTCTCCCTTAAACTCGCGCTTCTTCACATAGTCAAACCACGTGTCTAAGGTGTAGTGCAGGTACACATTTGCCAGCACTGGCGACATCAGACCTCCCTGCACTGTTCCCGCTTCTGTTTCCAGCCGCTTCCCGTCTTCCATGACTCCGCCTATCAGAAACCGTTTGATATATCGTATAAAGTTCTTATCGGCTATGTCATGCTCCAGAAATTGAATCATCCATTCATGGTCGATGTTATCGAAGAAGCCTTTGATATCGGCATCCACAATATAATTTACCTTGTCTGCCATGATGTGTCTGTTTACTCTCTGGATTGCATCGTGACAACTCTTATTTGGCCGGAATCCAAAAGAAAACTCCTTGAACTTTGGCTCATATATTGCCTCAAGTATTTCCTTGAATACGCCCTGAACCACTTTGTCCTCGAATGAGGGGATTCGTACCTCACTTTCAAAAGTAGTATACCCTCTACTCGGAATAATAGCAATGCTTTCGGAATAATATTTCTCATTTATCGGAACAATATAAATTTCCGACAATCTCACTCATGATTTCGCAGGGCCACAACATCCACAGATACGATATAATCGAGAATATATTTCTATCTTCGAATTTCTCTCATCTGACAGCTTCCTCCAATGCCTTTTTCAATTCTTCATCACAAGCATAAATATACAACCCATTAACTCCCCGAGTCATTAAAACCCTCACTTCATGCTGGATCAACGTTTCTCCAAATTTCTTCATGGTACCATCTGATAATGTACGATTTCTTTTTGCTTTTTCGTTAAAACTTTCACTTGGATCAAAAACAATCTTTCCATCACGATATTTTACAGAAGGCCCAAGAATTACACCTGCATAATTCAAATCGAATCCCTGTATTGTAAATGTGGATCCTACCTCATCAATGGTCTGCGGCTGTTCTGCCCAGGAAAGTGTTTTATTTTTCCGCTTTTGTTTTCTTTCCATATCTTTTTCCAACTCACGGTTCCATGGTTTATGCCAATCACCGATCAGAACCTCCCAATATTTCTTCATTCTCTTTTCCATTGATGAATTTTTGCTATATTCCCAATCATAAGTTGCAATGAGCCTGGATAATTTATGTTCTTGTTCCCCCGCCTTTTCTTTAATTGCTTTCTCAAGCTCTGACGGCTGAGAAAAAACCCTTATTTCATATCCGGTCTTATCTTTTGGAATATCTGATATACGTTTCTTTTTTGTAAAGTCATCGATCCATGAAATTGTTTCGTCCGATGCAGTCACTCTCAACTGTTTTGTCAATTCAAAATAATTATCACTCTCTTTGGCTTGCTCTCTATAACCCTTTAAAATCTGTTCTTCCCAATATTGCTCTGTCGTCAAAATTTGATTTTCGTCAAACATCACCACTGTGACTCTCGCCCTATTTATAATATCCTCAAGTTGGTTTTTTCCTTGGTATGACTGTTTTCCCTGTGTTAGCAGCAAATGAGCCTCATCAATAAATGCTACATCAACCGGCTCATCCATTGAATGATTATTGATAAATGACGTTGGTTTGCACACAACTTCTTTTCCATCTTTATTTTTTAGACCAAGTTTCTCTGCTATCTGTTTATAGACAGTTATCTGCTCATCATGATTTACAATTAAATAACACTGAAGATCATCTTTTTTTCGCTCCTCTGCCTTCAAAAACACCTCATAAAAGGTACTGCTGTTAAGTACAGTTTTGCCTGTTCCTGCTTCACCGTCAATGAATATAAGCTGTCCCTGTTTCTCCTTATCCAAAGCAGTAAAAACCTTCTCAATTATTTTTTCTTTTATCTCTTCCTGCTCCTGCGTTAGCTTATGTAAAGGGGAGGCTTTAAATAAAGCGGAATCTTTTATCTCACTCTCTGCAGGAAATAAAACTTCATCTTTTTTTCTTAAATTGTTCCAGATTTTTCTGAAGATAGCATTTGCTTCACAATCGGGATAATATCTGTTCTGAGGATTTGTCCTCTTATTGTGCATTCTTTTAACAGATTCTGCTCCCATCATATAATGCATTAAACGATTTTCAATATCCAGGGTAAAAGATTTATTGAAATGATCATACCCGATAATATATAAACTAGATGTTTTCTTTTTCAGTTGATACTGCCATTTTGATTTATCCCCCGATTGATCAAAATGCTGCTTTGTCCTCTGGATCACATTATTCGACTCCCCAACATACACCTCATAACCTTCTCCCTTTTTCCAATCATGAATATAAACTGTCGGGTAATCAAACAATACTTCTTTTTCCAAAATTTTATTTTCTAATTTCTCCTGTAAAGTTTGTAAACTATTTAGATCATCATCTATCTTATACACAATAGGTTTCAAGTTCATTCCTTTGTATGGAGTTTATAAAAACGCAACCCCTACATTTCCTTTCTTGTAAAATACATCATTTTTATCAATGCCCTACAGATATCTTCTAACATTCTTCATATAGCTTAAATACTCATCTCCAAATTTATGAATACACCATCTTTCCTCAGAAATAATGATCCAATGTGCAGATATTTGAAATATAAAAAGTGCAAAAAATAACAAAATAGAACGAGTCAAAAGAACGCATCCTAAAAAATATATGAAATATCCGATGTACATTGGATTTCTGGAAACCTTATATATTCCGTTTGTATTTAATCCATCCTGCCTAGGTTTGGCAAATGCAATGGTTGAAATTGTAAGAATGCCAATACCTGCAGCATATATTATTAGGGCAATAAAGGATAGCAGAGTACCAATCCTTATTTGTAATAAAAAAGAATATAAGAAAATAAAAATATTTGAACATTGATAAAATAAGTATGCCGTCCTCTCTCTGCCCTCCAACGGAGCAAAAAAAGCGGCACGGCTTAATGCTTCTTTGTTTATTTGTCCTAACAGGATAAATCTTATGAAAAAAAGTGGTACCATCAGCAGAAATGCGTTCATTTTATTGTAATTCCCCTCTTGAAATTCTTTCTCCTTAAATTCTAATATCTTCCTATATGAATGTCAAACCCAAAACCGTCATAAGATCCCGTCCTTCGCTGTTTTACTTTCCCCATCTCAAGTGCTAAAATAAAACCAAAGCAAATGATAAAACACCATACCAACAAAGGAGGACCTATGGAAGCAACAATAACACGTGATGAAGCCTTTAAGCTTCTAAAAAAATATAATAAAGAACCCTTTCACATCCAACACGCACTGACAGTGGAAGGTGTCATGAGATGGTATGCCAATGAATTGGCTTACGGACAGGAGGAAGACTTTTGGGGGATCACCGGACTTCTTCACGATATTGACTTTGAATTATAACCGGAGGAACACTGCCAAAAGGCCCCGGAACTTTTGCGAGAAGGCGGCGTAGGGGAAGATATGATACGTTCCGTCTGTTCCCATGGCTATGGGATCTGTTCTGACATCCAGCCGGACCACCAGATGGAGAAAGTCTTATTTGCGGCAGGCTGCTCCCGGGATGTGATCTCCCAGGGCGCCCAAAATCTGGGCTGGGAGTTAAACGAGCTCTTTGAGAAAACAATTCTGGCCATGCGCTCCTGTGAAGATTCTATTAAACAGGAAATGCAGAAATACGACCAATAGGCGGTGATTCTTATGTGTATCAATAAAAAAAGAAAAGCAGATGAAAGTCTCCATGCAGGGCCCAGGAATTTCCTATGGAATAAAAGAAGCGCCGTCTGCATGGAGTAAAAGGCGCTTTCATATTCTTAACGGCCTTGTTTCCAAAAACAATACTGTTTAAGGAGTGAGACCAATTATGAATTATAAAAATGCAGCTTCCATTCTTCCCGCATCCCTTTTGGAACAGCTTCAGGACTATGTACAGGGAGGTTATCTGTACATACCTAAAAAAGAAGACCAGCATAAAAAATGGGGTGATAAGACAGGGAGCCGGACCAGGACTTCCCAGCGCAATCAATGTATCCGAAAGGATTATCATTCAGGGATGTCCATAGAAAAACTGTCAGATACATATTTTCTTTCCGTACATACCATTCGAAAGATTGTATACGGCAGATGAATAAGCTGAAAACATCTGAAAAAGCAGTGGATATCTATCACTTGATATTCACTGCTTTTCTGATTGGACGGCTATCTTAAATATACCCAGAAAACAAAATCCCGTCTCATCCCCTTCCCATGGTAATCTGCTTCATAAGTATACCCACAGGGCACACCGTATTTTATACCCTTCGGGTGCACGCGCTTCGCGCGTTAAGGTATACCCACAGGGCACACCGTATTTTATACCCTTCGGGTGTACGCGCTTCGCGCGTTAAGGTATACCCACAGGGCACACCGTATTTCATACCCTTCGGGTGTACGCGCTTCGCGCGTTAAGGTATACCCACAGGGCACACCGTATTTCATACCCTTCGGGTGTACGCGCTTCGCGCGTTAAGGTATAAATTGTTTCTGTATGATCTTGGATATTGAAGGCTCTTTCCACTTCTGTTATCTTTTGATACAGGAGGTGTTACTCATGAAACAAAACCAAAACACTGCTTCTTTCGGATTTGCCGAAACTAATATTACCCCGGATGGTCCGGTCCAGCTGGTAGGGTTTCCGAGAATTGATAATCAATCCAGAGGTGTCCTTCATTCATTAAATGCCCAGATCCTCATTTTCAGATCCCAGGAAGAAACCATCTGCCTGGCTGCTGTGGACAGCCTGGGTTTTACCGTGGAGCTGACCCTGAAGCTAAGAAAAAAGATTGCCAGCGTTCTCAATATTACAACAGATAAGATCATGGTCTGTTTTTCCCATACCCATTCTGCCCCTAATGCGGCGGAGGAACCCGCTTACTTTTCCTTTGTATGTGATCGGATATGTATCGCAGCAAAAGAGGCAGAGAAACAAATGAGACCATTTCATGCGGCTTGGGGGATCGGGGATCATTTGATCGGCATCAACCGGAGATCAGATACATCCGCCAAAGAACCCCGGCTTGGGATTTTAAAGCTGGCGGATCCGGATGGGAAACCGGTACTGCTTCTTCTCAGGGTGTCAGCCCATGCCAATGTGCTCACAAGCGACAACTATAAGGTTTCTTCGGATTATTTCGGCCTTACAAGGCAGAGGCTTTCCAATGCTTTTGAATGCCCTGTTATGATGGTCCAGGGGGCATCCGGAAATCTCCGGCCAAGATTTCAGCAGGAAAATGCAGATTTTATGGAAATCCAGGGTGTGGATGCTTTAGAGAAGCCGTACACTGACTTTGAAAAACAGAAGTATTTTCAGCAAAGTCTAGATGCATTGGAGAACATGGCAGATTCTGTCCTTTCCTCCGTCGCACCCGTGTTAAAAAAATTAAAGACAGAGCCGGTCTGCAGGCTGGCAATGTTTTCTGTAGATCATCCGTTTGCAGCTGATGTCCCTTCCTTGGAACAGGCCGAGGAAATCGCAGAGGAAGCCGAAACTGAAGCTGGTATAGACGGAAACGGATGGCTTATGGAAGTCCGCAAACTCCGCGAACAGCATATATTTACGCAGACAGCGGACATTGAATTTCATTATTTTATGTTAAATGACGGCTGTTTCTGCGGTGTTGCAAATGAAATCATGTGCGAGATTGCACTGGACGTGTGGCAGAAATCCAAGAATCCACTCTTTTTTCTGAACGGCTACACCAACGGGGTAGACAGCTATCTGCCCACTGCCAAAGAATATGACAAAGGCGGCTATGAGGTTCTCTGGTCTAACCTGATCTACTATCCGTATCATGGCAGAGTCATGGCGCTGAACCGAGACTCTGCCGGACAGATGGCTTCCTTTGCCGTATCTGACCGCAGTCATTTTCTGGACATGAACCCTTAGCCCCATCCCTTCCGTTTTTTAGATTTCTTCAGAGTCTTCCAGGACCGGATATGGTTATTTTCCACAAAAGGGCTTAGTTCCAGTTGATACTGGATTCCGGCCTTTCCTGCTGTCTGACTGAGTTCTTTTAAAATCATATCTTCCTTCTTCTGAAGGGAAATAGGAATGCAAAGGTCTGTCGTGATCAGGGTATGTTCTCCTGCCCTGATGAAACGGTAGTTTTTGAGCTCCAGCAGCGGATGGATCTCCCCTGCTTTTTCATTCAGGTCTTTTCTTAGTTGTTTTATTTTGTTGGACTCTTCTGCCGCGATCCCGGCCTGAACCGTACAGTTGCAGTTGTACTTCTGCTCAAGCATTAAAGAAAGTTCCAGGGCTTTTGTAAAAATACCACTGTCCTTACCCAGTATTTTGACGGAAACGATGTAGTGCTTGAGGCCGTAGTCATGGATGTTTAGACCATAAAAACATGCAACGCCTTCCTGCTTTGATATGATATCCTCAACCTCCTGCAAAATACTGCCCTCCGGCTGTGTTCCGATCACTTTTTCTACGATCTCTGTAAAACTTTTCAGGCCGTTGGCCAGGATGAGGACTGCAACCCCTATGCCGCACCACCCGTCAATATTCCACTCAGTGAACCTTGTGACGAAAGCAGAAATGAGGACTGTTCCTGTCGCAAAGGCATCTGATAAAGAGTCCTTAGACATGGCTTTTAATGTCGCTGACTCCATGGCAAGACCAGCCCTTTTTTGATAAAAGTACATCCATATCTTTACTGCCACAGAGAGGAACAATACAAAAAACACGGCGGTTTGATAGTCCGATTGCTGTCCTCTGTATAAGGCTGAAACCGATGTTTTTAACAATTCAAATCCTATGGTGATAACGGAGGCTGACGCCAGCATTCCAAGGAGCCACTCCAGCCTGCCGTGTCCGTATGGATGGTGTTTCCCCGCGCCGCAACCTGCCGCCCAGAGGCCGAACATGGTCACGGCCGTTGTTCCCGCATCCGTTAAGTTGTTCCACCCGTCTGCCGTCACGGTCACGGAATGGCTGACAGCTCCCGCTGTGAATTTTAGGATACTCAGAAAAAGATTTAAGCCAATACCCAATACGGTCAACTGGAAAAGGCTGGCGCCTTTTTTATCCTTTTTCATGTATACACTCCTCCCCGGAACCAGGTGCCCTCTTCTTTGAGCTGATCCCAAGTATTTCGTTCATGTTCCAAGCAAACCACAAA
Organism: Anaerostipes sp. PC18; assembly: GCF_039789045.1. Classification (NCBI taxonomy): domain Bacteria; kingdom Bacillati; phylum Bacillota; class Clostridia; order Lachnospirales; family Lachnospiraceae; genus Anaerostipes; species Anaerostipes sp. PC18. Next base: position 1,687,487 of record NZ_CP121164.1, on the reverse strand, counting down.
GTCACCAGGGCCGCACATACATCAGCCGCCGGCTGGGCCCAGACGATTCCTGAAAGTCCAAACAGCCTCGGAAGCAGAAGGATCAGCGGAAAGAAAAAGATTCCCTGTCTTCCCAGGCTTAAGATACTTCCTGCGCCGCTTTTTCCGACGGAGAGATAGAGAGACGCATACACCATCTGGAATCCGAAGGTCAGCAGTAAGACTGCATTAAAACGCAGAGCCCGGCCGCCCAGCAGGATCATCTGTGGATCAGTGCCAAATAGTCCGATCAGCTGTTTGGACAAGAGGAAACATACGGCCGACATGAGAACACAAAAGCTGGTGGACCAGAGACAGCAGAGTTTTACCGCCTCTTTTAGCCGGTCATACTGTCCGGCTCCGAAATTAAATCCCGCAAATGGCTGGAATCCTTTCATAAAACCAAACACCACGTAGATCCCAACGGTCATGATCCTGCTGACTGCGCCCATGGCAGCCACCGCGTAATCCCCGTATGCTTTTGCCGCAGTATTGGTCAGTCCCAATGCGATACTGGCAAACAGCTGGAATACCAGTACCGGAATCCCTATTTTTAATATCTCAGAATATATCTTTTTGCTTGGTGTGATGTTTCGGACAGACAGATGCAAAAGTCCTTTTCCCTTCATCAGGTAAACCACGTACATGGAGGAATTGACGCACAGGGAGATTACCGTGGCTGCTGCCGCTCCCCGGATCCCCATGTGCAGTCCATAGATCAGCAACGGATCCATAATAACATTGAGGATACTTCCGGTTATCATGGCTGCCATTGTAAACCGGGTTGCGCCCTGGGCTGTCAGGAGATTGTTCATTGTTACATTAAATACATTGAGAATCGATCCGGTCACATAGATGAGAGCATAATCCCTGGCATAGGGCAGAATGGTCTCTGTAGCGCCAAGTGCGGATAATACCGGTGTCAAAAAGATCAGGATCCCGGCGATGACAGTACCTCCCGTCAACAGTCCGGTAAACAGAGCCGTGGAGGCCGTCCGGTCAGCCAGCTCATACTCTTTTGCCCCAAGCAGCCTGGATATATAGGAAGATGCTCCTGCCCCGAACATCATTCCAAGTCCGATCACCAGCTGGACAATAGGGAAGACCACAGAGACAGCGCCCATCTGACTGGTTCCCAGCCCTCCGACAAAATAGGCGTCCACGGCGTTGTAAAGGGCAGAGATCAGCATTCCGATCATGGTCGGGATGCCAAGTTTTAAAAGCGCTCTTGCCACCGTCTCCTCCCCCAGAAGATAATTGTTTTTTTTCGCTTCTTTCATTTTTCTCCTCCAAATTTTTTATTTATCTGAACGGATCCAAAGACCGTACAAATCCTACTCAGTTCAATATTGAACATATATTCAGCATTGTTCAATAAAAAAAGGAACCGGTTTAAAAACCGATTCCCTGTAAATACATTTTTGATATCTTGTTTAATAGTTTCATGGCCCACTCCTCGCTTTCATAGTGGTATGCGATCTGCAATAGTGCATCTAAAAAATTATTGGCTATGATGTGTACAAACACTGGATCGTAATGCCTGCACAGATCCCGGTGCGAGTTCAGATGGCCCTCGATCTCACATACCAGGTTTTCCTTTTCACACTCATATTTTGTCTTAGTGCTTTTATCCATCATAATGATAAACTCTCTGTGGTGTCTGAAAAGACTTCTGATACAGTCCTCTTCCATCTGGCTCAGATACTGGTAATTCTGATGGTCGGATGATCCGCTGCCTTTCATGACCCGTTTCCAGTCAAAATGCACCGGGCGGAGGACTTCATCAAACAGGGCCTCTTTATTTTTATAATAAGAATAAATGAGACCAGCCGGTATCCCGGCTCTGTCAGCGATACTGCGCATGGTCGTCCGGACATATCCGTTTTCATAAAACTCCTCCAGGGCCGCATGGAGAATCCCCTGCCGGATCTCTTCTTTTAAGACTTGAGCCATAATCCCTCCTAATATTGAACTGCCATTCAATATTATAATATATCTGATTCTTTGTCAACGGTGATTCCTAATAGAACTATATCTAAACCGTGTCATCCCGACATATTTTTTAATTTATTGACAGTTTGCGCCCAAATAGTTATAATTAGAACTGTTATAAAAATAACTTATATTAGAAAGGAATGTTTATGCAGAATCATGTTTTGACCTATGCAAACCATTTTAAGCATTTGTATCGGCAGACATTCCAGCCTTTGTCGGATCAGTACGGACTTTCGCAGCTGGAAATTGATGTCTTGCTTTTTCTAAAAAATAATCCAATGCATAATACTGCCAAGGATATCTCCGTCATGAGGGGCTTTGCCAAATCCAATGTCTCGAAGGCCGTGGAATCTCTCAGAATGCGGAGGTATCTCACTTCTTCTCCGGACCCTGTAAACCGGAAGGTGCACCGGCTGATCCTATCTGCTGATATGAAAGACCGGATTAATGCCCTGGCTGGCTGTCAGGAACAATGCTTTACACTTTTGCTGGATGGTTTTTCTAAGGAAGAACGGGAAAAACTCCAGGAGTTTTTCAGCAGGATCGATGATAATATCACAAAGTCACTGAAAGAAAAAAAATAACAAGTATGAGGTAACGATTATGTTATATAAATTTATCATTTGTTTTTTGGCAGGAATCGGCGCGGGGCTGGGCACAGGTTTTGCCGGTATGAGCGCAGCCGCTGTCATCAGTCCCATGCTCATCGCCTTTCTCGGAATGAATCCTTACATGGCAGTGGGCATTGCCCTGGCAAGCGATGTGTGTGCCAGCGCTGTATCTGCCTATACCTATGGCAAACATAAGAACCTGGATATTAAAAACGGATTGGTCATGATGGCCTCCGTGCTATGCTTTACTTTAGTTGGGAGCTATATTTCAAGCCTTGTACCAAGCACAGCCATGGGCGGTTTTTCTACTTTCATGACCTTGCTGCTTGGAATTAAGTTCCTCGTCCGCCCGGTCATGACCACAAAAAGCAGCATGGAATCTGTGAACGCAAAAAAGAGATTCCTTCAGTCTGTCATCTGCGGTGCTGTTGTGGGATTTATCTGCGGTTTCGTCGGTGCAGGCGGAGGTATGATGATGCTTCTTCTGCTGACCAGTGTCCTGGGATATGAGCTGAAGACTGCCGTAGGCACCAGCGTTTTCATCATGACCTTCACAGCACTGACCGGATCCTTAAGCCATTTTGCCATCGGAGGACGCCCGGACATGTTAAGCCTGATATTCTGTGTATTAAGTACCTTCCTCTGGGCCAGGGTCGCAGCCAAATTTGCCAACAAAGCTTCAGCCATTGTATTAAACCGTGCCACCGGAGCGGTTCTCACGGTACTTGGACTGGCTATTGTTGCTGTGAATTATTTTTAGACAATCGGAAGGAGGACTTTCTTCCAAAGTATCGGTAAACTTTGTTTTTATAATTGATATAGTCATTTCCAAAGACCTTTGGTAAATACTGCTCTTCTTGTAATATCTGCAGATGAAGCATTATAATTGCAAAGACAGAAAAAATGAGTAGTATTGGATTAAAAAACATGAGCAGCAATCCTATGTATACACAATCAAACCCCAGAAAGGCCGGGTTCCTGCTGATTTGATAGATTCCGCTTGTTACGATTTCAGTTTTATCATTCTCTGCGATCCCGGCCCTCCAGCTGTCTTTCATTGTCTTTACCGAAAAAAAAGATCACATCTCCTGCCACAGCAAGTATCATAATCCCAACAATCTTCATATTATTCTCCCTTTCCAATTTGAAATGTCCACGATGATATGCCTAGGCATCATTCGGAAGATGCTGAAAGAACTGTACCACAAACGGAACGGTGATCACAAATGTCAGAAAATCCGCCACGGTCTGGGATACTTCCACTCCGGTGAGCCCCAACATACGAGGCAGCAAAAAGATCACCGGGATAAAGCAGATTCCGCTTCGAAGCATTGCCAAAAAGGAAGCGGTCCCATTTTTTCCGATGCTCTGGAACATCATGTTGGCACATACCGACATTGGCTGCAGAAACAATGTGAGAAGCTGGGCTCTTAACGCAAAGGTCCCGATCTCAATGACAGCGGGATCATTCCGAAACCAGCCTGCCAGCTGTGAGGATAGGAAGAAGTCCACCACCTGAGACACTGCCGTTGAAATCCCGGCTCCCAGGATCCCCATATGAAATTTTGTCATCAGTACCCAGTCTCCAAAAATATTCAGAAAACCTCCGGCTGTCAGACCGATCATAGCCAATGATGCCTTTCCCTCATACCGCAGAATATTGTTAAGAACAAAGCTGCTTGTCATCAAGGGCGCGGAAATAAGGATACAGGCGGCATAGGTTCTGGCATAAAGGAGGATTGTATCCGTACTGCCCAGCAGCCTCATCAGAGGATTCAGAAATTTTTATAATGCTCTGCCGCATTCTCTTCCACTTTTTCACCTTCTTTTTACTGTAAAAGTCCTGACAGCGTTTCCCTCACTCCATCATATAAAGCAGTGCATTTACAATACACGCCGCAATATTGCTCCCGCCTTTTCTTCCTCTTGCCACAATATACGGAACTTCTGCATCCATGATCAGTTCTTTTGACTGAACCACATTGACAAATCCCACGGGAACCCCTATCACCAGGTGAGGATCCAGTTTCCCTTCCCTGATCAGTTCATACAGCCTTATCAGTGCCGTCGGGGCATTCCCAACTGCAAAAATGAACTTCTCACCTAAAGCCGCCGCTTTGTCCATACTCGCCACAGCCCTTGTGGTGCCGTTTGTTTTTGCTGCTTCTGCAACATCTTTATCAGACATAAAACACTGAACTGTTCCTCCATACCGGGCCAGTTTCTTTTTATTGATCCCGGCCCTGCCCATCTGCGTATCTGTCACAATGGATGCGCCGTTTTTGATGGCATCTATGGCAAGCGATACTACATTATCCGAAAAGCAAAGATTTTTTGCGTAATCAAAGTCAGCGCTTGTATGAATACAGCGTTTTACAATAGGTTCTGTTCCGGGAATCAGAGGAAACTCCCCCAGTTCCTCTGTTATGATCTCAAAACTTCTTGCCTCGATCTGTGCAGGCTCCACATTCTCAAGTTCAATCTTCATCAGTCTTTTGCTCCTTTATCGAGGATTTCATATATTTTTTCCATATCCAGATGCTTTCTCAGTTCATCTGCCAGCAGATCATACTGATCTTCCTTTAACTGCCGGTAATCCGTCGCCGGAGCATCGGAAAGATCGATCCCTTTCTTTTCTCCAATGGCACGGACAATCTTTTCCGCCGTATCCGCAAGGTCAAAAATCCCATGGACATAAGTACCGTATACATTTTCCCTGCAAATTCCACATGGTTTCTTGACACCATTCACTCTATCTTCAAGACATATCATAGGCTTTCCATCGCCATGTTGAGTAGAGACCCCCATATGGATTTCATATCCCTCAAAAGAGGCTCCTGAGAGCGAACATAAATCTCCATCCAGTTCAAGGAACCTTCCCTCTACCCGGCTTCTTGTTTTTTGTTTGGAAAAGACGGTGTCGATCGGGAGCAGTCCCATTCCTTTGACCGTTCCGCCTGTCTCCACATGATGAGGGTCAGACAGCACTTCTCCCAGCATCTGATAGCCTCCGCAGATTCCAAAAATAATCGTTCCCCCGGAGGCTTCTTTCAGAATCATATTTTCCAAGCCGGACTGACGAAGCCACAGGAGATCCTCAATGGTATTTTTGCTTCCCGGAAGCAGGATCATATCCGGATCTCCGAGTTCTCCCGTTTTTTTTACATAACGCAGAGACACATTGGGAATGAGCTCAAAAACGTTAAAATCTGTAAAGTTAGACATTCTCGGAAACCGGATCACAGCAATGTCGACCAATTCCTTTTTTGTCTTCCGGTCAAACCTCTCGGTCAGGCTGTCCTCATCGTCGAGTTCAAGATTCATGTATGGGGTAACCCCTACGACGGGGATCTGCACTTTTTCTTCCAGCATCTCAATGCCGGGCTCCAGGATCGTTTTATCTCCCCGAAACTTGTTGATGATCATTCCTTTCACTCTTTTTTGTTCTTCCTCTGTCAGCAGAATCATGGTTCCGGTCAGCTGTGCAAAGACGCCTCCCCGGTCGATGTCTCCCACTAGAAGTACAGGTGCATTGACCAGCTCTGCCATACCCATGTTGACAATATCGTCCTGTTTCAGATTAATCTCTGCCGGACTGCCTGCACCTTCTATGACAATGATATCATTGTCCCTGCTCAAAGCATCAAATGCCTTTTGGATTTCAGGAACCAGTGTTTTTTTATATGCAAAATACTCCCTGGCGCTCATACTCCCAAGGACTTTCCCGTTTACGATTACCTGTGAGCCGGTATCGCTGGAGGGCTTTAAAAGAATCGGATTCATACAGACAGACGGTTCGATTCCCGCCGCCTCTGCCTGCATAACCTGAGCACGTCCCATCTCCAGTCCGTCTTTTGTTATGTATGAGTTCAGCGACATATTCTGAGACTTGAACGGAGCGGTTTTATAGCCATCCTGCTTAAATATTCTGCAAAGCCCTGCGGTAATAAGACTTTTCCCAACGTTTGACATCGTTCCCTGAATCATGATTGTCTTTGCCATGCTGTTTCTCCTTTCGAAAACGCCTGAAGGATCTGAATGAACCGCCTGTTTTCCTTTTCCGTCCGGACTGCGATCCTGAACCACCCCTTAGACAGCCCCTCATAATTTTCACAATCTCTGATCAGAATTGAGTTAGAAAGACAGTATTTATAAAAATCCTCCGGACCTTTAAAAAATAAATAGTTGGCTCTGGACCCATAAACTCGAAAGCCTGCTTCCTCCAATGCTTTTTTTAATATATGTTTCTGTGCAGCTACGAACCGTACTGACCGCTTTAAATAGGACTGCTCCGACAAAGCCGCAGTTCCTGCGGCCTGGGCAGGCGATGACACTCTCCATGGCTGAGTCACTTCCTCCATTCTGAAAAGAACATTTTCATCAGAACAGATACCGTATCCGAGACGGAGACCGGCCATGGCGTAACGCTTTGTAAATGCCTTCAGCAAAAAAATATTGCGGTTATGTTTCAGGCAGCCTGCCAGCTCATAGTCCTGTCCATCCGGGACGAAATCTAAGAAACACTCGTCCACTGCTAAAAAAACCTGATTTTTTCTGCACTCTTCTGAGAGTTTCAACAGTAATTCCCTGTCGGTCAGCTCTCCCGTGGGATTGTTCGGATTGCACAAAAACACCATATCCAGAGCCGGGGTGATCTCTGAAAGGATCTTCTCTGTCACAAGAAATTCCTCCTGCTCCGTCAAATAAAAATAGGTTATCTGACAGCCTACGCTTTTCAGTGCCTGTTCATATTCTGCGAAGGTCGGAGCCAGGATTAACGCCCTTTTAGGCTTTAACGCCAGTGTCAGGGCAAAAATAAGATCCGCGGCGCCGTTGCCGCAGATCAGCCAGGATTCAGGAACCTGTTCCCAGTCTGATAATGCCTTTTTTAATTTGCTGCAGTGAACGTCCGGGTAGTATTCGACGCCGTCAGCCGAATTCCGAACAGCTTCTCTGACACTCTCCGGCGTTCCGAGAGGATTTACATTGGCAGAGAAATCAGTCACATGCCCGTGACGGTAAATATCTCCCCCGTGTATATGTTTCTTCATGCCAATCCTCCTTCCGGTCAAAACTTCCATCCGATGCACATAAGTATAAACCCAAAAACGGCGGCTGCCAAGAGGCTGCATCCATACATGAGGCCGTTGGCTCTTTTTATATCCTCCGGCTCAGGAGGCCTTAAATCATCACCAATTGTAGGTTTTTCATATAGTTCTCCGAAGTACCAGGCATTTCCTGCCAGCCGGATGTGCAGAGCCCCTGCTGTCACTGCTTCCGTATGGGCGGCATTGGGACTCTTATGATTTCTCCGGTCTCGCCTGTAAATTTGTCTGGCCGCCAATACATCATTTCCAGTAAAAATACAGGCAGCGATCATGAACCATGCAGACAGCCTGGCAGGAATATAGTTTGCCAAGTCATCCAGCTTTGCCGGATATCTGCCGAAATTCAGATATTTTTCATTCTTATAGCCTACCATGGAATCCATCGTGTTGATGGCCTTGTAGAGAAACATCAGTGGGACACCGCCTAACGACATATAAAATAACGGGGCTACGACTCCGTCCGATGTATTTTCTGCCACTGTTTCCACGGCAGCCTTTATAACGCCGGTTTGGGTAAGTTCTTTTGTATCTCTTCCGACGATCATAGAGACTGCCTTTCTGGCCCCCGCAAGAGAGCCTTCAGTAAGCTCTCTGTAAACTTTCATACTCTCATCTTTCAAACCTCTGGCCGCCGTCAGCTGATAACATAAAAAAGACTCCAGGAGAAATCCTGCCGTCTGGCTCCAGCCGTACAGCATTTTCAAGACAAAAAACGGGAGGGCGAAGGAACCGGACCCGATCAGAAGGATCAGAAGAATCCCTCCTGCTCTTTCCCCGCAGGGTGTTTTAGGAAAAACAGCCCGGATTCCCTTTTCCACCGCAGAAATGGCTGAACCGATCAGGCGGATGGGATGATAGAGCCAGCGGGGATCACCAAACAGGAAGTCCAGAAAAAACCCAAACAATAACGCCGCTGCTCTTATTTCCATATGTCTGTTCCCTCTCTTCTTACATAGATTTCACGCCTCCCTGAGGCCCACTGTTTTTCATCTGTCTCTATTTCATATCCCTCCAGATTTTTCACCTGCCAGTGAAAATAATCTCTGTGAGGGATGGCAAAGCCGTCTAAAATACTCATGATCGTGCCTCCATGGACTACCATTGCAAAACTTTTATATTGATACTGTATGCAGTGCTCTATGCATAGACAAAACCCTTCAAGACACCTGACCTGAAACTCTTCTCTGCTCTCGCCTTCAGGAAATGGGAGGGTTCCATTACTGGCGATCCATTTCTGATACTCAGGCTCGCCGGATAACTCTTTGTAGTTCTTTCCCTCAAAAATGCCGAAATCACACTCAGCGAACTGTTCCCGGATCACAGGCTTTTTTCCGCAGTAAAGAAGTCCGGCAGTCTGTATACACCGCCTCATAGGGCTTGTATAGACCACGTCTGTCTGCGGATATATCCTGTCCAGACACAGGCTTATCCCTTCTGTACTTAAAGCTTCATCTGTTCTTTTCCCGGCATAGCGGCCCAAAGCATTGCTCCCGGTCATGCTGTGCCGGATCAAATATCCTCTGATCATCCCTTGATCACCGTACCTATTCCGCACACGACCCGGTGCACTTCACTGCTCATCCCGGCAAGACAGGTAAGAAGTCTCCCCTCTGTCTCCCGAAAGTTCCGGTCGAATGCATTTACCGGCACAACACCGCAGCCGAGTTCATTGGCTATGAGAACCAGCTCTGGATTTGCTTCGAAAATTTTCCTGGCTTCCTGTTCATAATCCTTTATGTCCGGCAGTTTCCGCCTGACCCATTCATGAAAATGATAAAGGCATTGGCAGGAATAAATCTCCTCCAAAGAACACTCCGCTCCGTCTGTCATCTGGTCTCCCGAAATGCCGGTGACCCTTTCCGCATATTCTTTTTTTCCCTGAAATGCTCCTCCTATGATGATAATCATGACTGCTCCTTTACATTATTTTCTCTATTACGGCCAGGCATATGGCCGCAGACAGCTCACATATCTGCAGAAACCACCCTGCGAGATCCCCTGTGATGCCCCCAAACTGCTTCATCGAGATCCGGTAATACCAGACGAAGGATAAAACGGCTCCTCCGATGCACAAAAGTCCGGCGGCAGGATTCAGGAAGCACATGACGGCCGCAGAACCTGCCGCCGTCACAGCCGAGACTCCGCGCACCGCTTTTTTATGGGCAGCCCCGGAGAAGGATGCCGCAAGCCCTGTTTCTTTTGCCATGGGAAAAGAGGCGATAGAAAATGCACTCAACGCCCGCGACAGCACAAATCCCCAGGCAAGGATCAGAAGATTTCCTCTCCCGATCTCGCTGACGGCACCTCCATATGCCAGAAAATAGCACACACATGAAAGAACGGCAAATGCTCCGCAGTGTGGGTCTTTTAAAATAAGCAGCTTTTTTTCTCTGCCCCGGAAAGATCCCAGAGCGTCTGCAGTATCCATGAATCCGTCCATATGGATGCCTCCGGTGACAATGACCGGGATCAGAGTTAATCCCGCCGTGCGGGCCGGCATCCCAAAATCAAGAAAGCGGCTGAAATCGGACCAGCAAATGACAAGAAGTCCCACAATAACCCCGACTGCCGGAAAGAAACAAAGGGTATATTTCATATGTTCTTTTGTCCATTCACTTCCCGGCACGGGAATTCTGGAATACATGGAAAATGCGATTTTAAAACTGTTCCAAAGCTGGTTCATTTCTTTGCCTCATCCTTTCTGTCTCAGTGGAATCCCGCATACCACTTCCACCACCCGGTCTGCCAGCTCAGCCATCCGGCAGTTCAAAGCCCCAAGACATCTCTGATAGCGGATCGTTTCGGCGCCGTATTCTATTCCGTCTGAAAAAATCTCATTGGTGACAATACATACATCCTCTGCAAATGCCAGAAGATTTTCTATGCCGGAGAGAATGGAATCCCTTGTGCCAAGCCCAGCCCCCTCTTCTGTATACATTTCATTGGCCGTGAGATTTGACATACAGTCCAGCAGTACATGACACCCCTCCGGGAGATGGAGGGCAGAAAGCCCGGTAAAACATTCCACAGTGACAAATCCTTTGTCCCTCCTCATAGCCCGGTGTCTTTGAATTTTCTTTCCGGTCTCCTCATCAAACGGCATCATGGTTGCCACATAGATTTTCGGATCGTTCCAGGAATCTGCAAGACTCTCTGCATATTCTGATTTTCCGCTGCCGCTGCCGCCGGTGACTAATGTAAACATCCGGCCCTCCTTTCAGCCGAGAGGAACATACTGTTCCACGTTGATTTCATCAAAGGTGCTCATTTTTTCATAGATATCCAATGTCATGTCCAGCAAAGGAAACAGCATAAGCGCTCCTGTTCCTTCTCCAAGACTCATGCCGCAGTCCAGGCAGGCATCCAGCCCGAGCGCGTCCAGCAGCAGTCCTGCCGCCGGCTCCTTTGACTTGTGGGAAGGAAGCATGGAATGGACTGCATCTGGACAGATTTTCGCTGCCGCCAGAGCCGCTGTCCCGGAGATAAAACCGTCAACCACTATAGGAAGTTTTGCCGCTGCCCCGCCCAGAAAGAATCCTGTCAAAGCGGCCAGATCAAAACCACCGACTTTGGAGAGAACATCCAGCGGGTCCTTACTGTCGGGACGGTGCAGGTTTACTGCCTGTTCGATCACCTGAATCTTGCGCCGGAGTCTCTGATGATCGAGACCCGCTCCCCGTCCGGTCATTTCTTCTGCCGGCCGGTCCAGAAGAACGGATGCGACCGCACTGCTGGTGGCCGTATTTCCGATACCCATCTCTCCGGTGGCCGCGATACAATAACCCTGCCGGGAAAGCTCAAATGCCATGGAAATTCCAGCATTGACGGCCCTGACGGCTTCCTCTCTGGTCATCGCAGGCTCTTTCAGCATATTTTTTGTTCCAAAAGCTGATTTCTTTTGGATCAGAGACGTCTCGCATGCGACTCCCACGTCCAAGGCAAACAAATCTGCACCCAGATGCCGGCACATTACACTGGAAGTGGCCCTGCCGTTTAACATATTTTCGGAAACGATCGCCGTGACTTCCTGTCCTGACTGGGAGATTCCCTCTTCCACGACTCCGTTGTCGGCACACATACAAACCAGTGCTTTTTTTGTGAGATTTATGTGCTCACTTCCGGTGATTCCCGCGATCTTTACGATCAGATCTTCCAGCTTTCCAAGGCTGTGCAGCGGTTTTGCTATGCTGTCCCAGCGCTCCCTGCACCGTTTCACAGCGTTTTCATCCGGTTTCTTGATATGACTGCTGATTTCTGTGATGTCCATTTTATCTCCTCTTTTTCGCCTTGTATTGACGGCATTTTATTAAAAATGCCTTTGGAAGTTCCGGAATGCCATAGTAATAAAAATGAGGAAAGCCTGCAAACAAAGTGTCGGATGCGAATATACATTCCCAGCCTCTGCTGCCCACAGGTTTTTTTGCATAGAAATCCTGCCCGCAGCAGTCGGAATCATAGTAGTGAAATTCGTGGGCTGTAAGTTTTGCCGGACCGGTTCCAAACAAGGTTCCCGATCTCTGATGTAAAGAAATATATCCGAACCTCGAAAGTCTGTCCTTTTTATATGCCTTCCCCGGAATCACGCCTGCCATTTTCCTGAAAACGCCGTCTTTATCCTCCATCTCCCTGTGAAGATACAGAAAGCCTCCGCACTCGGCCATACATGGAAGGCCGGAGGACACAGCAGATGCAGTCTCTCGTCTCATCGCATGATTTTCCTCAAGTTCCATTCCATAAAGCTCCGGATAACCGCCGTAAAAGATCAGTCCGTCCAAATCTTTCGGCAGGTGTCTGTCATGAATGGGCGAAAAAAACACAAGTTTTGCTCCCATGTCACTGAGCAGTTCTAAATTTTCTCTGTACATAAAACAAAAGGCCTCATCTTCCGCAATTCCAATCCTTACCTTAGAAAGGTCTGTGTTCTCAAAATAATCCGGAGGATCTGTTTCATCATCTGCCTCCAGAGAAGCGGCACCTTCCGCAATCCTGAATAATGTATCCCAGTCAATGGTTTCTCTCATAATGCCTGCAAGACGGTGAAGCTTATCTTTGATATCCGTAATCTCCTCCGGCAAAATAAGCCCGAGATGGCGGCTTTTAAACACACAGTCCGGGACTTCCGGCACATATCCCACAACCGGGATGTCCAGCTGTTCCTCAATCAACTGCTTCATCCGGGGATAGAGCATCGGAGATATCCGGTTTAAAAGGACTCCCCTGATCCCGCTGTCCTTTTTCCATGATAAAAAGCCATGGATCTGAGCCAGAACAGAGGTGCTCACCCCTTTTGCATCGACGATCAGGACTGCGGGAGTGCCTGTGATTTTACACAGTTCATATGCACTGGCTTTTGTCGTTGTCCCTCCGAGGCCGTCATAATACCCCATGACCCCTTCCATCACAGCCAGATCGGCGTTTTTTGCATGGCGGACCAGCAGGGATCTGACTGCCGGGCCGGGTGTCAGAAAGGGGTCTAAATTCCAGGCATCGGTTCCGACTGCTTTGCGGTGAAACATCGGATCAATATAATCCGGTCCGCACTTAAAGGACACCGTCTTTCTGCCCATCCCGCCGAGGGCGGCAAGAATGCCGCAGGTCACCATCGTCTTCCCGCCTGCACTCTGCGGGGCCGTAAATAAGAGTCTGTCAATCTTCACGGCACGCCTCCCCGGTTCCGGAGCAGGCAAGGATATAAACAGGATTTTCTCCCATCATCAAATGATAGCTGCCGGCTTTTTTCGCCCTGCTCACCGTCACATTCACGATATCCGGCTCCGTAACAGGCAGAGTTTGAAAGGCCTTGACTGCCTCTGTAAGTGTCTCCAGAGTAATGCAGTTCATAACGATCCTGACCCTGGGATTTTTCTTTAATACAGAATGAAGGATTTCTGTAAGATTGCCTGAGGTTCCTCCAATAAAGACATGGGTTGGGGGTTCCAGCCTTTTTATTGCCTCCGGTGCCGTTCCTTCCACGATATGAATAGAATCCATACAAAATTTTCTCCGGTTTTGACGGATCAAATCTGCCGCTTCCAGTTTCTTTTCCACCGCATATACGCGTCCTTCATATGCTTTCTCTGCCATCTCTATGGAGACAGATCCTGTGCCTGCACCGATATCATAGCAGACAGCATCTTTTAAAAGCTTAAGCTTTGAAAGAGTGATGCTCCTCACTTCCTGCTTCGTCATGGGAACCTTCCCGCGCACGAACAGATCATCCTGTAAACTGTGAAGTGCAAAACGTTTCCGTGGCCTGGGATTTTCCACACAGAGCACACTTAAAGCATCCGTCCGGCAGCAAAGGAATTCCTGCGGCAGACCGGATCTGATCTTTTCGTCGGGGTAGGAAAGCCGTTCCCCCGTATGGAAGATAACGTCGTCAAGGCCATATTGAAGGAGTTCATTTGCCAGCTCCCCGACTTCTGTTCCTGTGCCCAGGATCGCAAATACCTTCCTGCTGGACGCTATTTTCTGTACAAGATGTGTTTTCTGTCCATGGCAGCTTACCATCACTGCATCTTCCCAGGAAAGATGCAGTTTCGCCATGAAATAGGACAGAGAAGAAATACCGGACACCGCTTTTACATTCCATTCTTTTTCTGAAGACAGCAGTCCGTACAGTTTTTTTGCCCCGCTGTAAAACCCGGGATCTCCTGACATAGCAATGACAATATGGTAATAAAATGGATGAGACTTTATGAAGGAAAAGATTTCCTCACTTTTGTATTCCTTATAAAGCTCTGCCTTATGAGCGTTTCCGGCCGCTTTTTCTGCTGCCTCCAGCACCCGGCCGGCTCCGATCAGAAGATCTGCATTTTGGCATGCACGCACTGCCTCCCCGGTCATCATTTCGATACTTCCCATTCCCACGCCTGCAAGAGTAATCTCCGGACGGTATGGTATCTGAAAACGCTCCCTAAGCATCTTCCGGCATTCTTTGAAGTTAAGCCCCTCTTCCTTTTTCGGCCTCCCGATAATCAGAAGCTTTGCCCCCGCCTCTTTAGCAGCCTCTAATTTTTCCGGAAATCCGCCTTCCATTCCGGAGGCCTTTGTCACCATCCATTTACAGTCATACTGCCTGAGCATTGCAGTATTCAGTTCCTTTGAAAACGGCCCCTGCATGCAGATCAGGCGGCTTCCCCGAAACCCGAGTCCGGCACAGCTTTTTGCCACGTCCGGCAGGGAGAGGACTCTCGCATAAATCCTCTCTTCATAACCAGGAACCGCGGTAAACTCTGCCAGATCTTTGCTTCCGGTTGTCAAAAGAACATTTCCCTCTGTACGTGAAAGAAACTCCGCTGCTTCTTTTGCGGAACTGACATATGTAATGTCTCCTCCGTCCCATGTCCCCTCGTCCCTGACCAGCCGTATCAGCTCCGTATGGGTATGGATACAGGCTGACCGTATATTCTCCGTCACCAATTCTGCATACGGGTGTGTGGCGTCTACCACAAGATCCGGTTTTTCGGTTCTGATCTGTTCTTCCATCTTTTCTGCGGAAAGCCTTTCATAGGACAGGACCATATTCTCCGCTTCCCCGATCAGGCTTTTTCCATATTCAGTTGCAGTAAATACAAAGACCTCCACACCGGCCCGGCTTAGAAACCCCGCCAGTTCCCGGCCCTCTGTGGTGCCCGCAAATAAAAATACTTTATACATCTTTATATCCTCTCGGAGTGACCATCGCTTCGGACAGGGTCTTTGTCTGGGAATTCCCAACAAATACTGTGGTAAACATATCGGCCTCTGCATCTTTAAGGTCCTTAAGAGTCAGGAGAAACTTTTCCTCCCCCTCTCTTCCAATATTTTTTACGATTCCGCATACCGTGTCCGGGGATTTATACTTGAGCATGAGTTCACAGGCCTTTTTCAGATAATCCCGCCGCTTTTTGCTGGACGGATTGTACAGACAGATAGAAAAGTCTGCCCTGGAAGCCGCAAGAATCCGTTCCTCGATGGTTTTCCATGAAGTCAGCAGATCACTCAGGCTGATGACACAGAAATCATGGGTCAATGGAGCCCCAAGCAGCGCTGCTCCGGCTGTGGCCGCCGTGACCCCCGGTATGACTTCCAGTTCTGTATCAGGATATTGTGCGCCGATTTCATACATCAGACCAGCCATCCCGTAGATTCCCGCATCCCCGCTGCAGATCATCGACACGGTCTTTCCCTTCCGCGCCTCCAAAAATGCCATCCGGCACCGGTCTGCCTCTTTTGTCATGGGGGTAGATAAAAATTGTTTTCCCGGCAGGTGATCTCTTACAAGATCAATGTATACGGTGTATCCGATGATGACATCGCTCTGTCTTAAAATATCTGCCGCCTTTGCGGTCATCTGTTCAAACGCTCCCGGGCCGATGCCCACTACATATATTTTATGACTCAAACCTGATCCTCCAATCTTTTAACGCAAGAGCTGCGGTCACGCCGTTTCCTGCCTGTCTGCCCACGATCAGTTCTCCTCCGTCTCCGGCCGCCAGAAGGGCGCTTCTCTCACATACATTATCTGCGCCGGTCACACGGCTGACAAAGGCAGAGGACATAAATGCTCCTTCTGCCTGCATCAGCTCTTCGGCAGTGAAACTTTGAAAAGGAATTCCTTTCTCCCGGCAGAAAACAAGGAGCCCGCGTTCTTCCTTTTTTAAATCAATGCTGGCTGTCAATCCCAATGCCAAAGGCTCAATCCGGCCTTTTTCACAGGCCTGTAAAAAAGCCTGTTTTATGGCTTCTTCCGGCGTGTCTTTTCTGCATCCCACTCCAAAAACGACTGCTTTCGGAATCAGCCTCAGGGTTTTCTGAAAAGGAAGAAAATCCTTCCTCACAGAAATGCAGATGCCGAGTTTTGTGTCTTCTCCCCGTACCAGTCCCTCCGGCAGATTCCCAGACACCGGAAAGTCACTGTGAAACCCGACCGGAGTCCCTGACAGCAGAGAGGCTGATATTTCTTTGGCAAGCCCAAGATCCATGATATGCAGACGGTGCTTTTTTGCAAACAGATCCACCGCAAACACCTGATTTATATCCGTAGCCGTAGTAATCACAGGAACAGCCCCCGTGAGGAAAGCCGCCTGTTCTGCCAGATCGTTGGCGCCTCCCAGATGTCCGGACAGCAGAGGAACCGCAAAGCTCGCTGCCTCATCGACCGCTATGACTGCGGGATCAGTGTCTTTGCTTTTGACAAAAGGTGCAATGGCCCTCACTGCGATCCCACAGGCCCCGATGAAAAATAAGGCTTCTTTTTCCTGAAACTGTCTTGCGGTCCAGTCATTTAATGATTCTGTCACACAGTGTACATCCCGGTTCTTAATATATCTGGATTTCACTGAGATCTCTGCCTCGTGACCTGACTTTTTGAGACCCGTCTTCAATTTCCCGGCAATATTCAATCCTCTTTGGCTAAAGCAAATGATGGCTGTCTTCATTTTTCGATTCCTTTTCTGTATCCCGTAGTAAACTCCGGATCATAGAGCTTAGACCTCTTATAATGGTGATGGGAGACCGCATCTCCCACAATGATCAGCGCTGTTTTCGTGATCCCGTGCTCCCTTACCGTCTGGCAGAGAGTCCCCACAGTGCAGAGAAAGGTCTGCTCATCCTCCCAGGTCGCCTTATAGACGATGGCCGCCGGTGTCTCCCGGGTGTATCCGCCTTTCACAAGCTTCTCTGATAATTCTTTTATCATTCCTGTACTGAGGAAAATCACCATGGTGGCCTGATGGGCAGCAAAGGATTCGATGTTTTCTTTTTCCGGGACCGGAGTCCTTCCCGCCATCCTTGTGATGATGACGCTTTGTGACACATCGGGAAGTGTATATTCTAAGTTCAGGGCAGATGCCGCTCCGCAGAAAGAACTGACACCAGGACAGTAATCATAAGGGAGTTCTTTTTCATCCAGAAGGTCCATCTGTTCCCTGATGGCGCCGTAAAGACATGGATCTCCAGTGTGCAGCCGGACTGTGTCCTCTCCCGCCAGTTCCCCTTCTTCCATGACCTTGAAAACTTCTTCCAGTGTCATTTCTGCGCTGTTATAGAGCTTACAGTCAGGTCCGGCATATAAAAGAAGCTCCGGATTGACCAGAGATCCGGCATAGATCAGGATATCCGCTGTCTCGATCAGCTGCTTTCCCCGAACGGTGATCAAGTCCGGCGCTCCGCTGCCTGCTCCGACAAAATAAATCATTGTACATCCTCCTGTTCCTTTACGATAATCAGAGAGTAATACCCTGCCTCCTGGGGGATCTCTTCAATGCTGTCATAAAGTCTTTCATTTTTCATTCCGCAGTTTTCTACCATTCTTCCGGCCAGTTTTTTTTCGGACAATTTCTCCTTCACCTGAGCCAGTTGTTTTCCGGCCTTCATGAATACTTTTGTCCCCGAAAGTTCCAGCCAGTCTTCCACCTCATATGCAGCCGGTATAATGTGCAGTGCCTGATCTTTCTCTGCAAGCCCTGTTTCCATCCTGGCAGCGGCCGCACAAAAGGAAGGAATACCGCTTATGATCTCTGCCGGAAATCCCTGTTTTCTGACGATCTTATGTAAATACAGGTAAGTGGAATACACTGTGGGGTCACCGAGCGTTAAGAATGCGACATCCATCCCTTTCTTAAGACATTCTGTCAGAAAAAAAGCCCCCGATTCATGGCTCTCCCTCAGTTTTTCTTCATCTCTCGTCATAGGCATGTGGATTCCGATCAGTTTTTTATCTTTTATTTCCGGACACGCCTTTGCCGCGATCTGAAAAGCTGTGCTTTCTTCCGGATTTCTGCCCGGAACAGCGACTGCCCTGCACTCCCTGATCTTTCTCACTGCCTTTAAAGTCATAAGTTCCGGATCTCCCGGGCCTACTCCAATTCCATATAGTGTTCCGCTCATTCTGTCTCCTTTAGTTTCTGCCATAATAAATCGGTGTGTTTCGTCTGCCCCAGAAATCCGTGCCCGCCAGAAAAGACCACGGCACCGGTCAACAGCCTGTCATAGGCCCTTCGGGAAAGATTTTCCCCGATCCTTTCTAATACGTCTTCCATCGTCCGTTCCAGAATCCCTTCTGATTCCAGAAAAGAAATGCCTTCCTCCGTCGTCTTTATTTGAAGGATCTTTTTGACCGTTTTAAGGCCGGCCCCGTTTCTTACTGCAGCGGCTGCCATAAGCTCTGCCCGGCAGTCTGCCTCTCTCGAGTGGGTATTCATGATCCCGCCTGCAAGCTTGATAAACTTTCCGATATGGGACACAAACAGAATTCCCCTGGCTTTTAAATTGACAGCCATGTCTATCGTATCACCCACAAAGTTACTGCACTTTAGTATATTGTCTCCCGAAATGCCGCAGTGTGTTTTTACATAGTCAGCCCCGTAATTGCCGGGCGTCACTAAAAGATATCCGTTTCCCTCTGCGAGAAGAATCCGCATCTCTGCCTCAATACTTTTGACCATCGCCGCTTCGCTCATAGGTTCTACGATCCCGGTGGTCCCGAGAATTGAAATGCCGCCTTCGATCCCGAGGCGCGGATTGAAGGTTTTCTTTGCCGTCTCCCCGCCCTCCGGCGTCCGGACGGTTACTGAGAGGCCGCCTTCATAATCGGAACGGTCAAGGACTTCCCGCACGGCATCTGTGATCATCTCTCTCGGCACAGGGTTGATGGCCGCCTCGCCGACTGGCAGGAAAAGGCCTTTTCTTGTAATTCTGCCGATCCCCTCTCCTCCTTCGATGAAAATTCCGGGAGAAGGGATTTTTTTCACCTCCGCATAAATATGAATACCGTCTGTGACATCCGGATCGTCCCCGGCATCTTTGGTAACACAGCAGGAAACCGAATTATCTGATACCCTGAAATCCTCCAGGGGCAGAAAAAGACGGATACCCGCAGGTGTCAGAAGAGAAACATTTGATTCCTGTGTTCCCAAAAGCAGGGCTGCGGCGGCTCCTTTGGCAGCGGCGGCCGCACAGGAGCCTGTCGTAAAACCGCATCTCAGTTCTTTATTCTGTTTTATGACCTTATGCTCTTTAAGTCCCCTGCTCATAGAATTCCTCCCGGTTGTCTTCTCTAGCACAATGTGGGCAAGCCCACTTCAACGCCCCAATCCCTTACTCTTTGAGGGGCTTGATAACTTTGCGTGCCAGATGCGATTTGCCGAAGGCAAATAATTTCCTTACGCATCTGTGCACAACCCGCGGAACGTTTTTATTTCATAGGGAAGGTCATAGGACTTTCCTGTGAAATGAAAAAAAGGAATCCATCACTTCCAGTGTCAGATCTACATCCTCCTGTTTCATAGCATTGTTAAAGAAAATAGCTTCAAACTGAGAGGGGGCCAGATGGATTCCGTGATCCAGCATATAATGAAAATACTCTGCAAATGCCTGTACATCGGAAGTCTTTGCGTCCTCATAATTGGCAACCGGACGGTCCGTAAAAAACAGACAGCTTAAAGACCCTGTCCCTGTAATCTGATATTCCTTTCCGTGCCGCCTTAGGATCTCTTTTACACCGCTTCTGAAAGACTCTCCGAGTTTCTCAAGATGCCGGTAGATTTCCGGGTGTTCTTTCAGAATCGTAAGTTCCGTGATGCCGGCCGCCATGGCAACCGGATTTCCGCTCAGAGTCCCGGCCTGATAAATGCTGCCGAGAGGTGCGATCATTTCCATGATCTCACGCCGTCCTCCGTAGCAGCCTACCGGCATGCCTCCTCCGATGATCTTTCCGAAGGTGGCCAGGTCCGGCGTCACGCCGTAAGTTCCCTGTGCACCTGCAAGTCCCAGCCTGAAGCCGGTAATGACCTCATCAAAGATCAGCAGTGTCCCGTTCTTGGTACAGATATCTCTGAGTTCCTGCAAAAAGCCTTCTTTCGGCAATACAACCCCCATATTTGCCGCTGCCGGTTCAATGATCAGCGCGGCGATCTGTCCCGGATTTTCTTCAAATAGTTTCCTAACGCTGTTTATATCGTTATACACCGCAGTCAGGGTATCCTTCGCACAGCCCTTTGGCACACCGGAGCTGTCCGGGATTCCTGCCGTCATCACACCGGACCCCGCTTTTACGAGCAGTGCGTCAAAATGTCCATGATAACATCCCTCAAACTTGATGATCTTATCTCTGCCCGTAAATCCTCTCGCAGCCCGGATCGAACTCATCACGGCCTCCGTGCCCGAATTGACCATGCGGACCATATCAAAACACGGCACCAGATTGCACAGCAGTTCTCCCATCTCCACTTCGATCTCTGTAGCCGTACCAAAGCTCAGCCCATTTTGTGCGGCTTCCACGACCGCTTTTTGGATCTCCGAATGGTTATGTCCGAGGATCATCGGTCCCCAGGAGCCGATATAATCCAGATAGCGTTTTCCCTCTTCGTCATATACATAAGTACCTTCCGCTTTTTTAATGAACCGCGGACAGCCTCCCACAGACTGGTAAGCCCTCACCGGGCTGTTGACGCCTCCTGGCAGCACCCGTTTGGCACGGTTAAATAAATCTTCTGATCTGGTCATCATCCGATCCTCCCTTCCCTCATAAATCCGGCAATCTCCTTAGCAAAGTACGTCAGGAGTATATCACAGCCTGCCCGGTAAATCCCGGCTGCCGTCTCACAGATCATCTGATCCTCATCGATCCAGCCCTTCATGGCTGCCGCCTTGATCATGGCATACTCCCCGCTGACGCTGTATGCAGCTACTGGAAGATCTACCGTACTGCGCACTTCTCTCACAATATCCAGATAAGAGAGAGCCGGTTTCACCATGATGATGTCCGCTCCTTCTTCACAG
Organism: Anaerostipes sp. PC18; assembly: GCF_039789045.1. Lineage (NCBI taxonomy): Bacteria > Bacillati > Bacillota > Clostridia > Lachnospirales > Lachnospiraceae > Anaerostipes > Anaerostipes sp. PC18. Next base: position 1,665,991 of record NZ_CP121164.1, on the reverse strand, counting down.
TCCTGTTTCACTTCCTTCAGGGCCTCCAGGCGATTATGATAATCCATCTGATATCCCTTCCGGTCTCCGAAGGAAGGGGCAGATCCTGCGGCATCCCGAAACGGGCCGTAAAAAGCGGAAGCATATTTGGCCGCATAGGACATGATCGGCACATCTGTGTAACCGTGCTGATCCAGCAGACTTCTGATCTCAGAGACCCGGCCGTCCATCATATCAGACGGGGCTACCATATCGGCCCCGGCCTGTATCTGGGACAGGGCTATCTTAGCGATCATGGGCAGAGTCTTATCATTGTCCACCCGGTGTCCGCTCAAAATGCCGCAGTGTCCGTGGGAGGTATACTCACACATGCACACGTCTGTAATGTAATAAAGATCCGGCACTTCCTTCTTTGCCTTTCTCAATGCCTTCTGGATGATGCCGTCCTCTGCCCACGCCCCGGTGCCGCACTCATCCTTTGCATCCGGAATTCCAAACAGCATAACACTCGGCACCCCGGCATCTGCCATTTCGTTCAGAGCTTCCGGCATGCGGTCCAGACTGTACCTGAACTGTCCCGGCATGGACGGGATTTCTTCCTTCACATTTTCTCCCTCCCGCACAAAAAGCGGATAAATGAGAGAAGACGCATCCATCCTCGTCTCCCGCACCATCTTTCTCAATACCGGTGTAGACCGTAGCCTTCTTGATCTTATTGTCATATCCATTCTGCATCCTTCTTTCTGTATCATTTATTCTCGTATCTGTTCTGCAAGGCGCCGGCCAAGCTCACCGGCACTTTGTGCTTTTCCCCGAATGCTCTTTTCCCTTCCGGTGCCGTCTGATTCATCGCAGTAAAACCCGGTAAGGTTAAGGTCGCTTCCTGTAATCTCTGCATATGCCGCGATCGGAGAAGAACAGCCCCCGTCCAAAGCACGTACAAAACTCCGTTCCGCCTCGGTCACAAGTTCCGTCCCCCTGTCATGGATACATGAAAAAAAGGACTGGTCAAAATCTTTTCTCACCTGAACGCACAGTGTCCCCTGTCCGGCCGCCGGCAGCATTTCTTCCACAGAAAAATAACGGCTGATCCGCTCTTCAAGGCCTGCCCTTTTTAGTCCCGCGGCCGCCATGATCAATGCAGAATACTGTCCGCCGTCCAACTTACGAAGCCTCGTATGGATATTCCCTCGGATACTTTGAAATTCTGCTTCCGGAAACAGGCCTCTGGCCTGCAGAACTCTTCTCGCACTGGAAGAACCGATCACCTGTCCGGGTTCCCCAAAATCTCCGGTCAAAGGCAGCACAATCACGTCTCTTGGATCACCCCGTTTGGGCACTGCCGCCACGGGAAGGTCATCGGAGATCTCCATAGGCAGATCCTTCATGCTGTGGACCGCCATATCGATCCTTCCGTCCAGAAGAGCCTGATCAAGCTCTTTCACAAAGAGTCCCTTTCCTCCGATCTTATCTAACGTCTTATCAAGAATCTTATCCCCGGTAGTTTTCAGAGTCACCAGCTCAAAAGAAAGATCCGGATAATTTGCTTTTAACTGCTCTATTACAAGTTTTGTCTGAGCCACAGCCAGAAGGCTTTCGCGGCTTCCGATCCTCAGTCTTTTTGGTTCCATATCAAACTCCTGATTCTGTCTGCTGTCTGTTTTGTCTTTTTATGGTCGGTGCCTCCGGATGTGACCCCGATGACAATATCGCCGTCCTTTATAACAGAAGGAAAATAAAAACTGCACTCTTCTTTGCAGTCGCTGATATTGACGGGCATTTTCTCCCTCCGGGCTTCCAGAAAAACAGCGTGATTGACTTCCCTGTTATCTGTTGCGGCAAGCACCATATCAAAATCTTTCAGGTCTCCCGGAACATAACTCCTTGAAATCCAGGTGACAAAGCCGTCAAGGACCATATCTTCTATCCCTTTGCAGACAGACAGTGATATGACTGTGATATGTTCATGAAACATTTGGAGTGTCTTAAGCCGCCGCAGGGCGATTGCTCCTCCTCCGACCATCAAAATCTTGAAATCCCGGATATCTGTGTACATCGGAAAATATCCCATGGTCAAGCCTCCTTAAAAAATATCCACCTCATCTGCCGACAGTTCCAGCGCCTCAAAAATATGTTTCCACTCCTGCCTCGGGAGCACATCCTTAAGGCCGAAGAGAATCCGTTCAACCGCTGATTCTGATGCCCTCATCACCTCTTTTTTAAGGCCGCATACATCCTGGTGTTTTTTTCTGAGTTCCCTGTATGTTTTCTTCAGCTTGGCATTGGTCAGCTCCCCGGCAGCACTGCCGACCGCCCGGACCAGCGGAATATAATCCCTGAAATAATACCAGTTCATAAATTCATCGGACTGCTCACAAATAATTTCTTCTGCCTTCTTAAGCTCCCCGTCATCTGCCGATACCTGAAGGCCCAGATCGTCCATATCTAAAAGGCAGCATCCGGGCAGCTCTGCAAGACCCGGGTCCAGATCCCTGGGCACTGCCAGATCTGTAAACACATAAGAGCGGTGCTCTTTAAAAGTCTCTGCCGCCTGCTGTGCGCGTATCGTATAGTGCGGGCTTCTGGTGGCACTGAAAATAAACTCCATAGCTCCCATGGCGCTGTAACGGTCCTGGTAAGAGACAACACCGCATCCTGCCGGGATCATGACGTCCTGTTTCCGATACTGCCGCAGAGTCATGGAAACACAGGCCCCTTTATGTACCAGCCATGCGGCCAGAAGACGGCCCATTTCTCCGTTTCCGATAACCAGACATTGTTTTCCTTTAAATGAGCCGTATTTGTCTTCCAAAATCGAAACAGCCCGTTCCGGCACGGAGGTGTCCCTGCTTCCGATCCGGGTTTCCGTTTTGACTTTTTTTGCCGCCGTCACAGCCATCCGAAACAGCGTGTCCAGAACAGGGTCCGGCTTACAGCATTCTCTGGCACGGTTAAGGGCCTCTCTGACCTGGGACACAATCTGGTCTTCCCCAAGGATCTGAGAGTGGAGCCCGCTGGCCAGTTCCATCAGATAAAAGACGGCCTCGGTCCCGGCCCTTCTGACGAACAGTTCTCTCCCCGAATCCTTTAAAAGAGACAGCTGTGAAAAAAGGTAATCCAGAGGGTCAGGTGTCAGATTATAAAACCAAAGTTCTGTCCGGTTGCAGGTCGACAGAACGATACAGGACGCATTTGGGTCCGTTTCCTTCACAGACTTCATGAATCGGGTGGCTCCCGAATCTGTAAATGCAAACGGCTCCCTCTCCTCCACCGATGCCGTATGATAATCTATTCCTATCATCGAAAGTTCCATAACTAGCTCCTTTTTATATCTGAAAGAATTTTAGCACGTTTTACAGAAAAAGCGCAACTAAAAACAAAGCTTATCCGGCATTTCTCTGCCAAACACCCGGATAAGCTCAGAAAAGTATACCCGCAGGGCACACCGTATTTAATACCCTTCGGGTGGACGTGCTTCGCACGATAAGGTATATGGAATGTTATTTATGCTTTGCATTCTTTTTACAGTTTGCCGCAGCCAGACCGCATACCAGAGCCGTGAGCATGACTCCTGCCCAAGCTGCAAATTCCAAAGGCTCCCCAGCTTTAGCCGCATTTTGGGTGACCCGCTTCGATTGCGCTGAACTGCCGGTCTTCGGTTTCGGCATAGTGAGGTCAGAAATCACCTGGTCTGTCAATCCTGTGAGATTATCCACAGAGCTGCCCCCATTGACTTTAAATACAATGGATGCCTCGGCTCCCTGAGCACCTCCGTATTCTGAGCCTCTGGATATGATGGAAAATGCCGCCGTTGATTGTCAGATTGCCGTTCTGAGGATGATAAACTGCGGCTCCGCCGGTATTGAAAGCTTTTACGGTGCCTGATTATGATCTCCATTTCCAATCCTCAGGCCATATCCCATCATGCCGGCGTTTGGATTCAATATAAGCTTCATATTCTCCAGGTGCAGTTTGACTCTTTGTCTTGCAAACATCGGTATGCTTAACTTGTCTGATTCGCTGCTGTCATTGGTGATCGTTCCGTTTTTCTGCTTGACTTCAGTCGTTTCCCCATATTTATTTATCACAAAAGACTGCTCTTTTATGGAGCCAATACTGTATCCGTTCAAGTCCAATGTCATGGATTTATCAATCGAGAATTGTTCATTGGACGAACATGCCATTCGCCTCTTCCATAATATATCCTTTGAGCTTTCTCCATCGGCCTGAAAGATGACACCATTATCATCTACCTGATAAAATAAATTTCTTCTTTCTTGCATCAACACTTGATACAAACTAAGCATTTGAATACAAAATGAGTAAGTCCACAACAGCATAATAGGCTCGTGCATTCTTCATGCGTATTTCAAAACGGTTTTTAATCTCTGTGTCCAAGTCAACCCGTTTTATCACACCGCCAGCCGTCATACAATCGAGCATGAAGTCATACCATGAGCGTTCCTGTGCCCCCTTGTTAGATAACGGGAGCTACATAAAGCTCGCCACAGGCTCGCTCACAGACGAAGTGAACCAGCCACTTGCAAGCATGGCGGAAAAATCCTGAGATTTCCCCGCCACCGTGTCTGGATCACTCCGTCAATGTGAGTTGTGTAGCCGTTACAATCTTATTTCAAGATCTTTTTCGGTTCTCCAATATTTTCTTTTTCTTCAATACGATTAGAATTGCGATTAATAGTCCGCTTATTGCGAACAATGATATATATAACACTATATTTGTTCTGTCACCCGTTTTTGGACTGTCTGGCGTATCAGGTTTATCAGGTGTGGATGGCTTCTCTGATGTCACTTCCTTGTGGTTGATAAACTTGATTCCCACATTACCATTCTCTGGAACTGTTCCTTTGTCAGCAGTAGAAGTAGTCACATAGCCGTCCTGGTTGGCTTCTGTTTCTTCTACTGTATATCCGATACCAGCAGGAAGTCTCACAGCTGTTGCTCTCTGCCCGTGTTTCAATGTGAATGTAGCCACGCCGTCCGCGAAGTCCATATCTCCAAATTTTCCGCTGATTGTCTTATCATCAAGCGTAACCGTGAAATGGAACTCCTTGTCTTTATCGCCGTGTGTTCCCGAAACTTGTTTTGTTACTGTCAAGCCACCTGTTTCTGTTTTTGCATTGACATATTTAATGGTATTAGATGGCTTTTTTTGATCCATCTCGGTCACATTCTCATCCACTATAATAGTTCCGGTAACCTTTCCAGAAGCTTCGTCTTTATTTATCTTTCCACTTCCTGTAGTAACAATCTCTTTGACCCCATAATATGTGTTTTTGGCTTCTGTAATGGTATAGGTTGCCCCTTTTGGTAAATTATAAATCAAAACCTTTTCACCAGCTTTAATTGATAACACGCCTTTACCATCTTGCAAATCAATATCTGATTGTTCAACCCAGTTTGGACTCTCAACATCAGTCGGGCTTTTAAACCATGATAAAGAGTTCAAAGGCGTCCCATCTGCTTTTGTGAAATATACGTTGAAATTGAAATCCTTATCTGTTGATTGCGTATCAACAGATAATTGCTTTTCTAATTCTAACATTCCAGGGTCTGTGGCATTAATAAAACGAACATAATTGTTTTTATCAAATTCATCCCCATAATCAACACCCAATGTTAATTTTTGACCTAATCCATCCTTAATTGTTCCTGTCATAAAGGTTGTTGAATCTTTTGGAGTCAATGGAATAACTGTAACATTACTTGGATTCAAGTTATCAGGGTATCCTGTACTAGATGAATCTACTCTTCCTAATTCTCTTACATTATATCCATAGCCTTTCTCCAAATCCTTATCAGTATCTTTTGGCAAATGAGAAATCAGCACTTTCTCTCCATCCTTTAAAAAAAATTTTGTTCCACTGACAATTGAAGCATTAGAAGTACTAATTTCTTTTCCATTTGCATCATATCTCTTATATGGATATTGATTAACCATAGAATTTCCGTTAGGTGTCGTTAAATCCAACTGAAATGCATATACACCTTTATCTTCTTTTGAATTGCTCTTAACATTTTTCTCAATTTGAATTGCCTGATTAAAAGTAATTGGATTTGTTGCTAACTCTTCAAATGGAACTGTAAATCTCATATAGCATGAAGATCCAGATGCTCCTCTTTCTGTGTAATATACAGATAAACGATATGTTTTCTTATTATCTTTATATGGAATACCTGTGGCAATTGTCTCTCCATCACTATTTTTTATATCTTCTGCTCCATCAATAAATTCCCATAAATCTACGTACATACCTAATGACGAGTGAACTCCACCCATGTCTGCCACTTGTACACTGTTAGTATGATCAACTGTAACTGTCCCATCCTCAGAAACAGTTGTTTCTGACAAGAACACTAATAAATCATCATCTCCATAAAAGAAGTAATTCAACGGTCCACAATATCCAGGTTGTAACACAAAATCAAAATATGTTGTCATACCAAAGTAAGAATTATGATCATTATTTTGATCATCACTTGTTGGAAGGGCTCCAGATACTTTAGCTCCAGAACCATCAATTCCTACAAAATTTCTAAGATCTTTGGAATTTAAATTTCCAAATTTAAGATCGTGTCCATCAGTTCCATATGATGAAGCATAATCCATCGGCCAAAATTCATTTGAATAAAGAGATGATTTATTTTTGGAAATTTTATCCAACTTACTGCTAACTTGTTTCCCTTTATTGTTCTTAACTCCAGATAAAGTATATGTACCTCCAAGACGAGAAAACTGTAAGCTATAGTTTTCTTTGGAATTTTCTGTCCCATATCCACTATATTTTAAATATTCCGTTTTCCCTTGTATTCCATTTGGATTATCTATACCATCTGAATTCAAAGTATCTTTAGCTGTTGAAAAGATTGGAGGTGCATTTACCCCCTCACTCCACTTAATACTTCCATTTTCATTGACGCCTTGACCCAAACTAAATGTTGCCCCTCGAAGACTCGGACCATAGAATGTAGTACCCCATTTACTGGTTCCAGCACGATTTCCTGCATTAGTCATATTTAATGATGCCGCTACACCGTTAGAATCATTCCAAGTATTCTTTCCTAATCCAGTCCCAGCATTATCGTTTCCAAAAGCAAATTTTTGCTCTGCTCCAGCAGGAAGATTATTTCGGTTATTTATACCTTGTTTTGCTGTGTTTGCATAAAATGTTACATTTTTCAATTCATCTTTGCTTTGATAAGAAGTTGGAAGTTTACCATCTACATTAAATTTACTGTTTGAAACTAATTGATCTAAAGTTTGTGCTTCTATTGCCTTATCAACCTTTTTGCTTATATTATCTACCTCTTGACCATCTCTTGCTGAATTAGCTGCAGCTTCTGTAGTATAAATCCATCCATCCGTTATATCATAATCGAAAAAATTCACTGCATCATAATTATAATTTTCTTCTGTAGTTGGTTCAAAAACTAGACGAATGACCGTATCTTCAGTAATTAAAATCGTATAACCGTCTTTTGAATCTCCAATATATTTCACACCATCAGCATTTGTAGTTTTTGTGGAATTAAATGCTGGATTGTCCTTATAGTTAGTGAAAGTAAACTTAGAAGGATCATGATGGATTCCATCATCCATTACAGGTGCATCTAAGACATAAAAATCCTCTTTATTAGTACTATCTTTATCCTTACCTTCTTTCAAAAGCCAAACCTGTTCTAATGTATAATTCTTATTATAATGATTTTCACTTTTATCATTATAAAGCTTATTCATGAATCGCATTTGTGATTTTTCAAAGAAATATGTTTCCTCATCAGCAAACAATTTTCGTAATTCATTTTCTGTTTTTACTGTTCCATCATCATTTAAGTTTAGTTGCGAATGTGGACTTTGTTCATATAATTCATCCACGCCATGGTTCTCTCCATAACTATTTTGTTTCTTAAAATTACGTGGTAAATTATTTTCCCGTGAAGCATCTGTTCGCCATACAATCATCGTATCTGTCTTAGATGCTTGCGCATTTACTAAATCCATTCCTGTCTTATCTCCAGAATTTGGAATATCTAAAACCATCGCTGGGTAATTTAAATAATGTTGAATAGTATATTTTGGATTATATTCACTATCTGTTATATTCCCATTCGTATTTCCTTCTGCTTTAATTTGCAAAGACATACAATTTAATATTAAAATTACTACAAAAACCACACACACAAATTTTGACATTATGTAACGAAAATTCTTCTTGACACTCTCTTTATACATATTTCTTCCCTCTTTTCACTCATTTTTCTACAGAACGCAAAAAAGACACAGATCACCATATAATTAGTGTATCTGTGCTTTTGGTATGTCTATATAGGTTGTACGCAAAAAAAACAGACTTTACCTGTCTGTCTGTCTGTCTGTCTGTCTGTCTGTCTGTCTGTCTGTCTGTCTGTCTGTCTGTCTGTCTGTCATAGTATACCAGTTTCTAAGCATGTCTGTCAACCCCTTTTTATACAAAATTAAAAAGTATTTTTCTTTTCCTAATACAAGTTAATTTTACACTATTTTTAAGCACCTGTCTATAATATTTCAGCATTCATCAAACATAGCAATAGAAGTCGTTATACAATGTTCTTTCATTTGTTGTACTATTGTCGTAAATCCTTCAATATTTCCTCTTGCTCATTCATTTAAATGCAGTATTTATAAGGCTTTTCTTTGTTCCCGTAGTGTTTTTCAGTTCAAAGAAGTCACGGAGTCTCTTTCCTGAGAGGTAAAAAAGGAAAATGCAGCAAAGCAGAATGATTTTTCTGTTTTGCTGCATTATACCATATTCGGCTGAATCAGGCCTTTTCTCTCAATTTTCTTTTATTCTTGGTCACCGCTTTTCAGCGCACGCATAGAGTTGAGGATTGCAATCACCGATACTCCCACATCCGCAAAGACTGCTTCCCACATATTTGCCATTCCGGCTGCGCCTAGAGCCAATACAAGAGCCTTTACACCTAAGGCAAACACAATATTCTGTTTCACTATCCGCAGTGTTTTTCTTGAAATATGAACGATGGAGGCAATCTTTCTGACATCGTCGTCCATCAATACCACATCGGCAGCTTCTATGGCCGCATCAGATCCCATGCTTCCCATGGCAATCCCAATATCTGCTCTTGTAAGCACCGGTGCATCATTAATACCGTCTCCGGCAAAAGCAAGCTTTTCTTTCTCTCTCTGATTTTTCAGAAGCTTTTCCACCTGGGATACTTTGTCGCCCGGCAGGAGTTCTGCGTATACTTCATCAATTCCTAATTGTACGGCAACAGATTCAGCTGCCTCTTTCCTGTCTCCGGTGAGCATAACACATTTTTTAACGCCTACCTGCTTCATGCTTTTGATTGCCTCTTTTGCCCCGTCTTTTACCGTATCAGAAATGACGATAGCGCCTGCAAACACACCCTCAGAGGCCACGTAGACGACAGTCCCGGTACTGTTGCAGGAAACATAGTCAATGTGCTGCTGTCTCATTAACTTGCCGTTTCCGATCAGAACTTCTTTCCCATCGATCAGGACACGGATTCCGTGTCCTGCGATTTCTTCAGCCTCGGACACACGGTTCATATCCGCTGTTTTTCCATATGCTTCTTTAATAGAACCGGCAATCGGGTGATTCGAATACCCTTCACCCAATGCCGCAAGCTCAAGAAGTTCCTCTTCTCTGCGTCCCTGCGGCAGGATCTCAGTCACTTTAAATTCACCTTTTGTCAGAGTTCCAGTCTTGTCAAATACTATGGTTGTCATCTCAGATACAGCTTCCAGATAATTGCTTCCCTTGACCAGTACACCGATCCTTGAGGCAGCACCAATCCCTCCGAAAAATCCCATAGGCACTGAAATTACCAGCGCACATGGACAGGAGATTACAAGGAAAATGCAGGCTCTCTGAACCCATTCACCCCAGCCTCCTCCTAAGATCAGCGGAGGGAATACCGCAAGAATCACGGCACCGATTGTTACCACAGGAGTATAATATTTTGCAAATTTAGTAATGAAATTCTCTACATTTGCCTTCTTGCTGCCTGCATTTTCCACCAGTTCCAGAATCCTTGCAACAGTGGAGTCTTCAAATTCTTTCGTCACTTCTACTTTCAGCGTACCGCTTCCGTTGACGCATCCGCTGATCACTTCATCACCTGCAGCTGCCTTTCTCGGAACGGACTCGCCGGTCAGTGCGGCTGTATCGACCAAGGATTCCCCCTCGATTACCACGCCGTCCAAAGGAATTCTTTCCCCCGGTTTTACAACAATGAAACTTCCTATTTCAACTTCATCAGGATCAACCTGTGTGAGCGCTCCATCAACCTCGATATTCGCATATTCGGGGCAGATATCCATCAGCTCTGAGATAGACTGGCGGGATTTTCCCACCGCATAACTCTGGAACAGTTCCCCCACCTGATAAAACAGCATAACGGCCACAGCTTCGGAATACTCTTTCACTCCAAAGGCTCCGAACGTAGCGATCATCATGAGGAAATTTTCATCAAATATCTGTCCATTTCTGATATTTCTGGCTGCTTTGTAAATAATGTCATAGCCGATCACCAGATACGGGATCAGATAAATCACGAACAAAGTCCATGAACCTTCCAAACTTTGGAGGTTGCCCGTATGTTCCGCGATCATCAGCCCTGCAAGTAGGAAAAATGCTGCAATGATCCGGATCAGCATCTTTTTATGTTTTTTTGTCATAAACATAGTCTCCTTATATTGAAAAACAAAACCCGGAGTGCGGGATAGGCTCCGTTCCATCCGGGTTTTATCAACTAGATGAGTATCCTGCAGTCAGGCTCAACCTTGGCACAGGTACTGACAACCTTCTGCATGATTTCATCAAACTTTTCATCTTCTGCGCTGATCGTCATTTTCTGAGTCATAAAACTTACACTGGCGTCATTTACTCCCGGTATTTTTTTGATTGCCTCTTCCATCTTTGCCGCACAGTGTGCACAGTCTAAATCCTGTAACTTAAATTTTTTCTTCATGATATCCTCCCATTTTAATTATGATTATTCTTCAATATGATCTCTTCCCTGAGCGATGATCGTTCTTACGTGACCGTCTGCCAGTGAATAAAAAACTGATTTTCCTTCTCTTCTCGATTTTACCAGCCTTGCCTGCTTCAGTATCTTCAGCTGATGTGAAATTGCAGACTGAGTCATATCAAGAGCCTCCGCCAGGTCACACACACATACTTCCGCTTCAAACAGAACAAACAAAATCCTGATCCTTGTAAAATCTCCAAACACCTTAAAAAGGTCTGCCAGATCCTGCAGTTCACTTTCCTCGGGCATCTTTTCATTTACTGCTTTCAGAAGGTCATCATGGACCTGATAGGTATCACAGCAGTCTATATCATGTACTGTCAACTTCTCACCCTCCTTTTATTATTATATTCATTCATATGAACAATCATTCATATGTTATGTGTTTATCATATATCTCTTTTACCAGAATGTCAATCATAAATTATAAAATATTACCTTCTTATTCGGCACCAAAAGATGGAATTTTCACCTGATCCTTTGAATATTTATGAAACAAGGTTTATAATAAAAAAATTAAAGCATGAAAGGAGGATAAAATATGAAAATCTATACAGAGGTACAGTTTCAGAGTCACAATGTGCTCGTCGCAGATGTGGAAAAGACAGTGAAGGAGGACATTAAATCAAAAGGTGTGAAATTAAATTCCCTGTCATCATTGGAAATCTATTATCAGCCGGAAAATTTGTCTGTATTTTATGTGGCCAAAGCAAAAGACGGCACTTCTATCTCTAATAACGAACCGCTGAGCATTGAATAACTCAGATATTATAGCTACATAATCATGTTTTAAACCGGGACTGCTGTGCGGAAAAAGTACAGCAGTTCTTTTTGTTTCAAAAAAAGAGCCAGTCCTTGAAGTATCTGGCTCATAGTCTAAATCATCATATGACAATACTGATTGATGTACAGAAAGAATCTTCCTGCAGTTTTTATTCTTCCGGCTCATTAAATACTTTTCGAAGATACTCTTCTTTCTCCTTGGGCAGTTTACCTCCATTTAGAGTTTTTATCAGTGCTACTTTAGAACCCCCGTACCAAAAATCAATCATTTTCTGTACCTGTTCTCTTTTGTATTTTTTTTCGTCGACCAAAGGTTTGAGATAAGAAAATCTTCCTCTTCTCTCAATTTTAACGAATCCTTTTCCTTCGATGCTTGTTAAAAACGTACGGACCGTTGATCTTTTTGCATCCCAGTCAAACATTTCTTTCAGTTTATCCTGAAGATCCTGGATGGAAATCTCCTGATTCTCGGCCCACACACATTTCATAATCAGTTTTTCCCGGTTTGTCAAATCTCTGTCTATCATCGGCGCCTCTCCTTATTATTCATTTAATCAATTAACTTTATTTTGTAAATTATATCATATTATTTCCTGGTTTTCAAGTTTTAAATGCAGATACTTCAAAAAAAATGCCAAAAAAAGAGAAAACACAGTTTTTTTCTGCGTTTTTCTTTTTTTGGCATTTGACCAGTTTTTTGCTTATTCCTCAAAAGTTCTGATTGTCCATGTGATTTCACCTCGGTAATTAATCAAAAAAAAGACTTATGAAAACACAATCAGCACTCCGTAGAATTAATCTTTGACTTCATTATTTAGAAGGAATTTTCTTTTTTTATTTCCAGTATATTCATTCCCTTTTTGTCGATTGTGCATATTATATGATTGTAACTATAATCAATAACTGAAAGGAAGTAATTATGAGCCAAAATATAAATAGCAAACCTTGTACCCCAAAACAGCATAACCATGAAGTGTTAGGCAGCACCAAAATTGCAGGATGCTGTGATTACGCGCATAATCACAGATTTGCTACGGTATCAAGCAATGCCATTCCATGCGATGGAAGCCATGTTCATGAAATCAAATTTACCACGGATTCCTGTGATGGACATCATCACGAATTCTGCGGAACATCCGGTCCGGCCATTGATGTAGGCTGCGGCCGCCATGTGCATTTTGTTGCAGGATGCACCTCTACTGACGCAGGGCACAAACATGAATTTGTCGTTGCCACTCTAATAGAAGACCCTGTTTGTGAATAACTTTTTCCCCGGCGTAACAGCCGGGGATTCTTAAGATCTTTTTCTCTTTTCATCAAAAATTAATGTATCATATATTTCTTGTGCTGTATTGCAGTTTAAAATCATTTTCAGCCGATTTTGTTCCTTTCCCACAGCCACGATTTCTTTTATCAGATCCAGATACTCCTTCTCGCCTGTGCATGCAAAACAAAAGATAAGATTCACCTTAGCTTTATCCTTTTGAAATGATATTCCGTCCTTACAGACCAGCAGACTTAATCCATCCTTTATAACACCGGAATCTTTTCCTGCATGAGCCAATGCAACCCCCCGGCTTACCACAATATAGTCTCCGTACTCTTCTACCTTTTGTATTGCTTCTTCCGCATACCTTTGTTCTATATACCCAAATTGCTCAAGCGGTTCAGCCGAACGTTTGATTGCCTCCTTCCAATGACAGGAAGCCGTTTTGATGGCAATGAAGTCTTTTTTCAAAAGTTCTGCCATAGCATTTTCTTTTTTTAGAGGTTTTTTCATCTCCATAAGGATTGCTTCAATCTTATCGTAAGTTTCCGCTGATAATTTATCATCATCCATTAAATCCTGAAGATCCCCCAGTAATTTTTTCTTTTTCTTTTCTATTGGCAGATTAATTTGTTTCTGGCTTTGAAACACTTCCTTTTGGATCAGATTCAAATCTCTCATAGTCAAAAAAGGATTGACTGTAATTACCTTATACTCGTCTGCTTCAATATGTACCGTCGATAAGATAAAATCAATCTTCCTCTCCATCTGTTCCAGCTCACCGATGACTTCACCTGCCGCAAGCACTCCTACAATTTCAAAATCAAAATAGTTCTTGATTTGTGCTTCCAGATATTTTCCGGTAGCCATACTTCCCGGACATACGATCACAATGGAAAGTTTCGGGATATAATATCTCCGGTTTCGGATGACAGCAACACAAATATGAATAACGATTGATTTTTTCATGTTGCTGCTCAGCTTATAAGATAAAAAGGATTCTAAAATATAAGAATATTTCTCTACTAATGTCTCCAGCAGTTCATAGTTCATAGGCAGGTCATAATTTTTAGGAATTTCAACTTCATAGTTTCCCCAATCCTTCATGCTTTTAATATGCATCAAAAGTGAATCAATCAGCTTGTCATCATTGGTCAATTCTAAACGCAGCTCCTGATCAATTTTTGATACAAAGAACATGATGACCTTATAAAGCTCAACTTCGTCTACTGTCTTTACAAACGAGTATAAATTATTTTTCTCAATATAGTCTCTGAAGCAGTCGATCATTTTTTCTGTAACCGGAACGTCTAACATATATCCTGCATAGAGCATCATATGATCAATATTTGTTAATTTCATCCTTTCTGTAACCACTTTGTCTGCTTCGTCATGATCCCGTTCCCGAAAGTTAAAGGCTGTAAATAAATATAAGACAATATCATAAAAGATGTCTTCAATAAAAACCAGATTGTTTATTTTCATATAATCCTGCATATAGGAAAATAATTCAGAGAACGTATATTTAATTTTCATTTTCTTAAGCATCATTCTCTGAAAAAATCCATCATTTTTAATGTTGACCGCAATTTTTTTGTATAGTGAGACAAGCAGCTCCAAAGATGCCTCATAGCTGCATGATAATTTAATTCCTTTTCCACTGTCCAGGATGAGTTCTGCATCGCTGTTTCTTAAAATCTGTTTCATTGCGTCAACATCGCTCATAATTGTTATACGGCTTACAAAAAGTTCCTCTGCAAACCGGTGCATCGTTGTATAATGGGGATTTGCGATTAATTCAAGCATAATATAAATCTGCCGCTCTTCCGGTGACAGCTTATACATGTACATATCCATCTGATATAAATGCTCTTCAATTTTTTCTCTGTCGAACAGTCCTCCGATCTTCAGATTTCCGTCCTCTGTTATGAAAATTTCTCCCATTGAGATTGTCTTAAGAAAATCATTGATCTCATTGATATCATTCTTCAATGTTCTCCTGGAGATATCATACCGGGACATAAACTGCTTTGCCGATACATCGTCTTCTTTGGACTTCAAAATTCCCTGCATAATCTCAGTGCTTCGTCGTTTCATCACATATCACTTTCCTAATTTAAAAGAAAAGAAAGAGACATTATAGATCATGTCTTTCTATAATGTCATTTTCCTTTTTAAGTTTATCCTAATTTTGTCTCCAGAAATTTCGTAATATCTTCCAGCTTCATGGTGCTGCATTTTTCCAGGCTGCCTTCATCCAGTACAAACTGCATTAATTTCTGGAGAAACTCTAAATGATCATCTGCTCCTTTGATTGCCAGATTAAACACTAATCTCGTATCAATATACTCTTCGCTGTCATCCATCCGGTAAAACCGGACCGGTTTATCTAATCTCAAAAAGCAGATACAGTTTTCCTTAATCCCCTCCGCCTTACTGTGCGGGATAGCCACCGGTATGCCGGCCGGCAGACCTGTCGGATACTCTTTCTCTCTTTCAATGCAGGAATCTGTAAATGATCTGCTGACACTTCCATTCTCCATCATACATTTTCCACAAAGCCATATCGCTTCTTCCCAGTCTTTTGCACTTCCTTCTGTCGCCAAGTATATATTTTTTGAACTCACTGCGGTCACTCCTTTGTTTTTTCCGTCTCTACATTCCAAATAATTTACTGATAAAGCAGATGATCACAGTACCCAGGTTATAGCCAAATGAACCGTCTGCTACAAGCCCCTGTATCTTCAGTCCTGTCACAGAGAGCATCTTTGTGCACTCCGGCACAAACATATTGACAAAGAATGTGATCAAAAACATAGATGTAATTGAACATATCAGACTTCTGAGCAGATTTCCTTTGCTGGCCAGCACACACATAACTGTTGTGTAGCATACGATTCCCAGTAAGCCAATAGGGAAGTACACCATGTTCGGAATAATAAATGCAAATAAAATCGTAATCGGAATACAGATAGCGGTACATGTAATGCATGCCGGATCACCCAGCCCTAAAGCCACATCCATGCCGATAAATAATTCTGCATCTTCACCCATATGCTTTTTCATATATGCACTCGCCGCATTTCCGATCGGTGTAAGTCCCTCCATCATAATTGATACCATTCTTGGGATCAAGATCAGAACGCTCGCAATCCCCATACCGATTCCAAAGACTGTTGTCGGCGCCTGTCTTGTAAGCAGTCCCAAAAAGATGCCTACGATCAATCCTACAAAAGCAGGATCACCGAAGAACCCTAATTTTTCTTCCAGCTTCTTCATATCAATATCAATATCTTTGATCCCGGGTATATGGTCGACCAGCTTATTAACAGCCCATGACAGCGGATACATAAATGTAGTAAAGGACAGCGTCGAACAGGTAGTTCCGTCAAGTCCAAAAAAATCCTGCCAATGATGTGCGATTGCCTGGCCTGCATATAGTGCAGCTATGGAAAGGCCCACCGTGATGGCAAGTCCCAGGAGTGCATTTCCCCATAATGCGTATGCCAATGCTCCGGGGATCAGGAAATGAATATAATTCCATATATCTACATTCAGCACTTTGGTCAGTCCGGCTCTAAGCAGAATAAAGTTTGCGATTACAATGAGCGGCACTGCGATCGGTGCAAACGGCACTGTCCACGACGCACCTCCCACCGCTGCAAATCCAATATCCGCAGCAGTAAAACCGCTTCCCATTTTTTGATAATATTCCGTGATTGGCTGAATTGTTGTCGTCAGCAGCCCTACTGTTAAACTTAATCCCTGAAACCCGATTCCTACCATTAATCCGGCTTTTAACGATGCCCCAAATTTCATTCGGAACACAAGTCCTAAAATACAGATCATGATCGGCAGCAATGCCACAGCGCCCATATTTAACAGAGCCTGCACCGCTTTTAATAAAATGTCCATACCTTCTTCCTCCTATCTCTTCTAAAATATGATCATCAGTTTTCATTCTGCAGTCTGTGACATGTATCTATGATTTCGTCTCTGATCTTATCCTCATTGATCCCTGAGATCAGCCCAAACACTTTGATAAGCGGTTTATCTAATTTCTGCCGGTAGTTTGTTGTCACCATGACAATATCTACATCTGCCTGTTTAGCCGGAATTTCTGTCATCGTACTTTTAATGATCTTTGCGGGAATCCCTGCATCCCTGCAGATTTTCTTTACAGCTTCCTGTGCTACGGTGGAAGTTGCCACTCCGCTTCCGCATGCTACTAATATTTTTAATTCTTTTGCCATAACATTCGTCTCCTATTCTTCTTCGTTTGGAAGCAATACAACTTTGATCGCTTCTCCTGTTTTTGTTAACTCAATACCTTTTTGTATCTCACTTAAAGGCAGTACATGCGTTATAAATTTTTCCGTAGGAAATGCATCAGAGATTGCCAGCTCATAGGATTTCTGTACCTGCATGCTGTTAGCTCCGTAATGTCCGTAAATCCACAGACTGTTATAGTGGATATAGTTTGAATCGATCTCTGTCACCGCACCTTTGGCCACTCCGCCGAAAAATACGATGATCCCTCCTTTTTTTGCCATAAAAACTGCCTGAGACTGGGCAGCCGTTGACGGATTTGCTGAAATCACTTTTTCCGCTCCTCTGCCGCCGGTCAATCTTTTCACAGCTTCAACCGGATCTTCTTTTGTACTGTTTACTGTATAGTCTACACCGAACTGTTTTGCCGTTTCTAAACGTTTATCATTAATCTCCACCATGATTACCTTTCCGGCCCCGCGGATCTTTGCTAATTGTGAATGAAAACAGCCGATTGGACCGGCCCCAATGATCACCACCGTGTCTCCAAGTGTGACATTTATATTCTCCTGGCATGCATAGACAGATGATAATGGTTCTCCCAGCGATGCGCTCTTATAGTCAACACCGTCCGGGATTGGATATACGGCATCCGCATTAAGCTGCTCCGGCGGCACCGGCAGATAATCTGCAAATCCTCCCTGACGGTTCGCGTAATCTCCTGCATTTTCACAATTTTCGCTGTGGCCGCTCCTGCACGCTTCACATTTCAGACAATGTTCCACAGGATAAACATAGAGACGGTCTCCCACTGCATATGTATCAGCCTCCGGCGAAACTTCTGCGACTTCACCGACAACCTCGTGTCCATAAATGTGAGGATAATCTCCTTTTCTTGAATCTGTTGTTAAATTTCTAATATCTGAACCACACAGCCCAATAGCTTTTACCTTTAATAAAAGCCCGCCTGCCGGACACTCCGGCCTTTGAACCTCCTCTACTCTGATATCATTTGGTCCGTACATCACTGCTGCTTTCATCCTTACATCTCCCTTCTGTTTTTTAATCTGTTTCTTCTGCTCCCGGGATGATGTTCAAATAGGGATTCTAATTTATCATCCGGAATATCTGTGATGGTTCCGACTTCGCCTGCAATTTTCGCAATTTTTAATACTTCTTCTGCAGCCTCAATTATTTTTACAGCGTCTTCCAGCGTATTGCCTACCGCTACACATCCATGATTTCCCAACAGGACCAGATCATGTTCTTTCATTGCCTCGTCAATCCCGTCTGCAATATGTACAGTGCCCGCCTCTCCATACGGCAGACAGGGAATTTCTTCAAACACCAGAGAAAATGTGGTGGAACACTTTAACCTGATGGTTTTGTTGCAGTACGCATATGCTGTTAAGTAAGGAGCATGGATATGTGCAACTGCGCTGCAGTCAGGTCTGGCTTTTAATGCGGCCTCATGGAGCAGATATTCACTGGAGCGGCTGACGCTTCCTCCGATCTGTTCTCCGTCCTTTACAACTGCCACCATATCTTCATCAAGGAAGGCTTTTCTTGTCCCTGAAGGTGTAATATATAATTCTCCGGTTTCACGGTCCAGAATTGAAATATTTCCTTCAAGTGTATTGACCAGCCCTTTGGAATCTAATAATTTTGCATATAAAACTATCTCTTTTTTTATACTGTTCACCTTGTTCACCATTTTAATCTCCTTATGAAATGGATCTCTTTTTACGTTTACGGTAACTGTTGTCCTGCAGGTATGAATTTAGTATATCGTTCACACTTTACCCCAGCAAGACAAAAGCCTTACCTCACGGATGACAGTATTTTTTACTATCTGGTAAAAAACAGGGCCGTGGTTTTGTTCAAAATCTAACCAGCTTTGCAAGTCTGTGTGTATCCTGGCGGAGCGCTTTTTATTTCATAGGGAAGGTCGTAGAACATTCCTATGAAATAAAAAAAGAGCCGCAATCACTGCGGCCCCCACTTAAACTTACTTTATTATCTGATCATAGAAATCATAAAACTTCAGTATCCTCAAGTATGTAACACGGTCCCTGATATACGGCGCAATTCTGGCCGTTTTTTCTTTCATAGACGGATCAAAGCCCAACTCTTCAAGACTTTTAACTCCGCCGACTTTTCGGAGCATATCCTCAATCTCCTCTGCTTCTGGGATCTCTTCGATGATTTTAATGATCTCTTTCGTCTTTTCACTCAATAGATCGGGATGTATACTGTCCAAAAGGTTCGGATCATTAGTTTTTTTGATGCTCTCACACAGTTCTCTGTCTCTAAATGTTACCTCGATCAGACCAGTCTCTACATCTACATGATCTTTGATACAAAATTCACCTTTTTTCAAATATGATGCTGCCTTATGATAAATACCGCCGGCCAGAATAAGCCCGACTCCGACTTTTTCTCCATGATACGCGCTAATTTCCTCATTGATCACTGCCATTTCCCAGAAATGAGCCATATGATGTTCTGCGCCGGAGGCCGGACGGGAATTTCCTGTCATCTGCATAGCCAATCCTGACAGCAGCAGTCCGTACATTAGTTCTTCATATGCTGCAATTTCGCCGTTTTTCAGCCCTTCCAATGAATTCTTTAAATTATCAAGTGCTTCATACTCCATGCTGCAAATCCTGTCACAGATGTATTCCCCATTCAAAAGATGTGTAATCTTCCAGTCTGCCAGCGCCGTATATTTTCCAAGCAGATCTCCTGCGCCAGAGGCTGTCAGACGCATCGGTGCCTGAGCGATCACTTGGCTGTCAGCAATCACAAGGATCGGAGAAACAGCGATCATGCTTTTTTTAAATCCATACCAGGACATGGCGGCTACGGTAGAGACATATCCGTCTACGCTGGCTGCCGTGGGCACGGAGATAAATGGTATCTTTTTTTCATAGGCGTGATACCTTGTCAGATCGTGAATCGTTCCGGAGCCGACTGCGACCAGACAGTCGGTCTCCTTCATCTGTTCCAATGCTTCCCGTACCTTATTGACACCGACTTCATTTGCATGGAGATTTTCAGATTCCAATTTGATGATCTGAATTCCTTTGATAAGTGCCTCAACCTCTTTTCCTGCCGCCTCATATGTATTCTCGTCACAGACCATTGCAAAACTATGATACCCTATATAAGGATCTTTCTGAAGTATCTCCGGTATCCTCTGCAGTGCACCTTCCTCCAGGATGATCTCATTTACGGTCAGCTTATGATTCCTTCCGCAGCTGCATTTTCCAGAAAATTTTGTCATATCTATATTCATAGTATTCCGCTCCTCTCTTAAAAAAGATATCTTGTTCTGCCTTTATGATATCTTTTCAAAGATACTACTTCAAGACCAGTTTGCTTCCGTCCATCCTGCATAAACTTTACCAGGCAGGAAAGATACGAACAATGACAGTCTCAGCTATCTTTCATTATGAAGCAGCTTGTGTTCCTTTCCTTTCAGAATACCGTCATAAACAGTTGCCACGATCGGATTCTGGCTGGAAAGCTTGATCTGGGCCAATTTATCAATCTTATAAAGCCCTTCTACTCTGGCTTTCTTTGTCCTCGGTCCGATCGGCACAGGCTGGCCGCCGCCGGTAATGCAGCCTCTCTTGCAAGCCATGACTTCCACAAAGTCGTAGTATATTTCTCCCGCCTCTATTTTATCCAGTACCTCGGAGGCACATTTGAGGCCGTTTACCACTGCGATCTTTACGTCCCTGTCTCCCAGCTTGACGGAAGCTTCCTTAATCCCGTCCACGCCCCGGACACCGGTAAAGCTGATGGCCTCCAGATCTTCTGCCCGGTCGCTGTTCATCAGGCGGCGCAGGACGGCCTCTGTCACTCCTCCGGTCACGCCGAAGATTGCTCCGGCTCCGGAGGAGATTCCAAACGGCATATCCAAAGCCTCCGGCTCTACCTGAGAAAGGTCAATCCCTGACTCCTGAATCATGCGGGATGCCTCGGTCGTTGTCAGAACATAATCTACATTTTGTTCCCCTTCATTGAAATGTTCCGGCCTCGTGATCTCTGCTTTTTTTGCGGTACACGGCATGATGGATACGACCACTGTTTTCCTTGAGTCGCCTGCCTCATCCATTCGTGCCTCTTCTTTGATCAGCGCTCCGAACATTTCCTGAGGAGAACGGCACGTTGAAATTTTTTTCCTGAACTGTGGATACCTGTTCTCACAGAACTTCACCCATGCTGGACAGCAGGAGGTGAATAACGGAAGGTTATCTCCGGATTCAAGCCGTTCTACCAGTTCCTTGGATTCTTCCATGACCGTTAAGTCTGCGCCGAAGTTTGTATCATAGACTTCATCGAATCCGATCCTTCTAAGGGCGGCCACAAGACGCCCCAGTACATTTTCTCCTTTCGGGATTCCGAACTTGTCTCCCACGGCTACGCGCACGGCAGGAGCAATCTGGACAACGACCCGTATTTTCGGATCAGACAGCGCCTCCCAAACTCTTTCAATGTCCTGCTTGATCGTAATGGCTCCGGTAGGACAGACTGCACGGCACTGTCCGCATCCCACACAGTCCGTTTGTGCCAGGTCTTTGTTAAAAGCCGTTGTCACCTGCATTTTTGATCCGCGGAATGCGAAGTCCAGGATTCCCATGCCCTGAATTTCATCGCAGGTCCTCACGCAGTCTCCGCATAGGATACATTTGTTAGGGTCCCGGATGATACATTCGGAAGACAGATCCTTCGGTAGCTGCTTTTTATTGTTCTCAAAGCGCACCTCCTTGATTCCCAGCCGTCTGGATAATTTCTGCAGGACACAGACACCGTTTTTCGTACAGGTAGTACAGTCTCTGCAGTGGGAGGCCAGCAAAAGTTCAATAATCATTTTTCTGTGATGCTTAAGCCTCGGTGTATTTGTATAGATCACCATTTTGTCTCTTGGTGTCTCAGAGCAGGATGCAAAGATCCTACCCCGGTCATCTTCCACCACACACATCCGGCATGCGCCGTATGTGGAAAGTTCGGAATGATAGCAGAATGTAGGAAGATCGATCCCGGATTTGCGGATGACAGACAAAACATTTTTTTCATCTGTGAACTCTACTCTTCTGTTATTGATTGTCATATAACTCATGTTCTTCTCCTCCTACCCTTCAATATGGATCGCACCAAACGCACAGGCACTCTCACATGCACCGCACTTAATGCATTTATTATTGTCAATTACATACGGTTCTTTGATCCGTCCGCTGATGGCGTCTGCCGGACAGTTCCTTGCACACTTGGAACATCCTTTGCAGCGTTCCGGGCTGATGATAAATCTTCTCAGGGCACTGCAGTTATGAGAAGCACACTTCTTGTCGACCACATGTTCCACATACTCATCGCGGAACAGCTTAAGGGTACTCATGACAGGGAGGGCAGCACTTTTTCCCAATCCGCAGAGTGCCGTCTCTGTGATCGTCGTGGCTAGCTCCTCCAGAAGGTCCAGATCTTCAGGCTTTCCTTTTCCCTCCACGATCCGCTCAAGAATCTCCAGCATCCGCTTGGTTCCTTCTCTGCACGGGACACATTTTCCGCAGCTTTCATTCTGGGTAAAATTCATGAAGAACCGTGCCACTTCCACCATACAGGTGCTGTCATCCATAACAACAAGGCCTCCGGACCCGATCATGGCACCCATCTTTTTCAGGGAGTCAAAGTCCAGATTCACATCCAGGTGCGGTGTGATGAGGCATCCGCCGGACGGTCCTCCGATCTGTACCGCCTTGAATTCTCCGTCTCCCTTGATTCCTCCTCCGATATCATAGATCACTTCCCGGAGCGTCGTTCCCATAGGCACCTCGATCAGGCCTGTGTGATTGACACTGCCTGTCAGGGCAAACGCCTTGGTTCCGGGGCTTTTCTCAGGGCCGATCCCTTTAAACCACTGGGCGCCTTCTGTGATGATCATCGGAACATTAGCGAACGTCTCTACATTGTTCAGCACCGTCGGTTTTCCAAACAGGCCCTGTTCTACGGTTCTCGGCGGTTTTACCCGGGGCATCCCCCGGCTGCCCTCGATGGATGCCGTCAGTGCGCTTCCCTCTCCGCACACGAAAGCGCCTGCTCCTTTATTGATATGTAAATGGAAAGAAAAATCAGTTCCCAGAATATGTTCTCCCAGAAGTCCGCATTCTTCCGCCTGTTCTATTGCCCGTTTCAGACGGCTGATTGCCAGGGGGTATTCCGCCCGCACATAAATATATCCTTCCCGGGCGCCTACCGCATAGGCGGCGATCATGATTCCTTCGATCATCTTGTGGGGATCTCCCTCCATGATGCTTCGGTCCATAAATGCACCCGGGTCCCCCTCGTCTCCGTTACATACGACATAGCGGATTTTCTCTTTCTGTCCGGCTACCTGGGACCACTTATACCCTGTTGGGAAACCTCCGCCTCCCCGGCCTCTCAGATTCGACTCTGATATTTCGCTGACCACCTCTTCCGGCTTCATGTCAAACAGTGCTTTTTCCAGAGCCTCGTATCCGCCGATGGATAAATACTCCTCTATATGTTCTGCGTCAATATGCCCGCAGTTTTTTAATACGTTTCTCGTCTGTTTTTTATAAAAGGGAATCTCTTCCTGCCTCTGATATTCAATTCCATCCCTCTTGAATAACAGATGCCTGATCGGTTCTCCCTTTTCAATCGTCCTGTGAAAAATCTCCTCACAGTCTTCAAGCTTCACCTTTGTATATAGGATTCCCTGAGGCTCGATCCTCATCAGAGGCCCCATCTCGCAGAAGCCATGGCATCCGCTTTTTTTCACTCCGATCTCACCGTCTCCGTGTGCAATCTCCGGTCCGAAATGGACTTCTACGTCAGGATGTTCCCCCACTAACTCACACATCCTGTCATAGATGGCGCCTGACCCGCCGGAAAGACAGCCTGTACCTGCACAGATCAGGACCCGGCATTTGCTTTTGTTCATCTGCTCCCTGGAAGTTTGACGGATCTGTTCAAGAACTTCTCTGTTTTCAATTTTTTTCATCATTTAAGCTCCTCTCAGTTCACGGATCAGTTCAGCAGCAGCATCCGGGGTCATCGCCGGATAGACTTTGTCATTGACGGTGAGGACTGGTGCAAGCCCGCAGGCACCAAGACAGGAAACGGTCTCCAGCGTGAACATCATATCATCAGTGGTCGCTTTCTCCTCTGAGAGCCCCAACTCACTGTAAAGACGTTCCAAAATGGAGACTGATTTGCGGACATGACAGGCTGTCCCGTTGCAGACTTTAATGATATATTTTCCTTTTGGTTCAAAAGAAAAGTTTTCATAAAAGGTCGCAACACTGTACGCCTTGGCTTCGTCAATGGACAGCTTTGATGCCACATAACTTAAAAGCTCCGGCGGAAGATAGCGATATTCTGCCTGAATATCCTGGATGATCGGGATCAAAGCAGCCTGCGTAAGCCCGTGAGATGCTATGATCTCATCTGTTTTGTCATAGTAGGCCTGGTTTAACATGAAATACCTCCTTCACATTGTGCATTTTGGTTAAAATTTTATCAATCACCGTTAATTATATGTCAATTTTGACTGATTATCAATAAAATAAGTATAAAACTTTTCACCAAACCGCAGAAAGTCCCACAGTGATAAAAGACAGCAGTCTTTTTCACTGTGGGACTTTCTTTCATTATTTTTTACATCGCCAGTTTAAATATTTCTACAATATCTTCTGTACTTAAGCGGCGCACCCAGCCGATGCTTCCGTCCTCATGGACAACGCGTACACGTTTCGCCATGCGCTCCATCACTTCTTCATCTAAATCCTCAACTCCGGGAACATCCCTTAATTTTGTCGGAACACCGAGGCTTAAGAAGAACATTTGTCCATGTTGTCTTTATACACATATTTCATCCATGCAGGAGTGATCACCGCAAGTCCTGCTCCGTGAGTTACGCTCTGATATTCGCCGGATAATTCATGCTCGATGAAATGGGATGCCCAGTCTCCGGTTCTTCCCATACCGGTCAGACCATTGTGCGAAAGAGTCGATGCCACCATGATGCTGGCTCTTGCCTCATAGTTCTCAGGATCTTTCATGAGAATCCGTCCGCAGTCCATACATGTGTGGAAAATAGCCTCACATAAATAGTCCGTCAGTATGTCATTTTCCTTTTCAGGAGTAAAATATCTCTCAAATGAGTGAGACATGATGTCAATGATGCCGCATGCCGTCTGAAATGGAGGCAGGGTCATCATAAGTTCCGGATTTTCAATGGCAAATCTGGCACGGTTGATGTCATTGTCACAGAACCGTTTTAAATTTTCGTCTGCTTTTGTGATAACACAACTGTTAGACGCCTCACTTCCTGTTGCGGCAATAGTAAGAATGACACCTAAAGGAGTACTCTTCGTTGGCACATCGTGAGGTACCCCGGATTCTTGTCAAAGCACGCTCTATATGAACATAAAGGCTTTCTTTTAATTCTTTGTCCCGGATCAGCTGAAGTCCCATGCGGTCTTCCACATATTCAATGAATGTATGGATTTTGGAATCCAGAATACTGTTTTTAACTGTATAGACTCTCGATGCATCCCCTTCTCTCCTCAGCCATTGATAGAGAGTGGCTTCATCTGCATGATTCAGAAGAATATTGATCATCAGCGCATTCTTTGCGATTTCACCAACCGTCACATAACCCTTGCTGTTCAGAATCACTTCTATTATTTCTTTAATCCGATTCGACATCTGCATAGTTCTTACCTCAAAAACATTTTAACACATACTATTCAAAGATCACATCTATATCATGATCAAAACAAAAAGTATCAAATTCTTCCGGCAGGGGACGGTCGGTGATCAATACGTCGATCTCCGCCAGATCAAATACTTTTATATAATATTTACAATTTATTTTTGTATGGTCTGCTAATAAAATGGTTTTTTTTGCCTGCTGATGATATACCCTGGTGATCTCCGCATCCTCTAAATATAAGTTTGTCAGCCCCTGTGAAACATCCAGGCCGCCCATCGACATAAAGCAGATGTCTGCATAGCGGGATCTCACATAATTACAGGCATCTGCACCGTAGACTGCATCATTGAAAATATCATATCTTCCGCATACAACCTCTACATTTATGTTTGATGATTTTGCCAATTCCTTTGCTGTGGCAAAGCCATGTGTCATGACATTCAGCTTTTTATCCCGCTTGATATATTGAGCCAGATAAAAACAGGAACTGCTGGCATCCATAAAAACAGAGTCCCCGTTTTGTACAAACTGTGACGCAAGCCTCGCGATATATTTTTTCTCCTGTATATTTTCATCGTGGCGGAATGCCTGTGGGTATTGTGTCTGCTGCCTGCTTACATAAGAGGCGCCGCCCCGGTTTCGCTTCAGCAGCCCCTTCTTATCCAGCAACGTCAAGTCTCTGCGGATCGTCGGCTCACTGACATACAAAAGTTTTGTCAGTTCTTTGACTGAAATATAATTTCGCTCTTTTACTAACTGGATAATTTTCCTTTCACGGTCTTCAAAACTCATAAGATTCCTCCTTATTACTGTCAATTATACAAAAAATCATGATTGTATTCAATCACAGAATGGGCGATTTTAGTTTCAAAACTCAATATTTCGATCAAATATTGATAATTTCCGAAAATAATATAGAATAACATCATAACTTTGAAAAAATGAACAGAAAGGAATCTGATACATGAAAATCGACGGCATTATTTTTGATATTGACGGAACACTGTGGGACGTGAGAGATGAGATTGCTTTGGCACTCACCAGAGAGGTCCACAATCAGGGCCATCCCGAAATAAACTTTACACCTGAGAATCTGACTCCCGTATTCGGAACTCCTCCAAATGAAGTGGCCGATCTGTTTATGCCCCACCTGCCGCCACAAGAGCGGTACAAACTCATGGAGGACTGCGGAAACCGTCAGATACAGCTTATTGAATCCTTACACACCGACCGGACTTATCCCGGAGTAAAAGCTACGATTAAAAAACTTGCACAGCAGTATCCTCTGTTTATTGTGAGCAACTGCCCCAGCGGTTATGTCCGTGCGTTTATGAGAAGAAACAAGCTGTCCCCCTGGATCACGGACTATGAAGAACAGGGTCACACCGGATTGCCGAAAGATAAGAACATAAAGCTTGTCATGGAGCGCAGCCGGCTGAAATCTCCTGTATATATAGGGGATACAAAAGGAGATGCCGAAAGCGCAAAAAAAGCCGGAACAGCTTTTGTATGGGCATCCTATGGTTTTGGTCATGTGGATAACCCCGAATATTCTATTGACGATTTCACAGAATTGCATAGATTACTGGATATATGAAATTTCTTAATTTTTTAAAATTAGGGGTTGCAAACAATTTTTAATGAACTTATGCTTATTAATAAGGATATCCTTTATCACATAAACCAATGGATGAAAGGAGAAATTATGACAACCCAGCAAGACATGAAAGAACTTGAAGCGATCATCAGCAAATACTATGGCAATACAGCAGGCATCGTCGTACTAAAGGACGGTGAAATCCAGTATGAGCAGTACTTTAACGGCTGTACCGCCGAAAGCTGCGTTCATATATATTCTGTTACAAAGAGCATTGTCTCTATTTTAATCGGAATCGCTATGGACAAAGGTTTTATCACAGACATTGACCAGAAGGTTTTGGATTTTTTCCCTGACTACGTCCCAAAACAGAGAGAAAAAACCATACAGAATATAACACTGAAACATTTGCTGACTATGACAGCACCGTACAAATACAAATTTGCCCCCTACATCAAATACTTCACCAGCGATGACATGGTAAAGTTTACGCTTGATTTACTGGGAGGCAGAGGGAAACCAGGCCAATTCAGATATGCTCCCCTGATAGGACCGGATCTTTTGACAGGTATTTTAAAACAAGCTGCCGGCCAGTCTGTATTTGATTTTGCCCGGGAAAATTTATTCATACCGCTTAAAATTACCGCAGAACGCAGCATCGTATTTCATTCCAAGGAAGAACAGCTGGCATTTAACAAAGCCACGGATATCAGCGGCTGGGTCTCTGACCCGTCCGGTACAAACACAGGAGGCTGGGGCCTTACCCTCTCGGCTGCGGATATGGCAAAACTGGGTCAGTTATATCTAAATGGCGGACTGTGGAACGGGAAACCTATTGTTTCAACAGAATGGATCAGCGAGAGCACGAAAGAGCACAGCCGCTGGATTAAGGAGAACCTTGCTTACGGGTATTTATGGTGGCTCCACGAAGATGGCTTTGCGGCAATGGGAGACGGTGGAAATGTAATCTACGTCAACAGAAAGAAAAACCTGACCGTAGCCATCGCTTCCCTATTTAAACCCAGAGCGAAGGATCGAATAGACTTTATTCAGAACTATATAGAACCGAAATTTCAGTAAAACTTATTTCTAAACATTCAAAAACAGCCTACCCATGGAATTTTTGTTGAATTTCCATGAGCAGGCTTCCCGTCATAAATTATTCCCGATACCCTGAGATCAGATCCGCAAATCTCTTGGCCGTCAGATGCGGCCTTGTGATAGCACTTCCGACAACCACTGCATGTGCCCCCAGATACAGGCATTTCACTGCTTCTTCCGGAGTATTGATATGCCCTTCCATCATCATATACACATCGTCGCCAAGATCCCGGCACATTTTTGCGAATGCCCTCATATCCTGGGTTTCAAAATGTTTTGTAGCCTCTGTATATCCAAACAGGGTAGGTGCCACGATATCCACACCCAATTCGGCCGCCCTTTTCGCCTCTTCATAATTAGAGACATCGGCAAAAATCATAGCCTCAGGTATTTCCCTTTTTACATCCGCTACAAGTTCCCATGCACGGCGGCCTTCTTTTGTGATCCGGTCCGTACAGTCCATGGCAATGATCTCTGCCCCGGCTTCCCAGACCTGCTTTGCGGCCTCCAGTGTCGGTGTGATAAAAACTTCTTCGTCTCCTCTTCTGATCTTATACAAACCGATCAGCGGCAGATCCACTGCCTTTTTAATAGCCCGGATCTGCTCCGGAGAATTGGCCCGGATTCCGACTGCCCCGGCCCATTGTGCGGCCTCTGCCATCTTGACTACCATATCGTCTGTATAAATCGGATCTTCAGGCACTACCTGGCAGGATACGATCAGACCTTTCATAGAATCCAGTATTTTTCTTTTTTCTGCATCTGTTGTATTCATGATTCCATCTCCTTTTATGTCTATATTGCCTTGTACGTTTTTTACTATCTTTTATCATAACATAAAATATGCAATCTGACACCTGATCTATCCAGTGCGGCAGAATTCTTTCGTGGCCTTCATCTTTTCTTCTGGCTTTTTCCTTTTCATCAGTCAAATCCACGTATCCTTTCTGCCACCGGCGTCTTTCCCCGAATGATCCGATATGCAGCCAGAGGAATCCCAATGCATACTGCCGCGGATGACGAAACGGCGGCCAAAACCGGAACAACCGGGATTTGAAATGGAATGTTCATGTAATTCATCGTCTGATAGTACTGATAAGTAATAAAAAGGCCAGCCGTTGCCGTCAATGACAGAGAAGCTGCCGCAAACAGCAGCCCCTCCCTGACCAGAAGCTTTTTCACCTGTTTTTCGGTCATTCCCACACTTTCCATGACAGCCAGAGATACCTGCCGGTTCTGGATATTTCCAAACACCGTATTAATATAATTCATCAGTCCGATCAGTGCAAGGAGAAGGGCAATTCCCACACCGACTCCGGTCATATTTCCCTGGGCCTTTTGAATATCTTTCATGCTGTCGATCTTGGATTCATAAGACACATCTTTGGCAAAGGTACTTTGACTCAGGTTTTTTCTGATCCTGTCTTCTGTTTCATCGTCATATTCCTTTGTATACCGGATATTCAGTTTTGAAATATACGGATTCATGACGTACTTCTTCATAAATGATTCACTGACGATGACTGCCGGTCCCTTTCCCGAAGTTCTGCCGTAATAACTGTCATCGGTCATGCCGGCAATTCTCGGCTGGAACTTTTTGTTTTTATTTTCTGACAGATAGAATTTTACCCTTGCTTTTTTATCAATCTCACCGGAAAGCTCCATGCCCGGCCCATAAATGATGCAGATCTTTCCGCTTTCAAAAAGTTTCTGATCTACCGGGTGTATGAGACTCTTATTTAAGTACTCAAATTCCTTTTTATCAATCCCCTGCATGACAGAATAATATTTCTCCGGGTGCTTTTTATAATCGTTGATATCGTCTTTATAAGGCGTATACATCCACCTTTCATAAAACTCTCTCATCCACACATCTGAAAATTCCGGCTCCCATGGGACGATGATCTTTGCGCAGAGCAGCGGGTGTACTTCCCGGATATCTTTGCTCTTTTTCAATTCTTTTACCAAAGAAGGTTTAAGAATTGGTTTCCATTTTTCATCTTCCTCTTTCATCAGAGAATCATTGCTGACTACTAAATCCGTATCCATATAGTTTGACATGATCGTTCTGGCTCCGTGACTTTGAATGATCGTGATCAGACACAAAAACATAGACAGACTGGCAGCAAGGGAGAGCACTGAAATTCCTGTTTTTTTCTTATCCTTAAAAAACTGATCTGCAGCTATTCTCCATAAAAGACTGCCGTTTCTGGTTTTATGCGCCTTCTTTTTTGCAGATGTAAGACGATAATTCAGCGCTTCCACAGGTGTAACGGAAGCTGCCGTCTTTATTGGCTTTCTGCTTCCGAAATAGACGGTCAGTCCCGCAATAGAAATAGTAATAAAAAAGACTGCCGGATGAAATGTGACAGGGATTGCGCTTTCCCTGATGCCGAGAGTTCGCACAATCTTCGGGATCACCAGAAAGGATGTAAAAAAACCGAACAGGATTCCTCCGCCCACCCCGGCTGTTCCTATAAGCATCATCTGTGTTTTCATAAATCGGCGGATCTGCCTTGAGGACATTCCCACGGTCTGCATCAGCCCATAGTAACGGATATTCCCCGAAACGGACAGATACAAAATATTATAGATCAGCAGATAGGCACTCAGGCAGGTGACCAGGACCAGACCTGCCATTCCCGCAAAGATACCTGCGGACTTCTCTGTTTCTCCTGTAAATTGAAAATTCTGCCGCTTATTCAGACGAATACTCTCCTGAAACTTCGTCCTCTGATCTTCTGTCAGTATTTTATTTTTAAATTTTACATGCAGCACACCCATATTATTCAGCTGATATCCGGTCTTTTTATAAAATGCTTCTGATACATAGAACAGCTGCTGCTCGCCGTATCCTTCCCATATTCCGGAAATAAGAAAGTTTTTCGTGTGAGTACCGTTCTGGTCTGTATAAGTCAGATCAAAGGTATCTCCAACATCCAGATTTTCTTTCCCGCAGTCCTTCAGGGCTGCTTTCGTGACCATCAGTTCATTTTCCTTTTTCGGATAATAGCCTCTTACCCGCTTTCTGGCAGGCTTCATCATGACACCCCAATAAGTCTCATCACACCAGAT
Source organism: Anaerostipes sp. PC18 (assembly GCF_039789045.1). Taxonomy (NCBI): domain Bacteria; kingdom Bacillati; phylum Bacillota; class Clostridia; order Lachnospirales; family Lachnospiraceae; genus Anaerostipes; species Anaerostipes sp. PC18. Next base: position 1,634,104 of record NZ_CP121164.1, on the reverse strand, counting down.
CATTCCAGTATGTAGTGTATCATCTGCGTCTGTTTTCACTGCGGCTCCTGCATATCCTCCTGCTCCTGCCACTCTGACGTCCTGATTACCTTTGCACCGGTTAAGCTGCTGCTCTGAATAGCCGCCCTGTAGCACTGCATCAAAATCTGCACCGTGTAAATGAATATTCTGCAACTGCTGCATTTTAAAATAAGTGCTTCCGACCGTAAACACACTGAACAGCATAAAAGAAGACAGCATGACGGCGATGATCATCACGGCAAACTTAGGCTTGTTTCCTTTCAGCGAAGACATGGCCATCTTTGTAATAATCTTCCGGTTATTATTCTCCAACATACGCATCACTTCCTCTCACGATCCGTCCGTCCTCGATGTGAACGATCCGGTCAGAAAGCTGTGCAATATCCTGATCATGGGTAATCAGCACAACGGTCTGTTTAAATCGGCCCGCTACTGCCTTTAAAAGCCCCAGCACATCATGGCTGGAAGCAGTATCCAGATTCCCCGTGGGTTCATCAGCCAGAATAATCGAAGGTTTTGATGCAATAGCTCTGGCAATGGCCGCCCTCTGCTGCTGTCCTCCGGACAAGGTGCTGGGCAGCGCCTCTTTTTTCTCCTGCAGTTTCAGAAGATTCAGGATCTCGTCAATGAATTCTCTGTCCACACAATCTCCATCCAGTTCAATAGGCAGGGTCACATTTTCATACAGGTTTAAATCCGGGACAAGATTATAATTCTGAAATATGAATCCGATTTTTCTTCTGCGGAAAACCGCAAGCTGTTCTCTGTTCATTTCCGCAAGATTCTTTCCGTCTACATACGTCTCACCTTCCGTAGGCACATCCAGCCCTCCGATCATATGAAGGAGTGTACTCTTCCCGCTTCCCGATTTACCGATGATAGAAACAAATTCCTGGTCTTTCACCCTGAAGTCTACCCCGTCCAGTGCTTTCACAACGTTCGTCCCCAGCTGATAATATTTTTTTAATGCCCGTGTCTCTACTATGTATGATTCCATAGATTTATCTCCTTTCTTTTAATACTGCAATCATAACTCATAAAAATCACAAACCTTTCACAGGCATAAAATTTCACAGTACTGTGACTTTCCTTCTGTCACCCGTTGGGCAGGTAAATCTGAAAATCAGATCCTTTTCTAATCTCAGAACAGACCTGGATATAGCCGTCCTGCAGTGCTATGATCTTTCTCGCCAGATAAAGTCCCACACCGATCCCCTCCTGATCATATACTTCCGGTTCCCGGTAAAACCTTGTGAAGATCTCTGCCTGACGCTCCAGGGCGATCCCTTTTCCTGAATCTCTGATACTGATCTTCGTAAATATCTCCTGGACAGACACCAAGATCCCGACACTTCCTCCCCTGCCGGTATACTTTACCGCATTGTCAAGAAGGTTAAAAACAGCCTCCTCAGTCCACTTTGTATCATGATTTACCACTATATCCTCATCGCAGTCCACAGACAGGCGTATCTGCTTTTTCTCGGCTTTCGGCACGATTGCCGCTACCGCTCTGAGAAGGGTCCCGCACAAGGGTAATTTCATACAGCAGACTTCTATAACTCCTGTTTCCAGACGGGACATTTTCACCATGCTCTGCAGAAGAAAATCCAGCTTTTCGGTCTGAATCCTTACCTTTTGAAGAAATTCCCCTGCCTCTGCCGTGCCCAGTCCTTCATCCAGTAAAACCTCCTCATAGAGCTTGATATTTGCAATAGGGGTTTTCGTCTGATGGGAAATATCTGAGATCAGGCTTTTGATTTTTTTCTTCTCTTCCAGATTTTCCGCGCTTTCCCGCTTCCAGATGCGCTCCAGCTTCTGAAGCTTTTCGTATACTTTATCCCACAAAGTATCTCCTTCTTCATTTAATCTTTCCAGTTCCCTGCCGCAGGTCATATCGTTCAGACATCGGAGCAGGCGGTCGGTAAATGAGGAAATATCCCGTTTTAACTTCCACATTTTTATTCCCATAGAAACCGATACGAAAAAAAGGCAGCATGCCGCTGCTGTCATGATTCCAGCCATTGATATCCCATCCCATAAATATTAGAAATATATTGATGCTCTCCGTCCTCGATCTTTTTTCTCAGACGATTTACATTCACTGCCAGAGTATGCTTATCCACGAAGCATCCTCCATTGTCCCAAATGCGCTCAAGTAATACAGCATAGGTCAGAAGCTGTCCTTTGTTCAGGACAAACTGGCGAAGCAGCCGGAATTCCGTAGGGGTAACTGTACATTCTTTTCCGCCTGCCTCTACCTTTGCCCTCTCAAAATCAATCTTTAAAAATCCATCGTCAAAGAAATTCTGTCTGCCGGCCTTTTCTCTTTTTAAAACCACGCGGATTTTTTCTTTTAAGATCTTGATAGAAAACGGCTTCGTAATGTAATCCTCCGCCCCGGAACCATAGCCCTCCAGGGCATCCTCCTCCAGATCTCTCGCTGTCAGGAACAAAACCGGGACTTCACTCTGTCCTTTCATCCATCTGCAAAGAGAAAATCCCTCTCCGTCCGGCAGATTGACATCCAATAAAATCAGTCCCATTTTTTCTTTTCGATATACGGCTTTTGCCTCACGAACCGAATACGCTGAATATATGTCATACCCCTCTTTTTTCAGCGTATAGCAGATCGTCCGGTTCAGTTCCCGGTCGTCTTCCACGATCAATATCTTCTGCATTTTGCACCTTCTTCCCGTATTTTCATCTGTGTTCAGCTTCTATTTTATCATACAATTAAGCCAAAAGGCCTTCAATCCGGTGATTATCACGATATTGTGATCTTAAAAAAATAACAAAGGAACTGCTGTACATAACCGATTTCTCCGTCATGCCACAGCAGTCCCCTACTTTGATTTTACTGAATTTATTCTTTATTATAGAAATAACAGCTTTTACTTCAGCGTTTTTAATGCCTCTGCTACAAAGGCGTGATCTTCACTTTGAGCCATTCCGGATACGGTCACGGTTCCGATCATGCCTGTCCCGGAAACGAAGACCGGAATGCTTCCCCCTGCCTGAGCGTAATCGCCTTTTTCCAGACCATACCGATTCCACAGGTCATCCTGTTTGAGGTCCATAGACAGTTTCATCTCGTAAGAACTTTTTTCAAAATCATAAACCGTGTTTTCTTTTCTGCGGACCCAGTCTTCGTTGTTCTTGGACGTGCCCTCCAGTGCCGCATAAAAAATCTGCTTTCTGTTCTTTGTAATGGATATTACAATAGGTTTGTTCTCTCTCAAAGCTTTCTGGTACATCTCAATACCCAGTGCACAGGCTTCTTCGTTTGTGAACGATTTCAGGACAAGCTCTTTCTGCTCCTCGTTAATCTGATCAATTAATGTTTTAATATCTTCCATAACTTCCTCCCTATTGGTCTGCCGGGAACACGATTCCCATCTGTTTTCTCGCTTCATCCATGACCTTCAACTCCAATATAGAGTATTGATTATGTATCTCAGCACTTTCTTTTGCTTCTGCCAGCCGAATGAATTCTTCTATCTCATAATACATGTTGTTGGTCTTTTTGTCTATTTTGATCTCTTCTCTTTCTCCGCTGCGGTACACAATCTCGATTGTTGTCGTATCCGGAATTTCCTTTATGATCATGGAGGCCTCTTCCCCCTGGATCTGGCTTGGAAGTGCGGAATTTGTAATCTTAGAGTACATAAGCTCCGCCTGCATTTCATCATACATGGCCACAATCGTACCGGAGGCGTCAACTCCATTGGAAAGTTTCAGGCAGTGAGCCGAGATCTCATTGGGGAGTCCGAACAGTTTCACCATCGGATGCACACAGTAGACGCCGATATCCATCAAAGCACCGTTGGAAAGCTCAGGCTTGAAGGCATTCTCTATGATCCCCTTTTTAAAATTGTCATACCTCCTGGAATACTGACAGTACTGGAATGTTGCTCTGCGGATTTTTCCGAGCTTTGGCAGGTTTTCCCGAATCGCCGCAAAGCCGGGATCAAATACGGAACGCATGCCCTCCATAACGATGACCTGATGTTCTTTTGCAGCCTTGATCATATGCTCTAATTCGCCGGAATTGGAAGCAATGGTCTTTTCACACAGGACATGCTTGCCGGCTTTCAGCATCTTTATACTCTGTCCTGCATGGAGTGCATTAGGAGATGCCACATAAACTGCATCAATGTTTTCTGCAGCCGCCAGAGCATCAAGAGAATCATAGCAATCTTCGATCCCATATTTTCCTGCATACTCTTTTGCCTTTTCCATGCTCCTTGAGTACACTGCCTGGACCTTAAAGCCCTCACATTGGCTCCCCGCATCCATGAAATTGTCTGTTATAAAATTTGTTCCGATTACTGCAAATCTGACCATATGATCTCATCCTTCCGTGTGGCTATTATTTTATATTGTTTACTATTATTTTATTGTGTTGAATCTTTTTTGTCAACCTGCCGCCTTTTGTTTTCACTTTGAATAGAACAACTATAGGCAGAAAGGCTTATCTGGAAGCATCTCACAAAGGTTTCTGAAAATATCATGGATTTTTTTGCAGCCTGAATACCGTTATATCCCATGTTATCAATCCGGTTAATTTAAGGAGCTGCGTAGGATGCTCCGCTCTTTGCTGCAAGGAACGCCTGCATCGGTGTATAAACTGCGGTTGCTGTCAGTTTAATTCCCTCTTTCTTTAATTCCTGCATTGCGAGTTCTTTGAGTACATCATAAGGACTTCTTTTGCTTTTAGCCAGAATGGATGGATTCGTAGTCACGCCATCCATCGGATAATATTCGTAAATTTTTGTTCGATATTCGCATCATCAATCATTAATTTCATGGTAATTCTTCCTTTCAATTACAGTGTCTGCTCTGTTCTTTCAATAATATCATCCTGTGTCTTTTTAGAAAGTACATTAAAGAATGCACTGTATCCGGCCACACGGACAATCAGATCTTTATGGTCTTCCGGATGTTCTTGCGCATCAAGCAAAGTTTCTTTTGACACAATATTATACTGTACATGATATCCGTGCAGTCTGTTGAAAAATGTGCGGATAAGCATTTCCAGCTTCTGCTTGTTTTCCTCAGTAGAAAGCATTTGAGGCGTCATCTTTTGATTTAATAAAACACCTCCGGTAATCTTTTCAGTAGGAAGTTTAGAGACAGTCTTAAACACTGCTGTAGGACCATTCTTATCCGCATTATGTGCAGGGCTGCAGCCTTCGGCCAAAGGTTCAAATGCATTTCTTCCATCCGGTGTTGCTTTGGTTCCCATACCCTGGCCCACATTGGCACTGATGGAAGACGTACCGCCATAACGAATTCCCCCGATCGGCCCTCGCTGGTAACGGGTATTTGGATATTTCTTGATTTCATCTAAATAAGAATCATATGCTTCAATGACCAGCTGATCTACATAGTCATTATCATTGCCGTACTTCGGTACATCATTGACCAGCATCTCCTGGATCTTCTGATTCTCCGGAGACTGAAAATCATCAAGGATTGCATTCCAAAGCTGTTCTTTTGTGATCTTCTTTTCTTCGTAAACAAGCTGCTTAATGGCAGCCAGAGAATCTGCCATATTGGCAATTCCAACCTGAAGACCGGAAATAAAATCATAAACAGCTCCGCCTTCTTTGATGGTCTTTCCTCTTCCGATACAGTCATCTGTAAGCGCAGAGCAAAGAATATCCGGGACATCTCTTTCTGAAGCTTTATCAATGACATTCTCTACGATAACACTATAACGTGTCATTTCTCTCACCGTTTTGTCCCATGCTGCCAGCAGATCCTCGTAGGAGTCCATATCCTTAAAATAGCCATAGCCTTTTGTAAATCTCTTTCCACTTGTCAGATCCACGCCATTGTTCATAGCGCAAAGCAAAACTCTCGGGAAATTAATATAAGACATTCCAGTACAGCGGTATCCCCACTTGCCGGGAACTGCGGTCTCTACACATCCAATGGCGCTGTAGTTATAAGCGTCCTCTTCTTTGACACCCCAGTTGATAAAAGAAGGTATAATAATCTCGTCATTGTTAAGTGCCGGCATTCCGAATCCCAGTTTCATAACTTCGATGCATTCGTCAAAGAACTGCTCGTTGATATTTTGATGATATCGTACCGTCAAATTGGGCTGGGTAAGCCTTGTCTGTGCAACAGACTTAAGTACTGCAAAACTTAATTCATTCACTGCATCTTTCTTATCCGGTGTCTGTCCGCCGATCGTAACATTCTGATACATAGGGGAACCGGCTGAACTTAAGGTATGCGCCTGGGATCTTATTTTGTTGATGGTCAGTGTCTTGATCCACAGGCAGGTAAGGAGTTCTTCCGCCTCTTCCTCTGCCATCGTTCCGTCCTGAATATCTTTCCTATAATACGGATACATATACTGGTCAAACCTTCCGTAACTTAAGGAATGTCCGTTTGACTCGATCTGCAGGATCAGCTGGATAAACCAGACAGACTGTACGGCCTCTTTGAAAGAGGATGCCGGCTCATATGGAACTCTGGAACAAATTCTGCACATCTCTTCCAACTCAGCTTTTCTCTTCGGATCCTTCTCTTTATCAGCTAATTCTTTTGCCAGCCTGCTGTAACGCAGTGCAAAATGATGAACCGCCTCAATCACAATCAAGACAGACTTGTAAAATTCATTTTTATCAACACTCTCCGGATCAGTGAAGTCAAGAGCATCTTTGAGAGCCTTTGTTCTTTCTTCATATCCTTTCAATCCCTCAGACAGAAGTCTGCCATAATTAACTGCCAGATGGGCATCTCCTGCATTTAGTTTTCCTTCCATACCGAAAACACCGGTCTCCATAAAAACACTGACTTCATCAGGAAGAAGCGCCTCACCTCTTGCACGGAGATTATTATTCTCCCAGAATGGAGCAATCTCACGGAGCTGTTGTTTTGTCTCCTCTGTTATATAGAAAACATCTCCATCTCTCTTTTCAAAGAGATCCAATTCGTTCAGGACGAATTCCATCGTATATTCCGGAAAAATCGGAGCATTTGTATTCTTGGTCGCCTGATTGCCGGCAATCAGAGATTTGTCTTCAATGTAAATCGTCATACCTTCCAAAATCTTCTTCAACATAAGTGCTCTTACCATAACACGCGGCTGATTCTGATTCTCTTTATAAGCCTGAGTCGCCAGTAATGCCCTCTCAGCATCAATGTAAGGTTTTTCATCCAAGACTTCTTCACGGAAAGTTCTCATTCTGTCTGTTAATGATCCAAAATGCGCTTTGTTTTCCATAAGCTTCTCCTTTTAATTTCACTCGTAATTATTATTTGTTTTATTTGTAATTTAACTCTAACTCTTTTCCGGCAAAAAGTCAAGATGATTTTAGTATAAAATCCTTTTACATTTCATTTGAAATTTTTCATTTTCAATTTGAAACAAATATGATATGATCTTATCAGTAAAGGAGATTATCATGAAAAAAGCAGATTATACAAAAACCGGTGTTATCTTTAATATTCAAAAGTTCAGCGTCAATGACGGCCCCGGCATCCGTACGGTTGTGTTTTTTAAAGGATGTCCCATGCGCTGCCGCTGGTGCTCTAACCCTGAAAGCCAGCTGGCTAAAATGCAGGTATTATGGGATCAAAAAAAATGCGCCAGATGTCATCACTGTATGGATATATGCCCTGCTCAGGCAATTTCTTTGAAGCATGATCATATCCATATAAATGCAGCCAAGTGTACCGGATGCAGGCAGTGTGTACTTGAGTGTCCGGGGAAAGCTTTAGAATTGGAAGGAGATATAAAAACCGTACAGGATGTCATGGATGTGGTCATGCAGGATAAAGTTTTTTATGAAGAAAGCAGCGGCGGTATTACACTGTCCGGAGGTGAATTTCTTTCTCAGCCCGACTTTGCCGAAGAATTGCTGCTTGCTTCTAAAGAAAAGGGACTGCATACCTGCTGCGAGACAACAGGATTTGCTGATCCGGAGATCTTTAACCGTGTTATAGAAAATCTTGATTATATACTGTTCGATATGAAACACTGGAATTCCGCAAAACATATAGAGGGTACCGGTGTTGGCAACGATCTTCCTGTTTCCAATATGAAGCGCGCCATTAAAATGGAAAAAGAAGTGCTGCCCAGAATACCTGTCATCCCAGGATTTAATAATTCCCCGGAAGATGCCGCCGGATTAGCAAACGCCTTGCAGGAAGCAGGGGCCAAAAAATGTCAGCTCCTTCCTTTCCACCAATTTGGCGAAAACAAATACAGCTTATTGGATCAGACATATGATTACCAGAATGTACCGTCTATTCACAGGGAAGATTTACAGGATTATCTTCAGATATTTATTAATTGCGGCATTGATGCGTTTTTTTAAACATAAATTTCTTTCATTCGTAACTCTACTCTATTGAAATATAATTTTTTGTGGTATACTAAAAAGCAATATAAAATATCATACCTTATCGTGCGAAGCACGTCCACCCGAAGGGTATAAAACACGGGATGCCCTTTGGGTATACCTTATCGTGCGAAGCACGTCCACCCGAAGGGTATGAAACACGGGATGCCCTTTGGGTATAAATTTTCAGTATACGATACGAACGGAGTCATCATATGAAAAACAGAACAAATAAGATATTGGAACTGCTTACCCAGAAGAACAAAATCGAAGTATCACTTCTTTCCGAAAAACTTGGTGTTTCACAGGTTACTGTCAGAAAAGACTTAGATGAACTGGAACGCAAAGGAATCATAAAACGTGAACACGGATTTGCGCTCTTATGCAGCACAGATGATATTAATGGGAGAATCGCCTATCATTATGAGGCGAAACGGAAAATCGCAAAAAAGGCTGCTGAACTTGTCTGCGATGGCGATACGGTTATGATCGAAAGCGGAAGCTGCTGTGCTCTTTTAGCTGATGAACTGGCTTCGTCCAAAAGAGATCTGACAATTATTACTAACAGTGCTTTTATCGCAGAGCATATCCGTGGGAAATCAAATTTTCAGATTATTCTTCTGGGCGGCACCTATCAGCAGGATTCCCAAGTCATGGTAGGTCCGATGATCCGTCCCTGCGTAGAAAACTTTCTTGTAGATCTGTTTTTTATCGGAACAGACGGATATGCCCCCAATGTGGGCTTTACAAATCGGGATCAGATGCGTGCACAAGCTGTGCGGGATATGGCCGCACAGGCAGGAGAAGTTATCGTGTTAACAGAAAGTGATAAGTTTTCCAAACACGGAATCGTTCCCCTAAATCTAAAGGAACAGGTCAAAACAGTTATTACCGATGATCAAATTTCTGAAGCTTCCAAGTCAGAACTGGAAAGCAAAGGAATCAAAGTCAGGATCTCATGAGTTTTTTATCACTATTTCCGTCACGCTTTGAAATGCGTTCCTCCAATAGTGATAAAAAACTATCGTTGTATCATTTCTTTGGTTATAGAGATACATAGTAGTAAAAACCCAAATAAACAGAATGAAAAATATCCTTGTCTTTTGATATTTTCCATTCTGTTTTTCTTACTTATTAAATTTATTCATCATCTTTTCTTGAACGGCTGTAGATCATCTTCTTCGTCACAATGAAGATCACCAAAGCAGCAAGCACGATAACACCGCCTACAAGGAACACATTTGCATATGTGGAGGCAGCGCCGGCCTCAACCCCTGTAATACTTCCGCCTGACATAGCGCCTTTTGACATGAGCTGTCCGAAAACCGCCACACCGACAGACCCTGTGATCGCCTGGACAAGATCGTTGATCCCCAGCACACGTCCTGACTCTTCCGGTGATACCGTAAGTGTCGCGGTATCTACGATCGGTGAGTAGAAGAAAGATGTTCCGAAATAATAGATACACGGTGCTGCCGCCAGAGCTGCAACCTTACCGTATGGAATCGCAAATGCAATGGCGATCAGACCGAGTCCCATAGCAGAGAGAGCCATGATGATTCCCGCGGAACGTCCGATCTTTTTGATGACCGGTCCGCACACGAATCCAAGCACTGCTGCAAGGAGGATGGACCAGACGAGCAGGTTGGAAACCTGAGCAGAATCAATGCCGAATACTTCAAGTCCGATGGCATTCACACCGGCATTCAGTGTATAGCTGAAAAAGTAACCTACGAAGATGACAACCATCGTCGCCACAAATGCCGGATTTTTCAAAAAGGCAGGAGTGATGATCGGGTCTTCGGCTTTATTGATGTACACAATGAACGCTACCAGAGTCACAACTGTTGCGGCAGTCCAGAGCATATTCATATCTGTAAAGAACATTGTGACGGCCCCTGCGAAAGCTCCGATCAGAGTAAAGCCCCAGCCGTCGATCTTAGCGCCTTTTGCGTGTTCATCCGGAAGGTTCTTTGAAAGTGCCGGAAGAAATACTATGGAGATCATCGGAATCGCAAACATCCATCTCCAGTCTATTTTTGTCACATATCCGGCCGCAACTACACCAAGGGCCGCTGAGAATCTGAATACCGCTACAAAAATACCATAGTAGACGACGCGTTCTTTCTGAGAAATATATTTGGACACAAGGACTAAGAACACAGAGCCTGCCACCTGTCCTCCTATGGACTGTAGCATACGCGCGGCTACAACCGCCCAGATACTCACAGGTCCTAATAAAAATCCAATGGCAGAGCCGGCGGCAAACACAATCGTCCCTAAAAGTGTCATTTTTTTCAGAGACACAAAGTCACCCAGAGATCCATAGATTACACAGACGATACCGAGTGCGATTCCCGGAAGAGATGTAATGAGAGATGCCAGTTCCGGTGTTCCCAGCTGCTGTCCGATATTTACAAAGATCATTCCGAATGCCTGCTGTTCAAGAATGCCGAAAATAAAGATGATCAGCACCAGCGGAATCGCTCGTTTTGCCATTCGGTTCATTTTTTCAAATTCCGGGGTTCCTTCTGCCGGTACCGGAATACCTGTTGTTTTCAAATTCGTATTAGACATTTTTCATACCATACCTTTCAACTGTCTTTTTCATATTGTTTCTTAACATTTGATATTTGCAGCCCGCTCCACATAGCGTCTGCGGAAACACTCCACATCGACGTCAACGCACACAGCCGCATTTTTTGTCTCACTCAATGTACCGTCATAGTCCACGACAGTAGCGCCGATCGTAAGTGGACTGGAGATCTCTACATCAACAAACGCTTCTTTTGTCTCAAAAAGCTCCGGCTCCATGAGATACATGGCTGCGGAAGGATCGTACATCTTGACTCCCTCTTCCACATGTCCGCCGTCATAGGAACGAAACAGAGAGCTGATCATGGTTCCTGCCTCCCCGCTCTTTTCAAGCTCCTCGAGATCTTCCGCGGTCAGCCTTGCTTTTCTTCCGATATCCAGGCCTACCATTGTGATCGGAATCCCGGAGCGGAATACGATCTTTGCCGCCTCCGGATCAATGGTCACATTAAACTCTCCATAGATTCCAATGTTTCCTCTCTCGGTGGAACCTCCCATCATAATAATTTCCTCAATTTTTTCTTTCACTTCCGGAAATGTCTGAATCAGCAGCGCAATGTTTGTCAGCGGCCCAAGAGTAAGGATTGTCACCTTCTCCCCGGCTTCTTTCAGTATGCGGTATTCACTCAGAACTGCATTCTCTTCTAATAAAAGTTCTTTCTTAGGTTCAGGGAATTCAAATCCGCCCATTCCTGATTGTCCATGGGCATTCGTTGCAAAACGGTTATCCCTCAAAAGCGGAGCCGCCGCACCTTTTGCCACTGGAACATCTTTTTTAAGGAATGTAAGAAGTTTTAAAGCATTATTTGTCGTATGCTCGATGCCGACATTTCCTGATACACTGGCGATGAGTCTTACATCCACAGACGGCTCGGACAGCATGACAGCAATCGCTGCCGCATCATCAATCCCGGGGTCTGTGTCAATGATTACTATTCTCGGTTTCATGGTTTCCTCCTAATATGTTTATTCTTCCGCAAACCTCTCTGCCTCATCCCTTTTTGGGATCGACGGAGCCGCACCTTTTACAGCCACTGCCATTGCAGACGCTTTTGCGGCCATATCAAGTGATTCTTTCACTGATTTCCCCTGTAATATGCAGGACATGAAATAACCCGTAAATGTATCTCCTGCCGCTGTGGTATCTACTGCCTTCACTTTATAGGCTTTCTGCACTGCCGTCCCCTCGGTTCCGGCATACACAGAGCCTTTCTCTCCCAGTGTCAGAATGATCTCCGCGTGCGGGAATTGTTTTCTCAGCCGCTTCAATAATATTTCTTTGCCGGCATCCCGTGCAGCCCGGACAAGGACCCTCGCCTCTACTTCATTCAGTATAAAACAGTCGATATGGTCCAAGTTTATCTCGAATATTTTTTCATTCATCGGAGATGGGTTCAGGACGATCTGCATTCCTCTTTCTCTCGCTTTTTCTACAATATATGGAATCTCACTGATCTCATTTTGGAGGACCAGACAGTCGCCTTCATCAAAATTTTTCAGTACCTGATCCGCCGTCTCTCTTGTCACCGCCTGATTTGCACCGCCGTACAATATGATGCAGTTATCTCCATTTTTGTCCTTCTGAATGACCGCATTTCCTGTCCGGACATCCTCGCTTACCTTTAAATATCTGGTATCAACACCGGCGTCGCAGAGGAGTTCTCCCAAGAATTTTCCGTCCGTGCCGATCACTCCGGCATGGTAAACGTCTCCTCCGGCTCTTGAAAGAGCAATGGACTGATTCAGTCCTTTTCCTCCAGGAAAAACTTCCAGTGATTCTGAAGAAAGAGTCTCTCCCTTCTCTGCAAAATGGTTCACACTATATACATAATCAATATTCAAAGAACCAAAATTAAGTATTTTCATAATTCCCTCACTCACTCGTTGTTCTTCGGGATTTCAATGCCGTCTCATAAATTTTTCGGCAGTCATCCCGGTTCAGTCTTTTTATGCCTCCAATGCTGTCATCTTCCCCGTGGAAAGCAATCCGGTCAAGCATCTGTTCCACCCCGTCTGTCGGAACCTGAAACTCCTCAAACGACACCGGCATTCCCATTGTGCGGAAAAATTCTTCTGTTTTTAAGATTCCTTCGTATGCGGCCTCCAGCGTATTCTTCCTATTCCATTTCACACCGAATACTTCCCCGGCGTAGCGGGCAAACCGTTCCGGTGCTTCTCTATATACATATCTCATCCAGGAACCCATGATAATAGAAAGTGTGGCTCCATGGGGAGTGTCATACAGAGCACTCAGTTCATTTCCGATCTCGTGGACTGCCCAATCCTGTACCCGTCCGACCCCCACCGTATCATTATGTGCGATCGTACTGATCCACATGATCTCTGCCCGGTAAGAGTAATTGTCCGGCTCCGCAAGAACCTTCGGTCCAATCTCGGCCAATGTTTTGAGAATTCCTTCTGCCATTCTGTCAATCACTCCGACCTCTCCATCCGGCGTAAAATATCTCTCGCACACGTGGGAGAACATATCCGTCACCCCGCATGCAGTCAGAAATTTCGGGAGTGAATAAGTTAGCTCCGGATTCATAAATGCAATGGCCGGACGAATGACCGGATGACTTGCCAGAAGTTTCATGCCAAGCTCCGTATTGTTGATGACACTTACTTCGCTGGATTCACTTCCCGCCGCTGGATAGGTGAGGATCACACCTGTCGGAAGAGATTTCCCGGGAACTTCGGCTCCCGTAAAAAAATCCCACACATCTGTGTCCGCCACGGCTCCAAGCCCGATTGCTTTCGCAGAATCGATGACACTGCCTCCGCCGACGGCAAGGATCATATCCACCTTCTCTTTCCTGGCGAGATGAATACCTTCTCTTACAAGAGACAGTCTGGGATTCGGCACCACACCGCCCAGTTCCAGGATTCGAATCCCGTGAAGCCGCAGCTGTTCTTTGACACTGCCGAGGAGTCCGCTGTCACTTAATCTTTTCCTGCTGCCGTAATGAATCAGGACTTTTCTGATCCCCATCTGTTTTAATTCTTTTCCTATCCGGTTATGTGCATCTCTTCCAAATACAAACCGGGTTCCAATCCCTATGCTGAAATCCTGAAGCATGGTTAAACTCCTTTCCTCAAAATGTTTAGAATCTCAGAAACATTGTGTGCACAGTGTTCGGGAGTGTATGCACAAAGTTTTTTTGTATCTCCGTCTCCATATGTGACTCCGATACAATGAATTTTATTTTCATGTGCAGCCTTTATATCACTCCAAGTATCCCCGACATAGACGTATTGACTTTTCTTCATGCCTGAACACTTCATCACATATGAAATCATCTCACTTTTAGACTTCTCCCTTCCCGGAAAGGAATTCGGGGAAATCCAGCCGTCAAACAGCTTTTCCCAGTTCTTTTTTAACAGGATCCGTTCCAATGCTTCTTTGGGTTTCATGGTAACAATATAATGTAGAATTCCTTTTTCTCTGGTCTTCAGAAGAAGTTCTCTGATACCGGGATAGAATTCTGTATGTTGATATCCATTAAACATACGGTAGTGCACCCGCACCAGGGATTCAAACTCTTCATATTTTTCGCTTTCCGGAGGAGGGACGATCTGATCAAAAACCTCCTTTACAGATTTCCCCAGATTGCTGTCTTCACTGCTAAAAGTCTCCGGCAGCTCCCCTCCGCATTTTTTAGCAGCATATTGCAGAGAATTCCACACATCTTTGCCCGTATAAGCTAAGGTGCCGTCAAAGTCCCACAAGATCGTTTTGTACATCATCACTTATAATTCTTAAGCGTCTTATACAGCAGATCCATGAAGCCCGGAAAATCCAGTTCCAGGGCTGCTTCCGCATTCGGCGCTTCTCCTCTGAAATCCATCTGAGGTTCTCTGCACAGATCTACAGCCGGTTCCACACCTCTTAGATGCCGGTAATCACATACAGTCATTCCTCTCGTCAGTTCGCCCTTTAGCTCGATATCAATATGCATGTCCGCCGCCTTGATAAGAGACGGATCGATCAGCCATGCCACTGCACAGGCATCGTGCATATTGGCCCCTGAAAGAGATGCGCTCTTTATTGTGGTATCAATAAAAAATTCTGTCAGATCTGCCGCAAAGTGTGCCGCCTTCGTTCCTATCTCCCGGAACTTTTTCACATGTTCGGCGGTCAGGCAGCATTGTCTGGTCAGATTGATTCCGGACATTTTCACATGCATTCCTGAGTTAAACACCCGGTATGCCGATTCCGGATCTACATAGATGTTGAATTCTGCTGCCGGAGTCCAGTTTCCATAGGTCACAGAGCCTCCCATAATGCTCAGTTCTTTGACCCGTTCAACGATCTTTGGTTCCCGGTTGATGGCTGCCGCAATATTTGTCAGAGGACCTGTGGCAATCAGTGTCACATCATCTGTGTTCATCACTGTCTCCACAATAAAATCAACTGCATGCTTATCCTGCGCTTTTACGGACGGCTCCGGAAGCACAGGGCCGTCAAGTCCTGTCTCACCGTGAAACTGCGGCGCGGTCACCAGGGGTACGGTTGTAGGGCAGGAATGTCCCGCGAAGACAGGGATATCTGTTCTCTCCAGTACTTCCAGCACCTTCAGTGCATTTTTTGTCACGTTTTCCAAGGTGCAGTTTCCGCCGATCGTAGTGATGCCAAGCACATCTAAATTCTGCACTGCAAGCATCATGGCAAAGGCATCGTCATGTCCCGGGTCACAATCTAAAATCACTTTTTTCATATTTTTTCTCCTTTATCCTTTGATCTATACTCATCCAGAAATCGCTGCAGCTGTTCTTGATCCGGGGAAGTTCTCGCACCCTTCTTTGCTACGGCATAACCGGATACTGCATTCCCTGTGATCAGGCATTCCTTCAGGGATTTCCCCTCCAGCACCGCACTGATAAATCCGGCATTGTAGACATCACCTGCACCGACCGTATCCTCTACCTTTACCGGAAAAGCAGGCGCCGCCGTCTTTTCTTTCTCAGTAAATCCGTAGGAGCCTTCTGCGCCGTTCCTCACGATCACGGTCCGGCTCCTGTTTACAAACGACTCAGCATTGGCTCTCCAGTCCATCTCTCTGCCAAGATAGGCAAATTCATCGGTGCCGGAGCCAAGCAGATAGTCTGTATATTTAATGATCTGCCGCACTGCTTTTTCGTATTCCGGATCAAGGATGCCGTTGTCCACCCTCAGATTTAAGTCAAAAGAAGTAGGAACCCCTGCCTCATGCGCTTTCTTAAAAATCCGGATTACTGTATCGCGGGCAGAGGTATCATATGCCAGCGACATTCCTGAGGAGTGGACCCAGTTCGCCTTTTGAACCTTTTCAAATGACACTTTATCCGCATCCAGCGTCTTAAATGCCTGATCCACTCTCGGCCATCCCCACAGATACCGCTCTCCGTTTTCATCGATGAACGCAAACACTCCGACCGTATTTAATTCCGGCTCAATGATCAGGCCGGAGATATCCACGCCCTCTTTTGAGAGATCATTCTTTACATACCTTCCATACTGGTCTTCCCCGACGGAACCGACAAAACCTGTTTCGACTCCAAGTCTTGCCAAAGCCACTGCCGTGTTGGCGGAAGTCCCTCCTCCCTGAATAGATGGCTCCGGGTATTCAACCAAAGTCCTCTCTTTATTGAGGAACTTAGGATAAGGTACGATAATGTCGACGGTGGCATCGCCGACCACCATCACCTCAGGCATTCTGTGCAGCCTCGATAAACGCTTTCACTTTAGCCGGATCTTTGCAGCGTTCGGTATCCGCACGCTCGTCATCATAGTTTGTCATAGTAAAGGAGTCCACTCCATATGGGTGTGTAATGTGGATGGCTTCCGCTACATTGTCTGCATCCAGACCGCCTGCGATGATACATGGTACATCCGTGCTTTCGATGATCGCTTTGTCAATCTCACGGTCGTGGGTGAGGCCTGTTGCACCGATATCTCCCGCAGACGGCGCCTTCGTGTCAATCAGGAAGAAATCTGACACCGGTTCATAGTCTCTGATATACTGCATGACTTTCTGTTCCTCAAGCGGTACTCCCGCCAGAACCGGGATCGCCTGCATGATCTTAAGGCCAGGGAATCTGTCTTTGAGTTCCTGTACCTGAGCCGGTGTGATGCCCTCAATATCTCCTGATAAGTGCATAACGTCCGGTAATGCTTCTTTAAGATCTTCTGTGATCTCATCGATATCTTCTGATACCGTCAGACCAATCCTCACCGCTTCCGGCTGCACCCCTTCAAAAATTTCTCTTGCGCGCTCACAGGAAAGCTGCCCCGGAGTCCTTTTGATCTTTCCATAGGATACTCCCAGGTGGTGTCCTCCCATTTCAACAACCATCCTTGCATCCTTCACTGTCCTGATCCCATAAATCTGAATAATCACGTCTGCCATTTCTTTATACCTTCCTTTCGTCTTCCAATGCTTCCATAAATGCTTCTGTAGTAAAAACAGTTTTTTTCAACCCTGCCCCCTGTGCCACTTTCGTGACCGGAGGAGGAGCAACAAAACTTTTCTTTAATATCTCCGTCTGGGCAAACACCTCTTCGGCCCTGCCGTCCAGTATCACCTCCCCTCCGCACATGACGATGATCCGCCTAAAACTGCTGACTACAAATTTCATATCATGAGAAATGGTAATGCATAACTTCCCTCTCTCTTTCAATGCCTTGATAATGCTGAGCAGTCTTTGATTTCCCTGCACATCCTGCCCGCAGGTAGGCTCATCGAAAATCAGCACATCCGGATCCATCATCAGCACCGCGCCTATGGTACAAAATTTTTTCTCTGACGGCGTCAGGTCAAACGGATGCATATCCAGTTTTTCCGACATTCCCACAAGCTCAGCGACCCATTCGTTTCTTCTTTTGATCTCTTTCTCCGGCATTTTGATCTGCCTGGGACCGAATTCAAATTCTTTTCTGACAGATTCCAGAAACAGCTGATCATCCGGGTTTTGAAATACATAGCCGACTTTCTTTGACCACTGTGCAGTGGACCGTGTCTCAATGTTCTCTCCATCGATCAGAACTTCCCCGGACGTGGGTCTTAAGATTCCGTTAAAATGTTTTACAGCCGTGGTCTTTCCCGCTCCGTTCTGTCCGATGATGGCTACTGGCTCCGTCCCGCCGATGACCAGATTTATCCCCTTTAATACTTCACCTCCGGACGGATAAGAATAGTGAAGATTTTTTAATTCAATTTGCATCTGTCAAGCACCTCCCTCACCATTTCGATGGCCGGCCCCTCAGCAATCTCAATGTCCCGGTCTGTATACTGTTTTTCTTTTAAGGCCCTTGTTATTTCCACATAATCCGGTATGCCGACTCCATGCTGCATGATTTCCGGATCTCCAAATATTTTTTTCGGTTCATCCAGCGCCGCAGCTCTCCCTTTTTCAAGGACGAGGATCTTGTCCGCGCACCGTGCCACTCGTTCCATATCGTGATCCGCCATGATGACAGTGACACCTTTTTTATTCAGTTCTTTCACAATATCAAAGATTTCTTCGCTCCCCGCCGGGTCAAGCTGTGTCGTACATTCGTCTAAAACGAGAATCTCCGGTTCCATGATAAAAGCAGAGCCGAACGCCACTCTCTGCACCTGTCCCCCGGATAATTCCAGAGGATTCTTGTCAAGGATATGGTCGATCCGCATGAGTTTTGACACAAACTCTACTTTTTCCATCATCATTCTTCTGGATACTCCCCGGTTTCCAAGTCCATATGCAAGTTCCTCAGCGACAGTTCCTGCAGTATAGGACAGCTGGTTAAACGGATTCTGAAATACGAACCCAATCTTTTGGGACAGCTCTGCAATGGTGCTTTCTCCCGCCGATATCCCATCCACGATCACCCGGCCCGACATTTTCCCCGTAAAGTAATGGGGAATGAGTCCCGCCAGAGCGCTGCACAGGGTGGATTTCCCTGATCCGTTGGCACCGATAACACAGAAGAAATTTCCTTCTTCCACCTGAAAGCTGATGTTTTTCAGAGCCTTTTGTTTTGTCTGCCTGTATTTAAAAGAAAAATCTTTGACTTCTAATATGATTCTGCCCATTTGCACTCCTCTTTTTTATATAAAATCAAGTTTTGTCAAAACGGCGGCCGACACAGCCGCAATAAAAAATGCGGTTAAGAAAATATTCACCGCTCTGTCTGTCCGGGTTTTGCAGACTTCAACATAAGCCGTGGGCTTTACCCCTGCAATTCCAAATCCTCTTGTCTCCAGCGTCATGCCTCTTTCCTGGGCATCCGTAAGGGATGACATGATGACCGGTCCAAGCAGCGGAATATAGGCTTTTATCCGGGCTGTGATTCCCCCTCCGGTCTCCACCCCTCTGGCTTCCTGTGCTTCACGGATCACAGACATTCTTCTCTGCATCTGCGGGACAACATTTAAACTTGCCAGCACCAGATATCCTGCTTTGGGCGGCATCCCGCTTTCCGTCAGCGCAGCTACCAGTTTCCCCGGATATGTTGTTTTGTTCATAATATAGAAGGTTCCCAGAAAAACCAGAAGTGTACTGATAATCTTCAGCGCATAGCGGACTCCTTCCAGTCCCACTTTTGCAAATCCAAGATCCGCGATAAATGTAACATTGCCCGGGTGATAACAGCCCTGAATAAACAGCAGCATAGCTGTGACTGGTATTCCGAATCCAAACATAATTTTTGCAAAATCCTTTAAGATCCCTGCCAGCCATGCCGCCCCAAACAGCCCTGCGATAACTGCCAGTCCGAGCCGCGGGCCGGGAGAGATCAGAGTTCCGAGTCCAAGGGAAAATATTGCGAAGATTTTGGTCATCGGGTTCAGTCGTTCTATTACCGTATTTTTCGGTATAAATGTATTTGATATCGTTGCCATCCCTGCCTCCTGTACGTAAATGTCTTCCTCTTATTTAATCGCCGTCTTCCTCATCATCCGTATCAGCCGCATACTGGCTTAAAAATCTCTTAGGAATCTTCTGAATGATGACAAAAGCTATGAGAAATGTAATTCCCTTATCGATCAGATTTTCAATCATAGACGTGGATAATACAGAGGCCGCAATGTTTTTCGTAGCCGCAATCAATGTTGCCGTCAGCACAGAAGTTCCTGTCACACCTGCCGACCCGCCGTATACAAAGATCGTGATCACCGAGGCAGAAACCGTATTGACAAACGTACACGCAAGCCATGTGAGAACCGCTCCCCAGACTTTTTTAAAAAACCCCGCTTTCACCATACATCCCGTCACAACAGCGCACATTATACTTACAATGGAATAAGGCAGATATACGGGATTCGCCGCCATAGCCAGAAATACATTTGTCAACAGCCCGCACAGCGCGGCGACCCACACGCCGGACAGACAGGCAACGACAACAGTTCCGATCATGTCCAAAAACAGCGGCAGCTTCAACGCGGAGCACAGCGTACCGCCGATCAGGTTAATGCCCACCGCGATCGGAATCAGCACCAAAGACTTGGTCGAAAATTGAGACTTGATCCTTTCTGTAAACGTGACTTTTTTCTCACTCATAATGTATCCTCCTTTTTTCATATATGGCGATGTCTGTTTCAGCTGATTTCTTTCGTCTGATGTCCTAGGAAACTATTTTCCGAAATCATTTTCTTTATTTAAAATTAACACTGCTCTCACAGTTTGTCAACATTTTTATCACTTAATGTTACTTTTTCTGTTTTTTCCGCCAGAACCCTTGTTTATTTTGCACACCCCGACATATTGACAGATATTCTTTCTTTGTCTATTATGGAATGTAGTATAATGTTGGAGGAATTTTATGAACATAAAGGAAATCGCACAGCTGGCAGGCGTCTCTGCCTCAACCGTTTCAAAAATTGTCAACCAAAAAGATGAAAGCATCAGCAGCGAAACAAGGGAACGGGTTTTAAAGATCGTTAGAGAGTATAATTACACTCCTTACGCAGCTGCCACTGCTTCCCCGGCAAAGACATGGATTTTGGGCATCCTGCTCCGGTCTTCTGTTTCTTTGGACTCCACGCTGGACGGAATCATTCAGACCGCCCAGGCAAACGGATACAGCACCCTCGTATATAACAGTTACTCCGACATGGAACAGGAACTTAAAAATATCACTTCCCTCTGCAAAAATAACGTAGACGGAATTATCTGGGAGCCCGTAGAAAAAGAAAGTCTCTCCTATTCAACTCATTTTCAGAATATGAAGATTCCACTCATGACCATCGGTCCCAACGGTGGAGATCACTCCCATATGATCCCATATGAAGAAGCCGCTTACCGGATCACCCAGGAATTGATTGATCGGAAGCACCGCAAAATTGCCTGTATCTTAAAAGAAGGCCGCCGTACATCCGCTTTCTTAAACGGGTATAAAAAGTGTCTGTTCGACAATCACATGAAAATCGACAAAGACCTGATCTTTTACGATCTGGACGAAACCCTGATTCACAAGGTGAACACCCACAGCATCAGCGGAATCATATCATCTCATTACCGGAAGGCGCTGGAATTTTACCAGCTCATGAATACATTAAGCTTCAGAGTCCCGGAAGACATTTCGCTCATATCTCTAAAGAATGATACGATGGAAAACCTGGCCTTTCCCAATATTTCCGAGATTTCTACCTACACGATGCTGAATGCTGATTTTGGATCTTACCTGTGCGGCAAACTGATCACCGAGATCGAAAAGCGCACGGATAAGCCTCAGTCCTTTGTCCAGGATTTTCATCTGGACAACCAGACCACCGTCAGTGTTCCGTTCAACCTGAATGTTCCCAAGATCACCGTTGTGGGCAGTATCAATATCGACACCTACCTGAATGTGCCGCAGCTTCCCCACAGCGGAAAAACCGTGAGCACTTCCACGTCCTTCATTTATCCGGGAGGAAAAGGCATAAACCAGTCCATCGGCGCGGCGAAGCTTGGACACCGGGTAACACTGATTGGAAATGTGGGGTCCGATATTGATTCAGCCTCTGTCTATAAAACTCTCAAAGAGTACGGCGTAGAGTCCTTCGGTGTGAAACGCTGCAACCAGGAGAAAACCGGAAAGGCATTCATTTTTGTAGAATCCAGCGGTCATTCCATGATTTCTATCCTCTCCGGTGCAAACAGCATTCTGTCTCCCGAAGATATAAAGAAGCGAAAACGTTTCTTTAAAAATACCGGATACTGCCTCATCCAGTCGGAAATCCCTCTGGACACGGTTGCCGAAGCGTGCCGCACCGCACATGAATCCGGCGCCAGGACCATCCTGAAGCCTTCCGTATGCGGAGCGATCCCTCCGGAAGTGCTTTCCATGGTAGATATCCTTGTGCCAAATGAAGAAGAACTGAACGAACTGTGTCCGGGTCCTTCCACTCTGCAGGAAAAAACCGCATCCCTGCTGGAATGCGGTATTGAGACGGTCATTGTGACACTGGGAGAAAACGGCTGCTATGTCCGGTCTGCCGGTCTGGAAAAACATTTCCCGGCTGTCCCGTTTCCTTCCGTGGACAATACCGGTGCCAGCGACGCTTTTATCAGCGCATTGGCCTCCTATCTTCTTTATGGATGTTCGATGGAGGAAGCGGTCCGGATCGCCTGCTACGCCGCAGGTTTTTGTATCTCACGGGAGGGCGTCGTTCCTTCTCTCATAGATAAACGCAGCCTTGAGACATATATTAAGCAAAAGGAAGATTCTTTGCTTTAAACAACTGATATAACAGGAGGAATTTATGGATTACAAGACATATTTACGAAATTATCCGGATGACGAAGGACGCTTCGGCCCTTACGGCGGCGCCTATCTTTCGGATGAGTTAAAACCCGCCTTTGAAGAAATCTCAGAGGCTTATCAGACAATCTGCCACTCATCCCAGTTTATCAATGAACTCCGGAGAATCCGCAGAGAATTCCAGGGAAGGCCCACACCGGTCTATCACTGTGAACGGCTCTCAAACATGTACGGAAACTGCCAGATCTATCTGAAACGGGAAGATTTAAATCATACCGGCGCCCACAAGCTGAATCACTGCATGGGAGAAGGCCTCCTGGCAAAATTCATGGGAAAGAAACGTCTGATCGCCGAGACCGGAGCCGGGCAGCACGGCGTGGCTCTGGCAACGGCGGCGGCATTTTTCGGACTGGAATGTGAGATACATATGGGAGAAGTGGATATTGCAAAGCAGGCTCCCAATGTGACCCGCATGAAAATCCTCGGTGCAAACGTCGTTCCGGTCACACACGGATTAAAGACCTTAAAAGAAGCTGTTGATTCTGCATTTGACTCTTACGCAAAAAACTATAAAGATTCTATTTACTGTATCGGATCTGCCCTGGGTCCTCACCCATTCCCGCTGATGGTCCGTGACTTTCAGTCTGTTGTGGGATATGAGGCAAAAGAACAATTCATAGAAATGACAGGACTGCTGCCGGATGTAGTCTGCGCCTGCGTCGGAGGAGGAAGCAACTCCATCGGCATGTTCATTCCCTTTGTCGATGAGCCGGTAGACATCGTGGGCGTGGAGCCGCTGGGCCGAGGCTCAAACCCAGGCGATCACGCCGCTTCTATGACTTATGGAGAAAAAGGAGTCATGCACGGATTTGAAAGCATCATGCTGAAAGACGGAGCCGGGGAGCCCGCTCCAGTCTACTCTATCGCCAGCGGACTTGACTATCCCTCTGTCGGACCAGAGCACGCATTCCTGAATGATTTAGGGCGGGTTTCCTATGAAACGGCAGACGATGAAGCTGCCATGAAAGCATTTTTTGAACTGTCCCGCTATGAAGGGATCATCCCGGCCATCGAGAGTTCCCATGCGGTAGCCTATGCTACAAAGAAAGCTCAGGAAATGAAGAAAGGCTCCATTCTCGTTTGTCTGAGCGGCCGGGGAGACAAGGATATCGACTATGTCGTAGAAAACTATGGATATGGAGAAAAGTATTTATAATTTTTCCCGCTCATCCATAATCTATTTACTACAATCATAAACCAGGAAACCGCCCGCTCCTGTTGCTTTCTTGTATTATATCGTCAGCTTCCTGGATTTTTTGGACTTAGCATAGGTAATCTTTGTTTTTTGGGAACAACATAAAATGTCTTAGTAACACTTCCGGTATTGGTGTTGTTGCTGTAAGTTATTGTATAATCTTCTTTTTCTTTTGCTTCCGGAAAAGTCAACTGATTCCCCTGCTTTCTGCAGGGACAGAACTCTTAACTTTACCCCTTAAACTTCTATTACTTTGCCTGCATCCCCGCCAGTTTATCCATTTTTTTCCTGACAAAATGATTGAATATTGAAATCGTTCGTCCGACTCCGATCACCGCCGCCACCGTTCCGATGCCAATACCGATGATTTTCCCCCCAAAAACCATGCCTGCCATGGCTGTAATGGAGATGTTTAATATGTCAAAACAGTTCTTCACAAGTCCGGTTTCTTTCCCAACGCAGTCCGCGATTGCCTGTACAATTCCATCTCCAGGATTCGGGATCACCCGCATGTTCAAAGACATGGCCGCTCCGATTCCAGTCAAAATCACCGCAATGACCAGGAACATAAGCCTTCCCAAAAAACTTCCGGCAAAGCTGTCCGGACCAAGCGAGGAAAGATCAGGTATCCACGCTGAAAAAACATTTAAAAATCTTGTAAATATCAGACTCAGCGGAAACTGCAGCAAGTCCATAAGGAGCAGCAGCTTTAAATCGACCTTATTTTCATGGGTAAGAACGGTGCCTTCCCTCTTAATGCTCCGTTTATGTCTGATGGTATGGAGAAGCATTTCAGCAGCCACGAAGATCCCATAGAGAGCCAGTGTCATATTTCCGAAATTGAGATTCCATATAGCTGAAATACTGTATGAAACTGATATGATCGGCGATACTCCCAGGCCTGTTTTCGTATTCAGGGTAATCCCCAGAGCCAGTATAAAAAGTCCTGCCGCATAAAAAATCCCCCTGAACAAATATGATTTCTTCATAGATCTTATATCAGTCCTATTGATTCCAGCGCCGTCGTGATGCCTTCTTCTCTTACGGTACCCGTCAGCATATCAGCCGCTTTTCCTGCTGCCTTGCTGTGCCGTCCCATCACAATACCGGTTCCCACAGCCTCAAGCATCTCTATGTCATTATCGGAATCACCGAAGGCATAACAGTCCTTTTTGCCGATTCCATATCGGTCCATGAGATTTATAATGGCATTTCCCTTGGTGATCCCTCTTGACATAATATCTAAAATATTCATATCTTCAAAAGGTTTCACACACTGCAGCTCCCCTTCGAATTCCGTCTGTATTTCATCCATCAGCTCTTCCCTGTTGTAATTTATCACAATTTTCGTAATATTCTCTCCTTTTCTCGTCTCCCACGGTGCGAACCAGCGTTCCGGAAATCCAAGAAACTCCCGGAAATCATGGTAAAACGGCTGGTTATAGTGCATATAATATGAAACATCCTGTGTCTCCATATGCAGAGCCGTATCTTCTGAAAAATATCCGGAAATGACCTTCTGCATTGCCTCTTCAGAAATGTGAATATCACTGACAACCTGTCCGCCGACTTCCGTATAGGACCCGTTGCAGGTAATGGCTCCCTCAAATTTATCGATATCCGCTTCCAGAAAACGTTTGCTGCGCCCTGAACACAGCATTGTCAGATATCCGTTTTCCTTTAGTCTTCGAAGAGATTCTATTGTCTTTTTGGTTGCTTTTCTAATATTATCTGTATCGTCCACAGTCGTTCCGTCATAATCAAAGAAAACGATCCCTTTGTACTTTTTCATAACTCCTCTTTTCTAAGCCAAATATTATGTATCACTCTTTTATTGTACTTATTTCAAAAATAAATTCAATACAAACCTGGCTCTCCCACAGTACTGCACTGTGATATTATGAGAGATTTTTTGGAAGCTCTGCAGATCCTTGCGATCACAAGCAGTCCGGTTATGCTTGCATCCCTCCCTCATGTTCCGCATGAAATGCTGAAAGAACTTTCCGAGGCTGCATCCAAACCCGATGAGAAAAAATCCCTGGTGCATACGGTCAGCATCGGACTGCGGTCTGTAATCAGAAACTGTCCCCTTGCAGCTATCCGGGAGATTTACAGGAAACTCATCCTCCTGTCATTGAAAGGCAGCATCCTCCGCCTGGAAGAGACAGGTACCGAACCGGTTTCCGGATGGACCGGAATTTCTGCTTCTATTCGAGAAAGCTGTTCCTGCTTTATATGCACTTCCCGAAATGTACCATAGTTCTCTTTTTTAATAAAAATTATTTCTATGCTATTCTGCAATTATTCAATTTTTATATTAATATATTTAATGATTATATTAATATTATTAATTTTAATATTGACATTTATAAGTTATAATATTATATTAATAGAAAACAGAAAGGAAATGAATGCATGAAAAAGATTATCAGCCGCTGTCCCGTGTGCAGGAATGACCTGGCCGTCACAAGGCTCAAATGTAACTCCTGCAATACCATCATTGAAAATAATTTCAGACTCAGCAAATTTGATTATCTTTCAGACGAAGATCTGTACTTTACAGAGACCTTTATCCGCTGCAGGGGAAATATCAAAGAGGTTGAGAAGGCGCTCGGCATATCCTATCCCACGGTCCGGTCCAAACTGGACACAGTGATCAAAGAACTCGGTTATGAATCAGCTCCCGATGAACAGTCGGTTCAAAAAGAAGAATATCTCCCCTGACTCGGATTATGTCTATATGTGCGAAAACAGCACGATTTATGGGACAAAATTCCATAGAAAGCCTGAGAGCAAAGGGAAGATTTTAGTCAATGACATTTCCTCCTGCTTCTTATCCGAGCCTATGAATGTCTCTGATTATGATATGCTGTTCGGCGGTATTCAGAAAAATTTAGGTCCTGCCGGTTTGGTAATTGCCATCATCAGAAAGGATTTGATTTCCGAAACGGTTTTGCCCGGCACACCTACTATGCTGCGATACAAAACGCATGCGGATAAAGGCTCTATGTATAACACACCGCCGACCTATAACATTTACATTGTCGGCAAGGTGATTAAATGGATTCAGTCTCTTGGCGGCTCGGAAGCATTTGAAAAAAGCAAAGGACAGTATGAATAATAGAGGGCTTTTCGCGTAAATAATATTTCGGTGTTTTACGGAATATTCAAAAACTTTCCGAAATGTATTGTCAAACATTTGTTCTTGAGGAGGTCATTTATGTTCAGAGAAATGCGAAGAAAGAAACAAGCCTTGCCTGCGGAGGAAGTGTCAGCGATCCTTCGTCGGGGAACTTCCGGGGTATTGGCTCTGTCTGGGGACGATGATTACCCCTATGCTGTACCCATCAGTTATGTGTTCGATGGCGCAAAACTATACTTTCACTGTGCCAAAGGCGGCCACAAACTGGACGCTATACAGCGCAGTTCTAAGGCATCCTTCTGCGTCATCGACCAAGACCAGATCGTACCGGAAAAATACACTACCTATTTCAGAAGCGTCATTGCCTTTGGAGAGATCCGCATCATTGAGGATGAGAAAGAGAAGCTGACGGCAATTGAGAAGCTGGCGAAAAAATATTCGCCGGATGGAGATGCCGTCGGCCGCCAGAAGGAAATCGACCGGGAGTGGAAAACGCTGTGTATGCTTGAAATGTGCATCGACCACATGACAGGAAAAGAAGCTATTGAGCTGGTGAAAAACCGGCAGGGAAATAACTGAATCAAACAAAGATAAAATCAACCCGCCGGGGTTTCTTTTATTGTGTAGTAGGCCAGCGTTACACAAAACGCTGGCCTAATTTTTAAAGTAAGTACGCCGATTTTTCAGCGTCCTTTGATAAAGTATTCTGTTGTTACATTCCCATTATCGGCTTGTTCGGCTCCTGTTCGAGACTGTCTGCCAAATCAAAAGCCGGAACAAGGATCAGATTGTATCTCGCCTTTATATAGTGCTTGTAAAAGGCTCTTTGCAGATCCGACAGATATGGTGTGGAATCTATGAATTCACTAATTACTTCCATATCAATCCGGTGAACAATCCGTTTGACTGCCTCACTGCAGCTTTCATATTCCGCACTCATTAGGAAGTCACGGTAGTTAATTTTTCTGTCGTTCTGCTTTATGGCAGAGGTCGGATACAGATAAATTCTCGGATGCAGCGCGTCCTCGTTTGACAGCACTTCATTCATGATCTTCTCATCCGCCTGCGGCAAAAGACAGCTTCCACAACCGTAAATAGGTGCTATGCTTGATTCTCCCGTTTTTTCATCAAACAGGAATCCCCAATTTCCGTTATGACGGTCGAAGTTTCCAAGTAAGGCATCTACAACAAATACATCCCAAAAGTGCCATTCCAACACCTCCGGCGAAATGTACTGCTGCTTTCCAATCGTATCAAGTATATCTTCAAGCTCTGTTCCCGTACCATTTGAATCTGATTCCAGAATCGTATTCTTAATGGAACAGAAATCAAAAAATCTATTTCCGTCTGCTGTAAAGTCCTTACAGGCGCAGACAATCTTCTCCCTGCCGCCAACCTTAAATGTGCCAAGCATGGTTTCGTGTGCTCTTACACCGATCAGATTTTTCTCAGCCATCCGTCATCATTTCCTTAAAGATATTTTGCTCTCAGATAATCGGCATGCTCCTTTGTAATCACGCCGTCGTTAATCTCAGCAATATTGATACTGCCATAGAGTTCTCCCCACAGGCAGTCGAGCAGCGGAGATTTGTTTTTCAACCCGTCCTTGTATGCGTCCAGATCATGTTGCAGATATCCGGGCAGCCCGTATTCATAAGAGCGTTCCTTTCATATCTCCAACTATTTTCCATTAACCATTTCTGTACAGCGGTCTTTTCCTGATTTTCAATATCCACAATGTCCACAGCAAGTCGCAGCTGATGTTCGCTGGTACTGGGAACTGCAACAACTTTCCCGACCTCGGTTCTGGCATTCTCTTCAGAATAGCCCTGGGCAATCAATCCGTTGAGTTGGTTGTTAAGCAACCTCTGTGCTCATCCACGGAAAGTCCGTTTTGCAGCTGCGTTAAAGTTATCTCATAGCCTTCTGGCAGGGGATTCCAAGGATTGACTAAAAGCAAGTTCCAATCAGATGGAGCATCCAGGCTATCACTGATTGATCGATTGAATGTTGCCACAATTATTGCAAGAAGGCTGGCCATAAGAAGGACTGCTATACCAAAAACAGCCCGTGCGTTCCTTCTGTGCCTTCTTCGATGTCTTATACGGGGAACACAACTTGTCCCGACTCGCATAAAAAATCACTTCTTTACTTTTGAAGATCACTTTGCAAGGTTGGTAAGTGTATCACCTGTAATACGATATACTGTCCAATCAGACATGGGTTCTGCTCCTAAAGAAAGGTAAAAATCAATGCTTGATCTATTCCAGTCAAGGCACCACCATTCTAATCGGCCGCAACCCCGTTCAACAGCAATGGCCGCCAGTCTTTTCAGAATTGCTTTTCCATATCCTTTTCCTCTGCATTCTGGCTTTACATACAAATCTTCAAGGTAAATTCCGGCTCTACCCAAGAAAGTAGAGAAATTGTGAAAGAAAAGAGCAAAGCCAACTTCTTTTCCGTTTACTACAGCGAAAATCACTTCTGCCTTTTGTTTGTCAAAAATCCATTCCTCCAATGTTTCTTCATCAGCAACGACTTCGTTAAGCATTTTTTCATAATCAGCAAGTTCTTTGATAAATTGCAAAATCAATGCTGTGTCTTCTCGTTTAGCATATCTAAAATCTAAGTCTTCAGTATACACAGCGAATCACTCCTCTCTGTATTTCCAGTTCAGCATTTTTACCAGATACGAAACGGTATGACAGCTTTCATAATGATGGCAAAAACTGCCCCTGCTCCTATCATACCTGCTGTTTCCTTAGTAGATCTGCGTAAAGCAATCACGCCAATCACCAGCATTAAAAGCTCAAGCCCCGAACTGATATCTACATAAAACATTCCATAGCTGAATGCACAGTTCAGCAATATCCCTGTAACCCCGGAGGACAGGAGTAAAGCAATCCACCCTGTACCTTTTGCATACCAACACAAAATGCGAGAAAAAGGGATAACACTGTAAATGTAATCCAGACAATGGCATAGCTTTTCGGAAAAAATCCTGCTATAAAATTGCTGTACCAATAGTAGCTTGATACCATTCCCGCAAAAAGGCAAAAACATTGATACCGGCTCTAATAGGCGTTGTGCTATAAACGGCAATGCACACAGCAATAACAATCCATGGTGCAAATTCCCCAAGAAAATTATGCAGATCCACTGCAAACTCCTTCATTGCTTGCTCCTATGTTTGATGCCTTTAGAAATGACACTGTTCGTTTATATGTTTCTGTAATCTAAATACTCCAAAAATCTTTTTACTGCAAGAGAAGCGTTTTTTCTATCTCTCATTGCAATCCCCAATTTTCTAAAGGATGGCACATCAAGCTCTTTTGTAATGATACGATACGCCGTTCTTCTCAAAATGAGCTCCGGCAAAATGCTGATACCAAGCCCTTTTTCTACCATCGACATTACGGCGTAATCATCAACCGTTATGAAATGAATGTTGGGGGAAATTCCACAGCGGTCAAAGATTTCCGATATTTCTGCCTTTTCTCCTTTTTCAAGTAACATAAAAGGATATTCCGCCAATGCAGAAACAGGAAATTTATCAAGACTTCCCATCGGATGATTTCCGGGAAGAACCACAAGCAGTTTGTCTTGCTCCAAGAACTCTGTTTCCAAATCGGAGTGTGTTGGAACTCTTGTAAAGCCAATATCCACTCTACCCTCATTAACCCACTCCTCAATATCGGCATAGTGACCGATCAGCAACTCATAGTTGATATTCGGGTACTTCTTTTGAAACTCAGCTATGATATTCGGCAGCCAATGAGTTGCAATGCTCGAAATTGTTCCAATGCGAATAAGACCCGATTGGAGTCCATTTAGGTCATCTACCTCCATTTGCAGCTTCATATATTCCTCGCAAACATTTCTTGCGTATGGGAGCAGTTTTGTTCCATCGGAGGTAAGCTTTACACCGGTTCGGTTACGCTCCAGTAAGGACACCTTCCATTCTTTTTCCAAATCACCAATCATTCGGCTGATACCCGATTGAGAATAGTTCAGTATTTCTGCCGCCCTCGTAAAACTCCCACACTCTACTGTTTTTATAAATGCCATATATTTTAGGATTCTCATATCCATCATGCCACCTCCTGTTATGCGTTTTTGTAATTTTAAGCATGAAAAACATTCGTTTTTCAGATGTATATTATTATGATATACTCTATAGGTACTAAAATCAAGATAAAGAGGTTCAGCCTATGTTTTATGTTAGCGATATTCAAACAGACAAACCTTCAAAAATGGAAACACCGCTTCAAGAAAAAGTGTATACTACGCTTTTGAAGTTAAACATTCCATTTGAGCGAGTGGATACAGACGAAGCAATTACTATGGAAGATTGCGTTGCGATAGAAGAAAAGTTGGATATGAAAATGGTAAAAACTTTATTTCTATGTAACAGGCAACAGACATCATTTTATCTGTTTGTTACTTGTGGGGATAAGCCATTTCGCTCCAAAGAGTTTAGTGCGGCTCTTGGAGTTTCACGCCTCTCTTTTACTCCTGCTGAAAAAATGGACGAAATGCTCGGCACAAAAATCGGCGCGGCAACAGTATTTAGTGCCTTGCTTGATAACGCAAAAGATGTGCAGTTTGTCTTTGACAAAGAAGTTCTGAAAGAAGAATATTACGGATGCAGTGATGGTACAACTACGGGTTATATGAAAATTAAGACAGAAGATGTTTTGCATAAATTTATGCCTTTCACAAAACATACCGTACTGTTTGTAGAGGTGTGAATAATGGGACTGTATCAAAACCGTATCGTAGTCAAGGTTGGTACATCTACCTTGACAAATGATGTCGGGAAAAGCGACTTACGAGCAATGGACAACCTTGCCCGTGTTCTATCCGATATACAAAATATGGGTTATGAGGTTATACTCGTTTCATCAGGAGCGATTGCCGTTGGGTGCAACAAGCTCGGTATGAGAACCAAGCTACAAGCCGCCGAATTGGCAACAGCGCAAGGTATTGATACTATCATTACAAACGGAAAAAACACCGAAGCAATTTATAATATTGTAAAAGGTTTTGGCGCCGGAACATTATTCAAAGGAAAACAGAGATGATGAAAAAAGCATTTTTTAAGTATATATTTGCTTTGCTGCTTTTCGGCTCAAACGGAATTGTGGCGAGCAATATTCATTTATCAAGCTATGAAATCGTGTTTTGGAGAACACTTATCGGCAGCTTACTTTTGATTGGGATTTTCTTTGTTACAAGACAAAAGATTACCTTTGCGAAAGAAAAAAATGATACTCTGTTTATCGTTTTTTCGGGTATAACAATGGGAACAAGTTGGATGTTTCTTTATGAAGCATACAACCAAATCGGTGTAAGTTTGGCTTCACTTTCCTATTATTGCGGTCCAGTCATCGTAATGGGATTGTCTCCCATACTGTTCAAGGAGAAGCTGACCGCATATAAAATTGCCGGATTTATTGCTGTACTTATTGGAATTTTCTTGGTAAACAGAACAGTGTCGGGAGAGAATCTCAATGCCTTTGGAATATTCTGTGGAATTATGTCTGCTATTATGTATTCCTTTATAGTAATACTCAACAAGAAATCTAAAAAGGTGCAAGGTCTTGAAAACGCAACCATTCAGCTTTTAATGAGTTTTCTAACAGTCGCAATCTCCGGATATTTGGAACCGCTTTCGGCAATAATTCTTGCAACACTCATACTCGGAGAAACAATGCGGCCATTACAAATGATCGGGGCAGTTTTGATTATCGGCGGGGCAGTTTTCGGGGAATATTATAATTCCCATTTATAATTTTATTTATCACAAATATCATTAGATTCATTTTATCGGATGCCGGATAACCGTTTTCATCTTTTCCGGAGCCTCTTTTTCGGGTCTGATAAATAGCAGCCGCCCGTCTGCCATATCATTTGCATACCCATTCTCACCAAGGAACGCATCCAGTACAGCCACTGTTTCCGGCTCAGTATCATAGGACCCTATGTGCATAATCTGAACACACAAGCCTTTGTCAATCGTCAAACACTCAGCGATGGAGCAGTCTATCCCTTGGCAAATAAGAATCAACTAAGCATTTGAATGGCAGAAACGGCCTGCTACATTTGAATGGAATCCTATCAGAGGGAAAGATTACTACTATACCCGCATTGTCCGGGACTTGACGCGAAAAATAGGGACAGGCATCTATCCGGCAGGAACTTATTTACCCTATGAAGCACAGCTGGCAAAACAATATGGTGTGTCTGCCTATACGGTCGCTGCCTATACGGCGCCGCAATTTAGTGAGGATGATTTAGAGCAACTGGCTGTTCATATCATGAAGCCAGGGATCGCTCTCACGAATTTATTTCAAATGATATTAAAACACCTGTCACTGGAACCATTACACGTTATCTGGTATGAATGCAGCCAAATCACAGAATGGGGGTTTTATTTCGCTTTTTATCCCCAAGGAGGTGATGTAATTGTACAGCTCAATGACATCACAAGGAGGGCATATCATTGTCTGCGTGCAGGGAAAAGCACAGAGTTTGCCGAGAATCTGGCCGACTGTTACCGCCTGATTTTAACTTCAGTTCAGGCGCATATGGTTGAGAAACACCATTTTACCGAGGCTTTATCTGTACAGGTCCCTGACAGAGATTCCTTAAAATAAGATGCAATCAGTTGGAATGTGGAAAATAAACACATTCCAACTATTTTTCTGACGGTGTTTGCCGTTCTGATTGTCAGTTTGCCGCTGAGCGGAATAAGTCTTAATCATTTCGATGTTTGCTCAACCAATTCATAGCACATATCGTGAGTATCGAACTCCCAAGGGACAATATATCTTCATTAAACACAACGCCTTGATTATGCATGGGTTTACCATACGCTTCATTTTCCTGGTTGATACCGGCGCCTAATAATAAATAGGCAATGGGCACCTGATAGCTAAAGGAAGCAAAGTCTTCGCTGCCCATACCTCCCTGAGGCAATATCCTGACTTGCTGAGGGGCAATGAATTGCTTAATGTAATCGCAAAACTCATAGATCATCTCATCGTTGTTTATCAGAGGCGGCGCACTGGATAATTCCGTTACAACTGCCCTTCCTCTGAAGGATTGGGCACACAGATTTGAAATTTCTTGAATTCTTTCAAAAATTCTATCCCCTGTTTCTTTATTTTTGTAACGGATTGTTCCCTCTAAAACGACTTTTTCAGGAATAATATTGGGAGTTTGCCCACCGGCAAATTTACCAATCGTTAATACACAAGGGTCTTGCGCCGCCACTTCTCTCGCTGCAATTTCCTGTAACGACAGGTAAATATGTGCCGCAATATTAATTGGATCAACCCCATTTTCAGGCATCGCTCCGTGACAGCCCACGCCGCTTACTTCAATGCGAAACAAAGTGCAGCCAGCCATGAAATGGCCAAGACCACACAGCACCATATTGCTCGGCGTACCAGAGTTTACATGAAGCGCCATGGCTGCATCTACCTTTGGATTTTCCAAAACCCCTCCCTGAATCACAGCCTTCGCCCCGGTAAAACCTTCTTCATCCTCCTGAAATAATAATTTTACTTTTCCCTGAAGCCGGTTTTGATACTTTTTAAGCAATTTTGCAGCACCTAACAGCATGGCGGTATGCATATCATGACCACAGCCATGCATAGCTCCGTTTACACTTTTAAAGTCTAAATCAGTTTCTTCCTTAATGGCTAAGCCGTCCATATCTGCTCTAAGCAGCATAGTTTTACCGGGGAGTTCACCGCTGATTGTTGCCACAATTGAGCTATTGGCAATGTCCTGGGGTTCATATCCATACGCAATTAGCTTCTCTTTCACAAATGCTTTGGTATATTGCAGCTGTATCCCAACCTCAGCATTTTGATGTATTTCTCTTCTGATTTTTACCAACTCTGGCTGTAATAATTTTGCTTGCTGATAGATTTCATTCATAGCAATTCCTTTCCATTATATTATTCTAACCCAGCTCTTCTCTATATTAAAAGCCTTACATGCCATTTATCTTCCTGACGGTGTTTGCCGTTCGGATTGTCAGTTTGCCGCTGATATTCGCACTTGCCGTCTCCCTCCACCAGTTTGTCTTTTGATAATCCTTCCGGCTGAAAGACCAGAATACCGCTTCCTTATAATTCTGAATCTTTTCCAAACCCTCCCTGGGTTCTCCGATCTCGTCCCACACTTCAGCAAATGTAGTCGGAGGCATAATAAAAATCAGATTATCATAGATTTCCTTATTTTCATCACCCCACCAGTCAGGCGCGTGTTGCAAAATATCTTCGAGCTCCTCTTTTGATATGACGAAAACCGGAATATCCAGACCAAACCACTTTTTTATCGTTGTTTCAATCCGGTCTGTAAGGCTCACTATATTCTCTTCATCACTTGAAAAAATCACATTGCCACTGTTCAGATAGGTCTTAACCGCTCCGAACCCAAGCTCCTCAAAAGCTTTCTTCAGTTCAGCCATCGGAACTTTATTTTTTCCACTTATATTGACTCCACGCAAAAGCGCAATATATCTCGTTGCTTCCTAACTGCTGAAGTTTTTCTTGTATATTGTCCGTTCCCTTTATGCCTATCATGGGAATAGATATGTTTTCTCGCAAAAGCTGGTGAAAAATTTTTTCTATAAATAGTCCCATACCATTGATTTCTGCATCATTGTCCGATGTTGTTTCGACACCACAATTTGGAGAACGATTTGCCCCAATAATACCGATAACTTCAAATCCATATTTTTTATATTCCATGATATGTTGCACTACATAATCAGCCAGGCAACAAAAACAACCTTTTTACTTCTACCATCATTGAACATAGTATATACTCTCACAAATTTTAATTATTAACCCGAAAGTCAGTGTATGATTTGTTCCAATCACCTTTACCAATTTCCATTGTGGAACTGTACCGTCATCGCCCTAATACTCATCCATTGAAATAATCTTATCTTTCCTAGTCATTGGTATTTTCTATTGCTTTCAAATTTTTTGCCCTCTCTTGCGCTGTATTACCTAATTTTTCATAGGCACAGATGCCGTCTTTCCAATTTTTCAGATTGCGAAGTCTTGCTCCGTGATCACCATGCTCTGGATCATCAAACAGGTCTCTGAGCTTTTGGCAGGGCATATCTGAGCATTCCCCACAATGTTCAAGCCCCTTTTCAATACAGCATATCGCTTTATCGCACTTACCCCAAAACATAATTCCTCTATTGGCTTTGCAGCCCTTACACCCGATTTTATCTTTCCATTCACACACGCCGCAATATGTACCACAAAAGGCTATCATTTTTTTATTTATCATCGAGAACTTCCCTTTCCTATTTATCTATTAGCATTTCCAAAGCATCTTCTATTGTGACACATTTCGCATATCTTTTAGAACATTTATATACTCATAATAATCAACATCTCTGCACTCCTGTCAAACTGATTCGTCATTTCTTACTTCTCGATTGAAATAAACGGAGGAAAGGTATCAGAGCTATCGTTACGCCGCATAGTTTTTGAGTCCACATCAAAACACTTGCCGTTGTATTCATAGTGTAGCTTATTAGCTTTAACATAAAAACAATGTTCTGATTGAAATGCAACGGGCTTAAAATGCCCTTCTTGTATCGGCTGATCCCGATACAAGACTTGATCTTCCGATAACTTCAGCACATCATTTTCAAGACGCACATCATAAATTCCACTTACGATAGCCTCTGCTGCCACATTTTTCCCTGAAGCTGAAATGAAACGAAAACAGCCAGTCAAACTATTCGTGCTTTTTCGCTCCGCCAGTTCAAATCGGAACAGGGATACACCACTGAAATCTTTTCGCAATTTTTCCCGTTCTCCATCCTTTCCCATGAGCCATATCTTCTCATTAGATACAATAAACATATCCAACTGAAATCCACTCTGAGAATATTTTAGATTAGAGAAAGATATTGAATCAAAGTAAACGCCCTGTAACACACCATTTTCAAGTTCGTAAACTAATTCCTTTGTAGACAGCGTTTTGCCATCCACATTCGCTTCAATGAAGTTGATGATTTCTTTCATTAGCACCCGACCATCCTTTCAATTTGAAATACACCTTTTCCACCAAGAACGCATAAAAGCAACTTAAAATTTTCAAGCTTCACAACTTCTGATTTTCTTTCCCGCTCAGCTATACAGCAGCTTTACTAAATCCACGCCAACCTCTATGATATGCCCATCCCTTTCGTTTTTTTGTTTTGGTCAATTTATAGACGAACTGAAAGTTATCGCATTACACAAAGTGTTTTCGTACCATCGCCGAGTAATTGTCATATTGCTGAAAACCATACCGTTCATAAAATGGAATCGTTTTCGGGTCAGACGGCATGACCTTTACATACAAAAGACTTTCAAAGCAGCTCATAATCTGTTTCATCAATTCATCTTCAATATGTAGCCCTTGATATGCAGGGTCTACCAAAAGTTAATGTAAAAAAGCAACCGTTTCCCCATCATCCAATGCACGAACAAGTATTGCGTTCCTCCCATTCGGATTTCCTTATTTCATTTTTTCTTAACACTCACCTGATTATTACCCTTTATATCAACTTTAGCAGTTCTGTATGTATATATCCGTTTGTAGCTGCTACGCTGCTGCCCTTTTTCGGGTCAAGCGGTTTCCCCGTAAAATCAGTCATTTGACCGCCAGCTTCCTGAATCAACAGCATACCGGCAGCATAGTCCCAGGGATTCAGGTAAATCTCGAAATATCCCCCTTGTCTGCCACAGGCGGTATATGCCAGTTCCAGAGCGGCAGAACCAATCCTGCGGACATCCTGGCACTGACCGAACACCCTGCGGAACCGGGCAAAGTTTTCATCGGCCAGCTCTCTTTTTGCTGTTCCCAATCCAATCATCGTGTCGGATAGTTTTTCTGCGTTTGATACATGTATGGGCTGTCCATTTAAGAAGCTGCCCTTGCCTTTAACCGCTGAAAACACTTCTTCATGGAAGGGATCATACACGATCCCCATAACAATTTCCCCCTGGCGGCAAAGGGCTAAAGATACAGCACTGTGCTGATAATCGTGCATAAGGTTTGTAGTCCCGTCAACCGGGTCTAAAATCCAAAAGCTATCCGCATCTATCTCCTGCAATCCGGTTTCTTCTCCAAGAAACTGAATATCCGGTGCAAGGGCAAACAGTTCCTTCTTTAAGAAATTTTGCACGGCAATATCTACCTGCGTTACATAGTCTGCAAGACCCTTTTCTTTCACATGAGCAGCCATTTCACGGTTCTTTATGAGCCCCGCTCAGAAAACCGATAACTCCAATTTCCCATTCAAATTCTTCAGCATACCATTTTTTCATTTTGCATCCCCGTTTTAGTACATATTGAAAAACAGTTCTCTAAATTCTTTCTCCGAAAGTCTTAACTCTGTTTCGTTATAATAAGGAGCACCATCTCTGATTCCGAATTCAAGAGCAGTAGGTCCGTCTAAGTAGTAAGCTTTATATGCGTAGTCAATCGCTTCTGCCTGTCGAACATAATCTACTAAAGCCTTTGCTGCATTTCTGGATTTTTCGTCCGACATACCGCCAACTGCAAGACCTGAGCCTGCACAGTAAATATCTAAGTAAACTTCTTCCGCTTCTTCCGATGTCGCCAGAATACAGTATGAAAAAAGATTCTCCATATTTTCCGTTTCATAAATTGGTTGACCAAATAGCGCTTTGATTTTACCGCATATGAGCGGAAATTGATTTCCATAATTTGAAAAGTCTTCAATAAAATTATATAGTTTACTGCTATCTGTTAATTTTTTCATGCTTTTCACTGATTGAAATGTGTATGGCATTTTATCCTCCTCTGCTTTAGAGCATATTTGAAAATTTTATGTTTTTCTCTAGTTATTCAGAAATTTTGTTAAATCCTCAATAGAAGCATCCATCTTCACAGAGAGTTCTTCCATAGACATTCCGGCATTCAGAAAACGCTTGACCACCATTTTCATATCCCCACCAACCCCTATGAGATGCTCGTCCAGATCTCTGTTGTGTTACTCACCGACAAACCTGAATTAATTTATACAACAATTTCCGATTTATCGTTCAAACTTCATAGGTATATATCTCATACCATCGGATAATTGCTCCGTGTCTATGTCGGTAAAGCCCAATTTACGATAAACAGGAACGGCATATGGCGAAGAATTTACCGTGATAATTTCACTGGAGCTATTTTCTAAAAGATATTCCCAAAGTTTCCTCCCAATTCCTTGTTTATGATACTGCGCTTTGACAAAAAAACAGCATATATGCTTTCTATTTTCGTTTGTAGCTATAACACCCTTTAGCTCTTTATTATCATAAGCACCCCAAAATTCCAATGTTTTAATTATTTCTTTATTGTCAATAAAACTTTTAAATGATTGGATTCCTACATCAGAATAATCAGGAGCTTCAAATTGCATAAATGTTGTCCAAATCAGATTAATAACATCAGAAATCCGAGTATCATCTATTCTTTCAATTCGTATTTGTCTTATTATACAGTATTTCAGTTCAGAAGTATAGCAGTGCATATATACTTCAAAGGAACTTTGCCTACAGTCCAAAGCATGCGTAAAAGAATACTATAATTGATTCAGTTTTTAAACTTTAACATATGTGTTCGTCATTTCTGTATCTGAGTATAATCTATACCTCTCTACCTTTTATGGCAGAGCTAGCACAAAAAAGACTTATCTGCTTTTATACAAATAAGTCTTTTCTACATTTAAGGTCTATTTATCACTTTAAAGAGCTGCTAGCTTTTCTAAAATCTCAGACTATCAAACCATACTTTTATTTCATTTTCACTCACATTTACATCAAATCTCTTACCATCCTTTAGTATCGCACCCGGACAGGAGGACTCCAATTCAGCGTTGGTATTGCCCATCCCGCTGCTTCCAGATGTTGCCACTGGAATAATAATCTTGTCATTCCAATCATACTGTTCCAAAAACGTATTAATAATTGTAGGAGCAACGTACCACCAGATGGGAAAAGCAAGAATCAGAATTTTGATATTTTCTATATCCTCCAGTTTATTAGCAACCTTCGGTCTGAATGACTTATCATTCATCTCCACACTGCTCCGGCTATTTTTATTCATCCAATCAAGATCCGCAGAGGTATATGGTATTTCCGGACAAATTTCATGCAAATCCCCACCTACTACGTTCGCAATTTTCTTTGCCAGTTTTGCAGTTGTTCGTGTTGCTGAAAAATATGCTACTAATATTTCACTCATAATTCTAACCTCCTGTTTCATATAATAAATTAACGATTTTTCGCTCACATCTCGGCAGTTCTCACACTGTCTCATCTATACAAACGCTATACACATTTTTTTCTATCATCTGTGTATGCTGTAATAAATACTTATATAATTATAACACAATACACACGATACACCATCATAAACAATACTGCATTTTAGGATATCCAAGAAAAATGAAATCATAGTTTCCAATTTCCGCACTTTGATCAGCGATTGCGGGCCGATAGCTCTGATCGCTCATCTCCACAGAACTGCGGGACTTTTTGTCCGTCCAGTTCAAATCATCTTTTGTATACGGAACTTCCGGCTTAATTTCGTAAATATCTGCATGTGCCGCTTCTGCCAGCGCCTGGGCGGCCTTTTTTGTTGTACCTGTTGCCGAAAAATAGGCAACTAATATTTTTTTATTCATTGTATCCCTTCTTTCTGGTCATTACCTGATAAAATTTGTCCGTTTGAATGCTTCCTTCTCAGGCAATCCATATGCTTCCCTTCCGAGAGCAATGCTTTTCATAAGGAAAGCCATATTTTTCGCCAGAGTTCTCATCGTCTGCAGTCCTTCTTCATCCTGGCCGGCCTCACCGGGCTCTCTGCCGTGTATGCTGTTCCAGTATTGGCTGGATGCAACTGGCATCCCTGTAATCGTAAAATATTTGTTCAGCTGGTCAAACGTGGCGGATAAGCCTCCGCGTCTTGCTGCCACAGCACATGCACCGACCTTCATGGTCTTATCAAATTGTGTGCTGTAAAACAGCCGATCAAGAAAGGCACTCAGTGTAGCATTTGCCGAAGCATAATAGACCGGACTGGCTACCACCAGACCATCACATTCTTCGAATTTCGGTGCTGTCTCATTGACGATATCATTAAATACACATTTCCCTTTTTCCACACAGGAATTACAGGCCACACATCCTCTGATATCCTTGCTTCCTACTTGGACTATCTCAGTTTTAATGCTTTCTTCCAAAAATATCTTTTCCATTTCATGCAGTGCCACATATGTATTCCCCCTTGAGTGAGGACTCCCATTGATCATTAATACCTTCATAATGAAACCTCCTTTTATTATAGGATACTCCCTAGAGTCAACTCCATGTCAAGAATTTTTTGCCCCATAAATTACCACACTCATTTTATCGAACACATGTTTCCTTACCGTATCAGCTGTGCTATACTCAAGTCAGAAAGGAGTGTCGTATTTATGGAGAAATCAATCTATGCATGTATTGATCTGAAAAGCTTTTATGCTTCAGTGGAAGCTGCCGAACGGAAACTCGACCCATTTAAAGAAAACCTCGTGGTCGCCGATCCGTCCAGAGGCCGGGGTGCCATATGCCTCGCCGTCACGCCGGCCCTGAAATCTCTTGGAATCAAAAACCGCTGCCGTCTTTTTGAAATTCCGGAAACTGTGACATATATCACTGCAAAGCCGCGGATGAAGCTCTATATGGAATATTCCGCCCGGATCTACTCCATTTATTTAAAATATGTCAGCAAAGAAGATATTCATGTTTATTCCATTGACGAATGCTTCCTGGATTTCACGCCTTATCTGC
This sequence comes from Anaerostipes sp. PC18, assembly GCF_039789045.1. Lineage (NCBI taxonomy): Bacteria > Bacillati > Bacillota > Clostridia > Lachnospirales > Lachnospiraceae > Anaerostipes > Anaerostipes sp. PC18. The sequence goes on along the minus strand of NZ_CP121164.1, from coordinate 1,592,154 downwards.
ATACGTATGGAAAAACTCCGAAAGAAATGGCGGTCATGCTGACGGATGCAGTCCGCAGAGAAACCGGAATCTGTGCCACGGCAGGCATCGGCACAAACCTGTTTCTGGCAAAGGTCGCTCTGGATATCACCGCAAAGCATTCTCCGGATCATATCGGTTATCTGGATGAAAAAGAATTTAAGAGGACCATCTGGCATCACCGCCCAATCACAGATATATGGAATATCGGAAAAGGCATCGCCGCCAGGCTCAGCCGTTATGGCATTTACGATCTTTACGGGACAGCACATATGGATGAAAAGCTTCTCTATAAAGAATTCGGTGTCAATGCAGAGTTTCTGATCGACCATGCCCACGGGAGGGAGCCGTGTACCATAAAAGAAATTCATGATTATGAGTCTAAAAGCCACTCTGTTTCCCAAAGCCAGATCCTCTTTGAAGATTATTCTTATGACAATGCTCTTCTAGTCCTCAAAGAGATGACAGATGCACTGGCTCTGGAACTCAGGAGCCGTCATCTGACAACCGATTCCATTTCCATGTCCGTCGCATACTCCAAAAGAGAACTCTCTCCGTCCGGCGGCACCAGGAAACTTTCGGAGCGGACCGATTCCTATCGGGAACTCTCCCATGAATTTGAACGTTTCTTTCACCAGACTGTGCAGAGGGGCATTCCCATCCGCAAAATCTCTGTCGGTGCAAATCATGTGGAGGAGACTTCCTTCCGGCAGCTTCATCTGTTTTCGGATATGGAAAAAGCTGAAAAGGAACAGCATCTGCAGGATGCCGTCCTTTCCATTAAGCATCGGTTCGGAAAAAATGCCGTGGTGCGGGGAATGAGCCTGTATGAAAAAGCAACTGGCAGAAAACGCAATACTTTAATCGGAGGCCACAATGAAAGCTGACCGGGCAAGACAATTTCTTCCGTTTGCCGCTTTAAGAGGTTTTGATGAAATGCTCCGCGAGATAGAAAAGCAGTCAGTTCCAAAAAAAGAATTGACGGAAGAGGAATTAAGACTTTTAAATCAAAAAATAAAATCGATTGGCAAAGGATCGAATATATGCATTGTTCATTACGAAAAAAGTGCATATGCAGAGACAAAAGGAAAAGTATCTTTTATTGATCCGGTATTCCGCAGAATCTTCGTCGGAGAAAAAAGTATTTCTTTTGACGATATCCAGAGTATATCCGATTAATAGCTGCAAAAGCATATTATTTCTCCTTTTTGCTGAATTTGACTGCTCCAAAAATCAGCCAGCCAATGCCAATCAGGGTAATGCCGAGCAGCTCAGCCTGTGTCAATCCCTGTGCTTTTCCTTTACATTTTATGTAATTTCCGATTTTTTGTATATCCATAACTGCCTCCTTGATACTGTTTATTGTGCCTTAGATTTTTATGAAATACTATCTACCTGTGGTAGAATTCCGGCAGATAAAAGAGAAAAAGAATGTGAAGTCCTTTAAACCTTACACATTCTTCTTCATGGCCGATATTATTTTGCCTTTATCAGATTCCTTCAAAGATATCCAAGATTTCCTGCTTTGATTTCGCATGGGCTATCTTATCCACATTGGCAAGGTCGGAACATGTGACTGCGATCTTGCCGAGCATTTCAATATGTTCGTCATTTTTCCCTGCAATCCCTATGATCACATAAGCAGTCTGTCCGTCATAGTCCACTCCGTCCGGAACTTGCAGCAGTGAGATTCCGGAAGACTTGATCCTCTCCTCTGACTTGCAGATACCGTGCGGAATTCCGACATGATTTCCAATATAAGTGCAAGCTGCCTCCTCACGTTTCAGCATATCTTCCAGGTATTCCGGCTGAACATAACCATTTTCAATCAGTACGCCGCCTGCTGCCCTGATTGCATCTTCTTTTGAATCCAGTTTTACATTGAGACGAATATTATTTTCATTAAATACTTTATTGTCTGCCATTTTATTTCCTCCAATTTTAAATTTAGTTGTTGCTTATATATAGATTATATAAACTCTGTTTCCAAAAATCCATTTGTTCCAGTGCTGTATTTATCAAAAATAAATTTGACAAAGTTATCACTGTCACGACAGGCCATGTTCCAAAAAGCAGCCTTCGTCATGAGAATATATTACGCCTACCGACTGTAAGTACGCATATATAATCGTTGTCCCCACAAACTTCATGCCTCTTTTCCTGAGGTCCTCGGATACGGCATCCGACAGTTCGGAGCAGGCCATTCCTTTTTCAAAGATTACTTTTCCATCCGTCCAGTGCCAGATATAGTTTGAAAAAGAGCCGTATTCTCTCTGTATCTCCCGGAATATCTCTGCATTGTTTACCGCCGCTCTGATTTTCAGCTTATTGCGGATAATCCCCGGATTCTGCTGAAGTTTCAGCAGCTTGTCTTCCGTATAAGCACATACTTTTTCTAAATCAAAATCGTCAAAAGCCTCACGGAATGCCTCCCGTTTGTTCAGCACACATTCCCATGACAGCCCCGCCTGAAAGGATTCCAGGACCAGCATCTCAAATAATCTGTGATCATCATATACCGGGACCCCCCATTCCTCATCATGATAACGGATATAAAGCTCATTCTTTGGATTTGCCCATGTACATCTCTGTTTCTTATCCGGCCATTCCATAAAATCTTCTCCTTTAAAGAGCAGTTCCCTTTTGGGGAACAAACAACTGTGACATATCTGCCCCTTCATGCTCAAGCAGTTTTATTTTGGCGGCAATGCCCCCTGCATATCCCGTCAGGCTTCCATTAGACCCAACTACCCGGTGGCAGGGAATGATAATAGAAATGGGATTATGACCGACCGCCCCTCCGACTGCCTGGGCAGACATTCGTGCTCTGCCCGTCTTTGCAGCCATCTTCCCGGCAATTTCGCCGTAGCTCATCACTTTTCCATAGGGAATCTCACGCAGAATTTCCCACACGCCCTGCCTGAATTCCCCGCCTTTCGGACATAAAGGAAGCTCAGAAATGGAAGGCTTTTCCCCAGCAAAATACCGGTCCAGCCAGTCTTCTACTGTTTTAAACACGAAAAGATCATCTTTTTTCTCCATATCTCCTGAGAGCGTTCCTCCAAAATATTTCTGTCCTTCCATCCAAAGACCCACAATATTATCGCCGTCTGAGGCAATGGTCAGCATCCCTAAAGGTGACTGATACTCTATAAAAAAATACATGTTTTCCTCCGATACAGAACTTTTTATCGCTCAGGCTTGTATATTCCGTAATTTCCTCTCCCGGTGCTCTTCACTTTATATAGAGCAGTGTCTGCATTTTGGTAAAGTTCCTGAAAAATCTCCCCGTCACAGGGATAAAATACCACTCCCATGCTGAAGGATACCTCCCCTTTATCCGCATATTTGCGACGCAGCAGATAACAGAGCATATTGTTTCTCGGAATCACATCATCCTCGGACCCAATGTTTCTCAATAAGACCATAAATTCGTCTCCGCCCATTCGGCCGCACAGATCGCTTTCTCTCAAAAAAACCTTAAATAATCCATGGAGCCTCTCGTCTGGCCTCTGTAATAATGAATCAGCAGCGAATCACGGTCAAAAAAGTCAGAGAACCGCTCAGCATCTGCACAGATAGTCAGGCGGAATATCTCCGGCTTCTTCATCAAAGAGATCTTTCGTCATGTTATATTCATAAAATCTGATGGTTTTTCCTTCCCATGATTTCCCCATACTTTCATTTTTCTGCCGATAAAAATAGGACTGTATCTGTTATGTACGATTCAAACTCAGTGAATCCAGCAGATTCAAAAAATAATTGAAGTTCTCTTTGGCTGTACACCCTCACATCACCTTTTTTTGAAAAGGGAAATACCAGCGTGTTGGCAAGACACCGCACCAGAGGAGAAAAAAACGGTTCAGCAATAAAAACTTTACCATTTACCTTTAATACCCGCAAACATTCATCGGCAAAGGTCTGGGGATTTTCAAAATGATGGAACGCGCAGGATACCGTAATAACATCCATACTCTCATTTTCAAAACCGAGAGGCGCACAGGGGCCAACCGTAAATGTACAGGCCGGGTATCTTTCTCTGGCAGACGCAATCATATTTTCAGCAATATCTACACCAAAGGCATTAACTCTCGCCTTTTTTGAGAGTTCTCCAAGCAGATATCCATTGCCGCAAGCGACGTCCAGAACATTGTCTCCATCTCTGAGCACCGCCTTTTTTATAATCTCTTGTTTATGAGATCTTGTCAACCATTGCTTGATTAAATAATTCTGATTTTTCTGTCTGCCAATCAGAAAGTTTTCAATCACGCAAACTCAGCGATCACTATCTCATTTCCATCAATATCACTTAAACGGACCTCGTAAGTTCCATTTCTGTATAGAGCTCAATAAGTTCCTTTGCCTGCTCAGAAAATATGTTTGTGCAGTAGTATCCTGTTAGCATCTTCTCACCTCATCATATTTATCAGTTTCAAATATACGTTACTGTTTTCAGCAGTGAATACATCCTCATATCGATGACTTTACCATTTTTCACGGCGTTATTTCTCAATGTTCCCTCATATTGAAAACCGGCTTTTTCGAGTACCCGGCATGATGCGGCATTGTATGCAAACGGCTCAGCATAGATTCGAATAATATCACTCTTGTCAAAGACATATGTACAAATTTGTTTTACAGCTTCGGTCATTATTCCTTTGCCCCAGTATTCTTCTGCTATACAATAGCCCAACTCACCAGTCTGTCTGTGTATGTTCTCTTGACGGAACACTCCAATACTGCCGATCACTTTGTTGCCTGCTGTGACAGCAAAAGCAAAAGTTTTATCTTCGTCTGCAGAAAGCACCTCCGTTATATATGCTGTTCCATCCTTCTCAGTGTAAGGGTAAGGCAGCCCATCCCGAAGATTATTTTGTATTTTTGTATTAGACAGAGCCGCCGCTAAATCTCTTGCGTCCGATAACTCCCACTTTCTTATTTTACACATCATTTTTTATCTGCCTCCTTGATAATTAACAGTGTAATAATTAAGACAGTTATTTATACGATTTTCACCTTTTACTCTACTTTAAATTCAAAGTATTGAATCTGTCAAGACAAAATCAACAGTAAGTTTCAAGTGTGGAGTCTATTTTTAAGAACAAAGTGGGCAAACCCGCTTCAACGCCCCAACCCCTCACTCTTTGAGGGGCTTGACAACTTTGCGTGCCTGATGCAATTTGCCGCAGGCAAATAATTTCCTTACGCATCTGTGCACAACCCGCGGAGCGTTTTTATTTCATAGGGAAGGTCGTAGAACTTTCCTATGAAATAAATAAAAGGGATCGTTGCAAAAATAACGATCCCTTTATCCAGTCTACACTGATAATGGTAACTCAATCACTCTCGGATTAGTTTCCCAATGTAGTAGCCAACTTTCTTATTTCTCAACAACTGGTGGTATACATTGATGATACGGTTCTCGCGGTGTTGCTACAGAACGTGCGCCCGCCGGGCGCACAACGAAAGAAAGCCCGAACCGTAAAGTTTTCGAGCTTTCTTTATATAATTACTTCAATGTCGGCCAGTATTCCTTATTAGCTTCCATCAAATCGTCTAATATCTCTTTTGCCACTTTCATGCTTGGAACAGTCTTATTCAGGGTAAAGGCTTCCAGTACTTTCTGATAGGAACCCTCGATACAGCCCTCTACTAAGAGTTTTTCACAGTTTAACTGCTGCATCATCATTCCTTGCTGGAATAGCGGGATATTATCCTGTGCGATGACTTCCGGGCCTTTCTTACCGATGTAGGCAGGTACTTCTACCATAGCATCGTAAGGCATGTTGGGGATAGCTCCCTTGTTTTCGGTGATGACCAGAAAACGCGCTTTGGTGTCGTTTTTCAATGCGATAGCCAAATCGGCAATCCAATCACCATGACTGCCTGCATAGAATACTGTTTCGTCAATCTCGCCGGAAGCCAGATATTTGTCGATACCGTCGAACAGATTCTTTTCACGAGTCTCCATAACCTCGTTGGCACGGGTATGATTAGGATCGGAATGTTCCACAAACTCTTTCTGCTGCAGATAGTAGTTTAAGTAAGTGTTAGGCAGAGTGTCCGGGAAATTCTTCATGATTTCGTACACACCCTTCCATACATAGTACCAGCTGCCTTTGGCGTGGCGATTTGTTTTATTGTCGTTGCTCTTACCAGCTAAAGCTGCCTTATCTTTTAAATACGCAGACGGCAGCAGGATTTCCTGCTCCATGATATAGTCTCTGATCTTAGGCATCATATCCTCGCCCTTGTATTCGATGCCCGTAAACCAGCCAAAGTGATTCAGTCCATAATAGTCATAAACAATGTTATGTTTATCTTTAATGTTCAGAGCGGCAGCAACCATATCAATGATAGCAATAGGCATGTCGCAGATATTAATAATGCGAGCATCAGGACGAAGCTTACGGCAGGCTTCCGATACGACGGAAGCCGGATTGGAGTAGTTCAAAATCCAGTAGGTTGGTTTTGCATATTTTTCGGCATCATCAATTACCTGAATCATAGGGAAGATTGTACGCATACCATAAGCCAAGCCGCCGCAGCCGCAGGTCTCCTGACCCACACAGCCGTGACGAAGAGGGATTTTTTCATCCAACTCACGCATTGCATATTTTCCTACGCGCATCTGTGCAAAAATGAAATCAGCATCTTTATAAGCTTCTTCTGCGTCATAGGTGATTGTCAGTTTAATACCGCATTTTAAATCCTCATCCAGAATCCAACGAACCAAAATGCCAACCTTATCCTGACGTTTTTTATCTAAATCAAACAGACGGATCTCATCTACCTCCAGCTCATTCTTGCGAAGAGCGATGGATTTTACAATACCCGGTGTAAAGGTACTGCCGCCGCCAACAATTGTAATGATCATATGCTTTTCCTCCTTAAAAATATTAATTTACATTTTTTCTAATGCGTCCTCTACCTGACCGCGAACAGCCGCTACCTGCATGCCCAGAATAATCTGGAGATCCTTTCCACTGCGCTTGATACCGCTGTTCTTTACTTTATTAATCAGGGTTTCATTAATCAGGGATTCATCCTTTACAACCACTCTTAAACGGGTGAAGCAGTTTTCCAGTGAATCAATATTGCTTTTGCCTCCCAGACCATTGATCAGGCTGACGACATCATCCGCTGCGTTGGAAGCGCCAACAGACGGTGCTGCTTTTTCTGCAATATTTTCCACCTCGCGGCCAGGAGTTCTTAAATTCAGTTTCTTAATTAAGAAAGTGAACAGGAAATAGTAAATTACGCTGACTGCGATACCCATAACCAATAACATAGGCCAGTTAGTCTTTTCCACGCCCAGTACCAGATTGGAAATTATAATGTTGACAATACCGCCGCTGGTAGAAGCCGGGATACTCAATACTTTTAACAATACCAGATTGATACCGCTGATTACAGAATGAATCAGGAATAAAACCGGCGCTGCAAAGACGAATAAATAGTCAATAGGTTCGGTAATTGCAGACAATACTGCTGTCAGCATCAAAGGCAGAATGAGCGCCCTGGTCTTTTCTTTATTTTTTTTAAATGCAGTAGTAATAAATGCCAGGGCGATGCCAATATAAGGGAACAGGTTGTTAAAGGTGTAGCTGTTAAAATAGGTAGAGTCTGAGAAAGCCCCAGGCATATTCATCTCTGCTACACGGATAGGATATGCACCTGCTATGATGGTATTGCCCTGTGCCAATGTGCCGCCCACATCAGTAAACTGGAAAGGTGCATATACCAGATGGTGCAGACCGGTAGGAACTAACAGCTTATTTAACAGACCGTATACAAACAGGCCTACATTGCCGCTGCTTACGATCATGCCGGATACTGCACTGATTGCAGACTGCACTAACGGCCATACGAAGGTCATGAGAAAGCCCACGCCGATAGCAGCAGGAATCATCAATAAGAACGGGAAGCGCACGCCGGAGAACATGGAGAAGTATCCTTTGAACTGCTTACCACCAAACTTATTGAACAGATATCCGGTGAGGCAGCCCATCAAAATACCGCCAAATACACCGGTGTCCAGTACCTGAATGCCCATTACCTCAGCCTGACCTGTACCGTACAGACCAAGCGTACCCGGCTCTGCAATCTTGCCAAAAAAATTTAAAGTAATGTTGTTAGCATTTAAAAATATGAAGAAGCCCATCAGGCCGATTAAAGAAGCATGACCTTTGTCTTTCTTTGCCATAGCGCCTGCAATGCCGACACAGAAAATAATGCTTAAGTTATTGATCAGATACATCAATGTGCTATAAATCAAGTTACCAATTAACCGGAAAGGCGCTGCCTGTAAAAAAGTCAGCTTTTCCGTAATCGTTGTGTTGGTCAATAAAATACCAAGAATCAGAATCGTACCAGCTACCCCCAGATACATCATAGGCTGTACAATTGACTTTGAAAATACTTCCAAAGAACTTTTGATTTTTTCTTTCATTCTTGAACTCCTTCATTTGAAATCAATGTAATAATGTGATAAATCAGATATCTTTTTTCTGAATCCGTCACTTTTTTATGATAGCTCTTTTGTATATAATCTCCTATCCTCTCCACACACTGAAAGGCTTCTGGATATTCCTGCTGCGCCAGCTGAAATACAGATACATCTTCCAGTTGTTTGCCATCCTTGTCCAGCACCCTTCTGGCAAAAAACTGCAGATGCCGCATAAATCGTTCGTATAATAGGGAATCATGATTGAGTACCACTCCATAATGATTCTGCACGATCCTTATAATTTCGCTGATTAGCTGGAGACTTACAATCAGTTGGTCTGCCCGCTGGTTTAAGTTGGCATTTACGATATGTAACGTAATAAACCCCATTTCATCTTCGGAAATATGAATACCCATATGCTTATCAATGATTTTTGCTGCTTCTTTAGAAAGAGCGAATTCTTTTTTATAAAACTGCTTGATCTCCATAAGCAGGGGATTCTGGAACACCACTTTATTCTTTTCCCGCTCTAAGGACATGCTGATGTGGTCTGTCAGTGTGATATAAATATTGTCATCCAGATTTAAATCCGATTTTTCCCGAAGCATGGCTACGATTTCTTCTGCAATAGACAGATAAATGATTGGGATTTCCTGCACCAACTTAGCCAGCCGGTTTCCGATGCTTTTTTCAGCCAGAGTAAAAACTTTTTCAATCCGGTCTTCTTCAAGGAACTCACCGGCTTTTTTGCCAAAGGCCAGACCTTTTCCTATGACGATCATTTCCTCGCTTTTTTGATCTTCCACCATTACTACGTTGTTATTGTAAATTCTTTTAATCCTCATAAGAATTCCTTTCCATCAGCCAAGCCACAAAAGTTTTTCCTGTGGCATAACCTGTCCGATGTCCCTTTTATACAAAATACCAAGTTCGCTGCTATCCGGCAGTAGCACCATGGTAGTAGCCTCGTAACCGCTGCTTTTAATTTTGTCCATATCAAAGGTGATCAGAAACTGACCCTTTTCCACCCGGTCACCCTGCTGCACCAGCGCTTCAAAACCGTCTCCGCCCATTTCCACTGTGTCAATGCCGATATGCAGAATTACATTGATACCGTTATCTCCTGCAATGGCTATGGCGTGATTGGTGGGAAAAAGCGCTTCTACCATGCCGCTCATAGGGGCGTAAAGCTTGCCCTCTGCCGGGATAATGGCCAATCCGTCACCCATGGATTTCTTCGCAAAAGCTTCGTCATTCACCGTTTCTAACGGGATGACTTCACCCATTAAAGGGCTGCCAAGTTCTTTTGACGGCTTTACCAATTCCGTGAGTGTACTTTCCGATTTCCCCATGATACGTGATAAAATACCCATAATATAACCTCCCTTCTGGAATTTCCTGCTTGTTCTGATTGCTGGCAGTGCTTGATTCATTTTTTGCGCAGCAAAAAAACAGGCTTAACCAAAATCATTAAATAACAATAAACGTTATTGAAAGATTTTGGTTAAGCCTGCTTACACAGTAACATTCCGCTTTTCTTTACAAGTATATGATATCAAAACACAAATTTTTTGTCAATGTTATTTTAAAAAAATGTTTGTATAAAATGAGCTTTGATATGACAATAAAATTAGAGTGGACACCATGCCGATAGGCCCTTCGGAAATAAATATTTTCTAAGACAAAAGGGACCCTTGTTTTCACAATGTCCCTTTCTGTCCAGTCTACACTTTCCTTCCTACTTAAACATCAAGCAATCTTTTCATTGATAAGTTAGGTAATAAATCCTACCCAATCTCTGACCCATGTATTACCCAAAATAACGCGATATTTTATGATAATCTATGATAGTCTGCATTACTTGTAAAAAGTTCGGAAATCTCAGTAAACCCGTTATTCTACACTGATAATGGCAGTCTAATTACAAACGGATTAGTTTCCCATCTGCTTTGCCACTTCCTCAGCAAAGTTCTCTTCTTTCTTTTCGATTCCTTCGCCTGTCTCAAAACGGATGAATCCTTTAATGGCAATCTTCGCAGAATTAGCTTTTGCTACTTCTTCTACATATTTTCCAACAGCCTGTTTTCCGTCTTCAGCCTTTACATAAGTCTGATCTAACAGACAAACTTCTTTTAATTCTTTGTTCAGACGTCCGATGATCATCTTCTCGATGATGTTGTCCGGCTTGTCCGGATTTTCATTCTTAGCCTGAGCTTTTAAGATTTCTGTTTCATGATCGATGTAATCTTTAGAAACTTCATCTCTGCTTGTATATTTCGGCATAATAGCAGCTACCTGCATAGCTACGTTTTTACCCATCTCTTTGATCTCGTCGTTGACAACATCTGTCTCAACTTCTACTAATACGCCGATCTTTCCGCCTGCATGAATATAAGAAGCAACAAATCCGGCTGCTGATTCCATCTGTGCAAATCTACGGATATTTAAGTTCTCACCGATGATTGCAATTTTTCCGTCTAATACTTCTTTTACAGTTTTTCCTGCTTCTGCTTTAGATTCTTCTGCAAGGAAAGCTTCGATATCTGCCGCACCTGTTGTGAGAGCCTGATCTGCAACCTCTGCAACATAAGTCTGGAACTGCTCGTTCTTAGCAACGAAGTCAGTCTCAGAGTTTACTTCCACAATAGCAGCTTTCTTTCCGTCATCAGAGAGTTTAGTAGCAACTAATCCTTCTGCCGCAATACGTCCGGCTTTCTTTTCAGCCTTTGCAAGTCCCTGCTCTCTTAAGTGCTCAACTGCTGCTTCCATATTTCCATCGGTAGCGTTTAATGCCTTTTTACAGTCCATCATTCCGGCACCGGTTTTTTCTCTTAATTCTTTTACCATTCCTGCTGTAATAGCCATGATTTTTCCTCCAAATAAATCTTATTCTTCTGCAGCTTCCTCTTCTGCTTCCACATCAGCAGCATCCATTCCCTGGTTTGCTTCTACAACAGCATCAGCCATTGCGGATGTGATCAATTTAACTGCACGGATTGCATCATCGTTTCCTGGGATGATGTATTCTAAATCTTCAGGATCACTGTTTGTATCTGCAATACCTACCAGAGGAATTCCCAATGTGTGTGCTTCCTGAACACAGATATTTTCTTTTTTAGGATCTACGATGAAGATCATATCCGGAATTTCTTTCATCTCCTCGATTCCGCCTAAGTTCTTCTGTAATTTATCCATTTCTTTTCTAAGTTCTAATACTTCTTTCTTTGGAAGAACTTCAAATGTTCCGTCTTCTTCCATCTTTTTGATCTTCTTTAAACGGTCGATACGGCTTCTGATTGTCTTGAAGTTTGTGAGCATTCCACCTAACCATCTCTGGTTTACATAGAACATTCCGCAGCGCTCTGCTTCTGTCTTTATAGAATCCTGAGCCTGTTTCTTTGTTCCCACAAATAAGATCTTTCCGCCTTCTGCAACACATTCTTTTACTGCGTTGTATGCATCGTCTACCATGCCTACGGATTTCTGAAGGTCGATGATGTGGATTCCGTTACGCTCTGTGTATATATACGGAGCCATTTTAGGATTCCATCTTCTTGTCTGATGTCCGAAGTGAACACCTGCTTCTAATAACTGTTTCATTGAAATAACGCTCATAAAAAATCTCCTTTGGTTATGCTTCCACCATTGTCATTATCCCGGCAAACCTCTCGGCACCTACCGAAATTCCAACGGCGTGTTTATTTTTACCTTTGACAGTATAGCACATCTGTTTTACACAATGCAAGAAAAATTTCGCACTTCCGGCTTAGATACGCCCGGCCCGGTTTAATTCGCCAAAAATCAGGTCATTTACAACCTTGATATAAGTTCCTTTCATGCCGGAAGACCGGGACTCGATGACTCCCGCACTCTCCAGCTTTCTCAGTGCATTGACGATGACTGAACGGGTGATGCCGAAACGGTCGGCAATCTTGCTGGCAACCAAAATACCCTCGCTCCCGTTCAGCTCATCAAAAATATGATGAACCGCTTCCAGTTCCGTAAAGGAGAGAGTTCTGAAGGCAGATTCGATGATATTCTGCTTTCTGCGTTCACTCTCTATCTCTTCACTGACAGAACGCATCATTTCCAATCCAACGACTGTTGTTCCGTATTCAACCAATATAATATCATCAATCGTATAGTCATCTTCCATCCGGTACATAAACAGCGTGCCAAATCTCTCTCCTGCGATATCGATCGGGGAGATAATACCGCAGTAGCGGTGAATGTCTCTTTCAAAACCGAGTGTCTGGAGATTTACATTCTCCTTCGTGGATAATATCGTCAACAGACGCTCATTTAAATCCGTGTCAATATAATCCCCAATTTTGCCGCTGATCATCTCTTCGATAGGATCTATGTTCTCTGAATTTTGAATTCCTAAGATCTTTCCCTTTCTACTGATAACGATCACATTGGAATCCATAACCTCCATCAGAACCTGACAGATGTCATTGAAAACGACTTTTTGTGAATTGTTGTTATGCAGTAATTTATTTATCTTCCTGGTTTTATCTAATAATTGTACACTCATAGCTACTCCTTATTTTCCGTAACTTCTTCCTCTTTCGGCAGATCACATACATATCCGCAGTGTTCGTCTGAACAAACCAGTTTCTTTCCTTTTTCCACCATATACTTTCCGCAGCGCTCACACTTGACGGTAGAAGGCTTCTGCCATGACATAAATTCGCATTCCGGGTTATCCTCACATCCGTAGTATTTCCGACCCTTCTTGGTTTTCTTTAAGACGACTTCCTTTCCGCACAGCGGACATGGAACTCCGATCTTTTCAAAGTGAGGTTTTGTGTTTCGGCAGTCAGGGAATCCCGGACAGGCCAGAAACTTCCCATACGGCCCATATTTCACGACCATATTGCGTCCGCACTGGTCACAGACCACATCGGTCACTTCGTCCTCAATGGTTACCTGCTCCAGTTCTTTTTCTGCGGCCTCCACGGCTTCTTTAAGATCCGGATAGAAGTTTTCCACCACGGATTTCCAGTGGACCTTGCCTTCCTCCACCATATCCAAAAGCGCCTCCATCGTAGCGGTGAAATGCACATCCACGATAGACGGAAATGCCTTTTTCATCATGGTATTGACCGCTTCTCCCAGCTCCGTCATATACAGATTCTTCTTTTCCTTGACCACATACCTTCTGGCAATGATCGTAGATATGGTAGGAGCATACGTACTCGGCCGTCCAATACCCTGTTCTTCCAGGGTGCGGACAAGCGTTGCTTCCGTGTAGTGGGCCGGCGGCTGTGTAAAATGCTGTTTGTGGTCAAACTCTTTTAACTTCAGCTCCGTGGAAGTATCGATACTTTTCAGTATGACATTTCCTTTTGATTTCTCATTGTCGATGTTGTACACAGTCAAAAATCCGTCAAAAACGATCTTGGATGCGGAAGCATTGAAACGGTATCCGTTGGCGTCGATCTTTACGGATGTAGTCTCATACTTGGCTGCACTCATGCGGCTCGCCATAAACCGGTTCCAGATCAGCTGATAAAGCCTGAACTGGTCTCTGGAAAGCTGTTCTTTCAAGCTCGCCGGGGTGTTCTCGATGTAAGTGGGACGAATGGCTTCATGGGCGTCCTGTACATTTTTGTCGTCCTTTTTTGAAACTTGTCCGTTTCCGACAAAATCACTTCCGTAGGTTTCAGAGATGAACTCTCTGGCATTCTTATCTGCCTCTTCCGAAATCCTTGTGGAGTCTGTACGCAGGTAAGTGATCAATCCCACGGTGCCTTTTCCTTTGATGTCTACACCCTCATACAGCTGCTGAGCAATCCTCATGGTTTTTGCTGTCGGAAAATTCAGTTTGCTGGATGCATCCTGCTGCATCGTACTGGTCGTAAACGGAAGCGGGGCTTTCTTGATACGCTCCCCTGTCTTTACGCTGTCAACATGAAATTCGGCGCCTTCAAGTTCCGCAAGGATCTTGTTCAGCTGTTCTTCATTCTTGATCTCGATCTTCCCGTCTTTGTCTCCGGCAAACTTGGCCTCCAGGGGCTTTTTGCTCCCTTTCACATTCAGAAAAGCATCCAGTGACCAGTATTCTTCCGGTATGAAAGCGCTGATCTCTTCTTCCCGGTCACAGATCAGGCGGAGCGCCACAGACTGTACCCGGCCTGCGCTCAATCCCCTCTTGATCTTTGCCCATAAAAGAGGACTGATCTTATACCCGACAATCCGGTCTAAAACACGTCTTGCCTGCTGGGCATCCACCAGGTCCATGTCGATCTCTCTCGCATGCTTTAATGATTCCTTGACTGCATTCTTGGTGATCTCATTAAATGTGATACGGCTGCATTTTTTATTCTCAAGTTTCAACGCATAATAAAGATGCCATGAAATTGCTTCCCCTTCCCGGTCAGGGTCAGTCGCGAGATAAACTTTGTCGGCCTTTTTCACTTCTTTCCTCAATGCCGCCAATACTTCTCCCTTGCCCCGGATCGTAATATATTTTGGTTCAAAATTATGTTCCAGGTCGATTCCCATCGTACTCTTGGGGAGATCCCTCACATGACCGTTGGATGCAATGACCGTATAATTTTTCCCTAAAAATTTATTGATCGTCTTTGCTTTCGCTGGTGATTCTACAATTACTAAGTATTTTGGCATTTTTGCACCTCTTAATTATATTTTTATTATGTAATAATTTTTCAGTATTTCTTCTGCCAACCCCTGCCTCTGTAGATAGTATAAGGATGTCACAGCCTCTGTGACCGGCAGTTTTGCCTCCGAAGCTATCTGTTCCAGGCATTTAGGTTCCAAACTCAAAACATCATACACCATTTTTTCACCTCTAGCAAGTGAATTTTTATCAAATTGACAGACATTATGTGAAAATACTCTGAATTTTGGAAATTCATTTAAGATATCTTCGGGGCCGGAAACCAGCTTGGCGCCTTGCTGGATCAGGCGATGGCAGCCCCTTGATACATCACTCGTCACATTGCCCGGGAGTGCAAAAATTTCTTTGTTTTGTTCCAATCCGCAGTCCGCTGTGATCAGAGATCCACTTTTCTCTCTGGCCTCCACTACGAAAATTCCGTCGGAAAGGCCACTGATGATCCTGTTCCTCTGCGGAAAAAGAAAAGAAAGCGGCTCTACGCCGGGACCATACTCAGAATAGATCACACCCTGTTTCTCTACATCGGCGAACAGTTTTTTATGTGCTTTCGGATAAATCCGGTCAATCCCGCATCCCAGAACACCTGCCGTCGGTGCGCCTACATCCAGGGCTCCTCTGTGAGAAGCTCCGTCGATTCCCCTTGCCATGCCGCTGACGATCAAAACACCCCTCCTGGACAGCTCTTTTGCAAAATATCCTGCCATCTCTCTTCCATATAAAGTACAGGATCTGGCCCCTACTATTGCAATGACCAGCCTTGATTCCTGCGGCCTGCCTTTTCGGAAGATGCCAAACGGATAATCATAGATCTGTTTGAGCCGCTGTGGATAATCGGGTTCTTTCCATATAA
Organism: Anaerostipes sp. PC18; assembly: GCF_039789045.1. Taxonomy (NCBI): domain Bacteria; kingdom Bacillati; phylum Bacillota; class Clostridia; order Lachnospirales; family Lachnospiraceae; genus Anaerostipes; species Anaerostipes sp. PC18. Next base: position 1,576,191 of record NZ_CP121164.1, on the reverse strand, counting down.
TATAGTCTGTTTTCTGCTTTTTTAGCTCCTCGTACTTCTTACAGATATAAGATTCATCTCTTGTCTCAAGAAAAAGCCGGTACTGTCTCTTGTTAAGAAATGGCTTTGCAGTCTCCGCATTAAGCTTCCTGAGTTCCTCCGGATGAATAATGGCAGAAAGGATCTCACCCTGCGTCTTTCGATTCATCTCAAGAAGCGACGTAAACCAGAACCACGAAATCTTTTCATTCATATCCCGCAGCCTCCGATAAAAACTCCATGTTGCGCAGAGACAGTGCCTCTATAAGATGTCCCTCCCCGATCTCGCTTTTCTGTTCCATTCCGGCAATCGTTTTTGCTGTCCTCACAATCTTATGAATACCCCGCATAGAAATATGATGTTTCTTTTGTTCTTCTTTTAAAATTCTTCGGCTTTCTTTGGACAACGGACAGATTTTTTCTAAGTCCTCTGCCTGTATCTGACCGTAATAAGAATACGGAGTATCCGAGAGTTCTCTCTGTTCCTCTCTGATATTTTCCAAAACCCTGCTGCGGATGGCAGCCGAATTTTCAGTCTCGGCGTCCATTTTCTTTGCCTCCTGTCCAACTGTGAGAATCAGATCAAAACGGTCCAGTATGGGCCCTGAAAGTCTGTGATAATAGGACCGCTTTTCACCCGCACTGCACCGGCATGCCTCCGGAGTAAAGCTGTTGCCGCATGGACATGGGTTCATGGCCGCTGCAAGTAAAAAGTCCGCAGGCATGGTATAGTCTCTCCCAAGCCTGTTTAAAATAATCTGCTTATCTTCCAGCGGCTGTCTCAGGGCTTCAATGCATTTGGCGTCAAACTGTGCCAGTTCATCCAGGAACAGGACACCTTTGTGGGCAAGTGTGATCTCTCCAACTTTTGGAACCGCTCCCCCACCGATCAGCGCTCCCCTGGATATGGAAGAATGAGGTTTTCGGAAAGGCGGACAAAAATCTTCTGCCTCCCGGTGGACACCGGCCGCCTGATACAGAGCCTGCACCTCCAGATATTCTTCCTCGGATAAACTGTTCATGATAGAAGAAATCCGTTCAAGCGCCATAGTCTTGCCACAACCTGGAGCTCCGATCAGAAGAATGTTATGCCTCCCGGTTACGGCGATTTCCAGAGCTCTTTTTAAGAAAGCCTGTCCTTTTATTTCTGAAAAATCATGACACTGGCTGTCAAGGATCATCCTTTTTTCCTTAAAATGATATGGAAGCACACACCCGCTTCTGAAATAGTCCACGGCATCGGAAAGATGTTTTACCGGAACCAGTTCCACATCTCTGATATGTACAAGGGATTCCATATCATCATAGGGAACCATAAATCGCCGGATGCCCTGCTTTCTCCCTTCCATGATGATGGGCAGGCACTGTCTGATCCCATGGACACTGCCGTCCAATCCCAGCTCTCCCAGGAGACAGATGGGCGGTTCTTTGTTAATTGGAATATAATTGAGACCGGCCATAACGGCCGCTGCGATGGGAAGATCAAATGCGGTTCCTGTCTTTCTGATGTCGGCAGGAGATAAATTGACGGTAATTTTCATAGGAGGGAGCGGACAGCCCAGAGCCCGCAGTGCGGATTCCACCCTGTGCCTGGATTCTTTTGCTTCATTAGAAAGGCGGCCTACCATAGTAAAGTATGGGAGACCGCTTCTTAGTTCCGCTTCGACCTGAATGATACAGCCTGCGGCGCCTGAAACAATGCCGCTTAACATCGAACAAAACATAAAGCCTCCTTCTTCTCCGGAAGCCTTTCAGCTAACAATATACTGTATCTTATCATATTTTCTATTTTTTTACAACTATTTCAGCAATTTTTTCAGTTCACTCATGAAGGTGTTCACATCTTTGAACTCTCTGTATATAGCGGCAAACCTTACATATGCCACCTCATTCAGTTCCTTCAGCTTGTCCATGACGATTTCTCCGATCAGGGAACTCTCCACCTCGCGCTGTCCGAGATTATAGATCTTTGTCTCGATCTCATCTACAATCTGATCTATCTGTCCCATGGATATAGGCAGCTTGTGGCAGGACTGTACGATACCCGCCTTGATCTTGGAGCGGTCATACATCTGTCTGGTCTTGTCCTTCTTGATCACAGACAGCGGTTCTGTCTCGATCTTTTCATAGGTCGTGAAACGCTTGCTGCAGTCGTCACACTGTCGTCTTCTCCGTATAGAGTTATTGTCTTCCGAATGTCTGGAATCAATGACTCTGGAATTTTCACTTCCGCAATAAGGGCACCTCATTTTTCTACCTCCCGGGCTATGCTTTTCTTTGTACTCTTTTGAGAGGCAGAACACGTCTGCCTCAAGACTTTCCATTCGTTAAAGGAAGTATATCATTTTTTCCAGATCACTTCAAACATTCTTTTTCATTAATATCCACCAATACAGTGTCACAGCCGATTCGAATGATCTTCTTATATGGAATATAATAAAACTCTCCTTTTGTAAAACATAGGATCTTTGTCGCTTTTGGAACGATCAGACATAAAATCTGACCTGACGCCAGGTCAAACTCCAGGTCGATTACACATCCCAGTTTATCTCCGGTCCGGCAGTTGATAACATCCTTTTCCCTCAACTCTAAAAACTTCATGAAACGCCACCCCAGAAAAATAGTTATAATAGTGTATGCCCCAGGAAATAAAATGTGTCAAAAAGGCTGTATCCTCCAGTCAGATACAGCCTAATGATCTTTATATAATTCACTTTATTATACAGTAATGATTTTTTTCGGACACTTCTTGGCACAGAGTCCGCAGTTGACACATTTCTCATAGTCTATATGAGCAATGTTATTTTCTACGGTAATCGCTCCAAGCTTACATTCTTTCGCACAGAGCCCGCAGCCGATACATCCGGCTTTGCACACGGACATGACGTCTTTTCCCTTGTCTTTAGAATTACACTGCACTAAATGCTTCTTGTCGTAAGGAACCAGTTCAATAAGTCCCTTCGGACAGATATCGGTACATTTTCCGCAGCCGATGCACGCTTCTTTGTCAACATACGCAATACCGTTGACGATGGAGATTGCATTCTCAGGGCACACCTGGGCGCAGCTTCCGAATCCCATACATCCGAAAGAGCATGCTTTGGGCCCCTCTCCGGGTACGTTTATGGCTTCCACACAGCTCATCTGTCCTGTATATTCGTATTTATTTGATGCTTTCTCACAGGTCCCCGCACACTTTACGAATGCCACCTGTTTTACGAAGTCACCGGCTTCCACACCCATGATGGCACCGATTTTTTCTGCCGCCGCAGGCCCGCCTACCGGACAGGCATTGACCGCAGCTTCTCCGTTCGCGATCGCTTTTGCAAGCCCGTCGCATCCGGCATATCCGCAGCCTCCGCAGTTATTTCCGGGAAGTTCTGCGCGGACTGCTACTTCTTTTTCATTGACCGGAACCTTAAACTTCTCAGAAGCGATTCCCAAAAGAATAGCAATGACCAAACCAATGCCTCCGACCACGACGGCCGCGAGGATAATTGCTGTAATATCCATTTTTGCTACCTCCCTATATGATTCCTGAGAATCCAAAGAAAGCGATAGCCATCAGCCCTGCCGTGACAAGAGTGATCGGCATTCCTTTGAAAGATTCCGGGATGTTGTTGTATTCTAATTTCTCGCGGATACCAGCCAGGATCACGATGGCGATGGTAAATCCGACAGCCACTCCAAATCCGTTGACTACACTGGTAATAAAGTTGTAATCATACTGAACGTTATTCAATGCAACACCGAGCACCGCACAGTTGGTAGTGATCAGCGGAAGATATACGCCTAAAGACTCATAAAGAGCCGGCATAGATTTCTTTAAAAACATTTCCACGAACTGAACCAATGCCGCAATGACAAGGATAAATGCGATCGTCTGAAGATATTCCAGATGAAACGGTACGAGTATGCCCGCATAAACGAAATAGGTAACCGCTGAGGCGATTGTGATGACGAAAATAACCGCAGCGCCCATTCCGCCGGCAGTTTCTACCTTCTTGGATACACCAAGGAAAGGACAAAGGCCTAGGAACTGGCTCAATACTACGTTATTAACTAATGCCGCACCGATTGCGACTAATAATAAATTTGACATTGTTCATCCCCCCTATTTGTCATCCACACTGTTATCGAAAAACCGGCTTCCACAGGCACCGTTTCCGCAGCTTGCACAGTCGCCGCAGCCGGAAGCCTGAGGCTCTCCTGCTTTTTTCGGTTTCTTGTTTCTTACCTTATTCTGAACTGCAACAAGGCAGGCCAGGACAAAGAATGCTCCGGGGGCCAGGATAAAGATCGTGATCGGCTCATAAGCAGCCGGCATGATCTTTGTGCCAAAGATCGTACCTGCACCGAGGAGTTCACGGAAAGCTCCGATCACAGTCAGTGCAATGGTAAATCCCAGTCCCATTCCGACACCGTCGAAGAAAGAGAGAACTGCCCCGTTCTTAGATGCAAAGGATTCTGCGCGTCCCAGGATGATACAGTTTACTACGATCAGAGGAATGTATATTCCAAGGCTTGCATTCAGTGACGGCACATATCCCTGCAAAAGGAACTGTACTACCGTTACCAGAGATGCAATGATAACAATATAGCCCGGAATACGGACCCTGTCAGGAATAATATTTCGCATGAGTCCAATGATCAGATTGGAAAACATTAACACGGCCGTAGTGGAAAGTCCCATTCCTGCCCCGTTGATGGCGGATGTGGTTACCGCGAGGGTAGGACACATACCGAGCATTAAGACGAAAGTAGGATTTTCTTTGACAATACCGTTGATTAAACGTTCTATCGGATTACTTTTCATCTCAATTACCTCCTTTCAATGTATCCATTAAAGCAACACAGCTGTTGACCCCGCTTGTTACCGCACGGCTGGTGATCGTGGCACCGCTGATGGCATCGACCTTTGCGTCGTCGTTCTTGCCGGAACCGTCTTTTACGACTTCAAACTGCTTCGCTTTTTTATCTTTGAAGTTACTCTTAAATTCATCTTCTTTTGCCTTCATACCAAGACCTGCGGTCTCACTGATCGTCAAAGTCTCATATCCGTTGACCGTACCGTCATTCTTGACACCGACGGAGAGGGTGATATCTCCGCCGTACCCGTCAGGGTTTGTCACGGAGAATACATATCCAAGACCTTTTCCGTCCTTATCTACTGCTTTGGCAATCTCACTGACCGTATTCTGGCCCAAATTCTTTGCCTTCAAAACTTTGTTTATCTCTTTTTTATTAAGCTTCACTGCCTCAAATCGATCTGCGTCTTTGAACACAGCCTTGTATGCTTCCTGTTTTGTCTTTTCTTCCTGCTTTGCAATCGGATCTTTGGTCACGTTGTAAACGAATCCAAGGATCAGTCCGGCAGCCAGAGTGATGATAAATAATTTAATACAGTCGTTTACTAAACTTTTATTCATTGTCTTTGCCTCCTTTTGCCTTCACAATTCCAAACGGAGTAGGAACCGTAATCTTTTCAATCAGAGGAACAACCAGGTTCGCAATGATAATAGAGTAAGAAACCCCCTCTGCCATCGGTCCGAACAGGCGGAAAATACCGGTCAGCAGTCCGCAGAGGACACCGAAGATGATCTTTCCTTTGGAAGTGATCGGCGAAGTTACATAGTCCGTTGCCATGAAGATCGCACCGAGCATCAAACCGCCGGCAAAAATCTCAGATGCCATATAAGTAAGATCGAAGCCATGTCCTCCAAAAAGCAGTACGAAGACAGCCACCGTCGCCACATAGATGCATGGGATCAGCGGTGAGATGACTTTCTTTAATACCAGGTAGGCACCTCCCAAGAGGAGCAGGACGGCGGATGTCTCTCCGATCGTTCCCGGGATAAATCCTGTAAAGACATTTCCGAGGTCTACACTCTTTCCTGCCTTCAGCAGGGCAAGAGGAGTCGCAGTGGTGACACCGTCATATGTAAATGTAGTCATTCTTGCCGCAAAAGAGATCATCAGAAAACAGCGGGCTCCCAATGCCGGGTTCATAAAATTCTGCCCCAGGCCGCCGAAAACTTGTTTTACGACAATAATGGCAAAAAGGCCGCCGAGCACCGGCATCCAGAAAGGAACACCTGCCGGCAGGTTCAGCGCAAGCAGGAGTCCGGTCACAGCCGCGCTCAGATCGCTGACGGATACTTTTTGTTTCATTAGCTTCTGATATATATACTCAGCAGCCACACAGGTGACAATGGAGACCGCAATGGTCACAGCCGCAGATGCACCGAAGATATAGATACCAAAAACTGTGGCCGGGAGTAATGCAAGGATTACGTCCAGCATAATGCTTTGTGTTGAGCTTTTGTCCCTTACGTGCGGGTTTGCTGAAACACGATATAATGTTTCGTTCATATGTACCTCTCCTTTACTTCTTTCTACGATTTGCCAAGACCTGTTTGCGTCCTGTCTTCATTGACTGTGCCAGGTTTCTCTTCGCCGGACAGATAAAAGAACAGCATCCGCATTCCACACACTCATCTCCGTGGAGTGCCTCAAATGCTTCAAAGTTATTGTTATCTGCCAGTACGGACAGTCTCGCCGGCATTAACTTCTGAGGACAGACGCTGACACAGCGCCCGCAGTTGATACAGTTGCTCGGCTCTACGGCAGACACAGGGTCCTTTGTAAATGCAAGCAGAGAAGAAAATGTTTTGACAGCCGGAACGTCGGTAGTAAACATGGCCATTCCCATCATCGGACCTCCGGAGATCACCTTTTCAGGCTGTCCCTTAAATCCACCGGCCGCTTCGATCAGTTCGTTGACGTTGGTTCCCGTGCGGACTAAAAGGTTTTTAGGGCTCTCAACCGCATCTCCGGTCACCGTTACCACACGGCGGAACAAAGGTCTTCCCTCTTTTACCGCTTCCTTGACAGCAACAATCGTTGCCACGTTGTCCACAATACATCCTGCATCTGCCGGAAGCATACTGGAATTGATGGCTCTTCCCGTAGTCGCATAGATCAGGGAACGCTCCGCTCCCTGCGGATATTTTGTCTTTAACTCTGCAACCGAAATTCTTGCATCTCCTTTGACACAATCGCTGACTTTGGCAATGGCATCTTTTTTATTGTCTTCCACTGCGATGATTCCTTTTGCCTTCGGGAACAAGTCAAGAACAATGTTAAGACCTTCCACGAGGACTTCCGGAGTCTCCATCATGATCCTGTAATCTCCGGTTATGTAAGGCTCACACTCCGCACCATTGACAATGATGTACTCGATGGCATCCGGATCTTTCGGAGCCAGCTTCACATGAGTCGGGAAACCTGCCCCTCCGAGCCCGACGATCCCTGCGTCTTTGATCGCAGCGAGAACCTCGTCTCTGGTCATATCCTGATACGGCTTTGCTTTAAACTCCGCTTCTTTAAATTCTCCGTCGTTTTCTATTACAATTGCATTTACTTTTGCCCCGGCGGGAGTCACTCTCGGCTCGATTGCTTTCACCGTACCCGAAACAGAGCTGTAAATATTGGCAGACACAAAACCGCCTGCCTCTGCAATCTTCTGTCCCGCCAGTACCTGATCACCTTTTTGTACGATCGGTTTCGCAGGTGCCCCGATATGCTGGCCGACAGGTAAAACAACATCTCCTTTAGGCAGATATTCGGTGATCGGAGAATTTTTTGCGTATTCTTTCCCGTCATCCGGATGAACTCCGCCGCTAAATGTAAACAATGCCATTTTTAAGCCTTCCTTTCTCTTTTCTTTAATTTCCATATCTTTAATGATAAATTGTTTAGCATGCAAAATCAACTTTCGACATTTTTTTCACAAATGAAATCCCACAAAATAACACACATCTCACTAAAATCTTTTCATTCTTTTACTTTTTTCATCTTTTTGCACAGAAAAAGAAACAATAATGCTTTCTATATGTGAATTAATTATCAATCTAAAAGGAGTCCCCGATCCTGAGAACTCCCTCTTTGAAGTTTTATCTAATGCCTGATCTGTCCATTGCCATAAATAATAAATTTGGTAGTCGTCAGCGCATCGAGTCCCATCGGTCCCCTTGCATGGATCTTTTGGGTGCTGATTCCGATCTCGGCTCCAAAGCCGAACTCGAATCCATCGGTAAATCTCGTGGAAGCATTTACATAGACTGCAGCCGCATCGATCTTCTCCAGAAACTCCTGGGCATGGGAATAAGAATCTGTGACAATCGCCTCGGAATGTTTGGTATTGTAGCGGTTGATATGTTTTACCGCCTCATCAAAACTGTCCACGACCTTTACCGAGATAACGGCATCCAGATATTCGGTTCCCCAGTCTTCTTCCGTCGCCCGGATAACCTGGTCACTGACTGCCATGACTCTCTCGTCTCCTCTGACCTGCACTCCCTTTTTCAGCAATGCCTCTACGACAGCCGGAAGATGGGTCTGTACAACATCTTTATGTATGACCAGAGACTCGCATGTATTGCAGGTTCCAAGCCTCTGAGTTTTTGCATTGACCACGATATCGACAGCCATTTGGGGATCTGCATACTCATCGATATAAGTATGGCAGTTTCCGGTTCCTGTCTCGATCACGGGAACCGTGCTGTTTTTCACGACACTCCGGATCAATCCGGCTCCGCCTCTTGGAATGAGGACATCAATATATTCATTCATCTGCATCATCTTTGTGGCAGTTTTCCGGCTGGTATCTTCCAGGAGCTGAATGCCGAATACCGGCATCTTTTTCTTGGCTAATGATTCCTGGAGAACTTTAGTAATCGCAAGATTAGAATGTATGGCGTCGCTTCCGCCGCGGAGCAGGCAGGCGTTTCCTGTCTTAAAGCAAAGAGCAAACGCATCCGCAGTGACATTGGGACGGGATTCATAGATAATCCCCACAACGCCCAAAGGCACGACCTTCTTTCCGATCAGCAGTCCGCTTTTATTGGGCTTCATCTCGGTGACTGCCCCGATGGGATCTTCCAAGTCCGCCACCTGTCTGAGTCCTTCTGCCATGCCTTCGATCCTGTCAACCGTCAGAGTCAGACGGTCCACCAGTGCCTCCGACATCCCGCGCTCCATGGCTGCTTTCACGTCTTTTACATTCTCCGAAAGAATGTAATTCTGGTTTGTCACAAGCTGGTCTGCCGCTTCCCTGAGCAGCTCGTTTTTGTCATTCATAGGCGCCTGCGCCAGAACGACCGACGCTTCTTTTGCCTGTCTTCCTAATTGTTCTAACATAACAACCTCCCTTCTATCTTTATCTCAGTGCTTTCCCTTTGGCTTCAGCGGAGTCACACTTCCGTCCTCATTCTTTATGCTGATATGATTCAGCTGTCCGCGCAGATTTGCCCGGACAGACTGGATATATTCTTCTCTCAGCTTTTTCTGCTCCTTCTTTTCCTTCTCTGAAAGCCCGATGGACTTTTCCAGATGATATAATTCATTGATTCTTCTGATCTTGTCTTCGTTCATACTATTCCTTTCCAGTCAAAATTATGAGTTTAAATACGGACATTCCGTAAGATATTTCCGAAAATTAAAATGTTCTCTTTTATGGGCTAAGAAAAGCGTTCCGATCTCCCTGCCCCCGATAATTCTGTTCAGGTCATTTAAATCTCTGCTGTTTGCTATGACCATATCGGCCCCGCAGTCTGTCACAATATTTGCAGCTGCGATCTTTGTGGCCATGCCCCCGGTTCCCACCTTGGTCACAGCTCCTTTTGCCATGTTTTCGATCTCTTCGGTAATCACGGGTACTTCTGATATAAGTCTTGCTCTTTTATTTTTATGCGGGTCGTCCGTATATAATCCGTCTATATCCGTGAGAAGAATCAAAAGATCTCCTTCTACTACCGCAGTGACCACGGCAGATAAAGTGTCATTGTCTCCGAACTCAATTTCTTCTGTGGAGACGGTGTCATTTTCATTTACGATAGGAATGATGCCCAGACTCAGCAGCTGGTTAAATGTATTTCTTGCATTGAACCTGCGCATATCGTTCAACATCGTCTCTTTTGTGATGAGGATCTGGGCAGAGCCCTGATTGTATTCAGCAAATAGCTTTTGATAGATCATCATCAACTGTCCCTGTCCCACGGCAGAGCAGGCCTGCTTCATCGGAAGAGATCCCGGGCGTTCCTTTAGTCCCAGTGCTTTATAGCCGACCCCGATCGCTCCGGACGATACTAATATCACATCTTTTCCGCTGTTGTGAATATCTGTCAGGACACGGACCAGCTTTTCAAGCCGGAATAAATTTAGCTGTCCTGTCTTCGGATGTATCAGGGAAGAAGTCCCTACCTTAACTACGATCCGCTTCTTATCCTTTAGTTTTTCTCTGTTTTCCATAATGCTGAAGTCCTGTCCTATTCCCGCTGAGCCTCGGTCAGCGCAGTTTATGATTATTGTAGCCTCTTTCTAAAAAAAAATCAACGTATTATCACCGAAAAATCGACACGAAAAATTGATTTAGTTAAAAACCCAGAAGAATCTGACTATATCAGAATTCTTCTGGGTTTTTAACTAAACATCAAGAAGGATTACATCTTCACTTTCCAGTGATGCTTTCACGTCAATGACTCTTTGATTACTGCTTCCCCGGAATCTTAAATTTAAATCCTTTTTTTCTTCCACAAAAGGGCCGTCCACTAAAACATCCAGATATTGAAGCACCTCCGGATCAAACTCCATGATTTCTTCAAACAGATAAGAAGAATACATCCAGATATTTTTTTCCGGACAACGCTCTTTGAGTTTCATCAGCAATTCCCTGACCGGACGCCGGTTTGCAGGCTCCATAGGCTCTCCTCCAAGAATCGTTGCCCCGGCTATATGCTCTCCTGCTGTCAGTGTTAAAAATTCTTCTTCCGTTTCTTTATTCCATTTAAGGCCGCCCTCAAAATCCCATGTTTCCGGGTTAAAACAACCCTTACACTTCCTCGTGCACCCCTGTACAAACAGAGAGGTCCTGATGCCGACTCCATTGGAAATATCGATCTTCCTGATCTGTGCGTACCGCATTTAGTTCACCTCTTGCACCTGGTTATCCAGATGGACAAACCGTTCTCCGATCTCCTGGGTACGTCCCTTGTTCCAGAAATTATCTCCCAGATATCCGCAGGTCCTGCGGCATACGTTTAAAGTCTTGTGGCTTCTGTTGCCGCAGTTCGGACAGTACCACTCATAGTTCTCATCAAGAAGGATTTCCCCGTCAAATCCGCATTCCTGACAGTAGTCTGACTTTGTATTGATCTCGGCATACTGAATCGTATCGTACATATAGTCAATCAGAGCAGACAGCGCTTCGGGATTCTGATTCAGGTTCGTTACCTCCACGTAACTGATCGCCCCGCCTGAAGAAATGCTCTGGAACTTTGCTTCAAATCCAAGTTTTTCAAAGGCATCGATCGGTTCAGTCACGTTTACATGGTAAGAATTTGTAATATAATCTTTATCCGTGATTCCTTCCACAACACCAAACCGTTTCTTTAAGCTTCTTGCAAACGTATAAGTCGTAGACTCTGCCGGAGTTCCGTACACGCTAAATCCAAGTCCGGACTCTGCCTTCCACCGGTCACATGCTCCCCGGAGACGCTCCATGATCCTGACAGCCAGTTCATCGCCTTCCTCCGTCGTATGACTTTTTCCGAGGAGGGAAAGAACACACTCGTACAAACCGATGTATCCAAGGGAAAGTGTAGAGTAGCCGCCTTCCAAAAGCTTATCGATCGTTTCGCCCGGCTTCAGCCTTGCGATGGCTCCGAACTGCCAGTGGATCGGACTCACATCTGACAAGGTACCTTTCAGGCTCTCATGCCGCAGCATCAGCGCTTCCCGGCACAGGCTCAGGCGTTCGTCGAGGATATTCCAGAATTTCTCCATATCCTGCTCCGCAGACAATCCCACATCGGCCAGGTTAATAGTCACGACTCCCTGATTAAATCTGCCGTACCATTTATAATTGCCTTCTTCATCTTTCCATGGGGCCAGAAAGCTTCGGCATCCCATACACGGGAACACTTCCCCTTTGTAATTCTTCTTCATGATCTTTGCCGAAATAAAGTCGGGCATCATGCGTTTTGCCACACATTTGACCGCCAGATCCGTCAGATAGCGGTACCTGCTGTCTTTCGGTACGTTGTTTTTATCCAAGACATACAAAAGTTTTGGAAATGCCGGTGTCACATAGGCTCCCACCGGATTTTTCATTCCCTCATACCGCTGCCTTAACATTTCTTCGATCAGCATCGCCGTCTCTTTTTCATATTCCGGTTCTTCACTGATGTACATGAAGACAGACAAAAACGGAGCCTGTCCATTGGTAGTTGAAAAGGTATTGATCTGATACTGTATCGTCTGGATGCCGGAAACGATCTCATCGTGAAGACGGTCTTCTGCGATCAGTTCTACTTCCCGTTCCGTATACTCTTTTCCGATCATCTCCCCTTCCTTTTTCACCTTTTCTTTATGTTTATCTAAGCTCACTCTTACAAAGGGTGCCAAATGGGAAAGCGAAATCGTCTGGCCTCCATACTGACCGTTTGCCACCTGCTGTACAATCTGGGTCGCAACCGTACAAGCAGTCTGGAGGGACTTCGGAGTTTCAATCAGTTTACCGTTTATCACCGTTCCGTTTTTAAACATATCCTTTAAATCCACCAAGTCACAGTTATGCATCTGCTGGATATAGTAGTCCATATCGTGAAAATGAATGATGCCGTCATCATGTGCCTGGACAATTTTAGGCGGAAGCATCATCCTCCTGCAGTAATCCCTCGAAAATTCCCCTGCGATCAGATCCCTCTGTGTTGCCAGGATATTCGGATCTTTATTAGAGTTTTCATCCAAAGCTTCCTGGTTTTCTCCGGTCACGATGCCGAATACCTCATTGTCAATGGTATTCGTCTCTCTCTGGAACTCTCTGACCTTACGGTATCCTTCATAGGCCTTCGCCGTCAAAATCTGGTCTTTTTGAATGAGCTTTTCAAATACCTGGTCTTCGATCCGGTAAATGCTGATATCCTCGTCTCCCTGATGTTCCTCATGGATCTCAAAGGAAATATCCTTTGCACATTTTTCATCTACAACCCCGCTTCCGTACCTCATAGCTTTTAAGATGGCAAGTTCGATTTTAGACGGATCAAAATCTACTTTACTGCCATTTCTCTTAATCACTTTCATTTATCTTCACCCTTTCAATTATTCTGTCCTCTATTATAAACCAATATATATTGTGTGTCCAGATGTTAAACATCACAATATGTTGTATTTTTTATCCATATTTTCGATTAATTGTTCGGCCGTTTTGATGCCGTCCATAGCCGCAGACGTGATTCCTCCGGCATATCCTGCGCCTTCCCCGCATGGATAGATCCCGGGAATACTGCTCTGAAATGACTCATCCCTTTCCATCCGGAGAGGAGATGAGGTTCTCGCCTCAATTCCGCTCAGGACTGTATCACCATCAGAAAATCCTTTGATTTTTTTCTCAAAGGCATCCATTCCCTCGATGATTGCCTCTGAAATCTCATCCGGCAGACATTCCCTTATATTTGCGAATGCTGTTTTCCCTTTTGTATTGGGAAGGACTCTTCCGAATTTATCACTCTTTTTATCTTCCTTAAAATCTGAAAACGTCTGAACGGGTATCGCTCCGTTTCCGGCCCGGTAAGCTTTCTCCTCCCACTTTCTCTGGAATTCGATGCCAGCCAGCGGATGTTCCGATCCAAAATCTTCCGGCGTTACACTGGCAATGATCGCGCTGTTTGAATTTCTCGCCATACGGTCGTGATTGCTCATGCCGTTGACTGTCAGCCTTCCTTTTTCTGAAGACGCATTCACTACAAATCCTCCGGGGCACATACAGAAAGAATAGACACTCCTGCCGCCTGAAGCCCTGTAAGTAAGTTTATAGGAAGCCGTGGGCAGTTTTTTGTCCCCCGCCCCTTTTCCATACTGGGATTCGTCAATCTTCTGCCTCAGATGCTCCACCCTTACCCCGATAGCAAAAGATTTCGGCATCATATACAGCTTATTTTCGTACAGCATTTCAAAGGTATCTCTGGCACTGTGTCCTACCGCCAGTACTGCGGTATCGCAGGGAAGTGTCTCTGTTTCATTGATCACAAGCGCAGTCATTCTGCCTTCTTTTATTACTAAATCTGTTACCTTGTTTTCAAACCGAATCGTTCCTCCTGCTTCCTGTATGGCATTTCTCATATTTGCCACAACCTTACAGAGCAGGTCTGTCCCGATATGCGGCTTTCCGTCATATAAGATTTCTTCCGGTGCCCCGTATTTAACAAAGGTCTCCAGCACAAACCGGTTCCGCCCGTATTTGTCCTTCACTGCCGTATTGAGTTTTCCATCAGAAAAGGTTCCGGCCCCTCCTTCTCCGAACTGTACGTTTGACTCAGGGTTGAGATTTCCGCTTTCCCAGAAAGCCTCTACGTCCTTCATTCTCTCTTCCACGGGTTTCCCTCGCTCCAGAAGAATCGGTTTTAACCCGGCTTTTGCCAGAACCAGGGCGGCAAAAAGGCCGGCCGGACCCATGCCGATCACCACAGGGCGGACCGGTATTTCCTTTCTGCACCTGGGTAACCGGTATTCTTTTCTTTCGGCCTTCGCTATCCTGGGATTTTTGTTTCTTTTGAGAAACACGGATTCTCTCTCTATTTCTGCATCGATTGTATATACATAGCTGATCTGGTCTTTTTTTCTGGCATCCAAAGACCGCTTAAAGATCTGATAGCTTTTTAACGGTGCGTGATGTACCGCTTTCTTTATTTTCTGTTCCAGCTGGACCTTCGTATGTTCCGCCGGAAGTTTTATCTGACTGATTCTGATCATTGATTCCCCGCCTCTATCTGATTTCCCGAAATATATCCTGATGTAAAAGCCCACTGAAGATTATATCCGCCACAGGTGCCGTCTACATCCAGCAATTCCCCGGCAAAGTACAGCCCCCGATGGATCTTGGATTCCAGTGTACCCTCGATGACTTCCCTGACAGAGACGCCGCCTGCCGTCACCTGTGCCATATCGAACCCTTTATACCCCGAAACCGGGACCGGAAACTTCTGTATCATGGAGCGGATCTGCCTCAGTTCTTTCTGTGTAAGGTCTGCTGCACTCCTCTCCGGCCGGATCTTTATACGGCTCAGTACCGTAAATGCCAGTTTTTTATTCAGGAAGCCCTGGAGAAATTCTTCCGCTGTCTTGTAATATCCGACTTTTCTGAAATAGTCCATTAATTCCTTCAATGTAATCTGCTCCGGCATGAGGTTTAAGATCACCTCCACCTTTTTCTTCTTCCTCAGAGCATCGATGGCATACCGACTGATTTGAAATACCGGAATTCCGGATATTCCGTATTTGGCAAACTGGACCTCTCCTTTTTGTTCTGCGGTCTTTTGGCCGTTCACATAAACCGAAAGAGCGCAGACACTGCGGACGCCGGCCAGATGTTTAAAGAACTTTTCCCCTGATTCCAGAGCCGCCAGAGCCGGAAAAATATCCGTAACAGTATGTCCCATAGCTTTTGCCAGAGCATATCCGCTGCCGTTGCTCCCCAGTTTTTCCTGGGCCGTTCCCCCGGCTGCCAGGATGATATTCCTGCCCTGATACTTATCTGTGCCGCACGTTACATGAAATGTATCCTTTTTCTTCTGAATCCTTTTGACTTCCGTCCCTGTCTTCATATGTACGCCGAGCTGTCTCATTGTTCCTGTCAGTGTATCAACGACTGTGGAAGCCTGCATGGACGCAGGATAATAATATCCTCCCAAGTTGGTGGTCAGCATCCCCATGGACTGAAAAAAATCCAGGGTCTCTGCCGCCCCGAACACCTCCAGCATAGAATATGGGAATCCCGGTTTTTCTCCCCGGTAACAGTCCTGGTCCAAGTAACTGTTTGTCAGGTTACACCGTCCGTTGCCTGTGGCAAGGATCTTTTTCCCCGGCTTGTCCATCCGTTCCAGCACAAGGACGGAGCATCCTCTGCGCGCCGCTGTGATAGCCGCCGTCATGCCGGATGCCCCGCCTCCTACGATGATTACATCATATTTCATCTATATCCTCCAAAACACTGGTTCCGTCTAATTTTGACTCTACACCAAAATAGTCTAACACAGTGCTCCCGATATCTGCAAATGTTTTTCTTGTTTTTAAATTGACACCTTTTGTCTGCCCATATTGATACATGAGAAACGGCGTATATTCCCTGGAATGATCCGTGGAAGGAGTCGACGGATCACATCCGTGGTCTGCCGTGATCATCAGTACATCCCCCTCCTTCATCAGCCCCAGAAGCTTTGGCAGCTGTTTATCAAAATAGCTGAGAGCTTTGGCATATCCGTCCACATCGTTTCGGTGCCCGTACAGCATGTCAAAGTCTACGAGATTCACGAAGCATAATCCTTCAAACCTCTTCTTCATCCATTCTTTCGTCTGCTCAATGCCATCCTCATTGTTTTTCGTAAACGAAAACTCAGTCAGCCCTTTTCCGGCAAAAATATCATGGATCTTTCCAATACCGATCACATCAAATCCCTTTTCTTTCAGCTGATCCAACATAGTCACTTTTGGCGGTTCTATAGAGAAATCATGCCGGTTGGATGTCCTGGTATAATGGCCGCTCTCCCCTGTAAACGGACGCGCAATGACCCTGCCCACGCCGTGTTTTCCAGTCAGTATCTTTCTTGCAGTCTTACAGTACCTGTATAATTCTTCCGGCGGCACCACATCTTCATGAGCCGCAATCTGGAATACACTGTCCGCCGATGTATAGACAATAAGCGCTCCGGTCTTCACGTGCTCATCTCCGTAATCCCTTATAACCTCCGTACCGGAATACGGCCGGTTGCAAAGGATCTTTCTACCTGTTTCCTGTTCAAAAAGCGCAGTGACTTCTTCCGGAAATCCTTCCGGATACACCGGCAGCGGTTTTTCAGATATGATCCCCGCGATCTCCCAATGTCCGATGGTAGTATCTTTTCCCTTCGACTGTTCTGTCATGCGTCCGTAGCTGCCAATCGGCGCAGTTATCTGCCTGTCACCGTCAATCTCTGCGCCGTCAACAGCAAATAACCCCAGTTTCTCCAGATTCGGCAGGTCAAAGTACAGGCTTTTGGACACTGCCAGCAGCGTGTTGCTTGCCTCATCCCCGAAATCTTTGGCATCCGGCGCTTCCCCGATGCCGAAGCTGTCCAGCACGATCAAAAAAACTCTCTTCATTCCGGTCACCTCAATCTATCTTGTTCAGAATTTTATCTTCTCTTTAGATTATAGTGCTAACTGCTGTAAGACTCAAGGAAATGATACACTTCTTCCACGGAATGAAATTTCTTTTTCTCTTTCAGCATCTGGTGGACTTCATCCGGCAGATCATTTTTTGTTAAATCTGTATATTCAAAAATTTCTTTTGTCTGATTGTTCAAGATCACCAGACTGCCGTCGCGCAGGGCGAGCCCGTAGGTTGTCTTTTTCTTTTTAGAAGTCTCTGCCTGCTCTTTTGTCGTCTGTTCTTTGATGATTGTGGACTGCACCTGATGGACCAGCTTGTCCTGGCTGGTATCCTTCTGATAAAACGCCACATAACACATATACCCGCAGAGGGTTGTGATCACGACCATATATATTAATAAAAAACGGTTGATTTTGTTCATACGAAACACTCCTTTTCCATAAGCGTTCCCAAAATCAGCCGTTCTATTCAAAAAAAATCAAATTTAGCAATTTACATGATTCAGCAGCAAAATATCCTGTTCTTTTGCCGTATCACATCGGCAGGAAATTACTTTCTGAATATCCAGATACACAAAACCGTCTTCAAAACCATCGGTATTAATCTTTTGGACTTTGACAAAATTCTTGCTGAAATCCAGGACGGATCCGAGGATGGAATATCTTCTGTCTTCATCCATATAAAAACTCACGAGCAGTCTCTGTTCCTTGGCATATCTCAAAAGTGCCTCCATACAGGACTGATGATCCTTCTTTATAATCCACCCGTGACTTCTTTTCTTGTGGAGATACAGCGTTCCAATCCGCCTCTCCTTGCTGCCGTCTGTCTGTGCCCTGAAGAAATGATCCGGTCGTTCCAGAATAAAACCGTCGTATTCTCCTCTTTCTGAAATCTTCGCCGCTAGAAGTTCTTGTTCCGTTATGTAAAGGATGTAACCTTCTAAGATCTTTTCTCTGCCTCCGACAAAGTGATATAAGCTGACCAGTTTCTTTTCCTGCTGCATCTGTTCTAATATTTGATTCATGCCCTATCCTCCCTTTTTCTTATATTATAGCAGAAACAGGAAATTTGATATAGATACTTTTCTTTGTTTGCAATAAGAATTGCTTACTTACACTATGTTAGTTTCCCCAGAACATACTCTCAAATTCAAATTATCTTTCCCCAAGTTTCTCAGAACATGCTTAAAACATCCTACATTATTCGGTGATACCTCCAATAAGTTAGCCCTTATAGCAAAGTAGTATTACGGCTTCGCTACGCCGGTATTTTGCCCAACGCAAACAGTGAAGTTTTTGCTTAATCTTTTTGTGATTATATTACTCAATATATTCATTCCTTAGAACTGTAATATATATAATAGTAAATTTCCTGTTTTATAATCCCAAAGAAGTTCCCATAACAGTTCCTTCTCCTTGACACACTCTGATATATCCGGTTTGTTTTCAACGTATTTTCAAGAGCTTTCGTTTAATACGCCTAACCTAGATCGAAATGAAAGCTCATTTCGTAATAGCAATCTAATGTAATCTTAATGACCTGATGCAAACCGAACATGATATTTATAGTCTATAGCCTCTTTGAGATACTATAGCTTAAGATCTCTGAGTTTTACAAATCCATAAAGGGATCCACGTACTTACAGTATAATCTGGTGGAATACTAAATTTCTTTGCGATGTCTACAGCTCCTCCCTCCCCATTAAAATGTACATAAACCACTTTTTTCTTGCTTGTTAATCTAGTTTTCTGGAAAGATGATCGTGACCGATTCAAAATGAGACAAAAGAACATGTAAGTTCTTGTAGGATAAGTTTTCGCTTCGTATTTGTATAAATAATATCCATTCAGAATATATTTAGGTTTCAACTATCAATGACATCCATAATATTTTCTATCTTCTTTGTATTTTATGTTCAAATATAAATCAATGTTTTTTTATATATTTTCTCATTATGTTTTGAGGGTCTTTAACAGTAAATAAAGTTAAATAAAGTCTATAGTTACTTTGTGTTTTACTCCCAAATTTATTAGAAAATATATAATATTCATTTCATTCAGTATATTTAGAGATCTGTTCCATATAAAACAGTATCTCCTCAATTAAATCAGCTTTTAATAACTCTTCTGATTATTTTTCATTTAATTTACCAATTATCCCTGCAGCATATAATAATTTCTGAAGATTTTTTTTTGCTCTATATAATCTATTACTTACAGCCTTGTAAGAAATATCCAGCAAACTAGCAATTTCTTTATCAGAATGCTCATAAATATACTTTAACTCAAGTACCGTTTTGTCTGTATTATTCAAAAGTTTCATTAAATTTATAAATTCTAAATAATCCTCAGTTGTAATAATACGCTCCAGTGGAAGTTCTATAATTTTTTCTCTATTACATAAATATTGGAGCAATTCATCATCAACCACATTTAGTTTGTTTCTTTTTCTAATGATATCAATAGTTTTTCCTTTAGCAATTCTTGAGATTAAATTTTTTGTCCTAGTAGAGTATACATCAGTAAACATTTGAATATTCTGAGCAATTCGAAGAAATGTATCTTGAGTTGCATCTTCTGCCAAATATTGATCATTTAATCTCGAATTTGCTATGTAAAAAATCAAATTTTTATACTTGTGGTATATTTGTTCAAACTTTTGTTTGTCTGAATCTTTTTCTAATAGTGAGTAAAAAGTTAGCATATTTCTTGTATGATATTTACAGAACTAAATACATACTTCTCCTTTTTTTATTTTTTGTTTATAACATATTCGTATGCTGTGAACTTTAAAATTATTTTCTGACATCCAACTGGTTAAAGTAGTGTAGTATCACGGTTGTCTCTGAATAATTTATTAGTTAGATGTACCATATAACATCTCTTCCTATATCACTTATTTCAATCACTCCTATGGAGTTAGAAAGGAAATTTTTATAATTTATTCAGTCTCAACTCTTTTACCTCAATCTTATTTTTAGACGACGAAATTATGATTCAACCGTTTAAATCCTCAAATAACTATAGAAACATTCTTATTTTGATCTTGATTCTCAATTCTTTCTCTTCTAGCTGCATCATTATAGATCTTGAATCAATAGTGAGCCCTAGCATGCGCTTTAATTTATTTCTTATTAAACAAAATTAAAAATTTCCACGAAAAAATAACATCCAGAAAACAAAATAGTCACTTATATATCATTTCTAAGTCTCTAATGATAAATCCCTTCGGTTTCTAACCTGATGTGACACCTCCCTTCTTCACCTTAACAACTAGAAAAGTTCCTTTGATATTCACCAAAAAACGTATTCAGTCTAAGATCTAGCTATTCTCCTATATGGATAAAACTTTCATTTTATTATATTTCTCGTTTCATGATATTTTTCATAAGATCTGTTATGCCCCCATCTATGACATTTTATATCATTATCTCCAAAATTAGTCCGAATTCGTTTTATTTTTCCATTACGACCATTCCACACAGACCTTTTACATAAATGTTATAAAAGAGTTGTGAGGGAACTTTTTTTAATGATCATTTTTCTGATGAGAAACAATCTTCATTTTTTCTAGCTTAAGCATAACTTCTTATAGTAGGTTTCCATATATTTTACCTTTAAATGAAAAAAATTACAATACTTATAATTTTTCGAGGAATTTTTCGATTTCTTACGGATATATATTGTAAGCTTACAAAATATAGGCATGTCAAGAAAGGAATCTTGAATTTTCGACCCTTAAGATTTTGGATAGCAATCATAATATTTTGTATTTATTATTACTTCTAAAAAACAATTGTAGATGTAACTCAAAAAAGTAATTAATTATTTTAATACAGGTATTATTAGCAATGGAAAATACTATTTTTAAATAATAAAGGTTAATAATTCTGTTAAATCTATTTCGATCACTTTTACTTTATACAAAAGAACTGATTATAATTTTTAAAATTTATAACTTGGTCTAAAGATTCCAATAATAATTTTCTATCGTTCTAGAAACACATCAAATACTAGAAGGGAGGATCTATAAGATAATTATTAAAAGTACAGGAAAATCTAATTTATCAATGAAATTTTTTATAAGAAAAAGAATTATCGACAACTAATTTAAAATACTAAAGGAGAAACATATGAGAATAAAAAAATTAGTAATTTGTATTATTATGAGTTGTTGTACAATGTTAACTTTTTTAACTCCAGCCATTGCTGCAACCGGTACATATAGTAAAACTGTTGATGGTGTAAAAATAAAACTCAAATATACTAGTTACAAAAGCGGTGGACGGAAATTAGTAAAGAATGCTGTATATAAGGGTGCAACAGGAACCTCTATCAAATATTATGAAACCTCTCATAAAATCAGCAGAATCGACTCAGGTAGAACTTATGGTGTAAAAACAAAAGGCGATGCTTATACTGTAAATCATTGGTATTTAGGCAATAAAACTCGTTATTGTGAATTTGGCTATCGCTAACAATTCTTAAAAATTCAAAGTTTATAAATGGCCTGGATATTCTTTATTTAGGCCATTTATCCTTAACAATAAACTAGTCATACTGAAAGGAAAAATCATGAAAAAGCTTTTGATAGCAGGCATCTTATCTTTATTTTTAGCTTTTATTTTTTTCAATAATAAATATGATGATTCACTAGTCATAGGAGTTGATTCTGACTATTATCCAATGTGTTATAAAAAAAACGGTAAATTAACTGGTTTTGAGATTGAATTCATTACTGCAACTTTCAAAAATTCAAAAATTAAATATAAAATAAAAGATATTAATTGGCAGGAAAAATATGATTTATTAGAAAATAATAAGATTGACTTAATCTGGAGTGGTTTGGTAAAAACTAATGAGAGAAAAGCTTTTACTAATTTCACCAAAACATATTTATTAAACAAACAAGTAATTGTTACGCATAATGCTTCAACCATAGTAAATTTTTCAGATTTGTCCAATCAGAAAATAGGTGTATATATAAAGTCTAGTGCAGCTGATAAGTTTTTAAATTCGAATTTAAAAACAAAAACAAAGACTATAATAATTTATAAAGAATTATCTAAAGCCTGTCAGCAGTTGAACAGTAAGAAAATAGATGCTCTAGTGATAGATAGTGTATATATCAATCATGAGATTAAAAAACATAATTATAAATTTCATATATTGAAAGAAACCTTAGGTGAAGAAAAAATGTCTATAGGATTAAGAAAAGATTATAAAAACTTTTCAAAAATAAATAATATAATTTCGAAATCAATAAAATCTAACAAATTCTCGAAATTAAAACGCAAATGGTTTGATATCAATTGAATTAAACAATAATCTACTATTTTTCTGAGACTATGAAAAAAAGTCTGTAAATAAGATTCTTCTATGATAATGAAGGGCGAAAGTCTTGAAAAACAGGCTTTTCGCCCTTACTTTATATATAACAGTTACAAAAAAACATGTCAACAGCAGGCGGTAAATCCGCCCGTTTTAGGCCGTCTTTGAATTACTCTGGAAGTCGTCCCTCGTACATGATGCTTAACTCCCCATATACTTGTGCCCAGTTGCGCATCGTTACCGTCCATTTCTTTGTAGCCTCAAATGTCGCTAAATACAGCGCTTTCAACAGCGCCGTATCACTTGGGAATACGCTTCTCTGGCGGTTCAGCTTCCGATAGGTGGAATTCAGTGATTCTATGACATTGGTTGTGTATATCACCTTCCTGACGGTTGCTGAAAACTTGAAGATGGGAGAAACAGCATCCCAGTTGTCCTTCCAGCGTTTCATCGAATTCGGATATTTGGGTGTCCATTTCTCTGTCACACGTTCAAGGGCTGCAAGGGCCTTCTTTTCATCCGATGCCTGGTAGATCGTCTTTAAATCTGCTGCAAACGCCTTCCTGTCTTTATCTGGAACATATTTTAAGGTATTCCTCACCTGGTGGACAATGCATCTCTGATATTCTGTTTTGGGGAATGCAGCAGCAATGGCCTCCTTTATGCCTGTAAGACCATCCGCACAGATGATAAGGATGTCCTTTACGCCCCGGTTTTTCAGCTCATTCAAAACAGACAGCCAGTATTTTGAGCTTTCATTCTCTCCAACATGAATCGTAAGTACCTCTTTCTTCCCTTCCGCATTGATCCCAAGAATGACATAGGCGGCAAGTTTACGGATCATTCCATTGTCACGGACAGAATAGTGGATGGCATCAATATATAGGATTGGATAGACCTCATCCAGCGGCCGGTTTTGCCAGTCTTCGATCTGGGGCAGGATCTTGTCTGTGACATCAGAGATAAATCCTTCCGAGGTTTCAAAGCCATAGATCTCCTCCATGGTTTCTGATATCTGCCGGGTCGTCATCCCTTTTGCATACATGGAAATGATCTTTTGGTCAATATCAGAAATATCTTTCTGCCGTTTTTTCACCACTTGTGGTTCGAAAGTAGATTTCCGATCTTGTGGCACAGGGATCTGCATAGAACCATAACTGCTATTTACCTGTTTTGGTTTGTATCCATTCCGGTAATTCTCATTGTCGGAGCGTTCTGATTTTGCATATCCCAGATGATCATCCAGTTCCGCTTCCATCATTTCCTTGATGGTTCCGCCAAGGAGATCTTTCAGGGCATCTTGAATATCTTCCGCTGTTTGGATATGGTATTCCTCCAGGAGCTGATGGATGATGTTGCGTTTCCCTTCCGTCATTTGTACTTTGTGTACTGGTTTCTTTTCTCTTGCCATAATAAAAGGCCCTCCTATGATTTTTATTTTATCATAGAAGAACCTTCTAAGTTCTATTTTACAGAAAAAGTTTCACACACTCATTTTTCTTAATGATTTAATAAAAAATCGTAAGTCCCTAAAAATTTCTGTACTTTTGAACTTTTATACAACAATGAAGTAAAAATTGAATAAAAGCTGATAAGAGAAATCATTCGTTCTTTCACAGGTTTTATCTTTTTTACTTATTCTCCAAATATGCAAGCACAACAAAAAAATTATTACATTTCTATCCAATTTTCATTCTTCTATTTAACAGTTTCCACGAATTATTATATATTTCCTTAACTTTCGCATAGTAGATTCTAAGAAATGTATATAAGCCTGATATTTTATCAACTTTCTTTATTTCGTTCTCTAATTGCTTTTTATAGTTTGCTGGATAATCTTAGTCTTTGTACAGCGCATTGTTCATACCCTACGCTACGCAATACAGCTGAACCTCTACTGGTTATCTTCGATTCGTTTCTAGGGATTGACACGCTTCATATCTCTAAGTATCAATTCCTGTATAAGCAATCAGCTTATCTTTCCGATTTTCCTCATTCCTACACACAAACAATCCTTTTCCCAGTCATTGTATAATTCGACAAATAGATTAGCTCGTACAAAGACAGGATATGTAACGTCGTATAATGTTAATACTATTGGACAAGTAGTTTTCATTCCGATACACATCACCTGATATTTGAAAATTTTTCATTGTGGACCAGTGCTCAATTCCGTAATTAACAACGATTCTTACATTAATCTTATCCGTTTACGCTTTTGAAATCTTTACTGCAATATAACTTCATAAAGTTTAAATTATCAATTTCTTTCACTTGTAAATATGTAAAAACTGAAATATGATAAAGACCGATCGCTTCCATGAGAATTTATATATCGTCATCAAATCTTAGAAGCATAGCTGCCAACTCACTCATATTCTTTTCTAAATGAACAATACCAAATAGCATGCGAACAATCTATATATAGTTTAATACATAAAAATAGTGCTTTTTCCTTATGCTACATCAATTCCTACGCTAATCATCATAACCTCCTGATATATTTTTATAATTATGGCAATTGTATTGCCGCCCACACTCATTAAGATTGAGTCTCGTTCGCTACACGAAACTCCTTTGGAGTTATCAACCAGCCTAAGCGAACATTAATCAAAAAGGGAGGGTTGACAGTGTTATTCACAAGTGGAGCAAATACAAAAAAAATCATACCAACCGTTGCCCCTATTTAATAAAGATAAGGGCAGCTTTTAGAGTGAATGACACTCTAACAATTACACTTTTATGGCACGGCACTAAAAGCAACTCAAAGTAGATGAGCAATAAGAAACCTAAAAATAATAGTAATGCTGACTATAGACATGTCAGTTTAGTTATCGTGGAAAATGTAGATAAAATAGAGTTTAAAAACCTGCTAAAAAAGCCATGACTTTGTTAACAGGTCTTAGTAGTTAATTTTAAAAACAGTAGATAAATTATTTAATGATATCTAAATCGTCAACAATAATTCAGATTTAATTATATCTGAATCGTAACCTACTCCGATATTTATTAAAGAAATATTATTAGAGTATCTTAAACTTTTGAGCCAATTTGAAGATGACATGTCCTTTCGGCATTTGTTTCAACTCTTCTTCTGAAAAAGTTTGAAATTTAATTACAAATATAAAGTAAATAATCATACCAACAGGCACCGCAACAGCCAAGCAAGCCGCATAACCTATGCTAGATCCAGATATAAACTGTTCAAAAACCCAGGAAATGATAAATATTACAATTCCCATGATCCCAGCACTGAAAACAGGTTTTAATACAGATTTTTTTACATCCTGTCTATACCCTGTAAATTTAGTGAGCGCCCGGGCGTTCAGCATGCTCATGACGACTGAAAAAGCCACCGTTGCCAAAACGATTGCATAAACATTGGCATTTGTGGTCTGAATTAAAAGTACCAAAACTGCAACATTGGCTACAACTGAAATTGCTGAATGTTTTACTGGAACTCTCATCTTCCCAAGACCCTGCAGGATACCGTTTGTCATAGTAGACAGACAGTAAAATACAATAGAAACAGCACCGACTTGCAGCATCCTCGGACTCAATCCCTCAACTGCATATTTGGGTCCGAACAACAGTCCAATCACAGGTTTTGCTAAAACTGCAATTCCAACTGCGCATGGAATAGCAATCAATAATATAAACCGGACGGCTGTATCAATATTTCTTTTGATCGCATCCTGTTCATTGACCGCATAAGACCCTGCAATATCAGGTACAATGGCATTGGATAAAGAAGATGCGATCGCGATGGGAACATTGATCAATACATTATACTGACTTGAAAACAGGCCGTAAAAAGCAGATACTGTTGTCTCCGGCAATCCTTTATTCGTCAGCAGATGTCCAAATAAAGTAGAATCTATACTGGCACTGCAGTTATATATAAATGTACTGAAAATTACCGGGGTGATCGTAAAGATCAGAATCTTTACAATTCGTTTGTAGGATTCGGTCTTTTTTGTTTTATCGTGCTTTATCTGTAACTTTACTTTTGGTCGATAACTTAAATAAACAATAAAGCAGAATAAAAGTCCGATCAAAACACCTGCTCCAGTACCTATGGCACTTCCTGCTGCTCCGTGTTCAGCCAATTTAAATGCTGCTGCTTTTGTAGCATGTCCTACATAAGGCGCAACTAATACATATGCCATGACAACGCTGACCACAGCATTAAGCAGTTGTTCGATGATCTGTGATACGGAGGTAGGCACCATAGTATTGTGCCCTTGGAAATATCCCCGCAGTACACCTAAAATTCCGGAAAAGAATATTGTTGGCGACATAGTCCTTAGTGCAAAGACAGACCCCTCATTCGGAACAAGAAAAGGGGCCCCAACATATGTGAAGATGAACCCTGCACCGCCAACTACTGTCGCGTATATTAAAGCTCCATGAAACACTCTCTGTGCATTTTTATACTGTTTCATTGCAAGCCTTGATGCAATCGCTTTGGATACTGCCAGTGGAATGCTAAACGATGCTATCAGTAAAACCATACTATAGATCGTATATGCAAATCCATAGTATCCCATTCCCTGCTCGCCAATAACAGAAAATAATGGTCTTCTATACAGTAATCCAATAATTCGGCAAAGCATCTGAGCCGCAATCAATATGGTTCCTTGTACTAAAAAACTGCTCTTTTGTTTTTTCCCCATAGTTACCTCTAATCTCTCGTGTAGTGGACCAGCTGCAAGATCTCTTCCTGTTTCTCTTCCATCACCGCACGTTCTTCATCTTCCATGTGGTCATATCCAAACAGATGAAGCATACTGTGGGCGATCAAAAAGGCATATTCTCTCTCCAGGCTGTGTCCGTAAGCCTCGGCCTGTTCCTTTGCCTTGTCCATGGAAATCACAATATCACCCAGCATCAGCTCCCCTGAATCCGGGTGAAACGCTGCCGGATCTTCTTCCAGTCCGTCGAAACATCCCGGCTTTTCGTACTCGACCATCGGAAAGGAAAGAACGTCCGTGGGACGGTCAATGCCCCTTTGTTCCAGATTGATCCGATGGATCTCATTATTTCCCACGAGCATGAGATTCACTTCGCACTCAAAAGGGCATGTTACATAATCCACAGCAGCCTCAATAACTTGTCCGGCAATCATTTCACAGTCTATGCCTGCTGTTCCTTCATACTCATTCTCTAAAAAAACACTCATAACTTTACCTGTCTTTCGTTCGTTTCCGGGGAGTTTTCTCTTTTTTCTTTCGGTTTTTGCTTTCTTCATATTTATCATATGCCGTGACGATCTGCTGTACCAGAGGGTGCCGCACGACGTCCTTGTTTGTCAGCTTACATATTCCGATATCCGGAATTTTCCCAAGTACTCTTACTGCTTCTTCCAGGCCTGAAATACTGTCAAACGGGAGATCTTTCTGGGTCAGATCACCGGTAATGATCGCCTTTGATCCAAAACCGATCCTGGTTAAAAACATCTTCATCTGGGCGGGTGTCGTATTCTGTGCCTCATCCAGGACGATGTAGGAATTATCCAGTGTCCTTCCCCTCATATAAGCCAGAGGAGCTACCTCAATCAGACCCTTTTCCATGTTCTTCATAAAGGCATCTGCCCCCATGATCTCATAGAGAGCGTCATAGAGCGGCCTTAAATACGGATCTACCTTGCTCTGCAGATCCCCCGGAAGAAAACCAAGCTTCTCACCGGCTTCTATGGCCGGCCTGGTGAGGATGATGCGGTTCACTTCATCATTCTTAAATGCAGTGATGGCCATGGCCATGGCCAGATAAGTCTTTCCGGTCCCTGCCGGTCCGATTCCAAACGTGATCATCTTCTCTGAGATCTGTTCCAGATATTTTTTCTGTCCCAGTGTCTTGGCTTTCACAGGCTTTCCCTGGACGGTGTGGCAGACCACATCCTTATCCAGTTCCAGCAGATGGCCGCTTTTTTCTTCCATGGACAGGGACAAAGCGTAATTGACATTCTGTTCTGTGATAATGTTGCCTCTCCTGGAGAGTTCCAGCAGTTCCCCGATCACAGACTCCGCTTTTTTCACAGCTTCTTCGCCGCCCACCACTTTCAGCTGTCCGTCTCTTAAAATCAAGTTTACATGAAGAGTCTTTTCGATCTTCTTCATGTAAACATCAAATTGTCCAAATACATTTCCTCCATGCTCAGAAGGAAATTCCAAATCTATTTCTATTGGATTCATAGGTACTCCTCAACATTT
The DNA here is from genome assembly GCF_039789045.1 of Anaerostipes sp. PC18. Lineage (NCBI taxonomy): Bacteria > Bacillati > Bacillota > Clostridia > Lachnospirales > Lachnospiraceae > Anaerostipes > Anaerostipes sp. PC18. Next base: position 1,547,425 of record NZ_CP121164.1, on the reverse strand, counting down.
TATTTTCTTATATTAATAGTAGTTTACCATTTGCCTCCGATCTTTTCAACATTTTGTCATACGGCAGCAGACAGAATTACTGCGGAGCAGCGGTTGTCGGCGTAATCTTTTCTACCTGTTTTTTCGTCAGAGATTTTATATTTCTGATCTTTCCAACCGGCTCCTCGACATCAATCGTCCCCTTGGCAATGTAGTCATTTCCCTGTCTCTCATATTGAATGTTGGTTTTTATCACTTTAATTCCCTTTTTCTTCTTGTCATTGACATATGCAGAGAGCCGTTTTTTCAGCTTATCCTGAGCCTGTGCTTCCGTCAAAACTCTTCTTTTGGGTTCGTATCCTTCAAACTTCTTTGTTGTGATGCCTATCGGAAAATACAGATCACCGATGTGCAGCAGTTTCTTCTCACCTAAGACGTCATAATCCCCTTTCTGCTCCTTGATCGGAAGCTTGAGCTGCCAGTTTAACAGCTGTATACTTTCCACCCGCGTACTTTTCGATATAAACTTTTTCTCATAAGTGGCAATCGGTATGGTCTCCTTGTAATCTTCTTTGGTTCTCAGAATAATTTGCCCGTCGGCTTTGATCTTGCTTGTCTCGGTGACCTGATAATCGTCACTGTAATAATAGATCATTCCCGAAATGAGCGTATCTCCCCTTTTTACTTTGTCTCCCACCTGGACTAAAGGAGTGCCGCTTTTTACTGACATAGAAGTAATTGTTCCCTTTTTATTGGAAACAATATCACATGGCTTTCTGGGATTTTGTTTCGTTTTCCTGTCCAATGATTCCTTTATGTCAATATGTAATCTGGTGCCGTTGATGGAACAGGAAACCCATGCAATGCCTTCGTGGTCTTCCCGGATATGTTCCTCTAACAGGTTGCAGTCAATCTTTTTCTTATACGTCCCGATTTGATAAAAATTGCTCTTTACATATTTCAGCATATCGCTTTTGGAATACCGTTCATTTCCCGACACTGTGATCTCCCAGATAAACTGGGACATTAAAAACATCAGGACTAAGGCCATGCCGATGCCGAAGAAAAACACCTTTCGTTTCCGGTGCTCCAATAAAAAAAAGGGAAGCCCCTTTCTCCCCAGAATCCGGACTGAAGTCCCGGTTTTTTCTGCAAGTGCCAGAACAGTTTCATAGGCTCTCTTTTGTACGGAACACTGATATCCATTCCCACCCGGCTTCAGATTCCAGAGCACCAGGTTTTGTTTTGCACATAGGTTAAGAAAACGTTCCACGGAAGGACCTGATATCTCTAAAAATATACTTCCGAAAAAATACTGTATTAATCTGACCATCCTGATTCTCCTTTATGCGTATTCCAGCCGTGTGATTTCGCCGGTCACCTTCATAATTTCCATGGAATAATATTGAATGACAAGATTTGTCCCTATGATCCTCAAAACCACGTGGTTTCCCTGGACGGCGATTTGATTTTCTTCGTAAGACAGGATTCCCTTATAATTTTCAATCATCACCTGTTCATTGCCGGTTAAGGTAATAATAAAATCGCCAAAGACCACATCTCTTGGAAGGGATAAACCTTTGGCTAATGCCTCCTTTGGCTTTTTCTTCATATAGACCCTCACTATGCTTTTTGGCGCAGCAGCACACTTAAGCATCCTATCGTTGTTTTAATATATGCAAAAGAAAAGCACCGTATACCTCAAGTATACGATGCCTGCTTCTATTATTTTACTTTTCTTTTACGAGCCGCTTCAGACTTTTTCTTACGACGAACACTTGGTTTTTCGTAATGCTCTCTTTTGCGGATTTCCTGCTGAATACCTGCTTTGGCACAGTTTCTCTTAAATCTGCGAAGAGCGCTGTCTAAAGATTCATTTTCTTTAACGATAACGTTTGACATTCTTAATTCCTGACCTCCCCTCCAGCCTTATATTGTGCATTATGACTGTTTGGGCACTTTCTTGCACTAGATTATTATACCATAATTGGGATATTCGTCAATAGTTAAAATCATGTTTTTCAACGGAAAAAATGAGTTTTTATAGTTGACTTTAGAGAGGATTCCAGATCTCTTTAAGAAGATGCTCGGGCACCTTTGTCTTTACCTCTTCTTCAACTGCGTAAATACAATAATTTTTTAAATCTTCTGCGGCTACCCCTGCACTTCCGGTAAAAGCCCTCGGTGCCATTCCCTGCTGCCGGCCTAAAAAGGACAGCGGTGAGTCGCTTCCAGTATCATTGACGGTGTCTTTTACCTGATATGTATATTTTACATGATAGATGTCTAAGATATCCCGGATTTCATTGAATTTCTTTACGGATCTGCCCTGATAGATCTGCTGCTTTTTCTTTAGCATATAACATTCTCCTAATATCCGAATCGTTAAATTGGTTCCACAAACTTTTCATATATTATATCATTCTTTTAATTTTCAATCAACTATTTATACAATCACAATATCATGAGTATTTTAATAGCTTTTCATTCTATTTTTTTCTAATATATGTTAATATAGTATTAATTATAAATTTATTAATCTTTATAAATACAGATTTATGAAACAACTAGTTCATCTAAAAGAAAGGAAGGTACAAATGAAAAAATTGAAACAAATATGCAGCGTAATGTTATGCATGATTATGGTGACCGTATTTACCATAACTCCAATCCGTGCAGACGATGTAACAACACCTCCAACTACTACTATTTCAGGAACTGCTTCTATCACAGGAACCGTTTCACAATTTTCCGAGACTAAGGATGTAAAAGCATCTCTTTCAAATACAACTCCGGCTATAGGAGTAACTGTGGAAGCTACAATCGCATACAAAGTTGGAACCGTAGAAAAAACAATCAAGTCAGGTCCTATTACCAAAGAAACAAAAACAACAGACCCAGCTACCGAAGTAAATTTTAGCTTTACAAAGGAAGATTTAAATCTATTACCCGCAGGTACTTACGACATTAAAGCTAAATCTACAACTGACAGTGAAAATCCTGTTGCAGAAGCAACGATTGGTTCTATTATTGTTAATAAAGAAACCCCGACAGTAACCATTGACAAGTCCATCTCGCTGACAAAATCAAGAAGCAATTTTGAAACAGCCGATGGGGAGATCAAGGCAAAACTTGACAAAGCATTCTTTTCAAATACAAATCCAGCTTCTCTTGAGTTAACCGCATCCATCAATGACAACAGCAATGTTGCTAAAGTCACAGAGAAAGCCACAGCGACTAAAAACGGTGAGGTATCCTTTACTTTTACTCAGGCCGACTTAAATACACTACTGGAAGGTGATTACACAATTACTGTGACTTCTGCCGGAAATGACTTTAACAATGCAGTAGCCGCTGTCACCCTCGGAACCATCAAAATAACACCGATGGTAAATGCATCTGTTAAGACTCCTCAGACATTCGATTTATCGAAACAAGGCGATATCGTCATAGGTGTTGATAATAACGGTCGAACTTTAAAAGACATCAAAAACGGATCCCAAACCTTGACAAGCGGAAAAGATTATACTGTCGGAGACAAAATTGTAACAATCAACAAGAATTATTTCAGCCAATTTGCCGTAGGAAAACAACATTTAACGTTTGATTTCGATGAGGGCAGTGATCCGATCTGTGAAGTCGATATCATAAAATCCTCAAAAAACACAAACCTGATTTTAAAAGGATATAAAGGCAAATCCATTACGACATTATCAAACAGAACTGCCGGAAGTAAGCTTCCCGGATGGAACAAGAAAAGCTATAAGGCAGCCGGAAGAAAAGGTTATGAGTTTGTCGGATGGACCTACAACGGAAAAACCGTGACAACAGTTCCAGATGACAGATTAAATGTAACACTCACTGCAAAGTTTTCAAAGTTAAGTGTCGGCAGGGCTTCTGCTTTGTCTGTAAAAGGCAAATCCGGCAAAGGAGTTGGATTCACAGCAAAATCAAAGACTTACACAAAAGCAGACGGAACAAGACGTGCATTCCGTTTCCGCTACTCCCGAAGCAGCAGCATGAAAAATGCGGCTTACAAAACAACGGGATTAGGTAAAAATGTATATACAAAAACAGGATTAAAGAAAAATGCACGGTACTACGTTCAGGTAAGATATTACTATTATGATTCAACGAATCAGAAAGTATATGGAGCATACTCAAAAAGTACATCTGTGAAAGCGTACTGAGTTTTTTCACCGTAATTAGATAGCCCTCTTTTCAAACTGAGAAAAGATAAAATAATTCAGTTTAAAGGTCAGGAGTGAAAAATAGCGTGTGAAGTTCCTTTTGAACTTACACACGCTATTTTTTACTCCCTGATTCTCAATGTGAATTTTTTATTTAAATAAAATTTTATATGCGATCTTTAATTATCCTTATTACCACGAATTAACCACGATTGAATGAGCCTTGATATGACAATAAAACCAACATGGGAGATAACACAAAACAGTGTATCTCTGACAGCTTACGTAAAGCTGTGGCAAGATTATCATCAGATATTTGAATTATATAATTCAAAACTTCGAACGAAGTATAATCACAAGAATATTTGTCCATTGTTAGAAATACAGAAAAGGGAGTAGAACAAAGTGGGCAAGCCCACTTCAACGCCCCAACCCCTCACTCTTTGAGGGGCTTGACAACTTTGCGTGCCAGATGCAATTTGCCGCAGGCAAATAACTTCCTTACGCATCTGTGCACAACCCGCGGAGCGTTTTTTTTCATAGGGAAGGTCGTAGAACTTTCCTATGAAATGAAAAAGCCCGTACAAAACATGTGATTTGTACGAGCCGATTAAAGCAATATTTAGTTGTATATCTTTTCCTGCAAGTCTAATTGTATCTGCTGTCCCTGCGGTATTTCATCATAAGAGACTGATAAACAGCTCCGTTGTCATGAAAAACATAGTCACAAAATTCCTGAAGCTGTTCTTTGGAATAGAGGTCAAACCGAAGTTCAAGCAGTTTCTTCTCTACTGTTTCCTTGATGTAGGGTAAATCTGAAAAATAAGCACACCCCGTTTCAATCTTCATGTCCTCAAAAATATCTCTGTCCATAAAATTCCCCACAGTCTTTATCTGCTCCTGCGTGATTTCCTTACTGTGAATACGCCAGCCAGCAGACCAAGAGATACGAACATTAGTGCAAGCCACGTTGTCATATTCGTGCTGTCGCCGGTCTTGGGGCTGTTAGCCGCTGTCTGCGTATCTGTGCTTTCCGGTTTCTTATCTGTATCCGTTGCAGACGGTTTCTTGTTATCGTCTGTTGTTGGCTTCTGTGTGTCTTTTTCCTTGACAGTCAATGTAACTTCAACATCTTTTACAGTATTGTAATTATCCGTATCTTCTGGTGTATAAGTTACTTTGAATGTATTCGTTCCAGCACTTCCAACAGAAGTTGTTGTAGCGTCCTGCCACGCAAAGCCCTCTGGAAGTGCTACGTCTGCAAGGGTCTGTCCGACAGTTGCCGTCAAGCCAGTTGGTGCTTTATAAGTCGGGTCTGCCTTGCTGATTGTAAACTCTTTCCAAGCTGTCTCCGCTCTCTTATAAGTATCGTCTTCTGCAACAGTCGCTTTCACTCGATATGTGCCAGCATTTTTTGGAGCAGTATCAATGTCATTCCAATTATTACCGTCTTTGACCTGATAAGAGAATGTAACATCTCTGTTATCGCCTGTTACGATACAATCATCTTTTGATAATGAAACTGGGGTTTTATCATAAATCCTATCAAGATTAAGTGGGTTTTTGAATGTAATTGAGTTGTCAGCTTTTTCAATCCATTTAGCCTGATAAGTATGACCGGAATTATCCAACTTGTTTACCGGGGAGTTTATTATGTCAATTTCTTCCCACCCATCAAAAGTGTATCCAGATTTTACAGGAGCTGCATATTCATCAAGAGAAAACACCGTATCCTCTGGAAAAGTCCCCCCATCTGTAATAAGAAATACGTGGCTATATCCGCTATTCGTATTTAGGTTATTATGGGTACCACCAATGTTTGCAACTTGCGCTTTGTCAGAAACATATACAACAGCAGAGTTACTGCCCGTGTAGGTAGCGAAAGAGTTAGAAACAAAGGTTGTCGGGATATTTTCGGTCATGTTAAAAATGACCTTATTTCCAAAGTTGGATAATCCATACTTTCCAATACTGTTTAAAGTTTTAGGTAGTCTAATGTAGCCTGCTAAATTGCAGTTGTTAAAGCCATATTGTTTGATTTCTGTTAGCGTGTCGGGCAAGGAGATGCTTGTATTCGTGCTCCAATTTTTAACATTCTTAAATGTTTGGTCTCCTACGCTAGTAATCCCCTCAGAAATAATTACCCTGCTGACATCGTTTTGGTTCCACGGTTGTTTGCCTACTATCACATCTCCACAAGTAGATATTTCCCCAGATCCGGAAAAAGTCAAGGTGTCACCTTCAACATTGTATTCAGTCAGTCCGATTACCCGAATGGTGTAATCGGCTTGTGGTTTATTTATATAATATTCAGTAAAATCAGTACTTCCTGCACGGCAATCCGCTACCCAGTTACCATCAGCATCAAAAGCAGCGCATGCAAGAACTGCATTCTGAATATTGTCAGCATAAGTAACTGATAAAGAAACTTTTGCGTCTTTGGAAACAGTTATTTGCTGGGCGTTATCTGTATTTGTAAATTTAATCTCATTGATAACATCGCTATATTTGCTAAAACTATCAGAGTCAATTGTTACAGTAACGTTATTGCTAGTATCAGACTGTGGCACAATGCCTGTGCCGGAACCGTCATCCAGACTAGCAGGAGCAATACTACGGTTCAGATTCGTAGGTTCGCTCTCTGTTTCCGGGTTTACATCATCTTTGCCTGTAGTGTCTGTATCTTTGGTGTCGTCCGTTGTTGCACCAGTCGTATCATCTGTTGTATCAGTGTTATCTGTCATATCCGTCGTATAGTCAGCTTCATTTTCCTGCACTATAGTATCATCATTTTCCTGTGCGAAAGCAAGATTAGACTGTACGCCAATGACCATACATAAGACGAGCACGCAGGCGAGTAGGCTTTTCAATTTTTTTTGCTTCATCTTATTTCTCTCCTTTTTGATTTTTCATATTTGTGGAGGTCTTGAACCAGACAGGGCAAATCCTGCATCTCCATGAGCCGTTGTTTCTCTGGTTCGCTCTCCCGATTTCTCATTATAAGAAATCTTCGTTTTGCCGTTATCTCGTTTTCCCCCTCCCCTCAATGTAGATTATGATATTCACATCAGGATAAAAGGATTGAGTGGTCAGAAATACACACGGCACAAAAAGCAGACTTTCTACACCACTTCTAAACTTTGTTTTTTTGTACTGATTTAAGTTTAAAACCACAATTTTTATCCAAAATTATCCTATACTAAATGATAAACAAAGTTTAGAAGTGGTGTAGAAAGTCTACTTTTTATGCCATTTCTCTATGCCTTTGGTTGCTGGTAACGGGCTATCCACCTCGCAAACGTGGTGTGATGATAGATTTCTTCAAAATCCTCCGGGAAATCATGTTTTGGTCGCCCGAACTGTACGCCTTTTTCCTTTGCGATACGTATTCCCTCCGCCTGCCTTTGTTTTGTGTTTTCTCTTTCAATCTGGGCGACGTAGGAAAATATCTGTAATACCAAATCCGCTATAAATTTTCCCGTAACGCCATTGCTCCAGTATTTCATCATAATCACGTCCCAGACGGTCTATGGACTTGATATAAAGCTCGTCGCCTGCTTTCAGTTTCCTCACCAGCCTTTGATAATTCCTGCGTTCAAAATCCTTTCCCGACTGTCTGTCAATATACATCTGTTTCTTCGTCAGTCCAATTTCCTGCATGGCTTCCACCTGTCTTGCGATATTCTGGTCTTTGCTCGAAACTCGGATATGTGCGTATTTCGCCATGTTAAATTCCTCCTTTGTCTGTTATCCACAAAGGAAATTATAATCAAGGCAATATTTCAAAATATGAACAAAACAATAAACAAACGACGTACAAATCTATGAAGAAATGTACAAGAAATAAACCATACTATTTTTCCATAATCATCCTTTTTTATTGATATGAAATTATTTACTTTTTTTAGAATAGCACAATTAAAATAGTAGTTTTTTGTCCTGTCATAGATATCATACAGATTCAACTAATTCTATAATTATATTTTAAATACGCTCATAACAGTAAAAACCATGGAATGCAACCCTTTGCTGCACGTCCATGGTTTTTTAACTTAGTTCTATTTACTTCAGCTGTCCGGCCAGTTCTTCCTTCGCCTTCGCGATCGCATCATCGATTCCTTCCGGCTTCTTTCCGCCTGCCTGCGCCATATTCGGACGGCCGCCTCCGCCGCCTCCGACACATCCTGCGATGCCTTTGATCAGATTTCCCGCATGGGCTCCGGCTTTCTGTGCCCCGTCGGTAGCCATAGCCACAAGGAACACTTTTCCGCCCAGAGAAGATGCCAGAACTATGACGCCCTCCCCAAGTTTTTCTTTCAGGGAATCACCCAGCTCGCGCAGGCCGTTCATATCCACATCGGTCACTTTTGCCGCCAGAAGTTTCACTCCGTTTACTTCCTGCACCTGATCCATCACATCCCCGAGAGCATCTTTCGCCAACTTGCTCTTTAGAGACTCGTTTTCGCTGTGAAGTTCTTTCAGCTCTGCCATCAGGGCTTCCAGACGTACCATCAGTTTAGACGGGGTTGATTTTACAACCTTTGCGGCCTCCATAAGTTCTTCTTCCATCTTCTCATAATACTCAAAGACCGCTTTGTCTGTGATAGCCTCGATCCTTCGGACTCCGGCCGCAACTCCCGTCTCTGAAAGAATCTTGAATGCAGTGATGGTGCCTGTGTTAGAAACATGGGTACCTCCGCAGAGTTCCACAGAGAAATCTCCCATAGAAACGACACGCACTTCATCCCCGTATTTCTCGCCGAACAGAGCCATAGCACCGGTATTCTTGGCCTCGTCCATAGACATCAGCTTCGTCTCCACCGGCAGACTGGCAGCAATCTCCTCATTTACGATATCCTCCACCTTTTTGATCTCATCCGGTGTCATCGGAGAGAAATGAGTAAAGTCAAACCTCAAATGCTTTGCATTGTTGCTGGAACCGGCCTGTTCTACATGGCTTCCCAGCACGGTGCGCAGCGCCTTCTGCAGAAGATGGGTGGCACTGTGATTCTTCTCTGTCTGACGGCGGTTTCTCTCATTAACATTTAAAAGAACCTTCTCACCGACACTTAAATTTCCTTCATTTACATATCCTACATGTCCGAATTTTCCTCCGGAAAGCTTAATCACATCTTCCACGGCAAAAGAGGAATTTTCGCTCAGGATCACGCCCTGATCCGCTTCCTGTCCTCCGCTTGTGGCATAAAACGGCGTCCTGGAACAGATGATCGTTCCTCTCTGCCCTTCCACTAAAGAGTCCGTCAGCTCTTTATCCGTCGTCATGGCAATGATCTCTGATTCGCAGGTCAGTGAATCATATCCGACAAACTCAGAGGTCATAGCAGGGTCCAGCTGTTCATAGACTGTTGCGTCAGCTCCCATGTAGTTGGTCGTCTCCCGGGCCTCTCTCGCCTGCTTTCTCTGCTGTTCCATGGATTTCTGGAATCCTTCCTCATCTACGGAAATGCCTTTTTCCTCAAGAATCTCCTTTGTCAGATCCAGAGGGAATCCATAAGTATCATAGAGCTTAAAGGCATCCTTTCCTGCAAGCTCCTTCTTTCCTTCTTTGGACATGGCTTCTTCCATGTCCGCAAGAATCTGAAGTCCCTGGTCGATAGTCCTGTTGAACTGTTCTTCCTCTGTTGTAAGAACCTTGTAAATAAATTCTTCTTTTTCCTTCAGTTCCGGATATCCGTCTTTGGACTCTGCGATCACGGTCTTACTGAGTCCGGCCAAAAACAGATCCTTCATGCCAAGCATCCTTCCGTGTCTTGCCGCACGGCGGATCAGACGGCGCAGCACATATCCGCGGCCTTCATTGGACGGCATGACACCGTCGGAAATCATAAAGGATGCAGACCGGATATGGTCTGTAATCACTCGGATAGAAATGTCATTCTTCTCATCAGCGCCATAAGTCACGCCTGCCAGTTCACAGATCCTGTCACGGATCGCTTTGATCGTATCCACATCGAAGATAGAATCCACTTCCTGGACTACGACAGCCAGACGCTCAAGCCCCATTCCGGTATCAATATTTTTATTGTCTAATTCTTCGTAATTGCCGTTTCCGTCATTTTCAAACTGTGTGAAGACATTGTTCCATACTTCCATGTAGCGGTCGCATTCACAGCCCACCGTACAATCAGGGCTTCCGCATCCGTACTTCTCTCCCCGGTCATAATAAATCTCTGAACACGGTCCGCATGGTCCTGCACCGTGCTCCCAGAAGTTGTCCTCTTTTCCGAAACGGAAGATCCTCTCAGGAGCAATGCCGATTTCCTTCTCCCAGATCTCGAATGCCTCGTCGTCATCCAGATAGACAGAAGGATACAGACGTTCCGGATCAAGTCCCACAACCTCAGTCAAAAACTCCCATGACCAGCGGATTGCTTCCTTCTTAAAATAATCCCCGAAAGAAAAGTTTCTGAGCATCTCAAAAAATGTTCCGTGACGCGCTGTCTTTCCGACATTCTCGATATCTCCGGTACGGATACACTTCTGACAGGTCGCAACTCTGGTCTTCGGGGGCACTTCCTGGCCTGTAAAATATGGCTTTAACGGGGCCATACCTGCATTGATCAGCAAAAGACTCTTATCATTCTGAGGCACCAGAGAAAAACTCTTCATCACCAAATGATCTTTGCTCTCAAAAAAATCAAGGAACATTTTCCTTAATTCATTTACTCCATACGATTTCAAATCTCCATCCTCCTAAAAATTAATATGAAACTATTCTGCCCGGACAGATGCCTATGGTGGCAGCTTCCTTTACAGCAAAGAAAAACCTTCTGCTGCATCAGAAGGCTTTCCATTCTATCTTACACATCTTATTCCTGATCCGGTTTCTGCTCATTCTTTGCTTTCTGCTGCGCTTTCTTCTGCATCTTACCGACAGCCATCTTCTTTCCGAAAAAAACGCCTCCTACCGATACGGCAAGCAAAAAAATAAACTTGATCAGATATGTGACAAACTCTGATAAATATGCGTGCATGTCCTGCCTCCTTTATCAAACCACGGTTCTTTGGTTTGCTCATGTGGCAATTATATCAAATCGGACAGCGAATGACAATTATTTTCTTTCAATTAATTCCTTGGTCACCTCGTCCCAGGTCATACCCCGCTCTGCCATCAGGACCATCAGATGGTACAGGAAATCAGAAATCTCGTACTTCATTTCCTCCACATCCGGATTTTTCGCCGCAATGACGATCTCCGTGGCTTCTTCCCCTACTTTTTTAAGGATCTTATCAATTCCCTTTTCAAATAAATAATTCGTATAGGAACCTTCCTTCGGATGCTTTTTGCGGTCCATAATCACATCGTAGACAGACTGGAACACTTCCATCGGGTTGTCATCTTTGTATTCCTTCTTTACAAGATCCGTAAAAAAGCAGGAATAGCTCCCTGTATGGCAGGCATTCCCCACCTGCTCAACCTTAGCCAAAAGTGTATCTTTGTCGCAGTCAATGGTCAAAGACTTTACATACTGATAATGTCCCGAGGTATCTCCCTTGGTCCACAGCTCATTTCTGCTGCGGCTGTAATAAGTCATGATACCGGTCTCGACGGTCTTTTCAAACGCTTCCTTTGTCATATAAGCAACCATGAGCACTTCATTGGTCTTATAATCCTGAGTTACCACGGTTAGCATTCCATCACTGTTTAATTTAAATTCATCAAAGCTCATAGAACTTTCAAATGTGTTGACGCCGAATTTTGCGGCCCTGCACTCGTGTTTCAGTTCCATGACTCCAAACGTCTCTCTGGATGCCACCGCCAAATCGTCGGCACCGGTAAGTTCTAAGATGCGGACAGCTTCTTTCGGATCTGAAATGCTCACCATCACCGGAAGGCCAGATACTTCTTTAATTTCTTTGATCAGGGATGCAAATGTTTCATACCCTTTGTCTGCCAGCAAAAGCAGTTCTCCAGCTCCGAGCCTCGCCATTTCCTTCGCAAATGATACCGGTTCTTCCTGGCTTTCCAGATCCACGGACACGATGATCTGATCCTTTCCGAACCGGTCCCCGGCCTTTTTAACGATTTCCTTGTCCACAAGGACTGTTTTTCCAAGGCAGACCTTATCGGCTCCGGCATAAAGAATTTTCTTCACGTCTTCCAGGTCTTCAATGCCTCCTCCGGCATAAAGCGGGATGTCAATATCCTTTGCAATCTCTTTCACTGTCTCCGCAGTTATTTTCTCGTCGTAATAGCTGACGGCATCTGCACCTGAATGATCGTATGCCTTTGCCGCTTCTGCAAGCTTTTCCCCATAAATGCAGGGAATGATTTTTTTCTGTCGTTCCATCTATAATGCCCCTTTCGTGGAAAGCACATCCGCAATCCGCGGGTCCATACCGGTTGCCTCGTCCAATGCCTTTGCAAATGCCTTAAATGCCGCCTCCATCAGATGATGGTTATTGGTGCCGGAGAGCTGCCTGATATGCAGATTCATGGCACCGGCATAAGATACCGCATAGAAAAATTCCCGGACCATCTCCGTGTCAAATCCTCCGACCCTGTCCGCAGTAAAGCTAAGGTCCGTGTCAAAATACGGCCTTCCGGATAAATCCAGACCGCACAGCACGAGAGTTTCGTCCATCGGCAGTACAAAGGAGCCATACCGTTTGATGCCCTTTTTATCTCCTGCCGCCTGTTTGATCGCTTCACCAAGAACGATCCCCGTGTCTTCAATGGTGTGATGGCTGTCCACATGCAGGTCGCCGTCCACCTTCACTCTCAGGTCAAAAAAACCATGCTTTGCAAAACTGATCAGCATGTGGTCAAAAAAACCGATCCCTGTGTCCACCTCAGAGGCTCCCCTGCCGTCCAGGTCGATAAACAGTTTAATCTTCGTTTCACTTGTGTTCCGGATAATTTCCGCGCTGCGACTCATATTGCTCCCTTTCTCTATTCGTTTTCAAATCTCACTTTAATAGAATTGGCATGGGCTGTCAATTCTTCCTGCTCTGCAAATGTTTCGATATCTTTGTGGACCGGTTTAAGAGCCTCTCTCGAATAATAAATCACACTGGATTTCTTGATAAAATCGTCCACACTCAGTGGTGAGAAAAACCTTGCTGTTCCGTTGGTGGGGAGTACATGGTTCGGGCCTGCAAAATAATCCCCCAGCGGCTCACAGCTGTACTGTCCGACAAAGATTGCCCCCGCGTTTTCGATCCTTGTCATGACATCAAACGGATTTTCCATCATGATCTCCAGGTGCTCTGAGGCGATAGAATTTGCCGCGTCCACTGCTTCTTTTAAATCTTTGGCGATTAAAATATATCCGAAAGAATCCAGAGATTTTTCCATGATCTCCGTTCTTGAGAGCTTTTTCAGGAATCCATCCACTTCTTCAGAAACCTGTTTTGCCAGTGTCTCACTCGTCGTCACCAGGATAGCGCTGGCCATCTCATCATGTTCTGCCTGGGATAACAGGTCCGCGGCCACATACCGGGGATTGGCGCTGTCATCGGCCAGCACGAGGATCTCGCTCGGTCCCGCGATGGAGTCGATACTCACATTGCCGTACACTGCTTTTTTCGCCAGAGCCACGTAGATATTCCCCGGTCCCACGATCTTGTCTACCTTCGGGATTGACTCTGTGCCGAAAGCCAGAGCCGCTATTGCCTGGGCGCCCCCTGCTTTGTATACCTTTTCGGCTCCGGCTTCTTTGGCCGCCACGAGAGTATTCGGATTGACCTTTCCGTCCCTGCCCGGAGGTGTCACCATGATGATTTCTTTCACTCCTGCCACATGAGCCGGCACAACGTTCATGAGCACAGAAGACGGATAGACCGCCTTTCCTCCCGGCACATACACTCCGCACCTGGCAAGTGGAGTCACCTTCTGTCCAAGTAAAATGCCGTTCTTTTGTGTGTCAAACCAGCTGTTCTGCTTCTGCTTTTGATGGAAGTCCCGGATATTGACGATGGCCTTTCTGATGATGTCAAGAAGCTTTGGCTCTACTTTTTCATACGCTTCCTCGATCTCAGCCTCCGTCACCAGCACAGTGTCTGCCGTAAGCTTTGTTCCGTCAAACTTCTCGGTGTACTCAAACACCGCCTCATCGCCTCTGGCTTTTACATCATTGACGATGGCATTTACCTGCTCTTCGTACCCCTCGTAGTGATTCGGGCTTCTCTTCAGCAGATCGTTTAAAATATCCGCAATAGAATCTTCATTTACTTTTACAATTCTCATGGCACTACCCCTGTTTCTTCTCGTCTAACAACTTCTTTAATGCAGTCACAATTTTACTGATCCTCTCCTGCTCCATTCTCTGACTCACCTGGTTTACGACCATCCTTGCAGAGAGCGGACAGATCTCTTCCAGCACTTCCAGTCCGTTCTCCCTTAGTGTAGACCCCGTCTCCACGATATCCACAATAACCTCTGAAAGGCCGACGATCGGTGCCAGTTCCACGGAACCGTTGAGCTTTACGATCTCCACGGTCTGGAGTTTTTTATTATAGAAATACTCTTTCGCGATATTCGGATATTTGGACGCCACCCGGATCAGCTGACTGCCGTTTAAATACTTTTTGGCTTCTTTCGGCCCGCAAACGCACATCCTGCATTTACCGAAGCCAAGGTCCAGCACCTCGTAAAGATTCCGTCCTTCTTCCAGGATCGTATCCTTTCCGACCACCCCGATGTCTGCTGCCCCGTATTCCACGTAAGTAGGCACATCGCTGGCCTTGGAGAGGAAAAATTTAAGCTTCAGATCTTCGTTTACAAAAATCAGTTTTCTTGTTTTTTCATCCTTCATCTCTTCGCAGGTAATCCCTATCTGTTCCAGCAAAGATAATGTCTTCTTGGCAAGCCTTCCTTTTGCCAATGCAAATGTTATATATCTCATCTCACTGCCCTTTCGTTAAATCCCTGACGGTATCCCCGGTTTCATAGTACAAAACGCATCCGATCCGGTGATCCGAAGACATGGTCATATAATCTTCCAGATTCCTGTCCTTCTTTTCCAGTATGACTGTCTTTCCTTCTTTCCGATAGCCCACAGCTGCCGGGATGGCGGCTTCCATGGCCTCCTCTTCATAGACGATCAGCATGTCTGTGAAATCGGCCTCCATTTGGATCTTCTGGCGTTCCAGCGCCATCATCAGGCTGTCTAGCACGATGGCAAAACCGATGGACGGTGCTTTCTTTCCGAACTGTTCGATCAGGTTGTCGTAACGGCCTCCTTTTAAAACTGCGTCTCCGGTTCCGTAGGTATATGCCTTAAAAATAACCCCGGTGTAGTAATTATGACGGCTCAGCATGCCCAGATCAAAGCTTATGTACTGCTCCAGCCCGTACACCTTAAGCATCCGGTAAACTTTTCTCAGCTTCCGGATGGCTCTCTTTGATGTCTCATTAGACACAAGGGCATCGGCCTTATCTAAGATGTCTACATCGCCGTTGAGCTCATTGAACTGGACAAAAACATCTTTTACGGCCTGGGGAATATCTAGGCTTTCCACAAATTCGATCAGGCCGAAGAAATTTTTATTGATGATCAGCTCTCTTAACTGCTCTTTTACGTCTTCATCTTCTATACACTCTACGAGTCCCTGGAAATACTCGACCTGGCCAATGGTCAGCCGGAAATCTTTCAGTCCGGCATTCAGGCAGCAGTCGAGCGCCATGGCGATGATCTCTCCGTCTCCGTGGCTGGAAGGATCATTGATGAGCTCTGCGCCCATCTGGCAGGTTTCCTTTAGTTTCAGCTGATAGCTGGAATTATTCAAAAAGACATTCCCGGTATAGGCAAACCGCAGATTCCGTTCCTCACTGTCATAATACTTTGCCACGCACCGTGCCACAGAAGGCGTGATGTCCGGCCGCAGGACCAGGGTATTTCCCTCCCGGTCAAAAAATTTGTACATCTCTTTAGAGGAAACAGTTCCTTTCTCACTGTTAAATATATCGAAAAATTCAAAAGTTGGGGTTATGATATTCTCATAGCCGTAGAGGGCAAATACATGATTTAATTTATCCTTTAACCTGAGTCTCTTTTTACATTCCAATCCGTATATATCCCTTACTCCTTCCGGCGTATGGACCCTCTTCTGATTCATAATTCTTCTCCTTCTTCGCTTCAATACACTAAAGTGGTAATTCACTACCATGTTAAATACTTTAGTTATCATACCAGTCTATCTTTTCGTTGTCAACCGTTTTACATATCTCTGTCCGCGAAATCTTCCTCCATATGGCTGCTTGCGCCGTACATATCGCGTCCCACAACCCGTTTTGCGATCCGTTCTTCCTCGATCCACCGGCTCAGAAGATCCTTTACCCTTCTGGAATCAGCAATATTTTTAAGTTCAATTACCGGGTTTGAGGCATCCCTTGTGGTAAGGCGGATCGTCCCGGTGCCGAAAATGCGGTTTCCGAAAGTTTTCTCATAGGAGACATCCATGACTCTGTATAAGAGGCATTCTTCCTCATGTGTTGACAAAAGCCCTGTCTGCGTATATAATCTTTGGTTCTCAACTCTGTATTTTGTAAAGGTAATCGGCCACCACAGCAGATGACTGCGGTCTGACCATGTTTTATTTTGTTCATCTATCATTGGCTCGGTCCTCCATATTCTGAAAATTACCTTTCCATTATACCTGCATTAACGGCAAAAAATCAACCAAAACAGGGCGCGGCGTGATATAATACGATTAACTAAAAAATGGAGGTGCAGCTATGGCATTTGACGGATTTGTCATTTCAAATATCGTAAACGAACTAAATGAAAAAATATTAAACGGAAGAATTTATAAGATTTACCAGCCTGAGGCCGATGAGATCACCCTGGTGATCAAACAGAACCGGGAAAATTTACGGCTCCATCTTTCTGCCAGTCCGGGCCTGCCGATCGTCTATCTGTCGGATCAGGGCAAACAGAACCCGATACAGGCCCCAAACTTTTGTATGCTGCTGCGAAAGCATCTGAGCAACGGCCGTATCGTCTCCGTAGAACAGCCGGGCTATGAGAGGATCATCGAGATCACCGTGGAACATCTGGACGAATTAGGCGATGTATGCCAAAAGAAACTGGTCATCGAACTGATGGGCAAGCACAGCAACTTAATCTTCGTGGGACAGGACGGAATGATCCTCGACAGCATAATACACGTGGGGGCCAACATGAGCTCCAAACGGCAGGTCCTGCCCGGCATGGCTTACTCTATGCCTCCCACACAGCATAAAAAGGATATAGATTCTTTGACTCTGGAAGACTTTTTAGCCGGGATCAAGCCAAAACCTGTACCAGTCACCAAGGCACTTTACTCGTCCATCACAGGCATGAGTTCGTTTTTGGCAAATGAGATCTGCTACCGCGCTGGAGTCGACGGCAGCCAGTCCACAGATTCCCTCACGCAGGACCAGTGCTCCGGTCTCTACTCCCAGCTGAAAAAACTGGCTGTTTCCGTGGAAAAACACGAATATGTGCCCAATATTATTTATCAAAACGGGGAACCGAAAGAATTTTCCTGTTTTCCGATGACGTCTTATGAGACATCTTATGAAGTGAAAGTCTTTCCCACCATCAGCGATGTCCTGGTCATCTATTACTCTGAGAAGGAAAAATATGCGAGAATGAAACAGAAGTCTGCCGATCTGAGAAAAATTGTCCAGACGTCCATCGAACGCACGAGCAAAAAATATGATCTGCAGAGAAAGCAGCTGCTCGACACGGAGAAAAGAGATAAATATAAAACATATGGGGAATTAATTCAGGCATATGGATACGGCCTTGAACCTGAATCCAAATCCCTCACGTGCCTGAACTATTACACCAATAAAGAAGTCACCATCCCTCTTGACCCTTTCAAGACTCCTCAGGAGAACGCGCAGAAGTACTTTACCAAATATAATAAACTGAAACGGACCTATGAAGCTCTCTCCGAGCTTACGGTTGAGACAAAGGATGATCTGATGCATCTGGAATCGATCGCATCTTCCCTGAATCTTGCAGAGAACGAACAGGATCTTTCCTCCATCAAACAGGAACTCTCAGATTATGGATATTTGAAAAAGCGCGGTTCAAAAGGGGCTAAAAAACCGACGAAGTCAAAGCCTCTCCACTTTTTGTCCTCCGATGGATTCCATATGTATGTAGGCAAAAATAATTATCAGAATGATGAGCTGACATTTAAATTTGCCAACGGCGGCGACTGGTGGTTTCACGCAAAAAATATGCCTGGCTCTCACGTCATCGTGAAAAAAGAGCAGGCAGATACTCTGCCGGATGCTACTTTTGAAGAGGCCGGGCGGCTTGCCGCTTTTTACTCCAGCGGCCGTCAGGCGCCAAAAGTAGAAGTCGACTATGTACAGAGGAAGGAATTGAAAAAACCGCCGAAAGCAAAGCCTGGATTTGTTATTTACCATACGAATTATTCTATGATGTGCGTCCCGGATATCTCAGGCATCAAAGAACAGTAGCCGATAAAGCATTCTGGCGGTTATCCTCTTGATTTAAGAGGCGTTCATGTGATATTCCAGCCTGAGTTTATCTGCGATCAGCGCAATGAATTCAGAATTTGTCGGCTTCCCTTTGCCGGCACTGATCGTATATCCGAACATCTCTTCCAGCAGCTCGATCTTTCCTCTGCTCCATGCCACTTCAATGGCGTGGCGGATAGCTCTTTCCACACTGCTGGAAGTAGTTTTATATTTCTGTGCAATCGTTGGGTATAGCAGCTTTGTTATGTAGTTCATCATGTTGACGTCATGGATCGCCATGATGATGCCTTCCCTAATGTACTGGTATCCTTTGATATGAGCAGGAATCCCCAGATCTCTGATGATCTTTGTCACATCTTTCTGGATATCATATTCTGTAAACGTTTTTTTGACCGGCTCGCTTTTCACCTCAAATGTCTTTTGGTAGTTATTATTTACTCTTTTCATTCTCATCATCTGATTGATCCTGTCCATTAAGACATTCGTATGAAACGGCTTCATCATACAGTAGTCGACACCCATAAGGCTGATACACTCGATCAGTCTCTGATTGCCGATGGAGGTAATTGCAATAAAAGAAGGTATCTTGTCGTCGTCCATCGTCCCGTTACACTGTTCAATTACACCCAGTCCGTCTAAAACCGGAAGGACAATATCGATCACTACCACATCGGGCTCATTTTCCTTAATCAGCTTTACTGCGGAAGCACCGTCATAAGCCACTCCCACTACCTGCATTTCATTTTCCATTTCTCTGCAAAGTTCCTTAGCCTCATTTTGACTGCTGACGGCGATCAAAATTTTTCGTTTATCATACATTATGTATACCTCTCCATCCAAATCTAACCATTCTAAGAGAGAAATATATCAAGCATATTCCCCTTTGTCAATCGCATAATCAAACAATATTTACTATCTTCCATCATTTTCAGACATTTTTTGCGACACGATTCGATCTCCGTATTCAAGTCTGATTTTATCTGCAATCAGTGCAATAAATTCTGAATTTGTCGGTTTGCCTTTCCCTGCATGGACTGTATATCCGAACAGAGCATCGATCGTATCCATTTTTCCGCGTCCCCAGGCTACCTCGATGGCATGGCGGATCGCCCGTTCCACTCTACTAGATGTAGTACCAAACTGTTTGGCAATTGTTGGATATAGTTGTTTCGTTATGGAGTTCAGAATATCCATGTCGTAGATGGCCAGCATGATTGAATCTCTCAAATATTGATAGCCCTTAATGTGAGCCGGCACACCTATTTCATGGATAATGTTTGTGATAATGATCTCCAGCTGGTTCTTATTCAGACCTTCCTGCTCCTTTAATGCGACAAAAGGCTTCTGTACTTTTTTGTCTAATTTTGCTTGTTTTATTTTTCGGATTACCATTTCCGAATCAAATGGTTTGAGGATAAAGTAAGATGCACCCAGCTCCATCGCTTCTTCGGCAACACTTTCCTGACCCATGGCAGTCACCATAATCACCGTCGGCTGTTTTTCCAGTCTCTCATCGCGAAGCTTTTCCAACACCCCGATTCCATCAAGCTTCGGCATGATAATATCCAAAAGAACAACGTCCGGCTTTTTCTCTTTGATAATCTCCACGGCAGCTTCCCCGTTGCCGGCACTTCCGATGACCTCGATCTCCTGATCTAAGTTTAAAAGCTGAGTCATCATACTGACCATTTTCTGATTATCATCCGCGATTGCCACATTAATTTTGCTCATGTTAAGTCCTCCGATTCTGTTTTTATTTACAATATAATTATATATTTTTGCAAACTTTACAAACACCCCTTATCCTTCGCAAGTTTTTTGTAAATAACAGCAAAATCATCTTATTTAGAGGAATTCAGCATGTTTTCAATGAAGGTTGCGTACCCTTTTGTCGAATCATCCACAAACACATGGGTTACCGCACCTATAATGTGGTTATTCTGAATGATAGGAGTCCCGCTCATTCCCTGAACGATACCATTCGTCAGCCTTAACAGTTTTGGATCTGTAATCTCAATCTCCATCCCTTTCAACACATCATGGTTGGATTGATCCACACTTTTGATCTCAATGTCATAGGTCTCTCTCCTGCCGCTGATGCAGCTTATGATCTGCGCTTTACCTTTCTTCACTGATTGTTTATAGCCGATTCGGTAAGCCTTGTCTTTCTTATCCGACTGAGTCGTACCGTAAATACCGTATTTGGTATTCTTGCGGATGGTTCCCAGAAGATTTGCCTCCTTGTAAAAAATGCTTCCGACTATTTCTCCAGGAGATCCAGATTTCCCCTTCTGAATTGTGTCAATCTGCGGAGACAGCAGGTATCCGCCCTTGATGTCCATCAGCTTTCCGGTATCCATATCACAGATACCGTGTCCTAATCCTCCGAATTCGTTTCCGGCCACATAGGTCATAGTTCCAATGCCCTGTGTATTATCCCTGACCCAGGCGCCGATCTTGTACTGGCTGTCTGTGACAGACTGAACAGGCTTGACTTTAATCTTTGTTTTTTTATGGTTCCGGATCACTTCCAGGGTGACTTCCTTTCCGTTGCATTCGTTGATCTTTTTCATAAAATCAACCTTCGTTTCAACCTTTGAACCATTCACTGACAGAATATAGTCACCCTGATATAGTTTATTGGAGCTTGGGGAATGGTTTCCTCCGTCCACTCCGGTGATCATATCTGTTTCCAGCACAAGGATCCCATTGGTCTCTACATAGATGCCGACAATCTTTCCGCTGGGCACCAGTGTTTTTTGTTTGACGACATTCACCTTAATGTCCTTTAAAGGTATGGCGCCGAACAGCTTTGCTTTGATCTCATCCTGCCCCACCGAATCTTTGGTTAGCACGAACGGCCGGTTCAGTTTGATCTTCTGATCCTTGACAGTCCCGACGGCCGGCACGTCATACTTTAAACAGGCTTTTTCTCCCATGGTCAGCTCAATAGAATTGGGCAGTACATTTCTGCAGTATTTGAAATATACGGCACAGATTCCTACGATGTTTATGACAAACAGAGCAATGAGAAGTTTGCGGTAGTAGTATTTTCTCATGGTTTCCTCCTAAACAGATTAAATCATAAATGATTTAAAAAAGGACGTACGCTTTTATGCGATACATCCTTTTTATTATGTCTGAAACCTAAGAAAAGCACTCAGTATAATTTTGCGTCATTTGCTAAACTTTTCATTTCTTCTGAATTTTTTAAGACGGCCTCCGTAATGTCGTCGCCGTTGATCATACGGCTTAATTCCCTGAGAGAATCCGCCTCTGTGAGCTTTTGTATGGTCGTTGTCGTCTTCTTTTTATCTGCACGTTTTTCAATATAGTAGTGTGAATCTGCCATGGCCGCAATCTGGGGAAGATGAGTGATCGCCAGTACCTGATGGTCTTTTGCGATGACAGCCATTTTCCTGGCAACCTTGTTGGCTGTCTCACCGCTGATTCCCGTGTCGATTTCGTCAAAAATCAACGTTCCTACACGGTCCACATCCGCGAGGACAGATTTCACGGCAAGCATGATCCTGGAAAGTTCTCCGCCGGATGCCACATCCGCGATAGGCCTCACCGGAAGTCCCGGATTTGTGGAAATCATGAAGGATACCTTATCGATCCCATCGGCATGAACTCCTTCGGCCCCCGATACCTGAATCTGAAAGCGGACAGAGAGAAAATTAAGCTCCGAGAGCGCCTTAAAAATCTGCTGTTCCAATATTTTTGCGGCTTTTTTCCGCTCTTTTGAAAGCTTTTGGGCCGCCTGATAAAATGCCTTTTCGGCTTTGGCTATGTTCTCCATGAGACATTCTTTTTCTTCCTCATAGTGTTCATAAGTTATAAGTTTCTCCTCAGCCTGCTGCCGGTAGTTTAAGACATCCTGAATGGTCCTTCCATACTTGTCTTTCAGTCCGTTAATGAGGTTTAATCTGTCTTCTGTCTTCGAGAACTCCTGAGGGTCATATTCCATCGACGATATATATTCTGAGACCTGCTGGTTAAACCCATTAATAATATCTTCTGCCTGAAGAAGCTGCTCGTAGGAATCTGTCAGCCCGGAATCCAGGTTCACGATCCCCTGAAGCTCTTTTAAGGCACTTGAAAGCAGAGTTCCTACGGAAACCTCGACTTCGTTTCCGGTACATTCATAAGCCTTTTTTACGCCCTCCATAATCTCCTGGCTGTGGATCATTTTTTGATAAGCTTCTTCCAGAAGTTCATCTTCATTTTTTACGAGATGTGCTTCCTCTATTTCCTGGATCTCGTGTTTTAAAAAGCTTATCTCCCGGAGTCTCTGGGCTTCATCTGTTTCAAAATCTCCTCTTCGGTTCAGAAGTTTCTGCAGTGCCTCAAATGTTCTCTTTGTGTCTTTCCTATATTGTTTCCCATTTTGGCTTAAAAAATGGTCTAAAATTGATTTGTGATTTTTTTCATTTAAAAGGGACTGGTGTTCCTGCTGCCCATGAAGGTTCATGAGCCTATCTGAAACCTCCTGAAGGGTCTTTAACGTCACCGTACAGTCATTGATGCGGTTTACATTCCGCTTCTCCGATATCACCCTCCTGACCAGGATCATGCCGTCCTCTGCGGGAAGGTCCCTTTGTTTCAAATCGTTTAAAATTTCTTCATCTTCCGTGTAAAATAAAAGTTCAATCAGTGCCTCATTGCTCCCCGGCCTGATCATATCCCTCGAAACCTTTTTCCCCAGGGCACTTTCAATAGAGCCGATAATGATCGACTTTCCCGCCCCCGTCTCACCGGTCAGTATGTTTAAGTGCTCGTCAAAATGGATCTCGATCTCATCAATCAAAGCTAAATTTTTTACATGCAGACTCTGTAACATAATTCACCTACTTATCACTTGTGCTCTCCATCATCAGACGGATCTCCCTGATGACGTCATCGCCCTTTTCCTGCTCTCTTACGGCACAAAAAATCGTGTCGTCTCCGGCGATGGACCCCATGAGTCCGGGAAGATCCAGATCATCAAGCGCTGCGGCACAGGCCATTGCCATGCCTGAAGCCGTCTTGATGACCAGCAGATTGCCGGATGTCTCCATGGAAACAATAGCGTCATTTAAAATTCTCTGATAGGACTTTGCCACTTCTTTTTCCCTGGCACTCAAAAGCCCGTATGCCTGCCTTCCGTCCGGCAGAGGAATCTTCGTAAGCTCCAGTTCCCTGATATCCCTGGAAACCGTCGCCTGGGTCGTACTGAATCCCTGGCCATTCAGCAGGCTGGTCAGTTCTTCCTGTGTCTCGACCGGCTGCTTTGCGATCAGTTCTATGATCGCCTGCTGTCTCTTTTTTTTCATGCTTTCCCACCAACTTTCACCCGAAGCGTATGATAAAAACTATTTTCCTGCACCTTGACAACCTTAGCAACTTTCCGGGACTTATGAATCTTTATGATATCTCCCGGATTCAGGCGCTCCGCCACCTGGCCGTCGAAAGTTACAAGCGCTTCCTCAAGCTGAGTTTTTCTGACCTTCTGGATATGGATCTCAATGGTATCCCACTCGCCGAGGACAATGCTCTTTGCCTGGAGAGAATGGGGACAGACCGGTGTGATCAGAATGACATTTGCCTCCGGATTGACAATCGGGCCTCCTGCCGAGAGATTATATCCCGTGGACCCGGTAGGGGTTGAGATGATGACTCCGTCTGCCGCATACACATCTAATAATTCTCCGTTGACAATGATCTTAAATGAAATGATCCGTGAAAAACCGCTTCTCGTAATGACGATGTCGTTGAGGGCAGACAGCCGATAGCATGAGATGTCCCGGTGGTAAATACATCCCTCCAGCATCATCCTCTCCTCGATATGAAAATGGTCATTGAGCAGATCATCGATCCCCTCCGACAGATGAGACATTTCAATCTCCGTTAAAAATCCCAGGGTGCCCAGATTCACTCCCACCACCGGGAGGTCATGAGGTGCTATGAGGCGGGATGCATGCAGCATCGTCCCGTCTCCGCCGAGTACAATGACACATTCCACTTCCCCGGGAATATTGGAATAGGACTGGGTATCTTCCGTAAAATCTTTTCTCAAAAAAGCGGTTCCGCCTTTTGACTCAATGTACTCCCTTATCTTGTTGGATATGGAAAATCCCGGGTCTTTCACTTCATTGGTCATAATCAAAAAATTCTTCATCGTCTTCCTTCTTCTGCTATTTTGCCTTCTCCAGATCACCGTGAGATGCCGCTACCACTTTCGGTATCTCGTCTCTCAGGTTGTTCTCGTGCTGCTTTTCTTCGGTCTTCTTCATATGAAGAAGATATTCGATGTTTCCCTCCGGACCTTTGATCGGAGAGTAATCAAGATGTAACAGTTCAAATCCATTGCTGCTGGCAAAATCCGTGATTTTTTCTATGACTTCCTCGTGGACGGCCGGATCTCTCACAACACCTTTTTTCCCGACTTTTTCTCTGCCTGCTTCAAACTGCGGTTTGATCAGAGCAGTTACTTCCCCTCCGTTTTCCAAAATTCCATAGACGGCGGGAAGAATTTTGGTCAGGGAGATAAAGGACACATCGATGGAGACAAAACCCGCTGGCTCCTCTATGTCTTCCGGTGTCACATAGCGCATGTTTGTTCTCTCCATGCACACGACCCTCTCGTCATTTCTCAGGCCCCAGTCCAGCTGTCCATGCCCCACGTCTACGGAATATACCTTTTTGGCACCGTTTAAGAGCATGCAGTGAGTAAAACCTCCAGTAGACGCTCCAACATCCATGCATACCCTGTCCGTAAGCTGAATATCGAACTGTTTCATTGCCTTTTCGAGCTTCAGTCCTCCTCGGCTGACATACTTTAAGGTCTTTCCTTTTATTTCGATGGGAAGTTCTTCTTTGACCATAGTGCCGGCCTTGTCTTCCCTCTGTCCGTCTACAAAAACTACACCCGACATGATGATCGCCTTTGCTTTTTCCCTGGATGCCGCCAGCCCCTTTTTCACCAGCAGGACATCTAATCGTTCTTTCATGCTTTATCTCCAATCCAACCTTTGATTTTTTCTGTCATCGTATCACTGTCGATGCCAAGCATTTTCCTGAGCTGAGTTACAGAACCATGCTCCACAAATCGGTCGTCAATTCCGATATTCCGGACCCTGCCCTTGTAATCATGATTTGCCAGAATCTGTGTTACCTGCTGTCCGAATCCGCCGTTTAACACGCCCTCTTCCATTGTAACGATCAGGCGGTGTTCCTTTATGAGAGAACAGATCAGTTCTTCATCCAGAGGCTTCACAAACCTTGGATTCACGAGTGTCGGCTTATATCCTTCTTTTACGAGTTTTTCATAGACAATTGCTCCTTCTTCCATCAGATTGCCCAGCGGGAGTAGCGCGATCTCACTGCCTTGTCTGAGAATACTTCCCTTTCCCCTCATGATCGGCGTAAATTCCTCTTCAAACAGTGTGGAAGCAGTTCCTCTCGCGTATTTTACCGCCATGGGACCTTCTCCCTTTGTAAGGGCATAGGTCACCATTTCTTTTAACTCTCTGCCGTTGACCGGTGCCATAACGGTGACATTCGGGATCGACGACAGATAGGAGACATCAAAAATACCCTGATGTGTCTCTCCGTCGGCTCCTACGAGCCCGGAACGGTCTACTCCGATCAGCATCGTCAGTCTTCCGATCGCCGCATCATGAAGAATCTGGTCATAAGCTCTCTGAAGAAATGTGGAATAAACAGCCGCTGCCGGTTTCAGACCTCTGGCCGCCATTCCCGCACAGAACGCAATAGCATGCTGCTCTGCGATGCCCACATCAAAAAACCGTTCCGGAAACTGTTCCTTGAACCGTTCAAGCCCGGTTCCCTCCGGCATCGCAGCCGTGACAGCCGTGATCGTTTCATCCTTTTTTGCAAGTTCCGTCACAGTATCTGCAAAAATATCCGTGTAGGAAGGCCCCCCGGAAGACTGTGCGGACAGATTCTTTCCGGTACGCACAGAGAAAGGCCCGACTCCGTGAAATCTGGCCGGTTCCTTTTCCGCAAAGCGGTAACCCTTTCCCTTCTTTGTGACAACATGAATAATAATCGGCTCATCCAGCTGTTTTGCCCTCTCAAAGGTATCGATCAGGAGAGGTGTATTATGTCCGTCGATAGGGCCGATATAAGTGATCCCCATATCCTCAAACATCATCCCCGGAACGAACAGCTGCTTAATGGAGTCTTTGGAACGTTTCAGACCTTTGGCAATCGGCTCTCCGACTACCGGGATCTGCATCAATGATTTTTCTACGTTTCCCTTAAAATCTACATATTCTTTTTTGGACCGCACTTTATTCAGGTAGCCGGACATACCGCCTACATTTTCGGAGATAGACATCTTGTTGTCATTAAGGATGACGATTAATTTTCTCTTTTCTTCCCGAAGCCTTGCCATGTTGTTCAGCGCTTCATAGGCCATGCCTCCCGAAAGCGCTCCGTCGCCAAGCACTGCCACGATTGTTTCATCTGTGCCTTTTAAATCCCTGGCCTGCGCCAGTCCCAGGGCAACGCCGATGGAGGTTGAACTGTGTCCGCTGTGGAACGCATCGCAGTCACTTTCTGTGGGTTTTGGAAAGCCGCTCATGCCGTGGAACTGCCTCAGCGAAGCAAAGCCGTCTTTTCTGCCCGTCAGGATCTTGTGGATATACGACTGATGCCCTACATCAAATACCAGCTGATCTTTCGGAAAATCCAGAACCGTGTGAAGTGCCATTGTAAGCTCCACTGCCCCCAGATTAGAAGCCAGATGGCCTCCTGTTCTGCTGACATTCATCAGCAGGAATTTCCGGATCTCTTTGGCTAAAATCCGGTAATCTTTTCTGTCTATTTTTTTAATATCATTGGGATGATTGATCTGTTCTAACATGTCTACTCCTTTGGCAGTCCTTTTTATACATACTTCTTGAAATCTAGTAGGTTCTGTGAATCAAGTATTCTGCCAGACCTGTGAGATAACCGTCAGATGTATCATAGGTTCTCAGAATCTCCACTGCCTCCAGCGAGATCCTCTCTACATCCTTCCCGGCCTGTTCCAATCCTTTGATCGAGACATATGTGGTCTTCTGATTTTTCTCATCGCTTCCCACCGGTTTGCCGATGACTTCCTGCTGTCCTGTGATATCAAGGATGTCATCCTGGATCTGAAAGGCAAGACCGATCTTCCGTCCGCATTGTTCCATGGCTTTTACATCTTCCTGTGATGCACCGGCAAGCACCGCCCCGATCATCATGCACGCTTCAATCAAGGCAGACGTTTTGTTGTGGTGAATAAACATGATCTGCTCCATCGTAAGCGCAGTGCCCTCCAGTTCCACGTCTGCCACCTGTCCTCCGATCATGCCGTAGATACCCGGTTTCCGGGCAAGAATCCGGATGGCCTCTGCCACTTTTGGAAGGTCTGCATCCTCTAAAACAAACGCAGCCGAAACAGTCTCAAATGCATAGTTGAGCAGGGCATCTCCCGCAAGGATCGCCATATCCTCTCCGTAGACGATATGACAGGTTTTCTGTCCCCTTCTGTAGTCGTCGTTATCCAGAGCAGGAAGATCGTCATGGATCAGGGAATAGGTATGGATCATCTCAATCGCAGCCATAAAGGGTTCAATAACTTTTCCCTTTCCCCCGAACATCTTGTAGGTTTCTTCCATCAGCATTGGTCTCAGCCGTTTCCCTCCGGCTTTCACCGTTGTGTTCATCGCCTTGAGCACTGTTTTCTGAAAGCCTTCCGGTTTCGGAAGATAATAATCCAGTATTCCTTCAATATGACTTATACGCTTTTTAAGCTCCTGATCAAACTCATTCATTGTTCTCTCCGTTTTGTTCTAAAATAATCAGCTCTTTTTCCACCTGGTCCAGAGAATCCTTACATTCTTTTAAAGTCGAAACCCCTTTTGTATAAAGTTCTACCGCGTCGGCAAGCTTTACGTCCTCCTGCTCTAAATTCTTTAATATATCGTCTAACTGGCTGAATCCTTCATCAATATTAAACTTCTTTTTTTCCATAAGTGACAACCTGATTTCCTTTCCAAAAATATCTTCTTAATTATATCATATTTGATTTGAATTGAAACCCATGAGTTTTTCTTCACTATCTTCAGTCAGCTTTTGAAATGCTTTCTTCCGATAGTGAAGAAAAACTATTGCACAATGGCGCCTCCTGTTTGAAGCATTCCTTATCCAGTAGATATTACGTCCGACATCTTCATGACTGGAGTGAGGTATTCTACATACTAAATGGGAATCATTCGGAATCTGTCCTGTTGATCAGGGAACAAAAGAAAAGACAGGATAAATCTCCCCGTCTTCTCATCTTATATATTTTAATAAAAATTTACTGCTTTCCTGTTTCATAATACAATCTGTAAGACAGAAAAACTTTACAACTCTTGTTACTGTTTATCCATCATCGGACACTCTCTTATTCGGTGCTGCCGGTTATTTCAATACAACTCTTGTTACTGTTTATCGCGGCACATGAACGAACGGACATTGAAGTAACTGAATTTCAATACAACTCTTGTTACTGTTTATCATATCAGGCAGTCATAGAGGATATCCGGCGGTACTGATTTCAATACAACTCTTGTTACTGTTTATCCCCCCTTTAAAATTTCTTTTTGCCTTTTATTAAAATATTTCAATACAACTCTTGTTACTGTTTATCCTTACCGGACGGCATATCCGTCTACAAAGAAAGAATTTCAATACAACTCTTGTTACTGTTTATCGAATATGCAGAACTATATTAGAAGGATTAATTACCATTTCAATACAACTCTTGTTACTGTTTATCCTCCTTTCCCTTTTATACCTGAGTGATCCGCTCCAATTTCAATACAACTCTTGTTACTGTTTATCCTGTGCTTTCTTCACTCTTTCGCAAGTCTTTCATTTCAATACAACTCTTGTTACTGTTTATCTCTGCGTACTCTACCATACCGTGTCACCCCCTCCTAATTTCAATACAACTCTTGTTACTGTTTATCACGGAGTGCCCCATGCAGCCATCGTGGGACATATATTTCAATACAACTCTTGTTACTGTTTATCTTCTAGATTCACCAGGCGTTTGTAATCTTTTTCCGAGATTTCAATACAACTCTTGTTACTGTTTATCAGGTACAGGGAAGACATTAAAACTGATACAATTCTATTTCAATACAACTCTTGTTACTGTTTATCAGAAAAAAACCAGACTCTAGAATGCATCTATTACAAATTTCAATACAACTCTTGTTACTGTTTATCACAGCGGCGGAGGGAACTATTCTCCGTAAAATCAAATTTCAATACAACTCTTGTTACTGTTTATCTACAGCCGTCTTACTTCCATCTGTCGTTGTGACTGATTTCAATACAACTCTTGTTACTGTTTATCCGAATATAATCACAATAATGTGTGTAAGAGACAATAATTTCAATACAACTCTTGTTACTGTTTATCGAATGGACATCGGGTTAACATCGCCAGCTACGCAGATTTCAATACAACTCTTGTTACTGTTTATCCAGAAGAGGGCAGTAATAAACGAGGATGTAGACAGATTTCAATACAACTCTTGTTACTGTTTATCGCTATGGAAAAAATGTCTATGACTTCAATAACATCGTATTTCAATACAACTCTTGTTACTGTTTATCTTTCTACGGGAAACAATTGCATCACGACGCTTCATGCATTTCAATACAACTCTTGTTACTGTTTATCACGATACAAGTATCCGGGATTAGGCTATCAATCTATTTCAATACAACTCTTGTTACTGTTTATCGGGGCAAAACTAGGAAACTTCACTATCAAATTATTATTTCAATACAACTCTTGTTACTGTTTATCGCTGTTACCGAGGAAGGTGTCACATTCAAATATCATTTCAATACAACTCTTGTTACTGTTTATCATATCCTGCTTTTTAAAATTACTTTTTATCTGGAATTTCAATACAACTCTTGTTACTGTTTATCGGGGGCGAACAGAAATGCCAGCGCACATTACTTTGTATTTCAATACAACTCTTGTTACTGTTTATCGAATTGTATCGAAAATGGAATGGCAATAGAGACAATTTCAATACAACTCTTGTTACTGTTTATCCAACGTTTTTATGCCGTTTCTTGTTTTTATTATAGTCAGTTTTCCTGATGAAATCAACGTTTCTTTGATTTTTTCCCAACCGATTGTATAAATTGCTAAATCACCTTTAAAATCTCCTTCTGACTCCCATTTTAAGCGGTTCTTTGACGTTTTTTGAGTTCTTGAGGTTGGGAAAACTAAGCATTTGTGAAAGACAAAGTGGGCAAGCCCTACGGGCAGGATGCACAGCTTCGCGCGCGGAACAAAAGCTGTGCATAGAAAAAATTGGTTCACGAGGTGTGTAAAGCACACTTTTGTTCTTTATTTTTCTCTCGGTATAACTTGTGTTACTTTTGTTTTTATAGATCCGTCGGAGATGGTAATCTGTACTTCATCACCTTTGGATATCTGAGTCGCCGATACAACCGGACGCCCGGATTGATCTGACAAATATCCATATCCGCCGATCAGTTTTGCCGTAGGGGAAAGGCCGTGAAGCCGCTGTGCATATAGTTCAAGGCGATGCTGATAACGGTTCCGCAAAAAATCCATCCTCTTTGTCAGGCGGTCTTCTAATTCTGCAAGCGTCATCCTCTGCTCCTGCAATTGAAGCTTCGGATCAAAACTGCGCAGTTTTCCGCTGTACTGTTCCAGACGGAGTTCATAATTTCTCAGAATATGGCGGATCTGTACAGAAAGACTTCTTTTCCTTGCGTCAATCGCATCCAGCGTCTCCCTTAAATCCGGAACTGCAAGTTCACACGCCGCCGTGGGTGTGGCTGCCCTTAGATCTGCAGCATAATCTGCGATGGTGGTATCCACTTCATGGCCTGTCCCGGAAATAATTGGCGTTTTGGCCGCATAAATGGCCCTGGCGACCATCTCTTCGTTGAATGCCCAAAGATCCTCGATCGATCCGCCTCCGCGGCCGATGATGATCGTATCAACCCCATAACGGTCCAGAGTCTGAATTCCTCTCACGATCGTATCTGCTGCTCCGTCGCCCTGGACCTGTGCCGGATACAGCACGAGTTGTATATATGGATTCCTCCGCTTTGCAACACTCATGATATCGTGGATGGCGGCTCCTGTCTTCGCCGTCACGATGCCGATGGTTTTAGGATTTTGGGGAATGGGCTTTTTCTTTTCGTGATCAAATAAGCCTTCCTTGTAAAGCTTATCTTTCAGCTTCTCAAACTCCACATAGAGCCGTCCGATCCCGTCCAGAGAAATCTCGTTGGCATAAAGCTGATATGTGCCGTTTCTCTCAAACACACTGATGCTTCCCGAAACAATGACCGTCTGACCGTTTTCCATCTCAAAATCCAGCCCGTTTATCCTCTGGTTGGCAAACATCACACAGGAAATCTGACTTTTATCATCCTTCAGTGAAAAGTAGATGTGCCCGGAAGAATGGTATTTGCAGTTTGAGACTTCTCCCTTGATATAAATCCGGTTCAGGGCATAATCGCTCTGAAAGATTCTTTTGATATACGCATTGATCTGCGCTACTGAAAATACTTTATTCATCTAACCAATCTTTCCAAGAACCCCATTGATAAATGAGGCGGCCTTTTCGTTGCAGTAGGTCTTGGAAAGTTCCACTGCCTCGTTGATCGCCACTTTATCCGGAATATCCTCATCAAACATTATTTCATAAACTGCAATTCTCAAAATCGTAAGCTCGGCTTTTCCAAGTCTCCTGATATCCCAGCCTTTGCTGTTTTCATTGATCCTTTGGTCGATTTCTTCAAGACGGGAAAGCATATCGAGAGTCCTTGTCTTTATGTAGTCTTTCTCTTTGTTCCTGAAAAAATCATTATTTGCGAAATACAGGTCCGCCTGCGCTTCAAACTCCTCGCTTGTGTGAAAATCGATGGAAAAGCACAGACGGAACATCTGCTCTCTTAATTTACTCCTTGTCATCATACGGTCCTTTCTCTACACAGTAAGAACGGAACTGCTTTTCACAGCTCCGCATCTTTTGATTATTCTTCTTCCAGCGCTACGCCGGCAATTCTTACGTTGACTTCGTCGATGGTCAGGCCTGTCATATTTTCTATGGCTGTCTTGACCTTCTCCTGCACTTTCTTTGAAATCTGTGCAATGCTGACCCCATAATCCAGTTCGATGGCCAGATCGACACTGACATGGCTTC
Source organism: Anaerostipes sp. PC18 (assembly GCF_039789045.1). Taxonomy (NCBI): domain Bacteria; kingdom Bacillati; phylum Bacillota; class Clostridia; order Lachnospirales; family Lachnospiraceae; genus Anaerostipes; species Anaerostipes sp. PC18. The sequence goes on along the minus strand of NZ_CP121164.1, from coordinate 1,514,555 downwards.
CCTCCACGTTGACGCGGACACCTTTGGAAAGCTTCTTCATGCCCAGCTTGCTCACAAGCTCGTTGGTGATATTGCCGCACATGCCCGCCACGCCTTTGACTTCTGTCGCCGCAAGACCCGCGATGATCGCGATCACTTCGTCCGCGATCTTCACTTCTCCGAGCAGCCCTTTTTCCTGAATCTTGTAACCACTACTTTTATTCTCCATAAAAAGCCTCCTGCTGATTGCTTCTAAAAACTTTTTCTTCTGTTTTATAATTCTTCATATACAGTATGTTAATTATACCAAAACTTATCGATGTTATGCAAGAAAAAAGAAAGTGTGCAAATCCCTGTCCCCGGAATTTACACACAAAGCCTTTAATCTTCTGTTTTTATCGATGTGATCACGACATTTTCCAGCTTGCATCCCGTCTTTCTCGTAACGATATCTTCAATCTGGCTTCTCTCCACTTTGGAGACATCTTTCAGGTTCACCAGGACATCCACGTTTCCGTTTTGAATGGTCACGATGGAATTTAAAAATCCCTTGGCGCCCAGAAGGTTTTCGGTAGCCGTCTCCATCTCCATCTGTTCTGCCAGGGTAGCAAGCTTATCCACCGCATCCTGTTTGACACTATCCTTGACTGTCTTGTCTTTGATGATTTCTTCCAAAGTGTCCTTTGCCTTGCTGTGGGTCTGTTCTCTCTCAAGCTTCGCCTTTGCCACGTAATTTCCCACCTGGGCGTTAGTGAGCACTGCTTCCCCCACATCCGTGATGTCATCTTTTGCCTGACTCTGGGAGGCATTTTTTGCCGTGTTGCTTACAGTCTTTGCTTTGTCCTTTGTTGTAGTAATGTACTGACCCGTATAATTTACATAGCCCGCGACCGCTATAATAACAGCCAGAGTTGTGATGATTAACTGATTTTTTTTCACGATTTTCTTCATTTCCTAGTCCTCCATTTTTAACACCTTTATTTTATAAGATGAAATGTGAAACAACACACTCACCGCATCGACGATATTCTGGTTGACAATATCGCTTCCTCCGCCTTGTGCGACCACTACAACTCCTTCCACTTCAGGTTCTACTTCCTTCACTATGTAAGGGACCTTCTCCCCGTTTTTATCAATCAAAACGGTCTCCTCATCTTCCTTCACCGTTTTTTCGTCCTTTTTTGTGCTCTCTTCATAAGGTGTATCCTTGTTGACGACCGACTCCTTTGAAGATTTCAGAGTGATCATCACTTTTACTTTTCCCACGCCTTCCACATTTTTCAACGCTGCTACAAGCCTTTGTTCCTGCTTTTTGACATAGGCATCCGTGGATGACACGCCCTCATTGCTTTCTGAGTCTTTGGTGCTTTTGGTCGTTTTCTTCCCTGATGAAGGAAAAGAAAATACGATCAAGGCAATACCAAGAACAAAGATCAAAACAATTTTCTTTGTGCCCAGAGATTCAATTTTTTGGATCAGTTCATTTTTGTCCATCATACATTTCCTACTCACTTATATTGATATGACTCTCATCTACATTATAGAAGTTCAAAAGTATTGTTTTTACTTTCTTTGCTTCGGATTCTTCATCTCCAACCTTCACGGAAATCTCATTGATCTCCGGATCATCCTTTGTATTATCCGTATCTACTTCCACTTCTTTTGCCTGGATCTTATAGGATTGAAGGATTTTTTTTATTTTCTTCTCTTCGCGGCTTTTATAAGTCTCAAGAGCCTGGTTCCTGAAAGAAGCTTCTGTGCTGTCAGCATTCACATTGGAAAATACCGCCAGGTCTTCCGGTCCTATATTCATAACATAGGCAATCGGTCTCATCATCAGGGCCAGAAGCATAAAACCGGTCACCAGTCGGATGTAGGGCTTGTATTTATCCCCCTGGCAAAGCTGGCCTACCAGTGTCATAAGAATCAGAAAAAAAACAATCGCTTTAATATACTGCATATGCCGTCACCCCGTATAGTAATTAATATTTGTGGAAAAGGCTACGATGGCGATGGACAGAATAAACAAAATACTCAGAGTAAACACTGTCCTGAGCAGCAGTTTTCCGCTCTTGATCACCGCATCCAGAGACCCTGTGATCCGTTTGTCTGAGACCGGCTGAAGCAGAATTCCTGTCCCAATATAAGAGAGAAGAATTCCGCCGATCTGCATCAGCGGAACCAAAATAATGACACAGAGAACAAAAATACCCGCCACTCCGATGCTGTTTTTGATCACGACAGCTGACCCGATCAGAGTCGTTGTCACCGTGCTGACGCCCTGTCCCACCCCAGGAATCATGGACACACCTTTTTTTAAAATACCGTCTTTTACGGAATCTACTGCCGGCAGGAGCATGGCCTGGATCATCTGGATTCCCAGAACCACAGCCAGCAGTGCCTTTAACAGGGCTCTCACTGCCCATTCCAGTGTATCGCAGAGCCTGGAAAGCTTCTCCTCCAGCGAAATGTGATTCACGATCTTTAACACAAACAGGATTTTTACCGCCGGAAAGATCACACTCTGGACCAGAAGAGAAATGATATAGATCACAAACAGATACATCTCATACAGAGCCACCGATGTGGATACTCCCGTGGTTGCCACCACTGCGATAGAGTAAGCCGTGATCAGTCCTTTCATGAAATCAATGAGCGTAGAGATCACCTGATCCGTGATAGAATTTAAAAAGAAAAAAGAATTCGCCATCAGACCGATCAGAATCATGTAAGTGACATAAAAGGCTGTATCTCCTGTATTTCCCTGAAAGAATGCATCGGAAAAATTTTTAAACACTGCTGCGATGATCGCCACTACGATCAGCTGTTTCATAAAATTCTTATTTTCGGACAAAATCAAAAACAGCTGGTCCCCGACACTTTGCCTGACCATGGAAAAAGCGCCTTTTATATTTCCAGTTATCAGCTTTTTCACCAGTTCCTCATAAGAGAAACTGATGTTTGATTTCTCCAATGTCTTCTCCACCTGTTCAAACGAATATTCGCTCAAATCTTCCTCTTCGTTTGCTGACACCTTTGCTGTGAAGATCAGCACAAAGATAAATGCCAGCAAAATGATCCGTTGTCTCATCCCATCAGCCTTTCTAATGTTGTCAGCAGAGATTCCAGGATCGGCAGGCTGACAACCAGTATAGACAGCTTTCCCGCCATCTCCACCTGTTTTGCCATGGTTGCCTGTCCCGCATCTTTGCATATATTTGAGGCAAACTCACACAGAAAAGAAATCCCGACCAGCTTTAAAAGAATTTGTATGTAAGTTCCCGGAATTCCTGAATAAGACTCAATGGCGCCAAATAAGTCTATGATCTTCCCCATCTCGTCCAATGCATAGATTGCCAGAAACAGGCTGGATACAAGGCCGATCACCAGGCTGTACTCCGGCCTGATGGATTTAATTTTCAACGTAAGTATACTGGCTATGATGCCAAAAAGTGCGATCTTAACCATAGGCCCGCCTCCTAAGATATGGTGAACAGTGTCTGTACACTCTCGAAAAGATCATAGATATAAGGGATTACCCATGACAGTACAAGGATCAGCCCCGCAAGGGTGATCAGAAATGCCTGTTCGTCCCTGCCCGAGTGTTTCAGTACTTGCACCAGGATCGTGACCAGAATTCCCACAGCCGCAATCCGAAAGATAATGTTTACGCTCATAAGATCCTCCTTACAATAAAATAATCACAACGAGAAGTCCAAAGGACAATCCAAGGCTCTGATATAATTTACAGTTCTTGATCACCTGGTCTTTGATCTGATACATTCTCTCCTCGATCTGCTCAATCGTAAAATCAATGGTCTTCACCTGCATGTCCTTGTCCAGATAGCCAATCGTATCTCCCATGGTGATCAATGGCTCCAGCATCTTTTTCTCCAGGACATACGGTATGAGATCCTTCTCGACAGAACTCTTCCACACTTGAGAAAATGTTTCTTCCTGGTAAGAAGAGAGTTTTTTTGATACGTCAGAGAGAAAAACAGAAAACTCGGCATTCATCTTCCCGGCTATGGTGCCGATGGCATCGGGAAGAGGCGTCAGTCCATAGCGGATCTCGCCCTGCAGAAGATATAAAAGCCTTTTTAATTCAATCCCCTGCTCCAGTCTCTTTCTTTCCCTCGACGCCCGGTAAAATCCAAGGATACCGCCGGAAATAATGACTATAGCCGCACCCAGCAGTTTAACCATAAAGCCTCACCCCCTCCTCGTCCAAAATCTCCTTGACGGTTCCCGCCTTCCCCTGTTCACTCAGGACAACATAGCGTTTAAAAACTTTTCTTTCGATCATTTCCCCAACATACGGCACTTTTTTCAATTCCTCCATATCTTTGCCGTGGATCGTCGCCATCAAAGTACAGCCGCAGTAAGCACTGTACAGCATAGCGTCCACGTCCTCTTTTTTTCCAATTTCATCTACTGCTATCACATTTGGAGCCATAGAGCGTACAAGCATCATCATTCCTTCCGACTTCGGACATCCGTCCATCACATCCGTGCGGATGCCCACTTTGTTCTGCGGTACTCCCATATAAGAAGCCGCAATCTCACTGCGCTCATCCACCACACCCACAGTCTCGCCGCCGTCGGAAGCCATGCGGATCATATCCCTTAAAAGCGTTGTTTTCCCTCGCCCCGGAGGCGAAATGATCAGCACCGGGAGAAGCTGTCCATCTTTCGTGCAGTGTTCAAATATCCCCTCCGCACAGCCAATGACCTCATGGGCCACACGGATATTCAAAAAAGTGATGTGCTTCATCGTCTTGATCTCGCCGTCCTCAATAGACACTTTTCCTGCGATCCCTACCCGGTGTCCCCCTTTCACGGTCAGAAACCCCTGTCTTAACTGGTCTTCATAGGCATAAAGAGAATAATTGCTGATGTATTCCATCATCTGTTTTAGCTCTTCTCTCGTGAGAACATGTACAAAATGATGGCTGCTCGTAAGCTTCCCTGCGGTGGACAAAAAATATTCTTTATTTTCATAGCGGACGATCACAGGCTGATGAATACGCAGCCTGATTTCCTGAAGTTCTCTCGGCTTGAGACCGCTTTTCTGCATCAGCCCCCGGACAGACTTCGGGAGTATGTGGTAGATCTCACTTGTGTTTTCCATAGGACTCCCCCTTCTTCGTAAAGCTGTATAACCCTAATATATGTACCGCACAAGGTATTTAGAAGCGCAAAAAAGCACCAAGATTAAAAATTGAACCGACCCCCAAAAGTCAGACCAAAAATCTAACGATTGGAGGTCGGTCTTATTATGGCAAAATATAGCCTTTAGCTAAAAAAGAAAGTAGTTGAAGCGGTGTCATCGCGGGGAGGATGACCTGTGTCGTTTTCTCGCCATATTTCTATATATCGTTCTAAGCCTTTTAGAGCTTGATACTTGACCGTAATACAAAAATTCCGGGAAGGAGAATCTCCCTTCCCGGAAAAAACAATAAACTTTCATAAAATAGTTGACAAACCCGTCATAATACTTTCATGATTTTCAAATGGCTGTCTATTTTCAAATATGCACCGGTCAGTTTCTTTACCTCTTCTATCGTTGTTTCCGGAGAGATTTCAACCAGCTTAAATCCGTCTTCCTCCACATCAATGACAGCTAATTCTGTAATAATTCTGCGGACCTTTTTGACCGCAGTCGGCGGCAGCGTCACTTTATCCAGCAGCTTTGGCGTCCCTTTTGCCGTGTGGGTCATGGCAATGATTACTTTTTTTGCTCCTACCACCAGATCCATCGCTCCGCCCATACCGGAAACCATTTTACCCGGTACGATATGGCTTGCCAGTGTTCCTTCTTTATCCACCTGCAAGGCTCCAAGAATCGTTATATCCACATGTCCTCCTCGGATAATCCCGAAGGATGTACTGCTGTCAAAGAAGGAAGCACCTGATTTCACAGAAACATTCTGTCCCCCTGCATTGATAACATCTTTATCTTTTCTTCCTTTCGGTGCTGCGCCTCCCATGCCCAGAATTCCATTTTCGCTCTGCAGCGTAACCTCCAGATCATCTGTAATATAATCAGAAATCATGGTTGGCAGCCCGATCCCTAAATTTACCACATCACCATAGTTTAATTCCTGTGCAGCTCTGCGGGCAATGATTTCTTTTGGATTCATTCTACACCTCCGCATTTTTGTGGTTCCTGTACAATATAATCAACCAAAATTTTAGGTGTCATGACATGATTGGGGTTAATCTCTCCTGCGGATACTATTTTTTCTGCACCTGCAATCACAACCTCTGCTGCCTGTGCCATAAGCGGATTGAAATTCTTTGTGGTTCCATCATAGTAGATATTTCCATCTTCATCTACGACAGATCCTCTGATCAAAGCTACATCTGCCTTTAATGGCAGCTCCAACAAATATTCTTCTCCATGGATATTGACCGTTTCTTTTCCTTCGGCCACTTCCGTCCCGACTCCGGTTGGCGTCAGCACCCCGCCCAAGCCGCTACCGCCTGCCCGGATCCGCTCTGCCAGCGTTCCCTGGGGCACCAGTGTGACTTCCAGCGTTCCCTCTGACATTTGTCTTCCCGTTTCAGGATTGGTTCCAATATGAGATGTTATAATTTTTTTCACAAGTCCTGCACTGATCAGTTTCCCGATCCCTGTTTTCTCATTCAAACCGGAATCATTAGAAATGACCGTCAGATTTTTATATCCTTTCTTCACGATTGCATCCATCAGTCTTTCGGGAGTTCCATTTGACAAAAATCCTCCGATCATCAGGACCGATCCATCATGAATGAATTCCATTGCTTTGTCTGCAGTGATTCTTTTTTTCATGGCAATCTCCCCTGAACTTAATTTAAACTCAATATATTTTTTGCATCCTCCGGTGTCGCCACCTGATTCCCAGCTGTTTTAATGATTTTCGCAGCACGCTCCACTAACTGGGCATTTGATCTGGCTAATTCCCCCGGTCCATAGTATACATTATCTTCCATTCCAACTCTGAGATGTCCTCCCATGGCAACCGCAGCCAGCATGATCGGGACATGTTGTTTTCCAATTCCAAGTGCACCCCATGTGCAACCTTTGGGAATCAGATTTTTCAAATACACAAGATTTTCTACGGTTGCGGCGCTGCCCCCTGCTGCTCCCAATACAAATTGATAGTGAGCCGGAGCCTTTAATACACCTTTCTTTAAATAATGTATGGAATTGTAGATCATCCCGGCATCAAAAATCTCGATTTCAGGCTTTACACCACATTCTTGCATCGTCATTCCTAATTCCTCTAAAAACCTGGGATGGTTAAGAAACAGACTGTTGTGCATCCAGTTCATGGAACCGCAGTCGTACGAAGCCAGATCCGGCTTACAGACCTTAAGATGTGCCTGTCTTGTTTCATCTGTTGCATTCAAATCACCGGATGTAGTGCAGTTTATCAAAATATCGCACTGTTCACGGATATATCCCACGGTTTCTTCAAACCTGGCAGTATCCATTGTTCCCTTACCTTCATCATCTCTCATATGAAGATGGCAGATGGCTGCCCCTGCTTTATAGCACTCATAAACATCATCTGCGATTTCCCTTGGTGTCATGGGAATATTCGGATTATCTTTTTTCGTTGGCCACGCCCCTGTGGTTGCGACCGTGATCATTGTTTTACTCATCCTATCCTCCTAAAGCTCTTTTACTGATTCCTGTACTATGTGATCCTTGTTGAATTTATATTCATTGACAAATGATACTGCAATAGAAACGATCAATGCTGCACCTGCAAAAATCAGGTACGCATAGTTCAGGTTGCCAATGACATTTGTTACAATCCCATTGATCAGGAAGCACCATGCTGTTACAAAGCCCTGTATCGGAAATATGACGGAATTCACCTTATCAAACCCATGTCTTCCAAAAATAGATGTAGGAAATGAAGTTGTGAAATTGGCACTACCGCCGATTCCAAATCCGATCATAAAGATTGAAATATAGAAAAGAATCCCTGTAGTCCCATCAGAAATTACATTGATGACCAAAGCCGCTGCATACCAGACTCCGAAGCCCTGCATTGTTTTTTTTGTTCCAATCCGGTCATCAATGATCCCGATCAGCCAGGAACCGAACACACCTAATAGTGCAACTACCGTCATCAAGGATAAGGCGTTGGCCTGGCTCATCCCAAAATCCCTGATGTTTCTGGTGACCAGCTGTTGCATAACGCCTACTGAACAAATCTGGAACATTCCAGTAAAAATAGCTGCTAACCAAAGCTCTTTGGTTTTTAGCAGTTTTGATGTAGTCCATTCAGAATCTTCTTTTGAAGTGAAATATTCTTTTTTGTAAACCTCATCCGGCACATTATCTGGATTCAATCCCCGTTCCTTAGGTGTATCCCTGATGAAAACAGCACCTATTACTCCTAAGATAACTGCTGCAATCCCAATAGGGATGCATCCTTTGGCGATCCCTCCGCAGACTGCCACCAGCCCGGTTAAAATTGCTACATAAAAGGCTGATGCAAAGTTATGTCCCATGGTCGTGTATCCCATCACGATACCCTTTTTCTTTGGAAACCAGTTGGCTACCAGAGTACCGCCTGCTATGTAGCCCGCTGACATCATCCCCGTTGCACATAAAATCATTGCCGCCGTATACACAGGAAGCGTTGTGGCACTTCCGCAGATGATATATGCGATTCCTGCTATGATCGTAAAAATTGATGAAGTTGCACGGGCGCCAATCTTTTTATTGATCTGCCCTACGATAATAAAACCTATGACAGCGATCATTCCTGCATATCCATTTGCCTGGATGACCGTTCCCGGGCTCACTCCTATATTCTGGGCTGCCGCAGGGGCCAGTACGTTCGTTCCGTCATTGATCATACCTACATAAAAGAAGAACATAAACAGACAATAAAGAATCGTTCCCCAGCCAGCCACTCCAAAGTTTATAACAGAGTTTTTTTTATCCATAAAATCCCTTTCTTTTCCCAATGAAAGCCGCTGCTTTGGCGGCTTTCACTCATTGCTGTTTATTATCTGTTCATGCATCCTGTTCCACCATACAGATAAGTTCTGTCCGGTACATCATTTAGATCATCTTCATCAATCTCCGCAACACAGCGTGCCATGGAGCCGTCACCCATGTACCACCGGATTGGAAAACAATTAAATCTGAACCGTTTTCCGGATACTTTGTCCAGATCCCCGCCAAGGTTTTCTACACCGACAATTCCATGACCTAACAGCATTTTATGGCAAGTTTCCCATGTACCCCAGCATCCGATGGCTTCCAGCTCCCCAAATTTTTCATCGTAGGCTTCCTGTCCATGAATCCTTATGTATTCTTCTTTGTCAAACTCAGCATAGGCTTCTTCTCCGAACTGCTCCTTGTATTCTTCTGTAATCGGTTTTCCTGAAGCACCTAATAAGTTCATGCGGGTCATACCGTTATTGCCCATTGCCGTATGGAGCGGATGATCCAGTGCCTGCATATCCATGGCTACACATTTCACTTTGTGTTCCACGAACCATTTCCCCGCATCAATCCCTGTACCGCAGGAATAATGATAATATTCTTTGGAATCATCAAACTGACGGTGCATTCCTGTATTTAAGCAGACCACCATTCCCTCTAATTCCTCTGGCCTGATATCTGCACGCTTACATGCATCCTCCAGATGTTCCGGCATAATCAGTCCCCAGCGATCTACATTAATTTCAAGGCAGACTGCATCTCCTGTATAGGCATCCACCGGCATTTCATGGGTATAGCGTGCCCTTTTGCCATCAAACTCAACTTCCATAACATGACGGGGAGCGTCACAATGTGTGCCTGTGTGCATCGTACATCCGATATACTGTGTCAGAACACCTCCTTTTGCCATGGTATGTTTGCTGTCAATCACCGGCTTATCAAAATAAGGCCATCTTGGAATCTCTGCGCTGAATGGATGTGTTAAATCAATAAATACTTTTTTTCCCATAATTTTTTCCTCCGAAACTATTTTCCATAAATCATTTTGATAAGATAATCATTTAAACCATTTTTAGAAGCATTAATCTCTTCCTGTGTGTATTCCCTGAAACCTTTTCCTGTCTTAAATCCCAGATCGCCATGTTCTTTTAGATTTTTCAATAATGGAGAGGGTTCTTTGGAATCTTCTAAATATTCCAGTACATAGTCGTGGATATTCCATGTCAGATCGACACCGACCATATCCGCATTTTCGATGGGCCCTAACTGCGGAAGTCTCAGACCAAAACTGTACTTCACAGCTTCATCCACTGTTTCAGCATCTGCTATTCCCTGTTCCACAATGGAGATTGCTTCTCTCCAAAGCGCATGCTGCATACGGTTTGCAATGAATCCGGGAACATCCTTCCTGCATAAAACAGCTTTTTTCCCAGCCTCGTTCAGAAACCTGATCACATCCTGCGCAGTTTCAAAATCAGTCCCCTCTGCGATCACAACTTCCACCAGCGGGATCAGATACGCCGGGTTCCAGAAATGGGTTCCTACAAAACGAGCTTTCTTTTGTAATTTCTTTGATATTAAGGTAGGACTCATGACCGAGGTATTGGTAGCAAAGATTGTGTCCTCTCTGCAGATTTCCTCCAACTGTCTGAAAATATCCTGTTTCAATTCCAGATTTTCAAATACACATTCAAATACAAGATCGGCATTTGAAGCTGCATCTTCCAAATCAGTTGAAAAATGAATCCTTTTAACTCGTTCTTCCATCTCTTCCTTCGTAAAGATGCCTTTTTCTCCCAGCATCCCAAAATCCTTCTGGATATCCTGGTAAATATCTACGTCCTTCACATCATATAAACAGACTTTTACGCCTTCTATGTTGGTGCAGACCTGAGCAATCCCTTTTCCCATCATTCCGGCACCGACTACTGCGACTTTTCTGATCATCATCTTTACTGCCTCCAATTCTAATTAGCCCAGTATCCGCCTTCTGTGGCCACATTTGCACCGGTCATAAAATCACTGGCAGATGAAGCGAGGAAAATACATGGCCCTACGAAATCCTCCGGTTCCCCGAGCCGTCCAATCGGAAGACGTTTCAGGAAATTTTTATAGACTTCACTGTCCGGGTCAAACATCCACTCTGTAAGATCTGAGCGGAACACTGTCGGATTAATCGTATTGACATTGATTTTATATTTTGCTGTCCACTCACAGGCAAGAGACTGTGCCATCAGGTCAATCCCTCCTTTTGCTGTACAGTAGCCCGTATAATTTGCCATACCCATCTTGGATCTGGCAGAAGATACTAAAATAACTTTTCCGCCTTTACCCTGTTTTATCATTTCTTTGCCCACATACTTACAGAACAGCCATGTCCCCTGTACATCTGAATCCATGATCTTTTTCCACATGGACAAATCCTGTTCAATGATCGGCTGAGGATGATTGTATCCCGCAGATGTTACCAGTACATTGATTTCTCCGAATTTTTTTACCGTATCATCTACGACCTTGATGACATCTTCCTCAACCGCCGGATCTCCGCAGGAATATCCGCATTCTATCCCTTCTGCTTCCAGTTCATCACATAAGGCTCTGCATGTTTCTTCTTTTCTTCCGGTTACCATGACCTTCATTCCGGCATGTCCATATCCAAAGCAGACCGCTTTTCCCAAAGCCCCTGTGGCACCTGTGATGATTGCAACCTTCCCTTTTACATCAAACATATTGTTTACGAACTCTTTATTTACCATGATGCTCCTCCGCTTCTTCTATGCTTCCGGGTAATTGATGATTACCAGCATTTTTGCTGCGTTATTTGTTCTGTTCTCTAAATAGCGCCCCTCATTCGGAGGGAATGAAATAGACTCTCCTGCATGGATGATATATTCATGATTGTCCGAATCCCGGACAGACATCTCACCTTCCAGCACATAGTATACTTTTTCCAGTGAATTATCTTCATAGGCATACTCTGCTCCTCCGCCCGGAAGGAATGTTGACAATCCGACCCAGAATTTCTCTGCCCCTGTTTCCTCTTTTCCGTGAATACGCATGGCAGTCATCCCATAATGTCCCGGTGCTTCATAGGTTTTTAATTCTTCTAATGTTCTTTTGATCATTCAAATCTCCTTTCTAAATTTTGATACTTTTTTCACAAATCAACCCGAAGTAGATGCATCTTTTCTGTTTTCCTTCGACATCTATGATGATAGCATTGTATTTTTATGCGTACAATACTTACAATTCTGTCACTCAGTAACCATTTGGTTACCTGCCAACCATAAAGTAACTACCTTTTCACCGCATATTCTCTTACTTTTCCGGTTATTTGCCCCAGCACTTCCGTTATTTTTTTATCAAAATCATTTACAAAATTATTCTCAGTGTTATACAATACACATAACCTTATAATTAGACAAAAACATTACAAGGAGGAATTCTATGGAGCAAAAAGGTACAAACCCCTATCATTTTGCCTTAAATTGTATTAAAGGAAAATGGAAAATGACATTACTCCATCACATTCACTACCATGGAAAGATCCGTTTCAACCAGACCCTAAACCATTTTCCTATCAGTGAGAAGGTATTAAGCCAGCAGTTAAAAGAATTAATGCATGATAGATTGATCCGCAGGATCCAGTACAATACAATCCCCCTGAAGGTTGAATATGTCCTGACCCAAAGCGGCGAAGATCTGATACCGGCCCTTGATATACTTTATGTATGGAGTATGCGCAGGATGGCTGAATCCGGAATTGAGATCGACCCTGATAATTTTGATGTACACTCGGATCGTAAATACATAGAACAGCTGGAAGATATCTTTCGGATGTATGAGAGGCAGCAGGAATTGCTGCATTACGATGCACAGAAAAAATATGATATCGGAAAATAAAAAAAGTTGCCCAGTTCACACTGGGCAACACCAATATTAAATCCAGGATATTTCCGGTACAGGAAATTACTCTTCTTTTTCTCTGCGGTTATTGTAAAAAAACATAACGACCGCTGCCGCTATGATAATGAAATACCCAAGGATGCTGAATCCATCCGGCACCTGCCCGAACAAAAAGAATCCGAGAAGTGTTGAAAAGATAATCTGAGTATAGTCATAGATGGATATTTCTTTTCCGGGCGCATACGTATAAGCCGCCGTGATGGAAAACTGCCCGCCAGCTGCGGCAAGTCCGGCCAGGAGCAGATACACAAGCTGTATCCCTGAAATTGGACGAAAAGTTCCAATCATAAACGGAATGCAGCTTATACAGGAAAATGTAGAGAAGAAAAACACGATGAACGGTCCTCTCTCTCCTCTGGTTCCAAGCTTTCTTACACAGGCATAGGCACATCCTGCGAACATCCCTCCTAAAAATCCGATGAATGCCGGAAGAACCAAGACCGATGCAAAACTTGGTTTTACAATGAACATACTGCCGATAAATGCGGATGTGATACAAGTCAACTGGAATACGGAAATTTTTTCTCTCAGGATCAGATAAGAAAATACAATGACAAAAAAAGGTGACAATTTGTTCAGCGTAGACGCATCCGAAAGCACCAGATGATCCACCGCATAAAAATTACAAAAAATACCTAAGGTCCCTGCTAAGGACCTTAGGATAAACCAGTGTAAATTCTTGATCTGAAAATGGAATCCGGCGCCGCTTCTTTTGATCATCACAAATGCAAAGATCAGGGCTACCAGATTCCTGAAAAAGCTCTTTTCAATCGACGGAAGATCTCCGGAAAGCTTTACAAATGCATTCATCCATGCAAAGCAGAACGCCGACAGGATGATGCAGACGATCCCCCGAATCTTCTGGTTTTTTGACAAGCTTATACCCTGGATAAATATTCCCCGGTTCTTGTATCAATCTTCAATGTATCACCCTGGTTGACAAACAGAGGGACATTGACATTTGCACCCGTCTCTACCGTACAAGGCTTTGTAGCACCCTGAGCTGTGTTTCCTTTTTCTCCCGGTTCACATTCCGTCACGAGCAGTTCTACATGCAGAGGAGCCTCTACCTGGAAAACTGTTCCGTTGTGTGAAACCAGAGTAACGTTCATATTTTCTTTTACAAACTTCAGTGACTCCCCAATGGTGTCCGGGTCCAGAGCGATCTGGTCGAAAGTCTCCGGATCCATGAAATGGAATAATTCACCGTCTGTATATAAATACTGCATTTCTTTTCGTTCGATGTGAGCATTCTCAAACTTCTCAGATGGACGGAAAGACTTTTCAATCGCACCCCCACTCTTGATATTTTTTAACTTCGCGCGCACGAAGGCTGCTCCCTTTCCAGGCTTCACATGCTGAAACTCAATAATCTGATAAATATTGCCTTCGTATTCGATGGTCAGCCCATTCTTAAAATCTCCTGCGGATACCATATCGTAATTTCCTCCTTAATCATTTTGTTCTATAACATTCTATAATAAATGGTACTTCTTATCAACTATTTATTTGCCAATTTATATACATTAAAGATATCTTCTTTATTTAAGACACGAAAAGCCCCAATGGTCCTCGTATCTTTGTAGGAACATCCGTCGGCCATCGTCCACAGTTCGTCCTCTGTCTTAAGGCCGATTTCTTTGGCTTCTGAAAAACAGGTCGGCATATCCAGTAACTTAAAGTAATTTACGGTAGCGTTGATCGCTTTTTGCGCCACTTCTTCTTTATTGTCCCCGGAAATTCCCCACACCTTATCGGCAAAGCGCACAAACCGGTCTACATCTTCCATGTAGGAATACTCTGCCCATGCTCCCCAAACGGCGGAAAGGCTGGCTCCGTGGGCGATATCAAACTTGGCGCTCAGTTCATGTCCCAGCTGGTGAGGAGCAAAATCTTTCTCAGCGCCAAGACCGGTCAGTCCGTTGTGTGAAATACTTCCGCACCACATGATCTCGCTCATGCTCTCATAATTATGAGAGTCCTGGATCGCGATTCTTCCGTTGGCGATCACGGTCCGAAGAAGCCCTTCGGCGATCTCGTCGGTCAGCTGATTGCCCTTTGTCTTCGTAAAGTAACGGTCCAATGTATGCATCATAATGTCGACAATGCCGCAGCCCACCTGATACTTGGGAAGCGTATAGGTAAGTTCCGGATTCATGATGGCAAACTCAGGGCGATTCAGATCCGTACTGAGACCTCTTTTTACCTGGATCTCCGTATTGGTGAGGACGGCTGAATCACTGGTCTCACTTCCAGCGGCTGCGAGAGTCAGGATGACACCTACCGGCAGTGTTTTTTCCACTTTCTTTTTCCGGGACCAAAACTCCCATATGTCCGTATCCGGATTTGCAGCTCCGTGCGAAACTGCCTTCGCAGTATCGATCACACTTCCGCCTCCCACGGCAAGAATCAGATCTGCCTGGAATTCAACGGCCTTCTGAACAGCTTCTCTGGCAAAATCAAGTCTTGGATTCGGTTTTACTCCGCCGATGGTCTCCACCTTGAGCCCTGCCGCTTCCAGTGTCCCGGTCACTCTTCCAAGCAGCCCGCTCTTTACGACACTTCCTCCTCCATAGACAACGAACACTCTGGAGCCGTGATATTTCTTCGCCAGCTCTGCCACCCTGTCCTCTGAAGCTTTTCCAAAAACAATCTCTGTCGGTGTGTAATGGGTAAATGCCTGCATCTTCATTCCTCCTGTTTTATAGATGGGTTAATTTTCCAACGATCTCTTCCGCAATCTCTTCGACATTTTTATGATCTGTATCTACAATGATATCTGCCGCCGCGCGATACTTCGGTCTCCGAATCTCCATCAGTTCCGAGATGTACTCCGTATTCTTGCGCCCTCTGAGCAGGGGACGTTCGTCACTGTCTTTGACACGCTCCAGGATCGTCTCCGGTGAAGCAGTCAGGAGAACAACCCTGCCGTTCTTCTTCATCTCCCGGACATTAATCTCTCTCATCGCCACTCCGCCTCCGCAGGAGACGATCTGGTTATTCTTTTTCTGGAGCTCGATCAGAAGGTTGGTCTCGCAGTTTCTGAAATATTCTTCGCCGTACTCCTCAAAGATCTTGTTAATCGACATGTGTTCTTTATTAACGATTACCTGATCCATCTCTACCTGCGGTGACGCAAGGATCTTGCTTAAATAGTCAGATACTGTACTCTTTCCGACACCCATAAATCCAATCAGAAAGATATTGTGTGTAAACAAAGTCCTTGCCTGGATTTTCCTGCTGTTTTCCACAATATACGTAAAAATATCAAGGATCTCTTCCTTATATGTATTCTCTTTTACATGCTCTTTCAGCATTTTGCGCTGCCGCTTTTCCTGTTCCGGCTGCAGAATCGGAAGTCCGTTCTCCTTTTTGTATTCCATGATCTCTTTGATAATGTCCATCCGGTCTTCCAGAACCGACACGATCTGTTTGTCGCAGACTTCCAGTCTTTCTCTGATCTCTTCTAACCTTCCCATTGTGTTCCTCACTTTTCTTCAATCGTAGTCTAATGTGGTTCAGTATACCATAATCCGGCATTTCTTTCAATATTGTGCTCAGCCGTACCTCATCGTTTTATATCTGGTGCCGGGATTTAATAAACCCTATAAAGTCTTCAACGATCGGTGAGAGATATTTATCCTTCTGTGTAACGAGATAGATATATCTCTTGATCTCAGGCCTTTTAATGGGGATTGCCTCCACCTCCATGGTTTCCAGAATAGGAATTCTCGGCACAATAGAAATCCCGAGCCCGGCGGCCACAAGGCCTGCAACAGAGGAATCCTCCTCCCCTTCATATGCGATGAAAGGCTGCGCTTTTACCTCAGTAAAAAGTTTATTGATAAACGGCCTCAGACCGCTTTTGCGCGAAAACATAATGTAAGGATAATTCGTTGTCTTTGCCAGGTCAACGGCCTCTTCCCCTGCCAGAGGATGTCCTTTGGGCGTGATCAGCACAAGCTCTTCTTCCACAACAGGAGTGAAATTCAACCGGTCTTCACCCTCTTTATAGGATGAAAATACGAGATCATAGGTACCCTTTTTCAATTCCCCGATCATCTGCTCTGTGGTTCCCTGTCCAAAAGAAAAACGGATATTCTTACCCTCATTCTCTTTCATGTAATCACTCATATTTTGTGGGATAAAATGACTTCCCAGAGTATAAATATATCCGATGTCGATATATCCGCCGGCCATTCCGGATACTTCACCCACCACACGCCTTCCTTCATCCAGCATGTCCAGTGACTGTATCACATATCGGCAAAAAAGCTCACCCTCTTTGGTAAGCCTGGCATTTCTTCCAACTTTTTCAAACAATTTGACATTTAACTCCTTTTCAAGAGCATTGATGGCATGGCTCAGACTGGGCTGGGTGATATTTAAAATGTGGGCAGCCCTGGTGTAGTGCTGCTCTTTCGCCAGTGTTCTCAAATAATATAGATGATTCAGATTCATATGATCCCTCCGGAATTGGTTTTCTTAGTTATGAGTATACCTTATCGTGCGGAGCACGTCCACCCGAAGGGTATGAGTTACGGTATGCCCTGTGGGTATACCTTATCGTGCGAAGCACTCCCATCCGAGGATTTACAATACGGTGTGCCCTGTGGGTATATTCTTCATTGCATTTGTATACACAGTTTGATATAATTATTGCAGTGAAATAGAAAGAAAAATGGAGGAACTAACTATGGCTGCAAAGAATTTCCGCAATCTATTTGAACCATTTACAGTAAAATCAATGACATTAAAAAACCGTATTGTCATGACGCCGATTGGAACAAATTTTGCTGAGCGAACAGGAGAAGTCAGTGATAAACTGATTGCATATTATAAACAACATGCAAAAGGAGGCATAGGCCTCATCACAGTGGAAGGTGCCAGTGTCGCATCCCCTCAGGGATCTTTAAGCACGAACCAGTTGAGAATTGACCATGACAACTACATCCACGGGCTGTACAAGCTCTGTGAAGCGATCCATGAATACGGATCCAACGCTTCCATTCTGCTCAATCACGGCGGTGCCGACTCGGACGGTTCTGTGACAAATATCCAGCCGGTATCTGCTTCTGATATTCCATCAAAAGCTGGAGGAGACATCCCGAGACCTCTTACGATAGAAGAGATCCACGGTATTGTCCAGAAGTTTGCAGACGCTGCTAAGCGCGCAGTCACAGCCGGCTTTGATGCTGTTGAGATTCAGGCAGGACACGGCTATCTGCTGAACCAGTTCTTATCCCCGCTGACCAATGACAGGACAGATGAGTTTGGCGGTTCCAAAGAAAATCGTGCACGCTTTACAACGCTCGTCTTAAAAGCAGTCCGCGAAGTTGTAGGCGAGAATATCCCGATCTTTTTGAGAATCAGTGCAGATGAGCTCACTGAAGGCGGAAACTCACTGAATGACACATTGGAGATCGTTGAATATTTTGAAGATTATGTAGACGTATTTGCAGTATCCGCAGGTCTTACCTGTACAATCCAGTATCAGCATGACGCAGATTACCTTCCGGACGGATGGAAATCTTATATGTCCAAGGCTGTTAAGAAGAAAACAGGAAAGCCATGTACCGCTGAAGGAAATATCCGTGAACCTGAGATCGCCAATGAGATTTTAAAGAGCGGCCAGTCTGACCTGATCGGTATCGGCCGAGGACTGATCGCAGATCCTGAGTGGGTCAACAAAGTACAGTTCGGAAACACCGATGATATCAACAAATGTATCTCCTGCAACAATGGATGTACTGCAACGCTCAGCAACAAACCGATGCGCTGTACTGTCAATCCATTTGTAGTAAGCGGAGAAAATTATAAAAAAGAGCATATCAAGAAGCCTTGCAACGTGGTTGTTATCGGAGGCGGTACCGCAGGCCTTGAAGCCGCATGTACTGCAGCAGAGGTGGGATGTTCCACTGTTCTGATCGAAAAGACCAACCAGCTTGGCGGACTGGCCAGACGTGTGGGCAACATGCCGAATAAAAAACGTCTTGGTTACTTCCCTGCTTATCAGGAAAAAAGAGCCATGGCCCTTAAAAACTTGTTTATCTGCAAGAATGTAGAAGCTACCGCGGAATTTGTAGACGGATTCAAACCGGACATCGTTGTCAACGCAACCGGCTCCAACCCACTGCTTCCGAATATTCCAGGCCTTAAGGAAAACCTTGAGAAAGGAAATGTCTCTACGATCTTTGACCTGGTTGACAAGGTAGACACATTTGAAAAAACAGATCTTTCCGGCAAAAAAGTCGTTGTCATAGGCGGAGGAAATGTCGGTTTGGATGTGGTTGAATTCTTTGCTCCTAGAAAAGCAGAAGTGACCATTGTAGAGAAAAAGCCTCATTTTGGAGAAGACCTGGATCTGATCACAAGAACCGGTGCCAATGAGCTTTTGGAGAAATATAAAGTCACTCAGTATCCGAATGCCAACCTTTTGAAAGTGAAAGAGAATTCTTTCATTGTCCGTCATGACTATAAGGATCTGGAATTAGATTTTGACTACGGATTTATCTGTCTCGGAATGCAGTCTGCCACACCGGCGCTGCAGGCTCTGTACGATCATTTTGTGGATGAGGGCATTGAAGTTCTCAACATTGGTGACAGTGCAAAGACAAGGCGTATGATCGAAGGTGTCAAAGAGGGACGTGATATCCTGATCGCACTTGAGAGACATCACTTCTTATAAATTTCATTAATGATATTTTAAAGGTCTTTGGGAAAAGCTATTGTCATGCTTTTTCCAAAGACCCTTTTTATTTATTAGGTAAACCGAAAAAGATTTATTATTCTTTTTGTTGAGGTATTATAACTACTGATTTTTAAGGATAACATGTTGTTTTCGTTAATATCAGTGCTCACTAGAATCTGGGTGTCATCATAAGCTGTTGTAAATACTTTGATTTCTTTATTTTTTTCGTCAACCCCCTTTATTTTTCTTGGGTTTTGAATCATTTTACATGTATACAGGCAGTTAAAAAAACTTCCTTGTTCTAAATCTGCAATTTTTTCGAGATCATTTCCTCTATACTCTTTCATTGTTACTGTTGTAAAATTTGCAACCCAGCTGATTAGACTGTCATTTTCCTCCGCCAATAATTTACTGTCAGAATTATATGAGTTATAGAGCAAGATTTGTTCCCCATTGTTACTGGGAAGTAACTCTGTAGTCTCTTCCGACTGTGAATGATTCAAATCATACTTTTTCAAATCTAATATTTTATCAATTTGAAATCTACTATCTGCTTTTCTCAGAATTACAAGAGATGTAACATTTGAGATTAATATTTTGTCTTTGTTGTAATATATCAGCTCCCATCCATCACCTGGGGCTGATTTTTTTTTATTTACTTTATAAAATTGTTGCTTGGTCAACGTTTTCATATCTTCTGTTTTTACTTTTTTTGTCTCAGGATATTTTTTCTGCTCTTTAATGCCCGTAGCCTGACACGCTGTTCCAAAAACAATGATAAATACGGAAATAAGTAATTGAAGTATTTTTTTTCTCATAATCCTACCTTTCTGTCATTTATATGAACCACTTATATGAACATATTTCGCTTGTGTCATCCATCCTCGAGAACTCAGTGGGACGTTTCGCAACATGTCTTTTTTCTTATTGCTTGAATGTTGACAAATAAAAACATCCTTTTTTCTGTTCCATGGATCACCTGGAGTAGTAGGATTAGGGACATAACCAGAAATGATTACACTGTGTGTAGCTGTATACTGTCCTACCTTACTATTCCATGGTACTTTCTGAACAATATCACCTAATCTGCATCCTTTCATATTAGTCTTAGATGCTTTCAAGCCCTTTACTGATGATGATCCCTTATTTTCTCGCCAGTAGTTGTGAAACATCTGTGCACCTTTCCATGATGAATTGTATCTATACCATTTTTTAGATGCTTCTTTACCTTCTTTATCTTCAGTAATTCCGCCAGCTTTTAGGCATTGAGAAGTGAAATTTGTACAGTCTCCATCCCCAGAATAAAATGGATAATTTGGATTAGGCTTTAAAGCGTACTTTAATGCATATGCTTTAGCCTTATTTCTATCATAACTACTAAATTTATATTTTTTCTTTGCTGCACTAGTATCAGTCATTTCATAACTTTGAATGTTATTAGATTGTTCCTGCTCTAATTTATTAACATAAGATTTGGCAACCTTAATTATATCTTTTTGCTTTTTCTCTAGAGCGGCTTTATCGGTTTGCTTATCTTTCATCGTTTTGAGTGCTTGTTTAAAGTCTCCTTCTACATTATCATTCTGTATAAACCACTCTCCATTTATTTTTTCTAAATAAATCAAATGTTCATGTAGTTCCTCTGATTCTGTGTCCTTTGAACAATTATAATGGATTTTAATATCTTCAGTTAATGATACTTTTGCCTTGCTTTCATTAATTAAAATCTTATTATAAGTAAGTTCAGAATTAAATTTTTCAAAACACAGATCTGAATTCTGAACCTTACGATACTTTATTAAAGTATCTAAATCAAAATACTCTAAATTTTCATCAGAATTAAAATATGATTTTAATTTGGAATCCATCTTTAAATGGGCTAAAGCTTTATTCTTATCCATAAAAAAATTATTCAAGACTTTTTTAATTTGAACATTATCAGTTGATTCTTTTTCAACAAATTCATTGGCAAATGTATTCTGCAAAGCAAATAGAATAAAGCCTAAAACTATACAACATATGCTTATTATTTTTTCATACCTCTTCCTCCTTCTTTACTAATCTGATAGTTATATACTAAATAATAATCCGTAGAACCATCTATGTCAACAGTTATGACTACTTATACCATAATGTTATTAATTCCTAATATAATTTTAATATTTGCTTGATATAAACATTTTCTTTATTACAAAAACAAAAAATAGTATGCTGATTCCACTACAATCAGCATACTATCCTCGATAAAAATCATGTAATAATTTTTACTCAACTTTTCTTATAAAAATGCAGAACGATCCTCTCAAGATACCGTTTCAATACGATTTGTATCTCCTCTTTTGGATTCATGGGCTTTACAAGGATACTGTAAACATTGGCCCTATTGGCCCCGTAGACATCCGTAAACAGCTGGTCTCCCACAAACAGTGTATTAGACCGGTCTGTTCCCATCAGCTTCATGCCCTTCTCATAACTTCCCACCATAGGCTTGTTCGCTTTATAAATATAGTAGGTTCCTTCCACTGCTTCGCAGAACTTTTTCACTCTGGGTTCCTTGTTATTGGACATAAAACAAAAATCAAAGCCGATGTCTTTCAGTTCCCTGAAAAAACGGACTGCCCGGTCATCTGCGGGTGCATTGTGAGGCACCAGGGTATTATCTACATCAAATAAAATCCCCCGGTATCCTCTGTCATAATATGCTTTAAAGTCAATGGAATAAGTACTGTCCATATATTCATTCGGGTAAAATTTCTCAAACATCTTCTGTGTATCCATCCTTTATTTTTCTTTTGTCCTATTCTAGCATATAACTGAAAAAAAGCCAAACTTCCCTGAATGTGGACGTGCATTTTAAGAAATGCTATAATAAAATAAGAAAACTGTTAAATATGGCAAAGGAGAATAACATGGATCAGGAATTAAAAAAAGAATTTCAGGCTGACCTGGCCGAATTTCATTTAATGACCAGAAAGTTTTATCAAAAAGAAATCAGCGTTAAAGAATATAAAGGTTTTTCAGGAGGATTTGGAAGCTACGCACAGAGGGGCGGCGGTTCCAGTATGCTGAGACTTCGGTTTACCGGGGGAGAAATTACGAAAGATAAACTCCAGTTTATTGCGGACAGTGTTGAAAAATATAAGATAGACAAACTCCATCTGACCACCTGTCAAACCGTACAGGTACACAATCTAAATGATGTTACCGTATCTTCCCTCATCGAGGAAGCGTTTGAGCATGATATTATCACCAGAGGCGGCGGCGGTGATTTTCCCAGAAATGTCATGGTTTCTCCTCTCTCCGGAGTAGAAAAAGAAGAATACTTTGACGTGCTTCCATATGCCAGAGAGGCCGCCGATTATCTTCTGACTTTCATCAAACGGGTGAAAATGCCCAGAAAGCTGAAAGTCTGTTTCTCTAATTCTCCAAAGAATATAACACACGCCACTTTCCGTGATCTTGGATTTGTTGCCCGCAAGGATCACACCTTCGACGTTTACAGCGCCGGCGGCCTTGGCAACAATCCTAAAATGGGCATACTCGTAGACGAAGGGACAGACCCATCAAAAGTACTGTACTATATTAAAGCTATGATTCTGACATTTATACAGCACGGCAACTATGAAAACCGCGGGAAAGCCAGAACACGGTATATGCAGGATACTTTGGGCCAGGAAGGCTACCGGGCTGCTTTTCTTGAAAACCTCAGCAAGGCAATGGCTGAAGATTCTCTTGACCTCAATGTACAGGAAGTTCCTGTGACAAAAGAAGGCTGCGGCTTCCTTGAGGAAAACTTCCGGATTACCGCACAGAAACAGGACGGTCTTTACAGTGTTTTATATCATCCGTTTGGAGGGAATATCCCGCCGGAGCTGATCGCACCGATCAATGAAGCTGTACAGAAGATGGACCAGGTGGTCCTGAGAATCTCCCCAGACGAAAGCCTTTATTTCATCAACTGTAACAAAGAGGAAGCCCTGGAACTCCTGGAACTTACCAAAGACAGTGCATCCAACCTGTTTGAGACATCTGTCGCCTGTATTGGCAGCGGGATCTGTCAGATAGGTCTCAGAGACTCTCAAAAGCTCTATAAAGCTGTCATGGATAAGATCCGCCCCTTAGATTTTTCGAACGGTGTGCTCCCGCAGATCCATATTTCCGGCTGTCCATCCTCCTGTGGAACTCACCAGATTGGGACACTTGGCTTCCGCGGAGCCACAAAGGTTATTGATAAAAAACCTCTTGCAGCCTTCCAACTGTATATCGGCGGAGAGGAAACACAGGGCAATGCACAGTTCGGGGAGGACGCCGGAACCATTCTGGAAACAGATATTCCGGACTTCTTAATAGAAATTGGACAGGCAGTACAGAAAGAACACAAATTATATTCCGACTGGATAAAAGAAAATCCAGATGTTCTAAAAGCTATCATCCAAAAATATACAAAATAAAAAAACACCCCATTGGCATCAATGTTTTTAACATTTTCCAATGGGGTGCTTTTTTATTTTTATCTTCTCTTAATTGTATTCCCTTATAATTATTTATTTGCTCTCTTCCACTGCCGAATGAAAAGTATCAGGATATACAATCGACAGAATATACTCATAGGCTTCGCTCCACCGGCTGTTTGGCTTATACTGATACAGTTCTTTCGGAAGAATAACAAGGTGCTTCTGCTTCACAGCCTTCAAATCCTCCCATCCGGATTCCGTTTCCAAAGTATTATGAAGCTTCTTCAGGGCAAGCTTTCTGTCTCCCATGGTTGTGACAAAAATATAATCAGGATCGCTCTTTGATATCGCCTCCAGTGAAGGAGTCTTATTTTCCGCAAGATTTTTATTGTTCGCAGCTGCATTCTCTACTCCGATGTCCTGCAGGATATTGCAGACTACATTTTCCTCTGTCTTTACCTTGATGTCTGCAGAATAAGCTCTGAGCACCAGTGCAGTCGTTTTCCTGCCTTTTGGTACTTGCTTCAGCAGGTAATCCGCTTCCTCCCTTGCTTTCTCTCCATACTCCTCATAATTATCCTCTTCTCCGGTTACTTCCGTCATTTGTTTTAAAACGTTCAGGTAATCGTCCAGAGTATTCATCCTGACAATATAATATGGAATTTTTTCTTTCTTTAGAGTCTCAGCTGTATCCATCTGCTCCTCAATGTTTCCTGAAATCAGAACCAAATCCGGCTTCAGGGAAAGAACAGCATCCAGATCCGGATATTTGACAGAACCAACATTTTTAATCTTTTTTTTGTTAAGATTTTCGTGAACTACCTCTTCTTCCAGCACATCTGCAGTAGCTCCGCATAATTCTCCTCCGGAGAGCAGCCATACATCCGACAGGGAAGCCGATAACGCTACTACTTTTTCCGGTTCTTTTTTTATCTCTACTTTTCGCCCGGTGGAATCTTTTATCACTGTATATGACTCTTCTTTTATCTGTTTTTTGTCCTTGTCATGGTTTCCCCTGCACGAGGCCAGAAACAAGACACACAGCAGAAGTAATACAGTCGCTCCGCACTTTTTATTCATAATCTGGTATATATTCCCCCTCACCAGTATTTGCCAATGATCTTGCTGACAATATTTTCTTTATTATATAGTAAAACTCCTACTGGTGCAAGTTATTGACTTAAAGTGCTTCTCTTTCAGAGAGGGGGCGGCCTTATTATTTGTTGTGGTCAAATTTTAGTTACTTGTTCTCTTAAACATTTCACCAAAGGCTTTAACTGCAAGAGTATAAGCTGATTCGCCCATTCCTGCTATCATTCCTGCCGCAACAGGAGCTATAACTGAGTGGGAGCGAAAATCTTCTCTGTTAAAGATATTTGACATATGGACTTCAAGAATTGGGCACTCTAATATTTCCAGTGCATCATGAATGGCATAGTTATAATGAGTCCATGCACCTGGGTTAATGATGACACCGTCATACTTTTCGTAGAATACCTGGTGTATTTTATCTACCATTTGACCTTCATGATTGCTTTGAAAAGTATCCACCTGAATCCCAGTCTCTTTTGCCGTCTGTGCAATCAATTCATTAATCTCATCTAAGGTAATAGTTCCATACTGCTCCGGGTCACGTTTACCGTACATATTGTGATTGACACAGTGAAGCATCATTATTTTTTTCATTTTCAATTCCTCCGTTATTCTATCCAAGGCTTTTTCTCTATAATCTCTTTCAGTACATCCCTTTTACCGGCAATAACCTCAATACACAGCCCGCTAGGAAGTGCAAACCAATTATGTCCCTGAGGCAGTTCTTTTACTCCCAAACGATAAGCCTTCTCTAAAACTTCATCTACATCTTCTGTCATAATTCCCATATGATCCGCACGGCCTTCCGGTCCTTCATAATCAATCGTCTCATTCAGCTGTATTCCAGCGTGAAGCCATACCTTTCTGTTTGGTGCCTCTCCCAATTCCATACGCACCGGCATATCAAATACTTCTTCAAAAAACCGAATATGCCAATCCAGATCTTTTACCCGGAGGGCCATGTGTTCTAAATATGAAGCCATTTTATCCTCCTATTTTTCCAGACCCGGTTCATATTCCAGCAAAAATTTTTCAATTCCTTTGACGCATGTCACGAGGGTCTTGTTTACTGGTGTTGCGATACCGAATTTTTTACCCCACTCTACAACGGAACCGTTAATAAAATCAATTTCTGTTGGGCGTTTCATTTCAAGGCTTTGTAAAATGGAAGTCTTGAATGTTCCAGGAAGTCCCTCACTGGCAGCGTACCATGCGTATTCAGGATCTTCAGATTTTAATTTTACTCCGGCAGCTTTAGCCACGTTAATCCCTTCCTGGATGGCTTCGACTGCTGTATCCTTAATATAATCCTCTTCATATAACGGCCCGTAAGGAAGTCTGGTAATACCGCAAAGGGCCCCTGCAGCCACATTGATCAGCAGCTTATCCCAAATCAGGCCTTTGATATTATCACTGACTTCACACAGCAATCCGGCTTTATTAAACTCCTCACATACTGCCTGAATCCTGTCTGTGATCTTTCCTGTCAGCTCGCCTATATAAGTATATTTGCCTTGAACTCCCGCACTGACATATCCAGGTTCCAGAAGACGTCCCCCTACATAAGTTTTGCCGCTGATGACATTTTCTTCTCCAACGACTTCTGCAATCGTCTCTTCATTGCCCAGGCCGTTTTGAAGGGACATGACAAGAGTCTCCGGCCCAATGACATTCGTCTCTTTAAGCTGTGCCACCGCTTCTTTGGTTGCAAATGATTTTACAAGTACGATCACCAGATCCACTGGTCCACAAAATAAACTTCAGACCCGCCCTGTGCTAAAGTGCCTCCAATCGTGCTTCCAAGAGAACCGGTTCCCAACATACAAATTTTCATTGATATTCTCCTTTTATTCTGAATATAATTATTTTTAGTTATTTGTCATCTTCCAGCGGGAAGAACTTAAGAATATGTACCGCTGCAACGACGATCTCGCCATGCTGGTTAAATATCTCCAGTTTAGAGAATGTTTTATTTGTCTCTTCTTCCACTCTATCTACTGTATATCTACATGTCAAGGTATCACCAAAAAATACCGGTTTAATAAAACGGAGTCTGTCATACCCATAGGAAGCACTCGGCACTGGTGATTTTACCTGTTCCTGTATTTTCGTAGATGCCGTACAGCCAATAGCAAATGTAAGAATTCCATGGACAATCCGTGTTCCATACATTGTTTTTTTCATATATTCTTCATTAAAATGCATCTGGCTGTAATCTGCTGTAATACCGCCAAATAAATAAACATCTGTTTCTGTCACTGTTTTTGTAAATTCTGCTGTATCGCCAACGTGCAGTGGAATTTCAACTTTTGCAATTTTACTCATCATAATCTCCTTTTTTATATGTACTTGATTGTTTCTTTAACTACTGTTTTTCTAAAAAGAACCTTTCATAAATTCATCATAGATCCCCATGACTCCATCGGTGAAGATTCTTTGATCCATCTGTTTCAGATTTTCTGAAATAATTGGTTCAAATCCCATCTGATCGATGATATCTTTTTTGACATCCACACCCGGAGCAGCCTCTGTAAGAACCACACCTTCTTCTGTGAGAGTGAATACGGCCCGTTCTGTAATAAATACGACTTCCTGCCCCTGTTTTAATGCCTGTTCTCCGCTGAACGTAATCTCGGAACATTCAGGAACCATTTTTTCAAATTTTCCTTCCTGTTTGATCTGTATTTTTCCGTCACCGACTTCTGTCTTCAGTCCTCCGGCACGCAGGGTTCCGCACAGTACAACTTTTTTAGAACCCGCACAAATGTTTACAAACCCTCCGGTTCCCATGATCTTTCCGTTAAATTTATGTACGTTGACATTTCCTTTCGCATCCAGCTCAGCAAAGCTTAAGAACGCTACCTCCAGTCCGCCTCCGTCATAGAAGTCGAACTGTGCCGGCATCGACATCAGCGCCTTTGAATTGATACTTGCTCCAAAGAAAATTCCCTGGGCAGTAGCGCCTCCCACCGGGCCAGTCTCTACGGTCAGTGTAAATTTATCTCCTACTCCTTCTTCTCTTGCAACTGTTCCGATACCATCGGCGATTCCTACACCTACATTGCCCACGTTGCCCGGTGCGATCTCCATCAGAGCACGCCGTGCAACAACTTTCCTCTGGTCCAGCAGAAGAGGTTCTGCTTCTCCATCCTCTGCAGTATAGTCTCCGGAAAAGAACCGGTCAGAGCCATTGTAAAGCTGTTCCTGCTCCGGATTTACAACGACAACATCTACAAGATATCCAGGAATGGTCACTTTTTTCGGATGGATGCTTCCGGCTTTTACGACACGTTTTGCCTGCAGAATCACAAGACCTCCGTTGTTATGGACTGCCTGGGCCGTTGCCAGAATATCCATATAAGTAATCTCATCTTCCAGAGAAGCATAACCTTCTGTGTCCACAGTTGTAGCACGTATAAAGCATACATCCAAAGGAACTGCCGGATAAAACAGCCACTCCTTCCCTTCTATCTCCATCAGACGGATGAGATCTTCTTGTGTCACGTCATTTAATTTACCGCCTTCATTTCTAGGATCCACAAAGGTTCCAAGCCCCACATGAGATAAAATACCGGGATGGCCGGCGGCTGCGCTTCTGACCAGCTGTGCCATAACTCCCTGCGGAAAATTGTAGGCTTCAATCTCATTTCTCTCTGCCATTTCAGCCAGACGCGGTGACTGCCCCCAATGTCCTCCGATCGCACGCTTCACCATGCCTTTTTGAGCCAGCGGTGACATTCCGCGGTCCCCACGGTCTCCCAATCCGCTGGAGTGCCATAACGTCAAATTCTTTGGCTCTTTTGTCTCCAGATATCTGTCTTTCAAGGCTTCAATCAATAGTGACGGATCTACAATGCCTCCTCCGGCTCCGCAAACCGCCAGAGTATCTCCGTCATCTATTAATTCTACAGCCTCTCTTGCAGTCATAACCTGCACTTTTGTGCCCTTTTTTTCTGGTTTACGCATGTTCAAACCTCCTGTTGAAATAAAAGTTTCGATTTATAATATTGGCCACAGCCACATCTCCCTCTGTCTTTTGCCATTACAGACTCTTTCCTTCTGCTGCCAAAGACTTTTCAATGATTGCATAGCGGATATTTACAACAACCGCCAGAACAATTCCTAAAACGGTAAATCCTACAGCTACCAACAGGGAATATTCCATACCGAACATTTCAGCCAGTTTACTTGCCATTACCGTTGCTGAAAACTGGGAGAGAGCTCCTGCAATCATAACTGCGCTGACACATTTCGCCTTGGAGGCCGGAAACAGGTCTGTCATTGTAGCTGTCACCAGCTGAAGCACACCCCCTGCTGCCGTAGCGCCGACAATGAAACCGCCTGCCACTGCCAGCGTCGTATTTCTGGAAACAAACATTAAAAATTCTGTCGCTCCTGCGATGATCGGGCAGATCAAAATAAATTTGACAGGTTTGATCCATTTCAGCAGAAATGTTGTAGCTACAACCATAAGGATAGAACCTAAAGAATACATAGACTGGATCTGCCCGGCAGCCCCTTCTGTCATTCCCAGCACATCCATTCCATAGCTTTTATTTACAGCCAAAAAGATCTGGAATGTTGCTGTACAGGTGTAACCGATAACGATCAGTGCAATTCCTTCCACTGCAAATTTTGATGCCTTGGAAACTCCCACGAAACCTTTTACTTTCTCTCCGTTTTCTGTCTCTACTTTCGGCTGCGGCGCAAACTTGGCTCTCGTCAGCAGCAGTGCATTGACGATCAGGATAATAATACAAAAGACAAATGTCCAGCCATACCACATATCATTTGCCAGCAGATAGGCAATCATCATTGGCAGAATATACTGGGCAATGGAGATGACCAGCTTTGTAAGGATACTTGCGAGTCCTGAATCCTCCAGGATTTCCATCGCTCCCGGAATAACGCCGGAGTCTAAAAATCCATTGGCAACACCGCAGAGCATTGCAACAAAGTAGCCGACCTGAGCATTCGGAGATACAAGGATTCCGGCAAAGAACAAGACGTAGACAAAACTTCCGATCAAAGTGATCGGTCTTCTTCCGAACCGGTCAGACAATGCTCCTGAAAATGGATATGTAATCAGACGTCCGATTCCAAGCGCTGATGTCACGGCAACAACTCCGGCCGCTGTGGTCCCCCACTGCTGCTGAAGGGAAGTTACATTCTGTCCTATGATCGCTGCTCCAAAACCATGGACAAAGAATGTAACGTACAGCATAAATGCTGTTGGATACAAATGCTTATAACGTTTTTCCTGTTTCATTTCTCTCCTCCTGAAAAGTGTTACATGTTATTTTTTCAATAAACGGTCAGTCATTGATCTGTGTAACTTACTACAAAAATTATACCAACTATCCTGTATTTTTCTACAATGTAAATTGTAGATTATAAAAATTATCTTGCTTTTCTATATAATATTTTGTATGATTATTTCAGATTTTCTTATTTTTTAGTCAACTATCTTGTATTATATAATAATTATCTTGTAGTGTAAGGAGTATCATTATGTTCTTAGAGGAATATCGCGAGAAAGTAAGGACCCAAATATTTGAGCCGGCTCATTCTCCAAAAATCTGCCGCTTATCACACAGCTATAATAATCCAACTTGGAATTACCAGTACCATTTACATAAAAATGAGACCGAACTGGTCTATATTTCAAAAGGATGCGGGACTTATGTCATCAATACCAATTCCTATCAATTGAAGAAAGGAATGATTCTTATTGTAGAACAAGGTGCCATCCATTCCCTGTTTTCTGATGAACATGATCCTCTGAGCTGCTGGACCTGTGCCATTTCAGATTACAAATTATGCTGCCGGTCCGATCATGGATTTATGCTGCCAGCCAATGTTTGTCCTGCCATGGATTCCGGCATACATGAAAACTATATTCACCGTCTGTTTGAGGAGTTAGACTTACTGAGGAGGTTTTCTTCCGATACTCATCTGGCAGCCTGTGATGCTTTGGCTGTTTCACTGGCAAGCATTTATCTTGAACTTTTCCTTGCCGATCCGAAAACGGAGCGTCATAAAGATTCCTCTTTTGCCCGTGATATTTTAATTTATATCAACGAAAATTATGCCTCACAAATCACTCTGAAAAAACTGGCTGAACAATTTCACATCAGCACAGATCATATCAGCCATGAGTTTTCCAAGGTATATGGGATCTCACCAATCAATTATGTAATTGACCGCAGACTGAATGAGGCAAAATGGATGCTGATCAATACATCCGATTCACTGGTCTCCATTGCTAAAAAAATCGGATACGAGAACACCAATCATTTTTCAAAACTTTTTCAGAAGAGAATGCAGTATCCGCCGCTCAAATTCCGGGAACTGTATCAGCACAAAAAGAGCACCTCGTCTTGAGATGCTCTTTTCTAAACTCTTGTATTTAATACTGAATATCCAAAACTTTTTTCATATGTTCTAACGGCATATGTTTTCCTGTCCATAGATGAAAAGCTGCGTCCCCTTGGAACAGCATCATTCCCAGTCCGTTCATACATTTGCATCCGGCTTCTTTTGCCTGCTCCAAGAGCTTTGTCTGCCGCGGTGCATATACAGTATCTGTCACAATCAGATCCGGTCTCAAAAATGAGGTGTCTGGTATTACAGACTGTCCCTCCAGAGGTTTCATTCCCACCCCTGTTGCCTGTGCGAAAAGATAGCTGTCAGCGATTTCTTCCTTCAGCTTATCTTTGTCATCCAGATCATAAAGATTTACTACACAGTCTGTATTTGATCTAATCTTTTCAATGGTCTTCTCAGCGTTTTCCCAAAACTTATCTTTGATATTAAAGATCGACATTTCCTTTACTCCGTCCAGCGCGGCCTGGATCTCAATAGCTGTGGCAGCACCGCCGGCTCCGGCAATGGTCATTTTCTTTCCGATGACGTCAATTCCGTTGTCCTTTAATGATGCCATATAGCCAATTCCGTCCGTTATATGTCCGATAAGCTTTCCGTTCTCATTCACAATGGTATTTACCGCACCGCAAAGTTTGGCTGCGGGTGAAAGTTCATCCAAATATTGTCCTACTACCGTTTTATTCGGCATGGATACATTGGAGCCCTTCAGCTGCAGGGCACGGAGTCCTTTCACTGCATCTTCAAGGGTCTCATTGGTCACCTCAAATGCAAGATACGCATAATCGAGTCCCAGCTGTGCAAATGCCTCATTGTGCATTGCAGGTGAACTGGAGTGTCTGATCGGATATGCCATCAGCCCGATCAATTCTGTATGTCCTGTAATTCTTTCTGCCATAATATCCTCCTATTATTTCTGAATATGATATCATTATAGTCAAAATAAATTTATCCTAAAAGCAACGATATTTCACTTCTGCTAAATTATCTTGTCCATTTTTTTGTCCTTACAGCCGATGATAAGAAAGCTTTCGTGATTTTCAAGCAGGTATTTTGCTTTTTTCATAAATTATCCTGTGATTTGGATTTTCGCTTGCCCATTTCATCTCCCCAACCCCTCACACATTTGTGTGCATAGTGCCCGTAGGGCTTTTTATTCCATGGGGAAAACTTTCCTATGGAATAAAAACAAGCTCTTTTATTGTTTTTCAATAAAAGAGCCTGCTGATCTTAATTCTGATTCAAATATGCATTAAAAATATCTTTTGATACATTTTCCTTAATGCTTTTATATATGTCGGAAGCCGCTTTTCTTACGTCCTCCTGAGTTTTCTTATCCAGCGTCACAATCTTCGTACCACTGTCTTTTATGACCTTCATCCGGTCCTCGATCCGTTCATCCGAAGCTTTCCTTGCATATTCCTTTGCCGTCTCTGCCGCCTCCTCAATAATCTTCTGCTGATCTTTCGGAAGGTCTTTATAAAATTCATCACTTACAATCAGAGAAATATAATGGGGCAGATGATTTGTTTCTACCACGTAATCCTGCTGTTCATAAAGTTTGCTTGACACAATGACCTCATATGGGTTTTCCTGTGCGTCTATCGTCTTCTGCTGCAGGCCGATGTATACCTCACTGAACGTCATCGGCGTCGGATTGGCTTTCAGTGCCTTCCAGAAATCCATATGGTAGCTGTTTTCCATGGTACGGATTTTCTGTCCTTTAAAGTCATCAATCGACTTCACCTCTTTGTTGGTAGACATGACACGAAATCCCTGGTCCGCATAACCAAGCAGCTTAAATCCACCTTTTTCATAAACCTTTTCCATCTTCTTATAAAATACAGGATTGTCTACGGCAGCTCTTGCCTCTTCAATCGTAGTAAAGGCACTTGGCAAATCAAAGACAGCGGTATCCGGCATAAAAGTAACCTGAGGTGCCGTATTTTGCACAACAAAAGGAATATCACCGTCAGAACAGCTCTCCAGCAGTTCCCTGTCTCCCCCCAGCGTACTGTTTGGATATACCTCAATCTTCATTTTCCCTTTGCTCAATCTGTTTACTTCATCTGCAAACTTCTGAGAATATAGCTGCGTCACGGTATCTTCCGGGCTGGAAGTTCCAAGAGGCCACGCATACCGCTGCACACCGCCATCACTTTTCTTCTTGCATCCGCTAAGAGCCAAGACAGAGACGACACATAAAGCCGCAATACCAAATCTTATCAATCTTTTCATCTGTATCCCCCTCCTATAACAGCGCCAGGCTGATCTGCGGTATAAATGTAATAAGTAACAAAGCCACAAGGAAACAAAGGATCAGCGGCATTGCCTTCTTTGCGATATCCACTACCGGGATCTGAGTCAGGGATGAAGCCACAAACAAATTGACTCCGATGGGCGGAGTTACAAAACCAATCGCCAGGTTGACTACCATCATCACACCAAAATGAATTGGATTCATTCCAACGCCCACTGCAATCGGCATCAGAATCGGTGTCAGAATCAAAATAGCCGGTGTCGTATCCATAACCATACCCACAAGCAGTAAGAAGACGTTGATTACCAGCAGAATGACAATTCCATTGTGGAATGTTCCAAGAATCCACTCGCTGACTGTCTGAGGAACCTGCATCAGCGTCAGGACTCTTGAAAATGCCACGGATGCTGCCAGTATAAATAAAATAGGCGCATAGGTATGGATTCCCTCGATCATAACTCCCCATAAGTCTTTTACATGGATACTCTTGTAGACAAATAAGCTTACGAATACAGAATAAAAAACAGAAATCACCGCTGCTTCTGTAGGGGAAGCCACACCAGTATAAATACAGCCAAGGATAATGACCGGACTGAGCAGTGCAAAAAAACTGTCTTTCAGCACAGTAAGCAGGCCTTTGTCACGAAGTGCCTGTACTTCTTTCCGGATCTTTTCTTTATCCTCACCATGTTTCCTGCAGTAAAAAACAGCATATACCATCAGCAGCAGACCGATAGAAATCCCGGGAAGAATCCCGGCGATAAACAGATCACTGACAGACTGTCCGGATGCCATTCCGTACATAATAAAAGGAATACTTGGAGGGATAATGACACCCAATCCTCCTGAAACCGCAACGATTGCTGTCGCAAATTTTTTATCATAACCGAGCTTAATTAAAATCGGGATCGTCATACTGCCCACTGCTGCCACCGTCGCCGGTGCTGAACCTGAAATTGCTCCATAAAAAAGACACGTAACGATAACTGCACATGGCATTCCCGCTGTAAATTTTCCAATAAAATATACAAATACATCAAAAATCTTTTTTGAAATTCCGCCCTTTGCCATCACCATGCCTGATAAAACAAACATCGGCACCGCCAGCAGCGGAAAACTGTCGATTCCTCCCAGCATGGAACGGATGACAAACTGGCCGCTTGCCGTAAAAGAAGAGTCAAAGATTCCCGGAAGTACCGACACAATACCGAGTCCAATGGAAATCGGTATCGCAATGATCAAACACAAAAAGAAAATAATAAATACTGATAACGCTGACATACCTACACCTCCTGATCCTTTCCAACTGCGATTTTAAACTCAATCAGCCATCTCTGTAAAATACGAATTGTCACCAGCAGAAAACTTACCAGCGGTGCTGCCTGTATGTAGTACATTGGTATATGGCATGCAGGGCTAACTTGTCCGCTTTCAAATGCACTTTTTAAATACAGGATAGAGTATGGGATCAGATACAGGAACAATGCAAGTTCAATGGTATGGTTCACCACTTTAAAGATGGCCCTTCCCCTTTTAGGAAACATTGCCACAAACTGCTCAATTTTAATGGAGATACACTTTTTTGTGCAGTAGCTGACACTGATAAAGCCTGACCAGATAAACAGGTATCTTGTGATCTCCTCCGACCAGGAAAGGGATGCTCCCAGAACATAACGCGCCAAAACCTGTATGCCCATGATCAGGACCATCCCCATCAGGAAAACTCCCATTAAAAACTCTTCTAAATTTTCATCTAACCACTTTAGCATATTAATACCTCTCTTTTGTAAGCGGAGATCTGCTGTCCCCAGCATGATTCTATCTATTTGAACATGATTCCCCGCTGTAATTATTACAGCATCCAAAAGTTAATTTTTTAACAACCAATCCACTATATTATACATGGTAATAATTCATTCCACAAATAGATTTTTCAAATAGAATTAATAATTTTTATCTATCAATATTGCAAATTTTCTCAGAGTTCAATGATCCTGCCGCCTCAAATCATCTATGGTCCGCAGAAGTAAAAAGCAGATAACCTGGGGTCAGATTATCTGCTTTTATCTTACTGTCATTTTGATTTTATAATTCTACAGTCCCTGATTTGCGTGGAGGAACTGAAGCATATCATTTAATTCATTGACTGCTGCCTGACCCGGAGCAGACGCTTTTTTCGCTGCGCCGAATGTAAGCGCCGAACCGAACACTTCTCCGCAGAGACGGCTGATCAGTCCCGTTCCTGCCATAGACATAGTGATGATCGGACGGTCTGCATGATCTGTATACATTTCCTCCGTCGCTGCAAGGAGTGTAAGTACATCTCTCCTGCAGGTCGGCATGACAGCGATTTTAGGAATATCAGCTCCTAATTCCTGCATTTTCACGAGTCTGCTGACAATTTCTTCTTTTGAAGGAGTTTTGTCAAAATCATGGTTGGAAGCCACGACCTTTACGCCGCATTCATGCGCAGCCGCCACGATATCTTTTACGATATCATCTCCCGTAAATACCTCCACATCTACAAGATCTACATATCCGCTTCTCGCTGCATTTTTATTCAGTTCTGCATACGGACCTGGCTCAATGGCTTTTTCTCCGCCCTCTTTGGATGTACGGAAGGTAAAGAGAATCGGTGTATCTGAAAGAGCTTCTCTCAAATCTTTTAACACATCTTCTACTTTGGCAAAATCGAAGACTCCCTCAAACCAGTCTACGCGCCATTCCACAACATCTACCGGGATCTCCCGGAAAGACTTTGCCTCGGCGATGATCTCTTCCTTTGTCACGCCCACAATCGGCACACAAATCTTAGGAACACCTGTTCCAATCTCTACATTTTTAACTTTTACTGGATTCATTTTCTACTCCTTATTAAGCTTTCTCTTCCATTGCCTTGTATCTCACATTGACAAACAGAGCCAATAATACTCCGACAACAGTGATTCCAATGTTCATTAATAAAATGTCTGCTTTATCCATTGTACCAGCCAGAGAAAGGATTGTATAGTTAGATAAGCTGGACGCAATCATAACTATACTCGTGATAGTTCCTTTGATTTTCGGAAACAGATCGTTCGCTGTCGCTGTCACAAGCTGAAGTACAACGGCTCCTGCGGAATATCCGACAACTGCTGATCCGATGTAGCAGATAGAAGGAGTTCTCAGCAGATAAACAAGCGCAATCATAATCGCTGCGATCAGAGGATATACGAATAAGAATCTTACCCCTTTTATCTTATTAACTAAAACAGTTGTAACAACGATAGCTACGAGAGATCCCGTACTGTAGTATGTCTGCATCACAGAAGGATCACCAATCTTTGCATATTCCTTCGCGAAATCCTGAGCACAGTTCAGCCAGAGCTGGAATGTTGCTGTTCCTGTAAATCCGATGATAATCAGCGCAATACTCTCCAATGAGAAGTTTGCATGTTTGATATCCTGGATCAGAGAAGATTTTGCCCCGCCTGCTGTCTCCATCTTCGGAAGAGGTGCGAATAAAACAAGCACGCCGATGATGGCAATGGCAACACCGCATACGTATAATAATACATTTAAGGAAAGGTTTGCTCCAACGATGGCACCGATCATAAATGGCATTAACAGCTGTGAACAGGAGATTGAAAACTTGGTGAGCATCGTTGCCATACTGGATCTTGGAGCCAGAATTTCAACACAAGCCGGGATCACACCGGTATCCAGGAATGAGTTTGCGATTCCTCCTAATACAGCTGCTATGTATGCAACCGTCATATTTGGTGACATAGCAAGGCCTAAGAAAAAGATCGCATAGGAGCCTGCGCCGATGATGGATGCCACTTTTCTTCCCAGCTTATCAGAAAGAGGTCCTGCAAATGGAAGGGCGATCAAACGTCCAAGCCCCAGCGCTGCCGCTACCATTGTTACCAGCCCGATGTCAGAAGCTCCCCACTGCTTTACCAAAGTTTCTTTTACTGCTACCTGGCCTAATACAGAACATCCGATACCATGGATGAAATAATTTAAGTATAAAATAAACGCACTGGGATAATATTTTTTGTTCATAATTGATTCCTCTCAAATTTCCTCTCTAGATTTAGTCGTATTTAATATCCAACACTTCTTTCATGTGGTCGATCGGCATATGTTTTCCGGTCCACAGGTGGAATGCCGCGTCTCCCTGGAACAGCATCATACCAAGACCGTTCATTGTCTTGCAGCCGGCTTCTTTTGCCATCTTTAAAAGTGCAGTCTCTCTCGGTGCATATATAGTGTCGGTGACGATCAGGTCCGGACGCAGGAATGACGCGTCAGGTATCACTGACTGGCCTTCAAGAGGCTTCATTCCAACACCGGTTGCCTGTGCAAACAGATAGCTGTCTGCAATCTCTTCTTTTAATTTATCTTTATCATCAAGATCATAAAGATTTACGATACAGTCTGTGTTTGCACGGATCTTCTCAACGGTTTTCTCTGCATTCTCCCAGAATTTATCTTTGATATTGAAGATTGACATTTCTTTGACACCGTCCAGTGCCGCCTGAATTTCGATCGCCGTTGCAGCTCCGCCTGCTCCTGTGATTGTCATTTTTTTGCCGATCACATCGATGTCATTGTCTTTCAGTGACTGCATGTAGCCGATTCCGTCGGTAATATGTCCTGTCAAAACTCCGTCTTCATTGACGATCGTGTTGACTGCTCCTGCCATCTCTGCTGCCGGTGAAAGCTTATCTAAGTACTTGCCTACAACTGTCTTGTTCGGCATAGACACGTTGGAACCCTTCAGTTTCAGGGCACGCAGTCCTTTTACCGCATCCTCTAATGTGTCATTGTCAACTTCAAACGCCAAGTATGCATAATCAAGTCCTAATGTGGCAAATGCTTCATTGTGCATTGCCGGTGAACTGGAATGTCTGATCGGATATGCCATCAGCCCGATCAATTCTGTATGTCCTGTGATTCTCTCTGCCATGTGTCATTCTCCTTTTCTACTTACCCTGTTGTTTCTTCACCCAAAAGTTAATTTTTTAACAACCTTACAAAAACTATTATACACGGATCTTATTGATACTTCTAATACATCTTTTAATACTTTTTAATAGATTTTTGCTATCATTTATGTTATGCTTCCTTATATAAATAGCCATTGCACTTTCCCAAGAAACGAGGTACTCTCTATGAATTTAAACCAGCTTTCTTATTTTCAAAAAATCGCAACCCTGCAGCATTATCATCAGGCAGCCAGAGAATTGAATGTATCCCAGCCCAGTCTAAGCCGCTCCATCGCCAATTTAGAAGAGGAACTGGGGCTTCCTCTCTTCCGGAAAAATGGAAGAAATATCGAGCTGACTAAGTACGGAAAGATATTTTTAGAGCATGTCAATAAAATACTCGAAGAAGTGAAGATTGCTGAGGATAAAATGAAGGCTCTGGCCAACTCCAAGGGAGGCCACATCGACCTGGCCTACGTGTTTCCACTTGCCAAATCGTATATTCCCCACCTCGTGCGCAGTTTCTTAAATTCGGAAGGTTCCAGCAATATCACCTTTTCCATGACGCAGGAAATCACTAACAAAATGCTCCGTGATCTGAAGTCTGAAAAATATGACGTCATCTTCGGCTCTTACGTATCCAATGAGCCTGAGATCGAATTCGTCCCGGTCATCAATCAGGAGATGGTTGTCATCACGCCGCTGGAGCACCCCTTGAAGCATAAAAAAGAAGTTCTGCTGGAAGATCTTCTGTCCTACCCAGTCATAGGATATGACCGCACTTCCGGCCTGGGCCAGTTTACAACTTCCATCTACCGGCAAAACCGGATGGAACCTGAGATCGCATTTGAAACCTCCGATGAAAATGCCATTGCCGCTCTCGTAGCCGAGAACTTCGGCATCGGCTTCGTGGCCCATGTGGAATCTCTGAGGGAATATGACGTGGAGATCCTTCACTTAAGCAACGTGAAACCTTATCACACTGTCTACATGGCGTACCTGAAGAACAACATTATGATCCCTGCTGTAGAGAAATTTATTGTCTTCGTAAAAAAAACGATAGACAAAAACTATTGATTTCAAAAAAAATATCAATTTGTTAAATAATTATCTTTGCTTTATAATGAACTTATCATTACAGATCACCCAAATGCAATGATAACAACCCTAATTAGAAATCGATAATCTTTTGGAGGGTACACAATGAAGTGCAATTATAAAAATATTTTCAGTCCGTTGACAATCAAAAACATGACGATGAAAAACCGCATCATGATGACACCGATGGGAACCAACTATGGAGAACAGACCGGAGAGATGAGTTTTCTCCATATCAATTATTACGAACAGAGGGCAAAAGGCGGTGTCGGTCTTATTATGGTGGAAAATGCCAGCGTAGATTCCCCTCTCGGTTCAAACGGTACAACTCAGATCAGGATCGACCACGACAATTACATGCCGCGTTTCTTTAAACTCTGTGAGACTGTCCATTCCCACGGTGCATGTATCGGACTTCAGTTAAATCATGCAGGTGCGTCCGCTCAGTCTAAACGTACTAATATACAGCCGGTATCCGCATCAAATATTCCATCCAAAGAAGGCGGAGAAATTCCCCGTCCGCTTACAAAAGATGAGATTTATGCAATTGTTAAAAAATATGGAGAGGCAGCTGCGCGCGCACAGGCTTCAGGATTTGACTGCATTGAGATCCATGCGGGACACTCCTACCTGATCAGTCAGTTCTTATCTCCTACGACTAACGTCAGAACTGATGAATTTGGAGGTTCTCCGGAAAACAGAGCCAGATTTGCAAGGCTGGTATTAGAAGAAGTCAGAAAACAGGTTGGACCGATGTTCCCAATCTTCGTCCGTCTAAGTGCCGACGAGTTTATGGAACATGGAAATACCCTGGATGATACTTTGAACTACCTCCAGTATTTCCAGGAAGAAGTCGATGTTTTCGACGTGTCTGCCGGATTAAACGGTTCCATCCAGTACCAGATCGACGCCAACTACTTAGAAGACGGCTGGAGATCTTATATGGCAAAGGCTGTCAGGGAAAAATACGGAAAACCATGTGTGACTATGGGTAATATTCGTGATCCACGTGTTGCTGACGATATTCTTGCCCGCGGAGACGCTGATATCATCGGTATGGGACGCGGTCTCATCGCAGATCCATGCTGGGTGAAAAAGGTTGCCACAGGGCACGAAGATGAATTAAGGAAATGCATTTCCTGCAACATCGGATGCGCAGGAAACCGAATCGGTGTCAACCGCCCGATCCGCTGTACGATTAATCCTACGGTAAACGACGGTGCTGATTATAAAAAGCACAAGATCAATAAACCATGCAACGTTGTCGTTATCGGAGGCGGTACTGCCGGCCTGGAAGCTGCATGTACGGCTGCGGAAGTTGGCTGCACGACATTCTTATTAGAAAAGGAAGATCATCTGGGAGGACTTTCCGTGGAAATCTCCAAGATTCCTGACAAGAAACGTCTCGCTGATTTCCCTCACTATCTTCAAGTAAGGGCATCCAGGTTAAACAACTTGTTTATCTTTAAAGGACAGGAAGCCACACTGCCGATGATCAAGGCTCTGCACCCGAATATCATCGTCAATGCCACAGGATCCAATCCTCTGCTTCCGCCGATCAAAGGTCTTCACGACCATATCGACAAGGAAGGCTCCAAGGTTGCCTCTATTTCCGGCATGATCAATCATCTGGCTGACTATCCGGAAGACTGCACAGGCAAGAAGGTCGCTGTCATCGGAGGCGGTGCCGTGGGACTGGATGTTGTAGAATATTTTGCACCAAAAGGCGCAGAGGTGAGCATCGTAGAGATGATGCCTGCCATCGGTAAAGATTTAGACCCTGTTTCTAAATCCGGTGTTAATGCACTGATGAAAAAGTATAAGGTCAACCAGATGCCGAACACTGCTCTCTGCGAAGTCAAGGCCGATTCCTTCCTCGTAAAAGCAGACGGTGAAGAAAAAGACCTGCCATTTGACTATGGATTCGTCTGTCTCGGAATGCGTGCCAACGCTCCGATCCTAGAGGAGATCCGTGAGGTATATGCGGATACCAACGTAGAAATTATCAATATCGGTGACAGCGTCCGTGCAAGACGTATCATCGACGGTGTTCAGGAAGGACATAACATTTTAAGAGTACTTTCCGACATGGAATACTTATAAATAATATTCCCCAAACTCTTTTCATAACATATTCCTTAATAGAAAGAAAGGGAACCATCATCATTGGTTCCCTTTCTTATTGTCTCTTCAATATCTTCCTTACGCACAAGTTCAAATAAATCTTTTGGCTGGAACCTGGAAGCAAAGGTTTCCCACATAAGATCCATCGCCTCCTGAAGCCTTGAACGATGCAGTTTTGCAATTTCTATCCTCATTTATTTCCTCCCCGGCTTTGGCCGGTCCTGTTTATTGATTCTGTTTTTTTCAATTATATTTGTTTCTCCGGCTTCTATCAACCGAAGTTTACTTACAGAAAATAGAAACTGCCGGGATCTAATTTACAATTCCGGCAGATATCCTGATTATAGTTTTAATCTTCTTTTTATCTTCTCAACAGCTTTTTTTTCAATACGGCTCACATAAGATCTCGATATATGAAGTTCTTTTGCCACCTCTTTCTGAGTCATGGGTTTTTTGCCATATAATCCGTATCTCATGATCAGAGTTGTTTTCTCCCTGGACGGTTCCATCTCATCCACCATTTTATACAAATCTCTGATTTTTTCCTTCAGGTCCAGTTCATCTACGATATCGTTTTCATCCGCCCCCAGTACATCCAAAAGATTAATTTCATTCCCCTCTTTGTCAATCCCAATTGGCTCATATAACGAAGTGTCCTTTGCACTCTTTCTCTCCTGCCTCAGCATCATGAGCAGTTCATTTTCAATGCATCGGGAAGCATAGGTCACCAGCCGGTGCCCTTTCTCCAAGTTATAGGTATTGATCGCTTTAATCAGCCCAATCGTTCCCACGGATATCAGATCGTCCTTATCCCTGTCAAAGTTATTATATTTTTTAACAATATGTGCAACCAGACGGAGATTGTGTTCTACT
This sequence comes from Anaerostipes sp. PC18, assembly GCF_039789045.1. Lineage (NCBI taxonomy): Bacteria > Bacillati > Bacillota > Clostridia > Lachnospirales > Lachnospiraceae > Anaerostipes > Anaerostipes sp. PC18. The sequence goes on along the minus strand of NZ_CP121164.1, from coordinate 1,471,705 downwards.
AATATATTCCTGGCCTCCATGTCCCCCAGGCGGCTTTTCTTCAAGTAATATTGTTCCTCTTCCTGTGACAGCGGTTCTAAAAATGCCTGCAAGTAAAGCAACCTCCAAGCCTTTTTAACATTGTATGCCTTCCTCTGTCCAATAGTGCTTTTCCCTCTAAAAGATATTTCACCGGCTGTAAGGGTTCTCTCAAATGTGTTAAACTTACAATATAAATTGTTTTATTTAGGAGGTCTGCTATGAACGATTTATATCATATTGATGAGAATTCAAAATGGGAAATGGTTTTGGGGAATATACAAAATATGATCCAATATCTTGATCAGGAATCCATGCATAACCAGATCGATCTTGTGGCAAGCGGTCCTGCTGTCTGTGAACTTCAGGATGCCGTCTCAGAAAAGATGGGAGCATATGAAATTGCTCTTTATAAACTTCACATGGGAATTTTTAATCTGTCTTCTTCCAAGATATTTTTTACATTCCTCCAGAAATATATTTTATATATTCTTCCAAACACATATTTTTCTTTTTCATTTCCCTTGCGGCTTTCTTTCCCACATACCGGTAATGCCACGGTTCATATCCGATTTTTGTAATATTTGTTTTATTCTTTGGATATCTGAGAGTAAATCCGTATTTCCAGCTGTTTTCCATAAGCCACTGCTGTTCTTTCCTCTTTTCCTGAGTCTCATCAAGCACCGGATAATCAACTGCCACGATATCCACAGCCAGTCCTGTCTGATGCTCACTCCGACCCGGAAGCGCAACCCATCTGGATGCCTTCTCCCTGGCCTCAGCCTCCGTACATCCCTGATTCAAATACTTATTGATATCACGCTCCAGAAGATACGTCTGGCGCTCTTCTGTCCGGTATGCAGAACAGACGGAGGGATAAAGTCCTCTTTTTCTGGCCGCATCCATCATTCTCTGCAAATCCGGCAGTATCCTCCGGTCCACCTGACATCCGTTGTTTAATGTAGTCAGGTCAGGCCGAAAACCATCCGGCACATAATTTTCATGATTTATTAATATTAAGTTCCAGGGAATATTAACTGTCTGTTCTTTTTGTCTTGGCCTTACAAATCTGCTGATTGGTATTGTATTTTTTACCGGCTGCTGCGTAGACGTACAGTACTGTATCACAAGAACCGTCAGGATCCAAGCGCCTATGATCTCTAATACAAGCAGGACAAAATACTTATGTCTCCTCTGTATATATTGTTTCTTTCTCATTGGTCCGTCACCCTTCTTTCCAGAGAATATTATCTCTGGTATTATCATACCCGGACCTTGTATCACAATTCATTCAAAATTCCATCGAAGTTGTATCATCTGCTGACACTATTTTCATCTCCATAATTTACTTCAGGGTGAATATAAAATTCCCCTTCTTCCGCAAATTTTTTGCTGAAGAATATAAATGAATAGCACACATTTTCACTGCCTGACTTGTATCTTACAAAATGACTGGTTTTTATTACTGCAATTTTGTTTGTTTCTCTCAATCCAAGGTACCGGTCCCAAATCCCTATGATCTTTTCAGCATCCACAGCCTTGATTCCAGTTCCTTTTACACTGTCGAGGCTTAAGATTTTATGTGAAGAATCATCAATGACCAGTGACAAACTTTGATCCGCTGACTGTATAGATACAGTTTGGACTCTGAGACGTCTTGCATAATTTTTTGTATCCAGATAAGTCGTGGTAGTTTCATAAAACATCATTGTATTTTTATTCAGGTCAAGCTTTGGAAACATTCCCATCTCTTTCAATTTTTTTAATTCATTGATACAAACCTTTTTGAGTTCTTCTACCTCTGCCGATCCCCACTCATAAGACTGGTTCGTCACGGCAATTTCCTCCATTGAGTTATCGGCTTCCACAATGAGTGCTAATTTTTCGGCTATGGTTAAGGTATCTGTCCGGATTTCCGATGCATCTTCCACCTTGTCCAGTTCCACCCGGCCCCTCATTTTCTTATCCTGATATCCCGATATCAGGGACGGCCATAAAATACAGGAGACTGCCAAGGCCGCTGAGAAAAGGCAGATCAAAACATTCTTAAATTTCATCGAACCTCTCCTTTCTGAGCCGAACTGTGACTGCCGTTCCTCTTTCCAGCCGGCTCTCAAATTTCATCGTTCCGCCGTGCAGTTCCACGATCCGGCGGCAAAGAGAAAGTCCAAGACCCGCTCCGCCTTCTTTTCTGGCTCTGGACTTATCTGCCATATAGAATGCTTCCGTTATCCTGTTAACATCTTCTTTTGCCATTCCTCTTCCGTTGTCTTTTATCGCCAGAATATAACCGTTTTCATCTGATCTCCCTTCAAAGCGAATCAGTCCGTCCGCATCCACTGCCTTCCTGGCATTATCCATAAGATTCACACAGAGACTCTGAAGCAGATCCGGTTCTCCCCATATGATCCCCTCCTCAAAAGAAGTTTCAAGCTGAATACCTGATGTTTCCAAAAGAGGCCCTGTAAGATGAATGACTTTTTCAGACAGCTCTGCTGCCGAGACTGGTCTCATGGAAATCTTCTGCTTGTCAAGAACGATCAGATCCATCAGCTTTAAAGATAAAGCTTCCAGACGCTTTCCCTCCTCAAAAATATAATTTGCCGCCTGAAACCTCTGCTCCTCACTGAGTCCTCTGGACCGCAGGGTATCTGCGTATCCTATGATAGAAGTCATAGGCGTTTTCAATTCATGTGCAAAGCTTCCCATAAACATCTCCTGGCGCAGTGCGGAGTCTTCAAGTTCATAGATCTTTTGTTCCAGCTGCTCTGCCATTGTATTAAAATCTCCGGCGAGAAAACCTATCTCATCCTCGGACACCACTTCCGAGCGGATCTTTAAATCGCCCGCAGCGAAGTTTCTGACCGCCCGGGAAAGTATTCTCAAAGGCCGGGTCAGCCATCTGGACAGACAAAAAACAGCAATTCCCAAAGTTACGACCAGAATAATGGATATCTTCTGATACAGCTTCATCTGATTTTCTTTTAATTCATAAATCGAGGTAATATCTCTTACATTTTCCAGGTAAAATACTTCTTCATCCACGGTGAAGCGGCAGGCCGACTGCAGATAATACCTGCCGTCCTGTTTGAGAATGGAGTATCCGGTATGTTTTTCGTCCAGAGCCTTCATTACCTGATCCGGTACACGAAAACTCAGATCAGAAAACAGCTCCCGGAAGGAACTGTCACAAATCCGAAATTTTCTTTCCTTTCCCGGAGATGAGAGACTGATAGATCCGGCCAGCTTTTTAACCGTGTTTCTCGGTGAACCGCTGTCCGGAGGAGATACGGCAATGGAAGCCCCCAAAGTTGCCCGGAAAATATTATTTTCCTGATATGACATCCCTACGGTCTGGCGCAGAGAAGACTGAAAAGAAGACTGGATCAAAAAATACCCGCCAACGCTGAATGTGAGCATAGTAAGTGAAATAATGCTTAAAAATACTTTCCAGGAAAACTTCATTGCTAATCCTCCAGGCGGTAGCCCACCTTATAGACCGTTTTTATTTTCTGTTCCCATCCGATTTTTTTTCTCAGACGCTGCACGTGCAGATCGACTGTCCTGCTGTCTCCCATGTATCCGCTGCCCCAAATCTTCTCATAAATAAAGTCCCTGAATAGGGCAATGTTTTTATTCTGTATCAAAAGCAGGAGCAGCTCGTATTCTTTGACTGTCAAATTTACGGGCTGCCCCTGTTTTTTTACGATCCTGGCTGACATATCAATCTCCAGATCTCCTGCCTTCAGACGGCTTTCTGTCTTCTGACAGCGCCTGAGAACTGTCTCTACCCTTGCCAGCAGTTCTGCAATCTCAAATGGCTTGGTCAGATAATCGTCTGCCCCTGCCTTCAGTCCCTTTACTTTATCTTCTGTATTGGCCTTGGCCGTAAGAAATATGACCGGGATCTCAAGAGGCCTGATGTAGTCCATCAGCTCATAGCCGTCTATCTCCGGCAGCATGATATCCAGAAGAATCAGATCAAATCTCTCCAGTTCCAGCCGGTCGGCCGCCTTTGCCCCGTCAAAAGCACAGACACAGCAGTATCCCGCTGCTGCAAGATTCATCTGGATTAAATTTGATATGGCCGGCTCATCCTCGACGATTAAAATACGGTTCATATTCCTCTCCTCAGCTTTCCATTTATATGTTGAAAAATATAACAGATCCTTGTATCCTTTTTGTATCCTCGACTGCAAATGTCCATTATAAATTCAGAAAATCAAACGGCTCCTTATCCTGTAAAAAGTGCATGAGCATATAGGCACACATGATGGCCACATGTTCCTCCTTCAGTATCCTTTTCACTTCTTCCCTGTCTGCAAGCACAATTTCAATCTCTTCAGAGTCCTCCTGCCCTTTTTTGCTCGGTGTGCCGCTTGCATACCCATAAATCGTTGCACAGGACTCATCCGTCATGCCGACAGACATAAAGCCCGGCTTTTCAAACATCAAATCGGCGTCGATTAATTCCAGGGAAAGCCCTGTTTCCTCCTTTAATTCCCTGATTCCTGCCTCCCGGTAGTCTTCTCCTTCTTCCACCAGACCTGCCGGAAATTCGTAGATATAATCATCGATCGAATATCGATACTGCCTGACCAGCACGACCCTGTCTCGTTTTTCACCGTAGAGGCTGTATACAATAATGCCGTCCGGATCATTGCGCTTTGTCTTTAATTTCAGCCGTTCCATATTTTTAACCCTGGAAGCGATATAGTAATTCAACGTTTTTCCAACCCGGTTTGTTCCTTTTAAATGATACAGATTCAGATGTGGATTATCTGTCAGTCTGCTGACTTCACTAATTTTTTTCATGCCGAATGCTCCTTTTCTAACGATGCATCTTTTTGTTCTGTCTGTTTATATATATATTATATCGGATATGCTGTCCCCGGGAAAGCCTTTATATTACAGGGAGGCGGCACATTCAAACGCAAGTTCCATGTATTTATTAAAACTTTTGATACCGTACTCCGCCAGATCTCTTTGTTCCCATCTGTCTGCATCGAGATTATCCGCACCATATAAAAACTGGACAAACGGAATCTTACGAAACTGCGTGACTGCCAAAGCCGCAGAACATTCCATCTCAACCGCAAGGCATCCCTGTTCTCTGCGCTCTTTCACTGTACTCCTTGTTTCCCTGTAAATCGCATCCGTGGTCCATGTCTTGCCGGTCACATAAGACATTCCGCATTTCTTTAAACTATTCTTTAATATATTTACAGACGATGTCTCCGCATGGATTTCCTCACTGGCCGGCATATAGTGATAGCTGGTTCCCTCATCTCTTACCGCAGAAACAGGGACAATTATTTTATCCTGGACAGCGGACTGGTTCAGGACCCCGCAGCATCCGAACATTACTATTTTTTTCGCTCCCAGTGCTATGATTTCTTCTAAACCGGCCGCACAGGCAGGTGCACCTACTCTGGATAAAAAAAACGCGATGCTCTTCCCGGCATAATGCATTTCATAGACTGGGAGATTCCCGTTTGCGCTGCACAATTCTGCAATCTTCTGTCCGTCATTTAACTCAGCCAGCCGGTCGATCATGTCCGCTGAAAAAGTGGTGATGCATACCTCCGGAAAATCCGTTTTTTCTTTTATAACATCCCTGGGATTTATCAACGCCGTTTTTGTATTGTCGCAGCGGTCAAATATAGTCGCCATATCTTTTTATTCCTTTCTCACTAATAAATTTCGGATTTCCTTCATCATTCTTTCCGGCACTTCTCTGTTAACCGGCATAAGTCTGCTGTACATTCTCACTCCCTGATAGGAAAAAATGATCAGGTCAAACACCGCAGATATATCGACAGGATAGAATTCCTTCCGGTCAATGCCATATTGAAGAAAGCTCTTCCATGTATGACAGGAAGTTAAATACTGACGGTACAAGGCATTCTCCCCGGCGGCATTTTCCTTCATGCTGAAATATTCATAAATCGCAGTGCTCAAAGAGCCTTCACTGTCGATCATTTCCTCCTGATAGCGTTTTAAAATATCGTCCAGAATGTGAACCGCAGAAAGTCCCAGCTTCATTTTCGAATGAAACTCCTCATTCTGAGAGTCCATCATTTCATCCACGATTTCTTTAAAAATCTGTTTTGTGCTCTCATAGTGTCCATACAAGCCTCCCCGGCTTAACCCCGTGATCTCACAGATATCTTTCATTGTAACTTCTTTAAAACCCTTCTCTGCAAACAAAAGACAGGCTTTCTCCCTGATCAATCTCCTCGTCGCTTCACCTCTTTTATTCACGGAACGCCTCCTTTCCGACATATATGTCTATAAATAAACTATACGACATATATGTCGGAAAATCAATGGTATACATCCATGTACCAAAGAAAAGTACCCATTAGACAAAAGAACTCTCCCAAAATAGCTTCTTTTGTTCAAGTAACACTTGTCCGGCAGGTATTACGTCCATTTTCTACATGATTGGAGTGAGGCATTCTAAGAGCCGAACGGAAATCATGCGGAAAATGTCGCTCGGGTGGACGCGCTCCGCGCGATAAGGTATACCCACAGGGCACACCGTATTTTATACCCTTCGGGTGGACGCGCTCCGCGCGATAAGGTATACTTATTATATAGTTTGGAGTGTGTTTATTGTTTTATTGTAGAAAGGATGGTTTTTATGGATATTGGAGAAGGTATGAAGAAGATCCTGCTGGCCGGCATCGGTGCTATGGCTGCCACGGCGGACTCTGCCAAAGATATCGTCGAGGACCTTGTAAAAAAAGGTGAACTCACTGTAGAACAGGCCAAGGTTGTAAATGAAGAGCTTAAACATAAAACAAAAGAAAAACTGAAAGATCATGTGACTGTAAATATTGTAAAAGACTATGGAGACTTGATCGATGCCGTGGATGATATGTCCGCAGAAGATTTGGACCGTTTAATGGAAAAGATCAATTTGAAAAAGCAGGCAGATGCCGAGATTCGGGAGGATGCCCCAGAGGAATCAAAAGAAGATGAGCAGTGATGTCTCTAACCGGCGGCTTTTAGATATTCTCACGGTGTTAAAAAGGCATCATCTCTCAAGGGGGATGACCCCTCAAAAGCTGAAAGAGATTCTGGAAGATCTGGGGCCTACGTATGTCAAGCTGGGCCAGATTATGTCCATGCGCTCTGATGTGCTTCCTGAAGCATACTGTACAGAATTAAAAAAACTCAGGACCGAAGTAAAACCGCTGGACTTTTCTCTGGTGAAACAGGTGGCCGAACAGGAACTCTGCCGTCCCCTGGAATCTGCATTTTCTGAGATCCGTCCGGCTCCGCTAGGTTCTGCTTCCATCGCACAGGTTCACTTAGCGGTGCTCGCAGGCGGCGGACGAGTTGTCATCAAAGTCCAGCGGCCTCATATCCGGGAAACCATGGAAAATGATATTCATTTTCTAAAAAAAGCCGCCAAAATCATGAAAATTGCCATGGGAACCGGTGACCTGATCGATTTTAATACGATACTGGATGAACTTTGGAAAACCTCTCAGGAAGAGATGGATTTTATAAGAGAAGCGGACAATCTGGTGCGGTTTTATGAAAACCAAAAAGACATTGCCTATGTCACCTGCCCGCAGGTGCTCACTGAGTTTACCACACCCCGTCTGCTTACTATGACCTATATCGATGGTATCCAGATCGATCATATCCATGCACTCCGCAAGGCCGGATATGACATGACGGAGATCGGCGAGAAAGCTGCAGAAAACTACTGTAAACAGATCCTGGAGGATGGTTTTTTCCACGCCGACCCGCATCCGGGAAATCTGTGGATTGCGGGAGGGAAGATTGCCTGGCTGGATCTTGGCATGACAGGACATCTGTCTGAACACTATAAACAGCTCCTCAGAAAAGCCATCTCAGCCCTGTTAATGCACGACATCTATACGCTGAAAAATGTCCTCCTCACCCTGGGAGAGCCAAAAGACCGCATTAATCATGCCAGGCTCTATACGGACGTGGATGATATCGTCAGCCGTTATATGACTTTGGACTTCGGCGAGATGCGCCTGGGAGATTTGATTGAGAAGCTTCTGGATCTTGTAAAAAAGCATAAAATCGCCATCAGCCCGGATATCACGCTCCTCGGCAGGAGCATGATTACCATGGAAGGCACATTGGCCGCCTGCTCCCCCGAAGTCAATATGCTCTCGATCCTTTCTGTGCATATGTCATCCATAATCTATGATGACCTTGACTGGAAAAAAGAACTGATCCGCCGGGGTCGGACAGCCTATGCGTCTCTTGATAAATCCATGGAGATCCCGTCCCAGCTTTCCGACCTGTTAAATATCGCAAAAAACGGGCAGACAAAATTAAATTTAGAGCTCACAGATGCAGATGACCTGGTGAAAATGTTTCACCGTTCCGCCGGTTATCTTGTACTTGGGATCATCTCTTCCTCTCTCTTTGTTGGAGCAAGTCTTCTCTGTATGACGGAGATGAAACCATTAATTTTTGGTATCCCCTGGATCAGCTTTATTGGATTTGTTCTATCCGGGCTGATGATTGTATACTTGCTGTACCGTATTTTATTTCGCCCAAAACCCTGAAAATGCGGTGTGCCCGGTGGGTAGGCTTTATCTTTCAAAGCATATCTGAGGATCGTCTTCTTATTCTTTGAATCGGCCTGCCTGGCTCCTGCCACATAAATTTCCCGGTGCCAGTGATTCCGCCTTTCATATCCCTTCTCTTTGACAAACTTATCCATCTTCGCAAAGGATTTTGGTTCATCGTCAAATGGCCCCTTATGCATCATCTGGACACACAACCCTTCCCCCTGAGAGAAAAACTCCACCTCTTTGAGCAGCTGATGAGGCTTCTTTCGGGCTACTGCATCATATGCTTCTTTAAACATCTCCTCTGTGATCACGTCCGGCTGCTTCAGCATAATCCGGTAAACAAAGCGGTCTTTATCCAAAGGATGCTCCGGATCAGAGGTCGTCCAGATTCCTTCCAGCGGATAGACTGCATAGTCCTCATACTGACTGTCGATCTTCTTAACGCAACCTTCTGAGCAGGCTTTTTTATATCCATTCTTGATTTGAAATGCAAGTGAATATAAAACACCGACTCTCTCTGAAAAATCTTCTTTGTTAGGATCACCTTCCCCGCAGATCATAATATAGCTCTGTCCGGGTATCTCGATCAGAGACGGCTCCTGTTTTGCGCTGTAAATCTCCTTCTCCTGTTTTCTCCATTCATATTTCATAAGAAATTTCATCTCCCTTCCTACAATAAATGATACCACTCTGAACTTGTCATCCCATGTCATGTTAAAAAAACATCGGCATAAAAATATTGCCGATGTTTTGAAACTTAACTTTATTCTTCTTTTCGTCTGAGCAGATATCCTTCCGGAATTTCTTCCCCGAAATCCACATAGATCATCTGCCTTGGATGCGGGGCACTCTCCATGGAAACGCCGTCCTCATCCTCGATCGCTTTTACGGTCACCTGGAGGTTTTCTCCTCCCGGTATCATTACCTCAATGGTCTCACCTACGAGAAACTTGTTTTTCTGTTCCAGCAGTGCATACCCTCTTTCATTGTGTCCCTGCACGATGCCGATATAGGTATATTCCTTCACATAAGTATTACTGTCATAAATCTGAGAATGTTCATCTGTCTTCCCATAATAAAATCCCGTTGTAAACTGCCGGTAAGTGCACTTGGAAATCTCCTGCCTGTAATAATCCATATTGGCAAAATATTTCTCCGGTGACTCCTTGTAATCGTCAATAGCCTTTCGGTAAGTTCTCGCAACCGCCGCCACATAGAGGGCAGTCTTCATCCTTCCCTCAATCTTCAGGCTGTCGATTCCTGCGCCGATCAGGTCATCCATGTGTTCAATCATGCAGAGGTCCTTGGAATTAAAAATATAAGTCCCCCGTTCATTTTCATACACCGGCAGATATTCGCCCGGCCTGGTCTCCTCCACCACAGAATACTTCCATCTGCACGGATGGGTACACGCCCCTTTGTTGGCATTCTGTCCGGTAAAATAATTGCTTAAAAGACAGCGCCCCGAGTGGGATATACACATAGCCCCGTGGACAAATGCCTCAATCTCAAGATCATCCGGGATGTGCTCCCTGATCTCTTTGATTTCCCGAAGAGACAGCTCTCTGGCAGCCACCACACGGGATGCGCCCTGTTCATGCCAAAATTTATAAGTGGCATAGTTGGTGCTGTTGGCCTGGGTGCTGATGTGGCGTTCAATCTCCGGACATTCCTCCCTGGCGATCATGAAAACACCGGGATCGGAAATGATCAGTCCGTCCGGCTTTGTGCTTTTCAGCTCCCTGAAGTATTCCCGGATACCGCCGAGGTCTCCGTTATGAGCCACAATGTTGGCTGTTATATAAACTCTGACTCCGTGCTCATGGGCAAAACGGATTCCTTCCTTTACATCGTCCATAGAGAAATTTTTGGCTTTTGCTCTCAGCCCGTACATTTCTCCTCCGATATAAACCGCATCCGCTCCATAGAGTACAGCTACTTTCAGTACTTCCAAATTACTTGCTGGTATAAGCAGTTCTGTTTTTCTCATGTTACTCTCCTGTTTTCATACTCACTGCCACCCCGTCTCCCACAGGAAGCACGGATGTCTCCAGCAGAGGGTGGTTTTTCAGTGTATATAGGTACTCCCTCATCCGCTTGTGAATAGTCCGGTCCCTGCGCTCAACCGCATACCTGGATCTTACGATATCCCCATCCTGGAGCACATTGTCGGAAACCAAAATGCCTCCCTCAGGAAGCAGCCGTAAAATATGTTCAAAAAAACGGATGTACTGGCCTTTAGCCGCATCCATAAAGATAAAATCAAAGGTTCCGGATAGCTCTTTGAGGATCTGGACAGCATCCCCTTTCAAGAGAGTCACTGCGTCCTGTACCCCCGCTTCGGCAAAGTTTGCCTCGGCTTTCAGTATCCTTCCTTCATTCCGTTCAATGGTTACAACAGTCCCGCCCTCCGGTTGAAACTTGTGCATATAAAGAGATGAAAATCCCACAGCCGTTCCGACCTCCAAAATTTTCATCGGTTGCTTCATCAGCACTAATAATTTCAGAAACTCTTTTGTCTCAGGCTTCACGATCGGCACATGATTCTTTTTGGCTTCACGCTCAATCCTTTCAAGAAAAGCGTCCTCCTCCCTGATCAATGAACGGAGATAATCTGTTACATTTTCATCTACAATCATTTTTTCTCCTTTTCACGGATATCCCCGCACAGCACTGCCATGATCTCATCAATACCCTGAGACTGTGACAGACTGTACTTGCCGGGAACAAACTCCGTTTCTTTATATTTTGAGAAAAATTTTCTTACTTTAAATCTGTTTTTACCGATGATCAGATGCTTCTCATAAAGTTGATCGGCCACCTTTCCGGTCCCGTCTCCTTTGGAGATTACCACCTGAATCTTTCTGGTGCTGGAAGCATCGTATGCCTCGTTTGAGAAAGCATGATAGGCAAAAGAATACATGCCGAAAAATAATCCAACGATCAGACCTATGATCAGTATCTGATGGATCACCTTCCAAAAAAGCCGGAACAGGTCATCTCTATTGTTTTTTCTCTCTTCATCCTTTGTCATCATCTGTCTTTGCACTTTCCTTCCCCGCGTAAAGCTTTATACTTCTGTAATGATCGGAAGGATCATCGGATCCCTCTTCGTCTTCTTCCAGATATAATTGCTCAGCGTGTCCCGGATACAGGACTTTAACTTGCCCCAATCGGTAATGTTTTTTGTGAGACAGCTTTCCACCGCATCTTCCACAACCTGTCTGGCTCCTTCCATGAGGCTTTCAGATTCTCTCACGTAGACAAAACCACGGGATACGATATCCGGACCTGCCAAAATGCTGTTTCCGTGTTTTTCCAAAGTCACAGTAACAATGATCAGGCCATTTTGTGACAGCTGTCTTCTGTCGTTCAGTACAATATTTCCTACGTCTCCGATGCCCAGTCCATCTACAAGGATTCCCTGGGCAGGGACTTTACCGGTAACTTTCCCGGATTTTTTGTTTATCTCCAGGACATCTCCTTCTTCCATAACAAAAACATTTTCTTTCGGAATCCCCATCTCCAAAGCCAACTCACTGTGCCGCACCAGATGACGGTATTCTCCATGCACCGGTATTGCATACTGCGGCTTCGTCAGTGCATAGATCAGGCGGAGTTCTTCTCTGCACGCATGACCGGATACATGGGTATCCTGGAATACGACTTTAGCGCCTTTCATCGCCAGTTCGTTCATAATATTGGAGACATTTTTTTCATTTCCCGGAATCGGACTGGAGCTGAATACGATCGTATCTGTAGGTTTGATAGAAACCTTACGGTGCGTATTGTTTGCCATCCTTGACAAGGCTGCCATAGTCTCGCCCTGGCTTCCCGTGGTGATCATAACGATCTGATCGTCCGGTACATTTCTCATCTGATCTGTCTCAATCAGAGTATTCTTAGGGATTTTGATATATCCCAGCTCTGAAGCAGTCGCAATGATATTTACCATGCTCCGGCCTTCTACCGCTACCTTCCTTCCATGTTTGTGAGCGGAATTAATGATCTGCTGCACACGGTCAACGTTGGAAGCAAATGTGGCTACGATAATCCTTCCGTTTGGATGAGCCGCAAATAAGCTGTCCAGTGTCTTGCCTACATTCTTTTCAGACTGTGTGTAGCCTGGGCGCTCTGCATTTGTACTGTCCGCCATAAGCGCAAGGACACCCTCTCTTCCGAGTTCTGCAAATCTTGCCAGGTCGATCGCCTCTCCGAAAAGCGGAGTATGATCAATCTTAAAGTCACCGGTATGGATGATCAGCCCTGCCGGAGTGTGGATGGCAAGAGCTGCCGCATCCGCGATACTGTGGTTGGTCTTAATAAATTCTACCGTAAAGACTCCCAGTTTTATCACGTCGCCGTGTTTTACGACTGTCTTTTTCACCTGCTTTAACAGTCCATGCTCTTTTAACTTATTATCGATCAGTCCCATCGTAAGTTTTGTTGCATAGACCGGAATGTTGAGCTGTTTTTCAATATAAGGGATCGCTCCGATATGGTCCTCATGTCCGTGGGTAATGACCAGTCCCTTGATTTTCTTTGCATTTTCCTTTAAATAGGTCACATCCGGGATGACTAAATCAATTCCGAGCATCTCGTCATCCGGGAAAGCCACACCGCAGTCAACGATCAAAATGTTGTTGTTATATTCAAAGGCTGTTATATTCATACCGATCTGACCGAGGCCGCCGAGAGGAATGATCTTTACCGTTCCCGTATTCCTTCTCTGAGCCGTTCTCGGACGTCCCTGTGCTTTTGATGCGGCTGTCTGTGTCTTCGTCTGAGTCTTCTTCGGCGCTGCTTTCGCTTTCGCAGGTGCCGTCTTCTTCGGTGCCGTCTCTTTCTTTTGCGGCTTTGCCCTGACCGCGAGTTCCTTCGACTCATTCGGTATCACTGCCGGAGTTTTCGGCTGACTGTACTTTTTCGGCCAAAAGTTTTTTGACTGCTTCTTTTGCTGCTGTCCTTCTGTCTTGTTACCTACACTTGTGTTGTCTGATTTCAAAATAATTCCTCCATTTTATTACTTCCGGTTATTTTGACAATCACGACAATATCCGTACATCTTTAATTCATGATCATGGACGATGAATCCGGTCGTTTTCCCGACCTGTTTTTCCAATTCATCTAATAAATCATCGTCGAACTTTAAAACTTTTCCGCAATTCACGCATATCAAATGATGATGGTGGTGCTCATTTTTATCTTCTTTTCCGATTTCATAGCGAACATATCCATCATCTAAATTCAATTTATCAATTAATCCTAATTCACAAAGTAACTGTATGGTACGATAAATTGTCGCAATCCCGATTTCGGGAATGTCTACTCTAACCAATTCATAGATTTCTTCCGCGGTCAGGTGCTGGTCCGGTTTTGATGAAAGTGCCTTTAATACAGTTTTTCTCTGATTCGTCACTTTTAAACCCTTGCTCTTTAAAATTTTTATAAAAGATTCTTCGTTATAGCCCATCAAACCACCTCAAAATCCTGCTGCATTTATACTGTCAAATCAAAATCCTCGATTAATTCATTGAATATCTTGGATATGATCTCAAGCTCTTCTTCATCTTCTACGATCTCGTAGGAGACATAGTCATCCTCCAGTGAGATTTCTTTCATAATCAAAACTGTCCCGTCTTTATCCACGGAATCCGCAACGAGCAGGTAGTTTGTCCCTGCCAGTGTCGTCTGTTCCAGCACCATAAATTCAATCTCCCGGCCCTGGTCATCTAAAAAGAGAATTCTGCTCTCTTTGTCTTTCATTTTATCAATCCTTTCTTTACAGAGAATCCAGATACCCCTGTAAAATCATCGATGCAGCAACCTGATCAATGACCTTTTTCCGATTTTCCCTCCGGACGCCGCTTTCCATCAATACTTTATTGGACGCAACAGTAGAAAGGCGCTCGTCCCATAAAATCACATCCAGTCCGGTTCTGCGCACTAAACTATCGCGGAAAGCTTCCGTTGCCATTCCGCGTTCTCCGATCGTATTATTCATATTCTTCGGATATCCGAGGACGATCTTTTCAACCTTATATTCGGCCGCGATCTCCTCGATCCTTGCATAAGTCTTTCTTAACTTATTTTCATCTTTTCTCGTAATGGTTTCAAACGGCTGCGCTGTGATCCCCAGCTCATCGCTCAGGGCAACGCCCACTGTCTTTGTCCCATAATCAAGCCCAAGTATTCTCATAATCCCTACTTCAGCCTTGTATCAATATAATTTACAAACAGGGCCTCGATAATCTCGTCCCTCTCTACTTTATTGATCATGCTTCGTGCATTCTTATGGCTGGTAATGTAGGTGGGATCCCCTGACATAATGTAGCCTACCATCTGGTTCACCGGGTTATATCCTTTTTCCTCCAGTGCTTCATAGACATGCTCTAATATTCTGTGCACGTCCAGTTCATCTTTCACCACGGAAAAATGCTGTGTCTGATTCTTATCCATATTCTCACGTCCTTTTTCGTATCTTTTTTTTATTCTAATATATATCCGAAAAAATAGCAATGGATTTTCTACACATTTCCTGCCACATATCCATCACCGCTGATACCGGTGAGTTCAACTTCCACAATCTGATTTTCCAGAGGTTCTTCACTTTCCACCGCCACTTTGACGTATTCTTTTGTGTGTCCCACATAGAAATTTCCGGAGCTGTTTCTTAATTTTTCTTCGATCAGAACTTTTCTTCGTGTCCCGATCTGCCTGCGTTCAAACGCATTTTTATGTTCCTCGTTCATGGCGATCAGGACTGCGCTCCTTCTGGCTTTTTCCTGATCATTTACCTGGTGTTCCATGACGGCGGCCCTGGTGCCTGCTCTTTTTGAATATTTGAAAACATGCATTTCATACAGGTCGATTTCTTCCAGAAACTTTCTCGTTGCCTCGAATTCTTCTTCGGTCTCCCCCGGAAATCCTACGATGATATCCGTTGTCAGTGCGGGATCTTCGTAAGCTTTTCTCAGGATCTCTGCTTTTTCTCTTATCTCGTCCGTCGTATATTTCCGGTTCATCCGTTTCAGGGTAGCATCGCATCCGCTCTGAAGGGACAGATGAAAATGTGGACAGAACTGCTCTATATTTTTAAGCCTTTTTACAAAATCTTCTGTGATGATCCCCGGTTCCAGAGAACCTAAACGGATTCGATCCACTCCCTCGATCTTTCCTATTTCTTCGAGCAGATCAATCAGTCCTTTGTCCCCGTCAAGATCCGTCCCGTAGGAACACACATGAATCCCTGTGATGACAAATTCCCTGCATCCATTTTCTGCAAGGCCTCTGATCTCAGAGAGGACATCTTTCGTATCCCGGCTCCGGACTCTTCCTCTGGCATAGGGAATAATACAGTAAGAGCAGAACTGGTTGCATCCGTCCTGAACCTTGATATACGCTCTCGTGTGTTCATTTAAATGTCTCACATGCAGCGCTTCGTATTCGCTTCCCGAGGACAAATCCAAAACCTCAGCGTCCCGGCGGTGGCCTTCCAGGTAATTTTCGAGGATCGGGATCAAATCTTTCTTTTTATTATTCCCAATAATCAGATCGATCAGCGGATCTTTTTTCAATTCATCCTTCCCCACCTGGGCATAGCATCCCACGGCGGCCACCACGGTATCCGGATTCAGCTTCTTTGCCCGGTGCAGCATCTGCCTGGACTTCCGCTCTGCTATATTCGTCACAGAACATGTATTGACGATATAAATATCCGCACCCTCTTTGGGGCTGACGATCTCAGCCCCTGCATCCGTGAGCATGTCAAACATAGCATCGGATTCATATTGATTGACCTTGCATCCCAAAGTCACGACTGCGGCTTTCACATTATTTAAACTCATGGAGTGTTTCTTTTCCTTTCGTTGTTATTGACAATTCAAATGTTAGCTTGTACACTATCGTCATTGGAGGATGAATCATGTGCGAAGTACAATTAATGCTGAATTCCATAAAAAAGGTCAACGACTTTATCAATATTATCAAAGAATATGACGGCGGCTTTTACATAATCTTGGGTTCCTACCTTTTGGACGCCGCAAGTGTCATGGACCTGTTCAGCCTAAACTTAAATGAACCAATTCTTCTGGCCTTTCAGATTCCCGAAAAAAGGGATGAGATTCTTCAAAGG
Source organism: Anaerostipes sp. PC18 (assembly GCF_039789045.1). NCBI lineage: Bacteria > Bacillati > Bacillota > Clostridia > Lachnospirales > Lachnospiraceae > Anaerostipes > Anaerostipes sp. PC18. The sequence goes on along the minus strand of NZ_CP121164.1, from coordinate 1,454,980 downwards.
CTGGAACCCTTTCTCTGTTCTTCCCCTCAGTAACCCATTCTTTATTTTACAACGATCACTTCTGTAGTTTCGATCGCTTTTTCCATCAGTTCATCTATGACATCAGAAAGATTTTCTTCTGATTTCTCAATTTTCTTTAAGTTTCCTTTGGTCACAGGATGTTTTGCCACAAAGATCGTACAGCAGTCCTCAAACGGCTGGATTGAAGTCTCAAAGGTGTCAATCCTCTCTGCGATATTTACGATTTCCTGTTTGTCCATTCCGATCAGCGGACGGAACACAGGCATATGACACACGTCGTTTGTGATCGCCAGGTTATGGATTGTCTGGCTGGCAACCTGACCGATACTCTCGCCGGTGATCAGCGCCAGTGCGTCATTTTCCTTTGCAAAGTGTTCTGCGATCTTCATCATATAACGGCGCATGATAATCGTAAGCTGGTCATGCGGACATTTCTCGTAGATAGCAAGCTGGATATCCGTAAAGTTTACCACATGAAGATGGATCGGCCCTGCATACTTTGAAACGATCTTTGCCAAATCCACGACCTTCTGTTTTGCCCGCTCGCTCGTATACGGAGGTGCATGGAAGTAAGTCGCATCAATGCGCACCCCTCTTTTGGCAATCATGTATCCTGCCACAGGACTGTCGATCCCCCCTGATAAAAGCAGCATGGCTTTTCCGTTTGTTCCCACCGGCATGCCTCCCGGTCCGGGGATCTCCACAGAATAAATATAGATCTGCTGTCTAACCTCAATGTTTACGAGTACGTCCGGACAGTGCACATCTACCTTTAAGTCCGGCCACGCATCCAAAAGCTTTTCTCCCACCAGACAGTTGATGTCCATAGAATTCATCGGAAATTCCTTATCTCCCCGTCTTGCATTGACCTTAAAGGTGAAATCTTTCTTTCCATACTGGCTGTCGATGTAACGTACTGCAGCATCCGTCAGATGTTCCACATCCTTTGTATGCTCGATCACCATCGGACAAATGCCCGTGATCCCGAAGACAGTCTTTAACGCTTCCACGGCTTCCTCATAGTCAAAATCCTCCTGTCCTTCCACAAAGACGCGCCCGGACTCTTTTCTCACTTTAAATTCTCCCACCGGCTTCATGGCATACTTGATCTGTCTGACCAGTGCATCCTCAAACATGTAGCGGTTTTTTCCTTTAATGCCGATCTCGGCATATTTTATTAAAAAAGCTTGTACTTTCATCTTTTCTCCTTCTTATCTTCTTACGAATTTCCTCAGCATCGGAACTAATTCCTCCAGCGCCGCTATGACCTGATCCACTTCTTCCTTTGTGTTATAGACAGAAAAGCTGAACCTTAGTGTCCCGTCCCGGTACTCAGGGCTGAGTCCGATGGCTGACAGAGTACCGCTTACATGCGGGCGGTTGGAAGAACATGCCGATCCGGAAGAAACATAGATTTCCCGGTCTTCAAGTGCGTGCAGCAGCACCTCACTTCTGATGTTTTTAAAACTGATGCTTGCCACGTGGGGCGCATCACCGGAATTGTCTTTAATCTCGGGAATCTCCGTGATCCGGCTTCTGAAATACTCTCTGACTTCTCCGATCTTCTGCGCATTTTCTTTCAGATGCCCTGCCATGATCCCGCAGGCCTCTGAAAGTCCCGCAATCCCTGGAACATTTTCGGTACCCGAACGCATTCCTTTCTGCTGTCCTCCGCCTAAGATCATCGGCTGTATTTTTGTCTTCTCTTTCACATACAAAAAGCCGACACCTTTTGGACCATGGATTTTGTGGCCGCTCATGGACATCAGATCAATTCCTGCCTTTTTCGGTATCACCGGAACTTTTCCGTATCCCTGGATTGCGTCTACGTGGAAGACTGTCTCCGGATTTTTCTTCTCTATGATGCTTCCAATCTCTTCTATGGGTTCCACCGCGCCGATCTCATTGTTGATCAGCATACAGGAGACAAGGATCGTATCCTCTCTGATACTGTCTTCAAGCTGTTTTAAATCGACAATCCCTTTTTCATCCACGTTCAGATAGGTGACTTCAAATCCTTCATTTTCTAAAAAGAACATCGGTTCATACACAGAGGCATGTTCAATCTTCGTGGTGATGATGTGTTTTCCCCGCCTTTTGTTGGCCATCGCTGTTCCAAGGATCGCAAAATTATTGGACTCCGTGCCTCCGGATGTAAAAATGATCTCTTTTTCCTTTGCCTTCAGCGTCCCTGCGATGATCTGCCGGGCCTTTTTCACAATATTTTCCGCCTCGATCCCTTTTGTATGCTTGGCAGAGGGATTTCCATAGGATACTTCCATCGCCTCATTCATGACCTTCAGAACTTCCGGAAATACTTTTGTCGTTGCCGCATTATCTAAATATACCACCATGTTATTCCTCCAACTCAAACATTAAAACCGACAGCATGGCCATGCCGGCGGTTTCCGTTCTTAAAATTCTTCTGCCGAGGCTTAAAACCCTGCCTCCCGCTTCCTTCAGGCGTTCGATCTCCGAAGGTTCAAATCCTCCCTCCGGTCCGATAAAAATACCGATCGAATCCTTGCCTTTTGTCTTCCTGATCAGCTTTCTTGAGTATTCCATGCCCTCAGCCGCTTCATACGGCACGAGGAGCACAGATAAACCTTCCGCTCTTTTTACGGCTTCCTCAAACGTGAGCACCCGGCTGACTTCCGGGATCACGCCTCTCTTTGACTGTTTTGCCGCACCAAGTGCTATGGCATTCCACCGTTCCAGCTTCTTTTTCGCCTTTTTGTCATCCAGCTTCACAACGCAGCGCTTCATTTTTACCGGCACGATCTCACTGGCTCCAAGTTCTACCGCCTTTTGAATGACCAGCTCCATCTTGTCCCCTTTGGGCAGGCCCTGAAATAGGATGATTCTTTCACAAAGTTCCGACTCCACCCCGTGGATATCAAGGATTCTGGCCGAAATCCCGCGGTTTCCTTCCAGATCTTCCAGCTCACACTCATATTCCAGTCCCCGGCGGTTGGAGAGCAGCACATGCTCTCCCTTTTTCATCCTGAGCACATTTTTTATATGATTGACGTCTTCCCCTGCAATCCTGATCAGGTTTCCGTCCACCTGGCTTTCTTCTATAAAAAAACGATACATTATTCTTTCCTTTTCTTCGCTGTGACTGAGACCCACTCTTTGAGCTTTCTTGTTTTTACCGCCTCAAAACCATATCTCTCCAGCTTATCGAGCACTTCCTGTTCCTTCGTATCGATAATACCGGAGATTACGAATGCACCGTCTTCCTTCAGGAACAAATCTGCGATCTCAATCAGCGGAAGTATCACATCTGCCAGTATATTGGCGGCTACCAGATCATACCGGTGCTCTCCCAAAGACCGTGCAAAGTCCATATCATCCAGTACATTCCCGCCGTATACTTCATACTGGTCCCTGTCAATATGGTTCACTTCCATATTTTCTTCTGCCGCTGTTACGGCTCTCGGATCAATATCTGTCATGACCGTTTTCCCGGCTCCCAATTTCAGGGCAATGACAGAAAGGATGCCGCTTCCGCAGCCCACATCCAGCATAACGGTATCCGGACGGATTTCCTCTTTCAGCCCTGCTATGCAAAGTCTGGTCGTTTCATGGGAACCTGTACCAAAGGCAGTGCCGGGATCTATTTCTATCACCACATCTCCCTCTCTTTGATCAGGAAGCTCCTCCCAGGTAGGCTTGATAATGATCGTATCATCCAGTCTCAGCGGCTTGAAAAACTGTTTCCAGTTGTTAATCCAGTCTTCTTCCTTCGTAAAGCCATATTCGATCGTGCCGTCTCCGATGTCCATGAAACTCTTTACCCTGTTGAGCATCTCCTCAATTCTGATGGTCACGTCTTCCAGATTTTCGGATTCATCAAAGTAACAGTGGAGCAGGGCCCTGCCGTCATCCGGTTCCTGGTGGTCCGGCAATACCTCGATGAACATCTCCCGAATCTCTTCTTCCGTCAGAGGCACCCGGTCCTCCACTTCCACGCCGCACGCCCCAAGTTCTGTTAGTTCATAACTCAGCATATCCTCCGCTCCTGTCACGGTGCTGATCGTAATCCTGTTCCATCCCATGAAATCTGCTCCTTTAAACTTCTTATCCGTTTCACTATACCAGTTAATTAGTGTATCACAGAAACAGGCTCAGAACAAGAAGTCGCGCATGGTTTTTGTAACTCCGGGGTACTTTCTTAATTCTTCCTCCTTTTCCTTTGGACAAATCACTGCGATATCCCTGCACCCCGCTTCATAGGCACTTCTGATCCCTGACAGGGAATCTTCATAAATGCGGATACGTGCCATATCCACTCCAATAAGATCCGCCGCCTTTTTAAACATGGCGATTTTATTTTTATAAGTCCCGTCATCGTAGACGATCTCAGACGGCTCAAACCAGCGCTCCAGCCGGAAAGATTCGATAAAAAAATCTATATTTTCTTTGATGGAGGCACTGGCAATGGTAAAAGGAATCTTTTGCGCCTTCAAATAATCGAAATATGTCTCTGCTCCTGGCACCAGATGAAAATGCTCTTTATCCTCTCTGCAGAATTTCCGGTAATATTCTTCCTTCATGCGGGAATATCTGGTCAGTTCCTCCTCACTTGCTTTTCCATCCATCATATATTGAATGTTTACTATGTTCGGAGTTCCGTTCAGCTTTGTGTGCAGCTCTTCATCCGTGATATCTCTTCCCCGCAGTAGTCTGGAAATCTCTCCCCATGCCAGCACATGCTTATCATCATCAAAAAACAGTGTCCCGTTAAAGTCAAAAATTACACCTTCATATGTCTCCATTTTCTATCTCCTATTCGTCTTAAATCACCAGTATGTCGTCTTTGTAAATCTTCGAATTTTTTTGTCTCTCCATGGATGATCTTCCTCAATCGTGATTTCCCTGAGAGAAATCTCATTTGCGGCTTCAAATGACGGAACATTCACCGCGATATCATCGCCGGCCATCATCACTGTATCTCCCTTTGGAATGATGATGTCGTCCTCCCGCCGGATTACCATAGCCAGAGAGCCCTCCGGCAGGGTGACATCCTTAAGCTTCTGATTCTCCCAGTGGTGTCCGGATGAGATATGAAGCTGCATCAGTGACAGACCAAAAACAATATGAAACACATTGCTCTGCATATACACTCCGCCGGCTGAGGCAAAGATTGCAAAAACGATGGACGACGCTCCTCTTAATCCTGCAAATGAGACAAATATCTTTTCACGGAATTTCAGATATCTTTCCGTCAATATAAAAACCATCGCCGGCCTTGCTGCCAGTGTGAGAAACAGAATGATCACAAGAGTTGCCGGAAGTGATGAAGCTATCTGAGACGGATAGGACAGCAGTCCTATGAGAAAGAATGTTGCTATCTGAGCAAGAATGGTTACATTATCGAAAAAGCGGACGACATTGGCCTTGTTTTTCGTCTTTGCATTTCCCATAAGGATGCCTGTCAGATAAACCGACAGAAATCCATTTCCTCCAAGGATTCCAGCCAGAGCATACGAGGTCAGAGCCACTGCCAGTACAAAAACCGCATCAAATCCATCGGTACAAAACTTAAACTTCCGGATAATCTTTGGTCCGGCAATCCCCACTGCCGCGCCAATGCCAACACCCAAAGTAGAAAGTACTGCCGCTCTCCCGGCAGCGGGTCTCGCATGTTCCCAGTTTGTGGAATACCCTCCGTAAAACAGTTGTGGAAAAACTCGGAACAGAAGGTTTAAAGCATCATCTAAAATATGCGGATGTCAATCATAGCCTTCCACTTGAACAAGTAACAATGGAAGTCATTGAGGCTTATCAAATTTCTGCTGGATACTTTGACACAATTACCCACTGTAAATATAAACTTCCCTCTGTCACCTCCATTGGGAGACTATACCAAAGACTTATCTTTAATGTACATCAAGAACATGAGGCATGGGAAGATGTTATAAAGAAAGTATTTTCCTCCTTTATCAGCGATGAAATATCAAATTTTAATTCAAGTATCTTTCCATCAATCTATATAGACATTTTAAAGCCCTGGTCAACTGCCAGGGCTTATTATATGATTCCTTATTTAATTGCAGCCAGTTCTATATAGCCTCTTGTCCCAATCGGTTCCAGCTGAATCCTCGGGTTACTCTCATCCCACTGGCATCCAATGACAGACGGATCGTATTTCTTCATCGCATTCCACACTTCTTCAATGGCCTGACAGTAGTTTTCTTCTTCAAATGGTTCGCTCTGGAACATTAAATACCTGGCAGCCGGCAGTTCTATCACATCAAATCCTTCCGGTACCTCACCGTCATAATCTTTGGATACCTCCACACCCTGGACATATTCTGATGTATCCGGCTCCCGGTAGGCAGGCGGCAGCCAGAGGCAGACAGGTTCTCCCCTGATAGATTTGATACTTAATAAAAGTCCCCATACGTCACATCCTACTTCCTCACAGTATGCAAAATAGTCTGAGGCTTCTTTTCCTCTCTTGATGATCACCTTTCGTTCCGGCTTCTCCATCACTTGAATGAATACATTTCTCAAATTTTCCATGATTGGTCTCCTTTCAATCTCCCTGAATTTCACGCCGTACGGGGTAAAAAGATATAACGGTACAGGATTCATGGCATATTCACGGGGATTGCATCCGAATTCACGCTGAAACGCACGCTGATACCCATCCACACTGTCAAATCCCATCTCAAAAGCCACGTCCGCTATTTTACAGGTACTGTCTCTCAGCTTTAAGGCTGATTTAGACAGACGGAGCCGCCGGATATAATCAGCTGGTGTAGTTCCCGCATACCGTGTAAACAGCCGATAGGAATGCCATGGAGAATACAGCGACACTCTCGCCAAGTCGGCCAGAGTAATATTTTCCGCCAAATGTTCTTCTATGAATTCCTGCATGCGCTGGACTGCCAAAATCTGTTCCCTCATATCTTTCACCTCCTTTATACCTGTCATTATAGATGGATCAAAAGAAAAACTCTCGACTATTTTTGCCTATCTGAATTTACTGTTCCAAATAGGTTGTATCCCCAATACTTTGAACATTAAATCTCCCATCCTTATATATAATTTTAGTGACGCTGGAATTTTCAAGATGTCCGGGTACTTTTTGCTCTGTCATATCAGAGAGCATAGTAATGATCGCCATTCCATGGGAGACAACCAGGACGTTTCCCCCGCCCTTTTTCTCCGTATCCTTTGCAATGTTTCTGAGCGCCTTTTGCATCCGGGTCTTAACATCCCAGATTCCTTGAGACATCCTCCATCATTTTTGAAAATTTCTCACCTTCATAGGTTCCGAAGCAGACTTCTCTGAGACCTTGTTGTTCCCTCAGGGAAAGTTCAGGTTGGCCCAGTCCCTTCAGAATAATTCCTGCGGTCTGCCGGTTTCTTCCCAGGTCGCTGGAATAAGTATAGTCAAACTTGATCCCTCTCTTTTTAAAACCACAGGCCAACTTTTTTGTCACCTTTATTCCTTCGTCAGTTAGCGGAGCATCAGCCCATCCCTGGGCGCGCTTTGCTTCATTCAGCATAGTCTTCCCGTGCCTGACCACATAGATTACTGTATCTTTCCCTGTTTTCTCTGCCGCTTTTTCCTGTCTTTTATCTGGCACCTCTGTCTTTCCGGCGCATCCTCCCATAAGAAAAATACAGAACAATATGATAAAAATCGATATGATTTGTTTCAGCTTCATGGCAGTCCCTCCTCAGTCTTTTTGTTATATCATAACATGTGAACATGAGAAGTTAAACAACACCCGGCTATTCCGTCTCACTCCAGAAAATATCCTCAGCCACCAGACATTCCGGATTCAGTTCTACGCCTTCCAGCATGATTTCCTTAAACTTCTTATAACCGGCCCGGTCGATCAGATGGCCTCCGTGCAGGTACTCCGGCTTATAGTCCATGACCCAGGCAGAAAATTTCTGCCAGTTGCCCAGGACTCCCAAAATCACTTCTTCCGTGGCCCAGTTAAGAAACATCTTTCCGGCTCTCGGAATCTGGCGTCCTGTTCTTCCTCCCAGGATCACCCGGTAAAACTTCGTCGGTTATCATTGATCTTGATATGGTAATGGCTCGGAAAAATGATCGGTTCGATCTTCCTGGCTCCGATGGTCGGATAGCCTGCCTTTGGCTCCCACGGCTCCGGCTCATGGGCCACCGTATCCATGCTGGCCCCGCAGAGAGTTCCGTTCACCTCTTTGATATACCGCTCCAAGCAGGCATTGACTGCCGGGATATTTTCATATTTAATGCCCGGAATATCAAAGGTCTGGCGTGTTCCGAAATGGAAGTTGTCGTCGCCCCAGGTTCTTTGGACTGGCTGAAACAATTCAGCCGTACTTTGCCCACATTGGTATCATGATTCATTGCTGCACACTCCTTCCTTAATCCACCAGATCTCTGGCTGTCATGTAAGGGAATACCGGTCCGTCAAGACAGACATACACTTCATCGATGCGGCAGTGGCCGCACTTTCCGATGGCACAGGACATCTTTCTCTCAAAACTCATCCACAATTTCTCCGGGTCCGCACCGCAGTTTAACAGCTCCAGCCCTGTAAATCTCATCATCGGAGGAGATGACCACCAGATGTTTGCCCGTAAACTTTTGCCGGATTTCTGCCCGGTTTATACTCAATAGTCGGATTTTTCTTTCCAGGCAATCTCTTCAAATTTTTTTCACCTCATCATAGCATATGATATCCGTGTAAGACATTGTCAAGTGAATATTCCATCTTCTTGTCCCTCCATTTCTTATTCCGGTGCTCTGTCTATAAATTTTCAGGTTTCATTACTCTCATTATACTGCCGCACTGTAATTATGAATAATTGTAGTTTATCATCATATGATAATAATTTATTATTTATATATGCAGACATACTTTCTTAATGCTATACTAAACATGTGATGTTAGGGTCAAAATATATTTTGACCCCTGGATACCTACGGATTGTTTCGCATTTTGTGCTTCCACAATCCTAGAAACATTCGAAATCCGCCCTAATCGGGCTACTTTCTCATGTTTTGCGGGTCCCAAAGTCCTGCTTTTTCATGCAAGCATGAAACGCATGACCTTTTGACCTTGGTATCAACATGTACATTTGATAACTTTTTATATACAGAAAGGATTCTGCATCAGATGAAATATAAATTAATTGCCCTGGATTTAGACGGTACCTTAAACACCGATGATAAGACAATCACCCCGAAAACCCGGGATGCCCTCCTTAAAGCACAGCAGCAGGGACTTATCATAGCTCTCTGCTCCGCACGCCCGGTTCCGGGACTTTATAAAGATATGAAAACACTGGAGCTGGAAAAACACCATGGAATACTGATCGCCTATAACGGCGGTAAAATACTGCGGGCCGAGGATAAAGAGATTCTTCACCAGCAGATTTTTCCCCGCGGTCTGGCCATAGAAATTTTAAAACATTTGGAACATTATCCGGTCACCCCGATCATAGACGACGGAGAACGTTTTTATGTAACCGATGAGAACGGATATATGGTCCGGCACGAATGCCGAAACAATCAAATGGAATGTACAGAAGTCCCATCATTGACAGACTGTCTCAATTTTGACCTGGTGAAAATTTTAATGTCTGTACGGCCCGAAGAACTTTGGGATATGCTTCCACAGGTCAGCAAGCCCTTTGAAGATGCTCTGGTCTTCGTAAGAACTGCGCCTTTTTACATAGAAGCCATGCCAAAGGGACTCAATAAGGCTGAGGGACTGCGCCGGACATGTGAACTGCTTCATATCTCCCCTGAGGAAGTCATCTCCTTTGGGGATGCAGAAAACGACCTGGAGATGATCAAATTTTCCGGCCGGGGCGTTGCCATGGGAAATGCCTGCGATGCTCTGAAAGAGGCCGCTGATGAGGTGACTCTGACAAATAACGAAGATGGAATTGCACATAGTCTGGAACGTCTTTTAACTGCTGGTGGCTGCTAATACTCCTTCTGCCTTTATCCACTGTCTGCTGATTATGGGCATGATAAAACAGGATTATGATGAATATAAGAACATCATAATCCTGTTTTTTATTTTTTATGTTTCCCGAAAAATCCTTTATGTTCTTCTTTCTTCGGCACTTCCCCCATGGATTCCTGGAACTTTTTAAGGGCATTCTTCTGCTCTTCGTTCAGATGTTCCGGCACCTGTACAACAAGGGTCACATAGTGGTCGCCCCGGACATTCTTGTTCCGGAGAGTCGGAACACCTTTTCCTTTCAGACGCACACGGGTGTCCGTCTGGGTTCCTGCCTTGATCGTATAGTCATAAGGACCGTCTACCGTATTGATCTTGATGGTTGCGCCCAGAGCTGCCTGGGTAAAGGAAATCGGCTCCGTGGAAATAATATCGTATTCCTGTCTCTGGAATTTCGGATGCCGGTCCACGGAAACAACCACGAGGAGATCTCCCCTCGGTCCTCCGTTTGTTCCGGGCTCCCCTTTTCCGCGGATTCTGATGCTCTGTCCGTTGTTGATGCCGGCCGGCACTGTGACCTCGATCGTCTTTCTCTGGCTCACATAGCCGCTTCCGTGGCAATCCGGACATTTTTCCTTGATGACCTGGCCGGTTCCGTGACAGTCCGGACATGTCTGGACATTTCTCACCGTGCCGAACATAGACTGCTGGGTATATACTACCTGGCCTTTACCGCCGCACTTCGGACATGTCTCCGGATGGGTGCCGGCTTTGGCACCGCTTCCATGACAGGAAGCACACTCCTCTTTCAGAGAAATTTCCAGCTTCTTCGTTGTTCCAAAAACTGCCTCCTCAAAGGTTACATGAATCCTTGCACGCACATGGGCACCCTGAGTCGGAGTATTGGCCGCACGCTGGCTTCTGCCTCCGCCGCCGAACATACCGCCGAAGATATCTCCGAAAATATCTCCCATATCCCCGCCGAAATCAAAACCGCCAAACCCTCCTCCGTTGAATCCTCCGGGTCCGCCCTGCTCAAAGGCAGCATGACCAAACTGGTCATACTGCGCTTTCTTTTCAGGATCACTTAAAACTTCATAGGCCTCGGAAGCTTCTTTAAACTTTGCCTCGGCTACTTTATCTCCCGGGTTCGTATCTGGATGATACTGTTTCGCAAGTTTACGGTAGGCTTTCTTTATTTCTGATTCTGAAGCACTGCGGGATACCCCCAGCACCTCATAGTAATCTCGTTTATCTGCCATAATCGTCTACCTTCTTTTTCTCTTATACTTCTTTGTAATCTCCATCTACGACATCGTCTGCTGCACCTGCTGCTCCGGCAGTGTCTCCTGCAGTATCCTGAGCTCCCTGGGCATTGGCTGCAGCAGCTTCATACATCTTGGTGAATAATCCCTGTGCACTGTTCATGAGCTGATCTTTTTTATTCTTAATATCTTCTACCTGAGCTTCTGTAAGTTCAGCGTCTTTTGTCTGCTCTAACAAGTCTTTCAATGCTTTCAGGTCTTCCTCAACTTTGACTTTCTCTGTTGCATCTACTTTGTCACCTGCTTCTTCCAGGGCTTTTTCTGTCTGGAATACCATAGAATCAGCTTCGTTTCTAGTATCGATCGCTTCTTTTCTCTTCTTATCCTGGTTTTCAAATTCTGCTGCTTCTTTTACTGCCTTTTCGATATCTTCATCAGACATATTGGATCCGCCTGTGATGGTGATGTGCTGTTCTGCACCGGTTCCGAGGTCTTTTGCGGATACTTTTACGATACCGTTGGCATCGATATCAAAGGTTACTTCGATCTGAGGCACACCTCTTCTCGCAGGTGCGATGCCGTCCAGACGGAATCTTCCCAGGGATTTGTTATCTTTTGCAAACTGGCGCTCACCCTGTACGACGTTGATGTCTACGGCTGTCTGATTATCTTCTGCTGTAGAGAAGATCTGGCTCTTCTTTGTCGGGATCGTTGTATTTCTCTCGATCAATCTGGTTGCCACGCCTCCCATAGTCTCGATAGATAAAGACAATGGTGTTACGTCCAGAAGAAGGATGTCGCCTGCACCTGCGTCTCCGGCTAATTTACCTCCCTGAATAGAAGCACCGATGGCAACACATTCATCCGGGTTGATTCCCTTAAACGGCTCTTTGCCTGTGAGCTGTTTTACTTTATCCTGTACAGCAGGGATTCTTGTGGAACCTCCTACAAGGAGAACCTTGCTCAGTTCGGAAGCTGCGATTCCTGCGTCTTTTAATGCTGTGTTGACAGGAGTTGCTGTTCTCTCTACGAGGGACAATGTCAGCTCATCAAACTTCGCTCTTGTAAGATTCATATCAAAATGTTTCGGTCCTTCGTTTGTCGCTGTGATAAACGGAAGATTGATGTTTGTGGTTGTTGCAGAAGAAAGTTCTTTTTTCGCTTTCTCGGCAGCTTCTTTCAGTCTCTGCATTGCCATCTTATCTCCGGATAAGTCAACACCTTCCTGTTTTTTGAACTCGTCTAACATGTAGTTTGTGATCACATTGTCGAAATCATCTCCCCCCAGTTTATTGTCACCGGCTGTTGAGAGAACTTCGATGACGCCGTCTCCGATCTCAATGATGGATACATCGAAGGTACCTCCTCCGAGGTCATAAACCATGATCTTCTGTTCATTTTCATTGTCCAGTCCATAAGATAAAGCCGCTGCGGTAGGCTCGTTAATGATACGTTTTACATCGAGTCCTGCAATCTTACCTGCATCTTTTGTTGCCTGTCTCTGAGCATCGTTAAAGTAAGCCGGTACTGTGATGACAGCTTCTGTTACTTTTTCTCCAAGATAGTTTTCTGCATCCGCTTTCAGCTTCTGAAGTACCATTGCTGAAATTTCCTGCGGTGTATAGTTCTTGTCATCAATCTTTACTTTGTAATCTGTTCCCATGTGGCGTTTGATAGAAGAAATTGTCTTCTCTGCGTTTGTCACTGCCTGGCGTTTTGCAGGTTCTCCGACGATACGCTCATCTGTCTTTGTGAATGCCACGACAGACGGTGTTGTCCTCACACCTTCTGCATTTGTGATAACGGTTGGTTTTCCGCCTTCCATAACTGCTACACAGCTGTTTGTTGTTCCTAAGTCAATACCAATAATTTTACCCATGATAAATTTCCTCCTAAAATAAATCTTTCTATATTTCCAATGCTTTCGCTTGATTTCCTCAAGTGTCTTACATTTAGTTCGCTACTTTTACCATACTGTGCCGAAGTACGCTTTCTTTATACATATATCCTTTTTGAAGCTCTTCGACCACAACATTTTCTCCGGCTTCTTCGTCTTCCACGTGCATCACCGCATTGTGGAGATTGGCGTCAAACTCTTTTCCCTCGGCATCCATGGCCTTCACTCCCAATTCATCGAGAGTTCCCATAAGCTGCTTATAAATCTGTTCGATGCCCTGAACAAACGGAGAATCTTTTTCTTCTTCCGCCACGGCTGAAAGCCCCCGCTCAAAATTATCAACGACCGGAAGAAGTTTTTCTAAAACTCCCATGGCTCCCATGTCATATCTCTGAACAAACTCTTTGGCCGTCCTCTTTCTGACATTTTCAAACTCTGCCATAAGGCGCTGATACTTATCGGTCAGCTCTTCGATCTGCTGGTCTTTCTCTTTTACCAGATCGTCTGCCTTCTGCTTTTTCGATGCTTTCTTGTCTGCCTTCTTTGTATCTTTTGCTTTTTCTGTTTCTTTCTCTTCTGTCACTGTATTTTCTTTCATTTCCTCTTCCTGAACTTTTTTCTCTTCTTCCATAATGCACCTTCCCTCCTATGTTTTTTTCTTGAACAGATCGTTGATCTCATCCGTCAGATTCTGGAGTGTCTTCACAACCCTCTTGTAATCCATCCGTTTCGGACCAATGATCCCGATCGTTCCGGTTCCGCCTTCCTCCAGTTCATAAGTGGCTGTCACGATGCTGCAGTCGCTCATGTTCTTGACCGGAGCTTCATCTCCGATATAAACCTGGATTCCGTGGTGGTCATCACTTTCCAATGTGTCGCCCACCAGCTTGTTCAGCGCCTTCTTTTCCACTAAAGCATCCAACAGCTCAGTAGCTGTCTCCGGCGAGCCAAGCTCAGGATACTTCAAGATATTGGAAGCACCTCCCGTATAGATCTCCAGCTGATCCGCGTTGTGGATAACGACTGCGATCTCCTCCAGAATCCTTTCCAGGATCTGGCTGTGGATTCCGGCCTGATCCTTCATCGTCTGGATCAGCTCCAGGTTGATTTCCTTCAGGGTCAGCCCCTGGAGAAAGGAGTTTAATAATACGTTCAGTTTCAGGACTTCGTCATTTGCCAGTGGTTTTTCCACGTCGATGATCTGGTTCTTTACGACATTGCCGTCTGCCACGATGACCGCCAGCAGACTGTACTCATCCACCTGGGAAAGCTGCACAAACTTGAGCTTTGTATTTTTGTACTGAGGGGCAGATACCATCGTCGCATAATTCGTACTGGATGCCAGGACATTGGCAACCTGCTTCAGCATCACTTCCATCTTGTCAACTTTCTTGACAAGCTCCAGCCGTTCTTCTTCGTCCGACTCTCTGTCCTGCATCAGCTGGTCCACATAAAAACGATATCCCAGATCCGAAGGTATCCGCCCGGCCGACGTGTGCGGCTGCAGAATGAAACCCAGATCCTCAAGATCCGCCATCTCATTGCGGATCGTAGCGGAACTTAAGTTCAGTCCCTCCATCTTGGAAATCGTCCTGGAACCAACAGGTTCCCCGGTCTCCAGATAATTTGCTATAATCGCTTTTAGTATTAGTCTTTTACGATCATTTAAATCCATGGTATCTTTCCTTTCATTATTAGCACTCAACTCAAACGAGTGCTAATATCTATAACATAAGTTATCACTTTTAAAAATCATTGTCAACCCCTCCTATTATATTTTTTCGTTAAAAAAATAGTAGGAACCTGTTTTTCTGAACATTGTTCCTACTATATCCAATCTTTATCATATTATTTTAATCTTACGGCAAAACCGAAAAAAGTTCTTCTTTCGCTGCATTCAGTTCACCGGCCTGTTCCCTCGTAATCTTTTCAAGCTTCACATGTTTGAGTGCTTTCTTTAAATTTGCTGCTGCATCTCTGATGGCTTTCTTCTTTTCTTTTTCGATCTCTTTCTTGTGCTCTGCAAGATACTGCTCCGCTCTGACAAGCGTCTCTTCCGCCTCATGGTAGGACTGAACCGCTTCTTTGTGTTCCTTATCGAACGCTGCATTTTCCTTTGCATTACGGATCGCCTGTTTGATTTCTTCCTCGGACATATTGGAACTTGAAGTGATTACAACGCTCTGTTCCTTTCCGGTCCCCAGGTCTTTTGCCGATACCTTTAAGATACCGTTGACATCAATATCGAAGGTCACTTCGATCTGAGGCACCCCTCTCACAGCCCGTTTGATCCCCTTGAGCCGGAAATTGCCGATGACCTTGTTTTCATTGGCCATCATACGTTCTCCCTGGAGAACCTTGATATCCACGGCTGTCTGGAAATTGGCGCCTGTAGTAAAAATCTGGCTGTGACGGGTAGGAATTGTCGAATTGCGCTCTATGATCCTGGTAGCCATGCCTCCCATCGTCTCGATGGATAAGGAAAGCGGTGTTACATCCATGAGCAGCACTTCATTGGTTCCGGCCTCTCCTGCAAGTTTCCCTCCCTGGATGGCAGCTCCCAGTGCGACACACTCGTCGGGATTTAAGGACTGGTCCGGACGCTTTCCGGTGATCTCTGCCACCTTCCGCTGTACCGCCGGGATCCTCGTAGACCCTCCGACCATCAGCACCCTGTCGATCTCTCCTGCAGACAGTCCCGCATCCTTCAGCGCGTTTCTCACCGGTTCTTCGGTTTTTGATACAAGGCTGTAAGTCAGCTCATCAAACTTTGTCCTCGTAAGCTGGATATCCATGTGGTGTGTCTCACCCCGTTCCACGACGATGAACGGCAGGTTGATATTTGTCTCAGACATGCTGGAAAGTTCGATCTTGGCTTTCTCTGCCGCTTCCCTGATCCGCTGCATTGCCTGGACATCTTTTTTTAAATCAATTCCATCTGTCTTTTTAAAAGTTTCAACCAGATACGCTGCCACTGCCTCGTCAAAATCATCACCTCCCAGGTGGTTGTTTCCTGAAGTTGCCAGCACCTCAATCACACCGTCTTCGATCTGAATGACAGATACATCGAAAGTACCGCCTCCCAGGTCATAGACTATGATTTTTTGCTCCGTTCCGTTGTCCAGCCCATAGGCCAGTGCTGCTGCAGTAGGTTCGTTTATGATACGCTTTACATCAAGACCTGCGATCCTTCCCGCATCCTTGGTGGCCTGTCTCTGGGCGTCATTAAAATATGCAGGCACGGTGATCACTGCCTCTGTCACTTCCGTTCCCAGATAGCTCTTGGCATCTTCCTTTAATTTCATCAGGATCTGGGCGGAAATCTCCTGTGGGAGATAATTCTTTCCGTCGACTTTTACCCTGTAATCCGTTCCCATATGCCGTTTAATGGATGACACTGTCCGCTCCGGGTTTGCCGCAGACTGCCTTTTGGCCGCATCTCCAATCAGTCTCTCCCCATTTTTGGTCATGGCCATGACCGACGGCGTTGTCCTTGAACCTTCCGCATTATGTATGACAACGGCTTTTCCGCCTTCCATCACGGCAATACAGCTGTTGGTCGTCCCTAAATCAATCCCTATGATCTTACCCATAAGTCCTCCTGTTTATGTTCCATTGTTAATAAGGCCTGCAGCAGCAGTTGATGAGCATATTCAGCATACAAAGCTGCATGCAGCAGCTGCTTCCCATACTGCTTCTTCCGTACCCGGACCCCATATTCTGATACCAGTTTCCGCTCTGCTGCATCTGCTGGAGGAGCATCCGGTATTCCATGTTGGAAGGGTCCATCTGTACGGCCGTCTGCGCATGCTCCAGCGCGGTTACATTGTTGCCGATGCCCATGTTTGCCACAGCACTGAAATAAAACCACTGTGCATTTCTCTCTGAGATACCTCCGAGCACCTGAAGCGCCTCCCGGTAATGTCCTGCCCGCAGGTAATTATAGGCGGCCGTCATTTCTGCCGAACCGGTTCCGGCATTGCCGTATCCCCCATAGGAGGACTGCTCTCCCTGATATGGATTTCCATATGGGTTTCCGCCGGATGCGCCGTACTTTCTAAAGTCCATAACCTTTTTGTAGGCCTCCTGGACTTCTTTAAACTTCCGCTCTGCATATTCCGGCTGGTTTAAGTTAGCATCCGGATGATATTTCTTGCTCAGCCTCCGGTATGCTTTTTTTATTTCCTCATCAGTCGCATCCTGGGATACGCCTAAGATTGTATATGCTTCATCCATCTCACTCTTCCTCACTGCCTTTTCTTTTGTTCTTTGCGATCTCAAATTTCGTCCATGCTCCAGAATAAATGATATTCCTGAGAATTTCAATATCCTTTAAGATCGGCAGGCGTTCAAACACAGCGGCACACTCCGTCATCATCATGGTCAGGACCGTCTCTGCTCTCTGATCAAACTCTTCGCTTTTCGCATAAAAACTCCATGGATTGTACCGTTCGTTCTTCAGATCATCGGATAAATCTTCGTAGGCATCCATCAGATAGATGAACTTTCCAAGAAAGAATCCCATCGTTCTCAGATCATCAGACCACTCATCCTCCCTGAAGACAAAAATCTCTCCGAGCATCTTTCCCGTGAGGCCTGCCACACGATCCAGCTGATCCGTGTTCTCCCCTTCACAGACAGAAAGCTTCTTTATATAATCTCTGACAGCCCGGCTCTGTCTCGGATATCTCCGGGCGATCTCCATACATGGTTTCCTGATGCCATCTGCCAGCAGAAGGCTTTTAAGCTTCTTATCGTCCTGCCAGTCATCCAGCAGATTATAATAAGTAAGAAGCATTCCCATATCCGCCGCATAGTCGCTCAGCTGATTGCACATAACCTTCTGCCTTTTCGTTGGGTGGAGTCCGCAGAAGTGCTTACCGGAGT
Source organism: Anaerostipes sp. PC18 (assembly GCF_039789045.1). Lineage (NCBI taxonomy): Bacteria > Bacillati > Bacillota > Clostridia > Lachnospirales > Lachnospiraceae > Anaerostipes > Anaerostipes sp. PC18. The sequence continues at coordinate 1,436,981 of NZ_CP121164.1, read as the reverse complement.
GAAGCTTCGGCTCATAAAGCCCGTTTAATAAAATGGCAAGAAACGTCATGTCAAAGCTCAGCGTCAGCTGACCTTTTTTTCCGTAATGCTTGTAAAGCCGCCGGCACAGCCCGCAGTAATAAGCACGGTACCGCTCATAATCTTTGATCTTCATCTCAGGCTTATTGACAGTCAAATATCCAAACATGCAAGCCTCCTTTTACGATCTCGCCTGGAATTCTTTCCGGCATTTCGGACAGGTGATCACGATATTCCCCTTGCCCTTCGGTACCCTGATATCCTGACCGCAGCCCGGACACCGGAAAAACTTGTGCGTTTTGCGCTGTTCAAAATGAAGTTTCTTCCTCCTGAAAAAACCGGTAATCTTGCTGGTCCTCCTGAGAAATGCCGCATTTTCAGCCGATCTTTTGGCAATGTTCCTGGAAAAAATCCGGAAATAGGAATAAATCAGCAAAACAACCCCTAAATAATATAAAAGAAACGCTTTCTTTATAAATATAGGAAGAAACATCCCCGCCAAAGCCACGATCAGCAAAAATTTCGAAAGAGAATCTGTACCGTAACGCCCTCTTAAAAAACTCTGAATCTTATCTCTCATCAACTCACCTTTCTTTACGTTCAAATATAATCATGAAACACTGGAAAATGTCATAGGTAACATTATAGCATTTTCATTTGCCGGAAAACATAAAGAAACTATAAAATATCTGAACTTTTTGTGTCATAGAAAAATACATGCCTCATATAATGAAGAAAGGAGATGATGAGATGACAGATTTAACAAGGCTTCGCATGGAGCAGGAAAAACTGAAATTAAATCAAAAATACGCCTCCCATTCCGATCCGTTTCACACAGAACCGGAAGAGAGCGCCAGCTACTGGTCTTTTCTGAAGCTGCGCACGATTTTTTCTATCATTCTGCTGCTGTTTGTCCTCTCCCTTTCTAAAACAGCCGGTTCCAGAGATGCCCAGAAAATCAGGTCCGTCATTCAGCACATCGACCAGAGAGACCCTTATACCCAAAAAGCTCTCAATGAAATCCAAAAAAATTTCCATTAACCCTCAAACAGCCGCTTCCTCTTATTCGTTGGAAGCGGCTGTTTGCAGATTATTTTTTCTTTGGTTTTGGCTCCGGAAGTTCCTCAAATGAAGCCCGAAGAAAACGGTGAAGCAAATCCCGATCTTCCGGATCTTCGATGAGAAAATAAGGTTTTGCCCCGTCATAGGGCGGTTCTTTCGGACACTCAGGCAGAATCTCTTCCCCGGCTTTCGTGATCTTGACAAAAAATTGATTATCACAGATGACACCTATAAATTTCCCGTCCAGATAAATACCGTATTCTCCGAACATTTTTCTGTAAGAGACATCTCCGGCACCCTCTGCCTGACCGCATACATATTCTACAAATTCAACACTTGAAGCCATATCTTCACCTCTTAATTTCCTTCTTTAACCTGACAGAACTTTTTCTTTCCCTTTTTCAGGAGCAGACGTTCTTTGTCATCAAAATCTGCCGAAGTAAACACCTGTTTAAAGTCCGTCACTTTCTCCCCGTTGACGGATACGCCGCCCTGGATCACGGTCCTTCTGGCATCAGATCTTGTAGAGCAAAGTTTCGTATCTACCAGCAGAGTCAGTATATCGAGTCCTTCTTCAAGCCGTGCCTTGGAATACTCATGCACCGGCGCATCCTCACTGGCCGCACCCTGCACAAACAAGGCTTTTGCTCCGGCCTGTGCCTTCTTCGCCTCTTCCTCGCCGTGGACGATCTTCGTCACTTCATATGCCAGCACTTCTTTTGCTTTATTGATCTCGGCATCCTGAAGCGCTCCCAGCCTTCTCACCTCTTCCATCGGAAGGAAGGTTAAGAGTCCGAGACACTCTTCTACTTTCACATCTTCGATGTTTCTCCAGTACTGATAAAATTCATACGGAGAAGTCTTTTCAGGGTCCAGCCAGACGGCTCCCGCCATCGTTTTGCCCATCTTCACACCGTCGCTTCTGGTAAGCAGGGTAAGCGTCAGCCCAAACGCATTTTTCTGCTCCTTGCGGCGGATCAGATCCGCGCCCGCAAGAATATTGCTCCACTGGTCATTTCCACCCATTTCCAGGGTACATCCATATCTGCGGTTCAGCTCCAGGAAATCATATGCCTGCATGAGCATATAGTTGAATTCAAAAAATGTAAGTCCTTTCTCCATACGCTGTTTATAGCACTCGGCAGTCAGCATTTTGTTGACAGAAAAATGTACTCCGATCTCTCTTAAAAAATCTACATAGTTTAAGTCCAAAAGCCAGTCTGCATTATTTTCAAGGATTGCCTTGTCGTTGTCAAACGAGATAAACCGGGACAGCTGCTCCTTAAATCGCATGGCATTGTGTTCAATGGTTTCTTTTGTCATGATATTTCGCATGTCGGACTTGCCGGAAGGGTCACCGATCATAGTCGTGCCGCCCCCTAAAAGGGCAATCGGTCTGTGCCCTGCTCTCTGCATATGCATCATGGCCATGACCGTAAGGAAATGCCCTGCGGTAAGGCTGTCTGCGGTAGCGTCAAACCCGATATAGAACGTTACCTTTTCCTTTCCAAGCAGATCGCGCAGCTCCTCGTGGGTCGTCTGAGCGATAAAGCCTCTTTCCTGCAAAATATCGTATACATTTTCACTCATTGGTCTACTCCTTTATCTAAATTGTTCATTTTCAATTTCAGCCGTGTAATGAATTCTGACTTTTACGGAAACTCTTCGATGATCTTTAACAGCAGTTCCCATGTCCTTTTAACGGAAGGCACAGAAAGCCTCTCACCAGTCGTATGAATATCAAATATATCCGGCCCGAAAGACACGATGTCCAGCCCCTTGATCTTGGATGCAAAAATGCCGCACTCCAGTCCTGCATGGATCATCTCTACTTTCATTTCCTTTCCGTACATCTGCCGGTAAGCCTTCAAAAATACGTCTCTTAATACCGAGTCCTTCTTATATTCCCATGCCGGATAATCGTTGACCCGCTCATAACTGCCGTTAAGCTTCCGTGCCAGAGACTCAAGGCGGCCTGACAGCTCCTCTTTATAAAAAGGCACCGAACTGCGCACGCCGAAAGAAAAAGATATTTCATCTCCGTCCATCTTAAGAATCCCCAGGTTTAAAGAGCTTTCCACCAGACCTTCGATGTCTTGACTCATTGTGTGTATGCCGTTTGGTGTATGGGTAAGAAAATAAAACACTGCGTCCTGAGTATCCCTGGTAAGACAGTCCCTCTTTTGGGGATCAGAGAATTCAAGTCTCACCTCCATGCCGTCATCGGTATCACGAAACTGCTCTTTAAAGCTTTTAATCAGTCTTTTTGCCGCCTCTTCCAGTGCCTCTCGGTCTTCACAGATCAATTCCACATAACACTCGTTGGGAATAGCATTATCTTTCTGTTCCGAAGCCCCGTAGATTCGGTTTATATGAAGCCCTTTCACGCCGCAGAGCAGCCGTCCCATCAGGATATGGGCATTCCCCCGGTTTTTATCGATCTCGGTTCCCGAGTGTCCTCCCAGGAGGCCGGTTATGGAAACCGTGCACATTCTGCCCGTTATCTGCTCATATTTAAGAGGAAGGGAGACCTTGACTGTCGTTCCCCCTGCACATCCCGCAAGCAGAATTCCTTCTTCCTCCGAATCGATATTCAGAAGATACCTGCCTTCAAGAACCGAGGTGTCAAGGGCCGTGGCTCCCTCCATGCCCACCTCTTCTTCTGTAGTGAACACCACTTCCAGAGGTGGATGTTTCATTGAATCATCGTCCAGGAGCGCCAGGCAGTAAGCCACCGCAATACCGTCATCTCCTCCCAGCGTCGTTCCTTTTGCAGAGACAAAATCTCCGTCGGTCTGAAGTTCAAGCGCGTCTTTTGCAAAATCCACCGGACTGTCAGGGTCCTTCTGGCACACCATATCCAGATGCCCCTGAAGGATCAGGGCCGGCTTATGGGCACAAGAAGGAGAGGCCTCCTTTTTGATGATCACATTATAGTGGTCGTCCTGTATCACAAAAAGGCCTCTCTTTTTGGCAAAGTCCACGCAGAAATCACTCACGGCCTTACAGTTGTAAGAGCCATGAGGAATCGTTGTCAGAATCTCAAAATATTCAAATACTTTTTTTGGTTCTAAATGATCTAATACCCCAAAAGTCTTCACCTCTAATTTTTAAAACTGTGGATTGGCGCAGGAATTCTTCCGCCGCGGTTAATAAAATCATCACATGAAAATTCATTGACTGGCATGACCGGAGCGTATCCCAAAAGACCTCCGAATTCCACCTGGTCTCCCACATCTTTTCCGATGGCCGGGATAATCCGGACTGCGGTAGTCTTCTGGTTGATCATTCCGAGAGCCATCTCATCGGCGATGAGTCCCGCGATTGTCGCCGCCTTTGTCTTTCCTGGGATTGCGATCATGTCAAGACCCACGGAGCAGACACAGGTCATAGCCTCTAATTTTTCCAGAGTCAGGGCGCCTGCGTTGACCGCATCGATCATCCTCTGGTCCTCGCTGACCGGAATAAATGCTCCGCTTAAACCTCCCACGTAAGAAGATGCCATGACGCCGCCCTTCTTTACCTGGTCATTCAGCATGGCAAGAGCCGCCGTGGTTCCCGGTGCACCTGTGTACTCAAGGCCGATCTCCTCTAAGATCTCTCCAACGCTGTCGCCCACTGCCGGGGTCGGCGCGAGGGAAAGGTCGATGATGCCGAACGGGATTCCAAGGCGTTTGGATGCTTCCTTGGCAACCAGCTGTCCCACACGTGTGATCTTAAACGCAGTCTTCTTGATGGTCTCACAGAGAACTTCAAAATTCTCCCCGTGTACCAGTTCGATGGCACGTTTCACAACACCGGGTCCGCTGACTCCCACATTGATGACAGAATCTGTCTCGGTCACGCCGTGGAAGGCGCCTGCCATAAAGGGATTGTCATCCGGAGCGTTGCAGAATACGACAAACTTTCCGCATCCTAAACAGTCATTGTCTTTTGTCAGTTCGGCAGTCTCTTTGATCATCTCCCCGATGAGCTTTACGGCGTCCATGTTGATGCCTGTCTTTGTACTTCCAACATTGACAGAAGAGCAGACAAAATCCGTTTCCGCCATGGCTTTCGGTATGGAACGGATCAGCAGTTCATCCGCTTTCGTCATGCCTTTGCTCACCAGTGCGGAATATCCTCCGAGGAAATTGACTCCCACCTGCTTTGCCGCCTTGTCAAGCACCTTTGCAAGCTCTACGAAATCATCCGAAGTTTTACAGACATTCCCCGCCACCAGTGCGATCGGAGTGATGGAAATCCTTTTGTTTACGATTGGAATTCCAAACTCCTTTTCAATATCCTTCCCGGTTTTCACAAGATCTTTCGCCACCGTGGTAATTTTCGCATAAATATTTTCTTTTACTTCAGAGAGCGTGGAACCGACACAGTCCAGCAGGCTGATCCCGATGGTGATGGTTCTGACGTCCAGATTCATCTCTGAGATCATCTTATTTGTTTCGATTACTTCATTAATATTTATCATTTCAGACCCCCGTTAAATCCTGTGCATTACATTAAAAATCTTTTCGTTCTGTGCCTGAATGACAACGCCTAACTCTTCTCCGATCTGTTTGAGTTCTTCTGAGAATATTGTGATATCTTTTGTCGCCTCGGAAGAATCCACAACCATCATCATGTTGAAAAATCCCCCTGTGATGGTCTGGGAGATATCCAGAATATTCACATGATTGTTGGCCAGATAGGTGCAGACCTTTGCGATAATTCCAACATTGTCTTTCCCTACCACTGTAATTACTGTCTTATCCATTTTAAATCCTCCTAAAAATATGTATCTTAACTGACTTTTGTGATGGATGAAATGCTGTCTCTCTTTGCCACCTCCATCAGGAAATCCGGCTTTGTAAGCGCCACCTTTACGGTCTCATAGGCCAGCTCTGCAAAGTTGTTCTCCTTGCTTAAATGTCCCAGATAAACCTTCTTTGTCTTCTCCGTCACAGTATCTTCTATAAGCTGGGCACACCGCTCATTGGACAGATGTCCGTGATCCCCCAGTATACGCCTTTTCAGATAATACGGATAACTTCCCACCTGGAGCATATTCACATCGTGGTTTGCCTCTACAAACAGGATATGGGAATCTCTGATCTTTTCCACCAGATATTCATCGTAGTCTCCAAGGTCCGTGGCAATGCTTGCCTTGAACCCTTCTGAATAGAAGGAATAGCATACCGGGTCTGCCGCATCGTGCCAGACATGTGATGCCTCCACTGTTATATCGTCAAGCTGAAACGGGTGATCCGCCTCGATCGGATGAAACAAGTCCTTGTCTACCTTTCCGATGTACCTGCTGTCCAAAACCGCATCGATGGTCTTTGCCGTGGCGAAGACCGGAAGTCCATATCTTCTCAGCATCACTCCCAGCCCTTTGATGTGGTCGGAGTGCTCGTGGGTGATCAGTATCCCGGAAAGCTCAGACGCCCTGGTATCCAGTTCGTCCAGAGACTTTTCAATCCTCTTGGCACTGATGCCGCAGTCTACCAGAAGCTTGGTTTCCTTTGAACCTACGAATATAGAGTTGCCTTCACTGCTGCTTGCAATACTTGTTAATTCCATTCTTCTACCTCAATTCATCTTCGTCCGCATAAACACGTGCGGCGAATCTATCTGCCATTATATCATAAGGTAATAAAAAATGTATAGCATTTTCAAGTCAACATCCTGCAAAAATTTTTTATCACTCTTTGCGTTATAATGGATTTGAAACTATTTTTCTCCCTGCCGCGTCTAACTTTTGTAGCTACAAAACAAGGAGGTTTCATTCATGACAAAGATGCGGGAGATGGAAGATCTGACAGCCGGTATCATTCTCGATGAATATGAAAGCCTGTACCGTATGGCTTATACTTATGTCCATAATGAAAGTGATGCCATGGATATCGTTCAGGAAAGCGCATATAAAGCTATCACCAAATGTCAGACGGTAAAGCCCCGGTATCTGAAAACCTGGATTTATCACAACAGATTATGAAGTTCTTCTGAACAATGATTCCTTCCTTTCCATCCGGATCCGAACCGAGACTTCAGAAGCAAGCTCTCATTCCTACAGCCGCATTTATAACATCAATAAAAAGGCAGGTAAGATCATGAAACTTGGCAGCCTGTTTCGAAAAAAACTGATGTCCCGGTGGACGAATTCAAAAAAATTTCTGCCTCACAGAATTTTTACCTGACGTCATCCGGAGATCTGGTGATCGTATTTGACAAATATGAGGTTGCTCCGGGATATATGGGTGCCCCTGAATTTACAATTTCAAAGAAGCTGCTTTCTTCCATCTTACGATAAATAACAAAAAACCTGACACAGTGCTGTCAGGTTTTTTCTATTATAATAGAAATATCCGGAAAGAAGTTTTATTATGGATGAATTAAAAATAATCGCTGTAGACGAAAACAATATCGGCCAGGAACATATCTGCTGTGCTATCACTGACAAGAAAGGTGAAACCTGTGTATCTTCCAAAAAGGCCTGGATGCAGGAACGTTTTCCGGACAGGCTGGTGTTCAGAAAGCTTAATGTGCGCGGAAAAGTATTTATCGAATATATCCCTGCCGAGAACGCATGATTTGAAAAATTCATACAGCAGAACTTTTAAATTTCTGCTCCCAATATCTCTGCGATCTGCCGTTTTGTCTCATTAAGGCTTCCGGAATTGTCAATGATATGCGTCGCTGCCTTGCGGAAGCTCTCCTCTCCCGGCTGGCTCTTTATCATGGAGGCCGTTTTCTCATCTGAGTAGCCCCTTCCCTTTTTCAGTCTCTGAAACCTCAGATCTTCTCTGGCAAACACATACCAGAGCTGATCAAATCTCTGTTCAAATTCTGCCCCTGTGAGCAGGGCTGCCTCGTAGACGATCAGCCGGATATCCGGATCACTCTCCATGCTGTCCATCCGGTGCAGGATCTCTCTCTCCACATTTGGATGGGTAAGGCTGTTCAGAACTCCGAGTTTTTCTTTGTCCTTGAACACGATGGCACCCAAAGCGGCACGGTCGATCGTTCCCTCGTCAGTTAAAATACTATTTCCGAATTCCTTCACAACAGCCTCATAACTTTCCGCCCCCGGCTCCATGAGTTCATGTGCCACCCGGTCCGCCTCGATGAGACCGGCCCCGTATTCTTTCCTTAAAATATTCAATACCTCACTCTTTCCGGACCCTACACCTCCGGTGATTCCAATGACTTTCTTCATTTATTTTGCCTCATACCAGCTGTTTCCAGTGTGAATGTCAATGCTCAGCGGCACAGAAAGCTTTGCAGCGCTCATCATTTCTCTGGTGAGTATTTCTTTAACTTCTTCCACTTCGCTGTCATGGGCTTCGATGAGCAGTTCATCGTGGATCTGCAGGATCAGCCTGGATTTTAATTTTCTTTTCTTCAGTTCCATATTGACCCGGATCATTGCGATCTTTATAATATCAGCCGCAGATCCCTGGATCGGCGAGTTCATGGCAACCCTTTCTCCGAAGTTTCTCTGCATAAAGTTGCTGGACTTTAACTCCGGTATAGGTCGGATTCTCTGAAACATTGTGGTCACAAAACCTTCTTTTTTTCCTTTTTCCACTTCCCTGTTCAGGTATTCTTTAACCTTTGGGTAAGTCTCAAAATATTTGTCGATATATTCCTGCGCCTGCTTCCTCGTGATCTTTAAATCCTGACTCAGGCCAAAAGCGCTGAGTCCATAGACAATCCCGAAGTTTACCGCCTTGGCATCCCGCCTCTGAATGCTGCTCACCTGGCCGATCGGCACGCCGAACACTTCGGAAGCAGTCCTGGCATGGATATCCTGTTCCAGCTCATAGGCGTGGTTCAGATTTTTATCTCCGGAAAGATGGGCCAGCACCCTCAATTCGATCTGGGAATAATCTGCGTCCACGAACGTATATCCTTCCTCCGGCAGAAACACCTTCCGGATGGCCCGTCCAAGTTCTACTCTGGCAGGAATATTCTGCAGGTTGGGCTCCGTGCTGCTGATCCTTCCGGTGGCTGTGATCGTCTGGTTGAATTTTCCGTGGATTCTTTCGTCATCGCTGATATAGTTGGCCAGTCCGTCCGCATACGTAGATTTCAGCTTCGTCAGCTGTCTGTATTCAAGAATGTAGGAAATAATCGGATATAAGTGCTCGATCTTTTCCAGCACATCCACACTGGTGGAATAGCCTGTCTTTGTCTTCTTTCCGCCCTCCAGCTTCATATGCTCAAACAGGACGACACCCAGCTGTTTCGGAGAATTGATATTGAATTCCTCCCCGGCCTCTTTATAGATCAGTTCCCTAAGCTCCTCAATGCGCCCGATCAGCTGATCTCCATATTCCTTTAATGCTTTCCGGTCCACGTGGATGCCCCTGACTTCCATGTCGTGGAGGGCCACCATAGTCGGGATCTCTATCTCCTCATACAGGGAAAGCATCCCGGTTTCTGTAAGTTTTTTTCTTAAAGGCTCGATGCACGCGCATGCCACATAGGCCTCATAGCCGATGATCTGCTCTCCTTCCGGCAGCAGTTTCCCCTCTTCAAAAATACTTTTCTTCTTGTCCAGCAGTTCTTTTTTGGAAGGCAGCATAATACCCAGATAGTCTCTGGAAATATCATCGTATTCATAGGTGCTCTTTAACGGATTTAAGAGATAAGCCGCCAGAGCCGCGTCAAAGATGCTCTTGTCATCTTCGCTCAAAGACAATTCATCCAGGAATTCCTTTACATTCATCATGCTGACTCTTGGAACAGTGCGGTAAAGCTCTCCGGCCTGTCCTATCAGATAATCTCTGGTCAGAAAGCCCTCTGTCTGAAACAGGAATGTATCCGTCCCTTCTATACACAGCCCAAGGGAAGTATATTCCTGTTCATGATAGACTGCCAGCCCTGCCGCCTTACATTTTTTCGCTTTAGAAAAAATCTGATCGGCCTCATCCAGCTCAGAAACCTTTTTGAGGTTCACGGAAAATTCTTCCCCGTGTTCTCCGTCAAACCGCTTTAAGACTGACTTAAATTCCAGCTGTTTTAAAAGCTGATAAGCCTCTCCTGTAAAAATATCATTTAACTTGGCATCGTCAAAAGAAAGTTCGATCGGGCAGTCCAGCTTAATGGCAGCCAGTTCTTTGCTGAGCACTCCCTGGTCATAAAATTCCTCCAGCTTATTTTTAGCCCGCTTCGGCATCACTTCCTCAATGTGCTCATAGGCATTTTCTATACTCTTAAACTCCTTGATGATCTTAGCCGCAGTCTTTTCTCCGATTCCAGGAATTCCGGGAATATTGTCGGATGCATCTCCCATCAGGGCCTTCATGTCGATGAATTCTTTCGGCGTCACTCCGTAAGTTTCCATGACGTCCTCGGCAAAGTAGTCTTCTACTACATTTCCCCCGCCCTTAGTCTTTGGAATGCGGATCTGCACATTTTCTGTGGCCAGCTGCAGAAGATCCCTGTCTCCGGAAATGATCCGCACCTGATAGCCCTCTTGTTCCCCGATCACAGACATCGTCCCGAGAAGGTCATCCGCCTCATAGCCTTCTTCCATCATCAGCGGTATATCCATGGCTTTTAAAACTTCTTTAATCACGGGTACCTGTTCTCTTAATTCTTCGGGCATAGGTTTTCTGGTGCCTTTATACTCCTTGAACATTTCATGGCGGAAGGTAGGCGCACTCAGGTCGAAAGCCACCGCAAAATGGGTCGGCTTCTCCTCATCCAAAAATTTAAACATGATATTTAAAAATCCAAGGATCGCATTGGTATGCAGACCCTTACTGTTGGTCATATCCGGAAGCGCATAAAAAGCCCGGTTTAAGATGCTGTGGCCGTCGATCAGCATTAATTTTTTTTCCATAATGGACATTCTCCTTTTTTAAACAATTATCATCATTGTAACACAAAGAAAATAGTCTAGTCCACTTCATGTTAGCTTCTTTTCTCCTTCTATATTATTTCCCCGCTTCCGCCGCGCATACTCATAGAAAAAACCTGATATGTACTTATAAAAGCACATATCAGGCCCATCCGTAAGTTTATTATGAAAACATCGGTGTTGAAAGGTATCTGTCTCCTGTGTCCGGAAGCAGGGCAACAATCTTCTTACCCTTATTCTCCGGACGTTTTGCAAGCTGAATGGCAGCCCAGAGGGCGGCCCCTGAAGAAATCCCCACTAAAATCCCTTCTTTTCTGGCGATGGCTCTTCCAAGCTCGAAGGCATCCGCATCATCAACAGCAATGATCTCGTCATAGATCTTTGTGTTCAGTACATCCGGAACAAAGCCTGCCCCGATTCCCTGAATCTTATGAGGACCGCTCTGCCCTTTTGAAAGTACAGGAGAACTGCTCGGCTCCACTGCCACGATCTTAATATCCGGATTTTTTTCTTTCAGATATTCTCCGATTCCTGTATTTCCGGATGTGGGCTCAATGATGACGGACCCTTCTTTCAGCTTTCCTGCCGCCTCAGCGTCTTCGATCATCTGTGCCGCCACACGGTCTTTGACGCTTCCTGCCGGATTAAAATATTCCAGTTTCCCAATGATCTCTGCATCTGCTCCGCATTCCTTTTCCAGACGGTTCAAACGGACCAACGGGGTGTTTCCAATTAACTCTGTCACATTCTGATAGATTCCTGCCATATAAGATTTCACCTGTCTCCCCTGTCTTGAAAAAGATTCATTTATTTGGTATATTCTATATTGTTACCGAGTGAGCACCTACCGTATGCAAGGCTGATTCTTGCATACGTTTTTTATTTCATAGGATTAGGGTGTCAAAAGGTCATTGACCTTTGATATAAATTTGTACCTTGAAAATTTAACACGATATATCAATCCATCCGAACATTTGGTAAAATATAAATATCAAATATCGAGGTGATTCGCATGTGTTTTGTATCAAATAATAGTCAACAAATGTCGTTGACTGACAGCACATTTAACCTGACAGAAAGAGAACGTAGGTTTCTTGAAAAATCATGGGCAAAGACTTTTTCGGATAGGATTTTTCCTGCCATAAACGAAGATATATTTTCTGTATTGTATAGTAGTAAAGCTTCTCGTCCAAATACTCCCGTAAATGTCATCGTTGGTGCATTGATTCTCAAAGAAGCACTTGGTGATAGTGATGATGAACTTGTTCAGGCTCTAATGTTTGATATACGGTATCAGCATGCTCTTCATACTACTAGTTTTGAAGAACAGCCCTTGAGCGACAGAACTCTGAGTAGATTTCGTGCAAGATGCCTTGCTTATGAAACAGAAACCGGTATTGACCTGATTCATATATGTGTTACCTCTTTATCAAAAGAAATATCTGAATTTATGGGGCTTACCCCTTCTATGCAGAGAATGGACAGTATGATGATCGCGGCAAATATCCGGAATCTTTCACTATTAGAGCTTTTCTATACTTGTACTGCAAATTTAGCAAAAGTTATGGTTAGCAGAGGGGTTACTCTTCCAGAAAAGCAAAAACATTATGTGGAAAAGGATGATTACAATGCGTTTATCTATCACCAGCGTAAGCTAGATGCTAACGAAAGAACAATTGTTGTAATGCATGATGCCGAAAAACTTCTGGAACTCTGCGAAGGAGATTTTGATGATACCAGCGAATATCAGCTGTTGATACGTTTACTCAAAGAACAAACCATCTTCAATGACGATGGGACCCGCAGGTTGCGTGAAAAAAAGGAAAAAGAGGATCCATCAAAAGTGTTGTTAAATCCATCTGATCCGGAAGCCACTTTCCGAAAAAAAGCAGGAGGTAAACATTTAGGATACGTAGCAAATCTCACAGAAACCGTAGGGGAAAACAAAAGCCTGATCACCGATTATGCGTACGAACAAAACATATACGGAGACAGCCAATTCATGAAGGATCATTTAGCCAAGGAACCGATATATAAACAGGAAGTATTACTGATTGCCGATGGTGCTTACGGCAGTGAGGTTAATGTTGCCGAAGCTGCTAAACATAGAATCCGACTTATCACTACGAATTTTACCGGGAGAAAACCGGCTGATATTTTTGCAGAGTTTATTTTTAGCGAAGATGGGCATGAACTGTTGGAGTGTATCAATCATAAAAAGCCATATCAGTTCCGCTATGATGAGCACAATGACCGTTGTGATGCGTTGTTTAAAAAATGTGACTGTGCAGACTGTCCATACCTGGCAGAATGCAAACCACGTTTACGCCAAAACAATGCGTTAAAAGAACTGTCTTGGAAAGCAGTCAATCGAGCAAAACAACTTCGTTTTATGAAAACAGAAGAATTCAAGCAGTATGCACATTTCCGAAATGGAGTAGAATCATTACCTTCACTGCTTCGCAGAAAATATCATGCCGACAAAATCCCAACACATGGCAAAAAACAGACTCGTCTGCATTTCGGATTCAAAGTCGCAGCTTTGAATTTTCAAAAGCTATTGGATTATGAAAATAGCTTGGTTTATTGTGCCTCTGAAAAAGAGATAGCATAATTAATACTCAAAACATCAAGCTCACCTTCTGTTGATTGTTCTAAATTTAATATTCTCAAACCAATTCGTGTTAAATTTTCAAGGTACAAACAAAATCAGATATTTATTAATGTGTCTTTTGACACCCTAATCCTATGAAATAAAAACGCTCCGCGAGTTGTGCACAGATGCGTAAGGAAATTATTTGCCTGCGGCAAATTGCATCAGGCACGCAAAGTTGTCAAGCCCCTCAAAGAGTGAGGGGTTGGGGCGTTGAAGTGGGCTTGCCCACTTTGTTCTTCTATGGAGAAATGAACAGAAAAAACTGCAATTACATTGATCAAATTCTGCATACCACTTATTTTAAGCGGTATCCTTCAGCAGCTCTACAACTGGGCGGATGCATTTATTGTCGGAAATGTGGCCGGAGAAAATGCTCTGGCCGCCATCGGCTCTACAACTACAATCATTAACCTGTTCCTCACTGCCATAACAGGGTTTACTCTCGGCCTTTCCATTTTATTTGCCCAGAAATTCGGCGCCGGAAAAAAGGATCAAATCTCAAAAACTCTATCCGTATTCACTGTTGTTCTGGGCTGTGCTTTTTTGCTTGTCCCGGCAGCGGGCATTCCGGGCGCCTATCCATTGCTTCGCACGATGAATACGACACCGGAAACCATTCATATGGCAAAAAATTATCTTCAGATTATATTGATCGGCATACCGTTTCTTGCCGTATATAACGTCTACACTTCAGCACTCCGCGGCATTGGAAACAGGCGCGCTTCTTTTGGTTCTGTCCTCTGTTCGTCTGTCGTGAATGTTGTACTGGGAACCGGGGGATATTTAATTTCCATGTTTGGAATAAGTCCGGAATCGGCGGAGATCGGAAAAAATTTCTTCCAAAGAATTGCGGCGTTTTATGTGGTTTACGGCATCGCCATGTCCATCCGGGGTTATACAGAAGGAATCGGAGACGTTCTCTTCTCCAGTATATCGGGGATTGCCGCACTGGTCTCCCGTATTATATTTTCATATGCTTTTGCGGAACTTTGTGGAAACATGATCATCGCCTATGCGGAAGCAGGCTCATGGGGAGTCTTATTTTTCCTGTACCTTATACGCATCCTCTGGAGACAGAAAACGGGCATTCCGCCTCAAAAGGCTTTTTCAAAAAGTTAAATTCTGCAATAACGTCAAATTGAAAGGCTTCCCGAAATTCCGGGAAGCCTGCTGAATCTATCTATATTACAAAATCATTTCCGCCTTTTGAAGCGGCACGGTCCAAAATATCCTGTATCGTCACACTGCCCAGATAATCCCTCACAACTTTATCCAGTCCTTCCCATACAAAAATTGTCGGACAATCATAATAACGTTCGCACTGATTGGTCTCATCGTCCAGACACGCAACCGGGGCAATGCTGCCTTCTGTAATCTCCAGTACATCTCCGATCGTATATTCCGAAGGTTTTTTAGAAAGCTGATATCCTCCTCTCGGACCTCTCAGGCTTTTTAAATATCCGCATATACTCAGCTGTCTTACGATCTGCTCCAGATATTTTATGGAAATACCCTGTCTCTTTGACACATCCTTCAGTGAAATCCATTCTCCCGTATTGTGCTGTGCCAGATCATATAATAAGCGGACCGCATATCTCCCTTTGGTTGAAATCTTCACGGGTTCCCTCCTCATTCCTACTTTTTCACTATGTTATATCACTATTGTAAAGAATCCGGCTCTTTCTGTCAAACCCCTTTAACAGGAATATAAAAAACAAACTATTTAAGCAAGGAACAAAGTGGGCAAGCCCACTTCAACGCCCCAACCCCTCCCTCACTCTTTGAGGGGCTTGACAACTTTGCGTGCCAGATGCAATTTGCCGCAGGCAAATAATTTCCTTACGCATCTGTGCACAACCCGCGGAGCGTTTTTATTTCATAGGGAAGGTCGTGAACTTTCCTATGAAATAAAAAAACAGCTGAATTTATTGGTTTCAGCTGTTCTTTACTATGCCGGCAATGGGACTCGAACCCATACGCCCGTAAGGACAACAGATTTTGAGTCTGTCTCGTCTGCCAATTCCGACACGCCGGCTTGTCTTGACGACCTTGAATATAATATCATCTCTGTCATGGAATGTCAACAAGAAAACCCAAGTTTTTCATCTCTCCCCTTATTCTCCGCCGATCATATTTTCCAGTGAATTTCCCGGAGGTACAATTGGAAGTACATTCTGTTCTCTGCCTATTATAAACTCAATAACCGTAGGGACATTCTTGCTCTCTTTGGCTTTCAGGAGAGCGCTCCGAATGTCTTTCACTTCCCGGACACGAATCCCTTCTGCCCCGTAACTCTGTGCCAAATGGACAAAATCAGGGATATAACCGGATAGACAGTGTGCAGACGCACTTTTGCATTCTTTCATACAGCTTTCTCTGCGGCAGGTACATGTGGCAGAATAACGCCTGTCATAAAACATCTCCTGCCACTGCCGGACATTGCCCAGATAACCGTTGTTGAAGATGCAGATGATAATGGGGAGTTCATAGAGCGCTGCCGTGGCAAGTTCCTGAATATTCATCTGAAATCCGCCGTCTCCGCAGATGGCTATAACATCTTTTCGGGGTACTCCTAATTTAGCACCTATGGCAGCAGGGAAACCATAGCCCATTGTTCCCATACCTCCGGAGGTGAGCATTTTTCTCTTCTCCGACAGTTTCAAAAACTGTGACGCCCACATCTGATTTTGTCCCACATCCGTTGTGATCACGGCACTGTCAAACAGATCATTGATGTATTCTATCACATTCTGTGCGCTCATTTCTCCAGATGTGCTTTTCTTTAAAGTGACCGGATGCCGCTGTTTCCACAGTTTCAGACGGCTGACCCACTCCCCGGCCGCAGACGGCTTTGCTCTTTCAAGAAGAATTCTGATCAGTTTCCCTGCATCTGCGGCAACCGATATATCTGCCGGTACATTTCGCGAGATCACATCCGGCTCGATGTCTGCATGGATAATAACTGCCTTGTCTGCAAAGCTGTCCGTTTTTCCTGTTATGCGGTCGTTAAACCGGGTGCCGATGGCAAACAGAACATCACACTCACTGGTGGCCATATTTGCAGCGAAACTTCCGTGAATACCCAGATTCCCCATATACAGCGGATGATCTGAGGGAAGGACCCCTTTCCCCATAATGGTCGTGACAACCGGTATCCCGGTCTTTTCTGCCAGACTGGCCATTTCTTTTTCCGCCCCTGCAATATGTACACCTCCTCCCAGCAAAAAAAGAGGTTTTCGGGCTGCCCTTAAAGCTTCCAGACAGCGGTCTATTACTTCCTGTGGCACAGGCACTTCAGGTTTATCGTCTGTGCACAGCGGATAAAAGTCAGAACCCATTTCCTGCTGAATGTCTTTCGGCAGATCAACGACTGCCGCTCCGGGCCTTCCTGACCGGACTGCCTGAAAGGCACTGCGGATCGCTTTCCCCAGTTCACTGCGGTCACGTACAGTCACTACATATTTACATATACTCTTCATGATCTTAATCGTATTTACTTCCTGAAAAGATTCTCTCCCGATCAGCCCTGAAGAAACCTGTCCCGTAAAACAAACAAGTGGAACACTGTCTATATTTGCAGTGGCAATGCCGGTCACAAGATTGGTCGTCCCAGGTCCGCTGGTCACAATACAGACTCCTGTTTTTCCCGAAGCCCTGGCATATCCGTCTGCCGCATGCACTAGTCCCTGTTCATGGCGCGGCGTAATGACTCTGATCTCCTTCTCATCATAAAGCTCGTTAAATAAATCAATTACCTGACCTCCCGGATACGCAAACAAAGTATCTGTTTTTTCCGCCTTTAACGCTTTCACAACCAGCTGTGCTCCTGTAATCTCCATGTAATATTCCTCCATTCACTTCATAAAGCAAGTAAACACTTGCATATTGGTTATATTTATACGGCACCGTCAAAAGACAATGCCGCCTTCTTCACTCTGCCGTAATTCCATACAGGAATGCGGCAACTGTTTTTTTAATAAAGTCTTCTCTCCCAACCTCCGTAAGCTTTTCTTCAAACGACGCATTTAAAAACGTATAACCAAAAGCGCTGGAAAAAAGCGTCATAGCCAAAATCTCAAAATCCGACCTGGGAATCTTACCTCTCTGCGCCATCTGTTCAAAGTAAGAAATCAGCGATGAGAGGAACGCCTGAGGGATTTTCATAATAAACGGCGCTGTTTCCTCATAAATCTGCGGAGCCCGCAGACCGATGGAGAGTCTCACAAAGTCAGGGGTAATCCTCTTCATATACTCTCTCATATACATTTCCAGATCATACTGCAGCTCCCACCGGACATCCTGAAATACATCCGGCGTAAAATCCGCCCGCCACTTTTCCTGCTCGATACCGCTCATAACGATACTTTTCTTATTCTGAAACTTCCGAAACAGGGTGCATTCATTCACCCCTGCGGAATTTGCGATATCTTTTGTAGTCGTTGCCACGTAGCCTTTATCCCTTACCAGAGACATAGTCGCATCTATAATTTTTTGACCGGTCTCGTCCATATGTATCATCCCTCTCTGTAATGCAAGTATTTACTTTCATTTTAGAATCTCCCATAAAAAAAGTCAAGGCCGGAGAAGTGATATCTCATCAATTCTCCGGCCTTTTGTTATTTCATAGGAAAGTTCTACGACCTTCCCTATGAAATAAAAACGCTCCGCGGGTTGTACACAGATGCGTAAGGAAATTATTTGGATTTTAACTCTGTAAGTAATTCTTCAATATTGTCAAGACAAGCCCCGCAGATGCTTCCTGCGCCGGTTGCGTCTTTGACTGCATCCACTGTTGTGGCACCTTCTTCATAGGCATCCATAATTTCTCCCACGGTCACATCGACACATGGACAGATAATATCGTCACGGTCCATTCCTTCCACCTCCATAAATAATATAGGAGTATTATGGACCTAAATTCCGCGGAATATACACTATTTATTCTGAACTTTCTCAAGCAGCCCTTTTTTCCTCAGTCTTTCGTTGGCTGCATCCCTTAAAAGCGCATAAATAACGGAACAGGCCGGGATACTGATAAACATTCCGGCTACTCCGGCCAGATTGCCGCCGACGGTCACTGCAACTAAGACCCAGATGGCAGGAAGACCCACTGAATTTCCCACAACATGAGGATAAATAAGATTCCCTTCAATCTGCTGTACTACGACAAACATGATAACAAAAATAACCATCTTAAACGGGCTTACCATAAAAATCAGAACCGCCCCCAGAGTGCTTCCGATGAATCCTCCCAAAATAGGGATCAGCGAAGTCACGCCGATAAACATGGCGATCAGCATGGCATAAGGCAGACCGAGTATATTCATGCAGATAAAAATGATCGTGCCCAGGATTACGGCTTCCGTACACTGGCCGGACAAAAAACTTGAAAATGCCAGATTACACATGTTTCCAATGTATATGATACGGTCCGCATATGCTTCTTTCAGATAAGAGTATAGAAGTTTCTTCGTCTGAAGTACCAGCTTCTCCTTTTTCAGCAGTGCATTAACTGCAAAAACAATGCCAAGCAAAAATGTCACTACGGTCTGTACTGCCGAACTGATGACAGATACTGTGGAGCCCAGAATATTGCTGGCGCCGGACTGGAAAAATCCCATCAGTTCTGTACTGATTTTATTCCAATCTAAGTCGATCTTCATCAGATTCTGTTTGGTGAACAGAGGATTGTTGGATACATTCTGTAAAAATTCTTTGATCTCGTTCACAAATCCCGGAATGCTGGATGCCAGGCTGTAAAGTGTATTGGCAAGTTCCGGAAGAATGAGAAAACTGATCAGCGCCAGAACACTGATAATACATACGACAGCCAGGATCAGGCTCAGTGCCCGCTTTCCTTTTTTCACTTTTGAAAACAGCTTTGTTTCAAAAAATCTCATTGGCACATTGATAATAAATGCCATACATCCTCCGATAATAAACGGGAAAATCACTGAGACTAAATAGGAGAATGCCTTCAATATGTAGCTTATATTGCTGACACCCAAATAGAGAAGTACTCCAAACGCCACAAGTCCAAAGAATCCCTGTGTGTTTTTATTATAAAATTTCATATGATACTGCTCCTTTTAAAAGATATTAAATAATTATACCGAAAATAAAAACAGATATCCAGACATATTTAAAAAGATTCGGTTTCTTGTTGTGCTTCTAACTTTTTCCATGGTAAAATAGAGAAGTACAAAATGCGAAATGGAGAGTATATGCCAATGAACATTTACACTTTTAACAATAATCGGAACTCCTCCGAAGATCATATAAAAACATTGAAAGACATTGCTTCAGAGCACCACTTTAACATCCATATATTTAAATACACCAATAAAGACGAATTATTATTTGATCTGTCATCTCATCCGGAACGGGCAGATATTATTTTCCTGAGAATATCAAAAAGCAAAGACGATGAGATTGTCGGTCTTGAAGCGGCAAAAAGTCTCCGCAAGCTTTGCTGTCATGCCCTGCTTATTTTTATCTCTGCCAATAAACAGCTTGCTGCAAATACTTTCCCTACGTTTCCTTTTTACTTTTTCTATCTCAAATATCTGACTCTGGAACAATTCAAACCTGTATATTTAAAAGCTCTTTCACTGGCCGAAAGGAGGCGGAACAACCTGTTCCAGTGCGGCAGCGGCGCGCATGAACATTACATACCTCTGGGTGATATTTACTACTTTGAAATCTTTCAGAGGATTACAACTGTATACCACAGCAACACCAGCTTTTCGTTTTATATGTCCATGTCCAGGCTGGAAAAAGAATTAACACCGAAAGGATTTCTGCGCATTCACAGATCCTTTCTCATCAACATGCGCCATATTGACCAGATTACTGACCGCACGGTACGGCTGACGAATGGATTTACTCTGCCCATAGGAACCACCTATTTAAGTCAGGTACGAAAAATGTTGTCACAGCTTAAAATCTACACCCTATAAGAATTAAGAAGGTGATATTATGTTTTCAATCTGCTTTTGTGATGATACTCCCGCAACACTGCATAAGTACATAGAACTTTTTGAGTTGATCGCCGAGAGACATCAGATCCCTGTCAGTATTCGGGCATTTTCTTCGGGTGAGGAGTTTCTTGTTTACTTAGAGAACCCAAACCACTTTTTTGATCTTTATTTTGTTGAAGCCGGACTGAAAGACATAAGCGGGATTGACACGGTTCTCCGTATCCACGAGTATGATCCGTGGGGACTCGTGATCTTTCTCGGAGTCCGCGCGGAATGTGCCAGTGACTGCTTTGCCGCTTACCCTTTCAATTACATCATCAAGTCAAAGCTGAACTTTATCAGGGGCGAATCTGTCTTTCTCAATGCTTACTCGGTTTTCAAGCAAAAAAAGAAGCCGTATATCGTCTGTAAAAACCGGACCACGTTCCAGTGCATTCAGCTTTCCGATATTTCTCATTTTGAGACTCTCGGACGCCTCGTGGTTGTACATTTTAAAGACCGGAGTTTTGAATTCTATTCCAAACTCAATATCATAGAACAGTCTGTTAAAAACAAAGGTTTTATCCGTGTCCACCGTTCTTACATCGTAAACCTCTCCTATATTTTAGATGCGGATAAGGAAAATATCTTCCTGACAGGCCACGAAACTCCCGTCCCCATCGGCCAGATTTATCTTGACCATGTTCGCAGGGAGACTTATCCGTTTTTTTCCATCAATTCTTCCAGTCTGTCTGTCAAATAAAACAAGGACTTTTGCACCCTTATCTTAACAATGTACAAAAGTCCTGTTTATATGATGACGCCCTGTTTTAAGTCTTATGATCATCAATATTGCCGCCTGCGCGGATCACGATATGTCAGGACTCTCTGCATTGAGCTTCTTCACCTTATAGGAATTGCTTACTCCCCAACTACGGCAAGTCAGTTTCTTCATGCTCGCCTTGAACTTTGCTATCGATTTTGCGTGTGGTTTTGCCTTGAATTGATGTGCCCTGCTGTCAAAGCAGAACCCAAAGCCGAGGTATTTAAGCCCTAGTTTCTCTTCAATAAACTTTGTGAGATTTCTCATTACTCGCTTTGCCGACATTTCACTTCCTACCATAACAATACAGTAAGTAGACCCAGGGAACCTCCCCCTAAGTCCCTCTCAGAACTGTACGTGAACCTCTCAGCTCATACAGCTCCCATTATCCGGCCGATGGCAGTATTCCAAACTTCCAGTGCGCAAACAGATTCCCGTCTCGCTTGAATTGACCACCCTTTCCCCGATTGGTTACGGCAGATGTTGTCTCTTCTGCAATCCAGACTCTACTAAAACTGATTGACTGTTCACCCCTTCGCTCCATTTCCGTTACAGAAACTTCTTCACTACTATGGGCTCTGCTGACTTCTCACAGTTCGTTGTTATTAGGCTAATGAAACCTCTGTGAGACCTCCATGCTTAAGGTGCATGCTCTTTCCCTCCATATATCCGCCGCATTTACTTTACTCCTACAAATGTGATAGTTATTAGACTTTGTTGCTTTGAGCCAACTTATCTCTCAGAGTCCAGCCTTATATGCGATTTCTGTCCGTCGAACCGGAGGTTTGCTTTCAGCTTCCTTCAGATTCCATCTCACGATGGACACCCTTGCTGTTCGGCTATACATTTCCCACTACCCGGGCATGTTCGGGACTTTCACCCGTTAGAGTGCGCCCATGGCGCGCAAACTCAAAAGAGACTGCCGGCTCAGCCTGCAGTCTCTTTAACTTATCTTTTGTTATGCCCAAGATGCCGTTCCCCGCAATTTTGACTCCTAGCCACAGCTAGGTGGGTTTCCTCATCCTGCCTTCTACCTTCCACCGTGTTGTGGCTTGATATCCAGCCGGATATTCGGAATCCCGTTCAAATAGTTGTAGGTTCAAAATAGCAGGCGTTATCGAACACCCCAGGCCGTTTATTCCGTTTCTTTACAAGTTATTATACATGAAGTATGTGAGAGTTTCAAGAAGTACATACATGAAATTCTAGCCAATCGGCACCGGGCCTGTTTTCTCAAAAGGAGAAATGCGGTCATAGCCGCTGATGTCCTCTTTCAAGTCTCTTTTCAAATAGCGAAATGTCTCCTTCTCTCCTTTTTCAGCATACATTGTCAACAGCATCATCAGATAATCTTTGGAAGCCTCATGCATGATCAATGCCCCGATTCCGTTATTAAAATACTCCAGAGGACTCTCTTTCGTAAAATCATTCTTTTTGTAGATTTTCCCGGCGCTGATTCTGTCCACTAACATTTCCGCCATATATTTTTTCGGAATTTTCATTCCTACCAGGCCCTTAGCGTCAGGATTCAGGCTGTAATCGATCCAATACTCAAAATGATGCCTGTTCCTCCCTTTATGGTGCAGCCATGCCCTGGATATCCCATATTTTCTTCTTTCGATGTTGTTAGGGCTTTGATTTCCCTGGTAGTATTTCGCCCCCGGAATAAATTCCGTCGGAGAATACTTTGACATATCGTGCATGATACCCTGGTAGTAAAGTCCCACCTTAAAACAGCCTTTGGCCACAAGGATTTTATGTTTTGTAATTGTCTTAAAGTGTCCTAAAATATGCATAATCAAGCTCCCAGCACGGCAATCCCGATACATCCCGACAACACGATCAGGAAAATCGGATGTATGGATTTCCCACGTTTCTCTGCTACTTTATTTATCATATATAATATAACAAAAAGAATCACAGATTTAAAGTCAATGGAAGAAACTATTTTATGAAGATCCAGTTCACCATCTTTTAAAAACGCCACCTGAAACACAGACAGAGTCGCCGCGCAGATTAATCCGGCCACCACCGGACGGATGCCGTAAAATCCTGCCTCCACAAGACGGTTGTTTTTAAAACTTTCCAGCACTCTGGCAACGAGGATGATAATGACCACCGACGGCAGCACAAGGCCGAATGTGGCGATCAGGCTTCCGGGGATACCTGCGATATGAAATCCCGAATAAGTCGACATGTTGACGCCGATGGCTCCCGGCGTAGACTCGGAAATTGCCAGCATATTTACAATATCTGCGTGGGTAAACCAGTGAAAACGGTCCGCCATGCTGTAAAGGAACGGAAGTGTGGCAAGCCCGCCCCCAAGCGCAAAGAGTCCGGTCTTAAAAAATTCAATGAACAGCTTTAGAAGGATCATTTTCTATCTCCTCCTCTCCGCACTTTCCCGCAGAGCAAAAGTCCTAAAACAGCGCCGATGATTACATAAATCACAGGATTACTCATGAAAAATACCATGCCGAAAAATGTGGCCGCAAATATCATACCCGTCAGCCAGTCCACGACTCCGCCTTTTACCATCTTCTTGATACTGTTGATCATCAGAACACAGACACAGACCCGAATGCCCCAAAATGCACTCTGCACCGCTTTTAGGTCACTGAAATTGGTCATAAAAGCTGCGATGAGCATGATAATAATCAATGATGGGGCTGTAAACCCTAATGTCGCCGTGATACCTCCTCTGATACCCTTCAGTTTGTATCCAATAAACGTGGAGGTATTGACAGCGATGACTCCGGGCGTACACTGTCCTACCGCAAAATAATCCATGACTTCTTCACTCGTCGCCCAGCCTTTATTTTGAACAACCTCCCGTTCGATCATCGGGAGCATGGCGTAGCCTCCGCCGAATGTAAATGCACCCATTTTAAAAAAGGTTAAAAACAGTTCTTTATATTCTTTCAACTCGCTGATCCGTCCTTCCCATTAAGTTTTCTTTTTATTATACGGAAAAAATGCGAAAAAAACCAGAGACAAAACCAAACTGGCTTCGTCTCCGGAAATGTAAAACATATTACAGGTTTGTATATCCCATCATCTGAAGGTCGACTTCTCTCGCCGCTTCCCGTCCTTCGCGGATTGCCCACACGACCAGTGACTGGCCCCGGTGCATATCTCCCGCGGTAAATACATTTTTAACATTGGTGCAAAAAGAGTCCGGCTCTGTGGCTACATTGGTACGTTCATTGAGTTTTACGCCGAATGCGTCGGTCACATAGGATTCACTTCCGAGGAACCCGGCAGCGATCAGCACAAGATCCACCGAAATTTCTTTCTCTGTTCCAGGGACCTCCGCCATTGTCATCCGACCGGTTTTCTCATCCTTTTTACTTTCAAGCTTTACGATAACGGCTTTCGATACATCACCCTTTTTGTTTTTCTTAAATTCTTTCACTGTTGTCTGATAAGTTCTCGGATCATGGCTGAATAAAGCGATGGCTTCCTCCTGACCGTAGTCTGTCTTGCAGACTCTCGGCCACTCCGGCCACGGATTGTTCTCTGTGCGCTCATCCGGGAGTTTCGGCATCATCTCCAGCTGGATGACACTCTTGGCCCCGTGGCGGATGGATGTTCCCACACAGTCATTTCCCGTGTCGCCGCCTCCGATGACCATGACGTTCTTCCCTTTGGCACTGATGTAAGTGTTGTCTTTCAGTCCGCTGTCCAGCAGTGCTTTCGTGGTGGATTTCAGGAAGTCTACGGCGAAATAAATGCCTTTGGCATCCCTTCCCGGAACTTCGATGTCTCTCGGATGGGAGGAACCGCATGCCAGGATAATGCTGTCGTATTCTTTTTTCAGCTGTTCCGCCTTGACATCCTTTCCCACATCCGTATTCGTCTTAAATATAATGCCTTCTTCCTCCATGATTTTGATCTTCCGGTCCACGATCTGCTTTTCCAGCTTCATATTTGGAATACCGTACATCATCAGTCCGCCGACCCTGTCTGAACGTTCATAGACCGTAACCTGATGTCCTCTCTTGTTCAGCGAATTGGCCGCCGAAAGCCCGGCGGGTCCGGAACCGATTACAGCGACCTTTTTCCCGGTCCTGCTCTTTGGCGGTTTTGCATCCGCAAGTCCGTTGGCATAGCCGTATTCAATAATGCTCAGCTCATTCTGCTTGGAGCAGACTGGCTCCCCGTTGAGACCGCAGGTACAGGCCGCCTCACAGAGAGCAGGGCAGACCCTGCCTGTAAACTCCGGAAACGGATTGGTCTTCTTAAGCCTCTCAAATGCCTGTTCCCAGTTTCCTGTATAAATCAGGTCGTTCCACTCCGGCACCAGATTATTCAGCGGACACCCGGACGCCATGCCGCCAAGCATCAGTCCTGACTGACAGAACGGTACACCGCAGTCCATGCATCTGGCTCCCTGTCTCTGCTGCTCTTCAGTCGGGAGAGGAATGTGGAATTCATTATAATGTTTGATTCTCTCTCTGGGCTCCTCCGCCCTCGCGTCTTTTCTCTCGTAATCTATAAATCCAGTTGGTTTTCCCATTCGTCTGTCCTCCTACTTAGCGTTCTCATAAAATGCTTCGATCTGCGCCTGCTCACTGCTGAGTCCCCGCTCTTCCATCTGTACGATCAGATTCAGCATCCGTTTATAGTCTACCGGCATGATCTTTTTAAACTTCGGCAGGAATTCTTCAAAGTTTCTGAGGATCTTCTTTCCTTTTTCGGAATTGGTATAAGCCACATGTTCTTTCAGCATTTCTTTGACTTCAAGCACATCGTATTTGGAGGTGATATTTTCGATGGTCACCATCTCCTTGTTGACATTCATATAAAGGGAACTGTCCTCATCTAAGACATAGGCGATACCACCGCTCATGCCTGCCGCAAAATTCTTTCCTGTCTCACCCAGGACTAAGACACGGCCTCCGGTCATATATTCACATCCGTGATCACCCACGCCTTCCACTACGGCAGCAGCCCCGGAATTTCTGACACAGAACCGCTCTCCCGCGACTCCATTGATAAATGCTTTGCCGCTGGTAGCCCCGTAGAGGGCCACATTTCCGACAATGATGTTTTCTTCCGGTTTAAACTTGACGCCGGCCGGCGGATATACCACCAGCTTTCCTCCGGACAGCCCTTTTCCAAAGTAGTCGTTGCTGTCCCCGACAAGTTCCAGTGTGAGGCCTTTCGGGATAAATGCGCCGAAGCTCTGTCCGCCCGCACCACTGCATTTTACCGTGTACATGTCGTCAGGCAGCGTGTTTTCTCCCCATCGCCTGGTGATCTCGGACCCGAAGATCGTACCAAACGTACGGTCGATGTTTGTGACATCCAGTTCGATGCTCTTTCTCTGTTTTTTCTCAAGTGCGGGTTTCAGTTTTTTCAGAAGAACCGTCTCGTCCGCCACTTTATCCAGCTTAAAATCATAGACTTTCTTATGGGTGTAATCAATCTTTTCTGCCTTGGCATAGGAAGTATCCAGGATTCTTGACAGATCAATGTGTCTGTCTTGTGTCTCTTTTGTCGGCTTTAACAAATCTGTGCGTCCAACCAGCTCATCGATGGTGGCCACGCCCAGTTTCGCCATATATTCTCTCAGCTCCTGTGCTATAAACCGCATGAAATTGACCACATATTCCGGTTTACCGGCAAAACGCTTACGGAGCTCCGGATTCTGTGTCGCAACACCCACAGGGCAGGTATCCAGATTGCAGACACGCATCATTACGCATCCCAGCGTCACAAGCGGCGCCGTTGCGAACCCAAACTCTTCTGCACCAAGCATGGCGGCGATGGCCACATCCCTTCCGCTCATAAGCTTTCCATCTGTTTCCAGTACAACCTTGTTCCTTAAATTGTTCATGATCAGGTTCTGGTGCGCCTCAGCAAGCCCCAGCTCCCACGGAAGCCCGGCGTTGTAAATAGAGTTTCTCGGTGCGGCTCCCGTACCTCCGTCATAACCGGAGATCAGAATAACCTGGGCCCCGGCCTTTGCGACACCAGATGCGACCGTACCGACTCCCGCTTCGGAAACAAGCTTCACGGAAATCCTTGCATCTCTGTTGGCATTTTTGCAGTCATAGATCAGCTGTGCCAAGTCCTCGATAGAATAAATATCGTGATGCGGCGGAGGTGAAATCAGCCCCACTCCCGCCGTTGAATGACGGGTCTTTGCAATCCACGGGTAAACCTTCTTTCCGGGGAGGTGCCCCCCTTCTCCCGGTTTTGCTCCCTGGGCCATCTTGATCTGGATTTCCTTCGCACTTACAAGGTACTCGCTGGTCACTCCGAACCTTCCGGATGCCACCTGTTTGATGGCAGAACAGCGGTTCTTTCCGTCTCTTCCCACAGCCAGCCGTTCCGGGCGTTCACCACCCTCTCCGCTGTTGGACTTGCCGCCCAGCATATTCATGGCGATAGCCAGTGTCTCATGGGCCTCTCCTGAGATAGAACCGTAAGACATGGCTCCTGTCTTAAATCTCTTTACAATGGAATCCACACTCTCAACCTTATCCATAGGTATTCCCTTTGAGGGATAGTTAAACTCCATCAGGCCTCTTAAATTTCCGGGCTCTAATTCCTCATCGATCATGTGGGTATACTTTTTAAAGGTCTCGTAATTTCCTGTTCTCGCCGCCATCTGGAGCGTGTGGATCGTCTGCGGATTATAAAGATGCTGTTCCTTTCCGCTTCTGAATTTATGGCTGCCTGTGCTCTCCAGCATCAGGTCATTTTCCAGTCCCAGCGGGTCAAATGCAGATGAATGCCTGATGTCTACATCTTCTTCGATATCCTTTAGGGTGATTCCTTCCACGCGGCTGACTGTATTGGTAAAATACTTATCAATCACTTTAGAGTCAATGCCGATGGCCTCAAAAATCTGAGATCCCTGATAAGACTGGATCGTGGAGATCCCCATCTTGGATGCAATCTTTACGATTCCGTGAAGGACTGCGTTTGTATAGTCTTCCACAGCCGCATAATAATCCTTATGAAGCAGGTTATCGTCGATCAGCTTCCGGATGGCCTGCAGTGCCAGATATGGATTCACCGCACAAGCTCCATATCCGAGCAGCGTGGCAAAATGATGAACCTCTCTCGGCTCTCCGCTCTCAAGGATCAGAGCCACGGAAGTCCGTTTTTTTGTCTTGATCAGATGCTGGTGCATGGCAGATACAGCAAGCAGGGATGGGATCGCCACATGGTTTTCATCCACTCCCCTGTCAGACAGGATAATGATATTTGCTCCGTCCCTGTAAGCACGGTCTGCCTCAACAAACAAGCGGTCCAGCGCCTTCTCCAGGGATGTATTTTTATAATAAATGATCGGAAGCTCCGCTACCTGAAAGCCTTCTCTCTTCATATATTTGATCTTCAGCAGATCTGTGTCCGTAAGAATTGGATTGTGGACTTTCAGCACCTGGCAGTTATCCGGTTTCTCTTCCAGGATATTTCCGTCTTTTCCGACATAAATAGTGGTGGAAGTCACAAGTTCTTCTCTGATCGCGTCGATCGGCGGATTGGTTACCTGTGCAAACAGCTGTTTAAAATAGTTAAACAGAGGCTGATGCTTCTTTGAGAGAACCGCCAGCGGAGAATCCGTACCCATGGCCGCGATAGCCTCTGAGCCGCTTAACGCCATAGGCTGAATGGCAGTTTTTACTTCCTCATAAGAATATCCGAATGCCTTTAAAAGTTTTTCTCTCTGCTCTGTCTCATAAGACGGCACCGGAAGATTTGGGATCTTTAAATCCTTGAGTTCTGTGAGGTTACTGTCAAGCCATTCTCCGTACGGCTCTTTTCCCGCATAAGATTCCTTAACCACATCATCATCGATGACTTCGCCCCTGACCGTATCCACCAGGAGCATCTTTCCGGGACGAAGCCGTTCTTTCACGAGGATCTTGGTAGGGTCGATATCCAGGACTCCGATCTCAGAAGATAAGATCAGCTGATCATCATCTGTGATGTAGTATCTGGAAGGGCGCAGGCCGTTTCGGTCGAGCACGGCTCCTACCTGGTCACCGTCGGTGAACAGAATGGAGGCCGGTCCGTCCCACGGCTCCATCATCGTCGCATAATACTGGTAAAAATCCCTTTTCTTCTGGCTGATGACTTTATTGTTTTCCCAAGGTTCCGGTATCGTGATCATGATCGCGTGCGGCAGGGCCATTCCGCTCATCACAAGGAATTCCAGGGTATTATCAAGCCGTGCGGAGTCGGACCCGTTTGGATTGACCACCGGGATTACCTTATGCATCTGGCCCTTCAGGAACTTAGACTCCATATTTTCCTCTCTGGCCAGCATCTTATCTGCATTTCCGCGGATCGTATTGATCTCACCGTTATGTACGATGAACCGGTACGGATGCGCTTTCTCCCAGCTCGGAGTCGTGTTCGTACTGAAACGTGAATGAACGAGGGCGATTGCAGATTCATAGCCCGGGTCCTGAAGGTCTTTAAAAAATGTTCTGAGCTGTCCCACAAGGAACATTCCCTTATATACGATAGTCCTGCTGGACAGGGAAATCACAAAGGTCTCTTCATTACTCTGTTCAAATACTTTCCGGACAATGTACAGCCTGCGGTCAAACTCTAATCCTTTCTCCACATCCTCCGGCTTTTCGATAAATGCCTGGAGAATCTTCGGCATACATTCAATGGCTTTTTTGCCCAAAACCGTGCTGTCGGTCGGCACTTCTCTCCATCCGAGGAACTTCATGCCTTCCTTTTCCACGATGATCTCAAACATCTTTTTGGCCTGCTGTACTTTCAGTTCATCATTGGGAAAAAAGAACATTCCAACTCCATATTCCCTCTCTCCTCCGATTCCGATGCCGGACTCTTTACATGCCTTTTCAAAAAACTTATGGGAAATCTGGAGCATAATGCCGACACCATCTCCGGTCTCCCCTGCCGCATCTTTTCCGGCCCGGTGTTCCAGTGTCTCAACAATCTTTAATGCATTGTCGACTGTAGTATGACTTTTGATTCCCTTGATATTGACACAGGCACCGATCCCGCAGTTGTCATGCTCAAAGCTGGAATCGTATAACCCGGGTGTGTTGTCTCTTTTGATCGTCATAAATCTCTTCCTTTCATTCAGCAGTTTCGAAATGTTATTTTTTGTAGAATTTCTTTGTTGGAATCTATCATACAAAAATATATCTAACTTGTAAAGCATTTTTTTCTTAAGTTTTCTGATTATTTGAAAATTTAAATTATAATCTATAATTATCAGATTATTCTACAAAATAAAATCTCCAGTTCAAGACTGAAAAGAAGGTCTGTTCAGTAAACAATCGCAGCACAGCGCCGTTTTGCTGCAATAAGAATCACTAACATCTATTCAATAAATTTTTGGCAAATGCTCTTGCTCTATCAGTTTTATTATCACTGATAAATCCACTATTGTATCCCAAATCACGTTCTGACAGCATACCTTCGTATACAAGCCGATCAAGCAAGGCTTTCACAGGTGCTGGACACGACCAACTGTAAATGGGCGCAGCCAATATTATTTTATCAGATGCAAGAATAGAATTGACTGATTCTCCATCACAAATTATGTTTGCTGCCCAGCTTCTTCTTACAAGGAAAGGAACAGCCGGGACATAAACTGTCCCGGCCTCGATTATGTATATTTATTAAAATGTTACATCTTTTCCGTAGTAGATGCATTCCAAAACTTTTTCCATGTCATCTGTGGAAGTCTCTCTCGGATTAGATCCCGTACATGCGTCTGCCACGGCGCGCTCTGCGATCATCCTCTTCTTCTGATTAAATTCTTCTTCATTAATTCCAAAATCTTTCAGATTGGAAACAATGTTTAATTTCTTATTCATCTCGCGGATGGCCTCGATCAGTGAAAGAGTCAATGCCTTATCGGAATTTCCAGGAAGGCCGATCCTTCTTGCGATAGCTGCATAGCGTTCCTCACAAACCTTCGCGTTAAACTGGATCACATACGGCAGGTAGATGGCATTTGCACATCCATGTGTGATATGTCCGGTGTCAAAGACGGCTCCTGTCTTATGAGCCAAAGAGTGTACGATTCCCAAAAGTGCATTGGAGAATGCCATTCCTGCGAGGCACTGTGCATAGTGCATATTCTCACGGGCTGTCATATCCCCTTCGTAGGAAGCTTTTAAGTTGTCAAACACCATCTCAATAGCTTCTAATGCCAGCGGATCTGAGAACGGAGAATGAAGTCCTGCCACATATGCTTCAATGGCATGAGTCAGTGCATCCATTCCTGTATAGGAAGTCAGTTTCGGAGGCATCGTCTCCGCCAATGCAGGATCTACGATTGCAATATCCGGTGTGATCTCAAAGTCTGCCAGCGGATATTTGATTCCTGAACTGTAATCTGTGATAACAGAAAATGCCGTCACTTCGGTAGCTGTTCCTGATGTTGACGGGATCGCAAGGAATTTGGCTTTATTCCTGAGCGGAGGAACTGTAAACGGATCTTTTACATCGTCAAATGTAGTTTCCGGATGCTCATAGAAGATCCACATTGCCTTCGCAGCATCGATCGGAGATCCTCCTCCCATCGCAATAATCCAGTCCGGCTCAAAGTCTCTCATGACCTCTGCGCCTTTAAACACAGTCTCTACAGAAGGGTCCGGTTCTACACCTTCAATTAATTTTGTCTCAACTCCTGCTTCTTTTAAATAATCGACAACCTGGTCTACAAATCCAAAACGTTTCATAGAACCGCCGCCGAGTACCAAAACAGCTTTTTTTCCATCCAATGTCTTCAGTGACTCAAGTGATCCTTTTCCAAAGTATAAATCTCTAGGTAGTGTAAATCTTCCCATACGTTATCTCCTTTGCTGCAGAGGATTGAAATGTTGACAACCCTGACCAATGGTTACATTCTTATTGTACTGCTTTGTTAATGTTTTATCAATAAAAATCTGCAACAAAAACACACTCACACAAATGTTCTAATATTGACTATATGACATTGACATTTGTTCTTTATTTCTTTCGCTCCGAAAGATAGGCTTCCATCCCCCGCCTTCTGAGTCTGCACGCAGGACATTCTCCGCATCCGTCCCCCCTGACTCCATTATAGCAGGTCAGTGTTTCATGTCTTATCACATCAAATACTCCCAGATCATCGGCCATTTTCCATGTTTCTTTTTTGTCGATCCACATGAGAGGCGTAATCACTTCAAACTCGTAATCCATCGCCAGAGTCAGCGTCGTTTCCAGAGACGTAATAAATACATGTCTGCAGTCCGGATATCCGCTGAAATCGCTCTGGGACACGCCGGTCACCAGTACATGGATATCTCTCTGCTTTGCAAATACTGCCGCAAAGGTAAGAAACAGCATATTCCTTCCGTCTACAAAGGAATTCGGCGTACCCGTTTCAGGCGCCTCTTTGTCCACCTCAATATCTGCCCTCGTCAATGAGTTGGGCGCCAGCTGGTTTAAGAGGGCCATATCCAGAATATGATGTTCTACGCCATATTTTTTGCAGATTTCTTTGGCACAAATCAATTCATCCGAATGCTTCTGTCCGTAATTAAAAGAAAGCGCGATAACTTCTTCATATTTTTTCTTTGCCCAGAACAGACAGGTGGTACTGTCCTGTCCCCCACTGAATACTACAACTGCTTTTGTCGGTTTTGACATAGTTTTCTTTCCTCCTCTTATCTTTCTGCGAGCATATAAAAGCGGTTCTCCATGGCAGAGTCATTTTCAAACTTCCCTCTCAACGTAGATGTAATGGTCTTTGCCTGATTTTTCTTAATGCCCCTGGCGCTCATACAGCTGTGATTTCCTTCGATGAGCACAGCTACATCCTCTGTCCCTGCCACTTTGGAGATGATCTCTGCGATATCTGACCCGATCCGTTCCTGGAGCTGAAGCCTTTTGCCGACCATGTCACAGATCCTTGCGATCTTGCTCAGTCCCAGAATCTTTTCTTTCGGCTGATATGCCACAGTGACTTTCATATTGTACATAAGGGCCAGATGGTGTTCACAGTAGCTGAATATATCGATGTCTTTTACAACGACCATATCCTTATGATTTTTTACAGACAGATCGTCCTCAAAGGTTTTAGAGTACATTTCTGCAATCTGGTCATTGCTGTAATTCATCCCCTCAAACACTTCTTCATACATCCTGGCTACACGGTCCGGCGTCTCCTTAAGACCCTCCCGGTCCGGATTATCCCCCAGCGCTTCCAGGATACCTCTGATATGTTTTTTGACTGCTTCTTTATCGATTGCCATAGCTTCTTAGACTCCCTTCCGCTCCGGATTCCAGACAACTTTATGGATCTGGATCTGAAACCTGACTTTATTCATCCTGTGTTCTTTCATAAACTCCACGATCTCATCCGGAGGTATGGCACCGAAAACCGGACTGAAATACACGATCGCCTTTTCACAGAGAGAAAACCGTTCGATAACTTCTTTTGCCTTCTCCAGATCTTCTCTTGTCCCTATCACAAACTTTACGACATCCCACGGCTTTAATTCTTCCATATTTTCAAGGTACATGGACTCCTCCATGCCGCTGGAGGGCAGTTTATAGTCCATCGTCATCGAAAATCTCGCATCCCGCTCTCTCCATGGGCGGATGGGAATACTTCCGTTCGTTTCAATTTCCAGTTCTGTCTTTGGAAGTGACAAAATACTTCCAATCAATTCGCTGATATTTTCATCCAGCAGAGGTTCTCCCCCGGTCAATGTTACCAGATCTGCTTCTGACTCCTTTACCATCTGCGCCACTTCCGCAGCCGTCATGAGATCCGCCTCACCTTTTTTGCTGATGGCCCATTTGGTATCGCAGTAGGAACAGTTTAAATTACATCCCCGAAGGCGAATAAACATAGAAAGCCGGCCCGCCTTCTTCCCCTCGCCGTTGATACTCACAAAGCTTTCTGCTATTTTAAAAACTTCCATCGCTATTCTCCGTAAATGGCACAGTTATTCGGCGTCTCATATACTTCCACATAAGAAACGTCATAGCCGTCCTGTTTGATCCGGTCATAAAAATATCTGGCAAAATTCTCTGCCGTAGGGCGGAATTTAACTTCAATAATCCGGAAATCTTCTTCTCTCAGTGCTTCTATCGTCTTGGTCTTCAGTGTGTCTTTTTCCACGATCAGAGCATGGTCAAACTCGTCTGCGATTTCTTTTACCTTGTCCTTTAATTCGCCGAAGTCTACGACCATCCCCCTGGTCTGGCCCTGTTCTTCTACTTTTTCCTTTTGGATCGTCACCGATAGTTTCCACCGGTGTCCGTGCAGATTTCTGCACTTGCCCTCGTATCCCGCCAGAAAATGTGCGGAGTCAAAAGACGCATGTGTATTTAACTGGTACATGTTTATCCCTTTCTCTCGTTTTCTATTTCCCGCTGTTTCAGGCCTTCTTCCGAAAAGAACCCCATGAAACAGTAAAAGACACGCCACCCGCGGTGTCCGTGTCTCTAAGCATTCATCTAAGACATAAGAAATATGTCTGATCATATCCTCTTATTTTGTCCTAGTTTTGTTTAAAGACAGGATGGTACGAATGAACTGTCTGACATATTTACAATAACTAAATGAGTATAACACACTTTTCATTAATAGGGAATAAAAATTCCAAGTTTTCTTCTCTATCTTCTGTTTCACCTCATGGCTGCTGAAAATAACCGGATCAAGAATTTCCATATACGGGGATATTCCCTCAGGATCGTTTGTCTGATTTCTTCGCAGGCTGCCGTCCCTTTTTCTGTGAAAGTAAATGTTCCGTCAGCAGCTCCTCCGATGACTATGTGTGCATTGACATAACCTCCCACAGCAATGTGGGTGGCTAAAGCACATTCTCCTATGGAAATCAGCCCCGCAGAGAGCAGACCCACGGAGAAAAGACCAGCAGCAAAGTTTCCAATGGCTATGATTCCTTTTGCTTTATTATTCATAGTGGAGATTCACAGTCACATAGACTGCTTCCTTTTCTCCCGATGCACCAGAATTTCCAACCAACTCATCCATGCTGATATGAAAAATTCTGCTCAATTCCATCAGTTTCTTCATCTCCGGTGTTGTAGTCCCGTTTTCCCTTAGTTATAAATATAAACCATATTTATTCGTCTGCTTTTCCAATAAAACGGTAATATATCTCAATTTCCTGTATTCTTTCGTTATCCTCATTCGTTATTGCTTCATGAATGAGGATTTTTTCTATCATTGCATTTAATAATGGTGCTGTAAGTTCCTTTGGTACGGAATATTCCTTGATTAACTCAATCCACTTTTCAGCACCTACCATGTCCTGTTCCATTTTACTTAGTGCTTGTCTTTCAGTTCTGCCTGTTCTATCATATCTTTCAGTGTCGTTGTATGGTTTTCCTTGTCCAGTTCCTGTACCATTTTTATGGTTGGTGCTACCTGTCGTTGCAGCCAATTTAAAGCCTTTTGTAAGGTATAATGCTCTTAGCGATGGCAGTGGCTTATATGCCCTGTTCTTCAGCCGCTCTACAAGATTTGTAATGTTTTCTTCCAGATGTTCCCCATACTCTTCTTTCGTCACTTTGTCTATGCCTACTGCCTTGTTTCCATCCAATTATTTATGACACTGTTTTAACATTTCAGCATTTATCAAGTGATATAGAGACGTGAACTCCGGCTTCGGCGTTGTCTCCGATATTTCTGCTATTCTCTCTAATTTCGTTCCCATCAATACCTCCGTTCCTGGGCACGGTTGATGTGTCCTCAGAAAGACCGTTACTATGTAGCCCCCTTCCCTCCACCGGCATTACCCGGTCTCCCCGGTACTATGAAGCTATCCGACTGCCTGCCGCCCATCCGTCCATCTCCATCTTCTAGTTGATAGGACGTACTTGTCTCCAAGAAGTGTCAGGCTCTCCCCAGTTGACAACTAACCACAATGTCAAGCATGACTGGCTCTTTGACCCCGCAGTGCCGAACAGTTCTGGCTACTGCTGGTTGGCTGGACCTTCGCAGACAGGATTTGCACCTGCTGGGTTAATTGCCCTTTGCTGGGCGCACAACTGGAAGTTGTCTATTTCATTATCTTCTCAAATCTGAAAAAATCATATCCTCTTTCTTCCGGCATTCCGCCGGCAGGCTCTCCGTTTTGATGAGGGTCTTTGTGATATTGATTATAAAATTCTACGATATGAAATCCTAATCTGTTCACATAAAAGTGGATGTTTCTTTTTTCAAAATAAGGCGTATGTGTTTCCCAAACCTCCGTCTCAGGATGAAGTTCTTCGATTGTCTTCCAAAGGGCTTGTCCCGTGCCTTTGCTCTGACAACCAACCTTTACATATAACAAATCCAGATAGTTTTTTCTCGTCTCAGTATTGATTACAATTACAGCTCCACCTACAATTTCGCCGTCAATCAAAGCAAAGTATGTCTCTGCTCCTTTCGCTGTGAAAGATTCTTCAATATCTTTTTCCGGAAGAATTATGTCATCGCATAAGCCATATTCAGACTCATATCCAACTTGGAATGCTTCTTGGACTTGTTTAATAAAGAGCGGCTTTTCTTGCTCTGCAACAGGAAATAAAATCAATTTACTCATACTTCATTGTTCTCCTTAAATATTCATAGTCTGTTAAATCGAAGAAGTATGTGTTTATTCTCTTCCACCCCAGTTAAATAATTTCATTGTTTATCACTCCAAATTCTAATTGAACAAAATCGCTGCGCGATGGCCTACCAAGGCTGTGACATAGCGATTTTCTGTTTTCTGTAATAAAAACAGTGGAAAGCAAGTCCTAAAAGTAGTATTGTTAAGTTACCACACCAAACAATCAAACAGGATCGACCTTCCCACTGCCTATGAAAAGAATAACACCCTTCCGCTTGGTTGGCAAGCGGTTTTATGACCCAAATGCGCCTCCGTGTAAAGCAGTGACTTTTTGATACTACTGATTTTACATGGAGGATTTTATTATGTACGAAAAATACTTAGAAAAACTTGAGGAAGCCGCAAAAATCCGGAATCTTAAAGAACGTTCCATCAACTGTTATAAAAACTATGTCTCTTACTTTCTGAAATATCAGGGTAAGAATCCGGAGGAACTTACCTGTCAGGATGTCAGGACTTTTTTGCTTGCTAAAAAAGATGAAGGGCTGAAAGCCACAACCCTGAATCTTTATAATTCTGCCATCCGTTTTTTCTATCGGAATGTCCTGCACATCCTTTGGGATGACATCATGGTCCCACGGATGATTCTGGAACACAAGCTTCCAATAGTACTGACTATTGATGAAATCGACCGTCTATTAGAAACTGTCGATGATATCAAATATAAGGCTATGTTTGCAATAATGTATTCTTCCGGAATGCGGGTTTCCGAAGTGATTCACCTGCATTATGATGACATTTCCCGCTCAAATATGCAGATCCATGTCCGGGATACAAAGAACCGGATGGATCGCTATACAATCCTTTCCAAGCGGTGCCTGGATATCCTTACACAATACTGGTTTGAGAAAGGACGTCCCCGCGGAATCCTGTTTCCTAATAAATTCACTGGCAATTACCTGACAGTCAGTACACTGGAGCAGGTGATGCGTCGGGCAGTATCTGATGCTGGACTTCCCAAGAAGGCAACTCCCCACTGTCTTCGCCATAGCTTTGCAACTCATCTGATGGAGCAGGGGATAGAACGGCAAAATATTCAGGCACTGCTTGGACACCGTGATCCAAAATCCACGGAAGTTTATCTTCATGTCAGCAATAAATCCCTGATGGGAATCCAAAGTCCATTTGACAGGAAAGAAGGTGCTGTCCATGAATAAACCAACCGTGCAGGATATCTTTCTTCGTTTTTATCCAGCATATCTTGAAAAGCATTCTCCTTCTCCGGAACAGGCAAAAGCTGCCCGAAACATCTTGAACTGCAAAACAGGGGCTTACGGTGCGAATGTCAGTGTATACGAAGACTGTGGTGCTGTTCAGATTCATTATAATTCCTGCCGTAACCGTTGTTGCCCTATGTGTCAGGCTGTTCCAAAGGAAATGTGGATGGATGCCCGCAGAGAGGATGTCCTTGATGCCCCGTACTTCCACATAGTATTTACAGTGCCGGATGTTCTGAATCCAATCATTTACAGTAATCAGAAACTATTATATGATACCCTGTATCATGCTACTTCTGCTACAATCAGTGAACTGGCTACTGATCCAAAGTATCTGGGAGCTACTGTTGGATATATCTGTATCTTACATACATGGGGTTCTGAAATGAACTTTCATCCTCATATCCATACAATACTGCTTGGTGATGGTCTGACACCTAAAAACGAATGGAAAGACAATGGTACTGAGTTTTTTCTTCCCATATGGGTCATCTCCAAGGTTTTTCGTGAAAAATATATGGAGGAGTTGAAAAATCTCTGGAATACGAACCAGCTTAAGTTTCATAGAACTGCCGAAAAATACCGTAACCATTATGCATTCAAGGAACTGATTGATTCCTGTTATGATGCGGAATGGGTTCCTTATTGCAAGAAAACTTTTAATGGAGCACAGTCTGTGATTGATTACCTTGGAAAGTATACCCACAGAATTGCTATCAGCAATCACCGCATCATCTGCATGGATGATGAAAACGTCACTTTTTCTATAAAAGATTACCGGAACAAAGGACAATGGAAAGAACTGACCCTTTCCGGAGTTGAATTCATACGGCGGTTTCTAATGCATGTACCGCCAAAACGTTTTGTCAGGATTCGGCATTACGGACTTCTTTGTTCCCGCAGCAAACGAAAGAAGCTTACTTTATGCCGGAATATCCTTGGATGCAAAAAGTATCTCTCAAAACTCCGGGACAAGGAGATGCCTGAGATACTAAAGCAGCTTTATGGGATAAATGTCTGTGTATGTAAAGCCTGTGGCGGCCATCTTGGAAAACCACAGTTCCGAAAACCACAAAGATGTTAAAGCCTTATTCTTCCATATTTTTTCTGAAGCCTCAAAGTTTGAGGTTTTGTTGTCGTACCTATTTATCTGAAAATATTTGATTTCTGTAGCTTCTGTACAGAAAATCCTGTATAATCACGGGTAAGGGCAAAAGATTGAAAGTCCATAGGTAGTGGTTATCTGGACACTCACTTTGTTCAATTAGGCCAAATCGAAAATGGTGTAAACGAAGGGGCAGTTCACTGGAATGCCAAAACTGCTTTTTCGTTTACCCCATCATCGATTCTAACCTAAAGAATTTGTCTTTGTGTACATTATAGCATGATACTTCAATATCGTCATTTCTTTTCTGTTTTTGAAAAGTTACTTATCAGCCTGTGCTTTGTAAAGGGTGCTATTCAGCATTACTCATGCAACAAGCCCTTGACAAACTATAGACCAATAAGCTTTAGGATAATCAAGTGGAAATGAAATAGTCTGCTGTTTTACCGCAACGAAAAAGAGATACTAACACGCTTATGTAGTATCTCTAAGCTTAGTAACAATATTTTTTTATTTACAAGCAGGTAAACACAGGCTATTTCTCAATATCTTTTTGTTTGGGAAACTCCCAGTTCCCACTTGGATACGGTCTGCCTGGATACATACAGCTGGTTTCCCAATTCTTCCTGTGACCAGTCTTTCTCTTTTCTTAAACGATTTAAATTTTTATAGAATTTTCATAGGCTATCTCCTCTGTCTGTTTATATATATCATAAGAACTGTGGCTCTTTTTTCCACCAAATGCCGTTGGAAATATGTCAACTAAAGTTAACATCCACGGTTTTTGGCCATTTTATGTGGATATCTCGAACCACTGTCGGCACTCATATTCTCAGCATTCTTTCTCAGAGAGCGCCTGTCGGCTGTACAGCTTCTGGGTGCTGTTCTTATTTTGGGAGGGGCTGTTGCAAGTGAATTATTACAAAAGAAAAATCGGCATAGCCGATAATCACGACTATGCCGATTTTTTCTGGGTTATATATCCCTGTTAAACATCACCAAACATCTGTATATATTCACTCAATTCCCGGTCTCTATGCTGATCTCATTAAACTGATCCAGCAAATCTTCTATAGCTAAAGTTTCTTTTTCTTTTCCTGCCTTGTCTAAAATTGCCTGTCCCTGGTGCATCATGATCAGACGGTTTCCATATTCCACGGCAAACCTGAGATTGTGCGTGACCATAACAGTCGTTAAGTTTTTCTCCCTGACGATCTTATCCGTCAGTTGCATGATCAGTTCCGCCGTCTTTGGGTCCAGCGCCGCCGTGTGTTCATCCAGGATCAAAAACTCAATCGGCGTCATTGTGGTCATCAGAAGTGCCATTGCCTGCCGCTGTCCCCCTGACAGGGCGCCGACCTTTGTTCCCATCATATCTTCGAGCCCTAACCCCAGCTGGGAAAGCATTTCACGGTAATGGCTGATCCTTCTCTTATTTGTGCCCAGTCCGAGTCCATACGCCCTGCCTTTATTGTCTGCCAGAGACATATTTTCAAGAATTGTCATGGAAGGACATGTTCCCATGGCCGGGTCCTGATATACCCTTCCGATCTTTCTCTGACGGACAAACTCCTTCTGCTTTGTGATATCCTCACCGCCAAGGCTGATTGATCCGTTCTCGGGCTGGAGACTTCCGCAGATCAGGTTCAGCATTGATGTCTTCCCTGATCCGTTGCTGCCGATCACAGAAACGAAATCACCGTTCTGAATCTTTAAATTAAAATCTTTAAACAGACAGATTTCATTCACCGTTCCGATGTTATAATATTTGTCAATATTTTTAAGTTCAATCATGCTTTCACCTTCTTTTTCCGGTCCATACTGATGATCAGGATCACAAGAAACAGGATCGCAGTGATCAGTTTAAGGTCCTGGGAATCCAGTCCGATCTCGATGGCTGCTGCCACGCATGCCTTATAAATGACAGATCCGATGATAACAGCCGTTGTAGCCTTCAGAATATTTCCTTTAAAAATGTTCGTCCCGATGATAACGCTGGCAAGGCCAATGACGATAGTCCCGGTACCCATCGAGATTTCAAAAAATCTCTGCTGCTGGCACATGACACTGCCTGCCAAAGCTACCAGCCCGTTAGCGATGGAAAGTCCGACTATTTTTACAGACCCGCTGTCCTTAGCCAGTGACGTAACAATTTTTTCATTGTCCCCCACGGCTCTGAGCAGAAATCCGGATTTTGTCTTTAAGTACAAGTCCAGGAGGAGTTTTGCGATCAGCATGATCAGTGTAATGATGATCAGTGTCTTATACGGCTCAAGCGCCTCCGGAAATAATTTGTTGATAAAATCATTGTTAAAAATCGTATTGTAATTGAACAGAGGCACATTGGCACTTCCCCCGGTAATCCGCAGATTGATCGTATAAAGTCCCGTCATCATAATGATACCTGAAAGCAGATCCCTGACTCTGAACTTCACGTGGATGATCCCGGTCAAAGCCCCTGCTGCCGCTCCCGCCGCTGTTGAAAGGATCAGCGAAAGTATCGGATTGAACCCATTCATCAACAGTACCGTGGTGATGGCAGCACCTAACGGAAAGGTACTGTCCACAGACAAATCCGGAAAGTCCAGTATTTTATAAGTAATGTATACGCCCAGAGCCATCACCGCATAGATGAATCCCTGCTCGAAGACGCCAATGATCAGTTGTTCCATTTTTTGCTCCTATTTATTTGCTTGCTTTAATTTCTGTAAATGTTTCTACAGCCTCTTTCTTTACATCTGGCGGTAATTTAATTCCAAGGTCTTTTGCCGTTTTTTCATTGAGGTAGATGTCTCCCTGATTAAACGTCTCAAACGGAATTTCGGATGCTTTCTTCTCTCCCTTTAATACTTTGGCAGCCATTTTTCCTGTCTGTTCTCCAAGTTTTACGAAGTCAATTCCCACGCATCCAATACATCCTAATTTCACCTGTTCGATCTCTGAACCGAATACCGGGATCTTTGCCTTGTTAGCTTTTTCCAGGTAAGTCGGCATTGAGCTTACGACCAGATTATCTGTAAGGTTTGTAATACAGTCTACTTTTTTAATCAGGCTATCCGCCGCCATCGGCATATCTGCCGCCGCACTGATTCCCTGAGTAACAATCTTGAAACCGTTCTTCTCAGCTACTTTCTCATAAGCTTCAATTCCGGCTTTAGAGTTAACCTCATTTGTGCTGTACAGGATTCCTACATTTTTTGCCTTAGGAAGCACTTTACGGATCAGCTTCAGCTGTTTATCTGCAAGGATCAGATCAGAAGTTCCTGTAACTTCCCCTACATTTTTTCCGTCCTTGTCTACGAATCCTGCCAGTTCCGGTGATGTAACCGCAGTGTAGATAACCGGTGTCTTAGAATCAGAAGCTGCATTGTATGCGCTCTGGGCACTTGGTGTCGCAATGGCACAGATCAGGTCCATCTTCTTGGAAGCAAAGTTTGAAGCGATCTGGTTATCGGCAGCGGTATCAGCCTGAGCATTTTTATAAGTAATCTTTAAATTTTTTCCTTCCTTGATTCCTTCTTTTTCTAACCCCTGGATAAAACCTTTGCGGCAGTTATTTAAAGATTCATGCTCTGCAAACTGCTGAATCCCGATCTGATAGCTTTTGTCCTCACTTTTTTTTGAACATCCGGCAAATAATAATGTTGCTGCCAATACTGCGCTGCATCCTGCTGCTAATAATCTCTTTTTCATAACTTCTTCTCCTTTTCTCTACAATTGATTTTTTGCACTTATAGAGATAAACATTCATAGTAGTGGCAGGAGCGAATCTCTCCGCAGAAAGGTTCTCAGAACTTTCCTGTGGAATAAAAAACGCCCCAAGCTAATGCTTGAGGCGGATATCCGCGGTACCACTCAAATTGACATCATAAAAAATGCCCACTCTTTTCATATACCATCATATATGCCCTGTTGTGTAACGGGTCGGGTGCCCGGCAACTCCTACTGTGGTTCAGAACTGCCCTCGAAAGTCCATTCATCAGGGAATTCATGCTGCAATCCCACCATCTGCAGCTCTCTTAAAATCCTTCTGATCCTGACTACTACTCTTTCTCATCGGTTTATCACTATATGATAGAATGATAATACTTTTCTTTTTTCGTGTCAACCCCGAATTTTAACTCTTATTTATAAAAAGAATGTCCCTGATAAGTGAATAGTTTCGTCAGAGCCCTGTCAAACCAGGACACATTTCTTGGATTCGCCATTGTCTTTTCCACAAAATACAACGCGCCCTCTGAGTAGTCTTCTCCTTCCAGCGCCCGCTCCACACTTTCTCGTGTAGACGCTTT
The DNA here is from genome assembly GCF_039789045.1 of Anaerostipes sp. PC18. Lineage (NCBI taxonomy): Bacteria > Bacillati > Bacillota > Clostridia > Lachnospirales > Lachnospiraceae > Anaerostipes > Anaerostipes sp. PC18. Next base: position 1,393,391 of record NZ_CP121164.1, on the reverse strand, counting down.
GATCGTCACCGAATTATACCGTCCGTCGGCTGTCGGAGAAAACTGTACGCTGCCATTGGTCCTCTGGAACACGACCTGTTCGATGGTGTTTGGAAATTCCTTGGAACGGACCCTGTTTATTATCACATTTGCGACTAAGATTTTACTCTTCATGTCTTTGTCAGTAGCTTCTGCTTCCACGATCCTAGTAAGGATTGCTTTCTCTCTTGTAGATATTTTTCCTTTGAGGCCTTTGACATCCTGTACTTTTTCAATCTGACGTTCTATATTTAACTTTTTAATCAGTGCTTTTCGCTCTTTAAACTGCTTCTGTTCTTCCAACAGTTTCCTCTGGATAAGCTGATCAACGCCATTTTCGCCCTGCGGCGGCTGAAATAAAGTATCACTTGCAAAGACCTGCTGCCCTACGCTGCATAAGCCAATCGCACAAGATATGGCTGCTACTTTCCATTTTTTCTTCAATGTCATATACACTCCTTTAATATAGTGTATGACATTTTTGAAACATTATTCACACTTTTGTAAAATTTAAATCCAATTTCAGATACATCTACATTCTTTTACATAGCAGCATTTATATCGTCATAACATATATGTCATTTTCTGTATTTAAATCAAATCCACAGGACAGCAGCAAACCGCAGGACGCTACATTCTCCTGTTCAGGCTGTACAACAATCCTCTCAGCATCATCCATACAGCTTTAGAGTCTTCTCCTTTCTTCGCTGTCTGTCCATTTTTCTTGATCTCTTTATATTTCTAATTCTTATTTTTTCTGTCTTTGGATCTTTCGTAAGGTGTTTTAACTGCTTATATGTAAATCCGTTTCCTCCAGTTTTACTTATAATATGATTTGCTCCAATCTGTTCGTTCGTCTTAGGCTCCACTGTGTTTTCATCCCTGGATTCTGATGTCTTGTCTGAAAAATTTCTATTTCAATAAAAATGGAATTTAGTTAATCTGTAAGCCGGGTTCTGTCTTAAATGATCATCTATCTCGACTTGCTGTTGCCAGCAAGCTCCAGCGGCACACCGAAAAGCGGACCGGGCAAGCCCATAGCTTTTCTCCTGCCTTGCTTCGGATGGGGTTTACATGTGCCTTGCCTGTTACCAGCCAAGCGGTGGGCTCTTACCCCGCCTTTCCATCCTTACCGGCGATCGCCGGCGGTTTATTTCTGTTGCACTGGCCTGAGGGTCACCCCTACCGGACGTTATCCGGCATCCTGCCCTGCGAAGCCCGGACTTTCCTCACCAAAATACTTTGGCGCGATCATTCGGTTAACTAAATTCCGAGTGGAATTATACCATGTTCTTGTATGTTCCGTCAAACGATTTAGGGATTCCTTTTCTTCGTCTTAATATCAATTATGATCCCTGAGGCACCCAGAAGGCTTATAAGTACCCAGCCAAATTTCGATACCTGCCCTGTTTTCGCCGATGCTGCTGAAGCCTCGCCTGTTTTTTTTCCGCCGCAGCTGATCCTCTCCTCTCTGGATCTCCTGATAATTCCATTTCGTTTCTTCTCCATTTTCATTTATGTTTCCTCCTTTGACACACAAGGTAAGCTCTGTTCTTACCTCTTTTTCGACCACAATGTTGTGTTCCGTCGTCGTTCCGGTAATTCAATAGCCTTTAGGATGCAGAATGCCGCCGTCTTTAGATACTCCTCCGACTGTGGCACCTGTCTTTTTAATCCGAATATCTCCCTCTCTGACATCTAAAAGAGTCTGTTCTTTTTCTGCGGTGGACTGTACTCTTCCCTCCGCGTTTTTTCTTCCCCTTGAACTGCCTTGGGTCTGCTTGTCAGAGACGATTTGATCTAACTCAAATCCCTTTAATTTCTATTAATTTCCTGTTCCGTATCAAAGGTCATTAACATTTCTGAGCCAGAGCCAGCAGCCAAGTATGCTCTGCCGTATATGAGCCCTGCAGCTGTGCCGCCTTTTTTCTGTTCTTATCTGTCTGCGGCTGCAGCAAAGCCGAATATATTCTATAATTCTTCGTAAAAAAATTCTCTCTCATTAATTAAGATAGGGGTTCATCCCGATTAGTTAGATAAAAAAACTGATCCGTCAAGTCTCAAAGCAGCTTCCCCCGATGAACTCTCTGATAAGAGACGTCTTCGGTATATCCTCGCTTTTAACACTCAGGAAGTAGTCCAAAAACTTCAGCAGGCGCTTGGATTCCTGATATTCCGGACAGCCCGGGCTGATCTGGAACAGAAGTGGCTCTGCATACTGTTTTAACACGGCCAGCTCATAAATCTGGGCAGAATTAAACATGATATCTGCCTCCTCCTGATAAGGGAAAATATTCAGTTCCTCACCCCTGCGCACAGATTCCCACCGTCCGATGGTCGTCTTTGCATCCGTTCCCCTGTGCCTTGCATCCCTCACGATCCTTCTCAACAGACGGCCGTCGGAGCTGGGTATCCGGTTGTGTTCATCTATATTGATCTGACTCAGCGCGCTGACATAAATCTTATATTTGTCTTCTTCCGAAATCTCACTGGACAGCATCCCGTTCAAGCCATGGATTCCCTCGATGACCAGCACATCATCCGGTCCGATCTTTTTATAATTCCCTTTGTATTCCCGTTTTCCTGAAACGAAATTATAGGTTGGGAGCTGTACCTGCTTCCCGGCCAAAAGACAGTTGATATCTTCGTTGAACAATTCCAGATCAAGAGATGCGATCGTCTCGAAATTATAGTTGCCCTCCTCGTCCCTGGGAGACAGCTCTCTGTCTAAGAAATAATCATCCAGAGAAATTGGGTGCGGAGTGAGCCCGTCGATCTGAAGCTGAATGGCAAGGCGGTGGGAGAATGTCGTCTTCCCGGAAGAAGACGGACCTGCGATCAGGACAACCTTTTTCCCGTCGTCCACGATCTTTGAAGCAATATCAGCCAGAAGCTTCTCCTGAAGGGCCTCCTGCACGAGAATCAGGTTATTGATATCGCCGTTGGTGATCTCTTCGTTGAGAGCCCCGACCGTGTCCACTCTCATAAGCTTGCTCCAGGATCTGGACCTCTGCATCACATGAAACAGCTTTGGCTGAGGCGTAAATCTTGAGACGGAATGGAGATGATCCCGTCTCGGGATCTGAAGAACAATTCCTCCCTGATACGCATCTACATAAAAATCCTGGATATATCCCGTACTGGGCGCCATATAGCCATAAAAATAATTTTCATATCCGTCCAGCGAATAGACATTGGTCCTCGAAACCCTGCGGAACCGAAAGAGTCTCACTTTTTCTTTCATCCCCTGCCCCGCAAACCTTTTCCTTGCCTCGAACGTATTGTAGGAAATTTTTTTGATCTTTAAATCCTGTCTCACCAATTCCCGCATTTTTCTCTGGATTTTTTTTGCCAGCTCATCGTCCACTTCCAGATCATCGAGAGAAAATTCACAGAAGGTACTGTTGCCGATGGAGTAATTCATCGTAATTCGGTTGGTGCACCCTTCTCCCAGCACTTCCTCACAGGCTTTTAAAAACACGAAATTAACCGTCCTCTTATAAGTCATATATCCAGTCTGCTCCTCATTCGTCACAAACCGAATATCACAGTCTTCATCAATCGTATGGTGAAGCTCTCTCAGCTTCTCTCCCGTATAGGCGAGCAAAATAACAGGGGCGCCCGGCCTCTGAAACCTTTTCGCAAGTTCCTCCAGGGCCGTGCCCTCTTTTACACTGATCTTTGCTCCTTCTACTGATACATGCAGCATATTCAGCCATCAACTCCTCTCTGCTCTATTTTACGTCAAACGGACATTTTGTATGACTCAGGATGATCTCACACTCCGGCACTTTTTGTTCGAGAAATTTACCCATAAAATCTACGAAGATCTTTTCCAGTCCGTGATGGCCTGCGTCGATGACCGTAAGCCCCAGTTCCATGGCGTCCAGCCCTTCATGATGTCCGATATCTCCGGTTAAAAATAAGTCTGCTCCCGTCTCGGCCGCCTGCTGTTCCATATGTCTTCCGGACCCCGGAACAACAGCAACCTTATGGATTTCTTTTCTTTCATCTCCAAAAAGCAGGACATGTTCAATATCAAACGTATTTTTTACCAGTTCTGCAAAATCCCCTGCTGTCATAGAACACTCAAGTTCTGATACTGTACCGATCCCTTTCGGAATCCCGTCTTCTGTACACGTCGTTTCTGCCGGAGCCAGACTCTTAAGTCCCAGCGCCTCACAGACGATTCTTCCCATATGCACCACGTCGAAATTCGTATGCATGGCAAAACAATTAATGCCGTTTTCTATCAGCTTCAGAAGCTTTTTTTGTGTGCCCGACTCATCGGTGATACTCTTTTGCGGAGAAAAAATAAGAGGGTGGTGAGTCAGCAGAAATTCCACCTTTTGTCTGACTGCTTCTTCCACCACCCCGTTGTCCGCATCCAATGCGACCATGATCTTATGGATCTTCCTGTCTCTTCTCCCTGTAAGAAGTCCCACATTATCCCACTCCATGGCATAACGTGCCGGCACATAATCTTCTAATATCTCCGTCAGTTCACTGCATTTCATAGTTCTTCAGTGCCTCCTTTATCTCTCTGAGGATACAGGACAGTTCTCCTGCCCTGCGCCTTAGATGTTCTGAATCCTTTCCCTCAAAAGAGTCAAGGATCTTCTGTTTGTCCTTCAGCTCTTTTTTCAGATACTCCTTCATCAGAGGATTTTTTAATCCCGTAAGATAAGTACCGTAAGAATACTGCCACGACTCACGGTAAGATTCCCGGCCCCTGACAGCTTTTATGACAATATAATATTTCCCGTCTTCTTTTATCAGTGCTTCTTTTTCGATGGCAAATCCATGGCTGTGCAGGAATCTCCTGACCTTCTCCCAGTGGGACTGTGGTGAGAGGACCAGCTCTGAGAGCCGAAAAAGCCTGTCCTCTCCCCCCATTAAGATCTGTTCCATCAGGTCTCCGCCCATTCCGGCGATCACCACACTGTCCGCATCTATCGGAAGTTTTTCCATGCCGTCCGAAAGGATGCACTCGATCCTGCCGTCAAGACCTTCTTTTCTTATGTTCTCCCCGGCCCTTTCAAGCGGTCCCCGATTGACATCCATGGCATATGCTTTGTCCGTCATCCCTTCGGAGGTCAGATAAATGGGTATGTATCCATGATCTGTTCCTATATCGGCGACACACATCCCTTCGGACACAAAAGAAGCAATTGTTTTTAACCGTGATGACAGTTCCATATCTCACCCGATCAATCTAAATAGTCTTTTAATTTTCTGCTGCGGCTCGGATGTCTCAGCTTTCTCAAGGCCTTGGCCTCGATCTGGCGGATTCTCTCCCTGGTGACGTTGAACTCTTTTCCTACCTCTTCCAATGTCCTTGCACGGCTGTCATCCAGTCCGAAGCGCAGCCTTAACACCTTCTGCTCTCTCTCCGTCAATGTTCCGAGCACTTCGCTCAGCTGTTCTTTCAGCAGCGTAAATGCCGCCGCATCCGCCGGCACCGGCACATTGTCATCCTGGATAAAGTCTCCGAGGTGGCTGTCTTCTTCCTCTCCGATCGGTGTCTCTAAAGATACCGGTTCCTGGGAAATTTTTAAAATCTCCCGCACACGGTCCACCGGAATATCCATCTCCTCGGCGATCTCTTCCGGAAGCGGCTCTCTTCCGAGTTCCTGCAGGAGCTGTCTGGATACACGGATCAGCTTGTTGATCGTCTCCACCATATGGACAGGGATACGGATTGTCCTTGCCTGGTCGGCAATGGCCCTGGTGATGGCCTGGCGGATCCACCATGTGGCATACGTACTGAACTTATAACCCTTCCTGTAATCGAATTTTTCTACTGCCTTAATAAGACCCAGATTTCCCTCCTGGATCAGATCCAGAAACAGCATCCCCCGTCCCACATAGCGCTTGGCGATGCTGACTACGAGACGCAGGTTGGCTTCCGCAAGTTTTTTCTTGGCTTCCTCGTCGCCTTCCTCCATCCTCTGGGCCAGACGGATCTCCTCATCCGCACTCAGCAGAGGTACCTTTCCGATTTCCTTTAAATACATGCGCACCGGGTCCTCGATGCTGACTCCGTCCGGGATCGTCAGGTCCGCTTCTTCTTCGATCTCTTCCTTGATCTCCAGATCTTCGTCGTCCTCTCCCTCAGGAATCGTAAGCACATCGACTCCGTTTTGTTCCAGGTAATCAAAAATTGCCTCCATCATATCCGACGTCAGCTTAAAATCTTTAAAATATGTCTCGATCTGGGCATACTCCAGAAAATTTTTATTTTTCTTCCCCAGTTCTACTAAACCTGCCAGCTTCTCGCTGAATTGTAACATTGTTTCGTCCATTAATTTCCTTCCTCTCATACCTATTTTAACCAACCTAAATCGAAATATGCAGCTTTGCCAGTCTGCCTTTCTCCTGGATCAGCTCCTGCCATTTCATGATGTCGTTGGATTCATTCATCTTGTGTTCAATGCTGTCTTCCTTTACTTTCCGGACAATATCGGTCAAAGCCTTGTCATTGTCCTCGGGCAGAGGCTTTAATTTCAGCGTCGTGTTGAACAGCTCCGCAATTTTCTTCTGGTCTTCCATGTCCGTATACTGATTCAGTATCTTAGCCGGCGTCACTTTGCCGTCCCTCTCGTATTCTTCAAAGAGCAGCATGGCAGCGCCGTGATAGATCGGTTCGATAAAATCGTCCGGTCCGATGATCCCGGCAAGCTTCTGAAAAAGAACCGGCTCATTGACCAGCCACGTGAGCAGCAGTTTCTGAGGCTCCTGCCTTTTTTCTTCTTTTTTAACTTCCGCCGGTCTTCGTTCCTGTTCCTTTGGTTTCTCCTGAACATATCCGCTGGTGCCGTAATACTCCACCAGATCTTTCAGTTCCTTTACGCCCATAAAAAATTCCCTGGATACGGCTTCACAGTAGTTATTCCTCTCCAGAGGTTCCCTTATACCGGACAAGAGTTTTGCCGCCTCGTGCTGGAACTTGGTTTTTTCCTCCGGGTCATCCTGATTGTACTTTCCTGCCGCCACCGATACCTGGAACATGAAGCTGCTCCTGGCTTTCTGTATACGGTTTCTAAGTTCTTCGCTTCCCAGTTCTTTTATAAATTCATCCGGATCTTTGTACGGAGTCAGGTTAAGGACTCTGACCGTGAGACCTGCACCTTTGAGGATGGGAATCGCCCTTAAAATCGCCCTCTGACCGGCCTCGTCGCTGTCGAAGGAAAGTATCACTTCGTTCGTATAACGTTTGAGAAGCATCCCGTGCCCTTCAGTAAACGCCGTTCCCAGAGCCGCCACCGCATTGGTGAATCCGGCCTGATGCATGGAAATGACATCCATATATCCTTCACATAAAATGATAAATTTCTCTCTGGAACTCCGGGCAAAATTCAGCCCGTAAAGATTCCTGCTCTTGTCAAACAGCTTCGTCTCCCTGGAATTTAAATACTTAGGGCTTCCGTCTCCCATGACCCGTCCCCCGAATCCTATAACACGGCTGTTGGCATCCTGAATCGGAAACATGACCCTGTTCCAGAACTTATCACTGCCTCCCCTGGCCTCATCAATGGTGACCAGTGCGGAATCCTTCAGTTCTTCGTCGGAAAAGCCCTTGCTCTTTAAAAACCGATAGAGGTCATCCTGATAGATATCTGCGTATCCAAGGCCGAACTTTTTGATCGTCTCCTCGGTAATCCCGCGTCTTGTAAGATATGCAAGTCCTTTTTCCCCTCTTTTGCTGTGAAGGAGGATATAAAAATAATTGGCTGCCATCTTATTCATCTCTTTTAATTTTACCTTGGCGTCTGCCTGCTGCTTTGCTTCTGCGCTGAGTTCCTGTTCCGGAAGTTCCATCCCGGCCCGCTCTGCCAGATACCGCACGGCTTCCGGAAATGTAAAGTTCTCATATTCCATAATAAAAGTAAAGACATTGCCGCCGGCCCCGCATCCGAAACAGTAATACATCTGCTTGTCCCTGCTGACAGAAAACGACGGTGATTTTTCATTATGGAAAGGACAGAGTCCGAAATAAGAACTGCCCTTCCGCTTGAGCGGTACATAGGAAGAAATCAAATCCACGATGTCATTGCGGCTTCTGACCTCTTCAATAATGTCATCTCCGTATAACAACAGCCTGTCCTCCTATCTGTGTGATAAATGTCCTCTATATATATTATTCTACATAAACTGATTCATTCCTTTTTATTTTTCTCACTTTTCCAGCCAGAACTTCGGAATGAAGATTTCTTTGTATGTCTCGATGGCAAAATGGTCCGTCATTCCCGCAATATAGTCACAGGCAGCCTGTTCTTTGGACTCGGTCACCCCGATTCTCTCTTTAGAGTAAGCAGGAAGCAGGTCGGTGTGGCGGACATAATATTCAAACAGCGGTTCAATGATGTGGTGCACTTTTCTTTCTTCTTTTTTCGTCTGAGGATTGAAGTACACATGGTCAAACATAAATCTCCTGAGCCCAAACATGGCCTTGTGCACTTCCTCGGACATCAGGATATCACTCCGGTTCTCGCTGTGCTTTACAATATCCCGGATGATCGTGTTGATTCTCTCCCTCACCGTATGTCCGAGCACATCCGTATATTCAGCCGGAATGTCTGATTCCCTCATGACTCCTGCCCGTATAGAATCGTCGATATCGTGGTTGATGTAGGCGGTCTTGTCGGCCAGACGCACGATCTTTCCTTCCAGAGTGGAGGAAATGCTGTGGGTGGAATGATTTTTCATTCCCTCCCGGACTTCCCATGTGAGGTTCAGCCCCCTTCCGTCCTTTTCCAGACACTCTACCACCCTGACGCTCTGAAGATTGTGGCGGAAGCCTTCGGGATTTAATTCGTTCAGCGTCCTCTCCCCCGCATGGCCGAACGGCGTGTGTCCCAGGTCATGCCCCAGGGCAATAGCTTCCGTCAGCAGTTCATTTAAGTTCAGCGCCCTGGCTATGGTCCTGGCATTCTGCGCCACCTCCAGGGTGTGCGTAAGTCTCGTCCGGTAGTGGTCCCCTTTCGGAGACAAAAACACCTGCGTTTTGTCCTTTAAACGCCGAAAAGCCTTGCAGTGGACGATCCGGTCCCTGTCCCTCTGGAAACAGGTCCGAAGTTCGCACTCCACTTCAGGCTTTTCTCTCCCCTTTGAACGGCTGCTCTGCGTCGCATATGGACTCAGCAGCTTAAGCTCTGTCTGTTCCTGCTTTTCTCTGATGTTCATTGCCCCACCTCTTCCTGCATATGGGCGGCCGGAAATTCCGGCCTATTTCCGGGTAATGTCTGTCTCAACGACAGAGATCGCATCAAGCGACATCTTCATGATCTCCTTTACTTCTTCTTCTGTCATCTTAAGGTGATCCGCAAGCTCTTTGGCAGTTGCCTCTCTTCCAAGGTTTTCTGCCAGAAATCTGGCTGCCTCGTCCAGACGGTTGGCCTGCCTTGCCATCTGTTCTCCCACCGAGTCCGTATTCATCTGCTCGGAAACGGCCTTCTTCATTGCCGACTCCGCTGCTTCCCGTAAAAATATCTCGGCTTCCTCCGGCTCTTTGTCTCCAAGTTCAAATACAGCTTCTATAAGGCCCATATTGCCCTCCTGGATCAGATCTCCGAGCAAAACACCGTGCCCCGTGTAATTCTTGGCAGCCAGCGCCACATCGGCGAGCATACTCTCGATCAGTTCATTTTGGACGTCTTCCCCGTCTGCCAGCCGGACAATGAATTCTCGTACTTTTTCGGGATCAGAGCCTCCCAGCTCTGCAAGTTCCTCCTCATAAAACCGGATCACTCCCGGATCTGTATCTTCTTTCTGCGTATTCTTTTTCGGGCTTTTTTCATACCCCTCCACCTGCACTCCAGCTTCCACAAAATAGTCGCAGAGCATGGTCTCGATCTCATCTGTAATGTTCATTCCTCCGAAATACGATAAAATATCTTCCTTCCGGATCTTGTCGCCCCCGGCCTTTGCGACCTCTAAAAGCTCCTGCATCCCTTTTAAAAATAATTCTTTCTCCATGTAATTCTCCTATTTTAAAAACATAAAATATCCGATGACCAGGATACCAAGTATGATCCTGTACACTCCAAACGCCTTAAAATCATGCCGTTTTACGTATCCCATCAAAAATTTAATCGAAACAATGGATACAAGGAACGAAACGATCATCCCTATGGCCAGCACCACAAGCTCTGTGCCGGTAAAGGAAAGACCGAATTTTAAGATTTTTAAAAGACTGGCTCCGAACATGACCGGTATTCCGAGGAAAAACGAAAATTCTGCCGACACGGTCCTGGAACATCCGATCAGGATTCCGCCCACAATGGTAGCTCCGGAACGGGACGTACCCGGAATCAGAGACAATACCTGAAACACTCCTATGATAAAGGCCATCCGGTATGTAAGGCCCGAGAGAGAATCCATCCCTCTTCTCCGGCTTCTCTCGTTATGATTTTCAATGACGATAAATAAGACACCGTAGATGATCAGGGTAGCCGCAACTACCACCGGATTAAAAAATCTGTCATGAATGGCATCGTCAAACAGTATGCCGATGACGGCTGCCGGAAGGACCGCAAAGATTACTTTGTACCAGAGTACCATAGTCTCATGTTTCTGCTTCCGGTTCTTTTTTGGCGAGAGCGGGTTCAGCTTGTGAAAATAGAGCACGACCACTGCCATGATGGCGCCCAGCTGGATCACCACGTCAAACATCTCTTTAAATGCTGCCGAGACATTTAAGTTTATGAACTCATCTACTAAAATCAGGTGACCGGTGCTGCTGATGGGAAGCCACTCCGTAATGCCCTCCACAATTCCTAAAATAACGGTTTTTAAGATTAATATAAGATCCATTTCTGTTCCTTTCAAGATGATATTTTAAAAGGGTGACTAGAAAAAATCCTATTCACCCTTCGTGCTTTCTCTATTCTTCGTCTTCTCCATCCTGAAGAATCTTTACTTTATTACTCCGTATCTCCTCAACCGCCGTGGAAAGAGGCTTCTGTTCGTCTGCGTCTTCCGTAAGGGGCATATCTCCACCGATCAGCTGTCTCGCTCTCTTGGCACTGGCAATGACAAGTGAGTAGCGGCTGGTGATGATATTCTTGTCTTCGTCATCTCCGTTGATGACCTGCATTAATTCTGAATATGATGGGTGTAGCATAAATATGATTCCTCCTATAAGGTTTTTAATCCTTCCATTGTTTCTTTTACCAGATCCATGTTGTGTCTGCGCTCACAGGACTGTGCAGTGACCACCGCATGCACCTGGCCGACGCACACTTCCAGATCGTCATTGACGATAATATAATCATACTGACACATGTCCTCGGACTCTTCCACCGCCCTTGAAAGCCGCTTCGCTATGACTTCCTCAGACTCGGTTCCCCTTCCGATCAGGCGGTTTTTGATCTCCCTGGCACTGGGAGCCGTGATGAAGATCAAAAGAGCATCTTCATACTGTTCCCTGATGGCAAACGCCCCCTGTACTTCAATCTCCAGAATGACATTGTGCCCCGCATTGAGCTCATCTTCCACGAACTTCCGCGGCGTGCCGTAAAAATTTTCAACATATCTAGCATATTCTATAAATCCGTTGTAGTCAATCAGGTTTCGGAACTCTTCTTCCGTCTTGAAAAAATAGTCTCTTCCGTCCACCTCCCCTTCCCGGGGCTGCCTGGTCGTTGCGGAAACCGACAGACTGTATCCGTATTTCTCCACCAGGCGCTTTGCGACTGTACCTTTTCCAACGCCGGAAAAGCCGGATAAGATGACCAACGCACCTTTTTTCATCGTTTTATCCTCCCTACTCGATATTCTGAACCTGTTCCCTGACCTTTTCCACGTTAGTCTTCAGCTCAATGGCGTGGTTGGAAAGTTCCACGTCACTGGACTTGGACAGGATCGTGTTGGCCTCCCGGTTCATTTCCTGGGCAAGGAAATCCAGTTTTCTTCCAACGCTTTCTTTCTCATAGAGTTCTTCCTGCATCGCCTTGATATGGCTCTTAAAGCGGACGATCTCTTCATCCACAGATATTTTGTCTGCGTATAAGGTTACCTCTGCCGCAATCCTGTTTTCGTCGATTCCGGCGTTATTTAGAAATTCTTTTACCTTATCTTCCAGTTTCGTGCGGTATTCCTGAATAATAGACGGAGAACGCTCGGCAATAAACTCAATGTCTTCTTCCATCCGGGCTAGCTTTCCTTCCATATCCTCCAAAAGTCTTTTCCCTTCCACTGTTCTGGACTCGACGAATTTCCCGCCGGCTTCCCTGACAGCTGCTTCGATCAGGCTCCACCACCGGCTCTCGTCAAAAGTCTCTTCTGTGAGAGAGAGCACCTCAGGAAACTGAGCCAGGCGTTCTGCCGTGACCGACACCGGAATTCCAAACTCTTCTTCCATCTGATGAAAGGCATCCATGTACTCTTTTGCCATCGCTCGGTTATAGTGGAGACCTACGCTGGTCTCGGACAAGTCTTCGTATGATATGGACAGATCGATCTTTCCCCTGTTCGCATACTGTTTAAACAGGTTCCGGACATCCGCCTCAAACATAGTAAACTTTTTCGGTATCTTTAATGAGATATCACAGTATCTGTGATTGACTGATTTCACCTCAACGGTGATCGTCTGATTGTTGTCATTGGATACGACGCTGCGCCCAAATCCTGTCATACTTCTAATCATTGGTCTATCTTCTTTCTGTGTATTCACTTGCCGGACGTAACGGCTGTTTCAATGTTTTATTATACGAAAAACAGCAGGCTAAGTCAACGCCTCCCGGCCAATAGTTTATTCAGGCACTCTAAATAATGCAGGATCATACCTTTTTTCATGGGAACAAAGAATCCTGCATCCAGTTCCTCAAATTTAAAATGCTTCGGACCGCCGTTTAACTGCCTGTTCCAGTATTTCATCGTCTCCTCAAAAGACATGAAATAACAGGCCTGCCTGTGGGTAAAATAAATCAGCAGAAAGCTTATGCCCCCCTGTTTTTCAAACCTCTCCATAAATTCTATTTGGTGTTCATGGATATTATGTACGGGAAATACGTCGTTTCCGCACTCTTTTGCGTCAAAACAGACGGGATATCCCTGGACAGCCCCCACATAGTCCACCGTACTTTTCTGGTCAAAATATGCTAAAGTGATCTGCCGGGTGGTCTTGTCAAACCGGACCGGCTTTATGGAGGTGGGGATCTTCTGGATCAGTGCCAGCCCCTGTTCCTTATATTTTTCATTTGTGTGGTTGATCAATTCCTCCAGAACCGATCCCCTCAGTCCTTTTAAATTCCAGGTTCCCATACGACTCTCCCAAACAATTCATTTGCTGTCCTCAAAAATATTTCCGGAGGCTCTGCGGCAACGGTCCTGCCGGACAGTTTCCTGCACCTTTCCATCTTTTCGGGAAACTTAAGACAGCCGCAGTGCAGCAGCTGGTGCTTTACGCCGAACTTCTGCTTCATCCACAGATTGACATCCCTGTCTCCGTACTTGGTATCCCCTGCCAGAGGGAATCCCATTCCGGCCAAATGGGCCCGGATCTGATGCGTCTTTCCGGTAATCAGTTCCACCCTCAGGAGCGTAAAGCCGTGCCCGGCTGCCATCGGCTCATAGGCCGTCTCGATTCTGCTGCCTTCGCCGAGCTTCTGCTCCGAAAAAGAAACCTTGTTTTCTCTGCAGTCCTTATATATATATCCGGAAATTCTTGCTTTTTCGTTCACCGTGCCCTTTACAACACAATAGTAATATTTTTTCACAAAACGGTCTCTCAGCACTTCCGCCATCGTCTGAAGCCCTTCCAGAGAGATTCCCGCGATCAGCAGCCCCGTCGTATTCCTGTCTAAGCGGTTGCAGACAGACGGACGGATTAATTCCAGGTCAGATTCCTTTAAAATGCCGTGTTCCAGACAATAGGGGACGATCAGCTCATTCACTGACACATCCGACGGCTTTGCTTTCTGTGACAGCATCCCGTAAGGCTTATTAATGATGAGCACATTGGAGTCCTGATAAATTACAGAAAGATCCGCCTTTCTCCTCTCCGCCCTCGGTTCTTTCCGGAAGGAGGCAATGGTTGCGTCCGCCATATAAATACACACCACATCGCCGGATTTCAGCTTTTCATTTCCTGATGCTTTTTTTCCGTTCAGTTTAATATTCTTTTTCCGGAGCATTTTATATAGAAAACTTTTCGGAGCCTTGTTCAGATATTTTGCTAGCAGTTTATCCAGCCGCTGTTCTTCTTCCCTGGCTGAGATTCTGATTTCTTTCATACAGGTTCCCTTCTAGCCTATCAGCCTGACGATCAGACCGCTCGGCAGCAGCTTGCAGAGGACTCTCACCGCCTTCATGGAAAGCCCGTAGACAGAGACCGCCCTGCCTCTTTTTACATCCCTCAGAGCCTTTTTTACTACTTTTTCCGGCTTTGACATTGCAAGCTTTTTATATAGTTTCATTTCTTTTTTTTGATAGGCCGTATCAAAGAATTCGGTCTTTACCGGTCCCGGACAGACAGCCGTCACAATAATTCCTCTCTTTTTCAGTTCCTGTCTCAATGCCAGGCTCAGATTCAATACATAGGACTTTGTTGCCGCATAGACTGCAAATCCCGGCTGAGGTACAAACGCCGCAGAGGACGCCACTTGTACGATACGGGCCTTTCTGGGCATATACGGCAGCACGGCTCTGGTGATCCTTGTGAGTGCCAGACAGTTTACTTTCACCATCTGATCCAGCATCTCTTCCTCCTGCCGGTCAAACTTCCCGGCCAGTCCAAGTCCGGAACAGTTTACCAGCACATAGACTCTCGGCTTTTCTTTTGCCAGGATATTTCTGATCCGTTCGGCACTGTCTTTTTTCGCAAGATCCAGTGGAATCGGCCGGATCACGATGTTGGAAACCAGCACCCCAAGTTCAAATAAACGGTCCGCCCTTCGCGCCACCACCCAGATCTCATCTAAAAATCCATGGCTCTTTGCCGTCTGAATGACGAACTGTCTTCCCAGACCTGAGGAAGCACCTGTAATAATCGCTACTTTCTTCATGTTATCACCTCTCGTATCGCTTAAACTGATTGATAGGTTCCGTTTATGATATCAAAGTAAGTTTCAATGTAATAGTCCGCCAATTCCTTTTTCTTTTCCGTTACCGCCTGGGAGTAGGAATCCCTGACCGCACAGGTCGTCATATTCGCTCTGTTTCCGGCCATGATGCCGTATGGAATATCTTCAAACACTAAAATATGTTCCGGAGAAACAGAGAGCTCCTCCGCGGTCTTCAGATACACATCCGGTGCAGGTTTCCCTTTCGGCACTTCATTGGAAGTACAGATATACTGAAAATATTCCCCGATTCCATGTGCCTCAAGACATGCCTTCGTCAGCTCCCTGGAATTGCTTGTAGCGATGCCAAGCGGAAGATTTTTCTCCTTCAGGATATCCAGGAACTCCTTTGCCCCTTCCTTAAGAGGGATCTCATTCATATACATCTCAAAAGCCATACGGTTCCATGTGTCCTTGATCTCCTGTATAGAAAGCGGCAGCGGAAAATTGTCTTTAAAATACTCCGCCGTCTCGTTAAAACTGAATCCCTCCAGGAGATCATTCAGCCCCTCCGGAACCTGAAGGCCATATTGTCCTAAAAATCGTTCGTCGATCTCCCGCCAGATCCACATGGAATCCACGAGAGTTCCGTCCAGGTCAAAAATAACTGCTTTTTTATCTTTTAGCATTGGTTCTCCTTTAAACATCTGATTTCTTCTTCTGTCAGCTCTCTTACCTGTCCCGGGAGAAGTTTTGGATCAAGGACAAGGCTTCCCATGGAAAGTCTTTTGAGTTCTAAAACTTTGCTGCCCACCGCCTCAAACATTCGTTTGATCTGATGGAATCTGCCTTCCGTGATCCATACTTCCGCCTCTGATACTTCTCCTGATCTGTGTATGACAAGTCTCGCCGGCTTTAAAGGCTTATCATCTCCGATATCCATGCCTGACTCAAAGACCTCCTGCTGCTCTCTGCCGATTTCCCCTGTTACAGTGACAGAGTAGCGTTTCGTGACATGATGCTTCGGAGACAGCAGACGGTGAGCCAGTTCTCCGTCATCTGTGATGAGAAGCAGGCCTTCTGTGTCCTTATCCAGCCTGCCTGCCGGGAACAGTCCCTTCCTGTGTGTTCCGGTAATCAGATCCATGACCGTCTTATCTCTTCCATCTTTTGTTGCCGTCACCACACCTTTTGGCTTGTTCATCATTAAATACTCATATTCCCGGAAGTTCAGTTTTTTTCCGTCGGCTGTGATCTCGTCTTCTTCTGGGTTTACTTTATGCTCTGGTTTCTTTATAATCTCGTCTCCTGCCAGGACTCTGCCCTGGCGGATCATTTTCCTGGCCTCGCTCCTGGTGCAGCCCAGGGCATCGCACAAAAACTTGTCCAAACGCAGTGTCTTCATCACATCCATCTCCATGACGGCGCATATTTATTTTTCATCCGTCCCTTTGACAGTTTCCCCCATCCGAGAGGATAACCGCAGACGGTGATCAGATACATACCGTCTTCTTTTTCGTCTGCAAGTATCGTTTCACATTTCAAATATTTCATGAGCCTGTCATCTGAAAGGCTTAGATCCAGGGTCCTCACATATCCGCTGTCGGATAGTGCCATAGCCAGCACCTGGCTTGGCTCAAATCTTTTCTTCTTCATCTCTCCCAGAAGCAGCCCGTGTCTTAAAACCCGGAGCCTGCCAAGGTCAGGCAGGTCTTTCGGCATAAGGATCAGTCTCCCCTTATGTTCTTTGATCCGGTCTCTGTCGAGGTCCAGCCTGCACTCGGACAAAAAGGCTTCTGCCTCCTCAGTGATCACTGCACGGGCAGGTCTGGATTCCTTCCTGCCCGAAGCCGGAGAGCCGTCCTTTTTCAAAAGAGCCAGAAAGTGGCCTTCCCCTTTGATCCTGTGCGGCCAGAGCCGGATACATTTATTTACCTCCTGAAGTCCTGACACCGTCCACTCGGCGTGTCCTCTGTCAAACCCTTCACAGTCCGGCATATCCGCCAGGGACAGTCCGGGCTCCTGTTCCAGCAGATACTCTATCAGCTGCTCGTCCTCCTCCGGAGAGAAGGTGCAGGTAGAATATAAAAGGTATCCCCCAGGCTTCAGCATCTTTACTGCATCCAGGATGATTTCCCTCTGGATCTTTACATAAGGTTCAATGCCGTATTCGGCCCAGTTTTTAATCTCGCTGCTGCCTTTGCGGAACATCCCTTCTCCCGAACAGGGCGCGTCCACAAGCACTTTATCAAAATATTCATAAAAGACCGGAACAAGATTTTTAGGTTCCTCGCTTACGATCACGCTGTTGCTGATGCCGAACATCTCCAGATTTTTCAAAAGGGCTTTTGTCCTTGTAATGCTGATGTCATTGGACACCAGAATCCCCTCTCCCCGGAGTCTTGCCCCAAGTTCTGTGGACTTGCCTCCGGGCGCCGCACAGAGGTCCAGTACCTTGTCCCCGGGCTCTACCGGAAGAAATGCCGCGGGTGCCATGGCGCTCGGTTCCTGAATATAGTACAGACCCGCATGGTAAAACGGATGCTTCGCAGGCTGCTCTTTTGGTCCGACAAAAAACCCGTTTTTCGTCCACGGCACCGGCTCGGTCTCAAATGGTGCGATCTTTTGAAATTCTTCCACCGATATCTTTGATGTATTGACACGGATGCCATTCTGCTTCGGCCGCTTTAAACACGCCTCATAATCGCTGTATTCTTCTCCCAGAAGGGATTTCATCTTCTCAACGAATAATTGTGGTAATTCCATAACTTCTCCTATGACAGGCTCTGTGCGCGGTAGCCTTCCGCAATGATGTCCAGCTGCTTATTGAAATGGATCAGCTGCTCCATATCTCCTGTCTCATATATTTTGTAAAACTCATCCTGTATTTTGATGACTTCCTGTTTGTTGGCAACTTTATATAAATTCTGCATCGTTGATAAAATCTCAGAAACGATATTCGCTTTCTTCCTGAAAGAGTTCTGTGCATCCATGATCTCGTCTCTGACAATCGACATCTCTTTGTCCAGGACCACGATGGCATCCGCTGCATTCATGAGCTTTTCCGTGATATGCTCCGGTATATTTTCCTTGTACTTGTACTGAAGGGAATGCTCCACTGTTGCCCAGAAATTCATGGCCAGCGTGCGTATCTGTATCTCCGCCTGGATTCGTTTTTTTCCGTAGATCGTATCGACATCGTAATAAATGATGACGTGAAAACTCCGGTATCCGCTGTCCTTTGCTTTTGTTATATAATCCTTTTTTGTCTTGATCTCCATGTCAGACCGCTGTTCAATAATCTCTACGACACGGTCGATATCTTCAACAAACTGACAAATAACCCTGATGCCCGCAATATCCTCCAGATCTGTCTCTATCTCATTGATATTGATCTTTTTCCTCTGCATCTTGTCAAGAATGCTGGAAATACTCTTTACTCTCCCATCCACCTGTTCGATCGGTGAATAGCGGCCTGCGGTCCTGTACTCATTCATGATGTGTACGAACTTCAGCTTTAATTCTTCCACAGCTAAGTCGTAAGGGCAAAGGATCTCTCTCCACATCTGTAATTCCATTGCCAACACCTCCTTTAATCTATATTCTTATATTATATCATACTTTAACATCTGAAGCACGTTCATCCTCACGCATCTGTGCACAACCCGCGAAGCGTTTTCATTCCATAGGGAAGCTCGTAAAACTTTCCTGAGAAATAAACAAAAAAAGCAGGAAGGCCCTACTTTTTTCTCAGATGAAACCAGAATCATCTCCGGCTGTTTCTTACCATTCTAAATAAATTGTTCCCCAGGTCAGACCTCCTCCAAATCCGCACATGACAATCTTATCTCCTCTCTCAAGCATGCCCTTTTTATTGATCTCATCCAATAAGATCGGGACACTTGCAGAAGATGTATTGCTGCACCGGTCCAGGTTCATCGGAAACTTTTCTATGTCAAGCTTCAGCCGTTTTGCGGCCGAATCGATGATCCGTTTGTTGGCCTGATGCAGGACGTAGTATTTGATCTCATCTTTTGAAACTCCTGCTTTCTCCAATACATTTTCAATCGTCTTGGGAACCGTCTTTACTGCAAACCGGTAAACTTCCTGTCCGTCCATAAAGACTTGTTCCAAAGGCTCATGGTTCTCTACCAATAAGTTATTTAATTTTCTCTCGCCGCAGGTCAATGCTTCACCGAGTTTTCCATTAGAGCCGTAATCAATAAATACTTCTCTGGAATCATCCGCTTCCACCACTGCGCACCCTGCCCCGTCTCCAAACAGGACACAGGAACTGCGGTCGCTCCAATCCACGATCTTTGATAAGGTTTCCACACCGATGACGAGCATCTTTTTCGCCATTCCTGCTTTTGCATATGCGATCGCAGTGGTCAGGGCATAGACAAACCCGGAACACGCCGCATTTAAATCCATACAGACCGCATTCTTGGCGCCGATGGCTTTTTGAACGTCACAGGCCCCGTTAGGAGTAGCCCGGTCACCGGACAATGTCGCAAAAAAGATACAGTCCAGCTCCTCCGGAGCGACTCCGCTTTCCTTCAGGGCTTCTTTCGCAGCTTTCACTGCCATACCGGATGTTGTATCGTCCACAGAAATATGACGTGCCCGGATTCCAGTTCTGCTGGCGATCCACTCATCGCTGGTATCCATCACTTTTGCTAAATCATCATTTGTAACAATCGTCTCCGGAAGATAACTTCCTGTACCTAATATTCTAATCGACATCTTATCATTTATCCTGCGCTTTCCTAATATTTTGTTTACCAAAGTATATTCTTTTTTTCGCAATTTGTCAATGCCGCCCAGCTATTGTCAGATGATGATGCAGACCAGTCCGCCGTTGCTCTCATTGACGATCTTCTCCATAGTATCCTGAAGTTTCTGCTGGCTTTCTTCCGTCATCTTCTGCGCTTTTGACTGCATGCCTTCTCCGACCAGCTGCTCCAGTGTCTTTCCGAAAATATTGATATCCCATATACTTTCCTGAGGATCACTCTTTCCCTTGTCAAAGTACTCCATCAGATCCTTGGCCTGATACTCTTCACCGACGATCGGTGCGATCTCCGTGGAGATGTTGGCCCGTATCATATGAATGGACGGGGCGCTGGCCTTGATCTTCACCCCGTATTTGTTTCCGTGCTTCACGATCTTAGGTTCTTCCAGCACAATATCTCCCTTAGTCGGGGTCACAACACCGTATCCCCGCTGTTTCACTGCGTTCAGGGCATCGGCCACTTCTTCGTATTCCTTTTTCTGTCTTGCAAGATCTCTCATGATAGAGATAAATTCGTACTCATTCTTGATCGGAAGTCCGATCGTATCACTTAAAAATTCATAATAGTAGGAATCATCCATATCCACTGCGATCCGGATCACTCCGGTATCCATGGCGACAGAATCCAGTTTCCACTGTTTTATGTATTGATTTTCGTAATCTTCCTCCTCATAGATGTCTTTCATGGTATCCTTCTCCATGAGCATCCTTCGGGCAGTCTCCATGATTTCCTGTTTGATCTTGTGGTCTTTTGGAAGCACCTCCACCCATTTCGGTACAAAAAAGCCAATAGAAGAAACCGGAAATTCCATCAGTACACTCTTGAGTATATAATAAATATCATCCTTTTTCAGCTGTTCACAGTTCATCGGGAGCACTTTTGCTCCGTATTTGGCTTCTTTTTCTTTGGCAAGATTCACGGTTTCTTCAGAATATGGACGGCTCGTATTTAAAAGTACCACAAATGGTTTATGTAATGCTTTAAGCTGTTTGATTGTCTCTTCTTCAGGCTCCTGATAATTGGCCGCCTCTATGTCGCCGAAGGAACCGTCCGTGGTCACTACGATCCCGATCGTGGAATGTTCCGTGATAACTTTTTTTGTCCCTATGCTGGCCGCTTTTGTAAATGGGATCTCATAATCAAACCACGGTGTCTTTACCAGCCGTTCTTCTTCTCCCTCAATGTGACCCACGGCTCCGTTTACCATGTAACCCACACAGTCGATGAGACGGACTTTCATGCTGATGCCGTCATCCACGTTGATCTCCACCGCTTCATTCGGCACAAACTTGGGTTCCGTTGTCATGATGGTTTTTCCGCTGGATGACTGAGGCAGCTCGTCGTTGGCACGGTTTCTTTCATTTTCATTTTCCATATTCGGTAGAACCATCAGATTCATAAACCGCTTGATGAACGTGCTTTTTCCGGTCCTCACCGGACCTACCACACCGATGTAGATCTCTCCGTCGGTCCTGGCCATAATATCCTTATATACATTAAAGTAATCCATAATATCCTCCTACGATAGACTGTTAAAGTATATGCAGACTTCTGGCAGGATATGACTGTAATAAAGAAAAAAGGACTGCGCGGGCAATCCTTTTTTCTCTTTTATTACTAGTTGATTATGTATTCTGTTTCAAGAAAAGAACTTTTCCTTTACTTCTTTTACCGGCATGTCCTGTCCGGTGAACAGTTTAAATGCAGCCACTCCCTGCCATAAGAGCATTCCGTCCCCCTGGACAGTCTTGCAGCCCGCTGCCTTAGCCTCTTTTAACAGCTTCGTCTCTTTCGGATTATAGACGACATCTGCCACAACCATATCTTTATGGAACAGACTGGTATCCCGGATCACGGAAGTGTCTTCTTTTGGTTTCATCCCGAGAAGAGTTCCGTTGATGAGGATATCGGTTTTTAATACCGCTTCTTTCACAGCAGCTTCGTCATCCAGATCGATCAAAGTTATGTCACAGTCTGAAGTTTCTTCCCGGAGCTTTTTATGCATCTCTTCCGCCCGTCCGAAGAAATCGTCCCTGGGGTTGATGACCGTGACGGATTTTGCTCCATCCAGAGCACACTGTACCAAAATCGCTGTCGCGGCACCTCCGGCGCCAAAAATCACAATATCTTTTTCCTCGATTGAAACCCCATGATCTTTAAGGTTTGCCACAAATCCTTCGCCGTCTGTTATATGTCCGTAAAGTTTTCCGTCCCTGTTTACCACAGTGTTCACCGCACCGATCAGCCTGGCTGCCGGAGACAATTCATCCATATATTTTGCTGCCTCCGTCTTACACGGCATGGTCACATTGATCCCCTGCATATTCAGTGTGCGCACTGCGCTGATGGCATCCTTTACCTGATCTTCTTTGATATCAAAAGCCAGGTAAGCTGCGTCAATCCCGAGTGCCTGAAATCCATAATTGTGCATAGCCGGTGATCCTGAATGTCCCACCGGTGACCCGATCAGTCCCAGTAATCTTGTTGTTCCTTTAATTCTGCTGTCCATAGTTCCTCCTAATTTCCTCCCGGAAAAATCTTATATGCTTCCGGTTTTTATTTTCATTTTATCTGAAAGCAGACGGCAATGTTGAGTCTGCCTTTTTTTCTTTCCCAAGAAACAAAAAACGCTCCGCAGATTGTGCACAGATGCGTAAGGAAATCATTTGACTGCGTCAAATCGCATCTGGCACGCAAAGTGGTGAAGGCCTGAGAGATAAAATGGGCTTGCCCACTTTGTTCTAAATTTAAACGGATTCTGTGATGATCTCCCGGATCAAATCTCTCTCATCCATGTGATGTTTCACCCCTTTGATTTCCTGATAGTCTTCATGGCCTTTGCCCGCCAGGATGACAATATCTCCCTTCCCCGCATGTTCCATGCAGTAGCGGATGGCTTCTTTCCTGTCAGGGATCGTGACATACTCACCCGGTCCCTTATGGACTCCCACCAGAATATCGTTGATGATATCCATCGGTTCTTCATTTCTCGGATTGTCCGATGTCACCACCGTAAGGTCCGCAAGTTTTGAAGATACTTCGCCCATCTCATACCGTCTGGCTTTGGCCCGGTTGCCTCCGCAGCCGAACAGACAGTAGATCTTTTTCGGGTCATACTTTCGGATCGTTGTGAGCAGGCTTTCCAGACTCATAGCGTTGTGGGCATAATCAATCATCAGAGTGTATTCGCCCGGTGTTTTCATAATTTCCAGCCGGCCTTTTACCTGGATCGTATTCAATGCGTCCAGGACATCTTTCTTTTGAATCCCCATATGGCGGCATAAAGAAATAGCTGCCAGAGAATTATAGACCGTAAAGTCCCCCGGAATGTCTACATGGACGTTGTACTCTTCTTTCCCTTTTAAATCGTAGGAAACGCCAAGGTATCCGGGTTCCTGAATGCGCTCTATATGTTCGGCATATACATCGTTGCCCGGATTCATCCCAAAGGTCTCCAAAGAACATGTATGTCCTTTAATGATCCTTTCTACATAGTCATCATCTCCGTTTACAATTCCCTGCCTGCACTGCTGAAACAGCAGAGATTTGCAACGAATATAGTCATCCATATCCTTGTGTTCGTTTTCTCCGATATGATCTTCGGCCAGATTCGTAAAGATACCGTAGTCAAAGGTAAAACCGCTCACCCTGTGGAGCATCAGTCCCTGTGAAGAAACTTCCATGACGACATTTTTGCATCCCGCATCCACCATCTTCCGGAAGGATTCCTGGATCACGTAAGATTCCGGCGTCGTATTGACCGAAGGTATCCTCTCTTCCCCGATGACTGTCTCGATGGTTCCGATCAGTCCGGTCTTCTGTCCCGCGTGTTCAAGGACAGACTGGATCATGTAAGTGATCGTTGTCTTGCCTTTCGTCCCGGTAATTCCTATGGTCGTCAGCTCTTCCGCAGGATATCCGAAGTAAGCCGCGGACATCTCTGCCAGAGCCTTTCTCGTGTCGTCAAAACGAATCACCGTCACGCCGTTCGGAACTTCCACATCCCGTTGTACAGCGACAACTTTGGCACCCTTTTCGATTACCTGCCCAATAAACTTATGTCCGTCAAAGGCAGCCCCGGAAATACAGACAAAAACATTGCCCTCCTCCACTTTTCTTGAATCATAGACAAGAGCCGTGATCTCTGTATCTTCCGTGCCCTGTATGAGAGTATATTCTGAGCGTTCCAATAATTTTGATAATTTCATAGATTCCTCCTAAGCCAAAACTTTTTAAAGGTCAATCTCCCCATCAAATACTTTTGTGGCCGGTCCTTTCATGAAGATGGTATGTTTCTCT
Source organism: Anaerostipes sp. PC18 (assembly GCF_039789045.1). NCBI lineage: Bacteria > Bacillati > Bacillota > Clostridia > Lachnospirales > Lachnospiraceae > Anaerostipes > Anaerostipes sp. PC18. The sequence continues at coordinate 1,369,273 of NZ_CP121164.1, read as the reverse complement.
TCGTCATATTCAATCTGAAGGTCTCCTCCCAAGAGGTGGACCAGGACTTTTTTGCCGGTCTTCTTATTCAGATAGCTTGCGTAGGCGCTTGCACATGCACCGGTTCCGCAGGCCAGAGTCTCCCCTGCTCCGCGCTCCCAAACACGCATCTTGATCGTATGGTCGTCGACCACCTGGATAAATTCTGTGTTGACTCTGTCCGGAAACATCGGGTGATTCTCAAACATAGGCCCGAGCTTTTCAATATCAAGATCATCCACAGAATCTACAAACACGACTCCATGGGGATTTCCCATAGATACACAGGTGATTCTGTACTCTCTGCCGTCTACAAGGACAGGCTTGTCGATGACTTTGTTCTCCTCATCATAAATCACCGGTATTTTATCGGCATCCAGCACAGGGGCCTCCATATCTACATTGACCCATGTGACCTTCCCGTCTTCCACCGTCAGGTCCAGTTCTTTGATCCCGCCTTTGGTCTCGATGGTGATCGTTGTTTTATCTGTCAATCCATAGTCATATACATACTTTGCGATACAGCGGACTCCATTTCCGCACATGGCTCCTTCTGTACCGTCACTGTTGTACATGGCCATCCGGAAATCCGCTTTGTCAGAAGGATGAATACAGATCATGCCGTCTGACCCGATCCCAAAATGGCGGTCACTGACAAACTTCGCCGCCTCATTCGGATTTTCTATCGTTTCTTTAAAACAGTTCACATATACATAATCATTGCCGCAGCCATGCATCTTTGTAAATTTCATGGAATCACTCCTTATTTTCATAGTGTTATTATTAGTTTATTTATTTTACCATAATCAATATGGAAACACAAAGTGTTTTCTGCCGTTTCCTGGTTGTGTTTTACTGCTTTTTATTATAAAATAAAAGTAAAAAACAGGGAAAGGAGAGACTATGTATTCATTTTTGGAAATCAAGAACCAGATGTTTTCTGACTTTTATCTCCTTTTCTGCGGCATACAGGAGTGCACACCTCTTTATTCCTTTGGGCCTGCTGTCCGGAGCCACCACCTGCTTCACTACTGCGTCAGAGGAAAAGGATATTACTATGCCAGGGACAAACAGTACACCATTGAGCCGGGAGATGCTTTTTTGATCCTCCCAGATGAAGTGACCTTTTACCAGGCAGACGAACAAGATCCCTGGACTTATCTCTGGGTCGGCTTTTCCGGAAATCAAGTCAATGACTATCTTCAGCGCTGCGGTCTGGACAGTGAACATTTGATCTGTCACTGTGAAGAGAAAGAACTTCTTGTATCTTATATTGAAGATATTCTCAGACATAACACCTTAAGCTACAGCAATGAGCTTTATATTCAGGGCATCCTCTTTCTGATCTTTGCCTCCTTCAGCCGATCCGCCGATATTAAATACAAGTCTGATTTTACAAGTGAAAACATACATATCAGCAAGGCCATTGAATTTATACAGAAAAATTACCAGAATGTCATTACCGTCAGGGACATTGCTGATTATGTTTCTTTAAACCGGAGTTATCTCTGCAGCATGTTCCAGAAAAACCTTCATATGTCTCCCCAGCAGTTTCTCTTAAGATTCCGCATTACAAAAGCCACAGAACTTCTTTCAGATACGGATCTTCCGGTCAAGAATATCTCTTACTCCTGCGGTTATGCCAATCAGCTTGCCTTTTCCAAGGCATTTAAAAAGATTACCGGTTTAAGTCCCACCGCCTACCGCAAAGAAAACCGGAATGTTCCGAATATAATACGGGATTTCGACCCTCACAAAGCAGAAAACCAAAAGCATTCTGAATAGATAAAAAGGAAAGGCTCCATACTGTAAACAGCAGGAGTCTTTCCTTAATCAGGAACGTACGGAAGGCGCTCGCAATTCGTCCTCCGCAGTTAAGATATATAGGCGAGACTGGTAATCTCCGTTGGCTCCGTTATATGTCTCACGGTTTTCACCGCTGGAAGCATCCGAAGTCACCAATCCGGCTTTCATTAGTTCATCGCCGTAGTGGCTGGTTTCATTGATCGTCACATGGTAGCATAAATTTTCATCGAGTCCCCGGAGCTTCAGTCTTGTGTATCCGGAATTCACCGGTTCCAGCGTGCGGAAGTATCCGACGACCGCCGTCCGTCTGTCTTGTGAGACTGACATCCATGCACTTGTATTGTGTTTAAAAGGGCTCTGAAGGCGGTAGAAGGTTCCAAACTGAAGGACCTCCCGGTATGTCTTCATGAATTCCACCTGTCCTTTTATTTTTTCCTGTTCCTCTGCTGACAACTTATTCAAATCAAGTTCATATCCAAAAGTCCCGAAGCAGGCAACATTTGCCCGTGTCTCAATCGGAGTATTCCTCAGCACCTGGTGATTCGGCACTGCTGATACGTGGGCCCCCATACTGCTGACCGGATAAACCATACTGGTGCCATACTGGATTTTAATTCTTTCTATTGCATCCGTATCATCACTGGTCCAGCACTGGGGCGCATAATACATCATTCCGGGATCAAATCTGGCACCTCCGCTGGCACAGGATTCAAACAGGATATACGGAAACTTCTTTGTCAGCCGTTCATAAAGATCATATACCCCAAGGATATATTTATGTGTAACTTTACCTTGATCCGACGCACCGCATCCTGCTGAATACACCTCTGACATGCAGCGGTTCATATCCCATTTTATATAAGACACAGGAGCATCCAGCAAAACTTTTTCCATAAGCCGGTATATATAATCCACCACTTCTTTTCTGGAAAAATCCAGGACAAACTGATTTCTTCCGTGACAGCTGTTTCTGCCCGGTGCCGCAAGCATCCAGTCCGGATGAGTCCGGTACAGGTCACTGTCCTTGTTGACCATCTCCGGTTCAAACCAAAGGCCGAATTTTAAACCTTTCTTCTCAATCTTTTTCGCTATGCCCTTGATTCCTTCCGGAAGTTTGTTAAGGTCCGGGTACCAGTCTCCCAGAGAACTTGTATCGTCATCTCTTTTGCCGAACCAGCCGTCATCCAGGACAAATAATTCAATACCGAGACGTTTCGCTGTATCTGCAATTAAAAGAATTTTATCTTCATCAAAATCGAAATATGTGGCTTCCCAGTTGTTCACAAGGATCGGACGGACTTGATCCCTCCACTCCCCTCTGGCCAGCCGTTTCTGATACAGCTCATGATAAGTCTGGCTCATACCGTTTAGGCCATCACCACTGTAGACCATCACCGCTTCCGGTGTCTGAAACTTTTCTCCCGGCTTTAGTTCCCACGTAAACGTGTTAGGATTGATTCCCATAGTGATCCGTGAGACATCGTAAGTATCCACTTCCACCTGCGCAAGAAAGTTTCCGCTGTACACAAAGGAAAAACCATAAACTTCTCCGTCATGTTCCGTAGTGTTTTCCCGTTTCAGTGCAATAAACGGATTATAATTATTAGAACTGCAGCCTCTCATGCTGTACACAGACTGGATACCATGACACAGTCTGCGCTCCTTTATATGCCTCTCTCTGGACCACGCTCCGGTCAGTTCAATCATCTCGTAGTCTGAATCCGGAAGATCCAGACAGAGGCTCATTGCCTGATCAAGGATCACAGGCTCTGTCCCCCGATTCACAAACCGTACGCTGCGTGCAATCGCTCCATAATGTGCAAATATGGAATACGACAACAACAGATCCACCTGGATCAATTCATCCCTAAGAAGAATTTCCAGCGTCTGTGCCTCTTTCGGATCCTCTGTATAGGTTGCAGGGAGTCCCGGAAGCTCTGGTTTTCCTTCCGTGATCTTATGGGATATATATGTAAAATCTGTGATTCTGCTTCCATTGCTCTGCAGGATCTGAAAAGCCGGGTATCTCATATCTCCTGATCCATAGGCCGGATATTCCTGCTTGATATGCTCCATAGAAAACGTCAGATCCCCTTCATAGGTACACGGTGCCATGGGACGCTGCCTTGCCTCAAATAAATGCTCATATTCTTCTCTGTCCCGTATTGCCGCTCCGCAGTAAAGCTGACCAAGCTGACCGTTTCTTAAGATTTTAAAAATATAACTGATCTTTTCATTATATAAATGAAATGTTTTAGATCTTTCATGAAAAATAATTGACATATATATTCCTCCGTCTTTTTTATATTATTATGAATTGTTTACCAGACGCTCGTCCAGTTTCTCTTTTCTCAATGCCAGAACATTCATGATTTTGTCGTAATATGCTCCATGAAGTTTAAATTTTGTCTTGTAGATCATAAAACTGAGAGCTACAAAAACAACTGGAACCCCGATCATAACAAAACGGATACCGTTCTGTGTTGATGCTGTCTGTACTGCATTTGGAATATACCCCGTGGCATTCAGTGCAAATCCGGTAAGAAGCGCGCCCATAGCCGAAGTGAACTTTACGAGCAGCGTTTGAATGGAAAAGGTGACAGATTCATTTCTTGTTCCGAATTTATACTCACCGTAGTCGACAACATCTGCCAGCACAACCGTCACAATCCCAAGCTGAAGTCCGGAACCGAATTTAACACCATAGCCGGCGATAGCTGTCAATACAAAATTCGTCGGCGCCAGATATCCGATGACTAATAAAAGCCCCAGTCCAACTGTCGGTATCAGGCTTGCCAAAAGATAAACCTGGTTTCTGTTCAGATGTTTCGCGATCCATGGAAACAGAAACAAGCCGGAGATCTCTGCAATCCCTGCAAACATAGTAAAGATCGAAAACATTGATTTGCTGCCTGCTACATATAAGAAGTAGTATAGAGATACCCCTGTCATAACCTGCATCGCAAAATTAAATGTCAGAATTACTGCAATGGCCACTAGGAGCTGATCATTTTTAGAAATAATATGCAGTAACTTCTTAAAGGATGTCTTCTCCTCTTTCACTGCTCTTACATGATCCGCCGATTTTACATTTGTTACTGTAATCGCAATGGTGATAATAAATACAGCCGTAATTATGTATGCAAAATAAGAAAATCCTTTCTGTGCATCACCTTTTCCCAGAAAATCCATAATCTGAAGTCCACATCCTCCGACGATCAGGGATCCTCCGACAGATGCGAAGATCCTGGGGATCACAGCCACCCGGTCGCGCTCTGATTTGTCACTGGTCAGATTAGGGAGCATAGACCAGTATGGGATATCCATAATGGTATAAGTCATCCCCCACAAAACATACATAACGGCAGCAAACACATAAAGTGCAGTTCCGGATAATCCCCAGTCCGTAAATAAACAGGCAAAGACAACGGCATTGATCAATGTTCCGACAGCCAGCCATGGCCTGAATTTTCCCCATCTTGTTTTCGTATTGTCAACGACCATCCCCATTCCGAGATCATTTACTGCATCCCAGAACTTTGCAAAGAAAAAGAGCGTCCCTACAAATGCTGCTGAAATTTTCAGTACATCTGTAAAATAGACCATTGCATAGGTAAATATGACTCCGCAGATCATATCTTTTCCTAAGGCACCGATTCCATAGCTATATTTTTCACGCACTGATAGCTTCATTCTATTCATCCTCCTATTTTTTCACGACCATTAGATCTTCATTAGCTTTAACCCGGCCTGCCTTCAGCACTTCAATGTTGTCATTTTCTACATTGGCAAATACGATAGGGGTTGCTTCTGATAAATTTTTTTCTTTTAATAGTTTTTGATCAAATTCCAGCAAAAGCTGTCCTTTATTCACATAATCTCCTGGCTCCACATATATATGAAATCCCTCTCCTTTTAGTTGATTCGTGTTAATCCCTACATGGATTAGATATTCATATCCAGACTTTGTCTCCAGCCCGACTGCATGGCGTGTCGGGAATGTAAAATTTACTTTTGCTGCCGACGGTGCAAACACTTTATCTCCCGATGGAAAAATAACCACCCCATCTCCAAGGAGTCCGTCTGCGAATGCCCTGTCCGGTGTTTCATCCAAAGGTCTCACTTCACCGTCCATCGGACATCCAAACACTTCTTTCCCTTTTGAAAATAATGCCATTTTCTTACCTCCTGATCATTTCTTTTTCTTCCATCGATGTTATCTAAATTATAACATTCGGACATACTTTTTCTAGCCAATTTTGTGTGCAGAATATGTCCAAATGTCATTTATTTGACACTTTTAACAAAAGAATATTTTGTTTTCCCCCTGTATTTATGCATTTCTGTACACAAGTGTTGTGATTTATATTTCTCTTTCAATTATTTTTATAGGTAAATATTTTATATAAATATATCCAAATGTTATTTTATTCAAGATTCTATTTATCCGGAAAACATGCTATACTTTTTACCAAAGATTGTTTGGAGAAACGAGGCTGTATCCGAGTATGGAAAAAACTAAGAATGATTTTACAAAAGGAAGCGTCACAAAAAACATCATAAACCTTGCTGTACCTATGACTCTGGCTCAGCTGATCAACGTACTGTACAGTATTGTTGACCGTATCTATATCGGAAGAATGGGAACAGATGCCGCTCTCGCCCTGGGAGGTGTGGGCATTACCTTTCCGATTATCACAATCATCATGGCATTTGCCAATCTGATCGGTATGGGAGGTGCCCCTCTTTGTTCCATAGAACGCGGAAAAGGGAATCAAAAAAAGGCCGAGGAGATCATGGGAAATTCTTTTTTCCTTCTGATTCTCCTGGGCCTTCTGCTCACGGCTGTAATACTCATATTTAAAAAACCTGTTATTTATGCATTCGGAGCGAGCCAAGCCACATTTCCCTATGCAGACAGCTACATCACGATCTATCTTCTGGGGTCTGTTTTTGTTATGATCGGCCTTGGTATGAACAGCTTCATAAATTCTCAGGGTTTTGCAAGAACCGGCATGCTGACGGTTTTGATCGGCGCCGTCTTAAATATTATATTAGATCCTGTTTTCATCTTTGTCCTGCATCTGGGTGTCAGGGGAGCGGCTCTCGCAACTGTCATTTCCCAGTTTATTTCCTCTGTATGGGTGCTCCTGTTTCTCGCCGGCAGAAAAACAATACTAAAACTGAAAAGGGAAAACTTCAGGTTAAAGCTCAGTCTGGTCAGGCAGATCGTAACCCTCGGTCTTTCCGGTTTTACGATGTCGGTCACAAACAGCATCGTACAGATTGCCTGCAATGCAACTCTTCAGATCTACGGAGGAGATCTCTACGTAACAGTCATGACGATTTTAAATTCGATCCGGGAAGTCATTACGATGCCGGTTACCGGCATCACTAACGGCGCACAGCCGGTCTTAGGGTACAATTACGGAGCAGAACAGTACGGCAGAGTCAGGCAGGCCATCCGCTTCATGACATTTTCATGCATTGTATACACCTTTTTCGTATGGGGAATTCTGCTCCTCGCCCCTCACTTTTTTATTCATATTTTCAACAGCTGCCCTGAGATCATAGCAAAGGGTGTCCCTGCCCTGAAACTTTACTTCTTTGGGATCTTCATGATGTCCCTGCAGTTTTCAGGCCAGTCCACTTATATCGCTCTGAACAGGTCCAAACAGGCCATCTTCTTTTCTATTTTCCGGAAGGTCGTCATTGTCCTTCCTCTGACCGTCTGCCTGCCAATGCTGTTCGGTCTCGGTGTCAACGGCGTTTTTATCGCAGAACCCGTCTCCAATTTTATCGGAGGAACCGCCTGCTATGTCACAATGCTGCTCACGGTTTACCGCAAACTGAAAGACTCCGGAGAACAAGCTTAAATGCTCGTTTCCGGAGTCCTCTTTTTTTATTCTCTAACCAGTTTATGAAGTGCTGCCTTCTTTACACAGACACAGAACAGTTCCATCGCCTGTTCCAGTTCTTCCACTGTAGGGTATGTAGGCGCAATCCTTAAATTGCTGTCCTTCGGGTCCTTCCTGTATGGATAAGTCGCTCCTGCACCGGTGAGTACAACACCCGCCTCTTTCGCCAGACGCACAACCTCTTCTGCACATCCCGGATATACATCCACAGACACAAAATATCCGCCTTTCGGCTCCTCCCATACAGCGAGCCCTGTTCCCGCAAGCTCTTTGTTCAGATATTTGAGAACCGTTTCAAACTTCGGCCTCATGCACTCAGCCAAAACCTGCATATGTGCTCTCAGGCCCTCTGCATTTTTAAAGAACTGTACGTGACGCAGCTGATTGACTTTGTCATATCCGATCGTTTGCGCACCCATGACTTTTTTGATTTCATTTATATTCTCGTCACTGGAAGCGATCAGGCTGACACCGGCTCCGGGGAAGGTAATTTTTGATGTGGAGAAGAAATAATACGGACGGTTCTTTGTACCGGCTTCTTCACATGCGTCAATGATATTCTTAACTTTCACATCCTCAAAGACCGGATGCACACCATAGGCATTGTCCCAAAATATTTTGAAGTCTTTCGCGGCAGTCTTCATGGAAGCCAGTCGGTCTACTGTTTCGTCACTGTAACAGATGCCCTGTGGATTGGAATACTTAGGAACGCACCAGATACCTTTGATGGACGCATCACTTCCCACAAGCTCTTCCACCATATCCATATCCGGACCTTCTTTCGTCATAGCAACCGGAATCATTTCGATATCCAGAATCTCGCAGATGGTAAAATGACGGTCATAGCCGGGACTTGGGCAGAGGAACTTCACCTTGTCAAGCTGACCCCACGGCTTCTCTCCCATAGTTCCGAACACAAACAGACGCATCACTGCGTCAAACATTAAGTTGAGGCTTGCATTTCCTCCGACGATCAGCTGGCCGGCCGGAATATCGAGCAGTTCACTGAAAAGTTCCTTCATTTCCGGAATCCCGTCCAGAACGCCGTAGTTTCTCACATCCATTCCTGCCTTTGTGTGATAGTCCGTCATTTCTTTCAGCATGCCGTTGGCGTGATCAATCTGCGACGGCGCAGGCTTTCCTCTTGACATATCAAGACTTAAATTCCTGGACTTCAGTTCCTCATAATCCTTGTCTGCTGCTTCCTTTGCCTGTTCCAATTCTTCCTTTGACATTTCCGCGAATTCTGTCATAGCTTTATCCTTTCTTATTCTTCTTCCCATTTAAGGTTTGTATGTTCCTTCTTGCGCTCCCTTAAGAGCAGGTCTGCCACTGCCTCTTTCGGATCTTTTTCCTCAAAGAGCACTTTGTTTACTTCTTCGATGATCGGAACACTGACATTGTTCCGCTTTGCAAGTCCGAGAGCCGCTTTGGCGGAATAGACGCCTTCCACCACCATCTTGACTTCATCCATAGCCTCTTTCGGAGTATATCCCTGTCCCATCAGGAGTCCGGCTTTCCTGTTCCGGCTGTGAACACTCGTACAGGTAACGATCAGGTCACCGATGCCGGTCAGACCGGTGAATGTCTCGATCTGTCCTCCGAGAGCCGCTCCCAGTCTTGTAAGTTCTGCAATTCCTCTTGTCATCAGTGCCGCTTTTGTATTGTCGCCGTATCCCAGACCGTCTGTGACGCCGGCAGCCAGGGCGATGACGTTCTTTAATGCTCCTCCGAGCTCAATTCCCATGATATCAGGACTCGTGTAGACACGGAACACCTCATTCATAAACAGATCCTGAAGCATGACAGCTACACTTTCCTTTTTCGCGCCGACAACACAGGTGGTCGGAAGTTTTCTTCCCACTTCCTCTGCGTGGCTCGGGCCGGAGAGTACACAGACAACAGCACCCGGGATCTCCTCCTCGATGATCTCTGTCAGCGTCTTATAGGTTTCATCCTCGATCCCTTTCGCCACATTGACGATGACCTGGCCTTCTTTTATATATGGAGCCATACGATTTGCCATTGAACGAACCACCGGAGACGGCACGGCCATGACGATGACATCTCTGCCGACGAGTGTTTCTTCAAGGTCGGCGCTGACCTTTATGTTTTCCGGAAGCTTCACTCCCGGAAGCTTGTCTTTCTGCTCTCTTTCCTTCTGAAGCATCTCGATCTCCCGGGAATCGTGAGACCAAAGTGTCACTTCATGTCCATTGTTCGCCAGCAAAACTGCCAAAGCACTTCCCCAGCTTCCTGCACCGATTACGCTAACCTTTTTCATAGTTTCCTCCTAACGTTTTACCTTCTGTCCGAGTTTGTTTTCCGTCCCGTGAATGAGCCGGTCGATATTTGCCCTGTGGCGCCATACGGCCATGACCGTAAACACACATCCCACCGCTACAAGCTGCCAGTCGCGGGGACTGCTGAAATATAAAATAAACGGGATCACCAGCACCATGCAGATGGAACCCAGTGATACATATTTGCTGATCCCCGTCACAACAGAAAAGATCAGCAAGCAGAGAAGTCCGAGTCTCCAGTCGAATGCAAAGATCACACCGCCCGTTGTGGCAATTCCTTTCCCGCCTTTAAAATGCAGGTAAAAAGGAAAATTGTGCCCGATGACCACGGCAAACCCGGTCACCAGCCAAAGCGTGGCTTCATGGGCCATTCCTCCAAACTGGGGAATTAATATGTATCTGGCAATATTGACTGCGATCAGCCCCTTTGAGGAGTCCCCAAGGAAGGTTAGCAGTGCCGCTGTCTTTCCGAGGGTTCTCAGTGTATTCGTCGTTCCGGAATTACCGCTTCCGTAATCCCTGATGTCGATATGATTGATTTTCCCAATGATAAATCCTGTCTGAATGCAGCCCAGCAGATATCCCATGGCCAGGCAGAGAAAAACACAAAGGACCATTACTTCTCCTTCCTTTCCCGCGCAATGATGTGGATCGGGGTTCCCCGGAATCCAAAAGTATTCCGTATCTGATTTTCAATATATCTGGTATATGAAAAGTGCATCAGCTGCCTGTCATTGATAAATACAACAAATGTGGGCGGCTTTACCGATACTTGTGTCATGTAGTAGAGCTTCAGCCGTTTTCCTTTGTCAGACGGCGGCTGTTTCATCGCCACTGCCTCAGCCAGAATCTCATTCAGCACTCCTGTCTGAACACGCATGGCATGATTTTCAATGACTGCGTCAAGCATATCAAAGATTTTCGGAAAACGCTGGCCTGTCTTTGCTGAGATAAAGATTAATTCTGCATAGGACATGTACGCCAATACTTCACGGATCTTGTTTGTGAACTTATAGATCGTCTTGTCATCCTTCTCCACCAAGTCCCATTTGTTGACCGCAATGATCATCCCCTTGCCCCTCTCGTGAGCAATACCTGCGATCTTTGCGTCCTGCTCGGTAATGCCTTCCGTGGCGTCGATGACCAGAACCGCCACATCACACCGTTCCACTGCGGAAACTGTACGGATGACGCTGTAACGTTCCAGATCTTCTTTGATTTTATTTTTCCTTCGGAGCCCTGCGGTGTCAATAAATACGTATTCCTTTCCGTTTTTCTGGATGACCGTGTCAATGGCATCCCTTGTCGTTCCCGCAACGTCCGATACAATAACTCTCTCCTCACCGAGCATTTTGTTGATGATAGAAGACTTCCCTGCATTGGGCTTTCCGATGATGGCGATCTTGGGCCTTTCATCTTCTTCCTCTTCCAGTGCCTTTGGATCACAGTTTTCCACGACCTCATCCAGCAGATCACCGAATCCCAGCTTGGAATTTGCAGAAACCGGGTGTGGATCGCCCAGTCCCAGGTTATAAAATTCATAGGTATCTGCCAGGAACTTGTCATAGTTGTCCACCTTATTCACTGCCAGGACCACCGGCTTTTGAGACCGTCTCAGCATGTCCGCCACCTGGAAGTCCGCATCCACCAATCCCTGCCTCACATCTACAAGAAAAATGATCACGTCTGCAGTCTCAATGGCGATCTGTGCCTGTTCTCTCATCCTGGAAAGAATCACATCTCCCGAATCCGGCTCGATCCCGCCGGTGTCGATCAGCGTAAAATTATAATTCAGCCAGGAAATATCCGCATAAATCCTGTCCCTTGTCACTCCCGGTGTATCTTTTACGATTGAAATATTCTCTCCCGCAAGTGCGTTGAACAGCGTGGATTTCCCCACGTTCGGCCTTCCCACTATTGCTACTATCGGTTTACTCATTTTTATTTCCTCTCTGTATGGAATCTCTCTTCCTAAAACTTCCGTTTGATTATATGATAATCTTTCCCTATTGTAAAGATTATATCACATTCAAAGCACAATGAATGCCCCCAAATTCCCCCGTTTTCCTTTTGTTGCCCGGTGGGAAAACAAAGCATCGCTGTTGCAGCAGGTACACAGATCGGTGATGTCCAGATTCTCCTTTAAAATACCTGCCTCCGTCAATATGATCTCGTTGGCCTTCCACAGGTCCAGCTGATACTTGTCATTTTCTTTCCTGTCCAGAAATTCTTCTTCCGGGTGTGCTGAAAATTCCTTTATGAACTGCTCTGCGACATCTTCGCTGACCTCATAGCAGTCTCTGCAGATAGACGGGCCGACAGCCGCCACAATATCCTCAGGACGGCATTCATATCCGTCTTTCATATGCATTACCATCTTTTCTCCGATCCTTCCGACCGTTCCCTTCCAGCCGGAATGGGCCAGAGCCGCCACTTTTTTGACAGGGTCAAAGAAGAACAGAGGCACACAGTCCGCATACCCCGTATACAGTGGGATTCCAGGTACATCGGTCACCAGTCCGTCCATTCCGGTCATGACTTTTCCGCAGTCTTCTTTCCCGACTGTCTTGATCTTCGTGTCATGGATCTGATTGGAGAATACAAGCTTTTTCTCGTCAAAACCTATGGCCTGCCCGATCCTGCGGAAATTTTCATCCACAGACGCTTCATCATCTCCCCTTGCATAGCTTAAATTCATAGAGGAAAACATCCCTTTACTGACGCCTCCCATCCTGGTGGAAAATCCATGGCGGACTCCTGCCTGATCCAGTTTTCTAAACGTTAGATACGGCACCTGCCCTTCGTGCAGCACCGTAGAATGATTATCGTTTGATCTCTTAAAATGCATTTTTTATCACCCTGATCTTCTTTCCTATGATCTCTACTACATCAAATCTTGCCGGCCTGTCGAACATGCCGCGGCAAAACAGATAATATTCTGCCGTCTTTTGAATCTTTTGCTGTTTCCTATGGTCAACAGCCTCTCTCGGATATCCGAAGGCTGTATCCCGCCGGTATTTCACCTCGGCAAACACAAGATACTGTCCATCCCTGGCAATAATATCAATTTCCCCATAACGGGAATAAAAATTTCTCTCGATGACTTCATACCCCTGAGTCAATAAAAACCGGCACGCAGTCTCTTCCTTCTCCATACCGGTCTTTCTATGATTTTTCATATGTATTTCCTTACAAAACTCTTTCGGTGAAGTGTACAGATACCGTGCTCTTTGATCGCCTCGATATGAGCCTTTGTCCCATAACCTTTATTCTTGGCGAACTGATATTGAGGATAGATCTGATCGTATTCTTCCATCATCCGGTCTCTGGTCACCTTTGCCACAATGCTTGCCGCCGCAATCGAAGCGCTCTTTGCATCCCCTTTGATGATCGGAACCTGCTCTGTTCCGATCCCCGGGATCGTCACCGCATCATTGAGCAGCAGATCCGGCTCGACCGGAAGATTTGAAACCGCCGTCCTCATCGCTTCATAGGTAGCATTTAAAATATTGATCTCATCTATGACTTTTTCCGAAGCCATTCCGATTCCGACGGCCAGAGCTTTCTCATAAATTTCATCATACAATGTTTCTCTCTTTTTGGGCGAAACTTTCTTGGAATCGTTCAGATATAAAATATCACAGTCTCCCGGCAGAATGACGGCTGCCGCTACCACAGGTCCTGCAAAAGGCCCCCGGCCCACCTCATCGATCCCGCATATATGGGAATACCCTTCGTATTCTCTCTCATAAGAAAACATCTCATACATGCGCTGCTTCTCTTTCTTCAGTTTATCTAACCGTTTTTCTTCCTGTTTTGTCATAAGTACCTCTCTATAAGATCCTTCCCGCATCTTTGAGCGGAAACAGCCTGAAAACTACTCTTCCCTGTATCTCTTTCCTGTTTATTGGACCCACTCTTATATCCCTGCTGTCCATGCTGTTATTCCGGTTATCTCCCAGTACAAAATATTCATCTTTTTTTAAGGTAATGCTGCCCTTCTCATTGACGGTAAATGTCATATGATCTTTGGAATAATCCCTGGATATCATCCGGCCGTTTATATAAACTGTGCCGCTACGGATCTCCACCGTCTCCCCGGGCATTCCGATGACTCTCTTTACCAGCTTTTCTTTTCTGTCCGCGGGATTTGGAAATACCACGACTTCAAAGCGCTTCGGGTCCCGGAACCGGTAAGTCAGCTTGTCGACCAATACGCTGTCCATATGGTGGAGCGTCGGCTCCATGGAATAGCCGGAAACCCCGGTTCTCTCCCCTAAAAATGTGATGACGAGAAAGGAAACACAAACTGCTATAAAAACAGTTGATCCCCAGAAACATAATTCAGAATAAAAACGATGCGCCCTGCGCCTTATTCGAAACGACATGTGTTTGATTACCCCTCAAAGTCAGCAGGTACTTCCAGCGTAATCTTTCCAAGCTTTCCGTTCCTGTATTCCTCCAGCAGGATGTGTGCTGCCTTTTCATAATCCAGCTGATTGCCTTTTTCTTTACAATTCCGGTTAGCCGCGATCTGTTCGAGGATTTTCAGTGTATTCTTCTCCTCTTCAACCCGGTAGCGTGCCGCTAAGATACCCGGATATTCTTTTACCAGAAACGGGATCAGCTCCATGGCCATCTCTTCCTGATTTAATATTTCTTCCTTGATAGAACCGATCAGAGCCAGATGAAGGCCTACTGTCTGATCCTCAAATTTGGGCCACAAAATTCCCGGCGTATCTAATAACTCGATATTTTTATTCAGCTTAATCCACTGCTTTCCCTTTGTCACGCCCGGTTTATTTCCGGTTTTCGTACAGGCTTTTCCGGCCAGACTGTTGATAAATGTAGATTTCCCTACATTCGGGATTCCCGCGATCATGGCGCGGATCGGCCGGTTCTTAATTCCCCTCTTCCGGTCCCGCTCGATCTTTTCTCTGCACGCCTCCATGACAATGCCCTGCACCGCTTTTACTCCGGTTCCCTTCTGGGAATTTACCTTCCCGACAAAGAATCCCCTGTCTCTAAAATACTGTTCCCAGAGTTCTGTCTTCCTGCTGTCTGCAAGATCCGTCTTGTTCAATAAAATCAGCCTGGACTTGTTCTGGGCCAGCTGGTCGATATCGGGATTCCTGCTTCCGAATGGAATTCTCGCATCCACCAGTTCGATCACAATATCGATCAGCTTTATATTTTCCTGCATCATTCTTTTTGCCTTGGTCATGTGACCCGGGTACCATTGAAATTGCATGTGTCCTCCTTCTTTATCCAAAAGGCCAATATTTGATCCCGACCTTGCCTATGATCTGTGTCTTTTTTACATTGCCGACTACGGCGCTCCTGGAATCTTCGCTGTTATTGTAATTGTCTCCCATGACAAAATATTGATTCTTGGATAGTTTTACGCCGTCTGCTGCCAGTCCGGGAGACAGGATCTGTTCTTTTCCGAAGCTTTTGGCCTTCCTGCCGTCTACATAGACGTTCCCGTCCCTGACCTGAACCGTCTCTCCTGGGAGTCCGACCACTCTCTTTACATAATACTGCTTGTTCGTCTCGTCCTCTGACTCGAACAATATTATATCATATCGCGCCGGACTTTTCACTTTATAAATCAGCCGGTTGACCAGCCGCTTTTCTCCGCTCTCATAGGTGGGAAGCATGGAATCTCCCTGTACCGTATAACCGGCACACAGAAAACGGACAATGATAAAAGCCGCAAAAATCACGGCCAAAAAAGTCAGCACATATGCCGCGATCTTATCCCGTCTCTGCCTTTTTTTCTTCCTCATCTGATAAGTAACCGTATATCCGCTCACAGATCTCACACCCTTTCTTTAAACAAAACAGGGACAAGCTCCGGCTCGTCCCTGTGTTTTTTTGAAAAATATTATACTCTTTCTTTCACTTTCGCAGCCTTACCTACACGGTCACGTAAGTAGTATAATTTCGCGCGTCTAACCTTACCTTTGCGCACAACTTCGATCTTCTCGATGATCGGAGAGTGTACCGGCCAGGTTTTTTCTACGCCGATGCCGTTGGAATTTTTGCGCACGGTAAATGTCTCGCGTGCTCCGCCGTTCTGTCTTTTGATGACAGTTCCTTCAAATACCTGAATTCTCTCGCGGTTTCCCTCTTTTACTTTTCCGTATACTTTTACAGTGTCACCTGTTCTGAAATCTGCAACTTCTCTTAACTGTGCATCTTCAATACTTTTAATGATATCGTTCATGTTGTTCCTCCTTAAAACTTTTTAGATGTTCATAATACCTTGCGTAACAGAGGACCATCCTATCTATAACAACTGCTATATAATATCACAACAACTTTTTTTTTGCAAGGATTATTTACTTTTTATCGAGCAGATCCGGCCTTCTCTCCTTTGTCCTCAAATAAGACTGCTCTTTCCTCCACTCTTCAATCCTTCCGTGGTGACCTGAAAGCAGCACCTCCGGTACTTTTCTCCCCAAAAACTCCGGCGGTCTTGTGTACTGGGGATATTCCAGCATCCCGTTTTCAAAAGACTCGTACTCCGCCGAATCTCCGTTATTCAGCACTCCCGGAACCAGTCTGGAGATGGCGTCGATCATCACCATAGCCGGAAGCTCTCCTCCCGTCAAAACGTAATCCCCAATGGAGACATAATCCGTGACAATCTCTTCTAAGACACGTTCATCCACGCCCTCATAATGGCCGCACAGAAAAACAAGTTCTTCTTCCTCTGCAAGCTCCTTAGCCATCTCCTGGTGAAACACCTTTCCCTGAGGAGTCACATAAATCACCCGGGGCTTCTTCTCCATCTTTTGCTCGATATGCTGATATGCCAGATAGATCGGCTCCGCCTGCATGACCATTCCGGCACCGCCGCCGTATGGATAATCGTCCACTTTTTTATGCTTGTCCCTCGTAAAATCCCTGATGTTTACGGCTTCCACACCGATATGTCCCGCCTCTTTCGCACGGCCTAAAATACTCGTGCTGCATCCGCTCTCGATCATCTCGGGAAATAAAGTCAAAACGTGAAACTTATTCATCCAGCAGTCCTTTCATTACAAAAACATCGATTCTCTTTTCTTCCAGAGAGACCTTTTTGATACAGTCTCTTATGGCCGGAAGCAGTACTTCCTTTCCATCATCCATTTTTACCACATACACATCGTTTGCCCCTGTCTGAAGCACGTCATCCAATATTCCCAGCTTCTTTCCGGTCTCCCGGTAAACATCGAACCCGATGATATCGGCAATGAAAAACTCATTCTCTTCAAGCTTAACTGCATTCTCTCTTGTGACAAACAGCCCGCAGCGTTTATACTGTTCGATATCATTGATATTGTCAAACTCCTCAAACTTAAGAATCGGCTGGTTTTTAAAAAACTTACAGGACTTCACATGCAGAAGCTTCATTTCCCTGCCCGTATCCAGCAGTACCTCCTTCAAATCCTTAAAGCGCTCCACATCATCGGTCATCGGATACACCTTGACCTCTCCGCGGACACCGTGGGTGGAAGCGATCGCTCCTACCTGTAATATATCTTCCATAATAAACTGTATTCCTTCCTATTTGTTTTCTTCGATATATGCCTCTACGGCTTTTCTCACTTGTAAAAAATTGCTCGGGCCGTTTTCAAGAATCACCTTGTGGAACTCTTTCGTCTGGAACTTCTTGCCAAGCTCCTTGGACGCCTTGTTTCTCAATTCCTGAAATTCCAGGGCTCCGGAATAATATTTCAGATAGTATCCCGGTTCCGAAGATACGAGCCTGTAAAGCTGGTCTGCCGCAGAACTTCCATATCCCATGTCTTCCAGCATGTCTTTAATCTGGTCCAGGGTCCATCCCCGGTAGTTGACATTGATATCGACAGCACTTCCGATGGCCATATTGATCTCGTCATTGATGCGTTTCAATTTGGCCACAGACTTATCATACGGAGCATAGTCAAAGGCATGCATCTCCACATAGGAGGCCCAGCCTTCCGAGTAACCAGGAAAATCCATGATCAAACGGATATCGTCCGGATCTGTGCTGAGAAAATAATTGTTTTGATAAAGATGCCCCGGATACCCTTCATGAGCCAGAGTATTGTAAATTCCGCTCTTATCGGTGGAACCCTTGTTAATATAGATGGTATTTTCCGTCTCATCATCGATCGGCGGGATCATATAAAATGCCGGACTTAAAGTATCTTCCAGCGCTTTTGGAACATATTTGATCTTATAATGGACTTTTTTCAGGGGTGGATAATCTGTTTTAGCCTTCTTCTCCAGATCAGCCAATACCTTTTTAGGACTGGTCATCACCGGATCAAAATTATAAAACTTTTTCTGGAGGCTCTCATCGCCCTGGATCAGATTCACCATCTGTTTCACTGAGCTCTGGAGACGGCCTGTCACACTTGAGAGCAGCTGGCTGACTGTTTTGTTTGTTCCTGTCTGCTCCTTCAAGACAAGCCGATAGTATTTTTTCCCGTTTTTTAAATTGCAGACACCTCCGCTGTTTTTTCCGGTTCCCTTCAGTGACAGAATCGTCTTTTTAAAGCTGCGGAATGCAGGATATACAGACTGCTTCAGCAGTTTCTTATTTTGTTTATTATAGGTTGTTTTCTGTTCCTTGCTGATACCCGAAAAGTCATTGACACGTTCTTTAAATGTAGCACTTAATATATTTTTTTCGCCGCTTTCTTTCAAAAAATCATCAATCTGCTTCGCCGCAGTATCTGCCGCCCCATCGGTTACATACAGTCCCGCTTTAGACTGTGCTTTCAGATACTCTCCTGCCTCCTGAAGATATCCCGTAACCTGAGACAGCAGGGTGAGATAATCTTGAATATCCTTCTCTCTGTAAAATTGATATTCTGCCAGTGTCACCGGAAGATTGGACTGGATGCCGGAAACCTCCCCGATAATATTGTCATATAATGGATACCGGCTTTCTTCTATGAGCATACCCAGATAATCTTCTAATATATCATACGTAAGTTTCTGTTTTTCTGTCAGACTGCTCCTTTTGAATTTAGAAAGCTCTTCTGCTGTCTTCTTATTTTCCTTCAGCGCTTTCTTATCTTGTCCGGGAGAAATATGTCCGATGGAAACCTTCTCCTGTTTGATCCCATACTTCTCAGGATCCTTCAGCTGATAATGAAGATTCAGCGTATTTTGAGACAACGTCTCTTTTACCTGTCGGTCTAAAAATTTGTCAAACTGTTTTTGTTCCTCGGTTTTTGACTGTTTCTGGCCGGTCTTCTGGCTGGTTTGTCCGCTTTTTCCCTGCTCTGTTGATGTTTTGCAGCCGCTCAGTGAAAACGCCAGCAGCAATGAGAGCAGCAGAGAAAGCAGTCTCTTTGTAAATTTCATAAATTTATCCTCCCGGTTATTTGTTCCTTATGAATATTTTAAATAAACAGCAAAAGATATGCAACCTAAAAATATGATATACTATTTAAAAACTTAGTGAAAGGACAAGTACTGTATATGTCAAGAATATTAATCATCGAAGACGACAAAGAAATCCTGAAAATTCTGTCAGACTTTTTATCCGGATACGGTTTTGAAGCCGTTTGAGAAACTGACGGCCGCTGTATTTGTCAAATCATCAGACACCAAAACATCGATCTGATACTTCTGGATCTCATGCTTCCATATAAAAGCGGCGATCAGCTCCTGAAAGAAATACGTTCCTGTTCTGATCTTCCCGTGATTGTCATTTCTGCCCGGGGAACGACTCAGAATAAAATTGATCTGCTTCGTCTCGGCGCGGATGATTATATTACAAAGCCTTTTGATCTGGATGAAACCCTTGCAAGGATTGAAAGCAACCTCCGGAGATCGAAGCTTCAGACATTCCCAAAAAAGGTCCTTAAATTTCAGGAGCTGACTTTGGATACCGGTTCTCTTACTGCATATCTCAAAGGCGTGGAACTTTCCTTAACAGCAAAGGAATTCAGGATTCTTGAGCTGCTGATGAGATATCCGGACAAAATATTTTCCAAAGCAAATCTATTTCAAAGTATCTGGGGCAGTGAATATTTAAGTGAGGACAATACACTGAACGTACATATCAGTCATCTGAGAAACAAACTCAAAGCTGTTTCTTCCGAAAACGAATATATTGATACTGTCTGGGGCATCGGCTACCGGCTGCACAAAGACTGAAAAATAGACGATCCATTGTTCTCATCTTTATCTTAATTTTATAATTTTCTGTTCCTAATTAAGAAATTCTTTAATATTGTGTCTTATACTGGTCTGAGAAGAAAGGAGCAGTTTATATGAATTCTACTGTATTAGAAGCACATAATTTAACGAAAAAATATAAGCATTCTTTGGTTATAGACCACATAAATTTAAGGATCGAGAAAGGCAAAATTTACGGATTTATCGGACAGAACGGCGCCGGAAAGACCACATTCCTCCGCTTGACTGCCGGGCTGTCCTTTCCCACGGACGGTACTCTTGAACTTTGGGGACAGAGGAACAGAACCGGTCTCCAGGAGCAGCGAAAAAGGATGGGATGTCTGATCGAGTCTCCCGCTCTTTATCCCAACCTGACAGCAGTTCAAAATCTTGAGGTGCAGAGGCTTCAGAGAGGCATTCCCGGAAAATCTGTCATTTCAGACTGTCTTCGCATGACCGGTCTTACAGATACCGCAAAAAAACCGGTCAGAAACTTTTCCCTGGGAATGAGGCAGCGCCTCGGAATCGCTGCCGCCCTGTTAAACAATCCTGAATTTCTTATTTTGGATGAACCTATCAACGGTCTTGATCCTAACGGTATCGTTGAAATCCGCAGACTCCTCAAAGACCTGAACCAAAAATACGGGATGACAATCTTAGTCTCCAGCCATATACTGGAGGAATTATACCAGACCGCTTCACAGTTCATCCTGATCCATAAAGGAAGGATCATTGATGAACTGTCAGGCCGAGAACTGGATGAACAGTGCAAAAGGCATATAGCCATCAAAACAAATCAGCCGCAGAACGCACTTCTGTCACTGGAAAAACACCTGCACACAGAGCATCTGCGCCTCATGCCCGACGGCACCATCCGACTGTATGAGTATCTGGATGATATAGAAACGGTTGCCCGGACCCTGTCGGATTCCGGCATCCTCGTTACCACCCTGAATGTATCCGGAGATACTTTGGAAGATTATTTTTTGAGAAAGGTTGGTGCAGTATCCCATGCGCAGAATCTTAAAAGCTGAGTTTTATAAACTATCGCGAATGAAAAGTTTTTGGGGACTCCTGGTCATTTCCTGTGTCCTGAGCTGTATTCTTCTGCTCGACGGATCGCCGCCCGCAAAATCACTGGATGTTTTCAATCATATCCTGTACACTGCTCCCCTGCTCTACGTCTTAATCATGATCTTCGGAGCGCTGTTCATCGGGTCGGATTTTGAAAACCGGACAATACAAAGCTATATTTCGGCAGGTCATAAAAGGGTTCACATCCTGCTGGTCAAGATCATCGTACACCTTACCGGATGTATTTCTATCCTCTGTCTTCCTCTGTTTGCAGGGGCAGCGGCAGGATGTATGCTGTTTGGAATCACCAGTGCCTCTTTATCGGCTCTTTTCCTCAAATCAGTGCTGGCTATCTGGATCATATGCGCAATGGCCATGCTTCCCTGTCTTTGCGGATTTCTTTTCCAAGGCGTTGGAAAGGCGCTGACTCTGCCGCTGGTCCTCTTTTTTGTCATGCTCTTTCTTTTAAACGGCCGGCACTATCCCCTTGTGGCAGCGGTTCTTCCGATGGGGCAGCTAAGGCTGCTGTGTTTCGATCAGCTGACAAGTTTAAATGTCTTTTTAACGAACTTTTTATGGATCTTTATCTGCTGTATTTGGGCTTATTGGAATTTTTCCCGAACAGATTTGAAATGAAAGAGGTGAAAGCATTGATCAATTTATTAAAGACTGAACGGTATTATTTTTTACACAACCGTACCTACTGGTGGAGCGTGATCATGATCTTTATGCTTGGCTTCATCACAGCGCCGGCTTACAGGTCAGAAATCTTCGGCCCCAAAGAAAAAATTGCCGAAAATCTTACAGATATACTAAACGGCATGGTGTATGACTCTACCTTCCTGCTGATTATCGTCTCCTGTATCCTGGCACTGGTCCTCGGTCAGGAATTTTCCTGGCGCACTATCCAGCAGGAAATCGCCGCGGGACATTCCCGTCTCACAGTATTTATAAGCAAAATCATCGTATATCTCACCGCCTTTAATCTTCTGGCGTTGGTGTTTCCGGCTGCAGGCTGCATCAGAGAATCTATTTATTTTGGTATTCATGATCTGATCGGTTTCTTATCAGATTTTGTCAGGGCTGCGGCTGATTCCTTTCTGTTTAACAGTCCTGTCCTGCTGATTCCAATCTTTTTGTGTTTTGTTCTGAGAAATATGCCCAGGGCAATCTGTGCCGCCGCTCTCCTCACCTTTGTGTTAAGTCTGTATCTGGGATACGGAATGATGCTGGACCTGCCGGTCCGCTTTCTGCCATCCTTCCAGATCCGTCAAGTGATCAGCGGTACCGAAATACTTACCTTCGGGAGTCTTGCTGTTTCGCTGTGCTGGAGTACCGTTCTTCTCCTGGCATCCTGGAAAACATTCAGAAGCTGTGAACTGAAATAAAAGAAAGGAAAATCATATGAACCTCGTTCTATTCTTTCTCCTCATATTATCTGTCATTATATCTTTCAAATATTTTGCGCTGAAATGGCAGATAAACCACATGTCCCTTCAGATTGACCAGGTAACCTGCGGCAAAACCGAAAAAATGCTGGACTTGTCTCTGGCAGATCAGGACCTGGAACTGCTGGCGGCAAAAATAAACCTCTTTTTTGACTGTCAGCGCAAGTCGGCTGCAAAAGCCTTACAGCATGAAGAAGAACTGAAAAATTCCATAGCCAATATATCCCATGATCTGCGCACTCCTCTGACTGTGATCAACGGCCACCTCCAAATCCTGCAAAAGAGCCGGCTATTGCCTGATCAAAAGGACCGCATTGAAACTGCCCTGCGAAAAACCTGCCGTTTAAGGGAGCTGATCGATGTGTTTTATGATCTGTCCATTTTGGAGACAGACCATACAGAACCTGATTGGGAAGATCTCAATTTTTCTAACTTTCTGATCAATTTTCTGGCAGACAGTGCCCCATTATTTCAAAGCAGACAGCTCTCTCCCCAAATCACAATGCCCGAATCTTCTGTCTTTGTAAAGGCGGACCGCAGCATGCTGGAACGTATTCTTCAGAATCTGCTGTCCAATGCAGTCCGCTATACGTCAGGAGAAATCTGTATTTGTCTTTCTCTGACCAAAAGCCGCAATGTGGTTTTTCGAATATCAAATGCGGTATCTGACCCTGAAAAGATTCAGGTGAGCAGATTGTTTGAACGCTTCTACACAAAGGACCAGTCACGTCATAATGAAAGTACGGGACTGGGCCTTTCTGTTGTAAAAATTCTGGTTAATAAACTGCACGGTACTGTCGAAGCTTCGGTCGATGGAAATGTCCTGTCTGTTACAGCCGTTTTTAAAAGCTCATTTTAAATTAATGTTCCCCATGGTGTCCCCCGCTGCCGTGATGTCCTCCCTGCTGCCGGTCCTGGCTGTTTCCATGGCTGTTTTCATGACCTTCTTCACACTGTTTTGTATAATCCTTTATCTCACTGATGGAATGGTCCCTGCACTTTTCTACCGTTGCCGTCTGGTCCACCTTTTGAAGTTCCTTAATGGCAAGATACTTAGCCGGCGTTACGTTCAAATGGTGTGATTTTTTCTTCAGTCGTTTTGATACGGCATACACCTCCACATTCTGCCTGCCGCCATGTTCACTGATGCATTGGTCAATCTCGGTCTGCAAAGTTTTAATTTCTGAGGCTTTCTCACGGTCTTTTCCCTGTACTGTCACAGAGATCATTCCGTTCTGCTTTAAATAACCTTTTTCTTTTATCTTCTTCAAAACGAGAGCTACCGCATCTTTGTAGCTTTTATGTTTAAGATTCAGCTCAGAGAGTACTTCCTTTCCATCTTTGTTATATGCAGACATCCGGATGACCCGGTCAAATCTGTTTACAGACAGTTCAATGGAGGGATTCACGTCCATATCAATATAACTGCTCTCCGAAAAATACATCTGAAAAGAACCGGCTCCAATCAAAAATATAAACGCTGCTGCCGCCACAGCAAGAGAAAATCTCTGAAACTTTCTTCTTGGCTTTGGTTTATCATTTAGCTTATTTAAAACTATTTCTCTGGTTTTTTGCTTTAATGCTTCTTCCGCCTTGATTTTTTCAAAGGATCTGCGAATATCATTCTTCAAAAAAGTCACCTCCTAAATCTTCCTTGAGCTTTTTTCTTGCCCTTCCAAGCCAGGTATAAATCGTGTTCTCTTTTTTATGAAGAATCTGTGCAATTTCCGGCACTGTATATTCTTCATAATAAAAAAGATAAACTACATTTTTAAATTTAGTCGGCAGCTTTGTTACTGCATCAAAAACATCCAGATCCCTCTCCTGCAAAAAAATGGGTTCTTTGCTAATGCAGTCATAAGACACTGCATTCCTCCGAAAAAAATTTTTCAGCACATCTTTACATCTGTTTACTGTGACCCTGATCAGCCAGGCCTTTTTATGTTCCTCACTCTCAAAGCTGATGTCGCTCTGCATATACTTTAAAAATACATCCTGAAATACATCTTCCACATCACTATAGTTCATATTTTCCTGAGCATATCGGAATATATTTCTATTGTATTTGTCAGGTCTGCTTCACTTCTCATTTCTGCCCTCCCAGGCGTCACTTTTACAAACTTTTATCTTATCTGTGATGTCTTCCATGATGACTGCTTTTATGACTGCTTCCGTGATGTCCGCTGTATCGTTTGTGGGTATGTTTCTTTGTTATCTTACATTTGGAAACACCGCAGTTATAACGTTTTGCTTTTGTATGGTGCTTTTTCTTAGTATGATGCTTTACAGTTGTGTGATGTTTATATGCACCTGTTTTTCTGCATGATTTTACTGAACAGACTGCCTGAACCGCAGGTTTCCTGGCTGACACATATTTTTCTGTGCCGCTTCCTGTAAAAGAAGATAATCCTCCTAAACATAAAATTCCTGTCGTAATAATCGCTGCTGATACTTTCATTTGATCCACCTTCTCTTTCTATATTTTTTAACGTTCTATCAATAATACGAATGACCGAAGGGAATCCTTTCATCTTTTGTTATTTATTTTTTTACCTGCTGTAAGTATAATATAAGTTTGGTAAAGTTCCAATTTATTTTGTATGAGTTTTTCTCCATTATCTCCAGTCGGCTCTTAACAGGCCTCCTTCCAACAATGGAGAAAACTATCGCAGGTGGTACTTTTGATTTCTAAGCAGCCTGCTCCAGCAGATAATATGTCCATTTTTTACGCGATTGGAGTGAGGCATTCTAAGAGTCGAACGGAAATCGTGTGGAAAATGTCATATGTTATAGTGCTTTTGGTATAAATTGTGGTATATTAATATATATTGCCATCAATTGTATGCACAAATGGAAGGTAACTTTATATTTAACAAAGAGGAGGTATTTATGAAAAAGAAATTATTTTGTGTCATGTTGGTATTCTCTATGATAATACCAACGCTTACGATTCCGGCAGCCGAGTCTTGTCACCATGAGTGGAGTGAATGGGATACTACGACTGAACCTACATGCAGTGATACTGGAGAGAAATCGCGCTGGTGTTATCTTTGCTATGAAAACCAGACTAAAACTGTCCCTGCAACGGGTGAGCACTTATGGGATGACTGGTATACTGTAAAAAAACCAACCATCCGTAAAACAGGGCTGAAACAGCGCGAGTGTCTTGAATGTTATAAAATACAGTCAAAGAAGACTGCAAAATTAAAACCGTATGTAAAGTTTACGAAGAAAACCGTAAAATTAAAAGTCTCAAAAACCTATAAACTGAAAATAAAATACGCAAAAGGTGACTCCGTAAAGAAATGGAAATCCAGCAATAAAAAAATTGTCACTGTCTCAAAGAAAGGAAAAGTAAAAGCAAAAAGAAAAGGCACTGCCAAAATCACAGTAACTATGAAGTCCGGCAAAAAAGCAACCTGCAGGATTAAGGTTTCTCCTAAAAAGAAGTCTTCAAAAAAGAAACATACAGAAACAGTTTATTGGACCCCCGGAGGGTCTGTATATCACAGCACCATAGACTGCCCGACCCTGGGCCGTTCCCGGACCATTTATCACGGCTCCCTGTCTTCCTGTCCTAAGAGCAGGCCCTGCAAAGTCTGCTACTAACCAGCTTCTCAAACAAAAAGAAGAAAATAAAAAAATGGCTTATTTATGTGTTTCAAACATATCTAAGCCATTCTTTTTTTATTATTCATTCCTAGTATCATTCAAAAAAAGAGCACGTAAACACGCGCTCCTTGCGATGGACTAGGCGGGAATCGAACCCGCGTCCAAAAACCCATCCCCTCAGGCATCTCCCATTACAGTCTCTGTATTGACATTCCCTCCGTACTGCTCCCAGAGACAGGATCAGTACTTCAGTAGCTTCATAAATACTTCATCTGCCGCAAAGCTTAAACAGACGAGGGTTCTACATTATTTGAAGCCTAATGACAGGCTGTAGATGACCTGTCACAGACTACTGCTGCCCTTAGGCTGCAGCGTACGCTAATTTATTATCTGCGTTTAATTTAAGTTTACACCGTAACGTGGTCTCTCCGAATGGCTTCCCGAGCTTCAGAATCCCTGTCGAAACCAGTACTAGCCCGAATATTTCCTTATATAGTATAACCCTTTTTTTGTGAAAAAGTCAATAAAAAGAAATGGATTGTATGTTAAACCACTGTGTAGATCAAAACAAGCAGTGATATTATATCACGGTTCTGAATGATTGTGGTAAAATGATGCCAGACAACTCATCAAAAGAGAACAAAAACCCATTCTGTATAAACCTGTCTCCGGCACATACAGAATGGGGAGCTTTTATTCTTCCTCTCGTCTTGTCTCCGGACAGAGCCTATGCCTATCCGTTGGATTTCTCTTCTCATAGTCTTTAAAGCTGTAATTCATGTCCACTTCGCCCCGGATGCCTCTGACTCTTCCGGAATCGGAATACTGCCACATGTCAACATCGTCCACTCCGAGAACATGCTGATATTTCGCCAGCCAAAGTTCATATTCCCTGAGGCGGCGGATATCAAAATAATCCTCTAAATCAGAAAGATTTGTGTAAAACATGGGTTTGTATCCGGCTCTTCGGATCTCATCGCAGAACTCTCTTGTAAAGTCTGTTGCAAGATCTTTTGTGATCGTGACACCCTGTTCCCTCGCATAATCAATGGAATCTTCTTCAAAATCAAAAGCCACGGGATATTCAACCCGATACCTTCTGATGATCTCGACACATTGTTTTGCCTCTCTTCTGGCCATCTCTCTTGTATATGCATAACTGAACCAGTAGATTCCGAGTGGGATTCTCTCACGATTGCATTCTCTTGCATTCCGTTCAAACTCCTGATCTATATTTCCATCGCCGAATCCGGCCCTGACCATTGCAAATTCTATCCTGTCTTTTCTGACTCTTCTCCAGTCAATCCGGCCGTCGGCATAGCTTACGTCAATACCCTTCCTTCTGTGCATACTGTCCTCCTGTCTTTTTGTAATTATAGTATGCTCGGAAGAAAGCGCCGTTCCATTGTCCTAACCCAGATTTCTGACCTTAAAGTCTCTCATCGCTTCTCTCTGCTGATCTTTCTTGGCAATATCCTGCCGTTTATCATACAATTTCTTACCGCGGCACAGTCCAATTTCAACTTTTACCAGACTGCCTTTGAAATAAACCCGCAGAGGGATCAATGTATAACCTTTTCTGTTTACTTCCGACATCATCCTGGTAATCTCGGAACTGTGCATTAAAAGCTTCCTCTCTCTGAGAGGGTCCTTGTTGAAAATATTGCCCTTCTCATAAGGGCTGATATGCATCTGTTTCACAAAAACTTCTCCATTTTCAATACTTATAAAGGCTTCCTTAATACTGCAGTGTCCCTGCCTCATAGATTTTACTTCTGTACCAAACAATACGATGCCTGCCTCAACCGTCTCCTCAACAAAATAATCATGACGTGCCTTTTTATTATTCGCAATCAGCTTTGTTCCGCCCGTCTTCGCCATGTTCATCCTCCTCAATAATCTCAAAATCAATATTCTTCAAAATCTTATCGACTCCGGTCACAACGATCTCTACCGGTTGTCCCAGCTTCCACTTACGCCCTGTCCTCTCTCCTGTCATAGAATAGGACGACTCATCATAATTGTAATAATCCCCGGGCAGCTTGGACACATGGACCATTCCTTCAATCGTATTCGGAAGTTCCACATAGATCCCCCAGCCAGTCACTCCTGAAATCACGCCTTTGTACTGCTGTCCGATATGTCGTTCCATATACTCTGCCTTTTTCAGTTTTTCTACTTCCCGCTCCACTTCATCTGCACGCCGCTCCATCTTAGACGACTGCTCTGAGACTTTCGCAAGAATAGACTCATAATGCCGGATTCTTTTGGCATCGAGTTTTCCCCGAAGAGTTTCTTTGATGATCCTGTGAATCTGCAGGTCCGGATACCTTCGGATCGGTGAGGTAAAGTGACAGTAATAGCTTGTAGATAATCCGAAATGTCCTGAACTCTCGGTTGTATACCTGGCCTGTTTCATAGATCTCAGGGTGAGCCTGCTGATCAGAGCCTCCTCCGGAGTGCCTTCCACCTTTGTCAAAAGTTTCTGTATCTCTTTCGGATGGATTTCATCTTTTTTAAGCTTCAGTACGATTCCAAAATTCTCGAGAAACGTCCTGAGTTTCTTGACTTTTTCCCCGTCCGGATTGTCATGGGTACGGTACACAAACGGTATTTCCTGCCAGTAAAAATTCTCTGCAACCGTTTCATTTGCAAGAAGCA
Source organism: Anaerostipes sp. PC18 (assembly GCF_039789045.1). Taxonomy (NCBI): domain Bacteria; kingdom Bacillati; phylum Bacillota; class Clostridia; order Lachnospirales; family Lachnospiraceae; genus Anaerostipes; species Anaerostipes sp. PC18. The sequence continues at coordinate 1,340,266 of NZ_CP121164.1, read as the reverse complement.
TGAAATCCTCGATGATCTTAGTTGCCTTATTCCTTTGGGATGGAATCACGTCGACTGCCTTTCCGTATTCGTTCAGCACAATCTTCGATTCAGGAAAATCAAAGTCCACACTTCCCCGTTCATGTCTCACCTCCCGCAGAATATCAGAAAGCTCTTTCATCTGCTCGAACATCGGAACAAGTTTTTCATATCTCTTCCGCTCTTTTTCATCGCCGTCCAGAATCAGTGCCACACTTGTGTATGTCATGCGTTCATCCACATGGATGACGGTTTCGGCAATGCGGTGTCCCTTTAAAATTCCTTCCTTGTCAAGATCCATGATACAGCTCAATGCCAGTCGGTCTGTACCTGCATTCAGAGAACAAATACCGTTGGAAAGCTGATGAGGCAGCATCGGTATGACCCGGTCCACCAGATAGACACTGGTACCTCTTTTCAGCGCTTCCTTATCCAGTGCAGAGTTTTCCTTCACATAATCGGAGACATCTGCGATATGGACTCCCAGCTGATAGCCGCCTGATGTTTTGGTCAGCGTGATCGCATCATCAAGGTCCTTGGCATCCTCTCCGTCTATGGTCACCGTCTGCCAGTCTCTCAGATCCAGCCGCCCTTCCAGCGAAGATTTTTCTATGACCGAAGGCACTGCTCCCACTTCTTTTTTGACTTCTTCCCCGAACTCCGTGGGAATATTGTATGCCTTTACGATCGATAAAATGTCCACTCTGGGATCATCCCTGTGGCCTAAAACCTCCAGTATCCTGCCTTCCGGACTCTTTCCTAAATCTCCGTAGTCAACAATCTTTACCAGGACCTTAAATCCATCGGTAAGATTTCCGCATTCCTCTTTCGGAATGAAAATGTCACTGTCAAATCTCAAGTTGTCCGGAACGACAAATCCATAGCTTTTACATTTTTCAAATGTGCCGACTATTTCCGTCATTCCCCGTTCCAGAACCTTTACAATTCTGGCTTCTTTCCGCCTGCCGTTCCTGGCCCGTTCCTCAGTCACTTCAATCTGCACAGTATCCTCATGGAAAGCTCCGTTCATATCATTTTCATTGATATAAAAATCGTCTTCTTCTCCTTCCACCGAAACAAATCCAAATCCTTTCTGGGTGCATACAAACGTCCCGGTCAGTGTCTTCTTTGACACCGGGCTGTATTTTCCTCTCTTAGAGACTTCCACGACTCCCTCATCAACGAGTTCATGAAGAATCTGGACGAACTCTTTTCTGTCTTCCGGCTCTACCTGCAATAAATAGCCGATCTCTTTTTGTTTCATAGGCTGATAGTGTTTATCATAAATCAGATCTCTGATTCTTTTTTTTCTTTTATCAAACAATTCCTTTTCCATTATCTTTCCTTTACTTTCTGCAACAATGCTGTACTATCCGGAGCATTTTTCATTCTACAGGAAGGTTCGCAGAACTTTCCTGTGGAATAAAAAAACACTTCTTAAACATTATCTGCTTAAAGAAGTGTTTCCATTCTAAAGAAATCTGGAACAAAGGAGCGCTGCTGTCACAAAAAAGATGACTGTAAACAGGGTTGTCGCTTTAATAATGTTCCCTTCCCTGGAACGGCCTTTGTTTTTACTCCAATATGTGCCGGAGGTTGTGGATCCTGTCAGTGATCCCAATCCAGCTTCCTTTCCTTCTTGCATCAATACTAATATGATTAGAACAACGCACGATATTAAAAATAATATAGTTAATGCCGTCTTCATTGCTTCTTCCTCCTAATGTTTCTGCTCACTGCTGATTATTCTAGCACACCTTACCATAAAATGCAAGGATACGTTCAAATCTTACTTTTCCTTGACAGGGATCTGTGTATAGATACGCTTTCCTATGATTTTACGAAAACCTTTCAGACGGAACCGATACTTCTTTTCTGGATTGATTTTTTTCTTCTCGGGATGTCTCCTTCACTTTTTTATATTTCCCTGATTTACTGACCCCCTCGTCTTACAATCTGGCTTCTCCTGCATAGCTGTCATAATAATCCACGCTGTGTTCCATTGTGATGGGAACAATTTTGGCATCGTTATACTGAGGAAACACATTTTTAATTTTCAATTTTCCTTCTGAAACTGCATCTATGTAAATGGATAGTGAGGAACGGTTACGTTCTCCTCTGCCATTTAAAATCCGCTCATATGCCGCAAAGCCTGTCAGAGGCTCGGAGCCTTTGTCATAAGTTAGTCTCTCCTGGTGGGTGTTAAAAAAATCAACTGTTTCATCCTCCGGAAACTGTACAAACAGGACAACGTTGCTCCGCTGTCCTGTTTTCTCTGAGGTCTGTTCTCCATATACAGAAATATTCCAAGTGAGAAGCAGGCAGACTGCCATGATCCACGATAAAACTTTTTTATAATTTCTCATCTTCCGCCCCTCCCACAATGAAATATTTTTTCTTTCTTTATACTATTATCGTTCTATAAATACAATCCATATCGCTTACAGGCACCCAATTCTTCTTCAATTCTCAGCAACCGGTTATATTTTGCTGTCCGGTCAGAACGGCAGGGCGCTCCTGTTTTAATCAGTCCGCTGTTTGTCGCCACCGCAATATCCGCGATCGTTGTATCCTCTGTTTCTCCGGACCGGTGGGATATGATTGTTTTATATCCTGCCCTTTTTGCAGTCTCTATGGCATCCAGGGTTTCTGTCAGTGTCCCGATCTGATTCGGCTTGATCAGGATACTGTTTGCCATATCATTCTCGATACCGTCTGTCAGACGTTTCTTATTTGTAACAAATAAGTCGTCGCCTACCAGGAGTATTTTTTCTCCCAGACGATATGTGAGTACTTTCCACCCGGGCGCATCCTCCTCGTTTAATCCGTCTTCAATGGAAAAAATCGGGTAATGATCGGTGAGCTGCTCATAATATTGAACCATTTCTTCAGAATTTCTCCGTATCTCTTTTCCGGTCATCTGGCTCTCACCCGGGAAATAATAGACATCCTCGTCTTCATTATAAATTTCTGACGCAGCACAGTCCATGGCAATCATGATCTGTTCCCCCGCCTTATAGCCCGCATTTTCAATCGCTTTTACCAGCAGGTCCAATGCTGCCTCCGAGCTTTCCAGGTTCGGTGCAAATCCTCCCTCATCTCCAACCCCGGTGCTCAGATGGTTTTCTTTCAGAATACTCTTTAACTTATGATAGATCTCTGTCCCCATCATCAGTGCTTCTTTGAACGTTTCGGCTCCAACCGGAGCGATCATAAATTCCTGAAAATCCACTGTGTTATCTGCATGTTTTCCTCCGTTTAAAATGTTCATCATCGGCACCGGCAGCTTACACGCGAAACTTCCCCCTAAATACTGATACAGCGGAAGGCCCAATCCGTTTGCAGCAGCCCTGGCAGTGGCTAGTGATGCTCCGAGGATGGCATTCGCCCCAAACTTTTCTTTGTTTTCTGTCCCATCCGCTTCAATCATAATCTGATCGATTTCAATCTGGTTCAGTGCATTTTTTCCCACCAGCCGGTCTGCGATCCGGTGATTCACATGGTTTACTGCTGTTTCTACTCCCAGCCCTCCGTAGCGTTTCTCGCGGTCACGAAGCTCTATCGCCTCAAATTTGCCCGTGGAGGCTCCGGACGGCACCAGTGCGGTTCCAAAATGTCCATTGGACAGCAATACCTCCACTTCTACCGTAGGGTTTCCCCTGGAGTCCAAAACTTCTCTTCCTATAACATCTTCTATTGACAAGCCATATTTCAACACATTCACATCCTTTACAAGTAATTAGTAGTATTTTATCCAGATAGATGAAAATCCATACATTGAAATACAAAAAGAAAGCAGTGTGCTTTAAACACACACTGCTTTCTGTCATATCGATATTTATTTTACTAACAAAGACTTTCCGGTCATGTCTTCCGGCTGTTCAAGTCCCATCATTTCGATCAGAGTCGGCGCGATATCTGCCAGACATCCGCCCTCTCTTAATTTCACACGGTCCTTATAATTTACTAAGATAAACGGTACCTGGTTGATCGTATGGGCCGTAAACGGAGCTCCTGTCACATAATCCACCAGCTGCTCTGCATTGCCGTGGTCAGCACAGATAAACATCTGTCCGTCTGCTTTTTTGATGGCTTCCACCGCTCTGCCCACACATCCGTCCACTGTCTCAATAGCTTTTACTGCCGCATCACAAATGCCGGTGTGTCCAACCATATCCGGGTTCGCAAAGTTAACGATGATCACATCATACTGATCGGACTCAATAGCCTCTACAAGTTTGCTGCCCACTTCCATGGCGCTCATCTCCGGCTGCAGGTCATAAGTTGCCACAGACGGTGATTTCACAAGGATTCTCTCCTCTCCTTCATTTGGAACCTCTACGCCTCCGTTGAAAAAGAAGGTAACGTGTGCATACTTCTCTGTCTCGGCCAGACGAAGCTGTTTCAATCCCTGTTCTGCCAGGAATTCTCCGAATGTATTTTTAATCTCTACTTTATGGAATGCCACCAGCTTATTCGGAACTGTAGCATCGTATTCTGTAAAGCATACATAAGTTGTCTTAAAGTAACCGTTTGGACGCTCAAAGCTGTCAAACTTATCATCACAGATCGCCCTGGTGATTTCTCTTGCCCTGTCCGGACGGAAGTTAAAGAAGATGACAGAATCATTTTCTTTGATCACAGCAGTCGGCTCTCCATTTTCCGTGATAACAGTCGGCAGAACGAACTCATCATTTACTTCCTCTTTGTAGGAATCCGCAATTGCATCCACGGCAGAATCTTTCATTACTCCTTCTCCCATGACAAGGGCTTTGTATGCTTTCTCCACACGGTCCCAGCGATTGTCACGGTCCATTGCATAGTAACGTCCGGAAACAGTGGCTACCTTGCCTACACCGATCTCTTTCATCTTTGCTTCCAGTTCTTCTACGAATCCCTTTCCGGAAGTAGGTGCCGTATCACGTCCGTCTAAGAATGCATGTACATAGACCTTTTCGATATTATTTCTCTTTGCGAGTTCTAATAATCCATACAGATGTGTATTGTGGCTATGTACCCCGCCATCAGATACTAATCCCATTGCATGGAGTGCACTTCCATTCTTCTTGCAGTTTTCTACTGCCTGAAGCAGCGCTTCGTTCTCAAAGAAGTCTCCATCCTGGATCTCTTTCGTGATCCTTGTAAGTTCCTGGTATACGATTCTTCCGGCACCCATATTCAAGTGTCCTACTTCAGAATTTCCCATCTGCCCTTCCGGAAGGCCTACTGCCATACCGGATGCATTTCCCGGAACAAACGGGCATGTTTTCATCAGTTCGTCCATGACTGGAGTATTGGCCGCTGCGATCGCGTTGCCTTCTTTCTTATCATTCAATCCGTAACCATCTAAAATCATTAAAACGGTAGGTTTCTTGCTCATTATTATCTCCTTTATCTTCATTGGCTGTCAATTTATAATCCGTTAATATTATAACGATTATTGTTTATAAATTCAATAACAGATTGAGTCTGACTGTAGACTATTTTTTTCCGGCTATTATTTTTCCACTCTTTAAATCCATTCCGTAAGCATTGTCTCTGGAACGATTACCGTCCCCTTTAAACATTAGAATGTCATAAGACGGATAAACAGGATCTCTGCTGCAGTTCAAGGCAGAATTGCTCCCCATTTTCTGCAGCTCAGCGCCTGTTACATAAACAAGTAGAGGATAATATTTACTTCCTGAACCGTTATTAGCAGTTCTCCTCAAATATACGACGCTGCTTCTCACTTGTATAAAACGATTATTTGTGAGTGTCAGCTTTCTGATGCCGCCTCCTGCCACACCATGTTTTGCCGTATTAGTATTTCTTTTATTTTTCAAACCAATTTTTGAAAACTGATTCGAATCAATCGTCGTATTTTCCCAATTCATCATAAAGACAGCATTATCATAAATGTTTTTAAACTGATTATTTCTAATCTGAATCCTCTGATGATAAACATTTACTGAAGACTTTGAATATTTCCCTTTTTTGTCTTTCTTTTGTGAGTATTTATGCGTTCCAATTGCGCGGTTCACTCCGTCAAATACATTATTATTGATCATGACATTTACATTCGGAGTCTGGTCTTTTCTGCTCCACCTGAGTGTAAATCCACCGGTCGCTTTATCTGGTGTATCGATATTAATTGCTTCTTTATTATATGCTGAACTCCTTGTACTGGATTTGGCAGAAAGAAATCTGTTATCTTTTATAGTTACATTTTTCACTCCGGCGATCTCAATATAATGCCCTCCATTCTGTCCCTTGAAGGTTATATTCTGAAAAGTTACATTCTGATTATGAGAACCAGATACTCCATGTGCCCCCTTTATATAAGATAAATCGATAATTGACTTACTTCCGTGGCCTATAAATTTAATATTTTTGGGTCCGTTATACTTTTTATATACATTTGTTTTATTTCTGTTTTTGTAAGAACAAAGCAAAAACATATTTTTTGTAGGCCTGTAGTTGCTTTTACCTTTGTTTATTTTCTTTAATACTGCACCTTCTTTAAGTTCAATTGTTGTATTAGAAGGTACAAAAAGAGTCGAACAGATCTTATATGTCCCCTTTTTCAAAACCAGTCTGCCACCTCCTTTTTGCAGTTTTTTTAGATAATATTGCATTTGAAGTGAGTTCTTAGTGTTTTTATTGTAGGCAGAAGATTTCTTAACGGACTTAGGAATTTTATTTGGACTGATTGTATAAGTCTTTCCCTTTGCTTCGACTTTCTTGACATAAACTGAAGGACAATTAAATAAGCCTGCAATCATAAAAAATGCCATTATTATATATCTCTTTTTCATATCCTTACTCTCATTTCCTTTAAACCGATTTTAAGTAAAAAGCTGCTGCAAATAATTTCTGCAGCAGCTTTATCTCTCTACTTGTAGTTTACGATCTTACCAAAGTCTGGTTTTAAAGAAGCTCCACCGACTAATCCTCCGTCGATGTCTTCCTGTGCGAATAATTCCGGTGCACTTGCAGCAGATACAGAACCGCCATACTGGATGCGGATGGCATCAGCGGTTGCCTGATCATAGACTTCTGCGATACACTCACGGATCGCTTTACAAACTTCCTGAGCCTGCTCTGTTGTTGCAACTTTTCCTGTACCAATCGCCCAGATTGGCTCGTAAGCGATAACAGCAGTCTTTGCCTGATCTGCAGTCACACCCTGAAACGCAATCTTGATCTGCTGGCGTACAAAGTCAATGGTCACACCCTGTTCTCTCTGAGCAAGAGTCTCTCCGCAGCAAACGATCGGAGTGATTCCATGTTCAAAAGCTTTTAAAACTTTTTTATTAACTGTCTCATCTGTCTCAGCGAAATATTCTCTTCTCTCAGAATGTCCGATGATGACATATTTTACACCTAAGTCAGTCAGCATATTTGGAGCGATCTCACCTGTGTAGGCACCGCTCTCTTCATAGTACATGTTCTCAGCACCGATGTTGATGTTGCTTCCTTTTGCAGCTTCGATCGCTGCCGGAATACAGATTGCCGGTACGCAGAATACTACATCAGATGTTTCAGTCGCTACCAATGGCTTTAATTCATTTACTAAAGCTACGGTCTCGCTAGGTGTTTTGTTCATTTTCCAGTTTCCTGCTACGATTGTTTTACGCATAATGGTATACCCTCCGATTACTTTCCTTGATAGTTAAAAAGCTTATTTATCATTTGCAGCTGCAACACCCGGTAATTCTTTGCCTTCCAGGAATTCCAGAGATGCTCCGCCTCCTGTGGAAATATGTGTCATCTTATCACCGAAACCAAGCTGGTTTACAGCTGCTGCGGAATCTCCTCCACCAATGATCGTTGTAGCATCAATCTCTGCCAGTGCCTCTGCAACTGCTATAGTTCCTGCCGCAAAGTTCGGCATCTCGAAACATCCCATAGGTCCGTTCCATACAACTGTCTTTGCATCTTTTAAGGCATCCGCAAATAATTCTCTTGTCTTCGGTCCGATGTCAAGACCCTGCCATCCTGCTTCAATTCCGCCTCTCTCTACGGTCTTGATGTTGGCGTCATTGGAGAAGTCATCGGCAACTACTGTATCAACAGGGATCAGCAGGTTCACGCCTTTTTCCTTTGCTTTGTCCATCATTTCCTTAGCATAGTCTAAGTAGTCAGCTTCCAGTAAGGAATCTCCAACCTCTTCTCCCAGTGCTTTCATGAAAGTATAAGCCATACCCCCGCCGATGATCAATGTATCGACTTTGTCCAGCAGGTTGTTGATGACAGAAATCTTAGAGGAAACCTTTGCTCCTCCTAAGATGGCTACCATAGGGCGTTCCGGATTGTTGACTGCATTTCCTAAGAAATCAATCTCTTTCTGCATTAAGTATCCTACAACTGCAGTGTCTACGAACTGTGTAACTCCCACGTTAGAGCAGTGAGCTCTGTGAGCAGTTCCAAAAGCATCATTTACAAATACATCACAGAGGCTTGCAAGTTCCTTGCTGAATTCTTCTCCGTTCTTTGTCTCTTCTGCTCTGTAACGTGTATTCTGAAGTAAAATGACATCTCCGTCCTGCATTGCGTCTGCCGCCGCCTTCGCATTCGGTCCTACAACGTTGTCGTCTGCTGCAAACTTCACTTCCTGACCTAATAACTCACTCAAACGTGCCGCCACCGGTGCAAGAGATAATTCCGGTTTCGGCTCTCCTTTCGGTTTTCCTAAGTGAGAGCAAAGGATCAGTTTCCCGCCGTCTGCGATTAGCTTCTTTAATGTAGGAAGTGCCGCAACCAGGCGGTTCTCATCTGTGATTTTTCCATCCTGAAGCGGTACATTAAAATCACAGCGCACTAAGACTTTCTTTCCTTTTACGTTGATATCATCTACTGATTTTTTGTTTAACATGTTCTTTCCTCCTGGGATTTCTTATAGGATTAAATCGAATGCCTATCCTGCCGGATTGCCTTCTTTAACAAACAAAATAAAAAAACGGGTCCGGTCCAAAAAGACCGGACCCATTTGAGTCTTTATACCTTATCGTGCAAAGCACGCTGCCCGAAGGGCATAAAATACAGTGTGCCCTGTGGGTATGGTATTGCAGAATACTACACTGAATATTGATGCCTGTCCGCATCCACAGCGCTGATGATTATGCTAATTCTGCAAAGTATTTGATTGTTCTTACCATCTGGCTTGTGTAAGAGTTTTCGTTGTCATACCAAGATACAACCTGAACTTCGTATAATCCGTCACCAATTTCAGTAACCATTGTCTGAGTTGCATCAAATAAAGAACCGTATTTGATTCCGATGATGTCAGAAGATACTAATTCTTCTTCTGTATATCCGAAAGATTCTGTAGCTGCTGCTTTCATAGCTGCGTTGATTCCATCAACAGTTACGTTCTCTCCCTTAACAACTGCTGTTAAGATTGTTGTAGAACCTGTCGGAACCGGTACACGCTGAGCAGATCCGATTAATTTTCCGTTTAATTCAGGAATAACTAATCCGATAGCTTTTGCAGCTCCTGTGGAGTTAGGAACGATATTGACTGCTGCTGCACGTGCTCTTCTTAAATCACCTTTTCTCTGTGGTCCGTCAAGAGTCATCTGATCTCCTGTGTAAGCATGTACTGTCAACATGATACCAGACTGAACCGGTGCGTACTTGTTAAGAGCATCAGCCATAGGTGCTAAGCAGTTTGTTGTACAAGATGCTGCTGAGATGACTGTGTCTTCTTTTGTCAATGTTTCATGGTTTACATTGTATACGATAGTTGGAAGATCGTTTCCAGCTGGCGCAGAAATAACAACTTTTTTAGCTCCTGCCTGAATGTGTGCAGATGCTTTATCTTTAGATGTGTAGAATCCTGTACATTCTAATACAACGTCTACGTCTAATTCTCCCCAAGGAAGTTTTGTTGCGTCTGCTTCTGCATAGATTTCGATTTCTTTTCCGTCTACTACGATTGAAGATTCTTTTGCTTCTACTTTGTCAGCTAATGCATATCTTCCCTGTGCAGAATCATACTTTAATAAGTGTGCTAACATCTTAGGATTTGTTAAATCGTTGATTGCTACAACTTCATAACCTTCAGCTCCGAACATCTGTCTGAATGCAAGACGTCCGATACGTCCAAATCCATTAATCGCTACTTTTACTGCCATCTCAATTCCTCCTAAGTCTTGAATGAATAATTTAATGTTGTCTGTCAATTGTCAATCTATTGACAAACTTCCTTTTTATTTTAAACAATATGTCCAAAAATATCAAGTCTATTTTAGCATTTCTCTCATGTATACAAAATCATATCTTTGTACAAGATTACCAAAAGCTTTATTTTTCATTCTCATCGATGATATAATTGGCAATATTGTCGGCATAGTCCGAAATACGCTCCAGACTTGTCATCATATCAATATAGATCACTCCGGCTTCAGGTATGCATGACTCCCGTTCCAGCCGTTCAATATGCTGTTTCCGGTACTTTTTCTCCATTCTGTCGACTTCTTCTTCTCCCTGAATTGCCTGTTTTGCAATTTCCACATCGTCTTTCTCAATAGCCCTGATGGCATAATCAAACGTTTTAATGACCTGAGCCGTCATTTTGTGCAATTCGTCCTTTGCAAGATCAGAAAATGCAATTTTATCGTCATGCTTTATCTGCATGAATTCAGCAATATTTTCGACATGATCTCCTGCCCTCTCGATATCCGAAATTGTGTAGAATAAATCCGTGACAATTTTGCTCTGTTTCTCCGTCAGTGCCAGATTGCTGATCTTTACAAGATACCCGGTGATCATAGTTTCTAAATGGTTGATGACCTTTTCATCCCTGAATACCTTGTCCAGCTGTTTTTCACTCGGCTGCGGATTCATGGCTTCCTTCGTAACACGCTTCATATTTTTCAGAACGATATCACCCATGCGCACTACTTCTTTGACTGCGTTTTCCACTGCAAAAGAAGGAGTCTCCAGGATACGCGGATCCAGGTGACGCAGCACCATCTCTTCTACTTCCTCGTCTTCCTCATCTTCCGGTTCTTCGTGGATAATCAGTCCTGACAGTTTCACCAATACATTGGCAAACGGGAACAGCAGTACAGTGACTGATACATTGAAGATAGAATGGAAAATAGAGATCTCCGTACTCGAAATATGCTGCATGGCCAGATGGTCAAACACTCCGAAGAAAATGGTCATGATAATTCCATAAATAGCAGCTCCGATGATGTTAAAAGATAAGTGAATTACCGCCGCCCTTTTTGCGGTTTTGTTTGCACCCGCACTGGATAAAAGAGCCGTTATACATGTACCGATGTTCTGCCCCAGCGTAATGAAAACGGCGGAACGCCAGTTTACAATGCCCTTCATGGCAAGTGTCTGAAGAATACCGACGGATGCAGAAGAACTCTGAATGATCGCTGTAACGACAGCTCCTACAAGAATTCCCAAAATAGGATTCCCCCCGAGAACTTCAAAAGCCTTTGCGAAAATAGGGCTGCTCTGATATACTCCGATGGAACTGGACATAAAAGAGAGTCCGATAAAAAGAACACCGAAACCTACGGCGATCTCTGCCTTCTGATTTAACTTTTGTTTATTTGAAAAAGTTACAATAAATGCTCCGATGGCTAAGATCAGCGGTGCAAAAAATTCAGGTTTCAGTGCCCCTGCCCATTCATTTGCCGACACAAGCCATGCGGTGATCGTAGTTCCGACGTTCGCACCCATAATAACGCCTGCTGCCTGGGTAAGATTCATGATGCCTGCATTCACAAAACCTACGACCATAACGGTAGTTGCCGAACTGCTTTGGATGATGGCTGTGACCAAAGCTCCCACTAAAACTCCTAAAAAGCGGTTGTTGGTCAGATATCCCAACAGCTGCCGCATCTTATTACCGGCAGTCTTCTGCAGTCCGTCCGCCATCACATTCATTCCATAGAGAAACATACCTAATCCGCCGGCAAAGGCAAACAGGTTTCCCAGATGATCTAATGTATTCATTTTTTTTCCTCCTGTATTAAACATCTTTAGTTTAACATAAGGTAATTGTTTATTTAAAGTAAAACTTTTGTAACTTATCTGATTTTCATGTATTTTTTTTAATAATTATATATAATAAGATTAAAACCTATCATTTTTTAAAATATAAAGGAGACGCCATGATTCACTCAGACTTTCATTTACATACCAGTCACTCATCTGACTCCCAGGCTTCAATGGAATCTATGATATTGAGGGCCATAGAGCTCTCTCTCAACAAAATCTGTTTTACGGAACATCAGGATTTTGATTATCCTGAAAATAAAGAAAATTTAGATTTTCTGGTGGATCTCCCCTCATTTAAATCTGAATTATTATCATTAAAAGACAAATACAATGACCGGATACAGATTTTATTTGGCGCCGAAGTCGGACTGATGCCGACAACCTATGACAAATGCCGGGACTTTGCCCACTCTGATGATTTTGATTTCATCATCGGTTCTACTCATATTGTTGACCAAATGGATCCATATGAACCCATATATTTTGAAACATATCCTGGAAAGAAAGGTCTTTTAAGATATTTAGAAGTGATACTCCAGAATGTCAAAGTCTATCATGACTACTGCGTATATGGCCACCTGGACTATGCCGTGCGCTATTGTCCCGATAAAAATTATCAGTTTGTCTATCAGGATTACGCCGATTTGATCGAAGAAATTTTAAAAACCATCATAGAAAACGGAAAAGGGATAGAGGTCAATACCGGCGGATATAAGTACGGGCTCGGATATCCGAATCCCCATCCGGATATTCTCAAACGCTATTTGGAACTGGGAGGAGAAATTCTTACGATCGGCTCTGACGGACACTGTCCCGAACATATGGCATACGACTTTCCAAAGCTCCGGGAACTCCTCACTTCTCTCGGCTTCCGGTTCTATACCGTCTTTCAGAACCAGACACCGGAATTTATAAAACTGTAATAGAAAAAAGAAGGAAAATGTATTTATTTACCCATTCTCCTTCTTTTTCTATCACTTAAAAATTTAAAATCCTCTCATCCATTCTTCTTTCAAATGCAGATTGCCCTGTATCGCCTTTTCAAGTTTAGCGATCATTTTATCTCTGTCCTCATTCAAAGTTCCTCTCAAGTTGACATAATTGGATGCATGGTTGGACCGGAAGATACATCCCGGACAGTCCATATGTTCCAGCATCAATTTTGTCTCTTTCAGATTATCATAAGGAGTGATCAGTTCAAACTCTCCGCTTCTGATCTTTTCTTCCAGTGGAAGTCCGGGTTCTATCATCAATGTCAGGAGTCCTATATAATCCGGTTTCATTGCAGAAAAAACTTTCCCTGTATCAACCGCATGCTCCATCCAGAGCTTTCTTCCCCCGAGCCCCGAAATAGCCGTCACTGACAGCCGGATACCCGCCTGTTTTATCTTGGACGCAGACTGTATCATCTCATCCGGCGTGGCTCCCTTTTTCATGAACTCAAGCACCTGGGCATTTCCCGATTCCAGGCCCATGTATACCATATCCAGGCCGTTTTCTCTCAGTTCCCGAAGTTCCTCTTTTGTTTTAATCATGACACTCTTAGGAGAAGCATAGCAGGTAACCTGCCGGCATTCCGGAATTTCTTCACGAATATATTTAAGAATCTCGTTCAGATACTCGTTTTTACAGATCAGAGCATCTCCGTCTGCCAGAAAAATCTTTCCGATCGAATTGTAGCACTCTCTTGCCTCTCTGAAGTCGGCCAGAACATCCTGAATCGGCCTCATCCTGAACCTTTTTTCTTTGTACATATTGCAGAAGATACAGTCATTCTGGCTACATCCGATGGTCGCTTGTATGATCAGACTGTACGCCTCACTCGGCGGTCTGTATACCATTCCTTCATATTCCATTTTTCTTTCCTCCTGGTAACTTTCAGTATTATTTTCGATAAATGCAGATCCTGGCTCCTGCTTCCGCATTTTTTATAATCTTCTTCATGCTTTTCCGGCTTACTGCAATACATCCTGCCGTGTAGGGTTGCTTTCCTTTACAGTGAAGAAATATTGCAGATCCCTTTTTATATTTATGTTTTGGATTATAATTGAGAAACATTCCATAATAATAATGCGGTTTATAGTCGATCAGATGCTCTCCACGGCAGCGGTGTTTCTTTTTTTTCACGTCTATCAGGCGGTTGTAATATTTTTTGTCCCCGCACCAGTAGAGGTACTTATTGACTCTGGTGTAATTCATCTTTGCTCCCGGATTTTTTTTGATCCCAAAAGCCCCTGTGAATCCAAAAGTGCCGGAAGGTGTCTTCATATCCCCTTCCTTCTTCTTGTTGATTCCCTTTTTTCCTACATAGCCTTTACATTTTAAAATGCGTTTCCATTTATGATCAATTTTTTGATACATATAGACAGCTGCTTTTGATCTCTTCTGGTATTTTACAAAAATCAGCTGATTCACTGTCTCATCATACCGGTACTGGCTGAACTTTTTCTGCCATACTGTCTGCCGGGCCGCCGCACGGACCGTCCGCTTTCCTGCATCTGTCCCTGCCATATTCCAAACAAATACTGCCATAAGAATGATTGCCATCCATCTCTTATTCATCACTATTGTATTCTCCTCCTGGGCTATTATACACAAATATAATAAAGAAAAAAAGAGTTTTCACCAAAATTATTTGTATACAAACAATTTATATACTAAATATAATTTTCCTCCAAACTCGAAAAAGAACGCACAAAAGCTGTCCTGAAAACAAAAAAAGTACCGGAGCCGCATTTCTGCATACCTCCGGTACTTGACTGATAATCTTAGTTTTGCTTCAGGATCTTCCCTTTTTTAATGATTGCTTTTATATCCAGATCTTTATCCAGAAGGACAACATTCGCATATTTCCCCTCTGAAATACTTCCGTAGCTGTCATAAATACCAATGGATTTGGCCGGATTCTCAGTAGCACATTTCACTGCGCTGTTAAGCGGAATTCCCATAGCCTTGACGGCAGTTCTCAGACAGTCCATAAGATTCGTGGCAGAGCCTGCAATTGCGCCTCCTTCGGCAAGTGTGGCAAGGTTGCCGACCACCTTCACATCCTGTCCTCCCAGCTGGTAAGTTCCGTCTTCCATTCCGGTGGCCATCATACTGTCACTGATCAGGATAATCTTATCATCCCCGAACATCTTAAAAGTTGTTCTCACGGCGCTCGGATGGATGTGGATACCGTCACAGATCAGCTCAACATCCAGTCCGTGATCACATGCTGCTCCAATCACTCCGGGTGCCCTGTGGCTGTACCCCGGCATGGCGTTGTAAAGATGAGTCACATGGCTGACTCCATTTTCAATCGCTTTGACCGCAGTGTCATAATCTGCAGCCGTATGTGCGATCGAAATCACCGCCTCATCCTTAACCTGGCGGATAAATTCCATAGCGCCCTCAGTTTCCGGTGCGATGTCCACCAGCTTAAACAGACCGTTGGATGCCTTTTGGAGTCTCTCATACATTTCTACATCCGGTTTATGAATATAAGCCGGATTCTGTGCGCCTTTTTTGGCCTCATTGATAAACGGCCCTTCCATATTGATGCCCACGAGGTCCGCTCCGCTGTCCCCTTGGTAGGCTGCCGCAGCCTCCGCGATGGTCATCAGTGTTTCCTCCGGCAGAGTCATCGTTGCAGGACATATGGCAAGCACTCCATTCTCTGCCTCATAAGAAGCAATTTCTCTTATGGCTTTTTCTGTCCCGTCACAAAAATCATATCCCACACAGCCATGGAAATGAATATCGATCAGCCCGGGAACCGCATAGCAGTCCTGTGCATCCAGAATCTCGTCACTGTCTGAAAAACTGCTGATCCGCTCGCCGTCCGTACAAATATCTTTTGTCCTGAAACCCCCATCTTCACAAAACACATCTGCATTCTTTATAATCATAATAATCTCCATTCCGCCGCCAAGTCGGCGGCACAAATAGTAATGAAAGTCTTTCACTTTTCCACATTGCTGATAAAATAGTTTTTAAAGAAGCTATACTACAAAGCACGGTGAGGTAAGTCGTAAAGACTTTCTTCGTTTTAGACAGCATAATAATCAGTGTAAGTTCCATCTTTCAAGCACAAATAAGGGGCTCTATAAGACCGTACAGTAAGAATTGTTTTAACTTCTCTGTTAAATGTGTGGTGGAACAGTCAATGGCTTCTTTATCTTATTTTGAAAGGAGTTCTTGATTATGAAAGTTGTTTATCAAACCTGTTGTGGTGTCGATGTTCACAAATCTTTTCTCGTTGCCACAATCATTAAAACCACTTCCGGTGTGGAACCTTCGTATCAAAAGAAGCGTTTCTCCACCTTTAACAATTCTATTCTGCAATTCAAAGAATGGCTTGTTAAAAACCAATGTCGCGATGTCTGTATGGAATCTACTGGAAAATACTGGATTCCCGTCTTTAACCTTTTAGAAGACGAAATAAACGTCACCATCGCTAACCCTAAATGGGTAAAAGCTGTCAAAGGCAATAAAGATGATACGAAAGATTCCAAATGGATTGGGGATTTGTTTCGATTAGGTCTGGTTCCGGGAAGTTATATCCCTTGTAAGCCGATTCGTATTCTGCGTGAATTTACAAGATACCGTTACAAACTGACTTCCTGCCGTACCAGTGAAAAGAACAGATATCAGAATGCGCTCACTGTCTGTAATGTCGCATTAGATTCAGTAGTTTCCGATATCTTCGGGAAATCAGCTACATCTGTTATTGATTACCTAATTGAACAACCTGACAATTCCATCAACCACGAAGAAATAGCTTCCAGACTGCTTCGTTCCCTAAAGAAGAAGTCTGACAGTGTCATTGAATCCATCGAAGGCTATCAGATGACTGATTCCCAAAAATATCGTATGCGCCTCATCCGCGCACATCTGGATTATATCACATCTACGATAAATGATATAGACACGATGCTTGATTCTTTGATTGCTCCATATGAAAATGCTGTCCAGTTACTGTGTACCATTCCAGGTGTTGATCGTAACAGTGCAATCACTGTTATCTCTGAAATTGGTACCGATATGACTCCGTTTTCGAATTCCAAACGTTTATGCTGTTGGGCGGGACTCACTCCCGGCAACAATGAATCTGCTGGTAAGAAGAAATCTGTCAGGATAACACGTGCCGGTGTCTACCTCAAACCTGCATTGGTACAAGTTGCCCATGCAGCCGTGAAATCTGATAAATCTCCTTACTACAAGCAAAAGTATGAACGCATCATGAAACGTCGTGGTAAAAAACGTGCCATTATTGCTATCGCCCGGATGATTCTCACTGCTATCTATCAGATGTTATCTACTGGGGAAGCATGGAATCCGACCGATTTATTTAAAATTGATATGCCAGAACCTATGAAAGAAAAACAAAAGGAAAAGGCAATCAAGCAGGCTATGAAACTTCTTATACGCGAAGGGAAAATTTCCGAATCGCAATTAGCTTCTTAGCTTTTTAAAACAATAATCTTTTTTGCGCTGCCATTAGACAGCTTATTAAAGTGCGCCTTTTATTGGCTGTCCTCTACTTTCTTTCACAGTAAATCCTCAACCTCTGACAATGCATCCGCATCTGCTACCAGGATCACATCATTGTGGAGCTGTAAGATAGATGCCGGAACTTTCGGTGTAACCGGTCCGAAGAACGCTTCTTTCACAATATTTGCTTTTTCCTTGCCGCTGATAATAAGAAGAATTTTCTTTGCTTTCATGATGGATTTGATTCCCATAGTATACGCCTGTCTCGGCACATCTTCTTCTTTCTCAAAGAATCTTTTATTAGCATTAATCGTACTTTCTGTCAGCTCTACACAGTGGGTCTCTTTTTCAAATGCTTCCCCCGGCTCATTAAAACCGATATGGCCGTTGTGTCCGATACCCAGAAGCTGAAGGTCAACTCCTCCCAAGTCCTCAAGCACCTGATTATATCTTGCACACTCTTTTTCGGAATCTTCTTCCATACCATTCGGAATGTTGATGTTTTCAGGCTTGATATTCACCTTATTAAACAGGTATTCATGCATGAAATAGTCATAGCTCTGGTCATTTTCTTTCGGAAGTCCTTTGTACTCATCCAGATTCACTGAGGTTACCTGGCTGAAATCCAGATCGTCCTGCTCATACCAGTGCACCAAATTTTCATAAATCCCGATCGGTGAAGAACCTGTAGCCAGTCCCAAAACACAGTCTGGTTTCGTGATAATTTCTGCAGAAATAATATTTGCCGCTTTTCTGCTCATGTCATTGTAATCTTTTCCCTTAATAACTCTCATCTTGTACTTCCTTTCTATAATGCGGGAAACAGTAACTGCTGTCTCCCCATATGTTATCCCTAATCACTTACAATATAACGCTTAATTTATTTTTCAGCAAGTTTTATCAATTCATCTGCAACAAACCGGACTTTAGTTCCTACAATAATCTGAATACTGTTTTTACCCGGACGGATGATTCCTGCAATTCCAGCAGATTTGATCTTTTTCTCATCTACCTGATCCTGATCTTTAATCTCCAGACGAAGTCTCGTAATGCAGCTGTCAATAGTTTTCCAAAGGATGGAAGAAACTGTGTGATTGGCTTGCAAAGTATAACTGTTCTGAAGTCTGTATGGAATCTACCGGCAAGTATTGGATCCCTGTATTTAATGTTTTAGAAAAGGAAAATAATTCTGTGTTTCTTGCTCATCCAAAATATACAAAACATCAAAAAGGAAATAAGACCGACCGAAAGGATGCGAAATGGATTTGCGACTTGTTCATGTGTGAAATGATCAAACTCTCTCAGAAAAACTAAGCAGGCGCTCCATGACTTTTACGGTATCATTATCTCTCGTCAGAGCATTTCCAACTACTGTAAATCCGCAGCTCTTTGCATCAAACCCTTTGTCGATCCGGATCTCTGATAGAGCTTCCGAAAACATGCCCGGCAAGTGGCAGCTTCTTATATTCCTTGGCCAACAGACGATCCTGAATCTTCAAAACCGAACCACAGCCTAAAAGGAGCAACTGCGCCCTTTTCCTGCCTTCCGGCGAGGATGGGTTCGGGCGCTGCCCTAAGCCCTCGGAGAGCTTAACGTTATCAATATCTACAGTTTTCAAGGTTCATCTAATCCTATTTTTTATGCTCACCTTTTTCATACATCACTTGACACTATCTATTGGTTTAATTATTATAATCACACTGTTGACATTGTGTCATAATATTTCCACTATTCTCTTTATGAAATATTCCAGACCATTTACATATACTCTGCAAAATTGGAACAACAGATTTTCCTTTTTCCGTAAGAGAGTATTCTACTCTTGGCGGGATTTCATCATACTGTGTTCTTTCCACAAGATTATCACTAATAAGCTCCTTTAATGTAGATGCAAGAACCGCATCTGTAATATTCATCATTTCTTTTCGGATGCCGCTATAACGTAAAACGCCTTTTTCATTTAGGACACATATCACACGAGATTTCCATTTACCTCCAAATATTTCTAATCCGTATTCTAAAGGACACCTTATATCCGTATCCATTTTTTTCTGATACACTTTGCATACCCCCTTATTCCAAAATTTATAAGTTGATTATATCACGCTTACTTATTATTGTTTAGTAACTAATAAATTTAATAGTAACTAATAAATTTCTTTATATCTTCTATTGCTTTAGCCACTGTGCTATTATTCGTATACGTTACAAAAATGTAAACACAAAATTATACGGAGGTATGTACAATGAATGTAAAAGCTTATCTTGAAATCACAATGAAAATCAACCCCGAAAATCGTGCTGCGGCTGCAAAGGTATACACTGATTACCGCCAACCGTTTCTTGATACCATTGAGGGGGCATTAACTAAAGAACTCCTTATCCGTAACGAAGATGTTCAGGTCATTCATGGTTTCGATAGCATGGAACACGCAAAGGCATATCTTGAAACAGATATGTTTAGCAATGATGTCGTTAAAGGACTCAAGCCAACTTGGGCAGGCGAACCCGACATTCGTTTTTATGAAGTAGCATAAAGCGTGTAAATATGAGCTAACATTTCTCCCCTTTGTGATTTTGGGAGGACACTGAAAAAGTAGATAATACCGCCTGTGTTTGCTACAATGTATATATCAAATATAGGCGGTGTTTTTATGATCGAACAACATCAGAGATTGGTGTTAAGTCGATACATGAAAATATATGTTGATTTTAGCTTTATTTACGATGAACTTCTTGATAAATATTATCTGAATAACGGTCGAAATGCAATTCCGCCTCGCTGTTTTTTCAGAGGAGCTTTCCCTTCTAAACGCAGCCTCCTCGGTTCTTTTAAATAGGCATTCTCGATTCTAAGCTTGAGAAGATCATCTTCAAGCTGTTTTATATGTTCTGCACTGGTATCTACAGGCGTTCCTTCGCTATTTTTCTCAGCAGTTTCCTTCGGTAGCTTTGTTTTCAATGACTTCTTCCGACCTTTCTTCTTTGGTCTCAGAGCATCAGGACTGGCAATTCTGAAATTGTTCACCCATCTAGTAAGCATGGAGGAATTGTTTATACCTTGAGAGAGAGCTAATTCCCGATATGAGACCTCACTTGATAAATATAACTCTACCATATGAAGTTTATATTCGAAAGAAAAAGTTGATTGTTTTCTGAAGCGTGTAAGTCCTTCATCGCCATTAGCATCGTAATTTTTTATCCACTTCCGAACATTTTCCCAGGGAATAGAGTATTTTCTACCTAATTCTTTATACCCTCCTTTTCCTTCTAAGTGTTCATTTACTATTTTCTTCTTAAATTCGAAACTATATTTTGCCATCTAAAAACCGACCTCCCAATCGTTAGATTTTTGGTCTAACTTTTGGGGGTCGGTTCATGAGACAAGTGGATTTCTTATGTCCTTAAAATTATAATTTGAAAGACCTGTATTTTTCAGTGCCCTCGATTTTGGCATTAGGGAGCTGTTTTATTATGCTGTTATTTTCCTCTAATTTTCACAACAATTCTTCTTCCCTCTGCTTAGTCCTGCTTTGTTGTCGGTCATGCTGTCGGCTTTCGTTCTGCTCCACACGTTCAATATTGTCTTTATTGTAGCTTACCACTTCCGCAAAAGCAAGGTTGTGGCACGTCCCTGCACGTTCATTTTTATGCAAAATGGCAAAACCAGCTGAGCCAGTCAACAGTAAAATGAATGGGCTTAGTCTGATATTGTCAATATTAGTTGACACATTTTTCTCAAAGATATCACTGACTATGCTGCCCGTCCCAAAGCCGCATAATATTGTCTGCGTTTTAGCATGGGAGACAGGCCTCTATTGGCGGAGCAGATTCTTCGGTTGTTCCAGTAGCTGAGAAAGTATCTCCAGATGAGTACCTTTAATTCTTCTACTGTCATCTCTCTTGCATCGTAACGGTCATAGGGGAGTTCTGTCTTCAACCGTACCCACATACTCTCACATCGTGCATTATCATGACATCGTCCTCCGGCACTATTCATACTTTGATGGATACCGTGTTTCCGAATATTCTGGCGGTAGACCTCACTGATATACTGCGTTCCACGGTCGCTGTGTATAATGGCTCCTTCCAAAGACGGATATGCAGTTAAGGCGTTCTCCAAGGTTTGGACACACAGATCCGCTTTCATGTTCATTTCCAATGCAAGACCAAGAACGCCAAGATCAAAGCATTGGAAAATTGCTGAAACATACAGCTTTCCTTCTTTCCCCTTAAATCCCAGTCCGGTTCCCATCAAAATGACTTCATTACCGGCTTCATCTATGGAACTGAATTGAAAAGCGCCGGCGTACTACTGGCGCTTCTCTCTCATAACCTTGTCTTTAACATGATCCTGGTTATACACCTGCATCTGTATCAGAGTCTTATATGCATCGGCCCTCGTTACCGCATATTCCAGCATATTCCCCTGCTCATCGTACGTCACTGTGGAAGAAATTGAAATCGGGTCTCCGGGTTTCAGATCTAAATGCATGGCATCATACTCGGATGCTTTTGAAATTTCTATGGTTTTGTCCGCTTTAAACGGCACATGACCGTACTGACAAAGTGTGTTGTGCAGAGAACGGTCTGAAAAATCATATTCCGTAAGCTCAGGACAAAGCTCATAGGGAATATATGCATTGGCCAGAGAATACAATTTGCCGTTGATATACCTCAGACGCTCCAGATGAAACACCTTGGCATTTTTGGGAAGTCTCAGCATCACAGCAACCTCTTTATCTGCAATCTCAATCTTCTGCAGCAGGACCTTACTGCTCGTATAGTCTCCCCTCAGACTAACCTGATTGTAGAAAGCAATGTCTGAGAACCTCATATCATTATTCGCATCCACAAACTCCTTATTGCCGATAAAAAACGCTCCTTTCCCCGTCAGCCTTATGATACATCCTTCATCCTCAAGGATTTCAAGTGCCTTTCTGACTGTAGGCCGACTGACAGAATAAATATCGCACAGTTCGCGCTCCCCCGGCAAAGGAGAATAGTATGGCTTGTCCTTATAGTCTGCCAAAATGGAATCTCTCAGCTGCATATACAGCAGCTGCTTTTTTTTCACTTCACTCATACGCCCTCCTTTGTATGTATAAGAGACCTCAGTTCTTGACGAATATTACCCCAGATACCTATAGTATACACCATAAATCCTGTTGGATAAAAGTGGTTTTTTAAATATACATTTGTTCAGCAAAACAGAGAGCAAGCCATTATTTAACCGGCTCCCTCTCTGCTTTATCCGCATCCTGACAGCGGCAACCAACAAGGTCACCCGTCTTTAGAATTTTAATACTACTCTGAATTTATCGCCCTTAATGGCAGATTCAAATGCTTTCTGATAATCACTCAAATCATAGACTTCACTGACAAATGGTTTTACATCCACAACTCCCTCTGAGAGCAGTCTCGTCGCTTTTGTAAAATCTACGGTGTTGGAGTTTGCTGTACCCATCAGCTTTGCACCGCTCTTGTGAAGCCAATCCGGACTGATAGAGATCGGAGTATCCGGATAGAATGAACTGTAAAGTACCAGACGTCCGTTGTTAGCGACAGCCTTCACTGCGTCCTCGGCAACTTTTGAGATCGGTGTCGTATCAAAGACAACCTGTGCCATGTTTCCGCCTGTGATTTCCTTCACGCATTCTTCCAGGTTTTCCTTCGCCGGATTTACCGCATAATTTGCGCCCAGCTCTAAGCCCAGCTTTGTTCTTTCTTCATTCGTGTCGGAGACAATGACAGAGGCTCCCCGTTTTGTTGCGAGGATCGTGTGCAGCAGTCCCATGATTCCGCATCCGATCACAACAACGGTATCACCAAATTCAATATCAGCAGTTTCTACACTGTGCAGCACACAGGATAATGGTTCTGTGATCGTTGCTTCTTCCGGTGTTATATCATGTAGGTGAAACAGGTTTGACGGATGTACTAAGAGATGGGAACTCAATCCGCCCATACCTTTCTCCGGAAGTCCCTCTAATTGTTTGCTGTGATCAAAATGTTCACAGTTCTGCTCATTTCCGCTCTTACACTGATAGCAGTTTTTGCATGGCAGCGTTACCCCGACTGCCACAAAATCACCGACACTCCACTGTCTCTGGTCCACATTTTTACCCATTTTGACAATTTTTCCGACCATTTCATGTCCGCCGATAAACGGAAAATCTACTTTTTTTACTCCGGTATAAACCCTCTGCTCCCATGTGCAGATCGCACACGCATCTGTTTTTACCAGAACCATATCATCACTGACTTCAGGAATCGGATATTCCTGTATTTCAATTTGCTTTTCCCCTGTAAACACAAGGGTTCTTGCCATTTCTCCCATTGTTCTTCCCTCCACGCTATTCTATTTTGCACCAAGGAATCCTATAGCTCCTCCAACTAGTCCAATGACAATGAGAATTGCCATAACTGTTGTCGCTTTCATCTTTTTGTTCTTTAATAAGTATAAAGTAAGTAACGTAAATCCCAAAGGCAAAATTCCTTTGAACAACGCATCAAAAACTGTTTCCTGGACATTCATCTTTAAAGCACCAAGTTTTATAATTGCTGAACATTGCACCGTTACAAACTGAGCCGACAAAGCTCCTAAAACAATTGCTCCCATTGCAGAAGCACCTGTAATTAACATTTGTAACTGGTTTCCACCAAGGATTTTTTCAATACCTTCTTTACCTAAACTATACCCTTTCATCCAACAAATATATGCTACTGGAAACATAATTCCAAACATTAATAATGTATAAACTAATGGCCCCATTAAATTTCCTTTAGAACCAATGCTGACACCAAATGCCAGTAATATCGGTGTTAATGTCCCCTGCCAGAGGGTATCACCAATACCCGCAAATGGACCCATTAAACCTGTTTTCACACCATTAATTGCCTCATCAGTAATCGGTGCTCCATTAGCGCGTTCTTCTTCCATAGCCAAAACAATACCCGGAATAACACCGCCTATATGCGGTTCTGTATTAAAAAACTGCATATGTCTTTGAATACATGCTTTGTAGGCTTCCGGATCATCTCCATACAGCTTTTTAATTACGTGTTTAAAAGAAAATACAAGACCTGTAGCTTCTAACCGTTCATAATTATAGTTTGCATGAGAGAAAAAGGTCCATCTCCAGAAGGCTTTTACGACATCTTTTTTACTTAGTTGTTTCTTTTTTTCTTCTGCCATATTAAAAATCCTCCTCATCGTCATCATCTATTGAAGCTGCTGCCCCTGAATCAGCTGCTGCTACCTGGGGTGTTTGGTTACTCAACATTGTATAGAAATATCCTATAACACCAGCTAAAACAGCTACAGCAATAACCGGAAGTCCAAGATATACAACAAGAATAAATCCTACAATATAGAATAATAAAGTACCTGGCCTACTAATTGCTCTAAGATTCATCGCAATTCCAAGTGCCGGAAGCAATGCCCCAATTACAGCTAATACATCCAATGGTTTACCTGTCAATTGTGCAATTAACCCTTTAACTGCTGATGATCCCAGATATGTGGCAGCCGTTGCCGGAATTACACATAAACAAAACATCAAGATCTGGGGTGGAACAACATGATAGAAACAAATCTTTTCGATATTCCCTTCCTCTGCTGCTTTATCAGCCATATGTACAAAAGTAACATCCAAAGTCATATGTGCGACCCAAATCATAGTTCCGAGCAGCCCCAAGGGCACTGCCAAAGTCACTGCTACCGCAGGACTTACCCCTGCTGCCATTGCCCAGGCTGTTCCGACTGTTCCTGCAAGTCCCGGGTCAGCCGGCGCAGTTCCTCCTGCTGAAATAAAAGCTACATACGGTAAGTTAATCGCTGCACCAATCATACAGCCCTGTACCGGATCCCCTAAAATAAAACCTACTATAGTTCCTGCTACCAATGGTTTGTAAACGACAGAAATACTTCCCAGCAGTGACAACCATGGTGTACCGATATTACCCAAATAATAAACGATACCAATCAAAAGCGCTTGAATCAGTGTAATTTTCATACTTTACCTCCTTTATTCTCCGCTTTCTGTTAATAGTTTCTCATATTTTATGTTCATATTATCAGTCCCTTATTAGCCATTATCAAAGCATCTTTGAAATGTCGGTCTCGCTGTCTTCTGCAATGATCCTGACTCCAATTTTAGATCCTGCATCTACTAGTTCTTTTAACATCTGCTTTTCCTCATCAGATGCAGAAATATTGCGGAAAAATTTCTTGCGATCTCCACTAACTCCCATTCCTCCGATGTTGACATGATCAAAAACGACTCCTTCACTCTTCAGG
The DNA here is from genome assembly GCF_039789045.1 of Anaerostipes sp. PC18. Lineage (NCBI taxonomy): Bacteria > Bacillati > Bacillota > Clostridia > Lachnospirales > Lachnospiraceae > Anaerostipes > Anaerostipes sp. PC18. The sequence continues at coordinate 1,314,464 of NZ_CP121164.1, read as the reverse complement.
CGATATAAAGTTTTTGGATATTTGACGAGAATAATACATTTGTCTCCTGCAAAACCTTTTTTCAATCTTACCGCTGCCTTTTCCACTGTAAATGTCGCCAGTTTCACGTTTGCCGGTACGCATGTTTTTAATACACTCTTCATAAATGGATCATTTGCAACTTCATCATCAATAATCATAATTTTGTTTGCTCCGGTGTAATTTAACCAGGAAGTCATAACCTGACCATGAATCAGTCTGTCATCAATCCTCACTAATACGATACCTTCGATTTTCATAATGCCTGCTCCCTTCGTTAGAAAAAAATATGAACTCTTACTCATTTTCTGGCTACCCTCCAATATAGCCACTGGTTATGTTCTATATTACCACCACTCACTAAAATGTCAACTTTTTTTATAATATTTCATTCTTTTTGTGAAAAGTGACTTAAATTTATAAAAAAATTATAAACATTATACAAATTTTATGACCATCGGTTATATTCATTGCATTCCTATATTTTCTCTCTTATACTAAACAGTAAGAAACAACTTATTTTCATTTCATATTTCATATAGAAGAAAGGAAGGTTTCATCCATGAGACAGCTTATATTAAACCCACCCTGTGTTTCTGCCTCTGTATCCTGTATGGATTTACTTCATTTAAAGGAACAGATTGTGGAAACCGAACAGTCTGGCATATCATTTTTCCACTATGATATGGTAGACGGAAAGTTTAACAAATGCTTTATTTTGGGGGATACATTATTAGAAATGATGCGTTCTGAAGTAACCTTACCCATCGAGGCACATCTGGCCGCATACGATCCCGACGCTTATATTGAGCGTTTTGCAAAACTGGGCGCAGATTATATTGCCGTGCACTACGAGGCTATGAAGCATCCGCTGAAAACCTTCGATCTGATAAGGAAATTTGGTGCCCAGCCTGTATTAGCCTTTAAATGTGACACTGCTCCTCCGGACGATTTCCTCGCTTTGGCAAAAGAGGTTCCCTGGATCTTAAAGCTTACTGTCAATCCGGGCTTCTCCGGTCAAACCATGCAACAAAACAGTCTCGAACATATTAAAGAGATGAGACACAGACTGTCAGAAGCCGGGATGTCTGTCTCTATCCAGGCCGACGGAAATGTTAATCCCTCGACGGTAAACACCCTTTACCAGTCCGGGGCAGACATATTTACCGGTGGTACTTCCGGTCTGTTTAAACCCGGACATACAATCAAAGAAAATAAAGAGATCCTGCTGTCCGGTCTTCATTCTCAAACCAACGAGTATTACCATTGGTAATTTTATATTTGACTTTATTATTACCATCGGTTATAATTTTTTTATAGCCAAGTAATTAATGATTCACGGAGGTATAAGATATGCTAGTAACAATGAAAAAAATTTTAGAAGATGCAAAAGAGAAAAAGTATGCTGTCGGCGCATTCAATGTTCCTAACCTGGAATCTATACAGGCAGTGATCTCTGCCGCTGAAGAACTCAATGTTCCTGTCATCATCCAGCATGCAGAGGTACATGAGAACTTAATCACTATGCAGGAGATCGGGCCGATCATGCTGGACTACGCAAAACGTGCTTCTGTTCCTGTTTGTGTTCACTTAGACCACGGCGCATCTTTTGACTTATGTGTACAGGCGATCCGTTTAGGATTCACTTCTGTCATGTATGATGCTTCTGCCAAAAGTTATGAAGAAAACTTTGAAGAAACAAAAGAAATGGTAAAAATCGCACATGCTGCAGGTGTTTCTGTCGAGGCTGAATTAGGCCACATCTTCACTTCTGCTGTAGGCGGCGGAGAAGGACGCGGAGCTGTAGGAGCCGAAGACTTTGAATCTTTGGAAGACTGCTATACAGATCCGGATACAGCTAAAGCATTCGTAGAAGGAACCGGTGTTGACGCACTTGCTATTTCTTTCGGTACCACTCACGGTGTTTACTTAACCGAACCAAAGCTTGACTTGAACCGTATCACAGAAATTAAAAATAAGATTGATATTCCATTTGTAATGCACGGCGGTTCCGGTGTTTCTGATGAAGACTTCAAGACATCAATTCAAAATGGAATCACTAAGATCAACTACTATACATACAGTGCTATGGCCGGAGGAAACAAAGTCCGTGAATTCATTAATGATGCCGGAGGTGAAAAAGTATTTTTCCATGATATCATTGCTGCCGGCAAAGCTGCCATGAAAGAAAACGTAAAAGCTGCTATGAAAGTTTTTGCAAGCAGTATCTTAGATTAAATTTGGTAACTCTAACTCATTTTTGTTGGTTGGGCATCCGCTTTTTAGCGGGTGTCCTTTTTATATAATCAAAATTTGGGAACAAAGTGGGCAAGCCCACTTCAACGCCCCAACCCCTCACTCTTTGAGGGGCTTGACAACTTTGCGTGCCAGATGCAATTTGCCGCAGGCAAATAATTTCCTTACGCATCTGTGCACAACCCGCGGAGCGTTTTTATTTCATAGGGAAGGTCGTAGAACTTTCCTATGAAATGAAAAACAGCCGGGAAACCCGGCTGCATCCTCAAACATATTTTTAAATTTCGTCTTCTTCTATATCTTCACTCTGCTGTTTTACCATATCTGCATACATGTCATGCAGTAGAATCGGCGGCTGGTTTCCAACTTCAACACATTCTGCACATAGTGAATCCAAATCTGTTCCGTCTCTCATCATGACTGCCTGCACAACCATTGCCATATTCATTCCTGCAATCGCTTTGATATGGTCTTTTTTTGAAAAGCAGCGCATAACGGTGTTTGAAGGTGTTCCCCCCAGAATGTCTACGAACACCAGCACACCGTCTCCGTCATCCAGCTTGTCCATTGCAGCTGTGATCTTACCTTCAAATTCATCGACTCCGTCTCCGTGATACAAGCCGACAGTCTCAACTTTTTCCTGCTTTCCGGCAATCAGCTCAACTGCGCTTAACAGACCCTCAGCAAAACCTCCATGAGTAGCAATTAAAATACCGACCATTTTTATCCTCCTTGATTTTACTTTTTTGATACTACTATTATACTATACTCCTTTGTATATTACAACTGGTAATATTAATATATTACCAGTTGTAATAATATTTTTATTTAGAACTGATTTTTGCTTTTGCCATAGTATATATAAAACAACAAAATAAAAGGATTTCATATGCATCTAATATCTGTCATTTTATTTTCGATCTCAGCGAATATCGATGCTTTTTTTCTTGGCGCTGCTTACGGCACCAAAGGATACCGATATCATATTGTAGATAATATTACAATTTCTTTTCTTACTTCCATAGGCACCTACTTATCCATGTTTCTCGGTGAATGGCTTGTGAGTATTCTTCCGATCTCCACTGCAAATACCTTCGGATGCCTTATCATCATCTTTCTTGGCATCTGGATGATGATGGATTACTTTTTTAAGAAAAATGTACCGGACGAACTGACACAGAAAGAAGAAAAAACATTGTCTTGTACCAGTACCAAACGGCATTCTATGCCCATAGCATCTTTGGTTGCTCTTTCCCTGGCGCTGACTTTAAATAATCTGGGGCTCGGTTTTGGTGCAGGAATCACCGGATTAAATCCATATCTTACCTCTGCTTTTACGTTTTTCTTTAGTTTATTCTTTCTCACAACAGGCATGGCTGCAGGAAAAAAATTTCTGTCTGATATCTTCGGAAACTATGCGGTATTAATTTCCGGACTTTTAATCTTAATTTTAGGTATTTATGAGTTATTTATTTAATGAGAATCCAGAAGTTTGCCCATACTATTCTATGAGGTGATAAAGATGTCTTATGTTTCTCCTGAGCTTCGTCCAAAATTTGAAACGCTCAGTATCGAATTAAAGGATATGATCCTGGAACGCAACGTGGAGTTAAATACGATCCACGACCTCATCCGTGTTCTGGAGGAAATCGTTGCAGAGTCCGAGGGCTAATCCCCGGCTCTGCAACGAAAATCATATACAAAATATTTAATGTATATTATTCCTTCGCTTCCCTATCATATCTGTAACTGTCATTTTTAAAACAGTTGTCACTTTCATCATATCCATATTAAATTTAAAATCTTCCGCATGATAATGTCTCATCAAGATTTTCAGTGCCTCATATTTATTTTCATCCGGTACAAATTCTATATTCCCATGTCCAGTAACACTTGCATACCCCATGGTGCAGCTCATTCTCTCTTCATAAAGAATAAAATTGTGGTCACAGTCCATTTCAAAAGCTGCACGATTATCTTTTGCTATTAAATCTAATTTTTTTCCTTTCATAGCAGCATGAAAATACAGGAAAACTTGATCTCCTTGTATATCTAATCCAAAATTCAAGGGAACAATATAGGGAAAATCTTTATCATTCAATGCAATTCTGCAAACATCACACTTTTTAATGATCTCAATGATTTCGTTAAATTCTGTAATTTGTCTATCTTTTCTTCTCATATTTTATTTCCTTTCCAATTTTCTATTTACTGAACACTCTTTCATCTTTAAATCTTATATTCAGCCTTTTTTGTCCTTTTGTCAATAGCACGAATTTTTTACCTCTTTGGAGGCTTGCTGTTAATTTAAAAATCTTTAATCTTTTATTCTATTTTGGGGATAATATAAATGCAGAAAAAGGAGGACGACATGAAAAAAGCAAGAGGCGACGAAGAAATCAATACAATTCCAAAAGGGTCCTATGAGGCTGGGATCACCAATCATGCACTTAAAAAAAGCAACGATATTGCATCAGGTGATCCCGGAACAGATGCACAGGGAAATGGATATCCTACAGATAAAAAAACTGCCTGTGATAATAAGTAAAAGAAAAAGTCTAGGAAATTAACTTTTCCTAGACTTTTTAACAGGGGCAGAAGGACTTGAACCCTCGACCTGCGGTTTTGGAGACCGTTATTCTACCAACTGAACTATGCCCCTATACAGCAAAAAGATAAAAAATACTTTTATTTTTTATCCCTCTTTTTCATTTTATGTACCTTCAAAACTACATACAGAACCTTTCATCAAACATCTTCCTTACCTTCTTTGGTTAAAGCCTCGACCGATTAGTAACAGTCAGCTCCATACGTTGCCGTACTTCCACCTCTGCCCTATCTACCTCGTCGTCTTCAAGGGGTCTTACTAGATTACTCTATGGGAAATCTTATCTTTAGGGGCTTCACGCTTAGATGCCTTCAGCGTTTATCCCTTCCAGACTTGGCTACTCTGCTATGCATTTGGTAATACAACAGATCCACCAGTGGTCCGTCCATCCCGGTCCTCTCGTACTAAGGACAGCTCCTATCAAATTTCCTCCGCCTGCGCCGGATAGGGACCGAACTGTCTCACGACGTTCTGAACCCAGCTCGCGTACCGCTTTAATGGGCGAACAGCCCAACCCTTGGAACCTGCTACAGCTCCAGGATGCGATGAGCCGACATCGAGGTGTAAACCACCTCCGTCGATGTGAACTCTTGGGAGTGATAAGCCTGTTATCCCCAGGGTAGCTTTTATCCGTTGAGCGATGGCAATCCCCACGTTATACCACCGGATCACTAAGTCCCTTTCGTACCTGCTCCACCCGTCGGTGTCACAGTCAAGCCTTCTTCTGCCTTTGCACTCTGCGAATGGTTTCCGTCCATTCTGAGAAGACCTTTGAGCGCCTCCGATACCCTTTCGGAGGCGACCGCCCCAGTCAAACTCCCCACCTGACATTGTCCCCCAACCAGATCATGGCTGTTGGTTAGAAATCCAATACTGCAAGGGTGGTATCCCAACAGTGACTCCAAAAGGACTGGCGTCCTTCTTTCTCAGTCTCCCACCTATCCTGTACATGCAGTACCGAATCCCAGTATCAAGCTGGAGTAAAGCTCCATGGGGTCTTTCCGTCCTGGCGCAGGTAACCAGCATCTTCACTGGTATTTCAATTTCACCGGGTGTGTTGTTGAGACAGTGCCCAAATCATTACGCCTTTCGTGCGGGTCGGAACTTACCCGACAAGGAATTTCGCTACCTTAGGACCGTTATAGTTACGGCCGCCGTTTACTGGGGCTTAAGTTCAGACCTTCGCGATCACTCGCTAAGCCCTCCCCTTAACCTTCCAGCACCGGGCAGGCGTCAGCCCATATACTTCACCTTGCGGTTTTGCATAGACCTGTGTTTTTGCTAAACAGTTGCTTGGGCCAATTCTCTGCGGCCAGTCTTACCTGGCACTCCTTCTCCCGAAGTTACGGAGTCATTTTGCCGAGTTCCTTAACAACACTTCTCCCGTCGGCCTTAGGATTCTCTCCTCATCCACCTGTGTCGGTTTACGGTACGGGCACATAAAAACAATAGCGGCTTTTCTTGACAGCTGGGGCCTGGGCTTCCCTACTTTTGTTCGGTCCGCGTAACGCCTTTGCCTTGCATGGGGATTTGCCTCCCATACGGCTACTTTGCTTGCACCAGTCTTTCCATTCCTGGCTCCCATTTCCCTTCTGTGTCCCCACAGTTCTGTTTTTATGTGGTACTGGAATCTCAACCAGTTATCCATCGACTACGGCTCTCGCCCCTCGCCTTAGGGTCCCGACTTACCCAGAGCAGATCAGTTTTACTCTGAAACCTTAGATATTCGGCCGGAAGGATTCTCACCTTCCTCTCGCTACTCATTCCGGCATTTCTCTTCTACAGTCCACCACTCCTTTCGGTATGGCTTCATCCCGCTTACAATGCTCCTCTACCAATGTATTTCTACATTCCACAGCTTCGGTGTCGTGTTTTAGCCCCGGACATTTTCGGCGCAGGATCTCGACTAGTGAGCTATTACGCACTCTTTCAATGTATGGCTGCTTCTAAGCCAACGTCCTAGTTGTCTTTGAAATCCCACATCCTTTCCACTTAACACGTACTTTGGGACCTTAGCTGGTGGTCTGGGCTCTTTCCCTTTCGACTGTCCAACTTATCTCGTACAGTCTGACTCCCATCAATCATCTGACTGGCATTCGGAGTTTGATATGTTTTGGTAAGCTTTGACGCCCCCTAGACAATTCAGTGCTCTACCTCCAGCAGACTTTTGATGAGGCTAGCCCTAAAGCTATTTCGAGGAGAACCAGCTATCTCCGGGTTCGATTGAATTTCTCCGCTATCCACACCTCATCCCCCCCTTTCAACGGATGTGGGTTCGGTCCTCCACTTCCTCTTACGGAAGCTTCAACCTGGACATGGATAGGTCACCCGGTTTCGGGTCTGCCCTCACTGACTGTTATGACCACACAAAGTGTGATCATCTACCGCGCTCTTAACGCTTGCTTTCACTTCGGCTCCAGACCTTAAGTCCTTAACCTTGCCAGTACGGGCAACTCGCCGGACCGTTCTACAAAAAGTACGCAGTTCCCCATCTAAAGGGGTTCCACAGCTTGTAAACATAGGGTTTCAGGTTCTCTTTCACTCCCCTCCCGGGGTCCTTTTCACCTTTCCTTCACAGTACTATGCGCTATCGGTCACTAAGGAGTATTTAGCCTTACGGGGTGGTCCCCGCTCATTCCCACAAGGTTTCTCGTGTCTCGTGGTACTCTGGATCCTGCCAGGGTACTTTGACTTCGGATACGGGGCTTTCACCCTCTCTGGCCGGCCTTCCCAGGCCGTTCTCCTGTCATACATAATCCCATGTTGCAGTCGAACCCCAGAATGCACGCATTCTGGTTTGGGCTCTTTCCATTTCGCTCGCCGCTACTTTGGAAATCGAGGTTTCTTTTCTCTTCCTCCGGGTACTTAGATGTTTCAGTTCCCCGGTTTCCCCACGTATGGCTATGGATTCACCATACGCTGACGGAGGGATACTCCGCCGGGTTTCCCCATTCAGAGATCTGCGGATCAAAGGATATTTGCTCCTCCCCGCAGCTTATCGCAGCTTATCACGTCTTTCATCGGCTCTTAGTGCCAAGGCATCCACCCTACGCTCTTTTCTACTTTTAACCATAGAACGGACGATAGTTGTTCTATCATCCTCATTGTCATCTAGCGTGATGACAACGGGTAATTCGTTTTGTTTGATGTCTTGTCATTTCTTATAAAAATAACTTTTTGTGTTCTGTATGAAGTTTTCAAGGTACATCCGCGTAGCAAGTATTGCGTGCACAAAAGGGAAGGATATCGCGTGGAGAATTCATTCTCCTAAGCGCATATGCTTTTTTTTTGTATAAGCGGCTCTGCCGCGATCGAAGAAGCGAAGCTTCTTAAGATTCACGCGTTACCACCAACAATCTCTGTTACACTTTCTATTTTGGCTTCTTCAGCCATTCCATACAAGAACTTTGTTCTTATATCGAATCACCAAAGAATGTTTAAATAAGATCCGGCAGCCACCTGCTTTCCCAGGTCGTCTCCAACCAAGTATCATCGGCCGTTTTGGTCTTAACCATCGTGTTCGGGATGGGTACGGGTGTGCCCCCAAAACGCATCGCCACCGGAAGCATTGAGTACTTAGCGAGGTACTTTCGAGCTTAGTACGAAAGTTGTTCTTGCAACTTAATGAGCCAGCCAGTTATGGCGCAGCGAATTTAGTGCAATAGAACTTCCTTGCTTGATACTTTTTGTTATCATTGATAACTAAACAATAAGACAACCCCTACTTCTTCTTCCTTAGAAAGGAGGTGATCCAGCCGCACCTTCCGATACGGCTACCTTGTTACGACTTCACCCCAGTTATCGGTCCCACCTTCGGCAGCTCCCTCCCTATAAGTGGGTCACTGACTTCGGGCGTTACTGACTCCCATGGTGTGACGGGCGGTGTGTACAAGACCGGGAACGTATTCACCGTGACATTCTGATTCACGATTACTAGCGATTCCAGCTTCATGTAGTCGAGTTGCAGACTACAATCCGAACTGAGACGTTATTTCTGGGATTTGCTTCGCCTCACGACTTGCTTTCCCTTTGTTTACGCCATTGTAGCACGTGTGTAGCCCTGGCCATAAGGGGCATGATGATTTGACGTCGTCCCCACCTTCCTCCAGGTTATCCCTGGCAGTCTCTCTCTAGAGTGCCCACCTTATATGCTGGCTACTAAAGATAGGGGTTGCGCTCGTTGGGACTTAACCCAACATCTCACGACACGAGCTGACGACAACCATGCACCACCTGTCTTAACTGTCCCGAAGGAAAGGCCCCATTACGAACCGGTCAGTTAGATGTCAAGACCAGGTAAGGTTCTTCGCGTTGCTTCGAATTAAACCACATGCTCCACCGCTTGTGCGGGTCCCCGTCAATTCCTTTGAGTTTCATTCTTGCGAACGTACTCCCCAGGTGGAATACTTACTGCGTTTGCTGCGCACACCTGAAGCCTCTACGGCCCCGACACCTAGTATTCATCGTTTACGGCGTGGACTACCAGGGTATCTAATCCTGTTTGCTCCCCACGCTTTCGTGCATCAGTGTCAGTGACAGTCCAGTAAGCCGCCTTCGCCACTGGTGTTCCTCCTAATATCTACGCATTTCACCGCTACACTAGGAATTCCGCTTACCTCTCCTGCACTCCAGCATGACAGTTTCAAAAAAAGCAGTCGGGGTTAAGCCCCGGGCTTTTCTGACTTACCATGCCACCTACGCACCCTTTACACCCAGTAATTCCGGATAACGCTTGCCCCTACGTATTACCGCGGCTGCTGGCACGTAGTTAGCCGGGGCTTCTTAGTCGGCGGCATCGTTTTTTTTTCTTCCCTGCTGATAGAGCTTTACATACCGAAATACTTCTTCACTCACGCGGCGTCGCTGCATCAGGGTTTCCCCATTGTGCAATATTCCCCACTGCTGCCTCCGTAGGAGTTTGGGCCGTGTCTCAGTCCCAATGTGGCCGTCCACTCTCTCAAGCCGGCTACTGATCGTCGCCTTGGTGGGCCGTTACCCCGCCAACCAGCTAATCAGACGCGGGACCATCCTATACTGCCGGAGCTTTTCACACCGAATCATGCGATTCTGTGCGCTTATGCGGTATTAGCAGCCGTTTCCAGCTGTTATCCCCCTGTATGGGGCAGGTTCCCCACGCGTTACTCACCCGTCCGCCACTCAGTCATTAAGGAATTCCATCCGAAAACTTTCTTCCAAAATGCTTCGTTCGACTTGCATGTGTTAAGCACGCCGCCAGCGTTCATCCTGAGCCAGGATCAAACTCTCATGTTCAATCTTGGATCTAAAAGCGCTAGCTTTTTATCCTTGTTTTACTGTGTCCTTTTATAAAGAACGTTCGTGTATCTTTTTCAAAAGATACTGAAAATCTCTTAGAATTTTCAAGGTTGTCTTATTGTTCAATTATCAAAGATCTGCTGTCGTTTTTGTCTTGCTCTTACGAGCGACAGCTTTATTATATTATCATTCTTCATTCTGTCTGTCAAGCACTTTTTCATTTTTTTTGAAGTTTCATGAATGACTGACATTTCTAGTGCTGTCCGATCACCGTCAGCAACTTTTATATCATATCATGGCATGCTTTCCAAGTCAAGGACTTTTTCAAAAATTTGAAGAGCCAAGAAGTCAGATAAAGTTTTGAAGAGCTGCTGTTTTGTCAGCAACGTTGATAATCTTATCATCGCTCCAGACAAATGTCAACAGGTTTTTTTACTTTTTTTTTAACTTAAATTGCAACCCTTTTTTGAACTATTTTTTTGTATCTATTTTAATACAATCCAATCCTCTCCTTTTGTCAACTTCTTTTAACTCTCTATTATTCTTCCTTATATAATTCATTTGCCGTCCGGTATCCAAAAAGCCGCCTTGGCATATTATTCATCCAGTCTTCCACATACTTGACTTTCTCTTCCGGCTGATTCTTTATATACTTTCCTTTTTTATAATGCCTGCGTATAAGCCTGTTATTAATCTCGTTGCTCCCTCTTTCATATGAAGCATATGGATGAGCATAATACACCAAAAATTTATCATTCTCTTCAAATTCATATAATCTTGAAAACCCTAATCCGTTATCACTTGTAATAGTCCGGAATACTCCTCTGGGCATTTCCTCAAGAATATCTTCCACTTCTTTTACAAACTGCGCTGTTCTTCCCTTCTCCTTTTTCAGCTTACTGCTTACTTTTCGGCGGATATCTCATTTGTGCCGCCTTTCATCTGCGACACCGTTCCTCTCCTTAGTTCAATTCTTATTGTATTGCTTGCCCTTCCAAGTTTTTTCCCTATTGCATATGCTGAACAGCCCATTCCATGTAATTTTGCAATCCTCCTACAAGGAACGAAAAATCAAAAGAATTTTAAAATTTCATCTGTAATTTCCACTAGATTATATTCAAGATTTGGATGATGACTTAATAAAATTAACTGCTCTTTTTCTTTCTGTGTCAGTTTCTTATCTTTTAAGTCCATCCGCAGGCTTCTCCATGGGGAATTGATATTGAGATATTGACACGGTCAGCTCCGGATCAATCACAGCATATTGCGGATAAAAACTATCCGAAGCAATGGGGGCTTTTTTCCCTTCCTTTGGCAGAAGTTGTGCAAGCTGATCTACCTCCTCGACATCCGGGTTCGGTGAAAACTTCGTAAAACTTCCTACCAATTATATCCACTTTCTTCTATTTTTTAAATATTGTGTTGCGTTTCCCATTTCCAAAAGAAATGTTTACCGGTTGTAAATATTCCCAACTCATTTTTTCTCCTTTGCCACCAATCTATGATACGATCTGACTCTTTCCATCATCTTTATTTTTCATGCTGTTTGTGAATTAATTTTAGAAGCCGTTCTCTATATTTATAGAATTCTTCTGTAAACTGAATATCTTCTATTCCTTCTCCCACAATCCGTCTTGAAAACCGAACAGAAACATCATCCATAATTCTCCCTGGATGTCTGCTTAATACTAACACTCTGCTTCCAAGCAGTAATGCTTCTTCCACATCATGTGTGATAAAAAAGATTGTTTTTCCAGTATCCCACCATATTTTTCGGATTAATGACTGCATCGTTTCTCTTGTAAATGCATCTAATGCACCAAATGGTTCATCCATCAATAGGATTTCTGGATTGTTAATCAATGCTCTAGCAATCGAAACTCTTTGACGCATTCCTCCGGAAAGCTCATATACTTTTTTATCTGCAAATTCCTGCAGTCCAACTCTTTCTAAGTATTGATCCGTTAAATATTTATATTCATTTTGGGGAACTTTTCTCATCTTCGGTCCAAAACTAATATTATCTCTGACCGAATACCATTCATATAATGGTGGATTTTGGAATACAACCCCTCTATGCCAATCGATTCCATTAATCAGTTTACCTTCCAAACGGACTTCTCCATTGGATGGTGGAATAAAACCTGCCAAAATTTTCAATAATGTCGACTTTCCACATCCACTCGGTCCGAGAACACAAATGAACTCTCCTCTATAAATATTGAAATTAATATTTTCCAACGCTCTTACGGGACCATTTGCAGCTGAATAATCAAGATTTACATTTTGAACGTTGATCAATGGATCTTCTCCTTCGCCTGCAACCTCCGGTTCCTCTCCGCAATAATGAATTCCAGAAACACTGAGAAGTTCATTGGCCGGTTCATATAATTTATCTTTCCAATCTTCCTTCTTTTCTCCCATAAAATCTCCCTCTTTCTATTTTCCGAGAGCATCCTCAAGATATGATGTATTGACATGTTCCTGGAATGTTTTTAAATCTGGAGCTTTTTTGATACTTCCCTGTTCTGCCAGGAAATCAGCAGTATTTTTTAATACCTCTGAAATATGTCCACCCAGATATTCTTTTTTCAACTGATCTTCCCCTAAAATCCATTCAAAACCATTTCTTTGGAATTTCGCATCATCCTTACTGATTTTTAAGACATCTGAAATGTCATTGATCACTTTATCTTTGTCTGTTTGATCCAGTTCATTTGCTTTATTTAATACTTTAATATATTTTGTGACAAGTTCTGGGTTTGCTTTCGCAAAGTCTTGTCTTGCAACAACTAAATCTGCTGTAATGATTCCTTTTTCTCCTAACTTATCACTTCCAGTAATAATCTTTCCATCTTTTAAGAGATTGTTTAACACCGGATACCAAACATATGCTGCATCAATATCACCACGTTTCCAAGCAGCATTGATATCATCTGGTTCCATGTCTAACAATTTGACATCGCTTTCTTTTACACCTTCTTGTTTCAATGCATTTAACAAACTATAATGTGCGGTTGATGCAAATGGTGTTGCAACTTTTTTACCTTTCAAATCTTTCAAAGATTTAATATTTATGCCATTTCTTACTGCCAGTGATTCTGCAGATCCAATAATATCACCGATATAAACCACATCATATTTCAAATCATTTGAGATACCAAGTGCTGTTGGATTGCTTCCTAATTCTGATACATCAATACTTCCTGCCGCCAGTGCTGTATTTACATCTTTTCCAGAATCAAAATTCACAATCTGAACCTTCACTCCCAGTTCTTCTTCATAATATTTTTCTGCACGTGCCACTAAGTCCCCATTGACCAGATCCATCGTTCCAATTTTTATTTCTTCTGCTTTTGCCGTCCCTTTTTTCTCTGCTTTTTTAGATGAACCACATCCTGTCAATCCTAATGCTGTAATCATTAACGCTGCAAGTACTCCTACACCCCATCTTTTCTTTCTATTTCTCATATTTTCTTCCTCCTTAATTTTTTCCTTTCCAATGAATAATTTTTCTTTCCAAAAGCCGGATAATTTGATCCAAGATGATTCCTGTAATTCCCATTAAGATGATACCGAAAAACATAATATCACTTCGCAGATAATTACTTGCATCTAAAACCAGCCATCCAATTCCACTGACAGCAGCTACCATCTCTGCTGCGACCAAAGTCGTATATTCTACACCAAGAGAGGTACGAAGACCAGTAAAAATGTCTGGCAGTACTGCTGGGAAAATAACAAAAAAGAATACCTGTTTATTTCCAGCGCCCAACGTTTTAGCTCCTAATATGTAATCTTCTTTTACTCGATTTACTCCAGAAACACATGCAATATAAATTGGAGCAAATCCTGCAAGAAACAGAAGCATAATTTTAGATCCATCACCAATTCCCATCCACAGTACCAGAAGCGTATAATACGCCAATGGCGGCAGTGGACGATAAAATTCTACAATCGGCTCAATAAAAGCCCTTACTTTGGGATAATACCCACTTAATAATCCTAAAGGTACTGCAGTGACAATTGCCAGCAAATAGGCTCTTAACAAACGGCTCATACTTGCTGCCAAATGCTGCAGTAATGTAGAACCTTTATACCCTTCGCTTAAGATTGTAACAAAACTATCCCATACACTCGCTGGAGTTGGTATTAAGGTTTCTGAAACAATTCCTGCAGAAGTAACTGCAAACCATACAATGAATACGACTGCAAATACACCAAAACTGATAATCTTTTCTGTGTTACCAGTTTTATTTCGTTCATTCATAACTTCACTCCCATCTTTCCTTAAAAAACCGGCTGCCAAATCCAGTTTTTATAAAAATTCTTTATCTACAATATCTAGAACCTCATCAAAAATTTTTATTGCTTCACGGAGTTCCTCTTCTGTGATAATCAACGGTGGAGCAATATTGATATTATTTTCTCTGCCGAAAGTTGCAAATCCGCGTTCTCTTAAAAGACCTATAATTTTTCCCATCGTTCCTGATTGATCCGCATATGGAACCAGCGGTTCCTTTGTTTTTTTATTTTTTACAAATTCTACTGCTGAAAATAGACCAATGTAACGAACATCACCAACACATGCATGTTTTTCTTTTATCTCTTCCAGAAGTTCTCCCAGCACTTTCCCGACTTTTTTTGTATTTTCCAGAAGATTGGCTTTTTGATAATAGTTCACACAGGCCACACCTGCTGCACAAGCAAGAGAATGTCCACTATAGGTAAGTCCATACTGAAAGACTCTATCATTGTAATATTGCGCAATTTCTTTTGAGACAATGACTCCTCCAAGCTGAACATAAGAGCTAGTCACACCTTTTGCAAAAGTAATCATATCTGGTTTAATTCCCCAGTTTTCAAATGCAAACATCTTCCCGGTTCTTCCAAAACCAGCCATGACTTCATCACATATCATCAGAATTCCATATCGATCACAAATTTTACGAAGTCCCTGCAAATAACCATCTGGAGGAATGATTACTCCATTGGCACCTGTAATAGATTCCACAAAAATTGCAGCAACATTTTCTGCACCTTCATAGGCAAGCTGTTCTTCAATTTTTTCAAGATAATATGTGGATGCCTCCTGATCATCTTTAAATGGAATGGAACTTCTGTAAATATAAGGATCTTTAAATTTTACAAAACCAGCTGCAGAAGGATTTTCCAATGCAAATCTCCTTGGATCTCCAGATAAGTTCCCTGAACCAAGTGTCGATCCATGATAGCTTCGATATCTGGAAAAAATCTTGCTTCTTCCAGTCACTGTTCTCGCTATGTTAATGGCTGCTTCATTTGCATCAGATCCACCGCATGTAAAAAATACTTTCGCCATATTATCTGGAGTTAAATCTATCAGCATTTTCGCCAATTCAGATCTCGTTGCAGACGCATATGCCGGCCCAATATAAGGCAAAATCTCTACCTGTTTCTGAATTGCCTCTATCACATCTTTATTTCCATGACCAATATTTACACAAGACAGCTGACTGGACATATCGTAATATTTTCTCCCATTAAAATCATAAAAATATATCCCCTCTGCCCGTTCAATTGGAATTGCATCGACATTTCCCGGCAGCCATGGATGCTGGTTGTATTTTTTATCATATGAAACAGTTAACTCTCTATTTAAACTTGACATTTTTATTTCCTCCTGCTTTCGTTCTGACTCTTTATAAAATTTATTATTTCATCTGAAAGTGTCTGATTGCCCATTTTGTATTCACGCCCAAGTGCCTTATATTTTCCTTCTCCGAATCGATGGTAAGGAAGCATCTCATAAGAAACACCTTGTTTATCTTTAATAAAATCTTTGATTTGAAAAAGTTCTTTTTTTGTATCATTAAATCCTGGTATGACAGGAGTACGAACCTGCTTTTTTAAATCAGGAAATTCTTGACAAAGTCTTTCAAAATTATCAAGAATTTTCTGATTTGATTTTCCCGTATATTTCTCATGTTTTTCTGAATTCATTGATTTTAAGTCAAATAAAATCACATCTAAAAATTGGGCTGCTTCTCTCAATATTTCATAATCTGCATATCCACAAGTCTCAATTGCTGTATGAATTCTTCTTTCTTTTGCTTCCATCAAAAGCTGAATCAGCCACTCCCCATGAGATAAAGGCTCTCCTCCACTTACAGTTAAGCCGCCCTCTCCATAACGGTAAAAATCTGCCTGCTGTTCAACCTGATCAAGAATTGCTCCAATCTCTTTGTTTTCGCCTTCCTTTTTTATCGCTTTTGAAGGACAAACATCCGCACAAGCAAGACATTGGCTGCATTGGTTCCAACAAACCTCAGCTTTTCCCGATTTTCCAAAAACAATGGCATCTTTGGGGCAGACTTCTTGGCAAAATGCACACTCCGTCTGCCCGATACATTTTTGTTTTACATATGAAATTTCTACTTTATATTTCTGAGACTCCGGATTACAGCACCATCTGCATTGCAATGGACACCCTTTCAAAAATACAATGGTCCGGATTCCTGGTCCATCATGAAGCGAATAATTCTGAATATTAAATACCAATGTTGATAAACTCATTATGAAACTGCCTCATGTTCCGTTCTGGCAATAATGTCATCCTGAAGATCCTTCGACAATTCCGTGAAATATGCACTATATCCTGCAATACGAACTAAAAGATTTCCATACTGTTCTGGATATTTTTGTGCCTCCCGCAAGGTATCTGTATTCAAAACATTAAACTGAATATGCCACAACTTCAAATCATGCCAGGTACGGATAAAGTTTACTAATTTCTCCGTTCCTTCTTCGCCTTCTACACAGGATGGACTTAACTTTACATTTAGAAGTCTTGCTGCATGGTCTCTACGGTCGAAATTCTTTGTTTTATAATTTGAAAGAAGCACTGCTGTCGGTCCATTTAAATCTGCTCCCTGAGATGCACTGGAACCATCTGACAATGGTGTGTAAGCAAATCTTCCATTTGGAGTTGCGCTGACAACCTTTCCAAATGGTACATGAGAAGTAAAAGGTACCAATCGCAGATCCAGATGTACACCAAGTTCTTCCCCATAACGCGCCGTAAATTTCTGTGCTTCATAATCCAGTAATTTCCCAATCTCATCTGTATAGCTGTCATCATTTCCATAAGCTGGTGCATGAATCAACATCTGACGGATTGCCTCATATCCTTCAAAATTATGCTCCATTGCTTCTTTCAACTGAGCTGCTGTAATTTTCTTTTCTTCAAACACTAATTTTTTGATTGCTGCAAGAGAATCAACAACTGTTGCATATCCGATAAATTCGAAATAACCTAAATCAATTCCCCCTTCAATCTTCGGCTGATGTAAATCTGTATAAGTTTTCTGGCACAATTTATGCATCAGTGAGCCAAGTGGTGATGCAAAATGCTGTCCACGCAGACGAATGATTTCATGCTGCTGAATAAATGCATGTTTAATGAAATATCTCTGCTGTTTCAAATATGCCTCTAAAACTTCATCAAAAGTTTCAAATTCTTCAAACTCTCCTGTTTGAAGTCCTATTACTTCATCTCCATACTTTTGCATTTTTCCATTATAAATTACCATTTCCAGCGCTGCTGCAAAGTTAATATAAGCATTTGGACTGGTATAAGTATCCCGGTTCGGCATACGGCATTCTGCGCAGCCAGACACGCTGTAATCGTATGCTTCCTCAAAAGCAGCACCTTTCGAAAGCAGGATTGGCACTACTTCTTCGTCATTGATTAATTTCGGGAATCCAGCCCCGTCTTTAATGGTTTTGGCTACTTCATACAGATACCGTTTTGGGCTTCCTGTATGAATTCTTGCTGCCAAATCTGGATAATTTAATGGAAATTCTCGTTTCGATTTCAATAAAATATATGTCAATTCATTGACTGCATCATAACCCTGTTTTGTAACTCCCCCAATGGTTACTGCTTCCCAATGGGCATATCCTTCATTGAAGGATCCTCCAGCTTCAGAAAGATATAAATCAACAAACTGAGCCATAGAAACCCACATACATTCAAATAACTCCTGCACTTCATCGTCAGTAATAATGCCGGCCTTTTTATCTTTCAAATAAAATGAATATAAATATTGATCCATTCTTCCATTCGAGATAATCGTTCCAGTTTTTTGCTCCACTCTTGAGAACATCTGTGTAAACCACTGCGCCTGCATTGCTTCATAAAAAGTTCTTGGCGGATTTTTGGGAACATAGTGGCAGGTCTCTGCAATTTTTAATAATTCCACCTTTCTTTTTGGATCTTTTTCTTCTTGGGCTAATTTTTCTGCAAGATCACCATGGCGGTCTGCCCATAAAATTATGGCATCACAGGTAATTATCACAGACTGTAAAAATGGAAGTTTTTCTGTATAGTCCACCGGACTATATTCGTCTAACTCTGAGAGTCTCTCCTCCGCTTCTTTTTTCAGTCCTAAAAATCCTTTTTCTAACACAACCTCGTAATCATGTACCCACTGAAGAGAAGATCGAAAAGATGCTGTTTCATTCACAATATATCTTGATGTAAGTTCTTTATCCTGATTATATGTTAATTTTGTTGTTTCCTTTGTAAATGACTTGGCAAGATCCTCATGGAATGTTTTTCCTACCCAGTATGGGGCAATTTCTTCAGACACGATTTTGGCGTCTTCTTCTGAAATGCTGAATGGAGAAATTGTCCGCGTCGGCAATGTCTCAATTGCTTCCCCTAATGTGTTTCCATCTAATTCCGGATAAAGGATTCCGTAGCGTCCCTGTTTTCCACTCCTTCCAACGAGCAGTTGATCATCGTCAATATAGACCGTTGCATGTTTGACATAATGCATCAATGCTTTTGCCCATCTTAAGATTAAAGGTTCTCCTTCTGTTTCCTGAAAAGATTGTGTAAAATACAAACCTCTTTCAATATCAATTTGTGGTTTTTCTCCTCGAATACGACTCAAAATTTTTGTCGCACGATTTTCATGGATGAATGCTGGTTTTTTTTCCTCGATTTCATATTGAATCCGCTGTTCCTGCGGTGATACTACTTTTTTCATTGTCTTTCCTCCTAAAATTACAAAATATAAAACCAGAGGTTGCAAGAATCAAGCAATTTTGCTTGATTCTTGCAACCTCTGGTTTTCCAGTCAGTTTTTTCTCTATATAATATATTATGATATTGCATTTTTAAGCTGTTTCAATGCCTGCCAAAGGACTTTCCTCGCGCACGCAATATTAATACGCTTAAATCCTTCTCCTTCCGGGCCAAGCATTGAAGCTTGATCCAGCCATAATCCAGCTTGATTTACGATCAAATCTTCTCTTTCTTTTTTATGAAGTCCTAATTCTCGAAAATCCAACCAGACTAAATAGGTCCCTTCAGGTTCGATCACTCGGATATTAGGAAGATTTACTTCTACATAATCTTTTAAAAATATTTCTTTCGTTTCGGAATTTTCTGCGGAGTTTCTGATTGGATATAAGATGCATATATCCAAAATTTATAAAATCACTGTGAATTTCATCTAATTCCCATTCTCTCCAAACACGTCCCGTTGGATTCTGTGGACTACAGAATAGAAAAAATTTTACTCGATTTGACACAATCTTTCTTTCAAAATCCTCAAAATCAATCTCATAATGATCTCCTTCGTTTGTAAAAGCTCTAACTGCAGCAGCCAAAGCAAAAACAACACCTGGTGTTTTTACAATCCAATTCCTTTCAATCTTCCATTGAAAATGTTCCTGATACCATTTTACCACTGCATCTGCATATTCCTTATCAGATTCCGAATATCCCAATATGCCATGCTGTATTCTTTCCTCTAATGCTTCAAGAATCTCTGGAGCCGTCTGAAAATCCATATCAGCAACCCTAATGGTAAGATACCTTCCGGCTTGCCAAGTCTTTTGGCAAAATCATATTTTATAGACATTGCATTCTGACGGTTTATTACCATGTCAAAATCGTACTTCATTGTCTTCCTCCAATCAATGATTAAGTCTTACCTTTTCCTTCTTTTCTATCTGAATAATTCTTCCATCTTGTACAATCACAGTAACAGAGCCAAATCGAATATCTTCAATGAATTCTTTAATTTTTAGTAAATCTTCTTTTGTTACCTTTGCTTCTCCCATAATAACTCCTTAACGACACAAAATTGTTCATTAAATATAATACATATTCTGCCCATCTTGATTATATTCGAAATAATTTCTTTCTAAATCTTCTAATGTTAAATTTTTTAAAGTTCCCTTCGATTTTGCATTAATTTTATCATTAATCTCTTTTTGTATCACCAGTGAAATTATATTTTCTTCATTATCATTTGAGATATCCTCCCCGAGGTCCTTTCATTCCCTTTATGATACCCACGCTCCTGAGATTTCCAAAAATTTATTCCAAATACTGAGAAGGATTCTCATTTCTTTTTACCAGACTTCCCAAGGATACTTGACTATCTTTAAAATTAATTGCTAAAGCTTTCAAAGCATACCTACTTTTTTGAATATTTTATAAATTTTTTCAGCCATGTCTTCAACATCAATCTTTTGTTTTCCAGCCATTTGTATACTAAATATCCAATCATTGCTGTATAGAAAAACAACCAAAGATGCAGAATTTTTCTTACAAACCTCTGGTTGTCCAGTCAGCACTATACTATATGAATGGGGCTCGAAACTTATACCTTATCGCGCGGAGCGCGTCCACCCGAAGGGTATAAAATACGGTGTGCCCTGCGGGTATATAATTTCAGCCATTTTTTAGTTTCCGCCAAATAACGGCGTGGATAAATAACGGTCACCAGAATCAGGAAGCAAAACTACAATTGTCTTCCCTTTATTTTCCGGTCTGGCTGCCAGTTCTTTTGCAGCTTTTAATGCTGCCCCGGAAGAAATTCCAACTAAAATACCTTCAGTGACTGCAAATGCTTTCCCTTCTGTAAATGCATCTTCATTTTCCACAGTAATAATTTCGTCATATACTTTTGTATTTAATATATCTGGCACAAATCCAGCACCAATTCCCTGAATTTTATGAGGTCCCGGAGTACCTTTGGATAATACCGGACTGCTTTCAGGCTCAACTGCTACAATTTTCACATCTGGATTCTGTGATTTTAAATACTCTCCAACACCAGTCACTGTTCCTCCTGTTCCTACACCGGCGACAAAAATATCAACTTTTCCATCTGTCTGATCCCAAATTTCCGGACCCGTCGTTTCTTTATGAACTTTTGGATTTGCAGGATTCACAAACTGTCCAAGAATCACAGAACCTTCAATCGATTTGTTCAACTCATCCGCCTTTTCAATGGCTCCCTTCATTCCTTTTGCACCCTCTGTTAATACAAGCTCTGCACCATAAGCCTTTAAAAGGTTTCTTCTTTCTACACTCATTGTATCTGGAAGAGTTAAGATTGCCTTATATCCTTTCGCTGCTGCAACTGCTGCAAGACCAATCCCTGTATTTCCAGATGTTGGCTCGATAATTGTAGCCCCCGGCTTTAAGATTCCCTTTTCTTCTGCATCTTCAATCATTGCTAAAGCAATACGATCTTTTACAGAACCTGCCGGATTTAAATACTCCAGCTTGCCAAGAATCACGGCTTCCTCAACTCCTGCATTTTTTGTATAACGATTCAATTTTAATAATGGTGTTCTTCCAATTAATTCTGATGCACTTTCTTTTATCTTACTCATATCACTATTTCCTCTCTTTATTTTCCTACTTAATCACTAGGTTTACTATGGATTATATTATAGGGTCTGTTTTATGTTTTGTCAAGAGCTTTTTCAGAAATTTTATTTTCTTAAATTGCCTGAGGTCTTCTGTTTATATGTAATTTTCGTGCTTTTTCTTTTATCTCTGTTATAATATTGATATGCTGTTTACACTAATATTCAGACAAACATTATATATGGAGGTTTTTTCAATGCAGAAAATTGCAAGTTTTACGGTCAACCATTTAGACCTTCTGCCCGGAGTATATGTATCTCGCAGGGATTCACTCGGGACAGAAACATTGACAACCTATGACCTGAGGATGACCGCACCGAATAAAGAGCCAGTTATGAACACCGCTGAGATTCACACCATCGAGCATCTGGGCGCAACCTTTTTAAGAAACCATGCTGAATATAAAGACCAGGTCATCTACTTTGGACCCATGGGCTGCCGCACCGGTTTCTATTTGATCCTAGCCGGAGATCAGACTTCCAGCGAGATACTTGAGCTGGTAAAAGAAACGTTTGAGTATATACGAGACTTCGAAGGAGAAGTTCCCGGGGCATCTGCCAGAGACTGTGGAAATTATCTCGATATGAACCTTCCTATGGCAAAACTCCTTGCTTACAAATATTTGACTTTTTCCTTATATACTGCAAATGAGAAAAATCTGAATTATCCGGAATAGATCCGTCAATACTGATAAAGTAACTTCAAATATAAAAAGGAGGCTTTATCAGATGTCAGAGCAGAATAAAATATATGAAGAAGTAGCGATCAACTGCAGTCAGTACTGCCCTTGCGGCCGTGACCACTCTGTCAAAAATGTCAGTAACGGAGACGATGTAAAATGTGAGAGCTGTCTGAACTGTTCTCATTTCTCGGAAGAAGAATGTCATTGCTGTCTGGACTTGTACGACAAAATTGTAGACAAAATGTAATCAATGACTAAAGCAGCTGTCTTATCGGGGCAGCTGTTTTGCTGTCAGTGTACTGCCTCTATGAGAGGCAGCCTTCATCTTCTTTTTTGAATATTGAAATTGTTCTTCCGCCTTTTCTTATAATTTTAGCAGACTTCCTTGTTCTGAATAAAAAACATCTATATAAATTGTGAAAATTCTGTCTGTTGGTGATACAATAGGAATAAACTTTAATGATTAGGGGGAAATATCATGTCACTACAACAGATTATTGCAATTGCCATTTTTTTAATCACCATGGCCGCAATCATTTCAGACAAACTTCACAACACCGTTGCCGCAATTTCAGGTGCGATCCTTTTAATTTTAACCCATATTCTTACCATTGACGAGTGCGTTGAGGCCGTAGACATAGAGACCATCGGTATTCTCGTAGGTATGATGCTTTTGGTGGCCATAGTCAAAAATTCCGGTATTTTTGAATATATTGCAATTAAAGCCGCAAAGCTTGCAAAAGGACGCCCCTGGCCAATCATGGTCACGTTTATCATCATCACAGCCGTTTTATCCGGACTTTTAGACAATGTTACCACCGTGCTGCTGGTCGGGCCGATGACTCTGGCTATTACCAATATTTTAGGTGTCAATCCGGTTCCCTACATCATCACACAGATCATGGCTTCCAATATCGGAGGTACCGCAACACTGATCGGGGACCCGCCCAATATCATGATCGGCAGTGCGGCAAAGCTCAGTTTTGTAGATTT
The DNA here is from genome assembly GCF_039789045.1 of Anaerostipes sp. PC18. Taxonomy (NCBI): domain Bacteria; kingdom Bacillati; phylum Bacillota; class Clostridia; order Lachnospirales; family Lachnospiraceae; genus Anaerostipes; species Anaerostipes sp. PC18. The sequence continues at coordinate 1,290,914 of NZ_CP121164.1, read as the reverse complement.
CATATTAAATACTGGTTTTGCCATCGTTTTTGTAATGATTGCCGCCCTGATCTGTTTCCGTTTTATCTACGGAAACAGTCTGACCGTCGAAGATAAAAATATAAAGGAAGTCATGAAGCTGGATGAATCAAAAGCAATTAAAAGTAAAAAACTGCTGATCCAGAGCGTGATCATTCTGTTGATTGTTGCATTATGTTTTATTTTCCATGACCAGCTTCAAATGCAGTCTGCAACCATCGCTCTGGCCGCTGCCTGTCTGATGCTGATCATCGGTGGACAGGACCCTGAGGATATTATTCTGAGCGTCGAATGGCCGACCATCCTTTTCTTTGTTGGATTATTCATTGTTGTAGGCGGTCTGGAGAAGGTCGGAGTCATCACAGTTCTTGCCAATGGGCTGCTCTCAGTTACCGGGGGAAATATAACAATGACTATGCTTCTGATCCTTTGGATTTCCGCGATCGTTTCATCTTTCCTGGATAATATCCCATTTGTGGCAACTCTGATTCCGATGATCATGACAATCCAGTCTCACGGTGTAGATGTGACTCCTCTGTGGTGGGCACTTTCCCTGGGAGCCTGCCTTGGCGGCAACGGTACACTGGTCGGAGCCTCAGCCAATGTAGTTCTTTCAGGCATCAGTAAAAATGCAGGATATCCGATTACTTTCGGAAAATACTTTAAAATTGGTTTTCCTATGATGATACTCTCAGTATTTATATGCTCTGTTTTTCTGCTGATCCGGTTTTCATAATTATTTAACTACTGTTTTTATAGGAGGGGTTTTATATCTGCAGATCAAATAGCTGCAATCATTATTTTTGTTGTTACAATGGCTGCCATTATCACGAACAGGGTAAACAATACGCTGGCCGCTGTTTCCGGAGCTATTCTGCTTGTACTGACCCATATTCTTTCTATTGAAGACTGTGTCGGATTTATTGACGCAGAGACGATCGGAATCTTGGTAGGGATGATGCTTATGGTATCTGTCATCAAGACGTCCGGTATTATTGAATACATAGCGATCAAATCTGACAAGCTCGCCAAAGTCCGTGGCCCATCATGGTTGTTTTTATCATCATCACAGTAGTACTGTCCGGCCTGCTTGACAATGTCACTACAATTCTCCTTGTAGGACCTATGACTCTGGCTATTACAAATATATTGTAAGTTGATCCGGTGCCTTACATGCTCACACAAATCATGGCATCCAATGCCGGAGGTACAGCTACTTTGATCGGTTACCCGCCCAATATTATGATCGGTACGGCCACAAATCTAAGCTTTATGGATTTTATCCGGAATACCGGGGCAGCGGTTGTTCTTAGCATGATCGTTTCAATTATCTGTTACCGGTTTATTTATAAAAAAAGCCTCACTGTGGATGAAAAGAATGTACAGAAAGTGATGCAGCCGGATGAACACAAATCCATCAAAGATAAACGCCTGATGAATTTAAACGGCGGAAATATGATCTTTACCATGCAGGCCAGTGGGGTCCATGCTGAACCTCTCTGGTGGATGGGCGCCTGTCTCGGAGGAAACAGCACTCTGATCGGTGCCTCTGCAAATGTGGTGCTGGCAGGCATCAGCAAAAATGCAGGCTATCCCATCTCCTTCGGGAAATATTTTATAGTGGGATTTCCAATTATGCTGATCTCCATTGCAGTTTGTTCCGTCTTTTTACTGATCAAATTCACATATTTTTTTAAATTAATTCCGCCGCGCTAAGAAATGCGCTTCACAGTATGTACTTTTTAAGGAGGATTTTTTATGAATGAAAACACAGTAACCAGCGATTTTATTAACATTAATCTGCGTCAGCTGGGCGCCACGTCAATCAAAGAATATAACAGCATAATGCACATAGCAGAATTTGACTTGGGAGACGGTCTGATCGTGTCCTATGTCTTTAATATCACCCGCCACAACAAATACTTTCTGCAGCGTGTTCAGCCCTATGCGATGATCCACGGAAAATTTGCCAGCGATCGTGAGATCCTCGAATTTATCCAGAGTGACTTAAAGCGTTTTGTGAACGCAAAGAACAGCAAGAACTTTGATACCTTCCTGATCATTTCGCATTTGGGACATCATGTCACAGAAAACATAGAAAAACTGTTTTTAAATTACAATGTAGACCCCGATAAACTTGAGGGAATACAGGAAAAAATGGAAGAGTCTTTGACAGATATTATTAACCTGTATCAGGCTTCGAAAAAAATCGACCTGAAAGAAGACGATTAAAATGGAGGCTCCCTGTATTGTTAAGATACAGGAGAGCCCCTTCTTTTTTATTTGAGTCTTACTTTCAGCCTGACCGGCTGATGGTCCGTATAATGAAAATCATGATCCAAGACTTTCACCTGCTCCACCTGCACATTCGGCGAGACGATAAAGCCATCAATCACATAGACCTGTGAATCTTTCTCATAGGCTTTGTTCAGGAGACGGCATGTAGGGTATGAATCATCTACTGCAAATTTAAAGCCCTCCGGAAGAATCTCATTTCCGATAGCTCCGGGAGACCAGTCTTCTTTATTGCGGATCGGATACTTGGTGATCCCCTCAAAAGTCTGGTTAAAATCTCCTCCTGCGATCACATAGTTCCCTTTCTTATATTCTTCTTCCAATACGTTCAGAAGCATTTTGCTCTGGGCTTCTTTTCCTTCTCCGGAATCATAGGCTTCCAGATGCAGATTGATCAGCACAAGCTCCGCCCCTGATCCTTTGACCGGCAGCCTGGTCTTTAAAAGGCACCGTTTCAGATTGCATGTTTTAAGAGGCCATGAAAAAGATTCCGGCAAAGCAATCCTTTCGGCTTTGCTGACCCTGGTGTCCGTCAGCGTCAGAAGACCACTCTCCACATGTCCGATGGTTGGCCATGGATACGGAGCGTAAGCCACTTTAAAGTTATAGGCAAACATTCCGCCCAGTCCCAGCATAGCCTCATAATACTTTTTCTGGTCAGTGGAATAAGAGCGTTTGGAATCCAGATCCACTTCCTGCAGAAAATAAGCGTCCGCTTTGTGTTCCTTCAGCATGCCCACGATCCCTGCAAGATTTTCCTCCACCTGAATCTTGCTGTCCGGTCTCACTTTTGTACCTCCGTCCATAAAGAAGTCTTCGTCCTTTCCGAGGCCGGCGTATCCGGTATTCAGGCTGACCACGGTAAATGGATCTTCTCTGGAAATCTCTCTGGTTCCCTCTGATTTCTTTATACTTTCTGTCTTTTGGGGCCGGTATTCCATGACCGTGACAAAGATCAGCAATCCTGTAAACACAAAAACGACTGCAGTGATCACCACTGCCATGATTTTAGCTGCTTTTTTCAGCATCTTCATAAGCCTCAGTCCTTTCTATTATTCCAGGTACAGTCCAACCGGGCAGTGGTCAGAACCATAAATATCTGTATGAATGACTGCTTCTGCCAGGCGTTCTTCAAGGTCCCCGGAAACACAGAAGTAATCAATGCGCCATCCCGCATTCTTCTCCCTTGCTCTGAACCGATATGACCACCAGCTGTATGCCTCGGTCACATCCGGGTAAAAATAGCGGAATGTATCAATAAATCCGGCTTCTAAGAGTTTGGTGAATTTTTCCCTCTCTTCATCTGTAAATCCCGCATTTCTCCTGTTTGTCTTTGGATTTTTAAGATCGATCTCCGTGTGCGCCACATTCAGGTCGCCGCAGAGGATAACCGGCTTGTCCTCTTCAAGTTTGAGCAGATACTCTCTGAAATTTTCTTCCCAGTCCATCCGGTATGATAATCTGGCAAGCTCACTCTGGGAATTCGGGGTATAGCAGGTCACCAGGAAATAATCATCGAACTCCAAAGTGATCACTCGCCCCTCGTGGTCAAACCCGTCGACACCGATTCCATTTTTTACAGACAAAGGCCTGATCTTTGTAAATACTGCCGTCCCCGAATATCCTTTTTTTTCTGCGTAATTCCAATATTGGTAATAATCCGGAAGTTCCAGATCGATCTGGCCCTCCTGGAGCTTCGTCTCCTGGATGCAGAAGATATCTGCATCCAACTGCCCCATTACATCTAAAAAGCCTTTCTTCACGCAGGCTCTCAGCCCGTTTACATTCCAAGATACCAACTGGATCATAGTCTTTCTCCTTCTGTTACAATATACTGGGATTTATGACACAAAAAAAATCCTGTAACCTCAGTATAACACCTTGATTACAGGATTTTAACCTTTATTGTATATCTACAACAATCTTTTTGTCGCCTTTATCAACGGAAGCCTTGACCACAGTCCGGATCGCCTTTGCAATCCTTCCCTGCTTGCCAATGACTTTTCCCATATCACCTGGGGCAACATGTAATTCCAAGATTAAAGCATCTTCAGTCTCACGCTCGATTACTGTTACTTCGTCCGGTTGATCTACGAGGGCTTTTGCAATCACTTCTAACAAATGTTTCATGCGTTTTGCCTCCTAACTATTTTTCAATTCCAGCAACTTTAAGTAATCTTGCAACAGTATCTGTCGGCTGTGCACCCTGAGATAACCATTTCTTTGCAGCGTCTTCGTCGAATTTGATCACACTTGGATCCTGATTCGGATCGTAAGTACCGATTTCTTCGATGAATTTTCCGTCTCTCGGAGATCTGGAATCTGCTACAACCACTCTATAAAAAGGAGACTTTTTCTGTCCCATTCTTTTTAATCTCATCTTTACTGCCATCTGTTTCACCTCCATAAATTTTAATTGTTAAAAATATCTATAACAAAGCGTTAAAAAGGAAATTTAAATCTGCCTTTTTTTCCGCTCTTGCCACCAAACATACCAGACATCTGCTTCATCATCTTCTTCTGGTTCTGGAACTGTTTGCAAAGCTTGTTGACTTCTGAGATCGGCACCCCGGCACCGTCGGCAATCCTTTTCCTTCTGGAAGGATTGATGATCTCCGGCGTGGCCCGCTCTTCCTTCGTCATCGAATAAATGATCGATGCGGTCCGGTCCATCATACTGTCATCCAGGTCTGCACCCTTTAACTGATTCCCAAGTCCCGGGATCATGGACAGCATGTCGGCAAGTCCTCCCATCTTCTTTACCTGCTCCATCTGTTCTAAAAAGTCGTCAAAGGTAAAGGAAGCTTTTCTGAGCTTTTGCTGCATCTCCAGCGCCTTTTCCTCATCCACGGTAGCTTCAGCCTTCTCGATCAGAGTCAGCACATCTCCCATGCCAAGAATCCGGCTCGTCATGCGATCGGGATAGAACTGCTGAAGATCATCCAGCTTCTCTCCCATACCAATATATAAAATCGGTTTCCCTGTGACAGAACGGATCGATAATGCCGCTCCTCCTCTGGTATCGCCGTCCATCTTTGTAAGGATGACACCGTCGACTCCGACTTTTTCATTGAAATCTTTTGCCACATTGACCGCATCCTGTCCGGTCATGGCATCTACTACGAGAATGGTCTGATGCACATCGACGGCCTGTTTGATGGCAATCAGTTCTGTCATCATGTCCTCATCGATATGTAAGCGGCCCGCTGTATCCAGAATGACAATGTTGTTGCCATTCTTCGCCGCGTGCTCAATGGATGCCTTTGCGATATCCACAGGGTTCATCTTATCTCCCATGGAAAATACCGGGACACCTTGTTTTTCTCCATTGACTTGAAGCTGTTTGATCGCTGCCGGACGGTAGACATCACAGGCCACCAGTAACGGACGTTTTCCCTTCTGCTTATACTTTCCGGCGATCTTAGCCGTGGTAGTCGTTTTACCCGCACCCTGGAGACCTGCCATCAGAATAACTGTGATTTCATTGCCGGGTTTCAACTGAATCTCTGTGGTCGTGGACCCCATCAGGGCCTCCATCTCTTCTTTTACTATCTTAATGACCATCTGTCCCGGATTCAGTCCGTTTAGTACGTCCTGCCCAACAGCACGGTCCTGAACAGCTTTAATAAATGTTTTAACAACTTTAAAGTTGACATCAGCCTCTAAAAGCGCCCGCTTGACTTCTTTCATCGCTGCCTTTACATCGTTCTCTGTCAGTCGTCCCTTGCTTCTCAAATTTTTAAATACGTTTTGAAGTTTCTCAGATAAACTTTCAAATGCCATAACATCCTCCTGAATCCGCCGCAGACACCGGCGATCTGTTACAAATCTTCCAGAATCCCGTTGGATACCTGCTCTATCTTTCTGATCTCTGTTTTCATCTGCTGCTGATCCACTGCATCTAAAATGCTCTTGGCCAGAAGATGAATCTCACTTACTTTTTCTTTCGTCCTCAAAAACTTTTCCACAAGGTGCAGCTTTCTCTCATATCCGGCGAGAATCTTATTGCAGCGCCTGATCATATCATAGGCAGCCTGTCTCGTAATTCCGTGTTCTCCTGCAATCTCGCTGGGAGACAAATCGTTCAGTACATGGTCTTCGTATATTTCCTTTTGATGTTCTGTCAGAAGCTCTCCATAAAAATCGTATAAGAGTGTCTGTTCTACAATCCGTTCCATGCTGCCTCTCCTGTAAAGTGTTTTTCCTTTACCGAGATATAGTGTATCGGATATCTTTCTGTTTGTCAAGTATTTTTCCTTGCACATTTTACTGTTCTGTGGAAATATCACTTGAAAAAGTTTCACTTTCCTGTAAAATAGAAAAAAGACGATCCCAAACGAATTTTAAATAAGAAAGGTTTATTTCCATGATACAAGCAATCAATGTGACACTGCGCCTTGGAAAACGCGCATTATTTGAAGATGTAAACATTAAATTTACAGAGGGCAACTGTTATGGCCTGATCGGAGCCAACGGAGCGGGCAAATCAACTTTTTTAAAAATCCTGTCCGGTGAACTGGAGCCGTCTCAGGGTGAAGTAGCCATCACAGACGGCCAGAGGCTGTCCGTATTAAAACAGGATCACTACCAGTATGATGAATACACGGTGCTGGATGCTGTGATGCTGGGGAATACCCGGCTTTATGAGATTATGAAAGAAAAAGATGCGATCTATGCCAAAGAGGATTTTACAGAGGAAGACGGCATCAAGGCCAGCGAACTGGAAGCTGAATTTGCCGATATGAACGGCTGGGAAGCCGAATCCGATGCTGCAACGCTCCTGAACGGACTCGGTATTGACAATGATCTCCACTATGCAAAGATGTCTGAGTTAAACGGTTCTCAGAAGGTTAAAGTACTCTTGGCCCAGGCTTTGTTCGGCAATCCGGACATCCTGCTGCTGGATGAGCCCACCAACCATTTGGATCTGGAAGCCATCCGCTGGCTGGAAGATTTCCTCATCGACTTTGACAACACCGTTATCGTTGTATCCCATGACCGCTACTTTTTAAATAAGGTATGTACCCATATCGCTGATATCGACTATGCAAAGATCCAGCTCTACACTGGAAACTATGATTTTTGGTATGAGTCCAGCCAGCTGATCTCCAAACAGATGAAAGATGCCAACAAGAAAAAAGAAGAAAAGATCAAAGAACTGCAGGATTTCATTGCAAGATTCAGTGCTAACGCTTCCAAATCCAAGCAGGCCACATCCAGAAAGAAAGCACTGGATAAGATCCAGCTGGACGAGATCAAGCCATCCAGCAGAAAATACCCTTATATCAATTTCAAACCAATCCGCGATATCGGAAACGATGCCCTCTCTGTAGAAGGACTTTCCAAGACAATCGATGGTGTGAAAGTCCTTGATAATGTCTCTTTCACTATGAATCCAGAGGATAAGATCGCTTTTGTAGGCCCGAATACACTGGCTACCACAACCTTCTTCCGTATTATTGCCGGGGAACTGGAGCCAGATAAGGGGACATATAAATGGGGTGTCACGACTTCCCAGTCCTATTTTCCTAAGGACAACACAAAGGATTTCAGTGAAGATATGTCCATCGCAGAGTGGCTCAGCCAGTACTCTGAGGACAAGGATGTCACCTTTGTCCGCGGTTTCCTCGGGCGTATGCTTTTCTCGGGTGAAGAAGCCTTAAAGAAAGTTTCTGTTTTATCCGGAGGAGAAAAGGTCCGCTGTATGCTGTCTAAACTCATGATCAGCGGAGCCAACATCCTCATTTTAGATGAGCCGACCAACCACCTGGATATGGAATCCATTACTGCCCTGAATGAAGGGCTCCACAAGTTTACCGGAGGGCTGTTGTTCAGTTCACAGGATCATCAGTTTGTACAGACCACGGCCAACCGTATCATTGAGTTCACGGACAGCGGCATGATCGACTTCCTCGGAACCTATGATGAATATCTGGAAAATGATGAGTCTGCAAGAAAACGCCAGGTCGCAAACTACGACGAAGAAAACTAAATAAATTCAGAAAGAGCAGGCATCCTTTATTGGTGCCTGCTCTTTTTCAGCGTTTCTGCTTCATCTCGGCCATGTCTCCGAAGATAGGTGTCGCTTTTCCGAATCCGCCGGATATATCCATGATCTGCCCGGTAGTGTAGGCAGACTCATCACCGGCAAAATACACAACTGCCGCAGCGATCTCCTCCGGTTTTCCCATTCTCCGGATCGGCGTGTGTTTTAAGAAGAATTCTCTGAACTCATCGCTCAGATGATCCTGCACTGCATCAGTCGCCGTCATGCCGGGCAGAACAGCATTGCAACGAATATTGTGCCTTGCCTCCTGGACCGCAATCAATTTGGTGAGATAATTGATCGCCGCTTTGCTGGTTCCATAGGCAACCTGAGAGATATCCGGTACCAATCCGCCTACGGAAGAAATATTGATGATACTGCCTCTCCCCTGTGCTTCCATGTGTTTTATGGCTGCCTGGGAAGCCGCAAACACACTGGTCAGATTCGTATTGACGATCTGAAGGAAGTCTATGCAGTCCGTATGGCCGATATCCATGTCTTTCTTCGGATCTGAAGTGCCGAAATTGTTTACAAGCACATCGATACGCCCTTCCTTATTGACCACTTCCTCAATCATACTGTCGTAAGTCTCCGGTTCATAGGCATCATTATACACATACCTTACTCGAAAGCCCTTCTGATTCAGCTCATCCGCTCTCTGCCCCGCTCGTTCCAGGTTTCTGGCCCCCATATATACAATGGCACCTTCTTCGGCACACGCTTTCGTTATCGCCAGACCAATCCCCCTCGTTGAAGCTGTAATCAAGATTACTTTATCTTTTAATCTCATACCTCTGATCTCCTTTCTTATTTATTAATTATTTCCTTCTTCCACAAAAAAATGCCGCAGGATAACTTTTCATAAAAGCTAGCCTGCGGTATAAATTCTTCTGCTTATGCGTACTGTACTTTCAGAGCAACATTCTCGTAGCTGATCTTAATAATATTTAATATGCTCATCACTACTGTGGTGCACACATCCACAATGTACTTGATATCATCTGCCACGCTGTGTTCACCGCGCATATATTCTGCATGGATGTTCTGAATGAATTCAGACAAACCTTTTGTAGAACTCAACGGAACAATCTTGTCTTTGCGCTCCATAGCTTCTTCTGTGGAGAGATACTCTTTGAGTCCGTGTTTTAAATCCCTCTCATAAATACAATGGTCCTTTACATTGCCCTCGTAGGTGCTGTTGTGGGGATACGTAAAGTAATCAGCAATATAATGAATAATCACTCCCAACTTTGCGCAGCGGCGCATGTTCATCCCCTTCAGTGTATCATAGTCTGATACAAAGTCATCAAGTTGATTCTCTATTTTATCATATGTTATGTCAAAAGTATGCGGTGTTGTCAAAAAGGATGGTCTGCAGTCCGGCCAGATACTCCCGACATAAAACGGTAACTTATAGTCAAAAACTTCTTCCAGTCTCAGTGAATCCATAATTTGTCCAGCCAATGAAATATGTGATTTTTTTCTCATTCGATCTCCTTAAAGAACTTGACATGTAACTCTGATTCTAATCTTATTATATCCAGTTTTCTAGAAAAATCAACTGAATTACTCTTTATATTCCTTAAGAATTTCTAAAATGTCATGAATTGAAAATCCTCTTCTGGCAAAGAAAGCCAGATTCTTCTGGAAATTTTCCTCTGTTACCGGTCCTTTCTGCCGAATCCTTTTTTTAATCTGTGTTCTCAGAACATCTGACTCTGAGGCAGCAGACTCTTCCCAGATCTGTTCAAACAATTCCGGCCTTATGCCCTTCTTGGACAATTCCTGTCTGAGCTTCAGACGGCTCTTTGAAGATCCCCGGTACTCGATATAATTTCTCACATAGGCTTCGTCGTCTATATAACGGTATCCTTCCACATAGGAGATCGCTCCTTCTATACAGGAATCAGGCAGTTCCAGACGCCTAAGTCGCATCCTGATCTCCTCCTTTGTCCGGTCAGAGACCTTTAAAAGATTTATCGCCTTTAATTTGGCCCGGCTTAGGAGCATGCTGTCCAGTTCATTCTTCTGTACATCGGACAGTTCCATGTCTTCTTTCAGACCAAGTCGCCTGACTTCCCCTGCATACAAAAGACAATATCGTTCATCCTCCAGATAGAGTCTGATCTGCTTTTTCCCTACCGGCTCCAGCATCGTCACTCTCATATCTGATGCTTACTGATGATTTGTCTCCGGCTTTTCTTCTGCCGGTGCGTCGTCCTCTGTTCCCGCTTCCAGTCCGTATTCCCTGCGGACTGCCGCCTCCACTTCCTGGGCTACTTCCGGATGTTCTTTTAAGTATGTCTTGGCATTCTCTCTTCCCTGTCCGATCTTTTCTCCCTGATATGCATACCATGCACCGCTCTTTTTGATCACATCTACGCCGGCCGCCAGATCCAGGATATCTCCTTCTTTAGAGATTCCTTCACCGAACATGATATCGAACTCCGCCTGCTTAAACGGCGGTGCAACTTTATTCTTTACGACTTTGATACGGGTGCGGTTTCCGACCATGTCCCCGGCCTGCTTCAGTGTCTCGATACGCCGCACGTCCATACGGATAGAAGAATAAAACTTCAGAGCACGCCCTCCGGTAGTTGTCTCAGGATTCCCGAACATGACTCCTACTTTTTCTCTCAGCTGGTTGATGAAAATAACGGTACAGTTGGACTTGCTGATGATAGCCGTCAGTTTTCTCAAAGCCTGTGACATGAGCCTTGCCTGGAGACCCACATGGGAATCTCCCATATCTCCGTCGATCTCTGCCTTTGGCACCAGTGCTGCGACAGAATCGACGATAATGATATCCACGGCACCGGAACGCACCATGGTCTCGGCGATCTCAAGTCCCTGCTCCCCGGTATCCGGCTGAGAAATATAGAGGTTGTCCACATCCACTCCAATGTTCTGAGCATAGACCGGGTCCAGAGCATGCTCTGCATCTATAAACCCGGCAATGCCTCCTCTCTTCTGTACTTCTGCAACCATATGTAATGCGACCGTTGTCTTACCGCTTGACTCCGGACCATAAATCTCGATCACCCTTCCCTTCGGAATTCCTCCGACTCCGAGAGCGATATCCAGGCTCAGAGATCCTGTCGGTGTAGTCTCGATGCTCATATCCGCCTGGTATTCTCCAAGTTTCATCACGGCTCCTTTGCCGTAATCTTTCTCTATCTTCGTGAGAGCTGCATCCAATGCTTTTAACTTCTCTGTCTGTTGCATCTGTATTCTCCTTTTATCTTATTATGAACTGTTTTTGATTATATCATAGCACAAAGAGAAAAACAAGTGTTCGTCGAATATTTGTTCGTACTTGTTTTTCTCCTTTATTTTAACATATTTTTATATATTTTACAATCACTCTGACAGTGCTTTCCGGATCATTGTCAGTGCCCGGCACACAGAAACTTCTCTGATCTTGGCGCGGTTTCCTCTCAGATCATACTTCTTCACAACTGTGTTGCCGCGTCTGCTGACTCCGATATAGACCAGCCCCGGTTTTTTCGTTCCTGTCTCTCCCCCGGGACCTGCAAGTCCGGTGATCCCCACACCAATATCTGCGCCTGAAGTCTTTAAAACACCTTCTGCCATCTCTCTTGCCGTTTCCTCTGAGACAGCGCCGCAGGCCTTCAAAGTTTCTTCTTTTACACCAAGGTACTTCATTTTAGCCTCATTAGAGTAGGTGATAAAGCTCTCATCCAATACATTTGACGCCCCCGGAACATTGATCAGCCTTCCGGCAAGCAGGCCGCCGGTACAGGACTCGGCACAGGCGATCTTATCACCCTTGCGCTCAAGCATCTTTACGACCACTTCCTCCAGTGTTTCGTCTTCCTCAATGGTATAAATCTTGTTTCCAAATCTTGATTTCAGTTCTTCCACCATAGGCATGACAAGCTCTTTTGCCTCATCCTCAGAGTCAGCCTTGGCCGTCACCCTTAAATGCACTTCCCCTAACTTTGCATACGGTGCCACCGTTGGATTGCTCTGTTCATCGATCAGGTCCATGATCTGGGTTTCCACATAACTTTCTCCCAGACAGTCGATCTTGACAACCTTGGAATATAAAATACCAGGCTGAAGTTCAGAAAGAATCGGTTCTACCTGCTCATGAAACATCGGGATCAGCTCGCTTGGAGGTCCCGGAAGCAGGATGATCTTCTTATCTTCTGGTCCGTTGATCACCATACCGGGCGCAGTACCGTTTTTGTTGTATAAAACAGTACAGTCTTCCGGCACCATGGCCTGTTTTAAATTGTTTTCCGTCATCGGACGTTTGATGCTCGTAAAGTAGGAAGTGAGGCGTTCCTTCGCCTCTGCGTCTTCCACAAGCTCCTGACCGCAGGCTTTTGCCGCGATCTCTTTTGTCAGGTCATCCTTCGTAGGCCCGAGTCCGCCTGACAAGATCAGGATATCCGACCGTTTCATTCCTGTCTGAATCACTTCTTCCACCCGCTTTGGATTGTCACCCACAGTGGTCTCAAAAAAAACGCTTGTCCCAAGGGCGGCTAAGCGTTCTGACAGATAGGCAGCATTGGTGTTGACAATGTTGCCTAATAATATTTCTGTTCCCACACAAATAATTTCTGCTGTCATAATTGTCTCCTTCTATTTCAAGACATTCTTGTTTTTTAATAAATAATCCAATAATGATATAATGGTCAACACAAGCGAAATGTATACTAAAATATTTTCAATAAGCACCGCTGTGCCTGTTCCCAGGTCGATGATCAGCATAATGATCATAAACATCTGAAAATTGGTCTTGAACTTACCCCAATAACTGGCTGCGATCACCACACCGTTGTCTGATGCGATCAGCCGGAAACCGCTGATAATAAATTCTCTGGCGATAATAATGATCGCGATCCATGATGCCAGGCGGTTCATGCCCACGAGAGCGATCATGGCAGAGCAGACTAGAAGCTTATCTGCCAAAGGGTCCATAAATTTTCCAAAATTAGTCACAAGATTGTACTTCCTCGCGATATGTCCGTCCAGAAAGTCAGTGAGGCTTGCAATGATAAAAATGGCCACAGCAATCCACTTGCTGATCTCACCAAACGGTTCCGCCAGCAGTACAAAAATAAAAATCGGTATCATCAATACTCTCAATATCGTTAGTTTATTGGGTAAATTCATAGTCCATCTCTCCTATCAAATCGTACTCATTTCCTTTGGTAATTTTCACATAAACATAGTCTCCGGTCAGCAGTTCTTCCGGTGAAGTCACAAAGACACATCCGTCCACTTTTGGTGCATCCATATAGCTGCGGCCCACATACACATCGTCCTCAAACAGATATCCTTCGATCAGTACCCTGATAGTTTTTCCAACCATCCCTTGAGTATGTTCGCAGGAAATCTGCTGCTGAAGGGCCATCAGTTCATCCCTTCTGGCTTCCTTCACCTCTTCTTCTATCTGCCCTTCAAATTCTGCTGCCTTTGTATCCTCCTCCGGAGAATAAGTAAAGACTCCCAGGCGCTCAAAGCGCTGCTGCCTCACAAACCCCTTCAGTTCTTCGTGCTGTTCTTCTGTCTCGCCCGGAAAACCGGTGATAAGCGTTGTACGAATCGCAATGTCCGGTATTTCATTCCTAAGCTTCTCGATGATCGTTTCGATGTCCTTCTTAGATGTCCTGCGGCCCATCCGCTTTAAAATCCCGTCACTGCAGTGCTGAATCGGCATATCGATATAGTTTGCAATCTTTTCTTCTTCCTTTATCGTCCGGATCAGCTCATCGGTGATCTCCTCGGGATAACAGTACAGCAGGCGTATCCATTTTATTCCCTCGATCTTACAAAGTTCTCTCAGCAGAACGGGAAGCTCCTTTTTACCGGTAAGATCGTTTCCGTACAGCGTCGTCTCCTGAGCTACCAGGACCAGCTCTGTCACACCGGATGCTGCCAGCTCCCGAGCGCTCTTTAACAGTTCCTTCATCGGAACACTCCGAAACCTCCCCCGGATCTTCGGAATGATACAGTAGCTGCACCTCTTGTCACATCCCTCGGCAATCTTTAAATAAGCCATATGACTTCCGGTCGTGACCAGACGCCGGTGTCCGGAATTATCCGGAAGATAATTGATGCTCTCATAATGTACATAGCCATTGCCCGCAAGAGCCTCATCCACTGCCTCGACAATAGAATCGTAACTGGTAGTCCCGAGCACCGCATCGATTTCCGGAATCTCCTCCAGGATTTCGTCTTTATAGCGCTCAGACAGACATCCTGTGACCACGAGTGCTTTCAGATTCCGTTCTTTATAAGCTGCCATCTCAAGGATCGTATTAATGCTCTCTTCTTTGGCGTCATGAATGAAACAGCATGTGTTGATGACGATCACATCCGCCTCTTCCTCGTCGTTCGTTAAAGTGTGTCCTCTCTCTGTGAGCAGTCCCAGCATCACCTCACTTTCTACAAGATTTTTATCACATCCAAGAGAAATAAAAAGTATTTTCATTTGTTATTCTCCAAACAATTTTTTTGACTGTACGCAGTTTTTCATCAGCATAGCGATCGTCATCGGTCCCACGCCTCCCGGCACCGGAGTGATCGCAGATGTCTTTTCCTTCACTGCGTCAAAATCCACGTCCCCGCACAGCTTGTTATTTTCATTTCTGTGGATACCCACATCGATGATGACAGCCCCTTCTTTGACATAGGATGCATCAATGAATTTAGGCCTTCCGACAGCTACTACCAGGATATCCGCGCGGCTGCATACTTCCCGCAGATTCCTCGTCCTGGAATGGCAGACGGTCACTGTGCCGTTTTCTCTGAGCAGAAGCATAGACATAGGTTTTCCCACAATATTGCTCCTGCCCACGACGACACATTCTTTTCCGCCGATCTCCACACCAGAGCGTTTTAAAAGTTCAATGATCCCGGCCGGAGTGCACGGAAGGAATCCGTCATTGCCGATCACCATGTTTCCCACGCTGACCGGATGGAATCCGTCTACATCCTTCTTCGGATCAATGGCATGGATCACCGCATCTTCATCCATATGCGGCGGCAGAGGGAACTGGACTAAAATTCCGTTGATCTTTGGATCTTTGTTGCACTTTTCCACCAGATCAAGCAATTCCTGCTGGGTGGAATCTTCCGGTATCTCGTAGGATACAGAAGTAATCCCAATATATTCGCATGCTTTTTTCTTATTCCTCACATAGACAGAGGATGCAGGATCTTCTCCTACCTGGATCACCGCCAGGGCAATCTCTTTTCCCTCTGCTTTCATGGCAGCCACTTCCTGCTTTAATTCGTCTTTGATCTCCGCTGAGATCTTTTTTCCATCTATTATCTGTGTCATGTATGTTCCCCCTCTCGTCATTTCTAGAATAAACCGGTGATGGCACCGTCTTCGTTTACGTCAATGCCTTCCGCCGCCGGCTTTTTCGGAAGCCCCGGCATGGTCATGATATCTCCGGTCAGCGCTACAACAAATCCGGCTCCTGCGTTTACATAGATTTCGCGGATCGTAATATCAAAATTCTCCGGACGGCCAAGCTTCTTCGGATCATCAGATAAAGAATACTGGTTTTTCGCCATGCAGACCGGAAGATTTCCGTAGCCAAGTTCCGTAAGCTGCTTTTTCTGTCTGACTGCCGCCGGTGCATAGACGACATGATCCGCTCCGTAAATCTTTGTAGCGATGGTCTCGATCTTTTCTTCGATGGTCGTATCCTCGTATGAATACAGCGGGTGGTACTCGCTTTTTTTCGTCTCTAACGTCCTGAGGACTGCCTTTCCAAGCTCGATGCCGCCGTCTCCGCCTTTTTCCCACACCTCTGACAGGGCAAAATCACAGTCTCTCTCCTGGCAAAAATGTTTGATAAAGTCCAGCTCAGCCTCAGTGTCCGTGACAAACCGGTTCAGTGTGACAACCACAGGGACCCCGTACTGCTTCAGGTTGGAGATATGCTTTTCCAGATTTACGATTCCTCTGCTCAGGGCGTCGATGTCTTCCCTGCCCAGATCTTCTTTGGAAATGCCGCCGTTATATTTAAGAGCCCTGACCGTAGCCACCAGAACAACCGCATCCGGAGCAAGTCCTGCCATCGGACATTTGATATCCAAAAACTTCTCAGCTCCAAGGTCCGCTCCGAAGCCTGCTTCCGTGACAGTGATGTCGGAAAGCTTTAAAGCCATCTTCGTAGCCTGGACGCTGTTGCAGCCGTGAGCGATATTGGCAAAAGGACCGCCGTGTACAAAGGCCGGCGTATGTTCCAGCGTCTGGATCAGATTCGGCTTTAAGGCATCCTTTAAGAGGGCCGCCATGGCTCCCACAGCGTTTAAATCCGCTGCTGTCACAGGTTCTTTATTCATATTATAGGCAACAATGATCTTGCCTAAACGTTTCTTCAGATCTTCCATGTCGTTTGCAAGACAGAGAATTGCCATGATCTCAGAGGCCACCGTGATCACAAAATGGTCCTCACGGACAACGCCGTCCACTTTTCTTCCCAGTCCCACGACAATATTTCTCAGTGCCCTGTCATTCATGTCCAGGCATCGTTTCCAGACGATGTCTCTCGTATCGATCCTCAGTGCATTTCCCTGCTGGATATGGTTGTCAATCATAGCCGCCAAAAGATTATTTGCGGAAGTGATAGCATGAAAATCACCAGTAAAGTGAAGGTTTAAATCTTCCATAGGCACTACCTGAGCATATCCGCCCCCGGCAGCTCCTCCTTTGATCCCAAAGCACGGTCCAAGAGAAGGTTCTCTTAACGCAGCCACCGTTTTCTTTCCGAGCTTTGTGAGGCCCTGCGCGAGACCGATGCTGGTCGTGGTTTTTCCTTCTCCTGCCGGAGTCGGATTGATAGCCGTCACAAGCACAAGCTTCCCGTCCCCGCGATCCCTGATTTCGTTCATGAATCCGGAAGACAGCTTCGCTTTATATTTGCCGTACAGCTCAAGATCGTCTTCACTGATCCCAAGAGACGCCGCTACTTCCTTGATTGGCTGTAACTCTGCTTCCTGTGCAATCTGAATATCTGTTTTCATTGGTTGAATTCCTTTCTTCTATAAATATTCTTCTTTATATTGTTCAAATTCTTCCTGGCTCATGAGAACCTTGCGGGGCTTTGTACCTTCCTCTTCTCCGACGATCCCGGCTTCACAGAGCTGGTCCATCAGCCTCGCCGCCCTGTTGAAACCGATCTTAAAAATCCTCTGAAGGCCTGCAATGGATGCTTTGTCCTTATCTATGATAAATTTGGCCGCATCTTCAAAATATTCATCTCTGTCTGCCGAAACAGATGCCTTTACACTGGCCGTTTCGATCTTTTCTTTGATCTCACTGCCGTAGTCATCTTCAATGTTCTGGCTCTTTAAGAAGTCTACGACACGTCCCACTTCCTCATCGCTTATAAACGCTCCCTGAACCCGGACCGGCTTCTGGTATCCTGCCGGATAAAAGAGCATATCTCCTTTGCCTAAGAGCTTCTCCGCTCCGTTCATGTCGATGATCGTACGGGAATCCACCCCGGAGGACACAGAAAATGCGATCCTCGAAGGGACATTGGCCTTGATCAGTCCTGTGATGACATTGACAGACGGTCTCTGGGTGGCGATGATCAGATGAATACCTGCGGCTCTGGCAAGCTGGGAAAGCCTTACGATCGCATCCTCTACCTCACCCGGCGCAACCATCATAAGATCCGCAAGCTCGTCCACAATAATGACGATCTGAGGCAGCGGCTGGAAGTCCTCGCCCTCCATTCCCTTTTCCTTCATCTCTTTTACTTTTTCATTATATCCGGTCAGGTTCCTTACATTGACATCCGCAAACTTCTTATAGCGGTCTCCCATCTCCATAACCGCCCAGTTAAGTGCGCTGGATGCCTGCTTCGGATCTGTGACCACTGGGATGAGAAGATGTGGGATTCCCTGATATGTACTTAGCTCCACGACTTTCGGATCGATCATGATCAGCTTCACATCGTTGGGGCTTGCTTTATATAAAATACTCATGATCAGCGTATTGATACACACTGATTTTCCGGAACCTGTGGCACCTGCAATCAAAAGGTGAGGCATCTTTGCAATGTCTGAGATAATCACCTTTCCGGCCAGATTCTTTCCTACCGCAAACGCGATGTTGGAAGAGAACCGTTTAAAGTCATTATTTTCAATCAGATCCCGGAACATGACCACCTGATTGGTCTTATTAGGCACCTCGATGCCCACTGCCGCCTTGCCCGGGATCGGAGCTTCGATCCGTATGTCCGGGGCTGCCAGATTCAGTTTAATATCGTCGGAAAGCCCGACGATCTTGCTGACCTTCACTCCCTGCTCCGGCTGAAGTTCAAACCGGGTAACAGAAGGCCCGCAGCTGATATCTGTAATCGTCACGTTGACGCCGAAGTTTCTCAACGTCTGCTCCAGTTTCAGGGCTGTCTTTTTAAGTTCTGCCTGGCTGTTTCCTCCTGCCTTCTTTCCCTTTTTCAGCAGAGTCACCGGCGGAAACACATAATCCCCCTCCTCAAGCGCAGAAGGATGTATGGAGATCTCCGGCATAGGTTCGGGCTCTGACTTCTCTCTGTTCACAAAAGATCTTTTGCTTGGCTTCAGTTCCGGCTCCTCCGGCAGAACCTCCTCATCGGCCTGTCCGATCATCTCATCTAAATTAAACGACTTCTCCGGTTCTTTTGCCGGTTCTTCCGGCATCAGGGTCAGGTCATCCAGTACTTGTGACTGTTTCTCCCTCCTTTTCAGCTTTAAGTCGGGGAGTTTTGGAGTCTTGATCCTGGATGTCTGCCTGTCCTCTTTTTCCTTTGTCTTTCTCTTTTCAGCTGTTTTCGTCTTCTTTCCTGAAGTCCGTTCGGGTACGAAAAATGCTGCCACACGCTTTACAAAGGAGAGTAGTGATCTCTCGGTGATCAGTATCATAGAAATTGCTGTCAAAAAAAACACGACAACATAACTGCCTGCCAGTCCCAGCTCCTTATACAGAAAACTAGCGATGACACCTCCGACCACGCCGCCTCCCGCATGATGTTCCGATCCGTACCGATATAGCACTCCTGCATCAGACATACGGATGTCTGTCGCCATCTGCCATATCGCCGCAGTCATGCACAGGAGCAGAACAATAAAAAAAGACTTCTTTACCGAGATGCTGCTGTACTGATTGGAGATCAGCAGAAGGATCATGATCAATATAACAATAGGGGCAGCATAGTGAACACCGCCCAGTACTCCGAACAGCGCGGAACTTACCGTGTTTCCCACTTTCCCGCAGAGTCCGAAATTACTCAAAAATAAAAAAAGACAAACTGCAAAACTTAACAGAACCGCAATTTCCTGATAGAAGCCTGCAAAGTCTTTTTGCTTTTTCTTCTTTCGTGCTGTGTTTCTTCTCTTTCTTTTTTTTGCTGCCATTCTTCTGGAATCTCTTTTCTTCTTATATTTAATGCTCAACAACCCTTTATCAAAAGAGTTATATGCCTATTTTACAATTAACCTAAATAAATGTAAAGAGCCTGGGCAGAACTCTTTGGTTCCGTTCAGACTCTTTTGTATCTCTGAAATATAATGAATATCAGTATTTTGCTGTCTCAGGCGGAATGAACTGCTCTGCTTCATTCACGAACTTTTTAACCTGTACACCCGCTTTGACTACCGGGATATTGGTTCCGGCTCCGGCAACGCACCCTCCCGGGCATCCCATTCCTTCGATCAGGTAGCCGTTCTTCTTGCCGGCTTTTGCCTGAAGGAGCATCTTCTTGCACTCTGCGAGTCCTTCCACGTGGTCAATCTTCACATCTACTCCCGGATGGTATTCTTTCACACATGCTTCGATAGCCGCGGCAACACCGCTTGCAACTGCATATCCGCGTCCTGCACCGAACGCATCGTTCATCTCGACTTCTTTGTCGTAAGTACTGAAATCAATATCCTTGGCGGTAAACATGCCGTCCAATTCTTCAAATGTAATGACGAAGTCCACTTCACTTCTGACAGATTTCCTGGAAGCTTCCAGTTTTTTAGCCACACAAGGGCCGACGAACACGATCTTTGCATTCTTGTTGGTCTGTCTTGCAGCTCTGGCTGTTGCCACCATCGGGGTGAGTGAATTTGATATCTGGTCGATCAGTTCAGGGAAGTACTTTTTCCCGAGCATAGACCAGGACGGACAGCAGGAGGTCAAAAGGAACGGCACCTCTCCTGTGACAACTCCATGTGCATAGTGATCCGCTTCTTCCAGAGCACCTGCATCCGCTCCCACTGCCACTTCCCATACATCGGCAAATCCGATGTCCAGCAGTGCGGCCTTCACCTTGGCAGGTGTTGCCTTCGGTCCAAACTGACCAACAAAAGCAGGGGCCAGGATGGCGATGACTTCGTTGCCCTCATTCATGGCTTTGATCAGCTGATAGATCTGTGACTTGTCTGCGATGGCTCCAAACGGACAGTTGACCATGCACATACCGCAGGATACACACTTGTCCGGATTGATGGTAGCGCGTCCGGCATAGTCGGTTTCGATCGCTCCCACGCCACAGGCAACTTCACACGGTCTTTTTCTCTCATGGATCGCACTGTATGGGCAAACCTTCTGGCACTGTCCGCACTTAATGCACTTTTCCTGATCGATGTAGGAATATCCGTCCACAAAGCTGATGGCATTTTTCGGACATACTTCCATACATGGATGTGCCATACATCCCTGACACTCTCCTCCTACGATGAATGCTCTGTCCTTGCAGGCGTTGCACGCTGCCGGGATCACCTGCAAAAGCGGCGGCTCGTAGTATTTTTCCGCAATGTTGCTCTGTTTGATTCCTTTTGTTATTCTTGCAGGCTTATCAGCAGGTCTTAAAGACATCCCCATGGCAAGACGGATTCTCTCTCCTACCACTGCCCTTTCACGATAAATACTGTCGCGGTATGTCGGCAGCTCACCTTTCACTAATTCGTACGGCAGATCCTCGATTTCTTCAAGGTCTCTTTGTTCATAGGCAAATTTAGCAATCTCTGTAAATACCTTTTTTCTGATCTCTCGGACCGGGGTCTCAATTCCTCTCATAGCTCCTCCTTTAATGTTCGTTAAAATAAAAACAATCTATTATCATTCTACACTACTTTTATCCGAAATTAAAGGATTTTTTTGCTTTTTTTGTACTTTATTCTGTACACCGAAACCCCCGGTTTTCTCTCAGTTTTCCGAGGTATTTTGTACGAGTTCCTGAAGCTTTGCAAAGGCTTCGCTCATGCCTCCGATTTCATTGATGAGACCCAGCTCCACCGCCTGTTCTCCCTCCAATATGGTCCCTGCGTCCTTCACCTGCTCTCCGATGTGGAGCATCAGCTCTTCTACCTTGTCTTTTGTGATATCAGAGTGGTCGCTGATAAACCTTGTAATGCGGTCCTGGATCTTCTCAATATTGCGGTAGCTCTGAAGCACACCGATAAAAGTACCGCCGGACCGCACTGGGTGGATCATCATTGTTGCACTTTTAACAATAAAAGAATAGTCGGAAGAGACTGCAAGGGGCACACCGATGGAATGGCTTCCTCCCAATACAAGAGTTACTGTGGGTTTGCTCAGGGAAGCGATCATCTCTGCGAGCGCCAGACCGCATTCCACATCGCCTCCGACCGTATTGATCAGGATCAGGATTCCTTTGATATCATCAGAATACTCTGCTCTTGCCAGCGCCGGGATCATATGCTCATATTTGGTTGTCTTGGAATTCTGGGCTGACAGCTGGTGCCCCTCGATCTCTCCAATGACCGTCATCACGTGGATACCGCCCAAATCCAATTCTCCGATATCTTTTATTTCATTTCTTTGATCTTCATTCATATCGACATCCTCACTTTGATTTAATAAAAAAAGGAAGAAGCGCAGTGCTTCTCCCTTTTATTGTCTGTCATTATGAGTAAGATTATTCTTCTTCGATTTCAAAAGATACAAGCAGATCTTCCTGATTGACCTGTTCGCCTTCTTTGACGTAGATCTTATCTACCTTGCCGTTGACCTTGGATACGACAGTTGTTTCCATCTTCATCGCTTCCACGGTAAGCAGCGGCATGTTCACAGTTACCGGATCTCCCTCTTTTACGAGGACTTTTCCGACGGTTCCCGGGATTGTTGAGCCTAAATGTGCCGAATTGCTCTTATCCGCCTTGATCCTGTGGTCTGCCTTGACTTCCAGGTTGCGGTCTAAGATCTTCACCTCACGCATGGAACCGTTGACCTCGAATTCCAGCAGACGGTATCCGTTCTCATCCGGTTCTGACATATCCACAAATTTGATGATCAGGTCTTTTCCTTCTCCGATGGTCAGTGTGGTCTCCTCACCCTTTCTCAGCCCGTAGAAATACACATGGCTTTCCAGCCTTGTGACATCATTGTATGCCTCAAAATGTCTGCAGTAATCCTCATATACTTTCGGATACATAGCATAACTGATGGCTTTGCGGTGGAGCGTCTTTTCGTCTTCCATTGTATCAACATAGAAGAACTCCTTGAGCCCTTTCTTGATCTGGTCGAAGTCTTCCGGAGGAATCAGGCTTCCCGGACGGACGGTGATCGGTTCTTTGCCTTTCAGCACAATATCCTGAAGTTCCTTCGGGAATCCGCCTTCCGGCTGTCCGATCATGCCTTCAAAATATTCGACCACTGAATCAGGATAAGATAAGCCTTTGCCCTCTGTCAGGATATTTTCTTTGGTCAGGCCGTTTTTAAACATAAAGATGGCAAAGTCTCCCACGACTTTAGAAGAAGGCGTAACCTTCACGATATTTCCAAGCAGATCATTGGCGTCTTTGTACAGACTCTTGATCTCTTCAAAATCCTCCGCGGCTCCCATCTCTTTTACCTGAGCCAGCAGGTTGGAGTACTGTCCTCCCGGAATCTCATACTTGTAGATCTCTGTATTCGGAGCGTCCATGCCGCTTTCAAACTGTTTATAAACCGGTCTCAGTCTCTCATAGTACTGGCTTAATTCTGTGAGTTCATCCGGAACTAATCCTGTATCCCTCTCGCTTCCCCTGAGAGCCTCTGCGAGAGAGTTCATAGACGGGTTGCTTGTCATGGAGCTCATAGAACCGATGGCACAGTCAACAATATCCACTCCCGCTTCCGCAGCTTTCAGCAGAGTACTGACTCCGTTTCCGGTAGAATCATGGGTGTGCAGGTTGACCGGTATGTTCAGTTCTTCTTTCAGCGTTCTGATCAGCTTTTCGGCCGCATACGGCTTCACAAGTCCGGCCATATCCTTGATGGTAAAGATGTGGCATCCCAGGCTTTCCAGTTCTTTCGCCTTTTTCACATAGTAGTCCAGCGTATATTTTGTCTCATCCGGATTCAGAATATCCCCGGTATAACAGATAGCTCCTTCCACGATCTTTCCGGTCTTTAATGCCGTCTCGATCGGAAGCTTCATATTCTCGACCCAGTTTAAGCTGTCAAAAATACGGAATACATCGACTCCGCGAGATGCTGCCTCTTCGATAAAAGTCGTCACTACATTGTCCGGATAATTCTTGTATCCGACCGCATTGGATGCCCGAAGAAGCATCTGGATCAGGGTATTCGGCATTCTTTCTCTTAAGAGTGCCAGCCTTACCCACGGAGATTCCTTTAAGAAGCGGTAAGAAGTATCGTATGTGGCTCCTCCCCACGCTTCCATGGAAAATGCGTTTGCCATGTACTGGTTGGACGCCTTGGCAGCACCTGCAAGATCCTTTGTTCTCATACGGGTTGCCATCAGAGACTGCTGGGCATCTCTCATCGTTGTATCAGTCACATAAAGTTTTTTATCGTTTAAGATCTTCTGAGTATAACCTTCGGCTCCGAGTTTTAAGAATTCATCGCGGGCGCCGTAAATCTCTTTCTTCTTGTCATATTTGGGAAGCACGCGGTCTTCGAAGAACGGTTTTTCTTCTGCCTTCTGTTCATTGACCATTTTATTTCCGAGGAACTCCAGGATCTTTGTGGCACGGTCCTGGGATGCGGCGAAAAGAAACAGCTCAGGAGTATCTTCTATAAATGTCGTATAGCACTCTCCTGATTTAAAGGTCTCATGGTTAAGGACATTAATCAGGAACGGGATATTTGTCTTGATGCCCCGGATTCTCGTCTCTTTCAGCACACGGGTAGACTTCATCACAGCCCCTAAGAACGTACGGTCATGAGAACATGCCTTTACGAGGAGGCTGTCATAATATGGAGTGATCTCTGCCCCTGCATAAGCATTTCCTCCGTCCAGACGGATTCCATTTCCTGCTCCGGAACGGTATACCGTGATCTTTCCTGTATCCGGCAGGAAGTTGTTTGACGGATCTTCGGTGGTAATACGTGTCTGAATAGCATAGCCCGTAGTTTCCACACTTTCCTGAGAAGGAATCTGGATCTCATCAGAGTCAAGGGTATACCCCTGAGCAACGAGGATCTGTGTCTGTACAATATCGATCCCTGTCACCATTTCTGTCACCGTGTGTTCTACCTGGATCCTCGGATTCATCTCGATGAAGTAAGGATTGTTGTCGGCGTCCACAAGGAACTCTAACGTTCCGGCGTTGCGGTACCCGACCGTCTTTGCCAGCCTTAAAGAACTGTCAAATATAACCTGCCTTGTCTCTTCCGGAATACTGAAGGCTGGTGCATACTCTACCACCTTCTGGTGACGCCGCTGCACAGAACAGTCACGGTCATACAGGTGGACTACATTGCCGTAGTTATCTCCGATGATCTGTACTTCAATATGCTTCGGACTTTTAAGATACTTTTCAATAAAAATCTGGTCGTCTCCGAATGCCTTTTTGGATTCATCCCTTGCTTCCGCATATTCCTTCGGCATATCTTCTGCCGTGTGAACGATGCGCATGCCGCGTCCGCCGCCTCCGTTGGATGCTTTCAGCATCACAGGGTATCCGACCTTCTCTGCGATCTCAATGACTTCTTTTTCACTATGTACCGCATGGTCCACACCCGGAATGATCGGCACATCCGCTTGGATTGCCATCTGCTTGGAAGAGATTTTATCTCCCATCGCCCTCATAATGTCAGATGTCGGTCCAATAAAGGTAATACCGTGTCTCTCACAGGCATCTACAAATTCCGGATTTTCAGATAGGAATCCGTATCCCGGATGGATCGCATCAACATTTTTCTCTTTGGCAATCCGGATGATGGTCTTGATATCCAGATACGCATCGATCGGTCCTTTATCCGGATTCAGCTGATATGACTCATCCGCCTTGGAGCGGAACAATGCATAGCGGTCTTCTTTTGAAAATACGCCAACAGTGGTAATACCTAACTCATTGAGAGCACGGAATATACGGATCGCAATCTCACCGCGGTTGGCTACTAATACTTTTTTAAATTTCTTTATTTGCATTGGTAAACTACTCCTTATATAAAATTTGTCTTTCCTGGCAGGACAATAATCCGCCACGGCAAGACGTATTAGAAAACATTATAGCTTAAAATCAGCCATATTACAATAGCGGATTGACGGGAACCCCTGGCAGGTCAAAAAAAGACGGTTTCCTGCATCGGAAACCGCCCCGTCAATCTCTTATTCTGCATCATCTGCATTGTCAGTGATCAATGCTTTCATGCTCAAGCTGATCTTCTTTTCATCCTTTTTGAAGTCAACGACTTTGGCTGTGATTTCCTGTCCAACGGATAAAACATCAGATGGCTTGTCAATATGTTCCTTGGCAATCTGAGATACGTGAAGCAGAGCATCAATGCCTGATTCTAACTCAACAAATGCTCCGAAATCAGTCATACGCGCAACTTTTCCGTCCACAACGTTGCCAACTTTATATTTCTCTTCTGCCTTTAACCATGGATTCTCTTCAGGGAATTTCAGGCTTAACGCGATCTTCTCACCCTGGATATCCTTGATCAGTACCGTAACCTTATCTCCGATAGAAAATACCTTTTTAGGATTCTCTACACGTCCCCAGGACATCTCAGAGATATGAAGCAGTCCGTCTGCACCGCCTAAATCGATGAACGCACCGAAGTCTGTCACGTTCTTGACAACTCCGTCGATCTTCATTCCAGGCTCGATCTTTTCAAATAATTCTTTCTGTTTTTCTTTCTTTGCAGCCACTAACAACTGCTTGCGGTCTCCGATGACTCTTCTCTTTCTCGGGTTAAACTCACTGATGACAAACTCGATTTCCTGTCCGTCATATTTCTTTAAGTCTCTCTCGTAAGAATCAGATACAAGGCTTGCAGGGATGAAGACTCTCGCCTCATCGATAATCACACTTAAACCACCATCTAAAACCTGAGCCACAGGCGCTTTGAGCACTTCCTTGTTTTCGTAAGCTTCTTCCAGACGCTTGTTGCCTTTTTCTGCTGCCAGTCTCTTATATGTCAACAACACTTGTCCTTCTCCGTCGTTCACTTTAAGGACTTTTGTCTCCATCGTATCCCCTACTTTGGCGATCGTTGTTAAATCTAAGTTAGCCGCATCATTAGAGTACTCACTGCGTGTCAGAATACCGTCAGCTTTGTAACCGATGTTTAAGATGATCTCATCTGGTTTTACGTCAATGACTGTTCCTTCCACTACCTCTCCGTTACGAATCGTAACTAAACTTTCCTCTAATAATTGTTCAAAACTCTTTTCCGTCATGCTAGCATGAACCTCCTTGATAATTTTCTCTGGGGTGGATGCCCCCGCTGTAATACCTACCTTACCAGTCGATTCAAAAAGTTTCAAATCCAGGTCTTTAAGTGTCTGCACAAAAAAGGTGTTCCCACACTCTTTCTTGCTGATCTCATATAATTTCTGGCTGTTAGAACTTTGTCTGTCGCCAATGACAATCATTGCATCTACATCGTGTGCTATAGATTTTGCTTCCAGTTGACGCTCTTCTGTGGCATTACAAATTGTATTACATACTTCTATATGATAACTCTTTTCCTTGATAATTTCAACTATATCTTGAAATTTATTGTAATTAAATGTCGTCTGTGAAACAACGCAGGTCGGTTTGCAGCCGAGATCGATCTCCGAAAGCCCTTCTGCATCGGAGATCACATGGACATCTTTGCTGCACCAGCCCCTGATTCCTTCTACCTCGGGATGTTCCGCACTGCCGATGATCAGGATCTGTTTTCCCTCGGCACTGGCCTTCTCCACGATCCTGTGGATCTTTAAGACAAAGGGACAGGTGGCGTCTACCAGATGCAGCCCCTTCTGCCGGATCAGCTCATAAATGTCCTTTGCCACGCCGTGGGACCGGATGATCACAGTGCCCTCTGAAATCTTCTCCAGTTCTTCTCTGGAATGGAGAACTTTTATGCCTCTTTGTTCCAGATCGGAGACTACCTCCGAGTTGTGGATGATCGGTCCGTATGTATAGACCTGTTCTTTCCCTGCTTCCTCATAGACTTTATCCACCGCGCGTCTGACACCGAAACAAAATCCTGCAGTTTTCGCCAAGTTTACTTCCATCTCTTATTTCACCTTTTCAAATTCCCGGATCACCGTATCGACCACTTCTTCGATCGTCATCCCGGAAGAATCCACAAGAACCGCATCCTCCGCCTGTTTAAGCGGTGCGATATCTCTGGTCATATCCTGGTGATCCCTTTTCTTAATGTCTTCTTCAATGACAGCAAGATCTGCCTCCTGCCCTTTTTCGATCAGTTCATCATAGCGGCGCTTTGCCCTGACCTCCACGGAAGCCGTCAAATATATTTTTAAATCCGCATCCGGAAGCACATTGGTCCCGATATCCCTTCCGTCCATGAGGATATCCGCAGTCTTTGCAAGGTCTCTCTGGAGATCTAAAAGCGCAGCCCTCACAGACGGATATGCGGATGTCTTTGACGCCATATTCCCTACTTCTTCCGCCCGGATCTGGCCGGTAACATTCTCTCCGTTTAAAATAACCTGCTGCATCCCGTTCTCATAGGCAATGCTGACTTTGATATTTTTGCATGCAGCGTCGATGACCGCTTCATCCGTATCATCGATCTTGCTGCGGATGAAAAACAAAGCCATAGCCCGGTACATGGCCCCCGTATCCACATAGATAAACTCTAATTTTTTTGCGATGGTTTTTGCGATCGTGCTTTTTCCGGCTCCCGCCGGCCCGTCAATAGCAATGCTGTACATATGATATTTCCTCCTAATTCATTCCTGCCAGGTATCCTGTGGACCATGCGATCTGGAGATTGTATCCTCCGGTCAGCGCGTCCAAATCCAAAACTTCTCCTGCAAAATATAATCCCCGCACCTTCCTGGATTCCATGGTGCTCGGGTTAATCTCTTTTACGTCCACTCCGCCGTGGGTGATGATGGCTTCTTTAAAGCCTCTCGTGCCTGTGACAATAAGCGGCACGGCGTTCAGCAGCGCAGTAAGCTTCCTCCGCTCATTCTTTGTGATCTCATGGACCTTTTTTTCCTCCGGAATTCCCGATAGTTCTAGGATAACCGGGATCATTTTTTTTGGCAACAGCTTTCCGAGAGAATTTTTGAATTCTTTATTGATATTTTCCTGAAAATCTTTCAGAATTCTCTGATCCAGCTGTTCTTCCGACAATGCCGGCTTCAGATCGATACAAAATTTTAACTGTTTTCCTCTGTATCTCACTGCATAGCTGCTGGCGCTTATGATGATCGGTCCGCTGATGCCAAAATGAGTAAACAGCATCTCCCCGAACTCCTTATAAATACGTTTTCCGTCTGCATAAAGCGATGCTTCCACATTTTTAAGGGAAAGCCCCTGAAGCCTTGAACAGACTGTCCCGTCTATATTAAACGGAACCAGCGCCGGATCTAAATGCATCACCTTGTGTCCGGCTTTCTTTGCAAATCCATATCCGTCTCCTGTGGAACCCGTGGAAGGGTAGGACATGCCTCCGGTGGCAATGACCACCTTATCCGCTTTCAGGGTTCCTGAGCCTTTCAGTTCAACGCCGCTGGTTCTTCCGCCCTCTGTCAGGATACGGCGTACCTCCGCATTCAGTTCTACAGTGACCTTCTGTCTGCGAAGCTCTCTCTCCATAGCGCGGATCACATCTGAGGACTTGTCGGACACGGGGAATACGCGGTTTCCCCGCTCCACCTTTACCGGACATCCCCAATGCTCCATCCATTCCATCATCTGCTCATTGGTGAAGGAATAAAACGCACTGTATAAAAATTCCCGGTTTGTGACCACATGGCCCATCAGATCTTCGATATCACCGGCATTGGTCAGGTTACATCTTCCTTTTCCTGTGATAAAAAGCTTTTTCCCCAGCTTTTCATTTTTTTCTAATAAGACAACCTGATTGCCTTCTTTCGCGGAACAGATGGCAGCCATCATTCCTGCCGCCCCTCCTCCAACTACGATTACTTGACTCATAAAACTCCTTTATATCTTTAAGATTGTTTACATTCCAACAAAAGCCGTTTCTTCCGGCAGCCAAAATACAAAAGCCCGAACACATCCGCCAAAGCCCATCCGATGGGAACTGCCCACCAAATCCCAATCAAACCTATGGCAGGAACGGCTGACAAAGCATAAGCTAACAGAACTCTGCTCCCCAGGGAGATGACTGTAAGCCAGATGGAAACTGCAGAGCGTCCCAGGCCCCGGTAAAGTCCGTAGAGCAGAAATAGAATCCCAATACCCGCATAAAAACAGCCCACAATATGAAGATACTTTACCCCGATGGCAATGATCTCCGTCTCCTGCGGTTTGATGAAGATCAGCATAAGCTGCCTGGCAAACGCTGCCACGATCATAGATGCAGCGGCACAAAAACAGACAGAGATCCCCACTGCCAAGCGGAGACCATTTTTGATACGGTCAGGTTTTCCCGCTCCATAATTCTGCGCAATGTACGTGGTAAACGCATTGCCGAAATCCTGTGCCGGCATATAGGCAAAGGCATCAATCTTTACTACTGCTGCAAAGGCTGCAGAGGTTAAGAATCCAAAGCTGTTGACCAATCCCTGCACCATCAAAATTCCAAGATTCATGATAGACTGTTGTATGGCTGTCAAAGTGGAGTTATTGATGATCATTCCCAAAAGCTCCCGGCTGTAGTACATATGACAGCGCTTGGGGCACAATTCCCCTTCTTTTACAAAAAAATAGACCGTAATCAGGGCTGCGGATACCCCCTGGGCAATGACGGTAGCCCATGCCGCCCCTGCAATCCCCATTCCGAATTTTAAGATAAATACCATGTCCAATATGATATTCAGGACTGCGGAAACAGCAAGAAACATCAGAGGCGCCACTGTATTTCCGATACTGCGCAGTACACTGCTAAAAAAGTTATAGATGCAGACAAAAAATATCCCGAAAAAGATAATAAACAAATATTCCCGGGTATAAGGAGCTGCTTCCGGAGGAATATGAAGCCAAAGAATAATCTCATCCAGAAGCAGAAACGCAAGCCCCGTGATCACGGCGGCCACTGCAAAAATAAAGACAAAGGCATTAACCACCGCTGTCTTCATCCGGTCTTCCTCCCTGCGCCCATAAAGCTGGGCAAACACCACCCCGCTACCCATGCAGAGTCCCAAAAGGATCGACGTCAGCAGCACCATCAACGCATAGGCCGATCCCACCGCTGATAGAGCCGCAGCCCCGATCGTCCTTCCGACAATGAGCGTATCGGCAACATTATACAGCTGCTGAAGCAGATTGCCCAAGATCATAGGAAGGCTGAATAAAATGATGGAGCGGCCGATCCTGCCATTCGTCAAGTCTACTCGCATTGATACCTCCATTATACACTGAATGCTGCCACATTTTCCTGAGATTTGTTTATAGATAATCTCTAAACAAGGCACAATTATAAATCTTATTTATACGTCCTGGCAGCCTTGTTTTATTATATAGTATCGGAATATTTTAAGCAATTGCATATCTTTAAATTCCTAACCTGAATTCCGTTCTCTTGAGGCATTGCCGGACTTTATCATTAATGCTATACTGTTTGAAAGAATTATAAGAAAGCAGGAGCATTTATGAAAACATCAGATTTTACGTTTGAACTGCCGGAGGAACTTATCGCACAGGATCCCCTGGCTGACCGTTCAAGCTCAAGATTATTAGTATTGGACAAAGAGACCGGGGAGATCATACATGAGGTCTTTAAAAACGTGGTCAGTTACCTGAAAAAAGGGGACTGTCTCGTATTAAATGACACCAAGGTCCTACCGGCCCGTCTGATCGGAGAAAAAGAGGGAACCGGAGCTAAAATCGAGGTCTTGCTGCTAAAACGAAGACAGGACAATGTCTGGGAAACTCTTGTAAAGCCGGGGCGAAAAGCGAAACCCGGAACCAGGATCTCGTTCGGCGGCGGAAGGCTTGTAGGCGAAGTCACTGACATTGTAGATGAAGGAAACCGGCTGGTTCGTTTTGAGTTTGAGGGAATCTTTGAAGAGGTGCTGGACGAGCTCGGACAGATGCCTCTCCCTCCATACATCACACATCAGCTTGAGGATAAAAACCGGTACCAGACGGTCTACGCCAAGCACGAGGGATCCGCGGCAGCACCTACAGCCGGCCTGCATTTTACTAAAGAACTTCTGAAAGAGATCGAAGAAAAAGGGGTAAGGCTTGCCTACGTCACCCTGCATGTGGGACTGGGCACATTCCGTCCGGTAAAGGTAGAAGACGTGACGGATCATCACATGCACTCAGAATTCTATTCTGTAGATGAAACAGCTGCCCAGGCGATCAACCAAACCCGGAAGGAAGGCGGACGGATCATCTCCGTTGGAACTACCAGCACCAGGACGCTAGAGTCCGTGGCGGATGTGGACGGGCATATCGAGCCCAAGAGTGGATGGACCGATATCTTTATCTATCCGGGGTATGAGTTTAAAGTGATTGATGCCCTGATCACCAACTTCCATCTTCCGGAATCTACACTTCTGATGCTTGTTTCTGCATTGGCAGGCAAAGAACATATTCTTGCCGCCTACGAAGAAGCCGTTAGAGAACGGTACCGCTTTTTCAGCTTTGGAGATGCCATGTTTATTCAATAGGAATTATATAAAATAGTAAAACAGGATATATCTTAGTTTTTGATACATCCTGTTTTTTATTCCTAGTCAATTCCATTCCTCAGCGGTTAGGAAATCCCGGATATTTTTATGGTTGATCCCATTCCGGCTCATGTTGAACTCGTCCATGGAAACCACATATTTAGGAAAATTGTCCCGGATACTGTCGTAAGCACCAAATTCTCTCTGGATCGTATCCTCAGAAGCCAAAAGATAGCATACCTGAACATAGAGTTTCTGTCCGCGCTTTTCA
Source organism: Anaerostipes sp. PC18 (assembly GCF_039789045.1). Classification (NCBI taxonomy): domain Bacteria; kingdom Bacillati; phylum Bacillota; class Clostridia; order Lachnospirales; family Lachnospiraceae; genus Anaerostipes; species Anaerostipes sp. PC18. The sequence continues at coordinate 1,258,291 of NZ_CP121164.1, read as the reverse complement.
CAGACAAAATCAATCTCTTTGTCTCCCGCCTTGCCAACTGTGGCTTTGTAACCGCGGCGCAGCAGCTCCATATAGACAATGTTCTCCAAAATCAGATTAATATCCCGCATATTTCCGCCAAAAACAGCCTCTCTGATACCATGGTCCGCGATATAGTATTTTTCGTTGGTGGACAGAATCTGTTTCCCCTGCAGGTCCTGCCGCTTCACTTGGTAAAAAAGATATGCGTCCACACAATATCTAATGTAATTCAGAATAGTTTCTGCAGCGACAGTACGTTGCTCGTTTTTAAAAAACTTTACCAGCGAGGAGGCAGAGAAGGTGTTTCCCACATTTGCCATTATATAGGCGATGATGCGTTCCAGCAAGTCCACATCCCTCACCTTGTTCCGTTTCACTATGTCCTTGAGCTGGACAGAGTTAAATAAGTCCATCAGGTATTGGCGGGACGGCTCATCCTCGTAGCGAAGATTACTGAGATATGGCATCCCGCCGGATAGTAAATAATTCTGAAATCCCTGGGCAACAGAGTTCTCAGGCTTGACGGTACGATACAGTTCCATAAATTCAGAGAAAGAAAATGGATAAATGACAAATTCCACATACCGTCCTCCAAGATAAGTGGCAAGCTCGCCAGATAAAAGCTTTGCGTTAGAACCGGTGATATAAATGTCGCAGTCCAGCGCAACGCGGAATGAGTTAATGCACTTTTCCCAGTCCTTGACTTCTTGAATCTCATCAAAGAATAAATAGACTTTTCCGTCGATATCCTCCGTTCTTCTGATAATTTCATCGTGCAGGGTTTTTGCAGTCAGTAGATGAGTATACCGCAAATCTTCAAAGTTAATGGAGATGAATTGTTCCGGCTTTACGCCTGAAACCAGCAGCTCATGCTGAATTAATTCCAGCATAACCGACTTTCCACTGCGCCGCATACCAGTCATTACCTTAATGAGTTCACCACCAATAAAAGGCCTGATGCGACTCATATATAGTTCTCGTTTAATCATTATGGTTTTGCCCCCCTTCTTACTTTATTATGAATAGTATATTCTATTTATAACTAAAAAACAATTGGCTTTAATTATTTATATTAGTTATAACTGAATCTTTATACTGCCATATGAAGTCGACAATTTAAAAGCCATTGCAAATACCACGAGACAAGAGTAAAATAAAGACAAAACCAGACGGAAGAGTCCAGCGGTGATATGTCAAGTATAAATTGAAACTTTTTTGCAGACTTTTTCATATCATATGCTGAAAAAAGGGTAACTTTAACAAGCCCTGCGATATCTGCTTTTGGAAGCAGGGCATTCATCAGCAGGAATAGAATTCTATTCCGCTGCTCGATATAGACGATTGTCTTTCAGCAGTCGAAAGACCAACCGCACAAATTTACGGGCAGTTAATGCGAGTGCACGTTTGTGTTGATGCCTGTTCACTTCCTTGTACTTGGAGTGATAGAAGCTGCTGTACTCCGTGTCGCATCTCACGAGAGACAAAGCACCTTCACACAGGTAATACTTTAAAAAGCGGTTGCCGGAGCGGATGAGTTTTGTATTCTCCGCCTCGAAGTCACCGGATTGATTCTGAGTCCAGGCAAGTCCTGCATATTTGCCAAGCTGCGCTTGACCTGGGAAACGGTTGATATCTCCGATTTCAGCCATGATGCCGGCTGAGATGACCGGCCCAATGCCGGGGATGGATATCAATACATTTGGCAGGAGTTCCATTTGTGCTTCGATAGCTTTATTGAACTCTTTGATCTGAGCATCCAGCGCCTTTATCGAGGTTATGGATATAGAAAGCACCTGATTTATGGAGTCATTCACCGTCTTGGGTAAACGGTAGGAACTCCTGGCAGCTTTCTGGATGGCTTTGGCTACGGCATCGGGATTGGGAAAGCGGTTCTTTCCTTTTTCCATAATGAAGTCCGTAAGTTCTTGTAAGTCCATCGCCGCCAATGCTTCTGCGGATTCAAACTCTTCGTAGACAGCTAAGGCAGTAGTGCTGAAGGTATCGGAAAATACCTTCTCCTGCGTCATAGTAGAATACTTCTTGAACAGGACATTGATGAATCGCTGTTTTTCTTTTACGAGGTTCTGTACGGCGAAGAAACGAGCCCTTGTAAGGTTCTGAAGGGCTTTATAGCGGTAATCTCCCAGATAGACCTCTTTGTTGATTCTACCAAAGCGCAGGCAGTCAGCAATGACAAAGGAGTCCATATAATCATTCTTTGGCAGGTCGTTATAGGCTTCCTTGAAGTTCTTTACCTGCTTGGGATTGAGGACATGGATCTTCCTGTTAAACGGAGCCAGAGAGGCATCTTCCCTCAGGAAATATACGAGATTGTCTCCATAGACAGATGTAGCTTCAAGACCTATGACGACTGTATCGAGGGAACGGGAAGTGACTGCGGAAAGAATCCGTTTTACCATCTGGGATGAGCCATCCTGAGAGTTTGCAACAGAGAAACAGCTATGTTTCGCACCATCAGGGAGCATTAGATAAATGACATTGGATTTGCTGCTGACATCAATACCGACGTAAAGTGGGTTCATGATATCACCTTCTTTCTATGTTGTATTTGAGTGTTCAATCGGCTTGGTAAAACCCATGATCACGGAGCATCAACACCCTCGCATATAAGAATCCGGTCTGAGATGGGCTGATGCGAACCACACTGCTAAATGGCAGTCCATGTACTCAGACAAACAGCCAGCTGGTTTGAAGCTAACTTCCATGTCAGGGGAACAGACTATCTTTGAAGCAACCATTTTTGGTTCAACAGGAGGTAACAGAACTATTACCTGATTGACACTAGGGAACAATTATACCATGGGCTTTACTAAGCCTATTGAACAATTTTTATTCAGTTATCAAGGTACATTTAATGTATCTAAAAGATATTATACGAGGAGGTTCCCATTATGAAAAAAGATGTATTAGATTTTGTTGTTGCAAAAACCCACGAACTGATCGATTCCCCTACCTGCAGCCAAGAGACCAAGGAGGCTGCCAATGCCTGGCTGAATGCTGTGGATACCGAAAATGAAGCCGAAGAGACAAAAAAATACATTGCCGAGTTGGAAGAAGACATTATGCCCATTGACACATTGATCGGTTTTGCAGAGTCCGAAGCAGGAGCTCAGGTTTTTGGGACAGACAAAGCGAAAGATGTTGCGGCACACGCCAAAGAGATCAAGTCAAACGGAGCTAAATACTGCGACTGCCCTGCCTGCGCAGCTGTAGCCGCCATCCTGGAAAAGAAAGACCAGTTCTAGGAAAACAAACCAAAATACATAACTCCAACAAAACCCGGATATGCAGCATAACCTCTGCATATCCGGGTTTTGTTCTGTTCTGAAAGTTCTTAATCCTGGCTGTACCAATAATTCTTAAAGTCATATTTTAATACACGGTAGGCATATTTATCCGCGTCATAGGTAAATTTCCCGATCAGATTCCCTTTGCTGTCGTATTCACCGTAGGATTTATCCATGCCGCTGCTGTAGGTAATGTTTCCGTGATAATGTTGGACACTGCTCACAATGCTGGAATAAGGCAGTGTAAAGGAGCTGACAAGCTTGTAGGTTCCTTTGCTCTCATCGACCAGGTACTTATAGTACATAGACTTTGTGCCGGATTCAAAGTCTCCAGTCCCTGGATACAGACTCCAGTCAAAACTTGTGTAAGCGGAGGAGCTTGCGTAATTGTTGTTAAACATATAGAGGTAATACTGTCCATCTGCCAGGGAATCATCCTTTTCATAAGTAATCGTGTGCTGTCCGGCCTGGGCCACAAATGTGCCGCTCTTTTTCAACTGGTATTTTTTTAGCCCTGTACCTTCATAGAGGCTGCCCCCGTGGATTAGATAATCGATGGATGGACTTTTATAAATATTCTTCATCTTGATCACCGTGCTCTGTTCCCTGCTGCTTAATACAAGGCTTCCGTCCTCCAGCAGGTCAAAAGAATTCAGATGAAGCCAGTCAAGCTCCGTCCCCCCATATGTGTTTTTTCCACCTTCCCTTTGCTTCGCCGTCTTTCTGATCTCCTTAAAATAGTCTTCAAAATCGATAAGTTTCTCCACCTTCCCAGTTTTTACATCCAGCGCGATCAACACATCTTCTATGGTATCCTTATTCTTGTCATTAACCAGGCAGAGGATCTTTTGACTTTCCTCGTCATAGGCAAAATCGTGGTGTAACTCGTATCCGTCGATAGAGTAAGTCTTCGTCACCTTGCCCAGTCCGTTGACAAGCGCGATTTTGTCCTCCTCATAGGAATAGGCCATCTGTCCGTCGATGAACAAAAGGCGGTCTGACCGGTAGGAATTCAGAGGAATCTTTCCTCTGCTGGTGCCGCTGTTGTCGTAAAGATAAATATTGGCGTTGTCGGTCTTATCATGTCCCAGCATAGCAAACAGTCCTCTGGACAGCTTCGTGGTACCGCTTCCGCTCTTTAAGCTGGAAATCGCCGGGACCTCTGAATCCGCGGCTGTTGTCACCTGGAAAGCTTCCTTGTAATAAATATTTTGATCCTTGTCATAAAAAGTAAGCACCACTTGATTCGTCTTGCCCGGCACAAGCCCTGTGATCAAGAACTCCTGCTCATCTTTCTTGCCGCTGTTATTCTTCAGGGTATACGAATAGTCATCTTTCCCCTCGGCCCAGACCGTACACTTTACCGTGACTTCTTTGGATGAAGTCCCGTAAAAATATAGGGCTCCCGTATTGGTGCCGTACGGATTCATAACGAGGAGCGGATCCTTAACGGTATACTTCTGTTTTGTTTTCCACTTGGCCAGCTGCTGGTCTGTCTCCTTCTGATAAGCCTTTGTATAAATATTAGTTTCTTTATGTTTGACAGTTTTCACCTTGCTGCTTATCTGTTCAGGCGCAGGTTCTGCCCAAACAAGAGGCAGCAGGTTCCGGCTGAACGCGAAACCTGCTGCTATAATGAGTCCTAATAGAATAATATAATGCTTTTTCTTCATGATACTCCTTCCTTTCCTTTGATCTGACAGGAATAGAATACCAGAAATATTTTGTTAAACTTTGATGGTTTTGTGATAATTTTGTGTATGTCTTAGTTTAGTCCCGGAATAAATATCCTTCAAAATTATACTTCATCACTCTGTAGGAATACTTATCCGCATCGTAGCCAAAGGAATAGATCAGCTTTCCGTCCTTGTCATATTCCCCAAAGGTTTTGCTTGTTCCGCTTCCGAAAGAAATGTTGTTCTTCATGTGTTCCACGCTGCTGACGATTGGGGAGTAAGGGATCGCAAAGGACTGCACCAGCTTATACGTTCTTTTGTTTTCGTCCACAAGATACTTGTAGTACATAGACTTTTCCCCTTCCTTCATTGTTCCGGTCCCCGGAAACATACTCCAGTCAAAGCTTTTGATCGTTGCGGAATAACCATAGTTGTTATTGAACATATACAGGTAATACTGTCCTTTTGGAAGAGATTTATCATGCTCCACTGAAATGGTATGCTGCCCTGCCTGTCCCACAAAGCTACCTTCTTTTTTCAGCATGTATTTCTGGTAGTCCGTTCCATTGTAGACCGTACCTCCATGGATCAGATAATCTACTTCCGGTTTCTCAAACACATTTTTCATCTTAATGAGTGTGCTCTGCTCTCTGCTGCTGAATATCATGCTGTCGTCGTCGATCATATTCATGGAGTTTAAGTGGATCCAGTCCAGGCCTGTTCCGCCGTAAGTATTTTTCTTCGGACGGTAGGCCAGATTCCTCATGGTCTTAAAGTAATCCTCAAAGTCGATCAGCTCTTTTACCTCTCCTGTCCTTACATCTACGGACACTACAACATCCTCGATCGTATCCTGTTCCTTGTCGTTTACCAGACAGATGAATTTATTCTGCTTTTTCGCGTACAGAAAGTCATGATGAAATTCATATCTTTCACCCAGATCATAGGTTTTTGTGACCTTGCCCAGCCGATTCACCATGGCGATCTTGTTAAAATCATAGGAATATGCCATGTCATCTCCGACAAAGAGCAGACGGTCTGTACGATATTTATTCAAAGGCATCCGGCCCCGGTTCACTCCATTGTTGTCATAGAGATAAATATTGGCGTCTTGCGCCTTGTCATGCCCGAGCAGCGCAAACAGGCCGTCCTCCATCTTTTGTGCAGAACTTCCCCTGGTCTTTTTCAGAATTCTGGGTATCACATCATCTTCCGGGATATCCACATAAAAATATTGCTTTTCAATGGCTCTTTTGTCCTCATTAAAAAATTCCATGGTCACCTTATTTCTTGTGCCCGCTGAAAGTCCCACGATCTGGTACTCATGGGTTGTGCTGTATTTCTTTTTAGCTTTCAAAGTATGCTTGTACACGGCAGCCCCTGCATCGGGAGCCTCCACGGTGCACACGGCATAAGATGCGCGGTCCGTCTTTCCATAATAATATAGAGCTGTAGTGTTGGTCCCATAAGCATTCTGGACCACCAAAGGTTTTTGGATGGTATAATTTTTCTTCTTTTGTTGATCAATCTGTTCCTGTGATTCTTGTTGATAAGCTTCTGTAAACACATCTTTTTCCTTGTGTTCCAATACCTTTGGCGTAACCTTGATCTCTCTTAATTTTACACCCTTTAAAAATTGTTCCTCCTTATAATCTGCGTAGATACGGTATCCGAAGAAACCCGCTGCCATAAGAATCAGAATCGCCAGAATGGATATGATGATGTTTTTCTTTTTCTTTTTTTTAGTCTCTGATTCCTGCATTTCTTCAATCATTCCTTTCAAATAGCTCATTTCTTTCTTATCCTCCTGTGACATTTTCAACGGTATTATATCATATTTTCACAATAAATGTAACTATTTTGTAATATTCTTAATGTAAATGCAAAGAAGAGCAGAAAAACTGCAGTAATCGCACTTCCTCTGCTCCTCTTATTTTTTCCCCTAATTACTTACTTATGCCCTAAGCTCAATTCCCAATGTTTTTAATTCATCCAGAATCTTATCGACAATCTTGTTGACCTCCGCTTCCTCCAGTGTTCTGTCCTGGGCACGGAAGGTCAGCGAATATGCCACAGATTTATATCCCTTGTCAATCTGGTCGCCCTCATAGACGTCAAACAGTTCAAAGCCTTCCAGAAGCTTTCCGCCTTTCTCCCTGAAAATCTTCTCAATCTGTCCTACAAAGATTTCTTTTCTCACAACCATGCTGAGATCCCTCTTCATAGCCGGGAACTTGGCCACGCCTGTATATTTGCGGTCAAAGGTCGCCTTCTCACAAATCACCGGCATATCGATGACTGCCACATAGACTTCCCCCTTCATATCATAATTTTCAACAGCCTGAGGATGCATCTGTCCGATATATGCTGCTCTTTCCCCGCCGATCAGCACATCGGCCTGGCGTCCCGGATGCATAAATGGATGGTCTTTGACCGGAACATATTCAGCCTGTCCGCCAAGTCCCAGATCTCCAAACAAATCCTCCAGTGCCCCTTTCAGTGTAAAGAAGTCACAGTCTCCGTACATTCCTAGTGTAAGCTGCATCCGTTCCTCCGGAAGCTCAGTGAGCGGCAGTTCCTTCGGAAGATAGATATTCCCAAACTCATACAGGCGCACATTTTGATTTCTGTGGCTGTAATTGTTAGCCAAAGATGTCATCATACCGTTTAATGAAACTGTACGCATGATGCTGAAATCCTCTCCCAGCGGATTGGAAATCTTAATGGCTTTCCTCTCCCCAGCGTCTTCCGGCAGCAGAAGCAGATCAAAAACTTTTGGACTTTCAAAAGAATAGCACATACCGCCGCTGAATCCGTTTTTCTCTACAGAGTCGCGTGCAATATCCTCCACACGGATTTTAAACGGCTTTTTACCCGCGGTGGCCTCTCCTCTCGGAAGAGTGACCGGAATGTTATCATATCCGTAGAATCTTGCCACTTCCTCTGCCAGATCCGCCATGCAGTTTAAATCCTGGCGGAAAGACGGAATCAGCAGTTTGTTGGTATCCACATCATATTTCACGTCAATCCGTCTGAAGTACTCGATCATATCTTCCATGGAGATCTTTGTGCCAAGAAGGGCATTGATTTTGTCCGTCTCCAATGGAAGAGACACCGGCTGTTTTGGGTTTGGATATACGTCCACGGCTCCACCGATCACTTCTCCTGCTCCCAGTTCTTCGATCAGCTGGCATGCACGGTCCATAGCAGCCATGGCATTTTCCGGATCAAGCCCTTTTTCAAACTTGCTGGAAGCGTCCGTCCTAAGCCCGATTCTCTTGGAGGAAAGACGGATATTGGTGCCATTAAAGCAAGCAGCTTCAAATAATAATGTCTTGATATCATCCGTTACCATGGAATTCTCGCCTCCCATGATTCCGGCAAGTCCGACTTCCTTTTCCCCGTCGCAGATCATGAGTACATCGCTGTCCAGATTTCTCTCCTCACCGTCCAGGGTAGTAAACTTGTCACCGTCCTTGGCCCTGCGCACAATGATCTCATTTCCCGCTATGGTATCTAAGTCGTAGGCATGCATAGGCTGTCCATACTCTTCCATCACATAGTTCGTGATGTCCACCAGATTGTTGATCGGACGGATACCCATGGCCGCAAGCCTTCTCTGCATCCATTCCGGAGACGGTGCAAGCTTGATATTCTTTACGACTCTGGCTGTATATCTTGGACAAAGATCTGTATCGTTTACGGTCACTTTGATATAGTCATTGACGTCCTCATCGTTGCCTGTCTCTTTTACTACCGGCGGATGGAACTCTTTGTGAAATGTAGCTGCCACCTCTCTTGCCATGCCGATCATACTGAAGCAGTCCACACGGTTTGAGGTGATCTCAAATTCCACTACCTGGTCACGAAGACCCATGGCCTCCACAGCATCATCTCCCGGTTTTACATCCTTCTTAAATATATAAATGCCGTCTTCCGGTGCCTCCGGATACATATCTTTGGTTGTTCCCAGTTCTTCCACTGAACACATCATACCGAAAGATGCCACACCTCTTAATTTTCCTTTTTTGATCTTGATGCCATTTTCAGGGTTCGGGCTTCCATCGTGGCCTCCGGCCACTCTTCCTCCCACTAAAACCACTGGGACCAGATCACCCTCTGATACATTGCTGGCACCTGTGACGATCTGGATGGTCTCTGTTCCCACATCCACCTGGCAGACGATCAGCTTGTCTGCATCCGGATGCTTTTCAATGGAAAGAATTTTTCCTACCACGATCTTTTCCAGGTTTTTATCTAATTCCTCATAACATTCCACATTTGATCCGGAAAGTGTCATCTTGTCCACATACTCCTGAATCGTACAGTCAAGATCCGGCACATATGCCTTGATCCATGAAATTGGTGTATTCATTCTCTATTCTCCTTCAATCATTATAAGTTATTTACCACTATTTCCGTCACGCTTTTGAAATGCGCTCCTCCAATAGTGGTAAATAACTATCGAAAAGCAGCACATTTTTTTGACAGAGGCCCTTCTCCAGAAGACATTACGTCCATTTTCTACATGATTGGAGTGAAGCATTCTAAGAGCCGAACGGAAATTGCCGCTTTAGAACTGGCTTAAAAACCTCTTGTCGTTTTCATAAAGCAGGCGCATATCATCAATCTCATATTTCAGGAGCGCCACACGTTCCAGACCGATTCCAAAGGCAAAACCTGAGTAAATCTCTGGGTCGATCCCGCATGCCCTGAGCACATTTGGATGCACCATACCACAGCCTAAGATCTCGATCCAGCCGCTTCCTTTGCACATACGGCAGCCCTTTCCTCCACACTTAAAGCAGGTGATATCCACCTCCGCGCTTGGCTCTGTGAATGGGAAATGATGAGGGCGGAATTTGACTTTTGTCTCCGGTCCGAAAAATTCAGTGGCAAACTGTTCAAGTGTCCCTTTCAGATCCGCAAAAGTGATTCCTTTGTCCACGACCAGTCCTTCTACCTGATGGAAGGACGGAGAGTGGGTAGCATCCACTTCGTCTGAGCGGAATACCCTTCCAGGCGCAATCATACGGATTGGCATTTTACCAGTCTCCATCACACGGGCCTGTACCGGTGATGTCTGTGTTCTCAATAAGATATCTTTTGAGATAAAGAAGGTATCCTGTTCATCCTTCGCCGGATGATTCTCCGGGATATTAAGCATCTCAAAGTTATACTTATCGTATTCCACCTCGGGGCCTTCCACAACCTCATAGCCCATTCCGATAAATACCCTCTCCAGGTCTTCCAGGGCAATCTGGTTCGGATGGCGGTGGCCCTTTTCATGCACCTTTCCCGGAAGCGTTACGTCAATGACTTCCTTTTTGAGCTTTTCTTCCATGATCTTTTTCTTAAGAACAGACATTTCCTGCTCCAGTGCCTGTTCGATGACGGCACGTGTATCGTTGACCATTTGTCCTACGATAGGACGTTCTTCTTTGGCAACATCCTTCATGCCCTTTAATACCTGGGTCAATTCTCCCTTTTTGCCTAGAACCGCTACCCTGATATCATTCAGAGCGTCCATGGCATCTGCTGTGTTGATCTTCTCCAAGGCTTCTTTTTTAATCGCCTCAAGTTTCTCCTTCATAATCACTTCTCCTTGTTTTATGGAAATAAAAAAATCCCATCCCTTATATATAAGGGACGGGAATCATCTCGCGGTACCACCCTAATTCCAGGTACAAAAACAACCTGGCTCTTAGTATCCTGCGTAACGTGCAGATAACGTTATCCCCTACTGTTCTTTCAGGGATACGACTCCGGTGTGAAATTCGGGAAAGACTTCCTTACTGTGCACCTTCTCTGTCTTTATCATTCCTTATTTTATCACACAAAAGCGGAATGTCAAGACGGAAAACCGATTCTTTATCTCTCCCATCAGCCCTGCAGCGCACTGTGGAAAACAGCCTCATACAAAATCTGATAATCCTTCATGGTAAATGCAGATACGTGAAAATCAGGCGAGGACAGCTCCTGTATCTTCTGCTGGATGACCTCTAAGACAGCATAATCAATATCCATGTGATCCATGACATTTTTAGAAAAATCAAAATCATGTTTCTTCTGAAATAAGATACAATTTGCATGAAAAAGGAATTCTAAGATCAGGCTGTTATTTAACTTAATATCAAGCTTCTTTGCAATTGCTCTCAGAGCACGGAAAAACAGTTCATTCGTTGTAAACGTATTGATTCCGGGGGTAAGCTTGGACGCAAACAAGAGATGTTTATCCGCGGATCTTAAAGTATAACTCTTTAGCTGGTTGTCTTTTAATATCTTCATCTCATCATTCTGGCTTATTAACAGGTTTGGGATGATGGAAATAATGCTGGCATTTTTCTTCACAGACAGCTTTAAAATCTCTTTCACCAGAATAAAGGAATGAAACTGGACATTATAAGACAATACCTTCGTCTTAGGAAAAAAGTAATTGGTAATGGTTTGTTTCATATCTGCGTCTGATAAGATCAGGACCCCCTGCCCCCGATTAATACTGACCGCAAATTCATATAAGTTCTCAAGGTTCGTTCGTGTCTCATTTCTTTTTCCGGATAAAACAGCAGGAAAGGTATGTATGATTCTCCGGTCAAAAAATAAATTGAAGATATTTGCGTAATTGCTTGCCAGCAAATGATATTTGGAGGTAATAATCACAGGTATATGGATATCACTCATGATGAAGTGGGCATATGTCAGTATAGATTGAATCATCTTTTCTTGGGTTTTTGACAGTTTGCAGTGGTTTGTCTGTGCTAATTGAAGCAGATTGTTGAACAGTGATTTCATCTGCGGTGTTTGAATATCCATAGAAGAGGTTTCCTTCACAATATCCAGACTTTTATCTTTCCGGAATACAGATAGGATCATATGTTCCACTTTTTCTTTTAAAAATGGGTCCTGGCAGAATACACTTTTATTGAATGCCTTTGTGATGCCCGAAATAAGCCTATCGCCGGAATAACTGTTCTCAGATACAACGCCAGTCACCCTGGAACAGATCAGCAGCTGCTTTGTAAAATAATCTGAAACTATATTTTTTGTTTCAGCCAAAGGCTCACGGGAGTTAAGAAACAATTTATTAAAATCAATTTCTCCGTTTGGTCTGATCTGTATCTTGTCAGGGATCTCTGCCTTTAGTTCAGGAATGGATTTTATAAAATCATCCCTTTCATTATCAAGCAGGACCGATGCATCTAACATAAGTTCATTGTTTTTGCCTGCAGTACTTGATGTATAGAGAATCCTTGAAATTGTATATAAAATCTCATTTTCTAATTGATGCAGGTTGCTGCACTTATGTAAAACCAGCTGAATGAACTGGGAAGATACCAACATTGTTTTATCTAAACGGTTGCTCTCTTTTTGGATCATACTCAATAGAATCGAAATCAACTCTGTTTGCGGCCGGTCTTTTGCGGAAGGAAAGTTCAGGATGACAGGACTGATGGAATGAAGCAAGTCCGACTGTAATTCTGATGCCCCAATAAAGGCGATCATCGGCGCGTCTTTTTTATTTTTATATTGAATCTCAAGAGAATGTACAAAACCGCTTAAGATTTCAAAGTCTACGTTTTTTTGAACAAACTCGATTGCCAGGATAAAAATATTATGATCCTTTTCCATCATCTCTATGCTCTGCCTTAGATTGACGTAGATATCGCTGAATTCAATATAATAAACCGATGATTCCCGGGCAGCCAATCCCAACGTTTTTGCACGGTTTAACATTTCTTCTAAGAAAAACTTCTTCCCCGTCCCAACTTCCCCCTGCATAAAAAAGATCTTAAAGAAATATTTAGGGAGATAAAACACAGGCAGGATTCTGGTTACAGCTTCATATAAGGACCCATTTTGCTGACTTCCGACCATAGAAAACGACTGGACGATGGTCTGTTCTTTTGCAGGTACGTCATATCGGATGAAGTCTGAAATGGTTTCATTTTTATTCAATGTATCAGGGATGGATACAAAAGGAAAAGAGTTCCGGATGATCTCTCTTGAAATAAAAGTGGTGGGGCGTCCTGCCTTCTTGATTAATTTTCCTTCTTTGTGCAGATCATTTAGGATACGTGACACATTTGTCCTGTCAATATATAACTCCATCGACAGGATAAGCGCATTGCATTTTTCAAAGGTAAAATTATGATGATTGATGCATTGCAAGGTTTCTTCTTTTAAATAGGATAAAATCTTCTCTTTATTCGTAGACATGGCCATATCTCCTGCGTATATTTGGTGCTGATTACGGTGTTTCTATAACACACACAAATTAAATCAGACGTAATTAATATACACTTATCATACACGAAACTTAAAATTTATGCAAAATCCACAGTAAAAAACTCAAATAGAGTGTAAATCAAGTGTGTATATAAAAAATTTGCGTATATAAAGATTGTGGGTTAGGATATGCCCAAGTGATGTAAGCGCATACAGAACGAATTACCATTTAACGGATAAAGGAGGATGTAGATGACAGACATTATAGTGGCGACACACGGGGGACTTGCAGAAGGTATGATCGATGCATTGGAACTTATGATAGGGAAGCAGGAAAATATATGGTTTCTTGGATTGCGGCATGAGGATAGTATTGATACTTTTATCAAAAGGGTCGATTCTTTCGCCGCGGACACAGATCACGATATCTTATTCATGACAGACTTATTAGGGGCCAGCCCATACAATGCCGCAGCCCAGGCGATTCATCATAACAGGGACAAACATGTTATCTGTGTGTCGGGAATTAATTTATCTATGCTGGTGGAAGCAGCTTTGAAAAGAAACGATATGAAACTGGATGAGCTGGCAGATTATCTTGTTGAGACCGGAAAACAGGGAATTGCCAAATTATCATTAAATATGGAGAGAGGAGGGACATTATGAGCAAAATAGTATTATCACGGATTGATGACCGTTTGATTCACGGCCAAGTCATGACAGCATGGGTCCAGCATGTGGGAGGGAATGAAATTGTGATCGTCGACGACAAAGTCGCAAAGGATCCATTTTTAAGCGCAGTCATTACAGGTGCAGTACCAAAGCACCTAAACGCTCAGGCAATGACCATTGACGACGCCGCAGAGTATTTAGAAAAGATAAAAGATGAGGATAAAAACATTATTATTTTAGCAAAGGGACCCAAGGTTTTTCTGGATTTGCTTGAAAAAGGTGTCCAAGTAAAAGAAATCAATTTAGGCGGAATGGGTTCTACTCAAGAACGAAAAAAATTATATAAAAATATTTCAGCAAGTGATAAAGAAAGAGATATGTTGAAGCAATTGTCAGCACAGCATGTACATGTCTATATTCAGGTCGTGCCAAATATGGAAACTGTAGAGATAAATAAAATACTTTAATCGGAGGGAGAAACATGCATATTTCAATTTTACAGGCAGTTTTGATTGGCCTGGTCTACTATTTGGGAGCAAATGGGACACCATGGCTTACTGTTAACATGAGCTGGGCGTTGAGAAGGCCTTTAATATCCGGGATCCTGGTTGGTCTTATCTTAGGCGATCCTGTCAAAGGCTGTATGGTCGGTGCGGCGATCAATGTAACCTATCTTGCACAGATTACGGCAGGCGGCGCCCAGACCATGGATGAGGGCCTGGCGGGAACTGTTGGAACAGCACTGGCAATCATTTCAAATGCGTCCACAGGAGTCGCAGTAACACTTGCAGTACCGATTTCCTTACTGGGCAACTTATTATGGATGATTTATATGACAGGGGATATTTTCATTGTCCATAGAACCGATAAAATCGCGGAGACAGGAGATGTAAAGAAAATCATTTTCTATAACATCGTTCCTTCCCAGATTTTTAAGTGCATCATTTATACCATTCCGGTGGCAATTGCCGTATACAGTGGGTCAGGTGTTATTACAAGCATGCTGCAGGCATTAAAGGGAACACCCGTGATTGATGTATTGACTACGATCGGGACAATTCTTCCTGCCCTTGGTATTGCAATGAATTTTAAAGCCATCTTATCTAACGCTGGGGCAAAAGCATACTTATATCTGCTGTTAGGTTTTATTTTATCTATTTATATCAACCTGCCATTGGTGGTCATCGGTATTTTAGCAGTGATTATAGCACTTTTACAGAACAGCGAAAGTTCAGCTTTAAGTTAGGGAGGAATCAACATGGAAACCATAGAAAAAAAGAGATTAAGTAAAAAAGATATCATCAAGTCCTATCTGATCTGGACATTCTTCAGCCATTCAACCTACAACTATGAACGAATGCAGGCCTCCGGGGTGCTGCATACCCTGGCGCCGAGCCTGGAAAAATTATACGGAAAAGAGACACAGGAATTAAAAGACGCATGCAAACGGCACATGGAGTTCTTTAATACAGAACCTAATGTAGGAGGCTGTATCTTAGGGATTACTCTTGCCTTAGAAGAGCAAAAAGCAAACGGTGAAGATGTAGACGAAGAAATGATTTCAAGCATCAAAACAGGTTTGATGGGACCTCTGGCAGGCATCGGCGACACAATCTGGCAGGGAACGTTATCCCCCATAGCATTGGGTATTATCCTTGGAATGGCAAAGGCCGGAAACTTCTTAGGACCGATCATCTACCTAATAATCATTGGCGTTGTGTTATTCGGCCTTGGTTACTTATCCTATACCAAAGGTTACTATATGGGACGCGAAGGAATCGGAAAGATCATCGGAAGCGGTTTATTAAACAAAGTAACCGAAAAAGCAACCATCGTTGGGGCAACGGTACTGGGAGGACTGGTGGCATCTTATGTAACTGTGTCCTGCGGATTAAAGTTAAATTTAAGCACAGGTACACTGGACGTGCAGACTGCAGTATTTGACAGTATCTTAAAAGGTATCCTGCCGTTGGGAATCACCCTATTAACTGTATTTATGTTGAGAAAAAAAGTCAATGTCAACATCATATTGCTGGTGCTGATCCTAATTGGCACAGTGGGAACACTGATCGGATTCTTTTAGAGGATAAACCATGAAGATTATACTAAATGCTGACGATTTTGGATTGACTCATGAAGCAAATCTGGGAATCGCAAAAGCCTTCGATGAAGGTTTCTGCTCCCAGGCTTCTGTGGTGACCAACACGAATTATTTTGATGAGGCAGTGTCCCTGGCAGAAAAAAATAACTTTAAGCACAAGGTCGGCTTACATATCAATCTGTTCGATGGGACCCCGTTAACCTCCGGGATCAAGAAACTGAAACAATATGCCAGATCAGATCTGTTTGATTATCATCCATACTTTCTTCACAGAGTGACTCCAATCTATGCAGATGTCATCGCAGAGGAATTAGAAGCACAGATCCAAAAGTATCTAAGCGGAGGTTTTTCTCTGATGAATATCGACTCCCACCACTGTGCATTTTATGATATTCCGGTTCTTTACGGATTGATGCCCTTGTTAAAAAAATATAAATTTGAATCTGTCCGTTACATTGGAAACAGTTTTTTTAACGGGCGTAAATGGCGGCATTTCTACGGCGCCCAGTGGAAGAAAAAAATGGATCAGCTGCATCTTCGTCATGCAGATTATTCCAGCAGTGTGGCCACCTTTGATAAAAACCGCAAAAGCCGGAATCCTCAGCTTATGAAGGCAAAGAAGGCAGAGGTATACGTTCATCCTGTCTTAGTTGAGGGATATTTTATTGATAACTACACAGGCGGTACGCATCTTGAAGATAGTTTCAAAAAGGCCAAATTAGACAAAATGAAATTTATTACATCCAGAGACTTATAAAAGAAAGAAGAGATAAGAATGAAAAAGGAAGAAATTATTTTAGGAATCAAAAAAACCGGCTTAATGGCAATCGTCCGGGTGGAAACCGTGGAACGTGGTTATGAGATCGCCCAGGGATGCCTGGATGGCGGAGTCAACGTTCTTGAAATCAGCTATACCAACAACAACGCCGGAGAAGTGATCTCTGCTTTAAAAAAGAAATATAAGGAGAATCTGCTGGTCGGCGCGGGCACCGTCCTGGACGGAACAACGGCCCGCCTTGCAATTATGAGCGGGGCACAATTTATCATTGCCCCTTGTTATGACGAAGGTGTCGCGCAAATTTGCAACTTATACCAGATTCCATATGCGCCGGGATGTACTTCTTATACTGAAATGTTGACGGCACTAAAGGCAGGCGCATCCTTTATAAAGGCATTTCCAATCTCCAATTACTACGGCCCCAGCTTAGCTAAAGTGGTAAAAGTGCCATGCCCCCAGGTGCCGGTCATGGCGTCGGGCGGAGCTGACTTCGACAACCTTGCAGAGTGGTTTGAAAACGGAGCTGACTGCGTTGGCCTGGGCGGATTACTTACCAAAGGTTCCACAGAGGAAATTGCGGCAAACGCAAAAAAGCTGCGTGATATTGTAACAGACGTAAGAAAAGGATGAGCCTATGAAAACGATTCTAGTAACACCGAGAGGGTATGCAAAATACGGCAGTAAAGCAGGAAAACGTTTAGAAGCACTTGGCTATGAAATGGACGTCAATCATACAGGCAGACCACTTCCAAAAGACGTGTTTGCAGAAAAAGCAAAGCGGGCGTCCGGGATCATCGCGGGTGTTGACGAACTGAATGAAGAACTCCTCCGGGAATGCAGGCACCTGAAAGCCATTGTGAAATTCGGGGTTGGGACCGATAATATTGATCTTTCTGTCTGTGAAGAACTAGGGATTAAAGTCGGCCGCTGTATTGGAACGAATTCCAATGCAGTCGCAGAACTCACCATCGGAATGATGTTTGCGGCTGCAAGGCATATTGTGAGTAATGCTATAAATGTCAAAAGTCACGGTTGGAACAAACCAACAGGACTGGAACTCTTTCATAAGAAAATTGGTATTATCGGGTTTGGTAATATCGGAAAACATGTTGCAAGAATAGCAAATGGGATCGGAATGGAAGTTCTGATCTATGATATGTTTGACGCTGCCCAAGATGTACTGGCTGAATACAACGCAAAACAAACATCTGTGGAACAAATCCTGAAGGAATGTGATTTTATCTCTATTCACGTGCCGCTTACAAAAGATACAAAGGACATGATCTCAACCAAAGAATTTAAAATGATGAAGGACACGGCTGTTTTAGTAAATGCAGCCCGGGGCGGAATTGTAAACGAATATGCACTTTACGAAGCATTAAAAAGCAAGGAGATCTACGCCTGTGCATCCGACGTCTTCACCTCAGAACCTCCCCAGAGGGAACCTTGGATTGATGAGCTGCTCAAGATGGATCACTTTATCCAGACAGCCCACATCGCATCCCGTTCAGTAGAGTCTGAAATCAATACTGTGAATGCAGCAACTGATACGATGATCCAGCTTTTACAGGATCAAAGTAAATAATTCTCCAGAAAAAAGATCTTCCTGCAGACATTTGCAGAAAGATCTTTTTTACATATAAGTTCTATTTCTATTTTTTTAATGTCAGCACTTTTGTTCCGGCTTCCAGGTGCCCGGTATTTTCTATGGTGATGCTTGTATACTCTTCACTGTTGCTCACCACCACCGGTGTTGTGACAAAGTAACCCTCCTGTTTGATCTCTTCAAGATCAAACTCAGCGATCCGGTCCCCTTTTCTCACTCTCATGCCTGGCTCTACCTTCACATGATGATATTTCCCGGCAAGTTTCACCGTATCAATTCCCATATGGACCAGGACCTCAGCACCGCCGCCGGACGTGATGCAGATGGCGTGCTTTGTATTAAACACCGCAGTGACCGTGCCGTCTACAGGCGAAATCAGGTTTCCGTCAGAAGGTCTTACGGCAAATCCCTGCCCGAGCATCGCTTCTGCAAAGACCTCATCTTCCACTTCATCCAGTTCTACTACTTCTCCATTGATCGGCATACAGACAGTTTCCACTGCCACCTCCGGCACCTCTTCTGCCACAGGGACTCTCGGTGCTTCCGCCGCTCTGTCAGACAAGCTGCTTGCCAGATAATCTTCCAGATTGGACTTTATCACAGTGACCATCGGTCCATAAATGATCTGAACCCCGTCGCCTTTCTTTACGATGCCCCGGGAGCCGCTTTCTCTCAAGATTCTGTCGTTTACCCTGCCAGGATCCGAGATCGTACACCTAAGACGCGTCACACAGCAGTCCACATCTTTCACATTTGATTTACCGCCCAGGCCGGCAACGATCAGAGCCGATATATCAGACCCGTCAATTTCAGGGCTGCCCTCCAAAGGTTTCTCAGCCACATCAGCTCTGGTATATAATTTTATATTCTGGTCTTCCTTTTCCCGCCCCGGAGTCTTCAGATCCAGCTTCCTGATCAGAAAACTGAATAAAAAATAATATACTGTAAAATATACAATCCCCACCGGAATGAACATGAGCCAGTTTGTCTTCGACTGACCCTGTAGGGTACCGAACAGGAACATATCAATGATGCCTCCGGAAAATGTCAGGCCCACACAGATCTTCAGCATATGCATGAGCATATATGCAGCTCCCGCGAAAACGCAGTGGATCGCATACAATCCAGGCGCCACAAATAAAAAGGTAAACTCAAGGGGTTCCGTGATGCCTGTGAGCATCGACGTCAGCGCCGCAGAGGCCAGCAGGCCGGCCACCGCTTTTCTTTTATCCGGCCTTGCACACCTGTACATCGCAAATGCGGCACCCGGCAGTCCAAAGATCATCAGCGGAAATTTGCCCGTCATAAATCGCGTGGCGGACACTGCAAAATGGATAGTTCCAGGATCGGCCAGCTGGGCAAAAAAGATATTCTGGGCGCCTTCGACCATCTTTCCGCCGATCTCCATTGTACCTCCTAACGAAGTCTGCCAGAATGGCAGATAAAATACATGGTGCAGGCCGAACGGGATCAGTGCCCGCTCCATGACCCCGTAGATAAACGTACCGAAATACCCGGAAGCGCTGACCATGCCCCCTGCCGCGTACATTGCATCCTGAATGGGAGGCCAGATAAAATACATCAGGATTCCCACAAATACAAATACGACCGTACAGATCACAGGCACAAATCTTGTCCCACCGAAAAAGGACAATACTTCCGGAAGCTTGATTTTATAAAATCTATTATGCAGCGCAGAAACTCCAAGTCCAACGATAATACCGCCGAACACTCCCATCTGCAGGGAGGTAATCCCCAGAACAGAAGCCGTTGCACCCTCACGCATGGCTTCTGCTCCTCCGTTTAAAGAAATCATAGCCGATATGGCTGTGTGCATGATAAAGAACGCGATAGCTCCTGCCAGTGCAGCTACTTCTTTTTCAGCTCTTGCCATACCCACGGCTACCCCAATGGCAAAGATCAGCGGCAGGTTCCCAAACACAGCATTTCCACAGTCCCCGCAGACTTTCAAGATTGCGTACGGAATCGTATCTGGTCCCATAACCCCCATCAGGCCATAGGCATTGAGCATCGTTTCATTTGTCAGTGATTGTCCGATTCCCAGCAGCAGCCCGGCCACAGGCAGGATTGCGATCGGAAGCATGAAGGACCGTCCCACACGCTGTAATACCCCGAATATTTTGTCTTTCACATTTTCCCTCCTAAAATACCTCATATCAAAGACATACCTGATTTTTCGGCTTTATAATTCAGGTCACAGCGTTGCGATCATAACATCCATTGTCCCGCCGAAAACAGTTTCCTTCTGATCCGAACAGATAAGGAAATGATCTCCCTTTTTAACACTCTGTCCATCGATCATCCCTTCTCCTTCTATCACGCTGACCATCTGGAACGGCGCATCGTTTTCTACTGTATTTTTACCGTTTAACCGATAGCAGTCCACTTTAAAAAATTCGCTCTCAACATATCTTACTTTCGTTCCGTTTTCCAGCTGAGTTTCACGGAAGGATTTGCTGCTGCCAATCTGTGCAGGCACATTGGTAACGTCTATGGACTGCTGTACATGCAGCTGTCTTTCGTTGCCGTCCTGATCCTTGCGGTGATAATCATAAACGCGGTAAGTGATATCGGAGGACTGCTGGGCTTCATAGATCAGAGATCCGCTGCAGATGGCATGCAGTGTCCCGGAAGGGATGTAAAAGAAATCCCCCTTCTCGATGGCAAAGGAATTCAGGAGATTGTCATAGTCGTCTTCCTCGATTGCTTTGATAAACTCATCCTTTGTTTTCGCGTGATGGCCCATGACCATCTTAGTGCCCTCATCTGCCTGAAGCACATACCAGCATTCTGTCTTTCCCAGAGAGTCTTCGTGAACCCTTGCATACTCATCGTTGGGATGAACCTGCACGGATAAGTCATCTCTGGCGTCAATGATCTTTACCAGCAGAGGGAATTCCTCTCCCTCTATATTGCCGAACAGTTCCCGGTGGTGTTCAAAAAGCCATGACAGTGTCTTGCCGGCAAACTCACTGTTTTCAATCGTACAGTCACCGTTTTTATGGGCAGAAACTGCCCAGCACTCCCCCGTATGGTCGCTGGGGATCTCGTATCCATACACATCCTTAAGCTTATGTCCGCCCCAGATCATCTCTTTAAACACTGGTTTCATTTTTAAAATATGTCCCATAATCTTATCCCTCCTAAGACTTATTTGTTAAACTTGGCTTTTAACTTCTTTTTGATCACTCCAAAAAAGCTTAAAGAGCGGACCATATGGTCTGGCGCAACATACTTGCTGACCGCACGCAGCACTTTCTTCGGCTCTTTTGAGGCAAAAGAATAGGTTCCGTTTTCTTTTGTCTGGATCGCATAGCGCGGAATGTGTTTTCCCTTAAACATGACTGAGGCAATCACGTAATCAACTTCCTTCCATGGAATCTGAATATAATCATTTACATTCCGGTCATTATAAAATTCAAATCCTTTATCGCCGATCATGATCTTTCCATAACTGTTCAGACCGTGATAAGAAGTTCCGCTGATCACCAAATCTACTTTTGTATTTATTGACTGAGCCATAGCAACTCTCCATTTCTAATTTATTCTTATACAGTATCCTAAACATTATATCACGATATTGTTCAGTAAACAAAGTGGGAAAGTCCACTTCAAAGAATAAAAAAAGTTCGGATTGCTCCGAACTTTTTTCATTAGCTTATAACAATCCGATAAGGTGTCCGCCAATACCAACTAAGAATAATGCGATGATAATGATGATCGGTGAAACATTTTTCTTCAGCAGCCACATACAGAATAATGTTAATAATAATGGAACTAATCCAGGAATCAAAGAATCCAGGTTGTTCTGTAAAGTTGTGATCTTGGTAGGGGTCAGTGACAGGCCTGATGCATACTGCTCAAATGCCTGCTGGATCCCCTTTGCTCCCTCAGGAAGCTTGCCCCAGTCAATGTACGCTCCCTCACTTAATGTAACTTTAGATACTACCGGCTGGAAACTGATGGATACCCATCGCTGAACCAGTGATCCAAGGATAAACATACCGAGGATAGATGCACCTTTTGTGACTTTCTGCAGTAATCCGCCGGAAAGGTCTTCTGTGATCTTTGCGCCGGCTTTGTATCCGAATTCCTGTGTGTACCACATGAACCCCCAACGGATCACGTTCCACAGTACGAAGAATAAGATCGGTCCTAAGATGTTTCCTGTCATTGCGAGGGATGCACCGAGAGCTCCGAGGATCGGACGTACGGTAAACCAGAATACCGGATCTCCGACACCGGCCAAAGGTCCCATCATACCGACTTTCACACCCTGGATCGCTGCGTCATCGACCTCTGCCCCATTTGCACGCTCTTCCTCTAATGCCAGTGTAACACCGATAACCGGAGAAGCAACATACGGATGCGTGTTGAAGAATTCCAAGTGACGTTTTAATGCCGCTGAGCGTTCTTCTTCTGTTTTATATAACTTTTTGATCGCCGGGATAATTGAAAATGCCCAGCCACCGTTCTGCATACGTTCATAGTTCCAAGAACCCTGAAGGAAGGTAGAGCGCAATGCAACGGACAATCGTTCCTTCTTACTTAATGTAACTTTTTCTGCCATTTTTCATACCTCCTTCAATTAATAATTATTCAGAATATCGCCGAGCGGATCACCTGTATTGCTTCCTCCGCCGCCTGAAGAACCGCCGCTCTCAGACAGTGTAAGGTAAATCAATGCCAGAGATACACCGATAGCTCCCAATGCGATCAATGTCAGATCTGAAAGTGCAGCAACACAGAAACCGATTGCAAAGAACGGCCAAACTTCTTTTGTTGCCATCATGTTGATAACCATCGCATAACCAACGGCTACGACCATTCCACCGCCGATTGCCATACCGTCTGTAAGCCATGCCGGCATAGATGTCAGGAATTTCTGAACGGTTGTTGCCGGGATAAACAGAAGCGCTCCCGCCGGAATCGCAATACGGAGTCCCTGCATAGCGATGGCAATGATATGCCACAGTTCAACACCTTTGAAATTTGCTTTTTCAGCAGCTGCATCCATACGGTGAACACATGCCACGGAAAGTGTACGTACAACCATTGTTAAGAATAAACCTGCAACTGCCAAAGGAATCGCAACTGCGATGGCAGTGCTGACACCTGAGGTGCCCTGTCCTCCAAGGACTAAGATGATAGCGGAAGCTACAGAAGCTAACGCGGCATCCGGTGCAACAGCGGCGCCGATGTTTGCCCATCCCAAAGCGATCATCTGTAATGTACCGCCCAAAATAATACCTGCTTCTAACTGACCGGTCACAAGTCCAATTAATGTACACGCAACCAACGGCTGATGGAACTGGAATTCATCCAGAACTCCTTCCATACCAGCTAGAAAGGCAACTATAATAACTAATACGATTGAAATTGCTGACATTATAATTCCTCCTCTATTTTCTGAATGTGTGAAGCCTAAGATAACTCGGCTTCTGCTTTTTTAATGATCTCATCCATGTTTTCTTTAGAATCGCTCGGCACCTTGCGGACATCAAAGCCGATTCCATGTTCCTTTAATTTTGCAAAAGTCTTGATGTCTTCTTTTCCGAGAGATACAACTTTGCTCACGGCTACTTTTCCGACAGAATGAGCCATGGAGCCGATGTTGAGTTCCTTGATGTCCACTCCGCCTTCGATGGCACGGAGAGCATCCTGAGGCGTCTCAAAAAGCAGCAGTGCTTTTGTGTTTCCAAAGCGGGGGTCTTTTGAGACCTCGATCATTTTGTTCACAGGAACAACATTGGCGCGTACCCCTGGAGGTGCAGCCTCCTGAATCAGTTTTTTACGCAGATCGTCATGCGCTACCGAATCGGATACGACGATGATCCTGTTCGGCTGTGTTGTCTTTGTCCATGCAGTTGCCACCTGTCCGTGAAGCAGACGGGAATCAATGCGGGCAAGCACAAATTTGATATGTCCGTCTCCTAATACGGTTCCTTCCGGGATTGCTCCCTGAGGCTGTGCTTCTGCCTGCTGTCCGGCTGCCGGTTCCCCCTTCGGTTCCAGAGACTCCGGATAGATGCGCACCCCTTCTTTTCCGCTTCCGGCGATCTGAACCGCAACTTCGTGAGCTGTCTCCATCGTCATACGTGAGCCATAGGCATCGATCAGCATCGGCAAGTTTAAGCCGGCTACAATCGCCCATTTGTCCTCATGTTCTGATACAAGTCCGTTTGCCTGATTGAATGGAGTTCCTCCCCAAAGATCGACTAAGAATAATACTTCGTCCTGACTTTCAAAAGAAGCGATTGCATCTTCCATCTTCTTTCTGATGTCATTTGGCCCTTCGCTCGGCTGCAGTGTTACAGCTGCCACATCGGGCTGGTCACCGAAGATCATGGATCCGGACTGCATAATACCATCCGCAAATCCGCCATGCGTAGCAAGAATAATTCCTACCATTTAAACATTCCTCCTTTTCTAATTATCTTTCGGAATCTTTATTCTTTTATATTAACCAAGAATTCAGGTTCCTATTTATAAAATCCCCCGCTGGGGGTGATTTTACGTGAAACATTAATGAAATAAAAAAACCTGACTCAAACACCGGATCTTTTCAATCCACACAGCTCAACAAATTTTGCAAAACATATGAATTCAAAAATCCTTCGGTTTGAATCAGGTTTAGCCTGCATTACCAGTAACAATCCTTATTCTAAATCAATATGAACTTTTATCTTGTAATCACTCTCTTGATATGGACGGTGAGATACATCATTTCCTCATCCGTTATATCATGGTTACATGTATTCTTTATATAAATTCTGATCTTTTCCACACAGTCAAGACATTCCTGATACTTGTTTCGGATAATCTCCTGGAACTCTGTGTCGTCACTCTCCACTTCATTGCCCGTAAAGATCCTCTGTGCAAAAAACTTCAAGTGGGTGATAAACCTTTCGTAAAAAACGGATTCTTTATCCATCTGGTCAGGAAAACACTCCTCAACAATCTTTAAGATATTCTGCGTAAGCTTGGTCATGGAAACCATCTCCGTCATATCCAGATCCAGTTCTGCATTGACAATATGCAGTGCGATAAACGCCGCTTCATCCTGCGGCAGAGTGACCTTTAGCTTCCGCTCGATCATGCGGATGGCAGCCTGCCCGATCAGATATTCCTGGTAGTAGAACTTCTTAATCTCCCATAAAAAGGGATTCTGGAAGGGAACACCCATCTCTACCCGTTCAATGGCAAAATTAATATGGTCTGTGAGAGAAATATAAATATTGTCATTGATATTCTTTTGCAAAGTGTCTTTTGCATATTGAATAATTTCATTACATATTTCCAATCGTTCTATGGGGATGTCTGCTACCATCTGCTGAAAGCGATGTGTCATCCCATGGTCTTTCATTATGTAAGTCTTCTCGACTTTATCTGAGTCGATCACATCTCCGGGATGTCTCCGAAAGCCCAGTCCTCTTCCCATTAGCACCACTTCACGATGGCTGTTATCTTCTGAAATTACAATATTATTATTTATAATTCTTGTAATTTGCACAGTTCCACTCCGTATTGTAAAATATTCAGTTAAGAAAAAAAATAAACCACACCTATCGAAATCTATCTGTATAAATCTCATAAGTTGGTTTAGCCTGCATTACCAGTAACAATCCTTCTTTCGTATTCCTTAACTTATTTCCAATTTTATCAAACCCTGCCCCCTATGTCAACCACTTTCTTTATAATTTGTTTATAAATTTTTAAGATTTATTCTATATAAAACAAAGCTTCCTCTCCTGCTGTCCCGGTATTCCTATGGCGTTCAGCTTTTTCTTGAGTATTTCAAACGCTTATGATAGAATATATAAACTATTTGTATAAAATAAAATTTTGCTATATTAATATGATCTGAGAGGTATTTATATGTTAAAGTTAATCGCCCTTCTGAATTCCGTGATCGCGAAAGCTCAGAAGGATCATATCACTGCCTTTTCCGCTCAGGCAGCATTCTTTACGGTGCTTTCTTTTTTCCCGTTCCTGATCGTTGTGCTGAGCCTGATGCGCTTTGTTCCCGTGACGCCGAAAGACCTGATCGACCTTGTAAACTACTATCTGCCGGAACAGTACAGTGTCAGCCTGGTTGCCGTCATCAATTCTTTATATGGAAAAATCACGACAACCTACATGTCATTCACGATCATCACACTGCTGTGGTCCGCATCAAAAGGTATCCTTTCCATGATGACCGGTCTGAACACGATCCACGAGATCCCGGAAAAACGGAATTACTTTGTGCTCCGGTTTATCTCCACTATGTATATTGCGTTCATCGCGGTAGCTGTCCTGATCGGGATTATTGTGCTCTTATTCGGAAACACACTGCTGAACCAGCTGTATCAGTTTTATCCGTTTCTGTCCAACCAGCATATTATATTTTTGCTGATCCGTTTCGGCATTGCATTTTTTATATTTTTCCTGGTATTTTTCATCATGTACCGCTTTCTTCCAAGTGAACACTTCAAAGCCAAGCAAGTCATGCCGGGAGTGATATTCAGCTCAGCGGGATGGATCATTTTATCCTCCCTGTTTTCAATCTATTTTGATAACTTTAAATTTTTCAGCATTATGTACGGAGGGCTTACCGGTATTCTGCTCACCCTGTTCTGGCTGTATTTTTGTATGATGATTCTGTTCATCGGAGCCGAACTAAACCAATATATTATGAAAAACCGCAAATAAAAAAGAGGAACTTTTCTTCCAGGACACTGACAGAAAAGTTCCTCTTTTTTCGCTACTAGAACAAAGTGGGCAAGCCCACTTCAACGCCCCAACCCCTCACTCTTTGAGGGGCTTAACAACTTTGCGTGCCAGATGCAATTTGCCGCAGGCAAATAATTTCCTTACGCATCTGTGCACAACCCGCGGAGCGTTTTTATTTCATAGGGAAGGTCGTAGAACTTTCCTATGAAATAAGAAATTCCTACGGAATCCCCTAGAGAATGAAATGTTCCGGGACTCCGTCTTTATACGGAATCCGCACTTCCCCCTGAATCAGAGGTCTTAAATAATCCACCAGCTCCTCCGTGATGTCGTGTCCGTCCTCTGTAATCCATTCAAGAGGCACTGTCTTTTCAACATTTGCAATCTTGGACAGATCGGCCAGTACGATCTCCACCTGGTAGTTATCTCCCGGCATCCGTTTTAAAGCGGACATCTTGCCGGTCTCGCCCCGGATGGCGCTGACGGCGGCAAAGGCCCCCAGATTTCTGGATTCGATGATGTCTGTTTCACTCAGCATGTATCCGGCGCAGCGCTGAAGGATATTGAGTTCCACAGAGCGGACCTTGCAGCCGATCTTATCCGTTATCACCTGCTCCAGGTATTTTCCGATGCCCGACAGGTATTTATGTCCAAAAGCATCTTCTTTCCCGGACTTCATTTCTTCTCCGACGTAATTTCCCCGGGCATCCTTTAATCCTTCGCTGACTGCAATGATGATGTTATTTTCCCGATCCAGCGCTTCCTTTACATCTTCCACAAAACGTTCCGTATCAAACGCCCTCTCACACAGGTAGATCAGCTGGGGCACATTTCTTTCTTCATTTCTTGCGAGGGCCGCACTGGCCGTCAGCCATCCTGCATTGCGCCCCATGACTTCCACAACCGTCACAGACGGAATATCATAGACATAGCAGTCGCATGCAATCTCTGTAAAAGCGGTGGCAATGAATTTGGCCGCAGAGCCAAAACCCGGACAATGGTCTGTCTCTCCAAGATCGTTGTCGATGGTCTTCGGAGCTCCCATGATCTTGATATCATCCACTCCGTGTTCCCGACAGTACACGGAAAGCTTATAGACGGTATCCATAGAATCGTTTCCGCCGGTGTAAATAAAATATCCGATATTATTTTTCCTTAAGATCCGGATGATCTCCTCAAACTCTCTCTTATCTTCTTCCGGATTTTTCAGCTTCCAGCGGCAGGACCCCAGCGCAGCTGCCGGAGTCATGGCCAGCAGATCTCTTGTTTCAGTTTTTTTGCATATGTCATCCAGTATCACAAAATTCTCGTTTAATACTCCTTTGATCCCATTCAGTGCACCGTATACATGTTCTACCCGGCTACTCGCAAGCCCTGCGTCGATCACGCCGGTAATGGTGGCATTGATCGCCGCCGACGGTCCTCCTGACTGTGCCACTAGCATGTTTTTCATCCTTAATCTCCTCCTCATTCAGCTGCAAAATTTCTGCACATATTCTAAAATTCTATTTTTTATTATATCGTGTTATAATAAAAACCACAACAATAAAAGGAGGTACTGAATTATGACTACACCGCTGGCTAGACTTCAGAAATCTATGATTGAAAAGAATCTTACGTATTATTTGATTCCCAGTGAAGATCCCCACCAGTCCGAATATGCGGACGATCACTATAAGTGCCGCCAATTCATCTCCGGATTTACCGGATCATCCGGAGCAGTCCTGGCAGAGCAGGCCGAAAGCCGGCTCTGGACGGATGGGAGATATTTTACCCAGGCGGAAGCACAGATCGATCCTGAACAAATGAAGCTGATGAAGATGGGTGTTTCCGGCGTTCCGACTATACTTGAATATCTCACAGAGCATCTCAGTGAGGGCGATGTCCTCAGCTTAAACGGCCGTATGATCAATACCGCTTACGGAAGAAAACTGTCCAGGCTGGCCGCTTCAAAAAAAGCAGTCCTGGAAACAGATCATACTCTCGCAGAGGATCTCTGGACCGACCGCCCGGATGCCGCAGCATCCCCGATTTTTATCCATGAAGATATTTATGCCGGGGAATCTGTGCCGTCGAAGCTCAAAAGAATCCGCAGCTGTATGGAGACAGTTTCCGCAAGGGCTCATTTTATCGCCTCTCTGCCGGATATCGCATGGATCTTCAATCTGCGCGGCAATGACATGCCCTGCACGCCTCTGTTTTACAGCTATGTATGGATCACACAGGAAAGCTGCTGCCTATTTGTGAGGGAAACCTGTCTTTCAGAAGAAGTAAGACGCCGTCTGGAACAGGATAAGATAACGATTCTGCCTTATGAACAGATCGATTCTTTCTTAAAAAAACAGGAGGGAAGCATACTGATAGATCCGGATACCGTAAACTACAAGCTTTACCTGGAACTCGAAAAAAACCAGATCATTTTTGGCGAAAACCCTTCTTCCGGCATGAAAGCGGTGAAAAATGAGACACAGATCAAGGGGCTTAAAGAATGTCACTTGTCTGACGGCATTGCCATGACCAGGTTCATGTTTTGGCTGAAGCAAAACATCGGTTCTGTTCCTATGACTGAACGTTCCGTCCAGGACCGTCTGGAAGAGGAGCGCAGAAAGCTGCCTCTGTATCAGGGACCGAGCTTTGATACCATCTGCGCCTACAAAGACCACGCGGCTATGATGCACTACTCTTCCACTGAAGAATCCGATGTCTGCCTGGAACCGGAAGGAATGCTTCTGATCGACTCGGGCGGCCAGTATCTGACCGGAACGACGGATGTCACCCGCACTTTTATCTTAGGTGATATCTCCGAAGAAGAGAGACGGAACTTTACGCTCGTATTAAAAAGTATGCTGTCCCTTTCCGATGCCAAATTTCTTCTTGGATGCCGGGGAAGCAGCCTGGACATCTTGGCCAGAGGCCCCCTCTGGGAAGAAGGAATCGACTACCGGTGCGGAACCGGACACGGTGTCGGACATTTTCTCGGAGTCCACGAAGGCCCCAACGCCTTCCGCTGGCAGATCAGAGATAATCAGCTGGATGCAGTCCTGGTGCCCGGCATGGTTACAACCGATGAGCCGGGAGTGTATATCCCGGGAAAATACGGAATCCGTACAGAAAACATGCTCCTGTGCAGAAAGCAGCGGCAGAATGAATACGGCAGCTTTTTAGAATTCGAGCACCTGACGTTGGTTCCTATTGATATGGACGGGGTTGATGAGGCGCTGCTCAATGATAAAGAAATCCGTCTCCTCTATGCCTATCACCGGCTTGTCTTCGACAGTCTCTCTCCTCATCTCACTGATGAAGAGGCCAGCTGGCTGTATCATTTTCTGAAAATCCAAAACAGCTGATTTTTATGCCGAATTCAAAAATCCCATGGTTCTTTTGACAGAATGAACCATGGGATTTTCTATTTTAAGGGGTTAGGGAGATGAGGTGTGGGCTTGCCCACTTTGTCCTTTATGAAAAGAATTTTTCTCCGAGGGAGATCATGAACGGCAGCGTGGCAACCGCTGCGATGGTGGAAACTGCAAATAATTCTGCCGCGTAACCCACATCCTTCTTAAACTTCACCGCAAACATGGTCGTGATCGCCGCAGTCGATGCGGATGAGGCAAGCAGCGACAATATTTTAAGATCCTTGGATACCGGTACGAAAAGAAGGATCAAAAACATGACCATAGGCACGAGAAGGAGCCTCAATGCCGTCATAACATAAATCCTGGGTCTTGTCAGTGTCTTCAAAAGATTTGTCTGCGCGATGGCAGTTCCGGATATGATCATCGCCAGGGGTGTATTCATATCAGCGATAGCCTTCAGTGGATTGTAGACCAGAACAGGGAATTGAATCTGAAGAAGGTAACAGAAAAGTCCTGCAAATGTTGCGATCATAACAGGTGCTTTGAATAATTCTTTGACCGATCCCAGGTTAAATGTCCCCTGCATACTGGCAGCTCCGTGGGACCAGATAAACAGATTCTGTGCGGCAATAAACGCTGTTATGTAAATAACCCCCTTCGGACCCAGCACCGCCTGGGCCAGAGGTATCCCCATAAAACCACAGTTCGGGTACACAATGCTGAACCGTTCCAGAACTGTCCGATCATTATCCTTTCCTCGGATCAGCAGATAGGACAAAACGATCGCTGCCGCATGTGCCGCAATTCCTAAAACAAAGGTAACCAGAATTCCATGAAATATGTCTGCATCAAACTCAATCTGAAAAGAAGTGAGCACCACAAATGGAATGACTAAGTAAAGGGTGATATTGGAAAGATCCGTGCTTCCCCGTTCAGTTATGAGGCCCGCCTTATAGGCGGCTGCCCCCACAGCCATCATACAAAACATCATGACGATCTGTCCGAATACAATTGAAACAATATTCATGAATTTCCCTCTTAATCTTCGTCTTCCGATCCAATCCACTCGTTCTTAATGTTTTGGTAGGTGCCCTCTGTGTTCAATACCTGAAGCGTCACATTAAACTTGCCGATAGAAGGATCTTTCTTCCGGAACATAATCCCATAGTTGCTCTCTGCTGAGTTAAGCTTCTCATCGAGGTCGGAGATTTTGTCTCCTTTATAATTTGCCATAAAATAATCCACGCCTGTTGCATCATAGACCGTAGCATCGATCTTTCCTTTTTCAAGATCTTTGAATACCTTGTCCATGGATGGATAAACCTTAATCTTATTCTCCTCAGAAAGGTTAGTCTGTGCATATTCTTCGTTAGAGGTTCCCTCCTCCACCCCTATGGCTTTTCCGACCAGTTCTTTTCTGTCTGTTATATTTTTATCTGTATTGACCATAACTTTTAATGTATTTTCAAAATAGACATCGGAGAACTGAAACTCCTTTTGGCGGCTGTCCGTAATACAAATGCCGGAGATAGCAAGATCGATCTTCTTCTCCCTGAGCAGATCCGTAAGCTTCCTCATCGGAGCGACGCGAAGCTTGTACTCAAAGCCCAGATACTGGCTGATCCCCTTTATCAGATCGATGTCAAAACCTTTCATCTCCCTGGTTTTTTCATCTCTTACTGAAAACGGCGCCATACCGTCGGACACACCGATAATCAGCTGTCTTCCCTTCATGGAATCTTTTACTTCTGATGCTGTTATATTTTCTTTTTTGACATTTTTATCTTCTGTCTTTTCCTTGTCCCAGGGAAAATTGCAGCCCCCCAAACAAAAAACAAGACATATCATCATACAAATTAGCAGTAATTTTTTCATGATATGATTCCTCATTTCTATATTTTCTTCTTATCATAATATCATTGGTAAATATGGGTGTCAAACGGTCTGGCAATTTTTTCATCGTATAAATCCATTTTGATTGGTGAATGATTTTAATATATCGTTCGCAAGAACAATTTACAAATGGAGGAATTATCATGGCACTTAATAAAGTTGAAATCTGCGGAGTCAATACTGCTTCTCTTCCTTTACTCACCAATGAAGAAAAAGAAGAACTGTTCATAAGGATCGAACAGGGTGACCAGGAAGCAAGGGAACAATACATCAAGGGCAATTTAAGGTTAGTTTTAAGTGTCATTCAACGTTTTTCCGGCAGCAATGAGAATGCCGACGATCTGTTTCAAGTTGGATGTATCGGGCTTATGAAAGCCATCGACAATTTTGACCGCTCCCTGAACGTTAAATTTTCCACCTATGCGGTTCCGATGATCATCGGAGAAGTGCGGCGTTACCTGCGTGATAATAATTCCATGAGAGTCAGTCGTTCACTCAGGGATATTGCCTACAAAGCCATCACGGCAAAGGAGGCCCTCACGAAAAAATTCAACAAAGAGCCTACCATCGAAGCCATTGCTGAGGAAATCGAAATGAAAAAAGAGGATGTACTCTTCGCCCTGGATGCCATCGCCACACCTCTTTCTCTTTATGAGCCGGTGTATCAGGACGGCGGAGATACTCTGTTTTTAATGGATCAGGTAAAAGACAAGAAAAACAAAGAAGAATTATGGGTAGAATCCATCGCTTTAAAAGATGCCATGGAACATCTCCCTGAACGGGAATACAACATCATCAAGCTCCGCTTCTTTGACGGCAAGACGCAGACCGAAGTAGCCGATGAGATCAGTATCTCACAGGCTCAGGTCAGCCGGCTGGAAAAGAATGCGCTGAAACATATGAAGCACTATCTGGATTAAAACAGCACAGGGACATTTCTCAATCAAACGAAATGTCCCCCTTTCTTTCCCATATTTTGCAAAATCATAACGGCTGTGCTCATTTTTTCCCCTGAAAATAAATACAGCATATCGGCCCGGCGGCAGTTCAAAGAATGGCTTGTTAAAAACCAATGTCGTGATGTCTGTATGGAATCTGCTGGAAAATATTAGATTCCTGTATTTAACCTTTTATATTCCCTGTAAACCGATACGTATCCTGCGTAAATTTACAAGATACATCTGCTGCTTTTTGATACAGATCAGCATTGACGATTACAGTTTCCTATCACAAATAGCCAGAATTCATATTCATCAAGCTTTACATAATATTCAAGGAATAGGTCATACCATCACAAAGTTGCAGAATTCCTGAAGCTGTTCCTTGGAATAGAGGTCAAACGGAAGTTCAAATAGTTTCTTTTCTACTGTTTCTCTGATGTAGGGCAAATCTTAAATATATGCACATTCCGTTTCAATTTTCATGTCCTCAAAAATATCTCTTTCCATAAAATTTCTCACAGTCTTTATCTGCTTTTGCGTAATTTCCTTACTGTGAATATGCCAGCCAACAGACCAAGAGATACGAACATGAGTGCAAGCCATGTTGTCATATTTGTGCTGTCGCCAGTTTTAGGGCTGTTAGACGTTGTCTGTTTATCTGTACTAATTGGTTTCTTATCTGTATCCGTTGCAGACGGTTTCTCGTTATCGTCTGTCGTTGGCTTCTGCGTGTCTTTTGCCTTGACAGTAACGGTAATCGTCTTTGTTGCGGAAGCGCCCATACTATCCATTACTTTGTAAGTAACTTGGTATGTTCCTGCTTTTGATGTATCTACATTACTGCGCAATACCTCAATTTTCGCTGTAAGATCGCCATCTTCGGTATCTGAAGCAGTAACATCTTTCAGAGGGTCAAAGGTATCGCCTACAGTCAAAGTCTTATCCTCTGCCATGATTGCAGGAACTGCATTCAAAGGCTCCATCTTCTTCAACCATTTTGCATACAGTGTTATGTGTCTTGTAACAGGAGCGGAAAAATCATACTCGCTTTCATCGCTGTAATTACTGTCTGTGTACCAGCCGCCAAATACATATCCTTCCTTTTCAGGAGCACTCGGTTCATTGGCCTTTTCACGCAAAGGTACATTTTCTATATATTTTCCATCCTGCTCAGAATAAATGTCCCTTGTTTCTGTCCACTCTCCCTCCTGCAGTTCATAGGTAACGACAAGCATGCCGGGAACTCTGTAGGATGCAACCAGCGCTAGCCCACTAGTTGTATTGTCAGTATCTGCCGTTTCTCCATCTTCGCTTGGAGTGTAACGCGAATCTGCTGCATCCCAATACCAACCATCAATTCTAAAGTTTTGATTGTCTGCCAAATATTCTTTGTCCATATCCTTGGCGTTCGGCAATGTTATTATAGAGTCTTTCTTTAAATAAACATCTGCTGCATAACCGCCTGCGGTATTGTTGCAGATAATATTGCCTTTGCTGTCGGTGGATACCGTACTTGCACTGCTGACATACAGTCCGCCGCCACTACCGGTGTATGCTTTATTGCCGCTGACTTCGCTGTTTTCAAAAGTGATCGTACTTTTCGAAGCTAATATGCCTCCGCCATTGTGAGCCTCATTGCTATTGATCGTGCTGTCAGACAACCTTACATCTTTACTGTATGAGGCATAAACTCCGCCGCCACGCGACGCAATATTATTTTGAATGTTGGACTTTGATATAGTTATTTTTCCAGGATACTTCGTACTATAATTGATAGCATAGGCATATATTCCACCGCCATAAAGCGCGTAGTTCCCTTCAATCACTGCGTTTTTAATCGTCGTTGTGCCGTAATAACTATAAATACCTCCGCCGGAACCATATGTTGTTCCTATCACTGAATCACAGGTATTGTTTCGGATTGCTCCGCCTTCAATGTTTACGGCACCCAAACAACTATAGATACCACCGCCACAATGGACCGCTTTGTTCCCCTCAATCAAACCGTCATACATATTAAAAGTCGCGGTTGTTTTTAATACTGCGACGCCACCGCCGCCATACATATTTGATCCTGTATAAGGTGTTATTGCCTCATTGCCAGTAATGGACCCACCATACATATTGAAGGTAGCTTTAAGTCCATTAGCATCATCAACTCCAACTACACTGACTCCGCCACCCGTGCCGCGTTGATTCTTGCATTCTGTGATCACACCACCATACATATTGAAAGTACTATCACCATATTCAGCAAAGCTAGCGCTTTCAACATTAACTCCTCCTCCCATGGTGCTCTTCTGTGCGTTGTCGTTTCCTTTTATAGTAACGTGGTCGTACATA
Organism: Anaerostipes sp. PC18; assembly: GCF_039789045.1. Taxonomy (NCBI): domain Bacteria; kingdom Bacillati; phylum Bacillota; class Clostridia; order Lachnospirales; family Lachnospiraceae; genus Anaerostipes; species Anaerostipes sp. PC18. The sequence goes on along the minus strand of NZ_CP121164.1, from coordinate 1,222,634 downwards.
TTGACAGTTCCGCCGAAAATCTCGATCACAGCTTCTCTGCGATTTGTTCCAGTCGCGTCAAGTGTTAATTTATTGGCACTTTCATTGCCAAGATTTAATGTGCCGCCGTTTGTCTGCAATGACCCATATTTATTTTTAAAATAAATGGTATGTCCATTACCAAGTAATGTTACCTCACGACCTTTTTTGAGGCTGACCGAATATGACTCGCCTTCTACAGTAATGTCCTCCTTCAATGAAATGGTATAAGTGCCTTCAGTATTCTCAATCTTTTTGAATGCCTCTTTCAATTCAACCGAATCGCCAACTTCAAAGGATGTACCGGAATCATTCCCCTGCGCAAAAACCACCGTGGGAAGCATTGTCGTCAGCAGTATTGTGAACGCCAGCAAAAATGTCAGCAGTTTTATTCGTTTCATTTCTGTTTTCACCTTTTTTCAAAATAATTATTTATTCGATAAAAGGCACATCCCTCCCGTAAAACTCTGGGCAGAATATGTCTTTACATTCTAAATAATTTAATTTTGGGTATGCCAAAAATAGAGGTTACCTTTGTCTGTCTGAGCGTAGCAATTCATGAGCATGGCTGTTCCCCTTTTTTTTGGTATTTTCAAGATAGCTCTTCTATATTCCTTATTATATTGGAATATCAAGTGAAACACAAGATATTTCAGCCGTCCACATCAGAAAAAGTGTGAATTCTCTACTACTGAATGATTTTCCAATTCCTATCCTTATATAGCACCAATTCAAACTGTGTGATACCTGCGTTGCCTTTGTCTGATTGTCTATGAATTTCACGGCAACCTTGACTTTCATATTGTCCTCATGACTGATATGGTATAAAACCGGGAAGCCAGTATACCAGCCAGATATACCGGGATGCGGTTTGCAAATATGAAATAGAGCAGAGTATGAATAGAGCAGGAGGGAGATGTCACGACAATGCCCGCTGTGAGAGCATGTGGGCCAGAATGAAAACCGAGCTGCTGTATGGCCGTTATGGTACAGAAAAAATGAGTACCGGGGAACTCAAGCCAGTCATCTGGAGATATTTCATCAGCTACTGGAATAATCGGAGGATTTGTTCCGCTAATGGAGGACTCCCTCCTATGATCAAACGACAGCAATACTATAATGCCCGGAAAGAAGCTGCATAAGATATAAAATCCTTGTGAAAAATGTGTCAACTAAACTTAACAAAGTCATGTCTAGTCCAAAGAATTTATCAGGGTATTTCACTCCCAATAATCTACATTGATTATATCCTCCATGTTTCTTTCCTCTACAAGAAAAGTTTACTCTCAACCTTTGTCTTATATATCCATCTAATTCATTGACCTTGTATATGACACGCCCATGAAATTCATATCCTTTTTGCTTTAAGACTACTTCTATTCCTTAACAGGCTTTATTTATATAAAAACATTTATCGCCTATATTACTAAGTCTTACAGCAGGTAATCTTTTTATATTTATTTATTATATCTTTTCTTATAGTTTCTAATATGCATATAAATTGTATTCTTAGAAATACCCATAATACTTTCGACTTTCAAGATAGAATCTTTTAAATTAAATATGCCTTTATCATATAATCTTTCCACAATTGCTTTATTGCGGTTAGAAGGTAAAATTGAAGCATTAGCTATAACACTTCTAGTTTCTTCATCAATAGCGTTTTTAATTAAATCATCTGTATCATTAAAATAGCTTTCATTAACACTTAATCCATTCATAAAACTAGCAGCTGATGGCATAAACGAAGATAAAACATCGAAAAAGGAAGTATTTAAATACATATTTATGCATATTAAACCAATAATTCTATTTTCTTCTCCTCTTATTGCAATGGTAGCTGATTTTAATGGCTCTCCATTTTTATTTTTACTATTATATACAATGTAGTCAGCTTCACCTTTTTTGATGTTGTCATACATTTGTAGAGCTAGATCAGTAATTGGAGCTCCAACTTTTCTTCCTGTGTGTTCGCCATTAATAATATGAATAACTGATGATTCTAGATTACCAAGAGAATGAAGAACTATTTCATAAGAGTTACTTAAATAAGCCGATAGTCCATTGACAAAGTATTTATAAGACTCTAGGATTTGTTTGTCAATTTTAGTCAAATTAATATTTTCCATTACATTTCTTCTTTCATTAAAATTATTTACACTAAAATATTAACATACTTCATCACATAATTAAATAGTTTGATACTCAATTAGCGCCTTTTTGATACGTTCAAGCGCATCAACTACTCTTTGATTATCTTTATAAACACCCAATACAATTCTAAGATGTCCTTCGCCTCCCGCACCATAGTTCACACCATCATTACAAGATACTGCAGCCTCTTTGACAAGATAAGAAACAATATCACTAGATTTACCAATTCTAGAAACATCTACCCATAACAAGAAACCGGATTCAGGTAATAAACAACTTACATTAGGAATAGAGTTAATTATTTCAAAAGCCTTATGTCTTCTATAGTCAAAGGCTTCTTTAAATACATTCATAAATTCTGGATGTTTGATTGCTTCTATTAAGGCCTTTTGTGCTGATGTAGAAGTTGCACCAATAACTCCAACAGCATTAGCGAACATTGTATCCATGATGACATCACTACATACAACATAACCAACTCTAAGACCGCTTAATCCCATTCCTTTAGAAAAAGAGAATACTGTTACCGTTCTTTCAAACATTCCATCCATTGAAGATGGAGTAATCATTTCATTCTCATATGTAAAATCTTCAAATGCTTGGTCACACACAAGAATTAAATCATTTTTAATACATACTTCTCTAATCGCTTCTAAAGATTGTTTATTATAAACAACGGTTGTAGGGTTGTTTGGATGAGTTAAAATGATCATTTTAGTTTTAGAAGTAACTAGTTTTTCTAAATCTTCTTTAACTATTTGATAAGCATTTTCTACTTTAACTTCCATTGGTACAACCTTACCGCCCATAATATCAACAGTAAGATAATTGTTCGGATAAGATGGTGAAGGAATAATTACTTCATCACCATCGTTTATAAAAGGAAGTATACTGAAAAATAGACCGCTATCAGATCCTGGTGTAATTAAAATATTACGATTTGGATCTACTTTAAGGTTGTTTTGTATTAGTATTTTTTCTGCAATCAAATTCTTTAATTCTTGATTACCAATCGGAGCAGTATAGTGAGGCGCTGATTCATCTTTAACAGCTTGAATCCAAGCTTCTTCAATAAATTTTGGCATTGAGCAATCTGGCATAAACGGATCTGCCCATCCCATAAGAGCAATTCCTTGTTTTTCCATTTCTTGATAAGAACTACCTACATCAGCTTTTTCAACGTTTGAGAATAATCCACCACTAGCCGCTTTAAATGCGTGTATCATTTTTTCTTTCATTTTTTTTACCATTCCTTTCGCTTCGCTCAAGGCACAAACAGGTTAATGAAAAAAGTTGTGCCCCTCCATTTTCCGTTATATAATCTTCCTATGGAATAGCAATACACTACAGAGCCCGGACTCTTATCATTGGTAATAAACCATGTTTATTTAGTCGCAGGATGACAGTCAATGCTGCTATTCCTTTTTTAGTTAAGGTGGTGATACTTATGATGAAGCTAAAATACTCCATCTGCTATGGGCTTGATGTCCACAAAAATGTTATCGTTGCAACCATCGTAACCACCGGCAAGAACGGAATTTCCGAGTATAATCAAAAATCTTTTTCCACCATTAACTCGGATATCCAAAGGTTTCACAACTGGCTTATCGAGAATAATTGCTAATATGGACGTATCAAAAAGTGTTGTGGTCACAAGAAAGCCATTATCGCCATTGCACGTATGATGATGGTCTGTATTTTCCACATGGTTTCCGAAAAGAAGCCTTTTACCCCGACTGACTATGAGGAATTGATGAATCCTCAAAATCTACTTTATTTTTCACTCTTATCTCCATATACTAATTAGAGAGTAATATATTACTCTCTAACATTAATTCTATTTTATATTTTTTGAGTTTTATTTAGCAGGTTTCCAGCACACAATAGTTAAAGCTGCTGCCACAACGAATGCTACACAGAAACATACCATTACAAGACCCATGTTCATAAAGGCATTTGAACCACCCATAAACATACCAAAACTAAGGAATGATGGACCACCCATTGCATAAGCTTTTAGTCCTAGAAGTCCAGCAACTCCACCACCAACAGCTCCACCGATGCAACCAAAGAAGAATGGTTTACCACTTGGAACAGTTACACCATATAACACTGGTTCTGTAATACCCGTACAAGCAGCGATACATGCAGAAAATGCATTAGCTTTTTGTTTCTTATCTTTAGATTTAAACCAAATACCAAATGCCGCACCAGCTTGACCAATATTTGCGCTACCAGATGTTGGAGATACTAAGTTGAAACCTTGATTTGAAATCATTTGCGTTAATACTGGAACCATACCATGATGAATACCAAGTATAACCATCATAGAATAAATGCCTCCATAAACAAGTCCGGCAATAGGACCTCCATTAGCAAATAACCAGTTAACACCAGCTGCGATTTGTTCACCAATCCAATATGATGCAGGTCCAATTGTCCATAAAGTTACAACAGTTGACACCAAAATTGTAATAGCAGGAACTAAAATAATCTTTAAAGGACCTTTAATAAATTTATCACTGTATTTTTCTACATATGAAGCCAAGATAATTGCGAAGACAATAGGTAATACGCTCCCGCCATAATTAATAACTTTAAAAGGAATACCTAAAATGCTTGAAGTAGATTGACCATTCGTAATCATAGTTGACCAAGCCGGTGCCATCATAGCTGCACAAATTGTAAGTGCAACATATTGATTCATCTTAAATACTTTAGCAGTAGATGAAGCAAGCAAAAATGGTAAGAATGTAAATACTGCCATAGCAATAGTTACGAAATTTGCAAATGTAGGATCTTTCATTGATGCTCCACAAGCCATGAAAATCATTACAAGAGCACTTAAGAAACCACAACCAGCTAAAGATGGTACGATTGGGTTAAATATTTGTGCTACTGTATCAAAAAATTTTGTCATAATAGAACCTTTTGAGTTCTTTAAATCATCTTTTAGCACTTTTTCTTCGTCTAAGTTTTCATCAGCAGGCGCTTCTTCACTTACTCCTGTTAATTCAATAAATTCACGATAAACACTTGATACTTCAGGTCCAATTACGATTTGGGTTTGAGTAGCACCTTCAACCAAACCTAAAACTCCGTCTAATGCTTTAATTTCTTCTTTATCTACTTTTGTCTTGTCTTTTAGGGTGACTCTAAGACGTGTAGCACAATGGGTAGCGTTTACAATGTTGGGTTTACCACCAAGACCATCAACGATCTTGGCAACAGAAATCTTTGCCATACTTTCTATCCTCCTTATATTATTGTATTGCGATAACTTCTATCTCTATAAGAGCGTTCTTAGGAAGGCTCTTTACAGCCACACATGATCTTGCAGGTTTTGAGACAAAGTATTTTGCATACACTTCATTAAACGCTGCAAAATATTCCATATCACTGATGAAACAAGTGGTCTTTACAACGTTGTTAGCATCCATTCCTGCTTCTTTTAATATTGCATCAATATTTTTAATTACTTGATTTGCTTGTGTAGTGATATCACTTTCTACTAAAGAATTAGTTTCAGGGTTTATTGGCATTACTCCAGATAAATATAAAGTATCTTTTACTTTCACTGCTTGAGAATAAGGTCCAATAGCCTTAGGTGCATTTTCACTAAAAATGTATTCCACGTTAATCACCTCCAAATTAATAAAATCTTTTTTACTAATTCATCATAATGCTAAAATATATTTTTGTCAATACATTTTAGTAAATTATTTTTTATCTAATAAAATTTTCAATAAAATATACTTTACTTTTAATTTTTTTTTGATATAATGAAAGCATAACTTCTCGGAATCTCGCCGAATGAGATTCCAACCGAAAATTTACAACTAAATATCATGCAGGGAAAGAAATTTACGAAAAATAGACATAAACATTAGACATAGTAGGTACTATGCTTTGCTGTCCCTTGGCGGTATGTTAAACAACCTTGGATTGTCATCCGTAAAGATGTGTACAGTCCGGCCGTATTTCGCTGGTGAACAGGGACGTTCGCAGAAGCAGACGCGTTTCCGGTTTGCTTTCGGACACCGGTACTTTGCCCGGTGTTTGGCAGCCTCATACCCTTCTTTGTGCATACGTAAGCCCAGCTTACAGACAGGAACACCGTCATCGTCAATGGTGAAATGCCCGGTATGCCCGGGGTTCAAATCAATGAAAGGCTTGATGTTTTCCCGTCTGCAGTATTCATAAACAGCGTAAGCGTCATGTGCAGAATCCAGGAGGAGCTTCTCAATACGGAATTCCGGAAGGTATGCTTTCATGGTGAAAAAGGAATGGAGAAAGGAAAGCAAGTCATGGCGGGAAGCCCGTTCCAAAAGTGGGAATACTGGAAGATCACTATGGGAATCGGAAGTTACATACATGTAGAGGTGGGAACCGAAGAAATAGTACTCCCGGTGGGAATCCCATCCCCAGTTGCAGTCCGGCTGGGAATAATGACGCTTGCAGCCGCAGGAGGGACAGCCGTTTTCCCTGCATTTACAGGTCCGCTTTTTCCGCTGCTGAGCGGCAGTACGGACTGGAGTACCGTCACCGGGAGTAGGAATCGGTCTGGGAAAGATCCAGATACCAGAACTGCACGATATAATTCCAGGTGCTTTTAGGAATAGCAAAGGGATCGTGGTAAAATTTGAGGAACTCGGATACGAAAGTATCCTGAAAAGTGGGTGATTTTTTTGAAATAGGATCTGAAAGCCTTATAAAATCAGGGCTGAAGATTCCGAGAAGTTATCAAATATAAAAGGAGGAAACAGCGAATGAATACAAAATTTCCAAAAAATTTTTTATGGGGTGGCGCCACTGCTGCTAATCAAGTTGAAGGAGCTTGGGATTTAAATGGCAAAGGTCCAAACCTTGCTGATGCAATGGTTGCTGGTAGTCACAAAGTTGAAAGAAAAATTACACTTGATATTAATGAGGACAAATACTATTATCCAAGCCATGTTGCTATTGATCATTATCATTACTATAAAGAAGATATTAAATTAATGGCAGAGATGGGTTACAAAGTTTATCGTATGTCAATTGGTTGGGCAAGAATATTCCCAAATGGCGATGAAGAAAAACCAAATCAAGAAGGTTTAAAGTTTTATAAAGAAATATTTAAAGAATTAAAGAAATATAATATTGAACCTTTAGTTACAATTTATCATAATGAAATGCCTTTAAATTTAGTTAAAATTGGTGGTTGGTCTAATCGAAAAGTGATAGATTATTATGTTAATTTTGCAAAATTTGTTTTAAATGAATACAAGGATGATGTTACATATTGGATTCCATTTAATGAAATTAATGACTTAACAACTGGTGTTGGAAACTGGAATCATGGTGGTATATTAAACGAGGGTACGGAAACTTTCCAAAATCAAAAAGATGATCCTAACAAACGTTTTGCAGCATTGCACAATCAATTTGTGGCAAGTGCTAAAGCAGTAATTATTGGTAGAGAAATAAACAAGAATTTTAAGTTCGGTACTATGATTTGTCATATTACTGTTTATCCACTTACACCACATCCTGATGATGTATTGCTAACACAACAAGAAGATCAATTAAGAAATTGTTTCAGTGGAGATGTTCAAATCAAAGGCTACTATCCTTATTTTATGAAAAATTATTTTGAAAAGAATAATATTAAATTTGAATGCACTGATGAAGATATTAAATTAATTAAAGAGGGTGTTTGTGATTTCTATACATTTAGTTACTATATGACAAATTGCATCACTATAAACAAAGAGGTTACCCAAGTATCTGGTAATATAATGGGTGGTGCTAAGAATCCTTACTTAAAAGCAACAGAATGGAATTGGCAAATTGATCCAGTAGGACTTAGATATACTTTAAATCATGTTTATGATCGTTATGGTGTTCCTATTATGATTACAGAAAATGGAATTGGTGCTAAAGATGTTTTTGAAAACGGAGAAATTCACGACGATTACCGCATTGACTATTATCGTGAACATATTAAACAAATGGCTTTAGCAATTGAAGATGGCGTTGATCTTGTTGGTTATACACCTTGGACTGCAATTGATGTTGTTAGTTGTTCAACTGGTGAAATGGCTAAACGTTATGGCTTTATTTATGTAGATGTAGATGATAAAGGCAAAGGAACACTCAAGCGCTATAAGAAAGATTCTTTCTATTGGTATAAAGATGTAATTTCATCTAATGGAGAAAAACTATAATGGGACTTTTTGATAAATTTAAGAAAAAAGAATTTGGTATAAATGATGTTATAACTCCATGTTCTGGCGAAATGATTCCAGCAAAGAGTATTAATGACCCAATTTTCAGTCAAGAGATGCTTGGAAAAACAATAGGTATCATCCCAACAGACGGAAATATTTATGCTCCAGTAAGTGGCAAACTTGAAGTTATGTATCCAACTGGTCATGCTTTTGGCATTAGTAGAGAAGATGGAACTAGCCTTTTAGTTCATATTGGAATTGACACAGTCAATTTAAAAGGGCAGGGCTTCAAAGTATTTCATAAACAAGGCGATGATGTAAAAATCGGTGATAAAATTGTTAGTGTTGACTTAAATCTTGTTAAAGAAAAAGGCTATGATACTACTACAATGCTTATTATTACGGAGATTGGCACAAACCAAATAAGTTATATAGATTATCAACAAGTAAATAAATTAAGCGTAATTAACAATTAGTATAAGCGAACACCTCGATTCTTTAAATCTGTAAGTACTGATAACCAAAATTTAGCTGTCTCATTTTCTCCAACCCATATACCTAGAACTTCTTTATAGCCCTCTTCAGTTACTCCTAAAACAATATAGGCTGCTTTTTTTACAACCATGTTTTCTGTTTTTACATATTAAGCTGTTTTTTAGTCACATTGCCTGTCATTTGAAAACAAAGTGCAAATGCCGGTATTAATCCAAGTAAGAATATTATCCTTTCTTTTCTATCGACTCTTCCGTTCATACCTCTTATCACCTGGCCTTTTCTTAAAAGTTTAAAAGGGAATTATCCACTCAAGATAATTCCCTCCGAATTTTTAGAATTAATAAGCCCAAAAATACTATTTACAATAGAGACCGTGTCCAAATTATTATAGCAGATTCTTCTTTTTCAAAATCAGCACCGCGATCACACAAACAGCAACAGAAAACGCACTTATGATAAAAAACCCCATCGTACTTCCCGAAAACGGCATTCCTACGGGATTCACGTTCATTCCATAGAGTCCTGAGATCATCGTCGGAAGCTCCAGCACGATGGTGATGGCTGCAAGAAACTTCATGACCTGGTTTAGATTGTTATCGATAATGGAACCAAACAGCGACATGGTGCTTCTTAATATATTGTGATAAATATAGGTCATCTCCATCGCCTGCTTATTCTCAATGATAACGTCTTCCAGCAGCTCCTGGTCTTCTTCGTAGTGTTTAAGTCCTATATGTTTTCTGAGTTTCTCCAGCACCACCTCATTTGACTTCAGGGAAGTGGTAAAATACACAAGACATTTCTCTAAATCGTAGAGTTGGATTAAGTCCTTATTCCTGGATGTCTCATGCAGAATCTCTTCCACCTGGTTGGCTCTTTTGTCGATCATTCGCAGATAAACCAGAAACAGAGCCGCATTGTTATAAAGGATCTGATATACAAATCTCGTCTTCATATATGTATAAAAATTCGGCACCAGCCCGTCCGTAAACTGCTTTAAAATATTGGTCTCTTCCAGACAGACCGTGAACACGACCTTTTCCGTAATGAAGATGCCGAGAGGAATCGTCTCATAAAGCCGCTTGCCCTCTTCTGCACGTACCACCGGAATGTTGGCCAGTATCATCGTATAATTCTCTTCGTGTTCCAGACGCGAACGTTCTTCCTCATCCAGAGGCGCCCTCAGATCGTCCAGATCGATCTGGTATTTTTCTGCCACCATCTGAAGTTCTGTCCCGTTCGGATCCGTCATCATGACCCAGGATTCGCGTTCGATCTCTGTAATCTCTCTTAATTCTTTTGATCCCTCATAAGTTTTAAATATCCTGATCATGATTCCCCTCCTTTTGACAATACTATTATTATAGCAATTGAAAAAGGAAACGGCAACCATTATTCAAACGGATACTTCATTCCCCACTGTGTTCTCACACTGCTCAGGATCTTCATGACGTCTCTTGAAATCTCCAGATTGTTATCGGAAAACGTACCGCTGACGGTTCCTTCCATGGCTTCCACCTCATATACCAGAGCATCTTCTGTGCTGCCCGCCTCAATGGTTTCTGTAACGCCTGTCTCTGTATTTGTGATGGTTGCCTTTGAAGCCCGCGGATATTCATATACCTCGATATATCCCTTGTCTCCGGTGACAACGCCCCTCTTCGGCTGTTTTGCGCGGATGGTAAGGCAGATCACCGCCATCTGATCAGACTCATTTTTCAAAATGATACCGGACTGTTCATCCACACCGGTCTCTAAGTACTGTACTGTGGTAAGTATCGTATTCGGAGCCTCATCCATAAAAGTTCTTGCAAATGTCGTGGCATACCCTCCGATATCGAGAAGTGCTCCTCCTGCTGCTTCCAGTGCAAAAAATCTGTTTGTGGAATCATATCCTTTGTTGCTTCCGAAGTTTACCTGCACCATCTTTACGGTTCCGATGGCTCCTTTGTCAATTCTGTTCTTCAGCTCTTTAAACAGCGGCATATGGCTGATGGTCATGGCTTCCCTTACTGTCAGATTCTTTTCTTCCGCCAGGGAAACGATCTCTTCCAGCTGATGGTCATTGACCGTGATAGCTTTCTCACATAAAATGTGTTTCCCCGCCGCAATCGCTTTTTTCATATTCCCATAGTGCTGGCTGTGGGGAGTTGCGATATAGATCACATCAATGTTTTTATCCTCAAGCATTTCTTCATATAATCCGTAGACATTTTCAACGCCGTATCTTTCCGCAAACGCTTCTGTCTTTGTCTGTGTCCGGCTGCTGACCCCATAAACCTTTCTTCCCATTTTTTCAAATGCCTGCGCCATTTCGTTGGCAATAACTCCGCACCCTAAAATACCCCATTTTAAATCGCTCATCTGATTCTCCTTTCCGAAATAAAATCATATTTCTTATCTAGATTTTATCATGAAACTTTATTTTGTCAAGCATTGCGTTGCTTTTTCCAATTTTTCATATTACAATGAGGATACCAGAAATGAGAAAGGAGCACGACACTATGGGTAAAATATTGAAAAAATTTGTGAAAGTTGTGACTGCCATCATCTCCATCGGCGGAATTTTATATATCGCCAGAGACCAGATCAAAGCAATCATAGACAAGCTGAAAGAATTAAAGGATCAGGAAAAGGATGAAGATCTCGATGACTGGGATCCAGATGCATTTGACGATGACGATGTTTTCCCGGATTCAGCGGAAGACTGCCGTGATTACTTCTCCATCCACATCACGGACGAAGAAGAAACATCTGAGGAAGAGACTCATTCCCAAGATAACATTTCTAAAGAGGATAAGACTTCTGACACACCAGAAGAAGATGATAAATAAAAAAACTCCTATGCTGATTTTTGGCATAGGAGTTTTTTTATTTACAAGTCCAGCTGCATGATGTAGTCATCCATGATAAATCCATTTCCGATATCGGTTTTTACGGAATCAATCGCTGCAAAGCCTTTTGCTTTGTAAATATCCAGGCTGTTTCGATTATATTTATTGCATGTCAGATAAATAGCTTTTTTGTCCAGTTTCTCTGCAAACTCTATGGCCTTTCTCAATAAAATGCTGGAAAGCCCTTTTCCACGGCTCTTCTCGTGCAGATACAACTTACTCAGAAACAGACGGTTCCCATCCGGCTTCACGCCGCAGAACCCGACTAATTGTCCTTCGTCATATCCGAGAAAATAGGTATAGTGTTCTTCTGCGATCGCTTTTTTTAATGCCTCATAGCTCTGAAACTTTTCTACCATATAGTCGATCTGCTCTTTTGAGATGATCGATACAAAATATTCGTGCCAGATCTCAGAGGCCAATTCCGCCAATGACCGCACCTGTTCTTCCGTCTCACATACTTTAATTTCCATATTGTCACCCGTCCTGTTCTTATTTTATCTTTACTTTCTTTGACTTGGAATAGCCTCCAAAATACTTTTTGCCGTTGATGATCTTATAAGCCCTTACCTTTGCATAGTAAGTCTTCTTTCTCTTGAGTTTCTTGCTCGTATAGGAAACTTTTTTGCCGCTTGTATACTGCTTCACTCTCTTGTACTTGCCTTTTTTTCCGGTTCTTATGTAAATTCTGTAGCCGCTGGCCCCGGAGATCTTTTTATATTTGATCTTCAGCCGCCGTCCGCTTCTTTTTACCGTGACTTTCGGTTTCGCCGGCCTTGTCCCTGATTTTAACGGCGCAGAGTATGCCCCGTAATATCTGTCACCGAACACATTACTGTATGCCCTCACTTTATAATAGTAGGTCTTTCCGGATTTCAGCTTCTTATTTGTATATGAAGTTGATTCTGATGAAAGCTGTTTCAGATATTTGTAACCGGAGTTTTTCTTTGTGGAGCGGTAAATTCTGTAGCCGGACACACCGTTTAATTTATTCCATGAAACTTTGATGGAAGTTGTCTTCCTGGAAGATGTCTTTGTCTTGATCGTCCCGAGAGGTTTCAGGGACACATAATAAGAAAGGGGTATCGTTGAGATCTGTCCCCCTTCGATGCAGCCGCCATGAGAATCAAGAGCCACACCCGGCACCCGGTTTCCATTGGCATCATATGCATCATTATATACGACCAGGAGCTCTGACAGCATTAATGCTATGCGCTTATTTTTAATATCATAACTGCCTGTTACGGCAATATCAGCAAAGTCACTTTTTAATTTACTTTTGGCAACTAAATTCAAGGTATTGGTTCCTCCAACCTTATTGGCTGAACTTGAACCGTAATATTCATATTTGCCGTTAGAAAACGTGAAATAGCCGCTTGGATCAAGAGTAAATTTGAGTACAGGTGCTGTTCCTGCATTTTTGTATGTCACTTTTAATGTTTTTTTGCTCTGGCAATAATCAATGGTCCCTATATTCTTCACTGTCCCGATTCCAAAAAAATAATCATAGCTTCCGCTCCACTGAGACACTGAAATATTGTGTTCATCTCTATACCCGGCTGTATCATATGAAAATGGAATTCTTTTGACAACATCATTTCCTTCTTTTAATAAAACCGCAGTCCTGTTAAGACACGGTGCTATATTTTTATTCGCAAAATTTATGGTAATGCTGACTGTTTTGTTCCTGCTCAGCTCTTTTGAAGAAAGTATGAGCTTTACATCACCGTTATAATTTGTGCTGCTGTCTTCCTCTAATACAGCGCTGAGATTTGTGTAATCTTTCTCTCCTGAATTGTGCAGGACCATCACTTTATCTGACGGCATCACAATGGTCTGATCCAGATTTCTTTCTGCCGATGAAAGTGCATAGCAATCTTCTGCATTAGACCCTTCCCCTGCTTCATATTTTCCGCCGCTGTAACTTTTCACGATAATATTCTCATCCAGATTTGGATATGCCTCTGCAGCCTTTGCCATGCTGATCTGCGAAATGATCAGACACAACGACAATAACATTACAACTGCTTTTTTTATCTTCATCTTTCGCCCTCCTTTCCTTTTATATAACTTCTCGGAATCTTCAGCCCTGATTTTATAAGGCTTTCAGACCCTATCTCAAAAAAATCACCCACTTTTTTTAAAAACACTTGACAAATCGCTCAAAATTTGCGGCGAAGCCGATTGATTATATTTTATTTCAATCGATTGGAGGCGATTTCTTTGTTACCTACTAATCCCGGCGGACATGCCGCCTATCAGGATACTTTCGTATCCGAGTTTCTGAATTTTTATCCTGATCCCTTTGTGCTTTCCAAAAACACCTGGGATTATATCGTGCAGTTCTGGTATCTCGATCTTTCACCTACTGATTCTATCATGCGGGACTGCTACTCTGTCTTTGGACCGGAACCCCGGCTTCCTTCCTGCATGCTGCGTTCTTACCTGCTTGCCCTGAAACTGAAAGTGACTTCCATTACCGTCTGGTGCCGTATGCTCCGGGAAACTCCCCTTTATGCCATCCTCAGTGGCTTCCCTTTCGGAGATACTCCCGGTGTTGGTACCTTTTACGATTTCTTCTCCCGTATTTGGCAGGATGACTCCAACAACTCTTCTCCGAAAGACCGGTTTCCTAAAATGAAACCCCTTAAGGGAAAAAAGAAAGGCGATAAGACTCCCTGCGATTCTTCCAGTACAGCTTCAAAACTTCTTCCTTTGTTGGAACGCTGGCACTTTAAAGCAGATAATCCTTTTTATCTGATATTCCGTCTTTATCATCAGCAGTTCCTAAGCCTTTCTGTCCGTAAAGGCCTGATTGATCCGGAGCACCTTGCTCTGGCCGGTGACGGAACTCCTGTCCGTACTGCTGCTCAGCAACGGAAAAAAAGGATCTGCGGCTGTAAGGAAAAGGGCCGTTCTTCCTGTAACTGCAAGCATCATTATTCCCAACCGGACTGTAACTGGGGATGGGACTCCCACCGGGAATGCTATTTCTTCGGTTACCACCTCTACATGTATGTGGCTTCTGATTCCTACAGCGATCTCCCTGTATTTCCGCTTTTAGAAAGAGCGTCCCGACATGATATGCTTTCTTTTCTTCACTCCTTTTTTACAATGAAAGCATACCTCCCGGAATTCCGTATTGAGAAACTCCTCCTGGATTCCGCCCATGATGCTTATGCTGTCTATGAATACTGCCGGAAGGAAAAGATCTCTCCTTTTATTGACCTCAATCCTGGCCACACCGGACATTTTACCTATAAGGACGATTTCACTATTGACGGCGATGGTGTCCCTGTCTGTAAGCTGGGCTTACGCATGCACAAAGATGGATATGAGGTTGCCAAACACCGGGCAAAATACCGGTGCCCGAAATCAAACCGCAAATGCGGCTGCTTCTGTGAGCATCCCTGCTCACCGGCGAAATACGGCAGAACCGTACACATCTTCACCGATGATAATCCAAGGTTATTTAACATACCGCCAAGGGACAGTAAAGCATGGGAAAAGGAATATGACAGAAGGACTTCCGTGGAACGCTCCAACAAGCGTGAGAAAGAAGACTATAAACTAGAAGACGGCAGACACCGCTCTACGAAGATGTGGTACTGCCGCCTCTACGGCATCATGATGCTGCAACATCTTGATGCCTGGGAAATGCCGCCAACGGAGGCATTTCAAGAATCATTATTAAGTTTAGCCGCTTAATGATGATATCTTACCCCATACCATAGAATTTTTCAAGGCATAGCTTCCTCTATGTCCAACGTTTATGCCCTTTTTTGCCAAATCTCTATTCCTGCACGATATTCAGTTTTCAAATTTCAGTTAGAATCTAATTCATTGAGATTCCGAGAAGTTATTTATCATACCTTATTGTGCGAAGCACGTCTACCCGCAGGGTATGAAACATGGGATGCCTTGTGGGTATACCATGTTTAAGCAAAAAAGCCACGGTCTCCCATGGCTTTTCATTATCTTCCTGCTTCGATTTTTTCCACCATCTGTTTCAGTTCATCTACACTGAATGTATAGTGTGTATTACAGAAATGACAGTTTACTTCTATATCTTTTCCATCTTTGATCATATCATTAATCTCGTCTTTTCCCACACTGATGACCGCTTTCTCCACCCGCTCTTTGGAACAGTTGCATGAAAACTTCGTCGGCACAGTCTCATAGAACTTGACCCCGAACTCACCCAGCAATTCATTCATCATATCTTCCGGAGTTTTCCCCTCATCCAGATGAGAAGTAACAGACTGAAAATCTGCAATCTTTTTCTCCAGTGAAGAAATCACTTCCTCAGAAGCATACGGCATCATCTGAATAATAAAACCCCCGGCATGGCGGACGGTATTATCCTTATTCATCAAAACACCAAGCGCCACAGAAGTCGGTATCTGTTCACTTGCGGCAAAGTAGTAGGTCAGATCCTCTGCAATCTCCCCGGATACAAGATGGGTCTGTCCCGAATACGGTTCTTTCATGCCGATATCCTTAATGACCGTCAGCACCCCTAAGTCCAGGGCCTTTCCGACATCCAGCTTGCCTTCTTTGCTCGGCGGCAGCATTACGTCCGGATGTACCACATATCCTTTTACATCCGCTTTTGAATCGGCAGTCACCGTAAGACCTCCGATCGGACCGCTGCACTTTATCTGGAGCGTGATCATATCCTGTTCATTCTTGCACATGCTCCCCATCATGGCACCTGCGGTCAGAAGCCGGCCCAGGGCAGCCGTGGCCACCGGGCTTGTATTATGCCTCTGTCTGGCCTCCTCCACAACATCTTTCGTATAGGCAGCAAAAAAACGAACCTGCTCGTCTGCCGCCGTACCTCTTACAATATAATCTTTCATTTGTCCACCTCATGATTTATCGTTGAAATAAAATACAGCCGTTCACTCTCTGTCTCCGGCTCTTTTAAAGTATCTGCATCCATAACCTCCCGGACCTCAAATCCGGCCAGACGCAGTGCCTCTTTTATCTCTTCTGTTCCATATGCCTTCTGAAAATGCATTTCCTCAAACTTATGATAAAGCCCGGACTCACTGCGGATAAAGAGTGTCAGGTCATATTCATTGATGCCGTCTTTTGGATCATAGAAATTCTGCCAGATAAAACTGCACTCCTCCCGGTCTTCCGCAAACGTATTTTCAGCAAGCAGTGTTTCATATTTATAAAGCGTGTTCATGTCAAACAGAAAGACCCCGTTTTCTTTAAGGTTCTCCCGCACACGCACAAATACCTGTATCAGATCTTCCGGCTCTAATATATAATTCAGGCTGTCACAGGTCGATATGACCGCATCCGCAGGATGCAGAAGAGCTAGTTCTCTCATATCCTGACAGATATAGAGGATTTCAGAATCCCCGGAACCGGCAGCAATCTCAAGCATCTCCGGAGAAATGTCCAGCCCGGTCATCCGGTAGCCAAAGCCTTTCAGCAGATTCGTCATCCTGCCGGTGCCGCAGCCCAGGTCCAAGACCTCTGCTCCGTCCTTAACTTTGTATTTTCTCAGATACTGTCTTATATTTTCTCCCCACTGTCTGTAAGGGGTCTGATCCATAAATTCATCATAAACCTGTGCAAAACTCTGGTAACTAGTAAACTCGTCCATTTTGTCCTACTCCTTAAAGAAGCGGCGCCAGGACACGGAGCACACTCTGCATCAGCCGCTTCACCATATTGCCCTGACAGTGATCTTTTGTGATCAGCTCACACTGCTTAAACGTCTTCAGCATATCGATCTTGACTTCCGTCACCGCCAGGCAGTGATACATAAAGACTCCGTTTTCAAAATGCAGGTAAAGGCTCCGGTAATCCATGTTGATCGTTCCTACGGTAGCAATGACGTCATCACTGACAAAACATTTTGCATGGATGAATCCGGGAGTATACTGATACACTTTTACCCCTGCTTCCACCAGCTGGGCATAGTATGACTGTGTCAGCAAAAAAACGGTCGGTTTATCCGGTATTCCCGGTGTGACAATCCGCACATCGACTCCTCTTTTGGAAGCCAGGCAGAGCGCTGTCATCATTTCATTATCAATGATCAGATACGGCGTATAGATATATACGTAATCTGTGGCCGCATTGATGATGTTGAGGTACACATTCTCCCCGACTGTCTCCGTATCCAGAGGATTATCCGCGTAGGGCTGGATAAAACCGTCGTCAACAAACCGTCCCTTATGGTGGCCGTGGGGTACGAACATGCCGTAGCCCTCATCGGTCTTCCGGATCGCATTCCAGACCTGGAGAAACATCACGGTAAAGTTCCACACCGCATCTCCGATGACTTTCAATCCCGCGTCTTTCCAATAACCGAAACGTTCCTTCCGGTTGATATACTCATCTGCCAGATTGAGGCCTCCGGTATATGCCGTATGCCCGTCAATGACCACTACTTTGCGATGGTCCCTGTTGTTCCATGCGGTGGACACCAGAGGAATAATCGGATTAAATGCCACGCAGGAAATGCCGCAGCGTTCCAGTTCTTTATAATACTTATACGGGAGCAGGTCCACACAGCCTACGTCGTCATACATAAACCGGACTTCCACACCGTCGTCCACCCGTTCTTTGAGGATCTCTAAGATCGTATTCCACATATATCCTTCTTCCACAATGAAGAATTCCATGAAAATATAATACTTTGCCTTTTTCAGGTCTTCGATCATCTCTACAAACATGGACTCGCCGGACGGGTAATACTTTGCCGACGAATTCTGATAGATCGGATAGCCTCCTGACATATCGATATATTTTGCCTGTGCCGCCGCCTGAGGACTCCTCTGTCTCAAGTTATTCATGACGCTCTCGCTCTGAGACAGCAAAAAATCTGTCTCGCCAAGGGAACGCTCCAGTTCCAGCCTCAGCTTTCTGGCCATTTTTTTATTGCCCAGAGTAAGATATAAAAGACCCCCGAATACCGGGAAGATCAGGATGGGAATGGTCCACGCCAGCTTATAGGCCGGGTTCTCTTCTTTATTTACAATATATATCACCACTGCAACGCTGACCAGCTGAAGTCCCCATTCAATAAACTTAGATCGCTCTCCGATCACCTGGGCCATCCAGATCAGCCATGCTATCTGCAGCACAATGATAACGCCTACAATCACAAGGCGTCTCAGAAGGACCTTCAGCATCTTCGATATGCCCTTCTTCATTACTTTTAAAATTCTCATAATTCCTCCTGCTGCCAAATAGATTCCTGACAAGGACTTTCCTAAGAAATGAAAAGAAGACCAGAAAATTCTGGTCTTACTATTCTATAATGATTTAAGGAATTGTGTCAAGAAGGCTTCTGTCCTTTTTAAATCCAGCCGAAATGCTCACATGCCTTTTTGATTCCGTCATTCACATTGGTGTCTGTCACGTAGTCTGCCTTATCTTTCAGGTCCTGGCAGCCGTTCCCCATGGCGATGGAAAACCACTCAGGGCTGAACATATCCAGATCGTTATAATCATCTCCAAATACAACCACATCTTCAAGAGGCCCATTTAAGTGCTCCATCATTTTTATGATCCCCTCTCTTTTATTGTCCGGCTGGAACATCAGGTACTCCGGTTCAAACCGCAGATGTCCGATGAGATCTTTTGTCGTCAGACGGTCTTCCTCTTCTTTCGGAATTGCTACATATATTTTATAGAAATCTTCGACCTTATGTATATCCAGGGTGTCATCAATAATATAGCGGGTCGGCTCTTTTCTCTTGCCCACCTGTCTTAAAAACAAATCGTCGGTCATATAGACATCTTTTGTATCGTCTACGGCAATACACCATCCATATCCGAGTTTCTCTGTCTCCTCAATGATTTTAATGCATCCTTCTCTGTCCAGAGGAATATTCTCCACGAACTGATTGTCAATGACAAACCCGTTTCCTCCATTGCAGACCATATTCTTAAAACCGTTGGCCTTTATAAACAGATCCGCTTTATAGTGGGCTCTTCCTGTTGCGATCGCCACAAAATGTCCGTTTTCCTCCAGCTTTTCAAGTGCCTCCAGCGCACTTGGAACTACCTGGTTGGTAGAGCGGTCCGTCAGTGTTCCGTCGATGTCAAAAAAGCAGTATTTCTTTTTCATAAGTACCCTCCATCTTGATATATTTCTCTTTCAAGTATGCCCCAGCACTCATGGCTTGTCAACGATTTTAGGCGACTTCATGAAACCCGACATCATACATCCTCCGGCGGCTCCTGTCTTTAAAACATCCTTTATATTATATGGAGTGATTCCTCCGATGGCATAGACAGGGATAGACACGGATCGTACAGTTTCTCTTAAAAACTCAAGCCCCCTTGGCGGAACGCCCTTTTTGCAGTCCGTCTGAAAAATATGTCCGGCAATCACAAACTCTGCACCCATCCGTTCTGCCTCCACTGCCTCTTCCGGGGCATGAATAGAGGTACTTACACGAAGGTGCTTTTCAATCTTCCCTGCATTTTCCCGAAATACAGGGTACGGCAGATGGATCTTGTCTGCTCCCAGCCTGCGGGCCGCACTAAAATAACTGTGGAAAGTCAGGGAAGCCCCAGCTTTCCTGCATATTTCCATACACCGGGCTGCCAGTACCCCGTACTCTTCTTCTGGAAGATCTTTTTCCCGCAGAATGATCGTCTTTAACCCTTGTCCCGCAAGGGTCTGCACCGTCTTTAAAAAATCACCGCCGCACAGTTTCCGGTCCGTGACAGCGATCCACTCCTGGTTCATGTCAACCTCCGTTTCTAGACTCTCACGTAGTCAGTATAGATTCCCTGCATGCCTCTGCGGTCAAGCATGTTTACGACTTCATCCACACTTCTCGGATCTGAGATCACAAACTGGGCGTCTCCCTTTTCCTCTTCTTCATGGCCTCCGACCCCTGTGCTGACTCCCGCGGAAATTTTCGTCGCTGCCATGCCGACCACATGATCGCGGAATCCGGCCCGTTCCCTCGTGGAAATCGTAATTCCCGCAAACGGCATGAAAATGCGGTGTGCCAGCATCACCTGCAGAAGCTGCTTTTCATGGACGTCTTTTGCATCGTTGGTTTCATTGTTCTTATATGGTCTGAGCCGAGGCACAGAAAAAGAAACTTCCGCCTGGGGATATTTCTTCTGAAGAAGGGACGCATGAATTCCGGAAGCAAATGCGTCTTTTCTGAAATCATCAAGCCCCAACAGGGCTCCGCATCCCACTCCCCTCATACCGCCTTTTAACGCTCTTTCCTGGGCATTCAGACGATAGGAAAATACTTTTTTCGGACCGCTTAAGTGAACCTCATCATAGGTCTTTGTATTATATGTCTCCTGGTAGACACTGACAAAATCCGCACCTTTTTGGTGGATATATTCGTATTCATCCACATCCATTGGATAGACTTCAATGCCGATGGTGGAAAAATATTTCTTTGCCAGCTCTACTGCCTTCCCGATATATTCTACGCTTGACGCTTTTTTAGATTCACCTGTGAGAATCAGAATTTCCTTCAGTCCTGTCCCTGCGATAGCTTTGTATTCCTGTTCAATCTCTTCCATGGTGAGCTTTGCCCGGTGGATCTTATTGGTACAGTTAAAGCCGCAGTACACACAGTGATTGACACAGTAATTGGCAATATAAAGCGGTGTAAACAGACAGACCGTATTCCCGAAATGCTTCATTGTTTCCTTTTTTGCTCTTTTGGCCATTGGCTCCAGAAAATCCATGGCAGCCGGTGAGAGCAGAGCCTTGTAGTCCTCAGCACTCACCGTTTCTTTTGAAAGAGCTGTGATGACATCGTCTTTTGTGTAAACATTGTAGTCATATTCATCATATTCCTTTAACACTTCATCTAATATCTCCATCGCCCTAGTCCTCCAAAAATCCTGTCAGCGGAGATGAGGCATCTCCTCCATGGTCCAGGACCCGTCCCAGTCCGGCAAGGTATGCCTTTCTTCCTGCGTCAACTGCCATTTTAAAAGCCTTTGCCATGGATACCACATCTCCTGCCGTAGCTACAGCCGTATTTGCCAGTACGGCATCGGCTCCCATCTCCATTGCTGCACAGGCCTCGGACGGCTTCCCGATTCCGGCATCCACAATGACCGGAAGATCGGTATCATCAATCAGCATTTGGATAAAATCTTTCGTAAGGAGTCCTTTGTTGCTTCCGATGGGCGCTGCCAGAGGCATGACCGCGGCGGCGCCTGCACTTTCCAGGTCCCTTGCCGTATTCAAATCGGGGCTCACATAGGGAAGAACAGTGAAACCCTCTCTTGAAAGAATCTCCGTGGCTTTGATTGTCTCTGCGTTGTCGGGCATCAGATACTTTGTATCCCGTATCACTTCGATCTTGATAAAATCACCGCATCCCACTTCTCTTGCAAGCCTTGCAATGCGCACAGCCTCCTGGGCATTTCTTGCCCCGGAGGTGTTTGGAAGCAGTGTCACCGTATCCGGTATGTACTCTAAAATATTGCTGGAACCTGCCTCCTTTACCCGCCTGAGCGCCATAGTAACAATCTGGGCTTCGGCCGCATTTACAGCCTCCGCCGTCTTTTCCAGGCTGAACTTTCCGGTTCCAAGCAGAAACCTTGATGTAAATTCCTTTGTTCCGATTTTTAATGTATCACTCATCTTTATACCTCTTCTTCTCCTAAAATCAGCCGTATCGCCATGTTCGCCTCGTGTCCCGCACAGATTGATACTCTGGCCGCAGTCAGTGATTCCTCTGTTGATATCCCATGTGTCCCGTCTCCGCACACATAAAGCCGTTTCATTTTCTTTGCCGTTTTTATCAGGTTTGAACTGTAAGATCCGGCCATCCCGCTGCCGGAAATAACGGTATTGTCAGGCAGCTGAGACAATACGCCGTTGACCAGCTCGGCTTTCGCCTTTGGCGAGTCAAATGCCTCGCAGATAATCGGATATGGCCGAAACAGCTCTGCCGCATTTTCCTGCGTCACCCTTCCGTCAAAAAATCCCAGTTCAATCCACGGGTTGACCTGGCGGATCAGTTCACTCATGGCTTCTGTTTTTTTCATGCCAATCTGGGAAATGGTGTATGCCTGCCGGTTTAGGTTGGATGGATCTACCCGGTCAAAATCTGCCAGAAACAGCTTCCTGATCCCCGTTCTTGCAAGCATCAGGGCTATATTAGAGCCAAGACCCCCAAGACCCGCAACGGCCACGGTTCCTTCCCTGAGCCTTTCCCTCACTTTCGGCGTCTGGCGTCTGTCCAGTTCCTGTTCAAATCGTTCTCTCGTCAGCATCTCATCCACCGCCTACGAAGCTGACGATCTCCAGTGTATCCGCCTCTGTCAGCATGATAGTTTCATACTCAGCCTTTGGGACGATCTTTCCGTTTCTCTCCACCGCAATGTGCTCAAGCCTGTAACCCTCTTTCAGAAGAAATTCCTTCAGAGTGATCCTGCCCTCGAGGAATCTTTTGTTTCCATTGACACGCATCATAACTCTCCTTTCGTTTCCCGGAGCCACAAACGAAAAAAAGATGAAGCGTAAGCTCCATCTCTGTGTTCTATCGATTGAAAACTCCCTACGCTAGTGCTAACTAACAGGTTCCATGAATCTTCGGGTTATACCCTCTTCTCAGCCGATAACATCGGTTCTCCAGTTTTACTTGTTTATGAAATTATATGGCAGACAGCATTCCTCTGCCTTACCAAAAAATATTATAATCCTGTTATCTGAAAAATTCAAGTATATTTTTTGTCGTTTGCGCCGGCTTTTCTATCATTTGCGTTTTTTCAGCACAGCCACGGTTCCGTATGGTACAAGTAATACATCAGAACATTTGCTTTTATTTCAACCTATTACTGCAGAACTATAAGTTTCCAGCCAGGGAAGCAGCTCCATATCCATCCCGATCCCCCCGGAAGGAATACTGGGGCGAATGAATATGAAGATCACACAGCCCCGGAAAAATAAGCTTTCCGCTGTAATCCTCAACTCTGATCCCTGAAAATCGTTCAGGAAGTTCTCTCCATTTTCCCTTCACCTTCCCGTCTCCACAGACCAGATAAGAATCCTCGTGGCTCCGGAACTTCCCTGGTTCAGGCGTATAAATAATGTCTCCTTTTAAAGCAAAGCTATCCATTATCATATCCTCCTGAATCTATCTTCAGATCTTTAAGTGTGACTATAGTATCATAAAAATTGTTCAAACATACAAAAATCTGAAAATCTCCATTTCTACAGATAGGATACGCAAATAATACAATATATTATTATTTAATTTTCACTTTCAAAGTTTTCCTTACGCAACCTGACTTTATATAAACCGTGATAGTCCCTTTTCTACTTTTTGTCGTAAGCTTTCCGCCTTTTGAAATAGAAGCATATTTTTTGCTCTTTGATGAAAGAGACCATTTGACGGACTTGGAGGTTCCATAGGCTTTTGCTCTAAACCGGTAACTTTTTCTACGTTTCACTGTCTTTCTATAGGAGGTGATTTTCAGGTAAGGTTTTTTAATCGTCACCTTCACTGTTTTGCTGTAATTTTTTAATTTTGCTGTTACTGTGATCTTTCCTGCTTTTTTTGCAGACAGTTTTCCAGACGCAGAAACGGATGCCAAAGACCGGCGGCTGACGCTCCATGCTACTTTTCCTGATACACCCACTGCCTGAGCCTTTAGTTGAACACTCTTTCCTGTATATACACTGGATGGACAGGAAGTAATTTTAATATATGGTCTTTTAATGACTATCATTTTCTTCGTTGAATACACTCCAACTTTTGCAGTAATATAAACTTTTCCTGCCTTTTTAGCTGTCAGTTTACCAGAAGAAGAAATGGATGCACAGGACGCATTATCTACCTTCCATACAATATTTCCCGAAACTCCTGTTGCCTTTGCTGAGATGTTGGCACTCTGTCCCTCATACATCGATGACGGAGCAGAAGTGATGCTGACATACGGTGTTTTCACTGTGATTTTTGTTTTCAGATATACGGTTCGGCCATAATAGGTTGCTTTTGTTGTAAGTTCTGCAGTCCCTGACCGTTTTGCTGTAACCTTCCCATCATCGTCAACTGATGCCACAGAAGGATCAGAAGATTCATAGTAGGCAGCTGCATAATCATCCTCGCCTAAATCTGCGGCAAGCTGAATGCTCTGTCCGCTGTACAGTTCCATCTTTTCCCGAACAGAAGGTTTCCTTACTTCCAGCGGCGTCACTTTAATGTTTTGATAGGAAGCCTGAATATTTTTATCAGACTCTCCGGTTCCACTGAAAGCATAAAGCCCCACATAATCCCCTTCTGCATAATTCTTTTTAATATTCCGGTCTGTTACATTCAGCTTCAGAGAATCATTAATATAAAACTTGAATTTATTCCCTCTTACCTCCAGCTTCAGATGGTATGTTGCCCCAGGGGTCAGTGTATACTTAACACGGCTACCGATATCTCCGGTTCCGCCTCCGAAGGTAAAGATCCTTGTGCTTCCGTTACCTTTATGCTCAGGATCGTCAATGTTAACCACATATCCTTTGTCGGAATCCGGACTTTGTCCACGGAAGAAAAGACCAATCGCATTTCCCTCCTGATAGGTGACATCTGCTTCATAAATATAATCAGAGCCTGTTTTCGTGGAAGAAATCAGAAATCCATTATCTTTATGGTTTGAATTATAGCCATTGGCGTCAAGCGTCCACTGTCCTCCTACCTGATGCCATCCGGACAGGTTGCTGTTTAATTTTTCATCCTCACCGTCTACCTGAATTTCCATCGTTCTGGCAATCCCATTGGAAGTTTTCGCCTTAACGATGACCGTTCCCTGCTTTTCTCCTTTCAGGGTAATACTGCCGGCATCCTGTTTTACGATGGAAACCTTTTTCCCGCTGTTCCCTGCAATGGACCAGGAAACTTTCTGCTCCGCTTTCTGAGGAGTGACCGTCGAATTTAAAGTTGTTGTTTCTCCCAGTTTTACGGAAGAACTTGCTGTTTCCGTATTTAAATATACATTTGCCGGATCTGTACTTCCAGACATTTTATCTGACCAGATACTTTTTAACGGATAAATGGTAATATCAGCTTCTGTCTGTCCGCCCTCTGAAAAAACTTCTGCCCCGGTACTTTTTGCATCTGGGAAAACAGCAAGGCTTCCCACAGTCTCTCCCTCATTTCCATAAACCTCTACAATAGAATCATCTACAAAAATATGAAGTTTAATTTTTCCGTCAGCACTCTTTGATATCTTTGACTTTATATCTCCTTTTATCTGCCCTTGTGGAAGAACTCCGGCTTTATCTCCGTTGATGATCAACGTCTCATCTTGGACATTATATTTTACAACGGTCTCCTGCTTTCCATTTTTACCGGTCCGCAGTTTAAATCCGACTTCTCTGGTTCCGGTCTTCGGTGTAAATTCTGCAATTATTTCATATTCCCCGCCCTGGAATCCTGAGAGAAGATTTTCACTGGAATCTGTTTTTTCCGGGATTACAGCATTCTTAAGTTCCGTTTTTGCCTGTTGCATCCGAAGGGATTCATACTCTTTTACAGGCTTCTGCACTAAACGTACTTTCCCGTCGATTTGTTTCAGCGTTAACTCATTCTGCAGATTAAAAAAGCCATTAAATCCGTACTGCCCGGTTACTTCGCTTACGTTGTTGCAGTATCCGTTTTCCCAGGTACTTGCCCAGTTGATCATAACTGTCCTGCTGTCCGGCATATTGCTGTAAGTCTGTGCCGCATAGGATTGAGGTCCAAAATTCATTTTATAAGTATCATCATTTTTGTAACTGCTAGGATCACTGATATTGTCATTTGTATTGCTATAACCAGAATCCGGCACAAAGGTCCAGTGTTCATTTTGCTGCTTTAAATCACCGATTCTGTAATATCTGCCTCCCTCACTCAGCACCCATTTTGTCTGATCGGTATTGTCTACCTTAAGCGGATACAGATCCGGGCACTCTGTATAAATCCTCGCGCTGTCAGCCGGCTGATCCGCGATTCCTTCATTTGTTTTCTTTCCATAGGTACTTTCCAGTTTCCAGCTTTTTAAGTTTTTTGAAGAATAGATACGCAGCGGTCCTCCTGCCACAACCATCATCCACTGACCGGATTCTTCATGCCAGAATACTTTAGGATCCCGGAAGGCTTTATCCAAAAGCCGATCATCCTCCCACCTAAGTACCGGATTCCCCTGATATTTTGTCCAGGTTCTGCCCTTGTCTTTGCTGTATGCCAGACACTGTTCCTGCCCCTTATCTCCATTGTCCTGCGTATAAATGGCTACCAGGCCCTCTTTTCCCTGTCCAAAAAATCCTGTGGTGTTATCTTTGTCTACAACACAGCATCCGGAAAACATAGCTCCTCCGTCTGATTCCGGATATAAGGCTATAGGAAGTTCCTCCCAGTGAACCAGATCCTTTGATACAGCATGGCCCCAGTGCATTGGCCCCCAGATCATATCGTCAGGATAGTACTGGTAAAACAAATGGTATTCGCCTTTATAATAAACCATGCCATTTGGATCATTGCACCATGCTCTCTGAGGTGAAAAATGATATTGAGAACGGTACGGCACACTGTAGACATCATCCGGGTCAGAATTTCTCAAAACATTGACTGCCGTAGTCTCTGTTTTTCCATTAGCGCCCTTGACAACGATATTAAACACATTGGAACCTGTTTTCACATTGACTGTCACAGCCTGTCCGGAACCTGCTGCCTTTCCGTCCACAGTAACTGCTGCGTTTCCGTCAATTTTAGGAATTATAGTAAGACTGTCTGTCTTGTGGCCTACCACCACACTGTAACTACTGAATTCCCGGGAAAATGGCTTGTCCAGACTTCCTCCTTTAATTTCCAGTCCGCTAAGGTACGCATCGCTTTTCACTACTTCTGTTACCGCTGTTTGATCATTTTTGTCTGCTGCTTTAAATGTCCAGTCAGACGCTTTCTGACTGCTTTCCCTTCGTATTCCTTCTGACGCATAAACCTGCGGGGGTGGGGCTGCTGTCTGTAATATCATGCCGAAAGATAGCAAACTGGATATTGCCGCTGCCAGGACTCTGGATTTTTTATGATTCATAACCTGTCTCCTTTCTCAATACTTTATTCGGGTTTAAAACAAAAAGGACAGCCGTTTATCATTCTGCGCTGTCCTTTCCTGCAAGAGATTCACTATTACACTTGTCTGATGATTTTATCAACATTGCTCTTTCCGTTTTTGAAGGCAAATCCTATGACGCCGCTTAAAACAACACTGAGAACAATAAAAATAACGCTGACCACACCGACTGCTGTAAACAATGGTCCTTCCTGGATTTTCAGTGCCCAGTAGGCAACTGCAACTCCAATTGAAGAGAAAATCAACAAATTCCGTATCCAGTTCTTTAAGTT
Source organism: Anaerostipes sp. PC18 (assembly GCF_039789045.1). NCBI lineage: Bacteria > Bacillati > Bacillota > Clostridia > Lachnospirales > Lachnospiraceae > Anaerostipes > Anaerostipes sp. PC18. Next base: position 1,194,515 of record NZ_CP121164.1, on the reverse strand, counting down.
TTTTAACATCCTTGTCTGGTATTCAATTTCTTTTATTTTCTGCTGTTTTGTCTGTGGTGTCATAATAGACTCTCCTTCTAATATTTCAATCCAGGATTAAAGAATCCAACCACTACTCCTGCAAATGCTACGACAACTAAAATCAGCATTGTCACAACCGGAGACACTCTCTTTTTGGACATGAGCCACCAGCAGAAAATAATAAATGCTGCTGTCAGGACATTGGGATATACGGAATCAAGCTGATTCTGAAGATTCAAAAATTCTTTTCCGGCATCATTTACCAGATGGAACGATGTTTTTACACTTACCCAGGTAGCTGCTACGGCTCCAACAACCATAGTTCCAAGCATTACAATTGATTCGCGGATCGCGGTCGCCTGCTCACCTACCAGGATATCGACGGCTTTTCCACCCAGTTCATATCCCTTAAAGTAAAGAAATCTCATGCCAAAGGTAATTAACAGATTCCATACAACGATATAGAAGATTGGTCCCACGACAGATCCGCCGCTGGATAATCCAAGGGCAATTCCAAGAAGGATCGGAATTAAAGTACCTACGACCAGAGAATCTCCGATCCCTGCCAAAGGTCCCATCAAACCTGCACGGATACCATTGATGGTTTCTGCATCCACATCCTGGTTTCCATTGGCTTTTGCCTCTTCCAAACCTGCCGTAACTCCGACGATAACAGATCCTACCTGCGGTTCTGTATTAAAGAATGCCGTGTATGTTTCCATAGCCTCTTTCTGTTCTTCTTTTGTATCATATAATTCTTCCACCAGCGGAAGCATTGCACATAAATAACCAAACGTCTGCATGTGCTCCTGCGAAAAGCAGGTTAAGTGTCCATAATACCAGTTACGAAATGATTTTTTTAATGCTTTTTTAGAAAGCTTTTTTTCCGCTGCCATATTATATCTCCTCCTCATCGTCATCGATGGAACCGCCGGCGGCTGCCGCCTTTTTTGCACGGATCCCAACCATTTTTATGTTGTAGTAAATAATTGCAAACATTCCCGCCACTACGGTTACTGATACAAGGTTTAATCCCATTCCTGCTGCCAGAGTAAATCCAAAGAAAAACGGAACAAAATCAACTGCTTTATCTACGACCTGTTTTAACAAAATGGCAATTCCGACACAAGGCAGCATACTTCCTACTGTAAACAAGGTTTTCATTGCAATTCCGTCCATCGGAAGTGCTGTTTTAATTGATTCAACTACCGGTACTCCGAGCTTACACATGATCACTGCCGGGATAAAACTGCAGATAATATGTGAAATCCATGGAAGCACCATATCTACTATGTATAACTTTTTAAATTCTCCTTTTTCTACAGCTTTCCATCCCATATGCTGCCACACCAGGTTAATGGTCGCTGTTCCGTAAAATAATACAGTTCCAAGAGTTCCTACCATAGCTCCGAATGATGTTGCCATGGCGATCCCTTTTGCTGATGCAGGGTCCAGCCCATAAGAATTCAGTGCGAGCATTGCCAGAGGCACTCCTATGTAAGATACGGCACGGACATCTGCGGATACTGTTCCCCCCGGTGTGACCAGTGCGATATAAACAACCTGCATTGCGGCACCGACCAGAACTCCTGCCTGAACATCTCCCAATACAATTCCGCATACAAGACCTGCTACTAACGGACGCCCCAGAGTATAGTTACCGATGGAAGTACCTCCCATACCAGGCATACTTGATAAGCAGGCAAAAATACCTAAAATGACTGCTTGTATCCAATTAATCGTCATGTTTTTTCTCCTCTCTGATTTTACTCAAATCCAAACTGACCTCTAAATTTTTTCCAGGTTCCTATGGATGCTTCTTTGATCAGGGCAAATTCAATCTCATACCCTTTTTGATAAATTGCTTCCAGCGCTTCTGCTTCTTCCTGTGTAATGGACTGGTTATTTCCCAGCTTCGTGGCACCTTCCCGGTCATTACACGGACCGATGATCACTTTTTTCACATCACTAGGTACAAATCCGTCATCCACAAGAATACTTTTCATCTGAATCGGATCTTTTGTAATGAGGAAATACTGATCTTTGCTGTCTAAAACTTTCTGGCATTTCTTTTTCCAGTCCTCATATGTCCAAATGAAAGTTTTCTTTCCCGCCGCACTTTTATAAGCTGCTTTTAATGCGGGTGTATTTGCCGCTTTGTCATTGACCGCTATCAATCCGTCACACGGATATTCCAGTGCCCATCTTGTAACCGTCTGTCCGTGGATCATCCGGTCATCTACCCTCACAAATGATACTGACATAATAAAACTCCTCCTTAGATATCGTCTTCCTCTTCACTCTCTTCAATTTCAAATTCTTTAATTGCATTTTTGGCTTCTGACAACAGATTTTCTTTCAGCATGTCTGTTTCCATATCGTCTTTCATCATTACCGCAGTCAATGCCATACCAAGGTTCATTCCTCCGAAGACGATGGTATTCTTTAAAAGCCCTGCCTCGGATAATTCATTTACCGCATTGGTGAGAGGTGATCCTCCGATCAGGTCGCCAAGCAGGATCACTTCATCATCCTCTCCGAACGGCTGAATCATCAACCTGAATTTTTGAGCGAACTCATCTGCATCCATGCCGTCAATGAGACCGATGCTTAAGACATCCTCCCGCTCCCCTCCGGCCAGCATAGAAAGAACACTTTGAAGTCCTGGTGCAAATGTTCCATGACTGACTAATACTACGTATTTCATCCTCTGCTCCTTTCTTCTTTTTGTATCTCTTATTAACAAGCACATTTTACCAATTGGGTAAAAAAAGGACATCTGTAAATTGTCATGAATAACAATCTACAAATGTCACAAATCCGTATGACAATTGTCACACGTGCCGATTTTTCTGTTTTTACTGCAGAAATTTCTGTTCTACTTCTTTTTTCAGCGTCAACAAACTATCATCCAAATCCTCTGTCGAGCTAAGAATCCGTTCCAGCTCATTGCTGATATATTTCTCTGCAGTAAAATAATTTCTGAATTTTGGTTTCTGCACAGCCTGATTCATCACTTCATTCAAAAGTTCCCGCTTTACTACAGTATCATCGTCCGTAGCTTTTTTCAAAATTTTCTGGCTTTCTTTAGAATTGGTTACTTTCTTTAAGGCAGACACTCCCTGAGAGTTTTTAAAAATTTCCATCTGTGTTTTCTGATCATAGGTGAACATTTTTAATAGTTCCCAGGAAAGCTGTTCATGCCTTGTTCCCGACCCAATTCCCATCATCAGGCTGTCCACATTGGATACATTGTTTCCCTGAGGTCCCGCCGGCAGTTTGATGCAATCCCAGTCAAAATTAAAATATTTATTGATTCTCCATGGATACGGCTTATAAGTTCGGTATTCTGCAAAACTCATTGGCCGGAATGCTACTTTTCCGGTATCAAAGTCATTGGAGGATGCCTTTTGGTAACCTGATAAATCTCCAATCTTTTTGGCAAAAAAAATCGCCTCTTTTACGTGCTCCTCTGTAAGATAACTTTCTGTTCCTGCCTCATTAAATAATTTACATCCATTGGTATCCATAAAATTCTTCCAACTGTAAGCATAAACTCCAAACTGGTCAATCTTGCCGTCTCCATCTGTGTCTTTCGTCAGTCTTTTGCAAATATTATAAAATTCATCCCAGGTCCAGTTATTATCAGGAATCCGGATCCCCTCTTTATTTAACAGCGTTTTATTGACGAACATGAGCGTTGGGACACTTTCATACGGCAGGGCATACTGGGATTCCTCATACCTTCCTGCGGCATACGGACTTTGATAATAATCACTCTGATGGAAAGTCTGGTCGGCTTTCATATGACTGTCCAGTTTTTCCAGAACTCCTGTGGAAGAAAAAGTTGCAACGTCTTCCGGAAGCACCATAAACACGTCTGGAGTATTTCCCTCCAACACTCTTTCAGAAATCCATTCTGAATAATCTTCTTTTAAAATTCCACTGACATATTGAACTCTTACCCCCGGATGTTCTTTTTCAAAACGTTTGATCGTATCATCGATGATCTGATAGCAGTCATCATTGGGCACATCCCACTGGCTGCCTGCAAACATTCCAAAGGTAAGAACTACATCATCTTCCCCCTGGTAAGAAAAAATGCAGATTGAAGAAATGCTCAGGATCAGTCCTGCCAGAACAATTCTCTTCCACCACTTTACTGTTCTATTCATTATCTTCTCTTTGGAATTTCCTTCCGATCCCATTTTGTACCTCCCAGATTGCAAGCTGTGTGCGGTCTCTCAAATCCAGTTTATTTAAAATACTGCTCAGGTAATTCCGTATAGTTCCCTCCGAGAGATTTAATTTCCCTGAAATTTCTTTATTGGACATTCCGCATCCAACCAGATGGGTAACTTTCCTTTCCGTCTCGTTAAGATCCTCTACATTTTTGGCATCGATCATCATATCAAAATTGCTCTGTGCCATTTTTGAAAACAATTCCACAACCTTAGTTGCCACATCCGGATTGATCATGGAGCCTCCCTGAACCACTGTTTTTATCGCCTTCTCCAGATCATCCATGGAGATCCCTTTCAGCAGATATCCGCTGGCACCGTGTTTCAGTGCACTGAATACGAACTCATCATCATCAAACGTGGTCAGAATAATAATTTTGATCTGGGGATAATTTTCCTTAATTATTTCTGTGCACTGTACCCCATCCATTTCCGGCATCCGCACGTCCATCAGAATAACATCCGGTTTTTCTTTCCGAATGCAGCGGATCACTTCTCTGCCGTCTTTTGCTGTTCCCGTCACCTCAATCCCTTCTTTTGTACTTAACACAATCTCCAAACTCTGTCTGATCAGCTCCTGATCATCTGCAATCAACACTTTAATCATAATTCTCACCCCACCTGATCGGTATTTCTGCCGTAATTGTAAAACCATCGCTGCCATCGTAGGCAACAGTACCATGAAGCAAGCCGATCCGCTCTTCAATATGGATCAGTCCAAACCCGGTTTCAATCTTTTCACACCCTTTTCCATTATCCTGGATTAAAAGAGTCAGCCATTTTTCTTTTTTTGTTATGTAAATACTGATCTTTGTTGCTGCTCCGTGTCTGACCGCATTTGTAATTCCCTCCTGTACAACTCTGTAAATAATATCTTCTTCATCACTGTTAAACTTTAATTTCTCTACGGAGGAAATCAGTGAAATATTTACGTCGGACACTGCCATCGTATCCTGAATCATCTTAAACAGTGCATCCTCCAGGGTCAGATGCTCCAGGGCATCCGGCCTTAACTTATTTACAGAACGCCGGATATCTTTAATTCCCTGTCTGGCAACTTCAGAAATCACAGAAAGCTGTTTTTTTGTCTGTTCCACAGAATGATCGATCATAGCAATGCAGGCATCAATACCTGCGGAAAGCCCAGTCATCGTATGCCCCAGAGTATCGTGGATTTCCCTTGCCACACGGTTTCTTTCTTTTGCTTCCCCCATTTTTTCCTGCATCACCGCATAATCCTTCAGCTGTGCATTCATATCTTTTAATTTCTCATTCGCAGTCTGAAGCTGCAGGTTCAGCAGTTCGATTCTTGCATTTTCCTTCATTTGATTCTGCATCAAAATGATCATATACATAACAAACGCAATAATATTTACAGCCGCAAGTACATTCTTTATCCCCATCAGAAATGTGGATATGCCCGAAGGATAAATATCCAGATATTCCTGCAGGGATATCATCGGTATCTGCCCTGATACCAGATTGTAATCTGCAAAAATATAAATAACACTCATAACCACAAGAAAAGTCAGGCGGTTATATTTCTCCTTGATTGAAGTTACGATATCTGCGATCACCAGCAAAATAATTCCATTATAGCTGATATACACATACTGTATGATCGTCAGGCAAAGAAAGATCTCCAGCAGATAAACCAGCACACTTAGCCAATGTTTTGTATAGATTTTTTTTCTTGCCTCAATGATCACCAGCAAAGAAAAAAACGCTATGAATACAATAATCGTTGACTGAACAGGCTCCCTTGGAATATGCGGGATATTCTCCAGAAAATTTCTCGCCATACTCTGATCCTTAATATTTACCGTTGTCTTAAGCACAATGGCAGACAAAAACACCAGAATTATGAAATTCACAGAGCTCATAAATACTTTTAGATAATATAAGTTTTTATTTTTTCTATCCATGACGCTTCCCTACTGCCAGTTATTCACATCGAATCTGTTAATATTTTTATAAGTAATCATTTGGACCGGAATGATAATTTTTTTTGATACTTTTTTCCTGTCCAAAAGCCGATATGCTGAACAGATTGCCTCTTTCCCTATTTGTTTTGGAGACTGTGCAGATGTAGCTGTCATCATATTTTCCTTGATCAGTCCTTTCCCGTCCGGAGAGCCGTCAATTCCATAGACCAATACCTGCTCCCGGATCCCCTTCTGATCCAGAGCCGCCAAAGCCCCGATGGCAGTCGGATCATTCAGCGCCATAACAACATCAAACATCTTTCCATTTTTTATCACCTGATTCACTTTGGGAAGAGTTCTCTCCGTCTGCCCCTCTGTATCTGCCCGCGCCACAACCTGATATTCCTGCCTCCCATGTATGGTGTCCAAAAATCCCCGGATGCGGTCCTGAGCCGATTTTGCTTTCTTATGTTCCAAAAGAAGAATTCTCGCACTTTTTCTGCGTTTCATCAGATCTTTGGCACATAAAACACCTGCATTATAATTATCTGAAACAACGGTACAGGAAACCAGATCCTCATCATAGACAGGTGTATCCACAACGATAACCGGAATCTCTGCCTTCTTTGCAGCCCTTAAAGCCCCTCTGATCCCTTTCCAGTCCACCGGGTTGATGAAGATGGCGTCCACCTTCTGCTGAATCAGATAGTAGATCTGTTCCGTCTGCTTTTTCTGATCCAGTGCAGGATCCAGAGTCATCAGACGGTCGCCTTTCTTTTCCACTGCAGAACGTATCTCGTTATTCAGCACCGGATAAAAGTTATTGTTCATTGTCATGTAGGTAGCTCCAAACGTTCTTGTTTTATTTTTTCCATAAGTTTTTTCATAGGAATAAAAAACTTTAGCATAGAGCAGAACAATAATTCCGATCAATATAAGTATACTGGCGACATCCAGTCTTTTTCTTGTATCCCGGACTGATTTTTTCTGTTTTTCCTGGTGCATATTTCTCTCCTTACTGCTTTGTCACTGTCCTGTCATCATTCCCGTAGACGATTAATATATCTTAGAAAATTATATCATATAACAGAACGAAAAAACAGTTTTCCCCATTCATTGTATATTTTAAAAATATTCGTCCAGAACTTTCTTCAGCCCCTCCTGGTCATTGGTATCTGCTACGATATCCGCCGAATTTCTGACCTCCTCTGACGCATTTCCCATGGCAGCTCCCAGTCCTGCATAGAGAAGCATATCTATATCGTTGTATCCGTCACCAAAAGCTATAATTTCCTGTCTGGAAATGCCGAAATACTCGTCCAGAAGAGAAACTGCACTGGATTTTGATGCCTGTATAGACATAATCTCTAAATATGTATCTTTAGACCGATATGCCCTGAGTTTAGGAAATTGTTCCTTCAGCATTGTTTCCAGGCAAAGGATCTTTTCCGGCTCTCCCATACAGAGGATTTTATGAACATTCTGAAATACTGCCAGGTCGGTAAAATCTCCTGTTTCCGGATACACTCCCGTTATAACGCTCTCCTGTCTGACCCACGGATCACACTGGTCGGGCACAATCCACCGGTCACCGCTGTAAAGGTTAAAGGAAATATGCATATTTTCTTTTTGAATACTCCTGTAAACCATTTCCGCCATATGAGACTCAATGTTCCTGCCAAACATTGTCTCTCCTTTTTCATCCACAACCAGTGCTCCGCTGTAGCAAACTATCGGCCTCCGGATGCCAAGTTCATCCCGGATTCCAATCATTCCCTTCGGCATTCTGGCTGAAACTAAGATAAAAGGAATTCCTTCCCTATCAATCTCCTGGATTTTTTGTTTTGTAGCCGGCGAAATGGTGTGTTTTGAATCTAGTAAAGTTCCGTCAATGTCACTGAATACTGCTTTATATTTTCCCATATGCTTTCCTTTCTCTGCTATTTTCCTGCTTTGATGATTCTTGTTTCATTCTCCAAAAGCCTTTGTCTCCAAAAAGAATCCGGATCTCTATCCGTAATTAAAATGTCAATCTTTTTTAGAGGTAATGCCTGATATCTGCTCTTTTTCTGAAATTTTGTGCTGTCTGCCAGAACAATGACTCTCTCTGCTCTGGATGCCGCGATCCGTTTTACATCTGCATCTTCTTTTTCCTCGAAATAAATACCGTCTTCAGAAATGGCTGCGGCTCCCAAAAACGCTGCATCAAAACGGATTTTCATCAGCTGTTCTCTGGCCTCTCCTCCATAGGAAAAACGGTTTTTGCGGTTAATGTTTCCTCCCACCGCACAGACTTCGATATTTTCCTTTTCCACAAGTATGCTTAGATTATCCATAGAATTTGTATAAATGACAGAAGGTTTTATAAGGTTTGCACACAGAAAACAGACAGTGGTGGAGACGTCAAAAAAGCACACCTGTCCTTGCTTTATAAGCTCCGCTGCCGCTTTTCCGATCCTTTTTTTTGAGGCTACATTCAGCTGCTGCCTTCCTTTATATTCCTCAATGATATTATTGATTTGCGGCAGCGCAATTCCTCCATGCGTCCTGATCACCGCGCCCTTTTCTGACAATTTTACAATATCTCTCCTTGCAGTATCCCTGGAAATTCGAAATGCCTCCATGATTTCCTGGCTGGAAAGTACTTCTTTTTCTTCTAGAAGCTTCATGATTTTTGAAAGCCGTTCTTGCTGGTACATTTGGTCCTCCTTTCCTGTACTCAAGCAATTATAAGCGTTTTTTTAAGTATTTTCAAGTATTTCTATTAAATTTTAAAAATACCGTCTGTATTTTATCCCCATATCAGATCAAATACAGACGGTATTATATTTTTTCTTAATCTTCTGCTTCCTGTGCTTTTTGTTTTTTCCTCTTGGTCATCAGGCCGCCGATCCTTCCGGTCTCGCTGGCAGAAAGAGCTTTCCAGCCCTCCTCCTTTACTTTGTCAGCCAGTCCAAGTTCCACAGCGATCTCGTACTTTAACCGCTCATCTTCTGTCATCTCTTCAAATGACTTTTCTATAAAATCTTTTTCTTTGGACATCATGTACTCCTTTCTCTTTTCCCCCGGCTTTTGCCGGTCATATATAGGATAACCAAAGAAAGGCCTAGTCATTCATCTGTTCTATGACAATATGTCCTGTCTCGTTCTCACTTACTTTAATCTTATCCTTCACTTTTGAGATGTTTGATGTGCCTGCCAGCAGTGTTGCGGCCAGGGCAAATGTTAAACTCTTTTTCATCAATTCTTCTACTGAAAGCGTTGCTTTCTCTGACATGTCATCACTCCTTTGCTTCATGTCTGATTCGTTCTTTGCTTTCCATGTTTTTATGATAGCAGAGAATTGTGATTTCCCTATGCCCAGTTTCTTAAATTTATCTGATAGGATGTTAAATAATTATAAACTGATGGCTTTCCCAAGAGGAACCGAGTAAATGTAACATTCTTTTACCTTTTTTTTCTCCATCTGTTCCAGCGCTTTTTTGTAGTACTGAAGCTGCGGCCTGTACCTTTCTGCAAGGACCTCCTCTTCCCCGGGACTTATGCGGTCTGTCTTATAATCCACCAGGACAAGTTCCCCTTCTTCTTCAAAATACAGGTCGATGATCCCCTGGACGACCACATAATCCCGGCTTTTAGCTTCCGGTTCCATCTCACTGAACTTTACTCCCATGACAAACTGAGCTTCCTTGTACTGTTCTTTTCGTCCTGCAGCTTTCTTGATCCGCAGTCCCAGATCTGAGTTAAGAAAAGCCAGGATATCTTCCCGCGGAATCAGCTTTTCCATCCCTTTCTCAATCTTTCCTTGACTGCTCCACCGACTGATTTGTTCTTCCAAAAGCTCCGGTGTATAGTCCAGAGAAAAATCCATAAGTTCCAGTACTTTGTGGACTGCGGTGCCTCTGGAGGCAGGAGAAGCTTCTTTCTTCTCCCCCAAAAACTTTGGATACAGCGGCTCTTTTTGCGGTTCCGGCTTGTATGACTCCTCAGGTTCTGCCGCCTGAGACATTCTTTTGATCTCTGAGACAGAATATTTAAGCCTGCCGTCCCTTTCTTTGTCATACGGATACCGGTATGCAAAGGCCTCTCTCATGTCCTGTGCCTCTTTTGACCCTGCCATGGATTCCAGCTCATCCGTTAATAACCCCCTGTCTCTGTAAGATGTAAAAACTTCCTCTGCGCTTGAGAGCGCTACATCCTCCTCCGAGAGAAAACGGATCTCAAACGGACTTTCCTCCATATTTCCGGCAGCCATGAGAAGCCACTCCAGATAAGACCTGGCGCTCAGCAGATCCACATAGGAGACCGTCCCTTTGCTGCCAGGCTGATGGCGGTTTCCCTGTACTCCCGTCATGATAAGTTTTTCTTTCGCCCTTGTGAGTGCCACATATAAAACGCGCAGTTCTTCCCCAAGCGAATCCTTCACCAGCTGTCTTGAGACCATACCCTTCATGATAGTCCGCTCCTTTGTTCTCTGCCTGATATTCACAAGGTCCGGTCCTATAAAATAATCCGGATGAAACAAAAGGCTCCCGCTCGTATCTCTTAAATTAAATTTTTTATGAGTTTTGGCAAGAAAAACGATCGGATATTCCAGTCCCTTGCTCTTATGGATACTTGTAATCGTAACCAGATTTTCATTTCCGCCCAGTGTATTTGCCTCACCGAAATCCATTTGATATTCTCTGCACTGTTCCATATACCGGATAAAATGGAATACCCCTTTATAGCGGCTGGCCTCATAGGTTTTCGCCTGCTCTGCCAGCATCAGAAGATTTCCCTGGCGTTTCGCACCCTGAGGCATAGCCCCGACATAATGATAATATCCCGTAAGGTCAAATGCCAGCCAGAGCAGTTCGTGAAGGGACAGAAAGGTTTTCGCTTCCCTGAGCCTTTTCAGCACCGACAGTGCAGTGTCCACTTTCTCATCTTTTCCTTCTGTCTCACTAAGGCAGTCATACATATACTTTTTCTTTCCGCCAAGTTTCAGTTTCGCCAGGTCCTCCCCCGTCATGCCGATCATGGGAGACCGGAGAAAAGCAGCCATCTCGATGTCTGCATACAGATTATCCACCACAGTCAGAAGGCTTAGGACAGTGCGAACTTCCACCGTGTCAAAATATCCGCTCTGGCTGCTTGATATGGCCGGGATGCCGGCATCCATTAACACCTCCTGGATCTTCTCGGCATTTCCTTTCACAGACCTCAGGAGAATGACAATATCTCTGTATTCTGCCTTCCGGTAAACTTCATTGCCTTCCTCATCATAATCCAGCACCATCTGAGGTTCAGGCCCGTCCACCATCTTTCGTATCCGGTCTGCGATCATTCTGGCCTCCAGCACGTCTTTGTCCTCCTCAGAGGCATCGTTCCAATCTCTGCTGACTAACAGAAGTTCCGCATTTCCGCCTGCACCGTTTGTCTCCTTATAGGGGAAACTTGGTACCAGAGCCACATCCTTTGTATATTCGATATTCCCAAGGGATGCGTGCATGATCTGATAAAAAATATCGTTGACTGTAAAAAGCACTTCCCTGCGGCTGCGGAAATTATTTCTCAGTTCAATGAGCTTTGAATTTTTCCCGTCCTTTTTAAATCCGTGATATTTCTCTATGAACAGCTCCGGCCTCGCAAGACGAAAACTGTAAATGCTCTGTTTGACATCCCCCACCATAAAAATATTGTGTTCTCCCAGGCTCTGTCCGGACACACTCCTTAAAATCGCATCCTGGAGAAAGTTGCTGTCCTGATACTCATCGATATAGATCTCATGGAAATATTCTGCCTTTTCTTTGGCGATCCCGCTGACGATTGGAGTCCCGTCCTCCGAAAAGCCCTCGGTTAAAAGTTCCAGCGCCAGATGTTCCAGATCGCTGAAATCTAAAAGGTTGTCCAGCTTTTTGCGCTCCATGAAGCGGTGATAAAACTTCTCTGTCAGGCCGATGAATCCTTCCATAGGCTGCCGCACTCTGCGGATCTGCCGGAGGATCTCGCTTTCCGGCTTGTAAAAATAGCTGCTTCTGATGGAGTCGATCAGGTCATATGCCTTTTTTCTCAAATCCTTGCAGTACTCCTGAAGGTCTTTGTCAATGATATCGTCCTTTTTCTTTCTTCCGTTCAGACGCGGCTTTGTGAAGGTCAAAAACAGTTCTCCGAAGTCCTTATATGTCTCTGCGCTGCGGATCTTTTCCATGGCTTCCAGATCTGCCTTGAGGGTCGGCAGGTAAAAATACGGTCCCCGCGTCTCAGACGCCGCCTCTTTTGCCTTCCTCATCATAGAACAGGCGGATTCCGCCACCGCCTTCGCATCTTTCAGGATCTCCTTCATCCAGACTGCCCGGTGAAGTTCTTTCTTCGTGCGAATCTGAAATCCCTGTCTTGCATGTGAAAGCCAGCCCAGAGGATCAATATGACTCCTGGAACTCTCATAGAGCCCGAGGACGTAGTCTCTGATGCGCTCATCGTTTTTTCCCGGGATGTAGCTTTCAATGAATTCCACGAAAGCATCACTCTGTTCGGTGTATGCCTCCTCCAGAACATCGTCCAGCACTTCCAGCTTCATAAGGTCCATCTGCCCCTGGTCTCCGATTGCAAAATTCGGATCCAGATCGAGTTTGTAGTAGTAATTTCTGATAAGATTAAGACAAAAGCTGTGGATCGTCGTGATCTGTGCCTTGTGGATCAGGGAGAGCTGCCGGATGAGATGTTCATTTGCCGGGTCCTCCTCCACTTTCTTTTCTATGGCTCTGCGGATCCTCTCCTTCATTTCATTGGCCGCCGCGTGAGTGTAGGTCACCACCAACAGCCGGTCCACATCCACCGGTTCCTCTTTTGACGATATCTTTTCGATGATCCGTTCCACAAGCACAGCCGTCTTTCCGGAGCCTGCCGCGGCAGACACCAAAAGGCTGCAGCCTCTCTCCTCTATGACCTGCTGCTGTTCTTTAGTCCAAGGCATCGTCTGCCCCCTTTCCCTCTGCTAATAGCTCCTTTGCCTCAGTAAGGCCGATCTTCTCAAGTTTCCTGAATTTCGTCAGCTTTGGCTCATACGCACATATGCTTTTGAATGCACAGTAATCGCACGGCATTGACTGATATTCATACGGACGGATGGAAATGTCCCCGTCCATCATAGCCTCTCCGAGCTGCTTCATTTTTTCTTCCACCTTCTGGCCCAGATTTTTAAATTCATTTGTAGAGAGCAGAGCGGACCCTTTTTTGTACCCTGTTTTCGTCCTTGTGACCGGAAGGGTTACAATCCCGTACTCATCCTCCTGCTCCAGATGCTCCACAAGTCCGAAGTCTTCATTGACAACTCCCCTGAGCTGAAGATTTTTGAGAACTTCCATCTCAGGCTCCCCGTCTGTTTTCGGTGCTATGACCGGATCGTCCACGTGAAAATAAAACATGCCTGCCGGGATCATCCGCTTTTCCGGATGCTTTTTCCCTTCCAGTTCTAAAATGGCATTCATATAAACGACCAGCTGTACCTGCAGACCATTTAAAATTTTCGTAAAATCAAACTGCATATTGCCGGATTTATAATCAATGATCTTTAAATAAAGATTTTCCTCATCCTCATAGCAGTCCACCCGGTCGATCACCCCGGTAAACTTCATCTTCGTCCCATCCTTCAGGGAAAGATTTGCACAGGAGAGGCCGTCTTCCGCTGAAAATCCCAGTTCATATTCATACGGGGTGAATTCTCCCCTTTTTAGCTGCTGTTCCACGGCCCAGACAGCCCGTTTTGCCATCCTCCTGATCCGCTCCTTTGTATATTGATTCCGGCTGCTGCTCTCAAAAATCTCCTTCTTATCCGGATCTTCATCCAAAGCACGCTCTACCATGGAATCCACAAATTGGTCCCGTTCCCGGTCATCTTCCCAGTCCCAGCTTCCTTCCTGCCCGACAAACTGCAGGGTCCGGTGAAATACCTGTCCCATATCCATAGGCAGGATCTCATGTACCAGCCGTTCCCTGAGCCGCAGTCCGTACTGAAGAAAATGGGCAAAGGCACAGCCTGAAAACTTTTCTACACGGGTCACGCTGTTTTCCAGTTCCTTACCGTAGAGAAGCGTTGTCAGATGTCTGTCCAGGTTCTTTTCCTCATTGTTGTAGAAATATGCATCCAGATACAAGGAAGCCAGCTTCAGTTCATTTAAGACTTCATATAATGCGGCCATCTCCTGATCCGGCTTTTCCTCACCGAGTTCCTGAAGTTTTTCAACAAACCGTTCTTTTGCCTCGCTGACCGAATAAACGGCTGTCTCTTCCAAATCGCGGTCTCTTTTCAGCCCTGGAAACAGCTTTTCGATCCTTCCGATCAGATAAGAAGGGGCTTTGCTCTCCCCGGAGGAATTCATAGAAGCATAAGTCAGATACAGCTTTTCATTCGGCTTTGCCATGGCCAGATACAAATAGTACTGCTCCATATATGCCTGGTTTGCCGCCCCGGGGGCAAGGGAAATCCCGGCTTTTAAAAGTTCTTCTCTCTGAGAATCCGTCACGAGGCCTCCGCCCTTCGACGGTTTCGGCACTACTCCCTCATTGATGCCGGCAAAGAACAGGACTTTAACGCCTTCCACCCTCGTCCGCTCGATATCTCCGACGATCACCTGATCCAGTCCCGGCGGAATCACACCCACCGTCATCTCTGAGAGCCCGGTCTCCAAGACCGCACAAAATTCATCAAAAGAAAGCGCTTCCTCTCCGAGAATCTCCGCCATCTGGTCCATGATGTTTAAAACTTCTCCGTAGATCTGATCGTAGGTTTTGGCCATAGCCAGGGCTCCGGCCGCTTCAAATTCCTCTTTTTTTCTCTCCATCTGTCCCTGGATATCCAGAGTGAGAAAGAACCCGTGAAGGTGCGTAAGTCTCTCCAAAACAGTGATTCCGCGCTTCTTGATCCCTTCCTTGAACGGACCGATCTCTCTCATAAATGTTTCTCTGGATTGGTTGATCTGTTTCATCTCTTCCTTCGTAAACGCCCGGCTTTTAAAAGGCCTGTTCCACCGGGCATATCCCCGGATGCCGGAAGCGATCACAAAATTCTCAAGGAGATCAGTCTCCTCCGGCTCAAGGGCAGAAAACCCTGATTTTAAATACCGGAATACCATATCATAAGAAAAATCCATCTGGATCATTTTCAGCGCAGAAAGAATGGTCTCCACGCATGGATTATTCCTGAGCGCTCTGTTCCCGTCAATAAAATAGGGGATGCCGGAATCCTCAAAGCATTTTTCAAGTTCCGGCTGATAAGTCTCTATGTCTCCGGTCAGCACGACCAGATCTTTGTACCGGTATCCTTCCTTCCTGACCAGATGTTCGATACGGCCCAGTATGTACCGGCTCTCCTCCTTTGGATTCTTAAGACAGCAGACTTTGATGTCCTTTGTCTCACCCCTGTACACATGAAAAGGATACCGAAACAGGTTCTGCTCCAGATGGCGCAGTTCCTCCGATCCCGCAGTATTCGGGTGCAGGATCACATCCGGCAGTATAGGGACTCCCTGCCTTACCGCCATCTCTTTTAATTGGGAAATTTCTTTTTTGGGCATGGCAAACAGCTCATAATCCCTGTATGGCCCTCCGGCACGTTTCTCGTCAATGGTAAACGCCGCCACGATTTTTTTGGCATACGGCAACAGTTTCTTGAGTACCTTATTTTGTATGGGTGTAAATCCGGTAAACCCGTCAATATAGATCGTGGCACCTTTTAGCTTTTCGGATTCCGTGATCTTTTGAGCCAGTACGTCCAACAGCTGTTCCGATACCAGATAACGGTCCTTCATGTACTCTTCAAACTTTTCCAGGACCAGGACGATATCTTTCATCTTCAATGTCAGGCTGTCCCTGTTCTCAAAAGACTCCACAGCCTCCTTAAGCTTTTCCAGGGATACATCATACTGATAGGTTTCCGCAAAGAAAGACTTCATCTCATCGATAAAGCCCTGCTTTTCCATACCGGAGCCGAACACGAGAAGCTCCTTTCGGCACTCCCCCATGACCTTTCTTATGACCATGGATTTTCCCTCGTCATTGAGCAGTTCTTTGGGAATATAGGAAAGCTCCTCAAACACTCTGTAAGAGAGACGGTAGAATCCAACCACGTCGATGTTCATAGTCCCGTGGTTCGGATGCCTGGTGATCAGCTCCCGCTGGGCATTCAGCGTCGACTGGTCCGGGACGAGAAAAAAGAAATTTTCATCCCGGTTCTCCATAGACTCTTTTATCATCTGTTCATATATATAATCCGTTTTTCCTGTGCGGCCTGCGCCCAGGACACACTGTAATGCCATCGGCTTCCTCCTGTCATGTCATTTTCTTTTTCGGCTTCTATTATACATGAAAACCACCGGCCGCTCTACATGGAAAAAATTTTTTCCGTACAGTTCTATTCTGCCTGACCGGGCCATATACTATAATAGAATCTTTTTAGGAGGACCCTATGTCAGCAAAAACGAAAATCGTCGTATTTAAGGCGAAAGAACTAATCTACACCGGCATCTTTGTCTTGCTTGGAATCTTGCTTATCCTGCTTTTGATTTTTATGTTTGCTCCATCCAAGGAACATAAGAAAAGCACGGAGACTATGGAGTACATAGAAGGGGTATATTCCTCTCCTCTCACACTGGGAGAAAATGAGCTGGAAGTGGAAGTCACTGTTAAGGACAACAAAGTCAATCATGTTGCTTTAAAGCATTTAGATAAAAGTGTAAAAACCATGTACCCTCTGATCGAACCGGCTTTGGGTGAGATCAATAAACAGCTTCCAAAAGTAAAATCTGTGGACGACATCCAGTTTAATGATGAAAGCCAGTATACCAACACCATCTTGAAACAGTCCATCAAAAATGCCCTGAAACAGGCACAGAAATAAAATTTTTAAATTTAAGAAAAGAAAAAAAGACACAGCCGACAGAGCCTCAAAAACTCTTTTGACTGTGTCTTTTCAGTAACGGATCTCTTTCTTTTACAGTTCTTCGGCTTTAAAGGCTGTATATCCTTCATAGTAGTCATCAAAAAGAAACAACTCTGTTTGTCAGCCCTTTAAATACCGGCCCTTTTCCTGCCATTGCTGTGTTCCCTCGACAAGGTCAAATACAATGATACCCTCTTCCCCCGCTTCTGATGCCTCATTAGGGTCCTCCCCGGAACCCAGGCGGATCTCTTCGATCTGGACAGCTGCCGCAAAAAGACCGTTGCAGTCAAGCAGCTGAGCCTCTTTTCCTGTCTCATGCTGCCCTTTTACGAAGGATACAGACATCAGAAACCGGCCGTTTTCTTTATAGATTCCCTCCACATAGGACAGGCTTTCTGCCTCTTCGTGAAGCCGGAAGACTCTCACTTTCCCTTCTTCGTATTCTCTGGTTGTATGAACTTTGAATCTGTCTAAAAATCCCATCTCAGTCCCCTGTCTTTTTTAAGTTGATTATAATACAACCAGGAAAAAACTCAACGTCCGATTTGATTTATTTCAAGAAATTCTTCAAACTCTTCCATATTGCCTCCCAACTCCTGAATCAGCGGGATTATAAATGCAAGCCCTGTCTTTCTTCCATGCAGAGCTTCTGAGATCCTCGGATAGGCGATCCCCATTTTCTCCGCAAGCTTCCTCTGTGTCAATTCCTGACGGATCATCTCAATCTTTACCCATTTTTCAAATTCCTTATACGACTTTATCATTAGCCTCTCCTTTCCCTCATCCGACTGTAAGAAACTTACATAAATTATATCTCTATACGTAGAGATAGTCAAGAAAACGGTACAATTTTCCACAGTATTTTCGTTACAACTTCGTTTACACTAAATTTCATCTATGCTACAATAGACGAGTAAATTTGTTACACGCCAGAGAGGGAAAATACATGAAGTTTGCAGAAAATTTAAATGAATATCTGGACAGCCATGATATTTCCAACTATCGTATTTATAAAGACACAGGTCTGTCTGACAGTCTGATCGGATACTGGAGAAAAGGCCAAAAGCAGCCAACTCTGGAGAATCTGGTCATTCTCTGTGATTATCTGAACGTTTCTATTGATTACCTTGTCGGCAACATCTCTACCAAAGAAGAAAAACTGCTCCACTACTACCGCTGCCTGTCCCCGGAAAAGAAGGACGAAATAGATACCTACATGAATAATTCTGCCATTGACACATAGAATGAAGTGTGGTAGATTATCATTATTAATAATCCAAATGCTTTGATGAGGAATAGTAGGATATAGAAGGCATTCAGAGAGCCGCTGGCTGGTGAAAAGCGGCTGCCCGGTATATGTGAACTCGCCTCTGAGCAGCATGCTGAACAGCTAGTAGGCATCGCCGGTTCCAACCGTTATATTGGGAAGATATCAGTTGTTTCAACTCGTATCGGTAGTGAGTGCACGCAGTTATGGCGTGAATTAGAGTGGTACCACGGAGTGTCTATGACCCTTCGTCTCTATCCAGAAATGGACGGAGACGAAGGTTTTTTTTCGCCGTATCGCACGAGTACAGTCTTATTTTTATTCTCAATAATGAAAGGAGATTTAATATCTATGAATTCAGAAAAATATAAACGCCAATACTTTATGCCTCCAAAAGAGTGTCTTGACTGGGCCAGAAAAGAGTACATAACAAAAGCTCCGGACTGGTGCAGCGTGGATCTTAGGGATGGAAACCAGGCACTGATCATCCCGATGAGCCTGGATGAAAAAGTAGAGTTTTTCAAATACCTGGTAAAGGTCGGATTCAAAGAGATCGAGGTAGGATTCCCCGCCGCATCCGAGACAGAATATACTTTCCTGCGCACCCTGATCGAACAGGACCTGATCCCTGATGACGTCACGATCCAGGTGCTGACACAGGCCCGGGAACATATTATCAAACGCACCTTTGAAGCTTTAAAAGGAGCGAAGCGTGCGATCGTTCACGTATATAATTCTACTTCTCTTGCCCAGAGGGAACAGGTTTTCAAAAAATCCAAGGAAGAGATTTTAAAAATTGCCACAGACGGCGCCAAACTCCTGAAAAAGCTGGCAGACGAGACAGAAGGGAACTTCCAGTTCGAATACTCTCCGGAGAGTTTCACCGGAACCGAAGTAGAATATGCATTGGAAGTGTGCAATGCGGTCCTGGATATCTGGAAGCCGTCTCCGGACTGGAAGGTTATCATAAATCTTCCGGTCACCGTTCAGCTTTCCATGCCGCACGTATACGCCAGCCAGATTGAATATATGAGCAAACACATAAAATACCGTGACAGTGTAGTACTGTCCATTCACCCTCACAATGACCGCGGATGCGGTGTGGCGGATACGGAACTTGCCCTCCTGGCAGGAGCGGACCGGGTGGAGGGAACGCTGTTTGGAAATGGTGAGAGGACCGGAAATGTCGATATTGTAACCGTCGCTCTCAATATGTACTCTCACGGCGTGGACCCTAACCTGGACTTTTCCAACCTTCCTGAGCTTACAAAAAATTATGAGTGCCTGACCCGCATGAATGTCTATGAGCGCCAGCCCTATTCCGGAAAACTGGTATTCGCAGCATTCTCAGGCTCTCATCAGGACGCCATCGCCAAAGGAATGCACTGGATCGACGACCACCATCCGGATTACTGGTCTGTTCCTTATCTTCCGATCGACCCGAAAGATATCGGCAGGGAATACGAAAGCGATGTGATCCGCATCAACAGCCAGTCAGGAAAAGGCGGTATCGGCTATGTGCTGGAAGAAAACTTTGGTTTCCATATCCCGGGCAAGATGAGGGAGGACGTGGGCTATACGGTCAAAGACGTATCCGACAAGCAGCACAGGGAACTGGTTCCGAAAGATATTCTGGATGTATTTAAGACAGTGTATGTAAACATATCATCCCCTATCGCTTTAAAAGAATGTCACTTTATCCAGAAAGACGGGGGTATTGAGGCCGAAATCTCACTTGAAAAATCCGGTGTGGATAAACTTTACCACGGCAGGGGAAATGGACGTCTGGATGCAGTGAGCAACGCGCTTCAGCGTCACAGTGATCTGGATTACTCTATTGTCAGCTACCAGGAACACGCACTAAACGTAGGTTCTAATTCAAAGGCTTGCTCTTATGTAGCCATTCAGCAGCCAAACGGCACTGTGGTATGGGGTGCGGGAATTCATGAGGATATCAT
Organism: Anaerostipes sp. PC18; assembly: GCF_039789045.1. Lineage (NCBI taxonomy): Bacteria > Bacillati > Bacillota > Clostridia > Lachnospirales > Lachnospiraceae > Anaerostipes > Anaerostipes sp. PC18. Next base: position 1,174,182 of record NZ_CP121164.1, on the reverse strand, counting down.
TACGGCTTCTGTTCTCGCATTGATCAGCGCTGTAAACAGAATACAATAAGATGTCTGTAAAATAAATATTGAGCCGCGGGCAAACACCCGCGGCTCTTTTTCACTTCTTTTCATTGGCCACAATGATTCATTGTTTTAAAGTTTCTTTTTATCTGTCACCGTATATTCGGTGCCTGTGTCTTGTGTCTCTGCCATGCCGCCTGACAGGTCATTAAGCTTCTTCTCAATCTGTCCGCATCTGGCTTCCGGTACCAAGTACTCCAAAGTTACTTTTTCTGTGTAATCCGTTTTTATGATTGGAATGTCTTCGGTCTCAAGGAAATACTGGATCTTTCCTGCAGCTGAATAATCACACCCGGTCCTGAACCTGCGCCCAAGACCCATGGTCACGATCCCTGCGTCCTCCACGGCTTCCTGGGCAGCCTTCGTATATGCCCTCACGAGTCCCCCGGTTCCGAGCAGTGTACCTCCAAAATACCGGGTTACAACTATGACAATATTCAGAAGCTGATTGCCGGTAATCACTTCGAGAATCGGTTTTCCCGCCGTGCCGCTGGGCTCACCGTCGTCATTGGCTCTCTCAAGAGGTCTCTCAATGCCTGCACAAAATGCACTGCAGTGATGCCTGGCGTCCCTGTATCTGCGCTTTTCATCCTCTATCACTGCCAGAGCCTCTTCCTCCGAGGAAACCGGCACGGCGATCCCGATGAACCTTGACTTTTTTTCTATCACCAAAGACTGTCCTGTTTTCTGGATCGTATCATAGTATTCCTTCAATTTTCTCCTCCAACTCCATCACCGCATCCAAACTCTCAAAAAAAGAAATCGGTGTCACTTCATATTTGATCAGCAGCCGAATGACATGTTCTGCTTCCTGCCTGTTCAAAAAGGCCTCTCTTACCTCTTCTGTCTCAAGCACATCCGGCTCCCCGGTCGTTCTCTCCAGCGCAGCGCCGTAGCTTCCTCTGGCAGAATCATTCAGCATATAATAGGATACTACAAATTCGCCCCCATTTCCATCTTTCAAATAATTCGTTCCTAATTTCTCCTTCTTCATCTTTTGTTCCTCCTCATTTGTAAAAAAATCTATAACTCTCCTTAAACGTGATTTCAATAAGATACCCTTCATACGGGTGTGTTATTTACTTGTTATTTCTTATTTGTTATAATGCTAAACATAGGAGGGCTTACATGAACTTTAACAAGCAAAAAACAAAGCAAAAAAAGGATATCCTTTCTTCACCGAAATTACGGCGCAGTTCACACCTTACGCTTTTTTTCTATAAATATGCACTGGTTGTCATCATCGCACTGATCGTCACGGCCGCTGGTCTGTCCATAGGTTTCATCCGCGGAATTTTAAACAATACCCCGAATGTTTCTTTGGACTCGATCCACTCCAAAGGTTTTATCACGATGATTTACGATAAAGACGGCAATGTGACAAGAAAGTTATCTACCAGTGATTCAAACCGTGTCTATGTATCACTGGACAAGATCCCGGCAAATCTTCAAAATGCTTTTATCTCCATAGAGGATGTGCGGTTTTATAATCACAACGGTATCGACATGCGGGGCATTGCCAGATCCTTCTTCCTGGGCCTCAAAGAAAAGTCTCTGGACCAGGGCGGGAGTACCATCACTCAGCAGCTTGTAAAAAACAATATCCTCGGAATACAGCCTGAAAAAACTACGATCGAACGCATAGAGCGCAAGATCAAAGAACAGTCCCTGGCTCTGGAATTAGAAAAAATCACTTCGAAACAAAAGATCCTGGAAGAATATTTAAATGCGATCAATCTGGGGGAAGGCACATTAGGAGTGCAGACTGCATCCCAAAAATATTTTAATAAAGATGTATCAGATTTGACTTTATCAGAGTGCACCGTACTGGCCGGCATCACAAAGAACCCAACAAGGATGAACCCGATCACACACCCTAACAGCAATGCTGCCCGGAGAATGACGATTCTGAAAATCATGCTGGAAGAACATTATATCACAAAAAGTGAATATTCGGAAGCGGTGAATGATAATGTTTATGAAAGAATCCAAAAGATCAATGCAAGGCAGCAGAAAAACTATACTGCCAACTCTTATTTCGATGATGCACTGATCCTTCAGGTGGTCCGTGATCTGAAAGAAAAACTTGGATATGATGAGACAAAAGCCTACAATGCCATTTACAGCGGAGGTTTAAAGATATATTCTACTCAGGACTCCAAGATCCAGAGGATCGCAGATAAAGTGACCAATGACCCGGATAATTATCCGGCGGGTACAAAAGTGGCTCTGTCTTATTCACTGACAGGCACAGACAAAAATGGTAAGGAAGTCAGTTATTCGGAGAACGATGTGCTGAGTTATATGAAAAAGCATAAGCTTGGCACCAGTCTCATATTCGCAGATAAATCATCTGCCGAGAATATGGCCCGTAAATTCACCAAATCCTTAAAAAAGAACGGGGTCAGCGTGATCAACGAGCAGGTTTCCACAGTGATCCAGCCCCAGATTTCCATGACCATCATAGACCAGCGCACCGGACAGGTGGAAGCCCTTGTGGGCGGCCGCGGAGTCAAATCCGAAAACCTGTCTTTAAACCGCGCTACCGGTACAACAAGACAGCCCGGATCGACGTTCAAAGTACTTTCCACATTTCTTCCGGCGCTGGATACGAAAAATATGACATTAGCTACTGTTTACGATGATGCGCCGTATGAATATCTCGATACGGGGCGCCCGGTCCGCAATTATTACAAAGGCTACCGCGGTTTTTCCACAATACGGGAAGCAGTCACCAATTCTATGAATATTGTGTCTGCCAAAACCATGGCTGATGTAACACCTGAAGTCGCCTATGAGTATTTACAGAAGCTTGGCTTTACCACCTTAGTTGATAATAAAACTACGGCAGACGGCAAAACCTTTTCCGATGTCAACCAGTCCATGGCCCTGGGCGGCCTGACTTACGGAGTGACCAACCTGGAGCTCACCGGTGCTTTTTCTGCCGTGGCCAACGGAGGCACATACCACCGGCCTTCTTTATACACGAAAGTTGTGGATCAGTCCGGAAAAGTACTCTTAAACTCATCTTCTTCCGGCACCCTCGTTATGAAGGAATCGACTGCTTTCCTTCTCACCGACGCCATGAAGGATGTCATCAAGAAAGGAACCGGTAAACCCGCCGCACTTTCCTCAGGAATGCCTGCAGCAGGAAAGACCGGTACTACGACCAGCGATTACGACTACTGGTTCTCCGGATATACCCCATATCACACTGCCTCTGTGTGGATGGGATATGACAGGAATACATCATTTTCTTCTGGCAGCCAGCACGAAAAAATTTGGAAACTTGTCATGGACCAGATTGTAAAAGAGAAAAACGAACCGATCAAAGAGTTTTCAAAACCAAACAGTATTGTCAAAGCCCGGATATGCACAAAGTCAGGAAAACTGGCTGTCAAAGGCACATGTGATCATGATCCCAGAGGCAGTATGATAAAGACAGAGTACTTTGCCCTGGGAACCAAGCCCACCAAACCCTGTGACATCCATGTGGCCATAGAAATATGCAAAAAATCCGGATATCCGGCCAACAGTGCCTGTCCGGAAGGCCAGCTTCTGCGGAAAATCTATCTCACAAGGCCAAAGGGCAGCAAGGGAATCACAGACGATACACAATATCAGATCCCAGACCTGTATGTAAAATATATGTGCGGCCTGCATACTCCGGAATAATTAAGTTACCGAACCAATCCCTGATCCAAACAAAGATAAGAGCGTTTCTGACAGCAGAATCTGCAGTCAGGAACGCTCTTTTATATATATAAAAAGCAATCCCGCAGCAATGGCGGCACCACTTAGTATCGAGTTACCTGCCATACGGCTATTTTTTTATCTTTGGCTGGAAAATCAGGGACGCCAGATAGGAGAAGATCAGAGCTGCGGATGTTCCCACGGCTGCAGCTGTAAATCCGCCTTCAAACAGTCCGAGGAATCCGTGCTGGTCGATGGCTTCTTTCATTCCTTTCCACAGAGTAAAGCCAAATCCCGAGAGGGGTACCGTTGCACCGCAGCCAGCAAAATCAGCTATTTTTTCATAGATTCCAAGTGCTCCGAGCACTGCTCCTGAAATAACCAGTATAACCATGATCCTTCCCGGCTGGAGCTTGGTATTGTCCATTAAAATTTGTACAAGAATACAGATAACGCCTCCGACAATAAATGCTTTTACATATTCCATCTATACTTCCTCTCTTTCCAACAAAACTCCGTGCGCAATACCCGGCACTGTCTCACCTTCATTGAAGCTCGTCTTTGATAGCAAAGCTCCAGTAGGTACAAACAAGACTCTGTTCCATCCGCCGTTTATCATCTTTCTTGTGATCATAGAGGACAGGACTACGGCACTGCACGCACATCCCGATCCCCCTGCGTGGGTATCCTGAGTCTCATCCTGATAAACTTCGATACCGCAGTCTCCGTGTACTTTAGAAATATCATAACCATTGTCCTTCAGAAGTTTAATGAGAATTTCTTTTCCCACCTCTCCCAGATCGCCGGTATAGATCGCATCGTAGTCATCCGGTGTCATGGCAAAATCATTAAAGTGCTGATAAATGACTTCTGCAGCCGCAGGCGCCATGCAGGCTCCCATGTTCATCGAATCTTTCACGCCGTAATCTACGATTTTACCGGTTGTGATGCCCCGGACTTTGATCGGACTTTTTTCTTTGGAGATTACGAATCCCCCGGCTCCGGTCACGGTCCATGTGGAGGACAGAGGCCTCTGGCTCCCGTATTCCAATGGGAAACGGAACTGCTTTTCCGCACTTCCGATATGACTGGAGGCAAGGGCCAATGCATAGTCTGCATATCCCGCTGCCACCGTCATAGACGCAAGAGATATGGATTCTCCTGCGGTAGAACATGCTCCGTACAGGCCAAAGAGAGGGAGCTCCAGGTCCTTGATCCCGAAGGATGTCGCCATGATCTGCTCCAAGAGATCTCCGGCAAATGCATAGCGTACCTGATTTTTTGTGATCTCTGCTTTTTGTATCGCAAGCAGGGCTGCCTGCCGCATGAATCTTCCTTCTGCCAGCTCCCATGTCTCCTCGCCGAACAGCGGATCGTCGATGATCTGGTCAAATGCCTGTCCGAGAGGCCCTTCTCCTTCTTTTTCCCCAACTACGGAGGACCAGCCTTTGAGATAAGGCGGATGTTCGAATTCCAGACTCTGCTTTCCCTTCATAACTTTCATCACATAACCCCCAATCGGACTAATATCATATAAATAACTCCCAAAATAAAGGAGGATAAGATTCCGTACAGTATGACCGGACCGGCGATGGTAAAGATTTTAACTCCGATCCCGAACACCTGCCCCTCTTTTTGATACTCGATAGCCGGAGAGGCTACAGAATTTGCAAATCCAGTGATCGGAACCAGTCCTCCCGCTCCTCCGAATTTTGTGATCTTTGAATACAGATTAAATCCTGTGAGAAGTACGCTTAAAAGTACAAGGGTTACTGTGACAGCCAGGAGAGCATCTTTCTCTCCCAGATGCAGCCAGTGCATCACTGCCTGTTTGATCCCTTCTCCGATCGTACAGATCGCTCCTCCCACAAAAAATGCACGGACACAGTTCATAAGACAGCTGCTTGCCGGCGTTATCTGTTCTACATATTCGTTATATTGATCTTTTGTCGGTTCATTGTGCATGACAGAATAAGCTCCTTTCGTTTGTGTAAGTATTTATGTCACAAGTAATAAGTTTATACGGATGAGCTTTTTTGCTCATCCGTTTCTGCGGCAGTCGCCGCAGAAAACCCTGGTTAAAATTTATATTCCGGCAGTATTCGCATGGAGATTGTTCTCTTATCTAAATATATTATTATCTGCACTTTCTGTGGCTCGTTGCTAACGCAAAAATTGCATCCAGCAGCCTGCTATTTTACCCAGGGCTATGGAATAGATGACGAATGGTATTCCGTCCCTCAGTTTCATTCTTCTTGAGAAGACCGGCAGGCTTTTGAGCATTTCGGCCAGTGCTCCAATGAGGCAGCCAGTGAAGATTCCTCCGAACAGTCCAAATAAGATCAGCAGCGGATATCCCAGCGGTATGTGCCACCGGTAGATAAAAACTGCTGTTCCCAGGACTCCGCCCAGGGTAATGCATGTTTCATACAACATGGCATGTGATATCGTTTTGGAAAGGCCTGCGAGTCTAGGCACAACTCCAATCATGCTTAAGAATGCCAGGAAGCTTCCCGCGATGAGTGCTCCTGCAGACAAGCCGTATATCACAAGGAGTAAGTTACGAAGAAACATCCTGCTCCTCCTTTTTCCGTCCGGCGTCGATCATCAGCGTGTCATTTACATCCCGCTCGTAAAGTCTCATCTGGACTTCAAACGGGGTCGGATCATCGGTAAGCTTGATTTTTCCCGCATGATTAAAGAAGATTACGATTCCTATCGCAAGTCCCGCTGTATAGGCCAGATGAAGAATAGTAGGTCCTTTTGGCGGCGTTCCCATGACCAGCTGATATACGGTTGCAAACAAATCGTCAATAGCCACATCCGTGTTATAGCTCATGATCGAGAAACTGGCTCCGAAAAATGCGACCAGGCATACACCTGCAATCTTTAAGTAGTGGGCCCATTTCTTTTCCTTTGTCACTTCTTTTAAATATACGATAAAATCTTCCGGGCCCATATTGACCACTTCTGCAGTTTTGTCGATTTCTTTGATCACTTCCACTGCTTTTAAGATGGAAATAATCTCCCGTTCGTTTCCGCGCTTTTTAAAATGAAAAAGCTTTGCTTCCTTCACTTTTTGTTCCATATCTTTGTCGGTACAGTAAATCGACGCTACATCTTTTATCTTTACATCCGGATTATGAATACATACACTGTCTTCCGCTTTGATATATACGGTCATGATGTTCCATCCTTTCCAATACTAACGTCCCGTCTTTTCTCTGCTCCTGATTCGTGTCACAGAAAAGAATCACCGATAAGACTGCAAGAACAATGATCAATGCGATCACCATCCACTGTTTTCTTTGCTTCATAAATATCACCTCTTCATTTTTATGAGATAAATTAGTTGTAGTATCTGTCTTTTTTTCAATTTCATTCATGGATTCTGTTCTTGCAGGAAAGGTATCCAGATGGTATCATTTAAGAAGCACATGTTTCATAAGGAAAGGAAGGATTGTATGGAAGAAAACGGTCTGACTTTATATAAATTGATGATTTTATTTTTAATAAAAAAAGTGGATTTTCCGCTGAGCAACTCACAGATCTCGGAGTTTATCCTGGACAAAGGGTATACGACCTATTTTAAACTCCAGCAGGCTTTTCACGAACTGGAAGACGAAGACATGCTGCGGACAGAACTGGTCAGAAATGCAAGCCACTATTTTCTGACAGAAGAGGGTAAAGAAGCTATTGATATGTTTGAATACCAGCTCTCCGAGCCTATACGGAATGACATTCTCACATTTTTGGCGACCAAAGAATACCAGCTGAGAGAGGAAACCAATCTGGAAGCCGACTATTTCCCTGCAAAACGCGATGAATATACCGTAAGGCTCAGGATCAAAGAAAAAGACAGCATGCTGCTGGAAGTCAACTTAAACGTAGTATCCAGAGAACAGGCCATCTATATCTGCGATCATTGGAAGTCCAATCACTCGGATATTTATGCTTATCTGATCAATCGTCTGCTTTTTCAGGACCAGAGCAGTGAGGCAGAAAAGAAGACCGATTCGTAAACAGAACCGGTCTTTTTTATATTCCATTAATATTAAACATGATTTTCCTGTTCCGGAAGAAGCACTTCTTCAATAAAGTCCCATATTTCATCTCTTCCCTGTTTTGAGAGGGAAGAAAACGGAAAGACCGGCGTCTCCTTATTCAGTCCAAGTTCCTGCCGGATCTCCTTTATATGCTTGGGAAGCTGGCTCCGTTTGAGCTTGTCGCTCTTTGTGGCAATAATGACCGGATAATAGCCGTTATGTACGATCCAGTCATACATCATCACATCATTCTTTGACGGTTTGTGCCGGATATCAATGAGAAGGAACACCAGCTTCAGCTGCTTTGACGTGTGAAGGTATCGTTCAATCATCGCACCCCACTGCTCTTTCACCGACTCCGTGACCTTGGCATATCCATATCCGGGCAGATCTACATAGTACAGCTCTCCATTGATATTATAATAATTAATGGTCTGGGTTTTTCCCGGCTGAGCGGAAACCCTTGCATATGATTTCCGGTTCATCAATGCGTTGATGAGAGAGGACTTGCCCACATTGGACTTGCCTGCAAATGCTACTTCCGGGAACTGATTGTCCGGAAGTTTGCTGGTGATCCCGCAGACTGTTTCCAGATTGACTGATTTAATGATCATGGTATTCTCCTTATCTTATGAGTAATTGTGCCATGTAAACTGCAAATATGACAAGCATGAAAAGGCCGCCGCCCCTGGCAAGCTTCCGGTCTTTTGAAGACAGAAGCCATAAAAGCGCTGCCGACAAAATTGCTGCCAGAGCATCCGGGATAAAGCTTGTATCAAACGGAACCGGATGAATGACCGCCACGGTCCCTACGACAAACAAGATATTAAAGATATTGCTTCCCACAATATTTCCCACTGCAATGTCTGCTTTTCCTTTAAATGCCGCGGTAACTGAGGTGACCAGCTCCGGCAGGGAAGTGCCGAACGCCACAACCGTCAGACCGATGATCCGGTCAGAGACATTCAGGGCCTTCGCAATCGAAGTAGCCGCATCTACTGTCACATCACTTCCGAGTACGATGGCAATCAGTCCGCCGATCGTAAAAACAAGCATTTTCAGCAAGGACGCATTCACTTCTTCTATCTCCTCTTCGATGCCTTCTTTTTTTGTCAGCCGAAACAGATATACAAAAAAACCGATAAACAGCACCCATAGTATCACTCCGTCCAGGCGTGAAAGGCTGCCTCCGGCGGTTCCCATAGCTGTGAGGACTACAGTGATAACAACTACAAAGGGCATTTCCACCTTTACAGTTCCCTCTTTGATGGCAACTGCACTGACAACCGCGGTGAGCCCGAGAATCAGCAGTATATTCATAATATTGCTTCCAAGAATGTTTCCGACGGTGATTCCCACATTTCCTTTAAATGCTGCCGAAATACTCACTGCCGCCTCAGGAGCGCTGGTCCCGCAGGCGACGATCGTAAGCCCGATCACGATCTGTGGAATCCCAAACTTCGCAGCAATCATAGACGCCCCTTCTACAAAATAATCCGCGCCCTTCATCAGCAAAATAAAGCCCGCCGCTAAAAAGGCTATGTGTGGCAATAAATTCATAAGTGATCCTCTTTTCTCAAAAAAATAAATGCTGTATTAAAATTTTACATCCTAGGATGATCAAAATCAATCCTCCCATAATCTCCGCTTTTTCTTTCAGTTTGTCCCCGAACCTGCTTCCGATGGCAACTCCTGCCAGTGATATGGCAAATGTAACACTCCCTATGATCGTCACAGCTTCTAAAAGATTGACGCTCAGAAACGAAAATGTGACTCCCACCGCCAGGGCATCGATGCTGGTCGCGATCGCCAAAATAAGCAGCTCCCGGAAAGAAAATCCGCAGTCCTGGGTTTCCTCATCATCATCGAAAATCCCTTCTTTTACCATATTGAAGCCGATCATCACCAGAAGAAAAAATGCGATCCAATGGTCAATCTGCATGATCTTTCCCGCAAACTGCTTACCCGCCAGATAGCCGGCCACAGGCATCAGAGCCTGGAATCCTCCGAAAAACAAGGCGATCCAAAACATTTCATTTTTCCGGATCTTTCCCATATTGAGTCCTTTTCCTATCGCGACAGCGAACGCATCCATGGAAAGGCCCACACCTATCATCACTACTTCAATTATGTTCATCGTTTAACCTCATTATGTACGTTATCACGTCAGATGTACCAGAGGCCCAACGCCTCCGGTCCATTTTCCGCACTTGATACTCATTCTAAATTACCTGCATTTATTTGTCAACGGACACATGGTGTATCTGCTGCGTATATTTCGTAATCGGCAGAATCTGATAGCCCTCTTTTTTCAAAGTCTTGATCAGAGAGTCCAAACTTTTTACCGTGTTTTCTGCCTCCGCCAGGTCATGCATCAGTACAATGCTGACCTTTTGTTTTTTTACATCTGCTAAAATATTCTGGTTCAGCCTTTCAGGACTCAGGTTAAAATTCACTGCATCTCCGCTTAACGCATTCCAGTCAAAGTATAAAAGCCCTTCTTTGTTGATATACTGAATATAAGGTTTGATATCTCCGGCACAGGAATTACTGCTTCCACCCGGAAAACGGTATATGGTGGGCTTTACATCTGTTATCTCATACAGCATCTCCTGCAGCTTCTTGATGTCCTTTCCGAAGGCTTCTACGGAAGAATAAATCTGGTCATAGTTATGGCTGTAAGAATGCATTGCCAGGGTATGTCCTTCAAGTACGATCCTTTGATACTGCTTCCTGGCCTTCTCCGTCTTCTTTCCCACTACGAAGAACGTCGCTTTCACCTTGTTCTTTTTCAGAATATCCAGGATCTCATCAGTATTTTCAGACGGCCCGTCATCAAATGTCAGATATACCTTTTTATTTGTAATCTTGCTACCGGCCATCAGTCCGCCTTCTCCTTCTTTCTGGCTCGCTATAAAAAGTCCGTCAGAATGATCCGCCGCATACCGCAGGATGAAACCGATAAAAAATAATGCGCACACAACTGCAAAATAGGTTTTTCGTTTCATAAACTCGCTCCCTCGCTTTCAAATATAGGATGTGAGGAAGCAAAAAAACTATGCTGGCATTTTATAGATAATTAAAAAAATCCTGCAGACGTGTTTGAGGTGTGAGATGTCCCCAATTCCGTCCGCGGGATTTTTATTTTAATATTTAAACTTCAAAGATCAGATCTCCGTAGCTTGGCATCGGCCAGTCTTCTTTCGCCACAAGCATTTCAAGCTTATCCGCCGGTTCACGGACAGCATTCATGCATCCGAACACTACATCGTGATAGAAACGTGCCTGTTCGTTTACTTCTCCGATGGACTGTGCTTTGACAGTTTCACTATCCAGAATACCGATTGCCGTGTATAATTTCTTCAGATTCTCTGTGATTTCGCCGAGCAGGGATTCCTGTACACCCGTATCCATTCCTGTAGCCTTTAAAACAGCGACTGAATCGGCCAGCGTCTTCTGATATTTCATCACAGCAGGAACGATCTGTTTTTTAGCAATATCCAGCGTTGCCAACGCTTCGATATTGATCGTCTGAGCATACTGTTCAAACAGGATTTCTACACGGGATTCCAGCTCTGCCTTCGTAAATACACCGAACTTTTCAAACATCTTGACTGATTTTTCCGTGATCAAAGCCGGAATTGCCTCAACCATGGACCTGATGTTCGGAAGGCCTCTTCTCTCTGCTTCCTTTACCCACGCTTCAGAGTATCCGTCTCCGTTAAATATGACTCTCTGATGATCTGTAAGCATCTTTTTCGTCAGCTCATGGGCTTCCATCATCACATCCTGCAGATCTCCGTCTACCTTCTCCAATTCATCGCAGACCTCTGAGAGTGCATCTGCAACGATAGTATTCAGCACCACATTCGGGTCAGAGATAGACTGGGTAGAGCCAACCATGCGGAACTCAAATTTGTTTCCGGTAAACGCAAACGGGGATGTCCTGTTACGGTCCGTGGCATCTTTTTCAAAGTCCGGAAGGGTATGTACGCCTGATGCGAGCTTATCCCCGTGTTTGGATCTGGTAGCCTCTCCTCTTGTGACCAGCTGTTTTACCACGTCCTCAAGCTGCTCTCCGAGGAAGATAGAAATGATGGCAGGAGGTGCCTCATTGGCTCCCAGGCGGTGGTCATTTCCAGGTGTAGATGCGGCCATACGGAGCAGATCTGCATGCTCATCTACAGCCTTGATAATGGCTGACAGAATCAGAAGGAACTGCTGATTGTCATGCGGGGTATCGCCCGGTTCCAAAAGATTCTTTCCTGTATTTGTCACGATGGACCAGTTATTATGTTTCCCGGAACCGTTGATTCCCTGGAACGGCTTTTCGTGGAGAAGGCATTTCAATCCCTGGCGTTCTGCCACACGCCGCATCGTTTCCATCAGAAGCTGATTGTGGTCCGTCGCTATATTATTGCTTGCATAGATCGGCGCCAGTTCGTGCTGGGCAGGAGCCACCTCATTGTGCTGGGTCTTTGCTGTGATGCCCAGTTTCCAGCTCTCCTCATTGAGCTCTTTCATGAACTTTCCGATCCTCTCACGGATGATTCCGAAATAGTGGTCATCCATCTCCTGTCCTTTCGGAGGCATTGCCCCGAACAATGTCCGTCCTGTAAAGATCAGGTCTTTTCTCTGCAGATATTTTTCTTTGTCTACAAGGAAGTATTCCTGTTCCGGTCCCACAGAGGTATTGACATTTTTTACATTCTTCTTTCCAAGCAGGTGTAAAAGCCTTGTAGCCTGGATATCCAGCGCCTGCATAGATCTCAAAAGAGGAGTCTTTTTGTCCAGCGCTTCTCCGGTATAGGAACAAAATGCCGTAGGGATACAGAGAATCGTAGAATCCGGTGTCTCTTTAATAAAAGCAGGTGAAGTACAGTCCCACGCAGTGTATCCTCTGGCCTCAAATGTTGCCCTCAGTCCTCCTGACGGGAAGGAAGAAGCATCCGGCTCACCCTTAATCAGCTCCTTTCCGGAAAATTCCAGGAGCACTTTTCCGTTTTCCGTCGGAGCGATAAAAGCATCGTGCTTCTCCGCCGTCACACCGGTCATCGGCTGGAACCAGTGGGTGAAGTGGGTTGCACCTTTTTCAAGAGCCCATTCCTTCATCTCGTTGGCAACTACGTCTGCGATGGCAGGGTTTAATTCTGTTCCCTCTTCGATCGTCTTCTTAAGGTCTTTGTAAACTGCCTTCGGAAGCCTCTCCCGCATAACACTGTCGTTAAACACGTTACATCCGAACATTTCTGACACACTTCTTTTTTCGCTCATAAGATATTTCTTCCTTTCCTGATTTGGACTTCAAATTATAAGAATTTAACCTGCCGGAAACCTGTGACAGATTAAAAAAATAGACGCCAAACAATCCTCGAATCGTTTGACGCCTTTGTCATTACTTCGCTAGGTATAAGATACAATGATTCTTTCTAAAAATCAAGTACTTTTTTGTATTTTGTCAAATACAAAGCCGCCAGCTATTGTGTTATCTGATAAATGCCGCTCTCGTCTTCTTCGTAGGAAATCTTGATCTTATCCCCGGCATTCCATCTGATCGCACCTTCATTTTTTGAAAATTCTTCTTTATAGACATTGCCTTCCTTGTCGGTGATATACACGTAAGTATTGCCTTCGATCGGTATAAAATCAACCTTTTTGATCGTGATCTCCTTTGTCTTCATTGACTCTGCCGTGGCAGCTTCTTTGGCAGAGATAATCCCCTGCTCCTTTAGAAGTCTCTTATATTCCTTCTGGACTCCATTTTGAGTGGGAGAAGTTGCCACAATGTTATACTTTCTTACATTGACCATGGCAAACATCTTCACAAGCCCGCCTTTATCCTTCAGAATCATGACATACGTCGGCTCTCCGTTTACATTGATCAGAGCCGGAAATGCCGCAGAATACCTGAGGTTCTGTACCTGCCCCTCGGCCGCTTTCATGGCCGACTGCTCATTGGCTCCGGAAACCGTGTAGTATTTGGATTCGGAAGTTCTCATGTTCATAAGAACAAATGCGATATTAGACTGATCTCCATTTACGGATGTGACACCGGTATAAGCCCAGATGTCTCCGTCTATGGCCCTGTATCCGTAGTCGTCAGTTGCGATCTTACAGCCCTTCTTGCCGAATACACTGTTAATATAGCCGTTGGAGAGGAGTCCTTTCCAATTATATTTTTGGAGGAGCAGCCTGCCGTCATATACATGATCCACCCATCTCGGAATATTTTTTGCGTCATAGTATGTGCTCTTCCCGGTGACCGGATCACTGATCACGGCTCCTTTGACATCTTTAGCCCCGAAAAATCCTGCGTTTGCCTTCAGCACCGGACAGATATAATAGGGATTTCCTTTATTGTCGATCTCAAAATAGTAGCCCTGGAAAATTGCTGTGGGATACTGGAATCTCAGATGTCTTTGAAGGTTCCTGGAAAAGTATGCGGATGTAGAATACTGCATCGGCTTTTTGAGCTTTACATACTTTGCCTCATTGCTGATAGGATCTACCTGTACATAACCCGGAATCCCTGCTTTGCGGTTTGTCATATACCGGATGAAGCTGGCGTAATTAAGAGGTGCCACTTTCATCGGCTGCCCGTTATAATCAATCTGGGTGTAGTCGTCACTGACCTCATACTGGCTGACCACATCGGACAGAGAGCCAATGGCGCGGTCGCCGATGATCCTTGCCCCTTCCGTGTCCATCAGGGCGATATCTGTGATCTTTTCCGTCTCTTTCATGTCTGTCTCAAATTTCTTATTTTCTATCTTCAGCCTGCCTGCATATTTTTTAGAGGATACCAGCTGGCTTGAAAGAATCATCCCTCCAAGAAAACCGACAATTACAAGGACCAGCAGAGCAGAAAACAGCGAAAACAGTTTCGTCTTCTGTCCCATCCCCCTCAATGCGGCCCACGCCGTCAGCACTCCTAAAACTGCGATCAGAACCATCCATATGCCGGTCTCCTGAAAATTAATTGCAGGCAGCGCCACATAATAGTACAGTCCCACTAAAATCAATGCAATGAGGATTCCCACTGCCGCCGTTTTCTTTTTCATCTTACCGACTTTAAAATTTTTGACCCGGTTCAGATCGTTCATATCAAACCGAAATATCATCTAAGTCACCTTCTAATCTTGTATTTCACAGTGTTTCTGCGATACCTAGATGTTATCATATTTCACATAAAATTGGTATAAAAATTTATTTTCTGCGCTGTTTGCCCTCCGGGTCTATATAAAAGTTTTTGGTCAGGATCATCTTGGAGACCGGCACAAAGGTATATCCCTCGGACTTTAACCGTCTTATGATTACCGGAAGGGCCTGTTTCGTGTAGACAGTTCCAGTGTGCATCAGGATGATTGCACCGTTTTCCAGCTTTTTGTTATCGCAGACACGGTCAATGATGTCCTGCCTGGAAATGTCCTTCCAGTCCAGGCTGTCCTGTGACCATACAGATTAAAAAAATTTCAAACCTTCCATATAATATCCATTTTATCTTTATAAACAAGTATCTTCTTAATATAATTTTGGGCAATCTGTTTCTTTCCTTCAAAGTCCAATTCAGAAAAAACAATCGGTTTTATTCTATCCCTTTTTTGTACATGTCCCTCCAAGTTACCCATAATTTGCTTCTTTTCAGAATCCAATTTTTCGATTTCCTTATTCAAATATTTCATTGTAATATTTGTAGCCTCTGAGATCGCCTGGATCAGCCGGTCAATCTTTTCTTCGATTTCTGCCAGCCGTATCTTTTTATCATTATCCATTGTCTGATCTGTCATCTCAATTTGTTCAACCTTGGTTTCTTCTATCGCTTTATTTAATTCTTCAGCAACCAGTTCTTCCAGATCCTCCACCAGCAAATCAAATTTTTTCACATCGCAACAGTGCAGATTTGAATGTCCTGAACACATCAAGTATTTCATTATCTTGTTTTCTTTATTTTTGTAGGTGGTAATCCTTAGTGCATATCCACACTGACCACATTTGATCAAGCCTGTAAGCCATGTATGTTTCCCTGCTCCAGAGTTTTTTATCTGTGCATTATGATCCAATTTTCGATTACAGGCAAGCCATAAAGAACTATCAATTGTTCCAGGTATGTTTAGTAGAGACACTGTCTGTCTTGGTGCTTTTGTGTTAATCCTATTACCATTTGATATGTATTGTTTTTTCCCTACCACATGAGCTGCTTTTGTTCCATCCCATTCCTCTACCGGATTGCTAAAACTATATCCCTTTTCCTTTAGATACATATATACCAGGATATCTGCTTTAACATAAACTGGATTTCGGAAAAGTCTTGATAAAGAAATATTATTCCAAACAATATCCTTGTTTGTTTTTAAGTTTTGTTGAGTTCTTTTCTTTGCTAACTTTCCTAAAGACATCCCTTCTTTCTCATATTCTTGAAAGTTGTCGATCATAATTTCCAAGTCACTATCTGGATTCAATGTTGACATTCTATATCCTTCGTTGATTATTTCTGCATTCTTAAAACCGAATGGAGCCGGTCCTCCCGGCCAAACACCATTTTTTATTCTTTCATAGTAATTGTCTGTGCATCGCTCTGAAATAGTTTCTCTCTCCAACTGTGCAAAGACCATAATAATGTAGAGCATCGCTCTGCCCATCGGTGTTGTTGTATCAAACTTTTCATTCATTGAAATGAACTCTACACCAAATTCCTGTAGGATGTTCCATGTTTCTGAAAAATCTAAAATAGACCGACTGAATCGGTCCATTTTATAAACAATAACTCTTTTAATTATCCCACTCCTGATTTCTGTCAGCATTCTTTGAAAATCAGGACGTTTCATGTTCTTTCCGCTGAATCCCTTATCTCTGAATATTTTATATCCATCTGGTGATGTCGATTCTCTCTTACAGAAATTAATCTGAGTTTCTATTGAAATACTATCCTTTTTGTCAATGGACTGTCTTGCATAAATCGCATCCATACGTTATCACTCCATCACTTTATTTTTAGAGATAATCTGGAATTACTTTTCATGTGATAAATTTGTCTCACGGAACTCAGATAAGCTTGTTGTAATTTTTGGTTTCTTTCTTCCTTGGTCTTGTACTTAGGGAAAACATTATGAACTTTTAACGGCATATTGGTCATTGTACTTCCCTCCTTTTTGTTTCTCTTCTATGTATATCATCAAACACAATGGTTTATGCTCACTGATATAAATAAAAAGTAAATGTTATCTCTGACAAGTCTGGTAAGGACTTCATATCTCACATTTCTGTGGATTTCCCCATTCTTATGGGTGAACTGCACTCTATCCGTCGTCTGCTCTTACACAGATCGCCGCTCCTTTCCCGGCAGGGAAAGCAACTATGCAGAAGTATCATTATCCTCAACTCTTCACCACTCCTGGCTAGGTCTTCGCATCAGAATTACCATTTCTGATTTACATCTATTTTTTATCGCTGCTATCTCTCGACAGGTCACGGCGAAAATAAATGTCCGCTCGCTTCGTTGGGGTTTGTACCAGATACAACTATTCAATTGCCAACGTACAAAAACAATATAATCCAAAAAAGTGTACTTTTATAAATTGCGGTAAATGTATTGATTTTCTGGTGATTTTAGTGTATTATATATATAAATAACAAGTCCGAAAAAGTACGCATTTTCGGACTCATGTTTTTATTACGACTGGGGAGGAGTAAGTATGAAAAAAATTAGAATTATCGTTACATTAGTTTTATTAGGTATTGGATCTTCCATTCTGCTTCAACAAAATCCAACAGAAGCTTCACCTAAAGCTAAAGCTACTAAAGTCAAGGCACGGTATAAACACACAAAAAAAGGTAAATATTATTTGGTACTCACTGGTTATACAAAGAAAAACAAAAAAGTCTGGTCACATAAATCCAGCACATATATACCTGCACAGGTAGATTCAGTTACATATAAGAGAAAAGGAAAATATGTATATCTTTTCGACAGAAGAAAACTAAAAGTTTTTAAGTTATCCTCCGGCAAAAAAATACGCCAGACAAAAATCAAAATTGCTGGCGGACATTCCTTTGCTTTTGATTCCAAATATAATTTATATCTTACTGGATATTTTTACGACGATGTTTATAAATTAGACAAAAAAGGACGTACCAAATGGCATACCAATATAAAATATCTTGGTTTCGGTGATGCCTATGGCACAACTTATAAAAAGGGCATTTTAACCATTTATTATGAATCCAGCCCAAACGGCGGTGACCTGGATTTAGATAAACATTATTATGTTAAATTTGATGCCAAAACCGGAAAAGTATTATCTTATCGCAAATAGTTAAGAAGACCAACTTATATTAGGTAAGTTGGTCTTCTTAGTGTATTCTCTAATTTCTTAACTCTCTTGCTTTATCATAAAAAGTCGATTTTGGCATATTACATAGCTTTGCTGCTTCTTTTATGCTAACTTCCTTTCTAGTCCACATAGAAACTACTTGATTGAAATTATCTGGCAAAGATCTCTCTGGTCTTCCAAACCTTACTCCTCGTGCTTTCGCTGCCGCAATACCTTCTGCCTGTCGTTGCTTTATATTTTCCCGTTCTGTCTGCGCCACATAAGATAAAATCTGCAATACAATATCCGCTATAAAAGTCCCCATTAGGTTTTTTTCTCTTCTTGTATCCAGAAGCGGCATATCTAACACTACGATATCTGCTCTTTTGACCTTTGTGATGATACGCCATTGTTCTATTATTTCCTCATAATTTCTCCCCAGACGATCAATTGACTTTACAAACAAAATAGCGTTTTCATTTAATCTCCGTAGCAGTTTTTTGTATTCCTTTCGATCAAAATTTTTTCCAGAAGACTTCTCTATGTAGATTTCACTCTTTAAAATTCCTACATCCATCAATGCTATCACTTGTCTTGCTTCATTTTGATCCTGGCTGGATACCCTAACATATCCATATTTCTTTTGTCCCTTCTTCATTCCTTACCTCCATAGAATAGTTAAAACGTTACCATTCTATTTTGAAAGAATTATTCATGAAATCCTACTATTTCAAAGTCTTTGCTTTCATCAATTTCAAAAGAAAAACAACTTATGTTCCAGTGGAACATAAGTTGTTTTAGGGTTCTAGCTCCATATCTTCTAGGTCCATATTCCGTTTTTTCATAAGATCCGGCGGCTGTTTCTGCAGAACATCTTTTTTTTGTGTCAGAAAATGCCCGGCCTTTACCTTATCCTTCTCTTCTCCTGGTTTTGTCTTCAACGATTCCAAGTCCAGCTCACTCTCTGTTTCTTTAGAATTCTCTATCACAACTTCTGTTTCAAGTGTTGCCGCAACATTTATATTTAGGGAATTAGTAAACTCTATATAGACAGCTTCGAGCTTTTTGAAATCACAGCACCGTTTCTTTAAAGCTTCAGGCACATTATTTTGAATCATCTTATGTATAATTTGAACGCTTTATGATAAATTATTTCGCGATTTGCATTGCACCAACTAATTTGATTTTTTAACAGATTTTTATAATCTTTTTCAGCTTTTGTCTCTTCCGATAAAGCTTCTATGTTTATCTCATATAGAATTTCTGCATCTGCCGGTACCATATTATTTAAATTAATTGCACCTAATTCTCCCTGCATAATTTTAATAAAGTCAATTTGATTTTTCATCTTTTGATGTTTTACTTTTGGAGAAGTTAAAGGCGCATAATAATTCACTTGCCCTATTGAGAGAACAATTCCGACAAACGGACGATTTTCTTTTTCGTTTTTTATATAAGGTACTTTTTTATCAACTTCTCTTAGATACTCATTATATGTAGGATCCATTCGATAAAGTTTTAGTCGTTTCATACATTTCCTCCATGAAAAATAGGACTGGTTTATTGACCAGCCCTATATTTTTCATTCCCACTTACTGGTAGGGTACACCGCTTTTTAGAATATTTCATACTACTTATGAAAAACTCTTTTTGTATATTTATTTTATCATAAATATTATTAATGTCAATAGCTCTATTCCTAACACTATATAATAAGATTCTCCACATAATAATACAATTTTTTGTACCTGCAATCTATGGTTCTAAATCTATTGCAGGTTCTTTCTGAGCACCGGATAGTTCTGCCGGTTCCCACTGCTTTTCCAGTAATTCTTTCTCTAGCTTATCCAAATCATAATCTCTTTCATTAAAATTATGAAATTGATTTGGCTTTGAGGATGGTTTATTATAATTAGTTCTTTGTGGAGCAAATGCTTTCCCTTGGTTCTGTTCCTTGATAGGATAAATACTCTTCCCTCCATTCACAACTGTTTGATTTAACATTTCTGCTTGTCGATGGATATCCGGATCTAAAAAGGCTACATGTGCTAATGTTGCGCTTATTTGTGATTTCATCAATGGGTGTCCGCTTTCTTCCCGGTATAGCACATAATTTTTCATAGCCTCATTCAATTCAGAATTTTCATGATATTGAACTTCTTTGGGTTCTGATGGTTCTGTTTCTTTCTATGGCTCTCCTTCTTTCTGCGGCTCCACTGCCTGTTTTTCTGTTGCTTGCTGGTCCACATCCACAAGTTCCTGCGCTTTGTCTATGGTCTGGTCAGTTATGATTTTTTCTTGAACTTCCGGTTCTTTGATCGTTTCACTGACTTCTTCTGTCACCTCCTCTAGACTTTCGGGCTCTTTCTGTGCCTCCTGTTCTGAAATTTTCTCCTTGATAACCTCCTCTGAACGCTATGTAAGCATTTCTGAAATTTTTGGACTTATTGATGTCTTCAATGCAACTTATGTTCCACTGGAACATAAGTCGCTTAACCCCAGTGTTTATGCGATATTCAGCACTTCCTTGCTGGATACCCTAATGTACCCATATTTCTTTTGTTCCTTATTCATTTCTTTCCTCCATAAAACAGTTAAAACGTTACCATTCTATTTTGAAAGAATTATTCATGAAATCCTACTATTTCAAAGTCTTTGCTTTCATCAATTTCAAAAGAAAAGCAACTTATGTTCAAATGAACACAAGTTGCTCAACCTTAGTATTTATAAAGGATTCAACACTTTTTATAATCTTTTTTCGTTTCTTATCCTTTACAGTTCTAGTTCTTCATCCTGTATTAAAGCATTCAATTCTACATTTTCTAACTTCTTATCATTCAACTGATCGTACTTCTCCCTCTTTCTTTGAAACTTTTCTGCAGTAGGAAAAAGGCTTTTGTCTAGCATCATATGAAATACCGCTTTATAATGTTCTTTTTGTACCGCCGTGATGATCTGTATATCTTGAAAATTCTCAGGAATCTCTTCGACAATCTTATCAATCGTATTTACATCCAAGTGCTCTACAAACCTTAATAATGCATCTGTACAGTCGGGATTCTCTGAACTTTCTATATACTGAAACGGATGAATGTTTTTATCATTTCTATCTGTAAAAAAAGAAACGCCAGTACCCAGGGCATCCTGATAAATATCTCTTTCATTTGCGATCCGTCTTTCTGCCACAGAGGGATTGCGTTTATTAAACAAGCAGTTTCCATTGTCGTAAACAGGCGCCAATTTCCCTGATCCATCTGCATTAATAAAAATTCCCCAGTTTCCATTATTCCGGTCATTATTACGAATGAACGCATCTACGATGAACATATCCCAAAATCGTTCTTTAACCCCAGGAGTTTCTTGGAAAGCCGGGGCTGTGTTAATAACATTCAGCACATCTATTAATGCCTCTCCTTGCTCGCCTGATGAACTGTGCACCAGCTCTACCTCCATGTCTGTCAGAGAGTTTTTTATTTGTCCATATTCTACCAACCTATGCAAAGGATCAAAATCTTTACATGCAACCACTAATTTGTTATCTCTTATCCCTAACATTGTCTCATGAACAGGTATTCCTAATGATTGGTATATCTGAGAACCAATATATTCACTTAATGGACTGGCTGTATAAGATGGAAGATGGACATTATTTTTTTCTCTTCCCTTAAAATCCTTCGTATTCTCTGGGAATTTTATCATCCATCGCTCTCCATTAATCATAATTGCATATTTGGATCCACTTCTTCCCCCATAGTAAGTAGAAAGATCACGCTCATATTTATTTAAATCTTTTATCTCAATCATTCTTTATTTTCCTTCTCATCCAAATATTCATGGATAATTACATATTCATAGGTCATTGACGTAACAGCCTGGTTATTCACTCTAGAAGTTCTTTTAGGGGTTCTTTTTTTGGGAATTTCTCTCTGTAAAACTTGAAAGTTCCTGAAACCATATGTCTCCAACATCTTAATTGTGATTTCCGTTAAATTTATTTTGATTCCATCAACTTTTCGATTTCCTAAGGTCATAACAATATATTTATTCGTTACTCTACAAATCTCTCTTAAAAACGAGAAATACTCCCCAAAAAAATTTAGAACCTTTTCTTTTTTCCTATCTGTAATTTTACTTAAATATGGTTTTAATAAATTAGTTTCCTTTTCAGAAAACTTATATTCTTGAAGACCATGTCCCCCCATACTTTTGATATCAATAATAGAATAGTTCTCCAGTTCCCACCCTTCTAATTCGAGATCTTGTGCATCAATCCAATAAATTGGCAGCATTGAATATTCCCCATATGGTACTGTTGTTTTATTATCTCCATAGGGTGGTGAAGTAATCGTTATATCATATAAGTTGCTATGGGTACTTTTTAGAAGTTCTAAAACATCCATTTTGTACAGCTCATAATCATTCGCATGGCAAGTAAAATACATTTTGTTTTTCGTTACTGCAGATAAGAAATCTTTTATCACTTGATTTTGTAACCGCTCAATGGAAACTTCATCCTTAATATGTAACTTATATGTCGATGTCCTTGAATTGCAATACTTCCTCACAATTCCAGCCATATTATACCAGAAGTATCTCCTATTTTTTACGTTATAGCTTTTCTGAATTGCACTTCTTAAAATCTTTAAATCATCAATTACATCTTGACGAAACCACTTTTCCATTCGTGGAAAACTAAACTTACCGTCTTTACTCCCGTATTGAATTTCTCTCTCTAAATTTTTTATATCTGACTCAATACTATTTTCTTCTATTCCATCCAGCTTTACTCTTGTTATCAAATTCGCTAAAGGGTTAATGTCACATCCAACCACTTTTATCTGATCAGACAACTGAAGACTCTCATATAATGCCGTTCCTGATCCATGAAATGGGTCAAAGATAGTTTGCCCTTTATCTTTATCTATTAACTCTTCTAAAATAGATTTTTGTACTGGTGCTATCATCGGCGCTGGATAAACAATGGTTCCATGGATATCATCTTTTTTTCTATAATCTTTATACGCAATATTGTTTATCATGTTTTGCCTACCCCCTTCATGTTTCTATCTTTAATATATCAAACTTATCAATAAATTTCCAGGATTTATTCATGGATTTTGTTATTATTTATAGCCTCATTTACAATTACTATAAAAAGAGCAGCCTTACTTGCAATATCATCCATATCCTTTTCCGTTAAATATTCAGTCGATTTATGAGCTCCCAGATTAGATGTTATAACTGCATCGTAAAATTTTTCTTTGTCCAATACATTTTTAAGAGTTTTAAATCCAATTCTAGTTTTATTATCAATTTCTGTCATATTTTTAGGACTGCTTAAGCATTCTACAATATCTTTGACTTGTTCAGGTACTTGTTTAAGTCTTATTTTACTGGCTAATTTATCAAATCCTTTTGCATTTTGTATAAAATAATATGAAGACAATTCAAAAAGAACTCTAAGACAGCATGCTTTTATTGAGGTAAATTTTGTAGTCCTGTCTAGTGTATCTAATAAATTTAATTCATAAATAAGATTACTAATGGTTAATCCCATTCCTAATTTGTATTCTTGTGGTGTTGGTAGCGTTAAGAATTCTTCTTTATATTTTTTTGATCCTTCTATTCTTGATTTAGGAGTATAAAATTCAAGGATTAATTCCTGACTCACATACTGAGTTTTTTCATCTTCATAAAAAAAACAAATTTTAACTATTTTCTCTTCTGTAATACTTGGCAATATTCCAGTATCATTTTCTACTCCATTAATACTGATTTTTATAGCATCAATGGCAATACTCTCTCCATAATTATTGCTTGCACTTTTAATATATTTTTTTAGGAATATTTGTTCTCCATTCGCATGGATTCTTTCATATTTGGAGGTTAATTCAATTTTGGCCGGTACTAATCTTGGCTTTTCTTTACCTTTGGGTGGTTGCTTCCCTTTTTGTTCAGGCCTATTCATTTTTCTTCTCTTTCCAAGTATATTGATTTTTTTATCAATCCTGAAGAGAGAATATGTAATCTCATTCCGTTCTCTATCACACAACACCATGTCTCGAAACAAAAAATCTTCTCTAATCAACTTTTTATATTCATAATTTAATTCTTTTAGTTCTTCTTCTGTAATTTCCTTTTTTACTAGATAATCAGATTCTCTTAATTCATTTCTACATTTTATTCCATTTTTTTGAATTGCCTTATTTAATTCTTCTAAATCCTTCTTTATCATATCTGTTAAAGAATTTTGAACAAAATTAGTCCGATCAGAGTTAAATTCCAACTCTTCACTGCCACAAATAATATTTATATCTCCTATTATCTGTGCAAGAATTTCTGCACCTTTATTACTTCGTAAAGTATCTGGATCAAAAAGAGTATAATTATTGAATAAATTATGATTGATATAAATTAATGGGGTCAGTTTATCTTGTTCTTTGTAATATAATCCATGCTCCTCCTTTGGCTTTCTTCCAACAAAGAAAAAACTCATTAGGTCAACAGAGATTTTATATCTATCACTAATTAATTCAAATTCTTGTGACGCATAAAAATTTTCTTCAACATAATAATTAATCTTTTTATCTTCTGAATTATATTTAATACGGAACATTCTCCTTGAAGGAAAATAATCATCTATTGTTTCTACCTGATTATATTCTCTGCTATTTTCATCAATTCTCAATTTGATTTTCATTTTATTATCGTTAAATGATCTTTTGATTTTCTCATATAAATTTTTTGTTACGAGTTCTTCTTTTAGACTATTAATAATTTCATCTTTTAGTAAGATAGTAATCTTAGTTCCTTTTCTTTCTTCTTTTAATTCTGTAAGTATAACTGGATATGTTGCTACATCCTCACATTTCTTTAAATCAGAAAAATCTATTTTAAAAGAGTATCCAGTCTCATTCTTGCTTTTAGTTTCCCATTGAACATGATTACCGAATCGAAAAACAGATAAGAATCCCAAACCTTTTGATCCTTGAATAAATCGATCATTGATTTTTTGTCCATATACTTTCGTGCTTCTGGATATATGGAAGAGTGCATTAATCCCCTCTATGCTCATCCCATCCCCATCATCCTCAAAAATTAATGTTTTGTTTTCACTATTAAAATCAATTAACAAGTTGTCTGCCATTGCATCATAAGCATTTTTAATTAATTCATTGATTGCTACTAGATTAGTAGGTATTTTTTCTGACAATTCACTGAGAATATTACCTGCTACACGGATATTTGCCTCTTCCATAAAATTTCCTTTCTTCCTAAGCCCCCATTAATAAATCCAACATTATTAAAATTTTATCATATTTTGTCAGATAATACCACTTTACTTTTTAATACTCAAGAAATCTTCTTTTAAAATAAATTTCAAATGTAAAAGATAATTCATATAATGATTCTACAAAAAAAACAACTTATGTTCCGATGAAACATAAGTTGAATAAAAAGATATATTTATATGGTTTTTAGAGTTCTAATTCTCCCTCCTCCAAAACGTGCCCATTCTGTTCTAAGGTGATTTGCGTTAAATTCATTGCCTCTTTTAAACTTCTGCATTTTGTCCTTTCCGGACTGCTCCAGGTACGTTCCAATTCTTTCTGAAGGAAGGTTTGAAAAGGCTTGATTTCCTCGGTCTTATCAAAAATCGCCAATGCCATATAGTAAGCTTCCTTGTCATCTTCATAGATGATCGTTGGAGGGCAGTCATGTATCATCAAATAATAGTTCATGATCGTTCTGCCAACTCTTCCATTCCCATCCGCAAAAGGATGGATACTCTCAAAATTCAAGTGCAGGTATGCTGCCGCTGTCAATGGATCAATTCCATCTTCCTGAATTTCTTCACAAATGAAATGAATTTCCTCTTCCACATCTTCTGCCGGAACACCGATATTATCTCCTACTACATAGTCATGCTGTTTAAACTTTCCTGGACGTTCTCCCCTATGATAACGCCGTTCATCATAACATCCTCTCATAAGAATATTATGAATTTCTTTGATAAGATCTACCGTCAATGGCTGCTTTTTTACAATTTTCTCTTTCAAGAATTCATAGCACGTCTTTTGATTTTCTATTTCAAAAATCGTTCTGACATCTCCAGTATAGTTAATAACTTTTCCATTCTCAAAGATTTCCCTTGTATTATGATAAGTGATATTTTCATTCTCTATTTTCCCACTATGATAAGCAAATAGAATTTTAAAATTATCTAATTGACAGTCCAGTTCTTCTACAGATCGAATTGATTTCCATCCCTGTATAATTGTTTGATATGTCTTTTTCATTTTATCAGCTCCTACAGCCATTATATCATAAAATAAACATAATCATTCTTATTTAAATAACATAATAGCTTCATCTAAAATATTATTGCATCAATTTAACTCTATGCTCTAAACTTCTATTCATATGAACAGAAGTCCCTCAAACCACGTATTTATCAGCTTTTTCAAGGTTATAAGCATTCTTTTATTCTTCTTTTGCCATGCCCATATCCTTTGTTTTCACTTTCGTGGAATCAAATTTTTGACTCCACAAAAGCTATTATCTACACAACTCATCTAAAGAAATCTCCAAAGCTTCCGCAATCTTTTTTATTGTAGAGACCCGTCCATCATCTCTTTTCTCTAAATCTTCAATCGTCCTGACTGGAATACCAGATAATTTTGACAATGCTGGCCTTGACAACTTTCTTTCTTCTCTTATCTCTCTAAGCTTCAACTGAAAACAACTCCTTTTCCAGAGCTTCTACATCTTCGACAATTTCACATTCCCGAATAGTATCGGGACAAATATCTATACAATCTTCCGGATCAAGCTTGCCTGATAAATCCCAAGCTAATGTATCGTTCATGATCGTACAACGCTCCATAAAAAAACTTTTGTCCTGCAGCTTTTTGAAAATCCCGCCTTTTTGAATCAACGGAGCAGCATCATAGAGTCGAACCGTATTATCATCCATGTAAACATAGACCTTATAATTCCATATTGGAATAACTTGTTCTATTCCTGGTAAATATTCCATAGATTCTTCCTCCTATATTTTATATTGTACCACGCAAATACGTGGTCGTCAATTTATTCTCAACCTATCGAGTTTCAAAAATCGACGTTTTTTATACAATGATGTTTTTTTCAATAACCCCCACCTATGAGCTTTAAGCTTTTGCTCATGAATGCTATTCTTCTGTCTTTTAGCAAGCTTCCTATTCGTAATACGAATAGCTTGTTGGGGTGCCCCCCAATCCCCTTTTTAATTTTGGGAAGTTTCCCAATCCCTCTTTTTTAGGGCAAAAAATAAAACTCCCAAAAGGGAATTTCATTTATCAATCTATATGTCCCAACGCTGCATAAACACTGGAGTTGGACAACTTATATTCCACTGAGGTATAAGTTGTCCCATGGTTCTAAATCAGTATCTTCCGGCTCCTATATTGATTGCACTACATCATTGTATTCTCATCCTTGCTATGGTATCATTTTTCTATGGAGTAATCGTGTACAGGGTGGTGGCCTCCCAGCTTACAAAAGAGGGGAGGTGGTGCGGATGAATACATATGAAGTTCTTAGCCTTTTATTTTTAGGCGGTACTTTTCTCATTGCACTGCTTGCCTATATAGATAGGAATAACAAGCGTAAATAAAAACTACCCTGTGACTTTGGCGAGTCAGGGTAGTTTTTAAACCTTAACGAGGCTAACCACTTTGTGGGCGATTACTCCTACTTCTATTTTCATTATAGCACTTTTTTTTTGAAAGTAAAGGAAGATTTTGTTGATCCCAGCTCTGATAAGTAAAATGTATTGTTCTTGATTTTCCTAGTTAAAGTCCAGAAACTGTATGCTGAATTCGTCTTAAATTCCTGCGCAATCAACTTTGGTTCATATGAACAGAAGTCAGGAAACCCTTGATTTTATGCGTATTTGCAGACATTTTAGCTTTCTTTTTTGTCTTGTATCACAATCTTCCCAATACAAAGTATCCCCTACCCTTCCCTTTCTACACCTCTCTTTTTCACTATTTTCTTTTATAATTATCACCTTCAGATAAGATTTCAGCATAAAAAAAAGAACTTCCGTAACTTCGGTTCATATGAACCGAAGTTATGGAAGCTGCATTTTCTAAAATCTTTAATCAATAAAAAGTCTTTCTATTGGTATATGATTGATCTTCAACTTTGTATGTGAGAAACGATTTTCTTTAAATTTATCATTCGTCATCGTTACCTTTGCGGTCAGTCTATGTTCGTCTAGCTTTACGGTAGCATCCAAACTGGCAGCATCTTTTTGAATTGATACATTTTCATCCTCTGAGGAAACATCAGTCAGTTGATATCGAATGACCGGTTCCTCAGTAATGATATAATGATCTCCGGGCACAATCTGATCAATGATTGTTGATAATGTAATATATCCACTTTTATCTGGCGTTGCTTTTTCTATTTCATCTTTTGTAAATGTAATAGAGGCGTGATAGCTTCTCCATTGATCTTTCCAGTCCTTCCCTCTGATGTTGAACAAAAATGTTGGATCTCCATGGCTCAGATTAATGGAATCCTTTTTGATTCTTTTTTCTAAACCGAGTTTCACATCAAATGGTTTTACTGAAACATCTTTTTTCGCCTGGCCTCCGCCAGAAGGAATTTCCGTATCCTCTTTTACTTTATTTGTAGACGGAACACTAACTTGATTCTTTAAAACTTCACCTCTTGGATCTGCCAGTTTTACCTTTGCCTGATATGTCACTGTCATCTGATCAGTAAAATCCAGCTGGTATCCTTCCTTGCTGACGCAGGGAATTACATCTTTTTTGACTGCATATGGTGTTTGGATATGGAACATTTTATCATAGAATTGGATGTTACATTTCTTTGTGATGTCGGTATCTCCTGCCAATATTTTTATAGTTTCTTTTTGTAGTTCAAGTCCATCAGCATCCATCTCATCTGAAAGTTCCACCGCTCTCATAAATGTCCCAGGATTTTTATTCTGAATCCGTATTGTATAGGTCAGCGTCTCTCCAATTTCAGGTCTTTCATTTGATACTTGCTTTTGAACCCCTAACTTTGGACTGTTGATATAAGTTTCTTTGCTGGCTTTTGTCTCAGGAACAAAAAAACCTTTCTCTGAGACCTCATTTAAGACCATCTTTCCGTTAAGTTCTTTTTGTGGAGTTGCGGTATATGTAATAGTAATCGTATGATTGGCTGGCTGCGTATAAGTTCCCAATGCTGTTAGAACCCACTTTCTTTGATTTTTAGACATTGTATAATTAGAGCCGCTGATCCCCGATACCTGCAAGGATTCCAAATCTAATTCCATTCCTTCCGGCAAAGTATCCTGCAGAACTATATTTGACATCTCTGCGTCAGTAGAAATATTTTTTGCTGTCACTGTATAATGAATCTTTTCCCCCACCTGCTGTTCAAATAAGGTGGTTGTTTTCTTTAACTCCACTTTGGGTACATGGATCCTCGTTGTTACTTGGGCCGTATTAGCATCCACTGTTTTCTCAGGAGCCGTAATCACTGATTTCCCAGTATCATAAAAACGTAAATAAGATCCCCCAGATTCTTGAACATAGTGTCCATGGTTTCTTACCGTTGCTTCTGCAATCCCTGTATTTAGTTTCACTGTGATTCTTAAAATATAATTCTTACTATAAAAATCTTCTGTCTTTACATTTTTTGCTGTTGCAGTCACCTTATTGTTACTTTGGGCAATCGTAAAATCACTTGTAACGTCCTGGCCTGAATACCCTTCGATGACTTTAATAGCCTGAATACTGAGGCAGGAATCAACTTGGTCTTCCAGTCGGAAACTTTGATAGAAGTTATGGCTGACTTTCTCAAGCGGTATGGCCTGATTGATATTGTAGGTCCATGTTTCATTTCGTGACTTAACGTTATTCAAACTTACATTTGTTTCGTCTGTATCGGTGATTGTCTTTTGCGGAGTCGCCGTTGGCAGGGTTGTATGGACACTTTTGTCTCCCCAGCTGAATCCTTCATATACAGATTTTTCATCTACGACTCCAAATATTTTCTGGATAGAACTTCCTGAAAATGTATAGCTAAACATGTGCTTATTTCCTGCGGCAGTCCCTGGTGAGGAATTTATGTTCTTTGTTTCATAGAATGTTTTGTAACCTCCTGACTCTTCACAGGCTAAATCACATCCATTTTTCCCAATCCAGATTTTATTAACCTTGGAAGATTCTACGCCCAAAAATTGATGAGCATCAATATCTTCTTCTGATACTACCCCTTTTACATTAACCAAGGTATTCGTTCCTGCTTTCAAGAACTCATATTTTAGCTTGATCTGGTTTAATCCCCGGATCAGCCAGCCCATATTACAGGTACTGCCCCGGCTGGAGTTTTCAAGTCCAGTTGTATTTGGCGCATCTGCCTGAAAACATGGATTCCATCCAGATCGTATTTCCTTTTGCTTTACCCAGCCGGTCACCGTAAGCCGAACATCCAGTTTTACTGCGCTTGCTCCATATCCATAAATTCCTATGTTTTTATAACGCAGCACAATCCCATTTGCTGCATGGTTACTTATTAAAAAGGCTTTTGTTTTTTTGCTTGTATTCGTATAATCGTTTTTCCCATCCTTTTTTTGAAGAACCGGCACATTGGATTGTGTCCCTTTCTCAATCACTGGTGCTGAGGAAAGTTTGTTCTTTATACTTAGTGAATATTCCACTCCGGCTCCGGAAGCAGAACTGGCCCGGCCGTTGTCATAATCATATTTATTTAGGCCTGAAATTTCTTTCGTGGTTGGCATGTTATCTTCTGTGACATATCCACTGATTGCTGCCACTGATATCCCCATCTGACTTAACATCACCAAACACAAAATCATGATGATTTTCCTTTTTTTCATTTCTCCCTCCGTAATAATTTCAAAATTCCAATGCTGCATAGGCTGATGAAAAGGATCTGCCATAGCCAGAATGCTTTATCTCCAGTCTGAACAATCTTATTTACAGATACTTGATGTTTTTTAGCAGCTGTACCTTTGGAGTTTCCATCCAACTTTGCGCCGAATCCCCAAGTTACATGAGATGTCTGATCTGCCACCTGATTTTTTGCTTTAGAATCCATCTGCAGAGTAAAAATAAGATTTGCCGTTTCTCCTTTTTGATACTTTCCAAGAGAAATCGGCTCCTTTAAATCTGCATCTAAGTTTCCCTCATAGATGCTTTTTGTTTCATGTTCTTTCACTAAATCAATCTTTAATTCAATAAATTTTAAGATCTCGTCTTCCGAATGTTTTGTATAAAAATACAGCTCTGCCGGTTGACTATTTTTATTTTCGATAACAGCGGTACCGGAGCAAAAATCACCGGGAATCATCTCATCAAAGCCCTGAAAAAAATCACTGCTTGTTGTAACCAGTCCTCTTGCTGTTTGATCGTATATAATCTTTGGTTCAGCTGCAGTCACCTGAATACGTCCGACTAAAAGGAAGATGATAAATAACCATAGTCTCTTTTTCAATTTATTTTCTCCTTCACATTTGCCTCAATCTCTGCATTTCCCCATGGGTCCTTTGATGTGAAATCTGGAGTAAAATGCTTGCTTTGAATTGCCTCTGCTTGAACTTCCAGCTCTACGCCTTGTCTTACATACTCATTTGCCCACTGGTCTGGGATCAGAAAAGATTGAAAAAGTGTTGTTGTTTCATTCTCTTTTAAGATGGATTGGTAATAATAAACATCTTTGATCTTTTTCCATTGATTTGTTTTAAGCCCCTGAATGTATTTTGGCGGACAAACCCGCCTTGTGCCATCTTTATCTGTGAAATAGATTTTGGCTCGAATATAGCAGTTGATCCCTTGATTTTGAATTTCCGGAATGACTGATATCTCCTCTCCTGGGAGAACATCATTCTGCTCTTTTCTTTGTATATGTAAGGATATTTTTACTTTTCCTGTTTTGATGTGATTTTGTATCTACATTTGATCCGTAAAGGATGCTGCGGATCCAGAGATAAACAACAATCCAAATATGCTCAAAAAAAGCAGCCTTTTTCTTACCCTCATTTATCTTCCCCTTTCTGCAGATAATCTCTCCAGGCTTCCTTATAATCTGCATATGTCGTTTGAATGGATTCTGCATATACAATCAAATCAAAATCTTTATAGGCTGACTGTGGAGCATCCGCAGAAATAACAACGGACTTAAGCAGATCTGGTGTTACCGTTCCTGCAGGCAGAGGATCTGTAAAATAATAATAGCCTCCAAGTTCCTGCCCCTGTTCCTCTGGAATATAGCTCCATGCACCTTCTGGTTTACTAAGAGTTACATACGGACTCATAAAATTATTAGAATACCTGATGCTTGCTCTAACAAAAACTTTTGCCGTTCCATTGTTCTTGATCTGGACTTTTTTTTGAAACGTTGTCTCTTCTCCATATTTGATATGATCCGGAAGCTTAAAATCCTCCACAATCTCTATCTCATTAGATCCAACTGTGATCTCATTCTTCTTTTCTGACAACGAAAGAAAAACAGCTGAGGTACCGGCCACGAGTAGAATAGATGCCAATACTAGAAGAGCCGCCCAATACTTTTTTCTTTTCATACACAGCCCCCCTATTCTTGATTTTTGACGCTTGGAAAAGCTTCCTCATTTTGTTGATTCATATACGTTTGATATGCAGATATAGCCTTTTTCCTTGTTGTATTTCCTGTTCCTGTATTGACTGTTTGGATGGCCAGAGCCTGTACTGGAATGATGAGTGACTTTTTGTCTATTTGATTTTCATAAAAATCTATCGCAGTTACTTCTGTAAATAAGGGTACTGTTACATCATCATGTTTCAACTCTTTGTAATAGGCATATACATGCATCTGATACTCTTTTCCATCATCTAACTGAACTTGTTCCTTGGCGTCTTCAAGTTCTGTCCATTTTCCATTTTGTTGATAGGTAAATATCTCTTGTGGTATAGCTTCCACAGGGGATGTTTTTGATCTGACCTTTTCGATTGGAATAAAAACCCGTAGATATACATACTCATCGTTCCTCCCTATGTTTTTTACACAGGGATCTTTTTGGATTGTTTGGATTGGTACGATATTTCGGGCCTGTTCTTGATCCCAATGCGGCTCTTGTAAGCTGCATCGGACTTCTCCAATTGTAAAAGTATTCTGCTTCTGATCCTGATCCGTCAGATAGGCTAAAGTTCCGGCCGTTCCTGCTAAAAGGCATAAGATCATAATGCCGATACCAAGTTTCTTCTTTTTACTTACTTTCATCTTTCTTTTCCCTCCTTGGAATGAACTGAATTAAGATGATTCCTATCCATATCAGGATGCCTCTTTGCGTCTTTAACGTTTCTATGAAGTAACCTAAATAAGGAACAGAACAAAGGTAACGCCCTTTGATGTTCTCCGGATAAACCTTAAAAAAGTCCGAATCTTGATTTTTATCTCCTTTTGTTATAACTGATTCTTTCTCTTTTTCTTCTATCCTATGAGTTACCGTTACTGTTCCCGCGGAATACGTGATGATATCATTCTTTTTTAACTCTTGAAATGACACATTTTCCTTTACAAATGCCAAGGAGCCAGTGGGAATCACCGGCTCCATGGATCCTGAATAAACAACATATGGATGAATATGAAATAACATTGGCAAAAATAGAATGCAACCAAGGCAAACGATACAAAGGTTTAAAATGGAGACTGCTTTCGATATTCTTTCCATTGCATCCTCTACATCTCCATTCCTGGATCTTCCTGCTGTGCTTGCTCTAATCCGTTTGATTGATACATTTTTTCCTGTAAGGCTACTTCCAGCTTGTCAAAATCGTATTCCCGCTCCTCAAAATTATGAAACTGATTAGGTTTCTGCTTATTGGATTTTTCGTTTCCTTGAGTTTGTTGTTTGAGCGGATATAATGCTTTCCACCCATTCATAATTGTTTGGTTAATAATATCCGCTTGGTGGCTTACATCACGATCCATAAATGCAAGATGATCTATCGTTGGCTGAATTTGAGATTTTAACATGGGGAATCCAATTTCTTCTCGATACTTAATATAATTCTTAATTGCTTTGTCCAACCCTGGGTCTTCATGATAACTCAACTCTTCTGGCTCTTTTAAAGGTTCCTCGACTCCTTGTTCTTCTGATACCTCTGTTACCATATCTTGTACTTTTTCTATTGTTTGATTATCTAAAACTTTATCTTGAATTTCTGGTTTTTCTAGGTCTTCGCTTACTTGCTGCTCAACCTCCTCCATGGATTCTGGCTCTCTTTGTGCTTCTGCTTCAAGAATTCTTTCTTTTATGACCTCCTGTGCCCTCTCATTCAAAACTTCCGTTATCTTAGGACTCATTGTATTTTCCATCTCTTTGGATGGAAAGTGAACATACAGGTTGGTAGCTCTCAAGAAAGACTCTAAAATTCCTTTCAACTGCTCTTTTATTTTATCAAACACTTTTTGGGTAGTCAGCGTGAGGCGCAGATCCTTCATTTGCTCCGCTGTCATGGCAGGATGATTAAATTGCTTTGTATCTAATCCTAATTTCATTCCAAGCCGAATCTGTTTCATCTGTTCCGCATCGTAGCTTTGACTTGTGTACTCTTTCGTATCAAGCCCCTGTTCCATGCCGGTCCGTATCTGAAGCATCTGCGCCGCATTTAAATCTGGATTTAAGTATTGATCAACGTTTACTTCATTCTCCATACCAACGCGGATTTGCGCCATCTGTTCCGCACTAAATTTTTTATTTGCATATTTTGAAACATTAAGGTTTGACTCCATGCCTAAACGGATTTCCCGCATTTGTTCCGCTTTCAAATCTACATTATTGTAAATTTGAGTATCTAATCTTTTTCTAAGCCCAAGCTTAATCTCTAATAATTGTCGATTATCAAATTGCTTTTTTTCCTTATTGTTCTCTGCCATTCTGGTTCCTCCTTATAATTCCATTTCATCTTCCATAGTCTCTTGATCTAATTCCTGGTCAAACGATTGCATCGGATCCAACTGTTGTTCTTTGGACCATGGGCGCTCTCGTTCTGGTTCTTCCAGTTTCGTAAACCCCCGATCATCTACCCGATATGCACTGTCTGCTAACACATCTTCTCTCTCAACAACACTTGTCTGATTGATCTCTCTCACCATTCCTGCCAATTCATGAATATCACCCATATCCTCAGCCACTTTTGCTGGCAATACAATCACTTCGTGAATGGATGATGGAAGGACATAGAAATCATCTCCCAGACGTTCCCTTATCTGCTCTGTCATTTTGGGATAAAATAAAACAGCTGCACCATTTACCTGGCTTTTATTTGTTAGTACATACATAAAATCTGGTACCGGACAAAATGGAATTGCCTCTGCCATTGACATAAACTTGGCCGGAAATAATTTAGGTGTATTTTCCATGGCGATTTTATGTAACTCTCCTTGTGTAATTTTAAAGCTTTTTAACATCTGATAATCAATGCTTCCACTTATAATACTTTTCTTCGTTCTTGCCACTAAGAAATGATATGTAATTGCTAAATCTTCTTCTAACTGGTGAGGAATGGTTTTTAATAAATCTAGATTTTGTTCTACTCCAATCATCCGAAAAAAAATTTTTTCCGGATGAAAGTGCACCAAATCATTTGACAATTCAAATTCTTTGTGTTCCATTTACTTTTTCTTCCCTTTCTTTTGTAATCTTTGCAAACCTCTCGGCATATGCTTGAAGCCGCTTCTTTTGTTTGTCTTTCATACCTTCCTGTTTTTCTTGTTTCATTTGGATCTCCTTTCAACAAAAAAAGCATTCTGGCTTTTATACCAAAATGCTTTTTACTTACTCCATCTCTAATTCTTCTTCAATTTCCTTCATCGTCTGGTTCAGCTTCATTTCCTCTACCGGAATCTTATTCATGACAAAGTCTCTTGTCAGTTCATAAAAAATCTCCTGCTCTTCTTTAAAAAATGCAACCATTGGTTCAAATCTTTCTTCCGTCTGTCCGATATTCAAAACCTTGTAATATTGAGCCTTTTTGGAATCTTCAATAACAATCGGAACCATCTGGTTTTTCAGGCATTCCTTAAACAGAATCATTCTCCCAGTCCTTCCATTACCGTCCTGAAAAGGATGGATTCTTTCATATTCCGCATGAAGTCTTGCAATATCCGTCAATGACTTTTTTGGGATTCCATGATATCTTGATAAGAGGTGCTCCATCTCTTCTGATACCTTATCCGGCGGGGCCGTCACAATATCTGAAACCATATTTCGGCGGTTCTTGTATTCTCCAATCGGATACCCATTTGCAATATCTTCAAACACGCCTGCCTTTAATTTATAGTGATAGGCCTTGATCATTTCCTGGGATAACTCCTCATCAAAACACGACAGCATATAATTGAACATTGCAAAATGCCCTGTCATCTCTTCCACATCTTTCGTCCGGAACTCCACATTTTCTCCAAGTAAGGTTCCCGTCTCAAAAATGCTTGCGGTCTGCTTTTCTGTCAGCGTGCTCCCTTCGATTTTATTAGAATTGTATGCCATCATCCTCTGAGAAATACCATAGATACCAGACCGATCCGATTTCTCTTTCTCAATCAGCAATCGTTTTCTAAGTAGTTCCACATAAGATTGATTCACTTCATCACCTCCATATGTCATCATCATATCACGGATCATCATTTCCATTCAACTCCTTTCCCTTTTTCATCTTCTGACTATGTGTCATTGTTTTAAGGTTCCAACTCCATATCGTTTTCCTGTTGTAACATGGAATCATTTGACAATGATAAAATTTGTGTTTCTAGCCCTGGCCCCATTGCTTGAAGTTTACTTGGACTTAAGATTGGTCCTGTAAGCACTTCATTCATTACAAATGCATCTTTCACCTTTGCTCTATGACACACACAGGCATTTCCACACACATGGGACTCCCCCCTTACACTAGTCCATCCGGTTACTCTGGCATTGTCTTCAATCCATGAGGATCCCGAGATGATTGCATGTCCAGATACCTTTGCGTTTCCTGAAATCCTCGCTTCCCCCTTTACGATCGCTTTCCCTTTTACTTTTGAATCCTCTTCAACCCATGCATTTCTCAAAATACAAGCAGAATCATAAACCCATGCAGAGTGAAACTGCGATAAGTTATTTTCACTGGCAATAAATCCACCAAGCTGTCCGGCTTTTACATCTGCAAAATCTCTAAGGGCCTGGATCCGATAGACTATTTCTCCTTGTACCTTTTTTGTTTCTTCGGTTAACTTATATTTATATTGCATTGTCTCCCTCCTTAAATCTCCATATCAAAATCTTCTATCATGCTAGAGGTATTTTCTAAATCTGGGTCTTTGCAAAACCCTTTCGCTTCATCCAATGCTGAAATCAGTCCTTTTACCAACTTTTTTATATCCTGTGAATCGTTTTTCGCTGTATCAGAGGAAACTCTGGCATTAAATTCTTCCGGTGATAAATCATACTCTGCCGCTTCATCTACAACCTCTTCTGGGAAGATCTTTCCTGACTGATAGCAGTATCCACACTGTTTGATTGCTCTGAACGTTTCCTCTGTAATTTTTCCGGAAACCAACAGATCAGTGTCCACCATAAATTCCAAAAGATCTTCCTGGTTAAATTCTTCCGGCAGTTTCCCCTGAAACATCCGCTGCATTGTTCCATCTGATCCCATCCTATACCTTCGCGGTTGGCGTGCATTCGTTTGCTTCAAGCCGCTTTCCGCTGCTATTTCTATGTTATTCGAAAACTCACGCTCCTTTTTTATGTACTCTTCATAATTTTCTATGAGATATTCACTGATTTTCTCCGCACTTTGACATGCCCGGAATAATTCATTCGGATCCTCCTGTAGAACTTTAATCCATGACCTCAAATAGTTGGAATGATCCCGGATTCCCTCGTCTTCTACCTCAAGCCCAAGATCCGCCTCCAAAAATGCAGAAGAGATCTCTGCATTTAATTCTTCTCTCGCATATTTCTCCGTACCAAACAGATTCATCAATGGCCGGTTCAAACGGTCCGGATGTCCCGTGCTATGTGCCATCTCATGGAGTGCAACCGACAAAAAGGCTGCCGGTGATTTAAAATATGCTCTTGGCGGCAGGACAATCTGGTCTTCCTCTGGAGAATAAAAAGCCATTTCTTGAGCCGCTTCTACAATGCTGCATTTAGAAGATTGAAAGATCTCATCTGTCAATTTTAAAATTTCATCTTCTTTCAAGACCTCCTGTTTTGCAAGTGGTTCTACCCCATCGACTTGCTCTGCATTAAACACACGGAAATAATTGCAAATAGGATGATCCAACCGCTCTGTTTTTTTTACTTCCCTTCCATGTTCATCTTTTTCCTTGACTTCTTTGGTAAAAATCCATTTCTCTAAAAGAGTACTTTTTTCTCCTTTCCGTACCTGGTATCCCTGATTTTTAGCTTGGATGAAGGTCATCCATCGTGGATCCTGATAACCGGCATTGATCGCAGCCATGGCCAATCGTATTCTGTTCCCTCCAAGATAGTGAAAACCACTGACTGGATTATACGGCTGCAAAGCCTTACGATCCCATTCCTCTGGTGAAAAGAGATACCCTTTTTTCATGTTTTCAATAATTTTCTCTACCAGTTCCCTCCGGGACTGTTTGACTAATTCAATCGCACTGGCCATCCTTTTCCCCCTTTCTCAAATCTATAAAATCATTGATGTTTTGTAGCTCTTCTCCATGCAACTCCTCACCTGGTATCTCCATTGGATCCTCTTCTGCTCCTAACAGAACTTTTAAAGTTTCTAATTGCATACTCCTTATCCCCTTTCAATGGCATGGACAATGGTACGGTAATCGTCATGTTCATAACTGCAGGTGACAAACGTATAGATTTGTCCTGCTTTTCTTAACTCTTTTCGACTCATGTTTCCTTGAATTTCACTCCTTTCCATGATTTCTTTCAAAAACAGTGACTTCTCTGTATCACTTTCAAACTCCACCGGCAGTGTCGTATCTGCCTTTCTCGCATATGCTGCAAAGACCTTGAGCGATATCTTTTTTGCCGGCATCCAAAGAGTTATCCTATGTGTGTCTGCGAATGTTTGTTTCCGGAATTTCAGCAGATCGGCAAACATGGATCCATTTTTCATGTGATGTCCATAGATAATGCTATTAGCAGAACCAAAGTCCTTCCTTGCCTTTGCATCCAGAAAAATGGCTCCGGAAGGATTTTTACTGCCTAAGAACGTCTCATGGAGATACTTCTCATTGTTCTTTCCCTTGATTATTGGATAATCAATCTGGGTGTCCTTGACCTGGATCCACCCAACCGTATCCGGATTTTTCGTAAGAAGCGTTTGAAAATCAATGCCTTGGCCTCTTTTGTTCTTCTTTTTTGACTTTTTCACCTGCTTTGCAATCTCCTGGTATTCCTGATCTGCTTTTTTATATTCCCTCTCTGTTTTAAGCAGAAGGATACTGCAGCACATAATCACAGCAATCAGTAGAAACATTGCAAGATTGATCAGTTTATTCCTCATTTGGCCTCCTTTAAATGATTTAGATATCTACTAGATATAGTTTTTTTCAATAACCCTTTTTATTTCATAACCCATGGTTTAAACTGGGTGACATTTTATACAATCAAGGGGCACGTGCCCTTCTGCCGACACTCTTGGTCTTCCTGACTTTGATCAAAATAAAAAACCATGGGAGTTGTTTTCCATGGTCCTGTTTCGTCTGTTTTATTGATGTTTGCGGCTCTTTTAAGGCACTTTGATCTTCTTTGCCTAAACTTCTTCGATGATACAAATAAAACAGATAATATGGGCGGTAAAAGGGATTTAGTGTTGTTTTTATTTCCTTCAGCATGACAAGATAAATCATCTGGCCACGGTGATATTTTTTCATAGAATGCAGAATCTTTCTCTTCTCTAAGCAGTGTAAGATCGTATTCAGACGTTTACTGCTTAAGCTTAGTTCTTCCGCCATTCTAAAAAAATCAAAATATGCCATTGCTTCCCGATCTGCATGAAACGTAAGATACAAGGCTGCCAGCTTTTCTCTTGAGGAAAGATTCTGGCAATGAAAAATATCCGTCATCATTTGTGCCTTATATCCAGGATTTTTTGTATAAACTTCTTCTCGATCCATCCAGGATAAAAAGTCTGGGTCTTCTAAAATGATTTCTTTAAGATAGCCATTTGATGCTTTGTATTGCTTCTCCGGGATCGTAAAATAATAGCGGTTCGTAAGCTGCTCTCCAAACAGGAAACGTTCTTTCATAACCAGATAGCCTCTTCCCTCCAGCTCCTTTAGCTGCCGCTGGATCGTTCTTTTAGAAAGGCTGCAGGCATCCGCAATCGTTTGTACCGCTGGGTAACAACATCCAGATGCCGTTGAGCGATGACATAAAAAAACTGCAACGATTTTCGCTGCAGGAGTTAAATCCGAATCTAAAAATATGTTCTGTATGCTTTGATATTTCATAAGTTCCTTTCCGGCCATTTTATTTCTAAACTTTTTCTAAACAACATTGACATTGTGAAGAAAAAGTCTTAAAATAAAAGAACCTATAGAGGTAGATATTTTTGGGACAATATTTACTTTAAAAGAGACTTATCGCAAGTAAGTCTCTTTTTCTTTTTGTCTATTGAACTCCGGGAGTCTCCGTTGTGGATGGTTCCCCAGTCTCTTGATTTTCCCAATCCGAAGTATCATGCGGCGCTTCCGTCATTTCTTCGGTTGTCTTTTCGGTTGTTTCTTCGGTCGTTTTGGTAACGTTCTTGGTTGTCGTTTCTGTCTGTGTACTTGTCGTGGTTGACGGATCTGACTCTTTCCCATGAAAGATAAGAGCCATGGTTACCACGATCACCATAACAATTCCAAAAAAGAGGGTCTGCATTATTTTTTCTCTTCTCATATTTCCTCCTACTATTTTGATATGATCCAGAAAGGTCCGCCGGCAGATGCCGTTCCCTTTGCCTCGCTTGCAATCAGATCTAAACTCCAGGTTTCTTTTGTCCTCTGCCTGGATCCGCAGTCAGCAACTAAAATTTTTCCATCTTTAATGCCACGCAGTACAATAAAATGGCCGCCGTCGGTAAAATGAGTCGGCCCCATAATAGCAACCACTAATTTTTTCCCACTTTTCAAGGCTTTTACGACTTTTACTTTGTCTTTTCCTACTCCTTTGCATTTCAGCTTATAGTGTTTGGCCAATGCCGGGATTACTTCATGTTTGCTTCCGGCTCCGGATACATAATATCCGTTTTTCGCTGCCCAGGTACACGTTTGCCGGGGAGTAACTTTCTTTCCGGATAATGTAGAAATGCAGATGGCCGCCGATGTAGGCCCACAGCCACTTTTCTTAATTGTGGAAGAACCATAAGGCAAAGAGGCCCATGCCGCATCTCCCTGGTTGTAATATGTAACTTTCAGTCCTGCGTTTCCAGAAAGCAACATGATTTCTGCCGCCCCGTCTCCGGTAGCAATGGAATAATACTTCATAACCTTTTCTGCATGATTAGGGGTTCCCTTTGCTCCTGCCGGCATCATCGTGGCACTATATTTCTGGCTTAATGCCAGGGTATACCGCCCTCCATGGGCTTTAATCCACTTAATCCACCTCGTCATTCCGTAGTTATAGCCTTGGATAGCTACTTTGATGTGGTCCAGGTCGTAGGGGCTTTCAACCTCTGCGGCTTTTAGGGCATCTCTTAATTCCTGGACACCCGCATTGATACTGCATTCAGAGTGGCCAGTTGGAATCCCATTCGGCCCTTGATGGTGGCCTCCGCTTTTATTTTTTGTCTTTAAACAGTACAACCCATAAGCTCCCTCTGCGGCCTGCATAGGGTCCGGCTCTGATCCTCCGGATTCTGCCATCATTAATGCTAGGGCTAAGTCTGTATATTCCCCAATCTTATATTTTGAACAATAGTTAGAAACCATTGGCCGATAGGCTTCTACCTGTTCAGAGAGGGGTTCTGCAGCGGTTCCGGATGAGGTACTCAAAGAGGAGACGCCCGCACACAGCAGAAGGAGAAAGAACAGTGGGGCACCAATGGTCACACCAAGTTTTTTCCCAGCATTTTCTCCTTTGTCTCCTGGAATTGAAAATATACTTTTTGGAGTCATTTATCTTCCTCCCGCAGATCCAAAGTACTGCCACTTGTACTCTGGTATTTCAAAGTTAACATGCAGCCTCTTGGATCCGATGACAAACAGGGCATGTGCTCTCTGTTTCGATTCGAGTAATTCCTGTTCCGCTTCCGTTAAGTTGTACAAATCGGTGGTTTCTTTCAGATTTCTTCCGTCGGATCCAAATAAAATCTTGTAGCAAGGAGTATCCAGCAATGCCTGACCATACATTTTCACTCTTGGATCTAGGAAGTCTACAACACTATGGCTTATAATAATCATTCCTGCCTCATATTTACGATCACGTTTTGCGACATTTCTTAGGAATACTAAAGATTGAGGGACTTCCGGATCGATCATTAGATATCCTTCATCACATATGAGCTGCACTTTTTCATTTCGATTTGCAGACATGATATTCCATGCCCAGGTTTGTAGTAAGAAATACTGTGCCCGTTTTGTATTTTCGGAACTGGATTGAAGCGAAAAGGTATCCAGTACTACACATTGGTTGTCTGCTTTTAAGGTCGTTGGCCCATTCCACAGCATAGAGTCCGCACCCTGACTGGCATCTTTTAACAGCTTAGCCAGCATTGCATATCCATTCGTATCAGCCTCTTTCCTTGTTTT
The DNA here is from genome assembly GCF_039789045.1 of Anaerostipes sp. PC18. Taxonomy (NCBI): domain Bacteria; kingdom Bacillati; phylum Bacillota; class Clostridia; order Lachnospirales; family Lachnospiraceae; genus Anaerostipes; species Anaerostipes sp. PC18. Next base: position 1,131,293 of record NZ_CP121164.1, on the reverse strand, counting down.
TTCAAGTTCCGACTCTTTTTCCTTCAATTTACCATATAAATGCTCCATATATGGAAAATCGGTCGGTTTCAATTTTTTCACATCCGTATCCCATGTGATGCCGAAATCATTGTAGAGTTCGATGATAGCGTCCTTTAAATCTGCCTTTAAAAAATCATCAAGACTAGGTAAATAGAGTGAGAAGAATGTTTCCAGATGTTTGATATATAAGGCCATGTCTCCGAGGCCATGTCCATCATCTCGATCATAGTAATTATAAAGAGCATTTTCTTCTGTCTCCGCATCATCATTTTTGGGAACCGGCATGATATGCAGAGGATTTACCCTGGCATTTGGCGATCCACCGGCATTCAGCCAAGTCCCATTAAGTTCCTGACAAAGCTCCTTATATTCTGTCTCTGGATCAATAAAGATCAACTTTGTTCCCAGCATATACAATCCCAAGGCGATATGCTTTGTGGCTGCACTCTTTCCAAGGCCGGGCTGCCCCATGATAACCATATTGGTATTCGTGCGGTCATTCTCTCGTTTCCAAAAATCCAGGATCACCAAGCCGCCGTTGGCATCCTTGGCTACATAAAATCCTGAATTATCGTTATATCCTGAAGAGGAAAATGGAAATCCACCTATAAAAGAGCGCAGCGGCATTACCCGGTTACTCACTTTGCTTATTTCCGGAACCTCCATGTGAAATGGACTGATATGTTTTAAGCCGTCCTGTTGAAAAAAGGAAAGATTCCGGATCTTACAATGGGCCATACCACAGGTACCCCTCATTTTTTGTTCTACCTTTTTTAAGGATTCCCTGTCTTCCCCCATCGGAACAATCGTGACACTTATTTCCCCAACATTTTCACCATTCTGATCGATCTGCTTCATTAAGAGTTCCCCGTCTTTCGCAGATTTTTCTGCCCTCTGCTTTTTTAATCTGTCTTTGGCCATCTCCGCTTCCTGAGCGTAAGTATTAATGTTGTAGTTTAGGGATTGAATAATCTCTCCGTCATTGTTGGGCGTATAAGTAATTCCAACCATGGTAGATGGAATATTTGTGATTTTGCTCAACCACCCATAATCAGGTCCGGATGGATATTTAATAATTCCATAGGATCTTCCTAGATTCTCTCCAAGAATAAAGGAATTTTCTTTAAATTCCAGTCCAACCGGGGCTATGACATTTAATAAGGCATTATTAATCTCTTTTTGCTGCTTCTTAGCCATTCATCTGTACCTCCTTCTCTTTTAAGATAGGTATGGTCGGTTTTATATCTTCATCTTCCATAGTGATCACCGCCGGATTATTTACTAAATTACATAATCGAATAATGTCCGCTTGTTTTAATATTTCTGTTTTGATTCCCGTATGTTCAAAATGTCTGGCAAAGTCAGAAATATGCTTTTTTAGTTCCCTTTCACTATCTTCTGTGTATTTCTCATAAATATAGAAATAAAACTGCCGCTCTACAACTTCATTTGAAAAACTAAAGCGAGAGATCTCTTCAATCTCATATCTAAGTAAATCTTTTTGTATTGGATTGTCTGTATCCTTCCGAAGCTCGGTATATTGGTCTAACAGCAGTGTAATATCTACGGGCCGGCTGACTGCTAAAAAATGAAACGGATCTTTCTCCGTTGATAATTCACTGGTTATTTGTTTAATCAGGGTCTTTTGCTCCCGAAAGGACAACAACGCAATCGAGATTGGCAAAATTTTAATATAAGCTGCAATATATCCATCTCTTGTATATAAAAAACAGTCTTCGATTTCCGCTGTATTTGTAAAGTCCTGGGCTGTTTGCTGCTTCTTATCTAGTTTTTCTTTTTTTCTGGCCAAGTTCCCGCCTCCTTTGTTCTACATATGCATTTACTTTCTGCTGAAGCTCCACTGAAATATATCCACAATCAATCCAAAGCGGTGATATATCGACATATTCCTTTTCCCCTACCCGAATCACCTCAAACCCCATTTCTTTCATCACTTGCACTGGTATTGTAATCTTTGCCATAATCTTCTCCTCTTTGGTTCTGGCCAACCATAATAAAACGAAAGAAGGGCTGTAAAACGCCCTTCCTTTTATGTAAACGGTAGTTCTTCTTCTAATCCATCCGAAAGATTCATAAATCCGTCTTCTCCTGCTGGTGGAGGAGCGGTTTGATTTCTCTGTTCTGCAGCTGCTTTTGACTCCGCAAAATCCTGTTCTTCTACCACAATATCTGTGGTATACCTTTTGATTCCGTCCCGGTCTACATAACTGCCGGTCCGGATTCTTCCGCTGATCACAATTTTTAAACCTTTTCTAAAATATTTCTCCGCAAACTCTGCGGCTTTCCCGAACGTGACACACGCAAGAAAATCAGCTTCCGGTTCTCCCTCCCGCTTAAATCTCCGATTCACTGCAAGTTGATACCTGGTCACTGCCATTGGCTTTTCTCCCTGGCTATATTTTGTACTTGGATCCGCAGTTAAGCGTCCCATTAGAATGACTTTGTTCATTTGGTACTCCTTTCTAGTTTTGAGTCAGTTCCATCACAATTTCTTCTTCCTCAATGACTCCATCTAAGGTTGGTTCCTCATCAAGCGTTGCTTCTTTTTGCCAGACGCTTCGTCTGGAAAGCAGCCGGGTCTCATCAATTCCCGGAATGGATTCCCTGGATAATTCGGATATTTGCTCTGGATTCTTTTCCATCTCACTCATCTGTTTTTCAATCTCTTTGATTGTCTGTCCCAGGGTCTCTTGGTTGCTGATCATAAAAGGGATCCGAAACTGTTTCAGCATCTGCCAGATGGAAAGATCAAGGTCTTCGCTCTGTTGAAAGCTTTCTTTTCGATCTCCTCTTTGGTATTCCGCTTCTCTTTCCAGATAGATATTTAAACTTTGATCTTTCCGGAAATCTTTGATCACTTCCTTTGAAAATCCCATGTCAGATTTCTTTACATACAGTGGATATACCGATAGTGGAGAATCCGTTACAATCACCTTTGACAGTTTTGCTTCCTTTTTAAGCCTCTCTTTCTGCAAACCATATAATTTCTTCTGTGTTTTTATGGATCCATCCAACTGCTTTGGATCCTTCTTTAACATTTTTTTCTGTGGTCCAGGAACATAGGCTGCCGTAATACCTTTTCCTTTCAGTGCCTCTACAATTTTTCGTGCTGCCTTTCCCTTGCCGGCGCCCGGGCCGGCAAACAGGTTAATGATCCATGGTTTGTCTTTTGATAACTGCTTTGGTTCCTTCTGTTCTTTTACAACATTTTTGCTTTCCTTAAGCAACAACTGATAGGATACAAGCGTACAATCCTTTGGAAGTGCCTGCATCGCCTGGTGTAAAAAGTCAAATGTCCGGTTTTTCTTGGATTCCGGTATGATTTCCCCGGTCTTGGGATCTATTTTTACAATCCGGTATCTCTCAAATCCGTCTTTTCTTCTAAAGGTCGGATCCTTCGCCTGGTCTGAACTTTGAACGGCCCGTAACTGTTTCCATTCCATAAGCTGCCTCCTAAAAAGGAGAACGCCAAAGACGTTCCCCTATCTGCTATGATTTATTCTGTTTCTTTTTCCGGTAAAGCCAGATCAATCCTGCGGTTCCTGCAGCAATAACAGCTACAAGGAGTCCAGGTTTTGCTTTATCTAACGTTTTCGCAATCTTGGATCCAACACTTGGCTTTGGTATCTTGATGGTTTTCTTTGCATTTGCCGGCACGGTATCATCCGATGTAACCTCAACCTTATTGGTAAGGCTTTTACCTTCTGTACCTTTAAGGATCTTTGCCTGATAGGTAATCACTGCTTTCTGGCCGTACACCATCTGATTGATCTGAACGGTTAAAACATTTCCGGTGACCTTTATTTCATATTTCTCTACCCCAGATACTTTGATGGTATCCTTCTTAAGCTCTAAGCCTTCCGGAAGTGTATCCTTGATTGTGATATTCTTTGCGGTATCTCCCGGTTTCGTCAAATTGACTTTGATCGAATACGGGATCAGATCTCCAGTTTGATAGTCCTTATCCTTCGCATCCTTTTTTACTGCGAATCGGGTATCTTTTTTACTGATCTTAATCGTGTTTTGTGTCTGGACCTCTTCGGAGTTATCGGCCTTTGCTTTTGCTGTATTGATCACATCCTTGTCTTTCAAAGCTTCTTCTTTAAATAAGACATCGTATGTAATCTTCATAACTTCCCTGGCCAGGTCAGCATTGGTATTGATTGTATACTTGTTATCCTCCACTTCTAGTTTACACTGAGCCGTAATATCCTTTCCGGATACTGTCACCTTCAAAGACGCAGGATCAATCACCATACCTTTTTGATCAAACGTATCTTCAATCACAACGTTCTTGGCTACTGCATCTAAGCGTTCCTGGGTAATCGTCAAGGAATATTTTCCGATTTCTCCAAGGAAATATTCTTTTTTATCAGACTCTTTTAGAATCTTCAAGACCGGATCATCCGCTGTTTTTATTGTCACCTCATGATCCGTTTCTTTCTCCGGAGCATTGTCTGCAGACACGGCTGCTTTATTTGGTACCTGTTGGTTCTCTAAAGATGCTTCTTTGAAAAGCACCTGGTACGTGACTTCCAGCTTATCAGCGTCAGTCAGATCTTTCCCGGTTTCCACGGTAAAGCCATCTGCTGTTGTTTCGATTTTCACCGGCTCAATAATTTCACCGTTAAATTTGACCACAAAGGAATCTTTGTCGATCTCAACCCCTTCGATGCCAAACTTATCTTTGATGACCACATTTTTGGCCGTCTCTCCTTCTCTGGTCTGTTTTGCCGTTAAGGTATATTTCCCGATGTCCCCAACTTTATAGACTCCTGCGTCAGAAGTTTTTGTAATGTCAAGGTTTGGTCCCTGAATTGGAACGACTTCTTCATCTTCCTTTGGGATATTCTCATCTGAATTAACGGTGGCCACGTTGGTAACATCCTGGCCGGACAGCTTCTCATCCGTGATCACTGCCTGGTATTCGATCTTAAAAGCCGTTTCCTTGGTCAGGTTCAATGGATTTAGTTTGTCTTGTTTGATCAGCTTTCCATCATAAACGGAGTATTTATCAGTCGGACACACCAGGTTCTTATGTGTTGTAATATCAAAGTCATTGTTTTTGACAACTACATCCACATCTTTTAATACATTTCCGTCTGCGTCCATCACGACCACAGAGTTTTTCTGCAGCTTTACGCCATCTGTTTTTAAAACATCCTTTAACACAATATTTCTGGCCACACAGCCAATCGCATCCTGGCTTACATCCACCGTGTAGGTAACGGTGTCCCCTACCTTATATTTTTCTTTGTCCGCTTTTTTGGTAATCTTTAGATTCGGACTGTTGATCCACACCTTTGCATCTGCCTCTTTTTCCGGTACTCCAATGGCGGCGGCTTTGGCACGGTTGATCACTTCATTTCCATTTGCTCCTTCCGCTGCAGTTGCATTATACTTAACAGTAATCGTACTTGCCTGTGGAAGTGCATAGTCTCCTTTACTCTTTAATATCCAGCCGTTACCAGATTGGGTCAATGTGTAATTTGCTGCGTCAATCCCGGTCACTTTGACGGAAGTAAAGTCCAAAACCATTCCTTCTGGGAGGGTAAGGTCATTGATATAAAAATAGGCGGTATCTGCCATTGAATTCTTTTGACTGGCTGTGACCGTATAGGAAACCGTATCGCCTACTTTATATTCATATTTATCGACTACTTTTGTTACGTCCAATCCCACAAAGGAATCTGTTCTTTTAGGTAGTTCTACGGTTGTTGTTACCCTATTGGTTGTCAGATCCTTACCATCGATAATGGTTTTTGCTGTATTTGCAAATAACAATGATGAATTTGCAGATGCATAATGCCCGTGTTCCTCCCACTTCTTCTCAAGTGAGGCTTTCTGTTCTACGGTCCAATTTTCCGGAATGTTTATCTTTACAGTGATCTTTAAATTATAGGAACCATAGGTATAAAACTTTGCATTTTTGGGATCTTTTAATGTAGCCGTTATCTTTTGACCATCCTGTTTTATCGTAAACATACTTGAAACATTAATTTCTTTCCCATCGGTATTGACCGCCGTCACTTCCACTTTATTCACTTTCAGACATTCTTCTATAGTATCTTCCATGACAAAGCTTTTATAGTAATGGGCTTCCGGAATGTCCGTCGGTATATTCTGGCATATTTTATAGGTAAATGTTTCGGCTAAAGACCTCAAATGATTTGAAGTCGTGTCTGTTTCATCATTGTCACTTACTGTTTTAACCGGATTTGTCGGTGGAAATTTCACCATGTTTTGTCCGGTTCCGGCATATTGGTTCTCACCGGTTGGTTTTGCAATATTTCTTCCAAATGTATACTCAAAATTGTTTGATTCAAAGATGAAGCCTACTGCAGACTCCGGAGTGCTGGCCACATTTCCGGTTGGGGAAGCATAAACATCCATACTTCCGCTTTTCTTATATAAAAGATTCGTGTCCTTTGCCACATACTGTCCATCTACTTTTGAGGCTTTGATTCCAATGTACTGGTCATTGTCCACGTCTTTTAGTGTGACATTCGTACGCAATGTCACCGGCGTTTCTGTTCCAGCCTTGAAGAATTGGGTTTTCATGGTCAGTTCCTCAATCGTTCCGGCATAGGATACTCCATTTAATCCCGGACGAAATTTGATGTATCCTTCCTTTTTTCCATTTCCGTCTTCGGAAGCTAAATCATATGCTGTTATGGTTTTTAGGACATCTACGTTTACAGAATGGCCATTCTTCCCATTTGTGTCACACTGCCAAATGCTGCAGTTGGTAACCTTGACTTTAATCTTTCCTGCAGCATTTTGGGATGTCTTAAAAGCAGGATATGTTTCTGAACTCTCAATTTCTCCGGACTCAGAAGATCCGGTCATTTCTGTTCCCTGAACAATCTCTGTTTTTGTTTTACTTGTTTTCTGTACTTTAAATCCATAGGATGGATCTACAATTAAGGCATTTGAGTCATCATAAGATGAATAATTATGGGTGTACTCACCACCAACTTTATCTGTGTTTTGCCATTTTTCACTGTTCTCTTTATTCGATTTCTTTATTTCATAAGCATCACTCACACTGATTTTCGCTTGTACTCCGGTCTGGATCAAACCTAAAATCAGCAGAAATGATATCATAACGGTTATAGCTATGATATTTTTATGTTTTATTTGCATTGCTATTCCTCCCTTAAAAGTTGCGCAACAAAAAAGCACCATAGATATCTATGATGCTTGTCTAGTTTCTTAAAACTCTGATTATGATGATGGATCTTTATTTTTAAACATACAACCTCCTTTGGGTACAAAAAAAGGAATAGAAAGACCTTCTATTCCTTTTAACTCTTTAATATTCTACAACGGTTCCTCCGCCAATCTGGTAATTATAATAATTTGCCATGACCAGTTTCCCGTTCTTATAACCGTGCATCCGTATGTTTAAATATGCTATGTTATTTCGTTTACTTCGATAGGATGGGCTAAGTTTTGCGGTCTCCCCTGGTTTAATCACTCCTGTATAACGTCCCGTCTCTGGTACTGGAGCTGAAAAGTCGTCTGCTGATTTACCTATTGTATAATAAATTGTCACACCATTCTTAGCAGTAAACCATTCAAACTCTCCATTGTTATCTTCATTCACAAAGTGTGCTAAATATCCTCGCTGTGCCTGGCCATAGCCAAAAAATACATCAGAGTAATCCTGATCTGCCCCATACTTATAATCTAATGAAAAACTTTTGAAATTATTTCCGTACTTTTTAATCTTCGCCTGGAAATCAGCCAGATTGATGTCATCGTCAAACCCCGGCACTTTCCCATAGTATGGTTTTCCTCCCTGGGTATAAAGGGACTTTTTTTCCGCTGGAGCTTTCTTTGTTGCTGTCTTTACTTTTTTACCCTTAGTATTATAGACCGTAATGGTTGCCTTGGACGTGCCAGCTTTTTTCTTCAGCTTGATACTGAAATACCCGGTCTTTTTGCTTGCTTTTTTAGAATATGTTTTACCACCGATCTTTATTTTCACTCGATATCCTGGCTTTACATAGCCTTTGATCGTTTTACTATTTTTTGTAAAACTCTTAACAACCAGGTTTTTTGTAAGCACATAGACTTTCTTCTTTGTGTAGTATTTTTTCCCTTTGTAAGCTTTGACGTAAAAGCTCTTCCCTACGGCCTGTTTTGGGATCTTTATGCTGTAGTTCCCTTTCTTTGATGCTGTCGCCTTGTAGGTCCTCTTCCCAATCTTGATCTTTACGGCATACTTCCCTTTGGTCTTCCCTTTTACTTTTGTTGTCGTGTTATAGACTTTGTTTACACTCAGTTTCTTCTTGGCTGCCTGAGCTGGAACTGCAGGCAACAGAGAAACTGTCAACGCTGCACTCATTACTGTAACAACTGCTTTTTTCATTAATTTGTTCATACCTTTTTCCTCCTATTTTCTTCTATTCTTACTTTTATTATACTCTTATTTCTTTAAATTTCTATATCATATACAATTATTTGGAAACAAGTGATGGATCCAGCTTTACAAAATCTCTAATTTTGATTATAATGTACTTAACAAGACAACCGGATGGATGACCGTAACTCATCCGCTTCGGTATTATATGTATCTAAAAATAGACGCCTATCCTACCAAAGATGCAGGGCGTCTATTTTTTGTGCTTTATCAAAGCGATAACGGCACAAAGCATAATTACAAAGTTGAATAAATCACTGTATGTAACCATGTTATCACCCCTTTCTACAAGACTAGAAACGGATGAAAACGCCCTTCCGGTTGCCCAAGTAAATATATTATAATGATATTTTTACGATACTCTTTTTTACTAATTTGTTTCTTTCTTTTTCCCCATTTATATTTACAGCCCGGACAAAAGGATGGAGTTTTAAGTATTATCCGGGCTGTTTAGGGGTAGTATGTAAAAAGATCCCTCATCTTTTTACATCTTATATAATAGCATATCTTTTATCCCATTTAGTCCCAACTTAAAGGTCAACCTTTGTGGTTTTCCTATATATAATCCTATGTTTCTCTTTTCAATAATTTGATGTTCTCTCTCTTCCTCCTTTACAAATTCTATGATTTTGATTATAATATACTTATCAAGGAAGTCGGCACGATGGATAAAGCCCATCCGTACCGGCGAAGTATTAACGAATAGTCGTCCTCTACTTGTTAGGTGTCAGGACGGCTATTTTTTATGGGTATATGTTAGGAGGGCAACTATGAATAGTCCCGTGTTTATGATGATCATAAATTCCTCATATGTACTCATAAGCACCACCCCTTTCCGTAAGGCTCGGAACGGATGGCTTGGCCGCCTGCCGGCTTCCCTAATAAGTATATTATACTCTTATTTTACCATATTTGTTTCTAAATTGTTGAATTTTCCTTTTTTCTCTTGTTTTAAAATAATCAAGTGACCTTTCTTTTATCTTTACAAACTCTCTAATTTTGATTATAATATACTTAGCAAGACAACTGGGACAGATAGATGAGGCCTATCCGTTCCGGGAACAAATGATTAAGTAGTCACCCGTTCCGCTAAGATTAGGGTGACTATTTTTTATGCGTATATGTAAGGATGGCTACAATCAATAGTGCCACATTTATGATAACCATAAATTCCTCATATGTACTCATAAGCACCACCCCTTTCGCAAGACTCCGAAACGGATGGTATCACCCTCCCAGTTGCCTGGGTAAGTATATTATAATCCTATTTTTTCTATCTCTCTAATCCGTGGTCACGGCTTCTGGATTTGGAATACTCCTCTAATTTTTGACTCAAATCTTGATTTAAAAACCGCAACTCCTGGTTTTTTTCTCTTTCTTTTATCAATTCCTGGTTTAATCGTGCATTTTCTGCAAAGATCAAATCAATACTACCCTGCAGGATATCTTTGCTGCACATATTGGCTGATTTTTCAATCCGTATGCGTTCCCGAAATTTATAATCATCGACCAGCAAATCAACCCCTTTTAATTTACTCATATCCGGCACAATTTTTTCTATCACCTCATCCCGGATCTTTTTCACGTTCTCATCGACATGATTGACTGTTGGTCTCATTTCTGTCGTATCCACTTTCACATCTTTTATCGTTGCAGAATCCTTTTTAAACTGTAGAAATTGTGCCCATATCCCTCCCGCACAGCTTAACAATGCAATGGCAATAGCGATAACCCCCGTTGTCTCCATAATGCACTCTCCTTTATAAGAATATTCATAGCTTAAATAAATTAAAGCGATTGATACACCTATTATAATCTGAATCTGGGGAATTGGCAAATATTTCATATCATTCATTTTCAGCCTCCAATCCTTCTTTCTCTCAAATTTCTATCTACCATTGCTAGTATAAAGTTTGTTGTATACCTTACTAATTTTATATACCCCCTTCTTGTTGCCTTATGTATTTATTTGTTCTGCTTCTTTTTTATCTCTTCCACAATAAGCAATTCCATATATATCCTTTGCATTTGTTTCACGTAAGACTGTATTATAAAGAAGGTCAATACAGTGATAAAAACAATTATAGTGATCGTGCCTATAAATAGCACTTTTGCTATTGCAATCTCAATCCCCTGATTTACTGTTAATTGTATGATCTTTTCTATGATATTGAAAAAGTATTTCCAAACGTTCATCAGAATGCAAATTATAATTGTGAGTATGAAAATGAATAGAATATTCTTTTTATGCTCATATTTTGATTTTAAATTTATATATTCAAAATCAACTTCATCGTCAGCTATATCTTCCAGACGATTTACCTCTTTTCTATATTTCTCCAACGCTTTTTTCTTCCGTTCTTGAAAAGAAATAGACATAATATAATGGATCAATTTCTCGCCAATATGATTCATAATTTCATCATCCTTTACATTGTATCTTTTAGTTCCTAACTCCTGCGGTCCATCTTCCTTAAATCATCTAACGAAATTTCTAAGACTTCTGCCAGACTGCAGATCGTGTACCATCCTGGGTTTTTACTGGCTTCTGTCTCTATGTTATGTACATTTGATACTGCAGTCCCTGCTCTTCTGGCCAGTTCCGATTTTGACATACCTTTCTTTAACCGTATATTCTTTATTACTTCTCCAATCACTTGATTTCCTTTCTAAATATGGTAAACTATTTTAAGACAAAATTTTACCGGATCTTTCTTGATTTTTAATTTACTTACCGAACCATCAAGCACGATACGCAGGAGTTTTCATTATGAATATTAACAGTTTCAATAACCTATTTAATATAGTAGCCGTCCTGTCCGGACTTGTCACCATTATAAAATTTTTTATAGACATCTATTCCTCATGCCATAAAAACACTTCCAAAGATATCCTTCCTTCCGTTCGTATTTATGCAATTGTGAAGCAATTAAATGCACCACAAATGATCTATGTACATAATCATGATTCTTCTGATAAGAACAAGAAAACATTTAATAATACTATTGATAATATAATTATTCTTCTTTGTATTATAATTCTTCCGTTTGGTATGTTCTGGTTTCAGCAATATAAAAATAGTTTATATCTGTTTGTTACTTGTACAATTTTATCTTTTTCCGTTCTTCAGCTTTATCGAATAAAAAAACATTATTATACTGAGGTAACTTTATCCTCTTTGCTCATATATATTTTTTCATCTGCAATCCTTCTTTTTATCGGATATTTCAATTTGTTTGCACCGGAAAACTATAAGGGATATCTTTTAGATTCTCAATCTTTTATGACACTAAATATTAGCACCCTCTTTAATTTTTTGACGTATAAGGTAATGCAAAAACCTGCTTATTTTACTTATTTCCTTTTTCAATTTGCATCCCTATTGCTTCTGATGAGTGATTTTGTAAAAAATTCAATAGACTTTTTTAATTCTATATTATTTCACAAGCCATATGTTCCATTAAAAAGTAGAAACATAATAACCACGATTACAACTATTATTGTTTTGGGGATTGTTCTTTATGGACTTTTGTATTTAGTCCAATTATTAAGTAAATAATGACACCCAATCCATAGCCCTTGATCTCTGCCCACCCCCATTTTTCATTTCTTTTAAGATAAATTGTAACTTTAAAAATTCGGACCAGTATAATCAACATGTAGCTCATTCTTAGTGCGAGCAGAATTTTTCCACAAAAAGAACTTGGTTCCTCTAACTTCATACAATAAGGAAATGAAGAAGTAAGGAATATCATCTGTATTCCACTTAATATAAGGTTTAAGAACAACATAATATTTTCTTTCCTTATATGGCCTCTCTTCCATGTTTTCCTCATTGTAACGATATAATCTTTTATAAGGGAACATAACTCAGTCCCAACACCTATTACCATAATAAATAATGCAAACAAACGTACTACCATTCCATTCTCCCTAATCTTTGTAAATTCATCTTTGATATCTCATTATCACTGTAATCTCTCTATCAATAATAAAAACCCAACTTCTAGCATACTGCATCCTAAAAATCCAAAGGATGTACTATGAAACAAAGATTCACTTCATTTATTGTGTCTGTGCCTATTATTACTTACAATAATTATATCTTTAGGTTAACGGAAGTAATGGAAAAGCGCCATACCAACGATGACTCCAATTAAAATAAACAGAAGAAGAAACGTGGTAAATTCTTCTTCTGCCTTTCTTTGATCATAATGCTGTTTTATTTCTTTAGAAGTCGCTCTATTTAGTTTTTTGTTCCCAAAAAGCCGTTCTTGGAGTCCTTGGATATAAAAAGAATACTCAAGGAAGCTTTTTATTTCCGCCAATTGATTGTATTCTTTCTGAAACATGGCTTGGCTGATACATTCTTTATCATATAGCTCCTTCAGATCAAGCAATATCTCTTTTTTTCTCAGTTCAAACCACAACTCTATATTTGCCAATGGAATTTCAAAAATCATTTCTTTAATTTTTGATAACTCATTTTGACTTTTCAGATAATGCTCTAAAAAGTATCTTTCTGCTAAGATCTGCTCATCAGACTCCTGAAGATCATGAATGGATGCCGTACTTTCTCCTATTATTTTACTGAATATTTTATATAACAACTTGTCAAAAATCATTTTTCTACTCATAAACCTCCTATGTACCTCCATAATTTAATCATCCTTTCGATTGTATTTTTTATTTTCTTTTACTGGCTTCCATCTCGTGGTAGTTCTTACATAGAGTATTGCTCTTCTGATGACGTTGTCAACTTAGACATTAATCTATCCCATAGTTCGTCAACTTCGGATTCATTTCTAAAAGCTTTATTCTTTAATAGTTCATTTTTTGTATAATATATCAAATTCTTGTGATCAATTAAAATACTTTTAGTCTCCTCCTCCAGATCATGACTAATTTCAGTATATAGTTTTAACCGATCATATTGATCGGTTAAATGGATGAGATTTATCAACCCATATTTTGTTTCCCCAGAACTTATATAATTCTTTATCATTTCCGTTGCTAGTTCCAAATCGGACCTCCTCCCACTAGGATAAGATGTACCGAGTACAACTTTTTCTGCTATGGTTCCAGCATAAGCAATCATAATGGATTCTTTGTAATACCCCTCTTCTATCAAATCTGGAGGAATGGAATGCATTAGGCCCCCATTTCCGGTTTGTTCAGAATATTGAATTGTTAGTTGGTCTACTTTATATCCGAATAATTTAGCCATTACAAAATGCCCTGCTTCATGAACGGCCGCAATGATAAGTTCTTCTTCCGTCCTATGATCCTGATTATTCATTGCCACAATGTTTCGATTTTCTTTTGAATAACCCATCAAGTAAGCCAATATAATTTTTACAAGATACAATATAATTTTTACAAGATAACAGCAGATAAATACTGCACAAAAATTATCTATATCTAAAATATCAAATCCTCCGCCTCTCAAACATATAAAAATAATACCGCATGCAGATATATAAAGGGCCTCTGCTATATAATTTTTTTGTTCAGATTTAAAAATTATATCTTTTACGGTCAAAAACAATATAAATATAGTAACTATTTGCAACACCCAAGTCTTATCGTGCCTAGTGAGTATCATCCTAGTATTTGAAAGAAACAACATTCCTGTAAAAATTAATATTCCTCTGAGATAACCAATCGTTAGCTCCGTTGCACTATGAATGTATTTTATAAGTTTCATAACCTTTTTTCCCTTACTCATATATATGTTTTCAGCTGCAATTGTTCTTTTTATTGGATATTTTAATTTATTTGCACCAGAAAATTATGAAAAGTACCTTTTAGAGTCCCAATCTTTTACGACACTAAATGTCAGCACCCTATTACATTTTTTAACTTATAAAGTGATGCAAAAACCTTCTTATTTTATTTATTTCCTTTTTCAATTTGCATCCTTACTGCTTCTTATGAGTGATTATATAAAAAATTCAATAGACTTATTTTATTCTGTGATATTTTATAAACAGTATATTCCATTAAAAAACAAGAATCTAAGAATTACAATTTTAACTATTCTCATTTTAGAAATTGTTCTTTATGTACTTCTATATCTAGTCCAATTAGCATATAAATAACTGCATGCAATACATAATCCATGACCTTTGCCCAACCCCAGAGTTCCTGTTTTTTTAAATAAATCAAAACTTTAAAAATTCGGCCCAGGGTAATCCAAAAGTAACTAGATTTTAGTGCAATCTGAATTTTTTCATACAATAAAATCGGTGTTTCCAACTCTACACAATAATGAAATAAAGCAAAAATACACGCAACAGACATCCCATTTAAAATAAGTTCAATAAACAGCTTTATTGTTTCTTTCCTTTTATGCTTTATTCAAAATCAACTTCATCGTCAGCTATATCTTCCAGACGATTTACCTCTTTTCTATATTTCTCCAACGCTTTTTTACTCCTATCTCCATTTTAATGCCAGATACATAGTTAGAAGAAATGACATGCCAGATACCAACATTGCAAAATTTCTATCCTCCAGAATACTTTCATTATTCTTTTTTAGATTGTAATAATACTCTAAAAATATGAATATATAAAGAATGATATTTCCTATAAATAAAACGTTTATGATTTTCTCCATAATTCTTCTCCTATTCAGGACCATGCTCAATCTCAAATCGTTCCGTTGTAGTCGTAGGTTTTGGCCTTTGAGTCGTGGTCGTTTTTTTCTTTCTTGTCGTTGTGACTCTTTTCTTTCTTGTTGTCGTAGGTTTTGGCCTTTGAGTCGTGGTCGTTCTTGATCCTTGGTTTAAACGCCTGGTTGCCGCCGTATTGCTTACTGCGGCTTCTGTCGTAGATTGGCTGCTTGTTGTCTTTTGGATGTCTTCGGTCGTTGGTTTTAATTTCTTATTCTTCTTTTTTTCAGTTGGAACTTTTTCCGATGTTTTTTCTGCAGTAGATGGTACAACCGTAGATTGTTGCTCTTTGACTGCTTCTTTTATCTGTTCTTTCTTTTGGCTGGCAGAATAGGTCCGCAGTCCTGCAGCCACGATGCTTATCATGGCTAAGATTCCAACAAAGATCATCAGCCGTCTTTTTGTTAGATACCTTTCTTTCCATTTAGAAAGATTCGGCTTCGGAAGAGATGGCTTTGGAATCTGCATCTTTACCCTGGGCTTTTTGGTTGGTTTTGACTTTTTTACCTTTTGTGATCGCTCTTTCTTTTGTAAAAGTCTGACCCGCTTCATTTTCGCATCCGGAACCTGCAGATGCAGTTCCGGCAATAGATCAGCGTAAAACCGTTCCTGACCTGGCTGAAAAGGATTGTGAAACGCTGCTATGGTATAGGTTTGTTCCTGAAAATCAACTCTGATTTTTTTCCCTTCCAGATTGATCCGGAAGCGGTAGTCACATTTTTCAAACATCTTTTCTTTCTTTTCCTCTGTAACTCCAAAATCAAATAAATTAATCAACGCCTGGCCGATCACCAGGTTATGTAAGATTGGGATACCATCATACTCATACCCCTTCTCCGTCTTTAATAGCCCATACTTTAACGCAGCTTCTTCTAATCCAGACTCTTGGCCAACTTCTGTATAGACCAATAAACGTTCTTCCCTTTTGATACAATACAAAAGATTTAAGGTAAACCTTTTGGCAAGCTCAGGATCTTGATCTGTGATCACCCCTATCTTTTTCTGTTCTTGCTGCAGATTTACCTTTTTCCCAAAGATCATTGATTCCAGCCGTTCTTTTAAAAAGCCATCCGTATAAATTGTCTTACACTTCCCAGTGATTCTTTTCTCTTCTTTCTGAGAGGTGATATAAACAAATTTTGCCCGTGGAAAGCATTGGATGACTCCATCCATTTTAGAAGGATCATCAATCGCTTTTTCTTCAATGATGATCCACTCCGGATCCATAGCCATTAAATTTGCATACTCTTCCTTTAAGAAGAAATTCAGATCATATCTCCACTTGACATATTTATGTATGAACTCTTCGGAATTTTGCAGCAAATTTGAATAATCCTCACTTGTTAAAAAAACAATCATGATCCTTCCCTTTCTCTTTTATTTTTTCCTTCTTTCCCACTCATTTTGATATCGATACAAAAACTTTTGTTGAGATCTGTAAAATCGTATCATTGCTTTTATAAAACCTACAACGCTTATATTCGCTTCACTTTTCGTACACATTATAATTGATCCAACCACTCCGATTAAAATTGTTAATACAACAATGGCCGGATCCGGATACATCATATAAGCAATTGCAGCACTAATGATAAACAACATTGACAAGATGATGGAAGTATGCAATTCCTCTTGTCCAAACCCCGGAAAATATTCTTTCCTTGCTTTGACATAAGGTACATATAATTTTCCTTCCCTTTGTTTTTCTTCCATACCTTTTCCTTTCTATTGGTAGTATTTCACTATGATGTTTTTTAACGGAATGATGGTAACTGCAACAATCATAAAAATTAAGAGATTTCGGATTCTTTTTTTATTTGCATCCTTTGCATCTGGATCAAGAATACATTCTGTACATAACATTGCAATACGGACACCTCCGCCGACCTCAATTAATATTAAAAAATATTTTATTGCCTCATTGATTGTCCCCATTCCTTATCTCCTCATCACATTTCTAAGCATACTAATGGTATATAGCTTACTGCTAATACCTCCATTATTTCTTGTAATCAAAAGATCCTGCATTAATTTTGGAGTACCAAGAGCTGCTCCGACACAGGCGATTGCCCAAATAGGATGCAGTGTTAAACACAGGGCAATGGCAAAACGCAGCAAAATAATCTGTATGGTACATGTAAATCCCATTTGCAGAAACTTTTTAATTGTTACTTTGAAAACTCCCCCATCACTATCCATTAATCCTACACATGTAATCGACAGGCTGTATTTTAACACCATAAGCTCAAAGCCATTTTTAATAAAGAAGATATAGAGCACAAGAACCAATATAAGAAAAATCACAACGAAAAGAATCGTTGCCAACCCCCTTCCCAGTAATGTATCAATAATTCCCTGCTTGATTTGTTCGATTTCTCCCTTTGACGTAATTGCATTCACGACCTGGTTTGTAAATGATTTAAATACTCCCATAACCGGAGTGTATAGACTTAAAAAAGATACTGCGATTGCAATTGCCTGAAAAAATCCAGTGAGCAAGATCAGGGGATCATGATCTGGATCTCCATCTGACTGCATAATATAAATCATAAATCCTTTCTGTAGAAATTTCAGGACAATGAGTGCAAGTGCAAATTTTAAAATTGTATTATTTATTTTTGCAAATGAAATTCCCTCTAAGTGAAAATGGCTACTCATATATTTATCTGCATTAAGTACAATATCTAAGAGATCTACAAGAAATTCATTGATCTGCTTTACAAGATCTTTTGCAAGATCTTCAAAAAACCCTGAAATTCCATCTGTTATAAAGCTTGCGAGCATTTGACCTCCTTTTTATTTGTAATATGACAATACCGCTGATAAAGTTGATGTTACCAGTACCACACCAATGCAGCACACTAAAACGGTAATGGCTCTCTTCTTCCAGACTTTTGCATCCATTTCATCTGCCATTTTCATGCGCACCAAACAAAATGCAATCACAACGGTTCCAAGTAAACCACTGATTGCAATAATTTTGGGCCGCATATCTTTTAACAATTGTTCTGTTCCGGTAAAGCCTTTCCAGCTAGAAATTTTTCCAGCCCATGCAATCTGAATTGAATTAATAAAAATAAGAAGACTTGTGGCACAAGTCCCTGCCAATAGTTTCAATTTTTGTTTCATGTTTCCTCCTATTTCTTTGCAGCCTGTTTCGCTGCTTTTGCCTGTTCCTGTTGCTCGATCATAAGATCAATTTGTTCTTTCCAATACGTCCAAATGCCCCAGAGAGCCATCCTCTCATTATGTGGACGTTCGATTTTCTTTCGTTCTTTCTGGCTTTTTAAACGTAGCTTCTGATTATGCCTTTTGCTTCCTAAACCTAAAAATTCATTGAACGTCCATTTACTTAGGTCGGGTGCGTAAGTGATTGCCGGATATGCATCCGACATTACTAAAGAGTTCGGTCGTTTTATCTGTTTGACCTCTTCCGGAAACAGTAGCTTCCTTCCCGTTAGATTTGTGCTTTCCCCTCGATTACCTGACATTTTTAAGGAGCCTACTGGCTGATTGTTATTCAGTGAGTATGTTGATACCGTATAATCGCCAAGATCATTGGATATCTCTTTTCTTGTATCCTGATTAGGACTGCGAAGATAAATAGTGAGATCGCAGTTATCCTTGATGATCTGTGCAACTTCTTTTCCGTAAACGTAATCTAGCTGAGCATAAGACTGAATAAATAGATTATGCCGTATTCCTTTTCCGGTAAGAAAAGCCAGTTGGTTTGGAAGATTCGTGATCTTTGGCATATTCCCGATTTCATCATCAATGAAATTGAACCGGCGGTCCAGCCGACCACCCATCTTATCAGCCACAGCATCGATCTGATCCGATATTTGACGTAAGGTTAAAGCTGCCAGTGGAAAGTATGTCTTGTCTCTCGCCGGCAGGCAAAGATAAATGATAACTTTTTGTCCATTCATTAGAAGCTCTTCCAGGTCAAAATCACTTTTGCTGGTCATGTTATTAATGCTTGGCATAGTCAAAAGCCGAAGTGTCATAACGGCTGATACATAAAATGAAGCTCTTGTTTTAAACGCTGCTATGTTCGTTGCTGCCAATAGGATCCGTGATGGATGTGTTTCCGGAAGCGATTGAATATAAAAAACGAGAGGCATTGCCCCTCGGTATTCGGTACACATTTCCGTAATAAAGAAAAATACATTGGTCAGATTTTGGTATTCCGGATGATCCATGTTATCGTAGGCGACTGCCATAATACAGGCTGCCAGGGTGGAAGATTCTCCACTGTTCCACAACTTTTCTCCGTTCTCCGGAGGTTCTCCAACAAGCTGTGACACCAAATTCCATGTCTCGTATATCGCTTTCGATACATCATCTTCCTTTAATGCCTTTACAATTGGCCCTAAATAATCGTAACGGTCCGATTGATATGGATGAATAAAATCAATACAAATAGGAAGGTACCCTAACTTTTTAGCTTTTGGGGCTGTATAGTCATAGAGTTCTTGTTTCATGTCAATTGCAAAGATGTTTTCACCAGCAAGCATTAAATCGCAAATTGTCTGCAGGACATGATTTCTTGTTTTTCCTGCCCTTGTAGCTCCAAGGATAATCGCGTGAAGATCATCAATGATATGAAGGATTTTTTCAACCCCGTTTTTCATATCAATTTTTCCAACGACTAATCCTCCATCAGGATACAGTGGCTCGCCCCCTTCATAGTTTAAAATTTCCTTCTTCGATAGCATCTTAGAGTGAAATTCCTCTTCTATTTCCTCTTTTGTCAGCCATCTTTGAGTACCAAACTGGCCCTGGCCAGCTGGCACCGGTGTTTTTATGTTTTTTGTTACTTTCATTTGTTCACTTTTATAAGTATTCGTTTCCGAAAAAAACAGGATAAACCCTCCAAGTAAAAGTAACACAAAAAAGCTAAACGTAAACTGCAAGACAACCGGATCCTGTTGTAAAATTCTAATAATCTCATCTGGCCGTGTTACATATTTGATATGCTTCGGGTCCTTTAGAAAAGAATCTAAAAAAATTGATGCATATCCACAGACAAAGAAAAGTACCATTATACCAATGCATCCAGCAAAGAACAATAAAATTTTCTTTTTCAAATTTCCCAGTCCACTCCCTTTCCTTTTTCTCTCTCTTTTTGTCTTTCTTTTAAGTATTCAATGGAATCACCCCTTTCTCTTGTCTGATGAGGATAATCTCCCTGTTTTGGAGAACCAAAAAAACGGAGTAGATAATACAACATATCACTCCGTTTTACCTCTTCTATCGAGTCTGATACATAGGTACCTTTTTCGATTTTCTTTAATGTTTCTTTATTACTTTCAAATTTCTCTAAAAGGGCTTCTTTCGTATAAGCCTCTTTTGGATAAAAATTTCTATTTCTAACCGCCTGATGGCCAGGCTTTTGAAATGTGATATATTCGTGGGTATCATCCCAGCGAACATGATACTGCTGTTGCTCTAAAATTTGTATAAATTCCTCCTGACTCGTAGCTATCGCTGCAGCATCCCGGACGGCAAAGAAAGCTTCTCTCCGGTAAGCAGATGCTTCCTCTTTTACTTCCTCCGGGGTTCTTTGAAACCTCCTGGCATTTTCTTTGAAACATTCCTGAAAACGCTCCTTTGTATAAGCTTCTGGAGGTTCAAAACGCCAGTTCCTGACCGCTTTATGTTCTGAAGCGATAAAGGTAACATACTTCGGATTCCACTTTACTCTATATCCCTGTCGATTCATGAGTTGGATAAATTCTGACTGACTGGCAGCAACACGTAACGCCTGATCCACGGCCAGCTGAATTTCCCTCTTCCATGAAATCCCCTTTTGCTCGGCTTGCTTCTCAGTTTCACTTTTTCCCCTGTGAATCCGGGATCGATCAATGACGGATAATCCATATTTTTTACATAACTGATCACTATATCCTTTTAACTCTTCTAAATCCTCTTTACTACATTGCCATTTATAACCGGTTTCAAAGTTTACAGTATTTATAATAAAATGATTATGAATGTGATCTCGATCCAAATGAGTTGCATAGGATATTTGGAATCCCTGAAATTTTTGATGCTGCATCATCTCTTCTGCTATTTGAAACGCTGTTCCAGCATCTTCCTTAGAAAGCTCGTCCGGACGAAATGACTGAATAAAATGAATGCACATCCTTTTATCTGTTTTTCCCCAAGCCTGCTTGGTAAGCATAAATTCCTCATAGGCCCGATCCGGATTCAATAAATAGGTCCCTCCCCTTAGTTCTGGTTTTGTTTTCTCTAACTTATTGATATATACCAAAACCTTTTTCATTACTTCTTTTGAATTATAAGAAATTTCCCTTCCCTTTTTATCAGTGGCCGGTATAAAAATTGCCATTTCTACCCTCTCTCAATCTGTAATAATTGATCAAATATATCCTGCAGTAGCTGATTCGTCTCTTCTAAGTCTGCAACTAAGATCTGTCCCTCGTGAGCCAGTCTAGTGAGCTGGTTCAAGTTATTTCCTATTTTATATAACTGATATTGAACGTCTTTCAGGTCTTCTACTACTGTAATTTGACTTTCCAATGCCATCCGTCTTACATAAGAAGAAAAATTTTCATGCGCCTGACTGGCCTTTTTCTCAACCATTTCACATTCACTGTTTGAAAATCGAATGGATTTGGGGAATTTTACTTCTTTTTCATGCATTGTCTCATCTCCCAGTGCTCATATATCTGAACAAAAAAAACGCCTGATAAGCAAAGAGGTAAACTTACCAGACAAAGTATTATCATATTCATTTTTCCCTCCTCTATCCTAAGTTTTTTTCAATAACCAATTGTTCATTAAAATCCTTGTACTGAGTGTCCGGATGTTCTGCCCAAGTTTCAAACCCCTGTAATTGATATTCCTTTGCAAATCTTTCTGTCGCTGCTTTTCCCCATTTATCATTATCTAAATGGAAGATTAGCTTACGTATTTGAGGAAATCGTTTTAAATACGTCTCTATAGGAACATTTGCCAGACAACACAGTGCCAGATGATGATCCTTCCACAATTCCCTTCGATCCCATTTTATACATAAGGTTAAATAGCTCATTAGATCAATAGGTGCTTCATAAATGTGTAGAGTGTCTGTTGTTCCCTCCATACAGAACGTAAATCGCTTGTCACTACTTTCAACTTCTCCTTTAAAGGGATTGTTTGACACCGTACCTCGGATCGTACAGTGTCTGGCTACACCAAACTGATCATATCCAACAAAGACGCAGCTGTAATGTGTATTTTCATATAATTTTTTTGTCTTTACAAAATAGTCAACAATTCTGTGGTTGATCCCTCGCGTCTTGATCAGATAGGCGTAGACATGGCGATAATCTTGTGCTGCAGCTGGCAATTTGAATTCCTTCTTCACCTTCACTGTATTCGGCTGTCTTTCATGAATTGTATCCATATGATCATCGTTAAGAAGATACTTCATTGCCTGGACAAAATCATATCCAAGAATAAATTGCACCAATTGGATAGGCCCACCTCCATAAATTGTTTCTCCAGAGAGTTGTGCCGCAAAACAGTTCCATTGATTTCTATATTCATCAATATATAAACCCCCATAACCTGGCGCTTTATATGCATTTTTTTTCTTCTCCGTTTTTAAACCCAAATTTTTTACAAGTGATAGTATGCTAACTTCATTTGCCTTTTTTATTTCATCTTCAGAAAATTTTTTCTTTTTATACATCAAATCCCCCTTTTCTTAATTTTAATCATCAAGGCTACTTAGAAATATTAATGGTGGGATAAGATAAATGGTGATTTTATGGTTTTATAATATTTCTAAGCACCCTGGAGAACTAAAAAGGATCCGACACAAGTCGGATCCAGCTTTGTTTTTCTCTAATCAACTGTAAGGCCAGCGAGTCTGGCCAATTCTATAATAGAACTTTTTGAAACTTTCTTACCATTGTACTCAACAAGATCATCCATTTCACCTGTAAAGATGTCTGCTGGATTATACTTCTTCAATATAATTGTATCTTCATCAACGAAGATTTCAAGAGGATCCCTCTCATTCACATCCAGATTACGTCTCAACTCAATTGGTAGAGTGATACGTCCCAGTTCATCAAGCTTTCTTACAATACCTGTACTTTTCATTTTTGTTTTCCTCCTTTAGTTATATTTAACGAATTCACCACTAACATTATTATACCAATATTTAACCATTCTTCCAATTAGATTTCATTCCCCCTCTTGCCCTTCATGAAAATACATCTCTAGCGCCTTAATTATGATTTCTTCAACTTCCGCCTGTGGCTGTTCAGGTCGGAAGTATTTCTTAAATACTTTTTTGTTCATTTTATAGCTATTCTGCTTTTTTCGAGGTTTCAATGTACCTTCTATAATTTTTAGCATTGTATCTGCATTCAGTTTTCCTTTTTGATAGTAGGAAGCGAGGCTTTGTGCTGTTTTTGTATCTAATTTTTTATTCTTATTTTCTAAATAGAAAAAGAGCTGCTCTTGCAGCTCCTCTGGAAACTCTACTACTTCCAATCCAGAAACAACCGGTAACAATTTATTATCCAGCAATTTTTTTAGATTAGATGTTAATTTGTAAAGTTTTAAATACCGAGTGATGGTTGATCTACTCAGATTAAATTCTTTTGCTGCAGAAATTTTTTCCGAATTCTCTTCAAGATCCGTCCTCCGGCCCTGGGATTTTAAAGCTTCATGTCGGCGATAAATCAAGTCAATTTTCTCAGACTCTGTAAAATGTTCCAGTCCCTTTTCCAAATTGGACTCAATGAAAATCAATTCTGCCTGGGTATCATCATAATCTTTTACAATACATGGAACAGTGTCTAAATCCGCTAGAACAGCACCATCTCTTCGGTTATGTCCAGCTAAAATTTCATAAACACCATTTTCTATCGGTCTTATTAAAATAGGCTGGAGAATCCCATTATCTTTAATTGAATCCGCCAAATCTTGTAGGTCCTGATCATTATATCGTTTTTTACCTATATCACTTTTCCGATAATCTACAAGTCTATCTGGAGAAATATGAACAATTCCACTTTCATTTTTATTTTCTTCTTTTACGTCTACGTCATCTTGGGCATCATTAAGCCCAAAAATATTATCTATGCTTTTTAGTTCATTATTAAACATTTTTTAGCACCTCCAGAGCCAACCTCTGATAAGCTTCTGCAGCTTTATTTTTATTGTTAAATTCTCTTATAGTTTTTCCCTGTCTGATTGCTGTACCCACGTCAATGCTTCTAGGGATTCTAGTGGTATAAATATTTAACCTTCCGTATACGTTTTCTACCAAGCTGATCATTTCTTTGGCCAGTCTTGTTTGTTCTTGTACCATTGTAAAAAGAATTCCTTCTATCTGCAGTCCTGGGTTTAACTTTCTTTTCGTCTTTGCTACCGATCCTAATAACTGTTCCAGACCCTTGGCACTCAAAAATTCTGCAGATGCTGGTATCAAAACACTATCGGCCGCTGTAAGAGCATTCACCGTTAACATCCCTAGTGATGGTCCACAGTCTATTAAAATATAATCATATCCTTTTTTATAATTTTGAAGAATGTTTTTTAAAATCATCTCCCGGCAGGTTGTATTGATTAAGGCTATCTCCACTGCTGAAAGTGTTATGTTAGCCGGAATTAAATCTACATAATCCAATTCCAACACAATATTCTTTTTTTCTGGAAGTTCCTGATCATTCATTTCCGCCAGCATTAACTCACTTACACTTGGGATTTCCTCATCACGTACTCCCAAACCAATGGATAAACTTCCTTGAGGATCAAAATCCACTAGAAGTACATTTTTATGACGTTTGGCCAACTCTGTACCTAAATTAATGGTTGTCGTGGTTTTGCCAACACCGCCCTTTTGGTTTACAATTGCAATAATTTTCTCTTTCATACCTTTTCTCCTTTGATATAGAGTTCATATTTTTCTCTTTCATAATTAATATGGGCAGCTGCAGCTGCCCAATGAAAGAGAAGCCCGTTTTGAAAGGGTCGATGGCCCAACCCTGAATTATTAAAAACTTTTATTTTTCCAGATCATCTAAAATCTTAATTTTTAATATTTCCAGAATTTCTTTATCCATCCTATTTCCCTCCTAAATTTAGTATAAAAAAAGAACCATTGATTTTTTCAATGATTCTGCAACCGCATATTCTCGCTGTTTTAAGTTGTATGGTCCGTATCTACGGACCACTGAATGACTTCATAGTTTAACTGTCTGGCCGTTTTCACCACATTTTCATCATAGTCTCCGTAGGGAGGCCGGAAAAGTTCCATCTGCTCTCCTGTCACGGCCTGGACTTTGCTGTGAGCCCCCAGAATCTCTTTTTTCTGCTCATCAGAAGACAATCTGGTCATATATTTGTGGTTATCCCCATGGTTGCCAATGTCATGGCCTGCTTTGGCAATCTTCTTTACATCCGCAGGAAACCGCTGCACCCAGTCGCCGGAAAAAAAGAAGGTTGCTTTCACATTTTCTTTTTTTAAGATTTTGAGAACCTGGTTGATGTCCTCATTTCCCCACGCTGTATCAAAGGTGAGGCTGATTTCCTTCTTTTTTGTATCCACACAGTAAATCGGAAGTTCCTTATTCTCTGCAGGATTTAAGATCCTCACATTTTGATTCCAGACAGAAAGGGCCGCATTGCCCCCGCCAAGCAATGACAGCCCTAAAACAACGATGCAGATAAAACCCGTGATCAGATTTTTCTTATTCACTCTGTCCATCCCCTGTTCGACTTCTATGTACTATTTATATGGAATAGGAGATTGTCTCATTCTGATTTCCTTGACATGACCTTTTCTTAAAGGTATTCTGATAAGAGCGGTGAAACCTGTAAACTGTAAAAAAGAAAGGATGTGAGAGTATGGAATCACCCCGAAGTCAATACGGCATGAATAAAAATTCCAAACCTCCCGCGTACTTTTTCTTAAATACAGGGAGAGGGTTTTTGTTCATGTTTTAATCTTCAGAATTTCATATAAAAGGAGAAAGAAACATGAGAGAAGAAAATATCAGAGCTCTGCTCATGAGGCGGGAATATCCTGCCTTAAAAGTTGTGCTTAATTCTATGAACAACGTAGATTTAGCATCATTATTAGAAAATTTTACAGAAAAAGAATATACGATCCTGTTCCGTCTGATCCAAAAGGAGAAGGCGGCAGAAGTATTCACAGAGATGTCATCTCCCATGCAGGAAACTTTGATCAATGCGTTTACCCGCTCTGAGATCAAAGAACTGTTTGATGATATGTACATGGATGATACGGTGGATATCATCGAAGAAATGCCTGCCAATGTAGTAGAACAGATTTTGGACGTGACTGACAGAGAAACACGGCAGATCATCAACCGTCTCTTAAAATATCCGGAAGACAGTGCGGGAAGCATCATGACAGTGGAATATGTGGACCTGAAAAAAAACATGACTGTCGAACAGGCACTGAAAAAGATTAAACGGGTTGGCATTGACCAGGAGACCATTTATA
This sequence comes from Anaerostipes sp. PC18, assembly GCF_039789045.1. Lineage (NCBI taxonomy): Bacteria > Bacillati > Bacillota > Clostridia > Lachnospirales > Lachnospiraceae > Anaerostipes > Anaerostipes sp. PC18. The sequence continues at coordinate 1,104,650 of NZ_CP121164.1, read as the reverse complement.
CATGCTACGTGATCGAACAGAAACGGCTTCTTGGGATCGTGACGGCCAAGAGCCTTTTGCTTAATGAAAGTAATGTTCTCATAAAGGACATTATGGAGACAAATCTAATCTACGTGAATACCCATGAGGACAAAGAAAATGTCAGCAAACTGTTCCATAAATACGGCCTTCTGGCAATCCCTGTGGTAGACTTTGAACACTGCATGGTAGGCATCGTGACTTTCGATGATGCCATGGAAGTCTGGCAGGATGAGGTGGAAGAGGACATGTCCATCATGGCGGCTATGCAGCCCAATGAGGAATCCTATTTCGGCACCTCTGTCATCAGCCATGCTAAACACAGAATCTTATGGCTGCTTTTCCTCATGCTGTCCGCAACCATTACCGGAGCCATTATCACGAAATATGAGAATGCTTTTCAGACTCTTCCCCTGCTCGTATCCTTCATTCCAATGCTGATGGACACCGGAGGAAACTGTGGTTCCCAGAGTTCAACCCTGATCATCCGCGGAATTGCCGTCGATGAGATCCGGTTCCATGATCTTTTTAAAGTTGTATTTAAAGAATTCCGGGTGGCTGTTTTAGTTGGCTTTGTTCTGGCTGCAGTCAATGGACTGCGTATCATGCTCATGTACCACAGTCTCAGAATGGCCGTGCTTATCGGGCTTTCCCTCATAGCCACCATCATTCTTGCAAAAATCGCAGGCTGCTGTCTGCCTCTGCTGGCAAAAAAGATCGGTCTGGACCCGGCCATCATGGCGGCTCCCCTGATCACCACCCTGGTAGACACCTGCTCCATCTTGATATATTTTAATATTGCAACCCATCTGTTTTCGCTCTGAACACAGATACATAAACGGCTGCGAGACCGCCCGATTAAACTGTGGTCCCGCAGCCGTTCCGATTCTTCTCTTCTTTTGCTGCTTTTCATTTATGCTCTGACAGCTTTTAAAAAGTACTTATTAAATAACTCCAGCTGATCGTACACAATGCCGTGTCCGCTTTCGTCCAGCTGAATCAGCTTGGAACCGCAGATTTCATCATGCTGTATCCTCACCAGATCATTCGACACCACTACATCCTTTTTCCCGTGAATGATCCATGTCGGCACATGGACGGCCTGCAAGTCCTCTCTTCCGTCTTCATCTCTCAGGGAAACTGCAGCCCGGACCGTTCCAAGTCCAGAAGCGGAAAGTGCGATCTGTTCAAACCAATTCACTGCCGGTTCAGACTGAGGACCTGCAAACAGCTGCTCATGACTGAAATTAAAGCAGAGCTGAGGCCTGTCAGTTTCCGCCAGTTCGATCAGTTCATTGACATATTCTCTTGTCAGTCCATACGGAAAGTCTCTTCTTTTTGTCCATGATGGAGCTGCGGCTGCCAAAAGAATCAGTTTTTTAACTCCAAACCCTTTAAATTTTCTCATATATCTAAGGACAATCGCGCCGCCCATTGAAAAACCTGTAAGAGTAAAATTCTTAAGTTTCAGTCTTCTGATCACCTGATAGATATCCTGGGACATTTGATCATATGAATAGCCGAAGGACGGGGCGTCAGAATTTCCAAAGCCTCTCAGATCCAGTGTCACCACCCGGTAACCCTGCCTACATAAAAGTTCCGTCTGGTATTCATACATCAGATGGGATAAAGGCCATCCGTGAATTAAAACGACAGTCTCCTCCCCAAAGGGATTGTAGTCATAGACTGCAATCTTTATTCCATCCGTTGATCTCACATAAAACAAATCACAGCCTCCTTATTTTTTGACCACCAGGGTATCATAGCCTCGCTGCTTCAGCTCATTTTCCAATTGGACTGCTTCATCCAGCGTTCTGAATTCTCCAAGCTGTACGGCATAATATGGCTCCTCATACACGATATCTCCGTCAAAGCCCTGAGCCAGCGCTTCATTCAGCGCGTACTGCGCATTGGAGAAATTGCGGTACAGTCCGATCTGCACCCGGTAGGTGCTGCCAAGCTCCTGTTGTCCTGATCCAATCGTGTCAACAATCCCGTCTGCAATGGCATTTGCAATGTCGTTAAATCTTGAATCGAAAAGCTCATTATCTTTTACCGTATTGATGAAGCCAGCCTCGATCAATATTGCAGGGATATTCGTCCGTCTGAGAACCGCAAGTCCCGGCCGCTCCTTGACTCCCAGGTCATTAAATCCAACCTCGCTTAATCTGCGGTTTACATTCCTGGCCATCTCGGCCTTAATACCGCTGTCGTTGTAAACCAGAGTCTCCACTCCGCTGTATGTGTTGGGAAGCGGGCTTGAGTTTCTGTGTATAGAGACAAAGTAATCGGCCCCGCTCTCATTTCCGATTCTGGCCTTCTCAATCGGAGACTGATAGACATCGGTCTGTCTCGTATACTGTACCGGGACTCCCTTATCTCTCAGCGCCTGACCCACTGCCAGAGTCAGTCTTAATGTATCGTCTTTTTCCCTTCTTCCATTAAACTGGGCACCATTGTCATAACCGCCGTGCCCGGCATCCAAAATTACGCCTGCCATAAAATTCCTCAAATCAACTTTCTTTTGCTAATATATGCAGACAGTCATAAAAAGTGTCCTGAAAAATACAATCAAACATAAAATAATGCATCCAGTGCGTCATATTTGATGGCATTATAAATCCGAACAGCGAATTCTTTCCCCTCTCTTTGAAAATATTGTTTCCAAGGCTCCATTCCGGCCCTTTGTACGATAAACCCGATCATTTCCTGTAATTTATCCTCTATCGTTTCTGCCGGGTCACCTGAAAAATATTTCCGTACCTCTTCTGTATCTGTTCCCGTCAAGGTTAAATCCGTAAGCTGTTTTTTTGAAATCAGACATCCGAGAGATTGGAGCAGGACCAGAGAACATATATTTTCCATATAATCAACGTCCTGCTTTCTTTCCACATGCCTTAGGAGAGCTGTGATGATGCGGCTGTCGAAACATCTTAAAAGTCTCTGTTCTCACTCTGCGCCACATAAATATTCATAAATAAGCCTTATCCCGCTTTTCTTCCCATACCTGTTCATCGTTGGATAATCCAGTGTCAGGATATGATCCTGAGGACAGAATCTGGCATCATAGCGCAGAAAAAACTGCGGCATGCCGCTGACTATTGTATCCCTGTAATTGACGCATCTATTACCTTTTCATACCCAATGCTGTACGCCTCCTCCGCACGAAGGCCCCTTTTGGACCGCAGCGCTCCTCCGTAAGATTCTTCGCACAGGCCGATACAATATATAACTGCCTCCATCAGCATCTGTGCCGTCTCATAGGTGACAGAACTGCTTTCTTTTTTTAGACTTTCATTCCTCCCCGCGATCAATTCTCTCGCCTGTTCTTTTGACAGACTCAGCCCAAATCTCCCATCTGTCTTCTCGCTGCACGCTTCAATGACTCTTAGTTCCTCTACTGCCGCCGCTTTAGGATCACAAGTCTTGAAAAATTCGTCATTTTATGGTAATATAGTATTAGAAAAAGGAGCAGATATGCGTATATCTGCTCCTTTTTGATTCTTTCATCTTATTCCTTATTCGAAAATTCCTCCAATTCCAGCCTGCGGATCTGGCTTCGTTTGAGTCTCTTCATTTCTTTTATCTCCGGGTCTGAACTTCCCTTTAAATATCCGATCTGTTCAATCAGAAGTTCCCCCTCCGTCAGTGTCAGAACATAATCATTGGCCAGCCGCTCGCCGGAAGGATCAGACAACAGATGAGAGACCGCATTAGAAATGGCATTTGCGATCGCCTGTTTGTTTGAAATCTCTTGATAAGCTTTTAACACAATCGGCATATAATTCACCTCACGCCATTTAAAAATTTTTAATTGGAATCTCTTTCAGTTTTGAAATAGTAGCGTACATAATTTTCTTACATTTATCAAATTCTTCTTTCGTCACTGTATAAAAATCGTCGCCGGGATATCTGGCATCATAATAAAAATCTGTCAAATAGGCCAGACCCACTGTATCCAGCTTTAAATCCGGCTTCCACTGATTCATTCTGACTGCAATCTTTTTCATATTATGCTTTCTTAATAAGTCCGAAACATCTTCATCTAAAAAGCACAATTCCAGGTAGCCTTTCAGAAATTTCTCTGTTACCTGCTGACACTGTACTGCAAGCTGATTATAGAAAGTACTCCCCACAGCGAGGATAGATTCAAGATACTCCAAGTCATTTTTTGCAATGTCCAGGTAGTTATTTTTAATCATTTCATCACCTCCAGTATTAACTTTTTATCTCTGTTCAATATTCTCTTAAAAATAGTATTTTCCTTTATGGACTCCTCGTTGGTATAGACTACATCCGTGGATATACCGGATATCTCATCATCTAAGGTCCATCTGATATCCGCCGCCAATGCCCTGTCTTCCAATTTTTGTTCTGTAAATATAAGCAGGTCTATATCACTGCCATTTCGGATATTTCCCCGCGCACAGCTGCCGAATAAGTACACTCCTTTTAAACCGGGAATATCAGCTTTTATCAAATAGTCAAGATCCGATTCAATTTTATCAACAAAACGCTTGGGCAAATGCTCATAATTTTCCCGGTAAATCTTTATCTTTGTCATCATTATATACTTTCCCCCGTCTCTTTACAATCTTTCTCCCGCTCCACAATTCCTTTTTCCTTCCACTTGCCGCTTCGATATCTCAAGGTTCCGATCGTAAATGCCGCAGCCCATCCGATCGGGATAGACCACCAGATTCCGGACGCTCCCAGAAAATGAGCCAGGATATAAGCAAATACTACCCTGCATCCGAAATTGCAGAGGGTGCTCGCCATAAATACACCCACATCTCCTGATCCACGGAGAACCGCATTTACCACATTCATAAGTCCCATCAGTGCATAAAACACAGATACGACCCTTAAATAATCCACACCTATGGCAATGACTCCGGCATTGGACGTCTCATCCACAAACTGGGCAACCAGCACATCCCCCTTAAAAAACAGAATTCCCGTAATGACAGCCGCGATGCCTGCTGCCATGAGCCTTCCCGCTCTCAGCCCTTCTCTGATCCGTTCCGGTTTTTCCGCCCCGATATTCTGCGCCGTAAACGTAGACACTGCATTCCCCACATTTACCATCGGCATGATCGCAATCGAGTCAATCTTCGTAGCCGCCGTATATCCTGCAAGCACCACAGATCCGAAACTGTTGACAAGACTTTGTACAAACACCATGCCGAACGAGACGATAGACTGCTGCACCATAGACGGTACTGCAATCCGTCCCATCTGGACAAGGATCTTTCGGTCAAATAAAACCGGCTTTTTTTCTGTCTCTATCTTCTTAAGACGGAACAGCAGATTGATAAACGAAATGACTGCCGCCAGCCCCTGTGCGATCAGAGTTGCCCATGCAACCCCGGTCACTCCCATCTGAAGCCGGATCACAAAATACAAATCCAGCACAATATTCAAAATTGAAGAGCCTGCCAGAAAATAAAGAGGAATTTTTGACGCGCCAAGTGCATTATAAACCGCATTTAAAGTATTATACATAAATAAAAACACAAGGCCGAACATATAGATTCTCAGATAATTGGCGGCATCCCGGTAAATATCCGCCGGTGTCCTCATCAATACGAGGATTCCTCCTGTACCGGCCACACCGATAATCATTAAAATCAGTCCCAACACAAATGTGGAAATTAAGGCCGTATAGATCGCCGTCATCATCCGGTCCTGATCCTTTGCCCCGAACAGCTGAGAAATGACAACAGAATAACCGATGCTGGAACCGGTCGCAACTGCTACAAATAAAAAAACAATGGCCGTCGATGCTCCGACGGCGGCAAGTGCCTGTGCACCGACGAATCTTCCCACTACCATAGAATCAATAATATTATAAAGCTGCTGAAATAAATTGCCCAGCACAATGGGAACCGCAAAGAAAAATAACTTCTTTGCGGGATTTCCTACACTCATGTCATTGGTCAGCTGTTCCTTCATCTTTCATTGTTCAGATATAACTCCGGTCCACTTTGATCACTGCAAAGTAATTTTCCCGGTGCCTTCTGATCTCCTTTCTGATATAAGTCGTAATATCCCCCACTTCCTGGTCACATTCATAGGGCACCACCAGGTCAAAGATCAAGTTGTTGTGCGTTTTTCCCTCTACCATTCTGAAATCATGGATAGACAGTTCGGTTCCGCATTCTTTTACGATCTTTTCCACCATCATTCTTGCCTCGTTTGTCTCCTCATCATCCGTGACAACCGGATCCATATGAATGGTGGCGTCACAATTAAACTTATGCATCAGATGATATTCAATGTTGTCAATCACGTCATGTGCCTCCAAAATATCAACATTGTACGGCACCTCGGCGTGAAGAGAGATCATCCGCCGGCCCGGGCCGTAGTCATGTACGATGATATCATGCACCCCTACGATCAGCTCATTATTTAAAACCTCATTTTGTATGTTCTCCACCAGTTCCACATCGGGAGCGGTTCCAAGCAGAGGCGAGAGAGTATCCTTTGCCGCTCCGAATCCGGCCCACATAACAAATCCGGCCACTAAAATACCTACATATCCGTCCACGTTGATCCCGGCAAACCTGAAAATCAGCATCCCGCCCAGAACTGCCGTTGTAGCGATACAGTCGCTTAAGCTGTCTGTGGCTGTGGCCTTCATGGCCTCTGAGTCGATCAGATTTCCGACCTTTTTATTGAAAGCTGACATCCAGAATTTCACCAGAATGGATACAATAAGAATCCCTATGGACACCGGACGGAACATAATGTCTTCCGGGCTGAAGATTTTATTAACAGAAGATTTTAATAATTCAAATCCCATTAACAGTATAGCCAAAGAAACCAGGAGTCCTGAAATATATTCGATTCTTCCATGTCCGAACGGGTGATTCTTGTCCGCCGGACGCCCTGCCATGTGGAAACCAACCAGTGTGATGATGGAAGATGCCGCGTCAGAAAGGTTATTGAAGGCATCTGCGGTGATGGAAATGGCCCCTGTGAGAATCCCCGCAGTCAGTTTCCCTGCAAAGAGAAATATATTGCAGAATATACCCACTGCTCCTCCCATTGTGCCATAGGCCTGACGGACTTTATGGTTTTTTAAATCATCCTTATTCTTAATAAATGCCGATATCAATAATTCTGTCATAATTTTTCATCCCCTTGTGTCAAATATTTTCCATTGTATCACAAATCACTTATATTTTCATTTCCCTCAAGCAAAATATTGATGAATTCTTTCATAGGCCCTGTCCGGTATTTATCCTTATGGACAACGATATGATTCTCATTCTTGAGTTCTATGCCCCTGATTTCTATTTTCTTTAATTTTCCTTTTGAGACTTCCTCTGCCGCAAGGCGTTCCGGCAGCACGGTGATTCCGAGCCCTTCCTCTGCCGCACGAATCAATACCTGAGAGTTTACACTGGTCCAAAAAGGATCGGCCCTCAGATCATGTAAAAGAAGTACGCTATCCAGCACGTCCCTGGTCGCACTTCCCTTTTCACGAAGCAGAAGCGGCTGTTCCAGAAGTCTTTCAAGTTCAATGTCCTTAACGTTTGCCCATGGATGGTCCGGAGAACAAAAAGCAAACAGACGAAACGAAGAAAAGACCGTGCTGTCCAGCGTACTGTCTGAGACAGCGCCCTCGATCAGCGCCAGATCGATCTCATTATTGTGGAGCATGGAAAGGACATCCGAAGCCTTGCATACCTGAACACTGACCGGCGTTCCGGGATATGTATCCTGAAATCGTTTCATAGCCCCGGGCAGCCAGAAGCTTGATATGGTTATGCTGGCCCCTACACGGAGTACAGCCTGGTTCTCCAAGTCATACACTCCTTTTTCCAGATCCTCATAAAGCTCCAGGATGCGGACTGTCTTTTTTAATAATAATTTGCCCGTCTGGTTTAAAAATACTTTCTTTGATATACGGTCAAACAGCACAGTGCCAAGTTCTTCTTCCAGTTCATGGATCACATGTGATACTGCCGGCTGGGTCATATAGAGCTTCTTCGCAGCCCCGGTGACACTTCCTTCCTCGCATACTGTTTTAAAAATATATAAACGCCTTATCGTCATGGCTTTCCCTCCTATCATTACTATTTTAACATGTTATATATAAAATAATATAATTTTCTTTATGTTTCGAAAAAACGTATACTGTTAAAAAAAGGGGAAATCCGTTATGAATAAAGATATACTAAAACAATATGCCTGGCTGTTCCGTGTCAATTTGATTGTCAGTGCTTTTACTTTTGGCGGCGGCTATGTGGTCGTTCCCATGTTAAAAAAACATTTTGTGACAAACCGTCATGTTTTATCCGAGAAGGAGCTTTTTGATATCGCAGCAATTGCCCAGTCTTCTCCTGGAGCCATCGCGATTAATCTTTCGGCTCTCACAGGATACAGGATAGCCAGATTAAAAGGAGCAGTCATAAGCTGTATCGCGGCCATCCTGCCGCCGCTGATCCTGCTTTCCATAATTTCCGCAGGATATCAGGCTTTCAGGAGCAGTCACATCGTATCCGCCGTTCTCCTTGGCATGCAGGCAGGAGCGGCGGCACTGATCGTTGACTATATCACAGATATGTGCCGCATAATTCTGAAAAAGAAGTCTCTTTTTCTTACCCTCATGGTTCCTGCTGCTTTTTTATCCAACCTCGTCTTCCACATCAATGCCATGCTGATTTTAATCTTATGTTCTGTGCTTTGCCTGTTTAAAGTATGGCTCCATAAAAAAAGGAGGTGTCAGACATGCTCTTAAATCTGGTCCGTTTGTTCAGTACATTCTTTAAAATCGGCCTGTTCAGCATCGGCGGAGGCTATGCGATCCTCCCGATGATCAAAGAACAGGTCGTACTGGCAAAGCATTGGCTTACCAGTCAGGATTTTACCGATATCATTACGATCTCACAGATGACGCCCGGTCCTATTGCAGTCAACACTTCCTCCTTCGTGGGTATCCGCGTAGCCGGAATCCCCGGCGCAGTGGTGGCAACCGTAGGATGTGTGATCTCAGGATTTACCATCTCCATCCTTCTATACCGGTTTTTCCAGAAGAAAAGTGATTCATCCTATATGTCCGCTGTACTGGACGGTCTGAAGGCATCTTCCTCAGGGCTTGTACTTTCCGCTGCTTTTTCCATCTTGCTGCTTACCCTGTTTGGTACGGATGAGCATGTCGTCCTTTCATCTTTTCAGCTTCCTGCGGCCATTTTATTCGGGACCGCTGTACTTCTACTGAGAAAGTTTAAAAAGCCTCCTGTATTTGTAATTGTGTTTACGGGAATTGTTGGGTTGCTTATCTATTGATCAATTTATACAAAAAAGCTCCTGTAAAGACAGGATTTTGTATTCCTTCTGTCTTTGCAGGAGTTATAATATCATTGTTGAATCTCTCTATGAATGTCTTAAATACAAGTAAATCTTACGGATCAGTAAACTACATGCTATTATAATTAAAATTGATTCTAATGTATAAGTACTAGTGTCTATGTATTTTGCAAAATACAGCAAGCTACTTCTGATCAATACAATATAGCATCCACACAATGCACAGATTATGATAAAAATATTTGAAATAATGGTTAGCTTCGTTTTATCCCTGATAACCCACAAAATATAAATAAGCACTCCAATTGCCCATATTCCATTGGTCACAAAATCTTTTACGAGATAATATATAGCATCTCCATCCAGATATCCGGTATAATAATGTTGGCTCAAAAACAATATCTTAAGGAAAGGAATAGCCAAAGTTAGCAGCACCGGAAGAAACAAACCACATAATATAGCTGAAATTTTATTTAGTTTTTTGTTCAAAATTTGTTCTCCTCTTATGGATTACTTTAGATTGTCTAAAATATCGCTCCCACTAATTTTTAATTCAATCTGAGCTTTTGAATTCATTCCACCAACTCTGCCTACTGCGTTCATAATCATGCCTGTTCCTGATAAACTGGATTGAGGTACATAAGGCTTATATCCCCATTTAGTATTATAACTAAAAGAATTTTTACTAGGTCTTTTTTTCATATGTTGTCCATCTCCGCCATGAAGAACTACTTCACGATTTGTTACATATACTCCCTGCAGTTTGGGTTTCCATGATCCTGAACAGCTAGACACCTTTACTTTATCTGGATATTGGGTTGTATAGTTAAATTTTCCTGTAACTTTAACCTCTTTTTTGGTTGCAGTTTTACTAATACTATCACTTGCTAAAGTAGTAGCCTCTGTGTTAGGTATCTCAATTACCACCTCATAACTCTTTTCTATCTCCCCTTGTTTTGATTTCTGTTGTAAAGTTGTTGAACAAATTCTTTTTGGAATAACTACAGTTTTCTCTCCTGATTCTAGATTTGTTATTACTGCCAATGTTTTGTCATTTTCGTTTGTCGTACTAGCATTGGGCGATGCATAAACATGCCCTTGAATTGTAAAAATCATTACCAAACTTAAAAATAAACAGTTGATTTTCCTCATATCTTCCTCCTTATCAAATTTTTGTTATTCACTATCTATATAGTTATATTATACTATGTAGAATTATTTGTCAATAACTATTTTTATAATTTGTTTTTAAACAATAAAAAACTTGCTCGAAATACTTCTTTCATAACGTATTTCGAACAAGTTTTAACTTTTATTTTAATATCAAATGAGCTTTCTACTCAGCCGCCACAATCTTCCCAGCCACAGCAGATGCCGCAGCCGTCTTCGGTGACCCGAGATAAATCTCAACCTTCGATGTTCCCATTCTTCCAAGAAAGTTTCTGTTATTGGTGGCTAGAATCTTCTCCCCGTCGGTGAGGATTCCCCCGGCTCTTCCACAGCAAAGCCCGCATCCCGGCTGGGTGATAATGGCTCCTGCCTCAGCAAGAATTTTCAGATAGCCGGCTTTAGATGCCTCCATATAAATTTTCCTACTGGCAGGGGTCACGATCAGCTTCACAAAATCAGCAACCTTTTTCCCATCGAGGATTTCTGCCGCTGCTTTCAAATCTTCCAATCTTCCGTTGGTACAGGAACCGATGAATACCTGGTCAAGTTCTGTACCTCCAACCTCAGATACTGGTTTGATCTTATCCACCTGAGACGGACATGCGACCACTGGAACCAGCTCCTCTGCCTTATAGACAACCGTCCTGCAATACTCGGCATCCTCATCTCCGTAAATCCAATCCACATCGGAAAACTCTACTTCAGAATACTCTGCTGTCTTCTCATCCGGCGCAAACAAAGCCGCCTTTGCCCCAGCCTCGATGGCCATATTGGAAATTGTCATCCTGGAAGCCACACTCATCTCTTCCACTGTGCTCCCGGAAAACTCCAGAGCCTTGTAAGTAGCCCCGTCGGCCCCGAGGTCTCCGATCAGTCTGAGGATAATATCTTTCGAAGATACATTGTCCGGAAGTTTGCCGTCGATGACAACCTTGATCGTTTCCGGTACTCTGACCCACATCTCTCCGGTCCCTAAGATCGAAGCCATCTCCGTGTACCCGATGCCTGACGAAAAGCAGCCAACGCATCCGTAAGTGGTCGTATGAGAGTCAGTTCCGAATACAATGTCTCCTGGTTTGGCATACCCGCACTCTGTCATGAGCTGATGGCAGATCCCATCGCTTCTGTGAATGTTTTTCAGTCCGTATTTCTTTACAAACGCATCACCAATCTTAAAATGCCGGATATCTTCCACCGCACTGGCCGGAACCAGATGATCATAAATCAAAACCACCCTGTCCGAATCCCACAGCTTTGTAAATCCCATCTCCTCAAACTTTTCTGCAACAAACGGGATAAAAATATCATGGATCATCACGCGGTCCACATTGACTGTCACGATCTGTCCCGGGGAGACTGTCGGGGCCCCTGTGTTTCTTTTGATTATCTTTTCGATGATCGTATTTCCCATGCTATTTCACCCCATTTCTTTTCTTCATTGCTTCCACCAGTCCTCCGGCTTCTATAATGTCCATCAGATTCTGAGGCAGCGGCTGGATCGGATACTCCCTGCCGTCATGCACAGCAGACTCGCCCAGCGTTACATCAAGAGTATCTCCTTCTTTCACTTTCTCCTGGATCTGGTCATTTTCGATGAGCAGAAGTCCATTGTTGATAGAGTTCCGGAAGAAAATGCGGGCAAAAGATTTGGCAATGACACATTTTATTTTCAGGGCCTTGATGATCTCCGGCGCCTGCTCTCTGGAGGAACCGCAGCCAAAGTTTTTTCCGGCCACAATGATATCGCCTTCTTTTATCTGAGATGCCAGCTCCGGACGCAGCGGAGAAAATCCGTACTGCTTCATGTCTTCTACGGTCGGAAGCGCCAGATACTCTGTAGGAATGATGATATCCGTATCGATATCATCGCCCAGCACCCATACTTTTCCTGTAAACTTTTCCATATGTAAACTCCTTTATCTCTTCACGATTTTCCCTGCAATGGCAGACGCTGTGACGGTCGCCGCAGATCCCAGATAGACATAAGAATCCGGATGTCCTGCACGTCCTTTGAAATTTCTTGTACCGGTGGAGATCAAAACTTCCCCTTCACCGATCACGCCCTGACAGCTTCCCCAGCACACACTGCAGTTGCTGTTCATGACCATGGCCCCGGCTTCCATAAAGATGTCGATCAGTCCCTCGTCCAATGCCTGCATATAAACTTCATTGGAAGCAGGTGCGATCAGGAATCTGACGTCCTCATGAACCTTCTTTCCTTTCAGTATCTCAGCCGCGAGACGCAGCTCATCGATCCGTCCGTTGTTGCAGGAACCTAAAAATGCCTCGTCAATTTTAACGTCTCCGGCTTCTTCAACCGGCACGACATCATCGATCAAATGCGGCCTTGCAACGACTGGGTCTATCTCATCCAGGTTGATATGGTAAACTTTTTCAAAACGGGCATCCTCATCGCTCACAAACAGGTTCTCTGCCTTACGGCCTCTGGATTCCACATATTCCACAACCTTTTCATCAGGCTCCACGATTCCGGTTTTAGCTCCTGCCTCCACCGCAAGGTTACACAATACCAGACGCTCATTAATACTTAAGTTGTGTGCCCCTTCTCCTGCAAATTCCATGATCTTATAGTTACATCCATTGGCTCCTACCATGCCGATGATTGAAAGGATCAGATCTCTGGCATATACGCCTTCTCTTAATTTTCCAGTCAGCTCAAAGCGGATCGTCTCAGGTACCATGACCCAGGAGGTCCCTGTGACCATGCCGTATAAAAAGTCCGTGCATCCGATCCCTGTTCCGAAGGCGCCAAGCGCACCGTATGTACAAGTATGGGAATCGGCTCCCATGATCAGCTCTCCCGGACATACATAATCCTCCACCATGATCTGGTGGCAGACTCCCTTTCCTTCATAAAAGGCGATGTCATGTTCCCTGGCGAAGTTCCTCATTTTCCTGTGGGCCTCCGCAGTTTTTGGATTCTCCGCCGGAATATTGTGGTCAATAATGAAGACCAGTTTGTCTTTATCTGCAATCTTTGGATGTTTTAAATCATTGTGATACATATCGATCGTCAAATGTGTCGTCCCGTCATTGCTCATCAGGCGGTCAAGCTCCACTGTATGGATTTCTCCCGCTTTCACTTCCGGCACCTTTGCCGCCCTCGCGATAATCTTTTCTCCGATTGTCATTCCCATAATCTACACCTCGCCTTCATTCAGAAAATTAATTAATCCGCCGTGATCCAAAATATTCTGCATATAAGGCGGCAGTTTTGTGCAGGGCAACGTCTCATCTTTCGTCTTGATCACGCCTTCAGACAGATCCAGTTCGATCTCGTCAAGCTGCTCTACTTTGTCATAGAGTTCCCCGCTTACAACGACCGGAAGTCCGATATTGATGGCGTTGCGGTAAAATATCCTGGCAAAGGATTTGGCAACGATGGCTTTTACCCCCAGGGCCTTTAACACACTCGGCGCCTGCTCTCTGGAGGAGCCGCATCCAAAATTCTCCCCGGCAACAACGATGTCGCCTTCCTGCACCTTCTTTGAAAAATCCGGATCGATAGATTCAAAGGCATATACTTTCATTTCCTCAATATTCGGCAGCAGCAAATACTGGGATGCTATAATCTGGTCCGTATCCACATCATTGTGGAACTTAAATACTCGACTCATAATCAACCTCCTTGTATAAATTCTCATTTTAATAAGAATACTATAAAACAGGCAAAAAATCCATGACGTTTTCAGAAAGGAAGGTGCAAAATGAAAAAAACAGACCCCGCAGGGTCCGCTGTACTTCTTTTCGTTTTAACAGAATGTATTCTTTATGTTTCCTTCTTAGTGCCGGATCTCACATCTTCCTCAGGCCTTTTAAGCACCATTCTGAAATACTGCTCCATCCTGCTGTGCTTCTTCTTCGGTTTAATGTATGGCAAAACTAAGGACCGCATACTGGTAATATCCGCCCTCGGACTGACCGCCGCTGCCGATGTATTTCTCCTGGTCCTTGACACAAATTATCCGGCTGGTGTCCTGTGTTTCTGCGGAGTCCAGATGCTGTATTACTGCCGTCTCCTCCGGGCCGGAGGCTTTGCCTTTCTTCCGTTTCTGCCCGTTCGTTTTCTTCTCACAGGATGTATGTTTGTGTTTTTAGGAATTCTCCATACATGGAATCTTCTCACGGCGGCCGGAGTCTTCTACTTCACCCAGTTACTCTTCAATGCGGCAGAAAGCCTTGCCGTACGCCGTATAAATCTTCAACACAGATTGTTTAGTGCAGGACTCATTTTATTTCTCTGCTGTGATATCTGCGTAGGACTTTTCAATCTTTCCCCCGCAGCTCCCTTTTCTGTACCGGAACCGGTTTTATCCTTTGCACAAAACGGAATGTGGTTCTTTTACCTGCCATCCCAGGTTCTGATTACACTTTCTATACTCCAGGACTATCCTTCCTGTACTTCGGAATCTTCTTAAACACCTTGGTATCTCTCCATGTAATCGGACTTATGAGGACCAGCATCGGGAACAGCTCAAGCCTTCCTGCCAGCATATCAAACATCAGGACCACTTTGGAAAAATCAGAAAACATACCAAAATTGCTGGTTGGTCCCACCAGCTCAAGCCCCGGTCCGATATTGTTCAGAGTCGCCACGACCGCAGTAAAATCTGTGATCAGGTCAAATCCATCCAAAGCGATCAGCAGTGTAGAAAATGCCAGAATCATCATATAGGTGATCAGAAAAATATTGATGGAACGTATTACCTCATGCTCGACTACATGCTGATTAAATTTTATTTTCCGGATACTTCTGGGGTGTATGTAAAAATACATCTCTTTTTTTACCGTCTTCAGCATCAGAATCACTCTGGACACTTTAATCCCTCCCCCGGTGCTTCCGGCACAGGCTCCGATAAACATCAGCATTACCAGAATCACCTTGGAAAATTCCGGCCAGACATTAAAATCTACGGAGGAATAACCGGTAGTCGTAATAATGGAGCCTACCTGAAAGAAGGCATGGCGGAATGAAGATTCCAGGGTTGGAAACAGGTCCCTGATATTGTAGGTAATACATATGACAGCAGCCGCAATGACAAACAGATAGTATTTCAGTTCTTCAAACTTCCATGCGTCTTTAAACTTTCGGATCAGAATAAAATAATATACATTGAAATTTACACCGAACAAAATCATAAAGACTGTCACCGTATATTGAATATAGGGAGAATAGTCGGCCAATCCGGTGTTAAGAATAGAAAAGCCTCCGGTACCGGCACTTCCGAAAGAAAGCAGCATGGAATCAAACAGAGGAAGTCCTCCAAACATGAGCAAAACGATCTCTATCAGCGTCATAAAACAGTAGATTCCATAGAGGATCTTGGCGGTCTGCCTTACCTTCGGCACCAGCTTTCCTACGGACGGGCCCGGACTCTCCGCTTTCATCAGGTGCAGATTTTGTCCTCCTCCCATCGGAAGGATTGCCAGGATAAATACAAGAACACCCATACCCCCGATCCAGTGGCTGAAGCTTCTCCAAAACAGACTACACTTTGCCAGCACTTCGACATCGGACAAAATACTGGCTCCCGTGGTGGTAAATCCTGAAATCATCTCAAACATTGCATTTGTAAAGGATGGGATGTCTCCGTTAAATACAAAAGGAAGACACCCGAAAAAACTCAGCAGAATCCAGCTCAATGCAACGGCCGCAAATCCCTCTTTGGCATAGTACTGCATATTTTTGGGTTTCTTATGGCTCAGTAAAAATCCGACAAAGAAACAGAGGAGCATGACTGCAAAGAAAGGGATGCCTCTGGCTTCCCTGTAAATCATGGCTACAATGCACGGCAGTGACAGAAAGGCACCCTCAAACAGGATGACCAATCCTAATATGTATCGGATAACAGCGTAATTCATTTTCTTTTTTCTCCAATCATCTCTATTCTTTTTTCAGTATATCACTGATGTCGTGCAGGCCTGTCTTCGTGGTCACAACAATCACGGTGTCTCCCACCTGGATCATATCCTGTCCTGTTGGAATCTTCACCGTTCCATTCCGGTTAATACTGCAGATCAGGATCTGGTCCCTCAGCGGCAGTATCTGGAGCGGAATACCGATGACCGGTGCATGTTCTTCAATATGAAACTCCAGGGCCTCTGCCTTTCCGTCCACAATCTTATACAGATTCTCTATATTGCTCCCGATAGAATTCTGTTTTGCCCTGACATACTGAACGATATACTGAGCCGTGATATATTCCGGATATATAAGACTTCCCAGGTCAAGACCGTCGATAATATGATTATAGCTGACACGTTTCACCTTTGTGATCAGCTTTGCGGGTGTCTGCCCTTTTACAAAGAGAGATAAAAACACGTTCTCCTCGTCAAAATTTGTCAGTGCCACAAAGGCATCTGTCTCCAGGAGCCCCTCTTCCAGCAGGACTTCCTGGTCACTTCCGTTTCCGTGGATAATGACCGCTTTGGGAAGCAGTACGCTCAGTTCCTCACACCGGTCAAAGTCCTTGTCTATGATCTTTACCGATATCCCTATTCTGAGCAGCTTCTTAGAAAGATAATACGCTGTTTTGCTGCCTCCTACGATCATGACGTTCCTGACAGGGTTCATCTGGACACCGATTTTCTGAAAAAACTTGCTGGCACTCCTCGGGGAAGCCACAATCGAAATCCTGTCGTTTTCCTGTAAAACAAAATCCCCGGAAGGAATGAAAACATCCTTCTGCCGTTCCACTGCACAGACGAGAACCTCACCGCGCATTCTCTCGCCTATTTCTTTCATCTTCATTCCATTTAGAATGGAACTCTTTCTCAGAACAAATTTTAACAGTTCTACTTTTCCTTTTGCGAAGGAGTTGATCTCCATGGCCGTGGGAATCCTTAAAATTCTGGACATCTCGGAAGCGGCTGCGAGCTCCGGATTAATGATCATGGAAATCCCCATCTCTTCTTTGATAAAATTGATCTCATCAAAATAAACCGGATTGCTGACTCTTGCGATGGTGGCACATTTTCCGGCTTTTTTAGCGATCAGGCAGCACAGCAGGTTTAATTCATCCGAATTCGTCACCGCAATCAAAAGATCGGCCTCTTCCACTCCGACTTCCGTTAAAACATTATAGCTTGCCCCGTTTCCCACAATTCCAAATACATCATACATATCTACCATTGACTGGACGACGTATGCCTTTGGATCTACAATGGATATATCATGATTCTCGCTGCTTAACTGTTCTACCAAAGAACGGCCGACTTTTCCGCAGCCTACGATAATGATGTTCATATTCCCCTCATCTTTCCCATACTTCTTTCTTTTTCGCTAAGATAACAGTATCGTAACAAGAATTCACCAGGGAAGCAATAAAGAAATGCCATGAAAACCAAATATTTGTTAGTTTCTATTTCTTATTGCTTTTCAGTGTCACTGCATAAGTATAGACATTCAAAGGATAAGTACCATTTCGAATGGTCTCTTTAGAGGGCTTGACCCCATTGACAGAAAGCATTTCGATGTGTGGATTCACAACCAACATCAAGTCTTCCTCCTCCATAAACCAAAACAAAAGCTCCGGCAATCAAGTAATCAAAAAATCGGAAAAAGCTGTATGGTGCAGCTGCTATGCGAATCATAGAACCCAGACACCATACAACCCATCCCGCAAATCCCCAGACTTCTGTCATGATCAGATTAAATCCAGCTCAGAAAAGCTATTTTAAGGCCTGGTTATATTTATCATAAAATATAATGAACAAGCTGAGTCATATTCTTTACGAAAAAGCAGCACAGACAGCCGGCTGCGGTGGGGAGCAGAAAAGCAGCAAACGTCCACTTGAGACTTCCTGTTTCCTTTTTAATGGTGAGGAGCGTCGTGGAACACGGCCAGTGCATCAGAGAAAACAGCATCATACACAGGGCCGTCGTCTGTGTCCAGCCGTTATGTATCAGAAGCTGACGGATCGTCTCCACACTTCCGGGTTCTGTAATTATCCCCTGAGACAAATATGCCATGATCATCACCGGCACGACAATTTCATTGGCTGGAAACCCGAGGATAAACGCAGCCAGGATCACTCCGTCCAGTCCGATCATTCTCGCGAACGGGTCCAGCAGCTCCGTAAATCCGCAAAGCAAGGTTGTTTCCCCTATTGAAATATTGGCCAGAATCCAGATCAGCAGTCCTGCCGGTGCAGCCACTGCCGCCGCACGGCCCAGGACAAATAAAGTCCGGTCAAAAATAGATCTTACGATGACTTTCCCGATCTGAGGCCTCCGAAACGGCGGAAGTTCCAGCGTAAAAGATGCCGGCATTCCTTTGAGCACCGTTTTTGACAACAGTCTTGAAACTGCAAGGGTCATAAATACCCCCAGCAGAATCAACAGTGTCAGCAGCACCGCCGAGCCGATGGAGGCGGGCAGTCCGTCTCCTGTCCCTACAAAAAACAGGGTGATCATAAGGATCAGCGTCGGAAATCTGCCATTGCACGGTACGAATGAGTTTGTGAGGATCGCTATGAGCCTTTCCCTGGGTGAATCAATGATACGGCACCCAACGATCCCTGCGGCATTGCATCCAAAGCCCATACACATAGTAAGTGCCTGTTTTCCGCATGTACAGCATCTTTTAAAGGACCGGTCCAGATTATATGCGACTCTCGGAAGATATCCTGCGTCCTCCAAAAGTGTAAAAAGAGGAAAAAAGATTGCCATGGGCGGCAGCATGACGGATACGACCCAGGCTAAAACCCGGTAAACTCCTGAGAACAGCATACTGCAAAGCCATGCAGGCAGTCCCGCATTAAGAAACAGCCCGGCAAGGCGGTCTTCCGCCCAAAACAGAGCCTTTGACAGCAGTTCTGAAGGGTAGTTGGCTCCAACGATCGTAACCCACAGCACCATGGCCAAAAGTCCGATCATCACCGGATATCCGGTTTTCCTGCTGGTCAGAATATCATCCAGCTTCCGATCCCTTTTTATATAATCTTTTGTCCCGAACAGGACTGTATCGGCACAAATGTCCTGAGCTGTTTTTACCAGCCCTGAGACAATCCTGTCTTCCAGATCCTCTGTTCCGTCTTCTGAAAGAATCTGTTCTGCTTTTTTAACAGCCTGTTTCATATCCGGATCTTCTCTTAGCTCGGTGCCCAGCCGCTGTTCTATCTCCAGAAGCAGAAAAGGATCTGACTCCAGAAGCATAAGTGCAGACCAGCGGCCCGGAAACCTACCCGATACCTTTTGGTCCACCACCGGCTTGAGATTTTTCAGTGCTTCCTCTAAACAAGAATCATACGATGGTTTTACAGGCTTTTGATCCCATCTGCCGTCGGCAACGGCATCGACGGCATTCATCAGTTCCGCAAGGCCCTCTCCGCTTCTGGCAGCCGCTGCCACCACCGGAACCCCCAATTTGTCTGAGATCGCCCGGACATCGATCGAGATTCCCTTCTTTCCCGCCTCATCCATCAGGTTGATACAGACTACGACCCGGTCTGTGATCTCCATAGTCTGGAGTACCAGGTTTAGGTTTCTCTCCAGACAGCAGGCATCACATACAACGATGACCGCATCCGGTTCTTCAAAACAAATAAAATCTCTGGCAACTTCCTCTTCCGCGGAATGTGCCATCAGAGAGTAGGTGCCGGGTATATCGATCATGACATAGGAATTCTTCTCTGTTTTGCAGTACCCCTGTGCATTTGCCACTGTCTTTCCCGGCCAGTTCCCTGTGTGCTGTCTCATTCCCGTCAAATTGTTGAACACCGTGCTTTTCCCCACATTGGGATTCCCCGCTATGGCAACAATTTTGTCCTTTGGATTCTGTTTTTTTACGTTCAGCCCCGAATCTACGGATTTCATTCCGGTGGAATGACTGGTCAGTCCCATCGCATTATGTCCTCCTGTTTTAAATCCTCACTACAATATCTTTCATATCTTCAGAACGTATCGCGATTACCGCACCTCTGATCAAAAAAGCTGCCGGGTCTCCTGCCGGGCTCTTCCCGACGCATTCTATCTTCGTGTCCTTCACCAGTCCAATGTCCAGAAGCCTCCTGCGGATGCTCCCCCTGGTTTTAAGTTCTTTTACCACTGCCGTTTCACCCGGATTTAATTCATTTAAACTGCAATTCTGACTCATAAAATGATTCACTCCTTAATATCTATTAGGATAGGGAAACTTTATTTCTCAATGCTATTATATTGAGGGACAAAAGAAAGCGTTACAATATTTTTAGGAAAAGGAAGCGGCTCATGGAAAAAAGAGAAGGATTTTATACACTAAAAGGATATCAGAACGGAGAAGCCCACAATATGACGGCCTCCATGGAAGATTATCTGGAAATGATCTGCCGCCTGCTCCTGACAGAAGAAGTCGTCAGGGTAAACCAGCTGGCCCACATGCTCCATGTCAAGCCTTCCTCTGCTTCAAAAATGGTAAAAAATTTAAAGGATCTGGGATATCTCTTATCTGAAAAATACGGATATATCCGGCTCACCGACAAAGGCAGAAAAGCCGGGGATTATCTTTTATTCCGGCATGATATCCTGAACCGTTTTCTGTGCATGATCAATGAAAGTGAAGACGAACTGGAACAGGTGGAAAAAATTGAACACTTTATAAATGAAAAGACCATTTATAATATAGAAAATTTTCTAAAAATCCACGAAAAAGAAAAACGGCAGAACAAAGGTCCTGCCGTTTAAAACGAGAAAATGCGTTTTATTTTGTTTTACAGTCGAAAGCCGGGTTGAAAGCATAGAAGTTTTTAGAATCGAGATGATCCTGTACTCTTCTCAGGGCCTCACCGAATCTCTGATAATGCACGATTTCCCGTTCTCTCAGGAAAGCGATCGGATCTCTGACATCCGGGTCTTTAATCAGACGAAGCAGGTTGTCATACGTCGTTCTGGCTTTCTGCTCAGCTGCCAAATCTTCATTCAAATCGGTGATCGGATCTCCGACAGACTGGAAGAAATCTGCTTTAAAAGGTTCTCCGCTGGCTGCCTGAGGCCAAACACCGGTTGTGTGATCGACATAGTACTGGTCAAACCCAGCCGCCTGAATTTGTTCAGGAGTCAAATCACGTGTGAGCTGATGAACAATAGAACAAACCATTTCCAGATGGGCAAGTTCTTCTGTTCCAACATCTGTTAGCACGCCGCATACTTCTTTATACGGCATCGCAAATCTCTGTGAAAGATATCTCATGGATGCGCCCAGCTCACCATTCGGTCCGCCGTATTGAGTGATGATGACTTTCGCAAGCATCGGATCACATTTTTTGATGTTGACTTTATATTCCAAACGTTTCTCATAATTCCACATAGTCTAACATCCCTCCTTCTGCCAAGGCCATTTCGTGGTTGCCCAGGTGAATGTGTCAGTGATCTCTGCAGAATCAATGGTTAATGGCTCAAAGTATTGGGAATACTCTTTAACAGCCTTATTTCTGGCACACTGGTACTGATTAAAGTGACTGATTGCCTCCTGGTCATCCGGATGGGTATCCAGGTACAGTGTCGTATCGATCAAGGCAAAGCTGACTGCATCAATATATCTCAATAATTTTTCCTGATCATATTTATTCATCGTCTGCACCCCGCTTTCCCATAAAATGGTTTGTTAAGTTCCGGGAAAATGGTACCGCATGCCAATCCCTCTTCAGGGCAATAGATCTGATCCCAATGCTGCCACGGCACATATGCCATTGCCAGTGCCATGGAATCCACGCCGTCATGGCGGTGACCGTAATTACCATTTCTTTTCATTTTTGAATTATAACCGCATGTTCGGTCCATTTCATATGGTGCCGGCTGTCCGCATGAGCATCTCTGCTGATTGTATTTTTCCAACGAATTATCTCCTTTCAATTCTGATAATATCAGTTTATGTGAACATCCATAGAATGTGCAGAACAGCTTTTATTTATATTATGAGATCAGAGTCATGAACGCCAAAAAAAGGATTGCCTAAAAAGAAGGCAATCCCGGAAAATTTTATGAAATTATAATACCGTCATTGACGGAGCGGCATAGACTCTTGTCTGAAGCTCTGCGTCCAGCATATATAAGCCTTTCGGATCAGTCCCAAACATTTCAAATTTTTGAACGAGGGAATCCGTATTGTTCTCCTCTTCCATCTGCTCTTTCACAAACCAGTCCAGGAACTGCATACTCCTGAAGTCCTTGCACTGATATGCCGCATCATAAATATTGTTGATCAGAGACGTAACATACTGCTCATGCTCCAATGCTGCTTTGAGCGGGTCCGCCGGTTCTTCAAATCTCTTATCCGGTTTTGCCACTGCCTCCAGTGTTACTTTGCAGCTATTTGCCTGGAGATACTCCATAAATAAAATCGCATGGTCTCTTTCTTCCTGTGCCTGAATCTTAAACCAGTTGGCAAATCCGTCCAGATTTTTGTCCACATAGTAGTTGGACATATCTAAATACAGATAGGAAGAATAAAACTCCTTATTGATCTGATCGTTCATCAATTCTGCTACTTTTTCATTTAACATACTGTGCTTCCCCTTTCTTTATGTAAAACTTACCATATCCATATCATAACGCATAAATTTCAAACTTTAAAGAGGCTTTCTTGCTTCTTCAAATTCTTCCTGCATTTCTTTGGTCGGTTCTTCTGTCAGGAGACTGACAACGATGATCAGCAGAGAAGACACGATAAATGCAGGCAACAGACAGTAAATCTCAAAAATTCCGCCCAGCTTCGCAAACGTATACGGCCAGACAAGGGCGATGACACCGCCGCTGACCATTCCTGCAACTGCTCCCTTTAAATTGGTCCGCTTCCAGAACAGAGCAAATAAGATCAGCGGGCCAAACGCTCCGCCAAATCCTGCCCAGGCATTTTCCACCAGCTTAAATACTGAGCTGTTTTCATCCAGTGCAATGATAACTCCGATGGCAGCGATGACGACCGTAGTAACCCTGGAAATAATCAGGATTTTTTTCTCAGATGCTTTTCTTTTAAAGAATCCCTCATACATATTTTTCGATACACAGGAAGAAGCGATCAACAGCTGGGAGTCTGATGTACTCATGGTCGCTGCCAGAATTCCTGACAAGATAATACCCGCAAAGAGCAAAGGAATAATTCCCTTAAACAGGTGCATTGTCATATAGATAAAAATTCTCTGATTTCCGCTGCCTGCAAGCTCCGCTACGTTCGAATAAAGAGCCGCTCCGGTAAATCCGATGCACACAGCTACCGTCAGTGAAATCAATACCCAAACCATAGCGATCCTTCTGGATTTTTTGATCTCATTAACGTTCTTGATGGCCATAAAACGTACAAGGATATGTGGGACACCGAAGTATCCGAGTCCCCATGCAAGCCCTGAAAGGATGGGGATTATGCCTTGGGATACGGCATGTCCGGTGGCCGGATCATGATATTTCATAACATCAAAGAAGCCTTCCATAGTCTTTCCGTGTTCTACAATATTTCCAACGCCGCCCACAGCCGCGACACCCACGATCAGGACTGTGACGATCGCAAAGGACATCAAAAGCCCCTGGATCAGGTCTGTGGTGCTGGCGGCAAGGAATCCGCCGATCGATGTATAGATAACGATAACTGCCGCGCAGGCGATCATGCTTGCCTGGTAATTGAGCCCGAATACTGAGTTAAACAGAGTTCCGCAGGCAGCAAATCCGGATGCTGTATAGACCGTAAAACAGATCAGGATCATGATGGATGAGACAAACATTAAGATCTTCTTCTCATCTTTGAATCGGTTGCTGAAAAAGTCGGGAACCGTGATAGAGTTGTTGGAAACTTCCGTATAGCGGCGGAGACGTTTTGCAACGATCTTCCAGTTCAAATAGGTTCCTAAGATCAGGCCGATGGCAGTCCATCCCGCCTGGCTGAAGCCGGATGCATAAGCCAGTCCCGGAAGTCCCATCAACAGCCAGCTGCTCATGTCAGAAGCCTCGGCGCTCATTGCCGTAACCCAGGGACCGAGTCCTCTTCCTCCCAGAAAATAGTCTTCAGAAGTCTTATTCTTCTTGCTGTAAATCACTCCGATGTACACAACCATTGCCATGTAGGCAATCATGGCGATCAAAATTGGTGTTTTCATATGATTTCTCCTCTTTGTCAAAATATAAGACCAAGCCTTTTGACTTGGTCTTTTTCGGATAATATTATATCATAGCTTTGACAACGGATGCAATTACTATTTTTAATACCTTCTCTCGGGTATGATGACTGCCGCCACAATGTAAACCAAGATTCCGGTTCCTGAGCATCCCAACAGTACGGCGCCCAATCGTACCAAGGTCGGGTCCACATCAAAATATTCTGCAATTCCTCCGCAGACGCCGCAGACCATTTTGTCCTCTCTTGATTTATATAATCGTTTACTGCTCATGAAAATCTCCTCCTTAAATATTGTTCAAAAAGTCTATGTTAATGTCTCCGCTTCCGCATTGAACATCAATAAATTTGGTCCCATTTCCCCAGGTTCCTTCTTTATTGCTGTGTTCCAGTTCGTGTCCGTCAAAGACTACGTCTCCACTTCCCACATTAATATTATACCTGTAATTAACCCTGCTGTCCCATATGTCCGCCTCTATATTCCCGCTTCCGCACTGAATATCAATATTATCAGACTTGATTCCGGACAATTTGATGTCTCCACTTCCGCACTGAATCCTCATTCTTTTGGATTTCAGTTCCTCTGATACAAAATCTCCGCTCCCCACATCCAGACTGAAATCATCCAGGTTTACATCTTTTGGTATGCTCAAAACTGCCTGTTCATATCCATAATCAAAGAAAAAGGGACGGTGAACCGAAGATTTTGACCGGATCGTCAGCTCATTGAGGCCCTCGTTTAGCTGAGATTGAAACAGTTTGCGGCTTCCTTTTGTAGTGAGCACGATCTGACTTCCTTCTCCTCTGACAATGGACAGATCCCTGCTGCCTACCTTTATTGTTATCTTCTTTACTTTGTCTTTCGGAAATTCCAGCCGCTCTGCCTCTTCGTCTTCATATTTGCCTGAGTAGCCATTTACTTTATCTCTCACATAGTGATAAGTATCCGTAAAGGAAAATCCCATCGCTGCCGCTGCGATAATGCAGCCTGCTCCTGCAACTGTAAATACCAGACAGATGATCAGACAGATCTTATAAAATTTTTTCATGCTTCTTCTCCCCCTTTATGAAACAATAACTTCTCGGAATCTTCAGCCCTGATTTTATAAGGCTTTCAGACCCTATCTCAAAAAAATCACCCACTTTTTTTAAAAACACTTGACAAATCGCTCAAAATTTGCGGCGAAGCCGATTGATTATATTTTATTTCAATCGATTGGAGGCGATTTCTTTGTTACCTACTAATCCCGGCGGACATGCCGCCTATCAGGATACTTTCGTATCCGAGTTTCTGAATTTTTATCCTGATCCCTTTGTGCTTTCCAAAAACACCTGGGATTATATCGTGCAGTTCTGGTATCTCGATCTTTCACCTACTGATTCTATCATGCGGGACTGCTACTCTGTCTTTGGACCGGAACCCCGGCTTCCTTCCTGCATGCTGCGTTCTTACCTGCTTGCCCTGAAACTGAAAGTGACTTCCATTACCGTCTGGTGCCGTATGCTCCGGGAAACTCCCCTTTATGCCATCCTCAGTGGCTTCCCTTTCGGAGATACTCCCGGTGTTGGTACCTTTTACGATTTCTTCTCCCGTATTTGGCAGGATGACTCCAACAACTCTTCTCCGAAAGACCGGTTTCCTAAAATGAAACCCCTTAAGGGAAAAAAGAAAGGCGATAAGACTCCCTGCGATTCTTCCAGTACAGCTTCAAAACTTCTTCCTTTGTTGGAACGCTGGCACTTTAAAGCAGATAATCCTTTTTATCTGATATTCCGTCTTTATCATCAGCAGTTCCTAAGCCTTTCTGTCCGTAAAGGCCTGATTGATCCGGAGCACCTTGCTCTGGCCGGTGACGGAACTCCTGTCCGTACTGCTGCTCAGCAACGGAAAAAAAGGATCTGCGGCTGTAAGGAAAAGGGCCGTTCTTCCTGTAACTGCAAGCATCATTATTCCCAACCGGACTGTAACTGGGGATGGGACTCCCACCGGGAATGCTATTTCTTCGGTTACCACCTCTACATGTATGTGGCTTCTGATTCCTACAGCGATCTCCCTGTATTTCCGCTTTTAGAAAGAGCGTCCCGACATGATATGCTTTCTTTTCTTCACTCCTTTTTTACAATGAAAGCATACCTCCCGGAATTCCGTATTGAGAAACTCCTCCTGGATTCCGCCCATGATGCTTATGCTGTCTATGAATACTGCCGGAAGGAAAAGATCTCTCCTTTTATTGACCTCAATCCTGGCCACACCGGACATTTTACCTATAAGGACGATTTCACTATTGACGGCGATGGTGTCCCTGTCTGTAAGCTGGGCTTACGCATGCACAAAGATGGATATGAGGTTGCCAAACACCGGGCAAAATACCGGTGCCCGAAATCAAACCGCAAATGCGGCTGCTTCTGTGAGCATCCCTGCTCACCGGCGAAATACGGCAGAACCGTACACATCTTCACCGATGATAATCCAAGGTTATTTAACATACCGCCAAGGGACAGTAAAGCATGGGAAAAGGAATATGACAGAAGGACTTCCGTGGAACGCTCCAACAAGCGTGAGAAAGAAGACTATAAACTAGAAGACGGCAGACACCGCTCTACGAAGATGTGGTACTGCCGCCTCTACGGCATCATGATGCTGCAACATCTTGATGCCTGGGAAATGCCGCCAACGGAGGCATTTCAAGAATCATTATTAAGTTTAGCCGCTTAATGATGATATCTTACCCCATACCATAGAATTTTTCAAGGCATAGCTTCCTCTATGTCCAACGTTTATGCCCTTTTTTGCCAAATCTCTATTCCTGCACGATATTCAGTTTTCAAATTTCAGTTAGAATCTAATTCATTGAGATTCCGAGAAGTTATAACAGCCTCCGGATCAGATTTACGACTCCTCTGATCAAGGGCGGAAATACTGTTACGAGGATCCAGCCAAAAAGTACACAGAACAAGAGTCCCACTGCCATCATGATCAAACCGCCGCCGCACATCATAAATCCTGTGGGAAGCTGCGTAAACATCTTTACAATTCCGGCAGCGAATACACCGATCCCTCCTGCCAGAAGCCCCACACTGATTCCGGCAACTCCGGATATAAAGCCGAAAAATATACCGACAATTCCGACTGCTGTTCCTCCAATCACACCAATCAGAGGAAGACCCAGTACCACTGTACCCACTACAATCAAAACAATGAGGATCAGATTCCGGTCCCGGTTCCCTTTGAAATGAAAGCCCGATTCTTTCTTTGCCTTCTCTGGCATCTTCGTGTTTTCATCATATCTCCGGTTATGATATCCATTTTCTGTATATTCATCTTCTCCGGTCGTACCGTTCAGTGAATCCCGGATCATGGCGGCGATTTTTTCAGGACTCCCCAATTCCTCGATCACCTGCTGCTCACGATCCGGTCCCGCTTCCTCAAAATAATCCACATAATATCCAATTGCATCATCCCGTTCTTCCGGCGCAATGTCCTGAAGCAAATATGCCAGTTGGTCCAGAAATTCTTTTTTACTCATGGACTGCTCCTCCTTCAAATATTTTCGTAATCTTAAATGAGTAAGATTTCCACTCTGTCCTATATAAGTTCAGCTGGATCATACCCTGACTGGTCACTTTATAGTACCTGCGGTTCCTCCCGTCGCACTGCCTGTCGTAAACTTCCAGGCAGCCTTCATTTCTGAGTCTGCGCAGCACAGGATATAAAGTGGACTCTGATACATCCAGGACTCTTCGTACATCCTGGGTAATCTTATACCCATAGGACCCTTCTTCTTCTTTTGAGACTACCGCGAGGACAATGGCGTCCAGCAAAGCAGCTCCTGTATTAAATACCATAGACACACTCCCATATCATAATATTGTAGTCAAAATATCTTTTGACCCTGATATCATATTATTTTTTTATCAATACTATATGATATATAATATACTTAATTTTATAATATGTCAATAAAAAAGAAGCATATCGCTTTGCTGTGATATGCTTCTTTTTTATGTTTCCTTCTGTTCGGCATTTTAATTTTTTAGAATGTCGAGTATTGTTTCTTTGATTTTCTCTATTGTTTTATCCTTCTTTATCCCTGTTATAAATGAAGTAACATTGATGATTGGACAAGGGACTTCTCCCCGGTAATTGTTCGTAACAAAAATGATGTCCATACCGTCGGAATTGGCCGGTATATCTGAAATGGAGCATTTTGTAAGCTGAACTCTCACCCCCAGTTCGTCAAATATTTCCTGAATATTGCCTGCCGCAACCGTTGAAGTTGCAATCCCGCTTCCACAGGCTACCATCGCATTGATCAGTCTGTTCATACTCTCTCCCTTCTGTGTGCAGTTATTATTATATAATAACTGCACACAGATAGAAAGTCTTTATGGCCTCAGCATGATTTTAAATCCATCCCTGCTTTCCGCTTTTTGGAATGCTCTGTCCCATTGTTCCAGAGGATAGCTGCCGCTGATGAACTTTTTAAATTCGTCTTGATGTTCGCTTAACAAGTTTAAAGCTTCATGCCATCCTTTTGGAGTGGAGGAACAGGACGGAAGAACTTTAATCTGGCTGCCAAAAACTTTTGTCATATTGACAGAGTAGCCTGTGCTTGATTCATCAATGGCTCCGACCACAATCCTTCCCAGCTTTTTCACCACATGAAAAGTGCTTTGAAAAACAGCTTCTTTCCCTGCCGCATCAACCGCCATATCCGCGTATCCGCCGAAATAATCTAATATATTTTTCGGCAGTTTCTCATCATTGATAAAACATTGGATCCCGTTGTCCTGCAAAACTTCCATTCTGTGTCTGGAATGTTTCGTTCCGACGATCACAGGGACCGCCCCATTTGCCCTGACTGTCATTGCACAGCAGGCGCCGATGGGTCCGGGACCAAAAATTACTGCTTTTTCTCCTCTCCTGATCTTTCCTATTTCTTCGACAATTCTTACAGAACATGCCAGAGGCTCCGTAAGGGCAGCCGTATCCAGAGGCAGCTCCTCCGGAATCTTTATGGCATTTTTCGCGGGACAAACAAGGAATTCTGCAAATGCGCCGTTTATATCAGATCCAATGCCTTTTCTTTCTCTGCAGAGTCCCCAGTTTCCGGTCAGACAGTATTCACATCTCCCACAAGGTTTTACCATCGTATGACAGACAACTCTGTCACCAACTTCCACATGATGAACGGCACTGCCCTTTTCCCACACAATCCCGCTGAACTCATGTCCCGGAATCACAGGAGGCCTCAGTTTGCTGTCAGGGGCAGAACAATCCATGTGGAACATTTTGATATCTGATCCGCAGATCCCTGCATAGGACACCTTCACTTTTAACCAGTCGTCTCCCGGCAACCGGGGTTCCGGAAGGTCCATAAGCACCATATCGTTTGGTTTCTCACTGATTCTTTTTAATCCTTTCATGTTATTTTGCCAGCTCATATACTTTCCGG
Organism: Anaerostipes sp. PC18; assembly: GCF_039789045.1. Classification (NCBI taxonomy): domain Bacteria; kingdom Bacillati; phylum Bacillota; class Clostridia; order Lachnospirales; family Lachnospiraceae; genus Anaerostipes; species Anaerostipes sp. PC18. The sequence goes on along the minus strand of NZ_CP121164.1, from coordinate 1,074,586 downwards.
ATATCTTCTTCGTGAAGCTCCACAAAATGCCCGGCGCATCGGTTTTTGCAGAGAAAGTCCATATCCTTTTCACAGACTCCAAGTTCATGAAGGGTCACAGGCATTCCAAGTGATTTAAAAAATTCTTTTGTTCTCCGGATTCCCTCTAAAGCCACTGCTTCCTGGTCAAAGGGGTCATTTGGTACTCTCCACACTTCTGTTGCAAAACGTACAAACCTCGGTATATCATGTTTATATACATACCGCATCCATGCAGGTGCGATGGTTGCAAGGCCCGCTCCATGAGCGGAATCATACAGCCCGCCGATCACGTCCTGTATCATGTGGCTGGCTAAATCGATCTCACGTCCCACGCCGCAGATCCCGTTGTGAGCAATGACCCCAGCCCACATAATTTCTGCCCTTGCTTCATAGTGGTCCGGTTTCTCCATCACTACCGGACCATATTTTATCATCGTCCGCAAGACACCCTCGCTCAGCTGATCCGTAAGTTCCGTCCCCTTTGTATTGGTAAAATAGCGTTCGATCACATGCATCATAATGTCTGTAATCCCGCACGCCGTCTGATATTTGGGCAGACTGAACGTCAGCTCCGGATTCTCGATGGCATAGGCAGGACGAAATACTTCGCTGTGCAGTCCTACTTTTATATTATGTTCCTCGTCTTTTAACAAACATGCCTCGGAGCCCTCGCTCCCGGATGCCGCAATCGTTACAATGGCCCCAATGGGGAGTGCCTTTTCAAACGGAATATTTTTTTGGAAGTGCTCCCAAAAATCATCCCCGCACAGCGCCCCTGCTGCAGTGGCTTTGGCCGTATCAATACAGCTTCCTCCGCCGATAGCAAGAACCGAGTCCACCTTTTCTTCTTTTGCTGTTTCTATACATTTCAAGGTATAATCAAGCCTGGGATTTGCTTTTACACCGCCTGCTTCTACAAATTCAATCTGTCCTTCTGCAAGTGTTTCTTTCACCCGGTCAAGAATACCTGACCTTAGTTCCGGACCGCTCATATGAAAAATCATGACTTTTCTTGAACTGATCCAGTCAAGCAGTTCACCCAAATTGTCCTCTGCATTTTTTCCAAAACAAAATTTAGTGGGACTGTAAAATGTAAACTTATCCATTGCTTCTCCTTTCCTGATCTGTCCACTTTCTCTGAAGTTCGTTCTCCAGACTGCTGCAGGACATTGTTTTTGCATCTTTTAACAGTTTCTCATCCTGGACAGTCCCGATAATCTTATTCAGCATTCCCAGCTGATCATCATTAGATTTTAATGCTATATTAAACACAAATTCTGCCTCGGCCTGTCTGGAATCATCCTCCATTAAAGAGAAAGCAACCGGTTTTTTAAGTCTCAGTACACACACCGCAGGAGATATTACATGGACAGAGTCCGTATGGGGAATTGCCACTGGAATCGGTGTATCCAGTCCCGTAGGAAACCGTTTCTCCCTTTCAACACATCCCTCATAAAAACTTTCTTTTACGAAACCTTCCTCATAAAGCTTCTGGAATGTAATCCTTAATGCCTCTTCTTTGTTTCGAGCCTCACCTTCTATAACAAAAACCTTTTTCATCATTTCCGTTCTTCACCCCTTTCCTTTTCCTGAAAGTGATAAGGGCCTGGACTTTTGATCCGAAGTCCAAACCCATCTGCTATGTTACTGTTTTATGCCGCTTACTTCTCTAAAAACAGAGGATGAAAAATCCATAAATTCTTCCGGCATTGTTTTTACTTTTCCTGCAGCCCTGATGCTTAAATACAATCTGCAGTTTCTTTCAATATTATCGCTGGCAAGCAGTGCCTCATCCATATTTTTTCCCACACCGATGGCTCCGTGGTTTGACAGCAGTACGCCGCCTTTTTCTCCTATGGCTGCTCGTGCAAACTCTGCAAGTTCTGGGCTCCCCGGAGGGGCAAACCCGGCGATATCCATATCTCCGCCGAGTCCAAAAGCCGCTTCAATGTCCACCGCCGGGATCATATTAACCCCTTCAACACTGGCTGCCGCAGTGGCATATGGTGAATGAGAGTGTACAATGGCTTTTACATCTTTTCTCTCGCGATAAATTCCCCGATGCATGGTAAATTCAATGGACGGTTTTTTATCCCCCTCTACAATATTTCCGTCCAGGTCTGCCACGACCAGATCCTTTTCTTCCATAATGTTATACGGATAGCTGGACGGCGTGATGACAAACAAATTCTCTCCTTCCACAATGGATGAGACATTTCCTGCTGTACCAAGTACATATCCATTACCGGAAATAATTTTGCAGGCACGCACAACTTCTGATTTTGCTTTATTTAATGCTTCAGACATTTTTCACCTCCCAATAATCAATCCCAGTTGATGGCATTTTTAATTCCTTCCTGTCTTCCATGGGCTTCCACCGCCTCAATGAGCTGTTCCCATGGGTATTCACCCGTTACAAAAGTATCTACAGGAATTTCGCCATTGATGATCATATCAGCCGCCATCTGCACATGTCTTGGAGTTGTGTGATAGAATCCCGTCAATGTCACCCCATCGTAGTGAATTCTATGTGTGTCAACGGTAATGGTTGTACCTGCTTTGCATCCTCCAAACAGATTGACAAATCCTGCTTTGCGGACAATATTAATTGCATTTTCCCATGCAGCCGGCTGTCCGGAAGCATCAATCGCTGAGTCTGCACCTCGTCCGTCCGGTGTCAGTGCCCGGATTTCTTTCACCGGATCTTCCACACCGGTCAGGTCAAACACAATATCTGTCCCCAGAGATTTGCTGACTTCCAAACGTTTTGCACTAAAGTCTGCATGGATCACTTTTGCTCCCTTTTTCTTCATGAGCATGGCAATCATCAGTCCGATAGGGCCTGCCCCCAGGATAACCACATAGTCACCAAAATGTACCGGAGTCATATCTGCACCGTAGACAGCACAGGAAAATGGCTCTACCAATGCAGCTGCCTTATACGGAACCTGATCCGGGACATGGAACAGGTTTGTTTTCACAATCTGGTCCGGCACTGCCACATACTGAGAATGTCCGCCTTTGATGCGCACCAGAGACTCACATTCCCCGTCATTCCGACCGATCTTGCAGTAATAACAGCTTCCGCACGGCGCCGTATTATGGGTAACTACCCTGTCTCCCACTTTAAATCCTTCTACATCTTTTCCTACTTTTACAATTTCCCCCGCAACTTCATGGCCAAATGTAGCACCCGGTTTTTCTCCCGGATATCCTCGCTTATATGTTTTTACATCGGTTCCGCATGTCAGGGTAACCTTTGTTTTGATCAATACCCCTTTATCATCGATCTCCGGTACCGGAACATCTACAAATCTTACATCTAAAGGTGCATACCATAATGCTGCTTTCATTGTTGCTGGAATTTCACTCATAACTTACCTCCTAATTTGAAATTAATATTTGAAATATTTATCTGCATGCAATAAATAAATACTACCTAGATCAACCCTGCAAACTTTGCAATGATCGCGATGATCACGTTGTAAATGGTGTCGCAGACTGTACCAACCACCTGTGCTCCGCCGGACAAGTCCATGGTTCCCGCCGCCTTTACTACCAGTGTTGTAAGCCCTGCCATAAAGCTCATGGCAATCAGCTCATATACAGTAACCATAATTGCTGAGATCAGTGTCTTCAGTACATTACCTTTGGATGCCCATGAAGAAACAGTCGTCGTGTAAACCATGCCGCCTACAAGGCCAATGGGAAAGAAATTCACTCCCGGAACGATAAATCCCAATGCTATCGTAATCGGTATCATGATGACAGCTGTCTGAATGGCGCAGGTATCACCAAGCCCCAGTGCCACGTCCATACCGATATTAATGTCGTATTCGTCTCCAAGCTTTTTCTGCATAAATTCAGAGGCAGCCTGTCCGATAGGTCCCAATCCTTCCAACAAAACAGATACCATCTTTGGAAGCAATACAATGGCTGCCGCAATGGAAATGCTGATCGTCAAAGTATTTGCCGCAGACTGTTTTGTAATAATACAAAGGATGATACCGATCACAAAACTCATAACCGACGTATCTCCGAAAATTCCTAATCTCTTACTGAGGGTCTTTAAATCAAATTTCGTATCTTTGATTCCGGGAATTCTGTCCAGGACCCAGTTTGTCATTTTAGCGATCGGGTAAGCCGTTACCATAGCAAATTGGGTGGTAACGGCCGTTCCCTCCTGTCCGAAATAGTCCTGCCAGCTTTCTGCGGTGGCATCTGCCACCTTCAGCACGATGACCGAACAGACAAGAGCCGCAATCGTTCCCGCAATTCCCGCGGTAATAACGGAAGCTCCTCCGAGTCTCATCGGATAATAAACCATACACGCGGTGATCAAAAAATGCCAGTAATTCCACAAGTCCACGTTTAATGTTTTTGTAAACCGGAATCTCACCAGAATAAAATTTAATATAAATCCCAGCGGAATCACCAGCATCGCAAAGGGTGTTGACCATCCTGCCGCTCCGAGCGCCGGCCATCCGCCGTCGATGACGGTAAATCCGCTCCCAAGATTCTGATAATATCCGGAGATGTTCCCCATCGCTCCGGTAAGGATTCCCAGTGCCGTGTTAATTCCAAGAAATCCAATCCCTACCATCAATCCGTTTCTGACTGCTTTCTTTACTCCTATCCTAAAGTAAAGACCCAGCACTGCTATGACAAACGGCAGCATGGCGGAAGCTCCTACATCCGAAATAAATTTTACTATCGTATTGATCAGTTCCATATAATCCTCCTTTGTTTTCCCACACTATCCATTAATCTTTTCATTCAGACCTGTAATGACATCTTTAATCTCTGCAATCTTTTTGTCTTTTTTTATTCCGGTCAGAAAAGCTGTAACATTGACTACCGGACACGAAATTTCTTCTCTATAGCAATTTGTCACAAACACAATATCCATCTCATCTGCTTTTTCAGATATTTCCGGAACCGTACCTTTTATGATTTTTACATCAATCCCAAGTTCCTGAAATATTTCATGGACTGCATTTGCCGCAACCGTCGAAGTCGCAATGCCGCTGCCGCATGCTACCATCGCTCTGATCTCTCTTCCCATAACTTCACCTCCTTACATTTTGATACTTTTATTTCATTTTTTGTTTACTTATTTGATTTTATGATTCTTTTTTGTCGTTTTATTGATTTGTTTGATTCAATATTAATCCTGTTTTCCTCTTTTGTCAACCTTTTTATCTATAAATTCATATTTTTGATTTATTAATTTCAATTTTGGATAAAATATTGACATCTTTGTGTCATTTCAGTATTATGGTAGAAAGAAATATGATGTCCCATTAGAGTTGTGTTCTGTACAGAAAGGAAAGACTATGGCAAAAAGAGAAAAAAGACTGAATGAATTGTTATCTTATATTAAAACTTATGAGTATGTTCCAATCCCCCAGCTGATGAGCGATTTTAATGTTTCAAAATCAACGATCATTCGTGATCTGTCCATTTTAGATGAACAGGGACTGATTGAGCGGATCCACGGCGGAGCCCGCGCGCTTTCCGATGACCGGATCACAAAATTTAATATTCGGGAAAAGCTCAATGAAAAAGAAAAAACTGCGATTGTGCGCCGTGCCGCAATGCAGGTCCATGACAATGACACGATCTATCTGGATACAGGTTCTACCTGTTTTCTCCTTTACAAGGAGATCACCGCAAAGAATGTCACGGTTTTCACTCCTAATCTGGCGATCATTCATTATGGCCCCCGTTCCAACGTGACACATATTTATGCCCTTGAAGGAGAGGTGTCCACCTCCAACTATTCACTGACCGGCAACCTGACACTTGAAAATATGAAAAGGATCTATCCGGAAAAAATTTTCTTTTCTGCTCTTGGTCTTCACAATCACCATAATCATGAGATCCAGTGTGCAAATGAGATTCAGATGAGCACTATACGGATTATTTGTGAGATGGAAGGTCTAAAGATCCTTATGCTCGACTCCTCGAAAATCGGCCTTCACAAAGCATTTCAGGGAAATCCAATCCGGGATATAGATCTGCTCATCACTGATTCCAATATCACTGATGAAGATTCTAAGAGTATTCAAGACAGTGTAAAAGAAATGATCATTGCAGAATTATGATAAATCAAAGGACAAAAAAAGAGATTATTCAGAGTCTTAATCTCTGAATAATCTCAAAAAACTTTTATTTTAATACAGTCTTCAGCTGGTTTACTGCTTTCCTGCTGGTCTTGCTTTTAAGGTCCTGATAGTCAAAGAATGCAAATCCGTCCACTTTGTACTTGCGGCCATACTGTACCTGTTTTTTCAGCACCTTCGTGTCACTCTTCCATTCTTTTCTCTCTGCCCGGTTCTGTCCCGCATTGTGTCCTGCCCGGTAGACTCCGATCCCAATATAGAGCTTCACTTTTTTCTTCCTTGCAGCCTTCACCCATCGTCTCGTCACTTTGTCAAATGCAGCCGTCGGATGTTTGAATCCCCAGTAGATCTGAGGACAGATATAATCCACATAAGCCGTGGAGTTCAGCCATTTATGAATATCTACATAGTAAGAATACTTGCTGGTCAGATTATCAATGTTTCCTGCCGGACTGATGCCGTAGGTCACGTTCGGGTCCACGCTTTTGATCGTCTTTTTCATCCTCTTGACCAGGTTATTTACCTGAGCCCTTCGGTATGTATAAATGCTTTTTTTCTTCTTTTTGTAGGAAGACTTGTTGTATTCTTTTGCATCGAATGCTTTCTTGACATTCTTCTTTGTAAAACTCGGATAGAAGTAGTCATCCATATGGATACCGTCCACATCATACTTCTGGACGATCTCCTTTGCCCCGTTCACGATCAGGTTCTGAACGCCCTTTTTAGATGGGTTGTAATAAAGGCTTCCTCCGTAGGAAAGTACATTCCTCCTTGTAGATTTCTTTGCATTCCACTTTCTGGCCGGGTTGTTCTTTGACAGCTTTTTATAGCTGGTGCTGCCCTTGGTCACCCTGTAAGGATTCACCCATGCCTCAATAGCCATTCCTTTGGAATGTGCCACGGATACCATAATCTTCAACGGATCATATCCCGGGCTTCTGCCCTGTTTTCCTGAAATATATTTGGACCATGGGAAGTACTTGGACTTGTAGATGGCATCACCGAACGGCCTTACTTGAACGATCACACGGTTCATGCCAAGGCTCTTTCCCTTGTTTACAACTTTTGTAAAATACTTTTTGAAATTTGATGCGTTATTCTTTTTATAGGTGTCACGATATTCATCGTAATCATAAAACGAGAACCAAAAAGCCTTATATTCTTCTGATGCTTTTGTTGTCTTTGCCTTCTGTTCTGTTTCTGTCACAGCGGTCTTTGGCTGTACTTTTGCGATCCTGTTTCTTCTCTGGGCAGCCCGCACCACTGCCTCACTGCTTAAACTGACAAACATGGCACTGGCAACCAGCCACGCTGTCAGACGCAGGATCTTCACTCTTGATTCTTTCATACTCTGCGATCCTTCCCTTCCCACTATTTGATTCTGTCAATTTTCTGTCACTGCTGTCTCCATTGTATGAAGAATTTTCCAGCTTGTCAATGGAAGAATCCTATTGTCCGGCGAGTATATGTAACTGCTCATAAAAGTTGGGATATGACACGTCCACACACTCTGCATCCTCAATGACCGTCGTTCCCTGTGCATTGATCCCTGCGACAGAAAATGTCATGGCGATCCGGTGGTCATATTTGCAGTGGATAGACGCTCCCCTCAGTGGATTTCCGCCGCGGATGATCATTCCGTCATCGGTGGCCTCGGCATTGACTCCCATTTTCACCAGGTTATCCACGGTCAGATCAATCCGGTTAGATTCTTTCACTTTAAGTTCTGCCGCATCTTTGATGACGGTCTCGCCTTCTGCAAAAGCCGCCATCAATGCAATGACAGGGATTTCATCAATCAGTGTGGGAATCAGCTCTCCGCCGATCTCCGTGCCTTTCAGCCTGCTTGTTTTTACTGTGATATCTGCCGTCGGTTCTCCGTTATCGTCTTTTACATTGGACATCGTAAGATCTGCCCCCATAGCTTCGCATACTTTTAAAATGCCATTTCTGGTAGGATTGATACCAACCTGTTTTAGAGTAATACAGGAATTCGGGGTCACAAGTCCCGCAGCAATGAAAAACGCTGCAGATGAAATATCGCCCGGCACTGCAATGTCCGTGGCCGTCATCTCTTTTGGCGGCATCACGGATGCCGTTGTACCCTCCGACAATACCTGAACTCCGAAAGACTTAAGCATCAGTTCCGTATGGTTCCTGGACAGGGCAGGCTCTGTGACACTCGTTCTGCCGTCCGCATAGAGTCCCGCAAGAAGAACTGCGGATTTTACCTGTGCGGAGGCCACCGGCGATTCATAGCGGACTGCCTTCAATGGTTTTCCGGTTATTTTAAGCGGAGCACATCCGTCTCCATTGACACTCTCAATCTCCGCTCCCATCATGGAGAGCGGCTTCATGATGCGCCCCATGGGGCGTTTGTTTAAAGATGCATCGCCTGAAAGTGTAACTTCAAAATCCTGTCCGCTCAGAATCCCGGAGATCAGCCGGGTCGTCGTCCCGCTGTTTCCCACATCCAGCTGTTTCTCAGGTTTTTTAAGTCCACGGAGGCCGTTGCCGTGTACCGTAACCACTGTGCCTTCCTGTTCTATCCTGACTCCCATTGCCCGGAAACAGTCTATGGTAGCCAGGCAGTCCGCACCGGATAAAAAGTTTGTGATATGTGTCGTTCCCTTTGCCAGAGACCCGAACATGACTGCCCTGTGGCTGATGGATTTATCTCCGGGTATGGATATCGTGCCTTTTAGTCCTTCTACTTTCTTAAGTTTCATTTCTAGTTCCTTTCATATACACTGTAATTTTTATCCTGCAGTATCTCTCTGGCGCGTTTGGCAGAGACATCATCGTAGAGCATAATCTTTAAGACACCCTCTTCAAACTCCCGGTTATGGATGATTCCGATATTTTTAATACTGATATTATTAAGCGCCAGCAAAGTCGTAGTCGTAGACAAGGTTCCCGGCTCATCCGGAATATCTACAAATATCTCATAAGATTTTTCCATCAGTCCCACAGCACTGTCCGGAACGGTCTCCCGGTACTCTCCTGCCTCTTTAAAATACTCGTTCAGATAACTGTGGTCGTCTCTGTCCAGCGCATGGATCATTTCCGTAATGCTGTCTTTGATCTGCATTAAAAGCTCTTTTATATTTTCCTTATTCGAAAGGCTGATCTGTTCCCAGACAACAGGAGAAGAGGATGCAATCCTTGTAATATCCTTGAATCCTCCGGCCGCCAGCTGTTTTAAAATGCCGTCTTCGGTGTCCATATTTCTCACCGTATGTACCAGTTCTGCCGCCATAATATGCGGAACATGGCTGATCGCGGCAGTAAAAGCGTCGTGGCGCTTTGCATCCAGCAGGATCGTCAATGCACCCAGTTCTTCTATGAAAGATGTAAATTCTTTTACCTTCTCGGTATTTACTTTTTCTGTCGGCGTAATAAAATAATAGGCATTTTCAATCAAACGGTCAGAGCTGTAAGAAAATCCGGCTTTTTCTGAACCAACCATGGGATGTCCTCCGATAAAGCAGGTCTCCATGTCCAGATCTTTTACTTTTTTATGAATCCCGCCTTTTACGCTTCCCACATCCGTCACGATGCATCCCTCTTTCAAATATGGCTTCAGCTGCTCTAAAAACTGGAGGTTATGCTGCACCGGCGCACATAGAAAAATATAGCTGCATTCGGAAAAATCACTGTTAAGTTCCGCCGCCGGGCGGTCGAGAACTCCTTCCTCCACAGCCTTTTTCAGGGCTTCTTTATCTGTGTCATATCCGATCACCGTATAGTTCGGAAATACACGGCGTACATTTTTGGCAATGGACCCTCCGATGAGTCCAAGCCCGATAAATCCTATTGTAAAATTCGTCTCTGTTGACATATAGATCGCTCTCCTTGTGTTGATTGATATGGTTCATTTTACCGTGGCGATGGGGAAAAGTCAACACATCGTCACTTTAAAGCATCAAAGCAGAGAATTCCTTCATTGACCGCATCATAAAAATGATTTATGATAAGTATGTAAAAATGTCCGCAAAAAAGGAGAAACCCATGTTTGAGAAAGCAATTATCTTTGCAGCGAAAGCCCATTCCGGCCAGAAGCGAAAGGGAACCGATATCCCATTTATGATCCATCCCCTGGAAGTCGCCTCGATCGTTGCCGGCATTACGCCGGATGAAGAGATGATGTGCGCCGCGGTCCTCCACGATGTCATCGAAGACTGCAAAGATGTGACCGGAGAGGATATACGGAGGGAATTTGGGGACAAAGTAGCGGATTATGTCCTGATAGAGAGTGAGGACAAGAGCAGATCCTGGATTGAGAGAAAACGTCATACTGTGGACTTCTTAAAACACCGCGCCAAACGTCCTGCCAAAGTCATTGCCCTTGGGGACAAGCTTGCCAACGTCCGTTCTCTGGCCAGAGACTACAAGCTTCTGGGAGACGATCTGTGGCAGCGCTTTAATATGAAAGATAAGAATATGCAGGGCTGGTATTACAAAAGCATGATCGAGTGTTTTGAAGAGTTTTCTGATTATCACGAATACAAAGAGTACTGCTGTCTGGTAGAACAGGTATTTAAAGATACCATTGATATTGATATAGAGAACGAAAAAACAGGCGTGAGATAAATATCTCACGCCTGTTTTCGTTCTCTGAGCCCGATCCGTAAAGCAGCTATGCACCTGCTATCCCAAAGCCACATCCAGTACCATCATGATCAGGAATCCAACCATGACGCCCAGGGTTCCCGTGTGGGAGTGTTCCCCAAGGTGTGCCTCGGGGATCAGTTCTTCCACTACCACATAGATCATAGCTCCCGCGGCAAAAGACAAAAGCCACGGCATATAAGTTCCAAGTCCTTCCGCCGCCAGCACGGCCAGCACACCGAACACAAATTCCACCGCACCGGACAGTGCCCCGAACAAAAATGCCTTTCCTTTAGAAAAACCTTCTCTCCTTAGCGGAAGAGAAATTGCCGCCCCTTCCGGGAAATTCTGAATCCCGATCCCGATGGCCAGGGCCACAGCACCGCTGAATCCCACTCCTCCGTGTCCGCTTGCCACGGCGAAAGCCACACCGACAGCCATACCCTCCGGAATGTTGTGTAAGGTGACGGCAAGGACGAGCAGGGTCGTCCTTTTAAACGAGGAGGAAAGTCCCTCCGGATGTTTCTCCCCCAGATGCAGATGAGGCATCAGCCGGTCCATCAAAAGCAGGAAAACTCCCCCGAGGATAAAGCCTCCGGCAGCCGGTATCCAGCCTATCTGCCCATTAGCTTCTGCCACTTCGATAGCAGGGATGAGCAGGGACCATACAGACGCTGCGACCATAACTCCTGCGGCAAATCCCAAAAAGACCCTCTGCATATTTTCCTGCACATCTTTCTTTAAGAAAAAAACAGTGGCTGAGCCCAGGGCTGTCATCAAAAATGTAAATCCCGTACCTCCGGCCGCCCACTTTAAAGCTTCCATATATCCCACTCCTTTTCTTTTCGTTAAAAATAAACGGACATATTTCTATATTATATGCAATCTTGTGAAAACATATAGTCCTTTACTGAGTCAGTTTTATCAAAAGCTCCTCAAGTCCCGACAAATTTTGTATCACATAATGGGCACCGGCACTTTTAAAGGATTCCTTTACTTTTCTGCACACATCTTCTTTCTGCGCATCCGTCATAGTTTCATATTCCTCTTCTGTCAGTCCCATCTCTGAACTTCCTTCCACCACGCCCACAGAAATGACTCCCGCATGCCGTGCTTCTTTAATATCGGAAATCGTATCTCCGATCTTTACTGCATTTTTTACCGAAGAGACCTTTAATGCTTCCAGATTCTTAAAGATCATATAAGGATAAGGACGTCCGATGCCTCCTGTGGAATCCGGTGAAAACCATGCGTCAGGCTCATATCCCTGCTCCTTTGCACCTTTTGTCACGACTTCCATCATGGCATCCGTATATCCGGTAGTGGAACCGATCTTAATTTCATCCTCCCGGAGAAGTTCCACAGTTTCCGGCACATACGGCTTGAGTGTTGTAAACTGGTCCAAAATACTCATGAGTTTGGATTCAAAAAGGTCATACATCTGAAGTACGTGATTCTCGGAAGGTTCAGATCCATGTTCCTTCACCCACAGATCATGAATCCGCGGCATGGAAAGCATCGTCCTGATATGATCGATCTTCAGCATTCCCATAGGTTCTCTCACCTCATCCATCGTCGGTTCGATCCCAAAATGTTTAAACACTTCCACGAAAGCCTGCACCGGTGCAAAACATCCATAATCTACCGTTGTACCGGCCCAGTCAAAAATAACTGCTTCTATACATCTGCTCATTGTTTCTTCTCCTTTAAAAATTGCTCCATGATTTCTGAGAGTTTCTCAATATCCTCCGGGTATATTTCTCCGATGGTGCCGATGCGGAACGTCTCGGCTTCCGTCACCTTTCCCGGATATATCGCATACCCGCGCTCTTTGATATAATGATACATCTCACTGAACGTAAAATCTGCATCTTCCGGATACAAAAACGTAGTGATGACCGGACCCTGATGAGTGCCGTCAATATAAGGCAGCATGCCCATTGAGCGAAACCGTTCGATCAAAATACGGTTATTTTCCCGATATCGGGCCGCTCTTTTTGGGATTCCTCCTTCTGATTCCAGCTCTTTAAGCGCTTTTGCAAAGGCCAGGACCGTATGGGTAGGGGAAGTGAACCTCCATTTTCCATCCTTCTCCATCGTTTCCCACTGGTCATATAAGTCAAGAGACAGGCTTCTGGCGTTTCCTTTACTGTCTGACAGCTTCTTTTTATCGGCAATAATAAAAGAAAAGCCTGGGACACCCTGAATACATTTATTTGCGCTGCTTATGAGAAAATCAATGCCTAATTGTCCGACTTCAATGTCCACGCCTCCGAAACTGCTCATAGCATCGACAATCAATATCTTATTGTGTTTCTTCACCACAGAAGCAATGGCCTCAATATCATTGAGAATGCCGGAAGTCGTCTCACTGTGCACCATAGCCGCATGAGTGATTGCAGGATCTTCTCTCAGTATCTTTTCAACAACTGCTGCCCGGGGAACCTTTCTATAATCTTCCCGATAAATTTCATAAGGTATCCCTGCATGCTCTGCAATGTCCGCCATGCGCTCCCCATATGCACCGTTGGCAATGATCAAAAGCTTTCCGTTTTCATTTATCACGCTGGTGATCACGGATTCTACACCGAAGGTCCCGCTGCCCTGCATGAGGACGGCCGTATAGTCGTCCTCTGACACGTGAGCAAGGGAAAGCAGCTGCTTCCTTATCTTCTGGGTGATGTTTTTATAATCTTCATCCCAGGTGCAGTGATCGAAAAGCATCTCTTGTTTTACAGTGTCCGTGGTTGTAAGCGGACCGGGGGTTAATAGCTTATACTGGTTCATTTTTATACCTTTCTCTTATTTTGCTCTTTCTGATAATTTCTGATGTTTTTCCAGAAGATCCAAAGTCAGCTTTTCTTTAAATACTTTTGGATTTCCGGATTTGTTTTCACCTGATTCGTCTTCGCCATTATAAATCGGGATCGGATAAGTCCTGATCAAGTCTGTTCTTCCCTTTTTGATAATACACTCTGCCATCTCAAGGGCAAGCTTTTTCCTGCCGCTGTCTTTTTTGTCCACTACGGAAACACACTCTGTCAGAGAAAAGTTTCCTTCTTTCGGGTCTACATAATCAATCGGAAGACCGTCCTTTTTGTCTGCCACCGCCTGCTGTCTTAAACCGAATCCGATGGCCACTTCCCCTGCCCGGACCTTCTTGATCGGAGCGGAGCCTGAATCTTCGATGTGGTCTCCTGCATTCTGGTAAATATCATGGAGAATACTTTTTGCTTCCTTTTCCCCATATTCAGACACAAGACCCTGGATTAAAAGCCATGCGGTGGAAGATGCTTTAATATCCGTCACAGAAATAGATCCTTTATACACAGGCTTTGCCAGGTCTTTGATAGACTCCGGTTTCGGAAGTTTCTTCTCCTTCATTACTTCCGTGTTCAGGATCAGCGTTCCTTCCTGTGCCGTGATCGGAGACTCATATTTCTGAAAATCAGATTCCTTCTTTAAGTTCCTGTCGAAACCAAGATCCGCAAACATCTTGTTTTTCTTCTGGGCACTCTCAATATAGAAAGTGCTCATCGTCACCATATCGGCCTCTATATTTTTGCCCTCTGCGATCAGCTTTCCTCCCAGTTCTGAGGTTCCAAACGTCTGAAGAATATATTTCCCTTTGTATCCGTTTCCGTCCAGTGCTTTTTTCATTGCCTCCACAGCTTCGTCGTCCGCGTTGGAATAGATTACTACCTGCTCATCCTGTTTTTTGGCGGAACACCCGGAAGTGAACACTCCGGTCGCTGTCAGAAGGGCAGCCATACACATCACCGATGCTCTTTTTAACCATGTCTTTCTCATAAACTTCTCTCCTTGTTTTTTCTAATATGTAATTTAAAGAATTGTCCAGCCGCTCCTCCTTCTGTGACCCCTGCAAGCTTGGTAAATGCAAACTTACCGATAATATTTGTCGCAAGGATTAAAAGAGAAAGCACAAATACTTCGTTAAATTTGTTATAATACTGCAGTTCTTTGATCTTTGTCGTGATGACCATTGTCCTGGCCCCTGCGATAAAGATGACCGCACTGATCGTCACCATGGCATTGATAAAGTAATAGCTGAATACCTCGATGATCGTACTCAATGCGTTGGGCGTTACGATCCTCAAAATGGTTTTTGCCCAGCTGTCTCCCATGAGCATCGCCGTTGTCTCCCATGAGGCGTTCATTTTCCCCAGAGAACTCTTCATCATCAGATAAGGCGTGGAAAAAAAGTGGACCACGTTGCAGATAATGATCAGCAAAAATGTATTTTGAAGACCGGTTCCTGTAAACAAGAACAAAAATGCGAGACCAAGTACCATTCCAGGAATCGTGTTCGTCACCAGGGCAATTCCTTCTATGATGTCTTTTGCCTTTTGACTGATCCTGCTCCTGGCTGTCACCAGCGCGCTTCCATATGCGGCTATGGTTCCGAGGGCAGCCGTGGCCGCAGCTACAAACAATGAATTTGTGTAGACATTGAAAAGGTTCGGGTCCTCAAAGACATTTCTGAAATTGTCCAGTGTAAAACTAAGCCTGTAGGGCCATTCTTCCACAAATGGAATTACAAAAATGACTGCAAATACAGATAAGACGCTGACGATCAGAAGAATACTGACCCCGCCGCATAAACCATCTCTGACTCTGTTCTTTTTCAGTTCGATCTTGGAAATCTTGTTATACCTAATCTGGTATTTCTCCAATATTTTTAAAACCGTAATGCTGACGACAGACGGCACAAGCATTACGACAGCCACTACCGCGCCGTTTTGGAAATTCGGTATGCTTCCGAGCATCTCGCTGTAAAGCAGAGATGCGATGGTCTTAAACTTTCCTCCCACTGCCGCCGGAATACCGAAATCCGTAAAACTCAAGAAAAAAGACTGAATCACGGATGCAGCCAGCGTTCCTAAAAGAGGACGAAGCACTGTCATTTTGAAATTTGCAAAGGCACTGTCACCCATCACTCTGGACACAACCATATACTTTTTATCTATGTAGCCCATCGTATTATTGATCAGCATGAATGAAATAGGCAGAGTATAAATGACGTAGCCCATCAAAAGACCTTTCATTCCGTAGATTTCAAACAGCTGCTTCCCGAACAGACGGGTCAGAAGCCCCTGTTTCCCGAAAGAGTATATGATCGCAAAGCCGTAGGTGATCGTCGGCAGAAACATGGGCAGCACAGCGGCTCCTTTTATCAATGTTTTGATCCAGTCCGGTATATTTGTATAGTGAATCGTACAGGCCAGGAAAAATGCCAGCAGGGTCGTAACTGCCGCGCTCAGTCCGGCAACGCCGAAGCTGTTTCTCAAAATCTCAAAAAAGTCTTTCCGCGCAAAAACAGACTGAAAATTCTGTAAGGTAAGTCCTCCTCCTTCTGTGGTAAACGACTTCATAAGAAGCTGTACCATCGGGACTGCTAAAAATGTAAGAAAGATCAGTGCGATCCCGGCAAATATGACTTTAATCTCTTTTTCTTTTCTATGTTTCATCTGATTTCTGCCGCCTTACGAAACAAGGCTTTCCTTTCCGGGCTGTATATTCAGCTGATTTTTAAACAGCGTAAAAATATTGTTTTTTTTGATCTCCAGCTGGTTCAGGATAAAATTCTTCACAAAGTCATTCCGGGGCGCGTTGACGATCTGTTCCGGCTCGCTGTACTGGGAAATCCGTCCCTCGTTTACAATCAGCACCCGGTCAGACAGAGTCAGCGCCTCTTCCGGGTCATGTGTCACGATGACAGTAGTCAGATGAAATTCCTTCGCGATCGTCTTAATTCTGTTTTTAATAGATTCCTTGATCACTCCGTCCAGTGCACTTAAAGGCTCATCTAAGAGAAGGATCTTGGGCTTCATGACCAAAGTTCTTGCCAGGGCCACTCTCTGCTTCTGTCCCCCTGAAAGCTGCTCAATCTTCTTCGGAAGATGTTCCTTCAGGCCAAGCAGGCCGATCAGTTCCTCCACCTCCTCTTTTGAAGAGATGTCCGGCTTGTTTTTCAGTCCGTAAGTAATGTTCTGATATACATTCAGATTCGGAAACAGGGCATAATCCTGAAACACGATATTGAATCCCCGTTTTTCCATCGGTGAATCAGTGATATCCTTTCCGTTAAACTCAATGCTTCCGCTGTCCGGTTCCGTGATCCCAAGGATCATATTTAAAAGTGTTGTCTTTCCGCAGCCGGACGGCCCCAGGATGGAAACAATCTCTCCATCCGGAATCTCCAGAGATATTCCGTCCAGCACCGTAGTGCCGTCATAGGATTTCTTTATATTTTGTAATTTCAGCATAAACTTCCATTCCTTTCTCAATCGATATCATCTCTTTGAACAAGACCAAGTCTATCACCGAAAGTTTGAATTCATTTGAACATCATGTTAAATGTTGGTAAAAAAACAGAAGGAAGATCCCTTGATAAAGATCTTCCTTCTATGAAAAAGTATTGAATCATTAACCCAGTATTTCTCTCAGATCACTTTCCGGGTCTGAAACAGGATGTATCCGGTATTCCTTTACCAGCATATCCAGTACGCCCGGTGATAAAAATGCCGGCAGTTTCGGTCCAAGATAAATATCCTTCATGCCGAGATAAAGAAGAGTCAGCAAGATACACACCGCCTTTTGTTCATACCATGACAGTACCAGGGTCAGCGGCAGGTCGTTGATCCCGCAGGAAAAGGCTTCTGCCAGAGCCTGGGCTGTTTTGACGGCACTGTATGCGTCATTGCACTGTCCCATATCCATGATCCGGGGCAGTCCTCTGATCTCTCCCAGGTCCATATCATTGAACCGGTACTTTCCACAGGCCAGCGTCAGGATGATGCTGTCTTTCGGAGTCTGTTTTACGAATTCCGTGTAATAACTCCGCTCCTTGTGTGCCCCGTCGCAGCCTCCCACAAGGAAGAAATGACTGATCTCGCCCTTTTTCACCGCATCCACGACCGTATCTGCCACAGACAGTACTGTATTGTGCCCAAAGCCGGTCACCGTGCTGCTGCCGCCGTTGATTCCTGTAAATTCTCTGTCTTCTGCATACCCTCCCAGTTCCAGCGCTTTTTCGATCACCGGGGTGAAATCTTTGTCCTCACCGATGTGAACCATTCCCGGATAGGAGACGACTTCCGTCGTAAAGACTCTGTCTGCATAGGACGGTTTTACCGGCATCAGACAGTTGGTCGTAAACAGCACCGGAGCCGGGATATGGTCAAATTCTTTCTGCTGGTTCTGCCACGCAGTGCCGAAATTGCCTTTCAGATGCGGATACTTTTTAAGTTCCGGGTAAGCATGGGCCGGGAGCATTTCCCCGTGTGTATAAATATTAATCCCCTTGTCTTCCGTCTGCTCCAGCAAAAGTTTCAGATCGTAAAGATCATGTCCCGTTATGACAATGAACGGTCCTTTTTCCACCTTAAAAGGAACGGATACAGGCTCTGGGTTCCCAAATGTTTCTGTGTTTGCCTTATCGAGAAGTTCCATACACTGTAAATTCACTTCTCCAAGCTTCAGTGCAAGTGATAAAAGCCGTTCTTTGGGAAGATCGTAGCCTATGGATGCCATGCCTTCATAGAAGAACCGGTTTACCGTCTGATCCGAATAGCCCAGCACCATGGCGTGATAAGCATAGGCTGCCATTCCCCTCAATCCAAACAAGATCAGGGATTTTAAGGACCGTATGTCTTCCTTCTCCTCCCAGAGTTTTTTCATCACATAGTCATCGTTTCTTCCGCAGGGTGAGGAACATTCCCCGCAGGAAGGCACTAATTTTTCCTTCTCCCTGTGCACCAGGCCGATCTGCTGCCGGATCGTCTCCGGGTTAAAATTTACATTGGTTATTGTCGTAAACAAGCCAGACAGCATGGCCCTGTCCGTACTGTCCAAAGGCCGGCTCCCTTCTGTGGAACGGGCAAGGCTAATCAAAGCTCCGGTCAACCGGTCCTGGAGTTCTGAAGTCTCTGCATCTTTCCCGCAGACCCCTGCTGCTCCTGTACATCCGCTGCATCCTGCCGTCTGTTCACACTGAAAGCAAAACATCTTTTTATCCATCGCTCTATCCTCCTGAAATTTCTTATATTTGAGTTTGTTCCTTGAGTATACAGGAGTGAGCCTTAAAAATCTGTTGGATATTCAACACTTTGTCAATTAATTTTCTTTGTCTCCATAAACATCATGAAAAATACTGCCAGAAGAAGTGCAGAACAGATCAGAACGGCATTGTGAGAAAGCACATTTCCTGCCACCGTGCCTGCTGCCGCACCTACTATGAAAAACAAAATAATCCCAAAGTATTTCAGGCTCCTGTTCAGCAGTTCCCGGTCTTTCGTCTGGAAATATTTAAACAGGATTTCCATTCCGCTTCTTAAGTTTCCTGTGCACATGGTCGTCGCATAGGCATTTCCGTGTACCTTTCGAAAGGTCTCCACCTGCATGGCACAGACAAAAGAAATGATCACATTGGCGATCATATCCGCTTCTCCCGAAGGGATAAAGGCAACCAGGCAGATCATCGCCGCTTCGATCATGACAATGATCTGTCTCCAATGGATTTTTGGATGCTGTTTAAAATACTTCTTGATGAGTTCCACCACAATGACTCCGGCCGCAAAGGCCAGAATAGGGATGGCGTAATGGACACCCCCCTGCCACTTTCCTTTTTGCAGGCTGATGCCCAGCAGTACGATATTTCCGGTCTGGGCATTGGCAAACACTCCGCCTCTGAAAAGATAACTGTACGCATCCAGAAATCCCCCGACAACTGCCAAAACGGCACCCAGCTGAAAAGCCTCGGACATCTGGATTTTCTTATGCTGTTTCACTGAATCTGCCTCCCTTAACCGCAGTAAAATTCCTGAAGAGCCCTGATCATATATTCTGTGTCCCTGGCTCCTGCCGTCTCATAGGCAGAATGCATGGCAAGCTGGGCAAGGCCGATATCCACGGCTTTTAACGATACACTGCCCGTCAGAATATTTCCGAGAGTTGAGCCTCCCGGCAAGTCTGAACGGTTGTGGAAGGTCTGATAAGGGACTCCGGCTATTTCGCAGATATGTTTCATCCTCGCACCGGAGTATGCATCCGTCGTATATTTTTGATTGGCACTGTACTTGATCACAATTCCTTCATTCATATACGGCCGGTTCGTAAGATCTGCCTTTCCGGGCTGGTTTGGGTGCACCGCATGAGCATTGTCCGCAGAGATCATGAAGCTCTCCGCCACGGCCATCCGGTACTGCTCCCCGGTTCTCCCCAGCGCCTCATTTACCCGCCACAAGACATCTTCTAAAAATGTAGATCCGGCTCCCTGTTTTGTTCCGCTGCCGACCTCCTCATTGTCAAATGCACAAAAGACATTCATATACTCTTTTCCCTCACTGTTGACAAAAGCCTGCAAAGATGCGAATACACACTGAAGGTCATCGAGCCTCGGTGCCGACATGAACTCGCCGTTTGCTCCCCATACAGTTCCCGGCATCCGGTTGTATAGGTAAAGATCTGTACCGAGGATATCTTTTTCATTTACACCCGCCTCGGATGCAGCTGTCCGCATAAATGCCTTTTCGGCTGTCTGGTCTCCGAAGACGGGAAGCATATGAATCTGGGGATTCAGTGTGTCATCCTCTGCTCCTCTTTTCATATGGATTGCCAGCCCTGGGATCATTAAGAGATCTTTCTTTATATGAATTAGCTTTTCCGTAAGTTTTTCCCCGTCTCTCACGATGATCTTTCCTGCCACAGAAAGTGGACGGTCAAGCCAGGAATCCATCAGCATTCCCCCATATTTTTCAGTGTTCAGTTTTGTATAATGCTTTTCCGCCTGTAATTCCACATTCTCTTTTATCTTAAAAGCAGGTGAGTCCGTATGGGACGCGGTAATATGAAACCCTTTTAATTTTTTCTCCGGTACGCAGAAAGCAGCCAAAGAAGAACCGTTTCTGCTGGTAAAATACTTACCGCCCTTTTCTACTTCCCAGGCCTCCTGCTCTCTCAGTTCCAGAAATCCATTTTCGGTCAACTCTTTTTTGATCTGCTCCACAGCGTGATAACTGCACGGACTTTTTTCAATAAACTTAAACAGCTGCCGGTTAATCTGATCTGACATGTTCTGCCTCCTTCTCAACTTATCTGTCATATGAAATCTTTTCTATCTATTTTAGCAAAACAGTGAATGAAAAGAAAGGTGTGTCGAACCTTCATTATGACTGCACATCCATATAAAGAAAAAAGACCCTTATGAGTTATCATAATGGGTCTTAATAATATTGATGAAATACTTACTTTATAACTGCAAACAGCATTAATATCATTACCGTTTTTTTGAGCATATTTGTCAGTAATTTTAGGTGTCCCTTCTGACACCGTGACTACTCCAAACGAATCAGAACCTGATTCGGCATATCTTGCCCTTAATCCGTATTTTCCAATGGAATAATGAAATTTAAGATGAAGCTTAGAGTCCGGATAAAGTTTATGTTCAACAACAACAATTGCTGTAAACATCCTGTTTCCAAATTTTTTCGTTCGTATAGTATTTTTTGTATATGATCCCGTTGATAATAGTTCGTGTTCCTTTTCATCTTTAAGCGTAATCGTTGTAGCTCCCCCATCTTTCAAAGTGTACTTTCCTTCAAAAATGGTTTCAGTATTTATGATATGAAAAAATCCATATCAGGATATTGATAATACAGATAAATCCTAAAATTATAGATACAGGTAAACACTTCATTACGTCAAAACCATTTGTAATCCAAATAACAACGATAAATGCAATTAAAAGAAAGGGGATAATTCTCCCCTTTTTGATATTTTTTGAAGATATATGATACTGAAAATAAACACTCAAAAATAATACCAATATATAAATTACTGGAAATAATAGATTCTCTTTCATATTTTTATTATTTCCTCCTTTTTTATAATTTTTCAATATAATTCTATTTTTTATAATTTATGTTATTATATTCCTTCAAATTCATCTTGTCAATATATATAACTATATCAACTACCATTAAATCTAATCCTCATAAACATAATCTAATAATATTTTATAACAAAAAAATAGCAGCCAGAAAGGCTCCTTTCTGCTGCATATTCTTTCGTTATAAAATCTTTAAAGCTCAGATCCCAGCCAGATGCCTTAAGGATGTCTTCAGCGCTTCCTGCTCCTGCTGTCCCATATCTTTCAACACGATCCTGTTGACCTCTTCCACTGTTTCCAGAATTGGTTCTTCCAAGTCATTCCCTTTATCAGTCAATATAATCTCTACAAAACGCCGGTCTTCTTTGCTGACTTTTCTCTTGATCAATCCCTTTTTCTCCATTCTCTCAAGAACACCTGAGATCGTAGAGTTTTCCAGCCTCAGTTCTTCTGCGATCTCCTTCGGGCTGTTTTTCTTCTTCACCCAAAGACAGTACATAACACCGTACTGTACCGGAGTCACGTCAAATTTAGAGAGCTGTGCGCTCATCTCCTGAAACACCGCGTGCTGGGCAGTGGTCAAAAGATAGTTGATACATTGATTCAATTCCATCCGTTCCTTTTCCCTCCTACACAAAACTACATGCAAACACTTCAAACTGTTTGCATACTATATATTTCATCATATCTGTTACAAAAACTTCTGTCAAGAAAACATACTATAATTTTAAGGCTTTTATCCTAAAGCAAAGTCATCCTTGTAAAGCATGAAAAGGGGATGCCATAATTGACATCCCTGAAAACTTAGGATTCATATTCCAAAAACAGACTATCTGAAAATCGCTCCGCTGACCACGAGTTTCTGGATCTCGTTGGTTCCCTCGTAGATCTGAGTGATCTTGGCATCTCTCATCATGCGCTCTACATGGTATCCCTTCATGTAACCGTTTCCTCCCAGCATCTGCACCGCCTCTGTTGTCACATGCATTGCCGCCTCTGTACAGAGGTATTTTGCCTTTGCGGCCGGAATAGAATATGGTCTTCCTTCCTGTTTGTCGGTAGCAGCTTTATAAAGCATGAGCTTTGCAGCGTCAATTTCCATTTCAAGTTCCGCCATCTTAAATGCAAGATACTGGTTCCTGTATAATGGTTTGCCGAACTGCTCTCTCGTCTTTAAGTATTCTTTTGCAATCTCAAATGCACCTTCTGCAATTCCAAGTCCCTGTGCGGCAACACCGATACGGCCTCCGTCCAGAGTCTTCATAGCCAGTTTAAATCCGTCTCCGGAAGGAACGATCATATTTTCTGCCGGCACCCGTACATTTTCCAGGATCATCTCTGAAACCTGCGCGGAACGGATTCCCATCTTGTCTTCCACTTTGCCCACTGAAAATCCGGGAGTTCCTTTCTTCACCACGAAACAGGACAGTCCCTTGGCTTTTTTCTCAGGTTCCGTCAGGGCATATACTGCCGTATAATCGGCTAAAGGTCCATTCGTATTGAAACACTTCATACCGTTTAATATGTACTCATCCCCGTCTTTTTCAGCAACGGTTACACATCCGCCCGCATCAGATCCCGCATTTGGTTCCGTGAGTCCGAAAGATCCGAAGTGCTGTCCGGACAATATCGGCGCCAGAAATTCATTCTTTTTCTCGACCGGAGCGTCAGAGTTCATAATGCTTCCTCCATATAAAGAAGTGGATACAGAATAAGAAATACCCACAGAAGCATCTACTTTAGAGATCTCCTCCACTGCCAATACATAAGACAGGTAATCGGCTCCCTGGCCTCCGACTTCTTTCGGATAAGGAAGTCCGATCAGTCCCAGTTCTCCCATCTTCTTATAGAGATCTACCGGAAATTCACTGTTGGCATCTCTCTCGAGCACTCCCGGCTGTAACTCTGTCTGAGCAAAGTTTCTTGCTGTCTCCTGAATGGCTGCCTGCTGTTCCGTTAATTCAAAATTCATAAATAATCACTCCTTTCACCAAACTTAACATAAATTTACCATTTTGTTTCCCTATATTTGCACACTAATATTTTGTAAGCTAAATATATCACCACTTGTGCATATTGTCAATAAACTTTTATAATCTTTTATAGAATTATACAATTTAAATAAAATATATTGATAAACCATTGACAAACATGCAAATATAGTCCATATTAGAAGCATAAATAATATTTTGTATCCTAAATATTTGCACGCCAATATGTTAATTTTCTAACAAGAGCTGATTAAGTGTAATGTATATGTCATTTCAAGGAGGATTTAGAATGAACAATTTATTAATGGAAGTAGAAAACGAGATCGCAGTAGTTACAATCAACAGACCAAAATCTTTAAATGCCTTAAACAGTGAGACATTAGCAGAATTAGACCAGTGCTTTTCCGAGATCTCCCGCCGCAAGGACATCAGAGTCGTTATCCTTACAGGATCAGGAGAAAAATCATTTGTAGCCGGAGCCGATATTTCTGAAATGGTCAATGCCACTCCTGCGGAAGGAAGACAGATGGGTCTGCTGGCAAAGGAAGCATTCCTTAAATTAGAGACAATGCCTCAGGTAACGATCGCCGCTGTCAATGGATATGCTCTCGGAGGCGGATGTGAGATCTCCATGGCCTGTGATATCCGTGTAGCCGCAGAAAATGCAAGATTCGCACAGCCGGAAACAGGACTCGGAATCCTCCCGGGATTCGGAGGAACACAGCGTCTCTCCCGCTTAGTCGGAAAAGGACGTGCAAAAGAACTGATCTTTACCTGTGACCAGATCGATGCCGAAGAAGCTTACAGGATCGGACTTGCAAACAAGGTAGTTCCTCAGGCAGAACTGATTGATTACTGCAAAAAGATGGCAGCTAAGATCATGTCCAAAGGAAGCTATGCAATCTCTCTTGCAAAAGAAGCGATCAACACAGGCATGGACACCGATTTAAGCAGCGGACTTACATTAGAAGCAGATTTATTCGGACTCGCATTTTCTACGGAAGATAAAAAAGAAGGCATGACTGCATTTCTTGAAAAACGCAAAGCAGATTTAAAAGATTTCTAAAATAAATGAAGGAGAAAAACTATGGGAAAAGTTAAGATTATTACAGCAGATCAGGCCGCTGCCCTGGTAGAAGATAATACAACCGTCACTACCAGCGGATTTGTTGCCAGCGGAATGCCGGAAGCCCTTACAAAAGCTCTGGAAAAAAGATTTTTGGAAACCGGTTCTCCGAAAAACCTGACTTTATTTTACGCTGCTGCCCAGGGAAACCGTGACGGAAGCGGTGCGGATCATTTTGCCCACGAAGGAATGACCAAACGTGTCATCGGCGGACACTGGAACATGGTCCCGACGCTTGGACAGCTGGTCCTTGATAACAAAATTGAAGGATACAATCTGCCGCAGGGCACTCTGGCACAGCTCTACCGTGCCATCGCCGGTCACAAACCCGGCGTGATCACTCATGTGGGATTAAATACATTTGCCGACCCGCGCATTGAAGGCGGCAAATTAAATGACATTACGACCGAGGACATCGTAGATGTGGTAGAAATCTTAGGAGAAGATAAATTACTATATAAATCTTTTCCGCTGAACATCGGATTCATCCGGGGTACATATGCTGACGAGCACGGCAACGTGACACTTTCCCATGAATGCTGTACAACAGAAGTCACAACCATGGCTCAGGCAGTGAAGAACAGCGGCGGAAAAGTTGTGGTGCAGGTGGAAAAGGTCGTCGCAGACGGTACCTTAGATCCAAAATTAGTCAAGATCCCCGGAATCTATGTGGATGCAGTCGTGGAAGTGGAAAATATGCAAGACCACGAACAGTGTGTAGGATGTGACTATGACGGTGCAATGACCGGAGACTTCCGTATTCCTTTAAGCAGCCTTGAATATCCTCCTCTTTCCGCAAAAAAGATCATCGGCCGGAGAGCTGCCATGGAACTGACGGAAAATACCGTGGTCAACTTAGGAATCGGTATTCCTGAATATATCTCTATGGTTGCCAATGAGGAAGGCATCGGAGATTATATGACTCTGACCGTAGAGGCTGGGCCTGTCGGCGGCGTGCCTCAGGGAGGAGCCAAATTTGGAGGTTCCGTCAATCCCGAATGTATTTTAGACCAGCCGTACCAGTTTGATTTCTATGACGGAGGCGGAGTTGACTATGCATTCTTAGGCCTTGCACAGGCAGATAAAGACGGAAACATCAACGTCAGCAAGTTCGGTCCGAGGATTGCAGGCTGCGGCGGATTTGTAAACATTACTCAGAATGCAAAACGCTGCTACTTCTGCGGAACCTTTACTGCCGGCGGTTTAAAAACGTCTGTAAAAGATGGAAAGCTTATCATTGATCAGGAAGGAAAATCTAATAAGTTCCTGGACACGGTAGAACAGATCACATTCAGCGGCGAATACGCAAATAAAGTCGGCCAGCCGGTTCTCTATATCACAGAGCGCGCTGTCTTTGAACTCAGAAAAGACGGTGTCTATCTGACAGAGGTTGCACCCGGCATCGATATCCAGACACAGATCATCGACCATATGGGATTCACTCCTAAAATGGACGGTACGCCAAAACTCATGGATGAAAGAATTTTCAGAGATGAGCTGATGGGCCTGAAACACGATTAACAATCCACAAATAAAGGAGGGTTTTTGTGAATTTACAAATCTTAGTCTTAGTCCTGGCGATTGTCCTGTTCGGAGTTCTGGCATTTAAACAGATGAGTGCTTTGATCCTGGCTCCGCTTGTCACGATCTTCGTGGTCATCTGCTCCAGGCTTCCAATCCTGGACTCGCTGAAAAACGCATTTATGCCTGCAGCATCCGACTATGTGACAAAGTATTTCCTTGTCTTCTTTGTCGGCGCACTTTTTGGTTCTGTTTACCAGTATACTGGAGCCGCAGAATCGATTGCCAGAGCGATCGCAGGCCTCTGCCGCGGGAAGTTCGTGGCACCGATCATCATGATCATCACCGGTCTTTTGACTTTTGGAGGAGTCAGTGGCTTCGTTGTATTCTTTGTTATCTATCCAATCGCACTGAATCTTTTCAAAGAGGCGAACCTTACGAGAAGGCTCATTCCGGCGGCAATCTCTGCCGGATGCTGGACCTGGTCCATGAGCGGTCCCGGCTCTCCTTCTATTCAGAATGTCATTGCCATGGATAACCTTGGTACACCGGCAACAGCCGCATTTGTACCATCCCTGATTACGACCGTGGCTATGTTTGCCATGATCTTTGTCTGGCTGGAAATGCGCGCAAGAAAATTTACAAAAAGGGGATATCGTTTCATCGATAAGTCCTTAAAATATCAGCTGAGTGAAGAAGAGATGGCCATCGATGAAGATAAAAGTCTTCCTCACGTTGCCATCGCCGTTCTTCCGATCGTTCTCATTCTGGTGCTCTTCAACATCGTGAAGCTCCCTGTGGAAACGTCTGTATTTGCAGGTGTCGCCCTGGCAACCATTCTGATGTTTAACAGGATCAAGGGAATCAACGAATGGATCAACGTTTTCAACAAAGGTGCTTCTGACTCCGGCGTTGCGATTCTAAATACCGCAATTGTTGTCGGTTTCGGAGGCGTAGTCCAGAAGACCCAGGGCTTTACCGACCTGGTTGCCGCTCTGAAAGATATGAGCATGCCGCCTCTGGTGTTTGTAATGATCACCGTGGCTGTCTGTGCAGGAGCCTGCGGTTCTGCTTCCGGCGGTATGGGGGTTGCCTTTAATGCTTTGAAGTCTACCTATATTAAAATGGGAATCCCTCTGCCTTATGTACACAGGATTTCTGCCATCGCAGCCGGTACTTTAGATACGCTTCCTCATCAGGGAGCGCAGATCACACTGCTCGGCATCTGTAAAATGACCCACAAAGAAGCTTACTGGGATATTGCGGTTACGCAGATTATCATACCATTTATATCCTGCGGAATATTTATTGTTTTAGCTTCTTTTGGATTATAAACTTATCTATAGAAGATCCGTGAAATACCGGATCTTCTTTTTAATTTTCGAGAAATTCTTTTAGTATCTTTTGGGCATCCCCCACGATTCCATAGTCACAGTATTGAAAAATAGCAGCATTCGGGTTGTTATTGACTGCGATCACAGTCTTTGCCCGGACTCCGGTCATATGCTGGATTGCACCGGAAATCCCAAATGCCAGATAAAGATCCGGTTTCGTAATGGAACCGGTCTGGCCAATCTGCTGCTCCGGCAGGGTCCACCCTGCATCCACACACGGTCTTGTGGAGCCCATTTGAGCGCCGATGCGGTCGGCAAACCGTTTCAGAAGTTCAAACCCTTCCGGCCCTTTCAGCCCCCGTCCTCCGGCAGCAATGATCTTTGCATCCTCCAGACAAATCTTTTGATCTCCTTCAAAAATAAAATCCAGAGTTTTTTTCTGCTCTTTGAT
Source organism: Anaerostipes sp. PC18 (assembly GCF_039789045.1). Lineage (NCBI taxonomy): Bacteria > Bacillati > Bacillota > Clostridia > Lachnospirales > Lachnospiraceae > Anaerostipes > Anaerostipes sp. PC18. The sequence goes on along the minus strand of NZ_CP121164.1, from coordinate 1,046,497 downwards.
ATCCTCCAGCCAGTCTGCCGGAATCATAGTAATGTTCCCTTTTTTATTGTCCGTCTCATCAGATTTCTGAAAGACTCCAGGCTTTACAGAAGCGATTTGTACCTCAGCCTCAGGCATTGACACTACTGACATCTGCTTCCCGTCAAAGGCCGGTTTTATGGCAAGTAACCTTCCTGTCTCTCTGTCGATATCCAGGCCGACGGCATCTGTCATAACTTCTGTTCCAAGAGCTGCTGCCACAGAGGGGATCAGCGTCTTTCCAAATAAGGTCCCTCCTCCCAGAACAATATCTGGTTTTTGTTCCCGGATCATGACTTCCATCACCTTGCCGTGGACCTCCAGCTGTGCAGGCTCCAATCTTGGATGATCCATCGCTATGATCCTGTCCACCGGATACCGAAGGAGATCCCTGCAGATTCCCCGGATCCCGCTGCCTGCAACTGCCAGAAATAGTCTGGCGCCCGTAAAAGACGCAAGCCTCTTTCCCTCTCCTATCAACTCCAATGTCACCGGAACCGGCTTCCCATTTTGTATTTCTCCAATGATCAGTATCTTTCTTGATCTCTCCATACGACTCTCCCTCTACTCCAAAACGTCCTGCTCTCTCAGCACCTGATACAGCTTTTCTGCCAATTCCTGTTCATCTTTCCCATCCAGCAGCTTTCTTTTCTTCGGCGTTTCTTTTGGTGTATATTCTCTGACCTTTTGGATCATCCTTTCGGTCTCACTTTGTCCTGTTCCAAAAACGGGAATGGCTGTACTTTCCGCATAGGCTGACATAATATCTGCAACATTCGGATGCCTTATTTTCTGATTCTCCTTCACTGAAAGAACCAGTGCCGGCATGCTGCACTCTGTCTGTTCTGTCCCATTCTCTGACATGCACCAGTTATAGAGCTTTCCATTTGCTGCTTCTATTCTTCTGGAATACGCAATAAGAGGGATCTTTAGAAAAAATGCCGTCATAGCCGCCATATGTGCCGCATCTCCGTCGAGAGCCTGCCTGCCGCATAACACAATGTCAAATGCCCCTTCGGCCTCTATGGCTCTTGCAAGCAGCCTGGCGCTCTTCCGGACATTCCCTGTCCCGTTCCTTCCTTGTAAAACCAGGATCGACCGGTCAACGCCCCAGGTCAATGCCTCTCTTGCCGTCTTTTCCGCCCTGGACGGTCCGATGGTCATGACTGTCACCGTTCCTCCTTCTTCATCCCTCAGATTCAGAGCTTCCATCAGGACATTTTTATCGCTGTCATTGAGGCCTTCTGTATCCTGGTATTGATCCCGCTCTTCCTCCGGAGGTATTTCTTTTAAGTACACTAAGATCCTCATATTGGTTTCACTCCCTTCACCGACGTAATATTTTGTAAAAATTTCTTTAATATAAATTAAAGCTGACTCTTCAAAAATGCTGTACCCAAAAGGGCATCCCGTGTTTTATGCCCTTCGGGCTTGACGCGCTCCGCGCGATAAGGTATACTATGATAACCATACAAATTAGTTTGCATCCCATTAGTTCGTATGCTAATTAATTTTTACTGTTATAATATCACCATTCATTTTATATGTCAATCATAGAAAGAAAGGAATCTATTATGCCATTAATTCAAGTAGATCTGTTAAAACAAAACGATAAAGCGAGACTTAAAAATATTCTGGACACGATCCATCAGTGCGCTGTTGAGGCCTTTGAAATCCCCGAGCGCGACCGCTATCAGATTGTAAATCAGCATGAACCGGAAGAGATGATCCTGTTAGACACAGGCCTTGGATTTGAACGGACAAAGGACCAGATCGTCATCCGGGTCACAAGCAAACAGAGAACCCGGGATAAAAAAGAACTGCTCTATACTCTGCTCTGCCGGCGGTTAAAAGACCGGTGCCAGATCAACCCCCAGGATCTTCTTGTCTCCATCGTGGAAAACGGGGATGCGGACTGGAGTTTTGGGTTTGGAAAGGCACAGTTCCTCACCGGAGAACTTTGATTATTTTATAAATGATACCGGTCAACAATTAAACTGTTGGCCGGTATCATTGAATAGAAATCTCTTGATTATAACTTTACAGTTTTTCTTATAACATGCAATGCCATATTTTAAAATCTTCTGCATCCCATCTGCTAAGAGCCTGTCTGCATATCTATTTTTCTCAATCTGTTCTAATGCTTTCCTGCATTCAGCATCAAGATCAGCGTCATGGGCATATTTAACTTCAATAATAATTCTAACTTCTTCGTCATCAATCTCAACCTGAATATCATTATAGCCATCCCCTGACTCCTTGTTTGACGCTACACTCCACGTCTCTTTAAATCCTAAAATTTCCAACAGAATGCCGCGATAAAAATTTTCTTTTGTCTGTTTTCTTACAAATGTATTCCGAATACTAATTGTTTTCTTTAAATATTCTGTAAACTGATTTTCTACACCCCTGGCATCACCATTTTTCAACACTTTGCAGAATATATTTAATGTCTCTCCACCTTTACATACATTTTCCTTAAACAGTTCTATAATCTTCCTTGTAAATATCTTACGGATTTCCATATTGGGAATCACTAACTGAAAAGTATCACTCATTGCTTTCCCGCGCTGTGTCAGGTAACCTGTGGTAAATAAAACACTCCAGATATTATCTATGGAATCATACAATTCTTTATAGGTTAGTTCCTGATGAAGTTCTTTTGATACTGCTTCTCCCGCAACAAGCCTTTCAATCTCTCGCCAATAAAATTTCTCACAACATCATTGCCGCTTGTGTTCGACCAGTAATCTTTCGGAACAGCCGTTTTGTCTGCCCCCAGCTCGTCACAATAACTAATGACAGCCCACGGACAGTATACGTCAATACTTCCAAACCGATATCCGTCATACCATTATTACCTGTCACAATCCGCCCACTAAAACGCCTGATAAAGCACTGCGTTGGATAGCATAATGCTGCGCCGATCATCATTCCTAAATATGGGCTCAGCTTGAATTTCCCGGCACTATTATATCCGATCACAACCGGAAAGAAATAAAAAAGTATGGACCCAGGAGAAAAAAGGTCCATACTTTTGTAATGCAGATATTACACAATAACAATTCATTTTTGAGCCAGGTATTGGAGGGTTTGGCCCGGGGTATTCTTATTGTTTTTATTTTTAGGAGTTTCAGTGGCATAAATCTGCATTGATCTATATTTAAGTACGTTAAACGCACGTACTTACTACATTGTGATTACCACAGATTGCGGTAAATTTCTTTGACATCTTCCGCTGTGATGGCTTTTCTTGTGTTGGACGGGCTTCCGCTGTCCATGGCATCGTTGGCCATTTTGTCGATCACACCGAAAAATTCTTCTTTATTGATTCCATATTCCTCTAAGGAAGGAGTTTCAAGCTCATCGCAGATATCCACAACTGCCTGAAGGAATTTCTCACTGGCTGCCTGGTCTGTGTCAGTCTCAGCCGCCACGTTAATCGCTTTGCCAAGCTCGCCAAAACGGTCATAAGCCCCGTCCAGCGCATAGATAAAGCATTCCTTCAGCAGCATGGCATTGGAAAGTCCATGTGCCACATGGAACATAGCACCGATTGGACGGCTCATTCCGTGGACTAAGGTCACGGATGCATTGTTAAATGCAATTCCTGCTTCCAGTGCTGCTATTGACATCTGTTCTCTGGCTTCAACATTCTTTCCGTCTTTGAATGCAACCGGAAGATATTTGAAGATCCTTTTAATAGCAGAAAGCGCAAATGTATCGGATAATGGCTGTGCCAGCTTTGATGTATAAGCCTCTGCCGCATGAGTCAGGGCGTCAAGTCCTGTAGCCGCAGTAATCTTAGGAGGTGCAGTCATTGTAAACTGTGGATCGATGATGGCAAGATCCGGCATTAGAACAGCGCCTTTGAGCAGCATCTTGATATCATTTTTTGTATCTGTGATGATGGTAAACTGAGTTGCCTCAGAACCTGTACCCGCTGTGGTAGGAATTGCAACAAGTGTCGGTGTTTCCTCTGTGATAATCTTTCCCATGTAATCTGAAATCTGTCCGCCGCTGGTTACCAGTGCACCGATTGCTTTCATAGAGTCAATCGGGCTGCCGCCTCCGAGAGCGACAATAAAGTCACATCCTTCTTCTTTGTAAAGATTCAGTCCGTCTTCAATCATTGTGTCGGTCGGCTCACCGTTGATCTCGCTGTAGATCACATATTCAATGTTCTGGTTTTTTAAAACAGTTTCTACCTTTGCTGCGTTTCCAAGCTCGACCATCACCTTATCTGTGACGATCAGCGCTTTTTTGCCGAGAGTTCCTAACTTTCCTTCTGCCATATCCAGTGCACCCTCACCAGTATAAATCTGGCCCGGCGCGATAAATTCTCTTGCCATGTTCTTATCCTCCTATACTTTCTTATGATTTTCTATCTTAGAATTCTGCGTCATGAAGCCAAACGTAGCGTTCATCTTCATTTCTGTCTGTCTGAAGCCATGGGTTCCCTTCCAGATGACGGATCATCCAGCAAGTATACATCTGGTATCCCGGAGCCACTGCCTGAGGATGAAGTTCTCCCCCTGGAATCGCTGAAAAGCTTCCGTCTGTACTCTTAAATACCTGGTCTCCCACAAAGCTTGCCCCGAATCCTTCCGGATGGTCAAACAGGAAGTAATAAGTTTCCGGCTGCGGATGTCTGTGAGGAAGATATCCTGACCAGTTTCCGCGGTCATTTAAGACTTCACCTAATACCATGTTGGAGTATGGTGCAATGTCATGGTCAAAGATGGTATTGACACGGCGTTTCGCAACATTTCCGAACTTTCCTACACAGGAGTATCCCCAAGGAGCATCTTCCGGCGCATACAGTTTACTCTCAAATGTCTGGTCATTCATTGTGGACTGTACCAAGATTTCAGAGTCTGCCTTTGCTTCCACTGTGACTTTGGCTCCTGTGCAGATATGTACTGCCCAGGGTCCTTCTGTAAATACATCTTTTCTTGTGACTTCCCTGGAAGTTTCATCAAATGAGAATACGACATCCCCTTTTAGTAAAAGAACCGCGGTCTCCTCTTTTTCTTTGCAGAAGGTCTTCACATCTCCCGCTTTTAAGCGGAAGACGCGGATATCCATCAGCATTTCTTTATAATCATTGTCATATGTTGTTAAAACCTTTTCCCCGTTTGCATCAAACTCAGGATAGCCGAATACTTTACCCATTGTCATACCTCTTTTCTAATACTGTCTTGCGTTTCTGCGGCCTTCCAATACTCCTTCACATGCTTTCTGCACGCTTTCTTTCACAGAAGTTGTCGCAATACCTACGTTCCACCATGATTTGTAACCATCTGTCATTGTTTTCGGAATGACCTTCAGGTCGATCAATGTGGCTACGTCCTGTTTCTTAGCATCGATCAATGCTTCCTCAAGCTCTTTGATCGTTCTTACACTGTATGTCTTAAGTCCGTATCCTTCACCGACTTTTGCATAGTCAACCGGGATCAGATCGCCCTTGATCTCATTGTTTTCATCGCGGTATCTGAACTCTGTTGCAAGACTTCCCACTCCATGATTCATCTGAAGGTTGTTGATGCAGCCGAATCCACAGTTGTCAAATACGAGGATGTTGATCTTCTGTTTTTCCTGCATTGCTGTCATGATCTCACTGTGGAGCATCTGGAAGCTGGCATCCCCCACAACCACATAGGATTCATGCTCAGGCTCTGCCATCTTTACGCCGAGCGCTCCCGCCACTTCATATCCCATGCAGGAATATCCGTATTCTGCGTGATATCCGCCTCGTTTGTCTGTAGTCCAGATTCTCTGCATACAGCTCGGAAGACTTCCCCCTGCTGTCACAATATTAGCGTCTTCATCAATGACCTCACGAATCTTGCACAATGCTGCAGTCTGAGTGATAAGTCCCCCTGTAAGTTTTACGAATTCAGGAATCGTACGAGGATCTCTCGCTTTGATCTCCGGCTCAAAATCATCACCTGTATATTCAATGTTTGCAAGGCGGTCCATCTCTTTATCCCAGGCTGCCTTTGCGTCCTTGATCTCTGTTGTGTAAGCAGATTTGTATCCTTCTTCTTTCAGACTGGCAGAAAGAGCTTCTACTGTCACTTTTGCGTCTCCGACAGCTTTCACTGCATCCATTTTATATGCATGGTATTTGTTGTTGTTGATGGTTACCATTTTTACATCAGGGTTTTTGAACTGTCCTTTGGAGCCTGTTGTAAAGTCTGAAAGTCTGGTTCCCACTGCGATGACTACATCGGCCTGCTCAGCGATCGTATTTGCAGCCAGAGTTCCTGTGACACCGATTCCTCCTAAGCAGTAAGGGTGGCTTGACTTGCAGGCACTTTTTCCTGCCTGGCTCTCTCCGAACGGGATGTTAAAGTCTTCGCAGAACTTTTCTACAGTTTCTCCTGCCTCTGAATACTTCACACCTCCACCCACGATCACTAACGGATTTTTAGCTTCTTTAATAACTTTTACTATATCCTCAATCTCTTCTTTTACCGCGCAAGGTCTGGTGATCCTGTGTACGCGTTTTTCAAACAGGTAATCAGGGAAATCATAAGATTCTCCTTCTACATCCTGAGAAAGTGCGATGCACACAGCGCCTGTCTCTGCCGGATCTGTGAGAACACGCATAGCGTTGACCATGGCTGTCATCAGTTGTTCCGGGCGGATGATCCTGTCCCAATATTTACAAACTGGTTTGAATGCGTCGTTTGTTGTTGTAGAGAGACTATCGCTCTTTTCTAACTGCTGGAGCACCGGGTCCGGCTGTCTTGTGGCAAATGTGTCAGAGGGCACTACCAAAAGCGGGATATTGTTCACTGTGGCTGTAGCCGCTGCTGTCACCATGTTTGCCGCTCCAGGTCCTACAGAAGATGCGCAAGGGATGATCTTTCTTCTTCTGTTCTGTTTTGCGTAAGCTGTCGCCACATGGCACATTCCCTGCTCATTTCTTCCCTGAAGAACCTTTAAGCTCCCAGGATTGCTGTCCAGTGCCTCTCCGAGACCAACGGCGATCCCGTGTCCGAAGATTGTGAAGAAACCTTCTACAAATTTTGTCTCTTCCCCGTCAAATTCCACATACTGATTGTCAAGGAATTTTACAAGGGCCTGCGCTACTGTCATTCTGGTTGTACTCATTTTCATATCCTCCTATACTCTCGCAATCATTTCGCCATATTTGTCTTTTGTTTCGCGGATAAAGTCTTTGACTTCCTGAGGGTTTGGAAGTTCCTCAGAACAGGAATGGCTTCTCACCATCATGGCCGCTTCCGCACTTCCGAATTCCAGACACTCGATCATATCCCATCCCTCAAATACTCCATATAAGAAGCCAGATGCATATCCGTCTCCGCCTCCGAAGCCTTTTAATGCCTCAACCGGGAACGGTTTGATTGAATAGTCATTTCCGTCATTGGTATATGCCGTAGATCCTTTTTTGCCATGTTTGATGACAACGATCTTTGCATTTTCATTGTTCCAGGCCTGTGCAGATTCTTTGTCTGTTCTGCCCGGTTTTATCAGTTTTTCTGTCAGGTCAAATTCTTCTCTTGATCCCATGATGATATCTGCTTCTCTGGCTACTAAAGAATAGTAGATTGAAATCTCATCGGAATTTTTCCAATTATATTCTCTATAATCGATGTCAAAGATGATCTTTGTATCATTTTTCTTGGCAAGCATCACTGCTTTTAACACTGCTTCTCTGGATGGGCTCTGTGCCAATGCTGTTCCGGAAACCAGGATCGCCTTTGTGTTTTTTATGTATTCCTCATCGATGTCATCTACAGATAACTGTAAGTCTGCGATGCAGTTACGGTACATTAAGATGCTGCTCTCTTCCCTGGAGAGGATTTCTGTAAAGGTAAGTCCAAGCTTTTCTCCGTTTGTACATTTTGTAATGTGGGATGTATCGATCCCTTCTTTATCAAAGAAATCCACTACATACTCTCCAAACTGGTCATCAGAAACTTTGCCGATGAATCCAGCTTTCTTTCCGTGTCTCGTGATCCCCACTGCGATGTTTGCCGGAGATCCTCCCACATACTTCTTGAAGGTAGTGCACTCAGATAACGGGTGGAAATAATCTACCGGGTTAAAATCGATGGCTACCCTTCCGATGAGTACTAAATCCATTGGTCTTGTCTGGTCAAATTCAACATACTTCATAACTTTCACCTCAGTTTTGTTTTCCACGCACATTGCGTGTTATTTGCGTGTTTTATTATTTTCTTTGCTTTTTTCAAATGCGTTTTATGTGCTTTACTTATGTGCTTATAGTATCACGCACGCCATTTATGTGCAAGCACTTTTTATAAAAAAGATTGTTTTTGATACATTACACAAATGTATACAGACTTCTTAGTCATTATTGCACAATCGTTTGACACGCATATGCACGCAAAAAAAAGAAGAGCAAGACACTATATTTGTGTTTCACTCTTCTATCAAACTGACAGTATACCTTATCGTGCGTAGCACGCCTATCCGGAGGATATAAAATACGGTGTGCCCTGCGCGTATATTTTTTAATATTGTTTATGGATCCTGTAATTGGTGTAGGAAGCGGCAATCTGCGCCAAAGGCTTTTTGTGCTGTACCTGTTTGATGATTTGATACCTCACAAGGTCATAAACTTCAAACCGTTTTCTGGTGTCCTCCGGGTTTCCGTAAACCTTCCAATACCCTGAAAACAGATAGCTGTGCCCCTGATGTCGGATAAATCCTTTTACATCACACAGCGGGTATCCAAGAATCAGACCCAGTTCATGGGGAAATCCTTTTCTACCGTTTTTGTACTCCCAGTAGTTTTTACAAAAAACCGTAAACATGTCATTTAGCTGAACAGAATCATATCCACAATCCCTCATAAATATTTGATGTTCTCTTTTCATCAGATATTGTTCAAGGTCTTGTTCCCTGTACAACAGCCAGACGCACCGTTTCGCATCGGCATATAACAGTCTGTATTGAATTCCAGTGTCTTTCAGCGCCTGCGTCAGGGAAATTGTTTCTTCCCTGTCCAGAGTCACCGCATTTGAAGGTTTAACTCCGGCAAACACCTGCGCACAGTGAGCCGCAATCTTCATCTGCACATCATTTTTATATGTGATCCTGCCAAGCTCTAATCGGCAATTCATCCGGCCGCTCCTTCCTTTGGTTATTAGTATAACCTTAGGATGGACACTTCCGAAACTTATTATGTATGAGTTTTTCTTCATTATCTCCAGTCATCTCTGGAAAGGTCTCCTTCCGGCAATGAAGAAAAACTCTCGTAGGATAGCACCTTTTGGCTTGCGGTAACCTAATCCGGCAGATACTACGTCCATGTTCTACATGATTGGAGTGAGGCATTCTAAGAGCCGAACGGAAATCATGTGGAACATGTCACACATTGTATTTGTTCTTGATCTTTATATCGGTATAGATATGGTCCTTCTCCGGCAATTCTCCTTTTTGGATCATGTTATAAAGCAGGTTCGGAGGCCTGTAACCCTGTTCGTAGCCTTCCTGGTCAATCAGAAAATCATACCGGTCTTCTTTGAGGGCTTTTGTATTCTTAGGCGTAGCGTCATAGACTATGACATATGGCCTCTTATCAAGCTTCAGCTTCTCAAAAGCCAGGCATACTCCAGCCTGTCCGCCGGATGCCACAAAGACTCCGGCCAGATCCGGTGCAATGGCCATTGTATTTTCGATGATCTTTTCCACTTCCTTTGTCTCATCAAAGCTGCTCTGGACGCCCAGCAGTTCCATTTCCGGATAGGAATTCTTGATCTCCTGCACGAAGCCTTCCACACGCAGACTGTTTACACTGTTGGTAAAGAATCCCGTGATCACGAGGACTTTGCCCTTTCCTCGTGTCAGCATTCCCATGAGCCCTGCGGCGGTTCGCCCGCTTTTCTTGTTATCCAGTCCCACAAAACATGCACGCTTGGTGCCCACGATATCGGAGTTAAATGTGACCACTGGGATCCCCTTTTCCTCCATTAAGCGGTTCAGCCGTTCCCTGACACACTCTGACTGCACCGGCATGATGGCAAGGCCGTGGATCCCCTCCGCTTCCAGTTCGTCAATGGCTTTTATCTGGGCTTCTTCATCTACGGATTCAATATCCTTCAATAAAAGCTCCACTCCCAGATACTCAAGCTCCCGCTCTGCATCACGGATCCCCGCTTTAACAGGGATCATAAAGGAGGCTTCTGAGAGCTGGGTGATGACCCCTATCTTTATATTTTTGTCCGCTTTCTGCGTGTTCTTTTTTGTCTTCCTGTTAGAATGATAGTCTAATTCTTTGGCGATGGCCATGATCCGCTCCGCCACTTCCGGCTTGATTCTGCCCCGGTTATTAAGCGCCCGGTCCACGGTTCCCCGGGAGACCCCGGCACGCTCTGCAATTTCTTTGATTGTTCCTGCCATGTGCTTTCCTCACTTTTCCTTTTTATTTGACACATTGCACGCATTTGTTTTATTATAACCGCGCATTTCTGAAAAGTAAAGCAATATCCCATTCGGGCATTGCAAATGTGTCATAAAGGGATTATAATTCGAATATATTGACAATACTCATCAAGTATAGAAAGGGGTTTTTATATGAATCAAGCAGCAATGTTTCAACTAAGCTACGGTTTGTTTGTACTGTCAGCAAAAGACGGAGACAAGGACAACGGTTGTATCGTCAACACAGTCCAGCAGGTCACGACCACACCGAACCGTATTTCCGTAGCAGTCAATAAAGGCAATTACACTCATGATATGATCCGGGACACCGGTTCCTTTAATGTATCCATCCTGTCCGAGGAGGTTCCCTTTGATATTTTTAAGCATTTCGGATTCCAGAGCGGCAGGGATGTTGACAAGCTGAAGGATTTCTCCGGCTATGACCGTTCCTCCAACGAGATTATTTATTTAAGTCAATATGCGAACGCATTTCTCAGCGCTTCTGTGGCAGAGACAGTTGATCTGGGCACACACACAATGTTTATCGCCGATGTCACAGACGGAGAAGTCTTATCAAATATACCTTCTGTTACCTACGCATATTATCACAAGAATATCAAACCCCAGCCGCAGGAAACAAAGAAAACCGGCTGGCGCTGTAAAATCTGCGGATATATTTACGAGGGTGAAGAACTCCCCGCCGATTTTGTATGCCCGATCTGTAAACACGGCGCTTCTGATTTTGAACGAATCTAGCTGGAATAGGGTTGCTCTTACAATAAAATACCTCTAAAGCAGACACGGCAGACAGCCAAAACTGCTTTAGAGGTATTTTTATATTTCTCGGTTCAAAACCAACGTTTCAATTGCCTTGGCCACTCCGTCACTGTTGTGATCGTCAGTTATATAATCGGCAATCTCTTTCATCTCATCACTGCCGTTTTCCATGACAACCCCGATCCCTGCCGCCTCGATCATCTGATAATCATTTTCCGCATCGCCGCAGGCCATAATATTTTCTTTCTTTAAGTCCAGGTGCTCCATTAGATGGGCCAGCGCATCACCCTTATTGCAGGAATGAAGAGAAATCTCCAAATTATTCTTTAAGGAAGCCACAACAGCATATAAACCACATTCTGTCAGTTCCTTCCTCGCCTTTGCCCGTTCTTCCTGGTCTTCAAAAAACAGCGTCATTTTTTCTGAAGTTCCGCCTTCCTTTTGGATAAATTCTTTTAAATCCTCTACCGGCGTCCTGGAGGCACGGATCATCTCCTCGGAATACTCTCCCAGATGAAATGATTCCAGCCTATAAAGCTCTTCTTTATAACAGTATACCTTTCCATCCTTTGCTATGCTCCGGAAAGCATGGTACGGTTTGACCGCTTCCAAAAGCTTGAGGATCTGATCTGTGTCAAACTGGTTTTTGTAAATCAATCTCTGTTCGTGTAAATCATAAACCCTGGCCCCATTGCTCAGAATGCAGTATCTTAATCTCTTAAGATCCGTCAGCTCCTTCGGAAGCCCATTCACTGACCGTCCGGTAGCCGGGACGATCTGGATCCCTCGGTCCATTGCTTCTTCTAATACTTTTACTGTCTTTTGTGTCACTTCCTTCCGGCTGGTCAGAAGTGTCCCGTCCATATCCATGGCGATCAATTTGATTTCTTGTTCTTTCATCCCGTCCCCCACTGTTCCTTTCAGCATGTTTTATACCCTTACATTCTTGTACTTCACGCGTTAAGGTTGCTTGTTTCTGCTTTATTATACCTCAGAAAAAATGTCAGGAAAAGACCTCCTTGATGATAAAAGTATGGACTAAAGTTATTAGCATTAAACTTTATCACAACTTACCAATTGCTTCTTTTCAATTTACTCATAATATACTATAATAAAACAAAGCTTTTATTTTTATGGCCAGACTGGGCCTAAATTTGAATAAACGAGAGGGAGTTTTCATATGCGTACAAAACGAATCGATGAAATAGAACAGTATATCACAAAAGAAAAGTCGGTTTCCTTGGATACCTTATGCGAGGTTTTCCAGGTCTCCAAAAATACGATCCGAAGAGACATTGACACGCTTGCAAAAGCAGGAAAAATAAAAAAAGTGTACGGAGGAGTCACATTAAATGACACTCTTCCGTCGAAAAAGCTGCTTCCTTTTGCAGAACGCCACGAAAAGTTCGTAGAAGAAAAGAAGGCCATCTGCCGCCTTGCAGCCGATCATATTGAGGATGATGACATTATCTATATCGACACCGGTACAACCTGCCACAATATTGTGGATTATATTTCAGAGAAACGCTGCACCATCATCACCAACAGCCTGCAGGTTTCCCTGAAAGCCCTTCCTTATAAGAATCTGACCGTTATTTCCCTTCCAGGCTACTTAAAAAGGGAAACCCTCTCCTTTGTGGATGCGAAGATCTCTGAGTATCTTAAAGCTTTTAATATCAGCAAAGCCTTTATGGCATGCACCGGCCTTTCCATTGAAAACGGCCTGACAAACGCGTCTGAGGAGGAATACCGGGTAAAGGAAGCCGTCGTCTCCAACAGCATGCAGCGATATGTGCTGGCAGACCACTCAAAATTCGGCATCTTTTCTCTGATGACTTACTGCCCGCTGGAAAAGATTAATTATATCCTCACGGATCAGCTTCCCAAGGAAGAGTATACAGATTTCTGCCGTTCCAATTCCATTACAGTGGAAACCATTGATTAAAGGTCCTGTATCAAGTGGTCAAGGACAGCGCCGGACAAAACCGGCTCTGTCCTTTTTTATCATAGTTAGAAATAATTTCTCCTATCAACAACCAAATAAAAATAGTCTGGAAGAGATCATAAACCGCGTTGTAGATCATCTTATACCTTATCGCGCAAAGCGCGTTCACCCGAAGGGTATAAAATGCGGGATGCCCTTTTGGGTATACCTTATCGCGCAAAGCGCGTTCACCCGAAGGGTATAAAATGCGGGATGCCCTTTTGGGTATACCTTCCCAGTCATTACCATAATATTGATATGTCAGAAAAAGAGCAGGGCTAATGACCATATTCCCTGCTCTTCACTCGTCAATTTAACTAAATACTGTCTTCATGATAGACATCACTTATAATTATCTGTGTTTTTCAATATATGACAAAATAACATCTGCCGCTTCTTCAAAACTGATCTTCCCCATGTTCAGCGCAAGATCATAGTTTGTCACATCGCCCCACTTCTGCCCCGTGTAATAATTGTAGTAGGATTCTCTAGTCTTATCTTCCTTTTTGATGTCAGCCATAGGAACTTCCCGTCCCTCGGCTTCTGAAAGACGCTTCTGCCTGAATTCATCATCTGCATAGAGATATACAGAAGTTACATTCTCAAAATCTTTTAAGATATAGTCAGCGCATCTTCCGAGAAAAACGCCGGATCCATAGCCTGCCAGCTTCTGTATGATCTTTCCCTGTTCTTTGTACATCTGGTTATACACCGGAATATGGCCTGGAGTTCCCATCATGACACTCAGTCCTTCCATATATTTTGAGCTCTTCTTGTAGTTCAGCTCCTCCATGGCCTGCTCATCCAGGGAGTCAAATCCAATCTTGTCTGCCGCAATGTATAAAATCTCTCTATTGTAATACCATACCCCAAGTCTGTCTGCCAAAATCCGCGCTACTTCGGTTCCGCCGCTTCCATGCTGACGGCTGATCGTGATCAATGTTTTTTCCATTTTTCGATTCCTTTCTGATTTACTTTTGCGGGTATACCCGAAAGGGCATACCATAAGATACCCATCTTATTTATGACTTATCACTATTATTGCTCTTGATTTTCTGTTTTCGCTCTCATTATACTCAATTAGTCCCCAGAATACTATAGTAAATTTTATTTTTAGTGAATTGATCATTCTTTATGTAAAAATCAGTCCGTCTCTTGTCAGGTTTATACAATACTTTATTTTTCAAATGAAATAAATCCGCAGTCGGTTGGGTGATCCAGGATCAGCCCATTTTTATGCTTCAGAAGATAACATCCGATGGTAAGGTCCCCGCCTGCAGACAGCATATTCAGGACTGCAAGCAAAAAAACCGTATTATTGGGAACGATCATGGAAACTGCAAAAAGGCCCAAACCTAATACACAGAAAGGCAGATATAAGCCCACCGAATAACTGCCGAACTTCAACGGCTCTCTGCAGTGGCAGTATGGAGTCAACGAACTCCACATCACACCAAATGCAATACTTTTCCATCCATCTTTACAATTCAGACTCCACCCCAAACCATGAAGCAGTTCATGGACAAATATGGCTGCAAAAAATAGTGCAAAAAAGAAGATCAGATTTCTTCCATTCATGGTCCACCCACTTTCTCCCCAGCGAATGAAATATAGTATATAAGCTGCAATACAGATTGGTCCGGCAGTAGCAAACGCCAAAACATTGGCCCTCAGCACAGAAATGATCCCGGAGGATTCCTTGTACCCTGCCTTTTTCATTTTTTCTCTCTGACTTTCAAAATTTTCAATCCGTTCCTGCTTTTTGTCTCTTTTTTTATCCAACATTTGCGATATCTCCTGTCCAATGTTCCTTTTTCTAAATAATTTTTTGTATTCTCCTTTTAATCTACCATAATGATTAAATATTGTCTATAATACTTGTAATCTATGAGTCGATAGCTTATAATAAAAACAATGATAATATTACGATAAATTATTGATAAGGAGTGATGATTTGATACAGATCAAACCTGTTTCTGACTTAAGAAATAAGTTTCCCGATATAGAAAAATTGGTCAACAAAGGGGAGCCTGTGTATCTTACAAAAAATGGTTACGGTTCTATGGTAGTTCTTAGTCTGGAGGCATATTCCAATCTAACAGACGGTTTAGAGACTGCTCTTTATAAGGCTGATGCTGCCGCCCAAAATAACAGTAGGCGTTATTCACATGAAGAAGTTTTTGAAGGGCTAAGAAGGAAAATAAATGACTGATAGCAAATATAGTTTGCGGTATCTCCCATTATTTCTAAAAAGACATCCTCAAAGTTAAATACAAACTCTGAGGATGCCTTTTTATTATTCTTATTTTCTTCTCTTTTCAATGTACTCAAGAATTAACTCTGCACAGTTTTCAGGGCTGATTTTCGTCATATTGACAGCCAGATCATAATTCTGTACGTCGCCCCATTTCTGTCCAGTGTAGTAGTTATAGTAAGATTCTCTTGTCTTATCTTCCTTCTTCAATTCAGATTTTGTAATCTCGCGGCCTTCCGCCTCAGACAGATGACTTATACGGAATTCATCATCTGCATAGAGATATATTGTATAAACATTATCCATATCTTTCAGCACGTAATCTGCACATCTTCCAAGAAAGACTCCAGAGCCGTATCCGGCAAGCTTGCGGATGATCTTGGACTGTTCCTTAAACATCTGATTGTAGACCGGAATGTGTCCCGGTGTTCCCATCATGACACTCAGTCCCTCCACATATCGGGAGCTTTTTCTGTAATTCAGCTCTTCCAGCGATTTCTCATCCAGATCATCCACGCCGATCTTCTCAGCAGCCATATACAGGATATCTCTGTTATAGTACCAGACATCCAGCTTGTCCGCCAAAACCTGTGCAACCTTTGTTCCATCACTTCCGTACTGGCGGCTGATGGTGATCAATGTTTTTTCCATAGTTTCTCCTTTCCAATCTCGGTTTCAGAAAATTATCATAATATATTCATAATTTGCAACAGTTCCCTAACAATATTCAACTATATTATAAATATATATTCTAATTATACTCAATTTATTACCAAAAGTCTATCTCTTTTCCAAATTCCCGACTTTGTATACAGATAACCGATGGGAAAAACGTTTTCTATAAAAGAAACAAAAGCAAGCTTGCTTTTGTTTTATGTCTGTCCTTTTCTCTCACTGCGGACTTCCCTCGGTGTGCTCCCATAGATTTCCCGGAACATTTTAATGAACAGTTTATAATTTTTAAATCCATGCTTCTCAATCAGATCCATGATCCCCTCCTCCGTGTTGCAGATATCATAGTATATGTGCAGCAGACGGACCTGGTTGACATATCTTGAGAAAGACACTCCCATATTCCTTTTAAAAAAGCGGCTGAAATACTCACGGTTTAGGTAAAAATGGGAAGCGATCTCCTCCAGCGGGATCGGATCTCTGTAATGCTCTTCAATATAATCCGTGATCTCACCCAGACGTTTTAAAGCTCCTTCCTTCTCTGCGGTCCTCCCGGTATCCTCTTCCCCAAAATGATTCAGCAGCTCATACAGGATCTCCATAGCGACTGCCTGGCTTTTTAGCTCATATCCCACGGGCTGCCTCACATACAAAAGGGGAAGCTTACGCAAAAGTCCGCAGACCGACTGGTATTCCTTTTCTTTTCCATGCTCCGCGCTCTCCCGGCTGCAGGACAGGCGGAAGCTGTCAATGTCCTTGACGTAGTTCTTCATTCTTTTCCTGGAAAACTGGATTATGATCATCATGGAGACTTCCGCACACTTCATCTCATGGATTTTATTGGAGTCAACGACCAGAAGATCCCCCGCTTTTGTGAGATGCTCTTTCCCGTCAAAGATCACGGATCCCGTGCCGTTCAGCACATAGATCAGCTCGATGGCCGTATGCCAATGGGGAGGGGTATACTGTCCCTTGTTAGTCCAATATTTGATATCTATACCTGTCTTTTCAAGTCTGTAGAGTGTTTCATACATATGTCAGCGCTTTCCTTTCCTATCACCCAGCCTCCTTGTCAATATTGCCCTAAAAACTGGTCAAAAAATCATCTAATCAATCCTTGTATACAATGATATCATAGGAACCGTAAAAGAAAAACATCATTTAAGAAAGGAGGAACCGATATGACAAATACAAAAGCAGTACAGATGAATGCAGCAAACTCTTCTCCAGCCAATACAGCAAAACTGTCCTTGAAGGAGAAAGTGAAAAAATATTTAATTGATAACTGTGACATCATCAGCGCCGGGATCACCGCAATGAACGGCGGTCATTACTATATCCCACCGAAGAAAAGAATGTGAGGTACACGTGCAGAACGATGAAACAACCAATGAACCAATGAAAGAGTAAAACAGCAGGTATGATCCATAGGATACCTGCTGTTTTGCCGTCTATTTATTTTACTTTCTAATAGGGTCTCCCACCATCAGTTTTCTGATCACCCCGAGAAGGCTTTCGTATCCTCCCAGGAACTGGCTGATGGTCTTTACAAAGGCTCCGTAATGTACAAATTCTTCTGGTTTCAGGCCGTCTTCTTCATATGCCATGATAAAATCAGGGATCTTCTTCAGTTCATTTAGATATTTTTCGGGAACCGGGCGGCTCATACGCTCTTTTACTTCCACGTCGCTTCCGTTGATCTTCTCCTGCCAAGGCTGTGTGATGGTGAGCACCACGTCTCCGCCGATAAACTCTGACCAGTGGAAATAATTCCTGTACGCGGCAGCCAGAAGTCTTGTCTTATATCCGCGTTCCTGATAGATCTTATATGCATTCTTGAATGCTGCAACTCCCGCATACTCTAATGCGCATGGATCCAGACACAGATTGTCCCGTTTCACTGCTTCTTTTACCCAGTCATCCGTGCGTCCCACCATGATGGTGCACACCGGTGTTATATTCTCGTTAGAAAGTCCCGCTTCTTCTCTCCGTTTTAATCCGCGCTCTACTGCCTCTGCCACTGCTACGGCCTGTGCCACAGTGAAGGATACAGTGGCGTTGATACTGATACCGGCGAAGGTAGCTTCCTCAAATGCCTTGATTCCCGCTGCGGAAGTCGGCATTTTAACCATGATATTCGGTGCCAGGTCCCCGAATCCGATTGCCTGTTCTGCCATTGCGTCTGCGTTTCTGTATAATTTTGCATTGGTCTGGATGGAGATTTTCCCTTTTTTATGATTTGTCTTTTCATAGACCGGATTAAGAAGTTTTGCTCCGCGCACTGCCATCTGTTCGATCAGGCGCCATGCAACCTCCTCCTCTGTTGCGTCCGGCATTTCATCGATCCACTTTACAAGAGTATCTTCCCAGAGATCCATCTCCTGATTTAATACATTTCCTACGATCACAGGATTGGTGGTAGCCCCGGTTGCTCCACGGTCGATGGCATACTCCAGTTCTTTTACCGCACAAGAATCGTTCCAATATTCGGTCTGTGGGAATTTTTCATTAGTTTCAAACAGTTTTCCTTTTGCATCTGACATAAAGAAGACTCCTTTCATGAGAAAGTCGTTGGTTACATAATGATTATATATTAGTATATTTAGATAATATTTTCAATATTTATTCCGAATTTTAACCAAAATATTATCAGCTCATTCACATGAACCTTTTCTTTTTCTCCAGAAACACAAGAATTCTACACCCGAAGGGTATAGAATACGGGGTGTCCTCTGGGTATAAGATTTGTTTATATTTCATTTAGAATTGTTTATTTTCTATCCATTGTTTCCTACGGTAATCCTGCTATACTAAAAACATACCTCATAAGACATGAAACACAGCATGTCCCTGAGGCAATCGTTTTTCATATATATTTTTAATCCTCTCTTTTCATTAAATATAAGAACCCCGCAGAGTACACTGCGGGGTTCTTATTATGATACCGGGATCTGATTATTTAAAATAGTTCACTCCTGAAAGGAAAATCTTCTGGTTTTTGTTTCCGGCAATGTTATTGGAAACAAAACGTCCCATACGTTCTGAATGGCCCATCTTTCCCAAAACCCTTCCGTCCGGGCTTGTGATACCCTCGATGGCATAATAGGAACCATTCGGGTTAAAGTCCTCATTCATAGTAGGATCTCCATTCAAGTCCACATACTGGGTTGCCACCTGGCCGTTTTCAAACAGCTTTTTGATCACATCGTCATTTGCCACAAAACGTCCTTCTCCGTGTGAAACAGGGATACTGAAAATGTCTCCCGCATTGACTTCATGGAACCATGGTGACAGGTTTGAAGTCACTTTGGTATAGGCTACTTTTGAAATATGACGTCCAATCCGGTTCATCGTCAGCGTCGGAGACTGCTCTGTCTGCTCCACAATCTTTCCTTCCGGTACCAGTCCAAGTTTGATCAGTGCCTGGAACCCGTTACAGATTCCCAGCACGAGACCATCCCGATTGTTCAGCAGGTCCATGACAGACTCTTTGAGCTTTTCATTTCGGAAGGCTGTTGCAAAGAATTTGGCAGAACCCTCCGGCTCATCACCTGCACTGAAGCCTCCCGGGAACATGATCATCTGTGACTCTTTGATTGCTTTTTCAAACTCATCTACAGAGTCACGGATTCCCTGTGCGTCCAGGTTCTTAAATACCTTAGTAATGACCTCTGCCCCTGCGTCTTCAAACGCCCTTGCAGAATCATATTCGCAGTTTGTACCCGGGAATACCGGAATAAATACTTTTGGTTTCGCTATTTTATTCTTGGCAAAATGCGCCTTGCCTTTGGTGTAGTTTCTTGTCTCTACTACATCCTGGCTTCCTTCAGAGCGGGTCGGGAAGACTTCTTCCAAAGGCTTGGTCCACGCATCTGCGGCCTCTTTCAGCGGAACCACTTCATTTCCTAATACAAGTTCCGGTGTTGTGGTGATCTCACCGAGGAGAAGGCTTGGGATCGCAAGTTTTCTGATATCCCTCGTATCCATTTCCACCACGAAAGATCCGTAATGGTTCTCAACAAGATCTTTGATTTCAACTTCCTGGTCAAAAATAACTCCAAGGCCATTTCCGAAGGCCATCTTGGCAACCGCTTCAATGGTTCCTCCGAATCCGATGGCATAGCAGGATTTGATCGCACCTTCTTCTATGAGCCTGTGGATACGTTTGTAAACTTTTTTCGCCTCACTGTAAACCGGAAGGTTATAGACATCCCTCGGAATACAGATCCGCACGAGACGGTTGCCTGCGCGTTTCAGTTCCGGAGTGATCACGTGTTTTCCGTCTGCCACATCTACAGCAAAGGATACGAGCGTCGGAGGCACATCAATGTCGTTGAAGGTTCCGGACATACTGTCCTTTCCTCCGATAGATGCAAGTCCAAATCCGATCTGTGCGTGGTATGCACCGAGCAGTGCCGCGAATGGCTGTCCCCAGCGCTCCGGATCTTCTCCAAGGCGTTTGAAGTACTCCTGGAAGGTCAGACGGATCTTCTTGTAGTCACCGCCAGCTGCCACGATTTTTGCGATGGAATGAGTGATCGCATAAACTGCTCCGTGGAATGGACTCCATTTGGACAAGTATGGGTCAAATCCATAACTCATCATGGTCACGGTATCTGTCTTTCCGTGAAGCACCGGAAGCTTGGCTACCATCGTCTGGACCGGTGTCATCTGATATTTTCCACCGTAAGGCAGAGTGACGCTGCCTGCACCAATGGTGCTGTCAAACATCTCCACAAGTCCTTTCTTGGAGCATACATTCAGATCTTTCAGTGTATTAATACATGCTTCCGTAAAACTCTTTGGAATCTCCTTATCAAAGAAGCTGCTGACGCGGTGCGGAATCTCTACATATACATCATTTTCCTGATGGGCTCCGTTCGTGTCCAAAAATGCACGGGACAGATTTACGATCTCTTTTCCTCTCCAGGAGAGAACTAATCTTGGCTCCTCGGTTACAACGGCAACCGCCACTGCTTCCAGGTTTTCTTCCTCGGAAAAGGCTAAGAACTGATCCACATCTTTTGGGTCCAGGACAACCGCCATACGTTCCTGGGATTCAGAGATGGCAAGCTCTGTTCCATCAAGTCCCGCATACTTTTTCGGCACCTTGTCAAGATCGATCGTAAGTCCGTCTGCGAGTTCTCCGATCGCCACAGAAACACCGCCTGCACCGAAATCATTGCACTTTTTGATCAGCCTGCTGACTTCTTTCCTTCTAAACAGTCTCTGGATCTTTCTCTCTGTCGGAGGATTACCTTTCTGTACTTCCGCGCCGCATGTCTCGATGGACTCTTCTGTGTGGACCTTAGAAGATCCGGTAGCTCCTCCGCAGCCGTCACGTCCGGTTCTTCCGCCGAGCAGAACGATGATATCTCCGGGATCTGAGCTTTCCCTTACGACGTTCTTTCTCGGCGCAGCACCCATGACAGCCCCGATCTCCATACGTTTTGCCACATAATCCGGATGATAGATCTCATCTACAAATCCAGTGGCCAATCCGATCTGGTTGCCGTAAGAACTATATCCATGAGCAGCTCCGGTCACGATCTTCCTCTGCGGAAGCTTTCCTTTTAAAGTATCTTTTAATGGTACAGTAGGATCGCCGGCTCCGGTCACACGCATAGCCTGATACACATAAGAACGCCCGGAAAGCGGATCTCTGATCGCTCCGCCGAGGCAGGTAGCCGCACCACCGAACGGCTCGATCTCAGTAGGATGGTTATGCGTCTCATTCTTAAAGCTTACGAGCCACTCCTCCTCTTTTCCGTCTATGGAGACAGGCACTACGATACTGCACGCGTTGATCTCTTCACTCTCTTCCATGTCATTTAAGGCACCTTCCCGTTTGAGCCGGCGCATAGCCATCAGCGCAAGGTCCATCAGGCAGACAAATTTGTCTTTCCTTCCCTGGAAAATGCTCTTGTGATCCAGCATATACTGCTCATAGGTCGCCTCCAAAGGCGCACGGTAAAAGCCTTCCTGGAACTTAATATTTTTAAGCTCCGTTGAAAAGGTCGTGTGACGGCAGTGATCAGACCAATATGTGTCCAGAACACGGATCTCGGTCATGGACGGGTCTCTCTGTTCCTCTTCTTTAAAATGCTTCTGGATGTGCAGGAAATCCTTAAAGGTCATAGCCAGGTTCAGGGAATCATAAAGTTCCTTAAACGGCTGTTCGTCCATATCCCTGAATCCTTCCACAATCTTTACATCTTCCGGCTCTTCAAACTCCATCACAAGAGTATCCGGTTTTTCTTCAGAGGACTCTCTGGAATCCACCGGATTGATGCAGTAATCTTTGATCTGACCCATCTCATCCTCAGATAATGCTCCCTTTACTACATATGTAGTGGCGCTCCGGATGACCGGTTCTTCACTTTCATTTAACAGCTTCAGACACTGCTGGGCAGAGTCTGCCCTCTGGTCAAACTGCCCCGGGAGGAATTCCACGCTGAAAGCCGTTTCCCCTTCTTCCGCAGGGAACGCTTCCTCATAAACTTCATCCACAGGAGGCTCACTGAACACGGTGCCCAGCGCCTTTTGATAGCTTTCCTCAGAAACATTTTCCACATCATAGCGGATCAGTACGCGGATGTTTTCCACATCCAATCCCAAGTACTGCCTCACTTCCTCCAGCAGTTCCTTTGCTTTGATGGCATAGTCCTGTTTCTTTTCCACATAAACTCTCTTTACTTGTCCCATATGGTCCTCCTCTATTCGTGCAGCTTCTTTATGATTTGAAACGCAGAAGCATTCTCCAAGATCATTGGATCTTTCTTCGCGTAAAAAACGATTCCATCCACGGTGGAATGCACCGCAGAAATAATATCTCCCTCGTAAGGGTCCAGGATCTCTCCTAAGAGCTGTCCCCGGTGCACTTCCTCTCCGACATTGACAAGACGCCGGAAAAATCCCGGTGCCTCCGTCTTAACTTCCGCCATGTCCTCTTCTTCTATAATACTTGCAATATAGCCGTTATGGCAATTATATTTTAAAATTCCCATTCTGGTTAAAAACCGCAAAACAGCAGATACAGCCTGTTTCGCCGAAAACTCATTGATATGTCCCGTATCACCGGAATAGACTGAAAATGCATCTGTCCCGTTGATCTGCCAGTTATAATTTAACGTCTTCACATCAAAGCTTCTCGGCTTGCTTGTGATCACATAAGGCAGTCCGAATAAATTTGCCAGACTTGCACTTTCCTTTCCCGTAGTCTGCATCCGCACATGGGGTATAAAATCTCCCTTCCGGTAAAATGAAGGAAACTGGATTCCATAGCGGTAGCCCTTTACTTTCTCAAATATATTGGCCGCCAGACGGCTGGTTGGCTCTCCCTGCGGATTCCCCGGAAACTCCCGGTTGATGTCACTGTTGTCCGATACCCAATACCGCATCCCTACATTCATTGATGAATTATTCATTGAAGGGATGACCAGGATCTCATGATTTCCCACAATCGAGCCGGATGCTTCCAGCTCCTTCAGTCTTTTTACCAGCAGAGAGCAGATAAAAAGCTGCTGAAATTCATTGCCTCTCATGGAGCCGACAATGCAGGCAGACGGTTCTGAGTCTTCGCCTGTACTGCCGAACCGAAATCCTTTTATTTTAAATTCTTCCCTGAGGTAAGAATCTGTCGTATACAATGTCTCTTTGATCATACCAGGGCACCTCCCACGACTCTGGCGATCAGAGACCCCTCCGTCACGCCCGGGTGTTCTCTGACAGTCATTAAGATACCGTCCACCGGCGCAATGATTTCTTCCTCCACCGCTCCCAGGATGGGACTGGTGATGCTGCCGATGATCTCACCCTTTTTCACATAATCTTTCACCTTCTTGTGAGTGACAAACAGACCGTTCGTCTCGCAGTTCAGATAATGAATCCCGTCATCATGGACGACCGGGGCCCTTTTCGGTTCTGCACACGTTCCCTTCCAGATGCCCAGTTCCTTCATGATGGCAAACACTCCCTCTATGATCTGTCTGCAGAAGTCATATTTAATCCTGAATGCAGCCCCTGATTCTGTGACCATACAAGGCACTCCCCGTTCATTCAGGGCATAGGAAAGGCTTCCCTCATTCACTGTCGTAGACGGATGTATCCAAATCAGATCAGTATTCATATATCCTGCGAGGCGGAGCAGGCGCTCGTCCGCATGGCTGTTTAATCTCACCTGGGGGATCTCCTGAAGGAAAATATTGCTGGAATGAATGTCGATTACACAGTCTGCACTCTCCATATCCTCCAGCAGCTTGGCCGCTGTATATTCCCCGAGTTCCCCTTTTAAGTCTCCCGGAAAAACCGCGCTGTAATCCTCCTGTGTAACTGGGATGCTCCGGCTCCTGGCATCCAGCCCCAAAGGGTTGACCGACGGATATACGTCCACGATTCCTGACAGGGAATCATAGTCCTCTTTGATCCTCTTTATGATTTCTCCGCATATATACTGCCCTCCAAGCTCATCTCCATATAAACCTGAAACGAGGCATATTCTCTTTTCTCTTCCCGTCATCACGTCCGGATGCAGGGAATTCTTCTTAATCCTTAATGTCTCCCGCACCGGGAGCTTTACTGATACTACTGTCTCAATCATCCTGTTATCTCTTTCCTGTCCTGTACGTCAATCCGCTGAACCACTCTGAAAAAAACAGCTTGAGAAGAATCGGCGCCAAAAGGGTTGTCACCAACACCATAATGACCATAGGTGCAAACATCTCTTCCCTGAGCAGCCCGACATGGATTCCTTTTTGTGCAACGATCAGTGCTACCTCTCCCCTGCAAACCATGCCGGCTCCGATCTTTAGGGACTCCTTATAGGAATACCTGCAGACCTTGGCCCCGATGCCGCAGCCGATGATCTTCGTCAGGACAGCGGCAATACTGATAAGTACAGTGAAGATGATCATCGTCTGAGTCATTCCCGCCACTTCGACTTTGAGGCCGATGCTGGCAAAGAAGATCGGGGTGATCAGCATGTATGAGATACACTCCACCTTCCGGTGAATATAGTAAGTCTCCGGTATTCTGCACAGGATGATCCCCGCCAGATATGCCCCGGTGATGTCTGCAATTCCAAATAATTCGGCCAAAAATGCCAGAAACAGGCAGAATGCCAGTGCAAGCACCGGAACCCGCCTTCTGTGGACCTGTTCGTTGTTTACTTTCATCGTGGACATCCTGCGGAAAAACTTGTACACAACAATTCCGCCGGCACCTGAGAGCACAAAAAACAGAGCCATCTTGCCGATTATCAAAAGAACTCCTGTGACCTCAACCGTTCCGGCCCTGCCGATGCTTGTCATCACAGAAAGCAGTATAATACCCAGGATATCGTCAATGATGGCCGCACCGAGTATTGCCGTTCCGACACGGCCCTTAAGCTTTCCCATATCCTGAAGAGTTTCTACCGTTATACTAACAGACGTGGCAGTCAGAATAACCCCCACAAAAATATTTTCCATTAAATTCTTTTCAAACATAAAAGAGATGACCGCTCCGACCGCCAGGGGCACGACAACTCCGCACAGCGCGATCACCATGGCTGCTTTTCCGCTCCGTTTCAGTTCCCTGATGTCGGTCTCCAGCCCTGCCTGAAACATCAGGACAATAACACCGATCTCTGCCAGACTCAGGATAGTATCAGACGGTTTGATCACGTTCAGCATCACCGGTCCCAGTATAATGCCCGCAATCAACGCTCCGACTACAGGAGGCATGTTTACTTTTCTCGAGAACAGGCTGAAAGACTTTGTCAAAACCAGTATCACCGCTATATCCAATAAATATCTGTATTCTTCCATAATAATAGCCTCCGCTGCCAATATTCGATGGTATCGTATCACACAGGAAAACACTTGTCAAACCTGTAACAATCTCTTTGTCCCCTTGCTTTTTCCTTTATTATTTAGTATATTAAGAACAGCCCAAAAATGCAAATAAAATTAGTAGAATTTCTGTGCTCACAAAGCCGGATTCTAAGAAAAGAGGTAGTCTTATGAGTGAAGATATCAACGTAGAAGCTGACGTATTTGAAGAAGAAAATCCAATCATCCATCTGGAAATGGAGGATGGTGTCCAGCTCGACTGCGCCGTGATCTGTATCTTCGGCATCGAAGAACAGGATTATATCGCCCTGGTTCCCGTAAAAGACCTTGAGAACGATGAGGAAGAAAGTGAACTGCTTCTTTACCGCTATAAAGAATTGCCGGATGATGAGGTTCAGCTGGACAATATTGAGGATGACGAGGAATATGAGATGGTTTCTGCTGCTTTTGATGCTATTTTAGACGACGAGGATGATGAAGAAGAATAAAACATTCCTGTTCCTCTGCCAAGCTTTGGCCCATTCCATATAAACAATATAAAAACCTTCGGAAACGGCTTTTTCTCTGCCGCAGCCGAAGGTTTTTTACTATTCAATTCATATACTTCTTAACTCTGCAGATCCAAAAGCCATCTCTTCTTCTGTTCATCATTTGTTGCGGTCCAGATGGATATCCCGGATGATCTTCATATCAATCTTGAGATATTGGGCTGTCACTACAAACACAAGAATCTTGTTAAATTTGTTGGAAAATGAAAACAGCTGATCTGGCTTCCGTTTTTTGCAGCTTTCGGAGTGTACATCTTATTACCGTAAACATCAAAAAAAACAACAGCCAGACTTTACGTCCGGCTGCTGCTTCGCTCATCCCATTTTTTTAATACCTGAAGAAAGCTGGCGACAGGAAATCCTACTACATTGTAGTAGTCTCCTTCGATTCTACGAATGAAACGCGCCGCTCTGCCCTGAATTCCGTAAGCTCCGGCTTTATCCATCGGTTCTCCCGTCTCAATATAGCATCTGATCTCATCTTCTGAAACAGGATAAAAGAAGACGGATGTCTCTTCGTAAAAAACATGTTTCTTTCCCCCGCAGATACACGCAACACCTGTATACACCTGATGTCTGCTTCCGCTGAGCATGCGGAGCATCCGGGCAGCATCATCCTTATTCTCAGGTTTTCCGAGTATACTGCCCTCCATGGCAACTACGGTATCAGCGCCTACAACCATACAGTCTCCGTCAACACGGCCAGCTATATCTTCCGCTTTTTGAAGAGCCAGCTCCATCACCGCATCTTTCGGTTCCTGCTTTGTGATCACTTCCTCTTTTGTGCTCGGGATCACCTCAAAATCGAGTCCTGCCTGCTTCAGTATCTCCCTGCGCCTCGGAGATGCGGATGCCAGTATTAATGTTTTCATTCTTTCTCCTCTTTTCTGATGGACTAAGCGGGCAAGCCCGCTTCATCTTCCCATTCTTTCTCTCTTTGAAGGACTTTGAAGCTTATTATAATGCAGCAGAGCCTGCTTGTCGACCGTTAAGCCTCTTTTATCATACCAAGGAAATACCGGTGGACGGTATTGTCTTCATCCAGTTCGGGATGAAAAGCCGTGACCAGCTGATTATCCTGTCTGGCAGCTGTGATCTTTCCTCCCGATAAGGCCAAAACCTTAACTCCATTTCCCGTCTCTTCAATATAGGGTGCGCGGATAAACGTCACGGGAATTTTTCCTTCTTCCCCAAACTGTTCTTCTGTTCGGAAACTTCCGAGCTGGCGTCCATAGGCATTTCTCCTGGCTGTGATATCCATCGTCGCAAGATAAGCGCTCTCCCCTTTTATCCTTTGAGCCATCAAAATCAGCCCGGCGCAGGTTCCAAAAGCCGGAAGCCCGTTTATGATCATATTTCTAATCTGATCGGCCATCTCAAGATCCCGCAGAAGCTTTCCCATGACCGTGCTCTCTCCTCCCGGAAGGATGATTCCGTCCATCTGGTTTTCTAAGTCTTTCTTCCTCCGTATTTCAAAACTCCGTACACCCAGTCCGTCCAGCTTCCTGCGGTGTTCCGTAAATGCTCCCTGTAAAGCCAGTACTCCGATCCTCATTACCGGCCTCTTTCTGCCATCAAAAGCTGAATCTCATCTTCATTGATGCCCACCATGGCTTCTCCCAGATCCGTGGATAATTCAGCAAGTATCTTCGGGTCACGGAAATTCGTAACGGCCTTTACAATAGACTGTGCACGCTTTCTGGGATCACCCGATTTAAAAATACCGGAGCCAACGAAAACTCCTTCCGCCCCAAGCTGCATCATCAGAGCCGCATCCGCCGGAGTCGCCACCCCGCCCGCCGCAAAATTGACTACGGGAAGCCTGCCGTCTTCGTGCACTTTCAGCACCAATTCGTAAGGTACTCCAAGTTTTTTTGCCTCGTCGAATAATTCGTCTTCCGACATAGAGGCAATCCTTCTGATGTCCCGGTTCATTTTCCGCATATGACGCACAGCCTGGACAACATCTCCGGTTCCCGGCTCTCCTTTGGTCCGTATCATAGATGCACCTTCATTAATCCGCCGGAGCGCTTCGCCAAGATCTTTTGCCCCGCAGACGAACGGCACATGAAACTTCGTCTTATCAATGTGATATACATCGTCGGCCGGCGAAAGCACCTCGCTCTCATCAATATAGTCGATCTCAATCGCCTCCAGTATCTGTGCCTCCGCAAAATGCCCGATTCTAACTTTTGCCATCACGGGGATGGATACCGCTTCCTGAATCCCTCTGATCATTTTCGGATCGCTCATTCTGGACACGCCTCCGGCTGCACGGATGTCTGCCGGAATCCTTTCCAGTGCCATGACCGCACAGGCCCCGGCCTCCTCTGCTGTTTTTGCCTGCTCGGGAGTCGTCACGTCCATAATGACTCCTCCTTTTAACATCTGTGCCAACTGTTTATTTAACTGGTAACGCTCATTATTCATTTCTGAAATCCTCCAAATGCAAACTATTTAAATATGTTATTATATCAGCCTGATATAGTAATTCATTATACAGTTTGCTGGTACTATATAAATATCCAGTTTTTATTTTTTTGACAGGGCCAGTTTTTAATATTATAATTGACCGCTATTCCAGTGCTCCTTTAACTTTCTTTTTGCGCCCGCAGAGCCTGGCTTCCGCATTGTTTACTTGATTTGCGTATGCAGAATTCGTCCATCGACAAAAAGATATCTTCATTAATTATACGAAGATATCTTTTTACAGTTCTTTATTCTTTATTCGATTTTATTTTGTTAAAATAGGCTTTTGTCTCTGCGATAACGACCGGACTTAATGCCGCCAAAGCGATCAAGTTTGGAAGTGCCATCAGCGCGTTAAAGATATCTGCGATCTTCCATACTGCTTCCACCGTCATAAATGGTCCGATAAACACAGCCAGAATATATAGATACCGGTATCCCATAACGATCTTCATTCTGCCGTTTGTGAGGTATTCCAGACACCGTTCCCCGTAATAATTCCACCCGAGAATTGTGGTAAATGCGAAAAACACAAGGCAGAGCATCAAGATGAAGGATGGCACGACCGGTGGAAACGGCATTTCCATCTGGAACGCTTTTGTGGTAACTTCCACTCCCTCAAGCCCTACATTCCATGTACCGGAGATGACAATGCTGAGCCCGGTCATCGTACAGATCACAATTGTGTCGATAAATGTTCCTGTCATGGACACAAGTCCCTGGCGCACCGGCTCTTTTGTCTGGGCTGCAGCTGCCGCGATCGGCGCGCTGCCAAGGCCCGCCTCATTGGAAAAAATACCTCTTGCAATCCCGGACTGCATGGCAGCCAGCATCGTTCCGAGAGCTCCGCCTGCCATTGCCTTGACTCCGAATGCACTTTTTACCACAAGTGCGATCGCCGCAGGTACTTCCTGTATATTAAAAATGATGATACTCAGCGCAGCAAGAACGTAAGCCACCGCCATAAACGGCACGACTACCTGGGAAACAGCCGCGATCCTTTTGATCCCTCCGAGAACTACTGCCGCAACACAGAGCGTAATGATCACGCTGGCAACAAGCACCATATAGGAATAGTCTTTTCCGAACAGGGAGATCACATGGGCATTGTTTGGATCAAAGAAATTTTTGACTGCTCCTGAAATACCGTTCACCTGTGTGAATGTTCCGATTCCGAACAGGCCGACGCCCGCTCCGAAAAAAGCAAAAATCTTGGCCAGCGGCCTCCATTTGCGCCCCATACCATTTTCTATGTAATAGAACGGCCCGCCGAGCACGTGGCCCTTCTCATCGATGGTCCGGTATTTGATCGCCAAAAGGCCTTCCGCATATTTCGTGGCCATGCCGAAAAATGCCGCCAGGATCATCCAGAACAAAGCTCCCGGTCCCCCGGCACAAAGCGCCGTCGCTACTCCAACGATATTTCCGGTACCGATCGTTGCAGAAAGGGCCGTACAGAGAGCACCAAAACTGGTGACTTCCCCGGAGCCTCCCTCCTCATTTTTCACCATATATTTTAATGCTCTGGGGAGATGCCTGATCTGTAAAAGCCTCAGACGCATGGTGAGATAAATACCCACAGATAAAATGAGGACGATCAGCGGTATCCCCCAAACTACATCGTCAAGCCAGATAATAAAATTGTTCAATTGTGTCAGCATGTTTCCTTCTCCTCTTTCGTTTCCTGTATTCTTTTCATTAAAAATTCATGGAGAACTCTTTATGGAAGAACATAGTGGGCAAACCCACTTTAACTCCCCAGCACCTCAATCTTTGAGGGGCTTGCCCACTTTGCGTGCCAGATGCGATTTGACGTAGCCAAATAATTTTCTTACGCATCTGTGTACAACCCGCGGAGCGTTTTTATTTCACAGGGAAGGTCGTAGAACTTTCTTATGGAATAAAAAAAGCCAAACCCAAAGTTTGACTAAGAAAGAGTAAGCAAATATACAGTACACTGAAAACGTGCCACACGATTATGTCTGCTCTGTCCTTTTGCCTGAGAGATAAACAGCTTGCGCTGCCGTACACCTTCGGCGCTCTTTCTTTGAGACTCTCCAGAGTGTATATAGTATCTATACATACGTTAAGATATTAACATACCTTGTTTTGCAAGGCAAGAAAATCTTACCTTGAATCCGTGAAAAAAATCCATTACCATTAGAAATAAAGAAAATCAGAAAGGAAACTCCCCGATGGAACACATGATACATGAAATAAAGCCAGTTTTTAACGACAAATCCAGAATCCTGATCTTAGGAAGCTTCCCCTCTGTAAAATCCAGAGAAGGGCAGTTTTTCTACCATCACCCTCAGAACCGCTTCTGGAAAGTGCTTGCCGCTTCGCTCTCCCAGCCTGTTCCCGCCACCGTAGAGGAGAAAACCCTCTTTCTCCTGTCCAATCACATAGCGGTCTGGGATGTAATCGCATCCTGCGACATCCGGGGTTCCAGCGACAGCTCAATCCGTAACGTGACCCCAAACGATCTGACCAATCTGCTTTCCCTTGCCCCCATCCGCAGCATTTACACCAACGGCGGAACTTCCCACAAGTTATTCTGTAAACACATTGAGTCTTCTCTCGGAAGATCTGCCGTCAAGCTTCCATCTACGAGTCCGGCCAATGCGGCATGGACACTGGAACGTCTTGTCAGTGTGTGGGGACCCGCCATCCGCGAAGGTTTATTTCCCGGAAATATCTGACCGTCGTGGGTATGTCCGGACAGGTCCAGATCGGCGCCAGCCTCCGACAACTGTTTAAACTCTTTCGGCTCATGATCCATGACGATGACCGGTTTTGTCAGGTCGCAATCTTTCAGCAAATCTTTTGCTCCCCTGCGCAGTTCTCCTATTTTCCGTGCTTTTGAAGGATCTTTCCTGCCCGCCAGATAAAACGCCCCGTCAATCAGGATTGTCTTGTCATCCAAAAGTCTGATCCCCGACCGGGATAAAAATTCTTCCATCTGTCTGTCATTATCAGATGCTTTTTTTGTGCCGAACGTAAAGCCTCCGAGGATTTTTTCGCCTATATCGTGATTTCCCCAGCACGCATATGTACCGTAAGTACTCTGTATTTTCCCAAGCTCCTTCTCTATCTTTTCCGGATCTTTTACCGTCCTGTATTCATTGTCAAAAATGTCTCCCGCAATACAGACCAGATCAGGCTTCCCCTGATTAATCTGTTTTACAATCTTTTTCACCTGAGAAAGTCCGCTGTTATAGCCGAGATGCAGATCTGCAACTAAGGCGACTCTGAGCTCCTTTCTGCCTGCACAGGCTTTGTCCACCGTCACTACATAGTCAGTAGTATCAATATGTCTGGCATGGATACTGCCGTAAACCGTAAAAACCAAGACCGCTGCTAAAATCATCACTCCTGCCGCCGCCAATATACTCTGGTCTTTCTTCGGGATGAAAAGTCCGATCAGATCACCGGCCGCTGCCAAAAAAAGGGCACAGAAAAAAATTCCGATCCATTAATTACTCAGGATTTTAAAAATCCTCTGAAGCCGCGACTGGGGCAGCACAAATGCGATCAAAAGGGAAAAAACCGTGATCCAGTACAGGATTCTGTAACAAAAACGAATCTTGTCCGGATGGATAATATGAATACATACGGTAAGCCAGCTAAAGCTCCGCTTATATAGATAATAATTCAGCGCCAGGTAAAACGGCGCCAATATCACTGCCAGCATACCTTTTCCTCAACTTTCTGCAATCTCTCTTACTGCCTCCACTGCCTTTTCTGTCTGTTCTCTTGTATTAAAGCTGGAAAAGCTGAACCGGACCATTCCCTGCTCCTTTGTCCCAAAGGCTTCGTGCATCAGCGGCGCACAGTGTCCTCCGGATCTTGTACAGATCCCGTATTCCTCTGTCAGCCAGCAGCTTACTTCTCCGGAACGCATCTCTTTTATATTCAGGCTCACAATCGGCGCCCTCTCCTCTTTTGTAAAATCACCATACAGAGTAACCCCCGGTATCTCACAGACGCCTTTATAAAACATATCGGCCAGGCACTGTTCTTTCTGCCGAAGCTTTTCCATGCCCTGTGACCTGATATAATCGATGCCGGCTCCCAGCCCGGCGATACCATGGCCGTTTAAAGTACCGGCTTCCAATCTCTCCGGCATCTGCTCCGGCTGTCCTCTGTCAAAGGTTTTGATCCCGCTGCCCCCTGTTTTTAAAGGGGCTATGAGAAGTCCCTGCCGCACTGCCATGCCTCCGGTTCCCTGGGGTCCAAGCAGACTTTTATGCCCTGTAAAACAAAAGACGTCCACATGGTCTTTGACAAGATCAACAGGAAAAACACCTGCGGTCTGTGCACCGTCCACGATCATCAGAATTCCCCTCTCATGAGCCAGTCTTCCGATCTCGCGGATGTCCGTCAGATTGCCGGTCAGATTCGACGCATGGGTGCAGACTACGGCTCTTGTGTTTTTCTGAAACAAGGACTCTATATCCTGGGCACTCACATTTCCCAGTTCATCACATCCCGCAGCGGAGAACTCCACTCCCTGCTGTTCCAGACGGTACAGAGGCCGCAGTACGCTGTTGTGTTCCAGCACGGTTGTCACCGCATGATCTCCTGGCCGGAGCAGTCCGCAGAGGACAGTGTTCAGACTCTCCGTTACATTGGATGTAAATACGATCTGAGAAGTCCCGCATCCAAACATATTTCCAAGCTTTTCCCTCACTTCGTATATAGTTCTGGAAGCATCCAAAGACGCACCATGAAGCCCTCTGGAGCTGTTTCCCATATGCCGGACGGCCTCCGCCACCGCAAGCGCCACGGATTCCGGGCGGTAATAGCTGGTGGCCGCACTGTCAAAATAAATCATAAATACCTCCCGGCTGCCTTTAAGGCTTAATGATCTGCGATGCCTGCATCATTGTCTCCGCAATCATATACATATTTGTCACCTCTCCCACGGCAAGCTGTTCTTCCAGACCGTAGTGGTTCAGACAGGTTCCGCAGGTAAGAATCTCAGTTCCGCCTTCCTCCAGAGTTTTTAAATCCTTTAATGCATCAGACCCCTCGCAGGAAAGCTTCGCGCCATTATTAAACAAGAGCATCCTGTCCGGCTTTTGGTCCAGCTGGGTCAGCGCAAAGACAAACCCTTTCATGAGCATCTTCCCAAGGACCTCATCTCCCTCTCCCATCTTATCTGAAGAAAGTACGACAACCGTGTCCCCTGTTCTTTCCCGAATATTATCAGTTCTTTTCCCGGTTTCTTCCGCAGTTTGTTCCTTGTCTGCGGTTCCCACTGTCATTCTTACTTCATACGTGTTTTTGCCTGTCTCTCTGGACACAAAACCGTATTGCTTCTGCACTGCCAGCTTTGACAGGTTCTGGACTGCAATATCATTGTCTACGACCACCGTGACTGTTCCGCCTTCCGGTGTTTCTTCCAAAGCCTTCTTTGCCAGGATCACCGGCATTGGGCACTGTTTTCCGACAGCATCAATTCTTTTTTCCATCTTTCTTCCTTTCCCTTAGTAAACAAGAATCTTTTTCTCTCTCCGTTTTGTGATCCTGCCCACAGCGGCACACGGCAGGCCGAGTTTTTTTAACTTTCCCAGCGCGCTCTGTGCATCTTCCGGCCGAATGCCTGCCAGAAGCCCTCCTGAAGTCTGAGGATCAAACAGGATTTCCTCCATCCAGAACGGAACATCTGAAAACCACACATCACTTCCGACCGAATTTCTGTTTCTCTGTCCCGCCGCGGTCAGATAAAATTCATCTGCATACCGCGCCGCATCCTCAATATATGGGATTTGGGAAGAGTCGATTTCGGCCGTATACTGTTCTTCGATCATTTCGTCCAGATGTTTTAAAAACCCGAAGCCCGTTACATCTGTACAGCCATGGACCTCATATCCCGAAAGAATTTCTGCCGCATATTTATTCAATGTCGTCATAGAATTCACCGCCTGTTCATACGCCGCAGCAGAAGCCGCCTTCATCTGGTTCGCCGCCAGCACAATGCCGACCCCCAGAGGTTTTGTCAGCAGAAGGATATCCCCTTCCCTGACTCCGTTATTTGCATAGACTCTGCCGGGATGAATGGTCCCCATGACCGACAGGCCGTACTTTACATCCTCATCCGCAATAGAATGACCTACCGCCAGCGTTCCTCCTGCTTCCTGGACCTTGGAATTCCCGCCGAGCAGGATTTCTCCCAAAATGTTTAAATCCATCTTTTCCGGAAAACACACGATATTCAGGGCAGTCTTCACCGTACCGCCCATGGCATAAATATCACTCAGTGCATTGGCAGCGGCGATCTGTCCGAATATATAAGGGTCCTCCACCATAGGCGGAAAAAAATCCAGCGTCTGCACCACGGCCAGATCATCGCTGAGTCTGTAAACCGCCGCATCATCCGCATGGTCAAACCCAATCAGCAGATTGTCATCCTTTTTCTTGGGGAGCCTGCCCAAAACGTGCTCTAACACCCCGGGGCCCAGTTTCGCCGTACAGCCGCCGCTTTTGCAAAACACAATATTCTCTTCACTCATAGAACTCTCCTTACAACAAAATCCGGTAAATTCCTTCCGTCTCAATGGACTGCCCGTTAAGAACTTCTTTCACCGCAGCCTCCTCTTCCGGCTCTGCGCACCAGGCCATTCCGCAGCCCGCTGTAATAGAGGGAGGAACCGCGATCAGCCTTCCTCCCACACCCCGCTGCCTGCAGTACTTCTCCATTGCCATGGCATTGGTAGTATTTGGAAACACAACTACCAGCCTTAAGCTCTTTTCTCTCATAGAATAAACTCTTCCCCGGCCTTTGTGATCTCTCTGACGATGCCCTGATAAGCCCGTCCGTCATCACAGTTCAGATAATGCCTGGAGATCTTATACTCTCCGAATGCGTGCATCGGGAACACAGCTTTCGGATGAATCTCTTTCATGAAATAATTGATCCCTTTACAGTATTTATCCTCCTGTCTAGGATCAAGGAGAAGAAATGCCAGATCGATCTCTCTTCCTCTAAGGCGGGCCACTTCTTCTTTATAGGTCCGGATCATAAATTCATTGTCCTCCTCCGGTTCCCCGTTCCAGTACCACCAGTTTAAATCTCCTGCATGATAAATCGTCCTGCCCTCGGCAGTAACCAGGAATGCAACGCCTTCGTCATTGGACTTCAGCGTCTCGATCCGAACGGAACCGACCATCCGGTCTTCATGTTCTCTGATCTTTGTGATATTTTGAGAAGCTTTTGCCGGGATATCATCGGATAAAATATATCTTACATTCGGGTATTTCTCTTCCAGATCAAAAATCCTGCGGCAAAAATGGTCCGGATGGCTGTGGGAAGCAAACACATAAAGCTCTTTGTCTTTAGGTATCTCCGGAAATGCTCCTTTATAGTAGTCAAACAGCAAAACCGTCCGGTCAAGTTCCACACAAAAACCGCTGTGTTCAATAAATGTAACTTTCATTGCCTATTTACCTCCTGTCTCTAAAATCTTTTCTTTCAGACTCGGATCAAATGTCCCATTTTTGAGCATCTCGATCTCATATTTGTACGGAGGATAAGAATTTTTGGTCCCTTCCTCTTTAATATACGGAGTCTCCAAAATCTTCGGCACCTGTGCGAAATCTTCATGGTGCACAATGTAATTCAGTGCATTGAAACCAATCTCCCCAAAGCCGATGTTTTCATGCCTGTCTTTCGCCGCACCCCGGGGGTTTTTACTGTCATTAATGTGAAACACCGCAATCTGATCTTTTCCTACGGCCTTATCAAAGGAATCCATGACTCCCTCAAAATCACTGACAATATCAAGCCCGCTGTCGCTTGTGTGGCAGGTATCAAAGCATACTCTTAATTTGTCATTATATTTGACCCCGTCGTAGATGCGCTTCAGTTCGTCAAAATTCCTTCCGACTTCACTTCCCTTTCCGGCCATGGTCTCCAGGGCTATAAAAACCGGCGTATCCTTTGTCAGAACCACATTCAGTCCCTCTATGATCCTGGCAATGCCGGCCTCCTCTCCCGCGCCCACATGCGCTCCCGGATGAAGCACGAGGGTACTGCCGCCCATAGCGCAGGTCCGTTCAATCTCCAGGGCTAAAAACTCCACTGCCAGTTCAAATGTCTCCGGCTTTACCGTATTTCCGAGATTAATGATGTACGGTGCATGAACTACAAATGTTTCAATTCCTGACTCCTCCATCAGAGCTTTTGCTTCCTCAAT
This sequence comes from Anaerostipes sp. PC18, assembly GCF_039789045.1. Taxonomy (NCBI): domain Bacteria; kingdom Bacillati; phylum Bacillota; class Clostridia; order Lachnospirales; family Lachnospiraceae; genus Anaerostipes; species Anaerostipes sp. PC18. Next base: position 1,009,322 of record NZ_CP121164.1, on the reverse strand, counting down.
CCTAAGCTCGCTTATATCCTTTCTCCTTGTGTTCTGCGGCGCACCTGTGTACACCATAAATGTATTGGCTCCATAAGACAATGCTTCTTTGACTGACCCAAGAAACATCTCCTTTCCTTTCATTCCCACATGTGATCCTATTAACATCTATTTTCATTCCTTTTCTATTATATTTGTAAAGCATCTCTTATTATAAATGAAACCCTCCGAAATGTAAAAGGCTTCATGTTCAGAAAAAAATACAAATTTTTATTTGCATTTCCATAAAATCCATGATATTATAACTGTGTTGTGCAGTCGTGGCGGAATTGGCATACGCGCTAGACTAAGGATCTAGTCCGGGCTAACTGGGTGCGGGTTCAAGTCCCGCCGACTGCATTCTTTTTATGTAAAAAGCTGCTGTACCATTGATTTTTCATCATCGGTACAGCAGTTTTTTCTATATTTCCGTCTTAAATTTCACCGTTCCAGGCATGAACTAAAATATCCTTTAATACCAAACCCGCGTCTGTGTCATTATATCCATAGTCTCTTTTTAAACTTTCCAGCATCCGTTTCATTTCATCTTCATGACTCTTAAATCTCCTTCTCATTTAGTATAAGACGATAGGAAAACGAATGCCACCAAAGATACTGTTCAATTCTTCACTTTTTCTCTTTTTATTCTATAATAGAAATCCGGCTTCCCGCTTTCAGTTCCGGCATCCTGCTCTTTTCCACACAGATGCTCCCCGGGAGGCATTCTCTGTCTTCGTGAAAGAATACTGTCAAATGCCCGAGTTTCCCAAGATTCTCTGCCGCAATGCTGCCGACTTCTGTAATCCTATACTCGTTTCCGTCAATGACCAGTCTGCTGCCCGGCTTTATTTCTCCCATGACAGGATTCACTTCGACAAAATAACAAAAGTCTTTAAGGCTTACAAGAGCCGGCTCACCGAATGTTATGAAAAATCCTTTTTTAGCAAATGCCGCCACATCACTTCCTGCAGCTTTCACTGTTGTATGGTAGATCATAATTTATCACCCTTTCTTTAGAGAAGCTCCCGCTCAATGCGTTCTCTTGCTTCCGGCGCCTGTTTCTCCATCTTTTCCGGAAACCCGAACATGGATACACATGCGATATTGTCTCCTCCGGCTTTCGGTGCATTTTCTTTCAGCTGTTTATTGGCAAAATCCATCTCTCTCAATGTCTCAAAGATTCCTTCAAAATCCACGTCTCCCTCGCCCATAGCCAAATGCTGGTGGATCGTCACATCGGCCCTTCCACGGCTGTTTAACCATGGCGGGTTGGCGATATAGCGGCAGTCCAGAGTCTGATTGAACGTATCTGCAAACAGTACATGGGTCAGTTCTTCTCCCGCATATTTTAACATTGATCTCACGTCACCTTTTCCCTCGTCATAGAAGAATCCGTGCGGAGAAGAATATACATATCCAAGGTTCGGAGATCGAAAGGATTTTACCAGATCACAGGTCTCATTATTCAGCTCACAGAAATCATACGGATGAGACTGGATCTCTACTCGGAGCCCTTCCCGTTCGATGATCGGGAGCAGTTCTTCGATAGACCGAAACCACATGCCGCTGCAGATCTCCTGCTGATTGGGATCACCGGAGAGTTCGGTGTTGATCACGGGCACGCCCATGTCCACGGCGATCTCGATCATCCGTTTCCAGTTGGCTACTGCTATCTTCCTCTGTTCTTCGGTCGGCCCGGACCAGCGGTACACCACGATAAAAGAGGAGATCTCCACTCCGGTTTCCCGGAGTGCCTTTCTGTATTCCGCCTCACATTCTTTGGAAAACAGAGGATGTTTATAAAACGGATTGATCCTCGGATGTGGAGACTGTTCAATGTATTTGTATCCCCAGTCTGCCACCTGATGTACCATCCGGTTAATATCCATCTGCTTTGCCAGCACATCCACGTCAAATGCTATTTTCATAGAGCAGCTACTCTCCTTTCCGACAACTTATAAACCTGTTTTTTGAGCAATGTATTTTCTTGCCTTCACTGCATATTCCAGCGGATTGGCAACGGCAGGGTCCTGCTCTGCCTCCACTACGACATATCCTTCGTATCCGCTCTTTTCGATGATGTCAAAGATTGGTGTGAAATCCACGTCTCCGTCTCCGGGAACAGTGAAGGTTCCTTTCCTGACTCCTTTTAAGAAGCTCCAGCTTTCTTTTTTTGACTGAGCCACCACATCAGAACGAAGGTCCTTCAGGTGGATATGTCTGGTTCTGTCAATATACTTCTCAAGCACTTTCACCGGGTCCATCCCTGCAAAGGAGCAGTGTCCGCTGTCAAACAGCAGGTATACAAGCTCCGGATCAACTTCTGCCATAAACCGGTCGATCTCTTCTTCCGTCTGTACGACAGTTCCCATGTGATGATGGTAGGTCAGGATCATTCCCTTTTCTTTTGCAATTTTACCTAGTTTGTTCAGTCCCTGCACGAGAAGCTTCCACTCCTCATCGTTCATTACATATTTTCCTTCAAAGATCGGATGGTCCTTTCCCTGAATGCTGTAACTCTGTTCGGACACTCCGATGACTTTTGCTCCCATTGCTTTCAGGAAATCGGTCTGTTCGATAAATTCTTTTTCTGTTTCTTCATATGGTTTGGAGATCAGGAAACTGGAAAACCAGCAGTTACAGATCTCAATTCCTCTTAAGTCCAGGGCTTTTTTCAGTTTGGTGACATTCTTCGGATATTTCCCTCCGACCTCAGACCCCGTAAATCCTGCCAAAGCCATTTCACTGACACACTGTTCAAAAGTATTTTCTTTTCCCAGATCCGGCATATCGTCATTGGTCCATCCGATCGGCGCGATTCCCAGTTTTACTTTCTTTTTATCCAGCATTTCTATCATTACCTTTCTTTATTTTTAAAGCTTCCCTGACAGCTCCCTCACGGTCAGCTCCGCTATCATTTCCTTGTACGTCTTGTCCAGCTTATAGCACAGGGCGATCAGCATCATCACGACCCATACAGCAATCGGTACATAAAGATAAGTCACCTTAATGACTGCAATGGCAGCCGGTGCCTGTTCTGCCGCTGTCTGTGCCATTCCGTTGTATCCCACAAAGGATAATGCCGCTCCTAAAACTGCGTTGGTGATACCCGCTCCAAACTTCTGTCCGAAACTCATGGAAGAGAACATAAGTCCCTCAATCCGTTTTCCAGTCTTCCACTGTCCGTACTCGATCGCATCGCTCGGCAGCGAATACTGCACACCATAGAACGGTGACATTCCGATACCACGGATAATGGATGAAAAGATTGCCAGCGGCACGCTTGTGATATTAAACAGGAAAACAATCTGGCCTGCAATGCCGAGAAGGCATCCGGCTACGATCATATTTCTTTTCCCGTACTTCGGTATCAGCTTCGGCAGAAGAAGGATGACAAAGATCATCGGTACTTTCTCAGCCATGGATAACGGCATGACCAGGTTTACATCATTCAGCACATACTGACAGTAATAGGTGAGATCGATCCCAAGGATGATCTGATAGATCGTATAGAACAGCATAAGACCCAGGGAGATCAGGAAATACCGATTCTTTGCCATCAGCTTCAGCGCTGTGAATATCGGAAGTTTTTCCTCAGATTTTTCAGAAACCTTTACCCTTTCCTTACAGCAGCGGAATGTATTTAACAGAATGAGGACAGAGATGACCGAAAATACTGCTGTTACAATGATCCATGCCAGCTGGGTATTGTCGATCTTTACTGCCACCCAGTTGATGATCGGCAGTGTCAGTGCTGTGACCACCATACTTGCTGTGATGGATAAAGACATACGGATGTTGCTGATGGTTTCCCTCTCATGCTTATCACGGCTCATCAGGGAACCGAGTGTATGGAACGGCTGACTAATTCCGGTATACATTACGGTGTTAAGTAAGTTATATGTAATGAACACATAGGCTGCCTGCACTGTTTTTGTACCCTGCGGGACTGTCATCAGCAGTACCGCAGCAATGGCATAAGGAATGACCAGCCGCAAGATCCATACTCTGGACTTTCCGTACTTGGAATGAGTCCGGTCAATGATCGTTCCCATGATAACATCGGATACACCGTCAAATGCTCTGGACGCCAACATGATCATTCCTATGACTCCTGCTGAGAGTCCGATTACATTTGTATAGAAGTAAACCAGCAGAGTGTTCGCCAGAGTATATACAACCGTCAGCGCAGGATCGCCCACACAGTATGCCAGTTTTTCAGAAAGCTTTACCCTGGCAAACTCCCCTTCCAGCTCCTCAAAATTTTCTTCCACATTCATAGTCATCTTTATTGCTTGTTCACTCATAGACATCTTTGTCCCCCTTATGCTTTATGCAAAGTATTTTGCTACAAAATCCCTTGTCACTTCAGCAGATTTCTTTACGTTCTCGTCATGGGACATTTCATAATACTCCGGACGGAATTCTTCAATAGTACATACTCCGTCAAATCCGATCTTCTTTAAGGCCGCTGCTATCCCCGCATGGTCTACCACGCCTTCTCCGGGCCACAGGCGTTTGTCATCGCCGCAGGAACCAAGAGGCAGGTCTTCACAGTCATTTAAATGATAAGCAAAAATTTTCTTTCCGTCTGCCGCTTCCAAATCTTCTAATTCAGAACACATCTCATGGAAATGGAACGTATCCACTGTAATGCCCACGTTGTCGCGGTCTGTGGCTTTCACTACATCATAAGCAGTTCCGAACTGGTTAATGGAACAGTTCGGCGCACCACAGAATTCCAGTGAAATTTTAATGTCTTCTCCGACTTTGTCTGATAAGTAGCGGAGGCGTTCCACTGCTTCTTCTTTGATCTCTGAAATACTCTTGTCTTTGACATCAAATGAAGGAACCGTGATCAGCATCTTCATGCCGATGGCTTTGCAGACTTCGATGATAAAATCTGTTTCTTCATCAATTTCTTGCACTCCTTTTTCGTCTCTCTGGTTAAAAAAGATCAAGGTATTGTAAGCCCAAGGTTTTAAATGGTGATTTTTAAACCAGTCAGCCAGTTCTTCCAGCGTGTGTTCTTTCAGATAATCCTTTATGCAGTCAAATCTGATCTCTATGTAATCAAATCCGTATTTTTCACAGGCTTCCAGATCAGCCATCAGAGACTGTCCTTTACATTCCAGTGCTGTTGCTTCATTAAATCCAATTTTCATATCTATTTCCTCCTGATTTATGTAATGATCCTATGGCAGATTCTCCGATTTATTTATAGAATTCAGGTTTTTCTGCTGTCACGATCGGTTCAATCTGTCCTGTCTCCTGTGCTTTTACCAATGCGTCTGCTGTCACAGCCGCCAGGTATCCGTCCCATGCAGTAGGTCCGCTGATCACTCCCTGCCCGGCACAGTCTACCCAGTTCTGGACTTCTGTGTCATATGCATCTTCAAATCTTACAAAGCAGTCCGTGTCGATGGCTGTTGAAACTGCCGCATTCTTCCTGATGCTCGGGTAAGAAGGCTCAGCCATCTTGATCGCACCGTCTTCACATACCACTTCGCAGTTGATGTCATATCCGAACTTGCAGTTGACGAATACTTCTACGTCGATGCAGATTCCTCTCTTTGTGCGGAGCAGCATGATCTGAGGATCTTTCAATTCTGAGTGGGAATATTTTGTCACTTTCGGCATGATCACCTGTGCACTCTCATATTCGTCGTCGACTAACCAGTGAAGTGTGTCGATCTCGTGGATTGCTGTGTCATGGACTGCCATCGGCGTATTATAATTGGTTCCCACTTCTGGATTCCTGTGTGTGCAGTGAAGGATCAGCGGTTCACCATACTCTCCGGACTGGAGCGCCTCCTTTACCTGTACATATCCCTTATCATATCTTCTCATAAATCCAAGCTGGATCAGATGTTTTCCTGAAGCAGCTTCTGCATCCACAACCTTTTTGCAGTCCTCTGCCGTCGTTGCCAGCGGTTTTTCACAGAAAACACGTTTTCCCGCTTCAATAGCCTGAAGCAGAGAGTCTGTGTGGGCAAAACCCGGGGATACAATAAATACCGCGTCTACATCAGGATCATTAATCAGATCTTTTCCGTCTGTATATACCTTAGCTCCTCCGGCCAATGCCGCTGCTTCTTTTGCTCCTTCTTCAAAGACATCAGAAACTGCCACTACGTTTGCTCCCTGGATCTTGTTTGTGAGACGTTTGATATGATCTTTTCCCATTCCGCCGCATCCAATTACACCTACATTTAACATTACTCTACCTCCATATGTTCGTTGATTTGTTGTTTTTTATTGTGAACTTATGATAACATTGCGTGCGCGTGCACGCAATCAGCAACATACACAATAATTCCAATTATTTTTTAAATAATTTCACTTATACTATCCTTTTTGCACAAAAAAATACAATATCGCAGTCCGATATTGTATTTTTATTTATACATTCTGTATAAACAGAAAATTTAAAATGATTATATTATGATAATATTATTATTATATTTTTGTAACAATCAAAGATTGCATCTTGTTTTAATTACAATATCTGTGTGCCAAAACTCTCCCTGTCTCGTTGGATTGCCGCAGAGTGTATGGAATAGTTCCATGACAGACTCATACCCCTGAACATAGGAATTTTGTCTCAGGATGAAATTAATGATTCCTTTTTTGAGATTTTCACGGTTTTCTCCCTCATAGTCATGGGCGATCACTTTGATCTTCTTTTCCAGCCTGTATTTTTTTAATGTATCGCAGACCCCGCTCTCCCCCTGCGCCGTGATATAGATGCCTGCCAGATCCGGAGTCTCTTCCAGCTGTTCTTTCAGGAGCTTCCCGGCAACCCAGTCGTCATCATATGCATATCTTGGCTCCAGGACCTTTATCCTTGAATAATGGTGCTCCAGTTCATCCAAAAATCCTCTTGTACGCTCCATAGTGGCTACATTTTCCTGAGAGCCGGACAAGATCATAACCTTCCCGTCTCCGGGGATAATCTCCCCCATGAGTCCTCCGGCCACTCTGCCGCTGGCATAGGAGTCCTGCCCGATGAAGCAGAGCCTCTTTGTATCCTCCAGGTCAGAGTTGATCGTAATGATTGAAATCCTGTCCTTTTCCACAAACTCATTGATCGTCTTTTTGAGCAGTTCATCGTCGGTGGGAACCAAAGCGATCCCCTTCACCCCGGCTTCCCTGAAATCTTTCATTGTCTTGAGCAGCTTCTTTACGTCCCCGCCGTGAATGCACTCCACAAATACATGTCCTCCGAAGCGTTCGACTTCTTCCTTCGCGAATTCCGTGCCTTCCAGCACTGCCTTCATAAACGGAGTCTCTGCGTACTGAATGATAACTCCAATCTGAAGTGCGTGATTGGCGGTGGAAAGTGCCTTTGCCGCCATATTGGGCTGATATCCAAGTTCCTTTGCGATCCCTTTGATCCTTTCTGCCACTTCCGGCCGGATTCTTCCCCGGTTATTTAATGCCCGGTCCACCGTACCCCTGGATACCCCGGCCAGGTCTGCAATCTGCTGAATCGTAACTGCCATACTCTTTCTCCTCTCGCGTTCTCGTGCACGCATTGTTGATATCATTATATCATACTCTGCTGAATATTTAATAATCTCCAGCTTTCTCCCGCCATCGTTTGTCTTTAACGGCTGCTATGACACTATTTTAAATTCCTCTTCTCTTACCTCAAAACAAAAATATTATTAAAAAGGAGAAATGCTCCGGTAAAATAAGCCGGTGCGCTTCTCCTTTTAACAAAATATAATTTGGAATACCTTTACTTGCAGTTAAAGATCTCAATATGACGTTTTACGTTGTCATAGACACCTTTTACCATAGCTTCATTCATGTCAAAATAATTATGTTTTCCTTCAGACCCTATGTATTTTTCTACTTCTTTTGTCAGGCTGTTAAAACTTGCCGTTGCAATGTTGACTTTGCAGATTCCAAGAGAGATAGCTTTTCTGAAGCCGTCATCTGTAATTCCGCTTCCGCCGTGAAGTACCAGAGGTTTCTTGGTAATATTGCGGATTTCTTCTAAAACACCAAATTCCAGCGTCGGCGCCACCGGATAATCACCGTGTGCATTTCCTATGGCCACTGCCAGAGCATCTACACCGGTCTGTTCACAGAATATTTTTGCATCCTGCGGATTGGTACACTGAATCCCGTGATCACTCTTTCCATCTTCGCTTCCGCCTACAAGCCCTAATTCGGCCTCCACAGTTGCTCCATATTGAGCTGCCAGTTCCACTACTTCTTTTGTCTTTCTTATATTTTCTTCAAACGGATCTCGGGAAGCATCCAGCATGACAGAAGTAAATCCTAATTCCAGTGCTTTTTTTACAGTCTCCAGTGTAAGACCGTGATCTAAATGAACCGCCACATCCACCTTTGCTTCCTTTGCGGCCCGGACCATCATCGGGCCCATTAAGTGCAGGGGAGAATGTTCCAAACGCACTTCTGCGATTTGGAGGATGATCGATGTATTCATCTCTTCTGCAGCTTTGACGGCCCCTTTGACCATCTCCATATTTCCAACACTGAACGCGCCGCATCCTCTGTTTTCTTCTTTTGCCTGCTCCAGTAATTGTTTCATTTTCACTAATGCCATAATTGATACTTCCTTTCTCTTAATATCATTTCAACTGTAATTTTATCTGTGGTTCCAGCCTCTGTTTCCCGTTTTCCTGTTTTTCATTCTTAATTTCTTTTTCCAGCCTGGTTAAAAACAGAAATGCCGCTGCTGAAAATACAAAGCCGATTAAAAATGTCGTATTCACCGGATACTGCCCTGCCGCAATTAAGTTTGTAATGCATGGAGACAGTGCCGTCACGACGACAATCCCAAACATAACGATTCCATAATTCTGTCCGGAATGTCTCAGCCCGAAGATAGAGCTTGCCAGGGAAGGAAAACTTCCCATTATCCCTCCGAAGCATCCATAGATCAGGATCACTGCCAGAGTTGTCAATATCTTCTGTCCCGTTATGAGAAACACCATAGCTGCCATAGAGAGCAGGAGCACACCTTTGATGCACTGTATCCTGCCGATTTTATCTGAAAGAGACGGGAGCACCAGCCTCATCCCTGCATTCAATATGGAACCTGCCATGACCGAACCCACTGCGAGGGCTGCGCTGATGCCTCTGTCCGTCTGCAGTGTCTGCGATAACGGCGATGTGAGATAATATGCCATAAGTCCGCACATCATCGTGCATAGCAGGTAATAAAATTTTCTGGTCTTTACCATCTCTGCTGAGGTGTACTGACGTGTTTCCCCGTAAGATACCGGCATCTTCTCTTTTGCTGTTTCCTCTGGTTTCCTGATGAACAATGTTCCCAGAATCCATGAGACTCCAATCAGTAATCCCACGGCCAAAAATGCCAGCTGAGGGCCTCCGGCCTCCAATAGTGTTTTGCTCACCGGTGCCATCAAAAGGCCGCAGATTCCGTTTGCCGTGATCACAACGCCGGATGCAAACCCTGTTCTTCCCGGAAACCACTTTTGAGCCGTTGAAAGGATCGGTGCGTAGATCATTCCTGACCCGATGCCCTGCATGACTCCGAACGTCAGGTACATCCAAACGGGTGACGGCAGGAGCATGTATCTGGACAACAGCACTCCTGAAGTTAAGACTGTTCCCCCGATAAACACAGCGGGAGTCGGCCCCTTTTTATCCTGAAGCCTGCCCCCTAAAATATTTCCCAGTACAAAAAACATGGTCGGCAGATAAAAGCATATGGAGGCCTGCCCCGTGCTCCATCCTGCCGATTTCATCACATATGGCTGGTAGATAGACCAGACATGAGGATATCCGGTAAATAATATGGCAAAGGCTCCAAAAGCCATCATTGTATTGCGTTTTTTTCTGTTCATAGCACACTTCCCAATTTTTATGGTTATATTTTGATTATTTTTTGAGTTTATATTAGCACTTCAATAAAAAATTGTCAATAAAAATATCAAAACTCACCAAATAATAACAAGAGACAAAGTTGTCAAGCGCGTATGTTGTAGTGTTTGCCCGGCATTCGACCGGACCATGTATAGTAAATCGCATCAAATACAAATGGGCGGTTCCTTTATAATCACGATTATGGGAAAGACAGTACTCTACGATTTCCTTGCGTTCTTCAATAGTTATTTTTCTTCTTGCTTCTGCCATATAGACCTCCCTGTTAGGGCAATAACCCCTGAGTTCTCTATTGGCATTATACAACTTTATCCAAAATTCTAAAACTGCTGGCGCTAAATTATACTCATATGTAATATCAGATGGACTTCTTTTTCCTTCTATTACTTTTTTGACACACATAAGTTTAAAGTCCTTTTTATAACTTTTATTTCCTTTGTGCGGAAGAAAAGCTGCTATACCATGAATCTTATATACTCCAACCCATTTTTCAATAGTCCTTCGACCTATTTGATACTTTTGAGCAAGAACAGTATAAGACGCCCTACCTTCTAAAATATTCTTTAGAAACCATTGCTCTAAACTCTGGCGAATGTGGTGATCTAGACATAAAAAATCCCCCTTAAGTAGATTTTGGTTATTTACCTTGTCTACTTAAGAGGAATCATATCAAAGACTGTGTATCTCCCGTTTTGTTCACACGATTGATTACTTAACTTTGATTTCAAACCTTAAGATTGCTTTCATCATCTCTGTATGAATTTGGCTTTTTGATTCTTCCTTATTTAGCCGCAGGTCCGATATGAAATTGCATCCTATTTCAATCTTCATATTTTCAAAAATATCTCTGTCCATAAAATTCCTTGCAGTCTTTATCTGCTCCTACGTGATTTTCTTACTGTGAATACGCCAGCCAGCAAACTAAGAGATACGAACATTAGTGCAAGCCATGTTGTCATATTCGTGCTGTCGCCGGTCTTAGGGTTGTTAGCCGTTGTCTGCTTATCTTTGCTTGCTGGTTTCTTATCCGTATCCGTTGCAGACGGTTTCTTGTTGTCGTCTGTCGTTGGCTTCTGTGCGTCTTTTGCCTTGACAGTAACGGTAATCGTTTTTGTTGTGGAAGCACCTTTGCTGTCTGTAACCTTGTAAGTTACCGTATATATTCCTGCTTTTGATGTATCTACATCACTGCTTAATACTTCAACATCTTTTGTAATGTCTCCGTCTTCTTTATCGGAAGCAGTAACGTCTTTTAGTGGGTCGAATTTGTCGCCTACGGTTAAGGTCTTATCCTCTGCCTTGATTGTAGGAATTGCATTGATTGGTGTAATTGGTGTTGAATTTGACTTAAATCCCCATATACCAGTGAATTTGATATTTCTGCTGTTATCTGCATTTTCAGCATTAGCAACTTTGCTATCGGCGTCATATCCTTTAAACGTCCATACACCGTCTGATACCTTGATTTCTGTTTCATCTGGCTGGATTGCAGTAACCGTTGAACCCTCAGCATATTTTGTTGCGTCACTAGGGAGCAGGTCAGTAATATCATCAATCAGAGCTTTATTTTTTGTTTCACTCTTAAAGGCATAGATTACACGATAACTATCTTTCTTTGCTACTTGCCACATATAATAGCCATTTTCATCAGCTGGATCAACAACTCTTTTTAAATAATATCCATCCAAAATAGCTTCTTCATTTCCAAGTAAAAAACTAGCTTCTATTGGCTTATTTTCACCTATTTTTAATCCAGTAATATAATTATCGCCAAGTTTAGGTTTTGATTTATTTTTCCAATTATCAATATCCACAGTAATTACTGTTGTTTCGCCACTTATTGTACCATCAATATTTAAAGCAATATTACCCCCAGTATCTGTACCATCATAATTATCAATTACAACCGGCAAACGTAATTCACTATTTACTCCTACATAATCTGAAGCAAAATTTGATGGATTCATTAGAGCCATAATACCCTTTGATGTCACATTTCCCTTCAAAGAAGTTGTACCATGAGAAATTAGAATTCCATTTTCTCCAATTTGGGTCGTTCCTTTTACCCATAAATCAAGATAATTCTCTGCTTTTACATAAAGCTGTTCAAATGTACCTTCAATCAATAAATTCCCATATGAATATGCTTGATTTCCATCTGTAGTAAGCTTACATTTTTCATTAACTGTAATGTCTTTTACATTATAAAAAGGCTTTTGTGTTACTGATAATAAATCAGAAAAATTCTTTGACGTAACAATGACGTTCGCATTATTCTTCAGATTAACTTGCTGAAAATAATACAAATATCCTGTTTTTTGTGGATTCGTTTCACTGCCACTGCCATCATATTCGCAAATACTTTTACCAGTATCCGTTTCTACTGTATAGTGATTTTTGTTACCCTGTACTTGAGCAATGTCACTATTTTTAATTTTTATTATGCCTGTTCCGTTAATCGTACAGTTTCCTGCTTCCTCATTATCTAATACCACGAAGTTCATATTTCCGTTCTGAATATCTATTAGCGTATCGCCATTGATAAACGTAGGAACAGAATAATTACTTCCTGCATTGATACCTTCCGATGGAACTTCTGCTGAATATGTGATTTTTAGTGCATATTGTTCATTGTTTTCATTTAAAATCTCAACGCGACCATATTCACTGTCTAGAGAACCAGTTGGATTTATATCTCCACCACCGAAAATTCTATCACGGTCTAAGTCAGCGCCATCAACATGAATTTCTACTGTTCCTCGAATTGTATCACGAAATCCGCACCCATAATAACTTCGCCCAGTATGCCCTCTATCACTCCATGCACCATCTAATATTTGAAATTTTACATTCCCTACAGTTGAATGCCAAGAACCACCATAAGCATAAGTGGCCGTTCCAAATTCAGCCGTGTGAGCTGGAGCGTCTTCATATCCAACACTAATATTAACAGTTCCTGTTACAGTTGCAGGAATCCGGGAATTCACATCACTATATTCATTGCAACCACCACCAAACATACGCCCATTAGTGCCTTGCCTAAATTGAATATTTGTATTTCCATAAACTTTGCCAGATTCTGTGTTTTTTGCATGTCCTCCACCGTAAAGAATTTGTACTTTTACATTCGTTCCATCAATAAGAATTGATGTATCGCCTGTAACATCACTATCAAATCCACCTCCGTATAGATGGTTAATACGAATATTACCTCGTAAAATGATATTTGTATTGCCTACATTATTTTCTTTCTTTCCACCAGCATATAGTTTATCAATTACACATTCTGAATCTTTGCTAAAATTTTCAGTTGTTTCAAATAAATGTCCATTTGCATAAAAAGTATTAGTTTTGGTTCCTTTCAAAGAAACATTGTCAAGGGTAATATCTCCTTCAAGTTTATACTCTATATAAAGACCATACACATTCTCTCCTGCGCTTTTTACTGTGATATGTTTCCCTTTAACACCTGCAAATTTATTGTTTTTCGTTATATCATCTGCAGATAATATAATTGTAGCTTCGTTAGAGGAACTGGCTTCAATCTCAGACAACGCTTGCGTCCATTCGTCTGGTGTTGAAACCGTGTAAGTTTCTCCCTCTATGCTTAATTCTGAGAGTTGATTTTCTTCTTTTTCAGTTTCTTTTGTCTCTGCGGACACTTTCTCATCAACACTTTCCACAAAAGAAGTTACTTCAACGGGTATCTTTTCTTCTTGTGTTTTACCATCCGTTATGTAAGTTACAAGAAATTCATACGAACCATTTTCTGTAACATTGTAACTGATAGCAGATAATTCATCTGTCTGCTCTGTACCGTCAGGCAAAATCACTTTTTCTACCTGTACCGTTTTCATTTCTCCGAACGTCAAAGAAATTGTAGCAGTCAGATTATCTTCGCTGACTTCTTGCTTGATTTCATATTGAAGCGGAGATGTTATTGTTTCCTCGGCAAAGACTGTTTGTGCCACTACTCCTAGAACTAACAGTACTGCCAGAAACAAAGAAGTTATTTTCTTTCCAAGGTTCATTTTTTTGCTCCTTTCTTTCTTCGTTTTTCGAACCCATTTTTGAGAGAATGAGAGCATTGGTAAAAAAAGAAGACTTTTTTTACCAACAATGATAGAATGAAATCGAGTGAATATGTAGTGGTAAAAGGGGTATATTTTACGATAAAAAGTGCTTTTTCTTCATAAAAGCCACTAAAAATAAGTGAGAAAAAAAGTCTACTTTTTCTTGTGCTTTAAAAGGTGTTTTCTTCCATTTTTTCTGTATAACGTTTTATCCAACTGGAAAAGGTGTTATGGTTGGTGTGAAGAAGTCTCGCTCCCTCTCGCTTGCTGATTTTCTTTGCTTTCCACATGAAATAAACCTTTTCAAATTCATCTGGTATTTCAGTGCGTGGTCTACCGAATCGGACACCATTTTCTCTGGCTATCCTTATTCCCTCGGCTTGTCGTTGTCGGGTATTTTCTCTTTCTATCTGTGCTACATAGGAAAGTATCTGCAATACCAAATCTGCAATAAATTTTCCAGTAATACCGTTTATCTGATTATTTGTGTTCAGCAACGGAAAATCTAAGACTGTAATGTCCGCATTTTTTGTTTTTGTAAGATAACGCCACTGCTCCATAATTTCCTCATAATTGCGCCCCAAACGGTCGATTGATTTAATAAATAGTTCATCGTCTGCTTTTATCTTTTTCAATAACCTTTGATAGTTTTTCCGTTCAAAATTCTTTCCTGACTGCTTATCAATGTACATCTGTTTTTGCGTCAAACCAACCTTCCGCATTGCTTCCACCTGTCTTGCGATATTCTGGTCTTTGCTGGATACTCGAATGTATGCGTATTTTGCCATGTTAAATTCCTCCTTTGTTTGTTATCCACAAAGGAAATTATAATCAAGGCAATAGGACAAAAGATGAATGGATAGATTTATAACAGCGTGCATTTCTTTACAGGTTTGCACGCTGTTATAAATCTATCCTACAATCTTCCAGTTACTATCCTTATGTAGCACAAGCTCAAACTGTGATACCTGCGTTGCCTTTGTCTGATTACCCATATATTTCACAGCTTCTTTGACTTCCACATGGCTGTAAATATTCTGCCATTCTATCTCTTTATTTCTCTTAATTATCTCAAGGCAGTAAAGAAAAAGTCCTGTAAAGAAACCCAGAAACAGGACATAGACTTGAAAAACGGAGTTATTCATGTAAACCACCAGCTACTTTACAGCAAGCTTTTCCAATCTGACGAAGAAGTATAACAAATGCCATGAGGACAGCCTGCCAAAGATAACGTCCCATATCCTGCGTCATACTTTCTGTACAAGACTAGCGAATAAGAACATGAACCCTAAGAGTTTACAGTACATCATGGGACATTCAAATATTAGTATCACGTTAAACTTGTATGCTCATGCGTCAGTGGAGAGCGTCAAGGCAGAATTAAAAAACATGATAGCCTAAGCTGTACCACGATATTTACCACGTTTGACCGTGAAGAAGCCGATAAAATAAGGACTTGCGGACAAATAAGATGATATGAAAGGATAATCAAAAATCTATATTTAATTAAATATAAAACACATGAACGTATAAGCCATTTCAAAACTCGGCTGTTATGCCGCCTTTAAAGATAAATTGATAACCGGATACTGCTGGTCATGAGACAAATAAGTTTCTCTGCGGGAAAAGATTTTCAAACCGCCAAATAAATTCCAATAATCCACCATAGCTCCCTCCTGCTCTAATTCTAACTCAAAGGACCTCCGAAACATACTAAGATCCAATGTTTTCCCGAATCGTCGCAGCCTTGTAAACAGGCCTACTTTCGCTGGTGTGTCTGGCAATTCTTTTTTCATCAGGGATTTATCTACGTAATACATATTTTGTTCTATGATTTCTTTCAGGTCTTCATACCCAACTGGAATGACGGCTTTTTTCTTCATCCGGCTTACCTCCTTTCCTTTAGTATATGGTAAGTGGCTTTAAATTACAGTGAGAAAGCCAGCAGGCAAATACCCACTGGCAAAAATATATTGATCCCTATATATCTTATTTAGCTTTCACAGCCTTAACCGCTTCCGTAAGCTTCGGCACGATAGTATTTAAATCTCCTACGATTCCAAGATCCGCAATGTCAAAGATCGGAGCATCTTCATCTCGGTTGATAGCTACGATAAATTCAGAGTTTTCCATGCCTGCTGCGTGCTGGATGGCTCCTGATATACCGCAGGCCAGATATAATTCCGGACGAACAGTCTTTCCTGTCTGCCCTACCTGGCGGTCAGCACTGATCCATCCAGAATCCACACAGGCTCTGGAAGAGGATACTTCGCCTTCCATAACATCGGCAAGTTCTTCTAACATCTTGAACTTATCTGCGCTTCCGATTCCGCGTCCTCCGGAAACAAGAATCTTCGCCTCTGTGATGTCTACAGATTTATGAGCTGTCTTTACAGTCTCGCGTACTTTTACATTCATGTCTGCAGCAGAGAATTCCACCTTGAATTCTTCAACCTCACCACTTCTGGATGCATCGCTTTCCAACGCTTTCATAACACCCGGACGGACCGTTGCCATCTGAGGACGGAAGTCTTCACACACGATCGTTGCCATGATATTTCCGCCAAATGCCGGACGGGTCATCATAAGAAGCTTTGTCTCCTCATCAATCTCGAGTGCAGTACAGTCTGCTGTCAGTCCTGTGTGAATTCTTGCGGATACTCTCGGCGCAAGGTCTCGTCCGATGGAAGATGCCCCATAAAGCACGATCTCGGGATCTTTTGCATTGATCACGGCTGTCAGTGCCTTCGTATACGGCTCTGTGACATACTCTTTCAGCATAACATCATCTACAACAACGACTTTATCTGCTCCGCAGGCAATCAGTTCCTGCGCTTTATCTTTCACGCCTGACCCAAGCAGAACTGCAGCAACCTGCTGTCCAAGGTCGTCTGCCAGTTCTCTTGCTTTGCCAACTAATTCGATTCCGACTTTCTGAAGTTCGCCGTCTCTCTGTTCAGCGAATACGTATACGTCTCTGCTCATTTTTAATTCTCCTCCTTGCTTAAATGATGTGCTTTTCCTGAAGTTTACCAACAATAGATGCCACTGCTTCGTCTGCTGATAAATCTTTTAAAATGGTTCCCGCACCTTTGGCCTGTTTTGTAAAAGATTTCTTTACTCTTGTAGGAGATCCCTTTAATCCAATGTTTGCCTGGTCTATGGTATCTTCTAAGTCTGCAAGCCCCCAGACTTTTACTTCTTTTTCTCTGTAGGCATCAAATGCACCGTGTACCGTCATATATCTGGGATCAGCCAGTTCAGCCAAAGCTGTGATCAGACAAGGAGTCTTTACTTCAATGATCTGATGACGGTCTTCAAACTGTCTCTGAACGATCAGAGTGTCCTCCCCTTCCACATTTAAATCTTCCACATAGCTGACCTGAGGAATACCAAGATGTTCTGCGATCTGAGGACCTACCTGTGCGGTATCTCCGTCGATTGCCTGACGTCCTGTGATAATCACATCAAAATCTAATTTTTTGATAGCCGCTGCGATCGTAGAAGAGGTTGCCCATGTATCTGCTCCTCCGAAAGCTCTGTCAGAAACAAGAACTGCATCATCACATCCCATAGCAAGTGCTTCTCTTAATGCCACATCTGCCTGAGGCGGTCCCATGGAAACAACGGTCACAGTGCTTCCCGGGCATTTTTCTTTTAACTGCAGGGCAGCTTCGATCCCCGCTTTATCATCCGGATTGATGATACTAGGTACACCGTCTCTGATCAGGGTATTTGTCTTTGGATCTAATTTTACTTCAGTTGTATCTGGTACTTGTTTTGCACAAACAACGATTTTCATCTCTTTATTCTCCTTCCGCTTTAAGCTTATCTTAACAATCCGCCGCCTACGATCATCTTCATAGCCTCAGATGTACCTTCGTAGATCTCTGTGATCTTGGCGTCACGGTACATTCTTTCTACCGGATATTCTCTGGAGTATCCATATCCCCCAAGGAGCTGTACAGCCGCTCTTGTCACTTCCACTGCCACATCAGATGCAAACAATTTGCAGGATGCTGCCAGCGGAGCATAATTTTCATGATCGTCTTTGGCCTTTGCCGCTCTCCATACCATAAGGCGGGCAGCGTCAATTTTCACCTGGAGTTCTGCGATCAGGAACTGTGTATTCTGAAATTTAGAAATCGGTTTCCCAAACTGTTTTCTTTCTTTTACATATTTGATCGCCTCATCTAACGCACCCTGTGCAATACCAACAGACTGAGCTCCGATTCCGATACGTCCGCCTGCCAGTGCCGACATCGCGATCTTATATCCTTTTCCTTCACCTGCGATCACATTCTCTTTCGGAACCCTCACATCAACCAGCGCAACTTCACAGTTAGATGCAGCACGGATACCCATACGAGGAATATTTTTGCTGACCTCTAATCCCGGTGTGTTTCTGTCAACAATAAATGCAGACATTCCTCTTGTTCCCGCACTCTTATCTGTCATTGCAAAAATGATAAAAGTATCGGCAAAACCTGAGTTTGTAGTAAATACTTTCTGTCCGTTTAATACATAATGGTCACCGTCCAGCACAGCACTTGTCTTCACACCGCTGGCATCCGTACCCGCTCCAGGCTCTGTAAGGCCGAAGCATCCTACTTTAGATCCGTCAACCAGAGGACGAAGGAATTTCTGTTTCTGCTCTTCGGAAGCAAAGTCATTGATACAGGAACAGCATAGCGATGTATGTACGGAAATCGTGATTCCTGTAGAGGCATCTACTTTAGACATCTCTTCCATACAAAGTGTATATGTTAAGACATCGGCACCCTCTCCGCCGTATTCTTTGGAATATGGAATTCCCATAATACCGAATTTTTTCATTTTTTCAAGCAGATCCATGCTGAATTCTTCTGTTTCATCCATATCCCTGGCAATTGGTTTGATTTCTGTCTCTGCGAAATCTTTGAACATCTGCTGTGCAAGCAGCTGTTCTTTTGTCAATTTAAATTCAACCATTTTCTTTTTCCTCCTGTTTGCTTTTACATAAAACTTATTAGCATCCCTACTATTAGCCTGCCAATACTTTGTAAGCTAAATATTTGTGAGCTAATAGTATCACTTTGTGAAAGTTGTGTCAACAGCTTTCGTTAATTTATTGTCTATTTATATTGTATATTCATCATCTTTGTGCAAACTGTTGAATATATCAAGGTAATCTTGTGAAAAAATGCTATGATACCTCCACACGAATGTAAAATCATGAACTACCGGAAAATCTTTCAATTCCAGTTTTCTCAGTATACCGTCTCTTAATTCTTCTCTTGCGGCTGCCTCATACAGGAAGGTAATCCCGCACCCTTCAGCCACCAGTTTTTTTATCATATGCAGACTGCTGGCCTCATGATTTTTCTTAAAATCTCCGATCTTTAAGTTCCTTCCCTCCAGACTTTTTTCCATAATCTCTCTCGTACCTGATCCCGCCTCCCTCGTTATCAAAGGTTCAGAGAGCAGGTTCTCCAGCACCTCCGGTTCCTTTTGAAAACAATAGTCTCTGCCGCAGACAGCAATATAGGATTCCCTGGAATATATGCGGTAATCATATTCCTTCTTTTCAAAACATCCCTCAACCATGGCAAAATCAATCTCACCCTGATCCAGCTGGTTTAAGAGATCCTCTGTATTTGCAATCCTTATTGAAATTTCTGTGTCGGGATGCATTTTAATAAATTCAGCCGCTGCATGGGGAAGAATAAAATCTCCGATCGTCAAGGTCGCTCCGAAATAAAACCTGCGTTTTCCCTTTTTCATTTCCTGGATTTTATGTTTTAAGTACATCTCATCGTGCTGAAATGTCATAGCCGCATTCCGGAACAGATCTCCTTTTTCGGTAAGACTCAGCTTTTTCCCTTCCATCTCAAACAGCTTTATGCCGTATTCCTTTTCAAGCCATCTTATATGCTGTGACACCGCAGGCTGTGTGATATTCAGTTTTTTAGCTGCCTTTGTAAAATTCATCTGTTTACATACTTCAAGAAATGTAAAAATCCTAAAATCCAGCATATCGTTCTCCTTTGTCTTTTATGTCTGGGACAGAATGGACAAGTTTATATAACGAAAAAGACATCCCTGCAAATCAGAATGTCTCTCCTCTCCCGGCTGAACTTTTCCCGTTTCCAATACTCTGTCAGATCAATCCGCATCCAATTCGTCCAGCAGCTTCTTCAGTTTTTGGTGCTCGTCCCCGGATATTCTCTCGCTGAGAGCACTGATAAAGTTTTTTGCTGATCCGTCAAACCAGATATCCAATACCTCTTCTGCCTTGACTTTCTTGTAGTCATCTTTTTTGACAACCGGCTTCACATAGGAAAATTTTCCCCGTCTCTCAACCACCGCATATCCCTTTGCTTCCAGATCAAAAAGAAATGTACGTACGGTTGTCCTCTTGTAATCCTTACCATACTTATCCTTCAGCTCTTCTATTAATGTCAAAAACGGGATCTCTTCTTTCTCATAATTCCAAATACATCTCATTACTACTGATTCTGCTTCTGTTAGTTTTGCTCCACTCACTTAAATGCATCTCCTTTATATTTTTTGACTAAGCATACAGTTAGATTAACATATATGAATGCTTTATTCAATAGCAATTATGATAAATGTATATATATTTTTTATTTTGAATCAAAAATCATTAAATTATCTTATTATATGATCTATGAAGCCCGGGATTGCCTTTACCTCGAAGAAAATTTTGCAGTATGCGGTCATCCTCCTTGGATTCGGCATGAATCTTACCGATATCCTGGAAAAAGGACAGCAGCCACTGCACCTGTGATCGAAGCCGATGACGAAGAGATCGCACAATCTATCTCCGTCATCTTTCTGTTCAACGTGATTGCTGCCCTTATATTTCCAGCACTCGGAAATATACTTCACCTGTCCAATGGAGGCTTTGGCCTGTTCGCAGGCACAGCCGTCAACGACACATCCTCCGTCACTGCCACCGCTGCAGCATGGGATGGAATTCATGGCAGCAATACTCTGAATGTTGTTACTATTGTGAAACTTACAAGAACTTTAGCAATTATTCCGATCACCCTGGCGCTTGCGATTTTCCGTGCAGAGAAAAAAGAGAAGACTTTGGAAGAAAGCGGCTCCAATTTCAGCCTAAAGCATGTCTTTCCAATATTTGTATTGTTTTTCATCCTTGCCTCTGTCATCACAACTGTGTTTTCCCTGCCTGTAGCTGTGACAGATCCTTTAAAAACTTTAAGCAAATTTTTTATCGTTATGGCAATGTCCGCTATTGGGCTGAATACTCATATCGTCAAACTTGTAAAAACTGGCGGTAAGCCAATCTTTATGGGATTTTGCTGCTGGGTTGCCATCTCTGTGGTAAGCCTTGGGATACAGAGTATTATCGGAATTCTATAAATCGTGAAAAAAAGAAGTCTCAGCCTAAAAGCGAGAGACTTCTTTTATCTTTAAATCTTTATATCATTTCAACTTTATATGACTCAGGAAACAGCCGCAGTGACATAACGTCCTTTCCTCCATCAATATAAATCTCTAAAAATGTATTATCATAATACAGATCAACTTCAACAGATTTATGTGTATCCAGAGGACAGACCCTTCGTGTCCCATATTCCTCACTGATCTTTTGTTTCAGACAGCTCCGGTCAGCAATGAATTGTCCTTTGATTGGGTCCATAACAATCTTCAAATGATCATACGATTCCCCAATATGAATTTCTGTTTTGCATTCTGTATCAGATATGAGATGAAGTCTCCATGCATTTTCTTCCGGGATAATAATTTGACCTCTCTTTATGTCCAATGCAGAAAACTGTGAAATTATTTCCTGTGCAGGCATCTGATACAGTCTGCCGTCTTTAATACAAATTTCTCTTGGCAGAGTCAAAGCATGCTGCCACATATCTTCCCTGAAATACGGCAGTTCCTGTACTCCGCACCCGAACCAGCCAAACATCAGCGGCCTTCCGCCTTTGCCGCAAAACATCTGAGGAGCATAAAAATCAAATCCCTTATCCAGTTCTTCCATAGTTTCCGTTTCAAATGTAAGCTTTTCAAGATCAATTCTGCCAGTAAAACATACTGTGCTGAATTCATTCTGAAAACGTTCTTCCTGGGCTGCGCGGCCGATCAGAGATAAAAGAAGTACATCTTTTCCATCAATTTCCATGTACGCAGGGCATTCAAACATTGTGCCAAGATCCTGCCTACCAAGATCCAGATTTCCCCTATAGTCCCAGCTTAAGAGATCCGCACTTTTATAAATTAAAATCTGTCCGGTTCCGTCAAGATCTGAACCTCCAAGCATCATATAATAACTATCGTCTTTCTCAAATACAAACGGGTCACGGATCTCTCCTGACATTCCTTCCGGTGCTCCGTCTATGACGGGATTACCCGAATATTTATGAATTTTTCCGTCTTTTTCCATTACGGCCAATGCCTGTTTCGGCACCTTTCCCTGTTTGGTCTTATAGTTGGCTGTATAAAACAGATACTGTTTTCCTCCAGCCTCAATAGAATTTCCCGAATAACACCCGTTTTTTTCAAACTCGTGATCCGGCACAAGCATCTCCTCAGACCATTCCCAGTGTACAAGATCTTCAGAAATCACATGGGCCCAGTGTTTCATCCCATGTTTCGGGGCAAACGGAAACCATTGATAAAAAACATGATATTTCCCTTCAAAGTAACAGAGGCCATTGGGATCATTCAGCAACCCGCACGGCGGATGAATATGATATCGTGGAAGACGCGGGCTTTTTTTACAGAAGTCTTTCAGCTGGTCCAAATAACCGCGGTGTTTTTCTTCCAGATATGTATACTTTTCTATATTCAAAAATTCCATAGCTCTACCATTCTCCAATAACATCCGTACCAGCACTTACTTTCTGTCCGGTCTTAAATTTTATCGGCATCGGTGTTCCCTCTTCTGTTGCTACTACGATGACTGTTGGATCAAGCCCGTTTTTCTCAATCTTTTTCTTATCAAATGTCAGCAGTCTCTGTCCTTTTTTGACCTGATCCCCTACCTTCACGTAACAGGTGAACCCATCGCCGTTCATGGATACTGTTTCAATTCCCACGTGGATCAGAAATACAAAGCCATTAGCAAGTCTTATTCCTACCGCATGATTTGTTCCTTCCATAACAGTACAAATCTCACCATCGGCCGGAGCTTTTACCGTTTCTCCCTCAGGACGTATTCCGATTCCGTCACCCAGGATTTTTTCAGAAAACACCCCGTCGTTGACTTCTTCCACCGGAATCACGGTCCCGTCTGTCACTGCAAAAACTGCATGAACTTCCGCCTCTGCAGAGTTCTGTGCGAAAGCAGGCACTTCTTCCTCCGTTTCCTCATTCTCCTCTTCCTGTTCTTCTCTGGGCACCCCTTTACTCTTGTCATAAAGCAGGATTAATCCAATCGGCACAACAAATGCGATCAGGTTGCCTATTACATACATGAGAAGTTTATCCGGCACTACGATCAGCATTCCCAATACTCCGGTCAGTCCCTGTTCGATTGCTCTCACGGACATCAGCTTCATAAAAGCACCTCCCATTCCCGCTCCCAGACAGGAACAGATGAATGGAATGATGGAATACTTCATATTGACCGCGAAGATTGCAGGTTCTGAAATTCCTACCAAAGTCGGTACAAAACTGGACATTGCGATATCACGGTCTTTTGATTTTTTCTTTGCCAGCAAATACATTCCAATAGCTCCGCCGCCCTGAGCAATGATAGAGACAGACCAGATTGCCTGGATATAGTTATATCCGGTGGTGGCTACAAGATTAGCCTCAATTCCCTGGATTGCCTGGTGAGTTCCTGTGACAACCAGCGGCTGGAGCATAGCTGCGAACACAAAAGCTCCCAGAGCGCCTAAACGGTTATAAAGGACATCAATGATTCCTGCCAGCACACTTCCAATCACGTTGCCCACCGGCCCGAATACGGTAAAAAGTGCAATATTTGCCAATAGAATAGTGATTGTCGGTACTAATACAAAAGAAACTACTTCCGGTACATATTTCTGTGCGATCTTTTCAACCTTGGACATAAACCATGCGGTCAGGATTGCCGGGAACACACCTCCCTGGAAAGCCACTCTCGGCACAGAAAGTCCGAGGAAATTCCAATAATCGGCCTTCTCCGGCGTCAATGCAAAGACATTCCGGTTTAACAGCTCCGGATGAACCATAACAATTCCAACCAGGATACCAAGGACCGGATTGCCGCCGAACCGTTTTACTGCACTGTACATAACAAGAATCGGCAGATAATCAAAGGTGGTGGCTATAATTCCAAAGAAATCGGCCATGTTTGCCAGCAACACACTTTTGTCAGCCAGACTTCCTGTTATACCGAATAGACCGTCTGCCAAAAGCAGTGATTTTATTCCAATAATGATCGCTGCCGCCACAAAGGCCGGAATGATGGGGATAAAAATGTCTGAAAAGACTTTGAAGCCCTGCTGAAGTTTTCCCATCTTGCTCACGGCCTGTTTCTTGGCATCCGCCACAGTCACTTCTTTAGCCCCTGTCAGTCTGATAAATTCATCATATACCTTATTCACTGTTCCCGCTCCAAAAATGATCTGCAGCTGACCGCTGTTGAACATGACACCTTTCACCCCTTCAATCTTCTCCAGAGCCTTCCTGTCATATGCTGTGCTATCTTTTAAAATCAGTCTCAATCTTGTCACACAGTGAGTAGCACCATCTATATTCTGCGCACTGCCGATCAGTTCTGCCACATCCCGGGCCGTCTTCTGATAATCCATATCTGTTACCTCTCTTTCTTTACTTTCTTTGAAATCTTTGTATCCTTACAGTAGAATGTACCGTCTGTCACCGTCATTCCCAATGCAGTACCCGGTTTGTCATAAAATCTGGCGTTGAGTGCCGTTCCATTAATATACAAAGTGCCGATCGTATCATCCACGATAAGCCGGATCTTATATTCCTTCTCTGCCTCCAAAAGAATCGGACGCTCCAGGCCAATATTAAAACACTGATACCATGGATAGTTTGGAGACTTATCAAACACCACTCTGTTTTCTTCTATGAGAAATCTATATTCATAAGCAGTTCCGCTTTCCGGATCTTCATAGAATTTCAGCGAAAAAGCTCTGGTGCCTTCCGCAAATCTAATGGTTGTCTCAAAAGCCATCAGATCTCCTGTGTCTTCGATTATGATCTTTTCTGTTTTCGTGTCAATCGTTTTCACACAAAACCCAGAGAAATTTTCCCATTCCTTAAACGCATTCCACAGAGAATCCACTGGTTTTGCTCCCAGTGTCCCATCTTCTCTCTGGTAAAGCTCATGAGGTACAAAGGTCCCTCCCCAGAGGTAAGAGTTCTTATCATTATCTCCTTCAAATGACCACTCCTCCAGATCTCTGGATGTAAACTTTACCAGGCGTCCCGTCTGTTTTCTTTTATCCTCACCCTTTCTGGCACCAAGGATCAGCAGATACTCACCTTTATTTTCATCCCATAGTACAAACGGATCTCTCCAGTTTCTCCTGTCATATCCCTCCTGGGGCGGAAGTTTTAAGATCCCTTTTGATTTTTCCCACGTAACCCGTATAAAACGCATGAAACTTCCGGCCTGAACGAAACACGCTTCCCGCATAGATAAACTGGTCCGGGTCTGTATCAGATCCTCTTTTCAGACTTTCTCCCAAATCTTTATACTTCACAAAGTCCTCAGTCTTTGCCAATGCCCATCCAAACGGCTGACCAAATGGCACCGGATCCCGGGTATCTCTCTGGTGGTAGACAAAAAATTCTCCATCTTCAGCGTATGGCATGATATCACCCACCCATACACCCTCTGGCTGGTAGTAAAGCTTGTGCATGGCTGCTCCTCCTTTTCCCCTTTTTATGACTTATTATATGTCAATCGTTTTCATATGTCAATCGTTACCACGCTGTCACTTTAAATAAAATTTCCATTGCAGATTTGGTGATATCCAACAAAAAAAAAGAAAGTCCCTGAGAACTTTCTTTCGTTTTTTACCATATCTGTTTACGCCGTAGTACCCTCAATCAGCCGAACAGGAAGATCCGTATGACTCTCCACTTCTTTCCCTTCAATCTGATCGATCAGCGTCTGGACCGTCACCCTTGCAATGGCTTCAATAGGCTGCTGGACCGTTGTTAGCTCCGGCACCATACTGAGTGTCTGCTCTGCGCCGTCCACCCCGATCACTTTCATATCCTTGGGTATCTGGATTCCCTTTTCCCTGGCCAGGTTTAATACAAGCACTGCCAGTGTATCATCACCAGCAAAGACTCCGTCGATCTCCGGATGTTTCTCCAACATTTCGCTGACCAGCTTCTTCTTTTCCTCAATTGTTTTTATAAATTCCACTTCCATGATCAGCGGTTCATAGTGATATCTTTTCATCGTTTCCATATATGCGCGGCTTCTGTCGTTTCCAGGCATCTTAAGCCGGCTGTTTCCACGGATACACAAAATATGACGGCAGCCTTTCGCAATGAGCCGTTCAGTAGCGATCTTCCCTGCAATGTAATTGTCGCAGGAAACTGTTGCCACATCTTTTGCAATGTAACGGTCAATGGCCACAATTGGAAGTTTAGCCTCCTCATACTCCTTTAAATTTTCATTATGGGTTCCCACAATGATGCCGTCCACCTGGTTCCGCCTCAGCATACTGACATATTCTTTTTCCGTATCCGACCTGTTTTTGCTGTTGCACAGCAATGTTTTGTAATTGTCCTTTGCAAGAAACTGCTCAACATATTGTACAACCTGGCCGTGGAAAGGACTGGAGATTGATGGAACGATGACACCCACCAGGTACGTTCGGTTATTCAACAGTGCCCTGGCTATTTCATTTGGAGTATAGTCAATCGTTTTCATAGCCCGGTAAACTTTCTTTCTCGTCTCTTCGCTGATATACCCCCGGTCATTCAGCACTCTGGAAACGGTGGTTGGTGAAACTCCCGCAACTTTTGCCACATCTTTTATTCCCGGCTTCATTTTATTTCTCCTTTATCTCTTGGACTCATTCAAAGATATTTTAGATCATTTCCTTAAGATCCGTCAAGAAAACAAATGTGCAGGGATCCTTTCTGTTACTTCACTAAATAATCCACAGTATACATCAATCATCCTGCTGCTTTATTTAGTGATCAGATCCTTGATGACTTCCCCTGCTGCGATCAGTCCTGCCACAGAAGGCACAAACGCCACGCTTCCCGGCACCGCTCTTCTGCCTTCTTCCCCGGACAGATCAACTCCAGGCTGCAGGGCTTTTTCTGTAGAGTATACTACCTTCAGATTTTTTACACCCCGTTTTTTCAATTCCTTTCGCATAACCTTTGCCAGAGGGCAGACGGATGTCTTATAGATATCCGTCACCTCAAATTTTGTCGGGTCCAGCTTATTGCCCGCCCCCATACTGCTTATGATCGGGACTCCGGCTTTCCGGGCCTGCATCACAAGCTCAATCTTTGCAGTTACCGTATCTACTGCATCCACAACATAAGAATAACGGCTGAAATCAAACTCCCCTGCATTTTCCGGCAGAAAGAAGCACTTATGAATGTTCACCTTTGCTTCCGGATTGATCTCCAGGATCCTGTCTTTCATCACTTCCACTTTGACTTTACCGACAGTACTGTGTGTGGCGATGATCTGACGGTTGATATTGGAAACGGAAACCGTATCTCTGTCGATCAGGTCAAAAGTGCCGACACCCGTCCTTGCCAATGCCTCCACCACATAGCCTCCCACTCCCCCGACTCCGAATACAGCCACATGGGACTTTTTTAATTGTTCTACTGCCTCTTCTCCCAAAAGCAGCTCTGTTCTGATCCACTGGTTCTCCATATCATTCTCCAATAATCTTGATCAGTACACGCTTGTCCCGTTTGCCGTCGAACTCAAAATAAAAAATCTGTTCCCATGTGCCAAAATCCAGATCACCTTCAGTAATTGCCACAACAGATTCCCTGCCCATGACCGTCCGTTTCAGATGGGCATCCGCATTGTCCTCAAATCCATTATGCTGATACTGGCTGTATGGTTTTTCAGGGGCCAGTTTTTCCAGCCATTTCTCATAGTCATGGTGAAGCCCGGACTCATCGTCATTAATAAATACACTGGCTGTGATATTCATGGCATTTACTAACACCATGCCTTCTTTTATGCCGCTTTTATCCACAGCAGCCTGGACCTTATCCGTAATATTCACAATCCCCCGCCTGGACGGCAGATGAAAATGCAGTACTTCTCTGTATGATTTCATAAAACCTCCTGGATATTATATGAGTGATACTTTTTGTTTTCTTTCTACAATATCTTAACCCATACAACATCTATCTGCAACAGACATTACATCCTTTTTCCGGCCTTGTTATCCGTATAAAAATTGTCCTTATTTACTTCCAGAAATTGCTGTGCCTGTATGGGAGAAGCAAACCGGATATTCTCCCCTGTCAGATATCTGACAGCCTCATTCCATTCCCTCACGCTGTAACGTTCAGCCTTAACGGAACCGGCAATAAAACATGCCACCGGGAACCAAAAACCGGTGGGCAGATCGGACAAGTCCTGACAGCCCGCCTCCTCTGCCAGATATTCTAAAAGCCTGTTCCTGAAATCTTTTTTCTTCTGTATCATATCTTACCTCCAAAGAACGATAAAGCAGACTTTTTCGTTCGCTTAATGTATACTGTAAGAAATGAATTTATCTCTTAAATATATGAATATTTTTTGCAGTTTTATGTACAAAATGGATTGAATGATAATGTCTACTATTTCTTTTACTTCTGTCCTCTCGCCCACCTAAGAAATGTATCCTGGGCAATCTGAAGCTGTGCAGCGGCTTTCCGTGATGAAATTTCACCGCGTTTCCACTGTTCTTTTAACTCATAAAATTTCTCCGGTATCGGTTTCCTCGGCCTCCCAAAATGAACACCTCTCAGTTTGGCCGCCCTGATTCCTTCCTGTTGGCGTTTCTTTATATTTTCCCGTTCTGTCTGGGCCACATAGCTTAAAATCTGAAGTACCAGATCGGCTATAAATGTGCCTGTGAGATCATCCTGTTTCTTTCTTGTATCCAAAAGCGGCATATCTAGAACGACGATATCGGCTTTGGTCTCTTTCGTGACGACCCTCCACTGCTCCAGAATTTCGCCGTAGTTCCGCCCCAGCCTGTCTATGCTCTGGATCACCAGTACGTCTCCTTCCCTCAGTATTTTTGTCAGTTTCCTGTAGCTGGGCCTGTCAAAGTTTTTTCCGCTCAATTTGTCCAAATAAATATTCTTTCTCTCCACTCCAAACGCTTCCAGTGCAAGAAGCTGTCTGCTCTCATTTTGGTCCTTAGTTGACACACGGGCATAACCATAAATATTTGATGCCATAAAACTCACCTCCATATGAAATAGAGTTTCGTAAACGAAACTTTGCGCCTGCGTTGGCTGCCATAAGGCAGCAATTTCCCTATGCGCCGCAGTGCGATCCCACCGGAGAATTTTTATGGCAGAGGAAGGGTCCCAGAACTTTCCTCTGTTATAAAAATAGTACCCTGCCTCGGCGGGATACTATTTATTATGGAGCTTTTGAAATTTTTTTTACATTTCCTTTATAAACATATGCTGAAGATATTCCCCCTCAAACCGTTTGACAAAATAGTCGCATTTGCATAAGAAAAGATAATATACATTCAGCCCGCATCCGGATAAGGTTTCATAATTTCCCTGTCCTTTCGCTATGATCACGTCGGCTCTGCCAATGATTTCTTTTGCTTCCCTGCTGATCCTGTTTAAGCTGGTCCCTGCGATCCTCGTACCGTTTCCGATCACCCTGGCCTCGTCGGAGAGACCCACCTGTACTGCATCCTCCATGGACGCATCATTTGCCACACCCGCTCCACGAACGATCACTGTGACATCAACCTGAGGATAAAATTTTTTCAGTTCCTGGATCAAAACCTTATCCACCACAATCTCACCGCAGTTATCTGTAATATAGACAAGGTTTTTTGCAGAACTGAGATCTGCCTTAAAAGAATCGTAAACCTCAGGCTTCAGCCCTTTTTCTCCATTTTGAAACAAGAGCTGTTCCAGCTGGTCCCCGTCAATTTCGCCCAGAGCGATATAGTCTATGTAATTCCCCGCCTGTGCCGCCTGAATCGCTGTAGCTACCGGATCTTCAGACGCCTCGATCCTTTTTCTGATCTCCGGCTCTTTTTTAAGCATCAGTTCATTAAAATGCCGTTTGAGCGGATCAAAGGCTGTCTGCGCCCCAAAGTGCCGCTCATACAGTTCTGTAAACTCAGCCAGATATTCCGGCGGAGACAGTTCCAGATCCTCATCTCTTAAAGCTGCCTGCACCTGGTCAAGAAACAGCTGTTTCTTCTCCCAGTTCTGCTCCTGTTCCACTTTCCGCTCTTCGCTCCGAAGCAGACATTCCTTGCAATATTTCCCTGTCCTCATAATTTCCCTTTCCTTATCCCTGAATCACTGACTCATAAAAATCATACCTTTATAATATCATTCAATCCTCTGCCTGCAAAGCATTTCCTTATCAGTTCATCCTCTGACGGCACATATCCTTTTGCACTGTACCGGCCATTTCTCAGGCATTCGCTGCTTTGTGATGAATCTCGGAAGAAATGACCAGCCCGGTTCCTGCTTTTTTCGTGGAAAAATCGAGACAGGGATTGATTGTCCCCATCTCCCATAGATGAAACATATCAGGGACCTGCGCCGCAAGTCCCTGGAAAATAGTGTACGGTTATGATATAATATATCCATAAGAAAGAAATGCTCTGCCGACGCTTCGCCCCAAATGAAGACTGTCTATGAGTGTTTCTTTTTTCTTTCTGTGCTGTATATCCATCATTTTACCCTTTCTGCATATGCTCTTTAAAAAATTCATTCAGCAGTGCACAGATCTGCGCCGGTGAATCCAGAACTTCAAGCTTTGCCATTTCTTCTTCATTGGAGATCAGCAAAACCAGAGTACTCAGCACCTCTACCTGCTGACTCGGCTCTTTGACGCCCAGAACAAAAGCAAATTTTGCGTTCACCTGGATTTCAGGATCTCCCATGTGCGAAAACAAAACCGTCTCTTTAAATCTTACAAAAGATATGGATGCCTCTTTTACATGTTCCACATCCGTATGCGGAATTGCAATCTCAAATGCTTCGGTCTTGAGACCTGTAGGATAAACTGCTTCCCTGCTTTTCAGCCCATCGGCAAAACTTTCTCTGACTTTGCCCTGCTCATAAAGCCTTTCTCCGATCTGTTCAAAAAACTGATTTCTGTCCTCAAATGCTTCGTCCAGCCAGATGAAATCTTCTCTGAAAATCTGCTCCATCCTGTCTCCTCCCTTTATCTGCCGTCAAGATTCTTTTCCACTTCCTCATACAGTTTCCCTGTCCCCATCCATGGATATAAAAGACACAGTCCCTGAAGTACCGGAAGCGATGTATTCAGACTGCCTGTCGCCGTGGAGATCACCATATCATGGCCCTCTTCCAGACTTTTTATGTCCGTCACCTCATATGTATTTACAAATGTCACCTCGGCCTTTATGTCCCTTTCTATTAATCCTTCTTTCAGAAAATCTGCCGCCTTTTGGGCTTTTTCTTTCTTCATGCCCCCGGCCAGCAGTAAAGATGTCTCTCTCATAATATCACGCTCCTATTAGAATTCTTCCAGGATCGCTTTTGTTTTGCTGATGCCGATCCGGTCAGACCCCGCCTCAATCATTGCCACACATTCTGCAAGATTGTTGATCCCTCCGGCGGCTTTTACATGAACCTTCTCAGACACAGTATCTTTCATGAGTTTGATATCTTCAACCGTAGCCCCGGAAGGTGCAAATCCTGTGGATGTCTTTACGTAGGCGGCCCCTGCCTCCTCTGTCAGTTCACAGCCTTTTTTGATCTCTTCTTTGGTAAGAAATGCGGTCTCAAGAATGACTTTTACTATGCCCGGTGTCGCATTGACCACTGCCTCGATGTCCTTTTTTACATCCTCGTATTCACCATTCCTCAGTGCCCCGATGTCAATGACCATATCAAGCTCCACTGCCCCTCTGGCATATGCATCCACTGCCTCCGCTACTTTTGAAAATGTTGTATGTGCCCCTGAGGGAAATCCGATCACCGTTCCGATCTTTACATCGGTACCCTCCAGTACTTCTCTTGCCATATCCAGATTACACGGATTAATGCAGACAGATGCACAGTGATTCTCCTTTGCAAACTGAAGTCCTTCCATGATCTCTTCTCTGGTCAGCTGAGGTTTTAACAATGAGTGGTCCACTTTGCTTAAAAATTCTTGTTTTGTCATTTTCATAATCTTCTTTCTCCTTTAATCAATGAATGTGTTATTTAGCCAAACAGCGAGAATATCTTAACGAACAGCCACGAGATCAGGTTCGCGCGGTCAAGATTTCCGATCTGGGAAGCTCCCGCCGGCATTTTGATTCCTGCAGTCAATGCCATCTGCGTCTCGATCGGTGCCAGATTTGTTGCCATCAATAATACGCATGCCATAACGACTGTTCCCACGATCAGCGCCCGGATGACATTTCCCTTTGACATGGCAGTGATCAGACATACGATGAACGGGATAACCGCCAGATCCGCAAACGGCAGGAGTTTATTGCCCGGCAGTACGATAGCCAGCAGTATCGTGATCGGCACCAGCAGAAGCCCTACAGCAATTACAGAAGGCTCTCCCAGAGAAACTGCGGCATCCAGTCCGATAAAGATTTCTCTGTCCCCGAAATGCTTTGCCATAAACTCCCTGGCAGCCTCTGAGATCGGGATCAGCCCTTCCATCAGAATCGCTACCATCTTTGGCATGAGATACATGACCGCTGCCATGGTGATGGCAAGTTTTAAAACTGCGTCAATCTTCTGTCCTCCCAAAATCCCAAGTGCAAGACCGATGATCAAGCCCATGGACATTGGTTCTCCAAAGATGCCGAACCGTTTTCTGATGGTCTCCGGATTGGCATTCAGCTTATTGAGTCCCGGAATCTTATCGATCAGCCAGTTTAAAGGCACGACCAGCGGCAGAAATCCAAGTGCCGTCAAATGCGGAAATGAAATGCCCGGCATGCCGAAGAACTTTTCCACAAAAGGCTGGGTGTAATCTGCAAGAATCAGCGCGAGGATGGACAGTGCACTGGCTGCAATAATTCCCATCGGCAGGCTTCCGCTCACGGTTGTCACCGCATATCCCACGAAAGCGAACTGCCAGTAGTTCCAAATGTCAACGTTCATGGTCTTCGTAAGTTTCAGCGTCAGCATCACGAAATTAATCACGAGTCCGATCGGTATCATCAGACCTGCCGCTGCCCACGCCCAGGAAATAGATGACATTGCCGGCCATCCGATGTCGATGACCTGAAGATCCAGTCCCAGACGTTCCGTCATGGCCTGTGCCACCGGGCCCAGCTGATCCGTCAACAGTGTAATGACCAGATTGATCCCTGTAAATCCGATTCCTATGGTCACACCGGATTTAAATGATTTTGAAAATCCTGCCCTCATGATGAGCCCGAACACGAAAATAATGATCGGCAGCATAACTGTGGAACCCAATCCCAATATAAAATTTAATATTTCCATACAATTCCTCCCATTGTACCCTCATTCATCTATGGTACTTTGTGGCCCTTGACTGCCGTCCAGACCATAAACCACTGTTCCGGCGTCAGCCGGTATTTCAGCGCTTTGACCGGCCTCTCTGCCAATCCGATTTCTCCTGAACCTGTGATCGGAATCGGCTTTGCCGGATGTGAGAACAGCCATGCGAAGGCCACTTCATCAATCTCCCCCGCACCGATCTCCTCCCGGATGACTTCTAAAACCTCTCTGAGCCTTATTTCCTCTTCTCCCTGCCCGGTAAAGATCCTGCCTCCGGCAAGCGGAGACCAGAGCATCGGGTGAATTCTCTCCTCCAGACAAAGATTCATGACTCCGTTTTCCATATTTCCCATCCTGAGAGGAGAAAGTTCGATCTGATTGGTGATCAAAGGCACGGTGAGATAAGATTTCAGCAGACGGAATTCGTCCGGCAGAAAATTAGATACTCCAAAGGTCCTTACTTTTCCTTCCTTTAAAAGGATTTCAAACGCCCTGCTGATCTCTTCCGGGTCCATAAACGGACTCGGACGGTGCAGGAGCAATGTGTCCAGGTGATCGAGTCCCATATATTTCAAAGATTTCTCCACCTGTCCGATGATATAGTCTGTACCGTAGTTATAATACTTGACACGTGCAGTTTCTGACTTGTAGACAATGCCGCACTTTGAAATGATCTGCATTTTGTCTCTGAGATCCGGCCTTTTTTTCATGGCTTCCCCGAATTTCTCTTCGACCGTGTAGTCCCCGTAAATGTCCGCATGATCCATCGTCGTAATCCCCAAATCCAGACATTCTTCCAGATAGCGGATCAGTTCATCAGTTGAAAGATTCCAGTCTAAAAGTCTCCAAAAACCAAGCACCACCCTGGAAAACTCAAGGCCTTCCGCCATTGTTACATATTCCATGCTTTACCTCCATATACATCGTCATTCTCCCAGGTCCCTCAGGACCTTAAGAATTTGTTCGTCAACAGCTTCCGGTTTGATCCCTGTCAGATAGTTAATGGCAAATACTGACGGTGTCGTTACTGTTTCAGGAACTCTCGTGCTTGCAACAATGAGGTCAAATTCCGAAGCCATCTTTTCTACCTCCACAATTTTCACCTGCTGTACTTTTACTTTAAATCCATTGTCCTCGCAGAGATTCTTTACCCGGTTGGCAATCACCGTGCTGGTAGCAATACCGCTCCCGCAGGCGATCAAAATATGGTATTCCTTCATGTCATCCACCTCCTTTCTTAATTTATTTTTAAAGACCGGTTTTCCGGTCCTTAAAATCATTTGGACAGATACTCCGCGGTATCCTGATCCGTGATCAATATATCAATATATCCTGCCTCCAGTGCGGATCTCACGGAGTCATATTTTTCTTCACTCTCTACCACACAGATTTTGTTGGGAATCCTTTTTAACTGTTCCTCGGTGATCCCTATGCATCTCTCAGTAATATTTTCACAGCATATATGGCTGTTCTTATCCAGAAAAACAACGGAGACAACGTCACAGATGGCATCCTCCTTTTCCAGCTGTCTTAAGTCTGCCTCAGAAATGTAGCCCGACTTTTTGATGCTGCTGTCCTTTGCCAGCGGATTGCCAAGGCTGAAAACCGCATATTCTGCCTGGGCTGTGCGCTCGATTACACGTTTTACCTGGTTGTCATCTGTCAAAAATGCTTTCTCTTCTTTATTTTTCACAAGTGCTGGAGCAATCAGGGACAGCGATCTTCCTCCTGTTCTTTTTGCCAGATTGGAAGCTATGGTCGTGGCGTGCATATCCAGTTCGCTCTGTCCGTGTCCGCCGATGATTGGTGAAAATAACAGCTCCGGATCATCCATCTTCTGTATATAATCCGGGATCAGACGCATCGTGGACCCCCACCCGACGGCGACTGTAGAGCCGGCTTCCAAATGCCGTTCCAGATAATAGGCCGCAGCGGAGGCCACCTGTTCTTTTGAAGAATTTCCGATGGAGGTGTCTACGATGACCACATCCTTTAACTTATATTTTCCTTTGATGTCCTGTTCCAGTTCCGGATAAACGCCGGAGTAATCTATGATAATCCTTACGATGCCTTCTTCCTTTGCCTTCTGGAGAATCCTGGACACTTTCATCCTGGACAATCCGGTCTGCTTTGCGATCTGCTGCTGGGTCATATTTTCTTCATAATACAGCTTGCTGATCATAGTCATAGTTCTTCTCTGCATATCCATGTCATCACCTCTTTTTGTTCATTTGAACATATACTGTTATTTTGTTCATCTTTATAATATAACACTTATGTAAAAAAGTCAATAAAATTTACTGACAGGAAAATTTTCTCAACAGCAAAATGAACAAGCCGCCTCCTCTTCTGGGCCCCTCACTCGTTGAGCGGATTTATAATTTTTCCAAAAAAATCAAAAAAGGATGTAAGTCCTGTTTTCTGTACAGTTCTCACATCCCTTTTCAGTTTTTTAGCGGTTCGTCCGCCGTTTCCAAAAGTTCTCCGGCCACATCTCACCTATAGAACGATACTTTTTTACATGAATCTCTGCCTTGTTTTTCCCTGCCGCTTTTCTGCCCTTGTTGTACGCTGCTCTGCTTTTTATTTTTAGCAGCTCCGTAATGTCTGTTTTTTCTTTTGCTGAAACCGGAACCAAAAGACTTCCCATTGCCAGAACAACAGACATCAAGATTCCTATCAACTGCTTGCATCTTATACTCATAACCATTCCTCCTGTCAACTTGTCTGTCTATTATAACAAAATCCAAGGAGAAATTTGTAACATAACTGTGATGGATCTATTACGAATCACTCTCTGGTGCCGCCGAATGTAAGCAGATAAACACCCTTCTTGACCTGGATGCCGATCCACGCTCCCTGCTCATCTGCATAAAATGTCCGGTACCACTTTGGTTTTCCCTCTTCTTTCACATTCTCTGCCTTAAAATCTGCCATGCTCCAGCCGGCCCCTGTAAGGACAGACCCGATAATCAGAAAAACCGCACTCATTATAAGACATTTCTTTTTTAAATTTCTGATCTTCATAGTTTTTTCCTCCTCATCCCGGTGATTATCCCTGCCAGCCATTTACTGAATCTGACAGTTACTTTCACGAAATATTTTCCTAAAATCCATGTCAGCAGGCCTGCCAGAATAAAAATACCCGCAGATGACATGCCAACGCCCAGCTGTATGACCCCTGCCGCAGAGTTCTGAAAAATGATCACTGCTGCGCCGCCCATACTGACTACCGACAGGATCAGGCCTGCCACTGAAACTGCTCCGGTACATATCGGAATACACCAGATAACAATGTAGGCAGACAGTACCAGCAAAACAGCAGACAGCACGAGACAGAATCCGGCAAGCACCAAAGATCCCCAGAGCGGAAAGCCAAGGACCAGCAGGACTGCGATTAATCCCTTCATCCCGCGGGACATCGGCGTCTTCATCTGTGTCTGCTGTTCCTCCAGAATCTCCTGTGCGATCTGCTCCGGAGAGCCGATCTGCTCCACCGCTTCCTCCTCTGTATATCCGTCTTCCATATAATCGTCAATGATTTCATTGTAATAGGAGAGCGATTTTTCTCTCTCACTCTTCCCAAGACTTTTTAAAAGCCGGTTAAGACTTCCTAAAAACTCTTCTTTACTCATGTTCTGCCGCTCCTTTCACAAACTCATAAATACCCATGATCTGCTGCCACTCATCCAAAAATTCTCTGATATGGTCTCTTCCCTTTTCTGTTA
This sequence comes from Anaerostipes sp. PC18, assembly GCF_039789045.1. Lineage (NCBI taxonomy): Bacteria > Bacillati > Bacillota > Clostridia > Lachnospirales > Lachnospiraceae > Anaerostipes > Anaerostipes sp. PC18. The sequence continues at coordinate 971,977 of NZ_CP121164.1, read as the reverse complement.
TCCTGTAATACTTTCTGAGACGGCTGTTGTGTTCCACCGTGTAAGTATTCAGATGTCCACTGTTTTCCAGACGTTTCAGAATGGGGTACAAAGTTGACTCGGAAATCTTAATACATCCCGATACATCTTTGATGATCTGGTAACCATAGGAGTCATCCTCACAGAGGGCAGCCAAAATACAAAACTCTAAAAACCCTTTTTTCAACTGTACATTCAATCTATCGCCTCCTTATGCATTATACTATATATTACATAGTATAATGTGTCAAGAGGTAATTATAACTTCATTATAGATTAATCGGACAATAAACCGAAAAAAAGCCAGCGAAACCTTTTTCAAAGGCTCATTGGCTTTTCGCTTTTTATGTATTTTAATTACCGCAGATTCTTTCTGAAATCGGCAAACTCCCGGGCATCTGCCATGGCTGCCAGTGCTCCTTCTTTTGTCGTCGTGCAGGCCGCATACGCATTAGCAAAATCCAGATACTTCTTTAAAGTCCCCAAATCCACCGCTTCCAGATCCCTCACTTCATCCCTCAAAAGCTGGTATAAAAACGCTCCGATAAAGGAATCACCCGCTCCGGTCGTATCTCTTACGTCAATGGAATATCCGGGTGCTTCCGTCATTCCATGTTTCGTATAAATCTCCGCGCCGTCTTTTCCTTTTGTATAGATGACATACTTCGTCCTTCCGTTCAGCAGGTCAGGCACTGCCTCCCTTATATCCGTATGTCCTGTGATAAACTCCAGCTCTTCATCCGAGATTTTTATGATATCCGCAAAAGGCAAAAATTCATTGACTGTCTCTTTCAGTTCCTGTAAATCGTCCCACAGGGAAAAACGGAGGTTTGGATCAAATGATACAAGCACGTCTTTGCCGTTAGCCATGTCAATTAATTTTTTATGTGCATCTTTCATCGGCGAATTCACCAAGTCTACGCTGCAGAAATGGATCATCCCGCAGTCATCCAGAACATCCGGCTCGATGTCATAGACACTATAACGCAGATCCGCGCTGTTCTTGCGGTAAAACTTAAAATCCCTGTTCCCGTCTGATGCCAGAGAGACAAAGGCGAGAGCCGTCTCTGCTTCTTTGTCCCTTTTGATATGGCTTGTGTCAATTCCAGCCTCATCAAGTACTTCAACTATATAATCACCAAAGGGATCGTCTCCAAGCTTTGTCAAAAACTTGGACGGAATCCCAAGCTTCGTCACCGCACCGGCTACATTGGCAGGAGCCCCTCCTGCTACCCTGGTAAAAGACGGTACATCCTTTAATCTCTGTCCTTTGACTTCCGGAATAAAATCAATCAGTGCCTCTCCAATTCCGCATAATTTTCTGGTCATTCTCTTTCTCCTATCTCCAGGGGCCGCAGGCAATAGATCTTCATGGTACCCGAACAGTCCCCGTCTATGCCAAGCTTTCCCTGGCTGCTGTATACCCTGGTGGTAAAGACTTCTTCACCGCCGTTTACAAAAATTTCAAGAGAAGTAGTGTCTGCGAAAATCCGCAGGTCTTTTAATTCATCCAATCCGGCACATCTTGTCGTCCTGCCCGCACCAAAATCCCCCAGATCAAGGGTGAGCAGTCCGTCACCATAGGACAAAGTGACACCTTTCTTTAAAGTCAGAACCATATCAGCACAATGTCTGAATCGAATCTCTGCTTCATACAGTTTAAGATTGCTCTCCATCCTGCCCTGTTCAGAAAATGTACAGATCAGTTCTCCTTTTCTCATCTGCTCCATCTCCTTTATGGGCTGCTGAATGATCCTTCCATCCTTTATGTGCAGTTCCCTTGGTATCGTCAGTGCGTGCTGCCATCCATGCTCAACTGTCGGATTCGCGTAACCGGCATCCGGAATCCCCATCCATCCGATCAGGATACGGCGTCCTTTCTCATCCTCAAAGGTCTGGGGCGCGTAAAAATCAAAGCCCCTGTCTAACTGCTGAAACTCCAGGTTATCGCAGATCTCATATGTCTTGTTCTCAAAGTCATAGTCAATCCTCACCGCTGTACACTGATGCACATTCTGATAGTCGATGCCTTTCGATTCTACCCCCTGAGGGCAGGTAATCAGCATCATCTGTCCGTCCAGCTCAAACAAGTCCGGACACTCCCACATATAGCCGAACGGTTCTTTCGGAACGATCCTGTCAAAATACTCCCAATGAGACAGATCCTTTGAATGAAACATCAGGATCAGTCCATGGCTGTCCATATCCCTGGCTCCCTGGACCATGTAGTAATCATCCCCTCGTTGGATGATCTTCGGATCTCGCACATGACAGCTCATATCTCCAGGATAATCGTCCGTGGTCATTAAAAGCTCTTTTTCAGAAAAATGATATCCGTCTTTGCTGGCCACATGAATCGTGTTGCTGCCCCGTCCTGAGTTGACGTAATCGTAATCATCCCTGTCAAAATACTTGATATTTCCTGTATAGAAATAGTGAATCGTATCCTCTTTTACAAAGGCGGAACCGGAGTAGACACCGTGGGCGTCAAACTCCGAATCCGGAAATAATGCCGGTCCTTCATCTATATAAGAAACAAAATCTTTTGTCGTATAATGCCCCCAAAGCTTCAGTTCTCCAGTCGGTTCAAACGGGGTGTACTGATAATAGATATGGTAGGTGCCGTGAAACTGGCACAGTCCGTTGGGATCGTTCAGCCATCCGGTCTTGGGCATCAGATGAAACTTAAGCCGCATCGGATCTTTCGCTGTCTCTTCTCTGTCACTTTCATGTTCAGCATACCACTTTTCATAGTCTTCTTTCAATACTTTATTATACTTCTTAAACATGATTTCCCTCTTATCTAACGATCATAACCTGTGTTTTTGTATCTGCACCAGTCTTTGGAATGACTTCCACCTGGCCGTCTCCCTCTGCCAGCGTCATCATAGTCTGAGCACTGTAGCCTTTTTCTTTCACGAGATCCATATCAAACGTAAGAATCTTGTCTCCCTGTTTTACCTTTGTTCCGGCTTCTACGAATGTCTCAAAGCCTTCCCCTTCCATTTTTACTGTGTCAATTCCCGCGTGAATCAGAAAACTCTTTCCTGTTTCTTCCTGAATCGCAATCGCATGTTTCGTCGGAAAGATCATAGTTACGGTACCGTCACACGGCGCGTACACTGTGCCCTCAGAAGGATTGACGGCCACACCGTCCCCCATGGCTTTCGATGCGAATGCAGCATCCTCAGACTCTGTGATGTAAAGCACTTCCCCTTTCATCGGTGAGTAAAGCACTGTTTCTGCCTGTCCCGGCGCTTTCTCTCTTTCCTCAGAGGTCTGTACCGGTTTTACTGTTTTTTCGTTACCGCCAAGGTTATATTTTTTCCAGAACACAACCGTGAGTCCTGCTGAAATGACCATGGAGAGGATCAATCCGATCCCAAAGTGAAGGAAATGCTCCGGTTTCATTGATATAAATCCGGGAATTCCCGCTGCTCCCAATGCCTGTGCCAGTGTTCTCGTAGCTGCCGCATATGCACTTCCCACTGCGGTACCAATGATCGCCGCATAGAAAGGATATTTTAATTTCAATGTCACACCGAACATGGCCGGCTCCGTGATTCCCAATAATGCGGATACTCCGGATGCAGAACAGATAGACTTCTGTTTCTGATCTTTTGTGAGGAACAGGACTGCTAAAACTGCCGCTCCCTGTGCAACATTGTTCATACTTGCTGTCGTAAAGATGAAGCTTCCTCCGGTCACTGCCTTTGCGGCCAGAAGCTGAGTTTCGATGGCAATAAAGCTGTGGTGAAGTCCTGTCATCGTGATTGGTGCGTATACAAAACCAAAGAGTCCACCTCCCACAGCGCCAAGTGTATTGTAAACCCATGTGATGCCGTCTGCTAATAAGTCACCTGCTTCTCTTAATACCGGTCCCACACAGATGAATGTTAAAAATGCAGTCACGATAATAGAAAGCAATGGTGTCGTAAGATTGTCAAGCCAGGTAGGTGTTACTTTGTGCAGCCTTTTTTCGATCTGGGCCAGGATCCAGGAAACTGCCAGAACAGGAAGTACCGTTCCCTGATAACCGATCGCCTGAATGTTGAATCCGAAGATATCCCATACCGGTGCCTGCCCGATGCCGATCTGGTAAGCATTTAAAAGGTCTGGATGTACCATGATCATACCCATTGCCGCGCCTAAAAACGGATTGCCTCCAAACTTTTTCGTGGCGCTGAATCCGATCAGTACCGGAAGAAATGTAAACGGTGCGTTGGCAAATGTATTGACTGCCTGAGTCAGCCCCTTCCACTGTGGATATAATTCAATGATCGATCTGCCGTCAAACAATCCCGCAGTCAAAATATTGTTCAGTCCCATCAGAAGACCGCCTGCCACGATGGCCGGGATGATCGGGACAAAAATATCACTGAGCATCTTTACAAAACGCTGTACGACAGAGCCCTGCTTTTCTTCTTTCTCCTCTTCTCCTCCGGCTGAGGAGACATCCCCAATCTGTTTCTGTACTTCGTCACAGACCAGATTTACGAGTCCTGATCCAAAAATAATCTGGAACTGTGACTGGGTTAAAAAGACTCCTTTCACCCCTTCTAAGTCACTGATGGCCTCTTCATTTCTCAAGTCATTATTCTTCAGCTGAAAACGAAGCCTGGTCGCACAGTGTGCCACAGATTTGATATTCTCTTTTCCGCCCACGTTAGCGATGACCTGGCCTGCAATCTTTGCATAATCCATAGTTTTTTCTTATCCTCCTTACGATATTTATGGCATCGGTTCCATATTTGTATTATAGGATGATTCTTTCTTTTCGTCAATACTTTTATGGTATCGGTTCCATAAAATTTTGCACAAAATTAAAGACTCCTGATTAGAAGTATTCAACAAAAACTAAATTATTGATGAATACTTTGCCTTGATTTGATCTGTCACTTCCTGATCTTCCAGCTCTCTTTCACTCTCCGGGACTTTTGTTTTTATCTTATTTAAAATACTATAGGTTCCCACTGCATAGAGCAGCCCTTCCTCCCTCCTTTTCTTTATGAAATTTATAAAATTCTTCTCCGTAGCTTTCATAATTTTGTCTCCTGTCCCCTGAACAGTTCCCGCCTTCACTCTATATTTCGTACGCAGACAGACTTTTCTGACAGAAAAAAGGCCATAAGCTCCAGCTAAATCCGGAACTTATGGCCTTTTTGCAGTCTTATGTTCGATTTTTTACGCTCTTTCCTTCTATAAATTCATACTCTACGATCTGTTTTTTGGATACCGGTTCTTCTTTTATCATCTTGAGAATCGTTTCCGCCCCAAGATATCCCATCCCATACGAATCAAATTTCAGTGTCGTAAGCTCCGGCGTTAAAAGACTGCTCTCGTCATATCCACCAAATCCCACGACCGAAATATCTTCCGGAATTCGCAGTCCTTTCTCCTGCAAAACTTTATAGGCCCCGAACGCCAGGCGGTCAGTGGCGCAAACAATAGCGTCCGGCTTCATTTCCTCCAGGATCTCTCTCGTATTTTTCTGTCCTCCGAGAAAACTGTAATCACTCTTTTTTATCAGCGGATCATAAATTCCGAATGACGCAAGTCCGTCCAGAACTCCCTGACGCCTCCGGACACCTACGGCCTCATCGGTCTCATAAACGCCAATATATCCAACTTTCTTATGACCTGTCCTTCCGATATATTCTCCCACACATTTTCCTGCATTGTAATCATCGTCGATGATAGAAATCCCGTCTTCATAATCCTGAGCCAGGATAACAATGGGAATCTGTGTCTGTTCAAAAATATCGTGATGATCCTCTGTGATCGCAATAGAGCTGATCAAAATCCCATCTACATTTAGATGGATCAGCTTTTGTATGTTTAAAAGCTCCAGATCAATATCGTGATCCGAATTCTTGATCAGTGTTGTATAATTCCTGTCCCTTATATACCGGTCAATGCTTGTGATGACACGGCTGGTAACCTTGGAATTCAGAGTGGGCACTACGACCCCGATCACATTGCTTTCCTTTGCCTTTAGCCTTGCGAATGTATTCGGCGCATAATTATATTCTTCGATTACTTTCTGGATCTTTTCCCTTGTAGCCTTTTTGACATATCCCCCATTAAAATAACGGGAAACCGTGCTTTTTGTCACTCCCGCCATCTCTGCCACAACAGCCATTGTTATTTTTTTTGGCATTGTGTATCCTGCCTTTCTCTCATACTTGATTTTATTGTAAGATGATTTTCCGGATTGTGCAACCAGAATCCGGTTTCTTTCTGTTTTCTTTGACATTTTATTATTTGTGTAATATATTACATATAGGAGGTGCTTTGACTATGAAATTGGAAGATTACGACAGCAGACACCTGCTGTTTGCAGCATTATTTACGACCAGCAACCGGCTCCAGTCGATCGGAGACCGCTTTTATGAAGAGATCACGTCAAAACAATGGTTTCTTCTGGCTGCTCTCAATACCTTTGAGTATGCCCCAACCTTTAATGAGCTTTCCTCCCTGATGGGCAGTTCCCACCAGAATGTAAAGCAGATCGCTTTAAAACTTCAGCAGAAGGGTTATGCAGAAATAGAAACAGACCCCGATGACCGCCGCAAAAGCCGGGTTCGCCTTGGCAGAAAGGCCGAGTCACTGCAGTCTGCATATGCCTCAAAGGAAGAAGATTTTATGGATCTTTTATACAAGGGTATCTCAGAATCACAGCTGAAAACTACACTGGAAACCCTGAATACTATGATGAAAAACATGGAGGAATGTAATATATGAAGAAAACCGCAGTTGTCTACGGGTCCGTTTACGGTTCCACAAAGCAGTACGCACAGTGGATTGCCGACGCCTTGTCCGCAGATCTATATGAAAATAAAAGTCTGGACATTTCTGTCCTGGATCCTTATGACATTATTATTTACGGCGGCGGCCTTTATGCCGGAGGAGTCACCGGTATTTCCCTGATCTCCCGCCATCCTGAATTTATTCAGAAGAAAAAAGTGTTTTTATTCACTTGCGGAATTGCCGATCCTGCGAAACCTGAAAACATAGAACATATTTTAAAAAACTTAGATTCAGTTTTCACCGGTAAATTAAAAGAACAGATTTCTTTTTACCATTTCAGAGGAAGAATGGATTATGAACGGCTCAGCACAAAGCACCGGGTCATGATGTGGATGATGAAAAAAATGCTCTCAAAGAAAAAACCTGAGGAGCGGACGGAAGAAGATCAGGGAATCCTTGACACTTATGGGACACTGGTTGACTTTACCGACCGGAGCAGCATCATTCCTCTGGTGCAGGATGCCAGTCAATATATCTAAAAATTCCAAGAAAAGTCGTCAAAAACTCTGAAATTAAGCCATAAAACAGGGATACGCCTGTACAATACAAGTGTATCCCGTAAAATTTTATTCTGTTTCTGCTGCTTCCCGGTTTTTTACCTGTTCTTCCTGCATATTATCTTTTTGTAAATAGATTCCTGCCAAAATAGTTCCTGAAATTGAGTGCCATACACAGGATACAGCACTGGCCATAGCCGCCTGAGGTGCCGCAGCAAAATGGGCTGTCGCCAGATTTGTAGCAAGTCCCGCATTCTGCATTCCGACTTCAATAGAAATTGTGCGTTTCTTTGCTGTGTTCATTCCTGTCAGTTTGCCGACTCCATAGCCAAGGGCATATCCAAGGCTGTTGTGCAGCAAGACTGCAATAAATATCACAGCACCGGATTTAAAGAAATTCGCTCCCTGAAGTGCAATGACGCCTCCGACGATCAATGCCAGTCCGATTACTGATATTCCCGGCATGACCTGCTGTGCTTCTTTGAATGCTTCCTTTTTGCCAAACAACGTATTCAGTATAAATCCGAGCAGGACTGGAAGCAGCACAGATTTCACGATCGAAATGAACATGGAAGCGGCGTTGACTTCGATCCTCGCTCCTGCCAAAAACAGTACCATCATCGGTGTCATGACCGGTGACAAAAGCGTGGAAGCCGTAGTCATTCCCACGGAAAACGGCACATCCCCATGGCATAAGTATGACATGATATTAGATGATACCCCTCCCGGGCAGCACCCGACGAGAATTAATCCGATGGCGATCTCATTGGGCAGGCGCAGGATAGCCGAAATCCCATAAGCAAGGAACGGCATTATCAGATACTGTGCCGCTGCTCCGATAAAGATATCCAGCGGGCGTTTTGCCAACACTTTGAAGTCCTCTGTCGTCAATGTCAATCCCATCGTAAACATGATGACTCCAAGTACAAGGCTCTGATTATTTCCCTGTACCCAGGAGAAAACATCCGGGACAAAGAAGGCTGCGATTGCCACTAAAATGACAAAAACAGACGTTTTGCTGGACAGCATACTGCTGATTTTTTGTAAGGTTTTCATATGTATCCTCCATCTTTCATATATAAGTCTATTGGATATTTTATTCTAATGAACAGAATGTGTCAAGAAAAGGAAATACGTATATTATTGAAAAATCCAGGACTTTCAGCCTCCCATGGAATGTTCTTAGCCTGAGATGCCTGAGCAAGACAAAACAAAATCTCTCCTTCATCCGGGTCCTCAGCATAAAAGCCTGCCTGCCATAATTCGTAGCTTTTTTCAGCCCCTTATTCTCCAGCAGAACTGAAAGAATGGTACGGTCCCCCTCTGTTCTGCCAGCTCGCTTAACGGCTCCACGTAAAATTCCTCATAAAGTCTCTTAATCTGCTCATTTTCATGGCTTATCCGAAGACCTCACCTTATCAATCATTTTTCTGGCATTTCCTGTGCCGTAGATCACTGCCACGTTGACTGTGAGACCGCCGATATCAAGTTTTCCCCTTGTAATATGCAATAAACAGTAAAAATTACTATTATTATATATCATTTTCCAGGAGAGCACAATGTTTATTTGCAATATCCTGTCTGAAAATCAACTACATGAAGCAATTCTTCTCCGCTCAGATATCTTCTGACATTTTCCACTGCGATGTCTGCGATAAAATCCAGTGTCTGCGGAAGATGGAAGTCCCCTGAAATATGAGGTGTGATTACTGCATTTTTAATATTCCACAGGCGGTGTTCCTGGGGCAGAGGTTCCGGATCTGTTACATCCAGTCCCGCGGCATAGATCTCTCCCGTGATCAGAGCATTGCACAGCGCCTCCGTATCCACGGCATTTCCACGGCCTGCATTGAGAAAGACAGCGGTCTTCTTCATTGTCCTGAACTGCTGCTTTCCGAACACACCCCGCGTTACCGGTGTATTTGGCAGAATAGAGACGACAACATCAGCCTTTGGGAGCAGCTCATCGAGTTCCTCCATGGTGTGCAGTTCATCCACTCCCTCCAGACACTCTCCCTTCCTTCTCTTAATCCCGATCACATAGGAATCCAGCCCTTTCATCAATTTAGCAAATGACAGCCCGATATCTCCGAGTCCCGCGATCAGCACCGTATTTCCGGTCAGTGAGAGGACCTGCCCTTCATCGGACCAGTCGCAGCGGTTCTGGTTATCCCGGTATACGTGAAGTTTCTTTTGTATAGACATGAGCACGGCAAACAGATGCTCCCCCACGGCTTTTCCATAGGCGCCGGTAGCGCTGGTCATGATTGTATTGTCATTTAAAATATTCACGCCCATATAAGCATCGGTCCCGGAAGAATTCAGCTGCAAAAGTTCCAGATTTTTTGACATGCCGATCATCCATGCGGGGACATTTCCGATGATGATATTTGCTTCCTGCACCATTTCTCTGTCCACATCCTCATAAGAAGAATACCTAATATCACATCCTTCGGAAACCTCTCTTAACTTCTCTTTATATGTATCACTCATCGGAACAACGGTCAAAATCTTTTTCTTTGTCATAATGATTCTCCTATCCTGTTTTATTTTTAGGGATTTTATTATATCATAAGGCATGGAGGAAAAAATATGAACCCGAAAAAGAAAATTTTGATTATCGGCTCCTCTGTGGCCGATGTAATTATAAATGTCAAAAAGCTCCCGGCACCCGGGGAAGATGTGCATATCTTAGATCAGCATCTCTGTATCGGCGGATGTGCTTTTAATGTATCCGATATCATCCGGCATTTCCAGGTGCCTCACCTGTTGTTTTCTCCGGCCGGCACCGGGATCTATGGAGATTTTGTCAGAGAAGAATGGAGAAAGCGTGGAGTTGTCCCTGTCCTGCCTGTCCCTGATCTTGAAAACGGCTGCTGCTACTGTTTTGTCGACCAGACAGGCGAACGGACTTTTGCTTCATACCACGGAGCCGAATATCTGTTTCAGAAAGAGTGGTTTGATCTGATTGATGCTTCCGACTATGACACAGCCTATATCTGCGGACTGGAAATCGAAGAAAAAACCGGAGAACACATCGTTTCGTTTTTAGAACAGCAGCCGCATATGGACATCTATTATGCGCCGGGTCCAAGGATTGACAAACAGCCGAAAGATCTGATGAAACGCCTTTTTGCACTTCATCCTGTAGTACATTTGAATGAGGCAGAGGCCTTCATGCTGTCCGGCGAAACAACGGCAGAACATGCCGCACAGTCCATCAGCAGATTGACCGGACAGGATATAGTGATCACTCTGGGCAAAGACGGAGCATACTGCCTGGAAAACGGAAACGGATTATTTCTTCCGTCCAGAAGTGCAAAACAAATGGACGCCACCGGAGCCGGTGACGCCCACATAGGAGCTGTAATGGCACTTAGAAAACTCGGAGCTTCACTTTCCGACGCGGTCCGCAGGGCCAATCTGATCTCCGCGGCGGTCGTCGAAAAAAAGGGAGCTTCTTTGGATCATCAGTCATTTTTACAATGCCTCAATAGATAATCGTCCCATAGCTTTCAAATGCTTCTTTCATTTCATCGGACAGCGGTTCATCCAGGATAAAGCCGTCGAAGTCTCCGATTTTTGCATACGAACAAATGGTACGTTTTCCGATCTTGGACGTATCGCATACGAGATAATTCTGATCTGCCGCGGCCATCATTTCCTTTTTGATCTCTGCCTGATCCATATTTGGTGTGGTGACGCCCTTGGTCAGTGACACACCGTCCGATGACATGAATGCCTTTTCTACCGAAATATGTTCAAGAAATTTCATGCCCATGCTGCCCACTGTGCTTTCAAAGGCTGTCCGCACATGCCCTCCGATCAGGATCAGATAGACGCCCTCCATTTTTTGAAGTTCCATGGCAGCAGGCAGGTCATTGGTCACGACCGTAAGCTTTTTTGCATCCTTTAAGAGTTTTGCAAGCTCCAGCATGGTCGTTCCGCTGTCCAGAAGGATCGTGTCTCCATCCTTAATCATGCTCCTGGCCTTTGCCGCTGCTTTCTGCTTTTCTCTCAGACATTTCTGCTTTCTTGCGGCAATGGATTCTTCCACATTTAAAATATCTTCGTTCAGCAGAGCCCCTCCGTGGGTCCTTGTAAGCCTCCCGGCATTTTCCAGTTCCATCAGATAGGTGCGGACCGTCGTTCCGCTCACATGAAACCGCTCAGAAAGTTCGGCGCTGCTCACCCTTTTATTTTCTTTCAAAAGCCTCATGATCTCTTCTTTTCGTTCTTCTGCAAACATACGGTCCTCCTGTCAGTCTCTTTTTATAATTTCACAATCTTTTTGTTTACGATGGATTCATTTCCTGCTTTTACGATCCTTACTGCCATCTTTCCGTCATAACCGCTGCACTCTACAGGCGTATCATTTATAATAGAGCGAATAAAACTCCTGTCTTCGGCTAAATAGGCATCCTTGAACAGGAACTTCCAGCTCCTTGTAGTCGGACGTTTCAGCTCATGGTTCGGGGTACAGGTAAGAATCTTCTTTTCATGGATATCGCCAAGACAGATCACCCCTTTTGTCCCCAGGATCTCTACCCTGGCATCATATCCGTACTGGACATACTGGGCGCCTTCCACGCAGGCATGTATCCCATTGGCAAACTCTCCGGTCATGATGACATTGTCATAGAAATCCGGGTACTGTTCGGCAATCTCTTTATTTCTGAAATTCCCTCCTATGGCGTACACGCTCTCAAGTTCACTCTCCGCGAACCAGCGGACCGTGTCAATATCATGGCTGCTGACCTCTGCCAAAGGCCCGTTGCTCTTCTTGATATCAAACATCCACTCTTTTGGTTTACTGGGCCCTCTGGAATGAGATTTGACCAGGACAATATCGCCGATTTCCCCTTCTGCGATCATCCGTTTTGCTTCCTGGAAGCTCTCGTCGAAACGACGCATAAATCCAATTTGAAGCTTTACATTGTTTTCATCGGCAGCCTTGATCATCTCGTCACATTCTTTCTCGTTCATAGCCATAGGCTTTTCACAGAAAATGTGCTTCTTTGCCTGGGCTGCGGCCACTGCGATCTCTTTGTGGTACTTGGTCGGCGTCACGATGTAAACCGCATTGATCTCGTCATTTTTCAGGACATCTCTGTAATCTGTATAATACTGATCAATCCCCAGTTCTTCTGCCGCATTTTTTGCTGTTTCCTCCACCGGGTCACAGACTGCGATAATCCTTGCATTGGGAACGCTTCCTGTGTAATTATGTGCGTGGACCATTCCTGCCCTCCCGGAGCCGATCAGACATACTTTGACTTCTCTCATCTTCTTTTCCTCCCCTTATTCATGCATTTCTTTTACAATCTCAACACCTGCACTCGTTCCGAGCCGCTCTGCACCGGCTTCTATCATGGCAAGGGCCGTTTTCAGATCTCTGATGCCTCCCGCGGCTTTTACCTTCACCTCATCGCCCACAACAGATTTCATCAGCCGGACGTCTTCCACTGTGGCCCCTCCGGTTCCAAATCCCGTAGAAGTTTTTATAAAATCCGGCTTCACTTGTTTTGCAATTTCAGCAACTTTTTGCTTTTCTTCGTCAGTGAGATAACAGTTTTCGAAGATCACTTTGCTGATGACCCCTGCCTTTCTGCAGACAGCGACGATCTGCTCCATCTCTTCTTTTATGTATCCGTAATGATTGTTTTTTACTTCCGCCACATTGATGACATAATCGATTTCATCGGCTCCTTTTTCTATAGCATCATTGGTCTCGAAGACTTTGCACTCGAGTGTGGTCTGACCCAGAGGAAATCCGATGGCTGCACCCACATGTACCGGGCTTCCATCCAACAGTTCTTTACACAGACTGATCTGTGCCGGATTGATCGCTACCATCTTGAACTGGTACTCTTTCGCCTCGCCGCAAAGCTTTTCAAACATTACTCTGTCTGCAAATGCCTTTAAATTCGTGTGATCCACCATACCTGCCAACTGTTCTGCCGTGATCTTCATCTCTGCACCCTCCATTTCGTTTACCTGCGTTATGCTTCGTTTACTTGTGTTTATGATTTTATATTACCACAGGTAATATAAAAAAGCAATACATAACTGAACAAAAGTAAATAAAAGTTTTCATAAGTATTTTATTATTAAAATTCTCAAATATGTCTATTCATTTGGCACAATTTTTGAAATATTAAATATGCTGCGGTTCTTATTAGATAGTCTCTCAGAAAATCCGGATTATTTGAAACAATCATCATACTCCAGAAAAGGTATGAAATGGATATTACAAACAAAATAAAATTTCCTTTATCTAGATGCCCACTTTTTAGTTGCTTCTCTATAAGTGAAATCACTTTAAACCAATTTGCATCTCTTTTATAAAGATAATAGCCTGCAAATAATAACAGGACCCCTAGATAAGTTATTTCCAACACCTGTTCTATCTCTTCGTTTTCACTGTGGTGGTATCCGAAAATTTTACGAACCATGCTGTTTATTCTCGTTGAACAATATGTTAATGAACCATATAACCAACGATCCAATACCACTTTTCTATAGTTCTCTGTTTCATCAAATGATACAGGCAAAATAAACAAAACAGCAATTACAACCAGAAAATCTTTTATAAGCATAATTTATACCTCCTTCGTTACTATAAACAACTTTGTGTCACTCATAGTATGAAGAAAGAAGAGTCCTGAAAGATTTTCTCTCATAGACTCTTCTTTTATAAAAGATTCTTCAGTTTTCTTATCTTTCTTTCATCCCCATGTAGATCTTCTCTGCTGTAATCGGCAGTTCTCTCACACGCACTCCTGACGCATTGTATACTGCCTCAGCGATTGCCGGACTCGGGGTATTGATGACAATTTCTCCGATGGATTTTGCCCCAAAAGGCCCTGTCGGCTCATAGCTGCTCTGAAATTCTACCCGGATATTTCCGATGTCCTGTCTTGTAGGAATCTTGTACTGCATAAAAGAGTTGGCCGATGTCTTCCCTTTTTCATTGTAAAGGATTTCTTCATACAAGGCCATTCCGATTCCCTGAGCAATGCCTCCCTCGGTCTGGACTTTTGCAAGGTTTGGATTAATGACGGTTCCACAGTCCACCACAGCCGCAAAATCAATCAGTTCCACTGCCCCTGTCTCCAAATCCACTTCCACTTCTGCGGCCCCTGCCATAAACGGAGGCGGAGAAGTCGGGGAGTAATGGGATTCACTTGCCTGAAGCGCTTCCTCATTTCCGCACATCACCTGATTGCCTATATCTTTTAATGATATTTCTTTTCCGCTTTCCGGGTGGAACACTCTCTTTCCGTCAAACTCTGCTTCTTCCGGCGGACAGGACAGGTACTGGGCACCTTTTTTTAAAATCTTTTCTTTCAATACCTCACAAGTCTTCACCACCGCCATCCCGGTCACATAAGTTGTGCTGGATGCGTAGGATCCTGTATCATACGGGGAAACATCTGTATCCACTCCGTGGACAATGATCTGATCCATATCACAGTCCAGACAGTCTGCCGCCATCTGGGCAAGAATCGTGTCACATCCGGTTCCCATATCAGAAGCACCGATGATCAGACTGTAAAATCCATCGTCGTTTACTTTGATCGTCACCGCAGCCGTGTCCACATTGGAAATGCCAGAGCCCTGCATAGCTAACGCCAGGCCGACACCCCTCACTTTTCCGTTGCCCATGTCTTTTCTTGGATATTTCTCATCCCATGAGATCATTTCTTTTACCCGCTCCACACACTTGTCCAGTGCACAGCTTGTTGCTGTCTCTCCATAGTAAGCAGGCATCTTCTGGCCTTTCTTCACCATGTTCAGTTCTTTTAACTTCACCGGGTCCATGCCCATCTTGTGAGCCAGTTCATTTACTGCGGATTCCACGGCAAAAATACCCTGGGTAGCTCCGTATCCCCGGTAAGCCCCGGCAGACATAACATTGGTATAGACTACATCGTAGGCAAAACGGAATGCTTCTGCCTTGCCGTACAGAGGAATGGACTTATGTCCGGAAAGCCCAACGGTCGTCGGACCATGCTCTCCGTATGCCCCTGTATTTGACAGGGTATATACATCAATTCCTTTAATAATTCCATTTTCATCTGCACCGATGCGCACGGTGATTTCCATCTCATGCCGCGGACTGGATGCGATGAAAGATTCTTCTCTTGTGTAGACGATCTTTGCGGGCTTTCCTGTCTTCATGGTCACCAGGGCCGGATAGACTTCCGTGACCACCGTCTGCTTCGCCCCAAAGCCTCCTCCAATCCTTGGCTTTACCACTCGGATTTTTGACTTTGGAATATCCAGGGCGTTGGACAGGATTCTTCTCACATGGAATGTAACCTGCGTGGAGGACACCACATTGAGCCTTCCATATGCGTCCATATGCGTAAACGTACAGAAGTTTTCCATCATAGCCTGCTGGTTTGCTTTCGTGTGATAAGTCTCCTCTACGTAATATTTACAATCTTTCAGTACCTGGTCAATATCGCCTTCCTGTGTCTCACTGCGGGCACAGAGATTTCTCTTATTGTCCGCCCCTACCTCACAGAGAGCTTTCCAGTTTTCCTCCGGATGTACCAGGATCTCATGATCTTTCGCTTTCCTGAAATCCAGGACCGGCTCCAGCACTTCGTAATCAACCTTTACAAGCTTCATGGCCTTTGCCACTGCTTTTTCAGAGACACCTGCGATAACTGCCACCGCATCTCCAACAAAACGCACCCGGTCATCTAAAATCCTGCGGTCATAGGGGCTCGGTTCCGGATAGGTCTGTCCTGCCATGGTAAATCTCTTATCCGAACAGTCTTCATGGGTCAAAACACACTCGATTCCCGGAACTTTCAGTGCTCTTTCCGTTTCTATTTTCCTGATCTTGGCATGGGCATGGGGACTTCTTAAAACCTTTACGATCAGGCAGTCTTTCGGAGCCAGGTCATCCGTATAGACAGGTTTTCCGGTCACCAATGCCATGGAATCTACTTTTGGGACAGAAGTATTGACTAAATTCATGTTACTGTGCTCCTTTTTCTTTCATGTAATTCCGGATAGCGCGCATCTGGCCCTCATATCCGGAACACCGGCAGAGGTTCCCTGCCAGGTACTCTTTTATTTCCTCAATAGACGGATCTTTTAATTCCCTCATCATCGCAATCACGTTCATGATAAATCCCGGAGAACAGTATCCGCACTGTTCTGCCCCTTCTTTTGCGAGGAACCTTCCAAAGTTTACCGCCTCTTCCTGAAGCCCTTCTAAAGTTATGATTTCTTTTCCTTCTGCTCTGGCTGCCGGCATGGCACAGGAAAGACTCGGCTTTCCATTCACCAGAACGGTACACAGGCCACAGTTGGTTGTGTCGCATCCCCGTTTTACACTGTAACATCCCATATCTCTCAATAAATCCAGCAGCATGCAGTCCGGCTCTATATCAGCTGCCGCCGGCTTTCCGTTTAACTGAAATTTCACTTCCATCCCTATGACTCCTCCAATACAGCATTTGCAGCGCGCCTCACGAGAACTTTTGCTACCGCTTCCCGATATTCAGCGCTGCCTCTCATATTGCTTCCAAATTTCATGTCAGCGACTGCCTTTTCGGCTAAAGTATCTGCCGGTTGCCCATGGATCACAGCAAGCTCAGCCTTCGCCGGCCTTGCTCCCACAGAGACATACCAGATATCTTCCTTTTTTGATACAGCACATGCAGCCACAGGGAAATCGGTCTTTGTCGCCCTCTGGGACAGATAAGCGACTCTGCGCCCATCTTTTTTAATGATGATCTTCTCTAAAATATCACGGTCACGCTTCCTGTCAGCAAATTCAGCCAAAGTCATTTTTCCTGCATGGACCAGCACCACTTCCGTGTCAAGGGCAAGCAGACAGGTCAGCACGTCAGAAAATCCAAATCTTCCATAGATACTTCCCCCTACCGTGGCCTGGTTCCTGAACTGGACACCCACGATATGCCGCACACTTTCCTTTATTGCCCCGCAAAAATAAGCCTCCAGCTCCGGATGAGTTTCCAGGCTCCTCAGGGAACACATAGCTCCGATCTCAAATGCTTCTTCTGTTTCCTTAATGTAGTCTAAATCAAGTCCGGACAAATCAATGGCATTTTGTATGCGCGGGGAACAAAGTCTCAGCCACATTATCCCCCCAAGGACCCGGTTTGTCTTTTTTTGATTCAGCTTATATGCATCTGAAAGACTTTCCGGCCTTAAATAATTTGCTATCGTTACCAATTCAATCTCCTCCATCGTCATTCGTTAAAATCACTCTCTGTCCGACACATTTTTTCGTTTCCGGACAGAAAATACTAATTTATACTGTAACATAGAAATAAGAAAGAGCGGAAGAGTTTTTTTAGAAAAACCATATGTATACAAAAATTAGATTAATTTATACCCACAGGGCACCCCGTATTCTATACCCTTCGGGTGCGCGCGCTTTGCGCGATAAGGTTTGACATACAGATAAATACCCTGGTAGTTAATCACAGAATCCTTTTCTGTGCCTAACTATCAGGGTACAACTTATTTCTTCTTCAAATATTCCTTTACTTAAGAATTAAATAATACTCCGATTCTATAAATAGTGTCGTATACAGATGCGGTTAGTTTTCTCTTATCATAGATAACACAATTTACTCTTGTTACTGTTTATCAAGCCGCAAGCAAGTGACCAAGGCATCTACATAGCATTTCAATACAACTCTTGTTACTGTTTATCGATGGCATATACAAAGGAGCAGGGAAAATATAGCATATTTCAATACAACTCTTGTTACTGTTTATCAAGATTTACTGTTAGAAGAATTAGACGGATACTGATTTCAATACAACTCTTGTTACTGTTTATCCCCGAACGGGAAATTCGACAGTATAATAATGCGCTATTTCAATACAACTCTTGTTACTGTTTATCTTCCGAAGTTCATCCATCTGGTTTTCCAGAAAAAATTTCAATACAACTCTTGTTACTGTTTATCACCATGGGCGGAGCTGCCGGAATGCAATTACAGTAATTTCAATACAACTCTTGTTACTGTTTATCTTTATCTCATCCTTGTTAGTCTGGATTTCTTTTGTGATTTCAATACAACTCTTGTTACTGTTTATCTGAAAGGGCTTGCAAGATACGATCAGACAAGTTAATTTCAATACAACTCTTGTTACTGTTTATCAGCCATACTTTTCACTATTATTATACTTTAAATCCATTTCAATACAACTCTTGTTACTGTTTATCATAATGATTATCTTATGCCAGTAGCCGCACATAAATTTCAATACAACTCTTGTTACTGTTTATCCAACACTTTTAAGCCATTCTTCTTTTTCATTATAGTCAGTTTCTCTGATAAAATCAACGTTTCTCTATATTTTTCCCAACCACCGTCAATTTTCTCACATTTTTCTCCAATGTGGCCTCAAATGGCTATTTCCCGTGGTTTACTCACACTTATCGATTTTATCGGTTGGGAAATCAGCAAAATATTGTGACAAATTTTCCGGCTTGCTGTTCCAAAGACGTAAGTCTCCTAAATAGCCAACTTGGACATAGTTTCTTCAGATAAGTATCCATCAATCAAGTCAAGCCATTCAACGATAGTATTTTATCACTATTGGAGGAACGCATTTTAAAGCGTGACGGAAATAGTGATAAAATACTTATGCAGAAAATGGAACTGGCAATACTCACAGTTATTTTATCATTTTTTTATTAAACTACACAAACTTAATAAAGTTTATATTTTTCACATTACAATTATAGTATTCTAAATGCCTTACCGTGAGATCACACTCTCCAAAGTATCTTTAATCAAGGTATCCCTTACGGTGTTTTCTTCACAAAAAAATTTATAATCAAAGGAGGCTCTATATGTTATTTCAAACAACCGAAGCTCATGAAGCCCGCGTGCGAAATTCAGGGAATTTGCAGAAACCGAAATAAAACCTCTCACCTTCCTCTTAGACAAAGAAAATTAATTTCCGACAGAAGCCATCGAAAAGTTTGCCAAAACAGGTATGATGGGACTGCAGTATCCAAAAGAATACGGGGCGCAGGATCTGATGTCCTGAGCTATGCCATTGCTGTAGAAGAACTTTCCAGAGTTGATGGCGATCATTACGTGTTAAACGGAGGCAAGATCTTTATCACCAACGCCGACAAAGCGTATGTAGGAATGTCCTGACAGAAATTTAAGGGCAACCTGTACATCGCCTGCGGCATTTCCGGAGCAGGGCGGCATTTAAGAGGAACCAAAGATGCCACAACCATCGTAGCGATCAATACCAATGCGAACGCACCGATCTTTAAAAATGCAGACTACGGCATTGTCGGGGATGTGGAGGAAAATCCGGCGAACGGAGATCCCGAGGGTGATATCGATCCGGGCACTCTGTTTGAAAAACTTCCGGAAGAGTGGATCTGTCCGGACTGTGGTGAATCAAAAGACATGTTTATTGAAGTTTAAGCGTTCCTGCGTTTGGATGACTGATCAAAAGGAGGTATGATCCATACATTGTGTTAGAAAAGTTACCAAAGATTTATATTGGGTTGGAGGTAATGAACACTGCCTGGTATGGATATATAAGCTGACGGTCTCATAGAATCCATCAAACAGTAAAAATGTTCTAACCCAGAAAAACCAGGTCCGCACTTAATATTGGCGGGTCTGGTTTTTCCCTTAAAGAATTCACTGGGTTCCATTGACAGCTATTTTTTAGTCTGGTATATTTTCACTAAAATAAGGAGGGAGAAATACATGCTGATCTCAAGAGAAACCGATTATGCCCTGCGCATTTTAAGGGCTTTAAGTGACGGAAAGAAACGCTCAATAGAAGAAATATGCTCTCTGGAAGCGACACCAAAACAGTTTGCATACCGTATCATAAAAAAACTGGAGACAGCCGGATGGATCATCATTACCAGAGGAGCAGAAGGCGGATGCCGCCTGACAGCAGACCTGCATGACATAAGCCTCTTTCAGCTAATGCATGGCCTCGGCAGCGGCTTCGGCATCAATGCCTGCTTTAAAGAAGGATATGAGTGCACCAGAGCACCTCTGTGCGATGAACCGTGCCATATCAGAGAAGGACTCTTACAACTGGAAAAAAGTATGGAAAAGGAGTTAAAAGGAACAAATCTATATTTTCTCATTTTCGGAATATCTGACTGAGATCAGTTTCCCGTTTTTGCCGGCATCTAAGTTCCGTTTTCCCCTGCGGTTTCATCGGATGCCAGTAAAAAACTCTCCTGCTCCAGGCCTTTTCCCTCTCTGGACAGAAGTTCTCTAAGCTCCGCCAATTCTGGGCTTCCATTCATTTGCATTTTTTTGAGTTTCTTTAAAGTCTCAGGTTCCATTTTTACCGCATACTTCTCATATTTATGATAGATTTCTCCATCCATTTGAAAAGGCATAAGATCTGGAAATATTTTTTGTTTGATATACCGGTAGATCAGGATACCGCCGTAATCCAAATCTCCGGAATGCAAATACTGTGTCTCCGGACAAAGAACATTTCGCAGGCTGATGAGAAATTCCCGTTCTTTTGGGGTGAAGAACCCATGGCTGTAAATGATGACGGCTTCTTCGTCATAGGGCGTCGCCATATAGTTTGCCTTGTTTTCTATTGTCAGGATTCTTTTTATATTTTGACCTGCCAGCGGCTTCGCATGGACCAGCATCTGTGAATTTAAGACCGCGCCGTAGCAAAACTGCCCGAGATTTATTTCCTGTCCGTTCACTGATATCCGCAGAGGCCCCTTTACGGCCAGCTCCTGAGAATATTCTTCGATCAAAAGCTGTGAAAGAATCTGCGTATTGTTCATTCCCTCTTCTATATCCTCATGATATTTTCTGGCTATGGAAAGCACAATGCTCTCCAGACTATTCTCAAACAGCTTGGAATCCCCCAGACAGTATTTGCTGAAGACCCTTTTATACAGCGGCTCTTTCAGCCCGTCGATCACTTTAAGGCACCGGAACAATGCATCCCTTTTTGAAAATTCCTGCGGGATCTTGCCCTGCTCCAACCGTTTCATGCAGCGAATTAAATATTCTTTTATCCACAGTCCTTTGACCGAATGAAGAAGGTTTTCAACAGCCATCATATTTTCTTCAATCCTCTGAAACTTCGGCCGGATACCGGACATTTCATACATGACTGCAAGATCCTTTAGGGAATACCGGATTCTGCGTATATCAACCCCTATGGCTTCCCATTCAATTTTTAACAGTCCCTGACGCTGAAGCTCTTTGGCTCCGTTTATAAACTCCGTTTTTCCTATCTGATCATAAAGTTCCTGGTGGACCAGAAAGGAACGGTTTCCTTCCGCTCCCTTCTTCCAGTCTGATGCAGACTTCTCGGTCCTGTCGATGATCATTTTAAGCAGTTCCTTCTTCATCCTCTGCTTCCTCCATCAGATGATCAAATTCCCGTTTTTCAAATTCCTGTATGGAAATACTTTTTTTATTTGGGTTGGCATAGACAAAGGTCTTGTCAACGTTTTCCAAATAATTCTGTATCTTATCATTGGTGGCACTTATGATAGCCTGGAATCCGAGTCCCCGGATCAATTCGATGCAGCTGGCTACCTTTTCCGCATCCATCTTGGAAAAGGCCTCGTCAAGGACTACCAGCCGGATCGTAGGGCTTCTCCTTAGCTTTGGCGACAGATTGATCCGGTAGGCCTGGGCAAAGCTCGCAAGAAGGGCTACGTAGAGAGGATTCTGCCCTTCCCCTCCGGAATTTTTCTTGATCATCCTGCCGAGACCGATGGTCAGCTTTTCTTCCCCTTCCACGATCTGTTCCATATCAAAAGAAAGATAGGTCCTGTAATCCGCATATTTTTCCATGTTCCTCTTGGCCTCTTCCAGCTCTTCCGGCGATGCGTTCTCCGGCGGTATGAAAATATCGATCAGATCACTCATGACCTCTCCGTATCGGTTTTCATGTTCCATGGAAAACAGATTCATCTGGTGATCCATGGATGCATCCAGGGTGGACGGATCGATCTGAAGCGATTCATCCATAAACATAGGATAGTAAACACCATCAGGGCCTTTGTTTTTCGTGATGCGGAACTGGTACTTATCTTTTCCGAAGTCCAGCCGGCTGATAATCCGGTTCAATTCGTCTCTTCTCTGATATGCCTCCAATATGGCATACCTGATCTTGGAAATAAAATCGTCCTTAAAATGCTCTGCCGCTGACCTCGCCTGTTCTCTGGCCCTCTCCTGATAATCCGCAAGATGGTCACATTCAAGCTTCAGCAGCAGTTCTTCATATGGTTCATTCGCCTCTATGGCCGGCGAGAAGGTCCGGTTCGGATACTCTCTCAAATATTCAGAGCGCAGTTCCACAAGTGACCTGTAAGCTTCTTCCCTGCCGTTCTCCGCCTGTTTGATCATTCTAAATGTCCCGTTTTTAAGGCTTTCAAGACTTGACGACACCCGCCCCTGCATATAGTCATCAAAAACTTTTTCCAATTCTTCGCTGTAACGAAAACTTCTCTCTTGTTCAGTCAGCTCACTGTTTGCGGAAACATAGAGCTTCTGCCAGTCCTCTATCTGTTTTTCCCTGTTCCAGACGGCTCTTGAAACTTCATTTAACAGCTCCTGCTTCTGTGTCTGAAGCCTTTTATTCTCTCTCTGTCTTTCTTCCAGTTCACCGATGGAGTCTTCCTTCATCTTCAGCATTCTATCCTGCAGGTCTTTTTTAAGCGCAGTTTTTTCTTTTATTTTCTTTAAGGCTTCCTGCTGTTCTATATATTCTTCCTCAGAACGCCCCAGGGCTTCCAGTCTCAAAATATCTTCTGCTTTTTCAAGCATCTTGGCAAATGGTTCTTTTTTGGCTGAAAGCTGTTTCAATTCTTCCTTCAGATCCCTGATCCTTTGTTTCACACTACTCTCACCGATATAGGAACGCTTCGTATAATCTGCCGGATTCAGCCGTTTTAACTGAAAATTCTTGTAGAGCAGACAGTCAGGGGTCACTCCGGTCCTCTGATTTCTCAGTTCTTCGATGGTATGACATTTGATCACCCTTCCGAGAAGCAGGTCCATGAAACTTCTGACATACGGCTTCTTGGCAATCAATTCCTCTGCCAGTGCGTGATCCATGACGGATATCTTTTCTTTTAGGAGCTTTTCCGTGTCCAGAATGGATGCCCTGAAAAACTGCTTTTCATCCATTTCCCGGTAGATCTCCATGGCCGCTTTGACATAATCAGGCTCCACCACCAGTGACAGCTTATTCGATCCTAAATACCCTTCCACAGCCTTATGCCATGTCTCTGACTTCATGTCCAGAAGATCTGAGAGAATGTGTACCTTTACTGCCGTTCCGAATTGAGAGCTTAACCGGGTCTGCAGCTCATACCGGGCATTTTCCAGCTCTCTGGGATAAGCCTTGTTCCCTTTTTTCAGTTCTTTCAGCTCCCCATCGATTTCCTTTTCCCTCTTCTTGATCCTTCTCAGTTCTGAGGCCGCGTCCTGCCGATCGTTTTCCACCTCTTCCCGGATCTCCTTTAAGCTGTGCCGGAGCCTGCGCAGCTCCCCGAGACTGATATTTCCCTTGGAAAAGCTTTCAATATCCCATATGGTCTGGTTCGGTGTTACCTCCAGTTCTGCCCATTGGCTCAGGCCTGCGGACGTCTGCTGCCACGCGGCCTTGCTTTTTTGCAGCTGATCCAGAAGTTCATTGACACCCTGCAGTTCTGTTTTTAAATTCTCATAGCCGCTGTTTGCGATCTGCTTTACCAGACGGTCATACTCCTCCGCGAGATCCGCAAGCTGGGCGGACAGTTCCTTTCTGTTCTCCTCCTGGATTTTCTTGTCTTCCCCCGCCTTCTCTATTTTTTCGTGCAAGTCTCTGATCTGTTCTTTCAGCTGGAGCATTACGAGCTTTTCCATCCGGTACTGACAGACCCGAACCTCCTGCTCTGCCTTGGAAAAACGTTCGTAACCGATTCCTATCTGTTTTAAGCTGCCGATCTCCCTCAGTGTATCCTCGATCTTCTTGCGCATCCTGCCGTATTGAAGCACGCTTTCCTGCATATCTTCGATCTGGATATCCTGTTCCATGCAGATGTATTCCCTCACAAAATCTTCCAGCTTAATGTTCATCTTAAACGGGATCGCTCGTTTGAAAAGCCTCGGAAATTTCTCCGCATCCAGTCCTCCCAGGTAGATGTCGTAGAGCTGTCTCCGAAACCGCTCATTGCTGGAACCAAAATAAAATTCTTCTCTTGGAAAATGTTCCTTTATGTAGTCTCTCACCTCTGTTGTAGCCATGGCACGTTCTTCTTTTCGATAGCGGTTTTCAAGGATTCCTCCTTTATGCCAGAAAAACAGCCTGGAAATCTCGTTGGTAGCAGTCTCCACATCAAAGACGACTCCGACGCATTCCTTTGTTCCGGTGACAATCTGTTCGAGTTCCAGAACGATCGTTGAGGAAAAGTTTCCGTTTCTAATATATTTGCCCTCATTATTGTCTCCCACTGAGATCATGCCTCTCAAATATTCGATCAGGCTCCGGTCCGAGTCATCAGCCGCCGCCTTGTTGAAAAATCCCCTTCCGTCCGTGTTGGCGTACAGAACGATCTGAAGGGCGTCGATGACCGTAGATTTTCCGCTGCCGGAATGTCCGGTAAAGAAATTGATCCCCTCACTGAAAGAAAGCACTTTCCGCTCAATATAATGCCAGTTATTCAGACAGATCTTCGATAGTGCTTTGAATGCCTGTTTGTTCTCCGTCTTCTTCTCCACGTTCGTCCTCCTCCGTAAATGTTTCAATCAATTTCTGTACATCCGCCCCGAGAAGAACCGCATTGATGCACGGATACACCACCATACGACTCTCCTCGTTAAGATCTTGGAGCACATCCATCGGCTCAATAATCTGGTATTTTTTTAATAGAGAAATGGTCTTCCTCATCTCTGTCGCGGAGGACAGATTTTTAAGCAAGCCAAAATCCCCGATTTTTTCATTGATTTCTCCCAGGGACGTATACACATAGCTGCTTGCAGACGCAGTTTCCATCTGCTCATCGTAGATCAGCTTTAAAATCAAAAGGTAAATGGTAGCCAGTCTGGGCAGCTTTTCTCCAAGTACAGTCTCTCCCTGGATATAAAATACTCCCATATGACTGTTATCCCGAAGTTCCAGTCCGGCAATCGAAAAATACTCCCTTAAAAATTCCAGGTGCTGGTTTAAGATCCTGTAATCCTTCTGGAAAGCAAATCTTCCGGTCCTTTTTTCGTATTTCCGTTCCAGCACAAAGGTCTGCCGGAACAAAAGCTGAATGACACGCTTTACATCATCTCTCTCCTCATCACTTAGCTGTTCATAGTATTCAATCATGTCTTTCTCCTCACAAACAACAGATCCGGATAACGGTATTTTCCATTTTCCAGCATCTTATATTCCCGATCGATCACCTGATACCGGCTGTTTTTCCTGGTACAGTAGTCATAGGCCAGGATCAGCTTTTCAAAAGCCTCATCGTCGCCGATGTCGACGTCTCTCATTTCCATGGAGCCGTCTTTCATATGGCTTTCCAGAAACTCCTCGATCTCTTTTTTACTATAACGTGTATGAATCTTATTGAGTCTCAATACTTCTTCTCTGGTAAGCTCCTGCACATCTTCGTCAGGTTCTAACCGGCTGATGAAATCTCTCCTTTTCTTTCTTCTGAAAAGAGATTTTTCCGACAGGACTTCCAGACGTAACAGATTCATTTTTTCCGCCACCTGAGAAAGCCGTTCTTCCCTCTTTTCATCGATTTCCAGGTGCTTTAAAAGACTGACCACCATTCCCTTCATATCTGCCTCGCCGCTGAGCATATAATTAAGTCTTGTGACTGTGGCACGCACATATTTGGAATGTTCTTTGTCCATGTTGGCGATTCGGTGCTCGATGTCGTCAAAACCTCTCTCGATGGCGTCCAGAATATCAAGCACATCTTCCTTTTCATCCCTGCCCTCTGCTCTTGCCTTTGCCCGGACTCTCTCGATCCACTCTGCGTCTTCCCGCATTTCCTGAAGACATTTTTTAATATCCATTTTGTAGAGATAAAAGTTATCGTTGGTCTTCAGCATATGGTACTTTTTCTTGACGATTTCTTCCACATATCCCTCCAAATGCTCCGCCAGGACATCGCCGTAAGACTGCTGTTTCAACAGGCGGCCGAAAAACTTGTCCATGTTGTGGAGCAGATCCTGAAGCGCCTTGTTCAATTTCTTCGTATTGATCAGGGCTGTTTTCAGCATCCCAAGATTGATCCGTTTATCATTTTGAAATGAGAACAATGTTGCATAGACATTTTGGATATAAATCTCCGTATCTTTCATCTGCGGATTCACGAGCTGTTCAAAAGTCTCGAGAAAAATTGCAGCGTAATCAGGGATCACAATATTGGACGTAAGTGTTGAAAAGTCATCCAGTTTTTTCAGCCATCCGGTCCTGATCAGCCAGTTTAGTATCCGGTTTGGGGGAGTCTCCAGTACATCCAGTTCAGATTCAAACTCTTCCCTCTGAAGCCAGATGCGCTTGTCCGCATTCCAGTCGCTTAAGACCTGAATGCAGACCTCCCGGCTTAGAAAGTAGTTGTTATATTCATATTCTTCGCTGATTTTCAACAGCGCTTCTATGTAAAGCTCCCGGTTTACAGAACGGAACAGGCTCCAAAAAGAATCCGGGATGTCGTAACCAAATCTCATAGTTCCTCCTTTGTGTTTTGCTCTCTTATCATAACATAAAAAAGGCAGCTTGTGGACTGGTGCAGCTGAACAGACAAAAGGTAAAAAAATAGAAGATAGGAAATCACTCCTGTCTTCTGAGCATATGTTTACTGGCTAAAATGAATGTGTTACAACGATACAACGTTTGTTTTTATTTATCTCGGTATAGTACCTGAAGAAATCAAAGAACACACCTACTTCCAATATAACCCTTGTTGATGTTTATCCTCCCGCTTTTAAGCCATTCCTATTTTTCATTATAGCCAGTTTTTCTGATAAAATCAACGTTCCCTTTGTTTTTTCCCAACCAACTTCATATTTCCTGTTTTTTCTTTCAAATCGCCTGCAAACCACCAATTTCTGAGGTTCTGCGATACTGTTTAAATATTTGTGGTTGGGAAACTTAATATTTATCAACCAGCCTCAATGTAGTGCTGAAACAACTCTCCATTTCTCAACGACTGCAGTGCCCACCGCAATGTTTGCAGTCATTCCCGCACTGGATCGACTTCCCCTGTTTCTTATCCTTTACCATGCTTCTGACTATCAAACTGACAATGCCAAGGACGGCCAAACCTACTGCTATTGTTCCCATATAAACCTCCTTCATAATGCAGGTCTGCACATTGAGTGCAGACCCGCATGTTTCCGGCATTATCTCACACCGGTTACTCCTTTTATATCAACATTTAACGCCTTGCCTTCCCTGTATGGCCTCACCAGCAGATAGATAAATCCAATAACCAGCAGGAAAGCAACGGCTGTACCGATCCCAAAGGTTCCTGTGGTGATCAATGTTCCAATCTGGTAAACACAAAGGGAGACCACATATGCAAGCGCTGTCTGGTATCCAACGGCGAACCAGAACCATTTCTTGTTATTCATCTCTCTTTTAATTGCTCCCATTGCTGCAAAGCATGGTGCACACAGCAGGTTAAATACGAGGAAGGAATATGCTGCCGCCGCAGTCATGCTTCCGGCAAGAGTTCCCCAGATCTCAGCTCCGTCTTCTGCCACTTCTGCGAAACCAAACAGAATCCCAAAGGTACCTACAACATTTTCTTTTGCTACCAATCCGGTGATAGCAGCTACAGCTGATTTCCAGTTGCCCCAGCCAAGCGGAGCAAAGATCCATGCAACGCCGTTTCCGATCGCGGCAAGAATACTGTGATCAAGTTCCATTTTAGTGAGCATTCTGAACTGTCCGTCAACCCATCCAAAGTAAGTAGTAAACCATACGAAAATGGTGGAGAGCAGGATAATGGTTCCGGCTTTCTTAATAAAGGACCATCCGCGCTCCCACATGCTTCTCAGCACATTGGACACTGTCGGCATATGATATGCAGGAAGTTCCATGACAAACGGCGCCGGATCTCCTGCGAACATGTTTGTTTTCTTTAAAATAATTCCAGAGCAGATAATGGCTGCGATACCCACAAAATAAGCACTCGGGGCCACCCACCATGCACCGTGGAACAGTGCCCCGGCGATCAGTGCGATAATCGGCAGCTTTGCGCCGCACGGAATGAATGTGGTTGTCATGATCGTCATTTTACGGTCCCGGTCATTTTCAATAGTACGGGATGCCATGATACCCGGCACTCCGCATCCGCTTCCGATTAACATCGGTATGAAGGATTTTCCGGAAAGTCCAAACTTGCGGAAAATACGGTCCATGATAAACGCTACTCTTGCCATATATCCACAGGACTCCAAAAACGCAAGGAAAATAAACAGCACCAGCATCTGCGGCACGAACCCTAATACCGCACCTACACCGGCAACCATACCGTCAAGGATCAGTCCCTGCAGCCATCCGGCACATCGGGCTGCGTTCAGTCCGGCTTCGATCACGGAAGGAATACCCGGCACACTGAGTCCAAAAAGGCTCCATCCGTCGCCGAACACTCCGTCGTTTACCCAATTTGTCGCCCATGTTCCTATGGTGCTGACGGAAACATAATAGACAACAAACATAACCGCTGCAAAGATCGGAAGTGCAAGAAATCTGTTTGTGACAATACGGTCGATCTTGTCAGACGTCGTCATCGTTTCTTTTCGGTTTCTCGTAAAACACTGTTCAATGATGGAAGAAATATAAGTATAACGTTCATTGGTGATAATGCTTTCTGTATCATCATCCATTACCTCTTCAATCTTCTTGATGTCATCAGAAACATCCGGAACCAGTTTCATCTGTTCCTGAATCTTATCATCTTTCTCCAGCATCTTGATGGCAAAGAAGCGCTTCTGTTCTGCCGGGATCTCACTGCCCAGCTTTGATTCTACGGAATTCAGAACTTCTTCTACCTGAGGATCAAACGTATGTATCGGAGGAGCTGCTTTTCTGTTATTTGCAAGTGCTGCTGCTTTCTCAGCCGCTTTTTTGATTCCTGTCCCTTTCAGTGCAGAAATCTCTACTACTTCACATCCCAGCTTCTCACCCAGCTGCTTGATATGTATCTGGTCTCCGCTCTTCTCCAGGACGTCCATCATGTTGACTGCCATAATGACCGGAATACCAAGCTCCATCAGCTGTGTGGACAAATAAAGGTTCCTCTCGATATTGGTACCGTCTACGATATTCAAGATAGCATCCGGCCGTTCCCCGATCAGAAAGTTTCTGGCAACAACCTCTTCCAATGTATACGGGGAAAGGGAATAGATACCCGGAAGGTCCATAATCGTTACATCTTTGTAGCCTTTTAGCTTCCCTTCCTTCTTTTCCACCGTAACACCGGGCCAGTTGCCCACAAATTGATTGGAACCCGTCAAAGCATTAAACAGCGTCGTTTTACCACTGTTAGGGTTTCCAGCTAAAGCAATTTTAATTGACATTCTGCATTTACCTCTTTTCTTTCCATACACTCTTGTTTGTTCATGCTTATTTATATTAGCTTTAACTAACTCCTATACAAAAAAAGAAAAAGCTATTCCACCAAAATCATTTCCGAATCCGCTTTTCTCACAGACAGTTCATATCCCCGCACCGTGATTTCCACCGGATCGCCCAAAGGGGCTACCTTTCTTACAAAAACATCCACTCCTTTTGTGATTCCCATATCCATAATACGGCGTTTTACAGGGCCTTCTCCATTCAATTTCTTAACTTTTACAGTCTCGCCGCAGGCAACTTCTTTTAATGTCTTCATTTTCTCTCCTTTTTAGTTCACCATAATCTTATTTGCCATATCTTTGCCAATCGCCACTCTGGAATCTTTGACATTCACAATGACATTTCCACCGATGACAGATACGACAGTAACCATCCCGCCAACAGTAAATCCAAGGTTTTCAAGAAATCTTTTCGTTTCTCCCCTGCCGCCGACTTTACAGATGATATTTTCCTTCCCTTCTCTTACCATTGTTAAAGGCATCATGACTCCTTCTTTCTTAATTGGTTTTGATTATCATTTTCTTTCAGTAATTAGTATATTCTAACATATGTTATCAGTCAATATCTCTTGTTGATTCTTTTTATCAATAAGCCAAATATTTGAAGTATATTATGAGATATGATATACTTTGTAATGCTTTACATAAAAATTATATATTATTAGAAATGAGGTAAATTCATGAGTTTAAATGAATCTGCTGAAAATTATTTAGAAACAATCTTAGTCTTGAGCGAGTCCCGCCCTGTTGTCCGGTCTGTGGATGTAGCAACAGAGTTAGGGTTTAAAAAATCCAGTGTCAGCGTAGCCATGAAAAAGCTCCGCCTGAACGGACATATTACCGTTTCGCCGGAAGGATACATTTATCTCACAGACTCCGGAAAAGAGATTGCGGAGATGATTTATGAGCGGCACAAGCTTCTCTCATCCTGGCTTACCGCGCTGGGAGTTAACAAAGATACCGCGGCAGAAGATGCATGCCGGATCGAGCATGTCATCAGCAAAGAGAGCTTTGAAGCCATAAAAAAACACGTAAAATAACAGAGATGCCAATACAACTTGGCATCTCTATTTTTTTGTACATTTTGCCTTCTCTTTGTATTTTCCTTAATTCTCCAGGAATCCAAGGATCTCTTCCACACTTTTCTTTCCGAAATACACATCTTTTTCATTCACGATCATGCACGGCACGCTCATGATCTGATACTTGTCTTTCAAATAAGGGAAATATGCCATGTCATAAATATCTGCCTCGACATTAGGATTTTCCAGTGCAATCCTCTGTACGGCCATTACCAGTTCCGGGCACATCGTACAGGAGAGAGATATGACAGTCTGAATCCTGATCTCTCTGCGGATGTTCCGAATACGGTCCAGCAGTCCCTCATCGATGGCCTGTCCGGGACCGGCGGCATTATAAATCGCTATAATGAAAGAATTGAATTCATGTCCTCCGGGAACTCCGTGGAATGCAGTGCCCAGATACGTTCCGTCGCCACTGCAGATACAGATTGCAGGAAGTTCGATCTTCTCTGCTCCTTCCGGATTCACTTCACATCGGATATGAGGCGACAGGTCTTTCATCTCTCCGGCAAACTCTTCCACTTCCCGTGAAATTGGACTGTCATCCGTGTAAAATTTCAGCACTACGTCTTTCTCAAGCCTCTCAAATACCGGCACCAGCTGCTGTTTCATTTCTTCTGTCAGAAATCCGCCAGTTTCCGCAGATTCCTGCTTCGGCACATCCGTCGGCTTCCTTCTTTCCGGTGTGGATATCTCACGCTCGGGAAGCTGCAGTTTTTCGTACATTCCGGATAAATATTTTTCCAGTGAGGTGGCGGCCACTGCCCCGTCAGAGACGGCAGTCACTACCTGCCTCAAGTTTTTCACACAGATATCCCCGGCGCCATAAATACCGTCTTTGCTTGTTTTCTGGTTCATATCCGTCACCAGATAACCGTCCTCATTCAGTTCCAGAAATTCTTTAAAAAGCCCCGTAGCCGGTGCATATCCGGCAAAGACAAAGATACCAAAACTTTTTCCTGTCGGCGGCTCGTATCTCCATGTTTCCCCGGTCTCATTGTTTCGGAACATGGCATACTGAAGGGTGCTTTCGCCTCCTGCCTCTACGATCTCGGTCTGATAGTGTACTTCGATCCCAGGATGGTTTTTGACCTGTTCTGCTACGGCTGCCGCACAGGTAAAGTCCTCTTCCCTGACGATGACCGTGACTTTTTTTGCGTACTTTGTAAGGAATACAGACTCTTCCGCCGCGGCAAAGCCTCCGCCTAAGACAAACACATCCAGCCCCGTAAAAAATTCTCCGTCGCATGTGGCGCAGTAAGCAACACCCCGTCCCTGGTATTTGATTTCTCCCTCAAACCCGATCTTTCTGGGACTGGCACCGGTGGCCAGCACAATCCCCAGGGTCTCAAAGATCCCCTTGTCTGTGACAACCTTTTTGACGTCTCCATCCGGATTCAGCTCCTTTACATCTGCCATCATAAATTCCGCACCAAAAAACTCGGCCTGCTGTCTCATATTTTCTGTGAGCCTTCTACCGTCAGTTTCAGGAACCCCCGGATAATTGACGACCTCCGACGTGATTGTGATCTGACCGCCCATCTTTTCTTTTTCTATGACCAGCACACGATATTTTGCCCTTGCGAGATAAATGGCGGCGGAAAGCCCTGCCGGGCCTCCGCCTATAATGATGCCGTCATAGAGTTTACTCATATCAATTCCGTTCAAAGTATCACCTTCCATTTACATCTGTGCTTAGATCAAACCTACCAGATCAAGACTCGGTTTTAAAGTTTCTGCTCCCGGCTGCCATTTTGCAGGACAAACCTCATCTCCGTGTTCTGCTACGAACTGGGATGCCTGTACTCTTCTAAAAAGCTCTTCCGCATTCCTTCCGACATTACCGGCAATGACTTCATAAGCCACGATCTTGCCTTCCGGATTCACAATGAAGCTTCCCCTCTCTGCCAGTCCGCTTTCTTCGATCATCACATCAAAATCTCTTGCGAGCACTCCAGTCGGGTCTGCCAGCATCGGATACTGGATCTTCTGAATTGTCTTAGACACATCATGCCATGCCTTGTGCACAAAATGTGTATCACATGACACAGAATAGATCTCACATCCCGCTTTTTTAAAGTCTTCATATTTATTCGCCAAGTCTTCCAATTCAGTTGGGCATACAAATGTAAAATCTGCCGGATAGAAAAAGAACACGGACCATTTTCCAAGGATATCTTCCTTTGATACCTCTTTAAATTCGTTTCCCTGATAAGACTGTACTTTAAAATCTGTTACTTCCTGACCTATTAATGACATTTTATTGTCCTCCTTAATTTTGTTTGCTTTATTCCAGGTTCTGTTCTTACTGCTTAAACTTTCCGAAAAAACAAGGTTTTATGCACAAAAAAGCAGAAAGAAATCACCTTAAAAGACATGTTCTTTCTGCTTTCCATGATACTCTTCATTTAAAATTGCCACCCTTTCACTTCTGCTTGGCGCACCGGTTTTAATCTGTCCGGTATTTAATGCTACGGCAAGGTCAGCTATGGTCGTGTCTTCCGTCTCACCCGAGCGGTGGGATACTACAGCGGTATATCCTGCCTTGTGTGCCACTTTAACAGCCTCCAGCGTCTCGGATATTGTCCCGATCTGGTTTAGCTTAATCAGGATAGAATTTCCGCATTTTTCTTTCGTACCTTTTTTAAGACGCTCCGTATTTGTTACAAACAGATCGTCTCCTGCCAGCTGAATCTTGTCTCCAAGCTCTCTGGTCATATGTTTCCAGCCTTCCCAGTCCTCTTCATCCAGACCGTCCTCAATGGACACGAAAAAAAATTCCTTGAGCGTTTGCTCAAGGAATTTTTATTTTTATCTGATGATTCAGTTCTATTTATCGTTCAGCGCCGCCTGTGCTGCTGCAAGTCTTGCGATCGGCACACGGTATGGACTGCATGATACATAGTTTAATCCAACTTTATGACAGAACTCAACGGATGCAGGATCTCCTCCGTGCTCTCCGCAGATACCAAGTTTGATATCCGGACGGGTTGATCTGCCCTTTTCAGCTGCCATGGCGATCAGCTGTCCGACTCCGTCCTGATCCAGTTTCGCAAACGGATCTGACTCGTAGATCTTGTTGTCGTAGTAAGCTTCCAGGAACTTACCTGCGTCATCACGTGAGAATCCGAAGGTCATCTGTGTCAGGTCATTGGTACCGAAAGAGAAGAACTCTGCTTCTTCTGCGATTTCATTGGCCAGAAGAGCAGCACGAGGTATTTCAATCATTGTACCAATGTGATAATTGATATCTGACTCATAATAAGCTTTTACCTTCTCTGCTGTTTCTACAACAACATTCTTGACAAACTGGAGCTCTTTCTTCTCTCCTACCAGAGGAATCATGATCTCAGGAACAATGTCGAATCCTTTTTCCTGTTTTACTTCGATAGCAGCTTCCATAACGGCTCTTGTCTGCATCTTGGCGATTTCCGGATAGGTGACAGCCAGACGGCATCCGCGGTGTCCCATCATAGGATTAAACTCATGCAAAGATGCACGTGTCATATTGATCTCTTCTACTGTCACATTCATGTCTTTAGCCAGTGCTGAAATCTCTTCCAGTGTGGTTGGCAGGAACTCATGCAGAGGCGGATCTAAGAAACGGATAGTAACCGGTTTTCCTTCCATAACCTCGTACAGTTCTTTGAAGTCTTTCTTCTGATATGGAATCAGCTGATTCAGAGCGATCTCTCTCGCCTCTTTGGTCCTTGATAAGATCATACGGCGGATCTTCGGAATTCTCTCTGCGTCAAAGAACATATGCTCTGTACGACAAAGTCCGATTCCCTCTGCCCCGAACTTAACTGCGTTCAGTGCATCTGCCGGTGTGTCGGCGTTGGTGCGTACCTTTAATGTACGGATCTCATCTGCCCATGTCATAATGCGGTCAAAGTTTCCGCTGATGGTTGCAGGTATCGTGCGGATCTCTCCATAGTAAACTTTACCGGTAGATCCGTCGATGGAAATATAATCTCCCTCACGGACAGTCTTTCCGCCCAGGGTGAACAGTCCTTTTTCTTCGTCTAACTGAATATCACCGCATCCTGCTACACAGGCTGTACCCATACCGCGGGCAACAACGGCCGCATGGGATGTCATGCCTCCGCGGGCTGTCAGGATGCCTTCAGCCGCATGCATACCTTCGATATCTTCCGGTGATGTCTCTAAGCGGACAAGGATAACTTTCTCTCCCGCTTCATGATGAAGTTTTGCAGTCTCAGCAGTAAAGTAAACCTTACCGGTTGCAGCTCCTGGTGATGCCGGGAGTGCTTCCCCGATTGGGACAGCAGCTTTGATGGCTTCCGGGTCAAAGCGCGGATGTAAGAGCTGATCCAATGCTTTTGCCTCAATCCTTGAAACGGCTTCCTCTTTTGTGATCATGCCTTCATCTACGAGCTCACAGGCAATACGGAGTGCTGCCGGTGCAGTTCTCTTTCCATTTCTGGTCTGTAAGAAGTAAAGTTTGCCTTCCTGAATGGTAAACTCCATATCCTGCATATCGCGGTAATGGTCTTCCAGAGTTTTGGCAATCTGCATGAATTGTTCATAGCAGTCCGGAAGGTCTTCTTTCAGTCTGGTGATCGGCTGCGGAGTACGCACACCTGCTACCACGTCCTCTCCCTGTGCATTGATGAGGTATTCTCCATAAATCTGTTTTTCACCAGTGGATGGATTTCTTGTAAATGCTACACCGGTTCCTGATGTATCTCCCATATTTCCGAATACCATGGTCTGCACGTTTACTGCAGTACCCCAGTCTCCAGGGATGTCGTTCATTCTTCTGTAATAGATAGCACGAGGATTATCCCACGAACGGAACACAGCCTTGATCGCTTCCAACAACTGTTCTTTCGGCTCCTGCGGGAAATCTTCCCCTAACTCGCTCTTATAAATCTCTTTGTATCGCACGATGACTTCTTTCAGGTCATCTGCGGTTAAATCTGTATCAAACTTCGCTCCCTTAGCTTCCTTCATCTCGTCAAGGACCGCTTCAAATTTAGCTTTGTCCACTTCTTTTACAACATCTGCGAACATCTGGATAAATCTGCGGTAAGAATCATAAGCAAACCGTGGGTTGCCGGTCTTCTTTGCAAATCCTTCCACAGCTACGTCATTCAGACCTAGGTTCAAAATCGTGTCCATCATACCAGGCATAGATACTCTGGCCCCGGAACGTACAGAAACCAACAGTGGGTCTTCTAAGTCTCCGAACTCCTTCCCCTGAATATTTTCCAATGCTTTC
The DNA here is from genome assembly GCF_039789045.1 of Anaerostipes sp. PC18. Taxonomy (NCBI): domain Bacteria; kingdom Bacillati; phylum Bacillota; class Clostridia; order Lachnospirales; family Lachnospiraceae; genus Anaerostipes; species Anaerostipes sp. PC18. Next base: position 935,703 of record NZ_CP121164.1, on the reverse strand, counting down.
ATCGCATCGAAAATCTGTCCCTGTACCTCATCACTGATGTTTTCGCCGCAGTCATAGTAATTGGTACATGCTTCTGTCGTTACCGTGAACCCCTGAGGAATTGGAAGACCAAGTCCTGTCATCTCTGCCAGGTTTGCTCCTTTGCCGCCCAAGAGGTTTCTCATTTCTGCATTGCCCTCGTTAAATTGATAAACCCATTTTGTTGACATGTCTATACCTCCTAAAATAGTATGTTGTAACAGTGTATGTCGTTGGATTAATTGTACCACAAAACAAATTATTTGTTAATTATTTTTATACGTTTTTAACAATAAATTTTATAAACTATTATAAAAACTATTTATATTCTCTAAATCGACATGTTTTTCTCACTTTTTTTGTTTTATGTTTCGTGAAATATTAATAAAATGGAAAGCCCTGCAATTCTTCCGGTGTAGCAGTCTCGTTCTGAAGCGCCTGTTGGCGATTAACTTTATAAAACTCTGCCCATGTTGCCTGCCGGTAAGGCATCACATAAAACACATCCAAAACCCCGCAGGTAATACTAGATAGAATCCACCATCCGATAAAAGATAAATCCAAAAAGAAAGCGTTCAGCTTCTGTCCGTCCATCATCTTTCTGCTTATCTCAAAAGCTCTTCTCCTTGAAATCGAAGGATTTTCCGCCAGTATATACGGAATCATTGAATAGGAATAAGACTTTACAAGTCCCGGTATCAGCAGCAGTAGACTCCACAGCGCTGTAAACAACTTTCTCAGAAACATTGTCAGCACAACATTCAGATAGTTTCCACTCTGAAAAACAGTTCCTATCAACCCAAATCTAGCCTTTCTGTCACTGTTTTCCAAAAAGAAACGGCTGCATCCTACCAGAAGAGGATTGCCCAGAAAGATTTTAAGCAGCGTAAATCCTATAAAAAGAATCATAAGAATTCCAATCGCTGCCGACACAATCATCAGAAATTGAGTGCTCGTAAAGAAATCCATGTTTTCCCCATTCCATCCGGAATCCCTCAGTTCGGTTTTTAAACTGTTGTAAGATACATTTCCCCCAATTTGTCCATTGATAATACCTGCGATCAGCGCTACCACCACCATAATCCAGTAGTTTCTCCTGATTGATTCTTTTGCCCTCTCTTTTAATTCAGCTCTCGTCCACCACATATTATGTCCTCCTTTTCTTGTCATCTTATGTGAAAGTTACATTAAATAGTATGACATTTTCCACACGATTTCCGTTCGGCTCTTAGAATGCCTCACTCCAATCGTGTAGAAAATGGACATATTATCTCCTGGAGCAGGCTGCTTAGAAATCAAAGTTGCCACCTGCGATAGTTTTTCTCCATTGTCAGAAGGAGGCCTTTCCAGAGCCGACTGGAGATAATGGAGAAAAACTCGTAGAATACAGTATGCCCTGTAGATATATCTTATCACCTTTACCTTGTCTGTTCCAGAAAAAAAGCAGATGCCGTAGTTCTTAACAGCATCTGCTTTTATACTTCTAATTTTCTATATGTTTTTTCAGATCGATTTTATTCCCTATCTTCAGCAGACCGTGGTCAATTCCTTTTTCCTGTACTTGCTTTTCCGGTTCTGTATAGCTGATCTCCCAGAAAGGACCACCGGCATCCGCGCCTTCTTTCCCCTGGCTTACGACCTTCTTTAACGACCATGTCTCGGCTGTATTGGCACGGCTGCCCACATCGGCAACCCTCACCTTATCTTTTCCGACCATCCTGGTCAAAACGATAAAATGTCCGTTTTTTGTGAAATCTCCGGGGCCTACCAGAGCAACCACCGGATGTCCGTTTTTCAAAGCCTTTTTTATAGCATGATAGTCGGTGCCCAGACCTTTGCAGTCCAGTCCGTATTCTTTTGCAAGCCCCGGAATCACCTGATGGACACATCCCTGTCCGTTGATATACCAGCCCTTTTTATAGGCTATTTTGCACATCTTCGGCACACTGACTTTCTTCCCCGTCAGTGAACTGTAACAGACTGCAATGCAGGTCGGCCCGCAGCCTGCAGCCTTGATCGTGCTCTTCCCGATTTTCTTACCGGGATAATCCGCCTGATTATAATAAACTACATTAAGTTCTTTTTTGTCTCCCTCTGCCGCCGGTACATTTGTCACCTGAAATAGCATGCCCAACATAACGCAGCACATCAGTGTACATACGATGCGTTTCAAGTTCAGAATCTTCATTCCCTGTTTCCCTCCGATTCTTTGCGCATTTTTCCCCACAATTCGAAGTATATCAAGGTTTGTTCTAAGAAGCAAGTATTATTTTTAATACTTTTGTAATAATTTTGTGAAATTTCTTCTAAATCAGCTGTCTTTTATCGTCAGACAGCTGTCTTTCTCTGAAAAACCATCTTAATATAAATTAATCTGTTTTTCCGCCAAGAAACGTGGCCCGCTGCACCGCGTCTCTTCCATACCTGTTCCTGATGGCATCGATGGACTGATCCAGTCTGCGGAGTTTCTCTTTTTTCTGATCACCGAAGAGATCCATCTGTGAGAATTCTACACTTGATATGTCTGTAGCCCGCAGCCCGATCAGACGAACAGAAACACCCCGAAAGCATTCTCTGTACAGTTTCTTTGCCGCCTGGACAATCTCATCAGTGATATCCGTGGGCACAGAAAGTTTTCTCTGATGGGAACTCCGTCGGAAATGACAGTCTTTGATCTCCACCGTGATGCATGAAGTCTTAACGCGGTCCGCCCTGAGCCTGGAGGCAACAGACTCTGCCAAAGATAATAAAACCACATCCGACTCCTCTAAAGAATCAACATCTGAGGGTAAAGTAACACTGTTGCCGTACCCCTTGCTGTCCGCCTGTCCGGCTTCAACGGGAGCCCTGTCAATGCCGTTGGCATATTCATAGATCAGCATGCCGTGCTTATTTCCTATATGGGACTTCAACAGTTCCGGATTCATATGTGCCAGTTCACCAATGGTCCGAATGCCCAGGCTGTGAAGCTTCTTTTTTGTGGCAGGACCGACAGAAAACAAATTCTCCACAGGCAGGGGCCACATTTTTGTCGGTATTTCTTCCTGAAACAAGGTATGCACTTTGTTTGGCTTCTCAAAATCGGATGCCATCTTAGCCAGCAGTTTATTCGGCGCCACACCGATATTGACCGTAAAACCAAGCTTTTCATAAATCCGGTCTTTCAGCAGGCAGGCCGCCTCATAAGGACTCTCATACTGCCCCGCCGTCTCGGTCATATCCAAAAACACCTCATCGATACTGAATTTCTCAAGAACCGGTGAAAACTCCAGCGCCTCTTTTAAAAAAGCTTCAGAGTACTTTTCATACAGCCCATGACAAGGAGGGCGAATGATAAGATCCGGACATTTGTTCAATGCTTCACGGACAGTCTCCGCTGTGCGTATTCCCTTTTTCTTGGCGGGTATGGAGGCCGCCAGTACGATCCCGCGGCGCTTAGACTCATCTCCGCCAATGATGGACGGTACTTCCCTCAGATCCACCTCATCTTTCCGTACAGAAATCCCATAGACCGCCTCCCAGCTGAGATAGGCAGAATTGACATCAATATGAAAAATCACCCTGGAATTCATTCTCATCTCTCCTTTTACTCACTGTTGAGATTATAGCACATCCAAACATATGTTTTCAACGAAAAAACTGCTCAGTTCATTAATAAAAAAAGACCCTTTGCATTAAACAAAAGATCTTTTTCATCTTATTAATTATAAATGTTTTTCAATCCACAGCAGCGTGTCGTCAATGACTTCTTCTTTCTCCACTTCATTGTAGATTTCATGAAAAAGTTTTGCATATATCTTTAATGTCTTGTCCTCAGAGCGATATCTCCAAAAAACTCTCTGTAGTCTTTTTCGCTGACCAGTCCGTCGTTGGCCCCGTGAAGGATCAGTACAGGATCGGTGAACTCCCTGCTGTTTTCTTTCAGCCATTCCACTCCCCCGCAAATGCTGTTTAAAAGTGCCGCGGAGATCTCCTTCTCCACCAGGGGATCATTGTTGTATGCCTCCAATCATAGCTGGCTTCCTTATTTGTATTTATTTTAATACAATTCCAAGCCATTGAAAAGGATATTCTTACGCATCTGTGCACAACCCGCGGAGCGTTTTTATTTCACAGAGAAGGTCGCAGAACTTTCCTATGGAATAAGAAAACTTCCCACCTGGTAGATAATTACAGCCACGGCCCACGCAAAGACCATCTGGAAAGCGACCAGCCCCAGCGTCCACCGGGTGGACCCTGTCTCTTTTCTTATGGTCATGACGGTTGCAAGACAAGGTGTATACAGAAGGCAGAACACCAGCAGGCAGTAAGCATTCAGCGAAGTGAAGCCCATTCCGGACAGCATGTGCACAATGTTTGCGTCCGAAGACGATGATACCTGAAACAGGACCATAAAGCTTGATGCCACCACTTCCTTGGCGGCCAGCCCTGAAATCAGCATGACTGCGATCTGCCAGAGTCCAAGACCTGCCGGGGCCAGCAGAGGCACTAAAAATTTTCCGAAAGAAGCACCAAAACTCTGACTCATGTCGCTGACCAGCCCTGTATGATTCAGATTGAGCAGCACCCACATGACGATGGATGCGGCACAGATCGTCGTTCCCGCCTTTGAGAGGAAATCTTTCAGCTTGCTCCACACATAGATGGCAATCGTCCGCTTATTTGGCGTCTTATATTCCGGCAGTTCGATCAGAAGCGGCTGTTTTACACTGCCTTTGAGCATCTTACTGTGGACAAACGCCACAAAAATCCCCAGAACCAGCCCCAGGATATACATGGAATAAGCCACTAACATGGCGGCTTTTCCAAAAAACAGCTGGGAAAACACAAGGTAAATAGGAAGCTTTGCGCTGCATGACATAAACGGGATCAGCATAATCGTCCTCTTCCGGTCCCTTTCATCTTCCAGAGCCCTTGATGCCATGACTGCCGGCACACTGCATCCGAATCCCAGAAGCATCGGGATAAACGCCCTTCCGGAGAGACCCAGTCTGTCCATGACGCTGTCCATGACAAATGCGACTCTGGACATATATCCGCTGTCCTCCAGAAGTCCCAGACTCAAAAACAGAATAAAGATATTCGGTACAAAAGAAAGTACACCTCCCACTCCGGCAAATACTCCGTCCTTCATGAGGGAGATCACCCACGGTCCCGCTCCCAGACTTTCAAGTCCGCCTATTATGTACCCGCTGACATAGTCGATCATCATCTCGACATATCCTTTTAAGAAATCTCCCACGGTAAATGTCAGGAAAAACACCACGGCCATAATGCCAAGAAATATAGGAATTCCCAGGACCGGATGTGTCAGGACATTGTCGATCTTATCGGTAAACGCTTCCTTCTTTTCTTTGTTGACCAGAACTTCAGCCATAACCCGTTCGATAAAGTGATATTTTTCATTGATAATATCATTCTCGTAGGACCTGTCCACGATCCCTTTCACGAGAGTTCCGTACTTTTGTGTAACTTCCTCGTCCTGTTCGAGAAGTTTTATGGCATACCACCGGCTGTTGGGCATATCCGGATATTTCTCCTTCAGCCGCAGCCTGATCTGTGTAATCTTTTCCTCGATCCTGTCCGGATAGTCAAAGACCTGGCGGTCATTGCCCTCTACCTTGTGATGAGCTACCGCATGCATGAGCACTTCCAGTCCGGTCTTTTTCCGGGCTGAAACCGGCACCACCGGAATCCCCAGCACCTCCGGCAGACGGTGAAGGTCCAGCTCCATTCCCCGCTCCTTGACAATATCCATCATATTTAAAGCCAGAATCACAGGCTTTCCAAGCTCAATCAGGCATAAAGTCAAATAAAGATTGCGTTCCAGCGCAGATGCATCTGCCACATCAACGATGACATCCACATCATCCTGAAGAATATATTTCCTGGAAAGCTTTTCTTCCATCGTATAGGATGTCAGGCTGTAAATGCCGGGGAGATCCACCAGCCTGTACATGTGATTGTGGTATTTTAAAGCCCCTTCTTTCTTTTCCACCGTGACACCAGGCCAGTTTGCCACTTTAAGCTTGGCCCCGGTATAGGCGTTAAATAACGTAGTCTTTCCGCAGTTCGGATTTCCCACGAATCCGACCTGCAATTCCTCTGCACTCATGATAAATCCCTCTTTCCTGCACGGTCCCTGACCTTGATCCCCATAACAATCTCTCTTCCGAGAGCAAATCGGGTCCCTCTGATCTTAATGATCACAGCCCCGTTGCGCTTCTTCCGCATCACGTTAATTTTAGAACCTTCCGTCATGCCGAGAGATTCAAGACGGCGTTTCGTTGCAAGTTCCAGCTGGATTTCTTCCACCAGATACTGATTACCTGGATTTGTCTCTGTTAATCTCATCTTTCGCTCCATTTTGATAATTGTTCTCAACAAAATAGTACGTCATATAAAGCTCCGTGTCAAGCTTCTTCTTTCTTTTCCATTCTCATCTCAAAAAATGTTGCGGCCAGCATAATGAGGACCGTTCCAAGGATCATCAGCGTCGAGAGTGCATTTACGTCCGGCGACACTCCTTTTCTCACCATTCCGAGGATCTTGATCGGAAGTGTCATGCTGTCCGGTCCGGTTGTGAAAAAGCTGACTACTACGTCATCCAGGGACATCGTAAGCGCCAGCATGGCTCCGGATAAAACCCCCGGCAGGATCATCGGCAGCGTAACCCTGCGAAAAATTCTCCAGTCATTTGCCCCGAGGTCTCTTGCCGCCTCCTCCACGGAAGGGTCGAAGCCCGCAAGCCTTGACCGCACTGTGATGACTACAAAAGGCATGGAAAATGTCACATGAGAAATGATCAGGGTAGCCATACTCATCTGTATTTTCACCATCGTAAAAAATGCCAGCACCGCAATACCGAGCACGATCTCCGGGATCACAATAGGAATATACAGCAGATTGCTGACAGTTTCCCGTCCTCTGAATTTAAACCGGTACATGCCCACGGCACACAGTGTCCCAAGAATCACGGAGAGCAGGGTGCTGACGGCCGCTACGATCAGAGTGTTGAAAAACGACTGCATCAGCTGGACATTTTCAAACATCCTTCCATACCACTCAAATGTAAAGCCCTGAAAGGTCACATTGAGCTGGGATGTGTTAAAGGAAAATGCAACGACCACCGCGATCGGCAAATATAAAAACAGATAGAAAAGACATGCATAGCACAGTGCCAAAGGGCGGAATCCAATCTTTTTCTTTTTCATTGCTCATTCCTCCTATACCATATCTTCTATACTTCCGACCCGTGTATACAGCTTCATGATAACGATCGTCACTGCGATGAGTGCAATCGCAAGCGCCGCTCCGAGAGGCCAGTTTCTCGCAGTCAGGAATTGGTTCTTGATCACATTTCCAATGTTCATCGTGGTGGCCCCTCCCATCATATCCGTGATAAAGAAGTACCCCAAAGACGGAATGAAGGTCTGAACCGATGCCGCAAAAATCCCGGGCATCGTGAGAGGAAGTATGACTTTTCGGAACACATGTACCTTGGATGCCCCCAGATCGCTGGCCGCCTCCAAAAGGGAATGATCAAGCTTTTCAATGGAAGAATACAGCGGCAGCACTGTAAACGGGATCAGCGCATACACCATACCCAGCAGGACTGCCCCGTCTGTGTAGAGCATCTGAAGCGGCTGGTTTATGATCCCCAGCTGCATCAGGAGTGTATTTAATATCCCCTGCTCGCGCAGGATACTGTTCCATCCGTAAGTACGGATCAGAGAATTGATCCAGAAGGGCAGCATGATCAGCAGGACACAAAACGGTTTCCATTTTTTCTTTGTATTTGAAATAATATAGGCAAACGGATAGCCGAACAGCAGGCAGAGCCCGGTAGTCTTCAGTGACAGCCACAGCGAATCTAAAAGAATCTTCATATACTTCGACTGAAACATCGTCTTATAGGCTGTCAGATCAAAGGTCTGGATCACGCCCCCATAAAGCCCTTTTTTCATGAAACTGATACCAACGATATACAGAAGAGGCAGCACCAGGAACAAAATAAGCCAGATGATGGCCGGCGATACGGTTGACAGAAACGGAATTTTATTGCTCTTCTTTTTCATTTCCGGCCCCCTCTATAATCTCATAGACCCGGTCTTCCCGCGTGTGCATGACCACAGTTTTTTGGGGAAGCCAGTGAAGGTATACGTTGGTACCCACCGGGATCACTTCATCTTCCGGAGGATTTGTCATCTTGACCAGCTGGCTGCTGGGCAGTTCTATGATGGTCTTTATAGTGGAACCAACAAAAATATGTTCCATCACAGTCCCTCTCAGGGTAAATCCATCCCTGGGTTCCATGGACGCTTTCATATTTTCCGGCCGTACACATACATAGACCATCTCATCGTATTCAAAATCCGGAGCGTCAAGTTCCACTTTCCCGGACTCCATCACGAGAGAAATCCTGTTTCCCTTCTTTTCCTCAATGTAGGCTTCAAAAATATTGGACTCCCCGATAAAATCAGCTACAAATTTTGTCTTAGGGTGATTGTAGATCTCGACCGGAGTCCCCAGCTGTTCGATCCTTCCCTCATTCATAACCGCGATCCGGTCGCTCATGGTCAGTGCTTCTTCCTGATCGTGGGTCACGTAAATGAACGTGATCTTCAGCTTTTTCTGCAGTTCTTTCAGTTCAAACTGCATCTGCTTTCTCAATTTTAGATCCAGAGCTCCCAGCGGCTCATCCAGAAGAAGCACCTTTGGCCGGTTCACCAGCGCTCTGGCGATGGCGACTCTCTGTTTCTGTCCCCCTGACATCTGAGATGGCATTCTTTTTTCCATACCCTGAAGCTGCACCAATTCAATCATCTCATCAACCCGTTTTTTGATCTCCGCTTTCGGCACCTTTTTTTCCACAAGGCCAAAAGCCACATTGTCAAAAACGTTCATGTGAGGAAACAGCGCATAGCTCTGAAACACCGTGTTCACATCCCGGTGATTCGGCGCTTTGCCCGCCACATCTTTATCTTCCAGAAAAATTTGTCCGCCGTCCGTATCTTCAAAACCTCCGATCATTCGAAGCGTAGTCGTTTTTCCGCAGCCTGACGGACCGAGGAGCGTCAAAAATTCACCCCGGGCCACATTAAGATTCAGATGATCAATGACAGATTTTCCTCCGTAAATTTTTTCTATGTTTCTTAAGCGTACGATGATATTTTTCAACGAAGTTTCCACCACCCTTCTACAAAGTTTCAGCGCCCCGTTCTCCGGTGCGGATGCGCATCACATCGTCCACCGGGGATATAAAGACCCTTCCGTCTCCCACCTGTCCGGTGGCCAGTTCCTCATGGATCGCCCCCAGCAGATCCTCCACGTCTTCTTCCCACACGACAACCATCACGACAACCTTCGGCAGCAGATTGATCTCAAAATTCATTTCCTCAAATTCAGGGATGAAGCCTTCCTGGTATCCGCATCCCATTGCCGTGAATACAGTCATGCCCGAATAGTCTTTCTTTTCCAGTATCTCTTTTAACTTCTCCAGTTTTTCCGGACGGATGATAATATCCAGACGTTTCATCGCTTTCATACTCATTCCTCCCATATCTTACTCTGTCTTTAATTTCGTATATAGATCGTCATAGATGCTCGCCGAATCCTTTACATCATCAATATATTCTGCCCTTTTTAACTCTTTCTGATCGACATTTGCACCGGGATTTTTCAGATAGTGGTCATCCAGCAGCTTCTTTGTGCCGTTATTGATACATACACCATAGTACTCATCCAGAACTTTTTTGTAGTTTTCAGGCCGTAAAACATAATCGATAAACAGCCTTGCCTCTTTGGCATGCTTTGCCCCCTTGATGATCACAAAATTGTCCAGACATTTCTGCGCGGGTTCTTTTGTATAGATCACGTCCAGGTCTTTATTCTCCTCAATGGCCATAGCCGCATCCATACTGTACATGAGGCCGACTGCCACGTCATTGGAGATCATTACGCTTTTCGGTGCATCAGCATCATAGACCTTCACATTTTTCGCCAGCTTCTTAAGCCACGGCAGTGTGCTCATAATCTCATCTTCCTTTGTGGTACTGGAGCTGTATCCTTTAACTTTCAGCGCCATAGCGGCAATTTCCCTTATATCATCTACAAGCACAATATTATTCTTTAGTTTCGGGTTGGTAAGATCATTAAAACTTTTGATATCCACACCCAGCTCTTTTAACTTCTTTTTGTTTCCACACAGCACTGTAAATGAAGTCATATATGGAATCGTGTATTCATTGTTCTTATCAAATGGCTGGTTCAGCGTGCTTTTGTCCAGATACTTCACATTTTTCACCTGATCCATCTGGATCGGCTCGATCAGGTCCTGTTCTTTCATGGCATCGATCACATAATTGCTGGCGATGGTCATGTCATACTGTCCGGTCCCTCCGGCCGTCAGCTTGGCAAGCATCTCTTCGTTGGACGTAAATGTGGATTCCACAACTTTGATGCCATATTCCTTCTCAAATCCATCCATCACACTCTGCGGGATATATTCTGTCCAATTATACAGGTACAATTTCTTTGCATATCCGTCTTTTGTTTTTTCTTCTTCCTTCCCGCCGCATCCGGCCAGCAAAGATACGGTAAGTGCCATCAGAAGCAGCAGAACTGTTACTTTTGTTTTTCTCATATCACTTCTCCTTTATAATCTTCCATATTTAAAATGCCGTCAGCTTACACTGACGACATTCATTCTTTCTATCCTATTATCTACCATCTTTTTTCATTTGTCTATTATTTTTTAATATAAAATCCGTTTGTTTTTCTCGTAGTCGTATTTCCTGATTTGTCGGTAAACTTCACATAAACGCGGACCCATTTCTTTTTTTTCTTATACGTCACACTGTTTCCTGTTTTCCATTTATACTTTGTATTTTTCTTGCCCCTGGGGACGATCTTATACTGGACTTTGGATTTCCCGCTTGTCCCGTAGGAGGCAGAAAATGTCAGTTTAATGGACTTCTTATACTTCTTGTTATAGCGGTTTTTCGCAGATATCTTATAAGTCTTGATGCCTGACTTGCTGCCCTTGATCTTTGCACTGGACGGCGCAGAAGTATCGACCGTAAATCCCGGAAGCTTGATGACAGTGGAGCCGAGCCATGTATTGTATTTTACATAAATTCTTCCCACCGACCCGTTCCTTACTGCCACCGAGCTTCCGCTGCGGTAAGGAACTGTCCGGTTGTCCACGCCTTTTTTCACAAACTTATACTGGACGCTCTTTACTTTCGTAAACGGCTGAGGCGTCCCTGAAAATTTGACCGTCACATTTTTCTTTTCATAAAGCTTATAGCTGTTAGCCGCACTGTAAGTCGTCGGCACCAGCTTGTTTTTTCCGTTGGTAGATACGATGACGCTCTTCATCGTCGGTGACGATTTCTTTTTCGGGTTATAATCGCCTGCGTAACTCGGTGCATTTTTCCCTTTTTCTGTCTGGACAGACAGGTTTGTTCCGTCAGAGGATACAATGACCGTACCTCGGTTGCTGGTCAGATAGACATCTGAACCCGCCAATTCATTTAACACCCTTGGAAGAGGTGATTCATTGTCATTGTCATAGCCATTGCTGACTACGGAAATTGATGCATTTGCTTTGTCAAATAAATATTTGTGGTCAGACGGATAATCTTTTCCAATTTTATTGTCTTCTGTCACATCCTGCATGCCGTGATGAGGAACTTTCAGCACCTGAGCCGACAGATTGTACCCTTTTCTCACAATTCCATCTATCGTCTGTCTCTGTGCATCTCCTGTCATAAGAAACGTATTGCTGCCATTGGTAATCTTGCATACAATAGATCTCTTATTAATCTCACGGACATCCAGATTCACTTTTCTTCCATACTGAAATGAAGTTTCATCCACCGGGCCATAGAACTGAAGCCGTACTGTTCCGATATTCGCCACACTTCCCATCTGGGGAACTTCATAAAAATCATCGCCCTTTCCGTTTCTCTCTGCATAGGAATCAATGGCTTCCAATGTTTCTGTATAAAATTCTTTATTGAACTCTTTATTGCTGCCGTCTGCTCCTGAATAAGTAAGATTCCGGTTATTTCCGTATATTTTTTCGACCTCAATATCATCATCCCGAAGGATTCTTCCGAGACCTCCGATGTGATCCCTGTGCGGGTGGGTCAGAAGGATAAATTTAAGCTTTTTGACGCCTTTTTTCCTGAGATAATTATATGCCCAGTCTTCTGTGGTAATCTGCTCGCCTTTTGTTGTTGTATAATAGTCAGCCCCGGTGTCTATCATGGCATACTCCGCACTGCTTCCTTCCCCATATTGAAGCAGCGCTCCATCCCCTGCGCCCACATCTATAAAATGGATCTGAAATTTTTCCGCTGCCCGGACCTGCTTTTTCTGCAGTCCTCCCGCTGTCACTGCAGCCGAGATAACAAATACTGCTGTCAGCAAGTAACTGATACATTTTTTCATGCCCGCTTTCATAATAAACCTCATTTCTTCTTGTCTTCTCTGGTAAACTCCCCCAGAACCTTGAAGCATATCTTGTAAGTAATTTACTCTATTTCAATTTTAACATAACATATTTTTAATATATAATCAATATATCGTCATAATTTTGTAACAAATAAATCTCCCCAAACATCTTCGGAGAGATTTATTTCGTCTATATAAATTCTTAAAAACTTCTGCACAATTCCAGAGTGATATCTTTCATAGAAGTCACTACATGGTCGGCCGGTTTTAGTCCCTGATTTGCAACCTCTAAATTCTGGAATCCGATCACACTCATTCCGGCACTCTTGGCAGCCGTGACTCCGTTGTTGGAATCCTCGATCACCAGACACTGTTCCCGGATTTCGTGCGTGCCCTTCAGACATTCCTCTACAGGAACATCCAGTCCCAGCATTTCTGTTGTTGTCTTCCACATGTGCTCCGATGCGCCGCCGAAAAATTGTTCAAAATATTCTTTGGTAATACTCTTTCCATAGCGCTCCAGAAACTTATTAGCCACAATAAAAAAGCCGGGTTCTGTATCTACGATGACTCCGTCCATGTCGAAAATAACTGCTTCCACTCTATTTCCTCTCCATTTATGTATTTTAATTAAATAATCCTTTCAAAGTAGTTACATTCACGTCTTCCAGGGAATGAACAACTTTGTGTGCCTTTTCATGAGCTGGACTTCCATATTCAGGATTGCTGAAACCGAGAACCTTCATACCTGCCCTGCTGCCTGCCAGAACACCATTGACAGAATCCTCCACCACAGCACAATGTTCCGGATTGATTCCAAGCTGTCCAGCGGCCTTTAAAAAGACTTCAGGATCAGGTTTGGAATGTTCGCAGTCTTCTCCTGTCACTAGCGCACGAAAACAGTCAATGACTCCTAAATTCTCTGTGATCCTTACGATGTGATCCATCGGTGAAGAAGATGCAACCGCTGTCGGAATTCCTTCTTTATGGAGAGAATGGATCAGCTCCAATGCTCCTTTGATCGGGGTAAATCCTTCCTCCTCAACCACTTCTTCATAGATCTCGAAAAAACGCCGAACACAATAATCAACGGTCGTATCCAGGTTTAAATATTCAATGGTATCCGTAAATAACTTTTCCATCGTAGTGCCGAAATACCGGGCATTGTATTCTTCATCCACATATGCATCGAATTCATCCAACAGTCTGAGCAAAGCTTTATAATATCCGGGCTCAGAATCTACAATAACTCCGTCCATATCAAAAATAACTGCTTCTAACATAATTCCCCCCTAAGTACTGCCTTTAACACTTTTAATACACCGTCTTCTTTGTTGGAATCTGTCACAAAATTTGCGGCTTCTTTCACCTCTTCCCTGGCATTGGCTACGGCAAAGCTGTGGGCAGCCCGTTTCAGCATCTCAATATCGTTGATATTATCGCCGAAAGCCAGTGTCTCATCCGCAGAAATATTATAATGCTCCTGAAAACGTTTCAAAGAGTTCCCTTTATTTACTCCAAGGTTCATACAGTCTACCCATTTCTCTCCTGCACTCGCAACGTAGATCCTGCCTCCCCATTTATCATAAAAATCTTTTCCTACCGCATCTTCCGCATTCCGGTTGTGGAACACAGACACTTTGCAGACCCCTGCTTCCACTTTGAATAAATCGTCCACCATCACTGCATTGTATCCATAGTCGTCCTTCATATGGCGGTAAAGCATTTCGGAGTCAAAATAGCTGGTCTCCCCGTCGTTCAGAGCGCAGGTACATCCGGGAATCTCCTTTGCATCCTCCATTATGCTTTTGACGATGAATGGGTCCATCACATCTACATGTTTATATTCTCTGGATGTGATACAGGCACCATTTTCGGACAGGAAAATAATATCATCTTTGATCGGTTCAAAAAAACGCTCAATGCTTTTTCTCTGACGTCCGCTGGCTGCTACGAACAAAACTCCCCGTTTTCTGAACTCCCGGATCACATCGAAATATTCAGGATTCAGATTCATAGCTGCTTCTTCTACCAGAGTTCCGTCAATATCTGTTGCAATTAGTCTAATCATGGGCATCCTTTCTATGAACAATAGTTGTCGCTGTAAGATGGTATCTGCCATAAACTCCGCAAAACAAAGTGGGCAATCCCACTTCAATGCCCCAGCCCCTCAAGCTTTGAAGGGCTTGACAACTTTGAGCGCCAAATGCGATTTGACGTAGTCAAATAGGTTCCTTTCGCATTTGTGCGCATCATGCCCGGAGGGCTATATTATTCCATAGGAAGGTTCTTAGGACTTTCCTATGGAATAATATAAAAGCCTTGATACCATAGCTAATGCTATCATATCAAGACTCTAAATTCAACGCCGCCGATTATAAATCTTTCTCTGTCCCAGGGATCTGGTCTCTGACCGCTTTCTCTCTATGGGCAATGGCAAGCATATTTTCAAGATAGACGGAAAAATTCTCATCCTGTAAAAGCATTTCGTTGATGAATCCGCTTCTCAACAAAAGTTCTCCGGCATGGATGATGGCTTCTAGCCTCCCGGAATGATCGTGTAGGCTGCATTCCCTGTACTTCCCTTTCTATTTCTCTCCCACTTTTTCGATGATACCGGGGTCTCGTACACGTTTTCGGGGGTCTCTTAAATGCTCTTCTCCTTTTCCAAAAAACCAGCATGCAATGAGTACTCCGAGTCCCGGTCCCAAGTTGCCTTCGAGGAGGAAGTAGATTGATTTTCCGGCCTCGGCCGCGTCTGCAAGTCCAAGCGGTGTCAGCACGCCATACTGAATGGCGTTGTTTAAGATTACGAGAATTCCTGCTGAAGAATTGTCATAAAGCATCTCAAAGCCTGTCGGAATCTTGTTTTTCAGCAGACTGTCCAGCTTTTTCACAAGCTATCCTCCCTGCAAAAAGATCGCGGTGAAAAATCCCATGCGATCAGAGCACTGATGTTTGGCAGCACCATGCCGCTCAAAAAAAACGTCCGAACTTCTGTACTTGCTGTTTCATAATGTCTCTCTCTTTTCTTAAAAAGATTGTATTGTTGGTATGCTTTTATTATAAAGGATGTTCAGAGCAAATAGTTGCCTAAGCAATTTAACCTTGGCAAGAATGAATCCTGTCAAAATTTATAGGGACATATTGTTCGTGTACGAAAAAAAAGCCAAAAGTGACGTTCTTGAACAAGGTCCTTTGGCATGATACCATTATGAATTGCTGAAAGGAGGCATTCTAATTGAACAATAAGACTAAAAAGATACTGGCTTCCTGCCAGGAAAGTCTGAAGAAGAATTTCAGATTTGCCACTCTGGATTTTATTTTTATTATTACTTTTGTTACAGTATTCCAGAAAGTATTTGGCATGGAGAATTCCATCGTCGGTGTTATTTTTACCATTATGATGGCATCTTCCATGTTAAAGGATATGACCGCTTCACCGGTAAAACATCTGGCAGGCCAGGCTGCTGTCCTTGCAGCCATGGCTGTCTCCGCCTGTGTTGTAAACACACTGCCCCCTGTGTTTTCATTTCCGCTGAACTTCGGAATGATCTTTCTGATCCTTTATGTTTTTACTTATGAGCATTCCAGCCACCTTTACTTCCCGTACATACTGTCCTATTTGTTCCTGATCTTTATATCACCGATTACACCGGATCTGCTGCCAAAGCGTCTGGCCGCCATGATCACAGGTGCTGTCTGCATCATTCTGTATCAGTTCATTATGGGCCGTAAACGGGTTGTTGAGACCACAAGAGATGCGCTGTCTGATATGATTGATGAGACGTGCAATCTGATCGATTATATGATCACCGGAAAAGGCTCCCCTGACACACCGGAAGACGTGAGAAAAAATCTGTTCCGCTTAAGCCGTATGGTTTATGACCGCCGGAAAAGGATTTTGTGCATTTCAGATGCTGATTTTGCAGTAATTGATTCCGGCCGGGGTATGGAACATCTGTTTCTGATCCTTTCCGGTATGGAACAGCCGCTCTCTGTCTTCCAGACTAAAATGCTTTGCTCCGTCTCCGAAAAGCTCTCTGTCTTCCGGCAGTTTGTCCAGGGACAGATCAAAGAGCTCCCTCCGCTCCTTTGGTCTGAATTTCTGTCTCAGAAAGAGGATTCCAAGGCAAATGAACTATTTGACGGGCTTACCTATCTGCGGGAACATCTCCTCCATATGACGGATCCGAAAAAAAAGACCCGGTACCGGAAGACGATGCTCTCTCTTTCCATCCGCCTTAAGGCCGCCCTGGATATCAGTCCCGTCAGAATCGTATATGCCCTGCGCGTCGGTCTGCTCCTGGCATGTTCATGCTTGTTTGTCCAATCCATGCATCTTGTTCACGGGAAATGGCTGCTGTTTACCATCGCTTCTGTTTCTCTGCCGTATGCCGACGACATCGGACAGAAGGCAAAGAAAAGGTTTGCCGCCACAGCAGCCGGCGGTCTCCTCAGCCTGCTTTTGTATGCGGCTGTCCCGTCTATGACAGGCCGCACTGCGATTATGATGTTATCCGGGTACCTTTCCTTTTACTTTACAGATTATACCGGTACTTTCGCCTGTTCCACCATTGGTGCTCTGGGCGCCGCCGTCTTTACCGATGTCTTTGGGTGGAGCAGTGTGGGAGAAATGCTGGCAATCCGTCTGGCGTATATAATAGCCGGAATCCTTGTCTCCCTGATCTTCAACCTCGTAATCTTTCCATTCAGCCGGAGACTTGCAACAGAACAGCTTTGGAATAAATATGCCGCAGCTACAAAACTGCTGACACAAATATGCAGGCAGGAGGATACGGATACACAGCTCTATTACAGCCTGATCATCCAGTCCCATCTGCTGGAAGAAAAGCTGGCAAAAAATGCGGATGATGAAGAATGGGAGAAACTGAAAAATATGCTTCCAAAATGCCGTCAAAGAGTGAGAAATGCCCACAGAAAGAAAACCCGCATTCAGACAGTGTAGGCATCAGAAAAGGGACAGCTGCAGATCCGAAGGCGAAGCCTCTGTTTCACAGTGATTTAACATAGATTTCTCTTTTCCTGTACCTGATCCTAGGCAGATATACTATACCAAAAGAAAAATGTGGGAAGGAGCTGACCATACTGTGATGTCATACAGATACAAGAACAAAAAGGGATTTACCTTAATGGAACTCATTGTAGTTCTCTTGCTCCTGGCAATACTTCTGGCTCTTTTGATTCCTTCCCTGATCGGCTATATTACAAATGCTCAGAAGAAAGCATGCCTGGTCAACAAAGCAGGGCTTCTGAGGGCTCTCACTGCCAATGAGATCTATGAGCTGGAAGGATCAGGCAAGTACGACACCGCATACCTGAAATCTCTTGCCGAGAAATCCGAATACAAATGCCGGATATGTGGCTGTACGGCGAGAGACATTGTCGGCTTCCGATTCTTTTGACGGAAAACCCCCGTACTTATAACGTGCCCGGAAGAAGCGACAGTGATTGGACGGAGTACACTGGAGTGAAGCAGAGTGAGGATGATAAGAAGAATTATACAAAGATATATCAGATATTTAAGAACATGTAAAATTAATGCTCCATTACCACAGGGACGACTCTGAAAAGTCCTCCCTGCGGTAATGGAGCAAAATTATGAAATAACCACAATCTTTTTTCAACAAGCATTATGCCTCTTATTTTTCTTCCGGCTGTTCCTTTTCATCTTTTTTATTATTTTTACTCATAAACTTATGTTTCTCCCTAAAAAATTTTCTGCAGCTGGGAAAATGCTTTTGTTTAGCATCATATGGAATACTGCTTTATTATGTTCTTTTTGTCCCGCTGCTATAATCTGCATATCTTGAAAGTTCTCAGGGATCCCGTCTATAATCTTTTCAACTGATTTTACATCCAAATGCTTTACAAATCTCAACAATGCAGCTGTACAGTCTGGATTTTCAGCGTTTTCAATGAACCGAAACGGATGAATATTTTTATCGTTTTTTAGACAGAGAAAACAGAAAATCGCTATGTCACAGCCTTGGTAGGCCATCGCGCAGCGATTTTGTTCAATTCCAGTTTATATGGCGAGTGATAGATTGGAAGTTGTCAAAATAAAGCATTTCGGCTATGAAAGGAGATATATAATTATGAAATATATTATTAGGATTATTCAGGTTTCTACACTTCTAGGTGGAGCAGAGTTTATGCTAATGTTGCTTTTTGGAGATTTAACCGAAAGTGTAAAGCCAATAGTATTAGGTGCTGTATCTATCAGTCTGATTATATCTGCGGTACTTGACATAATTGACAGAAGATTAGCAAGTAAAAAAAATGGGGTATCTAGTGTTTTATCCTGATATTTTAATGAATTTATCAGGAAATATTAGTTAGCAAAGTATTTATCAAATCCCTGTTTATGCAGGGAATAAGCTTAAAATTTTACAAACCGACAGAGTGATCCAGACACGGTGGCGATCGAAGACATAGAGCCACGCCAGCTATGCTGGCGAGTGTCAGCGAGCCGTTCAAAGCCCCCGTTATCTAACAGGGGGGTACTATTAGAAGAAATAAGAGACAAAGCAAATACAAAAATGCCGATATGCAACGATTTATAAGGTTATAAGAACTTACTGCACTTCACACCCTGTCTTTTCTACCCGACAGGTCAGAAACAGCATATCGGCACAAGAAATTATATGATACAAGGTGTATGCTCCTATGAGTATATGCCTTTTTTGATTGAAAAAAAACAAATACCGGTACCAAGGGCATCCTGATAGATATCTCTTTCATTTGCAATCCTCCTTTCTTTATTTAATTTCACACAAAAAAGAACCATTGATTTTTTCAATGATTCTTTAAATATCCATTATATTAAAGCCTTTTCATAACAGCATGTTACTTTTTTGTTGACACCAATTCTACACAATTTTCCTACAGATCGTAAGGGGTCGCCTGATAAACATAATAATTCAGCCAATTATAATACATGGCATTGGCATGGCATCTCCACGACTTTACAGGCCCCTTTTTCGGGTCGTCATCCAGGTAATAGTTTTTCGGTATCTCAGGGTTTAATCCGCGGTTTATATCCCTTATATATTCCTGATGCAGAGACATGACATCGTACTCCGGATGCCCTGTGACGAAGATCTGGCTCCCGTTCTCGTTTAAAATCAGATATGGCCCCGTCTCCTCGGATTCCGCCACAACCGTCAGCTCCCTGCACTGTTTGATAGCCTCGCCGTCCACACCGGTATTTCTGGAATGAGGGACAAAAAAGTAGTCGTCAAACCCTCTTACCAGCAGCGTCTTTTTGTGAAGCGGATAGTGCCGATACACACCGGAAATCTTTTGGTCCAGAACGTTTTTCTTAACCCCATAGTGATAGTAAAGCCCTGCCTGGGCAGCCCAGCAGATATGTAAGGTGGAAGTGACATTCTCTTTCGTCCATTCCATGATCTCCTCCACTTCCTTCCAGTAATCCACTTCTTCAAATTCTTTCAGCTCCACGGGAGCACCGGTTATGATCATTCCGTCAAATTTTTTGTCCCGTACCTCATCAAAGTACACATAAAATTTCTCCATGTGGGATTCCGGCACATGAGTGGGCTCATAAGAGGCTGTCTTTAAAAATGTAATATCGATCTGCAGCGGAGTGTTGGAGAGACTCCGGAGCAAATGCAGCTCTGTATCCAGCTTATTCGGCATCAGATTCAGGATCGCAATCCTAAGCGGCCGGATATCCTGCGTCACCGCCCGGTCTATATCCATCACAAAGACATTTTCCTCCTCCAGGATGGCCCTGGCCGGCAGGTCTGTATCAATTCTAATCGGCATATTTACACGCTCCTTTGTTCTCTACTTTTTCTTCTTTTTAATTACGAAACCTTTTGTCTTTACAATCGTGCTTCCGGAAGTAGTATTGTATTTTATGTAAAGACATCCTTTAAATCCTTTTTTTACCCTGACCTTCCTTCCGGTCTTCCATCGGTATTTGGCACTGCTTTTCCCCTTTTTGACCAGCTTGTACTGGACATTCTTAGTCCTTGTAAATGACTGGGGTTTGGTCTTAATTGAGATTTTCAAAGGTTTCTTTTCTTTGACCTTATACTTGTTTTTCGCATTGACTGACACGATAGACAGTTTTTTCTTCCCGCTGGACTTCACCGACATCTTTTTCAGGAGCAGTGATGACTTCTTGGAAGAAACATAAGTGCTGGCCCTGGCCGGCTCATTTTTATTTCTGGATGTGCTGACGCTCAGCCTGCTTCCATTGGAAGTAACGATAATATTGCCATTGTCGCCCGTAGTATAAATATTAGACTTGGCAAGTTCCCTCGTGATCAGACCGGACGGCACTCTGTCCTTATTTCGGTATCCATTGCTGATAATCGATATGGCCGGCTGTACTTTGTCAAAAAATTTCTTGTGATTCGATGAAAACTTCCCTTTCGCATCTTTATTGCGCACATCCTCATATCCGTGGTGCGGCACCTTCAGAACCTGGGATTTGAGTTTAAGTCTCTGGTTTATCATATCGTACTCGGACTCCTGCTGAGTATCCCCGGTCATCAGAAATGAATTTTTTCCATAAGTAATTCTGCATACAAGGGAAAATTTATTGACCTGCCGGGAATTAAAATCAACTTCCCGCCCATATTTAAAATTGGTCCGTCCCGGTGAATAAAATGTAAGCTTTGCGTTTCCAAGATATATAGATAATTTCATCCGCGGTACAACAACCGGTATTCCCCGCTTCTCTATCAGTTTATTGACGGCGCGGTAGATTTTTGAGCTGTAAATATCATCCTCGCCCGAATAATGATAATAAACCGGCTGCCGGGTCGCATAGACCCTTCCCACAGAGATCGATCTGTCCTCCAGTATGGAAATAAATCCTCCGATGTGGTCCTTGTGCGGATGAGTCATGATGACAAATTCCAGCCTGCGGATTTTATATTTCTTTAAGTAATTATGTACTCTACGGCTGACATCTATGGTTTTTCCTCCCAGAAGCTGTGTCGTCTGAGGACCTGCATCGATCAGTGCATACTTTGCGTTCTTTCCTGATCCATACTGAAGCAGGGCACCGTCTCCGGTGCCTACCTCGATAAAATGCACTTTAAATGCAGCTGCCGCTTCTGCCTGTTTCTCATTTCCCATCCATACGGCCGCAGATGTCATGACCATCACCGCCGCCAGCATCCATGAAATTAACCTTCGTTTCATTTTCATCATTCCTTACTTTATCATGTCCATAAATTCCTCTTCTGTTATGATCGGTATGGAAAGCTCCATGGCCTTTTTGTTTTTGGATGAAGTGGAATTTTTATTGTTGTTGATTAAATAGTCTGTTTTTTTCGTCACGGAGCCGGTCGCTTTTCCTCCCAGCAGTTCGATCTGCTCCTGGAGCTGCTTTCGGTTTTCGTAGTGCTCTAAAGAACCGGTGATGACAAAAGTCTTGCCGTCCAATATTTTCTCTGTCTTTTCGGGCTGCTTCTTCTCAATCTCCACGTACTGAAGCAGTCCATCCACAGTCTGCCTGTTGTTTTCCAGACGGAAGTATCCGCTGACAGCATCACCGATGACCGGTCCGATACCGTCAATGACTGTGAAATCATCGGCATCCGCATTTCTGATGGCATCCAGGTCATCCTCAAAGTACCGGCAGATCAGCTTTGCATTGGACAGACCTACATTGGCGATGCCAAGGCTGTACAAGAACTTAGGAAGTGTCACTTTTCTGGCTCTTTCAACGGCATCCACCAGGTTATGAAAGGACTTCTCCCCAAAGCCTTCCATCTCTATTATCTCTTCCATGTGATCTTTCAGGGTAAATAAATCGTACAGTTCGTTTAAAAGACCCTTGTTCATCATCTTATGCAGAGATGCCTCTGAAAGTCCGTCCACGTTCATTGCATCCCTGGATACAAAGTGCGAAAACAGCTTAATTTTTTTAGCACTGCAGAATTGATTCGGACAGACCAGGGTGCGGATCCCGTTTTCTTCCTCGATTTCCGTCTTTCCTCCGCAGGCCGGACAGGTATCCGGGATCGGTGCATCGCCGCTTCTGGTCTGATTTTCTGCCAGCTGTGGAATGATCATATTGGCCTTATATACGGAAATCTGATCTCCTACGCCAAGTTCCAGTTCTTCCATCACGCTGATATTATGGAGACTTGCCCTGCTGACCGTAGACCCCTCTAATTCCACAGGATCAAAGATCGCTACAGGATTGATCAGTCCTGTCCTGGACGGGCTCCATTCGATCTCTTTCAGTGTAGTCTCCGCAATCTCATCCGCCCATTTAAAAGCGATGGAATCCCTCGGAAATTTGGCTGTCGTCCCAAGGCTCCTGCCGTATGCAATATCATCATAGATCAGCACCAGTCCGTCGGAAGGCTGATCATTGGTCTCAATGGCCTGCGAGAAGCGTTCCACTTCCTCTGCCACCGTATCTTTCGTCACTGCCACATAATCCACGATATCAAAGCCAAGAGATCTTGCCCAGATGAATTTCTCTTCTACAGAATTATGAAAATCCACATCCGGAACATCCCCCACGGAAAAACCATAAAAGCGGACATTCCGTTTGGCTGTCACTTCATTGTTCAGTTGCCTGACAGAACCGCTGCAAAGATTCCTCGGATTTTTATATCTGCTGTCCAGGTCTTCCATCTCTTCGTTCATCCGCTCAAAATCAGAATAATGGATCACGGCTTCTCCCCGGATTACAAGGGTTCCTTTGTATGCGAGCTTTTTGGGCAGATTTACAAATACCTTTGCATTGTTTGTGACGACCTCTCCCACTTCCCCGTTTCCCCGGGTCACGGCTTTTAATAGTACGCCGTCCTGGTACGTAAGGACAATGGTAAGCCCGTCCAATTTCCATGACAAAAGGCCCTTTTGGTCTCCCAGCCATTCTTCCAGCTGTCCCACCTCTTTTGTCTTGTCCAGGGAAAGCATCGGGGAGGAATGGGGTTCTTTTTCCAGTGAAGTTAAAAGCTCATATCCCACATGGACAGACGGGCTGTTGGCCAGCACCGTATCTGTCTCTTTCTCCAGCTCCAAAAGTTCATCATAAAGCTTGTCATATTCAAAATTACTCATGAGCTCTCTGTTTTCCTGATAATAGGCTTTGGATGCCTCACTCAGGATATGGATCAGCTCTTTCATTCGGTCAAACTTATCTTTCACGGATCAGTTCCTCTTTTAACTTTTTTATTTCCTCCGGCGTAAGCTTCCGGTAGGATCCTTCTTTCAAATTGCCGAGCCTGATATTCATGACCCGGACTCTTCTTAGTTTGGTAACCCTGTATCCAAAATATTCACACATTCTGCGGATCTGCCGGTTTAAGCCCTGGGTCAGGATGATCCTGAAGTTCTCGGGACCTTCTTTTTTGACCGTACATTTCCTTGTGACTGTGTCAAGCTCTGAAAGGGGCACACCGTTTCTCATTCCCTGGATAAAGTCATTGGTGATCCTTTTGCTGACTTTCACTTCATATTCCTTTTCGTGATAATTCCTGGCCTTCATAATCTCATTGGCGGCTTCCCCGTCGTTGGTCAGCAGGATCAGTCCCTGGGAATCCTTGTCCAGCCGTCCCACCGGATAGATCCTGGAGGGATATCCGATGGCATCGATGATGTTATCCGGTTCCTCTTTGCTGGATGTACATACGATCCCTTTCGGTTTATTGTAGGCCAGATATACGGTCTGACTGCTGATCCGAACCGGTTTCCCCTCAAAACAGACCTCCTGGCCTTCAAAAACCTTTGTCCCCGGCAAAGCCGTCTTACCGTCCACCGTCACCTTGCCCTGCTCTACATAAAAATCAGCCTGCCTTCTGGAACACACGCCTGCCTGACTTAAAAACTTATTAATCCTCACGGCGGAGTTTTCATTCCGTCTCTCTTCCTTCATCGTTTCTCCCATATCCTTAAAAATGTCATACTTAATAATTGTATCACGATTGCCTGAAAATTGCACGTCTCTATAGACAGTTCCCGGATCATCCGGGTATTTTATATTTCCTGTGCAAAATACCCCAGCTCCCCCAAAACTTCTTTTGCTTTTTCGATCAGTGTATCATCATCTTCCGGAAGGATGATACTTTTGTCACTCAGTTCAACTTCCGCTTCAATGCCCGCGTCCATAAGACCTATCTTTATCCGGTCCACACAGTGGTCGCACAGCATCTCATCAGACTTTAAAACCTTCATCTGTTTCCTCCTTCATGATCACATCCTATAATGCTCTTATGCTGTCATCGCTCCCATTTGTCACAGAGAGCATTGATCTGATCCGCAAATCTGGCCAGATCCTTGTTGGCCCCGCCTTCACTTTTCCGTATGACAGACATCATGCGCTCACCTGCAGCCAGCAGCCTTGCAAATACAGCATTGGCTCTTCTCGTGCTCTTCCTGCTTTCCGGCACTTTTTTCGGCGCAACTCTGAGCTCCCACTCTCCTGCGGCCAAATCAAAAATATCTCCGCTGTACGGTGCTTCCGCCTTCCTGCCGCATTCACTTTCCAGGTATTGGGCAAAGCTGTCGCAGGTTTCATCCTCTCCGTGAACGATAAAAAATTTTTCAGGCTGGTCTTTAAAAGCCTCCGCCCAAACAGAGAGTCCTTTTTTGTCCGCATGTCCGCTCATTCCTTCCAGGCGCACCACATCGGCTTCTACTTTGATAGTCTCACCGAACAGCCGGACTTCTTTCGTACCTTCCACAAGAGCACGGCCCAATGTGCCGTAAGCCTGGTATCCGACAAACACAATGGTATTTTCAGGCTTCCACAGATTATGCTTTAAATGATGCCGTATCCTTCCCGCCTCACACATACCGGAAGCGGAGATGATCACCTTCCGGTCTTCATCAAAATTGATCGCCTTGGAATCATTGCTTGTGATGGATAATTTCAGATTGGAGAAAGTGATCGGATTGATGCCCTGATTGATCAGTGCCATGGCATCCTCATCAAATGTATCATGTATGTTTTCCTGAAAAACGTTGGTGGCCTCCACTGCAAGAGGACTGTCTACATACACGGCAAAATCTCCGTGGTCCTTCACCCTGCGCTCCTCTTTGATCTGGCGGATATAGTACAGAAGCTCCTGGGTCCTTTCAACCGCAAATGACGGGATAACTACATTTCCGCCCCTGTCAAACGTCTTCTGAATCAAACCTGCAAGTTCACCGACGTAATCGGGATGACTTTCATGAAAACGGTCTCCGTATGTGGATTCCATTACCACATAATCTGCACTCTCCGTATAATGGGGGTCTTTGATCAGAGGCTGGTTGTTATTCCCGATATCACCGGAGAAGACAAGCTTTTTCTGCGTGTCCGCCTCGGTGAGCCATACCTCAATGCTGGCGGAGCCGAGCAGATGTCCTATATCTGTAAAACGGACGCTGATGCCCCGGCTCAGTTCTAATTTCTCGTTATACTGACAGCCTATGAACTGCTCCATAACACTTACCGCGTCATCCATCGTATACAGAGGAGGCTCTTCCGGCTTCCCCGACCGTCTGGCCTTCCGGTTTTTCCACTCCGCCTCAAACTCCTGAATATGGGCGCTGTCACGGAGCATGATGTCACAGAGTTCTTTGGTAGCCTTTGTGGTAATGATACTGCCCCTGAAGCCATTGGCATATAAAAGCGGAAGCAGTCCCGAATGATCAATATGGGCGTGGGTCAGCAGCACAAAGTCAATTTCTGACGGATTCACCGGAAGTTCTGCATTCTCATAAACATTCTTTCCCTGCTCCATTCCATAGTCAACCAAAAAACGCTTCCCACACGCCTCCACGTAATGGCAGCTGCCCGTTACTTCATGGTCTGCTCCGATAAACATTAATTTCATAGTTATACCTCCTCGGTAATATATACGGCGTCCAATGGTATCAGTTCTCTCAGACACGGATGCCTCTCCAATACTTCCTCCCCGCCGTATCCAAATACTGCTTTTGAGAAATCACCGATCGACAGCTCTCCCACAGCTTTTTTGGATGAAGGGCGGATTTCTGTCCCGTCTTTTGAGGCGGAAAACAGGAAAGTTCCGTTATTCTTCCCGATCACAGGGTCCGTTACAGTAAGAATAAATTCTGTTTTTTTTCTGCTCTTCAGGCAGCGGCACAGCGCCTCAAGGGATGTAATTCTGAACATGATCTTCGGGACCTTTTTCCCCTGTTTCAGACAGCCCGCGGATATCTCGATTTTATTGTCCGGAAATGTTCTGCTGATCATCTCTAAAAATCTTTTCTCATCTGTACCGAATCCCAACCGTATATATACTGTATCTTTTTCTTTTCCGTATGCAAAAACTCCGGTTATCTCACCGTGCTCTCTGAACACCATCAAGTCTCCGTCCTGGCTTTTTGCTTCCCTTGCCGCCTGCTGTATATAATCCTGATCTATCACCGTATAAATATCATATGACCGGATCTGCCGGTTTAAGAACCGAAGTACTTCCTGCATATCATCTCCCTGGAACTGTTCCGGAGAACCTGTAACTGCGCCCGCTTCCCCTGTGATCTCTGTCTCTGCCCAGTCCATCACAAACACAAAGTCGAAAGGTTCATAGTAAGCCTTGTCGGCAGGTATCAGATATGTGAACGGCTCACCTCGCTCTGCCATATCATTGAGGACCCTGCAAAGCATTTTTCGCATGACGCCTTTTCTCCTCATTTCTTTCCTTGTGGCCACAGCCACGATATAATGTGCATCAAATTCTTTGTCTGAGATCTTCATGCGGTACGGATTCAGGTGGATCATTCCCTGCAGCCAGACGCCGTCCCATGCCATGAGCACCTGATTTTTAGGATAGATCACATCAAAATAATACTCCGCAAACTTTTCAGGGTCCTTAAAAATATCCTGATACATCTGAAAAATCAGATCCCTGTGGCTTTTGTCGTCATAAACAAGTTCCATCTATTCCCCTTTCCGGCATCCCTGGCATCCCTGGCATCCCTGACATCCGGTCTGTGCGCCCGGCCTCAATACGTCTTCATAGATATAATTATCTACTGCAGTCAGCATGCAGACCGCCTGGGCGCTGATCCCAAGTCCTTCACCGGTAAATCCCAGATGTTCTTCCGTGGTCGCCTTTACGTTGACCTGTCTTCTTCCGACTCCGAGTGTCTCTGCGATCTTCTCTGTCATATCTTCAATATAGGGCGCCAGCCTGGGTCTCTGTGCGATCACAGTGGCATCTACATTTTCAATCAGATAACACTCTTTCTCCACCAGTTCCCTGACCTTCTTTAACAGTTTCATGCTGTCCACACCTTTATATTTGGGGTCTGTATCCGGAAAATGCCGGCCGATGTCCCCCAGAGCCGCGGCTCCGAGCAATGCGTCACAGATGGCATGCAGAAGCACATCTGCATCTGAATGTCCTAACAGTCCTTTTTCGTATGGAATATGCACGCCTCCTAAAATCAAAGGACGGCCCTCTACTAACTTATGCACATCATATCCCATTCCAACTCTCATATCCCATACCTCGCTTTCATATTTTTCTGTCATCTATATAGAATATCTCATTTTCTTTATTATAATATAATTCCATGCAAGATACAAAAAAAAGACATGTTCTAAAAAAACATGCCTTTTTCATAGCGATGAGCAGATTCGAACTGCTGACACTACGGGTATGAACCTGCTGATTACAAATCAGCTGCTCTGCCAATTGAGCCACAACGGCTGACAAAAATGGGACCAATAGGGCTCGAACCTATGACCCTCTGCTTGTATGGCAGATGCTCTCCCAGCTGAGCTATGATCCCTTGTCTCGCGACAAAAATTAGTATATAAAATAATGCGAAAAATGTCAACAATTTTTTAAATTTTTTTTTAAAAAGTTTCCAGATTCACGATTTCCTTGAAAAACAAAGCAGACAAATCCACCTCATCGCCTGAACCCTTTCACTCTTATTATTAAAGAAAAAATACAGCCTGACCGCGTCTGTCCGCGGTTCAGACCGTATTGCTTATTGCTCAGTTTAATCTTTTAAGAAATCAGACAGGGTAGGTCCCTGGCTCTTTTCCATCGGATGGGTCATCTCCCAGAAGGTCTGGCTGATCGCCTTCGTCTGCAGTTCATCCACAACCGTCTTCAAAGAATAATCTTTGATCACCTGTTCTTTTAATTCTACGGATACATGATCCCTGGAATCAATATCCAACAGAGTCACAAAGCTTTCTTCCGTCACAATGGTTCCCCTTTTTAATGGAACAACAACGCTCTGGTGCTGCACCAGAACTGCTTTTAAGTCATTATAGCGGTGCTGTTTCTGCCGCTGTTCCTTTGTCTTTTCCGCATCTTCTCTTGACTTCTTGGCCTTCAGTGCAGCTTTCTCTTTCTTTCCGGGATTATAGATCTCCCAGAATGGCCCTCCTGCGGATGCAGATTTAGACTGCTCGATCACATCTTTTAAACGGTACTTGTATGTACTGCGCTGTCTGCTTCCCACGTCTGCAACCGTGACCTGGTCTTTGTCATCGATCGCCACCAGAGCTATAAAATGTCCTCCTTTGGTAAAATAGCCAGGTCCCATGAGACCGACTACCGGATGCTTCTTTTTAAGCGCATCCCTGATCTTCTTATAGTCCGTTCCGAGTCCATTGCAGCCCAGCTGATAATTTTTAGCCAGGGCCGGCACAACTTCATGAGCAGAACCTGCATTACTGTAATAACCATGCTCATATGCCCAGACAGTCGTGTCAAGCGGGGTTACCCACTTGCCGGTCAGCGAGGTAATACACACTGCCATGGCAGTAGGTCCGCAGCCGCTGCTCTTAATGCAGTAGCCATTCTGGTTCCAGGCGGAATCTCCCTGATTAAAATAGGTAAAACCTGCGATGGTTTCCTTCTTATCCTTCATGCTGAGACGCGTGTCATTGTAGATCTTGGGGATAATATTGGAAACTGTCTTTTCTTCCTTCAGATTCTTGTTCTTTTTCAGCTTTTTGACTTTGTTTTTCTGTTTGATCTTTTTTGTCTTTTTGTTAGAAGCCTTAGATGTCTGTTTCTTCTTTTTTGTCGTTTTCTGGTCCTTATGCGCCGTTGTCGTCTGCTGTTCCGTCGTCTCCTGCGGCTGTGCCGTGGTTGTGGCTTCTGTCTGTGCAGCCGTTGTCGATGTGCTTTCGGACGCTGTTGTCTGATCTGTTGCCGAGCTCTGTTCTGTTGTCTTTGCCGTTGCTGCTGCTTCCTGACCGTATGCAAACGTGTTGCTGCCCACTACAAGGCAGCCGCATAGTACAGCAGAGCAGATGGATTTCATGTGTTTGTTCATTCTGTATTCACTCCTTAGCTCACTCATTTATTCTCCATCCCCCGAAATTTATTATAATCCTTTTCTCACAATTTCTCAATGATACTCCCCATATTTTTCTTACGGACCGTAATTTTTTCTTCAATCCGCTCAGACAGCTCCGGAACATGGGAAATAATGCCGATCATCCTGTTTTTTCCGGAGAGCTCCTGGAGACAGGAAACTGCCTGTTCTAAGGATTCACTGTCCAGGGAACCGAACCCCTCGTCTACAAACAAAACTTCGATCTCAATGCCTCCGGCGCTGTTCCTGACAATATCCGATAGTCCCAATGCCAGGCACAGTGCCGCCTTAAAGGACTCACCGCCCGAGAGGGTTTTTACAGACCTGCGCTTTCCGGTATAATAATCCATTACTTCTATTTCTAAATTATCTTTTTTTCTGGCATCTGTGACTGTCTCACTCCGAAACATCTCATACCGCCCTCCGGTCATTTTCAGAAACCTGATATTTGCGGCCTTTAAAATATCCCGGAAATAAGTAATGAGAATAAACTGTTCAAAGGTCAGACGAAGTGCATTATTTCCGCTCAAAAGCCGGTCCACATCTCCCACAATGCCGTAACTCTCTTCAAGCTTTTCTCTCTTTTTCTGCTTCTCTTTTAAAGAACAAAGTGCCCTCTGTCTCTGATGCACAAGCACGGCAAGCTGTTCTCTTTCCTCCTCTGTTTTTTTGATCTCTTCTTCCAGTTTCTCCAGTTCACCTCTTGAAACCTTCCCGCGTTCAAGCTCAGCCTGCTGTTTCTGCTTTTCCTCAAAATCCGCACGGCGTTCCTCCAGGAGAGTCCGCGTCTTGGAAAGCGCCGTTTCCGACTCGATGCTCTCTGCCGTCAGCCGGTCTTTCCCGGATTCATATTCTTCCAGCTCTTTTGAAAGCATGAGATGCTCCTCCTGGAGTTCCTCCGCTTTGCCCCACGATTTCAGCTGTTCTCTGAACGCCCTCATCTGACCTTCTGCCTTCATCAGCTGTTCTCTGATGTCCGCCAGACATTTTTCTTCCTCCTGTCTGGAAAGCTTTTCCGCTGAACAGGCTTCTTCTCGCGTGATCTCCTCATATTCAGGTTCTTCTCCGAGCTCTTCCTGTTTTCTTTTCCATTGTGTCTCTGCCGTATTCTTCTGTTCTTTCAATTCCAGCATTTTTTCATACCATTTACGGAAAAGTTCTTCTGCCTTTTCTGCCCGGTCTTTTTGTGCCTCCATCTGCTCCCTGTCCGGAGCTTTTGAAGGAACCCTGGCCGGCTTTGGATGCTCCATGGAACCGCAGACAGGACATGGTTTGCCTGCCCTTAAATCTTTTGCCAAAATGCCAATGCTGCCCGCATAAAAAGCGGACTGCATCTCCATATAGGTGCCCTGTTCTTCTTTCCTTAATGTATCTGCCCTCCGGTACTCGCATTCAGCCTGATCAAATTCATCTGAGAGACGCTTAAAAATCTCAGAAGAAGCCTTTGCCTCTTCCTCTGCTTCAAGCCATTCCTGGTAAACTGCCATCCTGGTCCTCTTGATCTGCCCGAACTCTTTCTGACTGGCTTTTTCATATTCTGTTTCCAGCTGTCCCAATCGTTCCAGTTGGTCTTTGATCTCCTTTAATGCGCCGAGACGCTCCTTTTTAAGATCCATCACATCCCTGAGGCTGTAAAGTTCTTGCTTCTTTTTCCGGATATTCTCACGCTTTTCTTTAAGCTTTACTAATTCCTCTTCCAGACTGCGGATCTGGGAAGCCAGAATTTCTGCCTCCTCAGATATTGTCTTCGACTGCTCAAAAATCTGTTTCTTTGAGTCAAACTCTTCTCTCTTATGCCTGCTGTTTATTAAAGCCTCGGCTGCCTGCTGTTTCTTTTCCTTGTAATCGGCCTTAAGATAAGCGATCACAGACGGGAAATCTTTGTTTTCCCTCATTTCTTCGTATGCCGGATCTTCTCCTGACAGTTTGGCCGCCTCTTCCATCTGATTTGTGATCTCACGTATTTCACCAAGCAGAGCTCTGGCTTTTTCACCTGCCAAAGCCTGGATTCTTTTATAGATCTGCGTATGAAAAATAGAGCGGAACACTTCTGCCCGGTCACTGGATTTTGCTATGAGCAGCCTTTGGAATTCCCCCTGTGCCAGCATGGAAATCTGGCGGAACTGGTCATAATCAATAGAGAGGAGGCGGGCTAACTCCTCGTTAACTTTGGACGTTCCCGCTTTTACAGTTCCATCAGGCAAAGTCAGCACAGCATCCTCTTTTTTTACCGTCATTCCCGAACCTTTTCTTTTGGCTCTCCTATATTTCGGATGGCGCTCTACCCGGTACTTCTCATTCCTGTGTGTAAATTCGAGGATCACATAGGTATCTTCCTTTTGTGAAGCGAAATCGCTCCTAAGATTTTCCTTCGTGCGGATGCTTCCGCTGACTTCTCCGTAGAGAGCATAGGTCAGCCCGTCAAATATTGTAGTTTTCCCGGAGCCGGTAGGCCCGGTGATCAAAAACAGTCCTCCCTGAAATTTTGAAAAATCAATCTGGTTTTTGCCCGCATATGGGCCCCATCCGCTGATCTCGAGAAATAATGGCTTCATGAGTCCAATCCTCCTTCTTCCAGAAGTTTTTTAAGAAATTCCATCCTCTTTTCTTCTGCCTCACCGCAGGTCAGCTTAAGAAACGATTCCCCGAGTTCCAGCGGTGTCTTTTCACGGACATCGGCATAAACCTCACCGCCACCGGATCTCTGTTTTTTTTCCAGGTTCAGTTCCATAATATTCGGATAAGAGGCACGGAGCTTTTCCATAGGATCTGCAAGTTCCTCATCATCTGTCAGCACAGCGCTGATATAGTCTTCACAGTCGGCGGCCTCAACCACCTGCGGATCGAGTAGGTCTCCAAGTTTTCCTTTGATCCGGCGCATATCATGTCTGGGCCTGAGCGGGTAGACTGTCAGTGTTATATTGCCTTTTTCTTTCAATTCAACCAGCGTCACAGATTTCTTGTGAAATTCTTCAGAAAAAGAGTATTTAAGTAGGGAACCACTGTATCTCACGGTCTCCCTTCCCGCTTTTTGAGGGCCATGGATATGCCCAAGTGCAGCATAGTCATAGCCTTCAAAAATGGTGTAAGAAATCTGTTCTGTCCCTCCCACACTCAGCAACAGTTCTGAATCAGACTGCCTGACAGGTTCCGTCCCTGTGACAAACTGATGGGTGACCAGCACATTCCGCTCTGTCCTGTCCACCGGATGACGGGCGAGGACGGAGCGCATGGCATCTTCATGTGTGCGGATCTCATCCTCAGGAAACAATGCTCTTGCCTCAGCCGGCTTAAAATACGGAAGCAGGTGCAGGCAGACCGGCCCGTATTCATCTTCCAGCCTGACAGCGGGGAATTCTTCTCTAAGCGTCCCTTCCATATAAATGTTCTGCTGTCCGAAAAGCTTCTGCCCAAACTCCAGCCTCTCGCCCGAATCGTGGTTTCCCGCCACTAAAAAAACAGGCACCATAAGCTTTGCCGTACCTGTCAGAAACCAGTCAAACAAGGTCACAGCCTCAGCCGGAGGAATACTCCGGTCATAAATATCTCCTGCCAAAAGGAGCCCGTCAACGGGCTCCTTCTCCATCAGTTCCAGTACCTGTGTAAGCACATGTCTCTGATCTTCTATAAAATTCATTCCATTTACTGTCTTGCCCAAATGCAGGTCAGCCATATGCAAAAGCTTCATGATCTTTCGTTCCCCTTTAGTTCAGCGCGAACCGCTCGATGGCATAGGCGACTCCGTCTTCCTCATTGGATTTTGTAACAAAGTCTGCTATATTTTTCAGTTCATCTATTCCATTCTCCATCACTACACCGAAGCCCGCTGCCTGAATCATAAATGTATCATTGGCTGCATCCCCGCACGCCATCGTTTCCTCGATCGGTATGGAAAGATGTTTTGCAAGCTGTGTGATTCCGTCTCCTTTGTCACATCCCATCTGAGTAATCTCTATATTATTAAACAGTGCGCTGGAAACGCTGGCAATCCCCAGATCACTCAGTTCCTTCATGACACGTTTTCTCTCTTCCAGATCACCAAAGAAGGCACTGATCTTTTCAATGCCGTCACTGTTTTCTTCCACATAGGCTTCCAGATCATTGATCTCCTGTCTGGTTGTTAAAATAAGGTCTTTCTGCTGGCTCTTAATATCAAAATCTTCTAAATGATGATAGAATTTCCCTTCCATATAGCCCTGGCCGTTCCTGTAAATATCTCTGGTACAATTATATTCAGTAAGTTTCCTGAGCAGAGTCAGAGCTGTCTCTTTCGGAATGTGGTTCTTGTATATAATTTTATCTTCCAAAGCGTCATAGATCGTCGCCCCATTGCAGCAGACGGCATATCGGACTCCCTCTAAATTCCTGATAAAATCTGGGATTGCTTTGTAAATCCGCCCTGTGGCCGGCACAATATGTACGCCTCTCCTCGCTGCTTCCTCAAGTACTTCCCTCGTATGTTCCGAAATCTGCTTCTGGTCATTCAGCAAAGTTCCGTCTAAATCCATGGTTACCAATTTAATCTGGCTCATAACTGTCCTCCCTAGGTAAAAAAGTAATGCTGTATCCGTATCTGCAGGCTCTCATTTCCCCTGTATACGTTAATATCCGGATAGTAGGTGCAAGTGATGTACTGCTTTCCCTCTCCCATCTTTTCACGGAATATATCTTCCTCTTCAAAGATCATGCCCGTCATTCTTGTTCCCCTGTTACTTAAAAGCGACAGCCGGATTACATTTCTATTATCGCCGAATACCTGGATTCTTTCAATGAAAAGTTTTCTGTGGGCAAACAAAGGCCTCTTATTTTCCTTTCCAAACGGCTCCAGCACCGCCATCTGGCGCACCAGTTCTGCAGAAATATAGTCAATCGGCATATCCACATCGATCGAAACCTTTTTTATGAAATCATCCTCTTTAAGATCACAGCAGCCATTGATCCGTCTGCGGAATTCCTCCACTTTCGACTCATCTGACAGAGAACACCCTGCAGCCATGGCGTGTCCCCCGAATCTGGTAAAGACATCCTTCACTTCATTCATGGCTTCAAACATGTGATAGTTCTCGATGGAACGTCCGGAACCTTTGATCCCCTCTCTTCCTTTGGTCAGTACAAAAACCGGCCTGTGCACCTTGTCTTTGACCCGCCCGGCAATGATTCCCGCGATGCTCTCATGGCAGTCCGGAAGATAGATCACGAGGACCTTGTCTTCCCCGTATCCATTTTGTTCTATCTGATCCAGCGCTTTTTTGACTCCCTCGTTGGTCATTCCCTTTCTCTGGTCATTGAGCTCTTTCAATTCCTGAGCTGTCTCTTCTGCGGCGGCCATATCCTTTTCCATGAACAGTCTTAAAACCTTTTCCGCCGATTCCAGTCTTCCGCTGGCGTTGATGCACGGGCCGATGACAAACCCTAAATGATAAGAATTGACAGATGCCTCTTCAAGATTGTGTACCCTTAAAAGCGCCCTCAGACCAGTATTTTCAGTTATACCGATTCGGTTCAGCCCTTCTCTCACAAAAATGCGGTTTTCCTCCGTGAGATCCACCACATCACATACTGTGGCGATGGCCAAAAAACAGAGCAGCGGTTCCAGGTTCTTATCCTCCCTGCCCTCCATTCGGTAAAGTGCTCTCATGAGCTGAAACGCCACCCCGGCCCCGCAGAGCTGTTTATAGGGGTATACGCACGATTCCTGTTTTGGATTCACGACCGCATCCGCCGGCGGCAGGATCTCCCTCTTTCTGCCTTCTTCCATTTGATACGGAACCTCATGATGGTCTGTGACAATGACTTCTATGCCCAGATCTTTTGCTTTTTTTACCGGATCAAAAGCGGCGATCCCATTGTCACAGGTAATGATCAGTCCGACACCGTCTTCTTTGGCATTCACAGCCATCTCCGAATTCATTCCGTAACCGTCCTGGATGCGGTCGGGAATGGTAAAGTCCACACTCCCTCCGAGATCACTGAGGCCTTTCCACAATATATAATTAGATATCACCCCGTCCACATCATAGTCAGAGATGATCCTGATTCTTGTGCCCCCACGGATCGCATGATGGAGCAGTCTGCATGCTTCCGTTGCGTCCTTCATCATGAACGGATCTGAAATATCCGAAAGAGTCCCGGATAAGTACCTGCGTATCTCCTCCTCTCCCGTGATATCCCGGTTCCGGATCAGCCTGGCTATGACCGGATCGATGCCGAATTTCTCTCCGATCCGGATAAAATCTGCTTTCTTCTTGCTGATAAACCATTTTTCCATAAGTAACTTTTTGTCCCCTTCTCGTGATGTAAGAAAACTGCAATCAAACTTCTTGTCTGATCACAGTTTTCAAATGTTCTATCGGATTCCTTTTTTCTTTTTCTTCTTCTTTTTCTTAGGCTTTGGCGCAGCAATGGTCTCCTGCCCGTTTTCGGTCTCTGTTTTATGGTCAGTGACAGCAGCCTTCTGCTCTTTCTTAAACCCTGTCTTCATAAAGTACCAGAGCGGTCCCGTGATGCACACAGAGGAGAATGCCCCGCACACAACGCCGACCATCAGGGTCAAAGCGAACTGGCGGATGGATGACACTCCCATCAGGAACAGTACAAACACCATGATAAACGTAGTGAGCGACGTATTGATGGATCTGGTGAGTGTCTGGATGATACTCCTGTTTACAATGCCTTTCAGCTGTGTATTGTCCGCCTCCTGTATATTCTCCCGGATACGGTCAAATATGACGATGGTAGAGTTGATAGAGTATCCGATGATCGTAAGCATACATGCGATAAAGGTTCCCCCGACGGAGAGCCTTCCGATAGAGTATGCCGCAAAGACGATGAGCACGTCATTCAGCAGTGCGATGATGGCACTGGCTCCGAATTTCACATCTTTAAACCGGATGGCGATATAGATCAGCATACAGATACTTGCGATCACCACGGAAACGATTGCATCCCTCTGCATCTCATTGCTGATAGTAGAGCTTATATTTTCAGTGGCAACGGATTTTGCCTTAAAATCTTTCTTCATGGTATTCTCGATCTGCTTCCTCTGACTAAGGTTCAATTCCACAGACTTGATTACCATCTGATTATTTGCTTTTACTTTCTGTCCCTGGACCGAAGTGGATTTGCTGACTTTTTCGTAGGCAGATACTACCTTCTTCTCAAGGCTGTCGTCTACTTTTACACTCTTATCAAATGTAATCGTAGAAGATGTCCCTCCGGAAAATTCCAAATCAAAATTAAGCGGCGTCCCAATCTTTGATTTATTGACCGGCAGGAATGCCAGACCTACAACGATCACAAGCAGCGCTGCCGCCATGCACCGTCTGCTGACTCCGATGAAATCCCGTTCTTTTAAAGCTCTCGCTTTTCCATAGAGTTTAGGGCTCCTCAGACCGAATTTGTATGCGGCGGTAACCAAAAACCTGCTGATGACCAGGGCTGTAAACATGGAAATCAGGACACTCATACCGAGTGTCTGCGCAAATCCCTTGACCGTTCCGGTCCCCTTAAACCAGAGGACTGCCACCGCGATCAGCGTGGTCACATTTCCGTCGATAATGGCTGAGGCAGCCTTGTGAAATCCCGACTTAATGGCAGTTCCCACATTTTTGCCAAGCGACACTTCTTCCTTGATTCTGGAATAAATGATGACATTGGCATCCACCGCCATACCGATACCGAGTATGATACCGGCCAGACCCGGAAGGGTCAGCGTCACATTGAATCCATTCAGCGCCAGCAGCGTCATGAGCACATAGATGGCCAGCGCAAAACATGCGATCACTCCCGGAAGATAATACAGGGCGATCATCAGTATACAGACTAATGCAAATCCAATGGCACCGGCTTTGACACTTGTCTGGATGGCATCCACTCCTAATTTGGCGGAAACCACATTGGAGCGCAGTTCCTTTAATTTTACAGGGAGCGATCCGATCCGGATGGAAGATGCCAGATTCTCGGCGGCTTCAAAGCTTTCCATTCCTGTTATGCTGCATTCTCCCTTAGTTATGACAGTCTGCACGTTCGGCGCACTGATGATCTGATTGTCATATATGATATAGATCGGTTTTCCGACATTCTTCTTTGTGGCATCTGCAAATGCCTTGGTTCCTTTCTTGTCGAACTCCAGGGCTACGACATAGTCTTTTGCCCCATTGTCTCCCTCGGTTGTCTGTGCTTTTGCGGATTTGACGTTATTTCCGGTCAGAACTGTCTTCATGGACTTGCCGTCCTGGACCATAAATGCCAGAGTTCCTGGCTGTCCCAGTTCATCAAGGATCTTATTGGCATCTGTCACACCCGGGATCTCGATGTTGATTCTGTTTTTACCCTGACGGTAGACTTCGGATTCTGTACTGTATCCTTCCACACGCTTCTGCAGCTTATATACCGTATCGTCAATGTTTTTATCAGATACATTTTTGCCGTCCACTTCATAGGTAATGCTGACTCCTCCGGCCAGATCCAGACCCAGTTCGATGTTTTTTGCACGGCCTATCTTGTTTTTCCCAAGCCCCTTTGCGGTGATAAAAACTCCAAACACACACAACGCGGCCAGCAGGATAATCCCGACAGCGTATCTTCCCTTCTTATTTTTGTTTGTCTTCATAAGTTTTCTGCTCCTTTATTCTTCACTCTGATCAGCCAATGCAGCCTTTATCATCAGTGCACACTCCACTCGCTTTCTCTCCAGCTTACAGCCCACTTCATAGGTACCGTTGATCGTACCGTTCAGTTTATGAGAGTTAGCACTGCATCCCCCGCTGCAGTAAAATCTGGCGAAACACTCCCTGCAGTCTTCTTTCGAGTAAACACTGGTCTTCTTAAACTCAGAGACAATATCACGGCGGGTGACTCCGTCAAACACATTTCCCACACAGAACTCATCTTCCCCCACAAACTGATGACACGGATACAGATCTCCCCACGGTGTCACCGCGAGATATTCGGTTCCCGATCCGCATCCTGAAAGGCGTTTTGCCACACAGGGTCCTCCGGTAAGGTCGATCATGAAGTGGAAGAACGTAAAGCCCTTCCCTTCTTTTTCCCGCCGGATGATTTCTTTTGCCAGAAGGTCATATTCTTCCATGATTTTTGGAAGATCGGCTTCTTTGATCGTGTACCGCTCCTCTTCGGGTCCTACCACAGGTTCCACGGAAATCTGGTCAAAACCTTCGTCTGCAAGGTGCAGCACATCTTTTGAAAAGTCCAGGTTGTCATGGGTGAAAGTACCTCTCACATAATAACTTTTTCCGTTTCGCATCTCTGCAAACTTTTTAAATTTATCAATGATCAGATCGTAGCTGCCTTTACCGTTTCTGGTAGGCCTCATCTTGTCATGAACCTCTTTCCGCCCGTCAATGCTCAGGACCACGTTGGCCATCTCACGGTTTGCAAACTCCATCACATCGTCATCCAGAAGGACGCCGTTGGTCGTCAGAGTAAAACGGAACTTTTTATTGTGTTTCTCCTCCAGAGACCTGCCGTAAGCCACCAGCTGTTTTACAACTTCAAAGTTCATCAGCGGCTCCCCGCCGAAGAAATCCACTTCCAGGTTTCTCCTGCTGCCTGAGTTTTCAACGAGGAAATTCAATGCCTGTTTTCCTACCTCCAAACTCATCATCGAACGGTCCCCGTGATATTCCCCTTCTTCAGCAAAACAGTATCTGCACGCCAAGTTACAGTCATGGGCAATGTGCAGGCAGAGTGCTTTGACCACGGTGGGGCGCCTTTTGAACTCCGTTATGTAATCCTCATACTCGTCCCTTGTAAAGAGTGCCCCTTCGCTCTCCAGACGCCTGATTTCCTCATAGACTTCCTCGATCTCCCCGGCATCGTATCCGGAAAGTTCTTTTTGTATTTCTTTCAAAGTGTGGGTGCCGTAAAGCCCAACAACGTCATAGCTCAGATCATCCACGACGTGGACTGATCCGCTCTCCACATCCAGCACCATATTATATCCGTTATTTTTGTATTGATAAACCACGCTGCTTCTTCTCCTTTATCTGTCCTTAACGAAAAGAGACGGTTCAAAAAGGAACCGCCTCTCATTCTTCTGCTCTTTCCCACCGTGGGTTATTTGCTGTGTTCGCAGCTCTGGTTTCCTACGGTGCAGGATGTCTTGCATGCTGACTGACAGGATGTCTGGCACTCACCGCATCCGCCTTTCTTTACTGTGTTCTGCAATGTTTTATTCGTTAGAGTCTTAATGTGCTTCATGCCAAGTTCCTCCTTCAATATGAATCTCTCTTATTCCCTTTTTAACTTGCCCATTATATCATATTCATTTCGGAATTACAATAAGTTCTTCAGTTCATCGTAGAGGTGATCCGGGACCTTTAAATTGCCCCGTCCCGTCCCGATCTCAATGTCCGGTTTATTGCTCCCATGAAAGTCCGAGCCTCCTGTGGCCAGCATCCCATATTTCCTGCACCATTGCCTGAGCTTCACGATCTGTCCGTGATGATGGGAAGAATGGTAGACCTCTATTCCCCCCAGGCCGTAAGAGATCAGCTCCCTGATCAGTTCCTCAAGATCCGCGTTGGAAAGATGATACTGAAACGGATGCGCCAGGACCGCAGTGCCTCCTGCATCTTTGATCAGCCTGACCGCATCCCCGGGCGCAAAATAAGGCTTTGGAATATAGTATTTGCATCCATCACCCACATATTTCTTAAATGCCTGATCTTTACTGGCACAATATCCTTCCTCGATCAGCACTCTTGCAAAATGTGCCCTGGTGATCACCGTCTCTTCGTTGCCATGCAGAAGTTTTTCGAGCGTCATCGGTATCCCGTCCTCACGGAACTTTTCAATCATGGAGAGATTTCTCTGCCTTCTACCTCTACGCAGCCCCTCCAGTGTTTCGAGGAGTTTCTGATCACAGATATCAATATTATAACCCAGTATGTGGATCTCGTGTTTTTCCGCCTCACATGAAAGCTCGATCCCCGGCATAAAATGAATATCTGTAAGTTCTCCCGAATAAAGGATTGGCGGAATTCCTCCGACTGTATCGTGATCGGTGAGTGCGAACGCATAAAGTCCCTTTTGTTTGGCTGCACGCAGCACCTCTGTCGGCTTCAGTGTTCCGTCCGAAGCATCCGAGTGCAAATGTAAGTCAATCATCGTCTGTCCTTTCTCTCTATGTGTCATAGAATGACCCCCTCCTGCATAAAATCTTACTAAAAGGAGGCATCCCATGGAAAATAAAAATATCGGTATTTCAATCTTAAAAAGCTTAATCTTTTCCTACATATTGACAGGAATTATTCTATGTATTCTGGCTTTTATTATGTATCAGACCGAAGTCAGCACAAAAGTGGCAAACCTTGGTGTAACCTTTACCTATGTGGCTGCGTCTGTATTTGCAGGGTTTATCATCGGCAAAAGGATGGGAAAGAGAAAATTCCTCTGGGGCCTGGCCGTAGGCCTTCTGTACTTTGCCGTACTCTTTCTGATCTCCCTTCTCCTGGATCAGAACCAGGCACTGATGAGCGGAGAGCGCATCACCGCAATGCTTCTGTGCGCAGCCGGAGGAACCCTGGGCGGGGCTCTGGCATAATCTTTTGCCGCCGGCAGCGGGCTCTAAGCCCCTGCCGGTATCTTCCATACTTCCTCCGCAATTCTCTTCATATTCCTGATCTTCTCCCACTGCTGTTCCTCTGTCAAAAATCTCTGTTGTTCTTCTGAGGCAAATCCGCACTGCGGGCTTAAGCAAAGCTGTGTCAGCGGAACATAGGA
Organism: Anaerostipes sp. PC18; assembly: GCF_039789045.1. Lineage (NCBI taxonomy): Bacteria > Bacillati > Bacillota > Clostridia > Lachnospirales > Lachnospiraceae > Anaerostipes > Anaerostipes sp. PC18. The sequence goes on along the minus strand of NZ_CP121164.1, from coordinate 894,156 downwards.
CGATGCTTCCATAATTTTCTTTTGAATTACTTCATCCTTTTCCATCACAGGAGACCTGGTAGAAATCAATCCAAGCGCAACTTTCTGATTCTTTATGTATCTGAGCGGCCTGAAATCTCCGGCCTGCGCACTGTCATTATATTCCAGAAAAAAGCCGTCCACAAGACAATTACCGAATAACTGCTCTGCCACTGCCTCATAGCTTCCTGATATCATACAGGCAGAATGGAACTTTCCCCGGCAGATATGAAGGGTCACCGCCATATCCTCCGGTTTCACTTTCAGCACCTGGTTGATCAGCCAGACATAATGCTCTGACAGGTTCTCTGTGTCAATCCCCCTGTTCCGATAAACCTCCCTCCGTTCCCCGGAACAAAATTCTCCCCAGGAGACATCATCAAACTGAAGGTATCTGCAGCCTGCATTGTAAAAAGCCCTCAGCGCTATTTGATAACTCTTGACGATATCTTCAAACAAAACTTTTTCATTCCTGTAAAGCGGAATCGACTGGTATGACTCAGAGTGTACACAGCAGATTAAATGGAACATAGCCGGTGACGGAATCGTCATCTTAGTCGCCGTATTCCCGGCAATCGACTTTAGAAACCGAAAATGGTTTAAAAACGGATGATTGCCGAAGCTGATCCTGCTGCAGACTGCAAGCGTCTCCGGCTCTGTCTCTTCTTCCCTGAAAATGTCCGGTCTCCGTTTATATTTCTTTCTCTCGATTCCGTTCAAATACCAAAGAAAATCCAGATGCCACCATCTTCTGTGCAGTTCTCCGTCGGTAACTGCCTTAAGTCCTGCTTCTTTCTGCTTCCTGACCAGTTCCCTGACCGCCTGATTTTCAACTCTCTTTAATTTTACTGCACTCATATCACCCTGTTTATACTGTCTTTTGGCAGCTTTCAATGTCTCTGTTCGCAAAAAACTGCCAACGATATCATAATAGTAGGGAAACGATGTCCTGTCCATGATCACTCCTCCTGGATGCTTCTGATAACCAACTTCTTTTGACTCACTCCTTCTTAAAGCGCCCTCTTGGGTACAGAAAAGACGGCGCAAAAAAGCGCCGTCCCTGCATATTAATCTTCTTTTGTTCCCTGATTCGGTTTCTCAACCTGAGAAATGGCAGCACGTTCCATAGGAATACGGCAATGTTTGTCATTTCCGAATTCTACAACGATCGTTTTGTCATCTACGACATCCACGATCACACCATAGAAGCCGCTGATGGTAAGTACACTGTCCCCAACTTCCAGAGAAGCCGCTAATTCCTTCATCTGCTGGTCTTTTTTCTTCTGCGGACGGATCAGTAAGAAATACATACCTCCGAACACAATAATAAGCCACAGAATCATACTAAATTGTGATTGCATTTGTTCTTTTTCCTCCATTTAAAATAATAATATATCAAATTCAATTTCTTGAATCCTGATCACTTATTTTCCATACCAGAAAGCTTTCTCTCCTTGTACTCTCTGTATCGCCCCTGTTCAATGGCCTCCCGAATCTCTTCCATCATTGTATTATAAAAATATAAGTTATGCAAGACACACAGTCTCATACCAAGCATTTCTTTTGCCTTGAGCAGATGTCTGATATAAGCCCTGCTGAAGCTTCTGCACGCCGGACACTGGCATCCTTCTTCTATAGGCCTGTGATCCAGCTCATATTTTTTATTGAACAGGTTCATCTTGCCGTGGTTGGTATAGACATGTCCATGCCTGCCGTTTCTTGTCGGGTAAACGCAGTCAAAAAAGTCTACTCCCCGGTCTACCGCTTCCAAAATATTGGCGGGAGTGCCCACTCCCATCAGATAAGTAGGTTTTGCTTCTGGAAGATACGGGACGGTTTCATCCAGAATACGGTACATCTCCGCGTGGGATTCCCCTACCGCCAGGCCTCCCAGGGCATAGCCGTCAAGGTCAAGCCTGGAAATCTCTTTTGCATGAGAGATACGGATGTCTTCATAGGTTCCGCCCTGATTGATTCCAAACAGCATCTGATGCGGATTCACCGTATCCGGCAGACGGTTCAGACGATCCAGCTCTTTTTTACAGCGGTGCAGCCATCTGGTCGTGCGGTCCACAGAATCCTGCATGTATTTTCTCTCCGCTGGATGGGGCGGACACTCGTCGAAGGCCATAGCGATAGTAGATCCCAGATTAGACTGGATCTGCATACTCTCCTCGGGTCCCATAAAAATCTTCCGTCCATCGATATGGGAAGAAAAAGAAACACCTTCCTCCTTTATCTTACGCAGCTTGGCCAGGGAAAAGACCTGAAATCCCCCTGAATCTGTAAGGATCGGGCGGTCCCAGTTCATAAACTTATGAAGGCCCCCGAATTCCTTGATCAGCCGATCCCCCGGTCTTACATGGAGATGATAGGTATTGGAAAGTTCCACCTGTGTTCTGATCTCTTTTAAATCATCTGTGCTCACTGCCCCCTTGATCGCAGCCACTGTCCCCACATTCATAAAAACCGGGGTTTCTATCGTCCCATGAACGGTCGTAAACCGTCCTCTTTTTGCTCTTCCGTCTTTTTTTATTAACTGATACATATATTCACCATTGTCCGTATATTTTTTTTACAGAGTCCATGCTGGCACTCAGATTCATAAGCAGCCCGTCTGCAATCGTGACCGCTGCCATGGATTCGACCACTACCACAGCTCTTGGAACAATCATCGGATCATGTCTTCCCCCGATGGAAAGGTCGATATCTGCTCCGTTTTTTCCTGCCGTAGGCTGGACCTTTGCGATAGACGGAGTCGGCTTGACTGCCGCCCGGAACACGACCGGGCTGCCGTCACTGATTCCTCCCAGCACTCCTCCTGAGTGATTTGACTTTTTTACAATTCTGCCTTCCCGATACTCATAAGCGTCATTATTCTGGGATCCGCTGGATGAGGCCGCCGCAAAGCCGTCACCGATCTCAAATCCCTTTACGGCACCGATCGAAAGCACTGCTTTGGCCAGATTGGCATCCAGCTTTTCAAACACCGGATCACCGATCCCGGGCTTTAACCCTTGAACGGTACACTCGATAATACCGCCCATAGAATCCTGTTCTCTCATCATGTGGTCCGCATATTCCTGCACTTTCAATGCTGCTTCTCTGTCGGGCATATAAAACGGGTTCCGGAAGATCTCTTCTATATCAAATCGTTTCTCGTCTGCCGTGATGCCGCCGATCTCTTTTGCGTATGCCGTTACCGTAATGCCAAGTTCCTTTAAGAGCTTGACGGCCACTGCCCCGGCAGCCACACGCCCGATGGTCTCTCTTCCGGAAGACCTTCCTCCGCCTCTGTAATCCCTGATTCCATATTTGGCATCATAAGTATAATCCGCATGCCCGGGCCGGTAAACATCTTTGATCTGACTGTAGTCTCTGGATCTCTGGTCCTTGTTATAGACAGCCATGGAAATGGGAGTTCCGGTAGTTTTTCCTTCGAAAACTCCGGACAGGATCTCTGCCTGATCGTCCTCTTTCCGGGGCGTCGTATATTTTGACTGTCCCGGTTTTCTGCGGTTTAAGTACTGCTGAATATCTTCCTTTGAAATAGAAAGTCCGGCCGGGCATCCATCTACGACGACTCCAAGCCCCTCTCCATGGGTCTCTCCCCACGTTGTAATTTTGAATAATGTGCCAATGCTTGAACCTGCCATCTTTTGATTCCTCTCTGAATTATAACTTAAGATTTGCCAGTAAGTCTCCGAGGCTGGTCTGTGCCTTTTCCTCTTCCTTATATTCAATTCCGGTCTCAACTTTTTCCGCCTCTCTGGATTCCTCCAGTACCTTCATGCTGAGACTGATCTTGTTGTCGGCGATTTTTAAAACCTTTACTTTGACCTTTTGTCCTTCTTCTACCATTTCTTTCGGGCTTTTAATTCTTTTTTCGCTGAACTGTGATATATGGATCAAACCGCTAAGTCCATCGCCAAGATCCACAAACGCTCCGTACGGCATGATATTTTCTACAGTACCTTCCAGCACCATGCCCGGACGCATCATGGCCATCTTGTGGTTAAGCTCCTCCTGAGCCTTTGCCTTTTCCACTTCTTTGGCTGAGAGTACAAGTTTATTCCTGCTTTCATCTACGTTAATGATCTTGGCTTCCACTTCTTTTTTGAGCCATGTGTTCAGGTCTTCCACATAATTTAAGGAAAGCTGGGAAGCCGGGATAAACCCGCGGATTCCTTCTACGTAAACGATCACACCTCCGTTGACGACTCCGCCCACAGTGAGACTGAGAACTGCTTCTTCATCCATCAGTTTCTGAAGGCGGTCCCAGGCGAGAACCTGATTGGCCTCTCTCTTGGACAACAGGATATTTCCCTCTCCGTCATCCACGGAAATTACTTTTGCTTTTAGCCTGTCGCCTTCACGGAGTGCTTCTGTCAATGTGATATTCGGATCATCGCTGTATTCAGAAGCTTTCAGAATACCCTGAGCATAATATTTTAAATCGATAACTGCCTCTTCGTCGCTGACGCTCAATACATCCCCCTCAACTATATCTCCCTCATCCATCTTACGGAAGGATGCTTCCAATTCATTCTCATACTGTTCCATTGTTTCTTTCATTTCTTCTGCCATTTTTAAATCTCCTTTCACGAAACCTCTGCATTAAGCCTCATTATAACACAGAATAAAGAAGATTTTAACTTGTTTCTTATGATTTTCGGCTTCGGAAAAAGAAAAACATGAGATAAAGTGCCGTAAGGAAATAGATCCCGGAAATCAGAAACCCGAATGGACGTTTTGAATGTTTTCTCTGTTTCGTACTGATTTTAAACTCCACCGTTCTGCCGGACTTAAGCCCCGACCTTCCCACGGCCTCAGCCTTTAGCCTGTGATTTCCGTCTGTGCCGCACCGGATCACCGTCTGTCCGTCTGAAAACTTTATCTTCCTGCCGTCCATCCATAAACCCGTTATCCGGTCCTGATCATCCTGAACTTTTACCTGGATTTGCTTTTTCTCCCGATAAGTGATTCCGTGTCTGACCCCGGATATGAGGATCACAGGAGGTTCCGCATCATAGTGAAGATTCAATGGCTTTTTCAGTGTACTGACATGGCCGGTTATATCTTTCATCTTCACTTTTATCTGGTTTGACCCATTCTTTAAATACTTATTGCTTATATAGACATAATCTCCCTTTCTCTCATAGGGTACGGTCCGGCCATTCACAACAAATTCTGTCACATAAGAAGGCACTACATTTTTCATCCGAAATCCGAATGATCCCTGATCCTTCATTGAACTGCTTTGGTGTACGGTATTCCCGTCCGGTATGATCTGTGTTCCCTTACAGCTGACAGTAAAAAAAACTTTTTCTGATGCCGTATTTCCGGCACTGTCTCTGGCCCGGGCTTCGGCACAATAGTATCCGTCTTCTGACAGCATCGGGTACGCCGCTTTCCTGTTTTCTCCTGGCTTTACGTTCTCTCTCTTTAACAATTTACCGTTTAAGTATAAAGAAACCTCCGTAGGAGTATCGTCCATACAGCTCACCTTGGCCTCTGGCGCAAAATTATAGATTCCAAGAGAACTGATCCCCGTGATTTTAAGCTGTGGTTTTGTTTTATCTATGAAAAAATGCCCGGCAGAAGCCTCTGCGGAATTTCCGGCCTGATCCTGACATGAGACTGACAGCTTTTGCTCCCCTTCTTTTTCAAAATATATATCTGCTTTCAGCACCCCTTCTTTTGCTGTTTGATTCACAACTTTCCCCGTAGTCTGCCACCGTATGCTCTCTGCATCCAGATAGGAATCTTTTATGGTCACTTTGAGTTTGCAGCCATCCTTCTCATATAGATTCACCGTTTTTCCTTCCAGGCTGATCCGGGGCTTACTGCCGTCTATATAAATATTCTTTTTCCATTCTTTCTTTGAGATATTTCCTGCCTCATCCTTCTGAACCACTCGGATCTGGTATTTCCCTTCTTCAGAAAGCAAAAGACTGTTTTCTTCAATAGTTTTTTTCCTCCCCGTATCCAAATTCTTTGCTGTGATAAAGGTTTTTAGTCTGGGACCCTTTTTCTGCCTTTTCTCTGCACGGATCCTCACCTCTTTTTTGTGCCACTCTCCATCCGCGGAGCCGGGGCAGTTTACCTTTGGTTTTCCGGGCTGTTTATCCCAGAACTTCACAAAGACATCGGCAGCGGCACTCCGGTTCCCTGCTTTGGAAACCGCGCGCACTTTGTATCTGTGTATCCCGTTTGTCTTAACTGTGATACTGTCTCCCTCAGCTTCTTTCCACTCTCCCTGTTCTGATTCCAGGTATTCAAAGCCGGATCGTCCTGAAAAAGAGCTTCCCTGAGACAAATTTATATGCACAGGGCGGTTTGTCCATGTGCCCTGCATATAGGAACCCGTATCCGCCTCCGGCTCCTCCGGTTTTGTTGTTTCCAGACAAAATTCCTGAAGCATACTGGATTCACCATCATATTCCACACTGACTCTGTACCAGCCCTCCCTCTGAAAGATAACCCTGCCTTCTTTGTCTGACAGCCAAGTTATATTTCCTGCATCCCACTTTTCTTTACCATCGTTCCCTTCGGCGCGGCAGATTACTTTGTCCCTGTCTGCTCCTTCCTTCAGCAGAGTAATTTTTAGTTCCCGCTCCTTTGCTGTATAAGTTTCCTGCTCTCCATCCGCAAACTCCGCCCTCAAAGAAGGTTCCTCTTTCTCACCGCCAAAAACCGTGCATCCCGCCGCAGCAAACACGATCATAAAAACTCCTGCTATCTTTTTTCGATTCAGCATCTAATTATTTTCCTCCCCCAAAACAGCTCCGAGTTTATGAAGTTCCGTATCCCCTCCTGCACCGAGGCCCTTTGCCCTGCGGTACATATTCTGTGCCATATCCCTCTTTCCTGCTTCCGCCAAATAAAAACCATATGCTATATATCCCTCAGGCCATCCCGAATACTGTCTGATGACTGCCCGGTACACTTCCTCTGCACTCTTTTTTCTCCCATACCCGGCGAACAGTCTGGCTTTTTTCAGCTGCATCTCTGCCTTTTCCTTTTCCTGCTCCAGCATATCTGTGTACCGGTCTGCGGCCTCTATCCATGCCTCAAGGCCGCGGCTGTCTATCATGCGCTCATAATATGCCGCTTTTTCGCGCAGTGCAGTCCTCCTTTCATCACTGTTCTCAGACAATTTTTCCATGAGATCTGCCAGTTCCTCCTGCTTTTTTTCAACATCCCCGAACTTCTTCAGCTCCTGCTCTTTTTGTCGGCAGATCTGAAATAAAAGATATGTCTGCCGGAAATCTTCTGTCTTTTTCCCGCACCGGTCCAGAATTTCCCACAGCCTGTCTCCCTGATAGCTCTTTCCTGATAAAATCCCCGCGAGTTCTGTATAATCTTTTTCGATATCTGAAGGATGCTCCTGCATCGCCAGATACCGGTATGCCAAAATCGGGTCCGGTGGGAATCCTTCCTTTCCCTCTTTTCCCTGAAGATATAAAAGACCCATCCTGTATAAAAGAGCTTCCTTCCCCACGGCATCAAAGTCTTTAGACTCCACATATTCTGCCAGAACTGTAAGGCCTTCTTTTTCCCTTCCGGCAGACTGATAATATTTCAGCAGTCTCTCATATGCCGGTGCCTGACCCGGGCCCCGATCGATCGCCAGCTCATAATACCGGACTGCTTTCATCGAAAACCTGCTCCCTGCCTTTGACCGTTCTTCTTCGGCTTTGGATAACAGCTCAGCATATGCAGACTGCTCTTGCCCGTCTCCAGTCTTCCAGCAAGTTCCCGCCGCAAGAATCAAAAAAACTGCTGCTCCGGTCCGGATAGCGGCCCGCTTTCTTAAAGCTCTCTTAAGCCCGCGTCTCACTTCTGATACCGTCAGATAACGGTCTTTCTTATCCTTTTGCAGGCACTTGTTCAGCACCTTTGAAAATCCCCTGGAAAACCCATAGTTTTTATCATCTTCCCATGGTTTCTTACCAGGGTGGTGTCCTGTGGCCATGTGATATAAGGTCATGCCAAAACTGTAAATATCACTCTGTTCATCTGCATATCCGAGTCCATCCATCTGCTCCGGTGCAGCATATCCGCAGGTCCCCAGCTTTTGATTCCCATCCTTCCCCAGAATTGCCGTGCCATAGTCGATCAGAAAGAGCCTGCCTCTCTTCGTGATTATCAGATTGGACGGTTTAATATCGCAGTGGATCACCGGCGGAGATCTCCTATGAAGATAGTCTAAAATATCCAGCAGCTGTATGCCCCATACAGCTGTCCGGCGTTCGGGGATCTTCTCATGAATCCTGATATACTCTTTCACTGAGATGCCCGGAATATATTCCATAAAAAGATCTAAGTGTCCGTCTTCCGATCTCCGTCCAAGATACTCCGGTATCCCCGGATGACATAATGACTCCAGTATCCGCGCTTCCCTGATTCCTTCCAAGAGCTGGCTTTCAAACCTTTTAACCGCTGTGTAGCTTGATTTCTCTTCATCCCAGGCTAAATAGATCTCTCCCTGTCCTCCCCTGCCCAACCGCTTTAAAAGTATACAGTTTCCTGTACAGTCTCTGTCCATGTCAGGAAACTTTTACGACAATGCATGATAAGTTGTCCAATTCCCCTCTTTCTTTTACTTTATCAAAACATTTTCTCACCCATCGTCTCATCTCGTCTTTGGAAGCTTCCACTTCGTAAATCTCCTCCTCCCTGAGCATACCGTAGAACCCGTCTGTGCAGAGCAGAAATTCCATCCCCGGTTTAAGTTTCCCATTGTAACAGTCAATGGTGATCTCCTTTGTAACACCAATGCACTGCATCAGAATATGTTTTCTGGCATCGGTCTTCGCTTCCTCTATGGTCAGCAGTCCGCGGCTGACTTCTTCCTGGACCAGGGTATGATCCCTGGTGACATACTTCTGGTCCCGGTCAAACCAATAGGCTCTGGAGTCACCGATGTTCAGTACAAAAAACCGGCGGTCTGCCGCAAAAAGAAGCGTCAGGGTGCTCCCCATCGTGTCCCCGTATTCTTGGCTCAAAAGGATCAGCCGGTGGTTGATCTTCTTGATGGCAGCCACCAGTTCCTTTTGAATCCTCATGATCTTCATCTTTTGTTTGAGGAGGACCGGGAGTGTGTGGGCAAACCACCGGTCCAGCGAACCTACAATGTATCCGCTTGCGATCTCTCCCCTGCTGAGTCCTCCCATGCCGTCGCACATAACCGCCATCAATATCTGCTGTCCGCAGATCTCTTCTTCTTTCAGGAGATAAGAGTCCTGATTGGAATCCCGGCCATTGCCCATATCTGTCATATCTACAATTTGAAACATAATGTAAATCCTCCTTTTATTTCCATTTATTGATCTCATTATACAATTATTTCCAGTCACAGTCAATTTATTTTTAAAAATTAATTGACTTTTTTTCCAGTCTATTATACCATTGTACTAGATACTTAATACAAGAAAGCGAGGTTTATTATGGCATGGGAATTATCCGATGACCGGCCGATTTATCTTCAGCTGATGGAACATATTCAAGGCGATATCCTTTCCGGTGTCTATCCTCTCGGAGGAAAGCTGCCTTCCGTCCGGGATCTGGCCGCCTGTGCTTCTGTGAATCCGAATACAATGCAGAAAGCACTGTCCGAACTGGAGCGCAGCGGCCTGCTCTATTCCCAGAGGACCAGCGGACGCTTTGTCACCGAAGATGAGCAGCTGATTCAGTCACTGCAGGCTTCAATTGCCGAAAAGGAAATTGCAGAGTTCCTGAAGAAGATGGAACGATTTGGTCTGAAAAAAGAAGACATTATCAAACTAATAAGATAGCAATGAGAGGTATCTATATGAACTATATTCTTGAATGTAATAATCTTTCTAAGGTTTACTCAGGTTTTTTAGCCTTAGACAGACTCAACTTAAAAATTCCCTCCGGACGTATCATCGGTCTTTTAGGCCCTAATGGAAGCGGCAAGAGCACACTGATCAAACTGATCAACGGCCTGCTGACGGCAACAGAGGGAGATATCCTGTTTGACAGCCAGCCCCTCGGCATCCATTCCCGGGAGCACATTTCCTATCTTCCGGACCGGATGTATCTGCCGGAGTGGATGAAAATCCATGAAGTATTTACTTACTTTGATGATTTTTATAAAGACTTTAACAAAGAAAAGGCGCTCTATATGCTGAAGGATCTTGGAATTGACGAGAATAAGCGCCTGAAAACACTGTCTAAGGGAACAAAAGAAAAAGTACAGCTCATCTTAGTCATGAGCCGGAATGCAAAATTATATCTTCTGGATGAGCCGATCGCCGGTGTAGATCCCGCTGCCCGTGATTATATTTTAAAAACGATTATTTCAAACTACAATCCGGATGCCAGCCTGATCATTTCCACCCATCTGATCAGTGACATCGAAACCGTCCTGGACGACGTCCTGTTTTTACAGAACGGAAAGATCACTCTGTCTGCAACCGTCGACCAGATCCGGGAGGAGAAACAAAAATCTGTGGACCAGTTATTCAGGGAGGTATTCAAATGCTAGGAAAACTACTGAAATATGAATTGAAAGCCACCGCCCGGTATTTTGTGCCTCTGCTCGCAACATTCGGCGGGATCACACTGTTATTCAAACTGTTTATGATGATGATCGGATTCGGCAATGATCCGCTGCGCATGACTCTCAGCATTTTTATTGTGACCATCTATGTAGTGGCCGTGATCGCTCTGTACCTCATGTGCTTTATTATCTCTTTTTACCGGTTTTATAAGAACTTTTATACCGATGAAGGATACTTAAGCTTTACGCTTCCTGTTTCCATCAACCTTCAGATCCTGAACAAACTTCTGATCAGTATCTTCTGGTTTGTTATCTCCTCCGTCGCATTCATGTTCTCTATTTTTATTTTCCTGGCAGGTACGCCATACTGGACCGATTTCTGTCATGTGCTGTCCCTTTCATTCCAGGAATTTAACAAGATTGACCCAGGAATCAGATTTTTATTTATCACTGAGACTTTGTCTTCATTGATATTGAGTGCCATATCATCACCGCTGTTCGTATACCTCTGTATTACCATCGGAGGTCTTTTACCGAACCACCGCCTGGCGGCATCCATAGGAACTTATTTCCTTGCAACTGCGGCACTTTCACTTGTGACCAACATCTTCTCGTCCATCTTCCCGAACTTTATGAATTTTACTGGACTTGAGAAATTCTGCTACTATCTGCTGCCTATGATGATCATCGGCAGCATCATAGAGATTATCGTCTCCTTCTTCCTGACAAGATATCTCATGGAAAGAAAAACAAATCTCTGATCACACAACACTAAAAAGCCGGCAGGATAAAATTTCCTGCCGGCTTTTATATTTTACTAATCTCAATCTTACGATTCTTCTTCTCTGACCATCTCAAGGTCCGCTTCCATGACTTTGATATCTCCCCGGATCTTTTCGATCAGATTAAACAGATCAATATATTCCGCTTCCGGATAATCCATATGAGACTCAAAATACTGCCGTCCAACCTGCTCATACAAATCATTTAATTCACGCTTCGCAACGCGGATATCATTTTTAATCTTTGCCGTATCTGCTACTTCCCTTGCCTTTTTCGCCGCTGCCTTCCCAGTAGTCGTTATGGTCTGCTCGATCTTATCAAATAAATCCTTTGGCATAATCACCGTCTCCTCACATACTTTTTCTTAAATTATACCTTAACACGCGAAGCGTGTCCACCCGTAGGGTATAAAATACGGGATGCCCTGTGGGTATACCTTAACACGCGATGCGTGTCCGCCCTCAGGGTATGGCATTTTTATCTCTGAGGCATCTTAAAGCCTTCCAATGCTCTGTTCAGATAATCATTAAACGGTTTCATTTTATGAAAAATGTCTGCAGCTCTGTCCAGAAATTGTTCCCCATCCAGGAGTTCCTCGTCTTTTATGAAATATTCCAGATACCAGCTTTTATTCTTCAGATATTTAGCCTGTAGATGATCCTCATCGTAGCCTGCCGGCACATTTTTCAGTGCCGTGCCCTTTACAGCAAAATAGCTCTTAAACTCTTCAGACCCGATGATTTGTTCCCACTCCGCAGGATGTTTTGAAAGATAGTCCCGCACCATCCTTGTAGCGTCTTTAAACATATCCGCAAATAAACCTCCGCCTAAAAAAGACTGATCACCCGGCCGGATCATGATATAATATCCAACGGGAACCGGCAGTTTGCCTTTTGATGAAATGTGAGCGCGGAAACAGGGATTATACGGAGACTTATCACGGCTGAACCTGGTGTCCCTCACCAGTTGCATTGGCCTGCTGATACTCTTCCTTGTGCGCATGATACCACTCCCGGTTATTATTTCGACTGAGTTCCGATAAATAATTTAAAATCAGTTCCATATTCATGTATAATCCCTCCTCACGATTCTTTCACAACAGAAAACGGAGCAGAATCCAGAAATTCCCTGATAAACTGTTTCATTTTCTCCGGTGACCCATAGGATTTACAAAAAGAAAATTTCATTGATAAATCATCAATATCTTCCATTGCATCCTTCACATGAAACAATGTCTGTTCTGAAATTTTATCTGCCGCCGTATAATCCAGCTTGCCCGGGTCCAGGCGGTGATTCTCGATGGCATAGTTGAGCCTGTCTCTGCATCTGCATGTCCCCCGGCCAAATTCACCGCAGTAGCAGTCAAGGAAATCTGCAACTTTGCCGCGTATTCTGGAAAGCCTCTTTCGGTATGCCTCCGGTGTCATTCCCAGGATATCACCTGCGATACGGCTGTCCAGTTTAAACATTGTTCCCAGAATAAAAATACATCTGCTCTCGCTGTCCAGACACTGCAGCAGCACATTGGTACATGACATTTTCAGTTCTTCTTCTAAAATAGAAACCTCTACATTCTGTGTAAGATCAGGGATGTCCCGGATTTGGGCATTCTCAATATCATCCCTGTAAAAATCCAGACTCAGAGGACTATTGGCAAACATGTGCTTTTTATAATCCTTCAAATGGTTTACCGCAATCCTGTAGACCCACGTAGAAAAAGCACTCTCTTTTCTAAACGATGACAAGTGGGTGATGACTTTCACTATGATGTCCTGTGACGCATCCTCTGCATCCGCAAAAGTCCCGAGCATCCTGAGGGAAAGATTGAAGATCAGGTCCTGTACGCTCATGATCACTGTTTCCAGGGATTTTTTGTCTCCGTCTACGGCTTTGCCGATGAGCAGTTCAAGTTGTTGGTTTGTTATCTTATCCATAAATTTTACCTCCTGCAGTATTAGACATCAAATATACTTTTTTGTGACAAAAAAACGGCAGAGAATTCAACTCTGCCGTTTTTAATAATTGGTATCTTAAATATTCAAGATTTTTTTCATTTCTTCTTCCATAGCTGCCGTCTCACAGACTGTATCGTGGAGGATCGGAGCCGTCCTGATCTCTTCGATGGCGCCGGGGACAGTCACGCCGGAAATTCTATGTAACTCATCCACTAATTCAAAATCAGACTTTTCATCATATTTTGGATCGATGGCATTCATTACGCTTCTGGTAAACTTATACGGGCTGGCGGTGGACGCTATGACTGTCGGTGTCTTGTCACCACTGTCTTTGATATATTTGTCATATGCCACGGATGCTACTGCCGTATGGGTATCCAGTACATAATGTTCTGCCTCATAGATCTGTCTGATCTTCTCCATAGTCTCTTCTTCTGTGGCATAAGCCCCGAAGAACTCTGAGAGCTGGTCTCTCATCTCCTGTGTGATCTCATATGCGCCGTCTTCTGTCAGAGCATTCATAAATTTCGCACACTGTTCGGCATCATTTCCAGCAATTCTGTAAATCAAACGCTCCAGATTGCTGGAAATCAAAATGTCCATGGAAGGAGATGATGTCACAACAAACTCACGCTTTCTGTCATATTCTCCAGTCCGGAAGAAATCAAACAAAACTTTATTTTCATTGGACGCACAGACAAACTTTCCGATCGGAATTCCCATCTGTTTTGCATAAAACGCTGCCAAGATATTTCCAAAGTTACCCGTAGGGACTACGACGTTCATCGGATCTCCTGCTTTTACTGCACCTTTTTTCACCAGATCCGCATAGGCTTTTACGTAATATACGATCTGAGGAACCAGACGTCCGATGTTAATTGAGTTTGCAGATGAAAACTGATACCCGTTCCCGTCCATCACTGCTGCCAGTTCCCTGTTGGAGAACATCTTTTTCACGCCGGTCTGGGCATCGTCAAAGTTACCTTTGATGCCGATAACGTAAGTATTTTCACCCTTCTGGGTCAGCATCTGCTTTTCCTGGATCGGGCTGACCCCGGATTTCGGATAAAAGACAATGATCTTCGTTCCCGGCACGTCTGCAAAACCGGCCAGAGCAGCTTTGCCGGTGTCTCCGGAAGTGGCTGTCAGGATCACGATCTCATTTTTCACATGATTCTTTTTTGCGGAAGTAACTAAAAGATGAGGGAGGATGGAGAGAGCCATATCCTTGAATGCGATGGTGGAGCCGTGGAACAGCTCAAGATAATATACATCCCCTGCTTTCACTATCGGAGCGATCTCCTCTGTGTCAAACTTGTCATCATAAGCATTGGCAATACAGGTCTTTAACTCTTCCTCTGTAAAATCTGTGAGAAACTCCTTCATAACCGCATACGCAATTTCCTGATAGGTCATCTCTGTCAGGTCTTCTACGGAAACCTGGAGCTTCGGAATAGAATCCGGCACAAAAAGTCCTCCGTCATCCGTCAGTCCCTTAAGGATCGCTTCAGAAGCAGATGCCGTCTCTTCCCTGTTTCTTGTACTACGATAAACTAAATTCATAATTACCCGCCTTTTCCCTTGTTTATAATCTGTAAGGCCATAAATGAGACCTATTTTTTCTTTGGCTATGATTATAGCATACTTGTGAATTGCGGTCTAGCACGAAATACTGTACATTCTACCGTTTTTTGTACTGCTCATCCCTGCGAACTGCCTACTCTTCCATGACATAAGCAAGCATCAGTTTCACTCCGCTTACCAGTGCCTTTTCATCCATGTCAAATCTGCCGTGGTGATTGGGAAACTGATCTTTACCTCCTCCCACAAATGCAAAGGCTCCCGGAATCGTCTTTAAATAGTTGGAATAATCTTCTCCGAGCATCATCGGAGGCACATGCACAAAGTCCTTCTCGGAAAAAATCTTTCCTGCTCCCCGCATGGCTCTCTCCACCGTCGATTCCCCGTTGATCAGAGGCGGATGACTGGACGGCGGATAATCTACGGCCGCTTCTCCTCCCAGCTGACCGGCTGTTCCCACGGCGATTTCGATGACCCGTTCCTTCACCATTTTTTCAGTCTCCTCCGAAAATGTCCGGACCGTTCCCTCGATTCCGGCAGAGCCGGATATGACATTTCTGGCTGTACCTGAGGTCATCTTTCCCACAGTAACTACAGCTGAGTCCAGAGGATCGGTATTTCTGCTCACGATCGTCTGAAGGTTCATGACCGTGGCGGCAGCGATCACCGATGCGTCCGTACAAAGATGAGGTTTTCCGGCATGACCGGATTTCCCTCTGATGTCTATAGAAAACCAGTCCGTAGCAGCCATTCTCGGCCCTGCCTCCAGAGAAATCTTCCCGGCTTCGATCCCGGAAAAAATATGGAGGCCGAAAATTTCTTTTACACCTTCTAATAGCCCTGACTCCAGGACCAGTTTTGCCCCCTGGGCAGTCTCCTCCGCCGGCTGAAAAACAAGAAATACTTTTTTTGATAATTCCTTTTCATACTTTTTCAGAATACCGGCTGCGCCCAAAAGAATGGCTGCATGCCCGTCATGTCCGCAGGCATGCATATATCCCTGATGTTCTGACGCAAAAGAACACCCTGTCTCCTCTTTTACTTTTAATGCATCAATATCGGCCCTTAGGGCAGCCGCTCCCCTGCCCTTCCCGATCTCCGCCACAATACCTGTGGGATGCAACGGTGTATAGGATATCCCCATGGCATCCAGCTGCCGCTTGATATAGGCTGTAGTCTTATATTCTTCAAAGGCCGTCTCCGGACATCGGTGAAGATCCTGCCTGTACTTTACGATCCTCTCCCTGGCCTGGTTTACTTCCTGAATGATATCCATTTTCTGCCCTTACCTCTTTCCAAAAACATTTTTGATCAGGTAGATAAGAAGAAGGATCATAATGATCGGTCCGATAAAGCGGAGCGCTACGGCGAACACGCTTCCAATCAGTATGATGACAATGATCACCGCTGCCAGACACCCAATCTTCGTCAGAAAAGAATCAAACACAAAAACTTTCGGAGAACCTTCCTCTTCATTCACCTGTTCTTCATAGGTATCTTCATAATAGATCTGCTCCCCGCCCTTTGTCTCGATGATGGATTTTGCGATAAGTCTTGGGCTGCCTAGTTCTTCCAAGATCTCCTGCTCACTCCTTCCATCTGCCTCCTGGCGGCTGAAATAATCTCTGTAATAGGAAATGGAATCCTCAATTTCACTCATCGGCACCTGTCCCTCCAGCGCTTCCCGGAGTTCCTTTAAAAACTCATATTTCGTCATCGTATGTCTCCTTTAGCTTCTTTCTCTTTCTGAATTTCAATAAAGGACCTCTGCCTCACTGAGAACACAGAAACGGCCGTCTTTTAATTCTGCCGTACTTATGGAACAATTCTTCAGCTTCGGCCCCTTCCAAAAGTCTCTCACATCTCTTTTATACATGTTTGTCAGCATTCCGTGAATAAACGCTCCGTGCGTAAATAAGATCACACTTTCTGCTTCCTTTTCCATCGGAAGAATAAATTCCTCCAGAAATATTTTCGACCGCTCTACGACCTGAGCCGGGGTTTCCGCGCCCTCGATCAGTGTCATCTTGTGCGGACGGTCAAAAAAGTCCAGAATAGGTTCTTTTTTTTCGTATAATTCATTCAGGTCAGCCCCTTCATACGGTCCGAAATTGGCCTCTTTCAGGCGTTCGTCTTCGATCAGCGGAATATCTCTTCCTGCAAGTACGATCTCCCCCGTTTCCCTGGCCCTGCTGAGCGGACTCGTATAGGCTGCGTCGAATCTGAAATCTTTCAGAGCCTTACTCGTGAGCCTGGCCGCCTCTCTGCCGGCCTCATTCAGATCAATGTCCGACTGTCCCTGAATCCTGCGTATTTTATTCCATGAAGTTTCTCCATGCCTCATCATGTATAATTTCAATAAGATTCCTCCTCACCTTAATTTTAATATTATATCCGTCAAAAACTATTTTAACGTATTTACCGGCTTTGCACCATAGCCTTTTCAGGACTTTTACAGCCTTACGCTGTGAGAATCATCTTCAGACATATATAGATTACAATAAATTCTTAAAAAACTATGGCATTTTTATCTTATTTTGCTATACTAAGTGTATGAAATGTTACCTATCCTAAAATGATATGGAATAAATCAAGAGAGGACAACTTATGAAGATTGAAATTGGAGACAAGATCACCCTGTCAGAAGAAGTTACTGACGAACTGACTGCCGCCCGCTGGGGGAGCGGAAGTCTTCCTGTGTATGCCACACCTGCCATGACACTCCTGGTAGAAAGGGCTGCCGTAAAATTATTAGAGGGAAAGCTGGATGAGGGCATGACCACAGTCGGCACCAATTTAAACATTTCCCATGTATCTGCCACTCCCGTAGGCTGCAAAGTGACCTGCCAGTGTCATCTGACAGAGATCAACCGCAGGAAATTAGAGTTTCAGGTGGAAATTATGGACAATAAAGGCCGAATCGGTATCGGCACACACGAGCGCTATATCGTAGCCGCCGATTCATTTTTAGATAATGCAAAACAAAAATTAAATTAAACATTCATCAAAAAACGTCAATCCTTAATTTCGGATTGACGTTTTATTATATTCTGTGATAGTTGTCTTAAATCTTAATGTTTTCCTTTCAAGATCGGGGATATCCTCTTATATACCAAAAATGTGATTACAACGCTGAACATTCCTTTTACGAAGGTAAATGGCATGTTAAACCAAATTAATGCATCCCATAAGTTCCTGACATTGTGGTTGATCGCCTGGTAAGCTCCGATGATCGCTTCCATCGGCATGAAGTTTTCATAGACCGGATAGACGATAAAGTAGTTGGAAAACACACTCACGACTGCCATTATAACGGCTCCTGTCAGGGCACCGATCAATGCTCCCTTCTGTGATTTATTTCTCTTATAGATCAAACCTGCCGGAAGTACAAAGCAGACTCCCAGGATGAAGTTGGAAATCTCGCCTACTCCGCCGGACGTGGTGTGCAGAAGATTTACGATATTTTTAATAAAGCACACTGCGATGCCGGATACCGGCCCCATGGAAAACGCGGCGATCAGAGCGGGAAGTTCGGAAAAGTCCATCTTAATGAATCCCGGCATGATAAACGGTACGCTGAATTCAAAAAACATCAGGATTGTGGCCAGCGCTCCAAGCATGGCGGTCACTGTGATCTTTCTTACATTTACTTTACTCACTGCTGCTGTTTCATTCATCATTTTCTTTCTCCTCCATTTAACAATTCTTTTATTCTGAGGGGGCTGTCTGATCCAATCCCGCAAAATAAAAAATGCCCATGTCACCAAAGACAGGGCTGTGCTGAACGATACAAAAATACCGTCCATGGTTACTTCTTTCATCCAGACTATACTGTTGGTTTGAGATTCACACTCAATCGGCCTTTCGGTTCGCGGACTTGCCTTCTAAATAAAGAAGAATCACCGCCAGTCGAGAATTGACGCTTTTAAACGCCTCACTCTGCCCTGAAGTTGGAGAATTATTATTCTCTACTTCGATATGCAATTTTATACTACGTTTATTATAGACAAATTTTTCCCGTTTGTAAAGTCATCTTCAGAATTTTTTCGGGTACACATCGTTTTGTCTTTCCTTCTTTACAGCACTGTGGACATTTGGTAAACTTATAACAATCGGCTTAATGGGCCGTCTACATACAGATTGAGATATAAAGGAGAGGTAAGATTATGGGTATGCATAGAATCAATAAAATGCCGTCTTCTGAGGAACTTCAGCAGGAATTTCCTTTGAGCAAAGAGGCAAAACAGATAAAAATGGCGAGAGATGAAGAGATCAAAAAGGTCTTTACAGGGGAGTCCGAAAAGTTTATCGTGATCATCGGTCCCTGCTCTGCCGACAATGAGACAGCGGTGATGGACTATCTGGGACGACTGGCCGGCGTTCAGAAAAAAGTTTCCGACAAACTTCTGATGATCCCCAGGATCTATACAAATAAACCGAGAACAAACGGCGCCGGATACAAGGGAATGGTTCACCAGCCGGATCCAGAGAAAGCTCCGGATATGGCAGCAGGTCTCCGTTCCGTGAGAAAACTCCACATCGACGCTCTGGAAGCATTCCACATGCCTGCGGCTGATGAGATGCTTTATCCCGGAAACTGGCCTTATATGGAAGATATTTTATCCTACGTAGCCGTAGGTGCCCGTTCCGTAGAAAATCAGCAGCATCGTCTAACTGTCAGCGGGTTCGACATTCCCGCAGGGATGAAAAACCCAACCGGAGGCGATCTCACCGTAATGATGAATTCTATCGTGGCCGGACAGAGTTCCCACAATTTCATTGCCAACGGCTATGAAGTAAATACAGACGGAAATCCTCTGACCCATGCGATCCTCCGCGGCTCTGTCAACAAGCACGGCAACAATGTGCCGAATTACCACTATGAAGATCTGGCAAGAGTTGCTTATATGTATGAAAAATTCGGCCTTGCGAACCCGGCTGTCATCGTGGATGCCAACCACTCTAACTCCGGAAAGCAGTGGGATCAGCAGCCAAGGATTGTCCAGGAAGTTCTCCACAGCCGAAGCTTCCTCCCCGAGATCAATTCTCTCGTTAAAGGCATCATGATCGAAAGCTACATTGAAGACGGCAGCCAGCCGATCGGAAACGGCGTGTACGGCCAATCCATCACAGACCCCTGCCTTGGATGGGAAAAGACCGAGGAATTACTTTATAAGATGGCTGAACATGTTTAAAATTCCCGGATTGACATAGCTCTCTAAAAAGCAGCCCAGCACCAGCAGTATCAGTTCCAGATGAATGGAAAACTTTTTTAAGAAGGAATGACCTGTATCAAAGGTTATTTCTTCTTTTTTTTCATCTCTTACATTCCGCTGGTACAGAAGATACATAGACCCGCCGTAACAGATATAGTGCGGAAACAGGCTCAGTATCACAATCAGCAGGCCTGCAATTCCTAAATTCATCACCTGGAGAGACAGGATAGAGCCCAGAAAAAAAGAAAGGCTGAAAAGTCCGCCGTATAAAAGCACAACCGGCTTCAAAATAAAACCGATCAGAAATAGAATTCCGTACTGTTTTCCCCTCTTAAATAAAATATAGGGCAGAAGGCTGCTGCCTGATATGTATAATCCTTTCCCGCTGAGCACAAGGGAATCCATCTGTCCCCCATACTCCAGATAATCTTTATACACTGCATTTGTAAAAAGGCTTCCCAGCACAAGACCGGTCAGCACGAACACGCCGATGAAAAATTTCTTCCGCTCCATCTAAATTCCCTCCCAGATATCATTTGCTCCGCAGATATAAAAAAAGAGCCACATAAAATTATATGTGCTCTCTTTTTTCTTTATGACACCGGGTATCTCATCCTTACAGCGTATTTAAATATGTCATGATTCCAGAAATCGTCTTGGCATCCACGATCTCTCCTTTTAGGATCATATCCTTCACTTTCTCCGGCGTAAATTCATATACATCGATAAACTCGTCTTCGTCCAGATTCTGCTCTGTCTTATGAAGTCCGGTCCCGACAAAGATCGGGATTTTTTCGTCGCAGAAGCCAATGGCAGTTACAATCGTGATCAGAGGTTCAATCTTTTCTGCCCTGCATCCTGTCTCTTCCTCGATCTCCCTTTTTACACAGTCGTACCCGCTCTCCCCCTGTTCAATTCCTCCAGCCGGTATCTCATAAGTCATTGCATCCAGAGCATTTCTATATTGACGGACCAGCAGGATATTTCCTTCCTCTGTGACCGGAATAATCGCTGCCGCTCCCGGATGCTTTACCAGGTCCCAGGTGACAGTATTGCCATTGGGCAGTGTAATGATATCTTCATAAAAGCCCACTACTTTTCCCTGGTGTACAAGATTCTGTCTGATTTTTTTATATCCATCCATATGATTCCCCGCCTTTTAGCTTACAGACTGATGATAATATTCGATTACACGTTTTGCAATCGGGCTGTCTGCGTCCAGACCAGTATATTCAGATACCGCCTGTTCAATTCCGTTATTTTTAATTTCCTGCTGAAGTTTCTGTGCGTTTGCGTCCCTGGGCTCCGCATATTGGAATCCGGCCGCCATAGCTTTGGCGATCGAATCGAAACTGACGCCGTGTTTCAGACACAGCTCGGCGGCTCCTGTCAGACGGTCTCCTTTTGACAATTTACGAATCGGATCGTATCCTACCCTGTAGATAGAATCCGGAAGCACACCCTTGGCCGGTGCAAAATAAACGAGATTGTGCAGCTCTTCCGGTGTAATCGGATATTCCTTCATAACGGCTGCCGTGATCTCCTCTACCACTCCTTCCACAACTTCCGCGATCTCAGGATCAGCCTCAGATTCCGGAATCGTACTGTACCCCTTTAAATATCCCATATAGGCCAGCGTTGCATGGGGACCGTTGACTGCGGTGACTTTAATGTCTTTGAGCATCTCAATCTTGTCCGTAAGTTCCATCCATTCCACATCACTGAAATCGTTATTGACCGGCTGCTGGATCAAAAGCGAATTAACTGCAACGGTATCAATGTGAACATCGTAATTGCTCTTCGCATCTGTACTTCTGCGGATAATAGAGTCGCGGATCACTACATTCTGATCAAACCACTCCTTTGCTTCTTCGGACAAGTCTTTTCTGAATGCCTCCGTAATTCCCGGGATCAGATAGTTTTTATTTGTAATACAGATCATAGTCAGTCTGCGGTCCGGATGAACCCTGTAAAATTCTTCAAAGCACTTCGCCAGATAACCTGCCGCCTCTTCAAAATCTTCCGGGTAAAGGGGAAGTACGATCACATCCGTCTCCAAGAAAGCTTCCATGCATGAGTATTCTTCATCACAAGTATATGCTTTAAAATTTTTGACAGTACGGTTTTGTATTTCATCCACCCGGTGTACCTTCACATAATAGCATCCGTGTTTTTGTAATTCTTCTGAAACTCTCGGGTCCTTATCCAGGAATGTAATATTCCATCCCGCATTGTCAAAAGTTTCGCCTACAAACCCTTTTCCTAACCGTCCTGCTCCTACAATCAATACATTCTTCATTTTTCCTCCTAATCAGTGTTATGTCTGAAAGACAGCTCTATATTTACTGATCAGAATCTGTAATCAAATATGTAATATCACCTGTCTTGCATATGACATAATTTGACACAGATCCGATCTTTTCCTTCGTCACAAGCGCTGCAGTCTGATAAGAGACAGAAAGCATCTTCTGTTTCAGCTGGCATTCTTCTATGGATGAATGGCTGATGCCCACTTCACTGCTCATACAGTAAATTCCCATAAAATACAAATCCGGATGAAGCAGTTCCAGCTGTTTGATGACTTCATATCCATAAGTGGCCATGGAAGACTTATACAGATTCCCGCCCAGTGTGATCACATCGATGTTTGGATAATCCCTTAAAAGAAGGATGATCGGGATACTGTTTGTAATAACCGTACAGCGCATGTGTTTATCCAGGTGCCTGATCACCTGATAATTGGTTGTTCCGTCATCGATCAAAATCACTGATCCGGGTTTAATCAATTCTGCGCCCTTTTTGGCCAGACGAATCTTTTCTTCCAGATTCAGATCAATCCTTGCATCAAAATCTTCCTTCAAAGGTCCGTTTTTTACCGCTCCGCTGTGCACCTTCTTCAGAAGGCCTCTCTGGTCTAATTCTTTAATATCTCTGCGGATCGTATCCTCAGAAACTTCAAGCCTCACACTTAATTCGCTGGCAATAATTTTATTTTCGAGGGACAGTATCTCCAGGATCTTATCCTGCCTCTCTGCTTTTAACATCTTCATCGCTTTACCTTCTCCTACACATACATTCTGTTGATTAAATTAATATTATTATAACGAATCCGCCGAAAAAGGGAAAGCAAAAGCGGCCATTAAATATTCTTCAATATTTCCATTATCTCTTGTTTGTTTTCAGCGCGCCTCATCTTTTCAATATTTTCTTCCTCAGCACAGATCAATGCTATGTTGCTGAGCATATTCAGATGAGTGCCGTCTTTTCCGGCGATGCCTATGACTACATATGCAATATTTCCATCACCAAAATCAACGCCTTCCGGAACCTGTACTACAGACAGGCCCGATGTATATATTTCCGAATCCGACGATTCTATCCCATGAGGGATCGCCAAATGGTTTCCGATATAGACAGAGAATCTCCTCTGCCTCTCCAGCATATGTTCAATATACTTCGGAGTCGTATACGCGTTTTCCATTAAAATTTTTCCGGCATACCGGATTGCCTCTTCTTTATCTTTTACCTTTACATTTAACGCAATATTTTCTTCTGATAAAATAGGTTTTACTTTTTCTTTGCCGTTTCTGTCTTCGATCACTTCCAGAGCCCGGTCGTAATCAGCTTCTTTCAGGAAGTTGTTGATCGCCAGAAATTCCTTGCCTGTATTATCTACACTGAGTTTGGCCCTCTCAATCAGCCCTTCCAGCGTGATAATCATGTCTGCATCAGGATCGATCCGGCTGGCTGATGAATTCTTTACTTTAATATCTTTGTATCCTTCTTTCTGGAGACGGTTCTTTAAAACCGATGCTCCCATGGCACTGGACCCCATTCCCGAATCACAGGCCACAATGATGTAACGAATGGCACCTCCTAAAGAAGGCTTATGTTTCTTAAAGGCCGCTTCCGGCTTTTCTGCCTTTGTTCCCATATCGACACCGGCCACGGCAAGATCTGCCTCTTCCTCCGGAGAGCCTATGGTCTTCAGAATAAATGAACCGATCAGCAGCGCCACCGCGAATCCCGCTCCGATTGCCAGAACATTTGCCACCGCAGCATCCTTTGGTGTCATAAGGGCTATATTTATCAAACTGCCCGGAGACGGCATGCCGACCAGACCGCCGCCCAACACGACCAGGAGCAGAAGAGAGGTTGCAAGCCCTCCCATCGTGGCAAAAATCATGATCGGATTTGCCAGGACAAAAGGAAAATACACTTCCCCGATACCGGCGATTCCCGCAATAAACATCGCCATGGGAGCTGTCTCTTTTGCTTTTCCCTTTCCAAAAACAGCAATGGAGCATAAGGTGCCCAGCAGCGGACCACAGTTAGAATCGAGCAGGAACATCAGGGATTTACCGGCCTCCTGAGCCTGAGCGAATGCAATCGGTGAGATGATTCCATGATTTACTGAATTGTTCAAAAACAACACCTGGGCAGGACACATGAATACAGCCAAAAGCGGAATCAGTTTCTTCGCGATCAGGAAGTTTATTCCTGCCGTCAAAAATACGATAATTGCATTTACCACCGGCCCGATGATCAAATAACCGAGGATAGCCAAAGCAAATCCAATGATTCCAAGGCTGAAATTATTGATGAGCATTTCAAATCCGGGCTTGATTTTTCCCTCCACTGCACGGTCAAACTTCTTTAGAATCCATGAGGAAAACGGACCCATGATCATGGCTCCGCTGAACATAGTGATATCAGAACCCACAATCACTCCCATGGTAGTAAATGCACCGATAACACCTCCCCGCTGTCCATGGATATTATAGCCTGCCGTATAGCCGATCAGAAGCGGCAGCAGATAATTTAATATCGGACCTACCATCTCATTTAATTTTTCGTTGGGAATCCACCCTGTTGGTATGAACAATGCTGCCAGCAGTCCCCAGCCCACAAATGCACCCAGATTCGGCATGACCATCCCGCTCATATGCCCGCCAAATTTACGAATTCTGTCCAGTGCCCCTGCTTTTGTTTCCATATCTTACACCTCCGGTTCTCATTCTTATACTTTTTACTATTTAAATGCTTTTTAACGTGTAGACTTAGCTCCGCTGATATTTACAGTAGTTCCTGATATGTAACTTGCGCGGTCGGACATCAGGTAGCAGATCAAATCGGCAACTTCATCTAATTTCCCCGGCCTTCCCATAGGAATAACTTTTTCATAATCAGATGAAATATTGTTCTTATCCTGTCCTCTTGTATAAGCAAGTGCTTCAAATGCTGCGTCGTTATTCATAGGAGTTCTCTCGTTAATCGACGGCGCCACACCGACAACACGGATATTATAAGGGCCCAGCTCTTTCGCCCATGACATTGTGTAAGAAAGGACTGCTCCTTTGGTGCCTGAATAGCAGCTCTGGCCTTTAGATCCCTGCATCCCTGCCTCAGATGACATATTTACGATCACTCCGGATTTCTGTTTTATCATGTAACGTGCAACAGCCTGTGAGCACAGGAACACTCCTTTTTGATTTACATTGACCATAAAATCGAAGTCTTCTTCTGAAAGTTCATATTCCGGCCGTTTTCCGTAAAAATCAACCAGCAGTCTCGGACGGCTGACTCCTGCATTGTTAAGAAGGCCATCAATTTTTCCATATTTTTTTATAACCTGCTCAACCATCGCATCCACACTTTTCTTGTCGGCAACGTTGCACTCAACAAAAAAGATATTCTCATCCTTTTCAAATCTCTCATTGTTTCTCAAATCCGCTACTACTACTGCCGCACCGTTTTGTCTCAATGTCTCAACTACATGTTCACCGATCCCCTGGCTTCCGCCTGTTACGATCATAACTTTCCCGCTTAAATCCATCCATTTTTCCATATTTGCTTTCCTTTCTTTCTGCATTTTTTTGCGTCTTCATTTGCATTTTATGCGTCTATTTGCTTGTTTTATTTGCTATATCTTTATAATACCAGCATATTTTTGCATTGTCAATGCTATTTCTTGCAGTTATATGCGTTTTTATATAAAATAACCCGCATTTTTCGTAAAAAAATGCGGTTATCTGCATGTTTTTTGCGGTTCAAATATGTGTAAAAGATTTCTCACAGCAGAAAAAGACAGCAGATGAATAAATTCATCTGCTGTCTCACTTTACATTGATTATTTCGCATAGTCCACAACCCGTGACTCACGGATAATATTGACCTTGATCTGTCCCGGGTAATCCAGGTTATCTTCCACCTGTTTTGAAATATCCCTGGCCAGCAAAATCATATCGTCGTCACTGATCTGTTCCGGAACTACCATTACCCGAATCTCCCGACCTGCCTGAATCGCAAAAGTTTTATCAACACCCTGGAAGGAATCTGCGATCTCTTCCAGCTGTTTCAGCCTTGTCGTATAGCTTTCCAGTGTCTCGCTTCTCGCTCCCGGTCTCGCTGCAGAAATTGCATCTGCAGCCTGAACAAGACAAGCGATTAATGTATCTGGTTCTGCATCCCCATGATGGGACTCCACTGCATTGATTACGATTGGATGTTCCTTGTACTTCTTGCACAAGTTCACTCCAAGTTCTACGTGGGAACCTTCCACTTCGTGGTCGATAGCTTTTCCAATATCATGGAGCAGCCCAGCGCGCTTTGCCATCCTGACATCGACTCCGATCTCAGATGCCAGCAGCCCTGAAAGCTGTGCCACCTCCATAGAGTGCTTCAGTGCGTTCTGTCCATAGCTGGTACGGTATTTCATCTTGCCCAGCAGGCGGACCAGTTCAGGATGGATGCCGTGAACTCCAAGTTCCAGAGTTGCAGCCTCCCCGTCTTCCCGCATCTTCGTCTCCACTTCTTTTGTGGCTTTTTCGACCATCTCTTCGATCCTGGCCGGATGAATCCTTCCGTCCACGATCAGCTTTTCAAGAGCAATCCTTGCAATCTCTCTCCTGACCGGATTAAAACTTGACAATACGACTGCTTCCGGTGTATCGTCGATGATCAATTCTACTCCTGTCATATTCTCAAGGGCACGGATATTTCTGCCCTCCCGGCCGATGATACGTCCTTTCATCTCGTCGTTTGGAAGCTGTACAAGAGAGATCGTCGTCTCAGCCACATGGTCTACCGCGCACTTCTGAATGGCTGTGACCACATATTCCTTAGCTCTCTTTCTCGCATCTTCCTTTGCTCTGGATTCCATCTCTTTTACGAGCATCGCTGTCTCGTGCTTTACGTCTTCCTTAACTGCTGATAATAGTTGTTCTTTTGCCTGATCAGAGGTCAGCCCAGAAATTCTCTCCAATTCCTGTAGGTGTTTGGACTTGAGCTCCTGCACTTTTGCCTTGTCTGCCTCAAAATTCTTTTCTTTGGCAGTCAGAGACTGTTCTCTGCGCTCCAGCATCTCAGCCTTTTTGTCAACAGTTTCTTCCTTGTTGAGAACGCGCTTTTCGTACTTCTGCAGTTCGCCCCTGCGTTCCTTTGTTTCCTTTTCAAAGTCATGTCTCGCTTTTATAGTTTCTTCCTTGATCTCAAGTGAAGCTTCGCGTTTCTTCGCATCCGCTGCTTTTATGGCTTCATCTATAATATCTCTGGCTTTGCTCTCTGCATTTCCAATGGTTACTTCCATGGCCTTCCTGCTTCTTTGATTGGCAACAAGGACGGAAATTGGCGCTACAATGACCAGAGTTGCGATAATGGCAATAATTATACTTACCACAGGCCTCCTCCTTATTCAATTTTTTGTGCATAAAACACTCTTCTAATTTTAAATGTTTTTGCACAAAAAGTCAAGAAAGCCTAATGCTCAGGTTGAATAATTACAGCCTGGTACGGAGGAATCAAAAGCCCTCCCCCAAAATCCTTCTCTTCTCCAGTCAAGAGATCTGTACCTTTTCCCGCTCTGGCGTCAAAATGCAGCGTGTATTCCTCCGGTCCTGCATTCAGGGCAAAGATAATTCTCTCTTCTCCGGCTTCCCTCTCAAAAGCGATGATATCCTGTTCCGTGCGTATTTCTCTGTAACCGCCGTCTTTCAGTGCCTGACTGTCTTTCCTCACCTCTGAAAGCTTTGCGATGTATTTATAGAGTTCTCCCTGCTTAAGATCCTCAGGTCTTACTCTCGGACGAAGTGAATCGTCACTGCCAGGTTCCTTAAATCCTTCGATTCCCCACTCACTTCCGTAGTAGACGGACGGTACCCCCGGCATGGCAAACATGAGTGCATAGATCAGAGGCAGATGCTTTTCATCCGTAAGCTGGGTGGCAATCCGCATCACATCGTGGTTATCCACAAAACTGTACAGAGGGAGCCCCTGGTAAAGCGTCCATGGTTCCGGCCCAAACTGCCGGTTCAGAGAATAACCGATCTCATGCATGTTGTGGGTATTAAAACTGGAGTACAATCCCTTATAACATTCATAATTCGTGACAGAATCAAGCATATGGTGATTGACCAGCGTGCTGTAATCCCCGTGCAGCATTTCTCCTATAAAGACCATCTCGGGATTTCTGTCTCTGGCAAAATCCACCAGAGTCTTCATAAACGTCCGGTTCAGCATATAGGCTACATCCAGGCGGATACCATCGATCTCGAATTCATCCATCCACATACCCACTGCATCCAGAAGGTGGTCTCTGACTGCCGGATTATCCAGATTTAATTTTACCAGTTCAAAATGGCCTTCCCAGCCCTCGTACCAGAATCCGTCGCCGTAGTTGCTGTTCCCGTCAAAATTGATATAGAACCAGTCTCTGTATTCAGAATCCTGTCTCTTTTCCAAAACGTCCTGAAATGCCCAGAACTCTCTGCCCACATGGTTGAATACACCGTCTAAAACAACTTTTATCCCTTCCTCATGCAGGGTGCCGCATACTTCCTTAAAATCCTCGTTGGTTCCAAGCCTTTGATCGATCACTTTATAATCTTTCGTATCGTATCCATGGCTGCTGGACTCAAAAACCGGTGAAAAATAAATGGCATTGGCTCCGAGTCCTTTGATATGGGGTATCCATTTCTTCACTTCCAGTATTCCATGTTCTGCCTCATCATCCACAAAAGCTCCCAGCGGAAAAATGTGATAAAATATCAGGTCCTTCATTGTTAATTCTTTCATAGTCAATCTCCCTTCCTACCTTTGGGGTGTCACTCTGTGCTCTTTAAAGATTCTACCATGTTGATCTTCCGAAGCTGGAAAAACATCATGAAATTGATCAGCGCCGCAAACCCTATGGTGAGCAGAACACTGTATAGATAACTGGCCGGCAGGATCTGTCTTCCAAACATGATCAGATCTACCTCCGCAGTCAAAATCACATATCGGTGGAGGAGGATGCCCAAGCCCGCTCCCACAGCTGTGCCTATGATGGTGAGCAGGATATTTTCCCTGTAGACATAGGCCGCGGTCTCCATGTCAAAAAAGCCCAGGACTTTAAGGGTTGCAAGTTCCGCCTTCCTCTCCGCGATATTAATGTTGTTCAGATTATATAATACTACAAAAGCCAGTAGTCCGGCAGATACAATTAAAACAAACACAACAATATTCAGATTGTTCAGCATGTCGTTCATCTCTTTCTCAAAATCCGAAGTGAAGGAAACAGATGCAGCTCCGTCCTGTTTCAGCAGGCCTTTTCCGAGATTAGTTTCTGTTTTATCAGATCTGTCCTTGTTTTTTAAAAGAATCTGATTGTACTCCGGCTTTTCTTCATATAGCTTCTGGTATAACTTTTTGGACATATAAACATTGTGGCGCATATAATTCTCTGTGATATGCTCTACTTTTGCTCCAACCGACTTTGTTTCTCCTTCCTTGATCGTGACGGTATCTCCTTCTTTTATGCCCAGGAGGGTGCATACTTTTTCCGTAAGGATCACACCGCTGTCAGAAAGCCGATATTTCTCCCCGGACATCCGGTCCTTAAACCGGATATAAGCCGAAAGTTCTTTCGCATCTTCCGGAACAAACAGAGAAGCCGACTTGCGGTCCCCGCCAAACTCCACATCCACAGAGACATTGTGGATTTTGGTGCTGTTCCGTATTGTATGCTGTTTTTGTATCCAAGATGCAATTTCCTGCTCCTTTTTTACAGACAGATTATCTTCCAGGGTAACCGATGCATCATAGGTCATAATATTTTGATACTGATTTTTTGATATGGCAAAAATAGAATCTTTCAATCCAAAACCGACGAGCAGCAGCGCCATACATCCGCCGATCCCGAATATGGTCATAAAAAACCGCTTTTTATACCGGAACAGGTTTCTTAACGTGGATTTCCACGTAAAGTTTAAATGCCTCCACAGAATTCCGATCTGCTCCAGCAAGATCCGTTTGCCCTCCTTCGGCGCCTCCGGGCGCATCAGCTGCGCCGGTTTTTCCCTCAGCTCCTTATAGCAGGCAAATATGGTGGCTCCAAGCGTAATGCACACAGAAGCCGTGGATGCCGTCAGTGCAAACCTGGTCTCAAACGGATGTTGTACCGGACCGATCCCCGTATACATCATAGAATATGCCTCTATAATGATCTTGGGGAGAATTGTCTCTCCCACAAGCACACCCGCGATGCTTCCGCCTGCCGTGGCAAGCAGGGCATACAATCCATACTTCTTTGCCACATAGAAACCTGTGTATCCCAGAGCCTTTAAAATGCCGATCTGGGTCCTCTGTTCCTCCACCATCCTGGTCATAGTCGTCAGACTCACCAGTGCGGCTACCAGGAAGAAAATCACCGGAAATACTTCTCCGATCGCCCCGATTCTTTCGGTATCCCCTCCGTATTCCACGTAAGACTGGATCCTGTTCCGGTCCAGCACATACCATTTAGGCATCTTTATATCATTAATCTCTTTCCGGGCATCGCCGATCTTTTTCTTTGCCTTGGCAAACTTGCGGTCCGCCTTCTTTTTGGAAGATTTATATTCTTTCTCTCCCTTTTCAAGTTTTTTTCTGGCGTTTGAGAGCTCTTCTCTGGCATCCCGAATTTTCTGTTCACCGCTTTTCAGCTCTTTTTCGTTCTGTCTCAGCAGAGCGGCAGAACGATTCAGCTTTTGTTTATTCGCCTTCAGTTCTTTTTTCCCTTTAGCCAGTTCTTTTTTGGAAGCCTTTAGGACAGCCTCCTCTCTGGACAGTTCTTTCTTTGCCTGCTCAAATTTCATCTGCATTTCCGGAGGAATCTGCCCCATGACACCTGCCTGCTGCATCTGTTCTCTCAGCTGTTCTTTCGCTTCAAAGAACTGTTTTTCTGCCCTGGCAAGCTTTTTTTCATTGGCCTTGATCTCTTTCCCGGCCTTTGCAAGCTGCTTCTTCCCGCTGTTATAGCTCTGCCATCCTTTTTTTATTTCTTTTTTACCCCGCGAAATCTCAGTCTCCTGGGTTGTGATCTCCCTCTCCCCGGTGTTTATATCATTTTTGGCGTCTACCAGTTTCTTTTTCGCTTTGACAAGCTCTTTATCCGCCTTTTTCTTTTCTTTTATATATATGTCTTCTGCTTTCTTTACTTCCTTTTTGGCCTCATCCTTTATTTCTTTTTGTCTGGCCTCACAGCGGCTGTCGGAAATACCCCTGATCTTTTTTTCTGTTTTCTCTACGATATTGTCGTAATCGTCCGTATATGCGGTCTTCTCTGCCGCTCCTTTCACAGTGATATACAAATCCGTGTAGACATCCAATTTGAAATTTTCTTTCGGCACCACGGCAAAACCGCTGATCTGCCCATTTCCTATGGTTGCCGTTCCCCTGTCCCTGGAAAGGTAATATGAGGAACTTCCCACTCCGACTACTCTGAGTTCTGATTTTTTTAATGTCTCCCCGATATCATCATCAGTTCCCGAAGACACTGTGATCGTATCGCCGACTTTAATATCCGAATGTTCCATCAGATAAGAATCGATCAGGCACTCGCCATTCGTTTCGGGCATCCTGCCCTCTGTGACTTTGATCTGGTTGAGCCGGCCGGTCGCCGCCATGACTTTTAAGACCATCTCTGTGTCATTCAATTTACAGATCGTATCCACAGAGCAGCTTGGCTCCGCCACGGAAACCCCGGAAATTTCTCTGACCGCCTTTACATCTTTATCTGTGATACCCATGGTGCCAAGGACCCTTAGATCCATGAGCCTGCTCTCGTCAAATTGGGCATCTGCGGTTAACTTCATATCAGGCTCTGTAACCCGGACCCCTGAAAAAAATGCGACTCCCAGGGCTACAATAAAAAAAATGGACAGAAACCTGGGCAGTGTTTTTCGGACCATCATAAAATTGTCTTTATGAAGCGCTTTCTTCATGTGACCCACCTACCATTCTATCGTGTCTACCGATTTAGGTTCCTTATTGATCCACATGTCATGTACTTTTCCGCTCTTGATCTCGATTACACGGTCTGCGATCGGGGCGATCGCAAGATTGTGAGTGATGACGATCACGGTCTTATTTCTCTCCCGGCATGTATCCTGCAAGAGTTTCAAAATAGACTTTCCTGTCTTATAGTCCAGCGCCCCGGTTGGCTCATCGCAGAGCAGGAGCTTTGGATTTTTGGCGAGGGCCCTGGCAATGGAAACCCGCTGCTGTTCTCCTCCGGAAAGCTGGGCAGGGAAATTAGACAGGCGCTCAGAGAGTCCCACATCCGAGAGAATCTGCTCCGCATCCAGCGGATTTTTGCTGATCTGAAGGGCCAGCTCCACATTTTCCAGCGCCGTCAGGTTGGGCACCAGATTGTAAAACTGAAATACAAATCCGATGTCATTTCTCCGGTACTGGGTCAGCTGTCTCCTTGAATACTTTGCGATATCATTTCCATCTACAAAAACAGAACCGGAGGTGACTGTGTCCATCCCTCCCAAAATGTTCAGAATCGTCGTCTTTCCGGCGCCGCTGGCTCCTATGATAACGACAAATTCTCCCTCACTGATGGTAAAATTAATCCCATCCACGGCCTTGGTAACGACCTGTCCCGTCTGATATATTTTCCTCACTTCTTCCAACCGAATAAAACCATCCATATGCAGTTCCCTCCGCTATCCGAGATACATAAATTTTAACATATTTTTGCCCAAATTAATACCTAAATGCGCTGCTGCAGCCCGATGAGGGCGGATTTCTCATGTTTTTAGGATTGTGGGAACACAAAGTGCGGAACAATCCGCAGGTATCCAGGGGTTAAAATATATTTTGACCCCAACATCATTTGATATGTTATGACGAAGTCTATAAAACGTATGTCTGGTATATAAAATTTGAAAGGACTGGCAGCTTATGATCACTAAAGATGACCTGAAATTTTATCGTGAACCTCATCGTGTTCTGGAAAAAGGAGAAGATTATATGTATCTCCTTCCTCATCCGGCACTGCGGGATTGGATTTCAAGTTGCACTGTTACCTTCCCCGGCAATGACATGATCTCAAATCATTACACCGTCATCCCCATGGGTACGCAACTCTGGTATGTTCATGTGATGAGACCAGAATGATCGGCCGGTTTATATGCATTTTTTCCAGCCTGGTCCGCATCAATACAGCATCACCAATGCCTGTAATTTATCCGGATTTTATGATCTGCCTAACTTTATCCACGATTTTAAATCTGTATGCAAAATTTCTCCACAGGAATGCCGTCGTGAGATGTCCCATTTTTACAGCGAGATTGCCAAATTCTGATCTATAATGTAGGTACAAAGCAGAAAGGAGAAAATATGATATACGGCAGTACGTTGATTTAGGTGTCTGACATGGAAAGATCAAAAAATTTTTATGAGAAGGTAATGGACAAACGGTAGAAATGGATCTGGAGGTTCATGTTTCTTTTGAAAATGGCCTGTCTCTGCAGTCCAACTACGAGGAATTGGTCGGAGTGAAACTGGAGTTTCTCCATGGAATCAAAGAATATCCTTGGGGCCAGTATGTTATGCAATTTTACGATTATGACAAATATATCGTAGAGGTAGCATTGAGTATGTAGAGCGTTGCAAAACGTTTTGAGTTTCTTATGAAATTAAAGAAGCTCAATGCCTTATAATGATTTCTATTTATTGTAAAAATAATTCTAGTACAACTCTTGTTTTTATTTTGGTCCTATGTCAAGATTTAGTACAAGTTAAAATGAGAAATTTATCCTCATCTTAACTCGCCAAAAGCAATCCGTCTTTCTAGTAAAAAACACTACATGCGGTTTAAAAAATGGATTTTACCTGCCAATGGTATTATTTGTGATAATATTTATGTTATTACAGGCATTCATACATGCTTTTGATGTCAACAAGATACACGCGTTATTGGCTTTGGAACTGATTCATTTTGGGATTTCACAGATGATGAGGAAAATGGTGAATATTATTGGTCTGATGCATTACACGTAACCTGACTATATATAGGTTTAAATTAACAAATGACTTAATTATTTTATCTCTATAAAGAATGATTTATTTCTGTAAAAAATAAGGAGTATCCAATTTGAATACTCCTGCTTTCTTTTATGATATCACCCTTGAGATGTGAACTGCCAGATACCCTATTTCTTCTTCCGTTATGGTTTTTTGAATGGTGCTTTCGATATATCGTTGTATCTGTCTTGCACAACTTAATTCTTTTGGCAGTTTTTCTTTGATATGTTCGTAAAACATCACGCCCTGGTCATCCAGCATTTTATCTTCAAATAGTCTTTGAAGGAAAAACTGGATATGAATGACCAGACGTGTATAATTCATAGAATTAACATCTAATTTCTTCTGAAAAGTCATCTGGATAATATTAAAAATGTTTTTCTGCATTTTGATTCCCAGAATTGTATTGCCCATATCTTTCTGTCCCGACTGAGCATTTACAAGATGAAAAGCAATATTCCCTGCTTCCTCCTCCGGAAGTTCAATGGACAGCTCCTTATTTAAAAAGGCTAATACTCTTTCACTGACCTGATATTCCTTTGGATAAAACTGTTTAATTTCCCAAAGCATCCTGTTTTGAAGCACAATATGATTGTTATATCTTTCCAGAGCATAAATCAAATGATCAAACAAGGTAACAAAAAGCTGTTCATTTAATTCTTTTTCCGACCACAGATTTGCAAGACGAACTGCTTCCTGAACTGTTTCTACGTACTCCTTCGGTGCTTCTTCCAAAAGACTCATGTAATTTTTTGTATTTTCTTCTTTTAATACATATACTTTCTCTATGTCCGACTCTACCAATTCCTTGCCCACAGTATTGGTAAAGCGAAGCCCTCTGCCCATGACGATATGCTCTCTTCCCTTTTCATCGGATACCAATATCAAATTGTTATTTAATATCTTTTTCACAATCATGTTCTTCGTTCCTTTTATACGTCTTTTTTCCTATTCTACAGGCTTTTCCCGTTTTCGGCAATCACTTTCTGATACCAGAAAAAACTATCTTTCGGATACCGTTTCATCTCCTTTAAGTCAAATTCCTCTCTGTCCACATAGATAAAACCATATCTTTTCTTATATCCCTGATGAGTACTGACGACATCAATCGCTGCCCACGGACAATATCCAATCATTTCTACTCCGTCTGCAATGGCCAGTTTCATCTGAATTAAATGCTTTTTCAGAAAATCAATTCGATAATCATCATGTATTTTCCCATCTTCCAGAATATCCGGTGCTCCGATTCCATTTTCTGTTACCAGAATAGGAAGATGATAACGCTCATATACCTTTCTTAAGGTGTAACGGAAGCCTACAGGATCGATTACCCATCCATATTTTGTTTTATCCACATAGGGATTTTCTTCAGGTCTGTATACCCCCTGTTCTCCCAGCATAATCTGCTGGTCTCCTGCCCGCGCGGCCACATCAGAACTATCATTTCTGCTTGCTCCAATGGTAGCGGTAGAATAATAATTCATAGCAATAAAATCCGGATCTGCGTCTTTTAGAATTTCCATATCTCCTGGCAAAATCTCAGGAGCGATTCCCCGATCTTTCATATAAGAAAACGCCAGTGGATGATAGGTTCCAAACACAGGGACATCAGCGAAGTTCCAGCACCGAATCGACACCCAGTTATGGGCAGCGATTGCGTCTTCCGGTCTGCATGAAGCAGGATACATAGCAGTAAGATTTAAAGCCGGTCCAATTTTTCCATTCCGCACCATTTTATGAAACAGCTTCATAACTCTGGCCTGCGCCAGCATCATATGATGATTTTGCTGGTAAAGCTCCTTTTTGGTAGGAAGAGTGCCTCCTTTTGGCAAGCCGATTGCTCCCGGATGCAAAATCATTGTATTTTGTTCATTAATTGTAAGCCAGTAAGTAACTTCTCTGCCGTAGATTTCAAACAAAACCCTGGCATACTCTACAAAAGCATCTACAGTTTCCCGTTTATTCCATCCACCCTGTTCTTCCAGACAATAGGGCAGATCAAAATGATACATGGTTACAACAGGCTCTATTTTATATTTTCGACATTCGGCAATGATATTTTTATAATAATCCACTCCCGGCTGATTGATTTTCCCTGTACCTTCCGGTAAAATCCGGGTCCAGGCAATGGAGAAACGATATGCCTTAAGCCCCATTTTGGCAAACCACTGAATATCCTCTTTATAGCGGTGATAATGATCACTGGCTATTCGAAAACCCGCTGTATCTTTTGGATGTTCATACATATCAATAATAGAAGGACTTTTTCCATCCTCCAGGACAGCTCCCTCTACCTGATAGGCAGAGGTTGAAGCTCCCCATAAAAAATTTTCAGGAAAATTCGTTTTAGTATTATAAATCATTTTTCTTACACCCTTTATGCTATTACATGAATGAATTCTTCTGTCGGATTAATTTCTCCTTCTCTGATTGGAACAATCTCTTTATAGTTGTCTGTGTTTCCAACCAATACAGGAGTCACTGTCTCATATCCTGCTTTTTTAATCTCTTCTATATTAAATTCCAGCAGTTTTTCTCCCTTTTTGATCCTGTCTCCAGCATCCTTAACTGCAGTAAATGGTTTTCCTTCCAGATTTACAGTATCAATTCCAACATGGATCAAGAGTTCCATTCCATCATCACTTACTAAACAAATAGCATGTTTTGTATCAAAAACAGAAGCAATTTTTCCATCAAAAGGTGCATAAACACATCCTTCCTCCGGTACGATCGCAGCTCCTTTTCCTAAAATGCCATTGGAAAATACTTCATCAGGAACTTCTTCTAATGGAATCACTCTTCCTTTGATTGGCGCGTAGACAATCTCACCTTTTATTTCACTCTTTACAGTAACATCCTGCAATTTTTCTGATTCAGAAGAAATGTTATCCTTCACCGGACTCTCCTCTTCAGGATCATCAAATCCAAGAATCCAGGATGCCGCAAAACCTGCTGCAAAAGAGATAACAATTGTAATCAATGCATGTACCACATTCATTGGATTTTCCCCAATAAATGCCGGAACTGCTGCCA
Source organism: Anaerostipes sp. PC18 (assembly GCF_039789045.1). NCBI lineage: Bacteria > Bacillati > Bacillota > Clostridia > Lachnospirales > Lachnospiraceae > Anaerostipes > Anaerostipes sp. PC18. The sequence goes on along the minus strand of NZ_CP121164.1, from coordinate 856,708 downwards.
GTCCCGGAGAGACAAAAGAGTATCGAACCAGTCCGGAAAGACCTGCATAGATTCCACCGATTCCACCGCCGATCATAGAAGCAATAAATGGACGTTTTAATTTCAGATTCACTCCATAAAGACAAGGTTCTGTAATACCCATCACACCTGTAAAACCGGAAGAAGATGCCAACTGTTTTAACTGTTTATTTTTTGTTTTTACTGCAACAGCCAGTGCAGCAGCACCCTGTGCAATGTTTGATGCCAGCATACCAGGACCGTTGACTGTCTCAAATCCTACATTTGTAATCTGCACTGTTGCAATTGGTGTCATAGCCCAGGCTGTTCCTGTCAGAACAAGGAATGGTTGGAAAGCACCCATCAGCATTGGAATCAGCCAGCTTGCTTTTCCATTAATAAAATCTGCTCCTGCCTGTACCATATCATTTAACAGATTACCAAATGGCCCAACAATCAATAAACCAATTGGAATTGAGACAAACATAATAATCAACGGTTTTATAAAAAATTTGATTATAGATGGAGAATATTTCTCTGCAAATTTTTCTACATAAGACAGAATCCATACACCTAAAATAATAGGAATCACAGAATAGGAATAATCTACCAGAGTGACCGGAATTCCAAAGAAACTGATTGCTTCCCCTGCTGCCACGAAACCGCTCCAGGTTGGATGAAGCAAGGCACAAGCCATAGTCATAGCGAGAATAGGGCTGCAGTTAAATTTAATTGCAGCTCCATATGCTAAAAGGACCGGCATGAAATAAAATGGAGCATCTGAGATAAAATTAATGATTCCATAAGTAGTGCCAGTTGTATCAACCAGATTCAGCAGTACTAAAATAGAAAGGACTGCTTTCATCATACCTCCTCCGATTAATGCCGGAATGACAGGAGTAAAGGTTGTAGAGATCACACTGATAATTCTGTTAACTATGCTTCCCTTGTCTTCTTTCTTTTCCTCTTTTCCATTAGAAGCTGCCTGATCTCCCATTTCATCTACAATCACGCGAAACGTAGTCTGGACCTCATTTCCGATGACAACCTGAAATTGTCCTCCTTTATCTACGACGTTGATTACTCCAGGTGTATTTTCAATCCTTTTTAAATCTACTTTATTTTTGTCGTAAAATTCAAATCGCAGTCGGGTTGCACAGTGTGTCAGTCTGCTGATATTATCTTTTCCTCCCACTAGCTTAATTAACTCATGGCCTAATGCCTTGTAATCCATAAAAACTCTCCTTTTCTTTTTTCCTCTCTGTATAAACAACCGCGGACTCGTTTATACAAAAAAAGACCAAGCAGCAATAAAGCCTTATCTAAGACTCTATTCCAAACTTGGTCTTGCCTGCATTACCAGTAACAGCCATAGCTATTCTTTTTTCAACAGCGATATAGTAACAAATTTTTTATCCATATGCAAGTATGAATTTATACAAAAATCCCTTAGGTATTTTGGTCACTTTTCACATATTCCTGTCTAACTGATTTTCTTCCCATTATGTCAAGCACTAAATCCTTATTTTTAGGCTTTTTCCTACATTGTTGCTTCTTAAAAACTATATAAATTTTTGATTATCTTTTCATAAGTTGGCAAATGTCGGTTTAGCCTGTATTTATGGGCTTTACCGACGTTTTTTGTTTTTGGAGTTTCAACGTAGTAGCCAACCTGCGAATCTTTCAATAGCTGATGGTCTACATTGATTATCCTGATTTCAAAATCCAGATTGTCAGTCAGTCCTCAGCAGTTAATTTCCAAACGTACACGAATTGCGGTTTACCGTTTGCGTCCATGTATTTGTATGCGTATCTTCCGTCTTTTCTCTGACATGATATAAAGCTCCTTTCCATACTGGAATGAGCCGTAATACGATATATGTATATTATACCATATTTTCGGCTTTTTTCATCATATTACGACCAGAGAATCAATGATTTTTTACTCTGGCAAGCTCCACAGGACTTTCACCTTTCCCATTCTGATGGGTGAACCGTGTCATACGGGTGTATCATTATCCAGATATACAGGTCATAGCTGCAACCTTTCCAACAGTTGCCTGCGGAACATTACAGGAATCGCTCACTTTATCTCAAAAGGTCATGGCGTGCAATTTCCGCTGGCTCGCTGCATATCGAACGTATCTATCTGCTTTATTCAGTTGTCAAAGAACTCTTGACTGTGATTGCCAGTCTATGAAAAACCACTATCTGAATAATGGACTTTCATAGATTGACAAGTGGAGCAAAAAAAGGGGGCTCCGCCCATCAGAATGGTTAAATTACAATAATCTCAAAGTTTGCAATCATATCCATGACCGCCGCCTGTATTCTGCCTTTCAATTCAGAACCCACCACCATGTAGACGTTTTCATATTCGTCATACAACTGGTGTAAGCTCAACTTTGATATGTACCCATCATAGAATTTTAAGATTTTCTGTATGGCAGCTTCATCACCATCGGTAGCCGCCACAATCACAGCAAAGGGTATGTGTCTTTGGTTGTTATCCGCGGTTATTCCTCCATCATTTTTCTTAATTCTTCCAGAATACTTGTCCTGTGACGGTAAACAGTGGTGCGTAACACGTTTATAAGCTCTCCGATTTCTGCGTCAGACATATCCATAAAGTATGACAACAAAATGATATTGCGTTTTTTCTCTGGTAAACATTTGAGTGCTTTGCTTAACTGGTCGTCAGATACTTGGACTTCCATGCCAAGAAGATTGAACGCTGTATAATCGCTGGAATATCTGTCATAAATGCCAGCCTTATTCAATTCCAATGATATTGTCAATATTAGTTGACACATTTTTCTCAAGCATATCACTGACTATGCGGCCAGTTCCAAATCCTCATATTACTGCCTGCGTTTTATCATAGGTGGAAGCCCGCCATTGGCAGAGCATATCCTCCGGTTATTCCAGTAGCTGAGGAAGTATCTCCAAATGAGTACCTTTAATTCCTCTACAGTCATCTGCTTTGTTTCATAGCGGTCGTAGAGAAGTTCTGTCTTCATTCTGGCCCACATGCTCTCGCAACGGGCATTATCATGGCAGCGTCCTCCGGCACTGTTCATGCTTTGATGGATGTGATACTTCCGAATGGCCTGACGGTAGACCTCACTGGTGTACTGTGTTCCACGGTCACTGTGGATGATAGCGCCTTCCAGTGCAGGATAAGCAGTCAGGGCGTTTTCCAGTGTATGGACACACAGATCTGCTTTCATGTTTGTTTCCATTGCCAGACCAAGGACGCTAAGATCAAAGCAGTCGAAAATCACAGATACATACAGTTTCCCATTGGACGCCGGGATTTCCGTGATATCTGTAATACATTTTTCTAATGGGGCATCTGAATGGAAATCCCGTTTCAGCAGATCATCTGATTTCATAGCCTCCCGGTCTGCCTTTGTGATCCCGTTCGGTCTTCGCTTGGGGCGATGGCTCAGGCCAATTTGGTCCATGACCCGGTATACGGTCCGCTCACTGGGAATCGACACTCCCTCCGGCCGCTTCAGGCACAGTGCCTGATACATCCGAATCCGTCCGTAAGTATCGTTACATTCATCCTCGCTGGCGATTTCTTTCATGGCATCCGCCAGGTCTTGGTACTTCCAGGGACGATCTTTGGTTTCAAGATATTTATAGAAGCCTTGCCGGCTAATACCAAGCATTCGGCAATAAAATGAAATTTTCCCGGTAATCCTGCCGTCCTCTGTTTTCAAAGCCAAAAAGATCATTCTCTGGTTTTTACTGACTTCTGATTTTGTCAAGATTAGTTGACACTATTTCCTCAAGGATTTTGCATCCTATGCTGCTTCTTGTAGAGAATCATAGTATTGCTGTCGTTTTACCATTGGGGGAAGTCCTCCATTCGCTGAACAGATTCTCCGGTTATTCCAGTAGCTAATGAAATATCTCCAGATGAGTGTTTTTAGTTCTTCTGTGGTCATCTTCTCGCTATCATAGCGTTCGTACAACAGCTCTGATTTCATTCTGCCCCACATACTTTCACATCGGGCATTGTCGTGGCATCTTCCTCCCGCGCTATTCATGCTTTGTTGAATACCATATCTATAAATTGCCTCCTGGTAAATCTGACTGGTATACTGGCTCCCTCTGTCACTGTGAATGATTGCTCCACGGATATCCGGATATGCCTTGCTGGCATTTTCCAGTGTTTGTACACATAATGGGGCTTTCATGTTGGTATCCATCGCTAAACCAATCACACTGGAATCGAAACAATCAAAAATGGCAGAAACATAAAGTTTTCCATCGCTGGCTTTGATCTCTGTTATATCTGTTACGCATTTTGTCAGTGGTTTCTCCGCAGTGAAATCTCGTTTTAATAGATCTTCTGACTTTCTGGCTTCCCTGTCTGCCTTTGTGATCCCATTCGGCTTGCGTTTTGGATGATGTCTGATCCCAATCTCTTCCATGACGCGGTAAACCGTGCGTTCACTGGGAATATCAACGTTTTCAGGCTGTTTCAGGAGTAACGCCTGGTACATCCGAACCCGCCCATAAGTATCATTGCACTCGTCTTCTTCAACTATTTCCATCATGACATCTGCCAAAGGCTGGTACTTCCACGGACGGTCTATATTTGCAAGATACTGATAAAAGCCCTGTCTGCTGACATGAAGGACTCTGCAATAAAAAGTGATCTCTCCTTTTAATTTGCCGTCTTGCGTTTTTAAAGCAATAAACTTCATTCTTTCGTTTTTGCTGACTTCAGACGGCTCGCGGCGAAAAAAGCGCTGGCTTCCTCCAGAAAATCATTTTCTTTCTTCAAACGGCGGTTTTCTTTTTCCAGCTCTTTCACTTGTTGGCGAAGCCTTATGAGTTCCTCATTCAGTGTCATAGCGCTTTGTGGTGTCTGTGAGCCTGCTCCCAGATCAAGATTCCCAAGCCGGTTGGCCCTTACCCAGCCATACATGGTATTCTTGGGAACTCCCAGCTCTTTGGCGGCCTTAGCTTGTCCGATTTCTTTTGCCAGCTTGACGGCCTGTACTTTGTATTCGTGGTCATATTGCCTGTTTTCTGCCATTTTTGTTCACTCCTTATTCTCTTGATTATATACCCAATCCTTGAGAATGGGGTGTCAACTTTTTTTATACCACATCAATATTATATTTCAATACAACACTTGTTTTTATTTATCGAGCGTATTACAACTGCGAAGACAGAAGTAAGTATGATTTCAATACAACACTTGTTTTTATTTATCCAGTATAAAGGGGCTAAGGCCAAGGCAGAAAATGATTTCAATACAACACTTGTTTTTATTTATCAAGACAATGGTATTATGGATGAATGGGGGACGCTGGTATTTCAATACAACACTTGTTTTTATTTATCCCGGATACTTGATTCCGTAGCGATCTGCAACGCAATTTCAATACAACACTTGTTTTTATTTATCCATTTCCAGGAAAATCCGGATTGATTATAGCAAATAATTTCAATACAACACTTGTTTTTATTTATCGTAAAACATTCTAAGGATATTGGATGGGACTATTTTAATTTCAATACAACACTTGTTTTTATTTATCCCAAAGGCGAAAGAAAGATTTTCATGTCTAGTAGTATTTCAATACAACACTTGTTTTTATTTATCTTTGTGTAGCATCAATTACGGCGTCACATTTGCTAAATTTCAATACAACACTTGTTTTTATTTATCAATAAGCCCGACCAAGAAAAACAGCCCCATTATGTTATTTCAATACAACACTTGTTTTTATTTATCAAGAGCGGTAGTACATGTTAATGGCGGGGTGAGTGATTTCAATACAACACTTGTTTTTATTTATCGACGAGCCGAGTACATCAGAAAGGAGATTTTTAAATTTCAATACAACACTTGTTTTTATTTATCAACCTTTCCTAGTGTCCCGGTAAAGTCTTTATATTGATTTCAATACAACACTTGTTTTTATTTATCGCTCCGATAGTGGAATCCATCTCCATGTTTCTTTTATTTCAATACAACACTTGTTTTTATTTATCACAGTTCCGAAAAGAATTTAGAAAATCCTATTTGATTTCAATACAACACTTGTTTTTATTTATCGAAGTGCAAGGCACACGGCACTGTGCAACTGGAAACATTTCAATACAACACTTGTTTTTATTTATCTTTATGCGGTCTATGAAGCCTTTCCGACAAATTTCATTTCAATACAACACTTGTTTTTATTTATCAAAAGATTAAACCCCTCTTGACATTAATCCTTAAAAATTTCAATACAACACTTGTTTTTATTTATCCAACGTATTTCCGCCATTCCTTATTTCCATTATAGTCATTTTTCCTGATAAATTCAACGTTTCTCTGAATTTTTCCCAACCGTTTCTGTTTTTCCGGTATTTTCTTTCAAACCGGCTACCAACCGCCATTTTAAGCGGTCTCCCGGCATTTCGTATCTTTTTCAGGTTGGGAAAACCAATAAAAGCCGCCCATCCGGCTGCCTTTATTCTCCACTATCTAAATTGATTTGTCTCAGGATGATATTCATAACCGATACCCGAAAGTTTTGCACTGATCTCCCCTGAGTCCACACACAGACTCTTGCACAGTTCCTCGAAACTGTCATAATAGTCCCTGAGCTGTGTGTTGATGTAGCTTAACAGTATCACCGGATCATTCGGCAGCATTTCTTTTCCTCCTTACTTATGTCACAACCAAAAAAAAGCAGTGTTCTTTTCCAAATTCGTAATAAATCTTTTGTTTTTCAATATGATGAATCACATAAATCAGCCCAAAGCCATGTTCCGTCAACCAGCGTTCCATGGCTCTCCATATTTCTTTATCTTCCTGCGCTTCGGCAATCAACGTCTCTGTCCCCTGCTCCCGGTCACAATAATACAGCTTCATAAGCAGGCACCTCCTTTAACTCCTTTTTAAGAAGAATGCATAGGATACCAATATACTGACGGCAAATACGAATAAATCCATGATCAGCATATCTTTCTTTAACACGGCGGTATATGCGTCAAACAATCCTCTGATAGCCACACAGCCCAAACCGGTCCCCACGGCCAGGCGGAGCCAGTAATATCTGATATGCCTGTACATAAACCGAAACATCAGAAGGCCGTAGATCAGATTCGGATAAATTAAAAGCTTATAGTGCTCCTCCACTTTTTCGCTGACCGGAAACAACCACCAGAGAAATTCCGATCTTCCAATCCAGTCATAGATAAAATGCCAGAGGCTGCCCACCACAGCCGTAAACAGAATGCCTCCAAGGATAAACTTTTTGGTTTTAGTCATAACCATCCCTCCTTTGGGATAGTATATGCAAACTTTTGGTTCTCATCCTGCAACGGCCCGTCCAGCAAAAACCACAAGGACAGAAAACAGCACACTCAGTACGACATATAAAATACCTTCACTCACTCTTCCCTCTGAGACAAGGGTCCCTGTCTCAAGAGCAAACGTAGAAAATGTAGTGAATCCTCCGCAGAGTCCAGTCTTTAAAAACAGGATCAGATTGGGATTTTGGGCCGGTATCTTTCCCGTCCACCCGGCGATCATGCCAATCACAAATGCTCCCAGCACATTAATCCCCAAAGTGACCACAGGAATCCTTATCTGCGCCGATACCGGGATCAACCCAAGAAGATAGCGGAAGACTGCGCCGAGAAATCCTCCCAGACCTACAAATACACACTGAATCATGTATTATTCTCCTTTGAATTCTTCTGTTGTCATAATCTCTCCGGTATCCGTATTCATCACATACCCGAATATCTTAATGTCGTCCGGAATCAGCGGATGCGTGCGCAGAAGTTCCACAGTCTCATTGACAGAGTCGGAAACACAGTCAAATCCTGCAAGCCAGGAATCAAAATCAATGCCGCAGTGTCTGATGAAATTAATCTTGTCTTCTTCTATCCCCCGGTCGATCATGTGCTGGATCATGCCATCGCTGTTCATATGCCCAACACCGCAGTCTGTATGGCCGATGACCATGACCTCCTCGATCCCCAATTCATAGACTGCGATTAAAAGACTTCTCACCACACTTCCAAACAAATGATTGGTGACTCCTCCGGCATTTTTAATGATCTTTACATCCCCGTTTTTTAAACCAAGGGCTGCCGGAAGCAGTTCCGTAAGCCTGGTATCCATACAGGTTAAGATCGCAATCTTTTTGTCCGGATATTTGCTTGTCTTGTACTGTTCATACATCTTATTTTTCACAAATACCTTGTTATATTCCAAAATATCTTCAATCATTTTTTCGTCCTCTCTTGTCTTTTATCAAATCCGCCGTGCTTCCCTTACAGGCTCTCAAATAATCTGCAGGATTAAGCTCCACCTGTGTTCCCCGCTTTCCGCCGCTGACGATAAGTGTCTCCAGATTCTTCACGCTCTCATCCACCACAGTGCGGTAGGCCTTTTTCATCCCTATGGCGGTACAGCCGCCTCTTATGTAGCCTGTGACTTTGTTTATATCCTTTACGTGAATCATTTCCACTGATTTTTCGCCCACGGCTTTAGCTGCCTTTTTTAAGTCCAGCTCCTCGGCAATGGGAATGACAAACACAAAATATTGCCTGCTCTTTCCCTCCGTGACCAGCGTCTTAAACACCTTATCATAGGGCTGTCCAAGCATATCCGCAATGGCCACCCCGTCAGTAAATTCTTCACATTCGTAGCGATGGATCTCAAACCTGATTTTTTCTTTCTCCAAAATCCTCATCGCATTGGTCTTCGGCTCTTTTTTTGCCATGTTCCTTCCTCCCAACATTCATAGAATGTATGTTGCTGTCTATTATATCACATTTTTTCAGCAGGACAATAGGGGCCTGAAAGGCGGCATACAGCTCCTGAGCAAAAAAACGTCCCGCAAAAATCTGCGGGACGTTTTCAACTCCGGTTATAATGAGTACTATACTAAAGAAAAATTTAAGCTTCTACAAATACATCTTTTCCAAGGCCGCAGATCGGGCAGACCCAATCTTCCGGAAGATCCTCAAAAGCAGTTCCCGGTTCGATTCCCTGACTCGGATCACCTTCTGCCGGATCGTATTCATAGCCGCATGGTTCGCAAAGATATTTTTTCATTGTTGTTACCTCCATCTATTAACTTATTTATATTGTGATGTAGGGGGCAAAAGGTATTTTGACCCCCAGATACCTACGGATTGTTCCGCATTTTGTGCTCCCACAATCCTAAAAACATTCGAAATCCGCCCTAATCGGGCTACTTTCTGATGTTTTATGGATCCCAAAGTCATGCTTTTTCATGCAAACATGAAACGCATGCCCTTTTGACCCTGGTATCATATTATCTTTCATCTGTGACGTAAGTATACCATGCTGCCCATGATTTTTACTGTTGCATTTGCAACATTTATATGCCATATTTAAAAAAAGGAGGTTTTTTTATGCAGTACAATGAAAATCCGCTGTTCACAGATATCACATCCAGGGACTGCCTGGAAATGCTGAACTGTTTTCACTCAGAGGAAAAACTGTTTTCTTCCGGTGAAATGATCCATCATTTTTCTTCTCAAAAACCTGTCATGGGCATTCTTCTCTCCGGCACTGCTTCCGTCCTGCGCTATGAATTCAACGGAAGCCGGACCATTTTAGAGAAGCTGGAGACAAACAGTGTATTTGGTGAAATTCTGGCTTTTCATTCTGAAGAGTATGAAGATATTCACCTGAAGTGTGATACCGAATGCAGGGTACTCATGATCGATTATGAGTCTCTCATGAAGCCCTGCACTAATGCCTGTGCCTGCCATATCCGGCTGATCCAGAATGTCACCTGGCTGATATCTCAAAAAACTATGAGTCTCAGCCAGAGAGTCGAGGTTTTGAGCAAGCGCACCATCCGTGAAAAGCTATATTGTTATTTCATGCAGGAATCCCTGCGGCAGAAATCCAGTTCTTTTCATATCCCGTTTACCATGTCAGATTTGGCGGATTATCTGTCCGTAGACCGGAGTGCAATGATGCGGGAGCTGAAAAAAATGAAAGAAGACGGCATCCTTTCCTCTGAAAAAAGAATGGTCCGCCTTCTCCCGGAGCATACTGCGGGTGTTTAATCTTCCAGCGCAGTTTCATATGCTTTTTTTGTCTTTTCGTCGAAACAGATGAATTCAATGCAGTCAAAATCATCTTTGTTTCCGCAGAATTCTTTTATGGTCCTCACCGCAATCGGCGCAGCCTTTGAGAGCGGAAACCGGAACAGGCCCGTGCTGATGGACGGAAAGGTCACATGCCTGCATCCATGCTCTGAGGCCAGCTTAAGACAGCTCTCATAACAGCCTGCCAAAAGCTCTTCCTCGCAGTCGTCTCCGCCTCTCCACACCGGTCCCGGCGTATGGATTACGTACCTGGCCGGGAGGCTGTAAGCCTTTGTGATCTTGGCGTCTCCGGTATCACATCCGCCCAAAGTGCGGCACTCCGCCAAAAGTCCGGGTCCGGCCGCCGCATGGATGGCACCGTCCACACCTCCTCCGCCCAAAAGCGTCGGATTGGCGGCATTGACTATGGCATCTGCCGGAACCTTCGTGATATCACCTAGGGTTATCTTTATCTCCATTTTTCATATCCTTTCTAGCGCGCAGATAAACCGTAAAGCATAGCTACATAGCAGGCAAAATCTCCAATCCGTTTTCTCTGGTCACCGAGCTGCTTTCTCCATGAAACATCCAGCCCTCTCTGCTCCATCATGCCGCTCAGAAGATTCAATGTGTGTATGACATTATCATGCTTTCTCGTCCTTCCGTCATTGTCCCGCTGACCTTTCCTGATCTGCTTCCAATTTGCCCGGAGGTCCGCATAGACAGTCATTGCACTCAGAGCCAATTCCCAAAATTCTTCAAACTCTTCGTCATCCTCCGGCGAATTCTGAAGGATTGCCTCATAAATCTCCATAGCTTCCTCAAAAGGGAGTGAATTCGGCTGTGTCAGATAATTCTCATATTTTAAATCTTTGTTCATAAAAAGGCTCCTTTCCTCTGCATAACTGCTGATCTGTTCTGCACTTTCCCGGCTGTCTTCCATTGCTTTATATCTCTAGTTTAACTTGCTTTCAGGTCTTTGTAAATCTAAAATCCTTATCTCACCGCATCTTTGATCTGTTCAAGAATCCCTTCCTGTCTTTCGTCAAAAAGGAGGCCTTTATTATATTTATAATAAGGATCACAGCCGTTTTCTTTAATAAATCGGACACTGTAATAATTCACATTCAGCTCCGTGACAAAGACCACCATTTCCTGTCCGTCCCCGAAGGCTGCCTCCATGAAATCAAAGGCATAAAGAAGGGCATCCGATATCTTCTCCACCAGCTGCTCCCTGCTTTCTGTCTCTGCTTTAAACCAGCTTCGAACCGCTTTCGGCTCATCCTGCGGTTTCTCTTTCTTCAAATTTTCAAGGTAAGTTTCCAGTCTCCCGATGACCTTCTTCCATATATGTTCTTCCTCCTTCGCAATCTGCTCGGCTTTCTTTCTCTTCTGAAATTCTGACTCAGCTTTTTTATGTGTTTCCTGCATAGACTCATGCTCCATGTAGTCTTTCAGCCATGAAAAAAGCTCGCTTACATAGGCATCTGTTTTCGCATATTCCATGAAAAACTCATTTAATTTTCCGTTCAGCAGATGGACAATGCTGAGCCGCTCGTCAAACGGAGCAAATTTCAGTTTCTCCAGCATGTCTTCCGTGAAAGAACCCTCGAGGATCTCGTCAATTTTATAGTCCTTTCTGTATTTTCTGTAAAGTTCCAAATAATTTGCAAACTCTTTGGCAATCCCTAAATGCCGGATATACTGATAAATCACATCCCGATCAACAGTTTTTCCAAGTCCTTCGTACGCCTTCATAAAGTCGGACAAATCCTCCCATCCCCTGGCAGTCACAAAGGCTTTTCCGTCTACTGTTGTCTCCATCCTGTAAAAATGATTTTTCCGGATCTCAAGGTAAGCCATGACAGCAGGATGGATTCCTGCTCTGTATGCATATTCCTTCCAGACATCATAGTCTGCTTCCACATCGATCAGTTTGATCCTGTCCAATGTCACCACATCAAACTCCCTGACAGACTTATTGTATTCCGGTGGATTCCCGGCCGCCACGATGACCCATCCCTCCGGTACCTTCTGATTTCCAAAGGTCTTGCACTGCAAAAACTGCAGCATGGTGGGCGCCAGCGTCTCAGAGACGCAGTTGATCTCATCAATGAATAAGATGCCCTCCTCAAGACCGGTCTGTTCTATTTTTTCATATACCGAAGCTATGATCTCGCTCATAGTATACTCTGTCACGGAATATGTGGCATCTCCATAGGTTTTTTCTTTAATGAACGGAAGCCCAACGGCACTCTGTCTTGTGTGATGGGTGATCGTATAAGCTACCAGCCCAATGCCGCATTCCTTTGCAATCTGTTCCATAATCTGTGTCTTTCCGATCCCGGGAGGCCCCATCAAAAGAATCGGCCTCTGTCTCAACGCCGGTATCCGGTATTCCCCGTACTCATTTTTATTTAAATACGCTTCCACAGAATCTTTAATTTCCTGTTTCGCACGTTTAATGTCCATAATCTTCTCCTTCAAACTCTTCTTCGCAAACAATCAGTTTCATCGCCCACGGCGGTACGTGGGCATCCTCGTATTCTTCTTCCATGAAAATAAAAGCAGTCTCAAACGGCGGCTTTTTCTTCGGATAAATCCCCTGCCCGTCTGTAAAATACAAAACTCCCTTGAGACTGTAAAATTCTCCTTCTTCCATGAGCTTTACTATATACTCAAATGCCGGGCGGAAGTCTGTACCGCCTTCCCCTTTGAGCTCCAAATGTTTCATATATTCTTTCAGCTCTTTTTTATCACGGATCTTTTTATCTTTCTGGATTTTTTCATCACATTGAATGATATGGATGTTGACCTTTTTAAGAAATGTTTCTTCTTCCTTTAAAATGCCATAGGTCTCTTCCAAAAACTTCTTTACCAGTTCACCGGAACAGGACATGGAGGTATCAATGACGATCGCAAATTCTTCTACTTTTTTTACTTCTTTCCACTCCTGTGGCTCCACTAACGGCATGTTTCCGTACATACGAAGCCCGTAGGTGTAGAACACATAGTCAAAAGAATCCTCGTCCACACCGATTTCCTCTTTAAGCACCGCAAATTTTTTCAGAAATTCCCGGTAATCATACCTCTCCCTGTTTTCGATCTGCATCTGCCGGACCATATCTCCCGCGTCCGCAGACATCTCCTGGGAAAATGTCTCCATATCCAGTTCCATCTTTTCACTGATGTCCTGCCACTGGTTCCGGATCTCCTGCTGCATCTTTGGCTGGTCTTTCGTCGGCCAGAAGCTGTGGCTGTCCATGACAAACTCTTCCCCGATGCGCTTTATTTCCTGTTCTGTAAGCTCCCATTCCTTGATCCTTTTGTAGATGCCTTCCGCCGTCAGCACCTTCAGTTCTTTCCTGAGACGTTTATAAATATCTTTTCGGAACATAGTTCCATATAAAGAAACCGACGCGGTCTTCCACTGGTCGATCACGGATTCGACAGCAATATCACAGCTGATGTCCCACAATTCTTTTTCCCTGTTTTTCTGTCCGGTCAGATGATGAAAAAGGCAGTGCAGTACCAAATGGAGATACATCCGGTTCACCATTCTTCTGTCCTGTGCATACAACTTTGCCAGATACCCCTGATGAAAGTATATAACCCTGCCGTCAGAGGCGATTCTCTCTGCGTCTGCATGGCATATATAAAAAAAGCTGCTCAATGCCAGATCCATGAACCTCATGTGCAGATAAAGTTCATCTCTTGAAGCCATGAGGATCTGCTTTCCAGCTTCGGCAAGCCTCTCTGCTTTTTCTGTTTCTTTCTGCATATTTCTCCTAACTATAACTCAAAAATTTTCTTTTTCGGAGGAAACAGGCGCTGCTTTTCATTCATCAGAAAACTCATGATTTCTCCGTCTTTCTGTGAGGATGCCTGCTCTATAGCCGCTTCCATCGCCTTCTCATTCCAGAGACCCTCCTTAGATAAGAACCGCAGTGCTTCCATATCACGTTGTTTGACAAATCCTTTTGCAATATTCTTTGCACGGTCTTTTACATATGTTGTATACTCTTTTCTTGCTTTTTCACTCAGTTCATATGGATATCTGAGCCGTCGGACGGCAATTTCCGATACCAGCTCCGGCCGTTCTTCTATCACTGCAACGGAAAACAGCTGGTCATAGGCCTGATAGTCCACTTCCCTTTTCTGAAAGCACTGACGATACTTATAGCCCGACCCATTAAAATATTTCTCAATGATCCTTGCCGGAGTATTTTCTACCGCCTCTTCATAAAATTCGGGAAAGACCAGCTTTGCTGTCTTTACGGGCCCAGCTTCTGTACAGTAATGCAGGTCGGCATACAGCTCATATCGTATTTCTCCGACGATATCTTTAAGACACGTGCTTTTCCCTTTATTGCAGAAAATCTCCACATGACGGAGCCTGCATCCGTTAAACACTCCGGTTCCGGTGACTTTCAGTGCATCTGAAAAAGTCAGTTTTTTAAGATTGCTGCATCCGTAGAAAGCATATTTACCCAGTTCCTCTATTTCATTAGGTAAATATACCATTTCAATCATGTTCCCGCAGAGCAGTTCACTTTTATCGTCAAAAAATTTGTTATCTGTTACGTCATATATTTCTACATCTTCCTCTTCCTGTTTCTTCCACTGGGAAAATGCATAGTCTCCTAGTATTTTAAAAGGCTGTCCGCCCACAGTGTCCGGAAATGATACAATGCCGTCATTTCCATAACAGCGGATCAGTTTAAGACCTCTCTTTTCTTTCCGGTAATAAAGGGTAAGTCCCATTGCGTCCATCCTTTCCGCAAATTTGTCTGATAATTACAGTCCTATTATACTACATAAGAAAAAAAAGAAAACAGCCTTATTTTGGGGTGATCTGATATGTTATTTACTGAAGTACGGCCTGTCCAGCAATTTCAGTTTTTGACTGAAACAATTTCTCAATTAAAAAGCATTATAAAGATGTACAAAATAAAAATCCGGACATGCCGGATTAAGTAGCTATGGGATATTCATTTCTTACGATATTTTTTCTCTATCACTGTCACATAGACAGCCATAGTCACAATAGCCTCTGCCATGACTTCTAAAATTGAAAACAGAATAAATGAAGAATTTTGCTTTTTTAAAAGGGGCAGCCCCAAAACAATTAGAATTAAACCGAAGACACACCATAATTTACCCATCGCGCGGTTATATGATTTTACATTATTTACAGGAAAAACTTCTGCATTCGCCCAAAAGCCAAACGCAACTTCCTTCTTTGCGTTGAAAGCATAAATGCCAAGAATAATAAATGAAAGACCTATAAATAACCATATTAAAAATGATATCATTGTTGCGCACTTCCCTCCTGTAAACTGTAATTACACTTTGTTCAAGGGCAGTAAGACAAATTCTCTTAACCATAATAGCAGTTATAATGTAAAAGTAAAAAACGAGAGGCTTCAATATTCAACTCTTGTTATTGTTTATCGATGATGGCAAAAATAACAATACCAATACAAACAAATTTCAATACAACTCTTGTTATTGTTTATCAGTATAAGGGCCGCTGCATTCATAAAGTTTTTTCCTATTTCAATACAACTCTTGTTATTGTTTATCGCCGTACTTACCTATCTTGGACTTAAGTAAGGAGATTTCAATACAACTCTTGTTATTGTTTATCTGTCTTGCAGGCTCTTGATCTCATTATATTGTTCCATTTCAATACAACTCTTGTTATTGTTTATCGATGTTGACGAACAAATACGGAAAGGAACGAAAGTAATTTCAATACAACTCTTGTTATTGTTTATCAATCCGGCATCTGGAGAAGACCTTTTGCAATTGATATTTCAATACAACTCTTGTTATTGTTTATCATACAACCATGGCAATTCGGCCATCCATATACAAATTTCAATACAACTCTTGTTATTGTTTATCTTTATGCACAATAGAGAGAAATCTATCGTGTGCAGTAATTTCAATACAACTCTTGTTATTGTTTATCTTTATAGACAGATAGGAAGGTGGTGTTGTGGCAAAATTTCAATACAACTCTTGTTATTGTTTATCTTTCTAGCATCCACATATGAAATTTCATTATTTTTATTTCAATACAACTCTTGTTATTGTTTATCCTCCCTCCATATTAAATAAAATCGAATATGTCCATTATTTCAATACAACTCTTGTTATTGTTTATCCAACGTATTTCCGCCATTCTTTATTTTCATTATAGTCATTTTCCCTGATAAAATCAACGTTTCCCTTATTTTTTCCCAACCGGCAGCAGTTTTTCAGTTTTGTCTTAAAAATGATCTCTAACCCGCAGTTTTATGCGGTTTCTACGTACTCATAGAATTTACCGGTTGGGAAATTGAACAATTCTTTTAGAAAAATTTATGAAACTTCCCTATTGTACTAGAAAGATCATTGCCGCTGAAACTGCCAATGTCAGCAGTCCTGCGCAGACTGCCAGCAGTAATTTCTGATACGGCCGTTTTCCGGACTCCCGGTATTTCTCTATTTCATCGAGTTTTTTTCCTTCCGTAAAAGCCATGATCTCTTTATACGTCTGAATATCATGTGTCTTCTTCTGTTTCTCAACGCGGCTTGCATAATAAATTGCACAGCCGAAAATCACTAACCAGATCACGATTCCGACCACGTCTCCATAGAAAGAAAGCGGTACTGCCAGCACTGCTGTTGCTACGAGAAGCAAACCGAAGATGAAACTGTCACGATTCCATTTTTTAATATCCTCTGCTTTAATCTGTTCTCTCATCTCTTCCAAATCTCCTTTCACTAAGGTATCAAGAGAAATATGAAAAAGAGTGCTCAGCAGAAGCAGACTTTTTACGTCGGGATAGTTCTTACCGTTTTCCCAATTTGAAATTGTCTGCCGTGTGACGTATACCTTCTCTGCCAATTCATCCTGTGAGAGATTTGAATCAAGCCTGTATTTCTTTATTTGTTTGCTGAACTCCATTTTCTGATTCCTCCTGCTTGTGTTTTATGTTGTATCGACATTATATCGATTGAGATTCAGATTTTCTATCAAAAGTGTTTGACATCCTCGTTTTTTCAGCATGTAAAATAGATTTGACATGTCCTTTCCGGGCCAAAAATGGCCCTGCAGCCTTCATCCATTCATCAGGCAGACAGACAGCATAAATCCATTGACCGATTTTGAGAAGACCCCTTTTAATAATTCGGCTCATCAATTTTTATAATCCGGATTTCTTTATCCCCGGCTATTTTTTGAACCAACGATTCCACTCCCAAGATTTCCGTATTCGTATGACTTCCCACAAACAGGTTCATTCCCACATGCTGTGCGTATTGCTGTGAATAGAGCACGTACTCCCCTGTGACATATGTATCACATCCGGCCTCTGCAGCTATTCTCATTTCTGTTGTCATGTTGCCTCCGCCTGCAGCCACTGCCACTTTTCTTACCGGGTTTGCATTATTCTGGTAACAGCGCACTTGTTCCTTAAGAATATCGGTCAGCATTTCACTGAACACATTGAAATCAACGGGCTCGACCTCACCTGTCACCCCGCCGTAATAGATATCTGCATATGGCATCACTTTTTCAAGGCCTCTCATCCCAAGTGCTTTTGCCAGTGACGCACTGGTTCCAAACTCCGCATCATCTAACGGCGCATGAAAATAAGCATGGGTAATTCCGTTTTTTTCTAAGATTTGATTGCAGCTTTCTTTCAGTCCAAAAATAAATTCCCATGAATCATGATGGGTCACGAGAAACTCTATCTGTTTCTGACAGGCTTTTTCTATGAGTGCCTCTGTCAGATTTACTGCATACCCGATAGTTTTAATTTCTCTCTCGAATTCATTAAAAAACCCCCATTCCTGCGGAAGCATCTGCAGTTTTTTTTCGTCAAACATACCCATGAGATCTGCTTTAAGTTCACTGTACTTCATCATATACTACTTTCCCTCCCATCAAAGTTTTAGATATCATTCTATCACCTCACTGTAAGAATTGCAACAATGGCTCTGGGCTCAAAAAAATCCCTGAACGCCGAGTCTGATCTAAACAGCCTCTGCACACAAGGATTTTTCATGGGAATTATTTATTTGCTTTGTATTCTTCTACTTTTTTTGTATCAGTATTTTTCTTATAGATTTTTCCGTTGTCTTTGTCGACGTAGAAATCACCGTATTTTTTACCGGAGTCTTTGGATGTGTCATAAATTTCAAAGTGGTAACCTTTTGCCCCATCTCTGTACTCTATGACATTTTTGTCTTTATTTCTTACTTCATACTGACCGTCTCCATCAGAACTAAGTTTATTGATCAGATAGTCATGGGCATCATCATAATCATCAAATCCATTGGCTACATCGTCCGCCAGGTCTTTTGCTCCGTCTGCCACATCATCAGCCGCATCTTCCACGTCGTCACCCAAATCATTGTTCGTTGCTGTAGTGGATGAACCGCCTTCTGTGGTTTTTTCTGTTGTTGTAGCATCATTTTTGTTTGAGCATCCTGTAAACATCGCAGCGACACTTAATGTGAGGACTGCAACCATTGTAAGCATCCAACATTTCTTTTTCATTATGAACTCTCCTTTTCCTTTGGAATAATTATTTGATACCACTATTGTTTCCAATGAAAAGGAAAATATACCTTAACAAATTTTGTGACAGGTTTTTATCAATATTGGAGGAACGCATTTCAAATCGTGACGAAAATATTGGTAAAAAACTCTTAATCAAAAATTTTATTTGGATTTAAAATATTTTTCGGGTCCAGGGAAAGCTTTACCTGCTTCATCATCTGAAGGTTTAAAGGATCTGCTGCTTTTTTTAAATATTTTTTCTTGCTCAGCCCGATCCCGTGTTCTCCTGACGTCAGGCCGCCAAGCTCACTGCTTTTATCGTAGGCCGAAGCCAGTACTTCTTTCCGGTCTTTTTCCCACTGCTCCTGTGTCCTGCCGCCCCGGACAACACAAAGGTGTACATTCCCGTCTCCCGCATGTCCGAAACTTACCATTTGAACTCCGGTTTTCTGTTCTAAATCATTGATATATTCTATGAATTCAGCTGATTTATTGATGGGAACCACAATGTCCACCGGCTCCTGTTCCGATTTTGCCTCCACGGCTTTTACAAGGGCTCCCCGTATTTTCCACACCGTATCAATCGTCTCTCCGTCTCTCAGCACGAGCGCGTCCTTAGCTCCGCTTTCTTTGGCGATTATTCTCAGTTTTTCGACCCGTTTATAAATTTCCTCCAAGTCGTCTCCGTCAAAGGTCAGAAGAATATATGCCGCTGCATCTTGATAAGGAAAAGCAAGACCAACGTATTCTTCTCCCAATGCAACTACTTTCTTCTCCACAAATTCAATAGCTGTCGGGTCCAGATTACCCCGTATCACGTTTAAGACCGCCCGGATACCCGTATGGAGATCATTAAAAGGCAGAAGAACACTCAATGACTCCTGAGGTTTTGCTATAAGCTTCACAATGGCCTTTGTGATTACTCCGAGGGTTCCCTCTGAGCCGATCATCAGATGTTTCAGGGAAAGACCAGAACTGTCTTTTACGACTTTACCGCCAAGCTCTGCCACACTGCCGTCGGCCAACACTACTTCCAATCCACGGATATAATCTCTGGTGACACCGTATTTTACGGCGCGCATTCCTCCTGCATTGGTGCTGATATTTCCACCGATGGTCGCTGTCTTCTCGCCCGGGTCCGGAGGGTAAAACAAGCCTTCCTGCTCCACCAGCTCCTGAAAATCTTTCAGCACTACACCGGGTTCCACCGTTGCCGTAAAAGTATCCTTATCAATCTCCAGCACCCGATTCATGCGGGACAGATCCAAAACGATCCCTCCGTCCGCCGGTACCGTAGAACCTACAAGATTGGTCCCTGCTCCTCTCGGTGTAACCGGAATCTTATGATCATATGCGTATTTCATAATATCGCTGACCTCTCTTACAGACTCAGGAAATACCAGCGCTTTTGCCCGGCCCTTGAGCCTTCCCAGAGTGTCCGATAAATATTTTTCTTCTATATCAGAGTCAAAGATCACCCGCCTGCTGTCGGGGATCAAACTTTCAAGTCCGTTCAAAGTCATCACCTACCGTTTCGTAAATTTTAATGCTACCTTATCTCCGAGCCACTGCCCGAGCTGGACAATGAAGATCAATACGATTACTGTAAAGGTCAGGACACCGGTCTCATACCGGTTGTATCCGTACCGGATCGCCAAGTCTCCGATCCCGCCTCCTCCGACGCTTCCTGCCATGGCAGAGTAACCGATGATGCTTACAAATGTCACCGTAAGTCCACGGATCAGACTCGGAAGAGCTTCCACAAACAGAACCTTGCGGATGATCAGGGAAACACTTGCCCCCGTAGCCACCGCTGCCTCCACGACTCCTTTGTCCACTTCACTGAAAGATCCTTCCACCAATCTCGCATAAAATGCTACAGATGCGATTGAAAGAGGAACCGCCGCCGCTGCCGCACCAATGCTGGTACCTACTAAGATTCTTGTCAGCGGCAGGAGTACTACGAGCAGAATAATAAACGGCATGGAACGGATAATATTTATAATTGTACCTGCCACCGCATTGACTGCCCGGTTCTTGAAAAACAGGGGATTAGCCGTCAAATGCAGCACCAGCCCGATCAGCATTCCGAATACAACGGCTGCTGCCATGGCGATCAGTACCATCTGTATGGTCTCTACTGTTGCATTTCCAAATTCTAATTTTATAATCTCCATCGTTTCCTTCATCTTACCGTCCTCCCTCTAATTTTTCTACGCGGTACACATTTTCTTTCATATAACGAAGAGCTTTTTCCCGTTCTTCTTTTCTGCCTCTCAAGATCACAATCAGCACACCCAATGGTTTCTTATGAATATAGTCGATCTTTCCGTTGATGATATCGATCACCACGTCAAATTGCTTGGAAACCTGGCTGATCACAGAGGCATAAGCCTTTTCTCCGGTATAACAGAGTTTCACGAGTTCCTCTTCCTCCGACAGCTTCACCTCATCAGGAACGCCCACATTGAGCACCCGCTCCACAAGACTTTTGGTAATCTCTTCTCTCGGCTCTGCAAATGCAGAATAAATATCCCGTACTTCCTTGATTTCTCCGTTCTCCATGAATGCAATCCTGTCAAATAATTTTTTTGCAACTTCCATCTCATGTGTGATGAAAACTATGGTGATATGATATTTTTCATTGATCTCTTTTAACAGAGCCACGATTTCTTCTGTATTCTCCAAATCCAGTGCAGATGTCGCCTCATCACAGAGCAGGATCTTCGGATCGTTTGCCAGCGCTCTCGCGATCGCCACTCTCTGTTTCTGCCCGCCGCTTAAGTTGGCCGGATAGGAATCCGCTTTTTCAGGCAGATGTACCATTTCGAGGAGTTCTTTTACTCTTCCCTGTATTTTCTCTTTCGGATAATGGTTTGCATGGAGAGCAAACGCCACATTTTCTGCGATCGTGGAACCGCTGATCAAATTAAAGTGCTGGAAGATCATTCCGATGTCCAGACGGACCTTACACAGCTCTTTTCTTTTCAGGGAAGTGATTTCATTCCCTTCGATCAGTACCTGTCCGGAGGTAGGCGGCTGAAGCAGATTGATCACCCTGACAAGCGTGCTCTTGCCGGCTCCGCTGGGCCCTACAATACCAAAGATTTCTCCTTCCTCAATGGTCAGATTCACATTTTTAACCGCCTGAAAATCCTTTTTATTCTGCTGAAATGTCACTCCAATATTCTTTAATTCAATCACAGTTTCTCACCTTTCTCTTTTAAGTTTATTTTTCTTTGTATTTTTCTGTCCACCAGTCTGGTTTCTGGAAGGACTTAAAGCTGCTCTTTTTGTCTGACACTGCTTTATAAAAATCTTCTGACTCCACAGCCTCTTTGAGGTCTTTTCCCAGCTGTCCTTTCACATCGTCAGCTTTTACGGCAATGACATTTTTATATTCTTCCGCCAAGGTCTCGACTGCCAATGCCTTGGAAAAGTCCAGTTTTGCCGCATATGCATAATTTCCGGGAACTACACCCGCCGCAAGACTGTCCAAGCTCCTTGATATCTGAGCGGCATCCAAAGTTATAAGCTTTAGTTTTTTAGGATTTTGGGCGATATCCTTTTCCGAAGCCTTTGTCTGATCGATGTTTTTCTTTAAAGTAATGATCTTTTCTTTGTCAAGAATGCCAAGAGCCCTTGCCAGGTTAGAAGGATCGTTCGGTATCCCGATCTTGTCACCCTTTTTCAGTTCTTTCAAAGATTTGATGCTGTCAGAAAAAATTCCTGCTCCTGCAGTCGGCACCGCAATGACTTTGCTGATTCTCAGATCATTATCTGCCGCAAACTTTTCTAAATATGCCGTGTGCTGCATTAAATTTGCATCGATCTCACCGTTTGCCAGGGCCTGATCCGGCAGTACATAATCACTGAACTCTCTCACCGATACTTTGTAGCCCTTTTTCTCCAAAGAAGGCGCGATCGCTTTTTTAACCATGTCCCCGTATGGTCCGGCACATACACCGATGGTGATATCTTTTGCAGCGCTGGCATTTCTTCTCCCGCAGCCGGTCAAAGCACCCAGTGCCAATACTCCAATCATAACGATTCCTGTCAGCTTTTTCAACGATTTTTTCATAATACGTTCCTCCATTTTTATACAAATCCTATTTTTTCAGTATGGAATTATTAATTTCAAACTTCAGCTCAGTCTGCGGCCGTTCAGACATGGAGCGTTTTCATGTTTTAGGGAACCGGCATAATATCTTCAGAAGCACAAAAAAAGGAGGCCATGCATGGGCCTCCTTATAAATCAACCGTTCTATTCTTTTCTCGGCATCTAAGATATCTCCATACAAATATGATGTTCCGGTATTCGATTGTACACAAAAGAACTGCACATGCTCTGCATCTGCATTCCCATACCCATCATATCCATCATGAAATTCTTATATGCCTTGATAAAATTCATAGCGGTATCTCCTTCTTGCTGATTTCCTATCGTACCTATAGGTTATTTGGAATCTTACACGTTTTTTTTCGATTTGTCAATAGGATTTTTATGATTTCATCACTTTTTTCCAAAAGATCCGATCTCGATGAGATTCCCGTCAGGGTCTGCAACGTAGCTTGTCCTCTGTCCCCACGGTTCCGTTACCGGTGCGAGCACCGGCTTCCAGCACTCTCTGATACTCCCGGTCCACATCTTTATAGGAAGGCAGATCAAAGGCAAGCTCCACCGTCCCATTTATTTTTTCCGGATAGCTGACAAATAATCCTGCTGCTGTCATTTTTAACATAGTACTTCCTCCTTCTTTGAATACATTCAGTATATCAGAAGGAACCGGACAGCTTTATGTCATGTTCCTGTATATCTGTTTAAATTCTTCTTCAGTTCCGATACAAGATCATCCGCCAGGCATTTGGGTTCCATGACCATTGCCTGGCTTCCAAAACTCAAAACCCACTGCTTCATGTTATCATAATTTACGAAATCCCATTCAAAAATCAGACGGCCCTGCTTATCTTCTGTATAACATCCGACCCCGTATTCTTCCACAAGCCTGTATTTTGCTTCCTTTTCAAAGACCGCTCTCAGTCTGACTGCATTCTGTCTGAAATAGTCCTGAAAATCCGTCTCCGTTCTACCTGCTTTTCTCACCAAAAAACTGTTTTCTGTCTCTTTGAGCGATCTCTCGGTATTCTTCTCCTTTGCCGTAATAATACAAAAAATTCACCGTATGCCGGCTGGAAACCGCATGTTTTATGATCCCAATCTTTTCTTTCAGCGACTCTTTATAGTGAGAAGCCAGATCGATCAGGATCATTCCTTCTGACAGAACCGAATCTTCCGGTTCTAAAGAGAGCTTTTCCATGAGACTTAACGCAGCGGAAGTCCCCGATACGCTGTCAATTCCTTTCAGCCCTTCAAAAACTGCTCTCAGCTCTTCTTTCGTAAAAACAGTTTTGTCAAGCTTATAGCCTTCTGCGATGCGGATTCCGGCGCCGTAACTCTGTCGTTTCTGAGTAAAAGTGTGATAATTCCGATTAAACGGTCTATTTTCATTGGAATACCTCCTGGTAAAAGAAAAATGTTCAGAAAAAAACAAAGTTGCAAGCCCACTTCAGCTCTTAGGCCCCTCAATCTTTGAGGGGGGCTTGACAACTTTGCATGCCAGATGCGATTTGCCGAAGGCAAATGATTTTCTTATGCATCTGTGTACAGCCCGC
This sequence comes from Anaerostipes sp. PC18, assembly GCF_039789045.1. NCBI lineage: Bacteria > Bacillati > Bacillota > Clostridia > Lachnospirales > Lachnospiraceae > Anaerostipes > Anaerostipes sp. PC18. Next base: position 832,383 of record NZ_CP121164.1, on the reverse strand, counting down.
GGAGTGTTTTTTATTTCATAGGATTAGGGTGTCAAAAGACATATTAATAAATATCTGATTTTGTTTGTACCTTGAAAATTTAACACGAATTGGTTTGAGAATATTAAATTTAGAACAATCAACAGAAGGTGAGCTTGATGTTTTGAGTATTAATTATGCTATCTCTTTTTCAGAGGCACAATAAACCAAGCTATTTTCATAATCCAATAGCTTTTGAAAATTCAAAGCTGCGACTTTGAATCCGAAATGCAGACGAGTCTGTTTTTTGCCATGTGTTGGGATTTTGTCGGCATGATATTTTCTGCGAAGCAGTGAAGGTAATGATTCTACTCCATTTCGGAAATGTGCATACTGCTTGAATTCTTCTGTTTTCATAAAACGAAGTTGTTTTGCTCGATTGACTGCTTTCCAAGACAGTTCTTTTAACGCATTGTTTTGGCGTAAACGTGGTTTGCATTCTGCCAGGTATGGACAGTCTGCACAGTCACATTTTTTAAACAACGCATCACAACGGTCATTGTGCTCATCATAGCGGAACTGATATGGCTTTTTATGATTGATACACTCCAACAGTTCATGCCCATCTTCGCTAAAAATAAACTCTGCAAAAATATCAGCCGGTTTTCTCCCGGTAAAATTCGTAGTGATAAGTCGGATTCTATGTTTAGCAGCTTCGGCAACATTAACCTCACTGCCGTAAGCACCATCGGCAATCAGTAATACTTCCTGTTTATATATCGGTTCCTTGGCTAAATGATCCTTCATGAATTGGCTGTCTCCGTATATGTTTTGTTCGTACGCATAATCGGTGATCAGGCTTTTGTTTTCCCCTACGGTTTCTGTGAGATTTGCTACGTATCCTAAATGTTTACCTCCTGCTTTTTTTCGGAAAGTGGCTTCCGGATCAGATGGATTTAACAACACTTTTGATGGATCCTCTTTTTCCTTTTTTTCACGCAACCTGCGGGTCCCATCGTCATTGAAGATGGTTTGTTCTTTGAGTAAACGTATCAACAGCTGATATTCGCTGGTATCATCAAAATCTCCTTCGCAGAGTTCCAGAAGTTTTTCGGCATCATGCATTACAACAATTGTTCTTTCGTTAGCATCTAGCTTACGCTGGTGATAGATAAACGCATTGTAATCATCCTTTTCCACATAATGTTTTTGCTTTTCTGGAAGAGTAACCCCTCTGCTAACCATAACTTTTGCTAAATTTGCAGTACAAGTATAGAAAAGCTCTAATAGTGAAAGATTCCGGATATTTGCCGCGATCATCATACTGTCCATTCTCTGCATAGAAGGGGTAAGCCCCATAAATTCAGATATTTCTTTTGATAAAGAGGTAACACATATATGAATCAGGTCAATACCGGTTTCTGTTTCATAAGCAAGGCATCTTGCACGAAATCTACTCAGAGTTCTGTCGCTCAAGGGCTGTTCTTCAAAACTAGTAGTATGAAGAGCATGCTGATACCGTATATCAAACATTAGAGCCTGAACAAGTTCATCATCACTATCACCAAGTGCTTCTTTGAGAATCAATGCACCAACGATGACATTTACGGGAGTATTTGGACGAGAAGCTTTACTACTATACAATACAGAAAATATATCTTCGTTTATGGCAGGAAAAATCCTATCCGAAAAAGTCTTTGCCCATGATTTTTCAAGAAACCTACGTTCTCTTTCTGTCAGGTTAAATGTGCTGTCAGTCAACGACATTTGTTGACTATTATTTGATACAAAACACATGCGAATCACCTCGATATTTGATATTTATATTTTACCAAATGTTCGGATGGATTGATATATCGTGTTAAATTTTCAAGGTACAAATTTATATCAAAGGTCAATGACCTTTTGACACCCTAATCTTCATAGGGAAGGTCGCAGAACTTTCCTATGAAATGAAAAAACTCCGTTTCATCTGAAACGGAGTCCTATGAGCGTGCGGGGATTCGAACCCCGGACAACTTGATTAAAAGTCAAGTGCTCTACCACCTGAGCTACACACCCTGATTATGTTATTTTAATTCTGATGGAACTGGGCTAGCTGGATTCGAACCAGCGGATGCAGGAGTCAGAATCCTGTGCCTTACCACTTGGCGATAGCCCAACAGCTTTATCAATATATCACAGCAAAAATCTTATGTCAACTACTTTTTTACTGATTTTCCAAAAAATATGAGACAGATCTCCGTCTGCGATTTCCTGATTCGGAACTGAGCGTGCGGGGATTCGAACCCCGGACAACTTGATTAAAAGTCAACTATTCTAAACCGCTCTGGACGGCTTATTTACTGTGATCTTGAAAAAATTGTGGAACAAAAATGGAACATTTGCTCAACAACTTTTTATATAATACCACAGCATTTCCACGATTGCAACATGAAATTTTATAAATAGCCCGGCAGGGAACCGGGCCTATACATTATATCAGCTCTATGTCCGTGATCCTAATTACATTATCGAGAGGATCTTCTTTTTCTTCTATTACCTCAAAACAGTAATTGATCCAGTCGGAATCCGTGAGCTGTATGCTCCAAGACTCCTGCGGCACGTCTCCTGTGCCGTCCCAAAGATCACTGAGAGTTAGCTCCCCCCCTGCTCAATGTCAGGGATGTCGTTTCCAAATTGGTCAAGTTCCAGGGCTTTTTCTACTACGTTATTCATATCTCTTACCTCCGTATAAGTTTTTTACTTTACCTTATTTATTGTTATTCAAAATCTATTAAATCGTATATCGTGCAGTCAAGTGCACGTGCAAGTTTTTCTATCTGATATACATCCCTCGGTATCCGGGTACCATCCACCCAGTTCTGTAATGTCCGGTATGGTACCCCGGATAGCTCGGATGCCTGTTTCATATTCATTCCTTTTTTATCTATATATTTTTTGATATTATTTTTCATTTCGCATCACCCAATTTATAACGGACACCAATCCACTGCATATTGAAACCCCAATTAAACACCAGGATGAAACCACGTCCCATCTACTGTATATTGCGATCAATAAACAAAATAACATGAGGATCACACACTTATTTTTCATTGTTTCTTCACTCCTTTTATGTTATGATTGTGGTGAAAGGAAGAGGGATAAACCCTCTATCCTTTAGAAAAGTTGTTTTACTGCGGTTATGATGGTAAGAATTGTTGCGAGCACTTCTAAAATCGTCTTAACCGCTTTTAGTTTTTCTTTTGTATCTCTTTTCATTTATCCACCCCCTTTCTATGATTTAATTATATACTCATATGGGTGTATTGTCAAGTATTTTAATGCGTTAATTTCCCAAAATTTCAATATTTTGTGCACAAAAAAAGACCGGGATTTCTCCCGGCCCTGAAACTGATATTAAGCTGCAATCTTTGCGCTATTATTCTGTTGTATAAACTCTTTGATCTGGTCATATCCCCAGCCGCAGTCGACCAATCCGCTCACTAAACATTCCATAGACTGCACAGCTCTCAGATCCTCCTCTGACAGGTAATCCCTAAGATTTTCTTTCTTATCTATGCCATACTTTTCACGGAGTTGTTTAGCATTCATTCCGAATAATACCTTGTAAATACAATTCGTATATGTGGAATAGGCATGACCATGCATCCTTTCGTTTTCCGTAGACTGCTGTAATGCCTTTGTGAGAGATTGCCGAACCGCAATACCTTTTTCCCTTTCGATTAGTTTCCCTTGTAAAGTACGTTCCATTGCATTGAACTGTTTTATATACGCCTCTTTAAATTTCATTGCTGTTTCGCCGGTGTAACCCATAACCAAAAGAGTGAACCCATCTCGTGTCAAATAGTACATCGGCTGCTTATGCTTCTGTTCGTTTAGATATTTTGACTCCTCAAAATTTAGGAGTCGGAACTCTTCACTACAACCAAGTTCTCGAATATCTTTTAATACATTGTCATGCCTTTTTCCAAAAGTATTTGCAACGTCCAAACTACTAACTACTGTTTTTTCCTGTTTGTCAATTCTTTTTACTTCAACTAACATTTTATAATTCCTTTCCTTGATTATTATTTGCATGTAAGGTAGTTAAAAAAATAAGCATACCGGAGGATTCCAGATGCCCATTCTATTTCTTTCTATTTTTGTACAGAGCCGTGCAGGTCTTTTTCCCGGCATAGCTGCCTTTCTTCCATCCGAGCTGTTTCCAGTATCTTTCCAGCTTTTTCTGTGTTGCTGGTCCCCAATCTCCGTCTACTGCAATGTCTGTACCAGAAGTCAAGGCGTTTAGTTTTCCCTGCATCCACCGTATTGCATTTTTAGAGGAGGTCTTTTTTACGGTCGTGTATTTTACAGCCTGGCCACCGATCTCCTTTTTAAATTCTGTCCAACCATCATTGTCCGCGCCCATCCACGGCGCCGGACAGTCTTTTCCGTTCACATCCCAGTGCCGGATCACACGGGATGCAGGGACGCCATATTTCTTCATAAGGAACTTTACGAGTTCGACCGTCTGGTCCCGGACTTTTCCCGGCACCTTCCCTGCACTGTTGCACATTTCCACGGACAAGCTGTTTGCGTTCGTGCACTTCTTATAGTAGTTTCCTGCAGCCCCTGCCGTGGAATAGCAGCCGCCAACTGCCCAGGCCGCCCGGTTTACTGCTACGGACTTATAGATGTACTTCCCGCCGTCTACAAAGTAGTGTGCAGACGCTCCTCTGGATGCCCCCTGGAAGTATTTGCAGTTGTTCAAGGCCGTATCTCCGCTGTTCCCGGTGTAGTGCAGCACGATATAATCTATATCTTTCGTGCTCCTTGTTCCGCCGTAATTGCTCTTACGTGCAAACTTCTTTTTAAATTTTAATGCCATGTGTTGCCCCTTTCTGAATATAAAAAGAGGACGAATTATTCGCCCTCTTCCTCCTGATCTTTATTTACAATTTTGTCTGCAACCTCAAGCCCTTTAATAAGGATTGTCGGGACGTTAAAGCCTGCCTCCACAAAGTTCTCAACAATGGATCGAATCTCATTTACCAGAAGCGATGCCAAGACAAACCACCCCAGCAATGTAGTTATACCAAGGTCAACTCCAATCACCTTTCCGATTTCTATAAACACTGCACTTGCTCCAAATGCTACCATAATCATTAGCCAGTAGCCTAACTTTTTAAGGACTCCCTTCCATCCCTCCGCAGAGTTCTCTTTGCCCGCCATACGGCTTTTCATCCATCCAGTAAGCCAATCCACCACATTTAGAGCAAAGAACGCCACAAATAGAATCCAGTGCTCTCCTAGAATGTAACTTAAGACTGCTACCGCCGCTCCTGTGATCGCATTGTATGTGTCAATAATGTTGTTTCCCATCTTCTTCATTTACCTCACTTTCCTTTCTTTTTGCAAAATAAAAAGGCCCTATGGCCTCTTACTGCTGTTCTGCTGTGTCTGTTACCCTTGCGTCCTGCGCTGCGTAGAACTGCTCTGTAAACTCTGCAATTTCTTGCCGCACGGCTTCTTTGTTCGCTTCGTAGAGCTTGCTGTCCTGAATATTCTGATTAATACTGTCTTCTCCACCTCCTTCTGAGATTGTGGCGTTTAGATAGACTACTGTGCGGTCAGAATCGGGTACTTTTATTTCCCCGGTAAGGGTGATGCTTCTCTTTGTTTCTAACATGTTTGTTCTCCCTCCTTTTATTTTTTACGAACCCACATGAAGCAAGTGATGTATGGCTGTAGATTGTTATGCGCTTGACCACCTCCACTTTTTTGAGTCCCCATCATATCTGTTGTTGATCCACTATTTCCGGCAATGTGCGAAACATTTCCTGTTGGCGTAACATTTGATCCAAAACCAATGATACCGTGATCATGGGATGGGATTTCTTGTAGCGTCAGGTTGTGTTTTATCTCTCCACCTTTTTTTTCTACTACTGCAAATTCCGTTTCATTTTCGCTGACTCCGACTGGAACTCTGCCGTTTCCCCAACGTTCCCAAACCCCTCCAAACAGCACGGAGGGGTCAACATTCACGGTAGACATATATATAGCCCCTACCGGATAAATTTTGGACGACAGTTCACTTTGATATGCTTCAAATGTCGTTTTCAAATTTAATAATGCATCATCGCCTGTATCAAGTCTGATCTTAAGACTTTGATATGTTGTTCCAGCAGCATTCATTCTCGCATCTACAACCTCTGCCGAAGATGGATCAGATTTCGATAACTCATCCAGCAAATTGTCATATTTTTGATCTAATAAATCCTGCTTAGCTGTGTAGGCCTCTATCACTGCTTGCTTCGCCTCCATGTCGGCCTTGCTTTCCTTATTTATTGCATCTATTCCATCGTGGATGCTCTGTCTTACATCTTTTCCAAATACCGCCTGTAAAATATTCTGTAATGCTTCTTGTATTGTCATATTGCTCCTTTCTATCCTATCCTTTTCCACATATATACCGTTATATATGGCTGTAAATTCCCGGCATTTCCGCCTCCTGCGGAAGTTGTATTTCCGCTGTTTCCGCCCGTGTTTCCACTATTTCCTCCCGTGGTACATGTCCCAGAAGAGTTCATGGTATGCGCATGGTTGCCTGTTGTGTTTGATTTATAAGAGGTACTTCCAGATTCGAAATTGTTGGGCTTGTTATAACTTGTACCTTTCTGTACAGCGCTCTTATTAATACCCAAATAGTGAAAATGATTTCCAGCCCCCTGCATCGTATGAACATGATTCGGAACACTATGTGTATGATTATTTAGGCTATGTACGTGATTATTAAGCCCATGTGCGTGGCTCTGCAACTCCTTATGCCCTCCTGATTTCTCAACGGCATTAAACTCCCCCTGACTTGTATCTACCCCGACGATCGTTCGTCCTGTTGCAAATGCTGTCCAGCTGCCGCCGAAAAAGGACGCCGGATTCGCATTGTTAACAGAGATGTAGATACTGCCCACGGGCCACAGCTTGTTTGTTACTGCGTCCATTTCCACCTTCACCTGCTCCGCAGTATTTGCGGCGTTGTTTGCTGTATTTACCGCGGTGTTCACGCTCCCGGCCATCCCCTGAACAATGTTCGTCAAATTGGAAGTTCCTGCCACCTTATCGGTTAGGCTACTGATCGTCCGGCCCAGCACAATCTTGTTATTAGCCGGGTTTTCCAGATCAATTTCATATTTGCTGACAAGGTAGTATGTAGATACATCGCCCATGGTGCTCAGAAGTCCATGCTGCTGTGACACGCATGGGACCAGATCGCCCAATCTGATAGCGTTTATATCCACGTCTATCATGTGCAGATCTACCGCTGTGAGTTCTATTGTGATTGCAAGATTCACGCAGGTTTTAAGATATTCCTGCGCTTTTGCAAGTAACGTCTGAGCATCCACCACATCGGGAAAATCCACTTTCTCAAAAATCCATCCGTATAAGTCCACGGCCTCTTGGTTATAGACATAATCTTTCCCGCCGTTTATATTCGTGATCTTTGTCTGTCCGTTTGCGCCCAGGGGGATAATTGCAGTCTTGATATTTTCGGCCTTGGTGTACTTTTTAAGGTCCAGCAGATTTTCTCCGAACCGGATCACCTGATTGCTCACTTTTCCATACTGCTTCACATAATCCAGATAGCGGATGCCGTTTTCATGCCGCACACGCAAATATCCAGGATATTTCCCTATAAAATTTGTATTTATAAAATCCCATGTTGTTTCATAATTCGTAGATAATTTTGTAATCGGGACACTATCAATATCTATGGTCCCAATCGTGAATTGCTTTTCTGCTCCCATCTGTGAATTATGTTCTGCAATAAGGGCTTTGAAAATATCTATATTGTTATCTGCCTTATGCACTTCCGAAGATTCGCTTCCGTATGTGTGCGCCCGCTGTACGGAATCTAACAAAAAAGCAAGCTCCCCCTCACAGGAAACTTGCCCGGTCCTCTGAAAATCTATTTCATCCGTTAAGGATCTGCCCGAAAACAATAGTTCTGAATCCTCATAGACTTCAATTTTTGATTTCAGCTTATTGATAACATCTACATTCGGATGCCGTGGGAGAATTGAAAAATCAAAGTTCCCGGTTTTGTTAAGCTCTAAAGCCACTTTTGGCCCCAGTAGCATATAGTCTTCGTCCCGCACATCGTGCAGCACCTTTCCATCACATAGAACTCTATACATCACAAACTTCCTCCTCTGTAATCCACGGATACCGTGCCTGTACCTGTAAAAGTAAGATAGTTGTCTCCTTCACCCAACCAAATTTCAAATACCTTTGACTTTCCAGCCGGGAGACTGTACGTTTTCTCATTGTATGTTACCTGCATTGCTGTAGAACACACGATCACCGGAACGATCTTCTTTCTGCGGCCTGGGATATAGAGTGTATAGCTGCCATCTATCTGCAGATCCTTATACTCACGGATGATGCCCGTTTCAAAATTAAAATCGTCAAAGGTCCAATCCTCCAGACTACTGTACTTTTCATATTTGTACGGATCAACCTCCCCGGAGATAGTGATCTTGCTCTCTGCTTTCTCCGACTTCTCAGTATCCAATTTTAGGCGTCCCATGTAATAGAACGCCGGATCACTGTCCAGAAAAATTTTAAACTTCTGTCCCACCAGGTAGTTTGCAATCTCTGAAATCTTTGCGTTCCAATCAAAATAATCCGCATCCAGCATATCAAACTCCATTGTAATAGACCTGGGTTTATACTTTACATCACCCGGTGTCATTGCCTCTGTCAGATCCAGGGAGCCGTCAGCCCCCGGTATATCCTGCTCATATGTCTTTGCCTCTGGGAATCCCAGTGTGATCGACAACCACCCCAGATTCCAATCTTTCAAGGTGTGCTTTCCTCCAATCTGCACACCTAATGTTCCTCTATCTTCCATCTATACACCCCCTCTTGCTTTCCTATCTGCCATGCTGTTCAATCGGCTGTCCATAAACGGGGCCAGCGTCCTTGCCGCCTCTCGGCCCTCTATGTTTGTTACAACCTCTATTTTTTCCGGCCCGGTATAGACCGTCTTTTCGATTGTCGTTGTCCCGCCGCCTCCGGCATAGACAACCTGCGGCTGCACACTTGCTGTAATCTTGCTCATCTGTTGTGCTACTGCCGCTTGCATGCGGTTTTGCAAATCCGGCAAGTTCAGATTTGCCCTTGCAAAGCGTGCGACCATGGTATCTGCCATCCGGTCGATCTGCTTATATAACTTCGGAGCTTCTTTTCCCTGTCCTTTTTCGGCTCCTTGGATGTTATATTTTCCGATTTCTTCAAATACCCTTGACGGAGATTTGATCTTAAACTTAGTTTTTACAGCCTTTATGATTTGATCGCAAAGTTTCTTTGTACTCTTGTTCAGATTTTTCTTCTGGCCATTCATTCCATTAATGAACCCCTGCCAGACATTTTTCCCGGCTGTATTCATCTGTGTTTTGAGATCTTTTACAACAGCATCAATTTCCTTTGCATAACCCGCCTTTAAGTTTGCAATGTCATCGGAAAAGAAGTTGCTTGAGAAATTCTTTGACATCTCCTGTTGCTTATTCCACTTATCTGTATAAGCTTTTTGTTCCGCAGCCGTGAGGGACTGGAACCAGGCCATATATTGCCGCCCCTCTTCTACATCCATCCCGAGAATCCGGTCCATCATGGATTGCGGAATTTTGTTTTCTAGGGCTTTTAAGCGGCGCTGATAATCCTCTATATCATGTAGGTTCTGGTCCAGATCGTAGAGGCTGCCATAGGTCTGCTGTTTACTAATCAATGCCTCCTGTTTCTGCATGATCTCATCATATTTTTGCTGGTACTTGTCAGAAATCTCATTGATCTTCTGATCTGCCAGTTTTTCTAGGCGGTTTGTTTCCGCAGTGATCGCTTTATTATAGGCTGTTGCAACTGCTTTCCCGGCTTTTTTCGCCGCTGACTTCTGAGCCTTTATATCATCCTTAACATTGTTCAGGCTGTTCTTTGCCTTCTTGGCTTGTTTACTGTTCTTTCCGTGCTTTTTCTGAGCATTTTTGTAAGCCTTTTCAGCGGCTTCAAGGCGTTTCTTCTCAGATTTATCAATCTGTTTTTTCGCCGCCTTGATCTGCGTATCCGTCAGATTCTTGATAGATGTTACGGACTTATCTTTCTGCCCATCCAAAGAGCTTTTGAAGCTGTCAACAAAATTGGAACCTGTGTCCGAAAACTTTGTTGTGGTTTTTGAAGCTTTCAGTAAGTTTTCCATGAGGCTTTTTACGGCACCGATAGCGCCTTTTTGCGCCGACTTAATACCATCTCTAATGCCCTTTGGTATGCTTTCCCCAATGATCTTTTTGAATTTCTTCTGTGGTGATTGTTTTTTAGCTGCGCCTATTGTGACGTTTATCACCCGCATAGACGCTTCTGCAACTTTTCCGGCATTCTTGTCTATACCTACGGCGATACCAAGGGCCAGATAACGTCCAAGTTCGTCTCTAAACAGTACAGACGGAGAATGGGTTTTGGACTTTTTCTTTCCCGCCTCAAGTCCCTGCATAACAGCCCCAGCGGCGGCTCCTGCAATAAGCCCGGCAGATCCCCCGATTCCGGCGGCAATACCAGCAGCGATATTTCCGCCTAAAGTACTGAATCCGCTAGTGTCTACGTCTTGGGCATCGTTTACCGCTCCCTGGGTTGCTGTTTTTATCTGTCCCTTATTTTTATCTACAGCTGTGGCAGTGCTATCGTCGATTTTCTTTCCGGTTTTGCTCCCGGCCTTTTCACCGCCTTTAACGCCTGCGTCTCCCATGAGCTTTGTCAGCTCTTCCATGGCCTTCTTCGGGGATGTTTTGCCAGCGTTCACGGATTTTACAAGCTCTTTTACCGCCTTATCTCCTGCTTTTCCTGATTTATCTACCAGGTCAGCAAACGAAACAAAAGAGTTCATTTGCTTTATAGCCGCATTTGGCTTTGTGTTACCGCTTATAATACCTTCTGCAATTTTGGAAGGTATCTGAACACCAGCTTTCAGACCTTTTGTCTGTAAATCATTGAACTGGACAAGGGCTTTCATTCCATTTACCGTTGTGGGGACTGCATATTGTCCGCTACGGATTCCTTCTGCTAACCCCCTCGGAATCTCCGCACCTTTTCCAAAAGCTTTTTCATATAAATTTTGAAAATTTAAACCATTTTCTAGCTGTGTAACGGCATCTTTGAATGAAATACTTCCGTTTGAGATGCCTGATTTCAAATACTCCGGTATTTTAAGTCCTGCATTTTTGGCATCTTTCATTAGACTATCTAAATTAATAAGCTGTTTTAGATCGTCCCCATTTTTCGGCTTTGCATATTTTCCACTCGCAATGCCTTCAAGCAAAGATTTTTTTATTTCACTTCCTTTTATCTTCGCTTTTTTCGCCATTTCTGTGATATCTTTTGTGATATCCGGAAGATTCATTTTTGTATTGTAGCTTTTAGCAGTTTTGTCGTATTTGCTATTTAACTCATCCAGCTTTTTCTTTTCTTTTTCTAACTCATCGTTGGCCTCACCCTGCAACTTCTTTTTTTCTTTTAGATGATCCCTTGCAACAATGTAATCGTTATACTCTGTAATGAGTTTGCTTCCGCCAGCATCTTTCCACTTTTGTTCAGCCTCGTTTAATTCATCCTGAGCCTTTGCCTGTTCCTTCGTGGCCTTTCCAACGGCTTTCTTTGCAGAAGCCACTTGCTTTTCTTGAGAAACAATATCTCCGGCAAGACTCTCCATATTCTTCTGTTCTGCTTTTGCAAGAAGAAGGTCTTTCTGTGCGTCAATCTGCTTTCTGATTGATTCTGTTGTTTTATCGAGCTTATCCTTTTCCTTGTCGTAATGAAGGTTTAAATCTGGCAGTTTTTCATTCAGCTCATCAACAATCCGAGCCATTTCTTGTTTCTGAGCCGTTGTTTTTCCTTGAATCTTGTTTAGATCTTTCAACCTTGCAAAAAGAAACTGGGTGGTATTTGCTTCATCTTTTGCAGAAGATATATTGCTTTTACGTTCCTTTTCATTTTGCTGATATTCTTTTGAAAGCTCTTTTCTCTTTTGAGTAAGATTCTGTATTGATTGGGCTGCGTCATCGCTTTCCTTTTTACTACCCTTCGTTGCTATTGCATAGGCTATTGTTCCAGCTGCCAAGGCACCAATGGCTATGACTGCCAAGCCTATAGGGCCTCCTAATGCCGTCATAGCTGCATTAAATGCTGTTGTTGCCCCGGTTGCTGCAATCGTTTTTCCTGTGAACAGGTTCAGTGCAGTTCCAAGGAGTATGGTTCCGGTCTTTGCACCTTCCATTGCCGCAGATGCTGTTGTAAATGCTGCCGCAACAGTTGTGACTACTTTAAGAGTTTTGAATCCTACTACAAGGGCTGTGACTGCCGGGAGCACCGTTTTTATGTTGTTTCCGACTGTTGCAATCCCTTTTCCAAGGATAGGTAGTACTGTTTTAGCAATATTTAAAGCAGTTGTGCCAAAGTTTTTTAGTGCTGTAATGGTTTCGGCCGGGATGATCGCTTTGATTCCACCTTTTTTGACCTTTGCTGTCAGGGAGTTTACTGCCTTAATCCCGGCTTTTGCAGCACTTGTTAAAGGTTTCTTCACATTGTCATAGATTTCTATGCCCAGACCTTCAAGAGACGATTTCAGAATCGTAATCTGTCCTTTCAGGTTGTTCTGCATCGTCTTCGCCATCTTCTCGGCGCTTCCGTCAGATTTGTCGATGGCTTTTGTCAACTTATCAAAGTCACTGGGGCTGGCGTTTACAATAGCCAGAAGGCCGGACATAGCCTCCTGCCCTGCGATGCTTGCGGCATACTGCGCTTTCTGACTGTCATTCAAGCCAGCGAATTTCTCCCGGAGATCTCCAATCACCTCACGCAGAGGTTTCATAGTCCCGTCTGAGTTCTTTGCACTTACACCAAGTTCATCTAATGCCGCTGCCGCATCCTTCGGCGGTTTCACCAGTCTGGTCAGGACCGCACGGAGCGTGGTTCCTGCCTGTTCCCCTTTAATCCCGGCGTTTGCCATTAATCCAATAGCGGTTGCTGTATCCTCGATGCTGTATTTCATAGAACCAGCAATAGGAGCCACATACTTAAATGTAGCCCCCATCATTCCGACATTGGTATTACTGCTGCTGGATGCTTTCGCCAACACATCGGCAAAGTGTCCAGCCTCCTTCGCCTGCAAGCCAAACGCCGTCATGGAGTCTGTTACAATATCGGACACTGTAGCAAGATCTTCTCCGGATGCCGCCGCTAGATTCATGATCCCCGGCAGACCAGCCGTCATTTGCTTGGTCTTCCATCCGGCCATAGCCATGTATTTTAGAGCTTCGGCACTTTCTGTGGCACTAAACTTTGTAGCGGCCCCCATTTCTTTTGCTTTCGCTGTGAGTGCTGCCAAGTCCTTTCCGGATGCCCCGGAGATCGCCTGTACCTCGGACATCCCGGCTTCAAAGTCTGCCCCCATCTTAATCGCTGCTACTCCCGCAGCCGCAACACTTGCTGTTGCCACTTTGAAACCTGTCTTAACAAGCCCTTGAAATTTCTTTAGGCCACTTTCCACCCCTTTCGTGTCCAGGCCCGTCTCTATGATTACTTTTCCATCTGCCAAGAGTTTTCACCTACCTTATTTTTAAAAACAAAGTAGGCTTGGACGCTACTCTCTGGTGCGCCTCTGAACTCTTCCCTTTGTACTCATTTCCAGTTTATTTATGTGTTTGCATCGAGGGCACTTTACTTCCCCTTTGATTTGTTCTGCTTTTAAGAGGGTCTGCCCACAGACTTCGCATTTAATCTTTACAATCTTTATCACCCCTTTAAAAGTGAAGATACGTCTCCCCCGTTTAAGAGGGCTTGTGTGATCTGGTCCTGATATTCCCGTTCTTCCTTTGATATGTCGTCATATGGGAGCTTATACGCTTCTTTCATCTGTTTATAGAATTTCTTCTGCTCTCCGTCCATGTCTTTCAGATCTGCCGCACGATACCCCATGATCTTAACGATCATAGAGCTTTCTTTTAAGCACGTGAACAGCGAAAAGAATTTCCACCAATGCAGATATTCTATATCGTATAGATCAATCCCATATTCCAGGAACGCAGCATAGATATACTCCATATCGTATCGAAAAGAATAAATTGGCTTCTGATTCTTGCTACTTTTCCCTTCCACTTCCGGATGATCCCCGCATTGATAAAACCAGATCAGTTTTTCCATTGCTTTTTCAAGATTATCCGGTATCTCCTGATAAAAAAGAGCCAATCCGCTGTTGTATTTTGTCAAAAGTTCAGCTTTCTTTCGATCAAACCCCGGATATTTCAAGAGCTCGTCTGCGAAATCTTTCTGTTCCTTTGTAAGCGTCGGCTCTTTTATCATTTCATCAAACTCAACAAAAATACGAAAATCCGAATTAACAGGATAATCTATGCCATCAATCCGGACAGATGTAGGAAGTTTTGAAAACATCATTTTTTCTTCGCCTTGGCTCTCTTCTGCTGCCGATTCTTATAAACCTTTTTCTTATAGTCCTCCACATCTTTTTCATCAAATCCATAAAGATCAATGACGATCTGGTTATTCTTTTTCATCGCTTCTCCTTGGGCATCGTCGAACTCTCTGAAAGCGATATATGCCTCTAAGTGTTTCCCAAGACTCAGCTTTTCCCCACAAATTTTCTTGCCAAGCCCTTTTTCTTCGGACACATCATCAAAAAAGTTCCTTACACCAAGGCAGAATCTTTTTACATACAGCTCATAATTGGTCTTTTCCAGGCCTAAAATTTCTTCCATCACATTAGATAGTTTGTCATTAGCCTTGCTTGCCCTTTGAATATCATCGTATACGGTTGCATCATACTCGAACTGCGCACCATTGCGCATGAATGTTGTATTTAACATATTCCCTCCTTATGCTCCTGCCGCTTCTGTAACCGTCACCGCACAGACAGCTGTTTTACTCCCATCCATGGTTGTGACCGTAATATCCGCATTTCCTGCGGAGATCCCGGAAACTTCACCAGTAACAGATACAGTTGCCTTTGTTTCATCGCTGCTGGCCCATTCCACGGTTTTGTTTGTGGCATCTTCCGGCAGCACTGTGGCTACAAGTGTCTCTTTCGCCGCAACTGCAAGGGACAGCGTTGTTTTATTCAACGCCACCCCGGTCACGGCTTTAAGAGGGTGTATCGCCTTTCGCCATAAATGTCTTTGTTGTTGTGTTAAATTCTCCCTCAATAATGTCTCCAATCCCTAAAAGTTCACCTTCTACCTGTATTTCCCCATCATTATCATTAAATGTTGATACAGCAACGCATACGCCGATCTTCCTTGCATAAAAAGTATTTTCCTTTGCAGGAATCGGATTGTCAAATTCCACCATGACATTTGTTGTGTTACAATCGGAGCCTGTTTTTAAAAGTTTGCCAATCTCAGAAATAAATTTAATGACAGGCTGGCTTTTAATCATATCTGCTGTGAATGGCTTTTTCCATTCGTATGACTTTACGGATCCAGTAGCAGAAGCGTCATTGATATACTTCTTGCTGTCTGTCTGCGCCCCTACCTCCTCGTTTGCTTCTGTAAAACCTGTACCCATGAGTTCGTAGGTCGGTCCGTCTTCTTTTGTTCTAACGTCCAAATATTCCGCTTTCATGTGGCGTTTTTCAATTCCTGTATCATTTGATGCAAAAAACTGAATATTCATCTTTTCCATTCTTCTACTTCCTTTCTTGAAAATATGTTAATTTGCACTGTATCTGGTACTGTGCAAGGGTTTCTGAGGCATCGAACACATATCCGTGCGTGGTCGCCTCTATTTTTCTTGCTTCTTTTCCTTCTCCAAGGATTGGTAGTTTCTTTTCCATGCTGCACTCTTCCAGCCATTCGGAAAACTTTTCGTAAAACTCGTCTATGTCCAGGTTTTCTGCCAGCTCTCGCCCGAAGTATTCCCGGCTGGCAAAGATAAAGTTGAGTTGCCTCACGGTGCTGCCGTCCATGTACCGTTTTTTAATCGGCCTATCATTAACAGACGGTTCGACCATGTAGCTTTTCTTTCCTTCATCCAAGTAGTTTACGTTTATTAACTTGCCGATCCCCTGGCTAAACTCGTTTAAAAAAGGACATCCGCTTATGAATGTCCTTACATCTCCTATTACGCTCATTCGCGCCTACCTCCTACAAAATTAGCCACCGAATCCACAACATCATCGCCGTGGTCTGCCATCATCCGGCGGTCCCATTCTTTACCCCTCAGTCCGTTTCCTTTGTTTGTACGATATTGAATGTCCGCATACGGCTGTGGATATATTATCCGGGCTACCTGCTCAATCGCAGTTTCTTTTAATGGTCCGTTTTTAAATGGGACATATGAATCGCTGAACCTGCGTACTTCGTGCGTCATATGTCGTTGTGCAGGTCCTCCTTGCTGCATCCCTCTTTCAAGGAGGATCTGTTGCGTAGGATTCATATGCAATTTTATATTCACCTTTTGCCTCCTATCCTGAAATGATGCATCCGTGGAGAACCTCGACGATTATCAGAAAATGACACCACTTTTCCTGCACATGGAAGATTGAGAATGTCAGACTCTTTTCTGATCTCCCCATGCAGTCCCTTCACAAAGATGCTGCCATTGTCGATCGTCCAATAGTTCTCCCTTTCTCCATCCGACAAAAGTAGATACTTGTCAGGATCAATAAAATATTTTCCCTGGGTATCGGCAGTTTCCGGTATTCGGATCTGGTAGCTGTCTTGAGACACAAGCCCTGTCTTTTCTGCTGCCGTTTCCTGCTTCGTATAGAAAGATACACCCCTGATCTGTGTCCCAATCCATTCCTGCTTCTGCGGTGTTTCCACGTAGTTGTAAAGGGTTATATCTGCATTTGTCAGCACTCTTAACACCCCCTATACAGTAGCCCGGTATGGATCAAATATGGATATGCTGCCTTATAGGCTTTCTTTTCGACAGTGATTGGCTTTCCATCAGGTCCCTCTGTGACATAATTCACGGAATAACCATCGTTATTCTCAGATTTAATGTCATATCCCCCGGTTCCCACTTTCATTTCGTCATCTGCATGAAAAACTTCCGCCACAGCACAGGCAGCCATCCGGGCCTCCTCCGGGATCTCTATATCCTCTATTCGTCCAAATGTGATGTACTTTATATAGATGCTCGCCCGCAGGATGACAGAGGAAAAGGCAGCCTCCGGTATGGTGCTGCCATTGAACTGCTCTTTATAAAATGTGTAGTCTGCATACTCTACCATACCGTGACCTCCTTATGCCTTTTCGACCAATACAATCTCCTGTGTTACTGCCGCAGCATCGACATTGATCGTAGTCGTTACCTGAGAATATCCATTCTTCTTTACTTTCGCCGGATAAGTACCCTTTCTCAAGTTATACACCACCTGTCCGGTTGCGTCTGTTTTTTGTCTTGAGCCGTTCACGTCCACAATCGCGCCCTCAATCGGCTGTGCTTCTTCTGCATTATCTTTCACTGTCAGTGTTACTGTCTGCGTTGTTACTGGCACAGTTGGCTCCAAGTAAGCAAAAGGACAACCAAGTCGGTCTTCGTCCATTCTTGTTGCCGGGTTTGGAAGAGCCCATCCCATGCGGAATACAACTCGTAAAGCCACCATGTCCTGCTGTGCAAGGTTATATACGATTTCTTTCGTGGAAGGGTCCTGGATAACTCCCTGGTCTAAGATTTTAACTGTTATATCCTGACGGATAGAATATACTGCCTGTTTAAAGTCTCCTACAACCAGCTGTGCAATAGAAGAATCAAAAGAACCATTCTGAGGGAAATACATCGGTGCGCCGTCAAGTGCATACTGCGTTGTTCCCTGCATATCTGACTTAAAGATCGGGGTTCCGTCTGTTGCTCTAATACCTCTAAGTTTCGCTCTCATTCCCATGGCAGCCAACGCACCAGTTGCCATATATCCAGATTCCTCTATATTTGCAATGACACCGTTTTCCTCCATGATTAACTTGTAATAATCAGGAGATGCCCCGACTGGTACATTATTCCCTGCCTGTCTTGCCAAAGTGATAATATCATTCTGCCATTCTGCCGGACGATTTGAACCGAAGATAATCGCACTGTCCACTTTCTGTCCGATCGCTTCATTAACCCTCGGTGTGATTTCTCCGAAAATATCAAACTCAGCATCATCCAATACGGCCTCCGGGATCGGAACGATTACCGCAAGCTCTCCGGCATTAATATAGACATTATCCCACGCCTGGTTGGATGTCTGTTTCATGCCTGTATCTCCGTTTACCCAGTAAGCGGTCGGTAAGAAGTCAAGAACTCTGATCCTTGTTTGATTGCTTGTCATGTTTGGCAACTTTTTTGCCAACCCCATAAATACAGACTGCTTTGGTGCATCCTGAAAAATGGTACTTACCACCTGTTCCCGGATAATTGCCTCTGCGTCTGCCCTGCTTGTAATATGTACTGCCATATATACCTCCTATTCTTTCCCGAATACACTTCTAAGTGCATCGTTTGCTTTGCTCTTTAAATCATCATTTTCACCAGTTGCCCCAGGAGTGCTTGACACAAACTTTGGAATTTCTTTTTCTGGCTGAAAAAGGTAATCGTTTTCCTCTTTTGCTTTCTTTAAAGCGTCTTCAATGTCATGATCCTGGTTCTTGCTCTCTTTTAAGCTGTCAATGTCAAGGATCGCCATTACTGCCTTTTCATTTTTACCACCAGCCTTTAAGATTGCGTCTTTGATCGCAGAATTAAATTTCATGTCTTGGATCTCTCTGTTGTGGTCTTCATCCTTTTTCTGTAAATCTTTTGTAAGATCTTTGATCTTGGTTTCCAACTCAGAAATGTCCACTCCTTCAAAACTTTTCAACGTTGCCTTTGCGTCTTTTAGCTGAGTCTCAAAACTGTCACGATCTGACTTTAATGGATTTACGACTTTTCCATGTTCAGCCATAACAAAGTCAATCTGTTCCTGTGTTAGTCCCTGTGATTTTAAATCGTCTGTGTTCATTATCTTCTTCCTTTCTTTATCACTATTAAGTTATTTTAGGTGTGTAACTATCCACCAGTGACCGGACTATTTTAGGTCTAATCTCCTGACCGATTAATTTGTTGCATAAAAATAACACGCCATGAGCGTGTCAGTACGGCGTATCCCTGCCGCTGGGAGATGATCGGACCACCGCCTCTCTAATCTTCCTCTTTTAGATAATTTAAGGCCTCCACAAGTGCTGTATTTAGAAATCGGTTCATCGCTTTTAACTGCTTATTTTCATTTTTTAATGTGTCTATCTTCATCATGTATTTATCATGAGTTTCAGCGATCTGCTGGTTATACTCATCTCTTGACATGCAGATTTCACTGTCCTTTTTGTTAATGAAACTTTTTTCTACCAATGTGATTCTCCTTTCAAAATGGGCAAAAATACCACCTGAGATTTTATCAGGTAGTATTTAGTAGGTTTCAAATCTTATCTTGATATTTCCGTCATTTTCAGACCATTCCGCCCAAAAAATAAATTCTGTCCATTTGTCAGATACTTGCCCCTGCTGCCATTCCGTCTCAAATTCTTTGGCTTTCTCTTTTGGAATCAGCCATCCTCGCATATCTTCACATTCCAAATCAGGAGTCTCTAAGATATTCCCTTCTCCACAGTCAGCAAAGAATACCTTGCCTTGGCTTTTTGCCTCCATCTGCACAAGCTCCCAGAACCTATTGAATTTATCGCTTTCTTGCGTTCTTAACCCTAACATTGTCAATTCCTCCTTTCAGTATTGTGACAAATTCTCCACTTTCTTTTGCCACAACAACGTCTTTCCCTTTTATATAGAAGAAAGTCTCCCCTGCCTGGCCTCTCCATTCTCCGCTTCTGACCTCACTGGCATTTTCAACAATGTCTAAAATGGTATGCCGCATAGTCTGTCTGTCCTTGGTACTCTTAGGGTTCAGACCGTATTCTTTGGTATGTTTTCCAATCTTTTTACCGAACTGTTTGTCTGATACCTTTATTATACTACTGTTTTCTACCTTTTGATACCGTTTGTTCGCCCATACAGCTTTTTGTGCCACACTCCGGTTGAATCCCACAATATTGCCGCTATTGTCCATGATCGCATGAACCTGAGTCCTTGCGGATTCTACCCGGCGACCCGTCTGTCTGCAAAACTCTTTTAGCTTCTTTTCCTGCTCTTTGAGCCGCACAGATTCAGATTCAAAACGCTGCTGCAATGTGCCTTTCAACACATCGTCACCGTCTGCTGCTTTGATCCCGGCATCATATCCGGTCAGCTTGCGCTTTGTATTCCTGATCTGCCGCTCACGTAAACGTTGCATCTGCGAAACTTCATATTCTGTGTAGTTCTTTCCATTATATGTATAACTTCTCGCCTGATACTCCTTAAGTATCTGATCCGTGTACGCAGGAACAGATATCTCAGGTATGAATGCATGGAAATTGTGTCGACAGCCCCAGCCACACAGTCCTGGCCCTGTTCCATATCCTGTGCTTTCGTAAAACGGAAGATACTTAGAATCTTTCCCAGAAAGACAGAAGACTTTCCCTTGCCATACTTCATGCTCCGGTCTGGCCCCACTGTGAGCTGTGGTTTCCACATAGTCACAGTCCATTTCTTCGGCATATTGCAGGTTTAATTGCCCAGCCGATTGGTTGACCCCGGCTAGTACACTGCGCCTGACTGCTACGTCCAACTTATCTGTGTGCCCGCTAGGATACAAAACTTCTGTGCCCTGTACTGCCGCCTCTTTGATCGCATCTGCTATGGCCTTATCGTAGCTGAACGCCCCCGTTTGCACTTTTAGCATGGCATTATTGCAGGCGTTTATATATGCACTCTGCGCTTTGTTTGCGGTCGTTAGAGTAAGATTGCTAATCTCTCCTTTGGTCTTCCGGAAGTTTGCATTTAAAATCTTCTGCATTTCTTCCGACTGGTGTAATTCGATCGGTTTTTTTCCTGCACGTTTGTAGATCACGGATTCATTTTTTATATTTTTTACCCCGGATTCTTCAAACAACCGCTTAACTTCCCGGTCTGTATACCCGGACACTTGGCCAATCCGTTTGATTGCGTCCTGATAGACAACTCCTGAGTTCTGTAAAACATACGCCTGATGCTTTGACGTGTCTGTGATCTGCTTTGTCTTTACAATCCGGCGGGAAATGTCTCCGATAATTGCGGTTGTGAGTTCATCTATCAGGGCCAGAAGCTGATCTGAACAACTATCTAAATATTCCGGATCAAGCATAAGCTATCACCTACTCTTCCTGAATGTTAAACCGATCATCTGTCTGCTGCGGCATCATCTTTAACGCTTCTTCTTCGGATACTCCGTATTTTTTTGCGATATAAAGTTCTTTTCTGATGATTCCGGCGGTCACGTCCTGCTGCATTTCCGCCAACTCTTTTTCTCTGTCGGATAGGATGCTGTCACCCCAGTTGAATGTAGTTGTGTATGAACCAGATGGGGCCAGATGATAAATGCTTGCATAAAAATCCATAGCAACCAGCATATCTTCCAGGGCCTCTTGTAAAGCTCCCTGCATGTCTTTTGTCATATCAAAAGATCTTTGCTTGCTGCTTCTGATTTCCTCGGCTGTCTTATCCACATTATTCGGATCAGATAAAGTCCCATATGCAAGGCTACAAT
Source organism: Anaerostipes sp. PC18 (assembly GCF_039789045.1). NCBI lineage: Bacteria > Bacillati > Bacillota > Clostridia > Lachnospirales > Lachnospiraceae > Anaerostipes > Anaerostipes sp. PC18. Next base: position 810,743 of record NZ_CP121164.1, on the reverse strand, counting down.
TAAATTCCACCAGTCGTAGCTGATGGTTCAAGCCATTATAATAAGAAGAATCTCGAATATCCGGTGAAAATACATCCAGCAAAGGCTTATCCGTAGCTCCTGCGTTGAACTGTAATCCTCTGTATAGCCGATCCTTGCCATCTGGATATATAAACCGATCTTGCGTCTTATCATATTTCAGCATGGATTCACCGATATGGACAGCGGTTTCCTTTGCCTCATACTCCCAGTCTATTTGTGAGTATCTTTTATCTGCTTTTCTGATAGGATCAATCGCTTTTGAGAAAACAGATACACCAAGAGGTGAGGTCGAATCTGAATTGTTTGCCAGCGGAACTTTGAAATACCCAAAAGGCAGTCGGTCCATCCCTGAGAATGTGACAGACCCCGAAAGTTCGGACCATTCCTCCACAGATCCCACAGATATTTCTGATCCAAGGCTAAAGTCATTGGTGCTGACAAATGCACGGTTACTGATTCTTAAAAGTCCATTTGTCAGCTCGTGTATCTCAAGCTTTGTATATATCTTTTGTCCTTTTCTCAGCTGGCTTGCAAAAGCACACATTGTCATTTTCCCTGCACTATCAAAATTGATCGGGAAAAAGGAATCCCCGTGTATATATTCCACGCTGATTCCGGTGCTTGTGACATACGGTTTTAGTACCATTCCGCCCTTTGCAGAGCCATACTCTAACTGCTGCCGTATATATCTTATCGCCTTTTTATATTGCGTATTCAGATAGTCCGCCCTGGTTCCTCCTGTCACTTCGGTTTCTGACTCAAGCAGTGCCAATCTTGCCAATTCTCCCGACACTGCTGCCGGAATCCCCATGGAATATATTTTATCCTTTTCAAGCCATGGGGCTTTATCTTCGTACATACGAGACCATAATTCGATGTCTCGTGCCATCTGGCTTGTCAGACACGCATCTATTTTTGTCTCGGAATCCTTATTCAGAACTTCCGTTATCAGTGTCAGTAATCTTGTAAATTTCATATTTTTGTTCTCACCTCCTATTCATATCGGATCAAGTTTGCAATATCACGCTCAAATGTATATTCAAAGGAATCCAGACTATCAATATCGCTGGTTCCATCGTCCAGTCTTTCATTTTCTGTCAGATTTTTTGGATTCCACACAGCACTACATAAAGCCGTTACCAAACTGTCACACATCAGATCCATGTAACGGAACCTTTGCTGTGCCATCAGCCTTGTAGTCGCTCTGATCCGGTCATTTATTACTGTTTTCAGGGCGTTTTCTACTCGAATCCATCCAAGCCCGGACTTTCTAAGCGCAGCCTTGATACCAAGAATGAGCGTTTGCTCTGCACTGTCACAATACACAACGTCAATGGATCCATAGATATTGATTACCTTTAGGCAGAAATCTACAAATAACTGCCCCAGCTTATCCGGATCTATGTCCTCGGTATCACATCTGTGCCGTTCTGCTGCCAGAGCCACAATACCATTAAATCCCCGTTCAATCCCTGTTGCAGTAAACGCATGGCCTGACCCGCTGCCTCCAAAGTCTATTCCAAGATTGATCCGCATGAGATTCATAGGCTTTTCAGCTTTACGGAAGTGATAGAGTTTTGCACTTGTATCATCTGCAAACTGCCTATAAATCAGCCCTTCTGCAATGACACGCTGTCCTTTTATATCCCTCAAATACCACATACTATTAGGATCATACTGACTCTCGATTTCCCGTTTTCTTTCTTCTGGTATATTGATATTGTCATACAGAGTGCAATGCATGTAATTGAATCCACCCAGGAGCGTGCCGTCTTCATCCAGTGCCGCATATTTGTCTATATAGTCCGTATAGATAAAGGCGTTCGGATTGTCCGGGTTCAGGTCCCAGAAGATTTTTCTGTTTTGGGCCGCAAGCTGACGATTGAACGCCTCACGAATCGTATTAATATGATGCAGGTTGATCTCCGTAGCAATCCAAAACCCATAGGAGTTTCCACGGATCTTTTTATAGCTGTCTTCCTTTGCTGCTCCTGCAAAAATCACAATCCGCTGCCGATTCTTTGTCGCAGGTCCTTTGATAAACAACGCCTCATTGTCCTTATACTTTCCCCAGTGGCACTGTCCACGAAAGATCCACTCTAACCCCATGCCGTTACAGTCTCCAATGTTCAGCTTTGCATTTGCCATGGTAGATCCTGTCGCAAGGTGAATACGATCCTTTGTATCTTTAATCTCGTGAGCAAACGAAAATACATTGTCTACCGTTTTTCCTGCTCTTACCGCCCCCTCTGCTATGTTGAAGGTACAGTTCTCACATTTTCGGATATAGTTTTTATGCTTTTCAGAGAAATTAAAGTGTATCGTCTTTTTCTTTTTATACTTACTTTTCATAGATTTCACCCTCTATGTCGTCCATATCTTCAATTTCTTGATTGTTCCCGGTGATTTTATCTCTCTGTGCAGTCAACAAGGCTACCTTTGCTTTCTGCTCCGCTGTCGCAAGGTCCATATGGTCCGACAGCCACCGCAGGGCCTTTTCCCGGTCCGGCAGCTTTACCTTAACCCCGTCTTTCCCTTTTGAAATCTCGTTTATCAGAGTGCCATCTACTTCCCCGGAATCTTTTAGATTTACATACGACACCGTCATAGGGCCGTTTTCTGTATTGATCTCTACGTTACCAAAGTCCGTGAAGTCCGTAACATCCGCAAAGGCAATATCTATATACTTCTGAAAGATATCCTCTGTGCTGAGCATCTCCCGGTTTAGGCGGTTCTGCTTGAGACGCTGTATTTCCGCTTTGACACGAGGATTTACGAGGAGTTTGTATCCTTCTGCGTTTGCAACCATGTAGCTGCTTCTATATGCTTTCTGATATGCTTTGGTAGCATTAAAGCATCGTACATACTGCAAACAAAAAAGCCGTTGCTTATCGGTCAGATCAGGATTGCTTATTACTTCCTGTACCTCCGGTGCAATGGCTTCTACTTTCTTACTATTCTGTTCTGTTTCCTGTTTCCGAACGTTCGCTTTCTTATCCGAGCGTTCGCTATCCCATCCCTGAGTGCTTTTCCATCGTCTCACGGTCCCAGGGGGCTTTCCGATTTCTTTTGCTATATCTACCAGATTCATACCTTGCTTATACATCTGCTCTGCCTTTATGGAATCCGGACTTCTGCTCCTTGGCACTTTTCTTTCACCCCTTATTATCTTCCCATCTGTCTAATCCATGCCTCTACTTCTTCTTCGTTGTAACTTAGCTGTTCCAGCACTGTTACAAGAGGAACTGTCTGGTTCAGAAATATCTGTTCATATGCATACCGCATACATTTCGCTATTTCCTCGTACATCACAGCTCCCGTTGCCCCTCCGAACGCCGGGATCATGGCTGTTTGTATCCCCAGTCTTTTCAGTTCAATGAGACTGCTTCTCATGCAGTTGTAAATAACAGATTTATCCATTATTATTTCTGGTATTCTCATTGTCGGGGCATATACAAGATGCTTTCCTCCGACTTTGACTGTGGTTGCAATTCCAGGCGGCAGTTCTCTATACCAATCGTTCTTTATTTTCATTTGCAAGTCTTCTTGTGCCTTCATCCCGAGATAATTTCTTATTTCCAGATCCATCCCGCCATCCATGATTCCGAAACTGTTACCAGGGGCCACGATTGCCTCTGGATTATATTTCTTTACAAAGTTTTTAAAAGAGTCGCTTACGATTGTTACATCTTTATAATCAAATTCATTCCGCCATGCATCCGTCATGGCGACATTGAAGTCTAATAGGTATAATTTCATTTCCGTTCCTCCTTTTCTATAACGGAGAATGAAGGACTCGAACCTCCGAACCCCGGAGGGTGTACCGGTTAGCAACCGGGCGCATTTCCAACTCTGCCAATTCTCCAGGTCTGTGTTCTTAGAATAATTTTTTTTGTATAGGACAGAACACAGAAGACCCATTACGGTTTTTAGTTATAAAAGCGGATGTCCCGGAATCGAACCGGGATGAAGGGAGCGACCCTTCCGTCTGCCGTTGACATAACATCCACATAAAAATACCCCGATACCTTAGAGATACCGGAGTAATGCCAAAACAATTAAAGTTTCAATACGCCTTGCGTTGTTGTTTATCCAAGGCATAATCCCCGGCGTTCATGCTTATTAAAAAACAAGGAATCCCGCCAGTTCATATGTCTTATAAAAAAACGTTAAGAGGATTGCAAGAAAAACAACTGTTATAGTTATTCTAGTTGCTCTATTATATTTATACCACACTTTCCCGTGACACGGAGTGACATTATGACGCTTTTTCTAAAAATCTTTTATGTCTTTGCTTGCAGTTATCTTCTGTATATGCGATTCTTCGTCTCGGGAACATTTCATTCATCTGCATCGCTACCTGTGCCCATGTCAGATTGTCGATATAGTAGAACCTGAACATGATTCTTATTTCACTTTTTTCAATACCGTTTATGTAGTCCTCCACCTGACACACAAGTTCTAACAGCTCCCCTTCCATCTTTGCCGCCTTTTCCTTCCTGGCTTTGATCTGCAATGCTTTCCTTCTCAATGCCGGTGCTGGCAGCCCCTCTACAACAAAGTGCTGTGTTCCGCCCATGCCCCCGGTGACAGTATCCTTTACCGTCCCTTCTTCTTCCATTTTATACAATTCCCTCTTTAGCTGCTCTATTCTCCGGTGGAGGTCTTTTATTTCTTCTTTCATATCGCTGTATTGGATAAGTATGTCTTTACTCAGTGCCACTCTTCTAGTCTCCTTTCTACCAGCAAAATATACAATATCCGTCCATAAGACCATATTCCTGGCAATCTCTTAGGACGTATCTAATAATATTTACAAACACTTTGCCTGTATATCCTGTCTCTGGGCTCCACTCTCGCAGCGCAAAGATGTCCCCAACCTTATAATCTCTATCATCTTTTCTGATCTCGAATCGTTTTATTGTGGATTCCACATCCTTATAGTATTCCGGCAATATTTTTAAATCGTGTTTTATATGTTCCACCATGGCCTCCTTTATAAAATCTCAGTTTAGTTCATTGGCATCTCATACAGATCAGTGGTTTTGTTCCACCCACTTGTTGTGATTTCTGAAAAGATTTCACAAACTCTTTTTTTGTCACGGTACTTACCAAGTATATATTTTTGTTCTGGATTCTTATTATCTAAACATTTTATAGTTAGTCCACTTGTCTCAATCTCGTGTACATCGTACACGATGCCTTCTTGCGATTTCACTTTCATACTTTCCTCCTTAAAATCGTAATTATGGTTTTTCCCAAAATGGAAATAACCACTAAATCTTAATTCTCCGGCTTATATGGCTCTGGCAGAGGCATCCCCGCCGTCAGCATAACCATCTCCCTCATAATTAGGTTTCTTCTCTATCTGCTTTTCTGGTGCAGATATTGCCAATGTGATACTCTCTCCAAATTTACTATTTAAGTCATCAAACCTTCCTTCTACCATCTTGCAAGTTTTAGGATAATTATTTCTTAAAATCTCAATTACTTCCTGTTCTTTCATTCTCATTCCTCCTTAACTCTTAATCTTCTATGCTAACATTGCTTCCGTTTGTAGCATACCGCCAACACTTTAAACAAGATCTGTCTCCCATACAGCCTTCAATTTCTTCTAAAAGCATTGACGTCGGACATGTTTCAGCATTAGACATATTTTCTATAAACTTTTCCTTTTCCTCTTCACTCTCAAAAATAATTTTCATATTGCTTATCCTCCATAAAATCTTAATTTACACTAATAATTTTGCAATCTCGTCTGCACAGAAAGTAAACGCTGTGTCTTCGTCAGAAACACTTATTGTCTTTACTTTCTGATCGTTTGTGACCATTACCCTAAATATTCCATTTTTAAAACCTTTTTTCCCACAATATTTGATTCCTTTGACAAAAAGCTCTTTATGTTTACACTTCATATGTACTCCTACTCTATTTTTCCTTTATCCCAATAAGCTGAATTTTCAGCTATTGCCATATCTATTAACCAGAAATCTCCTTTTTCGTCCAGTAAAATGTCTACTGACCAGTTCCCTATTAATTCTACTTCTTTCATTTTTTCTGACACGAGTTTTAAAACCTCGCCTTTATATTTTTCATAATCTCTTTCCAGCCTGACTCTCTCATGTTCAAATATTATTTTATCCGTTGCGTTGTGCATCGACTTAATACAATATTCATAATTCCAGTAATTTTCTATATACAATATTTTTTTTGAGTCAAAATCATAAAAAACACGGAACTCACTCTGTAAAGGCATCCCTTCATAGATACAAGGAATTTTAGATTTGTTACACGGAATTACTTCTCGTAGGACTATTTCTTCAAGTCCGCCTGCTCCAAGGAGTAACGCTGCATAATTAATTTCCATAATGTTGTTTTTTATGTTATCTTTCCTTGATATACAATTTTTAAATGAAAACTTGTTTGAAAATGTAGCATTTTTGCAAAATAAGAGAGGATGCTTATCAAAAATTTTGATCACATTTTTTTCTAAAAAATCAAAAATATTTTTATTCCATTCTTTTTCAGGGAGTCCTGAATCATAACACCAAAATGAGCGTTGCACGATTTCAGGTACTTCAATTATTTTACTTTCCGGAACTTTGATTCCACAATTTTTTACTTTAGGGAACCAGTATGAAAAATTATTTTTATTTTTGTCTAACATAGTTATTTCTCCTTTAAATTCTAACTTTAAATCCCGTGTAGCCGATAGAACAGCTAATTTGTTCGCAGTAGTTTTCTGTCTACTCTCTTTTTTATTTTCTATCAGGTTTTTGCTCCTGAGATTTTTTTACAAGGTCCCCCGTTCGTCCTTGCCCCGTATAGCCGATAGGACAGCTATGTTTCCCATCCTTAGATTCCCCTCAAATATACTCCTTCAAAATTTCCTGTTGATTTTACATCTTTTGATATTTCAAAAGTGTTTTCTATTGCGAAACTATCCTCGACCGGATTATCATTGTGTAAATAAAAAAATACTTCCGTATTTTTGTCTGTTACATTTCTTAAAAATTCTTCAAGTTCTCTTACTTTCATCCCTGCCCTCCTTCCTGCCCGCCGGAGCGGGCTGTAAAACAGGATGCCTAAATGTTTTCTTGTTACGTGTGATATATAAACTCTACTGAGTAAATACCTACCTCTTTTCAATCTTTACTCCAGTCTCCTCGTAGATTGTCCGAATGAGATCCTCAAGTGTAATGTAATCCTTTTCATAACTGTCATACAGTTCAAATACTTCATCCGTGAACTTCTCCATTCGTTTTCGTCCAAATCCAAAGTGATCCCTTAGTACCATTGCAGGAATACCCAGCATTAGGATAAATGCACGTTCTGTTGCCTCCTGTGCTACATCCTCCTTTAGAGTCTGGATCTGCTGTGTATTCATGTTGTAAGTCGGGACCCGGTTCTTTACTCCGGCTTTTCTTCTCTCTGCTCGGTTCATTTAATCCTCCAGTCTATATACGCACTGCTGGAAGTTGGTCGAACGACTTTTAGCTCCCTCCCATTCACGAACCGACGCTTTCGATTTCGTGCCGCTGTGGCTCGGTCCTCTCGTTTTTTCTCCAGCTCTTTTTGCAGTTCGCACTCTTCTTTCTCCCAGTAGCTAGAAATCCATCCCTTGATGGTAGATGCCGGTATTCCATATTCTTTGCTGACTTGTTGCACATCAGCCTTTTCCTGCAAATACGTTGCAACTACCTTTTCTTTCACTTTCTCAGAATATCGATTACTCCACATCGTCCTCATCCTCCACTATCTGATATACAGCCGCCTTTCTTCCGGTTAAGCTGTCTTTCTTTTTCCCGCAGACTTCTACAACCCCTCGTTGCATCATTTCCGTTAAACGTGGTGCTGTTTCATTGCGGTCCGCTGTAAGAGTCAATCCATGCTTATGTAACACTACAGCGATTTCTCTGGCGGTCGCAGGACCATAGGAAAGCTGGTCCAAAATCATACGGTTCTTCTTATCCCGTCGTACTTCCTGATTAGATGCCCTTCGGGTCTGTTTCGTGATCCGACTGCTCCGATACGCTGTCTCACAACCAAATATATTTAACTGTTCCAAGTCTGTCACCTCCCTGATACTCTACAAAACATTGCTTCATTTTTCTCCGCCGATATCGTCTCTCTTACACTTTCTTCCGGGAAGGCGATCAGATAAGAGACCTCCTTCATCCGGTTTGTAATACGGTCGTCGTACTCAAGCTGATCCAATGGATAATTACTGGTAAATATCGTTACCCTCTGGTCCACATAGCGGTTGTTTATAATCTGGTAAAACTTATCATTGATCCATCCTGCCACCTGCTCTGTTCCAAAATCGTCGATTACAAGGATATCTGTTTCCTGGAGCTGGTCTAACAGCTTGCTTTCGGAAAGGTCATTATCCCGGTCCCAGGTCCTTTTGATCTCTTGGATGATCTCCGTGGAAAGAGAAAACTTGACCTGATATCCCATGTCCACAAGTTCATTTGCAATGCTGGCGGCCATGCGGGTCTTCCCGCTCCCTTTTGTCTGAGAGTAAAGATACAGCCCCATCCCGTCCCGGTGTTCATTCTCAAACCCATCCATGTACTGCTTTATGTACTTACATGCGGCCCGGATCACAGCTTTGCTTTTCTCGTCCTTATAGGCAGTCACACTAAAATTCTTTAGCCGCATATGCTTAAAGGTCTCTGGGATATTTGCAAATCTCAGGCGACTTTCTGCAATCTGCTTCTTCCGGCAGACACACTCTGAAAAATACTCTTTTCCGTCTTCCCAGTGTCTAATCCATCCGGTTCCGCCACAGTGCGGACATTTAGAACCCGTCGAAGTCGTCACCGATTCCAAGGTCGATGCCTTTCTTGACAAGGTCATCTGCTGTATTTTGTCCATCAGCGTCATTCTTTCCTTCTCCCTTCTTTGGCAGATAATCTAAAAACGGTCTGGTCGAACTCAGGAAGGTAGACGCATGTTTTATGAATCTTGTCTCCGTTTTATTCTTCCTGCACTCTGCCGCATAATTTTCACATGCCGTGATTAACTCTCTTTCTGCATAACCTTCGTTCAGCCTGGCTTGGAACTTTTTATATGCATTACCCTTATCCACTTTGCGGGGGTAACTTTTCCAGAAGTCGTCAAACGCACATGTATATTTATTATTCTTTTCTTTCTTTCCTTCTTTACTTTCTTTAGTTGTTGTTATTTGAATGTTATCTGTTTGTTGTTTGGTTGTTACTGGCTTGTTATTTTGCTTGTTATCACCTTGGTACAAATCGTAATTATTCACGATAAATACGGTGTTTTTGTTACTACTTTTGCTTGTTATCTCACCTGTTGATTTTAGCTTTTTTATTGCTGTCCTAACCTGCATCACAGATAACCCTGTTTCGGTTGCCAGTTTCTCATAGGAGGATACGATTGAACCACGTTTAATCTCCTGTCCCTTCCATTTCTTATCCGTCCAATTTACAGTAATTAGAAGATGAAGAAACACCCGGCTCACGTTTATGTCATCATACCACTCCCATTCAGTGAACTTCCGATATACTTTAACGAATGTCTCAATCGTTATCACCTCTTATTTCTTGAATCAATATTTCAATTCTTGGATTCCCATTATCCACATAAAATAGGTCCTCAAATCCAGTTACATATTTCTGGCTGTCATCAACCAAGACTCCATACTCCACAAGGGCGTCCAAAATAAACTTTTTCGCGAATGCGATATTATCACAGTCCCTCCGCCGATTCTTCTCATACCAGCAAAAACTAATATAAACCGGATTTTTAATATGTACCCCTCGGAGTTGATGGGCGATGTATGTCTTACATATATGCTCGTTATCTGCTTTCATTTTGGCCCCTTTAAACTGATTTGTACGGTTTGAGGCCGTATATTCGTTTAAGCCAGATAAACGTCCGTAAATCGTCAAATGATAAGTTATAGCCACGACTTTCCAAACTCCTTCCTAAAGTCATCTCTGGTTCCAAGATTCTTTTCAAAATATCTTTGAGCCATCATCTTAACTGCATTATCAAAACAAGTATCGAAATGGATGCCGTAATTTGACATATTGTGATGCCGGCCGCATAGCCAAACTTTAAATCCATACTTTTCAGATTTCTTTCTATTGGCTGTTCCAAAGAATACATGATGACAATGCAAGTCCAATTCAGTTCCACACATTAAACAGGCTTTCTCAGCTTGCAGAACACTTTTCAAATTTCATTCCCCACTTTTCTTCCATCCTTCGTATTTCCTCTGGTGTTGCTGTTTCAATTCCTAATTCCTTTGCTTCTTCTACTGTATTTTCAATCAAATGGGACATCTGGGCTGTATCGTATGTATGGGATCCTGCAATAACAAGATAAGAGCGAAATACAATACCATTACTATTCACTGTCGTCTTAGATGTTGGTGCTAAATGGATATGCTCTAATTCTTCAACCTCAATATCATCTCTCATTGTCATTTCCCATAAATGTCCATTAATGATTTGGTATTGTCCGTATCTCCGCAGTAATAGATTTTTCATGTACGCTATGCTAGTCCCTAGGACCTCTGCCATTTTCCCAACTAAGACATGAAAATATGCATTTGCATCTCTGCTCCGCTTTTTCCTATGCTTCGCCATTTTTATATCTAGCTCTTTGTCCTTGAGCGCCTCATATTCATTTATAACATCCCTTCTAGTTGATACAGTTATAAGAAACTCTCCAGTTGTAATATCCCTTGAAATACTTCTTAATTGACCTGAAAATTCCATAGGCTATTCCTTCTTCTTATTAATGATTTTGATTAACTCCTTATACTGCTTCTCTGTCATATCCTCTATTTTGTCAATCTTGAATTTGTCCAAAACTTCTTGTTTGAATCCAGTATGCCGATCAAATACATTCTCTAGCGATTTAATCTTTATTGCATCGATCTTTTGTTCCGCCAGGCGATTCAGCTCTGCATTGGCAGTCTCTTCAAAACTGCGTACAGCCGTATCTATTCCAAACCCTGACATACCCAAGGCCCTTCCTACGGCGGAAGTCTCACAGTTCTCTATATAAGACAGCTTATTGATAAAGCTAGATCCTTCCTTCTCATAAGCATGCCCCGTTCCCAGCACCATCCCACTTTCATCAAGAATGGTTGCCTTAATCAGGCAAAACCCATTTTCAAGCTTTAAGATCTCTGTCTTTATCTTTCCGTTTGGACACACAGACCGAAATGCCTTGATCCTCTGGCTTACCTCTGCATAGTCCTTTCCCTTAATATCTGTTGTTTGAATTAGCTCATTTGCCTTCTGTAAATCTTCATACGTCATAGTCACATCCTCCTGAGATATTTGGTTTCGCTGTTTATGTACTCCTGCGTCATATCATCAACGGTTTCCATTTCTTCGTCTTCATCATAGTAGTGCCATCCCATTTCCCAGCGATAGAACCAGTCAGTAAACGCGTCCTGCATCAGGATATCACCGTTTTCCACGGCTTCTAAAGCAAAGGTAAATGCATCGTCTTCCGGCACTCTTTTCCCGTTCTTTTCATAAAAACCCATTTTCAAAAACCTCCGGTTGTGCTATAATGCACCTGTAAGTTTTTCTTTGCCCTTTATCGGAGTTGCCGCTCCGAAGGGGCATTTTTATTTGAAACCACGCACATGACGATAGGCCAGAGCAGCAGCGTAACAGTCGTAAAGCGGATTGTGCGTACCGCCATCACAGTCTGGCACTTCGATCCTGTGTTTTGCGTTATATCCGTCCACGCTATCCCAGATTTCCGGGTATGCCGCAATGTCTACCAATGGATATGGTCCATCGAACGGTCCCATGAAGTTATATCTTTCCGCATCAATAAACAACTTTGCCTCCACAGGAACCCCCATGTGCACAATTACGTCTGCGTTTTCTTTATTCTCTTTGAAAAAGTCAATGAAATCTATTAACATGCGTCCGTAATGTAAATGTGTGTTTTCGATTGTTTTCATCTGAGGCAATACGTTTTCTCTTACAAATGGGTCTACATCACCGTAAATATGACACCTCGCCAAGAATCTCTTTTCCTCTTTTCCGGTTTCTTTGTCCATTAGGATTGCTCCAATGGCAAAAGCGTCACCATAAAGACCATTTGTTTCTGCGTCGATTGATAAAATTTTCTTGTTTTCGTTCATAATTCTTCTCCTTTTTTTAAATGTTTGATTTCCATGCTGCCCCTGCCGCCCAGCAACTCACAGCCAGCCAACCATAACCTCTTAAGGCTAATAGGCAGCCAGCGGCGTTTAGGGCTGTTGCCATGTAGTTTTCTGCTTTACTCATCGCATCCCTCCTTTACATAACCCCGTATCCACGCTGCAAAGACCTGTTTTCTGTTTGTATCTGTTTCAGCCGCCACTTCTCAAACTCTACGGTATCAAATACAATGGCGCTGTTCCGCTTCATCGGGCTGATTTTCTGAGCACATGTCTGCCCTTTCTCCCGGTATGCCCTGTCAAGGAGTTCCTCCGGGAATCCTAATTTAAGAAGCTCCGTTCTCCGCATCATCTTATTTGGATACTCCATGTTTATCACCTCATTTCAATGAAAGTCACAGTCAAACCCTTGTGTTATCAGAATTTTTCACAAGTTGACGGTTAATTTCTTTTGCAACGACTTGCGCAATGCCTTGTTTATCTAAAACAATTTCGTGTTTAATTTCCATCACGTGATCTCTTGGACTTTTATAGATTTCATCTTTTGTAATTTCAACAGACCATATTCCGTTCTCATACATGATGTTCAGGAACGAACATTTTTCTAATCGCTTTCCGTTTAATTCAAAAATATTCTTATCTAAATCCACGTGGATTTTTTTAAGTTCTTTACTCATCTTCTATATCACCTACCTTTTATAAAGACATCTGCGCGTTACATCGGTTAATCCTCAATGATTTCTTTAACATCGCATTTTAATGCATCTGCTAAACGACCTGCACACATGGGCGTGATATTTCGACTGTTAAGAATTACATTCATTCTTGCCCTGCTTACGCCGTATTGATCAGCTAGTTTTGTTACGGTCAGCTTTTCTCTTGCCATGGCAATGTCGACTTTGGTTCGTTCTAAATTCATTTAAACCTCCTTTTCAAACTTATTGGTTTCTTCATACTTCGCTTTCCTTTTATTAACATTGATAATCCAGAACATTTGTTCTATTATTGTTTCGTTGTCTCTTCCTCAAGGAAATATTCAAGAGGAACATTGAAATAATCTGATAGTTTTTTTAATTTATCAACCTTTGGATTGCTCCTTCCATTTTTCCAATCTGTAAATGTGGATTTTGTGATATTTGTATCCTTAGATACCCTATAATCTGTCAGATTATTTTTGTCTCTCAACTCCACATATTTTTGATACACCAAAAATCACCTCATTTCTGAACTTTTTATTGATTTTAGTTCGGAAATCAGTTATAATTTGTTTGTAAAGAAAATTATAAAAAAATAATTCGTACTGATTTCTGAACCTTACAACATTATGATAGTACTATTTTCAGTACTTGTCAATACTTTTTGTACAGATTTCCGAATTATTTTTTAGAAAGGATTTGCCATGAACGAAAGCATATATGACAGGTACTGTTCTATTCGCGATAAGCAAAATTTAAAGGATTCTGATATTGCGAAAGGTGCATGCATTACAAAATCTACGTTTTCTGACTGGAAAGCCGGCAGATATACACCAAAGCGGGACAAATTGCAGAAAATAGCTAACTTTTTAGGAGTATCAGTAGAGTATCTTACAACAGGCACAAGTAACGAATACAATCCATACATTAATAAAAAAGATGAAAAAGATATTGAAAAGCGTTTAGAACAGACATTGGAAGATTTAGAAAGAGGCCAGAATGGCCTAATGTTTTCTGGAGAAGCCCTTGACGATGAAACCAGAGAATTATTAAAAGCTAGTCTAAGAAGTAGTTTAGAAATAGCAAAGATCAATGCAAAAAAGAAATTTACACCAAAGAAATACAGAAAATAAGGACGTGATTTATTGAACATTAAGGAAATTGTGGTAGGTTTAAAAAATAAATATAAAACCTCAAATCCGTTTGAAATTGCAAAGTCTATGAATATATGTATTATTTATGAAGATCTTGGAGGAATATATGGATATTACAATAATCCTTTGAGAATGAAACAGATACATATTAATTCCAACTTATCAAATCATTTACAAACCTTGACTTGTGCCCACGAGCTTGGACATGCCGTTTTACATCCAGGATCAAATACTCCGTTTTTGAAGAAGAGTACATTTATTTCTGTAGATAAATTGGAAATACAAGCCAATAAATTTGCCATGGAGCTTTTGATTCCAGATGATTTTTGGGAAGAATATAAACACTTTACAATCGAGCAACTTTCTAGACTTCTCGGATATAATGAAGGGCTTATAAAATTACATTTACAATAAGGAGATTACAATGGGACTATTTGATAAAATCAAAACTCTGATAGCCGATGATCAAACCTCAGCCACGGACAATACTTCCATATCAGCCGCAACAGATATTGAAAAGTCTGGACTTCATATCCATCCAGATTTAATAGATTTAATTTGGATTGGTGATGGAAAACATAAAAATTATAAATCAGAACCCAAATCGACTATGTACTACCCGTATGAAGGATTTACAATCAAAGTTTCTGCTTTCGGCGCAGAAGAACCTAGTTTGCTTTATTTGAAATATCCAATACAGCAGCCTATCCCTTCAGAAATAATCGAAAGGCCACCATATTACCCATTTTATAAGGAACTGACACCGAAGCAAAAATGGTTATACTGGAGCTTTTTGAATAACCCGTATGATGCATCAAATGATATAGGATATGTTTTCATTTTTTATTATGGATTGGAACGTCATCTTTTACATGGTGATTTTGATAATGCATTTAATGTTATTTTGAAATTAAGGGATGTTTACAGCAATCGTTCATTCCAAAACTATTCTGCAAGTGCCCTAATTTTATCTGCTATGATACACAAACGTCCAGATTATGCAAAAAATTTTATAAACTCTCTTGATAAAGAATATGAATTTCAAATGTCTGGAGAACTTTATTTCTTGTGCAAGCTTGGATTGGATCTTCCCATTGATGCTTACGACATAATGAAATTTTATAAATTTTTTGGGTTTTCAAACAACCGTTATATCAAAAAATATCCAGATCTTTTCGTAGAGAAGCTAGTAAAACAAATTGCCGACATAAATAATCACCACGAACTGATTGATGCGAAGCACTATTTTTCAAAATCGGATTTACAGGGCATGACACCGATTTCAATCCCTGTCTTCGCAAATGTGTCAATTCATGAAAAGGAAATTCCTGTCCCAGATATTACAAAGTCATTGAAATTCATGGGAACGATGTACAACCTTTTAGAAAAAGCACATAGCGATGTGAAGCAAGAGTTAGCCATCAAAAGAAAGTCACAAAAAAATACTTCTCAGCATAACCAGCAAAAAACAAATAACATCTCTTATGTTAAAAGAAGTTATTTTGACGACAAAGATTTTCTGAAAAAACAAGAACAATATTATAAAAAACTTGAAGATGTTGAGAATCAATGGTCTGTTTTGCATAATTTAGGCGCATATGAAGGCGCTCCAACAGAAAAATATATAAAACTTTGCTTATCAAATATTAAGCAGTTTATTACAATGAACAATCTTGGAAAACAATATGAAGATTATGTAACTCCACTTTCTGTTCCAGCTTATAAAAGGTTGTCTATGCTTTACGAAAAACAAGGAAAATACAAAGAAGCCTATGAAATATGCATAAAAGCTATTCAAGAAGGAGTTTGCCAAGACGGGACAAAAGCAGGATTTAAGGGACGTGCAGCACGTATGTTGAAAAAATCCGGAATAACCCCAGACAGCGAAATAATAAACCTTTTGCTTCAATAAAAACGACGGGTATCAACTTCCTAATTTAGGATTAACAGCATTAATTCAGCTTTCAAATTGCACTTAAAGAGGGATGTAGCTTATAATTTTCACAATAAGGAGGAAACATCATGGAAACAACCAGAAATTCAAAAAAGAAACTTATTATAATTGGTATTGCTATTATTTTAATTGCAGCCATCGGCGTGTGGTATTTTACATATAAAAAGCCATATGACAGCGCCGTCAGTAAATATAATGCTGCTGCCGAAAAAATACTTAAGGAAAACACCAACCTTGATAAAAGTATAAATGAAGCTCAGAAGCTCATTGATTCAAAAAAGCAGCCGTTGGAAGAATCCGTTTTAGTAAGTACAAAAGAGTCAGTAAAAAAGGCTAAAAAGGTAAAAATGAATGTTCCTGATGCCCCAAAAAAGATAAACGATGTGAAAAAGGAAACTAAAGTTTTAGAAAAGGGGGTCGACTATTCCAAGCAATTAGCTGAATTGCAAAAAAATACACAAATGCTGGACAGAAGCATAAAACAGTTAGTTCAGGTAACGAACCCATCTCAGGAATTTGTGCTAAAAGCATTAAAAAATATAAAATCAATTAACGATGTAAAGGCTGTAACAGAAAAGAATGATCCAAACGGTAATTTAAACAAGGCAGGTGGCTACACCGCAGCAATCTATTTTTCAAGTTCGCAGGTTGACCATTCTTTATTTAGCGGAAAAGATTCAATAGATAACGGAGCCGACGGGGGTGGATGCGTAGAGGTTTATAAAACAAAAAAAGATGCAGAAGCCCGGAACAAATATCTTGCTGCTTTTGATACAGCAGGAATGATGAACTCCGGATCACATAGCGTACTAGGAACTATCGTGGTAAGAACTTCTTCACAATTAACTGCGACACAACAGAAAAAATTAGAAAAGAGCATCATAGATAAACTGATAGAATTATAAACAAAAACCGCCCGGCTGCAACCGGACGGCAACTACATAACTCCGAAGAGATACGCTTATACTTCAAAAATATTGTATCATCTTCGGGCAGCTGTCACAATCGGAACGTTTGTTCACGGATGGCTGTTATTTTTGTACACTTTTTTAAGGAGGATGATAAGATGGCAACAGCAAAATACAAGCGGGGAGCGGACGGATATTTTAGTACGAACGTATGGGACGGGACATACACAACGGGAGGAAAGAAGCATCAGAAGCACTTGCGATCTAAAAAGAGCAGCAAAGACTTAGAAAAAAAGGTTAAAGAATTTGAGGACAAAGTTAAAAAACGAACGTCTATAAGAAAATCTGATGTAGCGTTCCTGGAATACTCCAGGATGTGGAAAGACGTATATAAGAGCCAGCGGGAAAACGCCACAAAGGAAATGTATGAGAATATTATAGAAAAGCATTTTGTCTCGCTTGGAAATGTCCGTCTACAAGACATAGATAGGATACATTTACAGATGCTTTTAAACAATGCAGAGGGAAAAACCAGGACGCAACAGCAGATCTATATGACGTTCCGGCAAGTCCTAAAGTCTGCGGTTGCAGATCACCTGTTTCCAGCAAACGTCTATGAAGATCTCTTTAAGAATATTGAGTCTATAAAATATAAGGCAAAGGAAAAACGTCCACTAACGGAGTACGAACGGAAAGCTGTTTTTAAGGCCGATTTTGACGAACAGGACAAAATATATGTCTATGTTATTTTCGGCTGCGGATTACGGCGTGAGGAAGCCATAGCGCTAACGATATTTGACGTGAATCTGAAACAAAAAGAAATTTCTATCACTAAGGCCCACTCTCTTGCGCATGGATCCCCGGAAGAGAAAAAACCGAAGTCCGACAACGGTTATAGAACTGTTCCCATACCTGCTGCCATATTCCCGGATGTGGAGCGGTACATACAAAAATTAAAGGCATCCGGTAAGACATACATGTTTACGATGCGGAACGGTCGACCCATTACAAAAAGCAGCTATGACAAAATGTGGGCTAGGATCTTAAAGCGGATGCAAGAAGTATCCAAGGAAGAAATATCCGGATTAACTTCACACGTGTTCCGGCATAACTACTGCGCAAATCTCTGTTATCAGATCCCGAAAATCTCGATCAAGAAAATTGCACAGCTTATGGGAGACACGGAGGCAGTTGTTCTTAATGTGTATAACCATATCATCTTGGAAAAAGAGGATGCCGAAGCAGCGGTAAACGATGCCATGGGCAGGTAGAAAAAACGGAACAAAAATGGAACATTGGAACACGGATGGAACATTTATATTCCATTACTTCCCTCTAAAATCGGTTACTTTAAAAACACATAAAAATAGCGCAAACACCGATAAATACAGTGTTTGCGCCACTTTTTTATAATGAGCGTGCGGGGATTCGAACCCCGGACAACTTGATTAAAAGTCAAGTGCTCTACCACCTGAGCTACACACCCTGATTATGTTATTTTTAATTCTGATGGAACTGGGCTAGCTGGATTCGAACCAGCGGATGCAGGAGTCAGAATCCTGTGCCTTACCACTTGGCGATAGCCCAACAGCTTTATTAATATACCACGGAATTTCGACAAGCGCAATGGTTTTTTATATTTTTTTTAATTTCTTTTGTTCTTGTATGCCGAATAAAAAATGTTGTAAAACTGTCCTATTTAGTTTTACAACATTTTCTTTCAGCATTTTTTTATTTTACCGTTACGCTGACCTTTTTATACTTTCCATTTTCACTGATCACATAAATTGTTGCCTTACCGGCTTTCTTTGCCCTGATCTTTCCCTTATTATTTACTGCTGCCACAGAACCTTTTGATGTAATGTAACGTATTTTGCACCGTGATTTTTCGGCTGTTTCCTGCCAGACGGGACTTTGACCTTCGCTTTAATAACGGCTGTCTTTCCCTTTTGAAGTTTCATTGATCTCTTCTTTACAGAGACAGAGGATGCATTTGCATACTGGGAACTAGCCCTCATCAATACATGTGCCGTATTAGATTTTCCAATGTTCTTTTACTTTTTGTTCACATTTTGATATGGTCTTACATAAAACTTATAGGAACCGTTGGATTTCAGTTTCCGTTTTCCGACTTTTAGGGTATTACATACTGCAGGATGCCACAATCTTATAGTTATCTGGTATATTGTATTTATTTTCCACAGGCTCGAGATTCCAGCTGATCTCACATAAGGTCTCCCTCATCACCTTTTTGCAGTAAAGCATGACAATGCCCGCATCGATTTGTTCTTCGTAGAGATTGGTCTCCTCATCGTCCCTGACCGTAAGGATCAGCAGTCCGCCGTCAATAATGAATCTCCACGGCTGGCGGTTCAAAGTAGAAGGCGCCATTCTTGCATAATTTAACGGTTCATAAACAGCCCGGCTCACAAGCTCATCCACTGTTGCCTTATTATCCCATGTATCAATAAAAACGATCTCTTCTAAAGGCATCCTTGGGGATGTAACGCTGTCTTTCACCTGGAAATCCGCATTGGCATATCCTTTTCCCAGTGTGACATTCCCTGTAACCTTTTTAAACCGCTTCTTTCCGTATCCTAATGCCATGATCGCCACCACTTCTTTATCCGTGACAATGTTCAGCTTTTCAATGACTGTATGGCTGTCTTTAAAAGTAATCCAGCAGGAATCCACTCCCAGAGAATGAGCTTTAACAGAGATAGATTCACCCACATATCCGCCGTTTTCAATATAATGATCCTTTTTCTCTGACAAAACGATCATATAATGCGGCGCATTGATCAAAATCCCTTTATACCCTGCATACCCATCCAGCTGGCGGTAAACGGTATCATTATCCATGAACCGAATATCGATCTCAATACTGTCATCCAGACGCTCACAGGACTGGGCAAAATCCCGGATCTTCTTAATTGTACCGGCATCGACTTCCTTCTCTTTATAATCCCTGACGGAGTTCTTGCTTTCAATCAAATCTTTATATTCCATAATCATACAACCTCCCTTATCCAGTAAAAACATCTTCCTGCTACTTGTTATATTATACCTTATCGCGCAAAGCGCGTCCACCCGAGAGACATATTCCACATAATTTCCGTTCGGCTCTTAGAATGCCTCGCTCCAGTCATGTAGAAAATGGATATAGTGTCTGCCGCAGAAGACGGCCTTACAAACTGCCCTCCATCGGCTTAAAAAGGACAGGTGGATCATTTCTCCATCTGCCCTTTATATCTATTCTTCTAAATAAGATTCTATGACTTTTACCGCTTTGTCTATGCCTGTCCGGCCGGTGTTGATGACCAGTTCATAATTGCTCGGATGTCCCCACTTGATTTTTGTGTAGTAGTTGTGGTAAGAAGCCCTCTCCTTATCCACCTTTTTCATGAGACGTTTCGCCTCCCTCTCAGAGACGTTCTCCGTCTCCATGATCCTCTGAATCCGCACTGCCTCAGAGCTGTGGATGAAAAAAGAGTGGCAGCCGGGAATTTTCTGAAGGATAACATCCGCACACCTCCCCACAAAGATGCAGGACTTCTCCTGCTCTGCGATCTGGCGGATGGCAATGGACTGGATGATAAAAAGCTTCTCAGGTGTCAGGATACATTCATCCATCGGTGTCGTGGCTGGGTGCCCAATGGGTACCCCGAAAATATATGCATAGTCACCGGTTTCTTCCCTGCGGCTGATATATTCTTCCGATACGTCCGCCATCTTAGCCACTCTGGCGATCAGCTCTTTGTCAAAAAACTTTATACCCAGATCTTCTGAAAGCTTCTCCGCAATTTCATGGCCTCCGCTCCCGTACTCCCTGGAAATACATATGATCGTATTCGGTCTCATATCATCTCTCCTCTCTGTATCATGTTCAGTGTTCTACATAATAGGAAATTAGATCCACTGCGTTTTCCATACCCAGTTTGCCCATGTTAAGAACCAGGTGATAGTTACTCGGATGTCCCCACTTGATTTTCGTGTAATAGTTGTGATAAGAGGCTCTCTCCCGGTCAGTCCTCTTGATCAGTTTCCCTGCTTCCTTTTCTGTGATCTGCCGCAGTTCCATAATTCTCTGAATCCTGTCTTCGAGCGGACTGTGGACAAAAACTGAAATGCACTCTGCCTGATTCTGCAGGATAACATCCGCGCATCGTCCCACAAAAATACAGGAGCCTTCGTCTTTTGCCATCTGCCGGATGGCAATGGACTGAAGGGCAAACAGCTTCTCCGAAGTGACTACAAAATCCCTTGTAATGTCCGTTGCAACATGTCCAGCCGGCATCACCCCCAGAAACCCCCGGAAGTCTCTGGCCTCTCCCTGTTCTTCCACGAAGTCTTCAGGCACATTGCCAAGTTCAGCTACCTTTGTTATGATCTCGCTGTCGAACAGCTTGATCCCCAGCTTCTCTGACAGATGTTCTCCCAATTCATGGCCTCCGCTTCCGAATTCCCTGGAAATACATATGATCCTGTTCTCTTTCATAAACATCACTCCTTTGCTCATAAACAGTGATTGCTAAGACCAATATCTTATCTACATTATACCATGATAGAGCAAAAAAAACATAAAAAATAGAAGGAATTGTTCTTTTATAAAAACAATCCCTTCTATTCTCTTCCTATATAACAGCGATATGATAAGTTTCCAGCCAGTAGTTGACCTGAAGCATAAACGCCACCATCTGCGGTCCTGCCATCAGCTGTCCATACCACGGCTTTCCGTAGTCCGATGGACTCTCTAAAAATTCTTCCGTTTTCTTTTTATCGATCAAATCCCGGATCGGAGCGTTTGGATCTGCGATCACTTCCCGCAGCCGGTCTCCCAGCATTTTTTCATATTCAGGATGATAAGTTTTCGGATACGGACTCTTCCTCCTGTATAATACTTCATTTGGGAGGTCTCCTTCGCCCGCGGCCCTTAACAGGCCTTTGACCACACCACCCGGACATTTCATTTCCCACGGCACGTTCCACATATATTCCACGATTCTGTGGTCGGCAAACGGTACTCTGGCTTCCAGCCCGGAATACATGCTGGTGCGGTCCATCCGGTCCAGAAGTGTGACCATAAACCATTTAAGATTAAGATAAGAGATCTCTCTCCTCCTGCTTTCTGTTGGATCTTCTCCAAGTAGCCTTGGGGTTTCCCCGATTGTCTTTTCATATGCCCGCCGTGCATGGGCTTTCAGATCCACCGCCTGAAGCACATCGTCGCTTAACAGAGCCTCCCTGGGCTCCATATCCATAGACCACGGAAATGCATGGGCCTCAAAACACTCTTTTTTATGAAACCACGGGTATCCTCCGAAAATCTCATCCGCACATTCTCCGGTCAAAGTAACCTTCTTTGTCTCGGCGACTTTCGAACAGAAATAGAGAAGGGAAGACTCCACATCAGCCATGCAGGGAAGGTCTCTTGCGTCTACGGCGCTGTATAGGTTCTCAATCTGCTGCTCGTTATTACATTCCAGGTAAGTGTGATTCGTTCCCGATGCCTCTACCATGCGGTCTACCCAAGGGCGGTCCTGGGACGGCTGAAAAGAATTGGCCTTAAAATACCGGTCATTGTTTACAAAATCAAAAGAAAAGGTATTCAGCTGTTTCCCCTGTCTGTCAAGCTCTTTGGCACAGATGGCTGTCACAAGACTGCTGTCCACCCCTCCGGATAAGAATGTACAGATTGGGATGTCTGAGAGCATCTGCATCTTTACCGCATCATGGACCAGATAAGACAGTTTCTCTACTGTCTGATCATAAGATTCTTCATGAGGCCGGCTCTCAAGCTTCCAGTAGATGTGATCTTTCAGCCCCTCCGTACTGTACTCAAGAAAATGACCCGGCAATACTTCTGAAATGCCTTTGAATACTCCTTTTCCATAGGATTTTGCCGGTCCCAGTCCAAAAATCTCACCGAGTCCGTCCCCGTCTATGACCGGTTCTATCCCCGGGTACTGAAATATACCCTTGATCTCGGATGAAAATACAAGGGTCTGGCCGGAAAAAGCATAAAACAGCGGTTTGACCCCAAGCCGGTCTCTGAACAAAAACAGCTTCTTTTCCGCAGAATCCCAAATGCTGACCGCAAAAATGCCGTTCAGCTTCTCCACAAAGGCCGGTCCGTGAAGGATGTACCCCTCCAGGATCACTTCCGTATCGCTCGCTGTCCTGAAGATCGCCCCTTCCTTTTTCAGCTCCTGTTTCAATTCCTTCATGTTATAAATTTCACCGTTATACACAATGACAAACTTACGTCCGGATTCCTCTCTGACCATGGGCTGATGACCGGTGTATAAGTCAATGATCGAGAGACGGACATGGGCCAGGCCGCATCCGTTTTCCAAAAACGTTCCCTGATCATCCGGGCCCCGGTGCTTCTGTACCCGATTCATACGGTTCAGAATATCCTCCCACTGCCCTTTCTTTTCCAGATACCTGTTATGAGGATTACAAAATCCCGCAATACCACACATATGTGCCACCTCTTCAACTATTTTTCATGCAGGCCCCGCGGTGAAGCATCACCGGGAGCCTTACGTTCTATCCCCGGATAACCGGCTGATATTGTCTGCCTTCCAGCGCTTTTTCCACCGTCGGGATCAAAAGGCTGGTATCGGCGATCATGGAGTTCGGTTTTTTAACCGGATCATCCTGCCCAAATGGTACAAAATAAATATTTTTCATATTCATCAGGGCTCCGATGTTCTTCATATTTATTCCCAGAGCGTCATTGGTTGATACAGAAATCACCAAAGGTTTATCGTTCCTTAAATGGGCTTTTGCCGCCATCAGGACCGGTGAATCTGTGATCCCGCTGCACAGCTTTGCAAGCGTGTTTCCTGTACACGGGAAGATCACCAGGATATCCAGAAGACTCTTTGGACCGATCGGTTCCGCCTGGGCAATCGTTTTCATCGGGGTAATCCCAGTGATCTTCTCTGCCCTCTCTAAGAAATCCTCTGCCTTTCCAAATCGGCTGTCTATGCTCTGTGCGGCCCCGGAAAAAATGGTCTGCACCTGTGCTCCTTCTTCTGCCAGCTTCTTAAGCTGGATAAAAATTTTTTCATATGTGCAGAATGAGCCAGTTACGGCAATTCCTATTTTCTTTCCTTTTACACTCATCATACATCCCATTCCGTAATCATTGTTTCTGTCAGAATGGCAGCTGCTGAACACGCTGCATACTTGCCGGGAATTCCAAGACATTGTTTTGCATTGATCCCCAATTCGTCTGCCGCCCTGAAATCCACGCCTCCCGGTGCAGATGCAATATCCACGATTAACGCCTCTTTTTTTACCTGTTCCAGACGTTCTCTGTCTAAAATCATGGCCGGAATCGTGTTAAAAATAAAATCAGCCTGAGAAAGCTCTTCCTTCAGCTCATCGAGAGAGACTGCTTTCATTCCAAAGGACTCCGCCAGGGCACGCTGCTCCTTATTTCTTGCGGCTGCCGTTACTTTGGCTGACCAAAGCTTCAGCTTTTCTGCCAGGACGCTGCCGCATCGTCCGAAGCCTGTCACCAGACAGCGGCTTCCCTGTATCTGAACAGGAGAGTCAAAAACAGCTTCTGCCACAGCCCCCTCGGCAGTAGGCACGGCATTTTTTAACGCCACTGAGTCCAATTTCATAAAGTCATGGACAGCAACTCCCGTATTCATGCAATAGTGGCAGAAGTCATCCGGAATACAACCCGCAAAGATCTTCTGCCCTTTCCTCAGATGCCGTTTTACATCCTCTATTCCGAAGTCAGCACAGCATTCCATGGAAACCAGGTTTTCACGGTCTTTGGAAAAAGGAATCGGGCCAACCAGGATTTCTGCATTTTCCACAGCTTCTTTCATGGAAGAAGCCTGCACCTCCCCGGATGCGATCCCATAGGTAATCACAGAATAGCCTTTAAAAGCAAGCTGCTTTGCCATATAAAACTGTCTTAAATCACCGCCAAGCACTGCAAAATCATACATTTTACCGCTCCTTTCTGCTGCCATCTAATGATAGTATATGAAATTTGTCACAGAGTTGCTTCATTTTCTCCAAATTTTACAGACAAATGACGCATGTTCCAGGCACTACCGACGGGGCAACAGAAAAACACGTTCCGGTCGTTTCAGCGGATGACCGCAAGATCAGCGTAAAGGTCGGAGAAGCCGAACACCCTATGATGGAGGCTCACTACATCATGTTCATCTGCATTGAAACCAGCCGTGGCCACCAGATAAAATATCTGAATCCGGGTGAAAAACCGGAGGCAGAATTCCTTCTGGCAGACAGTGAGGAATTTATTGCCGCATATGAATACTGCAATCTCCACGGACTGTGGAAAGCATAAAACCGGACATAATAAAAGAGGCATCTCTGATCTTCTCAGAAATGCCTCTTGCTTTATGTCTCTTAATTTAAGACTACCCTCATATTAATTCTTTATCCTTTGTAATTAGTCCTCAAAACGGACTAGATGACGATTAGAAAGGCCAAGGCCATCTCATGCATGTCATTGTTTTATCCCCCTTTATACTGCTTTGCTTTCAACAATTATCTCTGTAACAATACACACTATAAAAGGTCCTATTCCTTGTTTCAATATATCTGCGGGGAACGACTTGATATTCGAATAACCGTCATCTTTTTTTCCATTAAATAGTATCCAGAAGAATAATTTTTACATGAAATCTTCCGTTTTCAAACCGGAAGGAAACATCTCCGTTATACTTTTCGGCGATCTCGATCATATTGCGGCTTCCGATGCCGTGCTTTTCTTTGTCATGTTTTGTAGTTTTCAGCCGGCCGTCTTCTATGATCACCGGCTTCATGGTCCGGTTGCTCTCTTCCAAAACTAAATGATGCCCGTTGAGTTTGACCGTGACATCAACGGTCTTGTCATCCATATCCCTGACGGCTTCCGCCGCATTTTTGAGAAGATTGGAAAATAAAATACAGATCTCTGCATTGGTCATGTTAAGCCTGCTTGGAATCTTTCCTTTCCAGCTGAGCTCGATCTTCTCACTCTGAATGATGTCATTTACCACAATATCAACCACATCATTTCCCGTGGAAATGAGAATATTCAAACGCTTTATATTTCCGGTCAGTTCACGCAGATAATCTCTCGCACTGCCGTACTCTTCTTTTTCAAGAAATCTGCTCAGGCATGCCAGCTGGCTTTTCATATCATGTCTGATCTTTTTGGTCGTCTCCTCCTTTTGAAGGAGCAGTTCATAATACTTTTTCTGTTCATTTAACAGCCGTTCGTTCCACAGCATCTGCTGTTCAAACTGTTCCTGCTCCTGTCTGACTCTGCAGATCCGGTATATAATACTGCTGATTCCAAACAGCATCAGAAGAAATCCAAGCAGGATCTCCAGTCTCTTGCCGATGGATGTCCAGTTCTCAAACCCTTCCGACAGAAAAGGACCGGTACAGGCGATCACTCCTACCAATACCATGGCTCCCAATGCCACATCGCTGTATGTATATTGGATCTTCCTGACCTCAAATCTCTTCCGGAGCGCAATGATAACAATCAAAAGAAGAAAACTGAAGACTTCCTCTACATCGGCGAAATGATTGCTGTTATAGGCTGTCTGGAAATCCATCTGTGCAAAAAAGATAATAAACAGTCCGATCAAAAAATCCATGATTGAAATTCCAAGCCAGGTAAACACTGACAGGAAAAACTTATTAAAATAAATCCATGCCGACAACATAATGAACAGCACAATAACTATATTCACGGGAAGCTGGTACTTAAAGCTTACCAGCACTCCCAAAACCGCCGGAATCTGAAACATCAGCACCTGCCGTTTCCGCACCGGTTCGATCCCTAAAATCCCCCTCATGATCAAGATCATCTTCCAAAGTTCAATGGCGTACACATACACCCAATATAATCCTTTCACTTTTCACCCTCACTGCCCATTTTCCATATGGGTTCATTAAATCACCTTTGCATATTTGGTTATATACTCAAAATAGTGTTTCTTGACTTCCTTCTGTTTCCTCTTGGAAATCTGAAATTCCTTTCCGCAGAACAGCACAAGCCGTTCTTTATAATAATGCTCTACGAATTGGAAATTAATAATGTATCCCTTGTGGATCCGCTGAAACCTCTCATCCAAACACCCCTCAATCTTTTTCAGAGACAATCTCACGATCAGATGCCCTCCCACAAGAAACACCGCTATTTCATCGCCCAGAGCTTCGATCCATCGAATCTCCCGGAAGAATACGAATCTGCTCTCCTCCTTTCCTTCCAGCACAATCCCTTCATTGTCGTTCATATCTTTGAGCGCATCTTCCAGCGCCTCCAAAAGCTCCTGTCCGCTTCCACTTTTATACAGATACCTGAATGCCTGAACCTTAAAAGCTCTCTGGACCCATTCATCATGGCTCGTTATAAAAATGATCTTTCCGGGTCTCTGAAGGTTCTTCCACTCTTCCGCAACAGAAAATCCATCCATATCCGGCAGTTCCACGTCGAGCAGGATGATATCGAACTCATCCTCCGAAGAAAGCAGAGCTTTTCCCCTTTGAAAACAGAAGATTTGTGCCTTTTGATTTCTGCACTCCAGGAACCGGAGGCATTCATCTTCCAAGATATCCAAATAAGTCTGTTCATCGTCACAGATTGCTATTTTTAACGTTCTCTCCATCCTCAGTCCTTTCTATATTATAAAACGTAAAATATAATCATATTTTACCCCTTTCCCACGCCAAATGCAAAAAAGAACAGGCATGTGCAATAAAAAATGCATCATGCCTGCTTTTTTAATTATGATAAATATTTGTCTGTGCTCCGGCAGATTCTGGGATTACATTCTCTAAGGATGTTGTCTCTGCTGATCAACAACAAAACCCGCCAAGCTTGTGGTCAGTATAGAACAATACCGTATGATCGTCAAGCATATTGGTGGAAATCCAGATATACGTTCTAATTTCCTGATAACCGTTCCATTTTTTACATTATATTACTTGTATTATTTGCTCTGATATCCTTCCGGATGTGTGCTGTGCCACTTCCATGCACTCTCAATGATCTCATGAAGATCCGCATGTTCCGGCTTCCACCCAAGGACTTTCTTTGCCTTCTCACTGGATGCGATCAGCACTGCAGGGTCCCCGGCCCTCCGGCCTTCTTCCACTGCCTTGATCGGTTTTTGCGTTACCTCTTTTGCAGTCTCGATCACCTCTTTGACCGTAAAGCCGATTCCATTTCCGAGATTGAAGATATCACTTTCATTTCCTTCCATCAGATATTTTACCGCGAGGATATGCGCTTGTGCAAGATCCGTCACATGAATATAGTCCCTGACGCAGGTCCCGTCTTTGGTCGGATAATCGGTTCCGAAAATACTGATCGCTTCTCTTTTTCCGTTCGGCACCTGAAGGATCAGCGGAATCAGATGGGTCTCCGGATTGTGGGCCTCGCCGATCTCTCCGCTTTTATGGGCTCCGCATGCATTAAAATAGCGCAGTGATACAAACCGGAGTCCGTGTGCTTTGCCCACCCATTTGAACATCTTTTCCATGGAGAGCTTTGTCTCGCCATAAGTATTGGTCGGCTCTGTCCGGTCTGTCTCCAGGATCGGAGTCTTCTCCGGTTCTCCATAGGTCGCCGCCGTAGAAGAAAAAACAATCTTATCGATGCCGTGTGCCACCATAGATTCCAGCATGGTCTTTGTGCCGCACAGATTGTTGTCATAATATTTCAGCGGATTCGTCATGCTCTCACCTACGAGTGAGTTTGCCGCAAAGTGGATGACCGCATCGATGCCGGTCTCCTGATCCAGAACGCTGTCCACAAATGCCCTGTCTCTTAAATCTCCCTGATAGAATTTGGCTTTCGGGTGAACCGCCTCTTTGTATCCGGTCTCCAGGTTATCAATGATCACAACGTCTTCTCCCGCATCAGTCAGTTCATAAACCGTATGGGACCCGATGTAGCCTGCTCCGCCTAATACTAAAATCTTCATATTTCATTCCGCCTTTCTTACTGCTGATCCAGTGTAAAAATGAATCTCTCAAACTGTTTCCTGCCCTTTTCGGTGCATTTATAAACTCCTGCATCCTCAAGGACTTTTACAAATATCTGTCCGATCTCTTCTTTCAGGATATCCATGACATTCTCTTTGTTGATCTCCTTATATTTTGGCACAAACTGCTCCGCCCAGTCAACATGCTTTCTAAGACATTCATATTCTTCGATCGGAGTTTTACATACAAGGCACTCCGCAAGAAGCTCCATTTCTTTTTTTAATCTGGATGGCAGCACCGCAAGACCCATGACTTCGATCAGACCGATATTTTCTTTCTTAATATGGTGATATTGTTCATGAGGATGAAACAGCCCCAGAGGATGTTTTACAGTCGTGATATTATTTCTCAATACGAGATCCAGCTCATAGGTCTCCCCGGTCTTTCTCGCAATCGGAGTGATGGTATTGTGCGGTTCCCCGCCGGTCTGTGCATAAATATGGGCATCCCCGTCGCTGTATTCCCTCCATACTTTTAGGACATGATCCGCCATATCAATCAGCCGATTCTCGTCCTTTGACCGGATTCGGAGCACTGACAGCGGCCAGTTTAAGATTCCCGTCTCCACATCCTCAAATCCCTTGATCGTATAATGTTTTTCGATCTTCGCATCTGCCATGGCAAATTGATAATGTCCGCCCTGGAAATGGTCGTGTGACAGGATGGAACCTCCCACGATCGGAAGATCTGCATTGGAGCCGAGGAAGTAGTGAGGAAACTGTCTGACAAAATCAAACAGCTTCACAAACGCCGTCCGGTCAATCTTCATAGGCACATGCTCTCCGTTAAATACGATACAGTGCTCATTGTAATAAACATACGGTGAATACTGGAATCCCCATCTGCTGCCGTTGACTGTAACCGGAATGACTCTGTGATTCTGTCTCGCCGGGTGATTCATGTGCCCTGCATACCCTTCATTTTCCATGCACAGCTGGCATTTGGGATAACGGCTCTGCGCCGCATTCTTTGCCGCGGCAATGGCCTTCGGGTCCTTTTCCGGCTTGGAGAGATTCACGGTAATATCAATGATTCCATATGGGCTGTCTACGGTCCACTTCCAGTCCTTCTTCACACGGTATCTGCGGATATAGTCTGTATCCTGACTGAACTTATAGAAAAATTCGGTGGCTGCTTCCGGACTTTTTTGATACTTCTCCCGGAAATCCCGTATCACCTGGCTTGGCCTCGGCACCAAAACACCCATGAGCTTTGTGTCAAACAGATCTCTCGTCACGACATCATTGCTCTTTATAATATAACGGTCATATGCCTCATCCGTCAGTTTTGTCAGGATTTCTTCCAGATTGATCTCCCCGGCAGGTCTTTTGGGCTCCTCGTAATCATCCAGCTTAAAGATCTCCAGATACTGATTGATCGTGTAAATCTTGTCCTCCGGTTCGATCAGTTTTTTATCGAGCCCATACTGTACTAATTTTGCAATATATTCATCAATCATCTTCCTGCACCTCGAATTTAAAAGCGGTAAACACTGCATAACTGCCGCCTTTTCTGAGGATCACCTGTGGCTTTTCCTCAAGATTGACAGCATTTGGCATGAACTGGGTTTCCAGGCAGACACCGTCCCTGTTTACGTTGACTCTTCCCTCTTTCCCCGGCAAGCCTCCTTCCAGAAAGTTTGAAGTGTAAAGCTGTACGGTCGGAAGGTTCGTGGAAACTGTCACTTTTCTCCCTGTTTCTTCATGAAACAGCGTGATCTGGTCTTTCTGCCCGCTGAAAACAAAAGCGTGGTCATACCCTCCTGCAAAGTTAAGCTGTTCATGATCTTCATCGATCCGTTCCCCGATCCTGTGGAATTTTCTGAAATCGAACGGGGTGCCGTCCACGAAGAGTTTTTCGCCGGTAGTACATCCGTCCTGGTCTACACAGGCAATCTGAGCTGCTTTTATTTTCAGCTTATGGTCATAAATCTTTTCTTTTCCTCCGGACAGGTTAAAGTAGGTGTGGTTGGACAGATTTACAATCGTGTCCTTGTCGGTTGTTCCGTAGTAAACCATGGTAAACGTATTTCCTGTCAGTTCATAGGAAACATGTATCTTCAAGTTTCCAGGATATCCTTCTTCCATATCTTTTGACAGATAGGAAAAGATCACTTTATGGTCCCGGATCTCATAATCCCAGACTTTCTTATCGAACCCTTCTGTGCCTCCGTGAAGATGGTTCGGTCCGTTATTGACCGGCAGATGATACTCCTGTCCGTTAAGGGTAAACTTTCCGTCTTTGATCCGGTTCGCCGCCCTTCCTAGGATTCCTCCGATATATTTGTCATCCTCCTTATAGTCTTCTATATTTTGAAGTCCGAGCACAACATCGTCTATATTTTCTTTGTTGTCTTTCATCCAGACCGAAAGAATGTGGCATCCCAGATTTGTAACTCTCACTGTCAGATCCTGATTCTTCATCTCAATGATGTCAATGCCGTCTTGTCGCTGTTCGATCACTTTCATCTCCGCCATTGTCCTGTCTCCCTATAAAACTTTCATTCCGCCGTATTTGCGGACTTTCAAAATATGGCACGCTTCTTCTCCAAATACACTGTCCATGGTTTTCTGATACAGCGGAACGATCTCATCCGGTACAAAAGCCTGAATGGTTCCTGCAAAGCCTCCCCCGTGGACACGGCTTACACCTCTGTCTTTCAGTATCACATCACTGACTGCAAGTCCGATGGAAACACTCTGGTTGTTCACCTGGTGATTGGAATATACGTTTTGTAAATACTTGAAAGAGGAATCTCCTGAATCCTTCACCAGTTTTTTGAAGACCTCGAATTTTCCCTGTTCCAGGGCCTCCGCCTCTTCTTCCACCCTCTTATTTTCCTCAAACAAATGCATGGCGCGGAGCACGGCCCGGTCCCCAAGGATTTCACGGATGGCCGGTATATTCAGATAAAAGTCGGTCTTGTCTACTTTCCGCAGCACATCTTCTTCAAAATAATGGGCCACCTGCTTCATTTCAGACGGAATCATGGCATAGTCCTCTGTCAGATCCGCATGGGACCCTCTCGTATCCACAATGCAGAGGCTGTGTCCAAAACCTTCAAAGTCAACTTTTACCTGCTTTACTTCCGGCTCCTCCGGATTTTCAAAATCAATATAGATCATTCCTCCCACCGAAGACGCCATCTGATCCATCAGGCCGCATGGTTTCCCAAAATATTCATTTTCTGCATACTGGCCCGCCTGGGCTAAGAACACCGGGTCCAGTTTCATCTGATTGTACAGTCCGGACAGGATCGTACCAATCAAGGTTTCGTAGGCTGCGGAGGAAGACATTCCTGCGCCGATCAGCACATCACTGGTGATATATGCCCGGAAACCTCCTATCTTATGACCTTTCTGTTTCAGCCTGGCGGCAACCCCCCTGATTAGTGCCAGAGAGGTTTCTCTTTCATCCTCTTTGGCAGGCAGGTCGTTTAAACCGATTTCCATGCGCTCATATCCGTCAGATACTATCGTGATCTTCTCATCTTCTGTCCTGGCAGTCACTGCAATGGCATCCAGGTTAATAGACGTTGCAAGAACCTTACCATATTGATGGTCCGTGTGATTGCCCCCCACTTCACTTCGTCCCGGTGCAGAATAGATCTCCACTTCCTCTTCCCCGAATATTTCTTCATACTGATTCAGTGCTTTTATGTATCTTTCTCTCTGATATTCCAGCACACTGTCATCTACATAAATATCTTTCAACAGACTCTCATAAGTTCCTTTTTTAAATTCTTTGATCAACACACTTGAATCTTTCATCTTTTCACCTCCGCAGAATGTCAGGCTTCTGCGTTAAATCTCCTTTCCTGTATCGTTTCTATAACCTTTTTCATAAAACTGTCGCTGAGCTTATATGCATTTTTATAAATGACATATGCAGTCAGCATTGAAAGCGCAGGCGCGGCACACATCAGTATCCGTATGGAATTCATGGTCAGCATACTCTGGTCCGGGCTGTTTGGTATGTATCCCGTCTGCTCATGGCAAATCTGTGATACCCGATATAACCTCCTCCCAGAGCCCCAATGATCTACACTCCGAAACCGGCAATGATCAGGGATTGTCCCAGACTGGCAAAAATACGCGGAAGGACGGAAACCACTTCCCTCTCTCTGCCACTATTCGTTTCCATACATCAAGCCTCCTATTTCATATCTTAGTTTCGTTCCTATGTCTATATAGTAATACTGTTTAGTAAATATTTCAACTATATTTTACTTAATTATTTACTAAATTTATTCACTATATTTTAGTAAATTATAATAAAAAGATTTTATTTTCATTTACAGATATGGTATACTTGGAATAAAAAAGAGTTGGAATTAGATGCTAAAGGAGAATTCATATGGCTACCATTAAAGATATCGCTGAAAAAGCAGGCGTATCATCCGCCACAGTCTCCCGTATTTTAAATCAGGATGACACCCTGAGCGTCACTGATGAGACAAGAGCCAGAGTTTTAAAGATTGCAGACGGTCTGAACTACAGAAAAAAGGGGAAAGGAACAACGAAAAGGACTACCATTGGAGTGTTCCAGTGGTACTCCCTGTTTCAGGAATTAGAAGACCCCTACTACCAGAACATCCGCGTAGGGATCGAGAAATACTGTGCAGACCAGAACATTGAAGTCATCCGGGCATTCCAGAGTGATCCGGACTATTTAAAAACATTAAGCGGTGTGGACGGCCTGATCTGTATTGGAAAGTTTGCGCAAAAGGATATCAAAGCCTTTGAGCAGCTTACGGACAATATTATTTTTATTGATATGCGCACTTCCAGGATTTCCTTCAATAACATTGTACTGGATTTACACCAGTCTGTCATAGATGTGATTGATTACTTTGTGGAACTCGGACACACAAGGATCGGTTATCTGGGCGGAAAGGAATACATCGACGAGGATACCGTCTATTTTGAGCAGCGGAAAGAAACGTTTATCAATTACTGCAGGAAACTTGAACTCTGTTATGAACCTTATGTTATAGAGGAAGAATTCAGCGCAGAATCCGGATATCAGATGATGAACAGACTTATAGAATCTGGAAATCTGCCTACTGCAGTTTTTGCCGCCAGCGATCCAATCGCGATCGGCGCCATGCGCTCCCTCTATGAACATGGGTATAAAATTCCCGACGATATTTCGATCATCGGCTTTGATGATATCAGTGTGGCCGAATTTTCCAATCCTCCGCTGACTACGGTCCATGCTCCTTCAGAGTATATGGGGGAATATGCAGCAAACTTTGTGGCGAAACTCTATAACGAAGTGCCAAGCGAATACAAGACACCGGTGCGCCTGACACTGCCGTGTACACTGATTAAAAGGCAGACCTGCGGAAAACCCCGCGGAGAAAAATAAAGAATTTTATTTTAATCACTAAAAAAGACACTGGCAGATGAATGAGGTGACCCCTAAAAGTTAGACTTTATTGCGAAGTGGAAAATCCACTTCGCATGTATCAGTCGTAATCTTCTGGTGTGGGATTTTCGTATCAAAACGTCTCCGTAATCTGTTCGGAGCCACTTTTCCAATCCGTCCTTTATATGAGCTATACTTACGGCTTTTTCTGGTAAAGGAAGTAATTTCCATGCTTTTTCCTCAAGCTCTTTATTAGGATTATCTCTCTGGAATCTTTTTTGCCAGTACATATAGATTGCTTTCGGAAACCCAACAACAGCGAGAATATCTTTTAATTTGAAGTCTCCTCGGAGGCTGTGGATGATTCTCGCTTTTTTTTCAGAAGAGCTTCCTCCTCTAAACGCAGCCTCCTCACATCTTTTAAATAGGCATTCTCTATTCGCAGTTTTAATAATTCATCTTCGAGCTGTTTGATATGTTCAGCACTTGTATCTACAGGAGTAGTATCTAGCACGGACTGCATTTGCTTTTTTCTGGAACGCATCAGGCCTTCACAGCCAAACGCATCATATGAATGAACCCAATTTAAAACCTGACGCTTATTTGTAATTCCATACTTTTGAGCAAGAAAACAATAGCTACCCTCCCGGCGATGATATGCTTCAACTACTTTCTTTTTTAGCTCAAGGCTATATTTTGCCATAATAAAACCGACCTCCAATCGTTAGATTTTTGGTCTAACTTTTGGGGGTCGGTTCAGAATTTTTTCATCCGTCAATGTCTTTGTTAACTATTTTATATGCATCGTCTGTGAGCTCAAAATCTAATCCGTCACTGACATAAACATTTTTTTGTTTATCCACAAAGATCGCTTTTGCTCCGTACTTTTTCAACAGTGAACGGCTTTTTTCCGGCCCCAGCACAAAACATGCGGTGGACAGCCCGTCACTGGCAATACCTGAACTGCACACAATGGTACATGAGGTGATCTCTGTCTGTGCCGGATATCCGGTCTTCTCATCTAAGATGTGGAAATACCGTTTCCCTGTCTTTTTATCAATAAAATATTTTTCATAATCACCGGAGGTAGAGATGAAGGTCCCGCCTTTTACGCTAAGCCCTCCAATTGTCTCCCCCTGCTTTCCGTCAGGGTTCTGTATCCCGACTTTCCAGTCCTCCCCGCCGGGCTTTTCTCCATAAACAGCGATGCTTCCCCCAAGAGCCACCATGGCTCCGGTAATTATCTTTTCTTTTTTGAGAAACCTCATGGCTTCGTCGGTTCCGATCCCCTTCCCGAAAGCTCCCAGATCCATTTTAATCTCTCTCGCTTTTCGCACGGTTTTCTGCTTTTCATTCAGTTTTACATGCTCATATGCATTGCTGACGATACCGTCTTTGATCAGCGCTTTGATCTTATCAGCATCGGGTACCTTTGGATTCTCGGATTCAAAATCCCACATTCGAGTGAGGCTTCCGATGGCCGGGTCCGCAGCGCCTTTGCTGTCTTTGGCAATCTGAAGAGACTTTTTCATCCAGGTAAACAGCGGCTCCGGGACATCCGCCACTCTTTGATTCCCTTGATTAAGCTTTGCCACGGCAGAACTGTCCTTCCTCCAGGACAGCTGCTCTGTCTCCAGCTTCTTCATCTTCTCCATCATCTCTTGTTCAGCCTCAGAAAGATCCGGGCTTCTCCCATATAGTGTCGTATTGGTCACTGTCCCCATGGCATAGTCTACATGGGAATATTTCTGTATCTCTTCTTTCTTCACACAGCCTGATGCCATGACCGCCGTCAGCACAAATACCATGACCGCACATAATTTTTTTTTCACATCTTTCCTCCTGTAGGAGTTTTTTATCACTATTTCCGTCACACTTTAAAATACGTTCCTCCAATAGTGATAAAAAACTATCATTGGATAGCTCCTTTTGCTAAATGGATACTTATTCAGTAAAAATTACGTACATTTTCTACTGAAATAAGTTTGCCGAAACCTTCTTTACCAGCCCCGCCGTCAGCACTCCGATCGCAATGCCGGCAATGGTTCCGGTGACCAGCAGTATCGGCGTATAATAATAAATTCTTACATTCTCCATCAGGCACACTGCAACACTGAGCTGCCCGAGATTGTGTGCTACTCCTCCGGCAACGCTGAGTCCCACTGCCGAAAATCCCCCGGCTTTTTTCAGAAGCGCCATGAGAAAGATACTCAAAATCCCGCCCGCCAGGCTGTAAACAATCGTCATCGGATTCCCAAAAAGCATTCCTGCCAGAAGAATTCTCAAAACGGAGATAAACAGCGCCCGTTTCCACCCGGTAAAAAAGAGAAGAACCATAATGACTCCGTTGGCAAGCCCGATCTTCACTCCGGGAATCCCTACAGGAATCGGAAGGAGTACCTCTATATAAGAAACAACGATGGCCAGTGTCAGAAACATGCCATCCACAGCAATCCGCCTGGTCATTGGTTTTTCTCCTTAGATTGTAATTCCGTCATATTCTTTCTCCTTGGTTCCGTCTTTAATTTCCACTACGAGTTTATGAGGCAGGCAGACAATGGTTTCCCCGGTTTTATCGATGGCTTTATGCTTTCTGCATATCTGATCAGGGCAGTCTGCCTCTGTGACTGAGGCTTTCCCTCCCTGGATGCGGACTACATTGGACCCGTTCCTGCTCTTTACCGTATAGACCGCATCCTCAGAAAGGCTGTGGCTCCAGACTTCCTTTCCGTCCACAGTCACCACTGCCTTTTCCCCGTCCTGCTTCACAAGAGACAGGAATAAAAATCCCACCGCTGCCATAAAAAGAACTACTCCGATCAACACGATATCTCTTCTTTTCATGAATTCACCTTAATCTGCCCAAGGACCTCACCGATTGGATCTGTAATGCAGAGCTCTGCCTGCCGGTCTCTGGATGTGGCATCCCTGTTGATGAGCACCAAATGCTCTCCGCGGAAATAATCGATCATGCCCGCCGCCGGATACACTACGAGAGAAGTTCCACCGATGATCAGCATATCCGCCTTAGAAATCGCATCGATGGCTCCCCTCATCACGGATGCATCCAGTCCTTCTTCATATAGTACAACATCCGGCTTCACCAGTCCTCCGCATTCGTCGCAGTGCGGCACTCCCTGTGCTCCGGCCACATAGTTTACATCAAAAAACTTATGGCATTTCTGACAGTAATTTCTGTGAACACTTCCGTGCAGCTCAAATACCTTCTGGCTTCCGGCTTTCTGGTGCAGACCGTCGATATTCTGAGTGACAACCGCCGTGAGCTTTCCAGCCCTCTCAAGCTCTGCAAGCTTTAAATGGGCAGGATTCGGTTCGGCATCCGGAAATATCATTTTCTTCTTATAAAAATCATAAAATTCCTCTGTCTTCTGCACAAAAAATGTATGGCTGACAATCACCTCCGGAGGGTATTTATAAGTTTGATGATAGAGTCCGTCCGTACTTCTGAAGTCAGGAATATCACTTTCTGTGGATACTCCTGCCCCGCCGAAGAAAACAATCCTGCTGCTCTCATCTATCATATTCTGAAGTTGTTCAATCTGGTCCATGGCAATTATCTCCTTGTATCTTCAAATAGGGTTAAAAGACAAACAAAACGGTAATAAAAAAGCCGCTTATTTTCTGTTCTATTTTACAGTAAATAAGCGGCTCCGTCCAGTTTAACCAATCTCTTTCAATAAATTTACCATTTCAATCGCTGACAGTGCACAGTCATACCCCTTGTTTCCGGCTTTCGTACCGGCGCGCTCAATGGCCTGCTCGATATTTTCCGTGGTCAGTACACCGAACAGCACAGGAATCTGACTCTCCATAGACACGTGAGCGATACCCTTGGATACCTCATTGCACACATAATCATAGTGGCTGGTAGATCCCCGGATCACGGTTCCCAGACAGATTACAGCGTCATATTTCCCTGATCCCGCCATCTTCTGTGCGGCAACAGGAATCTCAAATGCCCCAGGCACCCAGGCAACAGCAATATCGTCTTCCTTCACGTCATGGCGGCGCAGGCCGTCCAATGCCCCAGAAAGCAGCTTGGATACGATAAACTCATTGAATCTGGCGGCGACAATGCCGACTTTCATCCCTTTTGCGACTAATTTTCCTTCTAAAACATTCATCTTTTATCTCCTCTTTCTTATTTATTTGCAGCTTAATAAGTTAAATAATGTCCCATCTTTTTCTGTTTTGTCTTCATATAAAAAGAATCATAATCTGTGAGCTTGATCTGGATGGGCACTCTCTCTACGATTTCCAGCCCGAAATCACCCAGACCTTCGATTTTCGTCGGATTATTTGTCAAAAGTCTCAACTTAGACGCACCCAGGTCTCTCAGAATCTGTGCTCCTATGTAATATTCCCGTTGGTCTTCTTCAAATCCGAGAGCCAGATTTGCCTCTACCGTATCCATTCCCTGGTCCTGCAGAGCATAGGCCTTCAGTTTGTTGATCAAACCAATGCCCCGGCCTTCCTGTCTCAGATAGAGCAGAATTCCCCGGCCTTCCGCTTCGATCTGTCTCATGGCCGTGGTAAGCTGATCTCCGCAGTCGCACCTTAACGAGCCAAAGGTATCTCCCGTCAGGCACTCGGAATGTACCCGGCACAATATCGGCTCCCCGTCATCTACATTTCCTTTTACTAAGGCGACATGATGTTCGCCGTTTAGTTTATTCACATAACCGTAAGCCCGAAACTCTCCATACTTGGTGGGCATCGGCGTCTCCGCCTCCCTGCTCACGAACACTTCATGTTTTTTCCGGTAATCCTGCAGTGCCTTTATGGTGATTATCTTAAGGCCGAACTTCTCTGCCAGTCCCATGAGTTCTGTGGTACGCATCATAGTGCCGTCTTCCCTCATGATCTCACAGCACAGACCGCTTTCTTTTAAACCTGCAAGCTTCATAAGGTCCACTGTTGCCTCTGTGTGACCGTTCCGCTCCATAACACCGCCCGGCTTTGCGATCAGCGGAAACATGTGTCCGGGGCGCCTTAAATCCTCCGGTCTGATGCCGTTCTCCATACATTTCAGCGCTGTGACAGAACGTTCCACTGCTGAAATTCCCGTGGTGGTTTCCACATGATCAATACTCTCTGTAAATGCAGTCTCATGGTTATCTGTATTCTTGGTTACCATTGGAGACAGTCCAAGTTTCTCTCCCATAGCTGCACTCATGGGCATACAGATCAAACCTTTTCCATGGACTGCCATAAAATTAATATTGTTAGTATTCGCAAACTCAGAGGCACAGATAAAATCGCCCTCATTTTCCCTGTCTTCATCATCTGTTGCAATGATGATCTTCCCCTGTCTTAAGTCTTCCAATGCTTCTTTAATCGTGCTGAACTTCATGTTCTTTCCTCCTAAAATCCTGCTTTCATTAACATTTCCTCTGTAATGGCACTGGTTTTTTCATCATGCCCCAAATTCATCAGTTTCTCCACATATTTTCCGATCATATCATTTTCCAGATTCACCAGATCTCCAGTTTTTTTTGCTCCCAGTACCGTTTCCTTTAAGGTGTGGGGAATGACCGAAACCTGAAACCATTGGTCCCCGGTCTTTGCAATGGTCAGACTGATGCCGTCCAGGGCGATGGAACCTTTGCTGACACAGTACCGCATGATCTCTGACGGTGCCGCCACCGTAAACCAAACTGCATTGGCATCCTGTTCCACTGATGTGACCGTTCCGGTTCCATCCACATGGCCGGCAACCATATGTCCGCCAAAACGTCCTCCTGCTTTCATGGCCCGCTCTAAATTGACCGGATCTCCAGGCTTCAAGCTTTTCAGACTGCTCTTTTCAAAGGTCTCGTTCATCACATCCGCCAGAAACCCCTGTCCGTCAAATGTGACCGCGGTAAGGCATACACCGTTGACTGCAATACTGTCTCCTGTATGGATATCTTTCAGGACTTTGGATGCCCCGATCCTGACGGCTGAGGACTGCCCTCCTTTTTTTACTGACAGAACGGTGCCTATTTCTTCAATGATTCCTGTAAACACATTCTCACCTCGCTTCATATTCTAACAGCAGATCTTCGCCGAGCCTGGTAATCTCCGGGCCCTTTAAAAGTATCGCATCGCTGATTTTATCTATCCCTTTTCCTTCCACTGGTGACCTTGCCTGTCTTCCCCCGAAAAGCTTCGGTGCCACAAAAGCATACACTTTGTTTACCGATTTGGTCTGAATAACTGAATCGTTAATATCAGCTCCCCCCTCCACAAGGATACTATCGATCTTTTCTTTCCTCAGTGTCCTCAGAAGTTCCAGCAGATCCGTCTTTCCATCCTTCTCCGGACATATCAGCACCCGGCATCCCAAAGCCTCAAGCCTCTGCGCCTTTTCGTTTCTTTCACATGCCGCAATGATGGTCGGAATTACTTTGGCACTCTGAACAATTTTCGAACTTAAAGGGAGCCTGAGTCTGCTGTCGCAGATCACACGTGTCGGGTTGTTCCCGCCTATGATCCGGGCATTGAGCATCGGATCATCACTTAAGACCGTATCGATTCCCACGAGAATCGCTGCATACCGGTGTCTGAGAAACTGTACATGTTCCCTTGCCTCCCTTCCGGTAATCCATTTGGACTCTCCTGTCTTCACTGCAATTTTCCCATCCAGTGTCATTGCATATTTCAATGCTACATAAGGCGTATCGTGGGCAATGTAGTGGAAAAAGATTTCATTGATCTCTCTGCATTCCGCATCAAGTACTCCTGTTTCTGCCTCAATGCCATGCTCTCTTAAAATATCAATACCCTTACCGGAAACTTTTGGATTCGGATCAATATTTCCAACATAGACTTTCCTGATTCCACTTTTTATGACGGCCTCTGTACAAGGCGGTGTCTTTCCAAAATGGCAGCATGGCTCCAGGGTCACATAAAGTTCCGCACCTTTTGGGTCTTCCGTACAGTTCTTTAACGCATTCCTTTCTGCGTGCAGACCTCCGTATGTCTCATGGAATCCCTCTCCGATTATCCGCCCATCCTTTACGATGACAGCCCCCACCAACGGGTTTGGATTGGTATATCCTGTTCCTTTCCCGGCCAGTTCAATGGCCCTTCTCATATAAAGTTCCTGCAACTGGACAAACCTCCTTTCTCATGTGTGCAGCATCGCGGAACGCTTTGTATTTCATAGGAAAAACTCTCGCGTATAAGCGTGATAAGGTATTTCGCAAGAAATAAAAAAGCCCCAAAATCCTACAATACAGGACTTCAGGGCTTTCTTAAGCTAAAGTTCACTCATAGATAAACTGTCTAAACAAACAGCTAATATGAAAACAAAAAACTGAGATTTATAACAGCACGCCAAATACACCAAATGCATCTGACCTACGCTGTGCGTAAATCCCAGAGTTCTTTTATCACTATCTTCTTTCATCCAGACTATACCTGTCTGGCTTCGGAGTTTCACCGAATCATGCCTTGCGGCTCGTGGGCTGTACCACCGGTAGGAATTTCACCCTGCCCTGAAGATCCTATTCAATTTTTATACATTCCATTATAACCTATCATAAATCCTTGTCAAGACTTAAAAGAATGATATTCAGGCTATTTCATAATTTTTTCTTTCTTCTGTCAATTTGTATATTACTGTAAAACACTGAATTTTTCAAGTGGATTCGGTAAATAAAATC
Source organism: Anaerostipes sp. PC18 (assembly GCF_039789045.1). Taxonomy (NCBI): domain Bacteria; kingdom Bacillati; phylum Bacillota; class Clostridia; order Lachnospirales; family Lachnospiraceae; genus Anaerostipes; species Anaerostipes sp. PC18. Next base: position 768,763 of record NZ_CP121164.1, on the reverse strand, counting down.
TTTGAAGAATATTCTAAATGGATGCCATTATGATCATTGTGAACACTGATTTTATTACGGAAAAAAATTAGAAACGATTGGATTGGTGAAAGGTAGTACGATCCATTCCAAAAACTTTGGAAAAGATAACGGACAGGGATTTAAGTCTCTTGTTGGTGGGGAGTTGAAATCTTATACAAAAATGATGAACGAAGCCAGAGATCTGGCAACGGAGCGTATGGTTGAAGAAGCCGAAGAACTTGGGGCTGACGCTGTAATCAATGTAAGATATTCCCCTTCTGCTGTTATGCAGGGAGCTGCTGAAATTATTGTTTATGGAACTGCTGTAAAATTCCTGTAAGATTCAAATAAACTACAAAAAGTCTATAGAGTATTCGACTTTTGAATAATTCTATAGACTTTCTGAGACTATGAAAAAAGTCTGTAAATAAGATTCTTCTATGATAATGAAGGGCGAAAGTCTTGAAAAACAGGCTTTTCGCCCTTACTTTATATATAACAGTTACAAAAAAAACATGTCAACAGCAGGCGGTAAATCCGCCCGTTTTAGGCCGTCTTTGAATTACTCTGGAAGTCGTCCCTCGTACATGATGCTTAACTCCCCATATACCTGTGCCCAGTTGCGCATCGTTACCGTCCATTTCTTTGTAGCCTCAAATGTCGCTAAATACAGCGCTTTCAACAGCGCCGTATCACTTGGGAATACGCTTCTCTGGCGGTTCAGCTTCCGATAGGTGGAATTCAGTGATTCTATGGCATTGGTTGTGTATATCACCTTCCTGACGGTTGCTGAAAACTTGAAGATGGGAGAAACAGCATCCCAGTTGTCCTTCCAGCGTTTCATCGAATTCGGATATTTGGGTGTCCATTTCTCTGTCACACGTTCAAGGGCTGCAAGGGCCTTCTTTTCATCCGATGCCTGGTAGATCGTCTTTAAATCTGCTGCAAACGCCTTCCTGTCTTTATCTGGAACATATTTTAAGGTATTTCTCACCTGGTGGACAATGCATCTCTGATATTCTGTTTTGGGGAATGCAGCAGCAATGGCCTCCTTTATGCCTGTAAGACCATCCGCACAGATGATAAGGATGTCCTTTACGCCCCGGTTTTTCAGCTCATTCAAAACAGACAGCCAGTATTTTGAGCTTTCATTCTCTCCAACATGAATCGTAAGTACCTCTTTCTTCCCTTCCGCATTGATCCCAAGAATGACATAGGCGGCAAGTTTACGGATCATTCCATTGTCACGGACAGAATAGTGGATGGCGTCAATATATAGGATTGGATAGACCTCATCCAGTGGCCGGTTTTGCCAATCTTCAATCTGGGGCAGGATCTTGTCTGTGACATCAGAGATAAATCCTTCCGAGGTTTCAACATAGATCTCCTCCATGGTTTCTGATATCTGCCGGGTCGTCATCCTTTTGCATACATGGAAATGATCTTTTGGTCAATATCAGAAATATCTTTCTGCCGTTTTTTCACCACTTGTGGTTCGAAAGTAGATTTCCGATCTTGTGGCACAGGGATCTGCATAGAACCATAACTGCTATTTACCTGTTTTGGTTTGTATCCATTCCGGTAATTCTCATTGTCGGAGCGTTCTGATTTTGCATATCCCAGATGATCATCCAGTTCCGCTTCCATCATTTCCTTGATGGTTCCGCCAAGGAGATCTTTCAGGGCATCTTGAATATCTTCCGCTGTTTGGATATGGTATTCCTCCAGGAGCTGATGGATGATGTTGCGTTTCCCTTCTGTCATTTGTACTTTGTGCACTGGTTTCTTTTCTCTTGCCATAATAAAAGGCCCTCCTATGATTTTTATTTTATCATAGAAGAACCTTCTAAGTTCTATTTTACAGAAAAAGTTTCACACACTCGACTTTCTCCATTTAAATTAATTAAACATTTTGTATATATTTTTTTGCAAGTTCTGTAATCTGTTTATAGTCTTCTTTCATAACTAATTCTTTATTTACCAGATTACCTCCTACTGCTACCATGTTATATCCGGCATCCAACAGAGATTTCATATTGTCTGCATTTACTCCTCCTACTGCAGCATATGGAATAAAATCACATGGTCCCTGAAGTGCTTTAATATAACTTTCACCAAAATTCCCTGCTGGGAAAATCTTTACAACATCTGCTCCTGCATTATATGCTGTTAAAACTTCTGTTGCCGTAAATGCTCCTGGCATTGATCCCTTGCCTAATTCCTTTGTCTTTTTAATAACTTCAACATCCATATTCGGAGAAATCATATATTCCGCACCCATTTCTGCTGCTTTTTCGACTTCTTCAGGACTTAGTACTGTTCCTGCTCCTAAGTAAATTTTATCTCCAAATGTATCATGTACTTTCTTTATTATTTTCAAAGTTTTATCATACGCTTCTTTGGATTTATGACTCAAAGGCAGTTCTACAGCATTAATTCCACCATCAATCAGTGCCTGAATCGTTGGGATGATATGGTCTTCATCTATCCCTCTTGCGATTGCCACAATTTTATGATCTAACAATTTACACATTTCATTTTCTCCCTCTTACCATTCAGCCATGGTTCCATCATAATTTCTCCATTTTGGATTTGTCCAGTGAAGTCCTTCTGCTGAAACCTCTTTCACCATATCCTCATCAATCTCCAGACCAAGTCCTGGTTTTTTAGGTATATCCACATAACCATCTTTATACTGAAAAACCTCTTTGTTCTTAATAAAATCAAGCAGATCGAATCCTTTATTATAATGAATTCCAAGGCTCTGCTCCTGAATAAATACATTAGGAGAGCAGACATCCACCTGTAATGTTGCTGCAAGAGCAATAGGTCCGTATGGTGCATGTGGTGCTGCTGCCATATCATATGCCTCTGCCATAGATACAATTTTTTTGGTTTCCAAAATTCCACCACACAATGCCACATCCGGTTGTATAATATCTACAGCCCCCTGCTGAAACAATCGTTTATACTCCCAGCGACTGACCAGTCTTTCCCCTGTTGCCAATGGTGTTGATACCTGATTTGCAATTGATTGGAAACTTTCTTCATTTTCCGGTAAAACTACTTCTTCAAAGAACATTAATTTATATGGTTCTAATTCATGTGCCAGTACTTTTGCCATTGGTTTGTGAACTCGTCCATGGAAATCTACAGCAATTCCAAAATCATTTCCTAAAACTTCTCTGATAGATGCGACCCTGTCTACAACTGCCTGAACTTTATCAAACATATCAACATAATGTAATTCTTCTGTAGCATTCATTTTTACAGCATCAAATCCCATTTTTTTTCTTTCTAATGCTGCTTTTGCCACATCGTCCGGACGATCTCCTCCAATCCATGAATATACTTTGATACGATCTCTGGCTTTTCCACCTAAAAATTCGTAGATTGGAATTCCATAATATTTTCCTTTAATATCCCATAATGCCATTTCAAATCCTGATACGATTGTACCGTTAATCGGTCCACCTCTAAAAAACGATTTATACATTTCCTGCCATAAACGTTCAATTTCAAAAGGATTCCTTCCCATCAGATATGCACCCATTTCTTTGGCTCCGGCTACTACTGTTTCCGTTTTGGTCCCTGAGATCATCTCACCCCAGCCTTCAATTCCTTCATCTGTACAAACCTTTACAAAAATCCATCTGGGCTTTACTTCATACACAACGACATCTGTAATTTTCATCAATAATCTCCTTTTCTTCCTGCCTTGTCTGCTCTGCGTTATTTAAAATCTGTATCTAGAAAATTCGCGCAATCAAAGATAGAATATAAGATAATAAATGAGTTCCCGCATCCTCTGTTGATACTAAAACTGCTTTTCCTAATTTATATCCACCAGCAACCGCTAATGATGTATGAACCGGTGCCAATGCTGTTGCAATTCCTAACATAATTGTTGTGAAAATAACACAAGAAATATATGCTCTTACTACATTTCCTTTACTAAAAGCTACTGGATATGCAGACAACCACATAGCCTGATATGCAATATCTGAAATTGGAAGTAATCTGTTAAATGGTAAAACCATTGCTAATACAATTGTTGTTGGAACCATTAAAATACCAACTGCAATACAACTGGGATTTGCAATCGTTAATGCTGCATCAATTCCTATATGGAAATTGTTTCCTTCAAATTTTTTATTTAATAGTTCTTTTACAGCATCTGCAAATGGAATTAATCCTTCCATTAAAACCTGCATCATTTTAGGAGTTAATAACATAGTTGCTGCTGTATACATTGCAACACTCATAACACCTGCTACATCATTTCCACCAAGAATTCCAAAAATAACTCCTAAAATCAATCCAATGATCAGAGGTTCTCCAAGAATACCAAATTTTTTTTGAATTGACTCAGGATCAGCTTTCAACTTATTTAATCCAGGAATTTTGTCATATAATTTATTTAATAAATAAGCTAATGGTGCCCAACTGATGCTGTTAGATGTTGGAAATGATACGCCTGGCAAACCAAACGCTTCTTCAACTACCGGCTGCGTCCAGTCTGCAAGTTTAAACGTAACTACCGCACAAACAGCACCACAGATTAATCCAACAATGACACTTCCTGATGCATAATAACAAATTGCTGCACAGAAAATAAAATGATTATAACTCCAGAAATCAACCATGACACAATTTGTTAATTTAAGAACTAACATTAAAATATTTAATCCTAATACTACAAATACTACAACTGCCGCCATTGGATATGCCCATGTCGCTGCTGCACGTGCAGGCCATCCCACATCCATAATATTTGTATGTAAGCCAAATGTTTTTACCATATTTTGCACACTTGGTCCAACCTGAGCAATAAATGCGTTAATAACCAAATTAACCCCACAAAATCCAACACCCGTTGTAATACAGCATTTAATCAGCTTACTAATCTGAACCCTTAAACAAATACCAATTACAAACATAATGATTGGCATCATACACATTGGTCCTAATCCGCAGATCCAGTTTAATGCATCAATAACTACCTGTAATTTCATATCTACTTTCCTCCTGTTTTTTTATTTTTTTAATATTTCAACAATTTTTTCAATTGTATCCTTTTCTCCAACCCCTGTTACAAAACATGTGCCAACTACTACCGGAACATCATCTGTTAATGTATCCTTCAAAGCCCCTGTTGGCACTATTACATCCGGACGTTCTTCCTTTACTTTCCCCTGAACTTCTGCAAATTTGCACTGGATAAATTTTGCACCAATCCCCGCATCCTGCATTGCCTGTTTTAATTTGTTAATTGCCATTGTTGAAGTAATCATTGATGATCCACAGCATACCATAATTTTTTTCATTTTCGTTTCCTCCTAATTAACCTTGGTAGTGTCAAGTTTCACTACCGTTTTTTATTGTTAAACCTTGAGTTTATGGGAGTTTGCAATAAAAAGAGCATTGACCTCCCTTTTTTGGTATAATATCCTCGACCAAAATTCCAAAATACCGAAAGGAGCCAATGCTCATGGACATTATACTTTATTTACTTCACTACATTCAATACCAACAGCGAATGATTCGCTATCTTTTTTCGTTTATCTGCAGATACATTCCTCTCCGGCAGTGGGCTTTTGATGATTCCCACTCTCCAAAGTACCAGAAATTCAAAACTGATGAGCTTCCTCTCATTACAGTTTTCCGTCAAGACTGGACTTATAAGGAGCTGATTCCTTACTTTGAAAAACGTTACGGTAAGAAAATCCGTCCCGTCAACCGCCGATCCGAGTGTGATATCCCAGATGAATACTGTTGCCCCCGCTGTGGAACACACTCGTTCCAAAAAAGAACCGCAAGCACTTCATCATCCATAAATGTGTAAACCCCAAGTGCCCTTACTATCTTCACAATCTTCGTAACGTTGATAAAAAAGATCTGAATGAGGACTATGGCAAGAATAAATACAAACTCCACTACATCTACCGTGAATTCACGATAGATTTTTTTCGCATGGATTTAAACTCTTTACCAAAGAATGCATCTTCCCTGAAATTCAGCAAGTTCGATTCCAACACAATGGCTCTGTGCCTGACTCTCCACATAAATCTTGGATTATCTCTCAGAAAAACATCTCAGGCCTTAAAAGATTTGTACAATATCTCCATCTCCCATCAGCAGATAGCTAATTACTGTAGAACGGCCGCTATCTGCGTTAAACCTTTTGTCGATAACTACGATTATGGCTCCGGCAGTGTCTTCACTGCTGATGAAACCTACATCAAAATCCGTGGTATCAAGACTTACATCTGTTTCATCATGGATGCTGCCAAACGTTCCATCATCGGCTATCAGGTATCTGACAACCGCGGGGTCGGCCCATGTATTCTCGCCATGAGAATGGCTTTTCGTCACTTAAACGTGGAATAATGGAGCAAAGCTCCGTTATTCCGCGAAAGTCACTTGACATAAGGTTCTCGGATTATCCTGTCTGTGCAGAAAACTATCTTAACCTTTGATAATTGAAATAACTTCCTCTGGTGATTCTGCATTTACAATACGTTCCATTTTTTCAGAATTTGAAAAAATTGCCATAATATCTTGCAAAATCTCTATTTGTTTTCCGTCTTTTCCTAGTGCGATATTAAATACTACTTTTACATGGACAAAAGAATCATCATCCATCCGCTTAAATTCGATTGGTTCATCAAGAACTGCAATCGCTACCGTCGAAGCAAGTACATGTTCCGGCGAAACATGAGGAATTGCAACTTCCCACTCTTCAAATTTAAGTCCTGTTGGGTATTCCTTTTCTCGCTCTAAAACTGCATCATAAAAACTTTCTTTTATCCTTCCATTTTGCAACAGTTTTTCATATAACCTCCAGATAACATCTTCTTTTCTGTCAGCTTTTACATGAACTAGTGTACATTCTGGAAATAACATATCTTCTAACTGCATTTTTGTCCCTTTCTTTTACTAGTCACTTCCACTTAAAAACCTTTGTGGATTCTTAATCAACATCTTCCAAAAGTCTTCTTCTGAAATATGCTTTAACAGCGTATTCTTTAAATCTGTTAATATGTATTTGAGTCCCGGCGTTCCTCCATATGCTAAAAGGTAATCCATCTTTCCCATGTCCCCTGATAATACAACATGATCGGCAAATCCATCTTCTACTAAATCTGTAATCATACGAACACAAAATGCATCTTTATCACTTAAACATCTTCCTACATGATCAATGCAGATTGTTGCACCTCTTTTACACAGTTCCTTTGCATAATCAATATCATGTTTACTATCAATATGTCCTAACAAAACTTCTTCTGGAAATACACCATAATGTTCTAACATGTCTAACTGTTCAATTCCCATCGTTCCTTTATCGCAATGGGTACTTATCGGAATTCCAGTATCCCGATGAATTTTTGCAACAATCTCTATGGATTTTTCTTCCTGCTTCGTAATGGTTTCAAAACTTGTTCCCATTTTTATAACTCCCGGTTGTATCAATGTTCCATCCATACCATTGTTAATTTCATCTACAACCAGATCATATAATTCTGAAAGTTTCTTTTCCTTAAACCATGGTGGCATAAACAATTCTTTATGAAACCCTGTACAACATACAACATATATCCCTGCTTCTTTAGCAATCCTTTGGTATGCCAAAACATCTCTTCCATAATATATCGGAGTCATTTCCACAATTGTTTTTCCTCCGGCATTTGCAAATGATTCTGCTTCTTTGAAAGATGCTTTCTCATCTTTCAAAGTATATAGGATATATTGATCTTCTGAAATTTGTGGTTGAACAATCAAATGTTCATGAGCATAAACTGTTCCCAACTGTTCAGCATCCACGAATCCTGATACTGTCATTACCTGACTTTTTCCCATCGCAGCACCTCCTTTATTGTTTTAAATAAAAAACGTTGTATATCTAAAACACATTACATCTTTAACATGTTTTAAATATACAACGTTTCAAAATCAGACACCACAACAGGAATGTCCGTTATCATTACGGACATCCCAACATCCCAAACTATCAATTAAGGACATGTTAACAATTGCCGTAATTCATTATTTCCTTTTTTGTTATTTACATTTCAATTTGAGACAACAAATTTACAAAAGCCGTAAAGTTTCGTTCTTTAATTAATTGTAATACCGCTTTTTCATTTGCAATAAATTCTGAGATTAATTGCAAGAAATTAGTTAAATCTCTTTGCTCATCTTCTGCAACCGTCATTAAAATCACTACCTGCACTTCTTGTCTTGTCCATTGGATTGGATGATCTAACACTGCTATACAGGCAAAACTTATACTAGATGTTGTTTCGTACGGATGTGGAAGTGCTACATGTTTTGCAAGATCAGTTCCTGCAATTTCCTCTCTCCTTAAAAGACCCTCATAAAAATCTGTTGGAATTCCATATTTCTCAGGTATTCTCTGACATATTTCAAATAGAACTTCCTCTTTTGTTTCCCCTTTTATATTATCATAGAATAACTCTTCATTATACACATCTGCAATTGTATTTGAAGCCTTAAATTTCAAAATAGAGCTGATCTTATCAACTTCTTCGTCTTCTAAGAAAGCAGAAATTCCTAATACCGGTTTCGGTAAAACCCTGTTAATCTCCACGGTTGTAAAAATATAATCCACTTTTGAAAAATCAAAAGAATCCAAATTATACATCTCACATGTGTACACTTCATCCACATATTTCTTAAATTTCTTCTTATATTGATACGCCAATAATTTCGATGTACTCATATTGGTTGCACAAATAACTAGAATATTATATTTTTTCTTTTTATCCTTTTCCTGTTCAATAAATAATGCAAAAATACTGGTTATATATGCAATTTCATTTTCTGGAATTTCATGAAAATATGTTTTTTTCAATGGTATGACTGCCTGCGATGCAACATTATATGCAAAAAAGTATTTTTTCTTTGTTGCATCTGCAAATGGATTCTTGGCAATGATGCCATATCTCATTCGTATATCCATAGGAATTAAGAAAATGATCAAATCATATAACAATGTAAGATTTTGACGCATATCTAAATGCATCATATCGTATACACACTCTAACATCTGCGTTGCCTGTTTTCTTGCCTGATTGATAACTCCTGATTCCACTTCTCCTTCTAATACATTATAATCGCTTCTTGCCGCAATATTAATAGCAATATAATACACTTCAGAATCTGGAAGATTAATAACAAAACTCTTATTTATCTCCTCTATAATCTTCTGTGCAACATCAATACATGGTTTATAAATTCTATTAACTACTTCATTTTTGCTAACTGTAATTTTATAATGTTCTTCATATCGTACCTTTGAAATATAAATACAATACATCATTTCTTGAATCATAGATTTTGACAAAACTACTTTTTGATTCTGAATATTATTTAAAAGAATCTCTAAAATTATTTTCAATTCTCGTGTTTTTTCTTCTGAGATTCTCTTCGTCCATTGATTATCTTTAAACTGAGATATCATACAATTACGAATATCAAACTCAATTCCCTGTACATGCAATCCATAATTTGGTCGTCGAATCAATGTTATATGATAATTTTTTAAAATATCTTCAACATTTCTTAAATCGTTTGTGATTGTTGATCTGGATACATACAACATCTCACTCAAATCATCAATTCGAACAAATTTATGCTGTTTCAATAAATAATCCAGCAGCCATTCTTCCCTTTCTTTTGAATTATTCGGAATATCTGTTTTCAACAAAAATGCATCGTCATTTATCAATTTCTGATATTTATTCTTATCATTAATAATCAAATGATACCCTTTTCTTGTTTTAGCCTCAATTTCCACCCCATATTCATCTACAGAATCACGCATTTTAGCTATAGTTGTTCTAACTGTCTTCTCATTCAAATCCAAAATTTTAGCAAGTTCTGAGGCTGTGACATACTTCTTGTCAGATAATTCTATAATAATTTTTTTCATTCTGTAATCTAACATAACCACATCTCTCTTCACAAAGGTATTTTTAACTATTTTTTTATTATAACAATTCCTAAAAAAGATGACAATTAGCAATCTGTATTTCCACTTGAAAATTATGTTTGCAAAAAAGGTACTGAATTCCTCTTTTCTCTGAATTGGAATCCAGTACCTTCTTTTTATTTATTGTATTTTATATATTATTGTTGTAATTATCATAAGTATAGTGTTTGAAGACTAGATGTCTTAAAATTATAATAATGATTTATAAAGTGCAATAATATACTCTACGCTCGCATCTTTTGGATTTCCTGGTGCGCATGCGTCTGCATAAGCGGATTCTGCTAAAAACTGTACATCTTCTTCTTTCACGAATTCTTTTAAATCTGCTGGTATTCCGACATCTGCTGATAATTTTATCACTGCATCAACGGCTGCTTTTCTGTATTCTTTCTGTGTCATATCTTCAACACCTTCAACACCCATTGCTTTTGCAATATATTTGTATTTGTCTCCTGTTGCATCTGCGTTATATTCCATAGCTGTTGGAAGAAGGACCGCATTTGCTACTCCGTGTGGTATGTCATAAACTGCACCTAATGCATGAGCCATAGAATGTACGATTCCAAGTCCTACGTTTGAGAATCCCATTCCTGCAATGTACTGTCCCATTGCCATTCCTTCTCTTCCTTCTGGTGTATTTTCAACAGCTCCTCTTAAGTTTTCAGAGATCAGTTTGATCAGTTCGATCGCTTTGATATGGAACATATCTGTCATTTCCCATGCAGCTTTTGTTGTATATCCTTCGATGGCATGTGTTAATGCATCCATACCTGTTGCTGCTGTTGCGATTTCCTGGATTGCTCCTGCTCCGTGATAAGATGTTCCATTTAATACGATACGCAATTTTTTAACTATTTCCGTTATAAAATTGTTCAAGTAGCAATACAAGTTACACATTTGGTAAAATATAAATAATGTTACATTTCGTTAAAAGTGTAACACCTTATCTTTTCTAAATATCTTTAAATAAATTGTAAATCTTCGGTGGCATCGCATTGATCTACGATCTGTTTTACCGTGATCTTATTTACCGGGGTATGTACGAGTAATTCTTTCATATATAATCTTATTTTACATTATTTTTGATATTTTATAAAGACAAATGATTTCCTTACACATCTGTGCACAAAGCTGACTTACGTCCATTTTGTAATTGATATTTTATTTCTGCGCTTTTCCTGCACTTCCGCAAACTTTTATTTTGCTCATAACATATTTTTTTACTTCTTCACGGCCTGCTGCGCTATATTTCTTAGGATCAATAGTATCAGTATCTGCAGTAAAAACACCCTTTACTCCTTTTGTAAATGCAATACGGAGATCGGTAGCATAATTTACTTTACAGATACCACGTTTAATACACTCTTTTACCGCTTCGTCCGGCACACCGCTTGTTCCGTGAAGAACGAGCGGAATCTCTACAACATCTCTGATCCGGCTTAAGATGTCAAACTGAAGCTTTGGTTCTCCCTTATAAACACCGTGGGCTGTACCAATCCCCACTGCGAGAAAATCAACCCCTGTTCTCTCTGCAAATTCCTTCGCTTCCTGTGGATCTGTATATGGATTATCATCTCCGCCGTCTAAATCATCTTCTTTCCCCCCAACCTTCCCAAGCTCAGCCTCTACCGGAACTTCGGATGGATGGCAGGCATTTGCGACTGCCCTGCTGACAGTCATATTAACTTCAAATGCCTCATGGGAACCATCGATCATGATGGAAGTATAACCCGCTCTGAGTGCCTGCATCGCAAGTTCAAAGCTATTGCCATGATCTAAATGCATCACTACAGGAACCGATGTCCTCTCTGCCGCTGTTTTAACATTTGCAAGATAATAATCAAGTCCCGCATATTTTACTGTAGACGGAGTTGTCTGCATAATAACCGGTGACTGTAATTCCTCTGCAGCTTCTGCAACTGCCTGTACCATTTCCATATTTTCTACATTGAATGCACCGACTGCGTATCCGCCGGCCTGTGCTTTCAGTAATATTTCTTTCGATGTTGTTAACATAACTTTCCCTTTCCGGATATTATAATTTGATTATCTTAACGTTCTGGCTGATCTCGTCTCTCTTTGCAGGATCAAATGTCCCTGTATTGGATGAGAGCGCGTTGGCAGATGCAACTGCCACTGCGAATTTCAGGGCATCTTCCGGCTCCATATTTCTCTCCAATGCGACTGCAAACGCTCCAACCATAGAGTCTCCGCATCCTACCGTATTTACCACTTCTATTCTCGGCGGTTTACCCTGATAAATGCCTTTTTTGCATACGAGTAAAGCCCCTTCGCCTCCAAGAGAAATTACTACATATGGGATCCCCTTTTCGTAGATTTTTTGAGCATATCCTATGACATCTTCCTGGCTGCGGACTTTGATATCAAAAAGCATTTCTATCTCATCTTTATTAGGTTTTACCATAGTTGGCAGGCTCTCAAGACCTCTCTTTAAATATTCTCCGCTGGTATCTAAGATCACTTTTCTTCCCAGCTTCTTAACGATCCGGATCATTTTTTGATAGATATCCCTGCCCATTCCCCTGGGAGCACTTCCTGAAATGGTCACAACATCACTGTTCCGGATGATCCCGGGAAATCTTTCTAAAAATGAAGTTTCTTCTTCCGCTGTAACTTCACACCCGCCTTCCAGATATTCGGTAGAACCATATCCGGGATCTAAAATGTTAATGCAGCTTCTCGTTTCGCCATTGATATGCTCAAATTCATAGGAAATTCCATCTGCGTCCAGAAGTGATTCTAAATATTGACCGTTATATCCTCCCACAAAACCGGCGGCTTTTGTATCAGAACCGCAAAGTTTGACCACCCTTGCCACATTCAGCCCCTTTCCGCCGGCACTGTTATGTGTCTCTGCTACTCGCATTACCGTACCGTTCTCAATTTTTTGGGTCATATGATAGGCTTTATCAATGGAAGCATTTAACGTTACAGTTGTAATCATGCTCTTCCCCTCCCATCATTACAGACTTTTTAAATATTTCACTCCCGCGGCGGCATCTGCCACAAGTCCGTCAATATCATCTGCTGCTTTGATCGTTCTCCAAAGGGATACACTCTTAGCACTTGCGGACGTATCGAGAACGAATGGTTCCATTACCAAAGGTCCTTCAAAACCGATCTCTCTGATCGTTTCTGCAATAGCTACCCAGTCAATATTGGTCTTTCTCTCTCCGGCAGGAATCTTACGGTTGCTTTCTCCAATATGGAGATAGCCCAGATATCCCTTTTCATAGGCCGTACGGATGGCATCCGGAATATAATCTTCTTCAATGTTCATATGAAACGTATCTAAAAGAAGCTTACAATAGTCATTGCCAATTGCTTCGCAGATTGCAATCCCTTCTCCTGCAGTATTCGCTGTATACTGTTCAAAACGGTTTACAATTTCCAAACAAATTGTTACGCCGACTTTTTGGGCATGTTTTGCAACTTCGGTTAATCCTTTGACTGCGTTTGCTGTACGGACCTTCTTGATTTCTGTAATATTTTCTCCTTCCGGACGTGTATTCCACAAACCATACGGGATACCGGAAAAAAGTTTTGCGCCCATCTCCACACAAAGATCCAACATATGACATAAATGTTTGATGCCTGCTTGATGGGATTCTTTATCCGAACTGGAAACATCTCTTTCCGGTCTGAGTCCAGTCCCGTTGATCGTCACTGAAAGCCCTGCATCTTTTATATATTTACTAAGTTTCCCTCTGTCTTGTGCCGTCAAAGGAACAAAATCGCCTGCTTTCAGTTCAATGGTATCCATATTGGCTTTTTTTGTTAAGTCAATTATTTTATAAATATCCAATTCAGGAGTTGTTCCATTCCAATATGCTGTTTGTAACCCGATATTATTCTGCATTTCTATTCTCCTTGTTTTTCTGAAATAGAGTTTCGCTTGCGAAACTCTCGCACTGCGTGCGGTCGCTCTGGCGACATTGTTCCCCTGTGCACGCAATTGCATCCCCCGGAGGGTTTTTTATTCTATAGGAATCATTCCTTTATCACTTTGTTGTAACAATGTCTTTCCTATAGAATGAAAGATTTCTGTCACAAGCTACTCCAGACTTGCGTGTCTCTTTGCCATATCGTCATTACTTCCCGGCTTTTCCCGGCTTATTTCCAATACTGCCGCATCAAACACTATGAGCAGCATCTGTTCGAACAAACTGCCCAGAGGCTGGATGCTTGTGTCAGACACAGCAAATTTTGTTGCAGATTCAATTGTGATATTCGGTGTCTGGATCTTTTTCAAGGTCGATTCCGCTGCTGAAGAAATGACGACTAAATCTGCACCCTGATTCTTTGCCGACTGTGCCGTCATACAAACACTGCCTGTTTCTCCTGAAGCAGAAGCCACGATCAGCAAATCTCCCTTTTCTACAGACGGTGTTGTGGTTTCTCCCACTACATATGCATCCAGGCCAATCTGCATTAGTCTCATAGCAAGGGCTTTTAACATTAATCCTGATCTTCCGGTCCCATAAACAAAGATCCGTTTATGAGACTTAATCTTCTGGATCAGATCTGAAATCTGATATTCAGGAATTCTGTCAGCTGATTGTTCTAATTCTTTTATAATTACTTTCGTTCCCAAAATACCACCTTCTTTACATGATTTCTTCCGGATATAACAGAACTTTTCCGAATCCCTTTGGATCGGCAATGATCTTTTCAAACATCTCCGGGCCTTTGCTTAAATTCACTTTATGCGTAACCATTCCAAGAACATCCACCTTTTTGTTTCCGATATATTCTACCGCATTGTTCCATTCCTCTCCCGGATATGGAGCAGAAATGGTACACCAGGAACCGATGATATTTAATTCGTTTCTCATAATTCTTTCAAAATAAAATCTTGGAACCGGAACATCCGCATATGGAATTCCCATGTATACAACCTCCCCGCCCTTTTTCGGCAGCCCGAGCACTCTTGCAGCAGTAAAAGGATTTCCTGCTGATTCAATGGCCAGATCCACGCCATTTCCATATTTTCTGATCTCATCATGGAAATCGATATCAGCAGAATTAATTAGCACATCAGCGCCAAAATCCTCAGCAGCCTGTAATTGCGCATCATCGATGTCAATGGCAAACACTTTCTTTGCCCCAAATGCTTTGGCCCATTGGATTGCCATCAGTCCAATATTTCCACATCCCACAACGGCAACTTCATATCCCATTTTAATGTTTGTCTGATATAATCCGTGAATCGCAACCGTTGCCGGTTCTACCAATGCACCCTGCTCAAAGGTCATACCTTCCACCATCTTGACAAGATTGACGGCCGGCATTTTAATGTATTCTGCAAATGCACCCGGAACATATGCTCCAATGGTATTTAAAGATTCACATCTTGATGGATATCCGCTTTTGCAGTACTCACATTCATGACAAACCAGGTTTGGGCATCCTACCACCCGGTCACCGACTTTTAATTCTGTAACGGCAGGACCGGCCTCTACAACCTCTCCTGAAAATTCGTGCCCCCAGACATTCCCTTTTACATAAGGTCCCAGATTGCGGTATCTTGCGATATCCGAACCACAAATTCCGCCTACTTTCACTTTTACAATAACATCATCGTCTTTTTCAATTTTAGGATCAGGAACCTCTTCATATCTTAAATCCTGTACATCATAAAATGTTAAAGCTTTCATCCTCTCACTGCCTTTCTTAAAGCCTCTGTATTCTCTTTAATATTTTTGAATAAATATCCCCCGGATACAAAAACATTTGCTCCTGCTTCATAACATGGTTTTATTGTCTTTTGATCAATACTTCCGTCTACTTCAATATCAATATTCCGGTCTCCGATCATTGCCCGGACATTCTTAATTTTCTTCACGGTTGAACTCAGGAAATGCTGTCCGCCTTCCCCGGGATTTACACTCATCAGAAGGATCATATCTACATCATCCAATAAATATTTAATAGTCTCTTCCGGCGTCCCTGGACTCAGCACGATGCCGGCCTTGATGCCCCGGTTACGGATTTTATGCAGACAGCTTAACACCCTTGCGGTCGACTCCTGATGGATCGTTATGATATCTGCCCCTGCGTCAGCAATGCTGTCAATATGTACTTCCGGATGTTCGATCATTAAATGAACATCCAGCGGAATGTCGGTCATTGATTTCAGTGCCTTAATGTGATCTGCTCCAAATGCCATCCGCTCCACAAAATGTCCGTCCATCACGTCCACATGGAGCAGTTCTGTCTGACTGTCTTCTAATTCTTTGATCTGGTTTTTTAATTCTCCTAAGTCTGCTGCAAAGATGGATGGAGATAGTTTTATTTTTCTCACGGTCAAACCTCTTTCTTTTATCTCTTCAGACGCCTTATGATCATGCTTCACTGTCAATTAAAATCTTTCCTTTTACTGCTCCCCGGGTCTTGAACATCTCAAATCCTTCTGCGATCCTGGAAAGCGGAAGCTTCTTATAGATCAGG
Organism: Anaerostipes sp. PC18; assembly: GCF_039789045.1. Lineage (NCBI taxonomy): Bacteria > Bacillati > Bacillota > Clostridia > Lachnospirales > Lachnospiraceae > Anaerostipes > Anaerostipes sp. PC18. Next base: position 752,274 of record NZ_CP121164.1, on the reverse strand, counting down.
GATTCTTCCCCCTTTAATTGTCCTGTTGCAAAATAGTGTGCCGCACACTCCCACTCATGTCCCGGAAACGGAGCAGAATAAGATAGCCAGGACCCTGTCATAGTGAACTCTTTACGGTTCATGTTCTCCCATTCTTTCACAGTAAAGGTTAATTCTCTTGTAGGTTTTCCGATATAGCAGATTCCAGCCTTATTTGCCGCCAGTTCATATGCCATCTTCATTGTCACAGTACTTCCTGCCGTTTCAAAAATATAATCGTAGCCTTTTTGATCCGTCAGTTCCATGGCCTTTTCCATAAAACCTTCTTTTAAGGTATTTACGCCATCGGCTGCTCCCAACTGTTTTGCCAGTTCAATTTTTTCATCGTCAATATCAAATACAACAGTCTTTGCAGATCCGAAAATATTTGCCCACTGCATGACAAGCAGTCCGATCGTTCCTCCGCCCAGCACAGCAACAGTCTTTCCTCCCTCATATGGAAGACACTCTAATCCATGGAGCGCAACTGCCGCCGGTTCAAACAGCGCTCCTTGTTCAAAGGATACTGTATCCTTAAAAGGAACCACGTTTTGCTCCGGAAGACAGATATATTCTGCATAGCTTCCTGCTTGTCTTGTCCCGATAAAACTATAGTCTTTACAGAGTGCATAATCACCTTTCATACAGTCTTCACATTTCATGCACGGGACCAATGGAGCTCCGGCGACCCGCTGGCCTTTCTTTACCTTTGTCACTCCATCTCCCACAGCTTCCACAATCCCTGAGAACTCATGTCCGAGAATGATCGGATAGAAGTGGGCTCCGTCTTCATTTACCCGGGGTACATCTGAACCGCAGATCCCGGAATATTTTACTTTTACAAGCACTTCCCCGGCTTTTGGCTCCGGGGTCTGTACTTCCTCATATCTTATGTCATCTCTTGCGAGTAAAACTCCTGCTTTCATCTATAACCACCTGATCCTTTCACATATTCGGGCTTTTATAACTCTTCTGAAATCGTTTTAAGCAATTCTTCAACTTTCTTTTTTGATGCTTCCTTATTCAGTCCGGAGACAAGCCCAAACACACTGAGATGCGGCTTTTCAAGCGGATTTCGGTAATTGGCAGTAGTAAAAACTACATCTACGTCTTTTTGTTTGATGGGAACTTCTGCAATCGTCCCTTTCACCAATCTGATCTTCACCCCTGCATTTTTTGCAATCTCTTTGATTTCTTCCTGGGCAATGGTTGACGTTGCCACACCGCTGCCGCATGCTACTAATACTTTCACTTCTTTTGCCATAATTCTTCTCCTTTACTGTGATTAATTATGATCCTAATTTTTCCTGAAGATAAGCCTCCGTTTCTTTATTTGAAAGTTTTTTACATTTTAATAAGACTTCCGGATCATTCAAAAATGCCATCATTTTTTGCAGCACTGCTAAGTGTTCATTGGCATCTTTGATCGCCAGATTGAAAATCATATCTGTTTTCACTTCTTCTGTATCATCGTCCAGTCGTTTGAAGGTTACCGGACAGTTGAGTTTCAGCAGACAGATTGCGTTCTGTGTAATCCCTTCATCTTTTACATGAGGAATGGCTGTTGGAATTTCTGTAGGAAGCCCTGTTGGGAAATCTTTTTCACGTTGGGCACAAAGAACTCCAAAATTTTTTTCAACAATACCTGCTTTATATAAGGCATCTCCACATAATTTAATTGCTTCTTCACTATTAGCTGCTGTCCCGTGAATTACCAAATATCTAGTTTTCATTTAGAGCCCCCTCATACGAACATCGCCATAATTCTATGAATAATTGATACAACTACATTGCCGGGATTCCATCCAAAATGAGATGCCGTGACACTTTTTCCAAAATCTACATTCGTAACAGACATCATGCTTGTGGCTTCCGGAATAAACATATTCGCCAAAAACAGAGTTATGTACATCAAAATAGTCATTGCAATCAGTGAGCGAAATAGATTTCCCTTGCTGCTCAAAACGACCATAGGTGCCAAATAACAGATCTCAGCTAATAATCCAAGTGGAAAGAATCTCATATCCGGTACAAGAAATACAAGCAGTATGGTAATCGGAATCATAATCGCAGTACATGTAATACAAGTTGGATCACCTAAACCAAGTGCAATATCCATACCAATATAAATATCTGCATCTTCTCCGATTTTTTTATGCATATATTCATTTGCGGACTGTCCCAGCGGAGATAATCCTTCCATCATGATGGATACCATTCTTGGGATCAATACCATAGCTGCCGCAACACCCATTGCCATTGTGAGAGTTTCTCCAGGACTTTGCTTTGTAATGATTGCAAGAAAAGCTCCTACTACAACACCAATGATTGCAGGATCGCCAAACACTCCAAGCTTTTGTCCCACCTTATCCATATTTATATCAATCTTGTTAAGTCCCGGAATTTTGTCTATGATCTTATTTAATCCGTAGCCGATCGGATAAGCCCATGCTACGAAAGACAGGCATGTACATGTTGTCCCTTCCAGTCCAAAAAATTCCTGCCAGGGTTTCGCAGTCCACTGAGCAAAAAACAGAACAATAATACCGCAGACAAAAGCAACTAAAAATCCAATGACAGCATTTCCAAACAAAGCATATGCGAGTGCTCCCGGCACAAGAAAATGCATGAAATTCCAGATATCAACATTTAATACCTTTGTAACCTTTAAGCGGACTAAAATGATATTGACAAGGATAATTGACGGAATTACAAGAACTGCAAATGGTGTGGTCCATGATGCTGCACCCAGTGCTGCAAATCCAACTTCCAATGTGTCATATCCTGATCCTAATTTTTCATAATATTCCATCGCCGGTGTCACTGAAGTAATCAGTAAATTTACCGCTAAACAAAGCCCCTGAAAACCAATCCCTACCAATAAGCCGGCTTTAATCGCCCGTCCTGCTTTCATGCCAAAGAAAACAGCTAATATTGCGATTACGACCGGAAGCAGAACACTTGCCCCCAAATTTACAAATCCCTGAAAAAACTTTAATAGTATTTCCATATGTACCTCCACTTTTTACTTTAGTATTTGTGTTGCTGAGATCTGCCGGCCGGCTTCCCATCTCTCATTTACAAATACATAGTATCATGCATATAAAATCAAAAACAGTGAAAGGTATTTCCCCTTCCGGGAAAAATTTTAGTTTGGTCGAATCCATTTCCGGACCTGGAAATAAAATAAATTGGTCGAATTTATTTCCTCTCCCAGAAATAAATCCGACCAATGCTTTTTTGTTATTTAAACACTGCTGTGTTCATATGTTTCAATCATTCTTGCAATCTCCTCAGAGCTCTTTGCCTCATGCAGAAGCCGCCTGTACTCGTCATCCCTCAGCATATTTACGAGACTGAAAAATGCCTTTAAATAACTCTTATGATCAATGGCGCTCAGACAGCATACAAACTCTATGGGGTCCAGTCCTTCGACCCCGAACGGCACGGGATTCTTTAGACGGATGAAATACATACCAAGGCGGATGCTGCCTTCCTCTACTTTCGCATGCGGCATGGCAAATCCTTCCGACAACACAACATAGGAACCATATTCCTCGATGCTGTGGATCATTGCATCTATATATCTTGGTTCAATATAGCCTCGTTCTACAAGTTTCTCACCAGACTTGCGCACTGCATCTTTCCAGTCTTCACACTCTACATCCACCTCAATGTTTGCTGCGGGCAGCAAATGATGCAGATATGGGGACAAGATCTCCGCCTCACTCTCTACAGACTGTTTAAAATACCCCCGCACCACTCCGCGGAGTTCCTTCATAAACTCCTTTGCTCTATCTTCCGGCTCAATCATTCTGTATACAAGGGGACGGACCTCGTCGATCAGGCCCTTCGCACTTAACCCATCTTCCTCCATTCTGACCGGAAGATTTCTGCCGTTTCTCAGCGCATCAATTCTGTTTCCCACACGTATGTAGTCTGCATCATTGAAGGCTACCGATACTACAACATACTCTAACGAACAGCCTTCCAGCGGAACTGTAGAAATCACAAAATCAGCTGAATTGGGTTCAATACTCATTGCTTCATGGGCAGAGACTACATCCACAACCCGGAATTTAAAATGTCTTTTCAGCTTTTCCAGTAATAGTCTGGATGTTCCGATGCCTGCATGACAGGCTACGATCACACGAAAAGCCACTTCCTTATTCTTCTTTCGTTCAATCGCCGCACACACATGAATCGCAATATACTTTATTTCTATTTCATTTAATTTGCGCTCTGTATATTGGTAGATAACAAACATCTGGTTTATGACCGCCTCAAGTACATCCTGATTATCTTCCAGCACCTCATTTATCACATTAACTTCCTGGTAATCGATCGGCGGTGCAGAAAATATGGATTCCAGGTGATTGGACAGATTCTCAAAAAACTCATAATCTGTATTCAGATCTATTCCCAATTCCGAGGAAATACCGGCAATATATTGTCTTGTGATCATTTGGATAATCACTGTATTCTTATTAATTGTGTTATGTTTCATATACCGCACGCCGTCCAGGAAGCTGCTGAAACACTTTATATCATCCTCTGTTGTAACAACATCGCAGTACTGAGAGATATATTTTAATGTATCCAGGGCAAACATATAATTCTCACTGTTTTCATCCGGCTGCGTCTCCAAAAATTCGCCCGACTGATTGCGATTTATCATAATCCTTAAATAGAGAACAATCTCCTGAAAGGAACTGTCATCCAGATATTTCTTATAGCGTTGTTCCTGTTCCCCCAGGATCTTTTGTATTACACTGGAGTCACCTGCCTGTACACTGACATGTTCAGCAACTACATTTTTATGGTTCTCATAAATAGACACAGACGGACGAAGCAGATTCAAAAGAAATTTTCTCTTTTCGCTCTCCGGACCTTCTATACGAAGTCCCTTATTGGCGTGAGAGATCACCTTCAAGTTCCCTTCCTTTATAAATGCCTTGATATCTTTCAGGTCGTTGATTACCGTTGCCCTGCTCACAAATAAATGGTCGGCGATGGTTGCAAGGGTAATGTAATCGTTAGAATTTACGATCATAGCAGATGCTGCCTGTTTCCGTTCTTCCCTGGATAATTTATAGCTGTAGAAGTCCCCTTCGAGCAATAATGACAGAGATTCCTTAAAATTCTCCGGCGGATTGATCCTGCCCCCGCTGTTTATCACAACTTCCTCCCGCTGGTTTTGACCCAGGATTGTATTGATTTCCTTCAGATCATTGCGGATGGTTTTCTGAGACACCTGAAAATATTCTGCAAATCCTGAGACTGTAATCTCATCCTTCTCTTTACTTAATAACTGCACAATCTCAGTGCTCCGCTGGTTCATTCTAATTACCTCCAATTATTTATCTGGCAAAACAGTAACAATCTATTTCATTGTATCCTAATGGAATAGATTAAAAAAGAATGAATTTCTTCTTAAGTATAGAAATTTTTTATATCATCTGCATGGTACTGCCCCCTGCTCTCAATATCATCAAATTCACTGACAGAATCTTTCCACACATTTGTTGTTCCTAATTCCTGTCCCTGATAAATAAAAGGGGTTCCCCTCAAAAAGAAATACATGCCGGCCATCCGGTCTTCTGAATCTCTTCCTGGCTTTTAAACAGTAACTCTCTGAATTCTTCTGCTGTCCATGCTTTTCTTTTATACCATTTCTCATCTTTCCCTTCCAGATCGAAATTTGTATAACTGAAATCAAACATCATAGAAAAGCATCCCTGCTCCCCGATATAATCCCCAAGCGATGAATATGGTACATCTACGGCCTCCGAGACAGTGATACAGTCTAATGGGTCAAATACTTCGTTTTTAAGTTCTCCCAAAAAAACTTCAATCCCTTTTACATTCCTTGTATACGGAAAACAGCCGGACAGTCCATCCTTTCCATCCACCACCGTATCATTTCATACAGTTCTTTTCTCATGTCTTCATTTTCCCAGTTAAGATCCGGCTGTCTTTTTGAAAAAGAATGAAAATAATACTCCTCCGCTCCCTCAACGGGCTCCCATACCGATCCCCCGAAAACAGACCTTAAATTGCTCGGAGGGCGCCCCTCCCGGGATTTCTTAAATATATAATAATCCCTGTATCTGCTTTTTTGATCCCTCAGCGCATTCTGAAACCACAGATGTTCATCCGATGTATGGTTGAGTACCAGATCCATCATTATTTTCATCCCCCTGATCCCCGCCTCATATATGAGTTTTTCCAAATCCTCCATCGGTGAAGCATAGACCGGACAGATCCACAGCACAGTCACTCCCAGATCATTAAGATAATCAAGACGCTTTAGAATCCCTCTTAAATCTCCGATCCCATCCCCGTTACCGTCGCAAAAACTTTTAGGATATACCTGATATACGATCTCTTGCTTCCCTTTCTGACTGTCCATAACCTACACCTTTCCTGAATAAAAGAATTGCTCCCATTGAAAAAACAATGTAAAATAAAAGAGTGACATTTTTCATATGATAGGAGTGATTTTTTGAATACGAACAACGAAACAGCCCTTGGAACCATGCCTGTGGGCAAATTACTGTTCCAGCTGGCTGTTCCCACCATTGCCGCCCAAATCATAAACGCGCTGTATAATATGGTGGACCGCATTTACATCGGCCGTCTTCCGGGAGGAGAAGGGCCTCTTGCCATTGCAGGGCTTGGAATTGCTTTTCCGATCATTATGATTATCTCTGCATTTGCCTCCATGATCGGTATGGGAGGAAGTCCCAGAGTCTCAATAAAAATGGGACAGCAGGATTATGACGGGGCAGAAAAGATTCTTGGGAATGCCGTCACGGCTTTGATTGCTCTGGCCGTTCCCCTTACCCTGTTTTTTTACCTTGCAAAAGAACCCCTGCTTTCCATATTTGGAGCGACAGACAATATACTGCCTTATGCCAATGACTATCTGAGCATCTATCTGCTCGGCTCCATTTTCGTCATGTTTTCTCTCGGCCTGAACAGCTTTATCACCTGCCAGGGATTTGCCAGGACCAGTATGCTCACAGTGCTGATCGGGGCTGTCTTAAATATCGTGCTGGACCCAATCTTTATTTTTGTAATGGGTCTCGGTGTCAAGGGCTCCGCCTTAGCCACCGTCATTTCCCAGGGTATCTCTGCGGCCTGGGTCCTCGGTTTTTTAACCGGAAAGAAAACGGATCTGAAGATCCGCCGTAAAAATCTCAGGCTGGAAGCAAAAGTTCTTCTCCCTGTCATCGCCCTGGGAATCGCGCCGTTTATTATGCAGTCCACGGAAAGTCTGGTACAGATCACATTAAATTCAGGAATGAAACGCTACGGCGGTGCCAGCGCAGACTCCCTGGTCTCCGTCACGACCATTGCCATAAGCGCCATGCAGTTTCTATCCATGCCCGCCCTTGGACTCGCCCAGGGTGCACAGCCGATCATCAGCTTTAATTATGGAAGCCGGAATATGGACCGGGTAAAAAAGGCCTTTCGGCTGTTATTTGTTATCACTGTGGCCTACACCTTTGGAATCTGGGCCCTCTCCATGGCAGTTCCCCAGATCTATATATATCTGTTTTCCAGCGGTGAGGCGGCCAGGCAGCTTTCTGTGCTCGGCAGACCCATGATCCGCATTTTCATGGGAGGCTTTCTGTTTATCGGGGCACAGTACGCCTGCCAGAATACTTTTATGGCACTGGGCAGGGCAAAAATTTCTCTTGTTATGGCCCTTCTGAGGAAAATCATCCTGCTGATCCCTCTGGCCTTGATCCTGCCGTTATTTCTTGGCACAACGGGAATCTTCACCGCAGAACCGATTGCAGATATTCTGGCCTCTGCCGTCACCACCGGAGTTTTTTATTTTACGTCAAAAAAACTGCTCGTGTATACTCCCGGAGAATCTGAACAGGGCAACCCTGCGGAGGAGGAAATGAAAGCTTAGTTTCTTAAAATCAAGAGGGACTGCTCGATAAGCATCCCTCCTGATATTCATATGGACTTTCCCCGTCACTTCCCGGAGTATCCTGCCGGCAATCTCCCGTATCTTCATTCCTTTTGTATCGAAATTTTTTTACTACACTCCACCAGCAATAAAAAAACCCGGGTCCTGAATTCACATTTACAGGAAATCGGGTTTTCTTCGGTGATAATGTTATTTAACAGCTGCGATCGCTTCTATTTCAAAAAGGGCTCCTTTGGGGAGTGCCGCCACTTCCACACAGGAACGGGCAGGTTTATTGTCTCCGAACCTCTTCTCATAAATTGCATTGATTGCCGCAAAATCATTGATATCGTCTAAAAATACGGTAGTCTTGATCACATCATCCAGCGATAATCCTGCCGCTTTCAGCACTTCGTCCAGGTTGATCAGCGCCTGGTCCGCCTGGGCTTCCACTCCTTCCGGAAGAGTTCCGTTCTCCGGGTCCAGCCCAAGCTGTCCTGAAGTAAACACAAATTCACTCGCTTTTACCGCATGGCAGTACGGTCCCACTGCTGCGGGAGCTTTCTGTGCATTGATGGTTTCACATGTCATACCTGCTTCCTCACTTTCCAAAAAATAATTAGGTTCATACAATTTTTTTGTATCAATATTATAGCACAGACTGTATCCCGCGTCCATGCTTTTAGCTACTTATGCTCACCCTGAGCTTTTTATTTTGCTGATCGGTCTTTTTCATGCTCTTTTCATCCGGGGCATCTTTCGTTGCATAGTAGTCAATATAATAAAATAATTCTTTTTTCAGACCGCTGAACGTATAAGTATTCCTGCCTTCTTTTAATTCCATCATCTGAGGTTCCCCTTTTTCATCGATGTTGTTCAGTGACAGCACCGGTTTCAACGAAAGATCCGCCTTTGAAATATCTTCAAATGAGACCGTAAGCTTTCCGCTCTTTGACTGAAAGACATTTCCGATGACAAGGTCTCCGAATGTACCCTTTGTCCCGCCGGTCTTCTGCATAGCATCCACATCGAAGTAGAGGACTCCGTTTTCGCTGAATTTCATGAAACGGCTGCCTTCAAAGACAAGCTTTGAGGCGTCCGTTTCCTGATCGGTCTTTACAAATCCGTCAAACAGAGGAGTCACAGACTTCTTTTTTGCTTTAACATCGTATTGGATCAGAGAAACATTTTTAAACATCTGATCTTCCTTCATATATACCCCGGATGGATAACCGAGAAAATCTACGGTGCGGTCATTTTGGATCATCGCATTGGAGTCATTTTGTCCTTGCTCCATCAGCTCCCGGATCACTTCTTCCTTCGAGTGTCCGGCAAACTTCTTTTCACCTGTCTTCTGAATATCTCCTTCATAGACATCATCAAAGGCCTGTTTTTGGTCAGACAAAGTCTGTTCCTTCACATCATAGAAATAGTCCTTAACCGTATCTTCCCCTTTTGTTCTTAAAAGCCGTACCACATTTCCGTCGCCGGATACAATAATCTTCGTCTCGGTCTCTCCATCCTCGGAAAATAATTTCATTTTTACCAGATCCAAAGCTGCGGTGACTTTCTTTTCCTTCATGTCAAAGACATAAAAGCCCTGGGAATTATGGAACATCACCCTTTGGTCCGAAGCGTAGTCCAGTTTTGGAAAGTCCGAAACCTCGTCTTTTTTGGTCGTCTCTCCTATGAATGCTTTCAGTTCTTTTTCTGATACAAAAGGCTTTTGCTCTCGTTCAGCTTTTTTTTGACATCCGGACGCTGCCAGAGCAAGCATAACTGCCGCTGCCAGCATAAGAATCCTAATTTTTCTTTTCATGGTCTCACTCCTTTATTTGATCCACTTCGGAGACGGATAATATCGAAAGCTCGCTTTTCCTATGATCTCTTCCCTGGTCACATAGTGGGTCTGCCATTCTCTGGCGTCATTGGAACTGTTCCGGTTGTCTCCCATGACAAAGTACCCGTTCCCGGGCACTTTATACGGTCCAAAATCGTCCACAGGCTCCTCTTTGATATAAGGTTCCTTCAGGGGCTTTTTACTCCCGTTGATATAAACCTTTCCGTCCTTTACCTCGATCGTCTCTCCCGGAAGCGCGATAACTCTCTTAATATACCACTCCGACTCATCATCCGGATACTCAAATATAATCACATCCCCCCGTTCAGGCTCACTGAACAGGTATGCGGTCCTGAATGCAATAAGTTTATCTCCGGTCATGATGGTATTTTCCATGGAACCGCTTGGTATACTGGCATTGACTATGACGAAATTTGTGATAAACAAAGTAATAGCCAGAGTGGCAGCAATACAGACAATCCAGCTTCTGACCTCTTTCCTGAAGTTTTGTTTTTTCTTATTCTCTTGTTCCTGTTCTTTTTCCATAGATGTCTCCTATACCTTTGCAAAAAACCTCTTTGCCGTATCTGCAAAGAGGTTTTTTCATTTTTAGTCTGTGTATCCTCTGCGGATAATCTCATGTCTGCCGGGTCCGTTGGAGATCAGAGTAATCGGATATCCGATCTTCTCCTCGACGAACTCTACGTATTTTCTGCAGTTTTCCGGCAGATCCTCATATTTTGTAATTCCGCGGATGTCACTCTTCCATCCCGGAAGTACTTCGATCACCGGTTTTGCTTTCTCCAGATCACCGGTTGTCGGAAAATCGGTAGTTATTTCCCCATCAATATCATAAGCGACGCAAACCGGAATTTCTTCTAGATAACCGAGGACATCGAGCACAGTAAATGCCACGTCTGTCGTTCCCTGCATCCTGCATCCGTACTTGGAAGCCACGGTGTCGAACCATCCCATCCTTCTCGGACGTCCGGTCGTTGCCCCGAATTCGCCGCCGTCTCCGCCGCGTTTTCTGAGCTCATCGGCTTCTTCCCCGAAAATCTCACTGACGAAGGCACCTGCTCCTACGGCACTTGAGTATGCCTTGACTACGGTGACGATCTTCTTGATCTCGTATGGCGGAATACCTGCACCGATGGCTCCGTATGCCGCTAAAGTAGAAGAGGATGTCACCATCGGGTAAATACCGTGGTCCGGGTCCTTTAACGAGCCCAGCTGGCCTTCCAGGAGAATGGTCTTGTTTTCTTTCATCGCTTTGTGAAGGAACAGGGATACGTCGCAGACATACGGCGCTACCATCTCCTTGTACTCCATCAGTGTTTCATACAGCTCATCCGGGTTGAGAAGCGGTTTGTGGTAGAGATGCTCAAGCAAAACATTTTTCGTCTCACAGATCCTGATCAGTTTTTCTTTTAACGCTTTTCCGTCGAACAGCTCGTTGACCTGGAAGCCGATCTTTGCATATTTGTCTGAATAAAACGGTGCGATCCCCGACTTTGTAGATCCGAAAGACCCTTTCCCCAATCGTTCTTCCTCGTATTCATCAAACAGGATATGGTACGGCATAACGATCTGGGCACGGTCGGAAATGAGGATATTCGGCTTTGGCACACCCTGGGAGACGATTTCCCCAATCTCCTTAAAGAGCACAGGGATATTCAGTGCCACACCGTTTCCAATAATACTGGTTGTATGATCATAGAATACACCGGATGGCAGCGTGTGAAGCGCGAACTTTCCGTAGTCGTTAATGATGGTATGCCCGGCATTCGCTCCTCCCTGGAAACGCACGATAATGTCAGAAGTCTCACCTAACATATCCGTGATCTTACCTTTTCCTTCGTCGCCCCAGTTAGCTCCAACTATTGCTTTAACCATATGTGTATCCTCCTAATTATCAATGACGTGTCCTCGCCATTTTCTTTTGCATAAAGCGAACAACATTTTAATATTATATTGTTTTGTCTCATGTGTCAAGAATCCGCAGGGAGATTCCTACTTTTCTTTCACAGAAAAGAAGGAATCTACGCGGTGTTTATAATCCAGCAGGGAATTGTACTGCAGATACTGATAGTTTGTCAGCCATTTATCTTTATCTTCCTCATCCTGGGTCGCAACATTTTTACCGTCTTTTGTCACATATCCGTTGGCATTGATCGCCGGGATCTGTTTCTCCAGTTCTTCCAGATACTGATTATACGGAGTCAGTTTTAAATTTGTCTGCTTGAGCATCAGCGTGGACAGATAGTTGACACTGGTGAGCTTTACATTTTCCTGTTCTTTGATATCATAGTTTGCCCAGATGACAAACGGAACGGTAAATTTCTTCTGCATCTCCTTGATGCTCAGACTGTTTAAGTCCTTTCCGTAGAGAAGTTCATAAAACTCATCTTCCAGTTTCGGCTGATGGTCCCCGAACATCACAACGATGGTCGGCTCTTTTTGATCCTTAAAATAATCGATCAGCTTTTTAAATGCCCGGTCGGATTCATGGATCAGAGACAGATAGCGCTCTGCAGGCTCTGTCTTCTTCTCGTCTTCAATCGTAATTTCCTGCTTGAAGTTATCGTCCGGAAGCAGATATCCGCCGTGGTTCTGAATCGTTACATTAAACATAAACAGAGGATTATCTGATTTTCTATTCTCAAACGTCTCTATGATCTTATCGTAATCAGACTCATCACTGACCCATCCTCTGATTCTCCTGACTTTGGATTCATCCAAGGATGACTCATCCAGGAAGTTCTCGAATCCTAGCAGCGGATACACGCTCTGTCTGTTCCATGCATTCGGCTTATATGGATGGAATGCGGTCGTGTCATATCCCTGTTCTTTTAACTGGGTGGCGAGACTCGGCACTTCGTGTTTTACAAACTGTGTATAGGCATTTCCGTTCAGCGGAAGAGAAGACACTGAGTTTCCTGTGAGGAACTCATACTCAGAGTTGCTTGTTCCTCCTCCGAATACCGATACAAGCATATCGCCCTTGATCGTATTTTCTTTCATGGAATTGATATAAGGCATCACTTCTTTATTTGTCTTGATCTTGTTGACCACATTCAGATCAGAAAATGTCTCGTTCATGATGACGACCACATTTGGTTTTTGCTTCAGAGCCTTATTCTGTCCGGTTGTCACCTCATAATTTTTGGCAATGTCTTTTACCTTATCTACACTGTATCCTTCCGGTTCCGTTCCGAGGAGATACTGCACATTCAGGAGGAAACTTAACACAAAGCCATTTCTTTTATAGCCCTTTTTCTGATTGAAGAATTCTACCTTTACATTTTTTGATTCCAAAAAATTTACTCTCGTACAGAGAAAGCTCTGTCCTATTGTAACTGCTGCCACTACAATCAGTGCAATCAGCCGCTGTTTCCATCGGAATGCTTTTATAGTATCCAGTTTCCATGCAATGATACAGAGTGCGAGGCAGATGATTGTTGCAACAATGGCTGCTTTATTATAAGACAATGTATAATGATCTGCCACATCCATCGCGGTACCGAACGCCCAAATGTCTGCCGGTGTGATCGGAGTTCCCCGGAACTGCATAACAAAGTAGTTACCGATGGCACATCCGTATAAAAGTAAATCTCCTACAATGACTGCGTATTTTGTCCTGTTAAAGATCAAAAGCAGAATTCCAAAAATAACATAGAACCAGATGATATTCAGCGCATAAGAAAAAACTCCCATAACGCTGATCGGATTGTAGAATACTTTTTCCACCATATAAAAAGCCAGCCACGGATTCACGATGAATAATGCCCATGACATCCATTTATTCAGCTTTTCAGGAATTTTAATCTGTACAAGCAAGAGCACGATCAATCCTAATGCAATTGCAATCGTCAGACCAATGGCCCACATATCAATTTGAGTAGTCCACATTTTTGCACAAAGACGGATCTCTGTTTTCTGTCCGTTTTTTATGAGCGGCTCAAAAATTGATCCCATATCTCTGGACGTATAAATATACAGCGGATCATCTTTCTTAATTCCGACCCCCTTGATCTCGTAAGTATAAGTTTCGCCTTTCTCTAGTTTCTGGTTTACGATTGCCTTATACCAACGATCTTCATCCAGTTCTCTTCTTCTCATCGTGGCTTTTATTTCAGCTCTTCCATCCACTTCTTCCATGGTCGGAGTTACGTGAAAAATAATATTTCCTTTGGAATCCTTAATACTCAGTTCAATCCTTCCAGGCCTTGCATCACCAAAGTTTCTCCCTATACGGAATTCTAATTTTTCTGCCATAGTAAAATTAGCTTTGAATTCCTGCGTGATCGTATCTCCATCTGCAACCGGGATCTTTTCCATACCGCTTTCAGGCACGCCTTTTGCCACCCGCTCCGCGAACTGATCTTTATTCTTGATACACAGAACACAGAATAAGATCAGACACACAATGATAAAATATTTTCCAAACTTATGAATAAAGTTATGAATTTTTCCTAGTTTGTCTTTGAAACCATTTGATTTACTGTTCATGTTTTCTTCCCACCTAATTTTGTATTTTTTTAAGCCTGCCCCTCTCTCTCCTTAAAAATTTCCAAGTATTTTAAAATCTTTTACTTCCGCCCGGATGCCGGTCAGAGCATTGCGTATGCCCGGTTCATTTAAGTTTCCGGCCACATCTATATAAAATCCGTATTCCCACTGCCTGTTCGGAAGCGGCCTGGATTCAATATTCGTCATGCTGACATCATTGAACATAAAATGTGCAAGAATGTTATAAAGAGATCCCGTCTCATGCGGAAGAGAAAAACTGATGCTCACCTTCCCGGCATCTCCCCGGTACTGTTTTTTCTTTGACATGACCACAAAACGGGTGCAGTTATTTCCTTCGTAATTCACATTGCGCTTCAGTACCTCCAGTCCATAGAGCTTTGCCGCCCGCTCGCTGGAAATTGCAACCTTGGTCGGGTCATTGTCATCAGCAACTTTTTTGGCCGCCACCGCCGTATTCCTTATGCGGACCTGATCCCATCCGGTCTCGTCCAGAAATTGTTTGCACTGCATCAGTCCCTGTGGATGTGAATATACCTTGGTCACCTTGGAAAGATCTGTTCCCCTGATGCCTACAAGAGCATGATTGCACTCTACCGTCTCTTCTCCGACTACACATACGTCATGATTCAGGAGAAGATCATAAATGCCGCTCACAGTACCTGCGGAAGTATTCTCGATGGGCAGGATACCATAATCTGCCTTTCCCTCATCCACTGCCACGACCACATCTTTAAACTCATCGGCCGTAAAATGGCTGATATTCTCTCCGAAAAACTGAATCATGGCCTGTTCCTGATACGCTCCGGGAATCCCCTGATATACAACTTTTGTATCACGGTTGATCTCCAGCTTATCTACCTCTTTAAACATTTTGCGCACGTAACTGTCTTCTTCCGACAGGAGACTATACTGGTATCTGCGCCCGATGGACATGAGCTGCAAAAAGAGTTCCTCTGTCCCCTTCTTTAAAAACTCCGGTCCGACTTCGCCGGTGAGTGCCTCTATCTTCTGCTGTTCCCTCTCCCTGTCATAGATCGGCTTGCCTGTTCCCTTTTTATACTCCGCAACCTCTTCGGAACAATGCATCCGCTCTTCAAACAGGCGGACGATCTTTCGGTCAATCCGGTCTATGTCCTTTCTTATGTCAAGTAAATCTCTCATTTTTCTTCCTTTTCCTCCAAAGCATCTTTTAACTCCAGGATCGTTTTGTTCAGAAGTGGATGCCTCTCATAAGGTGCTATCTGTGCAAGAGGCTCCAAAACAAAACTCCGTTTCGGAATCTCTGTATGAGGTATGGTCAAATGCTCCCCATGAATCACTATGTCATCATACAGCAAAATATCCAGATCCAGTGTCCTGGGGCCCCAATGCACGAGCCGTTCTCTGCCCGCATTGTTTTCCAGTCTCTGCAAATATCCGAGGAGTTCCTCAGGCGTCTTCAATGTATCGATACCGATACATCCGTTGATAAATTTATCCTGCTCCGTATATCCGTAAGGTTCTGTCTCCACAAGGTCTGACATACAGGCCATCCTGAGATCATCTTCCTGTTTCATCTGTTTTACCGCTTCGTTTATATACTGCATCCGGTCCCCCATATTTGAACCGATTCCGATATACGCCCGGTGCCACTGCCTCTCGATTTTTACAGAAACACTCTGAATCGGCAGTCCAATCGGAGCCCACGGTTTCTTAACTTCCACCTCTGTCTTCTTTATCAAGTCAAATTCCTTAAGAAGCCGCTCTGCAATTGTTTCCGCCACCCGTTCGATCAGATCAAAGGTATTTCCTTCCATGATCTCCCGAATCCGATGGCATACTTCCCCGTAGTTGACGGAATATTCTATTTTATCACTCTTGCCGGCCCGTTTTGTATCTGTATACAGTACTGCGGACACAAGAAATTTCTGTCCCAGGACTTTTTCTTCTTTATATACGCCGTGATTGCAGTAAATCTCCAGCTCTTTTATAATAATCTGATCCATCTTCCCCGCTCCTTTAATAACGGCAGATTGCCTCGATCATAGTGAGGGCGCGCCTGTTTTCCTTAACGTCATGAACCCGGAACATCCGGCAGCCTTTCATATATCCGCTCACCGTAGTGGCCACAGTACCCTCTGTCCTCTCATCTGCCGGCAGATCCAGAGTAAATCCAATCATAGATTTTCTGGATGTACCGAGCAGTACCGGCACCTGAAACTCAAGAAGAAGTTCCAAATGGTTCATGAGCATCAAATTTTGTTCCAAAGTCTTTGCAAATCCAATGCCCGGGTCCAGCAGTATCTGTTCTTTCCGCATGCCGGCCTCCTCGGCAGTCTGCATAGTCTCCCTGAGATCCTTTATCACATCACTCAAAAAATTTTTGTAATCTGTATTCTTCCGGTTATGCATAAGGCAGGCCGGAAGGCCTTCCCTGGCCAGCAGCGGAGCCATTTTTCCGTCCCACTTGAGCCCCCATATGTCATTAATCATATCAGCGCCTGCACGGATGCCTTCTTTAGCCACCTGCCACTTGTATGTATCCAGGGAAATGACCGGATCAAACTCTCTTCTCAGGGCCTCAATCACCGGAGCTGTCCTCTCGATCTCTTCATCTGCGGTGATCTTTTCATGTCCCGGGCGGGTGGATTCCCCTCCGACATCAATGATATCCGCCCCTTCGCCAAGCATTTGCTCCGCATGCTTCAGAGCTGCATCCAGGCGGGTGTATCTTCCTCCATCCGAAAAAGAGTCCGGAGTCACATTGAGTATCCCCATAATATATCCATGGTTTTTTATATCAAATTGTCTTTTGCCTATCTTCATATCCAGCTCCTAATACCGATATATGTTGTTTTTCTTCTCTTCCGGCCAGTAGCATTCTTCTCTCGCCTTACAGTTGCCGCAGTCCCTGGAGAGCTTGTCTGCCCGGCCAAAAAGGCAGGAAAGCTTATCACTGTCCGGCCTTCTGTGGGACCCTAATAAAAGCAGAATCGTGCTCCGCTCCTCTATATTATAAGGAGACTCAGATAAAATAGCCGAGGCGATCGAAATGCCTGCCTCCTCATGTGGAATTCCCTCGGAATACTGCTTTCCTCTTCCGATATCGTGCAGAAAGCCTGCGGCATAGATCACATCTTTCTTTACGTCAAGCCGTTCTTCAAGCACAAGGATATAAGCAATCCTGGAAACCGCCAGAAAATGCCCGGTGTCGTGGAGACAAAAGGCCCTTCCTTTCTCCGCATCCTGAATCTGCCGGTAAGCACTCTGATATTCCGGATGATTCGTGATATATGAAAGCCGCTTCACTGCTCTAACCTCTCAGTTCTTTTAAAAATGACAGGGTTCCGAACACGACGATAACATCGTCCTGTCCGCATTCCTTCTTAACCTTCTGATAACATTCTCCAAGACTTCCTCCTTCGGTCACTTTCCGGTAAAACGGACGGGCAGCGTCAGCCAGCACCCCCGAAGGCAGGGCACGGTCACCTTCCGGTGTCACCGCGTAAATTTCATCTGACATTGGAGACATAATCTTTAACATCTGCAAATAATCTTTATCCGACAATACTCCCATTATATAGATTATTTTTTTATTTGTAAAATTCTTTTGAAGGAACCGTAAAAGCTTTTCGGCTCCGTCCGGATTATGAGCTCCGTCGCAATAAACCTCAGGAACCGCGCAAATACGCTGTAATCGGCCATCCCATACAGCATTTTTTAATCCTTTTCTTATGGAATCCTGCCGAAAAATATAAGATTTTTTTAAGATTTGGATAGTCTCCAGAGCGACTGCGGCATTACAGATCTGGTGCTCCCCAAGCATACCGATTTCCATATTCGGGTACTCTGTTCCATCTGCGCAGACGTAAGAAAATTCTGCGCCCTTTAAGTTTTCGGATAAGACGTCAAGACGGCTTGCCTCTGCAAAGATGAGAGACACATTTTTTTCTCCTGCGGCCTTCTCTATCACTTCCCTGGCCTCAAAAGTATTATCGTAAGAAACTGCAGGACATCCTTTTTTCAAGATACCTGCCTTCTCACCTGCGATCTCCTGAATAGTGCTGCCGAGATACTGGGTATGGTCATAGCTGATCGACGCAATGACTGTACAGATCGGATGCTTTATCACATTCGTTGCATCCAGTCGTCCCCCAAGTCCTGTTTCCAGAAGGACTGCGTCCACTTTTTTATCGAGAAAATAAAGAAATGACAGGGCAGTCTCCATCTCGAAGACTGTCGGATGCTCTTTTCCGTCTCTGACCATCTCCTCCGCTGTTTTTTTTATTTTCTCCATATAAAAGCAGAGATCTTCCTTTGTGATAATCTCATCGTTAATACGGAACTTTTCTTCATAGCAGAAAGAAGCAGGAGACACATATCGTCCTGCTTCATAACCCTGTTCTTTAAATACAGACGCAAGAAACGCCAGGGTGGAACCTTTTCCGTTGGTGCCTGCTATATGAACGATCTTCAGCCGGTCCTGGGGATTTCCGAGACGGTTTAACAATTCCCTGATATTGTCAAGTCCTAAAATACTTCCAAACTTATTTGCACGTCCGATAAATTCCATTGTCTCCTGATAGTTCATGAAAGCTGCCTCCCTGTCTCATCTTTTTGTCTGTTCAGAAAGAAGAGCCTCTCTTACGACGTCCTCAATCTTCTTTACATATACGATCTCAATATTTTCTGTGATCTCTGTATCAAATTCCCTGACATCCTTTTCATTGGCCTTTGGCACGAGTACTTTTGTCATGCCCGCGCGTTTTGCTGCCAGCATTTTTTCTTTCAGTCCCCCGATTGCCAATACCTGTCCCCTGATCGTCACCTCTCCGGTCATTGCCACAGTCCCCCGGACTTTTCTTCCTGTGATAGCCGAGAGGAGGGCAAGGGTCATGGTGATCCCCGCAGACGGTCCGTCTTTGGGTACTGCACCTTCCGGAATATGGATATGGATATCGTGGTTTTCGAAGAAATCATCCTTGATCTTATATTTGCCGCTCTTGCTCCGGATATAGCTCACTGCGGCCTGGGCCGATTCCTTCATCACATCACCAAGGGACCCTGTGACGATAAATTTTCCCTTCCCCGGCATTGTGTTTACTTCCACGTTGAGCATGACTCCTCCGACACTGGTCCATGCCAGCCCGTGCACGATTCCCACCTCGTCCTTCAAGTTTTCTTTTTCCAGTTCATACGGCGCCGTGCCCAGATAATCCCGGACTGCTTTTCTCGTCACCGTCACCTTTTTCTTCTTCCCCTGATAAATATCCTTTGTAACCTTGCGGGAAACATTTCCAATGGTTCTCTCAAGGCTTCTCACACCCGCTTCTCTCGTATAACTGGCGATCAGCAGTCTCAGGGCATCATCCTTCCAGACAATTTCCTTCGGAGTCAGCCCGTTGGCTTCCATCTGCTTTTTTACCAGATAATTTTTGGCAATGTGGAATTTCTCGTTTTCAGAGTAACTGGAAACTTCTATGACCTCCATCCTGTCTAAAAGCGGCTTGGGGATCGTGGACAGATCATTTGCCGTGGCGATGAACAGTACATCACTTAAATCCAGCGGCACTTCCAGATAATGATCCCGGAAATGTTCGTTCTGCTCTCCGTCCAGAACTTCCAGAAGTGCCGATGCCGTATCTCCTCTCTGGTCCTTTCCCACCTTATCCACTTCATCCAGGAGCATCAGAGGATTGCGTACTTTGGCCTGACGGATCGCTGCCACGATCCTTCCCGGCATAGCTCCCACGTAAGTCTTCCTGTGCCCCCGAATCTCAGACTCGTCTCTGACGCCTCCGAGGGATAGTCTCACATATTCTTTGTGGGTTGCCTTGGCAATCGACCTTGCGATGGATGTTTTTCCCGTTCCCGGAGGTCCCACAAGACAGAGGATGGCCGCGTCCTTTTTCTGGCTCATGGCCCTTGCCGCCAGATATTCCAGAACCCGCTCCTTAACCTTTTTCAGTCCGTAGTGATCCTCTTCCAGAATATTTTCTGCTTCCTCCAGATCCATGGAATCTTCGGAAAGTTTTTCCCATGGCACATCCAGCATAATCTCAATGTAAGTTCTGAGCACCGCGCTCTCGGCGGCACTGTTTCCCATAGCCTGAAACCGGGAGATTTCTTTCTTAATCTTGTCCTTCACTTCTTCGCCTGCTTCCATTTCAGAAAGCTTGCGCAGGAACTCATCGGCTTCGTCTGCGATATTGGTCTCTCCAAGTTCTTCCCGGATCACCTTGAGCTGTTCTCTCAGCATATATTCACGCTGATTGTCATCGATGTTCTCTTTCACTTTCTCCTGGATATCCAGCCTAAGATAAGCCAAACGCAGTTCCTGTTCCAGAAGCACAAGCATCAGCTCACATCTCGGTTTTAAGTCCATTTCTTCCAGGAGCTTCTGTTTGTTCTGCAGAGAAAATGGAAGATGGGTTGCCAGATGGTCCACAAACACTTCCAGATCCGTCTGCATGAGAATATAACTGTATACATTGGGGTCCATCTGATTCCAAACCCCGGTATATTTTTCAAAACTTTCTTTCAAAGCGCGGAATACCGCCTCTTTCTCATCCTGTTCAAATTCCTGCTGCTCCGTGTGCTGATAGGCCGCTTCTACCCGAAATATCGGTTCTTCCTCACAAACTTCAAGAATTTCAGCCCGGAACATACCCTCGGCAAAAACCCGGATAATATTTTGAGGCAGTTTTACTACCTGGCGGATTCTCGCCAATGTCCCGATCTGGTAGAGATCGTAGGATTTGGGATCTTCCATCGCCGGATCGATCTGATTGTCTAAAAAAATCATCTGATCGTTCTGCATGGCTTCCTCGATCGCACGCACCGATTTACTCCGTGAGACATCAAAATGAATCACCGAATTCGGATATATGTATTTCCCCCTCAGCGCAAGCATCGGTAATACTTTTTTCATCTGCTTCTCCTTCGTTATCATATCGTCATTTATGCCAAAAAAACTGCCTCAATAGCAAGAAATTCTTGTATTAAAGCAGTTTGTTGACTTTGGGCCGGATGTCTTATGCTATCTCACCATTACTCTTCTTCGTTCTTTTTTTAACGCCTGACGTTCTCTTCGTTCTGTCATCAGACCTCTCGATCACCGGCTCTTCCGAAGATTCCACAACGCCTCTTGTAATCAGGCATTTGGACACTTTCTCGTCAGAAGGCACCTGATACATTAAGTCCATGATGACACCTTCCATGATGGCCCTTAACCCCCTGGCTCCTGTCTTTCTCTCCATAGCCTTCTCTGCAATCGCTTCCAGAGCACCGTCCTCGAATACCAGGTCTACTCCGTCCAGTTCAAACAGCTTCTGGTACTGTTTCACCAATGCACTCTTCGGCTCTTTCAATATGCGCACAAGCGCCTCTCTGTCCAGAGGATTTAAGGATACATTCACCGGAACTCTTCCAATAAACTCAGGGATCAGTCCGAATTTCACGAAGTCTTCCGGCAGTACCTGCTGGAGCAGTCCCCCGATATCCTCTTTTTTGCCGTTTCCGATCTCTGCATTGAATCCGATAGACTTCTGTCCAATTCTGGATTCAATGATCTTCTCCAGTCCGTCAAAAGCTCCCCCGCAAATAAACAGGATATTGGTTGTATCAATCTGTATAAACTCCTGGTGCGGATGCTTCCGTCCTCCCTGAGGCGGAACAGAGGCTACCGTTCCCTCAATGATCTTTAATAAAGCCTGCTGCACACCTTCACCGGAGACGTCTCTGGTGATAGAGGTGTTTTCTGACTTTCTTGTGATCTTATCGATCTCATCAATATAAATGATACCGCACTGTGCCCGTTCGATGTCATAGTCTGCCGCCTGGATGATCTTTAAGAGAATGTTCTCCACATCCTCTCCCACGTAGCCGGCTTCGGTCAGCGCCGTGGCGTCTGCGATGGCAAACGGAACATTCAGCATCTTTGCCAGTGTCTGGGCAAGCAGTGTTTTCCCTGATCCCGTCGGCCCGAGCATTATGATATTGCTCTTCTGAAGATCAATATCTGAGGAATCTCCCAGAAGAATCCTCTTGTAGTGATTATAAACTGCTACAGACAGCACTTTCTTGGCCTCGTCCTGCCCGATCACATAATCATCCAAAAATGCTTTTATTTCTTTTGGTTTATTTAAATGGATCTCTGCATCATCAATATACTGCTCAAATTCCTCGGCAATGATATCCGCGCAGACTTCAATACATTCATCACATATATAGACGCCTTTTGCCTTCGGCCCTGCAATCAGTTTTCTCACCTGATCCTGGGTCTTATTGCAAAAAGAGCAACGAAGCTGCTTTTTGTCATCGCTGTGATTTACCATAGAATTACCTCGCTCTTTCTAATTATGATTCCCTCTTCTTGTCAAAGACGGCATCAATCAGTCCGTACCCCACAGCTTCCTCTGCAGTCAGCCAGTTGTCACGGTCCGTATCCCGTTCGATGACTTCTAATGGTTTTCCTGTATTTTCACTTAAAATGCGATTTAAGCGCTTCTTCGTCTGTAAAATATGTTCTGCAGCAATCTGGATCTCTGTAGCCTGCCCCTGGGCTCCGCCCATCGGCTGGTGGATCATGATCTCGGCATTAGGCAGCGCCATGCGCTTTCCTTTTGCTCCCCCTGCAAGCAGGAAAGAGCCCATGCTGGCTGCCATGCCCATGCAGATCGTAGATACATCACATTTGATGAAATTCATCGTGTCATAGATTGCCATGCCTGCTGTGACAGATCCCCCCGGACTGTTGATATACAGGCTGATATCCTTTTCCGGGTCTTCTGCTTCCAGAAAAAGAAGCTGGGATACAATCAGGCTTGCAGAAACATCAGTTACTTCTTCTCCCAGGAAAATGATTCTTTCTTTTAATAAGCGGGAATAAATGTCATAAGAACGCTCCCCGCGACTTGTTTGTTCAATGACATAAGGTACTAAACTCATCTTAAACCCCTCCCGGTTTTCTATCTGTCAATTATTTTGTCTGGCAGGAACTGATCAGGAAATCTACTGCCTTCTGAACAGCAATATCATCCATCATCTGTTCCTTCTGGCTTCCCTGTACCATCTTCTCTAACTGTTCTGTTTCCATTTGATACATACCAGCCATTTTTTCTAATTCTTTCTTAAAGTCTTCTTCACTGGCTTCGATACTTTCTGCCGCAGCGATCGCCTCTAATACAAGACGGGTCTGGATTCTCTTTAACGCCTGAGGCTTTAACTCTTCCGCGAACTTCTGGGCATCGCTTCCTGTATACTGAAGGTACTGTTCCATGTTAAGTCCCTGGTAACTGAGTCTCTGTGCGAACTCATCTGCCATCTGCTGTACCTGTTCTTCGATCATGGCATCAGGGATGTCCATGGATGCATTCTCCACTGCCTGGTCAACCAATGCATTTTCTTTTTCTGTCTTGGCAGCTTCTTCTTTCTGTGCCTTGATATTCTTCTTGATTTCTTTCTTGTAGTCTTCCAGAGTCTCAAACTCGGAAACTTCAGATGCAAACTCATCGTCTAATTCCGGAAGTTCTTTTTCTTTAATTCCTTTGATCTTCACTTCAAAAACAGCCGGTTTTCCTGCCAGTTCCGGTGCATGGTACTGTTCCGGGAACGTAACATTGACTTCGATTTCATCGCCGATATTTTTGCCGATCAGCTGCTCTTCAAAACCTTCGATAAAGGTACCTGATCCGATAACCAGAGTCTGATCTTCTGCCGTTCCTCCCTCGAATTTTTCACCATCAACAGATCCTGAGTAATCGATCAGAGTGATATCTCCGTCTTTGACCGGGCGGTCTTCTACTGTAATTTCTCTGGCATTTGCTTCCTGTTCCTTTTTGAGCTGTTTTTCAATTTCTTCTTTTGTTACGCGGATTTTCTTTTCTTCGACTTCCAGTCCTTTATAATCTCCGAGAGTTACTTCCGGTTTGACCGCGATCTCGGCTGTGAAAATAAACGGTTTTCCTTTTTCTAACTGAACCACGTCGATGTCTGGTCTGGAAACAATATCCAGATCAGAATCTTTCATTGATTCACTGTATGCTTCAGGAATCAAAATATTCGCCGCATCTTCATAAAAAACTTCTACTCCGTATGCTTTTTCGATGAAGTTTTGAGGTACTTTTCCTTTTCTGAATCCAGGTACGCTGAACTGTGATTTCTTCTTATTATATGCTTTTTTGATCGCTGCATCTAATTTTTCAGGCTCTACCTCAATCGTCACTTTTACCATATTATTGTCTAACTTTTCAACTTGTAATCCCATTCTTACAAATCCTCCTAAAATATCATTATCTTTGTTGTAGTTTTATACAAACATTAAGTCATTATACCATGACGTTTCCGACCTGTCGACTGAAAATACAGATTTTACGCCATTTCTGTCAAATAAAGCCCTACTGCTGCTTTACTCCCTGATAGACATATTCGCCGGATGTCTGCAGGATTCTCGGAGCCTTGCTTACAATTTTCACCGTGAAAGCATCTCCCTTTTTCAGATCCTTTTTGGACACTTCCAATAGATGTTCATTGTGGAATGTCGTATTGATCTTCGTCTCATCCACATACACCTGACAGAAGTTTGTGAAGTTATTTCCTTCTATAAATATGCTGTTTTCAGTCTCATAAGCTTTTGTCACATTGACCTTTCTAATGCCAAACGAGATATCCGTTGCCTGAAATGGATTTTTTTGATCCCAGACATACTGCTTGCCGTAAAGCATATCATACTGCAGTGCCTTCATGTCCTTCTGGTAATTTTTCGTGCCCTGCCGGGTCTGATGGAAACTGTTCATGACCCCGTTTTTGATGTTAAGCTTGGCGAGGATATCGGAACCGAGCTGATAAGCTTCGATCACCCCGTCCTTCTTTTTCAGCCCCATGTTGTCCCAGATAAAATAGCTTGTCTCATATTTATTCCCGTAGGTCAGATCTTTATCATCTACCTCCAGACTCGGGAGATGGTCTCCATACATCACAAGAACCGTATCTTCACCCCGTTTTTTCAATGCATTCACCAGGTCTCCCACAAACTGATCCATCTGGTATACCTGATTGGCATAGTAGGTATATTTGTTCTTTAAAGCCTCATCTTTGATTCCGCCCAACACCTTGATCTTTGGATTTTCAATAATCTCTGTCTTAGGATAATCTCCGTGCCCCTGGACAGAAATAGTATAAATATAATCTTGTCCCTTTGTGGAGTCCAAAGCGTTCAGAATACAGCCTGTGAGTATAGTATCCTTGGCCCATCCATTTTCTGTCCATTTTTTGATATTCATACATTCTTTTGAGGTGAAGGTGTCAAACCCAAGCTGGGAGAAAACCAGATCCCTGTCATAGAAGGCGGCGCTGTTGTTGTGGATGGCATGCGCGGTATATCCGTCTTCTTTCAGCAATGTAGCCATGCTCTCTGTGGTCGTCGACTGCAGCACAGTCTTGTAAGGGTATTCCGCCGCTCCGAAATGGTCCAGGTTCATACCTGTGATCGCTTCAAATTCGGAATTGGCAGTCCCGGCGCCGTAAGACGGCATGCTCAGCTGTCCGGAGGAGTATTCCTTCATATATTTGTGGAAATTCGGGAGCGGGTCCTGATTGAACTTCACTCCTTTTACCTGGGTGATATCAAAGTGTGACTCCAGCTGCACAAAAATGATATTCGGCTTCCTGACTCTGCCCTTTTTCTTATTTTGTGCCTGCTTGGTCTTTTGCTCAATCTGGTCGATCTTTTCTTCCGAATAGTTGGACGGCTTATCAATCCCGTTTTTCAACGCAGTAATCGAAAAACAATACGGTGTCCCGTAATCTCCATAGGCGATCCGGATGTTGCCGATCCTGTCTGTGAGCATATTGCTCCTGAATCCATATACGGTGGTCACTCCGAATGCTGCAAAAATAACAGCAACCGCAAGGATATTCCTTTTATATTGTAGATTCTGTTTTTTCGGCAGATAGAGAAATCCTACTACGAGCAGCACCAGTACGATTAAAATAAGTGCACCCATAAAGACGATGGCTGACGGCGAATAATAGTTGGTCATGACCGGAAGTACAGATTTCATCAGTGTGACGTCCACGTACGTGAATGGAGTATTTCTGGCACTGAGCATCAGGAAATTGACTATCCCGATGACTGACCAGACCAATGTCACTATAATGTAGGTAAACAGCCTCCGCTTAACGATCAATACCACAGAATAAGTGACAAAAATGATGAATGCGCTGTACAGAAACATCTTGGTCCTGTCATTGACAAACCCGAATACTCCCTGGTCAAATGTCTGGCGTCCTAGAACTTCCAATAAAAATGCCATGCCAAATGCCAGCACAATATTGCACAGAACAGGAACCTTCTCGATCCACTTCCCAATCTGGCTTACTATATTCTTTACCAAAGATTTCATGATACTCTCCTTACTTTGATTCTCTCTTTCAAAAAAGGCTCCGAAAAACTCGGAGATTTCTTATTTGCAAAAAGTCATACAGTGTATTATAACACTGTCATTCCAAAGTATCTATACTTTAATTGTGAAAAATTTCTTAAATGCTCTGCCCAGATTGACAGTTTTCTGTATCCATGATACGATGCTTTAGGAAACTTTTCTTATGGTTTTTTGTAAAGTTTCTAGTTTATATCGAAGAAAGGAGCAGAGCAGTTTTAAGCGCCATGCACCTTCTGGCACGGAACCTGACTTATCGAACAGATAACGAAGAGCAGAAGGTTAACGAGGTGGAAAGTGATCGAAGATTCGGCGGATGCTTTCCCGTGGCTTTGGACGCGTGATGTACAGAGCAAACCTGTGAGTAATTGCAGAACAAAGACTGTACAGCCAAAGATATAAAAACCACACAAAAGAACATTTGAATGAGAGGACACTTCATCGCTTTTTCATTTTAAGCGACGTTTTCTTTGTGTCCGCATAAAATTAAATAAAAAGGAGATTTCAACATGTGTGGAATTATTGGATTTACTGGAAAACTCGAGGCAGCAGATATCTTGGTAGGAGGCCTGACACAGCTTGAATACCGCGGATATGACAGTGCAGGGATCGCAGTCAGTGAAGGCTCATCCACTAAGATCATTAAAACAGCCGGAAAGGTTTCCAATCTCCGCGAAAAAGTAGAGTCATCAGAAGACCGCAGCGGAACATGCGGGATCGGACACACACGATGGGCTACTCACGGAGGGGTTACTACCACCAACGCACATCCCCATGTGGCAGGAAAAATCACGCTGATCCACAATGGAATTATTGAAAACTACAAAGAGATTGCTTTAGCCCTCAAAGCTCAGGGCCGGACTCCTGTTTCTGAGACTGACACCGAGATTGCGGCTCTTTATCTTGACTCCGTGTATGACGGAGATCCGTTTGCCGCGATGAAAAAAGCCGATGAAGCCCTTGAAGGAGCTTACGGTTTCTGTATCATGTTCAGCGATCATCCTGAAGAGATCTACTGTATGCGCAATTCCAGCCCGCTGGTAGCCACTTCCACAGACGACGGCGCCTTCATCGCCTCTGATATGGTGGCACTGCTTCAGTACTCCAAAGATTATTTTGTAGTGCCGGAAGAGCACATCGTAGTCATGAAAAAAGACGGAATCATACTCTATGATATGGATCAGAACATCGTTGCACCAAAAATGCTCCACGTTGACTGGGATACTACCGCTGCTCAAAAGGGCGGATATGATTACTTTATGCAGAAAGAAATCTATGACCAGCCGGAGGCACTGAAAAATACCGTTATGCCAAGACTCCACAACGGCCGTGCAGACTTTGCCACCGACGGGATATCTGACGATCTGTTCAAAGGCATCAACCGGATCATTGTGACTGCATGCGGTACAGCGATGCATGCAGGCCTGGTCGGACGCCATCTGATCGAATCCATGGTACGGATTCCTGTCACCGTAGAACTTTCTTCTGAGTTCCGGTATATGGATCCGATCCTTGACGAACATACATTAGTGGTCATTGTCTCCCAGTCCGGAGAGACAGCCGACTCTTTAGCCGCACTGCGCCTTGCCAATGAACAGGGTGCAAAGACAATTTCTATTGTTAATGTAAAGGGCTCCAGCATTGCAAGAGAAAGTGACCAGGTACTATACACGCATGCCGGTCCGGAAATTGCCGTTGCAAGTACAAAGGCATTCTCTGTACAGTGCGCAGGTTTCTACCTGATCGCCCTAAAATTGGCTGAACTGAGCGGTAAATTTACAGAAGGAGAATTATCAGAGTACTGTACAAAATTTGAGGAGGCGATCTCCACGGTAGCAGAAGTTCTGAAAATGGATGGCTATATCAAAGATATCGCGGAAAAAATCAAGGATACCTTCTCTGCATTCTTCTTAGGCCGCAGTCTTGACTATGCGATTGCCAGTGAGGGCTCACTCAAGCTCAAAGAGATTTCTTATGTCAACTCTGAAGCATACAATGCCGGGGAGTTAAAGCACGGAACCATCTCTCTTGTAACTGAGGGCGTTCCGATCATCGCCATCGCAACACAGGATCATGTCCTTCCTAAGATCATGGCCAATGTAGAAGAAGTGAAAGCCCGCGGAGCCCATGTGATCATGGTGACCGACAAAGACATGTCAGACTACGAGGGCGTCTATGACGACCTGATCCAGGTACCTGCCGTAGATGACAGATTCGGAACCTTCGGCGTCACGGTGGCACTGCAGCTGCTTGCATACCACGTAACCGTCTTCAGAGGAAATGACGTAGACCAGCCAAGAAACCTGGCAAAATCCGTAACCGTAGAGTAGACCGCTGTTTCATGAAGCATAATTTTTATATTATAAAACACCAGTTCAAATTGAGCTGGTGTTTTGCTTTATGCTGTCATAAGTACCAAAGATTATTTTACCTCTTTTAAGTGCTGTATCTCACCACTGTGATTGATGATTACGTCCTTCATCACTAACAGCATATGTGTATTTTTTTCCACTCGGTCGCTTAATCTGCTGAACTCTGCATGCGGAATCCTGTCCTCATAGAGGGCATCCAGCTTTGGAATGATCTCGTTCTCCACACGGAGGCAGGTTCTCTTGATAGGGGATAGGTCCCCCTCCACTGCGATCAGCCTGTCATCTATGGAATGCACTTTTAGCTCTAATGAATTGAATCTTCCTTCTAGTGAGTTGAACCTTCCTTCTAGTGAGTTGAACCTTCCTTCTAATGAATCGAATTTTTCTTCTAATGAATCAAGCCTTCCTTCTAATGAATCGAATCTTCCTTCTAGTTTGCAATCCAGTAACTTTTCTATCTGTATGAGTAATTCATTGTTGTCCATTCGCTGTTCCTCCTTCTTTTGTGTTAATATTATTATACTCCGGCAAGGAAAGAAAAACAACATATTTTTCCATATAAGATAATATTCAGAAACTTCAAATAATATCGACTTCATCCGATGTCGGTATTGACGGTGCCGCTCCCTTTCTGGATACAGTTATGGATGACGCTTTCGCACACCGTTTCAAGTTGTCCGCGGGACTCATCCCTTCTATAATACCTGCGATAAAATAGCCGGTAAAAGTATCTCCTGCGGCAGTGGTGTCCGCCACATCAGCCGGTATACAGTCCTGCCTGACCTTCACAGTTCCCTTCCGGTAAACAGCACCTTTTTCCCCTAAAGTCAGCACGGCTTCTGCCTGAGGAAACCGCTCCGCCATCACATCCAGGATTTTTTCCGGCTCTCTTTCCCCTGTCATCTGAAAACCTTCTACTTCGTTGAGCATAAAAATAGAAATTTTTGAAAAGTCACATTGTTCAAGAGTTCGATTATAAGGAGAAGGGTTGCAGACAATGCGAAGCCCCCGGTCAAATGCACTGTCAATGAGATAGTCTAAAAGATTAATCTCATTCTGGATCAGCAGAAAATCTCCCTGTCCGAATGCATCCAGAGCCTGATTCATCTCATGCTTTGTCTGCCTCACATTCGCTCCTCCGAATAGAAGAATTCCGTTTTGTGCATTCCGGTCTACCTGTATGACCGCATGTCCGGTCTCGCCGTCAATTTTCCGCACAAAGGAGGTGTCCACCCCGTATTTATTCAGTTCATCGAGAAGCATCTGTCCGTCAGCGCCGACCGTTCCGCCCTGAAAAACCTCTGCTCCGGCTTTTGCAAGGGCTATGGACTGGTTCAGCCCTTTTCCTCCACAGAAGGTTTCCCTTTTTTCAGATGCCTGCGTTTCTCCTGCCTCTGTGATGTGATCTACCTGATATACAAAATCATAGTTTAAGGAACCGTAATTTAAAACTTTCATATAAACTGCCTCCCACACCTTTTGATTTTATTATATCATTCTCCGGATATATTTCATACCCTCTCAGAACCCATATGTTATAAGCCTGCTTTCTGCATTGCCAGATATGCGGCTCCGATCAGACCGCAGTCTTCTCCAAGCTGTGCCGGTACGATACAAATATTTTCTTTCAGTGCCGGGTACACCTTCTGTTCAGTTCTTTTCTGAATTTCCTTTATGAAGCCGGGTTCCTGAGCATCTTGATCTTTTCCTCCGTATCGATCAGGGATACATATTCCTTGTAGAATAACTGTATACGGTGGATCTCATCTCTCGTGTTCATTTTAAACCCCAGCAAAAATACAATCTGTATCTGCTCATCATCCCAGATGACCGGTTCTTCTAAAAAAAGCCACCGCGACCTTTGGCTCATTGACGGCAGTCGGCGAGCCATGGGGAAGGCTGATCCCATTTCCGATCGTTGTTGTCGTATTTCTCTCCCGTTCCATGACGGTGCCATAAAAATCATCTTTTACGACTCCCTTTTTTTTCATGGCCTCACACATAACCTGTAAACATTCTTCTTTTGTCTGAACCTTCAGTTCCGCAAAGATCAGTTCCGGAGAAAAAGGATTTTCATTCTCGATCATCTGAGAATTCATATCATCCAAATGATTTCTCAGCCCAACAATACCATTTTTATTTAAAATATTCGGAATCACTGCAACTCTCTTGTCCTTTGTCTTCATATCCTTCGACGAAATGATCAGATCATAGTCCCAATAGTCCTCTGTTTTGTAGTCGTGTGTACTGACAAACACTAATTTCCCTATTTCCGGCACAAACTTCCGTATTCTCTCTTTGATAAAGTCAATCAGGGCATTGTCCTGAGGAGTGCCGTATCTTAACCTGAAAATTGTAGGGCGTAGATGCACGATCAAACTCTCTTTGACCTTCTTATCCGATGTCAGGTCTACTTCCAGAACATCCCCAATCATTTTTAACATTCTGTCTACGAATTCAACCAGCTTATTATCATATTTCCTCACCTGCTCCAGGGTAAGTTCTACTTCTGAAATACCAAGGAATTTAGAACACAGGATTTGAATGGACAAGAATAAGATATCCTCTGACAGGAAGTGTACATGGAACACCTCCTCCCTCGGCTTGCGCTGGAT
Organism: Anaerostipes sp. PC18; assembly: GCF_039789045.1. Taxonomy (NCBI): domain Bacteria; kingdom Bacillati; phylum Bacillota; class Clostridia; order Lachnospirales; family Lachnospiraceae; genus Anaerostipes; species Anaerostipes sp. PC18. The sequence goes on along the minus strand of NZ_CP121164.1, from coordinate 720,550 downwards.
TTCTTCTGCAATAGAAATTCATTCATTCCATCCAGCTTGTTTCTCACAGATTTTTCAGAAAGGCCGACTTCCTGTGTAATCTCCCCGGCTGCAACTACTTTTCCTTCCATGAGGCAGTCAAATATTTGTCTCTTATAGAATTTATCTTTTGAACGTCTCATCTCTTCCAGGCTCCTTTCAATAAAATTGAAATCCTTTCACACCTCCTTTTTGATAATTTAAGTATAGCATAGAAAATTTTCATCAAATTATTGAGTCAGGACATTTTAATGCGGTAGATTTTTTGCCTTCATCGAGGAAAGTTGTATGACATTTTCCACATGATTTTCGTTCGGCTCTTAGAATGCCTCACTCCAATCATGTAGAAAATAGACGTAATATCTACTGGATAAGTACTCATCGAACAAATGGAATTATCTAACAATAGTTTTTTATCACTATTGGAGGAACACATTTTAAAGCGTGCCGGAAATAGTGGTAAAAAACTCAAACATCCTGCACAGAGAACTTTTCGAATAACTATTCGAATAACTAAAAAAGAGACCTCAACTGAGATCTCTTTTTCAATCCTATAAAATATTTTTTTCTATACAAACGCTTTCACGCTCTTGTAAATTCCTTCGCTGTCCAGTCCGAATTCTTTGATCAGTTCCACTGCCGGTCCTGAATGTCCGAATACATCCTGTACCCCAAGTTTCAGTACCGGAGTCGGTGCTTTCTCGCTCAGCACATCGCATACAGCGCTTCCGAGTCCTCCGATCACAGAGTGTTCTTCCACTGTAACCACTTTTCCAGTCTCTTTTGCTGCGGCGATCACCAGCTCATCATCCAGCGGCTTTACCGTTGCCATGTTGATGACTTTTGCATTGATTCCGTCAGCAGCAAGCTTCTCAGCAGCTTCAAGACTCTCACCTACACAAAGTCCGTTTGCAATAATGGTCACATCGGTACCTTCTCTTAACACAGTACCTTTTCCAATCTCAAACTTATAGTCTGCTGTATCATTGATCACAGGCACAGCCAGACGCCCGAATCTCATATATACAGGTCCGTCAAGTTCTGCTGCTGCCTTTACAACTGCCTTTGCTTCCACATCATCGGAAGGCACGATGACCGTCATCCCAGGGATTGTGCGCATTAACGCCACATCCTCGCAGCACTGGTGAGTCGCACCGTCTTCTCCAACGGAGATACCGCCGTGGGTAGCCCCGATTTTTACGTTTAAGTGAGGGTATCCCACACCGTTTCTTACCTGCTCATATGCACGTCCTGCGGCGAACATTGCAAATGTGCTGACAAACGGGATCATACCGCTGGCAGCAAGACCTGCTCCCATTCCCACCATGTTGCACTCTGCGATACCGCAGTCAATATGACGCTCCGGAAATTCCTTCTTAAACACGCCTGTCTTGGTAGCAGCTGCCAGATCGGCATCTAATACTACTACGTTTGGATTTTCTTTTCCTAATTCAGCCAGGGCATTTCCATAGCTTTCTCTGGTTGCGATTTTCTTTACATCTGCCATCTTAACATCCCACCTTCTCTAATTCATTCAATGCCTGTTCACATTGTTCGTCATTCGGAGCAGAACCATGCCATCCGACCTGATTTTCCATGAAGGAAACTCCCTTTCCTTTGACGGTCTTCATGATGATAGCCGTCGGTTTCCCTTTGCACTCTTTTGCTTTTTTCAGTGCGTCGGCAATCTCGTCAAAGTTATGTCCGTCGATATTAATCACATTGAAGTTGAACGCTTCAAATTTTGTATCGATCGGATATGGTGAACACACATCGTCAACTTTTCCGTCGATCTGAAGGCCGTTGTTGTCCACGATGACAACAAGGTTGTCAAGCTTTCTGAACCCTGCGCTCATGGCAGCTTCCCATACCTGTCCTTCCTGGATCTCTCCGTCACCAAGCAGGGTGTAAGTGCGGTAGTCTTTTCCCTGTAATTTTGCAGCCACAGCCATTCCCACTGCCGCGGAGATGCCCTGTCCCAAAGATCCGCTGGACATGTCGACTCCAGGGATTTTCTTCATGTCAGGGTGTCCCTGTAAATAAGAATCAATATGGCGCAGTGTGAGTAAATCTTCTTTAGGGAAGAATCCTCTCTCTGCAAGTGTGGAGTAAAGTCCCGGCGCTACATGTCCCTTGGACAGCACGAAACGGTCTCTGTCTTCCATCTTGGGATTTTCCGGATCAATGTTCATCTCTTCAAAATATAAATATGCAAACATGTCTGCGGATGATAAAGATCCGCCCGGATGTCCGGATTTTGCAGCGTGTGTCGCTTTTATGATCCCTTTACGGATCTCATTGGCTGTTTTTTGTAATTCTGCCACTGTCATTTTTTCTCCCAACCTTTCTTATTCTCCAAATACTGCTTTATAGTCTGCCTGGAATTTTGCGATTCCCTGGTCTGTCAGAGGATGGTTCATCATCTGCTCAATGACATTGTAAGGTACGGTAGCGATGTCTGCGCCCATCTTCGCACACTCGATTACGTGGATCGGATTGCGGACACTTGCACAGATAATCTGTGTATCAATTCCGCCTGCCTCAAAAATCTCAACAATATCGGCAATCAGATCCAGACCATTCTGAGAAATGTCATCTAATCTTCCTAAGAATGGAGAAACATATGTAGCTCCTGCCCTTGCTGCAAGCAGTGCCTGTGTCGGATTAAATACGAGAGTCAGGTTTGTCTTAACTCCCTCAGAAGATAATACTTTTGTAGCCTTTAACCCTTCTATAGTTGTAGGAATTTTAACTACCATGTTCGGGTGGATCTTTGCGATTTCTCTTCCCTCTTTGATCATTCCTTCTGCATCGGTTGTCGTCGCTTTGACTTCCCCGCTGATAGCTCCGTCTACGATAGAAGTGATTTCTTTGATGACATCTTCAAACTGTCTTCCGGATTTAGCGATCAGTGACGGATTTGTTGTTACTCCGCAGATCACACCCATGTCGTTTGCTTTTTTAATGTCTTCTACATTTGCTGTGTCTAAAAAAAATCTCATATTATCTTCCTCCTAAAATGAATTGCTGCACTTTTGCTCTGGTATCATTTAACCATGTATCCCCCCGGTTTGTCAAACTCTTAAACCCCAGTGTTTATGCGATTTAAAGTGAATTTATTAATAATTTTATGGTTTATTAATAGCCGAAAATTTATGGTTATTGTATACCAAATTCACCCATCAAAAAAAACCTAGGTTTTATCTGTTTTTTCTATTCCATTTATGTTATGCTTTTGTCAGGCAATTAATATTTTTTATTTTATTAGTAATATATCTCGTTTTTATTAATGAATATTAATTAATAAATATTTTTTTGATTAGGAGGATTTATGGCTTCAAAAAAAAAGGTTACTACAAAAGATATCGCAAGATATGCAAATGTTTCCCAGTCCGCAGTGTCAATGATTCTGAACAAAAAAAACAATGTATCTTTTTCTGAGGAAACAAGGCTCAAAGTTTTAAATGCGGCAAAGGAACTCGGATATGAAAAAAAGAAAAAGAAGGAAGCTCAGTTGGTCGGGCTTTCCAAAGTGATTGTCATCATGTGTCCTTTCTTATCCAATCACTACTATTCGATTCTTGTCCATTCTATCACAGAGCGCGCTCACGACTACGGATATGTCACTTTCGCGGCCCCTACTCTGAGGAATCCCAACACCGAGCAGTTCTACCTGAATATGATCCAGGATTTTGACGCGGCGGGCATCGTCTACCTGTACCCGACTTCGTGGCTTGAGGATGTAAATGAAATGTCCAAACATATCCCCGTGATCAACATCGGAGACAAAAATGACGACATCATGTTTGACTCCATCCATGTCAGCAGCACCAAACCGGCTTATCTGGTAGCAGAGCACCTGCTCTCTCTCGGACACCGAAAAATCACCTACGTTTCAACGCCCATGAGTACGATCGAGCGTTCCCGGTCCAAGCGCTTTGAGGGACTGAAAAAGGCCTTCTATGAGCATGGCTTTGATCCGGAAAATGTCACCTGCCGCTCTGTGTCGACCGGTGAGTACAACACCCTTTCCCCGAACATGCTGGAGTATTCCTGCGGCTTTAACCTGACCAAAGAAATCCTTACCGAGGGAACAGATTCCACTGCATTTGTGGCCTACAACGACATGGTCGCCCTGGGAATCTTAGATGCCCTTTTTGATATGAAGTACAAGGTTCCGAACGATTTTTCTGTCTGCGGCTTTGACAACATTCCCATGGCAGACATGCGAAGGATCTCCCTCACAACGGTGGAACACTCTATCGAGGCCAAGGGGCGGGAGGCAGTGGATATCATAGTGAGACACAGGGAATCCAAGACAAAAAACAGGCCGAGGAGCTTCGTGACAAAACTTGAGTTTGAGCCGTTCATCGTCAAAAGAAAAAGTACCGGAAAAGCCAGGAACACCTAGCGTTTCCGGTACACAGTCTCTCCCTCCTTCAACGTCTCCGTCACCTTGATGTCTTTCAGTTCTGAGATAGGTGTTTTCAGTGGATTCCGATCGAGGATCACAAGGTCTGCAAATTTTCCTTCGGCTATACTCCCTTTTTTGTCTTCTTCAAAATAAGCATAGGCCCCGTTGATCGTCACGGCTTTCAGCGCCTCATAGACACTGACCCGCTCCTCTTCTCCCAGGCTCTTTCCTTCCCGGGTCATGCGGCTTGCTGCACACCACACCGTATGCAGCATGTCCGGAGGAACCACCGGCGCATCCTGATGAAAATTCACACAAAGCCCCTGCTCAAATGCAGACTTGGCAGGACTTATGGCTTCTGCCCTTTCTTCTCCCAGATTCTTTAAATGAATGTCACCCCAGTAGTAAACATGGTCTACAAACATAGACGGGATCATACCAATGTTTTTCATCCTGAGAAGCTGATCTTTCCGCACTGTCTGACAGTGGATCATGACCGGCCTCAAATCATCGTCTTTTGAGACACCGCACTGTTCCATAGCGTTTTCAAAACTGTCGATCCACTGCTGAGAAGCCGCGTCTCCGTTGCAGTGAGCGAGGATCTGTACACCGCTTTCTATGGCATCCCGGACATATTTCTGTACTTTCTCCCGTTCCATTGCCGGATATCCCCGGTACTTTTCTTCTCCCACATAGGGTTTCGACAGCCACGCGGTCTTTCCCTGTGGAGATCCGTCCAGGATCACTTTCCGTCCGCCCAGTTTCATGTGATTCCAGTATGCTTTTTTAAGCTCTGCATATTCCCGCTCCAGCTTTTCAGGTTCTTCACCGACGAGAACATAAGAAACCACGTCTGCTTTCAGCAGCCCCTCTTTCGCGGCCTCAAATAAAGCCTCCACATCCTGTCCGGATGCCGCACCGTCCTGAACCGTAGTAATTCCATAGGACAGGTAAAGTTCCTGGGCTTTCTCTATCTGTGCTTTCGGGTCCCTTGGAATCTTTGCATATACCTGAGCCAGAAGCAGGTTCAGTGCCTTCGTCTCTTCCGCATACCCGTCCGGTTCCATAGTTCCCGGTATCCTGCCAAATCTGGAGCCTTCCATATCCGGTGTCGACGCGTCGATCCCTGACTCTTTTAATAAAACTGAATTTCCAACCCCCATATGCCCGGACGCATGCAGGACAAATACGGGTACTTGATCTGACACTTCATCCAATATATGTTTATCCGGGTGCTTCTTTTCTTCCAGAAAATTGTGGTCATACCCCACACCTATGACAGCCCCGCCTGCACCAATCTTTTTTTCCTTCTGAAATGCAGCCAGGCGCATTTTGATATCTGAAAAGCTTTCGCATCCGGACAAATCTGCAAACTGTGAAAACTGTGCCACAAGAGAAATATGACTGTGTCCGTCTATAAACGCCGGCATCAGGGTCTTCCCGTTAAGATCTATCATCTCCGGATGCTGCGCAGCCCTCACTGCTTCTTCCAGGCTTCCTGTGAATGCAATGATCCCGTCCGATATCAAAACCGCCTCCGGCTCTGTCTGGGTGTCTTCCATTGTGAGAATATTCCCGTTATAGTATATCCTGTCCATCTGATCCCTTCCTCTCTGTAAATCATTGTCCCTGTTAGGATTTACAGACCGGGACATTTTTACTCCTCCGGTCAGCCCAAAATCTTCAAATCTTCAGAACCGATCCCTGCCGTCACGTGGCAGAACTGCCCAGGCACTTCTCCGTCCATATGAAAGAATTGAGGTTTCTCCATAAAAAATTCTGCCTTCCGGCAGCGGAAGCTGTAAACACCCGGACAGCCAATATGCTTTCCCCCTGGTACTTTGGACAGCAGACGAATCATCTTTGCCTTTGATATGCCTGCCACAATACACAGATTCAGAAAACCGTCATCCGGCCGGGCATCCGGTGAAAATTTCAGGCCCCCGCCCTCATAAGGCAGGTTATGGACCGATGCAAACAGCACATCATGAAATATTTCTTCTCTGGAATCATCAAGAACCAGGCGCACCGCAAACAGTTCAGCCGCAAACAGGCCGCGAAGACCGATCCCCAGATAAGTCAGTTTTCCCATGTGGAGCCGGTTCATCAGCTTTTTTGTCTTTGCGTGATTGACCATATGGCACACCCGTGCGTCATATCCTATCCCGGAGCTGACGAGGAAACACCCGGAGTCATCGGGAGCAAAAGTGTTTCCCACATTGATCACGGCCCCGTTCTCATCTGCTAAAATGCTCCTGAGCCTCTCTTTCGGGTCTTTTGAATACCCCATCCCCCTGGCAAAGTCATTGCCGGACCCTGCATTTGGATTTACAATAAAATAATACATTATCATCCCCTATAAGCAGAGAAAAGCCCCTTTTAAAAGGAGCTTTCCGTCATATGAATACTATACCGTGATCTCGGCTGTCATACCGAGCATTTCTTTATTTTCATCCAGGATCGGCTTTATAACTTCACTGACAAATTCCTCTGTCTGCTGCGGTGCACGTCCCACGAAATTTTTCGGTTCCATAATCGCTTCCAGCTGTTCCATCGTCATTCCGAAGGAAGGATCGTTCGCGATTCTCTCCAACAGGTCGTTTTCTTTTCCTTCTTCTTTGACCATTTTCCCGGCCGCCATAGAATGTACACGGATCTTCTCATGAAGTTCCTGGCGGTCTCCGCCTGCTTTTACTGCGTCCATCATGATATTTTCCGTTGCCATAAACGGAAGTTCTTTCATGAGGCGGCTTTCAATAACCTTAGGATAAACGACCAGACCATCCACGACATTCAGGTACAGATCCAGAATGCCGTCAATAGCAAGGAATCCTTCCGGCACAGAAAGACGCTTATTGGCTGAGTCATCCAGAGTTCTCTCAAACCACTGGGTAGAAGCTACCAGCGCAGGATTCATGGCATCTGAGATCACATAGTCAGCCAGGGAAGCCATACGTTCGCTTCTCATCGGATTTCTCTTGTATGCCATAGCGGAAGATCCGATCTGATTCTTCTCAAACGGCTCCTCTACCTCCTTCAAATGCTGGAGGAGGCGGATATCATTGGAGAACTTATGGGCAGACTGTGCGATGCCGCTTAATATATTCAGTACTCTGGAGTCGATCTTTCTTGAATAGGTCTGTCCGGATACCGGCTGGCACTTGTCAAATCCCATCTTTTCAGCAATCATACCGTCGATCTTTTTGATCGTGCCGTGGTCTCCCTCAAACAGTTCCAAAAAGCTTGCCTGAGTCCCAGTCGTTCCCTTGGACCCGAGAAGACGCATATTATCGATAACATGGTCAAGATCCTCCAGATCATACACAAGATCCATCAGCCAGAGGCTTGCCCGTTTTCCGACTGTTGTCGGCTGTGCAGGCTGGAAATGCGTAAAACCAAGGGTCGGAAGGTCTTTGTATTCTACAGCAAACTTGGAAAGCTCAGCAATCACGTTCACAAGCTTTTTCTTCACAAGCTTTAATGCCTCTGTCATGATGATAATGTCAGTATTGTCTCCAACATAGCAAGAAGTAGCTCCCAGATGGATAATCCCTTTAGCATTAGGGCACTGCTCTCCATAGGCATAAACATGGGACATCACATCATGGCGGACTAACTTCTCACGCTCTTTTGCAACATCATAGTTAATGTCTTCCGCATGTTCTTTCAGCTCGTCGATCTGTTCCTGTGTAATAGAAAGTCCCAGTTCCTTTTCCACTTCGGCCAGTGCGATCCACAGTTTCCTCCATGTTTTGAACTTCATATCCGGTGAAAAGATATACTGCATCTCTTTACTGGCATATCGTTCGGATAAGGGGCTCTGATATTTATTGTTCATGAATTCTTCTCCTTATTTATCATAATCTCCGCGGATATCTTCCTTCGGCGGTTCCATCGGATATTCTCCCGTAAAACAGCCTTTGCAGATCGACAGCCCCTCAGAGAGCTGTTCCAATCTCTCAGTCTTTAAGTATCCCAGGCTGTCCGCTCCAATCAGATCACAAATTTCATCAATACTTCGGTTATACGCTATCAGCTGCTCTCTGGCAGGAACATCGGTCCCAAAATAACACGGCCATAAGAACGGCGGAGAACTGATTCTTACGTGGACCTCACTGGCTCCCGCCTCTCTGAGCATGGAGATGATCCGGTCGCTGGTTGTACCCCGGACGATAGAGTCGTCGATCATGATGACTCTCTTTCCTCTTACAGATTCTTTTAAGACATTCAGCTTAACCTGCACGCTGGACTCCCGGCTGCTCTGCTTCGGTTTGATAAATGTTCGTCCCACATAAGTATTCTTCACGAAAGCTGTTCCATAAGGGATCCCCGATTCCAGAGAGTAGCCCAGTGCAGCGGCATTGCCGGATTCCGGCACTCCCACGACGACGTCCGCATCCACCGGCGAATCGATCGCCAGATATTTTCCCGCCTGAAGTCTTGACTGGTACACGCTGACTCCGTCGATACAGCTGTCCGGCCGCGCAAAATAAATGTATTCAAAGACACATCTGGCAGCTTCGCCCTTTGGAAGGCACATACTGCAGTCCGACTGAATGCCGTCTTTTGTGATCGTAACGATCTCACCCGGCTCCACATCCCGGACAAACTCAGCGCCTACCGTGTCCAGAGCACAGGTCTCCGACGCCAGGATATAGGCATTGTCTCTCTTTCCGATGCAGAGCGGCTTAAAGCCATATGGATCTCTTGCCCCAATGAGCTTCCTCGGAGACATCACCACAAGAGAGTATGCGCCCTTTATCTTGCGGATGGCCTTTGCCACTGCGTCTTCCACACTGTGGGTATTGACCCTCTCCCTGGCAATATGGTAAGCGATCACTTCAGAATCTATGGTCGTCTGAAAAATAGCTCCGGAATATTCCAGTTCATGCCTTAACTCCAGCGCATTAATCAGATTACCGTTGTGGGCCAGACCCAGAGTACCTTTGACATAATTTAATACGAGCGGCTGCGCATTCTCGGGACAGCTCTGTCCTGCAGTAGAATACCTCACATGGCCGACACCGATATCGCCTTTCAGTTCGCCTAAAGACTCCTGGGTAAAGACTTCATTACAGAGTCCCATACCCTTCCTGGAAGAAACCTTCCTTTTCGGACCATTGGTATCGGAAACCGCGATCCCGCAGCTTTCCTGTCCCCGGTGCTGAAGCGCAAATAAACCATAATAAATCGTAGAAGCCACGTCATTGCCGTCAAAATCATAGACTCCGAAGACGCCGCACTCTTCTCCTAACTTGTCAAAACGTTCTATGTCCATTTTCAAGCCTCTCTGTGAATAAATTATAAACCAAGTCTTCTGTATACTTCTTCGTATGCCTCTTCCACGTCTCCTAAATCTCTGCGGAAACGGTCCTTGTCTAATTTCTGGTTTGTCTCTAAATCCCAAAGGCGGCATGTGTCCGGAGAGATCTCATCTGCTAAGATGACTTCATCTTTATAGCGGCCGAATTCGATCTTAAAGTCAACCAGTTTAATGCCGATCTTTTTGAATTCCTCGATCAATGCCTCATTTACTTTAAATGCATACTCAGTGATACGTTCTACTTCTTTGCGGTTGGAGATACCGATGGCATAAGCAAAATATTCGTTGATCAATGGGTCCCCAAGATTATCATCTTTGTAGCTGAATTCAAGGGTAGGCTCTAACAGTTCAAAGCCTTCCTCGATCCCGAGTCTCTTGGAAAAGCTTCCTGCAGCCACATTGCGGACGATCACTTCCAAAGGCACGATCTCCACCTTTTTTACGACTGTTTCACGGTCGCTGAGTTCCTGTACATAGTGTGTCGGAACACCTTTTTCTTCCAGCATCTTGAACATGTAGTTGGACATGCGGTTATTTACAACGCCTTTTCCGATGATGGTTCCTTTTTTCTCTCCGTTGAACGCTGTCGCATCATCTTTATAGTCGACAATTAATAAATCCGGATCTTCTGTTGTAAATACTTTCTTCGCTTTTCCTTCATATAATAATTCCTGTTTCTCCATGTCTTATCTCCTTTATTCTTCTGCTTTCACTGCATTGCCCCGCTTTGGAGGCTTCCTCACAAATAGTATCACATATAAAATACCAGTGCAATATCTTCTATCGCACTGATTTTTATTTTTCGACATCCAAAAAAATTATTGGTTATCCTCTAAAAGAATGGTATCCGGCTGTATCACACCCCGTTTCAGTTTGGTATAGAAGATCCTTCTTACGGCCTTGTCAATGACGGATTCCTCGATCTTTCCATCTTTCACCGCACGCTTCACGGCCTTGAATGCCTGTCCCAGATCCTCAGGCATAACGACAATGTTCACGCCTGCTTTTATGGCTTTCACCGCCGCTTCCCCTGAGGTATAGCTGTCTGTGATGGAATTCATATTCATGGCGTCGGTTAAAATGAGCCCGTCGTACTCAAGCTCGTCTCTCAGGATGTCCGATATCACCCGCTGGCTTAAACTGCACGGCTCTTTCTCATCCGTCACATTGGTGAGAATCAGATGGGAAACCATGACGGCATCCGCGTCTGCCTCCATACCGCTTTTAAATGGAAGAAACTCTTTTTTTCTCAGCTCCTGGATAGACTGTTTGGTCTCCGCCGCTCCCCTGTGGGTATCTCCAAGGGCATCGCCGCTTCCCGGAAAATGCTTTAACGTGGCTGAAATTTGCTGCTTCTGCATATTTTTTACCAGCGTCTTTACAATAGCAGCCACTTCTTTGGCATCAGAGCCGAAAGCCCTATTTCCGACCTCCGTGTTGTTTTGATTGGAGAGCACATCGGCCACCGGCGCCAGATTCATATTGATCCCGAAGGCCTTAAGCTGTCTGCTCTGTTCCTTCCCCATCTCTGCGATCTGCCGGTCCGTATAAGTCTCCCCGATCTCCCTGGCGTCAGGATACTGGCTGACTGCATCCGGAAGCTTGGAGGCGATCCGCGAGACGCTGCCTCCTTCCTCATCTGCCGCTATGAACAGCGGTATGTGGGAAGCACTCTGAAGGTCTTTGATCAGCTGCTTTAACTGCTTTTCGGAATTAACATTCTTTGAAAACAGAACGATCCCTCCCACAGGATACTTCTTCATGGTCTTCTTCATCGTTCCGGTTACTTTGGTCTGGTTCTTGCTGCCCGAACCATCCAGTGAATACATAGATACCATAAAGAGCTGCCCGATCTTTTGTTTCAGTGTCATCTCCTTTGTGATATCCTTTGCCATACCCTGAAGGGTAGCTTCGTCCAGATCTTCTGTTTTTGTATAGTCCTTTTTGCCGTCAATGTTGCACCCGCATAATAAAAGACAGAGTGCCAGCAGCATGCATGTAATACGTCTTCTCATCATAGAAATTCCTTTCTTCAATGAAGTTATTATAGCATGTAATGGCACTTCTGTCATTGTCCTTACTTTTAAAACTTTGTGTCCTACGGAAGAATCGGGAACAGGATCATAGCCTTAAACTGATCTCCGTCGATCCCGATCTTAAATTCTCCCCCGCAGTTTGCAGTAAAGCTGTCTGCGATCGAGAGTCCCAGGCCGTTCCCTTCACTGGTCCTGGATTTTTCTCCTCTGTAAAAGCGTTCCATGATCTCCTCCTCAGTAAAGTTCATCTCATAACCGGAAGTATTCTGGACCGTCAGGCAGACTCTGCTGCCCTGATTTGAGATCGTGGCAAAGATCCTTGTACCTTTGAGGGAATACTTCAGTGCATTTTCCAATATATTCTGCACTACCCGGTACATACGGTTCACATCCCCCTTAAATTTCGTATGCTCTGCTTCACACTGAAACTTCACTTTAAAACCGGACTCTTTGATCTGATCACTCATATCCTCGAGGGTCTGTTCCATCAGTTTCTTGAGATCCATCGGCTCCAATGTGACCTTGGCCTCACCGCTGGTAGATTTCGCAAGTTCAAACAGATCAGCAATCGTATTTTTCAGTCTCTCCGTTTTCTGATTCAGTATGGTCACATAATCCCTTGCCTCCGGAGACAGTGTCCTGTCTCTCGCAAGAAGGTCCACATAGCTGATGATCGACGTAAGCGGCGTTTTCAGGTCATGGGATACATTTGTGATCAGGTCGATCTTCATGCGCTCCCCTTTCATCTGGTCCTGAAGGGATTTGTCCAGGCCACTTCCGATATTGCTCAGCTGTTTCGACGCGTTATAATACAGGGATTCCTTCGGTATGTCTGCATCGGCTTTCAGATCTCCCTCCGAGATTCTCTCGATCTGCCGGATCAGTTTTCCAAGATCCCTCTGCTGCCTCGCAACCTCATCAAAATGTTCTCCCAGATATTTCATTCCAAGGAGACCCACACAGAGGGCGATCACTGCCAGAATAGGCGACCAGTCGATCATAAACAGCCCTGCAAAGAAAATTGCAAGCATGAGGTACTTTCCTTTTCGGTAGATTGAAAGCCGTTCCACGGCCAGACGGTCTGCAAACTCCAGAGCTTCTTTCTCCGCCTCCCGTCTCTGCCTGTTCCTGCGGTACCATCTCCGGGCCGTGCCCACACAAAGTGTGTGTTCTAAAAATGTCCCTTCCTTCAGGCGCCAGACCGTTGTCTGCAGGCAGATGGAGAATACGCTCCCGATCATCAGCAGTACGATCCCTGCAAATGTCATGATCGGTATCAGTTCTTCCTGCCGAAGGGCACCGATGGATGCAGTCGCCACCGTTCCTGCGACCAGGAACAGGCCAAATCCTATGACGCAGAGAATCACTTCGTACCAGATGCGGTCTATATTTTTGAAGAACCTGGCACGGCTTTTCTGAAGTGCAAACAGCACTGACAGAACAAGCAGCCCCAAAACCTCTGCCCCCAATAATATAGACAGTTTGATCATCAGTTCTTTCCTCACATCCGGAAACGTCTTGTAATGTTTATTCAGCGCATTATAATATCCATCGTAGAAACCGACTTCGATCACTGCAGACTCAAGTCTCTGCTGCTTAGCATCGTCAATAAAAAATGTCTGAGGCAGGGAAAGGCTTCCCCTGTTCATAGAGTTTCCGCTGATATTGTAAAAATCCGACGGTGACATAACATTATCTTCGTATTCATCATTATAAGTCTCATCCGTATTTGCATTGCTTGCATATTTTGCTCTTATACTTTTGTTGGGATTCAATCCATACCCCAGCGTATCGTTTCTGTTGATCACAATCTTTTTCTTAAATACAGGTTTTCTTACTGTCCTGGCATCGGCACCGTATTCTTTCGTCACGGCTTTTTTGCCGTAAGGCTGGATCGTAAGTTTTGCCTTTACAAAAATCTCGTTTTCAAGATTGGACGGGAGTTCTGATTCAACATCATCATAATTCTGGTCCATCAGATTATTCTCTTTCACCCATTTGTTTAAAATCCGCTGGACGGCGTGCACATAGTAATCGGAGTCTTCCATCCGCTCACCTTTTTTGATCGTTGTGAAATCCAGTCCGTCATTATAATTATCCATGGTATGCATCTGATAGATGCCGAACAGCACTCCGCCTACCATGGCAATGCTCACCGCAGCAATCAGTCCGCTGTTAATCCATTTTTTCCATTTTGTATCCAATTCCCCATACCACCTTTAAATATTTTGGGTTCTTCGGATCGATCTCGATCTTTTCACGAATCCTCCGAATATGAACCATCACTGTGTTTTCTGTTGCATATGCTGCTTCTTCCCAGACTCTTTCATAGATTTCTTCGGCGGAAAAAACTCTGCCTGGATGCCTCATCAGGAGATTCAGTATCTTAAACTCTGTAGCCGTGACTTTCACCGGTTCCCCATCCACATAAATACACTTACCGTCCAGATCCAGTGTCAGTCCACCAAGGATCAGCCTGTTCTTATCTTCCGGCCCTGCTGCTTTGCTTCCGAGCTGTAAATATCTGCGAAGCTGGGATTTTACCCTTGCAATCAGCTCATCCGGCCGGAAAGGTTTGCTGACATAATCGTCTGCCCCCATGGAAAGTCCTAAGATCTTATCGCTCTCCTCCGTCTTAGCAGACAGGATGATGATCGGAATGTTTTTGCTCTCCCGGATCTTCATGGTAGCAGAAAGTCCGTCCATGCCCGGCATCATAATGTCAATAATCAGAAGCTGGATATCCTGCTCCACGAGCACATCCAGAGCCTCAAGACCGTTATAGGCGGGAACTACATCGTATCCTTCCAGTTCCAGGCGCTTTTTGATCGCTCCTACAATCTCTCTGTCATCATCTACTACTAAAATCTTGGGCTGTGCCATAGTCTTCCTCCTCTTTTTCTTGATAACCACAGTGTATCATCCAATTCTGAGATTTCATTGAATACAATTCTGAAAAAAGTCTTACAATCAGTATTTCTTTTTATTATAACAGAACCTGATGTCCGGATGAAACAAAAAGGATCTGCATATTCTAAAGCCATAACCATTTGGAAAGGAGCCTATATGTCAAAATTTGAACCAAACCTTTTAATCCATGAAAAATCACCTTATCTGCTCCAGCACGCACACAATCCGGTGCGCTGGTACCCATGGGGTCCCAAAGCCTTTAAAAAAGCCAGAGCTGAAGACAAGCCTGTATTTTTGAGTATCGGCTATGCCTCCTGTCACTGGTGTCATGTGATGGAGGAGGAATCTTTCGAGGACCCGGAAGTGGCAGAGCTTTTGAACAAAAATTTTATTTCCGTTAAAGTAGACAGAGAAGAACGCCCGGACATTGATTCCGTCTATATGTCTGTCTGCCAGGTAATGACCGGGTCCGGCGGCTGGCCCATGTCTGTTTTTATGACACCTGACCAGAAACCGTTTTTTGCGGCCACTTATCTGCCCAAGACTTCCCGATACCAGCTGACAGGCCTCATGGACCTGCTGCCCCGAATCTCTCTCTTATGGAAACAGGACCGGGAACGCCTTTTAAAAATCGGAAATGAGATCACTGACCAGCTGAATACAAATCGAAGGCCGTCAGAAAATGTTTCCCTATCAGAAGATGTCCCGGCTCAGGCTTTGGCAGAACTTAAAGCATCCTTTGACAAAGTCAACGGTGGGTTTGGCACAGCGCCCAAATTTCCGACTCCGGCAGTGCTGCTGTTTCTGATTCACCAATACAAACTGTGCGGTGATAAGGACAGTCTGTTTATGGCAAAGCACACACTTCTTTGTATGTATCGGGGAGGAATCTTTGACCATATCGGAGGAGGCTTTTCCCGCTATTCAACTGATGACCGCTGGCTGGTGCCCCATTTTGAGAAGATGCTGTATGACAATGCACTTCTTTTAGAGGCATATGGGGAAGCCTATGCATGCTGTAAAAATTCTCTCTTTCCCGAAATCGTTGATGCGGCCGTCTCCTATGTCTTAGAAGAACTTTCTCATCCCGATGGAGGCTTTTACTGCAGTCAGGATGCAGACAGCGAAGGGGAAGAAGGGAAGTACTACACTTTCACCCAAGATGAAATCCTTCACGTTCTGGGAGAAGAAAAAGGCAGCCTTTTCTGCCGCCGCTATGATATTACGGACCGCGGCAATTTTGAAGGCAAAAACATCCCGAATCTGCTGAACCATTCTGTTCTCCCGGATGACCCGGAGGACTTACAAGAGATGAAGGAGGCCCTTTATCTTTACCGAAAGAAGCGGACCAGTCTTTCCACAGACAAAAAAATACTGACTTCCTGGAATTGCCTGATGATCTCTGCTCTCACAAAAGCATCCCGGATCTTCGGACGAAAGACATTCCTTTATGCCGCACAAAAAGCAGAATCTTTCCTTGACAAACATTTAAGAAAAAACGATGGCCGCCTGTTTCTCCGGTGGTGCGGCGAGGAAGCGGCTTATGACGGCCAGCTGGAGGACTATGCTTTTTATTCCCTGGCCATGCTTTCCCTCTATCGCTCCACTTTTCTGGATGAATACCTTAAAAAGGCAGTTCAGGCGGCAGACCTCATGATCTCTCTGTTTTTTGACCGGGAACACGGCGGGTTTTTCCTCTATTCCAGTGAAAGCGAGGCACTGATCTTAAGACCGAAAGAACTCTATGACGGCGCCCTGCCTTCCGGCAACTCCGCTGCCCTCCATGTGCTCTCGATCTTATCTGAAATAACCGGAAGGTCCATATACAGAGACTGCATGGATCAGACTTTTTCTTATTTTTCTGCAGATCTGTCTGTCCATCCTTCTGCTTACTGTTATGCCCTGACCGTGCTGTCTTCCCAGTTTCATCCGTCCAGACAGCTGGTCATCACGGCAAAAAAAGAGAGCCTTCCCGAAGAATTCCTGGAACTGCTCTCCAGACGTCAGATGACTGACTTAACCGTACTGGTCAAAACAGAGCGAAACAAAGATATGCTGGCTGCCATTGCTCCGTTCACGAAAGAATATCCGGTGCTTCCGGATAAAATATCCTGCTACCTCTGCCGGGGACGGGCCTGTCAGGCTCCGGTCTTTGACGCAGAAAGCCTGGAAGCACTCTTAAAGGAGGCGGATTAACTCGGCCGCCTGTTCCGGCGTCATGTGATGGTGAAGGACCCCATTGATCTTAAGATTGGGGCCTTTGCCGCACTGCCGGGTACATCTGCCTTTCACAATTTTAACGGAGATTCCCTGTTCCCGTTCTTTCTGCTTCCCTGCAGCTTCCACAGCCCTCAATATTTCAAGGGCTTTTCCTGCCCCGCAGGACGGACCGGTGCAGACCTGGATCTCATATTTTTCTGAAACTTCCTTAAATTCAGGATACTTTTTTACAAATGCGGCAAGAAAGGACGGCTTGACCCCAAGCCGCAGGGAAGCTTCTTCCTGCACCGCTTTCGGGATGCATCCCAGCACCTCCTGGATCTCCCGGAGGGCAGAAAGAATCTCTTCCTGTTCTGCCGGCTTCCCCTGCCTCTCATAAAACTTTAGGATCTCACCGACACGTAGATTCATGTTCTCTCCTTCTGACTCTGTTCAAAGCTTCCCCTGTCCGTGATCATATCAAGGACCTTCAGTTTCTGGTCCCAAAAAGTATATCTCACTCTGCAGCACAGACTTTCCTTGATCCTCCGGTCCATTGCCCCGTGTTCCGGCGCAAGAAGCTCATTTCCGTCTCCGGAGAGGAGCTGGGCCCGGAGTTTTAAGTCCCCCTGTCGGATGATGATCCTGGATTTCCAGTCTGTCTTTACTTTAGCGCCCAGGTAAGTACCTATCTTATATTCCTTTCCGTATAAATTCAGCGCCGCAAGCACCCCATCGAAATGAAGGCCTGCAATCGGTATTTTTGCCGCCGCCAGCATCAGGCTGTTCTTTCCGCTGTCGGGAAATATGCTCTGGGACCAGAGGTAGGCATCCGGAAAAGATCCGCCCCAGTCCTTTTCAATGTATCCTGTCCCCTGGTCAAAGTTCATCTTATATCCGTTCAAAGTGACTTCTCCGAAAAGCTGATGCCGCATACTGATGATCCCATGGCGGCACTGCATTCCGGGCACATGCCGGAACGGCCCCATAATATCGGAAGAAAGCGGATGAATATTTTTATAAATGATCCTCCCCTCAAGGCTTAATCCTTCCTCATGGATATTGAGAAGAATGCCCCGCTCAGAAAAAATGCTTACCGGCCCCTCTCCTCTTCCCGTATCCAGGACTACATGAAACTTCTGTCCCGATCCGCAGAAAGCCTCTGCCTTCCAGGAAAAATACCATGACTGCTCCTTTGTGATCACCTGAAGGGATGAAAATGCATTTCCTTCCCGGTCAATATGATAAGCTGGTATGATCGAAAACATCTGATCCCCTTTCTGGTGTTTTAAATACCAGCCCTCAAAATAATTCTTCTTTCTTTTTGTCCCCTGAAATGCATTCGGGTTTTTCATGTGTTAAATCCTCCTTTGCTGGATTGTCAATTAAATTTCCTTTATAGTCAAATCTGGAACCATGGCATGGACAGTCCCAGCTTAATTCCTCCGGATTCCACTGGAGGATGCATCCTAGATGCGGACAGGTCAGAGAAACTACGTGGACAATTCCCTTCTCGTCTCTATATGCCCCGGCCTTTTTCCCTTCGTATTCGATCACACCGCCCTGTCCCTTTTTAAGATGCGCCGCCTCTTCATCTGGAATCTTCATTCTCTCCAGTACAAAGTTCCTGGCAGTCACCATCCCCTCTTTTGCCAGCGATTTGGCTGATGCCTTCAGATGA
Organism: Anaerostipes sp. PC18; assembly: GCF_039789045.1. Lineage (NCBI taxonomy): Bacteria > Bacillati > Bacillota > Clostridia > Lachnospirales > Lachnospiraceae > Anaerostipes > Anaerostipes sp. PC18. The sequence continues at coordinate 701,969 of NZ_CP121164.1, read as the reverse complement.
AGCCTCTGAGGTGAAAATACATGGGCAAAGGCATTCCTCTTTTCTATAATATAATCTGTGATCAAAAGAGCAGATGCCATGGAAGAACTCATCCCCCACTTCTTAAATCCTGTTGCCACATACCATCCCGTCTTTGAAAAAGAGTAATATCCAATATAAGGAATAGAATCAATGGTCATACAGTCCTGTGCGGACCAGGCGCTTTCCACCCGGCAATTTCCCCAGTACTGGCGGGCATTTGACTCAAGCATCTGATACTGCCCTCCCAAAAGATTCTCACCCGTCCTGTGGCCTCCGCCGCCGAATAAGAGATATGGTCCGTAAGGTCGAAAAGACAGGCCGTTGTTTGGATCGACTCCCAGATACATATCTTCTATATGATCAGTCCCCGTGAGAGCCAGAACGTAGCTCCGTTCCTGATGCATTCGAAGAAAATAATATCCGGGCCGGTTCATGATGGGATAATGGGTCGTAAAGACGATATTCTCCGCCTCAACGATTCCCCGGTCCGTGATAATTTTGTTCCTCTCCACATCTGTGACAAGGGTCTGTTCATAAATCTCCAGCCCTTCCGCCGCTGCTTTTAAAAATTTCAGCGGATGAAATCTGGCCTGTCCAGTATACCTGACTGCCCCTTTCACGGAAAAGGGGAGTTCTGTCTGTGACGTATAATCAGCCGGAAGGCCAAGTGACTGTGCCGCGTGTACTTCTTCCTTCAGCGCCTCTTCCTGATAATTGGAGTATAAATAGGAAGAGCATTCTTTAAAATCACAGTCGATCTGATGATCCTTTATCAATTCCCTGTATTTTCTCACCGCAGTCTGGTTCATCAGTGCATATTGCCTTGCCTGTTCCCTTCCGACTTCACGGATCAGCTTTTGGTAGATCAGACCATGGGAAACTGTAATTTTTGCTGTAGTCCCCTTTGTCTGTCCGCTGCCGATTCTGTCTGCCTCCAAAACGAGAACTTCTCTTCCCTCCAGTGCCAGGAGATACGCTGTCAAAATTCCGGCTATGCCCCCGCCGATCACTGCAGTCTCAACTTTTTTTCTCCCCTGAAAAGCCGGGAAAGAAGGCATATCCACAGTCTTTTCCCAAATCGTATCCACAAAAATCCCTCCCTTCAATTATTTTTCTTTTTAGGATGGCTCAAATTAATCCGGACTATTCACGGCAGAATTATCAGCACTCATATGAATTGAGTGCTAATTTTCTCTTGACTTTCCCTTTCTGTGGCTCTACAATATTATGCAGAACGGCAGATTCTTGTCCTGCCGAAGAATTGAAAATTAAACCTGTCAATAGAAAAGCAATGCAAAGGAGTGTGTATATCATGGCACAAAAACATGGTAACCTTTCAATTAACAGTGAGAACATTTTTCCAATTATTAAAAAATGGCTGTATTCCGATCATGATATTTTCGTCAGGGAATTGATCTCAAATGGATGCGATGCCATCACAAAACTCCGGAAACTGGCTTCCATGGGCGAATATGAATTTCCGGAAGGTCACAAAGAGGAAATCCAGGTCATCGTTGATGCTAAAGAAAAAACAATGAAGTTTATCGATACCGGCCTTGGTATGACGGCTGAGGAAGTCGAAGAATACATCACACAGATCGCGTTCTCAGGAGCCACAGAATTTTTAGAGAAATATAAGGATAAGACAGATCAGGACCAGATCATCGGACATTTCGGTCTTGGATTCTATTCTGCATTTATGGTAGCCGATAAGGTTTATATCGACAGCCTCTCTTACAAAGATGGTGCGGTTCCGGTACACTGGGAGTGCGACGGCGGTACAGAATATGACATCGAAGACGGCGTCCGGGAACAGGTCGGAACACAGATCACACTGTTTTTAAATGAAGACAGCCTGATGTTTGCCAACGAATCCAAAGTTGAAGAAGTCATTCAGAAGTACTGTTCTTTCATGCCTGTGGAAATCTTTTTGACCGATGCCAATAAAGAACAGGAATATGAGACGATCGACGAATCAGAACTGACCGAAGAGGATGTGGTTGTCGAGCATATCCATGAGGATGCAAAGACCGAAGAAAAGGAAAATGAAAACGGCGAAAAAGAAACGGTCGAGGTTTCTCCCGCAAAAGATCTGGTAAAGATCAATAAGCGCCCGGTATCTTTAAGCGATACTCATCCGCTTTGGATGAAACACCCGAACGACTGCACGGACGAAGAATACAAGGCATTTTATCATAAAGTATTTGCGGATTTCAAAGAGCCTCTGTTCTGGATTCACTTAAATATGGACTATCCGTTTAATCTGAAGGGAATCTTGTACTTCCCGCAGATCAACACGGAGTATGATTCCATCGAAGGAACCATCAAGCTTTACAACAGCCAGGTGTTCATCGCCGACAACATCAAGGAAGTCATCCCTGAATTCCTGATGCTCTTAAAAGGTGTCATCGACTGTCCGGACCTGCCGCTGAATGTTTCAAGGAGCGCTCTCCAGAACGACGGCTTTGTGAAAAAAATCTCCGACTACATTTCCAAGAAGGTTGCGGATAAACTGAGCGGCATGTGCAAGACCGACCGTGAAACCTATGAAAAATATTGGGATGATATCAGCCCGTTCATTAAATTCGGCTATATCAAGGACCAGAAATTCGGAGAAAAGATCAAAGACTACGTTCTGTTCAAGAACATGGATCAAAAGTATTTAACACTCAGTGACCTGGCTCCGGTCCCTGCCGATGAGAAAGACAAGACAACCATCTACTACATTACGGACGAAGTACAGCAGAGCCAGTATATCAATATGTTCAAAGAACAGGGTCTGGATGCCGTCATCCTGAAACACAACATTGATGCGGCGTTTATCTCTCAGCTGGAACAGCAGAATCCGAACCTGGCGTTCAAACGGATCGACGCCGATGTGGAAGGTGCCCTGAAAGAGGATTCCGAAGAAGATCTCACCGACATCACGACTGCGCTTACGGAATTATTCAGAAAGACTCTTGGAAAGGAAAATCTGGATGTCCATGTGGACAAACTGAAAAATGAAGATGTATCCGCAGTCATCACCTTATCCGAGGAGAGCCGCCGGATGCAGGATATGATGAAAATGTACGGAATGGCAGGCATGGACCCGGCCATGTTCGGAGGAGCGGAATCTCTGACCTTAAATGCCAACAACCAGCTGGTACAGTACCTGTTTAAACACGGGGACGCAGAGAATACACCGATCATCTGTGAACAGCTTTATGACCTGGCAGTTTTAAGCAACAAACAGCTCCCGGCCGATCAGATGACAAAATTCATCGCACGCAGCAATAAGATCATGCAGATGCTGACGAAATAGAGAATGAGCCGCAGACAATATCAGACTGTCTGCGGCTCTCTTTTACCTATGACTCATCCTAAACTTTACAGAACCGAAATATAATCTCAAATCCTTCTGTGTAATCCTCCGGGATTTCGATCTGTATCCCCAGGCTGTCCGCCGTCTGCTTTGCCAGATAAAGCCCCATTCCGGTGGAATTCTTTCTCTTTTCCTTTGTGTCTCCGGTAAATCCTTTCTCAAAAATAAAGGGAAGATCCCAGGGCTTTACTCCGATTCCGTTGTCCCGGACTGCCAGTGTCACATCCCCGCTTTCTGCATCACGCTTTGTATACAGCTTAAGAAAAGTAGTCTTTCCCGACCCGCTGCTGCCCATGATACCGATGAATTCACCATTCATCACCTGAAAGCTTATCCATTTGATGAATATTCTTTATTTTGTGTATCACAAATAAGTCCTTTTTCTTACTTATCAGTTTTTCCTAAGAACACTGCTCCAAAATTAATTCCAGCGCCGCCTCACTGCTGCTGTGCGACCGGACGATTTTGGCCTTGCTCCTTTTCGCCTCGCAGAGGGCACATTTCACCATCTTATGGGAAACTGTATTGGTGAACAGAACAACTAAGTCAGGACTTCCTACCTGTTTTCCCAGTTTTGCACTCATCTGAGTAAACACTTTTGCTTTGCAGTTATATTCTTTGCAGATTCTTTTATACTGACAGACCATCCGGTCGTGTCCTCCAATGATCACAACACTCATAAGCAGCCTCCTCTGTTTAAAATGGAGCCAGTCAAACCGGCTCCCGCACTTGTTATCATTTTTATTGGGCCAGCTTTACCAGGGTTTTCCCAAGGCTTATGCAGGCCGCTTTTGCATCGTCATCCGGAGTTTCATGGGCGATCAGTCCCTCTCCGCCCACAACAGATGCTCCTGCAGATTTCATACGGTCTGTCCAGTCCCGCATCCATTCTCCGTCACCCCATCCGTAGGAACCGAAAAGTGCGATCTGCTTTCCTGAAGCAAAGGCTGCTACTTCCTCAACAAATGGCTCCATTGCCGATTCCTCCAGCTGTTCTACTCCCATTGAAGGGCAGCCGAGTGCAAATGCTTTTGCATCTTTCAGTGTGTCCGCAGAGACTGATTCCACATCCACAAATTCCGCGGTCCCGCCTGCCGCCGTGACTCCCTCTGCGATGGCCTCCGCCATAATTCCTGTGTTGCCTGTGCCGCTCCAAAATGCTATGTATACTTTTGCCATGATAACTCCTTTCTTATGCCGCAACGGTCATCTTCAAAATACCCCTGCCCTGCTGATACAATTTCCAGTAGATTTCTTTACACTTCCTATATTTTTTAAATAATTTCAGTGCCTCACATTGATCGCAGTAAACCTTCCACATTCCGCAGAACCGGCAGTTCATCCCTCTGTTCTCTATAAATCCCCGAACATCCCCCAGTGGGTAATCCAGAAACACACCAATCTCGTGGGGAAAATCATCTGCCAAAAGCCTGCTTTTCAAATGGCTCAGACAGTGTCCGGCCTCTGTTCCGGAATAACCGAAATCAAAAAGCAGCTCAGCAATTCCTTCCTCCCGGAGTCTCTGATCCAGGTCTTTTCTTCGGTATACATAAACCAAGACCGACTCTTCTCTCCATTTCAGCGCTTCCAGATATAGCCCGCATGGATTCAGCCATTGATTCCAGCTGCGGATTTCCTGCCTTGCAGCCGCATTTTCCTGATAACGGTAGTTAAACAGGCTGCCGCATTTCATTCCCGCCAAAGTCGGGGCACAATGCTCTACGATTAAATCTGATAAGGTTTTCTCTCTCATGTCACACCTGCTTCATTCTTACACCGCGCGATGGTTAGTATTAACTAACTACCAACATCATATCACCCTTTTCAAAAAAAGCAAGAGAATAACTGAGAGTCATTCTCAATTATTCCCTTACCAAAAACTCGTATCATTTTAAAAGTCAATGTGGTCACTGTCTCTGTAAGAACCTTCACAGGTGGAAACCGCATCCAGAATCTTCATATCTTCAGGACTGATCGTAAAATCAAGCTTTAAATTATCCTTAATACTTTCCCTGGTCACGCTTTTTACGAGCGGTATCGTTTTATGCTGCAGTGCATACTTCACACAAAGCAGTGCCAGCGCTGTGACACCGATCAGACAAATAACTGTATTCATTCTTCATATCCTCCTTTATGATTAAAAAGCTTATCACAGAGAAAATAAAATTAGTGTCAAGGTAGAGGGTAAGGGCATTAAAACGGTGTAAAGATGTGGTATACTAGATTTTATAAATACGATAGAAAAGAGAGTTATTATGAAATTTTTAGAAAAACATCCGATGACCATGATCGTCATCGGGATCATCGGGATATCCCTTTCTGCAATTTTGGTCAAATATTCTTATGCTCCTTCGTCAGTGACCGCAGCTTACCGTCTGTCTCTGTGCGGTCAGCGGTATTTTCCTGGCCCTGCATTTTACATTCTGGTTTGAATCCCTCTCCCACACCACCGTTGCAAGCTCCACGGCCATCGTTTGTACGGAAGTCATCTGGGTTGCCCTGGGCTTCACAATTTTTATGAAGGGACATCTGTCCCGCACTGCTGTCATAAGCATTATCTTCACTCTGGCCGGAAGCGTCCTGATCGCATTTTCCGACTCTGCCGGCTCCCACGGCAGCCTGTACGGAGACATGCTCGCCCTGGCCGCTGCCGTTTTCGTGGCGGTATATACACTGATCGGAAGGATCGCCCGGACGGAAATGTCCACGGTCAGCTATACATATATCGTATACGGATTCTGCTCCATATCTCTGGTGTTTACGTTACTGGTCCAGGGATATTCGCTTTTCGGGCATGGAAAAAGAGCGGCAGTCGTCGGGCTTTTGTTAAGTATTTTTTCTACTTTATTGGGCCACAGCATCTTCAGCTGGTGCCTGAAATTTTTCTCTCCTGCCTTTGTGTCGGCCTCTAAGCTGTGTGAGCCTGTGGTCGCATCCGTGTTTGCGGTCTTTTTGCTTCAGGAACTTCCTGCTGTCCTTCAGGTTCTGGGAGGACTCATCACGGTCGGAGGCGTGCTTCTTTACTCCAGGGCTGAAGCCAGAGAAGCCGGACAGACATCCGTGGATACTTAATATACCCGGATGACGCTGGAAACTTTCTTTGTCGTCTGCATCTCGGCAATGGTAGCCAGCGCGTCTGAGAAGTTCTGCTCTTTTACTTTTGCGGTAATGACAACCAGCTCGGCTGTCCCTTCTCTGCTGTCTTTCTGAATCACCTGGGATATGCTGACATTATATCTGCCGAGTGTATCCGCGATCTTTGCGAGCACTCCTGCCCTGTCCTCAACTTTAAGCCTCAGAAAATATCTACTCTCGATCTCATTGATCTTCTTGATCGGCAGGTCCTTATAACAGGTACAGCTGATCCTTCCACAGCAGTCAAACCGGATATTCCTTGCCACATCGATCACGTCACCCATGATGGCACTGGCCGTCGGCAGTTCTCCGGCACCTCTTCCATAAAACATAGCATCATCCACCGCGTCTCCGTGGACAAACACCGCATTAAAGGAATCATCTACCTTTGCCAGCGGATGGCCGCTTGGAATCAGCATCGGATGGACACGTACCTCTATTCCATCCGGCGTGTTCTTGGCCACACCCAAAAGCTTGATGGTACAGCCCATCTCTTTGGCATAGGAGATATCTCTGGACGTAATCTTAGTAATCCCTTCCGTATAAACATCTGAAAAAGTAACTCTGGAATTAAATGCGATAGAGGCCATAATGGCAACTTTGCGCCCCGCATCGTACCCTTCAATATCCGCCGTGGGATCTGCCTCTGCATATCCAAGTTCCGTGGCAAGCATGAGAGCATCCGAAAATTCCATTCCCTCCTGTGTCATCTTGGAGAGAATAAAATTTGTGGTGCCGTTTACGATCCCCATGACTTCGGACAGATGGTTCCCCGCCAGGCACTGCTTTAACGGACGCAGGATCGGAATGCCTCCTGCCACTGCCGCCTCGAACAGCAGATCACAGCCGTTGGCGGAAGCTTCATCCAAAAGTTCCTTTCCATGCTCTGCGATCAGGTCCTTGTTGGCAGTGACCACATGCTTTCCCACTTTCAACGCGGCATTTATGTAGGTTCTGGCAGGTTCAATCCCTCCCATCACTTCCACGACGATCCGGATATCATCATCTTCTATAATATCTTCAAAACGGTCTGTGAGCAGGCTCTGGTCGATCCCGTCCCTCTTTTTTGTCTTATCCCTCACAAGGATCTTTGCCACCGAGAGATTGGCTCCGATTTTATGGGGCATCTCTTCCCTCTGGCTCTCCACCAGCTTATAAACTCCGGTTCCCACAGTCCCGGACCCCAAAAGGCCGATCTTCAGTGTCTTTAATTCTTCCATATTCCTACCTCTTTCCTTTGGATTTCTCTTTTCAGACTATCAATTTTGGTTCCTTTAGTATATGCTCACCATCGTTTCTTTGCAAGACCTTTGGCATCATAAAATACTAACGCAGAAGTTCATGTTCGATAATAGTTGCCAGTGCTTTGTTATGAACCACGTAGCTTTCATGGCTCTCCCCCTTTAAGATCCTGAGCCTGGCTCTTGGAATCAGCCTGGCGATCTCTCTCGTCTGGCTCTCTTTGACCAGATCCCTGCTTCCGGCAAGGACCAGGGTCTTTGTCCTTATGCCCTTTAGCTGGCTTCTGGAAATATGGGGTTCTGTGAGCATTAACTTCACCTTCGGGTCCCGGGACCAAAAATAAGAAATCTTCAGCGGAATCCTGAGCTCTGCTTTCAGGCCTTCTGGATTGATATTGGCTCCGCTTATAATCAAATGGGACAAGAGCCCCGGCCTTTTGGATGCCAGCAGAAGCCCCACGATCCCACCGTCACTGAATCCATAAAAAGCCGGACTTTCAATCCTGAGCTTTTTGATAAACTGGACCATATCGGATGCCATGTCCATATAGTGAAACTCCTCTGTGCCCGAGCTTCTCCCATGTCCTCTGGCATCCGGCAGATAAAGCGTAAAATTTTTGGACAGCGGTTTTATGACCTCCCTGAAAATAGTGTGGTCTTCCCCATTGCCGTGCAGCAGGATCAGCGGCCTTCCGCTGCCGTACCTTTTATAATACATTTTGATGCTGTTTAACTGGACAAACATGACTCTCCTCCCTGTTTTTCTAAAGCCCTGACAAGACGCAGGATATTCTCCACCGCAAACGCGATGTGTTCTTCAGTGTAAAAACGGCTCTCGGAAAAATGCATCAGCCCCTGGTCCAAATGTGCCACCTGTTCAGAGTCTGCTCCCTTTTGTCTTTTGCCTCAATCCGCACCCTCACTCCGCCAAAAACCTTCATAAACACATCCACACTGCCCTCCCCTCCGTCTGCCGCAGGGATGGCAATAACTTCACTGTCCGGATATATCTCTGAAATTTTTCGGCTCATGATCCGGCACATTTCGAGGGAACTTGCGGTCCCCCGAAAAGAATCCAGGATACAAATAAACTTTTCCATTTAAAAATCCTTCTTTCTCTTACTTCATCTTACATTGATTTTTCCCGAAATTCTTCGCCTGATACATCGTCCTTACGATTATCATACGCCTTGACAATCTTTTTTTCCAGCGGTATCATAAAGTTATCATTTATTGCGCACGCAACTGTTATAAAGGAGTAGATAAGTGAAAGGCTTTTTAAAATGGATATCGACCATATCCCGGTTTACGAAAATGCAGCTGGATAAAGAATTCAAAGATCTGGGGTTTAACAGCAGCCAGCACATTTATATATTAAAAATCTGTGAAGATCCGGGCATTGCCCAGGAAGACCTGCTGACCGCGTTCAATGTCAATGCCAGCAACGTGACAAGGGCTCTTGCCCACCTGGAAAAAGAAAATTATATTGTTCGGGTGCAGAACAGGGACAACAGACGCTGCTACAACATCTATCCGACCCAAAGAGCAAAAGACGTCTGCCCGGTCATCAAAGACGCCCTGAAGCGCTGGAACTCAAAGATTCTTGAAGGCTTCACCGAAGAAGAAAAACATCTGTTTCTGGAATTCCTCACGCGGGCCGGAAACCATATGTTAGACTTTGTATATCATAGATAAGAAAGAGAGATATGAATTATGGAACAGCAGCATTCAGTTCAGGACAATCCGCTGGCCTTTGAGAGCACCGGCCGGCTCATTGCCAAATATTCCGTGCCGAGCGTGATCGCCATGCTGGTGAGCTCCCTCTACAATATTGTGGACCAGATCTTCATCGGCCAGGGTGTCGGCATGCTCGGCAATGCGGCAACCAACGTGGCGTTTCCCTTCGTCAATGTCTGCATCGCCCTTTCACTTCTCATTGGCATCGGTGGTGCCTCTAATTTTAATCTCAACATGGGGAGAGGAAAAAACGAAAAGGCAAAAAGTTTTGCCGGTACCTCTATATCTCTTCTGATCCTCTCGGGTCTTGCCTTAAGTATTTTTTCCCTTCTTTTCCTGAAACCGATCCTGATCGCCTTCGGTTCCACGAAACAGGTATTTCCCTATGCCCTGACCTACACAAGGATCACTGCACTGGGATTTCCGTTTCTGATCGCCACCAATGGGTTCTGCAATCTGATTCGGTCCGACGGCAGCCCCAGATACTCTATGGTCGTCATAGTGACAGGAGCCGTCATCAACACCTGCCTGGACCCTCTGTTTATCTTTGGATTCCATTGGGGCATCGCAGGTGGAGCCGCGGCCACGGTCATCGGCCAGGCCGTCTCCTGTGTCATGGCCGCTGTCTATCTCACAAGATTCCGGACCATGAAGCTCACAAAAGACTGTCTGAAGATCAAGGCGGATAATCTTAAGGACATTGTGTCCATCGGCATCGCTCAGGGCTGCCAGCCCATCCTTGGCTTCAACTACGGAGCACAGCTGTACAGCCGGGTTCGTGACACCCTGAAAAAAGAGATCATAACCGTAACCGCTATTTTCTCCGCCGCATTTATCTGTTTTCAGCTGATCCCGAGGCAGATCGTCAGCATTTTCGGAGAGGGAAGCGCGGCCTATTTTCACTTTGCCGAGCGCTATTTCCGCATTTATCTTTTTATGGTATTTATAAATGGACTCCAGCCTATCGTGTCCAACTTTTTCAGTTCCATAGGGAAATCCTTGAAAGGGATGTTCTTATCCCTCACCAGGCAGATACTGTTTTTGCTCCCTCTGATCCTGCTGCTCCCTGTATTCCTCGGAATCGACGGAGTCATGTATGCAGGCCCCATCGCTGACGGGATTGCCGCTGTCACCGCCTTCTTCCTTGGCCGTCATGAATTTATTCAGATGCGGAAGCTGGAAACTTCACAGGATTCTTCTTCTGAAGCGGCAGCAGCCGTTCCCCGCTGAGATTAAAATCAGCGCTCTTGCATAGGAATATACTTCTTTTCTTTTGCCACACTCTTGTAGGCAGGGCGTATGATCTTATCCACGTTGGCAAGCTCCTCCAGCCTGTGGGCGCTCCAGCCGACGATTCTCGCCATGGCAAAGATCGGTGTGAACAATTCCAGCGGAATATCCAGCATGCTGTAAACAAATCCGCTGTAAAAGTCTACGTTGGCGCTGACGCCTTTGTAGATCTTCCTCTCCTCCGCAATGGCCTGAGTTGCCAGTTTTTCCACTGACGAATAAAGTGCAAAGTCATCATCCCGGCCCTTTTCTTTCGCAAGTTTCTCCACAAAGCTCTTAAAGATCAGCGCTCTCGGATCGGAGATCGAATACACCGCATGTCCCATGCCGTAGATCAGACCCTTCTTATCGAAAGCTTCTCTGTTCAGCAGCTTCAGCAAATATGCCTTCACCTCATCCTCGTCTTTGACGTCTTTTACATGCTTCCTGAGATCATGCATCATCTGTACGACCTTGATATTGGCGCCGCCGTGTTTCGGTCCTTTCAGAGAAGATAAGGCTGCCGCGATGACGGAATATGTATCAGACCCTGCGGATGTGACCACATGGGTCGTAAATGCGGAGTTATTTCCTCCTCCGTGCTCCATATGCAGCACAAGCGCGATGTCCAGTACCTTGGCTTCCAGTTCTGTATACTTCATGTCCGGACGGAGCATCCTCAAAATATTCTCAGCTGCAGAAAGCCTTTCGTCCGGCCGGTGGATATAAAAACTCTCCTGTTTTACATAATGATTATACGCATGGTAGCCGTAGACTGCCAGCATCGGAAATACGCTGATCAGCATCAGGCTTTGCCGAAGTACATTCGGCATTGAGATATCGGCCGCCTTCGGATCATAGGACGCAAGATTAAGCACACTCTTTGTCAAAGAGTTCATAATGTCAGCGTTGGCCGCTTTCATGATAACGTCGCGGGTAAAATTTCTGGGAAGTGTCCTGCAGAGTGAAAGGACGTTTTTAAATTCTGCCAGCTTAGTTTCGTCTGGAAGCTGCCCGAACAGCAGAAGATATGCAGTCTCCTCAAAACCAAACCTGCGGTTTTGCACAAAATTCTTTGTGAGGTCGATAATATCATAGCCCCGGTACAGGAGCCGCCCGTCGCACGGTACCTTTTTCCCGTCAATCTCTTCATACGCCTGGATCGATGAAATATTGGTGAGTCCCGCCAGGACGCCCGTACCGTTTTCATCTCTCAGTCCCCTCTTTACACCGTATTGGGAATACAGCTTTTTCGGAACCGTACAGCTCTCCGTACACAGCTTAGAATAGGAATCTGTATACTCTCTGATAATGCTGCTCGTCTTCTTGTATTTCATTCTGGATACCTCCTTTACATTTCCTGGTATTTCTTTTCATCATACCTCAATACTTGATTTTTGTCAACGATTGACACTTATCAAAGAACTCACTATACTATAAATATGAGGTTTTTAGCACTATTTCCGTCACGCTTTAAAATGCGTTCCTCCAATAGTGCTAAAAAACGATCGTTGGACAGCTTTTTTTGTTCAAGGAATAAATATAAAAGAAAAATTAAGGAGAGTATAAAACATGAATCAGGCAGAATCAACGGGGATCGCCGTATCTCTGTTTGAAATATTCCCTCTGTGCCGGAAACTGATTTTCAGTTCCCTGGATATGAAGGAGCTGAATCTGACAAAAAGCCAGCTGTCTGTCTTATTTGCGCTGGAAGTTAAACCCGGCCTTACGATGTCCAGGCTGTCCAAATATATCGGATCGTCAAAAGAACAGACTACCCGGGCAGTGGCTCCCCTGGCAAAGGAAGGTCTGGTGGAGCGGTACATGGATGAGGAAAACCGGAGATATGTCTACATCCGGCTTTCCCAAAAGGGCACATGTATGACACAGAAAGCAAAACAGGCTTTTATTAATCATCTGAAGCAGTCCTTTCACCGGCTGCCGGAAGAGGATCTGAACGATTTAAAACAGGCGGCCCAGACAACCTTAAACATCTTAAAAAAGCTGGAACCATAGTGCTGCATGGTTCCGGCTTTGCTTTTTATAAAATCCTGTGATATAATTTCATATACTACATTTGTAAGATTAAAAGGAGAGGACCTATGAAACCGATTCCCCAGATATCAGATGCCGAATACAAAGTGATGAAAACCGTGTGGGCCCATGCGCCGATCAGCACACCCCAGGTGACAAAGCTTCTGGCCGCCCAAAATGACTGGAGTCCGAAGACCGTCCAGACCCTTCTCTCAAGACTGGTCAAAAAAAGAGCCCTGACCTACGAAAAGCATGGCAGAGCCTTTTTCTATACTCCCCTGGTAAAGGAGGAAGAGATCTTAAAGCAGGAGACAGCTTCTTTTCTCAACCGCTTTTATGACGGCTGTTTCAGTTCACTTGTATCGAATTTCTTACAAGAAGACCGGCTGACAGCCCGGGAGATTCGTGAATTAAAAGAGATTTTGGATACGGAACTTGACAAGGAGGATGAATAAAATGTACCAAGCGCTGATGGAGAATTTTCTCTTCCACTGCCTGTTTCTTGCTCTTATCGTCCCTGTGATCCTGGCGGGACAAAAGCTGCTGCGGCACTGTCTGACGGCGCAGTACCGGCATATGACCTGGTATCTTTACTGTTTCTGCGCCCTCCTTTTCTTTCTTCCCGTCCGTTTGCCCGGATCAGCAGATCTCTGCTCTTTTGTCAGCAGTTTTATGAAAAATGCTCCCAGGCAGGCTGTACAGACCTCCACTGTCTCCGCCGCATCAGGCTCTGCCGGACAAATCAGAGACTATGCCGTATCCGCCGGAGCAGCTGTCCCCGGCCCGGTCTTTACTGCCCTGTTTTGGATCTGGGCCGCCGGCGCTGCCGCCATGACAATAATCTTTTTGTATCATTGCGTCCGCTTAAACCGTTTCGGCCGCTCTATCGCCTTTGTTAAAAACATGGATACAGAGCGCCTTTTTCTCCAGTGTAAAGAGGAATTGGGAATCCGCAGAAAAATCCGTTTTGTACTCTCCGAGACTTCAGATACACCCATGGCGTTCGGGATCTTCTTCCCTGTCATCGTATTTCCGAAAAAATTTCTCTCGGTCTTTTCTAAACGTGAACTTTCCTATGTTTTCTATCACGAGCTGAGCCATTACAAGCGGGGTGATCTCGCCGGCAGCCTCATCTGCTGTATCGTAAAGGTGCTGTACTGGTTCCACCCTTTCGTCCTGTATTCACTCAAAAAAATGAGAACAGACCGGGAAATAGCCTGTGATGCGTCCGTGCTGAATCATATAAGACAGCATGAATGGAATTCTTACGGCCACACGATCCTGAATTTTGCAGGATACCTGTCTTCCCGGGAGATATTTTTCGTTTCCTCGGGCATCGGAGGCAGCTATTCCCAGCTAAAACAGCGCATCACGGCCATCGCCTCCTACCGCAGGCCGTCAAAGAAAACGCAGCTTGCAGGTTTTTCTCTCCTGCTGATCCTCTGGCTCCTGTTTTCGCCTTTCGTTCAGAATCATAATTTATTGGCGGACTCCGTATCCGGGAAACCTGACCGGCCATTCGTTCCGGTGGATCTGTCTACTTTCTTTCCCGAAAATGAGGGCTGTTTTGTCCTATATGATAAAAATAAAAACCAGTACAGCATATACAATGAAAAAATGAGCCGGCAGAGAGTCTCCCCGGATTCCACCTATAAAATATACAGCGCCCTGGCCGCATTGGATGCCGGCGTGATCTCCCCCGGCAAATCCGAGATTGCCTGGGACCAAAAGCAGTATCCATTTTCATCCTGGAATAAAGACCAGACTCTTGACAGCGCCATGTCCTCCTCGGTCAACTGGTACTTCCAGACCCTGGATCAAAGACTTGGGAAGACAGCACTGAAAAAAACACTCAGACGCATCCGGTACGGCAATGAGGATATTTCCGGCGGAATCACTTCTTTCTGGCTGGAGTCCTCTCTGAAGATCTCCCCCTTAGAACAGGTCATGCTGCTCAGAGACTTTGATCAAAACCGGCTCGGCTGCTCTGAAAAAACGGCCAGAGCAGTCCGAAATTCCATCCGGCTCAACTGCGGCCCCGGCCGCATCCTGTATGGAAAAACCGGGACTGGATGTATAGACGGCCATGACATAAACGGATGGTTCATCGGTATTCTGAAAACCAAAGATAATACTTACTGCTTTGCCCTGAGGATCAAAGGCCGCGACGGCGCATCGGGGAAGAAAGCGGCTCAGACTGCCTTAAAGATTATTCGTTCTCTTTCGCTTTGATCACCGGAAGAGTCTTCCTCACGACATATCCGCTGCCTCCGCGTTCTTTCACATCTTCTGCCATGGTGATCAAAAGCCATGGCTCTTTTTCTCTCTTTCCGGCAGTAAAAACCCCGAACCAGCCAAGCTCTGTCCCGGAAGTATCGCTCTTGCTCGCTTTAATCTCGGCGGTCCCGGTCTTTCCGGCGAGTTTCACGCCGGGAGTCCTGGCTCCGTGTCCGGTGCCGTCCGGGTGTTCAATGACCTGGATGAGGTCTTTTTTGATGATCTCCGCCGTTTTTTCTGAAAATGCGTCTTTCATCCAGTACTCTGGCTCCGGTTTCTTCTTATACAGCAGATATGGACGTACCATGCTGCCCTTGTTGACAAAGGCCGAATAGATCGATGCCAGATGCACTGGATTGACAAGCACCTGGCCCTGGCCGTACCCGCTGTCAGCCAGCTGGACTTCTGAATCAATGCTTTTTTGATTATTTGAAAACTGAGACACTGCCATCTTAATGTCAAAGGGCAGTTCCTGGCCGAACCCGAGATGTTTTGCCTGTGCCGCATAGTCTTTGGCCCCGATCTTTAACGCTGCCTTCGCAAAATAAATGTTGTCGGAATAAATCAGTGCATTCTCAAGCACTGCATTCTCATATGTATGCAGGGTCGTTACTTTGTAAGATCCCCAGCTGTTGTCTTTCTGCCATGAAAGCCCACTGTATCCGAAATCCTCATTGGGCTTCAGTTTCCCTGTATTCATGCCCATCCCGGCCACCACCGGCTTAAAGGATGATCCCGGAGCCCATTTCTGGCGGAAACGGTTGTAGAGCGGTTTTGCCTTGTCTTTGTTCAGTTCCTCCCACTGATCCGCAGGAATCCCCAGCACAAAGTCATTACTGTCGTAAGCCGGAGTGCTGACCAGGGCCAGGACCTCCCCTGTCTTCGGATTCATCATCACGGAACAGCTCTTATCGTCTTTATATTGGTCATAAATTTTTTCCTGAAGTCTCGCATCGATAGTTGTATAAATATCTTCCCCGTTCTTTTCCCTTTTTACGGCAAGCACCTTCTTCTCTCTGCCGTCCTCATTGAGGATCGATATCTTATATCCGTCCGTCTCATGGAGCCGTTCTTCATACAATACTTCAAGGCCGCTTTTCCCCACCAGCTGTCCCTGCTCATACCCCTGATCTTTCTTTTTTTCCAGCTCTTCTGCACTGATCTCCTGGACATATCCGGTCAGGTGTGATGCCTTCTTCCCGTACGGATATACTCTGCTGTCCTCTGAAGACACCAGCACGCCGGGTATTTTTAACAGCTTCTTCTCTATTTTTGCTTCTCCGGCAGACGTCATTTTCTTTACCGGTACAAAAGAATCTTCTGCAACCCAGGATGCATGAAGCTTCTTATCAATATCCTCTTCCTTCATGCCAAGCAGTTTCGCCAAACCGGATATGGAAGCTTTCCGGTCTTTTATTTTCCCCGGCACGAGTCCCACAGATGCGGCTTTTCCTTTTCCCGCCAGCATTTTCCCATTTCGGTCGTAGATTGCTCCACGGTTCCCTTTTAATTTCGTGACACGAACTTTATCTGTGAATTCCATGTCCGGAAAGATTAAGCTGTCATCCCACTTGAGACGGTAATCTCTTCCCTCTTTCTCAAAATGAGCCTGGTGATCAAAAGAAATCCTGCCTGCGATCGTATCCATGGACATGCGATAGGAAACCTTATCTCCCTCTGAATCTTTATCCACAGTAACCTTCATATTTTTAGCCCCTATCCCCTGATAGATCTTTTGATTTCTCTGTATAAACTCTTTTTTTGAGATCTCCTTTTGACTGCCTTTATCTAACAGTCCATACATCGTCCCATAGTCTTTTTTCTCAATACACGAAACATACTCGGAAAGTACATCTCCTGGACGTCCTGTGCCAAAATAATTCCAGAGAGCATATGCGGCAATGCCAAGTGCCGCTGCCGCTCCGAGTATAAAAATCCCTGTCTTTTTCATAAATACCTCCTGTTCCTGATCTTCAGGTATCAACATCATCTATATCTTACACATGTAGGATATATGTGTCAAGGTAAATCAGTCTGTTCAAAATGTAACGCATATTTCGCGTTTTTTACAGTAAACGACTGAGAATTCGGCAAAATCTGTTGTATAATGACAAGTACAGTATTTGCCGCAGCTGAATATAAAAAGACAGGTTAAGAATAAAAGGGGGCAGAGGAGGACGATCGTGTTTAAATAAATCGATGATATCACAGAAATGATCTATGTTGCAGATATAGATACATACGAACTTCTGTATCTGAACAGTTCCGGCAAGCGCCCTGTTCGGTACAGAAAGCTATAAAGCCCTTTTCTTTTGCGTTATAGCGTAACATCTGTAACTGGTTGGTAATGCTGTTGCTTTCTTTGTCAGTGTCCCCGTTGTCTTTTGATAAACATGCATATAATCTAACTGTTAATTTTGTCTGCTGTTTTAACATTTGTTATACTGTTTTCATATCAATAGTTGCTATTTTTCTGTTCAATTTCTCTTTGTATCAACCTTTTAATCAAGTGCTGTAACTGAACTGTACCATTGATAGTTCTATTATAACATCAAGACAGGCTGGCAGAAACTGATATTTAAGACAACTTTAAGATAACTGATAAAAATATTTTCCTTTCTCATCCACAACAAAGAAATCTGCAACGGACACATGGAACCGCTGCCTGTGCCTGCTTCATAGCATTTGACCAGACTCCTGAGAGTCCTGCCACACTCACCGGATCACAGTCCAGTCTGGTTCCATCTTCTAAAAAACTGCGTCAATTGCCCCTTCACTATTCTTATGTATATCCATGACTTTTGCCCAAGAATAAACTGACAGCCATGTGCCTCAAACTGTTCTTTGTAGACTTTTCCCACCTTTTCAATGAGCTGAATCGGCAGGATGCGGTCCAAACACATTATTGGCTGTTCGCATTTCTCCAATCGGCGGAATAAAGCTATTCGCTCCTGTTGCAATCAAAAGTCTGTCATATCCGATTTTTCTTCCATCTCACAGGATCAGTTTGAAATTATCAAAGCTCTGCAGCGCGAAGGCATACAGGGCTATCTCTTCGGACGTCCTATGCCCCTTTCTGACTTCTGCCGATTCCCTGAAGAAAAGCAAAACAAACCGAAAAATTCCCGCACAGAATAAAACTGACAAATCATATGGCCTCCGCTGCATCAGACAACGGAGGCCATAGAAGGCTCTGTACTTCTTATTCTTCGATGATCTCTTCTGGCGTAAAGCCCCGGCATCTCCACTGCCGGGTGCGTTTCTGCCAGCGGGCGCAGCAGGCCAGAAATTCCTCTTTTTCATGTGTCTCATTCAGAAAAATACCGGCGTTTTTCATCAGACTGAACATTTGAGAGACACCGCCTCCTAAGAGCAGATTGTCTTCCAGCGCTGTCATCAGCTCCGCAAACGACAGAGGATTGTGTTTCCTTTTCTCCAGGAACCTTCTCAGTTCCTTGTACTCAGGTGCATCTACATCCACATACTCTTCATAATACAGACGGATTTCCTCCTGATCGGGTATGTAATACGGCAGGTTTTTCACCTCATTCATAAGGTTTAAGCAGACCCTGGTATCCGAAATCTTGGAGGAGATCACGTAGCGCCCTTCGACACGGTAATCTCCGTAGACTTTTTCGGTAATTTTCAGGAATCTGGAAAGCTCCCCTTTCTTGAGCGGTGTGCTGTGAAACTCTTCCCACACCCTCATCAGCTGTTTTTTTTCATAAACGCCGTACAAATGAGCCAGAGCTCTTGCATACCGGTACAACTCCTGGTTGTGGACGACTGTCTTCCTGTTTTTTGCATTGGACAAAAATCTTACGATCTTTGCTTCTACCCCGGGCGGCACAACAAACTTCCTCCCGCCGTCTTCACCGAATACAAAAAGCCAGCCTCTTTTCTGGTATGTCCAGATGCCGGCGCTTTCCCCATCCGGCCCGTCCGGTTCACTCAAAAGCAGTTTCAGTCCTCTCAAGTCTTCAGAAGAGCTGTATTTTAAAACAGCAGGCATCTGGGCTAAAATCTCGGCTTCCAGTTTCTCCGCCAGTTCATGCTTCCTGTACCGTGTGCCGTCCATTCCATAAAAAGAGGCAATCTCTAAAAGCTGGCTCTTCGTATAACAATGAAGGCAATCCAATAAACCTTGTGCAGAACTTTTCAGAATGGTCCATTTCATTTCATTTTTCTGCTCCATCTTGCACCTCTTTTCTAAACTGTACATCTTTTTTTTATTTTACCATAGAATACGTGACCTTCCTACCTGTATACAATATACTTTTTTCTATGAAAAATCTTCTCCCTCGTTTTTTCTTTCACACATTTTTCCCGGGACCATAAAATATAGAAAGACAAATTATGGATGTGATGTTTTGAATCATTTTACTGTCTCCTGCCAACCCCCGGGAAGCCATCTGCCCTCCTGTGCCCAATATAGTATTGATGCCGATTCTGCCTCCGAAAGTCTCCTTCCCATGTTCCAGGTCTTTGAACAGGGCGGACAGATCAGACAGGCAGATGAACATACAGCCATATTGATGCCGTCTTCGTTTTACTTTGTGAGCTATCATTTTATTGCCGGTCCCGGAAGCTGGAAGTATTTTCGTATCCTTCCGTGCATCAACAGCAAGCCCGCGCTTTTATATGCTTCTTTTTCCCCTGCCGCCTCAGACGGGATCGCATCGGCATCGGCTTGTTTTATCACAGATAAAGCCCTGCACAGCCCGGCTTCCCTGAGTTTCCGGGTGAGCTATCCGGAATCCCCAAAAGCCTTCAGTATTACGGGGGCCGTGAGCATTGCGGCATATAATGCCTGAACACAAGAGAGAACAGCAAGGACCATGTCCCGCTGTTCTCTCTTAGCAATTTCCCACAAATACATATTTCAAATAAGCTCTCGCTGTCTCTGCCAGCCGGTAGACCTGTTCGGCTTCCGTGGCCTTCTTGTCCGCCATTTTCCATCTCGGAAAAAACCTGTTCACGTGAAGCGGAATTTCCGGATTTACAGAGGCCACCCAGGCGGCCATCTCCTTCATCTCTTCCCTCGTATCATTTTCTCCGGGAACGATCAGTGCTGCAAGTTCCACATGACATCTGTCCGCCGCTTTTTTTATAAAATTCTGTACCGTGCCCAGATCTCCTCCCAATTTCCTGTAATATTCTTCTCTTATGCCTTTCAAGTCCACATTCATCGCATCAATGTAAGGGAGCAGCGATTCTTCCACGGCTTCTGAAAAGGCGCCATTGGTCACGAGAACATTTTTCATTCCGTACTGTTTTACTATTTTTGCCGCATCTCTCACATATTCATAACCTGTCAGCGGTTCGTTGTAAGTATATGCGACTCCGATGTTGCCTCTGGCCCTGAGTTCCGAAGCCTTGAGTGCAAGCTTCTCCGGTGCCAGAAAGACCGTCTCCGCCTCATCTGCATTCTCCATGGAAATGTCATAGTTCTGGCAGAAAGGACAGTTTAAGTTGCATCCGAAGCTTCCCACAGACAGTATGACACTCCCAGGATAAAACATGGAAAGCGGTTTCTTTTCGATAGGATCCAGAGCCAGGGCAGTAATCCTGCCATAGTTTTCACACACGATCATACCGTTTACATTTTTCCTGGCCCCGCATCTCCCGAACTGGCCTGGTTTCAGCCTGCAGCGGTGCATGCATACCGTACATGTCTCTTTCATCTTCTCACCTGTGCCTTATGACTTCAAACCGCTCGATCTGTACAGATTCCTCTTCTCCGATCCCGGCTTTTTGTTTTGCAATCTCAATCTGTTCATCCACAGTATCCACACCGGAAAGATTCGGGAGCAAAAGCCCTCTCCGCCCTCCCCGTGTTACGATGACTCCGTATTTTTGGGCATCCAGTTCCTCCATTGATGTTACCTTCTCAGTCTTTCCGAGGACATCCACACTGTATTCCAGCTGATCCAGTTCTTCCTCCCTGACAGGGGAGAATCTCGGGTCTCTGGCTCCGGCGCTGACCGCGTTTTGTATGATTTCCTCAGCAACAGAAGATTTCGTTGCACAAATAGTGCCGATACAGCCTCTCAGCCTTCCCTCTTTCTTCAGAGAGACAAAGACACCTGCCCGGTTGCTCAAAAGTTCTTCCGGAAGCCCTTTCGGAACTCCGATGGCGGTTGCGTTTCTCACATAAGACTCCAGTGACAGTCTCGCCAGACGCACAAAACAGTCTTCTCTGGCCTGCCTTCGCTCCGCCTTCTTTCTCTGAAGCCTCAAATACTCGTCCTTAAACTTCCGGTCCGGATCCTCCCTGAGCGGCTCAAAGGCACAGACCCCGTATCCCACGCCAAACGGCCCCTCATAAGACAGTTTTTCCGTTTTCACGGCCGTGCCGTCCAGGGCTCCGGCCAGCATCACAAAAGTCCTGTGGCCGCACTCTCCTGCTTTCTCAAGAAATTCCTCGTCAAACTCAAAAAGCTCCAGAAAATTTCCGCTTTCCATAGTCTTCATAATCCTGCTGTCATACCGGGGACCTTCCTCACAGTATCCGTAAGGCCCGTCCTCCATCAGTCGGTGGGACAAATCTCCGCTGGCAATAAAAACTGTCTTTCTTCCAAGGCTGTCTGCCGCCTTTTTCACATACTGCCCCATTGTATAATGGTCAGAAAGAGAAAGACCCGAAAGGCCGATCCTGACAGTCTGAAACTCCTGATAATTCTGCTGTATGAAATAGAGAGGAATCATGGACGCGTGATCCAGCTGTTTCTCCTGCTCTCCCGCAGTGCCTGCCATAAATCCGTCTTCTTTCGCCAGCCTCGTGATCAGCTCTGTCATTTCCCGGTCATAGTCGGTACAGATCCGGCTCTCTGCGGCTCCAAACTGTGAGAAATCCCCCCGGGCCCCGTCTCCCGGAGAAATGTGAAAGTAGTCCGTATACATGACAGAGTGGGGTGTGGCGATCACTACTGTCTCCGGGGCAAGACAGGCGATCTTTTTTCCGGCTTCTCTGTAAGCTTTTACGGTGTCTGCCACCGCCTGCTCCTTTCCGCATCCCACCTCGGGAACGATCAACGGGGGATGCGGTACCATAAATGCACCAATTACAGCCATTTTTCATCATCCTTTCTATGTTATTTATACCTGGTAATATCATGGCAGGACAGCATACATGCATCTTTTTCTCCCCACTGGATCAGCGATGCATCTGCCTCCGTCCATACGTTCATGACAGCTTTGTCTGTTCTCTGCCTCAAGAAAATTGTAATCTGCTTCAAACACTCCACGGAGGATGACACGGTTTATCTCCATATCATCAACGATTAAAATAGTGTCTCTTCCTGTCATCACATTTCCCCCGTTACTGCACTCCAAATATTTCCGTTCTTATTTCCAATTTACACTATATTATTAATTATAACACAAAACAAGAAGAGAAACGCAAAAAACAGCCGGATGAACCAGCTGTTTTCATACGATATTTTCCATATAATATCTGCGGCAGAAGGAATTCTTTCAGCAGAAGGGAACCATTCTGTAATAGTGTTCTTTATTCATCTGCTTTCTCTGGCAGATACTGCGTCCAATTTACTTGACAATACTTGTTCGGCAGCCATTATGTCCATTTTCTACATGGTTAGAGTGAGGCATTCTAAGAGCCGAACGGAAATCATGTGGAAGATGTCATACATAGATGATCGTGACTCCCCCAAAGCTGATTCTTCCGGTCAGTCTGATCCGTATCGTACCGTCGCCGTGGTTCCTGTTTTTCTCATCCACAGCCCCGAAGACAGCGCTGGCCTGATTGATCACCGTCCACTCTTTCGGCAGAAAAAGCTCCATCCCTGCAAACGATACGTCCACATTGATTTCGGCATCTCCGCCCTCTACTCCTGCATTGTCGAAGTAAGCCTTGATCTCTCCGAAGCTTACGTCAAACTGTGCGTATTGGAAATGATCAGAATTTACATACTTGACGGCAGAACCGAATGTAGTTCTGTGACAGACAGCAGTTCCGTCCTCCTCGTCAATGACTGACTCAAACGGCTCATCTCTGTGCCATTCCTTCCATCTCTTTTTCCTGGAAGGAAACAGCAGATGACACCCGATGCTTCCCAGGAGTGCAGCTCCTAATACCGGCCATGGCGTGACAGCGGTGATTCCCAGCGGCCCTGCATAAATAATGCAGAGAAATGCAATGGAAAACAGGATTCCCGTGTACTCCAGATGCATCAGGCTTTTGATCAGCATGGCTGCGAAAAATATAGTCAGCATAAGGCTGAATACACTGACTTCTCTCAGGTACCCCAGTCTTCCAAAAATAATGAACACTGCTCCAAAGATAAAAAACAATCCCCAGAAAATCTTTTCTTTTCTCATCTTCCGATCCTCTTTTCTTCTAATTTTTGCTTCAGCGGTTTCAGATAAAGTCTCGACACATACAACTGCTTATGGGTATGTTCAAACTGTATGACGCCGGAAGCTGACATCCCCCTGCTGATGGAATAGATCCTGTTGGTGTTGACAACTGCCGACTTTGAGATCCTCATGAAGGACCCCGGAAGCATCTCCTCTAGTTCATACAGCCTGTACCTGGTCTCGTAGATATCATCCGCCGTATGCACGTTAATGGTGTTTCCGTCTGTCTCAAAAAACAAAACCTTGGAAAGCGGGAAATAGTACTCCTGCTCTCCCTTGGAAAACACGGCCGTCTGTGTCCCGGATGCTGCCTCCGAGACCGCTTTCTGCACTTCCCGGACGATGTCATTTAAACCGGCGCACCGGATGATGACCTCTTCTTCCATTAAATTTTCATCAATTTCAATCCGTATCTTCATCTTTTCATCTCCACGTCTTTATTATAGCAGAGGCCGTGAGGCTGTAAATGAAAAACAGCCAAGTGGTAAAAAACAGAGGGTAAGTGACACATTACTCTGCATATATGGTATAATAACTGCAATCAGAATGGAGGTATCATACTATGTCCAAAAAAATTTTTTTCTTTGATATCGACGGAACCCTTGCGGATCAGGAAGACATCCTTCCCTCGAATCAGAAAGCCCTTCGGGAACTGAGGTTAAAAGGGCACACGGTCATGATCGCATCAGGAAGGCCTGCCGGCTATATCAGGCATATGTTTTCCGGGCTGGCCGACGGATTTATAGCCGCAAACGGCAGACGCATAGAGCACGAGGGAAGCGTCCTGCTGGACAACAGCTTTACCGTCGCCGAACTGAAAGAAATCATTAAGCTGTGCAGGGTTTCCCAGTGCTCCTACTGTCTCCTCGGAGACGGTGTCGTATACCACGGCAATCCGCTGTATCTGTACGGACATACGAGACCATACGAATCCATCGATGTAATCCATGAAGAGAGCTGGGACATCCGGGATGTCAGGGCCTATGCATTTGATATCATCTACAGGGATGCGGAACATCTAAAGACGATCAAGCAGAATTTTGACGGCAAATATATCATCAATGACCACTTTGACGGCTCCGCCGATGTCTCCAGCGTATCCTTCAACAAAGGACATGCTGTTGCCTATGCGACCAGTGCTCTCGGCTTTTCACAGGATGACAGCTATGCATTCGGAGACGGAGACAATGACGTTCACATGTTTGAGGCCGCCGGTACGGCCGTTGCCATGGAAAACGCAACACGGGCAGCGAAAAGAGCCGCAGATTACGTCACCCGGCATTATAAAGAGGATGGGATTTTCCATGCCCTGAAACACTTGAAAGTACTGAACTGCCTGCTTTAATCCAAGCATAAAAATCACCAGACCTGACAAAATACGGCCTGGTGATTTTTTTATGTGGAAAATTGTGAGTGGTAAAGCTGTTCGTAGTATCCTTTTTCTTCTAGCAGTTCCGTGTGTGTGCCGGTCTCCACGATCCGGCCTTCTTTCAGCACAAGAATCAGGTCTGCATTTTTTATGGTTGACAGCCTGTGAGCAATGACAAAGCTGGTCCTTCCGGCCAGCAGCTTATGCATGGCTTCCTGAAGTATCTTTTCGAGCCTTGTATCCACGGAAGATGTAGCTTCATCCAGAATCAATATTTTCGGGTCCTTTAACACTGCCCTCGCAATCGTAAGAAGCTGTTTTTCACCCTGGGAAATATTGCTTCCTTCCTCGTCGATCTCCATATCATATCCTTTCGGCAACGTCCGGATAAAGTGATGGACATTTGCCGTCTTGGCCGCATCGATCACCTCATCCTTTCTGGCATCCAGCCTTCCATACCGGATGTTTTCATAAATTGTTCCGGAAAACAGCCATGTGTCCTGAAGGACCATGCCGAACATGCTTCTTAAGTCTTCTCTTTTCATGGACTTGATATCCACGCCGTCAATCAGGATTCTTCCGCTGTCTGTGTCATAAAAACGCAGCAGCAGGTTGATGATGGTTGTTTTCCCGGCCCCGGTAGGACCCACGATGGCGACCATCTGGCCGCTTTTTATATGAATATCCAAATCCTTTATGACCGGTTTATCTCCGTATCCAAAAGCCACATGCTCAAATGAAACCTCTCCTTTTACATCGGAGATACGGGTTCCCGGTTCCGGATCGGGAATCTCCTCGGGTTCATCGAGGATCTCAAAAATTCTTTTCATCCCTGCAAATGCCGCCTGGATCTGAGCTGAGAGCTGAGCCACCTGAGAGAGGGGTTCATTGCACTGCCAGATATAGCGGATGAAAGCCTGGAGATTGCCCACGGTCAGCATCCCCTGTATTACAAAGACAGTCCCGGATACTGCCACACCTCCGATACAGAGATATACAGTCAGAGAAATCAGCGGACTCATCATGGAAGATACAAACTGTGCTTTCAGAGCATGCTTCTGGAGCCTTCCGTTGATCTCTTTAAACCGCTCCCGGGAAGACTGCTGCCTTCCGAACAGCAGAATCTCATTGTATCCCGTATAGAGCTCTGTTATCGTCCCGTTCAGTTCTCCAAGAGAGTCCTGCTGAGCCTTGAAGTGCTTCTGGCTTTTCCTTACCACAGCCACGCTGATCAAAATACTGACAGGAATGATCAGCACGACCAGCCATGCCATCACTGGCTGGATGGTAAATACCATCACAAGGACCAGGATGAGCGTCAGGACTCCGCTGATGACCTGGGTAAAACTCTGCTGCAAACCGTTGGATACCGAGTCGATATCATTTGTCACCCGGCTTAAAGTATCTCCAAAGCTGTGGGTATCGAAATATTTCACCGGCAGCCTTCGGATCTTATCCTGCACCGCATTTCTCATATCATGCATTGCGCTCTGGATGGAATTGGTCAGCAGGAACATACTAATGACCTGGGATGCCATCTTTATAATATAGACAGCCGCAAGTACTGCAAGGATTCTCACGATCACATCAAACCGGACTCCCGCGCCGGGTACTTTCCCTGCGATCTGTGCCGCGTCTTTGGCCAGCCGGGTAGTGATCATTCCCTCGATCCTTGGTGCCGAGGTCATGGCGGCCACGCTTAAAACCGTCATCACAACCGCTCCGATAAATCCCCATTTATAAGGAGCGATAAACGGCCTGAGTCTGCTGATCACCGCACCCGCCTGTTTTATTTTCTTAATCATCGGCCAGTTCCTCCTTATCCAGCTGGGATGCAGCGATCTCCTGATAAATCCTGCAGCTTTCCAGCAGTTCTCTGTGAGTTCCGGCTCCTGCGACCCGTCCCTCATTGAGCACCATAATCTTATCTGCATCCATGATGCTGGTGATTCTCTGGGCTACGACCATCATGACCGCATCCTTTAAAACCTTTTTCAGTTCTTTTCTGAGCTTTGCATCTGTCTTGAAATCAAGAGCAGAGAAAGAATCATCGAAAATATAGACTTCCGGTTTTCTCACAAGTGCCCGCGCAATGGAAAGCCTCTGCCTCTGTCCGCCGGATACATTGGTTGCATTTTCCGTGATCTGTACGTCAAACCCGCCCTTTTCCATGATAAAATCATATGCCTGGGCAGTTCTTGCCGCCTCCTCCATTTCTTCAAAAGAGGCATCTTCTTTTCCAAACTTGAGATTATCTGCGATGCTTCCGGAGAAAAGCAGTGCCTTCTGCGGTATAAACCCGATAGAATTTCTCAGGGAACTAAGATCTATATCTCTGATGTCTGTCCCATTGACCAAAATCCTTCCGCCGGACACATCATAAGCCCTGGGGACAAGATTGATCAGAGTGCTTTTCCCGGAACCCGTGCTGCCGATAAAGGCGATAGTCTCTCCTTTTTTCACAGTGAAGGACACGTCGGTAAGCACTGCTTCCTCTCCGTCCGGGTATGCGAAGGTCACATGGTCAAACGTGATCTCATCAATGCGGATAGGGCTGCCTCCTTCTCCCGAAGTATTTTCAACTGCCGGCACAGCGTCGAAGATCCTGGTGATCCTCCTGGCACTGACCGCCGCTTTGGGATACATCATGAAAACCAGGCAGAACAGCATGATAGAGAACATCACATGGAACAGATAATCCATGAAGGCTACCAGCTGTCCGATGTTCAGCCCTCCCTGCTCTATCATAATGCTAGAGATCCAGTAAATGAGCATACCGGCTAAATTCATGAGAAAATAGAAGGCCGGCTGGGTGACAGACATGAGTTTAAACAGCTTTTTGGAATATCCCATATAGGCGCTGTTGGCTTCATCAAAGCGCTTCTTTTCATGCCTGTCGTTGGTAAACGCCCGGATGACCCGGATACCGCTGATATTTTCCTTGGAAATGCGGTTGATCCATTCCAGCGAGGACTGCTGGCGTTCACTTAAAAGCTCAGAGCGTTTTGCCACGATGATCACTCCCACAACGATAAAAGGTATAGTTCCCAGGATCACCATAGAAAGACTTAAAGAAGCTTTCAGCACGAGCACGATGCTGCCGACGGTCATCACCGGCGTCATCAGGGCGGTGCGGAACAGGATATTTAAAAACATCTGGATCTGGAAAGCGTCGTTGGTCGTTCTCGTAATAAGGGATGCCGTCCCAAATTCTTTGAATTCCCTGTGTGAAAATTCCTGCGTCTTTTCAAACATGTCATTTCGGATGTCCCTTGTGATGGAGGTAGACAGATAGGAACAGCAGTAGCCCAGCAGGATCGTCCCCGCGGTTCCAAGCAAAGAGACAAGAAGGATCACTCCTCCCATCTCAAAAATAAAAGCCGTGTCCTTTTCCGTTACGCCCCGGTCGATCATCCACGCTACGATGGTCGGTATCCCCAGCTCCACAAGAGCAAAGCCGAATACCGAAAATACATTCAGTGCAAACATTTTTTTATAATGTTTCAAGTAAGATAAAATTAGTTTCATTTTGTCGTTTCCTCGTTCATTCCCCCATCTTCATTCTTGACGGGATTTACGTGTACCATACAATGTTTCACCGGCGCAAACTTTTCCTCGATTTTTAAGTGGACCTTCTCCGCCGTATCGTGAGCCTTCCTGAGCGGAAGATTTCCGTCCATGCAGATCTCCACATCCACATATACCCTGGCCCCGAATTTTCTCGTTCGGATATCGTCAATCCCCCTGACCCCGGGCTGGTCAAGAATCACGCTTCTCATCTGTTCCACCGTCTCCCTGCTGCACGACTCATCGATCAT
Organism: Anaerostipes sp. PC18; assembly: GCF_039789045.1. NCBI lineage: Bacteria > Bacillati > Bacillota > Clostridia > Lachnospirales > Lachnospiraceae > Anaerostipes > Anaerostipes sp. PC18. The sequence goes on along the minus strand of NZ_CP121164.1, from coordinate 673,325 downwards.
TTTGCGCACGGCGTCTGCAAAAATGTCGTAGGACGCTTTTACAATAAAAATGCAGATCACCACGCTTGCCAGAGGGTCCAGAATTGGAAACCCCATCCTGGCTCCCAGGACACCGATAAGGCTGCCGACGGAAGATAGGGCGTCGGAGCGGTGGTGCCACGCATCCGCCATCAGCGCAGCAGAATCTATTTTCCTGGCTGCATTCCTCGTATACCAGTACATCCCCTCTTTGACGGCTATGGAGATCAGGGCGGCCGCCATGGCCAGGGCTCCAGGGATCACAAGTTTTCCCTGATCCCCCGCAAAAATCTTCTGAAGCCCGGCAGCTCCTATGAAAAGCCCCGTTATGCACAGCACTGCGCCCAGCAGGACCGCCGCCACACATTCCATCCGTTCGTGACCGTACTGATGTTTTTCATCTGCTTCCCTGGAAGCCAGGACAACCCCTGCCATGACAATGATCGTGCTGAACACGTCGGATGCGGAGTGGGCCGCATCCGAGATCATGGCGCCGGATCTTGCCGCAATGCCGGCAAATAATTTAAATGCTGACAGTACCAGGTTTACAAAAATACTGTTGACAGACACTTTCATGGCTATCCGTTCTTTTCTTTGCTGTCTCACCGGTCCCTACACCCTTCAAATCTGAGTACTTATAGAATATGCATATGCCTTTGAAATGTACTATAAAGATTCACCGTCCGGCCGGGCGTGCATATTATAAAAACAACTGAAACAGCAAAGGATTTTTCATATGACATTTTGTGATTCTTACCATCCGGCGGTCACAGATCCCCATCCCTATCCGCCTGTAAAAGCAGCCCGGCGGAACCCCCGGTATGCGGAAATGATACTGCCTGCACTGAGAGCCCAGTCCAGCGAACTGACTGCTGTCACCACATACATTTATCAAAACTGGATCTTCTTCAAAAAGTATTCCTCACTGGCCGATACTCTGATGAAAATAGCAAAGGTGGAAATGCACCACATGCAGATGCTCGGCACACTGGTCTCCCTTCTGGGCGGCGATCCGAGATTCGCCGAAGACCCCTGCCAATGCTGGAGCGGAGACGCCCCTGATTATACAAAGGATCTTCACCAGGCATTGAAAAGCAACATGGAAGCAGAAGAGGCGGCCGCCAGCTTTTATCTGGAGACTGCCTCTAAGATACAGGACCCGTTTGTCTGCGCCGTGCTAAACCGGATCGCCATGGATGAAAAAGTCCATGTACAGATCTTCCGGCATTATCTGAGTGTTCTTGGCTGCTGACATTTTCTGTCACAGCTTCAGTACCTCCAGGTCATCGGGCACATAGACAGTCCCTGAGTACAGCAGTTTCACTTCTCTTGTATACTGCTTCTTCCGGTTCTTTAAATCGGTATCCTCCGTATGGTAAAGCACCAGATTTCTGACTTTGAGTTTTTCGGCCAGATTCCCGGCATCCAACGCTGTGCTGTGGTGCTTTTCATATGGATGGAATATATCCCTCATGCCATATAAACAGAATGCCTCACAAAGCAGCCAGTCCGCTCCTTCCACATAAGGTCTGCAGATGCTGTTGTACGGTTCATCACCAAGACATGCCAGTGAAATGCCTTCCTCCAAATCTGCACGAAATCCAAATTGTTTTGCCTTCGTGGAATGTATGTCAAAAAAGCGGACGTGCATCCCTGAGATATCCATCTCTTCTCCGTCTTCTACTTCCTGTATCCGTATTTTACCGCCCAAAAACTTCAAAAATTTTTCTGCCAATGTGAGCCGGCAGATCTCTTTCAGGATCTTTGCGGCCTCCTCGTGGCAGTAGATGGTAAAATACCCGTGATAAGCTTCCGAAAGCATCATGGACGCCGCTTTCCGGACGATCCAGACGGCGCCTAAGATATGGTCCGTGTGAGCATGGGTCAGGAACATACTGCGGATCTGTTCAAATGGAATCTGAGCTTCGTCAAGCCTTAAAAGGATTCCATTCCCTCCTCCTGCATCCACGAGGAAATATTCCTCGCCGTTGCGGATGGAAAAACATGTATTATAACATTTGGTAACCATTGCATGCCCGGTCCCGAGCATAATCAGTTCTGGCTTCATATGATCAATTCATTCCTTTTTCGTTCACTGCACTCTTTTTTCAGTTTCATAGATGCTGCAAGGAGCATCGGTCTGCTAATGCTCCTTGCATGTTCCGGACAAACGGCAATACACCGCATACAGGAGATGCACATTTTCTTCACTGTCTCTTCCGGATGCTCTGCAGGTATGGCGCCGGCCGGACAGAGACGGGCACAGAGACCGCATTTCTTACACTGTTTTCCGGCAGAAGGCTTCATGGGAACGCCATTGTACTCCCGGTACGGCCGGTTTCCTTTCACGGAAAGCTCTGAGACCCTTTCTGTATCTTCTGTCTGCTCTATCTTTTCCCGAATCTTCACCGCAAAGTCCGTGAGCTCACTCTTATCCCGGCTGTCCGGCCTTCCTTCTGCATATTGGCGCATAATGGAATGTTCCGCCGCTGCAGCCACGGCTGCCGCAGGAACAAATCCCTGCTCCTCTGCCAGGTCTTTCATCTCAAGAAGAGTATCGTCATAGTCCCGGTTTCCGAATGCGGTCAGAAGGATGATTGGTGTCTTTTGTCCCTTTAAGTTTCGAAACCGCTCTGCAGCCGGAGCCGGCACTCTTCCCCCGTAGGACGGGACTCCGAAGATCACCAGGTCCTGTGCTCCAAATTCGTGTACTTCCCCTTCCTTTGGTATTCTGGAAAGGTCGATCTCCTGATGAGTTTCTTCCCACGCTTCACCAATCAGTCTGACAATGCGTTCCGTGCTGTATGTAGGGCTGAAGAATACTTCCGTCACTTTTGATATTTCCATACTCAAAACCTCCTCGTATAATATCTTTTAGATACATTAAATGTACCTTGATAACTGAATAAAAATTGTTCAATAGGCTTAGTAAAGCCCATGGTATAATTGTTCCCTAGTGTCAATCAGGTAATAGTTCTGTTACCTCCTGTTGAACCAAAAATGGTTGCTTCAAAGATAGTCTGTTCCCCTGACATGGAAGTTAGCTTCAAACCAGCTGGCTGTTTGTCTGAGTACATGGACTGCCATTTAGCAGTGTGGTTCGCATCAGCCCATCTCAGACCGGATTCTTATATGCGAGGGTGTTGATGCTCCGTGATCATGGGTTTTACCAAGCCGATTGAACACTCAAATACAACATAGAAAGAAGGTGATATCATGAACCCACTTTACGTCGGTATTGATGTCAGCAGCAAATCCAATGTCATTTATCTAATGCTCCCTGATGGTGCGAAACATAGCTGTTTCTCTGTTGCAAACTCTCAGGATGGCTCATCCCAGATGGTAAAACGGATTCTTTCCGCAGTCACTTCCCGTTCCCTCGATACAGTCGTCATAGGTCTTGAAGCTACATCTGTCTATGGAGACAATCTCGTATATTTCCTGAGGGAAGATGCCTCTCTGGCTCCGTTTAACAGGAAGATCCATGTCCTCAATCCCAAGCAGGTAAAGAACTTCAAGGAAGCCTATAACGACCTGCCAAAGAATGATTATATGGACTCCTTTGTCATTGCTGACTGCCTGCGCTTTGGTAGAATCAACAAAGAGGTCTATCTGGGAGATTACCGCTATAAAGCCCTTCAGAACCTTACAAGGGCTCGTTTCTTCGCCGTACAGAACCTCGTAAAAGAAAAACAGCGATTCATCAATGTCCTGTTCAAGAAGTATTCTACTATGACGCAGGAGAAGGTATTTTCCGATACCTTCAGCACTACTGCCTTAGCTGTCTACGAAGAGTTTGAATCCGCAGAAGCATTGGCGGCGATGGACTTACAAGAACTTACGGACTTCATTATGGAAAAAGGAAAGAACCGCTTTCCCAATCCCGATGCCGTAGCCAAAGCCATCCAGAAAGCTGCCAGGAGTTCCTACCGTTTACCCAAGACGGTGAATGACTCCATAAATCAGGTGCTTTCTATATCCATAACCTCGATAAAGGCGCTGGATGCTCAGATCAAAGAGTTCAATAAAGCTATCGAAGCACAAATGGAACTCCTGCCAAATGTATTGATATCCATCCCCGGCATTGGGCCGGTCATCTCAGCCGGCATCATGGCTGAAATCGGAGATATCAACCGTTTCCCAGGTCAAGCGCAGCTTGGCAAATATGCAGGACTTGCCTGGACTCAGAATCAATCCGGTGACTTCGAGGCGGAGAATACAAAACTCATCCGCTCCGGCAACCGCTTTTTAAAGTATTACCTGTGTGAAGGTGCTTTGTCTCTCGTGAGATGCGACACGGAGTACAGCAGCTTCTATCACTCCAAGTACAAGGAAGTGAACAGGCATCAACACAAACGTGCACTCGCATTAACTGCCCGTAAATTTGTGCGGTTGGTCTTTCGACTGCTGAAAGACAATCGTCTATATCGAGCAGCGGAATAGAATTCTATTCCTGCTGATGAATGCCCTGCTTCCAAAAGCAGATATCGCAGGGCTTGTTAAAGTTACCCTTTTTTCAGCATATGATATGAAAAAGTCTGCAAAAAAGTTTCAATTTATACTTGACATATCACCGCTGGACTGTCTTCACTTTCTGCTATTATAACAGAAAACCTTCCCGTCTGACAGCTTTATCGGTTCCTTTTCTGATAATCTAAAACTCTCTCTTTATCTGAGCTCCTGATCTGATTTTTGATATACCGCACTCTGCCGTCCTCGGATTTTTTTAAGGTCACCTTATGGCGGAACAGGCAGTCCGTCCCCTTTTGTTTTAAAACAGCATCCACGGTGAGGATGATCCTTCCGTCTTTTTTATACTCTGCCCGGATCACCTCAGGAACCGGCATACTCTGGGGAATTAAGTTTCCGCACCTTAAAGGCTCCCACAGATAACGTGTTCCGTCTTCGCCTCTGTCTGCCAGTGCACGGATCTGTCTCTTTGAAAACGGAAGATATTTTTGAAGCAGAAGTTCAAATTCTTCTGACAGTATTCCTTTTGTCCCGTTGTCCCCGTCAAAATATCTGCCGGTCTCTATACGGTACAGATACTCATAGAGATCATTCATATAAAGTTTCCCCGGCTGTTTTTCATCCCAGTCGGTAAGAAACAGATTATTTCCTCTGTAACCCACCGGTTCAATATATCTCCTGCAAAATCTACGGTATTCTTTTGAGAGGGGACGGATGCGGATCATACTGTGGGTGTCCATCTCCTCATTTTCTGTATGTATGGTCTCCCAGATCAGCCAGCCCTTCTCTGTCATTCTAAAAGAGGATACTTTTTCTGTCTTTACATAGGATACCGCCGGATTTCCCTGTTTGTCCCAGTCCAGATAGGCGTCTGTGAATTCTGCTTTCTTTCCTTTCATCCTAAGTTCATATCTGTGGATTCCACCGGATCTGGTGACACCAAAAAACACGGTGGAAGTCTTCCCGCCTTTTTCGGCCTTCCGCAAAGCTTTCTCCACTGTCCGTCCATTCTGCATATCACAGTCATTTTCCATACACGCGGCGGAATATCCGCATGTTCCGAGCCGCCAAACGATTCTGTGGATCTCCTTCTTGGACAATACCGGATTTATGCCTTTCCCTTTGTCTGCGGACGAATAAATCGTCTTATAACAGTCTGCCGCCGCAAAGAGTTCTTTTTTGATCTTTTCTGTACTTCCTTTCGGATTCTTGTTCGTTTCTGTGCCGCAGGCAGAAAGGCAGAAAAGGCATCCCAGCATTGGGATCAAAATCTTTATGATTCTCATAGTCATTTGTCTCCTTTTTTTAAAATCTTACAACCGTAAGAGTTAATTGTCAAGTATAGCTGTCCATGACAAAAGCCATATTAAAAAGTAAATATGATATTTAGAAAGGACGGTACAAACTATGGATGCGATTGTTTATCACGGGGTGAAAGATGTGGGAGTAGAAAAGGTTCCGGACCCCAGGATCGAAAAGGAGAATAATATCATCGTCAAAGTGACCTCCACAGCCATCTGCGCTTCCGATCTCCATCTGATCCAAACGGAGGAGCCGGCGGCCTGTTCGGGTACAGTGACGCCTTCGGCGGATATCCCGGAGGACAGGCACAGTATCTCCGGGTCCCCTATGCCAATGTAGGGCCTGTAAAAGTCCCGGAAGAACTTGAAGATGAACAGGTCTTATTCCTGATGTTGTGGTCTCAGGCTGTGGTCCAGTCGCCTTTTGACAATCAAATGGGCCTTTTTACTGGGTGCAGAACGTGTCATCGACTGCGTGGGTATGACGGAAAAATGTCGGTTGTGGAAAAAGTGGAATCCGCCCTGAAACTCCAGGCCGGCTCCAAGTCTGCCATCGAGATCTCATCCGAAGTGGTGAGAAAATGCGGAACCGTGACAATAATCGGTGTCTACGGTGGAAGATACAATCTATTCCCTCTGGGCAACTTTTTTGACCGGAATATCACACTGAGAATGGAACAGTGCCCTGCACAGAAATATGTGGACCCTATCCTTTCCCAATCCCAGACAGTTCCTTTGACGCCACCGATATCATCACACACCGCCTTCCTCTTAGTAAAGGGAAACACGCATACAAAATCTTCGACAAAAATAGGACGAGTGCATCAAGGTCATCTTAAAACCCTAACTCTTATCTCCTTCATGGTAAACGATCTGACCGTCGATGAATGTATAGAGCGTCTTGGTAAGGGTACTCACCGGATTGTCGGAAAATACTGCGAGATCCGCATCCTTCCCGGGTTTCAGGCTTCCGACCCGGTCATCCACACGGCAGTTCTTTTATTACCTTTCCTTTCGTCTGCACATAGCCGTGTTCTATAGTTTCTCCTTCCATAGGAAGGATTTTCCCGTTTAAGATCAGCATCGTTTTATTCCTCCTCTAATCAATAATTTTTTCTTTTTTTGGCATACTGATTATTATACCAAGTGTTATCAGATATAAAGGAGATAAGGATTATGCCAAAAAAAATTATTGTCATCGGTGCGAATCATGCAGGTACCGCAGCGCTGAATACGATACTCGACAATTATAAGGATGTGGACGTCACCGCCTTTGACGCCAATTCCAATATCAGTTTCTTAGGCTGCGGGATGGCTCTCTGGATCGGGGGACAGATTTCCGGGCCTGACGGGCTGTTTTATTCCAGCAAAGAAATCCTGGAAGGGAAGGGCGCAAAGATCTATATGGAGACCTCGGTCAATTCCGTAGATTTTGACAACAAGGTCGTCTATACGAAAGATGCTGCCGGCAAAGACTGTGAGTACCCTTACGACAAGCTAATTCTTGCCACAGGCTCTACTCCGGTAGGCCCCCAGCTTCCGGGCATGAGTCTTGACAATGTCCAGTTTGTAAAGCTCTATCAGAATGCGGCGGAAGTCATCGAAAAGCTTGGAGATACCTCTATAAAGAAAGTCGCTGTCGTCGGAGCCGGATATATCGGTGTGGAACTTGCCGAGGCTTTTCAGAGAAACGGCAGAGAAGTCACTTTAATTGACTGCGCAGACACCTGTCTCTCCGCCTACTATGACGATATATTCTGCAAACGCATGGAAAAGCAGCTGTCTGACCACGGAATCCGCCTTGCATTTGGAGAGAAAGTAAAACAGCTGGAAGGAAACGGGAAAGTCGATAAAGTAGTCACAGACCAAAACACCTACGACGCCGACATGGTCATATTCTGTGTAGGCTTCCGCCCCAACACGAAGCTCGGAAACGGCCAGCTTAAGCAGTTTCACAACAACGGCGCTTATCTTACAGATCTCATGCAGCAGACCAGCCGCCCGGACGTCTATGCCGTGGGTGACTGTGCCACCGTTTACAACAATGCCATCGAAGATACGGATTATATCGCACTGGCCACCAATGCGGTCCGTTCCGGGATCATTGCCGCCCACAACGCCTGCGGTACAGAGCTGAAATCCCCGGGGGTACAGGGTTCTAACGGGATCAGCATCTGGGGCTTAAACATGGTAAGCACCGGGCTTTCCCTGGAGCGAACAAAAAAACTCGGTTTTGATGCCGCCGCCACAGATTATGAGGACTGGCAGAAAGCCGGGTTTATGGAGAAGGACAACTATAAGGTCGTGATCCGCATCGTTTATGACAAAAAGACGCGACGAATCCTCGGTGCACAGCTTTGTTCCGACTATGATATCTCCATGGCGATCCACCTGTTTTCTATGGCCATCCAGGAAAAAGTCACCATTGATAAGTTAAAACTGTTCGACCTGTTTTTCCTTCCGCATTTTAATCAGCCGTACAATTATATCACTATGGCCGCACTGAATGCAGAATAGGAGTGATTCATATGCCGGAAGTAAAAAAATTAACATCATTCCATGAACTCTACAAAGAATTGCTTCAAAAACAAATGAAAAATGAAGATATCAGCGAGGCTGACTATGATCCTCATCAGCTTGACTGCCTTTTAAATCCGGACCAGTATGCCCCGGTCATCCACACGGAATCATGTGAGAGCTGTGCCTATGACAGGGCATGCAAAAACAGCTGTATTTTTGACGCCATAGAAGAGGTTGACGGAAAGCTGGCTATCGATCCGGATAAATGCAGCGGATGCGGTGTCTGTATTGAGTCATGCAGGCTGGATAAGCTGGCAGAGAGCAAGGATATCTTCCCCGTGTTAAAAGAAGTGCGCAGTAAAGAAAAAGATGTTTATGCCCTGATCGCCCCTGCTTTCGTAGGCCAGTATGAAAATGCTTCCCCAGGACAGCTGAGAAGTGCACTGAAAGCCGCCGGATTCAAAGGAATGGTGGAAGTAGCGGTCTTTGCAGACATTCTGACTCTGAAGGAGGCTCTGGAATTTGACAAGCATATCAATTCAAGAGATGATTTCCAGCTCACCAGCTGCTGCTGTCCGGTCTGGATCGCCATGATCCGCAAAATCTACCATGAACTGATCCCCCACGTGCCGGGAGCAGTCTCCCCGATGATCGCGGCAGGGCGGGCGGTAAAGCATATTCATCCCGATGCGGTTACAGTATTCATCGGCCCGTGTATCGCAAAAAAGAAAGAAGCCAGGGAACCGGACATTGCAGATGCAGTGGACTATGTACTGACATTTCAGGAAGTACAGGATATTTTCGACGCGGCCGAGATACGGCCGGAAGAACTTGCCGACAACGACAGGGAACATTCCTCCAGGGCGGGCAGGATCTATGCCCACACCGGCGGCGTCAGCGAGGCCGTAAGGTCTACTGTGGAAAAACTCAGTCCGGGAAGGGAAGTTCCGGTCCGTGCACAGCAGGCAGACGGCGTCCCTGCATGCAAGGCCATGATCGAACAGATCCAAAAGGGCGAGACAGACGCCAACTTTTTTGAGGGAATGGCATGCAGAGGCGGATGTGTCGGCGGGCCTAAAATCATCATTGATAAGGACAAGGGAAAAAGAAATGTAGAGACCTACGGAAAAGAAGCACCATATAAAACACCCCTTGACAATCCGTATGTGATGGAACTTCTCCACCGCCTTGGTTTTAAAAATATGGAGGAGTTTGTGGAAAAGAGCGACATGTTTACCAGAGATTTTGCAAATAGTTAAAAATACAAAAAATATATATTTCCCATTAAAAATGCATCCGTTACAGAAAAATGAAATCTGTAACAGATGCATTTTTTATTTATTCCAAACTTGTTTCTTTCATTATTATGCCAGGAATCCAAAGTATACAATTACCACGATACCAAGCAGGATCCGGTAAATCCCAAAGACCTTAAAGTCATGTTTTCGGATGTAACTTAGCAGCAGACGGATTGCCAGGATGGACACTAAGAAGGAAACCACGGTTCCCACAGTCAGAAGAAGCCATTCACTGCCTGAAAACATTCCTACCTTCAGAAAATATTTGATCAGTTTCAGACCGCTGGCCCCGGCCATGACCGGAACTGCCAGGAAAAATGAAAATTCACTGGCAACATAACGGGAGCAGCCTAATAACACGGCTCCCAGGATCGTTGCACCGCTTCTGGATGTCCCCGGAATTGCCGCAAGCACCTGAAAACATCCAATAAAAAACGCCGCTTTATAAGTCAGATCCTCCAGTGACCGCATGGATGGACGCCTGTTTCTGCTCTCAATGACAATGAATGCAATACCGTACAAGATCAAAGTTGCCGCTATTACATAGACACCCGATAGATAATCTTCCAATATCATATCCAGCGGAAGCCCTACGATAATAATCGGTATGCACCCTACGATGACCTTTTTCCAAAGGTTATACGTATCCCGTTTTTCTCTTCTGCTCTTTTGCGGAGAAAATGGATTCAGTTTGTGAAAAAACAGAACCAGAACCGCCAGAATAGACCCGAACTGGATGACTACTTTGAATACTTCAAAAAACTCCGGACTTGAAGCCATTGGCCATATGTTGTCAAACAGAATGAGATGGCCCGTACTGCTGATCGGAAGCCACTCTGTGATTCCCTGGATAATACCGAGCACAATCGACTTTACGATTTCTATTACATTCATAATTTATCTCCCTTACATGTTTTTGTTTATTATATTTCACTTCAGGAAGAATTTCAACTTACAATACCGTCATTTATTATCCAGCGGCTGAATGAGATATTTATGACTGATATCCTGTAGTATTATATACGGCATTCCTTCACTAATGCATTTCTGGGGACATACGTCCCTGCACGTCCCGCAGCCGATACATGCTTCAGCTTTCCCCCGGATACACATCGTTCATCATCGGGTTCTCCTCAAAAACGCGGTCAATCTACATCTTTTGATCCGAAAGCTTTTTCACCGGGCCGGAAAGCCTCACCATCTGAAATTCTTTGTTCATCCCTGTGATAGCCGTATATTCATTTGCTATCAGCTGTCGGTAAAAGTCTTTCCCTCTTTCCGTACAAAAATACAGCTTTTCTCCCTCTGCGATCATGACATCGATAATGCGCACCTGGGGATGTCCTTCTTCATCTACCGTTGCAAACGCCGCATCTTTGATCTCTCTTAATAATTTAATACACGCTTCTGCTGTCATCCCTTTATCCTCCTTTGTGAATGCTTAGATTCTAATTTCATGATAATTCCCCGTTCTCCAAACGTAAAGTACGCACAAAAAAGTAGGATGGTTACCGCCAGGAAATCTGGTATCTTTCGGATACCGTAAAATTCGGAAAGGAGCGGCTAACTCTGATTAACCGCTCCTCACTATTCTTCACTGATGATTTCAGCTTTAAAGACATTAATCGTATCCGCGTCCGGACAACAGAACACCGCCGTTCCCTCCGGCTGACCCGGAATGTTTCCGCCATATCTTAAAATATCAACGTACGGAAACGCCACATGCATAGCCATCGGACAAAGCTGTCCCCTCTCCGTATCAAAATCAAAACTGTCTCCGGCCTTATGTCCCCGGTGACAACCGTGATCCCCTTTTCTTTCGATCAGTGTAAGTTTAATCTTCGGACGTCTCAAAATTCAGCACCTCCAGATTTTTCTCGATCGGTATTCCCTTAAACTTATCGGCTGTCTCTCTGTTGAGCAGGATCAGCTCTCTGACGGCGGTCATGGCCCGCTCGGCCGCTTTGTCAAGCTGTGTTCCGTTCAGTACCTGACTTGCCAGAACAGCCGAGAAAATATCTCCGGTTCCCGGAAAACGCACCGGAATCTGTTCAAATGGAAGCTCAGACACCGTATCCGTCTGATGGTCATAGATCAAAACAAAATCTCCGGCCTCCGTCTTTACACTCGTGATGACGATAGATTTTGCACCAAGCTTTCTGAGTTTTTTGAGAAGCTCTCTGCTCTCTCCTTCTGTGATGACTTCCTTTCCCTGATACATTTCCGCTAAAAAGCTTGCTTCCGTCAGGTTCGGCACGATCACATCGGCCAGGGAGCACAGATCTCTCATATAACCTACGGTTTTTCCTTCAATTCCGTTGTAAAGCTTCCCTTCATCTCCCATAATGGGATCTACAAAAATCCATGTTCCATTCTCTTTCTGATCTCTCAGATAGTCTGAGATCAGTTTTACCTGCTCTTCAGATGCGATAAACCCCGTGCAGACAGCGTCAAAAGAAAATCCCAGCTCCTCCCAGACTTTCATCGTCTTCCTCATATACTCTGTGGTCTCTAATATCTCAAACTTTCCATAGTCGAGAGTGTTTGAGACGAGTGCAGTGGGCAGGTTATATAAATTAAGTCCCGCATGGGTCATGACCGGCAGCATGGCAGACAGTGCCACTTTGCCGTAACCGGCCAGATCATTGATCAACAGTATTTGGTCTTTCATGTCATTCCTCATCTTTCTCTACTCTATATTTTTTTCCAAAACTCTTATGAGGCGCTTGTAGTCAATCGGTTTTGAGACATGATCATTCATGCCTGCTGCCAGTGCTTTAGCCATGTCCTCTGCAAAGGCATTGGCTGTCAGAGCGATCACCGGAACCGTAAGAGCCTGGGGATGTGTGCTGTTCCGGATCTCTTTTGCAGCGGTGTATCCGTCCATGACCGGCATCTGCAGATCCATAAGGACTGCCTGATAATGTCCCGGCTCAGATGCCAGGAACCTGTCGAGAGCCTCCTTTCCGTTCTCTGCATTTTCAACCACGAATCCCACTTCAGTGAGTATCGTCTCCGCAATCTCCATATTAAGTTCATTATCTTCTACCAGCAGAAGCCGTTTGCCCCTGAGTCTGTCCGAACACCGGGAATCAGCCCCTGGCACACCTTGTATTTTAAATCCCGTCATCCTGTGCTCCGTAACCTGATCCGAATCGGCGATCTTCAAATTCAGAGTGACGATAAAGCGGCTTCCCTGACCCTTCCGGCTTTCTGCCTGGCATTATTTAGCATAACACGGTTTATTCTCTGTGCCCATTTGCTTATAACAAAACTCAGATGATTTTCACTCCTAAGAAACGCACCAGATCCATAGCCTGCATCGGGCCGATCTTCATCCCGCGCAGTTCCCGAAAAGTATCGGATACCATGATTCCCTCGATGTTGCTGTCCGATAAGTCGATGCCTTCCAGCTGCGTCTTAAAAAAATCGACTCGGGAAAGGTTCACTTTTTCAAACCGGATTTTTTTAAACTTTACTTCCGCAAAAAACGCTTCACTGAAATCAACTCCTTTAAGTCTGCAGCCGTCCCAGAGCGTGCCTTCATAGTTGGCATAGTGATAACATCCTTCTTCAACCATTGTTGTGCGGAACGTGCTCTGACTGAAGTCTCCTCCGTCACCTTTGCATCCCCATATTTCCGTTTCTTTTAAATAGCAGGATTGAAATCTGCAGTTAGAGAAATCACAGTTCAGGAATTTTACATTGTAGAACATAGAACCGCTGAAATCACATGATACAAACCTGCATTTTTTGAAACAAACATGATTAAATTCTACCTTTACAGGCATTTCCAGACACAGTATCTCACCTTCATATTTTTTTTGTATCAGCGGCTCTTCCCCGGCTGCCGCCTTTATCACATCGTCTTCCAGCATTCCGCACCTCCTTTTGTCAATCCTTTTCCGCCGCCACGATCAGCATCATAGGACGGCGCAATCCATTGGCTGATCTTTTCTGCCAACGTTCAAAATCCTTCACGTAATGGAATGCAAGTGAGCTGATGACCACATCAAAAGATTCCTTTGGAAAGTCCAGATCTTCCATGGCATATCTTCGGTACCGGATCTTTTCATGGCTGTTCCTTTCTCCTGCAGTCTCTAACATTTTGCTGAAATATCAATGCCTGTCACAGATTCAGCCCCCTTCTGGGGCCCGTAGACCGCACTGCATCCATGATTCCCGCACAGAGGATTGGTCACGTCATATGCCATCTCAAACTTACATTCACTTAATTCCGGAAGCACGCAGGTGTCCGTAATCCTCTCAAGCTCAGCGAGTCCTCTGGCTCCAAAAGGAACCTGCTTACCCCCGGCATTCAGGAATCCGTATCCCAAAGCCTGAAGCATCTCAATCCCGCCGTCATTGGTTGCACTTCTGCCAATTCCAATGATAAATTTTCGGCAGCCTTTCTGCACAGCATCCCGGATAACTTCTCCAACTCCATAAGTTGTTGTGTACATCGGATTTCTGTCTTTTTCAGAAACCAGCGTTATACCGGCTGCACCAGACATTTCAATAACAGCTGTGCCGCAGCAGCTCATCTTTTTTTCCACAAGTGCTTTCACCTTCCCCCGTTTGCGTTATGTGTGTATCTTATGTTGACATTCGCTGCATTCTGCATCATGCAGGGAAATAATACCGCCGCAGTTCGGGCAGTGTTCCGGTTTTCCCCGGTCACTGTTCAGACATCCGGCACAAGGTTTTTTATGATAACAATGTTTGTAACAAACCATGCAGTTCATCCCACAGGGTGCAAACATGTCTGCTTCAATCTTCTCCGGCATTCTCATCTTCCAGCCTCCTTATGTTTCTTTTCCTTCCAGGAATCCGGCAATAACCTCTGCCGCCTTCTCGGCACAGGAGAGAATTGCGGGATGTACCCCTTCCGGGAAAATACATACTTCTGCATTGGTTTCTTTGGTTATTGCACGATATTCATCCAGAAAATCTGATCTGCACATGTCATCTCCCTTGCTGCCCATCAGCAGGAGAGGATTATTTAGCGCGCTCAGCGGCTTTGTAAATAAGGGCAGCTTCTCTTTGGCACACTGTACCATCGCACTTGTATCCATATCCACGATGCGTTCCCAGTCTTCCCCCTGGCACCACTCGTAAAATGCTGTCCCCATTTCGTCCTTCTTGGCATCTGCCCGCTCCTTAAGCAGATTCTCTGCAAAGTCGTCTGCCAGAGTACGTCCGTCAAAACTGTCCGCCACTACCTTGTCCACCAGATCGGGGCGTTCCAAGGCTGCATTGACTGCCGCCCATGCACCGCCGCTGGTTCCCACAAGGTTTACCTTTCCAAGATCCAGATGCTCAAGCAGAGCTATAGTCTGTCTTGCCTCTTCCATCCAGAGTTCCGCCGGAAATGCTTCCAGCCTGTCTGATTTCCCATGGCCCAAAAAATCAATAAGAATTACATGAAACTTATCTTCATATAAAGGCAGTATAAATTCAAACATCCTGGAAGATGCTGTGTTCCCGTGCAATAACACTACGGGTTTTCCGCTTCCTGTTTCTTTGTAATAAATCTTTTTTGACTGATAATTAAAATATGACATCCTTTGCCTCCTGACCGTTTCTTTGTTTACGCCTCTTATCGATCAGCAAGGCTATGGAAACACCAACGCCCTGCTGTCAGTGCTTCATCATCCAAATTCCCATAATCTCAACCTCCATTCTATGTATATGTTCAGTATAACATAGAACTGTGCAGATTCCATTCAATTTTTTGTCATCCTTCATCTTGACATTTCTTCTTTCTTGAAGCATGATTTGATTTTGTCAAGATTAGTTGACACTATTTCCTCAAGGATTTTGCATCCTATGCTGCTTCTTGTAGAGAATCATAGTATTGCTGTCGTTTTACCATTGGGGGAAGTCCTCCATTCGCTGAACAGATTCTCCGGTTATTCCAGTAGCTAATGAAATATCTCCAGATGAGTGTTTTTAGTTCTTCTGTGGTCATCTTCTCGCTATCATAGCGTTCGTACAACAGCTCTGATTTCATTCTGCCCCACATACTTTCACATCGGGCATTGTCGTGGCATCTTCCTCCCGCGCTATTCATGCTTTGTTGAATACCATATCTATAAATTGCCTCCTGGTAAATCTGACTGGTATACTGGCTCCCTCTGTCACTGTGAATGATTGCTCCACGGATATCCGGATATGCCTTGCTGGCATTTTCCAGTGTTTGTACACATAATGGGGCTTTCATGTTGGTATCCATCGCTAAACCAATCACACTGGAATCGAAACAATCAAAAATGGCAGAAACATAAAGTTTTCCATCGCTGGCTTTGATCTCTGTTATATCTGTTACGCATTTTGTCAGTGGTTTCTCCGCAGTGAAATCTCGTTTTAATAGATCTTCTGACTTTCTGGCTTCCCTGTCTGCCTTTGTGATCCCATTCGGCTTGCGTTTTGGATGATGTCTGATCCCAATCTCTTCCATGACGCGGTAAACCGTGCGTTCACTGGGAATATCAACGTTTTCAGGCTGTTTCAGGAGTAACGCCTGGTACATCCGAACCCGCCCATAAGTATCATTGCACTCGTCTTCTTCAACTATTTCCATCATGACATCTGCCAAAGGCTGGTACTTCCACGGACGGTCTATATTTGCAAGATACTGATAAAAGCCCTGTCTGCTGACATGAAGGACTCTGCAATAAAAAGTGATCTCTCCTTTTAATTTGCCGTCTTGCGTTTTTAAAGCAATAAACTTCATTCTTTCGTTTTTGCTGACTTCAGACGGCTCGCGGCGAAAAAAGCGCTGGCTTCCTCCAGAAAATCATTTTCTTTCTTCAAACGGCGGTTTTCTTTTTCCAGCTCTTTCACTTGTTGGCGAAGCCTTATGAGTTCCTCATTCAGTGTCATAGCGCTTTGTGGTGTCTGTGAGCCTGCTCCCAGATCAAGATTCCCAAGCCGGTTGGCCCTTACCCAGCCATACATGGTATTCTTGGGAACTCCCAGCTCTTTGGCGGCCTTAGCTTGTCCGATTTCTTTTGCCAGCTTGACGGCCTGTACTTTGTATTCGTGGTCATATTGCCTGTTTTCTGCCATTTTTGTTCACTCCTTATTCTCTTGATTATATACCCAATCCTTGAGAATGGGGTGTCAACTTTTTTTATACCACATCAATTTGATTAATATGATCTGTAATACATTTTTGAGGTTGCACATATGAAAAAGATTTTAGATGAGCGTTTAATTTATGAAATCCTCTCTGTAGTGGAAGAAATTCCCCTGGGGAAGGTTGCGACTTACGGCCAGATTGCCCGTCTGATCGGCAGAGAAAAAAACGCAAGACTTGTGGGCAGGGTCCTTGGCATGGCAGAGTACTACGGCAGTTATCCCTGCCACCGTGTGGTCAATCACGCCGGAAGACTGGTCCCGGGCTGGCATGAACAAGGACTGCTTTTATTAGAAGAAGGCGCTGTGTTTAAAGATGATTGGCATGTCGATTTGAAAGCTTGCCAATGGGACGAATAGACAGCTGCTTTATTATTCCTTATATTTGACACCGTTATAAACACAAGTGTCTGTAGAAAAATCACCGCAACTTGTATTAATTTCAAATTCAATTCCATACGCCAAAAGCATACGCAGGATATGCCCGCCTCTTTCAATAAGAGAGACGCCGTCCCCCACGCTCTGCCAGTAACCGCCAGAAATACTTTTCCTGTTTGCTGTGCGGTTCGGATTGCGTCAGCACTTTGTTGCGATATTTTATGTTGTTCATTAAGCAATGTCCCATCCAGATCACTGGCAAACAGTTTTATTTTCATACCGTTATTATTTCTCCTCGATTTTTATCAGATGAATGTCAAATACGTAAAAATCTTCTTTTACAAGAGGCACCGTAATTCCAATTTCCATCAGTTCATCTCCTCCGTATATTCTGCCTGTTGCTTCTTCATAATAGTCCGCATCAGGATCCAGCCCAAGCATCCGGAAACACCCATGAGAGTACAGGGGATTGAAAAATTTCTGATAGATTATCACTTTACACTCTTTTTTCCCCACGCATGACCACATATAATAATTCTGATTAGGAACCTCGTGACGGTAAAAAATGTCGTTACTAAAAAATTCCTGTTCTGACTTATATTGTGAAATCTGCTCTGAAATAATCTTTAATTCTTCTTCGCTGCACTTTGTTACATCCAATTCATACCCAAGATTGAAAAAACGGGCTGTCTGAAATCTTGTACGCAGTGATGTTGTTCTTCCCGTCTGATGGTTCGGCGTAATGCTTACGTGCGCTCCCATTACTTCTTTGGGATACAGAAGGCTGAAACCATTCTGGATTACCGCTCTGTCATAGCCATCTGTATTGTCACTGGCCCAATTTTGAGGCACATAATACAGCATGCCCGGATCAAATCTCGCTCCTCCGCTGGAACATCCTTCTACCAGAACCTTAGGATAAGCAGTTTTCAGCCACTCAAGGATTTCATATAACCCCAGGATGTACCTGTGGCTGGTTTCCTTACTATTTCCATCCCGGTAAGCTTGTGAATACACATCTGTCAGAGGCCGGTTCATATCCCATTTGATATAATCAATAAATCCTTCCCTCAAATAGGAATCTAGAACGTTTTTGATATAATCTCTTATCTCTGTTCTGGTCAGGTCCAGCAGGTACTCATGACGCCCTTCCGTATTTGGATATCCCGGAACGCCAAGGGCCCAGTCCGGATGAAGTTGGTACAGATCGCTTTTGAGGCTTATCGCTTCGGGCTCAAACCAAAGACCAAACTGAAGTCCCTGACTGTGAACCAGGTCTGCCGCCTGCCGGATCCCACCCGGCAGCTTTTTCTCATTGCATATCCAGTCACCCATGGAATCATGACTGTTGTTTCCTCTGCGAAACCATCCGTCATCCAGTACAAAGAGCTCGATTCCCAGTCTCTTGGCAATTATTACCTGCTCCTTTATTTTTTCCAGACTGACATCGTAGTACATAGCCTCCCACGAGTTTAAAAGCACCGGACGTACTTTTCCGGCAAATTCCCCGGGAATCAGATGTTCCCTGTACAAACGGTGAAAATTATGACTCATTTCATTTAATCCGTTGCCACTGTAATTTAACACTGCCTCCGGTGTACAGAAGCTTTCCCCAGGTTTCAGTTCCCAGGAAAACATATCCGGATGAAGCCCCATCTGAGCACGTATGTTACCGAACTGATCCTTTTCTATTTGTGCAAGAAAATTCCCGCTGTAAATAAGCTGAAAACCATATACTGTTCCCGAGGTTTCCGTTGTCTCGTGATCCATCAGAGCAGCAAACGGCTGATATTGAAGGCTGGAGCTGCCTCGCACGCTTTCAATCCGCTGTACACCATGATGAAGCGGAAATCTTTCCATGTTTGCCTCTTTTGCATGTGTTCCATAGAGAATCAGACCATCGTATTCTTTCGCCGGAAGTTCCAGAGACATGCTCTGGATATTCTCAATACATATAGATCGGCTGCCTGTATTTTGCAGCTTTTGATGACGCATCAGGACGCCGATATCCGGTAAAATGGTATAATAAAGATACAATTTTAATTCTGCCATCTCATCCCTGCAGACCACTTCCAGCGTTTCAGCCTCTCCTTTTTTCGCAATAATGCCAGGAAGCCCCGGAAGTGATGGCTTATCCGGTAAAACTCTCCAGTTCTCGAATCTAAAATCCGCATGCCGGATCCCTGAAGCTGTCACGAAAGAAATTGCTGGGATTCTGTAATCGCCACTGTCTCTTACAGGATATTCAAATGGGAAATCGTCAAAAGATACATTCTCCACACTGCAGCTGTGGCTGGTATTATATCCTCTTTTAAAATACAGAGGGATTCCTGTCCCTCTGTACTTCCGGATTGTTTTCCCAAAATACCTGTGTATCAGATATTTCCCGTCAACAACCTCCATCACATAACTGATCTTGTTGTTACTGATATGTACGATGTGATCCTTTAAGACAATACTCATGCCGCATTCTCCATTTTTTTGTTAAATCCAAACAACCACGTAAGAATAAATGCTACCGCAAAAGCTACTACATTTACAAATATATAAATCGGAAGCTGTTCATTCAGGTATAAAAGAGTTCCCGGAATACCAGTGATTGACATTCCAGTTGCTTTTAAGTGGAACAAAGAAGCAAGGAAACCTCCAATTCCTCCACCGATCATGGACATGATAAATGGTTTCACAAATCGCAGATTTACACCAAAAACAGCCGGCTCTGTAATTCCGAGAAGCGCTGACAGACAGGAAGGGTATGCGACCTGTTTTGTCTTATTTGAAGCTGCTTTGATAGCTACTGCAAGAACAGCGCCCGCCTGAGCTACATTTCCGCATGTTCCGATTGGATTTAAGTAATTCCATCCATCATTAGCCAGCATACTGATTTCCAGGAAGTTCAGGATATGGTGTATACCAAATATTCCAAGCAACTGTCCAAAACTACCATAGATAAGTCCCCCGATTCCCATCGGAAGGAACAGCAGGTTCTCTACCACAAATAAAACTCCATTTTCCACATAGTGAAGAATCGGTCCAAGCACAAACAGAGCCATCACAATACCAACAAAAAGTGTGATAAACGGTGTCACGATCAGATCAAGGGCATCCGGTACATGTTTTCGGAGCCATTTTTCAAATTTTGCCGTGATAATACCAGTAGCGAAAGCCGGCAGGACTGATCCCTGATATCCTGCCACTTTGATAAATCCGAAAAATACAAGCGGATCTGCCACTCCTGATCCAACGTCGTAAGAACTTGGAAGGCTCGGGCTTACAAGCATGAGACCAAGTACGATTCCGATGACCGGGCTTCCGCCGAAATTGCGAAATGTAGACCAACAGACGAGCGCAGGCAGGAACGAAAAAGCAGTATCCGTCAAAATCTGTGTAAATGTCAGCAGGGAAGCTGGGATATCTTCCGGTGTCATTCCAAATACTCCCAGCACTGCTTGCTGTGTCAGAAGGCCTCTGAGACCCATGAAAAGACCGGTCGCCACCAGAACCGGAATAATCGGTACGAATACATCTGAAAACATCCGAATGGCTCTCTGAAATTTATTTCCATAAACCACTTCTTTCTTTTCTTCAACCTGCCCCTCATCTGGTCCGCCGGTAATCTTAATAACTTCATCATAAATTCTGTTTACCAATCCTGTGCCCAGAATAATCTGATACTGACCGGAATTGAAAAAAGATCCCTTTACTTTATCCAACGCTTCTACTTCTTTCACCTGGATCTTCTCTTTGTCCGACACAACTATCCTAAGCCTCGTTGCACAGTGCCTTACGGAAACAATGTTTTCTTTGCCGCCAACAAGTTCAACAATCTTTTTTGCCAACTCTTTGTCACTCATTATGCATACCTCCTGTATTGATCTCTTTACACTCAATCTCTGATTTTTCTGTCATTCCTTTAAAAATAACGGTTTGCCCTTCTCCTTTTGAATAGATCCTCGAAGACAGCACATACTCCCCTTCATTTAAAAATATCTCAATACTGGACTGATCCAGCCATAATTCCAATGAATAAAGCATTTCCATTGGAAAACTCTTTTGTTCTTCCGTCTTATTTACCCAGTCATACCTTACAAATGTGAAAACTTTTTCACTTCCATTATAGAATATCTTTGTACCATCTTCTGGAAACCTTATGAATATTCCCTGATCCAAATCTGATCCTGACACTTTAACAAATGCCGCTTTCTGGGGGAATACCGCTTTTATTTCTTTCGTTTTCGGCATCTCTAAAGGAATTTGCTTTCCTTTCAATCGTTCGAATTCTTCCGGGACCCTCTGATATAACCTGCCATTTTTCACATTCAGTTCTCTTGGAAGCGTCAGGCAATGAATGTTTCTCTCTTCAGCCGCAAAAATCTGCTCCTGCATTTCATTCATTCGTGACATCCATCCGAACATAATCCTTCGTCCCTTATCATCACAGAATGTCTGCGGTGCATAGAAGTCAAACCCCTGATCAAAACGACAGTGTTTATCGAGGTCACGGTCACCAACCGTTTCCGTTTTCTCATCAAACTCCATGATCTTATATGCGGAAAAACTAACTCCGCATACATCGTTATCGTTGTCACGTTCCTGAGGATTGAACATTAAAACATGTTTACCGTCCAGTTCAAACAGGTCCGGACATTCCACCATTTCATACATCTCTGTTTCAGCCAGATTTCCCTTTACGCTCCAGTGAACTCCGTCACAGGAACTTGCCAGAGCAACAGCGCCTTTCCCATTACTCTTCTGGGCACCGATTACCATAAAATAGCCCTGGCGGCTTCCCTTAAACACTTTCGGATCCCTGAAATGTTCCGTATAATCTGCCGGAGTCTCCAGCACGCATCCGTGTTTAAGATATTTTCTTCCGTCTGAACTCACCGCCATGCACTGATAAACTTTTCTCCGACCATCCGATTTTGTGTTCCCGGTATAGAACAGGCATAACTTATCTTCTATCACACATGCGCTTCCCGAGTAGACGCCGTCCTGATCATAAATCTGATCTGGAAGCAAGGCGCTTCCTTCAAATGTCCAGTTCAAAAGATCTGATGATTTAAAAAGCCCCCATTCCTTGTATCCATGATCCTTTGCGAATCGGTTCCATTGAAAGAAAACATAGTATTTTCCTTTAAAATAAGCCAATCCGTTTGGGTCATTTAAGAGGCCCCGGTCCGGTTCAAGATGATACTTTTGTCTCATCCCACCCACTTTGTATTACTCTCCTTTCTCCTTTTTTCTACAATCATAATAAAATAAACAGAATTCATTTTATATAGAAATTACATAAAAAAATATGGAAAAACCTAACCTTTTTGTTTATAATAAAACCATGAAAGAATATAAAGAAACTCAACACTCCTTAATTTACAAATCAAATTCCGATCTTTCCTTTTACAGTGCTGGTTACGAAGACTGTTTACCAGGATACCACTATGGACCGAAGTACCGTTCCTACGATTTAATTCATTTCGTGTTAAAAGGTAAGGGAAAACTTCATATCAATGAGCACATATTCCACCTTTCCACTGGAGATGCTTTTATCATTCCTGCGGGTAAAGTTTCCTATTATGAAGCTTCAACAGACGATCCATGGAGTTATGCTTGGATCGGCTACCTCGGAATCAGTTCGCAAACTTACACATACCAGCTTATGACCTCCTCCGAAGATATTTATATCATCCATCAGCTTGATACCGAAAAATACGAAGAAGTCATTTCTCAGATTCTAGGTCTGCAGGGGAATACGACAAGCCAATATTTTAAGGCAAATAGTCTGCTCCTTAATATTATCGGCATGCTCTTTGAAGATGTTTCTTTTAACGAGCGAAGCTGGGGAAAAGTATCCGTTGCAGATGAAGTAAAGTTTTATTTAGATACCAATTATTCAGAAAAAATAGTGATAAAAGATCTGGCAAAATCTTTCGGAGTCCATCCAAATTATCTAAGCAGAATTTTTTCTGAGAAATTTGGATACTCTCCAAAACACTATCTTCTAAAATTAAAGTTAAAAAAAGCCTGCCGTCTGTTGATGACGACAGGACTTCCTGTTTCTGTGATCGCCGGTTCCCTTGGTTTCGAAGATCAGCTGGCTTTTTCAAAACTTTTTAAAAAGGAATTTTCTCTGTCTCCCACTGAATACAGAAAATATAATCGACCTGGCAGTTTGGCGAACGATAAAAGTTAATATTAAAAGAACTAGTATTCTGATGTGGTATTACGGTGTTTATATGCTTTATTAATGTCAGATAATGCCTATTACATCTTTTTTCATGATATTCCTCACTTTCTATGATGGTTAATACAGCAACATTCCGAAATATGTGACGATATTTTCATTCATATACTTTAGGTTTGCAGTTTCTTCCAGCTTGGCAACATTGCTCCCAAAACCTTCTAAAGAAGGAGATAACATTTCTGAATTTCTGCATTTTACTGAAGGATAAGTACAGTTTTTACACCGTTTACATCCTTCGTTTGATAATATGAGAAAAAAATGCAACTGTGGTTTTATCACTGTATATAATCGACTGCACAGATCCTTGAACCCACTGTGTCCTCTTATCATTCCTTCATAATCGAAGGAATTGTCCAAAGGATAAACGGCATTAAATACCAGTGCTCTTGCATATTGGCGTCAGTCATCAACTGTACCCACAGCCGGAGGACAAGCCCAGGACTTCCCGTACAGGCGGCAGACATTATCCTCACATATTTTTCTGATTTCTTGATCAAAAATAATTTCTGTTTTGGAAATGATTCCAAATTGATAAATACCTATTTCTATTATCTCGTTTTTTTTAGCATGTTCGAACCTTCCTCAAAATAAGTTTGTGAAGAAAATGTATAGTAGAATCCGAAATCTAAGAGAAGATCGTGATCTCACGCAAAAACAAATGGGCGAGATCTTAAATTGCAGCCAGCCAGATGACAAGCGCCTTTACCCCCGTAAAAAGGATGGAAATCAATAGATTCTGCCCGGCTTTTCGTTCCTCCACTTCTGGAAATATTCTGTCTTTTTGCAATCTCGGTGTCACTCATTTCCAAGAAATAGTACATCAATAAATTTTCACAGTTACGTTCGGACAGCTTTTTCAAGGCTTGTGCCAATTCATCATCACAAATACGAATATCATTACCGCCTTTCCGTTATGACGTGAAAAGTGTTTGTCCCTCTTTCCGCACCATATAGGGAATTGCAGGTGTGATTTGCTAAGTTGAAACCGAAAAAATTTGAAAAATTATTTGCACTAAAAAAGCCCGCACAAAACATATGGTTTGTACGAGCCTTTAAAGCCGTATTGCATTCAATTTTTTGTAAAGATTTATTAAATTGTATTTGATTGTATAGAATTGTACTCAAAGCTTTCCATAACGTTAGCCCCCTTAAAGCACTTTCTAGTATCTAAAAACATCATTCTACAACATAACAGATTTCAATAAACCTTAATACATCTTGTCGTCCTCGCTATCTTTTGAACGATTGTTAGAATTTCTCCTTTGGTTATACTTCTTCATAATTACAATTTTAAGTAAACCAACGACAATCAAAACCACAACAATGATAATCCACCAGTATTGTTCCATAACCTACTTCCCTCCTTTCCCTTTCAATAGCCTTAAATCATCTTCCCTGTCCTATGCAGAATAGAGAAGTTCATTCGTATTAACATGTACCATACAATGTTTACATTGTGGAAAGTTGTTTTCAATCGTTTGATGGACTCCCTCAGCAATCCTTGTAAACCAGTACATCCACTCTTTTATAACAATGGATAAGACTGCCGCCGTAAGTGCGATTCCACTAGCAGCAGAAAGCGTATTGTACTGTTCTGAAAAGATTTTCTTGATACCTGAATATCCAATTCCAGCACCTGTTATAGCCAATGCGACAGAAAGAATAATGGAAGCCACACATTCCATACGTTCATGCCCATAAGGATGTTCTCTATCAGGCTGTTTTTCTGATATTTTAATTCCAACCATCACAACGATTGTGCTTAATACATCAGAAGCCGAGTGTACAGCGTCCGACAGCATGGCACTTGACTTTCCTATATATCCGGCAGCAAATTTAAGTAGCGATAAACTCAGGTTGATGATTAGTGTGATTTTGGAAACCTGAATAGCCTTATTTATATTTTTGTTTTGCAGAAGTCTACCTTTTTCCATAATATGTCTCCTTATCCTGCCAGCTTCCGAAACAGACGTTTTGTAAGGAAGTAGTACCAGACTAAAGCTACCACCAATCCTATGGAGAAATAAAGAACCGCTTCATTCTGCATGGCTTTCGCTACCCAAAATGATGGAAGGAAGCCAACCGCGAACTGGTAGTAACTATCAATAAAAAAGGGGGCTGGTATTCCGAGTAATGTAAGTGCAGCTAGTTTTGTAACTGCCATACCCTCTAATTTATTGCTTGATAATGTAATAATCATAAGTGAAACAATAATTGCCTGTACTGAGCCGAGAAGCGCCAAACATATTGTCATTCCAATGGACAACTTTTCTAATGAAAAAAGTAACAGTACAATAAAAGCGATGATTGCCGAAATAATTGAGGGTACTCCCAACCTTGTAAAGAGATACCCCGACTTACCAAGAGGGGTAATCGAAAAGTACCGTGACACTTTATCGTCGATTTCCTCTAATGTAATCATTGCAAATGCAAAGCAGAGTAATACAGGAGCCATGATAGAAAGTAGTAAATCAAAAATCGGATAGTATGCTTGCAAAGAAAAATCTGTTATTCTTTCAAGAAAGGGAATACCGAATTTAATCAAAGCTCCCATGACAAAAGGCGTAAAACAAGCTGCAAACATCATAGGGTCGCTCTTGATTTGTCTAAATACCTGTATGGTACTGGATAATATCCTTTTCATAGCTTTACACCTCCTAAACTTTTCCACATATGCTTAACTGTATGTCGCGCAACTATGTAGAGGATAATCAACGTAGCAATTACAAGTACCATATCAAACGATAGTAAAATGCTTTTTCCAGTTATAAGGTTCATGCAAGCTGTGAACGGAAAAAAGCGGAATATATCTGGTAACTTTACAAACAGACCAACGATAGGTGGAACAAAGCAAACAATTTCTATCGGCATAATCACAATGAGAAATTGGTTCAAGTTTGAAATTTTTGTAGCCGCAATAATTCCAAGCATAGTAAAGATTGCTGATGTCAAAGCCGTACCAACTGCGATACTAAGTAACTGATTGCTACCGGAAACTAATCCTAATATCATTGCAATTACCGTAGATATGGCAATCAACGCAACTGTTTTTGAAAGTATATATTCGGACATTTTTACGGGAGACACTACAATAGCATTTAATACCTTTTGACTTTTTTCTAAAAGGACAATCGCTCCCATAAAAAACAATCCCATTGCTGCCGGGTCAGAGTATATCATGATAGAAGCAATATCCGTTTTCCAATGTCCCGGCAAAGAGGCAATCCCACACACATATAAAACTGTTAATATAAAGTAGATAAAATAGAAACCATATTTCCATTGGAAATGTATATCACTACAAATTAAACGTCCCAATCTCATTGAAGTGTCCTCCCTGTAATATCAACAAAAATATCATTTAATGTAGGCTCACTACTATGAATAGAAAGCAAACGGTTTTCGGAAATTAAACTTTTTAACAACTTATCTTCTGTGGTTCTATCAAGCAGACATTCTCCGGTTTTCTCGCCTTTATCATAGTAGGTATATTGTATTTTGGCAGCTCCCCTTGACATAATCAAATTATGCGGGCTATCCAATGCACTGACTTTTCCGGCAACGATAAAGGCTACTTGGTCACATAGCTCTGTTGCGTCAAACATATTGTGAGTAGTAATGATAATCGTTTTTCCGCGTTTCTTTTCCGCAAGAATAATGTCTTTCATTAAACGATTATTTGTAGGGTCAAGACCGCTTGTAGGTTCATCAAGGAATAATATATCAGGGTCATGGACTAACGCTTTAATGAAATTCAAGCGAGAACGCATACCTTTGGAAAAGTCAGCAACTTTTTTGTCCCCGTCATTTTCCAAGCCTACCATATGCAATAATTCATCAATAGACCGAGGTTGCTTTTCATATAGAGAAGCAAAATAGGCGAGATTTTGTCGTGCTGTGAATTTCTCATAGCAGGTTGAAAATTCAAAGTCTACTCCAATATTTTCATAAAACCGATTTGTGCGTTCCTTTATTTCAATACCTGAAACTTTTACACTGCCTTTATATTTTGTGTTAAGCCCAGTCAATACTTTTTGTATGGTTGACTTTCCGGCTCCAGAGGGTCCTAAAAAGCCGAAAATTTCTCCCCTCCCAACATGGAAACTTACATTCTCAACAAACGGTTTGTCAGTATAGCTAAAATACAGTTTTTTTACATCAATCATTATTCTTTCCTCCTTTAACTTTATGACGTTTACAGATATATAGTCATATATACTGTAAAAAATTTGTTTGGCTACCTGCCTGTCAAATAACCAAACAAAATTGTTACTCTGCTACTACTTGCTGAATAATACCATTCACTAAAAGATTTTGTATCATATTCAGTTCTTCGTCCTCTTTGAATTGTTCCAAACAGGATAAAACAGAATACAGGGATTTTATGATAACTGTATGCGGAACCAAAAATATAACCCCTAAATCTTCCAGTATCTCCAATATACGAATATCACTGTACATATGATTTTCAAAAATATCTGACGATATTTTTCTTTGCAGATAGTCCATTAAAGATAAATCAATCTGTGAAAGAATAGGCGAAGTAATCACCCCCGTTAAACTTAGCATAATAACGTCCTTTGCTAAATCTCTATGGTTCTTATACTTTTTCTTTTTAATGGTTGTTTCTATACTTGTAAATAACTCTTTTTGTAAACGAAAATTGATTTCAACATATAGGTGTTCTTTACTGGGATAAAAAGAATAGAAAGACCCCTTTGATATGTTTACAGCGGCTACTAAATCATCAACCGTTACTTTTTTCAAACCGTGTAATGCAAACAGCTTTTCTCCTTCTATCAAAAGTTTACTGCTAATGATCTCTTTCTCTTGTTCTGTAAATCGTGGCAATTCTCATAACCTCCTTACGACTAAATCATTAGTATCATCATGAAAAGTATAGCATTTGCTGCTCATATTATCAATATGCTATCCTAGATATTTATGCAATGTAGGTTCCAATGCGTTTATCGTCGTGTCCGTATCCTCATTAAAAATCATGTGACGATTAAGTTCTAAAGTAAGTAATTCCTTTTGCGGCGCATGGATTAAATCAAATACTTTGCTGGTATAATCAAAGCTAAAAAGCGGGTCGCCTTTGGCTGTAATTAAAATAACTGGACATTGTATTGAGCCGTTCTCCAAGCACGATAAGTCAGCATTAAATAAACTGGCGACAAATCTTAAAGGATAATATGGTAAAAGCATAGGGTCGTTTAAGCAATCTTGTTTTGCCTGTTCGCTATAAAATACTTTGTCATAGTCTAAATAAGCGTCTCCCGGAACCTTGTAGTTAGGCAACAACTTTCCGCCCACACGAAAGCCCCACTGTATCAGCCCCATAAAACGGTGTGTCCATGCAGGATACTTTGTTAAGCTCATAGTTTCTTTTAGTGTAGTCAGCATGATATTATGTGGAAAAACGGCTTTTAATCTTGTATCCCTACCCGCCGCCATTGCTGCTAAAATCCCGCCTTGACTGGAACCCATGACGGCTATGTTAGCTCCGAAATTTTCTATTCCGTAAGTTGTTGCGTCATATACATTATACAGCAAATCTTCCATTGTATAATTTTGTTTGATTTTAGGGCTTTTCCCGTGTGAAAGATAATGAACACCTATTATATTAAATCCTCTTGCACCCAGTCCACATAGAAAATTCTCATACATGAGAGGGTGCGACATAGTACCCGGCAAAAAAACAATGGTAGGACTACCTCTTTCTGTATACCAGATAGAAAGGGTTATCGGAACATTATTTGAAGATATGCTAACTTCTTTATACATACCTCATACCTCCATTATGACTGATTTGATTTTATAGTCATATTATATCTTATTGCAAGCAGGAAGTCAACAGCATTTCATCATAAGAAGCTCGCACATTATCACAATTCCAGCCTAAATGAACACTTAATCTCTGCCAGACAACTAACTGTCTTAAAAGGTAGGCGTGCTTGCTACTAAGCCCTGTGTGGTTTTTTGCATACTGTTTTACATATTCAATGGATAACGCAACGTCGGCAATCTGGTCAGCACTCATGCGGTCGCTTGCATTAGAACGTATTTTATAACCGTTTTTGAAAGCCTGTTGATGTCGATACAATAAGCGTCCTCGTCCTCGACTTTCATGTGTCCCTCGTTAAAGGTTTCTGTAATAGAGCCGTCATTATTGACACGCTCTACGATATCAACACGCTCGGCAGACTCCGTCCAGTATTGCTTTTCCGACGCATGAACGGGTGTACTCGGCAAAGTGGTAACGACAGTTGCAAGAGCTAAGAAGCCCGTACATAATCGTTTCAATATCTTTTTCATAATTTTTAGTTCTCCTTTCATTTGGGTAAAAAAATAGACGCTCATTTCTGAACGCCCTACAATCGAGTAGGGGAGATTAAATCTCCCCTCTCACACCACCGTACATGCCGTTCGGCATACGGCGGTTCAACATAACTTCAAAGCATGACGTTCCATGTAATAATCGTAGCAACTCACAAGCCCTGCCTGTTTCAGCTTTTCTTTTGAGATTGCCCTGACTACACAGGTTTTCGTTACTATCCATTGATAGTGGTCTCCCATGTATGATGTCTGTCTTGCAAGGTCTTTTCCTATACCCAGCTTCTGCAATCCCCACTGCCGTTTCTTCGGTACTTTCCATTGTTTCCAGATTATTACTCGCAGTCTTGTACGCAAATGTGCGTCTATGTCGGTCATTGCTGTTTTCATCCTACCTATTGCAAAGTAGTTTATCCAACCTCGGATTACCCTGTTGAGCTGTTTTACCCTTTCCGCAAACGCCATTGATTTTCTTCTTTCTGTCAGCTTCTTTAACGTCCTCTTAAATTTCTGCACAGAATCCTTGTGTGGTCTGCACTTCCATTCTTTCGTCTTGGAATCTTTCCAGAATCCAAAGCCGAGATATTTGAGGTTCATTGGTCTTGTTATGTGTGTTTTATCTGCTTTTACTTTCAGACCAAGCTTCCTCTCTATCCAGTCCGTTATCGAATACATAACACGTTTGGCACTTGCTTCGCTTCTGACTGCTATTACACAGTCGTCAGCGTACCTCACGAAGCGCAATCCACGTCTTTCCATCTCTTTATCCAGTTCATTCAGCATGATATTAGACAATAGCGGCGACAGATTGCCACCCTGCGGCGTTCCCTGTTCTGTTTTCTCATACCTGCCCTGCACCATGACTCCTGCTTTCAGATATTTCCGTATCAGCGATTCCGTATCTCCGTCATTTATGATGTTGTGGACAAGGCTCATCAACTTATCCTGCGGTACGTTATCGAAGAATTTCTCTAGGTCTATGTCCACTATCCACTCATATCCCTCATTGAGGAACATGAGCATATCTTTGATAGCCATTTCACAGCTCCTGTTTGGACGGAATCCGTAACTGTGGTCTGAAAACAGCGGCTCGCACATAGGGCTGATTATCTGTGCTATACCCTGCTGGATTACCCTGTCCATGACTGTCGGTATTCCAAGTTTTCTTTTGCTTGCGTTAGGCTTCGGGATTTCTACACGCCTCACGGGTTGAGGTTTGTAACTCCTTCCTCTGATTTGCTCCCTGATACTGTTCCAGTTCTTACGGATAAATCCATCAAGTTCTTCCTGTTCCATGCCGTCAACGCCGCCTGCACCCTTATTGGCACAGACTTTCTTATATGCTTCGTTCATGTTCTTTTTCTCCAGTATCTTTTCCAACAATTCCGACATACTTTGTGTGCTTCACTCCTTTCCGCTCCCTGTGATTTGTCCTATGTTTATGCGTTTACAGCTCATATACGTTTCGCCTACATCCGCTTGTCGAATACTCACAGGTACATACATTCGTCTGCACGGTTACATTGTTCAGCCCTTCAGATTTCTCCTACTATGGCTTCTGCTGACTTCTCACAGTTCGTTGTTACTACGGCTGATGAAACCGCCTGTGAGACCTCACGGGATAAGTCCGTGTTCTTTCCTCGTCTACCCTCCCGATTTACGCACATGGGTTACGGCTACCTTTAGGGCTTCGTTGCTTTAAGTCAACTTACCCACCATGTACGCCTTAATATCGGGTTTCTGTCCGTAGGGCTACGATTTCGCTATCCCTTCTTCTCGCCCACACCTCACGATGCAAACCTTGGGAGTCGCTTACAAGTTCGTCGGTAGCTACGCCTATGTGGACTTGCACCACAGAACACGGACATGCCCGTCATACTTAAAAAGGGGTACTTTTTTACAAGTACCCCTCAAATTCAATATTTAATTTGTTGTGTTTCCACACTCTATATCAACTACTACTGAAACATTGATATAGTTTTTAATCTCTTTATTTCGGATTTTATCACCCTCACTTGTAAACACGATATGCTTGAAAAAGTGCCTAAAATTAAGGATTTCTACATAGTTTTTCGTTGTAGCAACACACAAGTCTCCACATGAGTATCAAATTAAAACATATCCCCACAAAATCACGGAAATATGGACAATACTTATACAGTACTAACACTGATTGTGCATCCCTTTTCCCACAAAAAATATATTTAATACTCATTTTTACACCATTTATTATCTTCTGCTGTTTCCTACTTTATAAATTCTGTTTTCCTTTTTCTTCTAATTCCATCAAAAACTTATCGTAATCAGACATAAATAGTCTGTCTTGTACAATACGATATTTTTCAAATTCTGTTTCTGCATGGAGTTTTGCCTGCTCTGCACTAATCTTACCTGCACCTGTAAGTATCTCGTTTCCGTTAAATTCCAGAAAACCATCTAACCGCTTTGCCCAATCTTCCATACTCATCGGAATATGACGTTCTGCCTGCAATTCTGCATAATCAAGATATAAAGATACAATCCTTTCCATATAGGATATTTCTTTGTCATTTAAATAATTCTTTGCGATTGACACATCAGCTTTTACAATTTTTCCATTTGGAGCTGCTTCCCATGTAGATAATCCCATGTGTTCCTTCTCCGCATTAGCCCGTTCAACAATAAGTTCTGCTGCCGTATGTCTATGAACAGCCCAATGCATTTTATTTTGTACGGTCCGGAAAAAACGTCTGGTAGTCCCCGCATCCTTATCATAATCAAAAGCAGTAGCATATAGGTCAGTAATCTTTTGGTAAAATTTACGCTCTGAAAGCCTTATCTCACGAATGTTCTCTAACTGCCGCTCAAAATACTCATCTGTGAACATATGACCTTTTTTTAGACGTTCTTTATCCATTGTCCAGCCCTGGATGGTATAATCTTTAACAATTTGTCCTGACCACTTACGGAAACGCACTGCACGCTCATTGTTTACCTTAAAACCGACTGCGATAATCATCTGCAAATTATAATGGATAACTTCACGGTTTACCTGTCTTGTTCCTTCCGTTTGAACTATTCGGAATTTCCGAATAGTTGCTTCCTCAACAAGCTCACTATCATCATATATTTTCTTAATATGCTCATTTATTGTCGGCAAACTTACGTCATAAAGCTGTGCCATCATTCTCTGCGTCAGCCATATATTCTCATCCTCATAGCGCATTTCCATGCTATGCGCATTATCTCCGATAGATGCGACATACGTCAGATATTCTGCTGCCGAGCTATGGATAGCTATCTCATTTTTCTTTTTTGTCATTATATTTCTCCCAATGCAATTTTTCATCGTTACTCTAACACCAAAACCGCCTTTGTCTAACAAGTTCAAATTTTATTTATATAAATCCTTTCTCAGTCGCATTACCAACACATTAAATTGTTCTTCATTTTGTTGTTGGATAAATTTTTCTACTTCTTTCGTCAAACCGTCATCCTTGGAAATCAGCTTCAGCTTAGGAATTGCCATTTTTAAATCATTTATTGCATTATTTCTATTTTCATCATCCGATAATTCTTGTTATATCTGGCAACTCCTAAAGAAAGCTTGGCTTCAGCAGGAAAAAGTACAATTTGTGCAAATACAATTATTGATTCATACACTCTCTTTTTTTCCTGCATCGGCTGAAAAATGAAGGTAGATAAAATTAATGTAATCAAAGAAGAACCCAATATACTAATAACTATTGATATCACATTATCTATACTCATGTTTCTAACCTCAAAAATACATATTATATAACCTCAAAATGCTTCAAGGCATCTTTGATTGCTTCTACTTTTTCTGGTGTTGGATGCTTCCTCGGCTGTTTCAATTCCTCTACCGCATTTGGAGCATCGTACATCGGCAAACCTAATTTCCTCTTTACCTCTGCAATATATGCGGTATGTACTTTGAAGCCATATTTCGCTTCTATGTACTCCTGTATCATCTTGTAAGTAACTCGCTCTTTCGGCTTGTAGGCTTCTGCTCTTTCAGAAATCGCCTTTAGCGGAACCTTGTCCTCACCCTCGCCAAACTCTACTTTTACGTTGATATGACTATCTGGCTTTTTGTGGGAAAGCAGTACCACCGTCTCAACATGCACCGTCGAAGGAAACATATCCACACATCCCCCTCTCTCAACTTCATACCCGGCCTCCCGAAAGATTTCCAGATCCCTCGCCAAGCTCGTAGGCTTACAGCTGATATAAACCATCTTCTCCACCCCAAAGTCAATGATCTTCTGAATTGCTTTCGGATGTATCCCATCCCGGGGCGGGTCCAGCACAATAAAGTCCGGCTTGTCTTCCAGCTCATCGATCACCTTCAGCACATCCCCTGCGATAAATTCACAGTTATCAAGCCCATTGAAACCGGCATTTTCCCTGGCAGCCTCCACGGCTTCTTCGACGATCTCCACACCGACCACCTTCTTTGCCACCGGCGCCAGCATCTGGGCAATGGTCCCGGTTCCGCTGTACAAGTCAAAGATGACCTTGTCCTTCGTCTCTCCTACATACTCCCTGGCAGTCTCATACAACACTTCCGCCCCCAAAGTATTAGTCTGGAAGAAAGAAAACGGAGAAATCTTAAATTTCAGCCCAAGGATTTCCTCATAGAAAAAGTCCTCCCCGTAAATTGTCTCTATCCGGTCTGCCTGCACCACATCGGCCAGACTGTTGTTCATCGTATGCAGAATCCCCCGGATGCTGCCGTGAAGGGGCAGAGAGAGCATCTCCTCTGCCAGAGGCTTCATATCCACATCAGCCTGGGAAGTTGTGACGATATTGATTAGCAGGTCCCCATTTGCCTCGGAACGGCGGATAACCAAGTGCCTTAGATATCCCTCGTGGCTCATTTTATGATAAAAATCACAGCCTAATCGTGAAAAATAATTTAATGCACAGGAGACGAGCAGATTATAATCATTATCCACAATTTTGCAGTCCGTAATGTTGACAATATCGTGGAATGTATTCTTCTTATGCATGCCCAGGGCCAGCGGGCCTTCTTTGACTTCATCTCCAAAGGAAAACTCCATCTTGTTGCGGTATTCCCACCATTTAGGGCTTCCTTTGATTCCCTCCCATTTTTCATCGGGGATATAATCCTTTAAAAGCTCCCGTACCTGACCCTCTTTGATTCTCAGCTGGTTTTCATAGGAAACCGTCTGATAAAAACAGCCCCCGCAGGTCCCGAAATGAGGACACCTTGGGATACCATCCTCCATCTCAGACGGCTCCAGCACTTCTACCAGTCTGGCGACAGCTTTGTCTTTCCGAAGCTTGGTCACCTGTCCTGCGATTCTTTGGCCCTGGATGACCCCTTTGACTGTGATCTCCCGGTCCTCAAATGCAAATGTCCCTTTATTCGGAAACTCTGTCTTTTCAATCAAGCCTTCTACAAAATCCTTCTTTTTCATCTTTTGACCTCAACTCTAATTTATTTTTCTTTATACGACGAAAAAACTGCCTGTGCCATTGACACTTGGACAGCCTCGCTGTTACTTACAGTATTCATGCCACAAACAGTTTTTTCATGTTAAATGTTCAGTTCTCTGAAATGTTCTTTATAATATCCATGGGCATAATGAGCCTCTCCCATATCGTCGATCTCCATCAGGAGAAACGTCGGCTTTCTGCCGGCCTGTCTTGGATAGGAAATACTCCCGGGGTTCAGAATTGTCATATCGTCCCCGATCTCTATGAACGGCACATGGGTGTGCCCGTACATCACGACGTCTACATCGTGCATCTCTCCATATTCCCGCAGATAATCCACCCCGGAATTCACATAATACGGATGTCCGTGGGTTACCCAGATGCGGTAGCCCTCTACCTCTATGGTCTCCTCGCTGGGGAGGTCAAGATAATAGTCATTATTTCCCGCTACCATGACGACAGGGCATCCGGCAATATCACGGATATACTGGTCACCGCGCTCTACATCGCCGCAGTGAATCAGCATGTCGATCTCGCCGACCTGCTCCAATACCCCTTTTACATCGTCATTACGACCATGAGAGTCACTGATTACTAAAATTCTCACAAGATAACCTCCCTAAAGAATGTCTTTGATTTTCCTCAATGCTTCTCCGCGATGACTTAACCTGTTTTTTTCTTCACTGCAAAGTTCCGCACTGTATCTGCCCAACTCCGG
The DNA here is from genome assembly GCF_039789045.1 of Anaerostipes sp. PC18. Classification (NCBI taxonomy): domain Bacteria; kingdom Bacillati; phylum Bacillota; class Clostridia; order Lachnospirales; family Lachnospiraceae; genus Anaerostipes; species Anaerostipes sp. PC18. The sequence goes on along the minus strand of NZ_CP121164.1, from coordinate 637,439 downwards.
CAGAAAAAAGATCGGATCATAGCCAAATCCATTCTCTCCCTTTATCTCATATCCAATGATACCTTCCATAGTACCACGACTTGTCCGTATTTGTCCATCCGGAAATGCGGCTGCGATCACACAGACAAATCTGGCGGTTCTTTCTTTTTCCGGCACGCCTGCCATCCGGTCCAGAATCTTCTGATTCTTAACGGGATACGGGGTGTCCTCTCCCATATATCTGGCCGAGTACACTCCCGGCTCTTTGTTCAGCGCATCAATCTCCAGCCCGGAGTCATCCGCCATCGTAAGTTCTCCGGTAAGTTCCATGATGGCCTTGGCCTTGATGACTGCATTTTCCTCAAATGTTGTGCCGTCTTCTATAATCTCTGCGTCCACCCCTGCCTCTTTCATGGACACGACCTCATACTCTGTGTCCGCAAGGATTTCCCTGATCTCTTTCATCTTGCCCTGATTTCCTGTTGCAAATATAATTCTTTTCTTCATAATCTTATCTCCTGGGCGGTTTTGGTCCGAGATACTGACAGAACTCGGCACGAATCATTCCGTTGTAGACCTTTCTAACCTTTGCAGCTTTACCAATGTACTTCTGTGCATCTTCGTAAGAGGTGATCACATATTTAGACCATGTATCCATCTTCTGAAAAATGTCTCCAATCTGCCCGTAAAGTTCCGGCAGAGCCTCTTTTTCTTCAAGCCGCTCACCATAGGGCGGATTGGTTATGATAAATCCATAGGGTTTCGGGTGGCTGAAATCTTTTACTTCTCTTTGCTGGAAATGGATCAGATGATCCACTTCAGCGGCAGCCGCATTTTCCCTGGCAAGCTTCAGTACCCTGGAGTCCTTGTCGTAGCCCTGCAGGTCCATGGAAATATCCAGGTCCATCAGGTCTCCGGCTTCATCGGCCGCATCATACCATGTCTTTTTCGGAAGAAAATTAGTCCACGCCTCTGCCTCAAAGGAGCGGTTCATCCCCGGAGCGATTCCGGCTCCCATCATGGCAGCCTCGATCAGAAAGGTTCCGCTTCCGCAGAACGGGTCCACCAAGATGCGGTCCTTCTTCCAGGGTGTCAGCATGATCAGCGCCGCTGCAAGAGTCTCTCTGATCGGAGCTTCACTTGTCAAAGTGCGGTAGCCCCGCTTATGCAGCGGAGTCCCGCTGGTGTCAAGACTGACTGTTACCTCGTCTTTTAATATGAAGACACGCACTGGATACTCGTTCCCTGTTTCCGGAAACCAGGACACGCGGTACCGCTTTTTCAGACGTTCTACCATAGCTTTTTTGACGATCGACTGAATATCCGGAGCACTGTAAAGTTTGCTCTTTGCAGTGGAAGCCTTTTTCACCCAGAACTTTCCGTCCTCAGGAATAAAATCTTCCCAGGCAAGCTCTGCCGTCCTGTCAAACAGCTGCTCGAAGGTCGATGCGCGAAAGGCACCAACCTTGAGCAAAATCCGTTCTGCGGTCCTCAAAAACATATTTGCCCTTGCAATTCCGCCAAGGTCAGAAAAGAAGGTCACCCTTCCGTCCTCAACCTTTGCAATCTCGTATCCTAAATCCTGTATTTCTCTCTTTAATACTGCCTCCAGGCCAAAGTGGCATGGGGCGATCAATTCTATATTATTCATGTTTCTCCTTTGCATTATAATATTCATTCTACAATTTTAGGCCCAGAGATGTCAACTCTCCGCGGTAATAATAAATCCCGCCGACAATATTGTAGACCTCATATCCCTGCTCAGCCAGATGCCTTGCAGCCAGCATGCTCTGTCCGCCGAAGTCACAGTAAACAATGATCTTTTTATCTCTGAAAGCATCCTGATCTTTTATGACACCATAGGGCATGCTGAGAGCCCCTTGGAGATGTCCCTGTTTAAATCTATACGGTTCTCTCACATCAAACATCACATGATCATCCTGTTTCGAACGGTCAATACCTTCCTGCAAAGTTATATTTGTAAATTCCATTTTCAAACACTTTCCTTTTATAATTTAGAATATGCAGGAACATGAAAAGACGTCCAAAGAAAATTTCTTTGGACGTCTCTCCCGCTTTCTTCTTCTAATAACTAACGGTTAGAAGAGTTCTGGCTGCTGTTCTGAGATTTGTTCTGGTTTTTGTTCTGAGATTTGTTCTGAGATCTGTTCTGGCTGTTACTCTCGTTTGAACTGTTGCTGTTGTTACTGTTGTTGCTTTCGTTAGAATAATTTTTTGACATGATAAATTCTCCTTTCTGTTGGTTACACAAATATTGTCTGCAAAAGAGAAAAAAATATTCTTGCAAGATTTACAAAACGCAATTATAAAAAATTTTTGTATTATCCATATTTTCATCTGAAAAAAATTTATTGCTTTTTTTTTAGTGATACCTTATAATGCAGATAGTAGAAGGTATTCATTATATATATTTCTACTATATAACCCCTTATTAATTTATTTATACTCCCCTCAAAAAGACCAGATTTCCCTATCTGGCCTTTTTTTCTGTCTAAAAACAATATTTTTTAATGTAATCCGATTGCCTTTTGGATTCTGTCCTTTACCTGTTCTGCAATCTCCGTAGCCTTCATATTTTTGTAATCACCATAATACAGGGGCTTCAAAAAATGCACCTGGACTGTGACAGGCTTTATCGTATTGGAATCAAAAGGAATAAATGCATCCACGAGGGCTACCGGGACGATCGGACATTTCGCCTTTATGGCAGCCTTGAAGCTTCCTACTTTCAATGTCTGTATCTCATTCTGTTTTTCGAGCGTGTTCCTTCCGCAAATATGTAATATTCCTTTACTATTCTAATATACTTCATCGCAGAAACCGCTACAATGAAAAAGACGTATGAATATTCCACAAAACAGGCTGTCTACTGTTTATTCACTGCCGCAATTCCTCCGCATACAAGGAAAATGGATGCGATATTTACCGCGGTAAAGACGTTTTCTCTTAAAAGCAGGCCGGAAAGCAGGGTTCCGAACACCGGGATCAGCAGATTATAGATGGAAATGGAGCTGACCTGATAATGAAATAAAAGCCAGGTCCAGACGCTGAATGCAACGGCAGAGAGGACTGCCATATAAAGCAGCAGAAGCAGGCCGCTGCTTTGGAACGTCAACGTTCCATTTCCTGCATATCCAAAGATCAGAAGCAGGCTTCCTCCGAGCAGAAGCTGATATCCGGCGATCAGCATCACATTCATCGTCTGTGCCAGCTTCTTGCTGTAAATGGATGCGAGACTCTGTGACAGTGCCGCCAGCACAATGAACCCTTCTCCGTTCCAGGCAAATCCGCCGAGACTCCCTCCCTGGAGATTGATCAGGACGATGCCGGAAAGTCCCACGGCACATCCTATGATTTTCTTTGCCGTCAGCCGGTCGCTCTTAAAAAAGAAAGGTGCCAAAACCACCGGAAAGAATGCCGTAAATGAGTTGATGATCGACCCCTTGGCTCCCGTGGTATGCGCAAGGCCCACATAAAAGAAATAATACTGGATTGTCGTCTGAAGGATTCCTAGGGTCAGAAGCTGTTTGAATGCCCCTTTTTTTGGCAATGGCCGCTGTCTTGTCTGGACTCCTAAGACTGCAAGCACCATGAGCCCTGCCGCCGCAAAACGGATGCCTGCAAACAGCAGCTTGCTCCCGATATCATCTCCCTGTATCTTAAAGATCTCATAGCCCAATTTTACGCTGGGAAAAGCGCTTCCCCATAAAAAAGTGGCAAGCACCGCGAGGGCTACCATCAATGATTTGTTCTTTTTTTCCATAAATTCCTCCGCTCCTGATTGTTCTTCTATTCTATCATGTTTTACAGACAGATTAAGAATGATTTTCATCTGTATTTATTTTTATACAAACCGATTTTTTATTGACAAATGAATCCCCAGGAGTATAATGGGAACCAATCAAGAACAAAGGCGTTCCGATCAAGAGATTGGAATGCCTTTTTTTCTTAAATTAAAAAGAGGAGGAATTATATTATGATGAAGAAAGTTGTAGTTGTCATCAAACCTGAGAAGCTCACGGATGTAAAACATATCCTGGAAGCTCACAAAGTATCCGGACTCATGATCTCCAATATCATGGGCTATGGAAACCAGAAAGGATTTACCCAGAAATACAGAGGGAATGAATTGAATTCCAATCTGCTCCCTAAGATCAAAGTAGAATCTGTGATGCCGGAAGAAGTTGTAGAAAAGGTGACGAAAGATATCGTAAACACCGTCCGCACCGGTAAATTCGGAGACGGCAAGATCTTTGTCTCACCTGTGGAAGAAGCTATCAGAATCCGTACCGGTGAGACCGGAAAAGACGCTTTATAATCTAAGCGGTAAAAATATGAAAACAATAGAATACTTACATCATTATCAAAGGGGATAATGCAGCCAGGCCATAAATGGCAGGCACGCATTGTCCCCTTTTTGTCTTAAAGGAGGATATAAATATGGACGTACAGCAGTTATTAAATATTGTATGGACTTGTATCTCAGCTTTCCTTGTCTTCTTCATGCAGGCAGGCTTCGCAATGGTTGAGACAGGTTTTACAAGAGCAAAAAATTCTAGCAACATCATCATGAAAAACTTGATGGACTTTGTCCTCGGCACCCTTTGTTTCTTTGTCATTGGATTTGCCCTGATGTTCGGAGGCGACAATCCTATCGTCGGCACCACAGGCTTTTTCAATCCAACATCCATTGACTTGCAGCAGTTTAAAGATCTCACTCCGGGTGTCTTCATGATCTTTCAGACTGTATTTTGTGCCACAGCCGCAACCATCGTTTCCGGGGCCATGGCAGAGCGTACAAAGTTTTCTTCCTATCTGGCTTACAGTGCACTGATCAGTCTGATCATCTACCCGATCACCGGACACTGGATCTGGGGCGGCGGATGGCTTGCCGATCTTGGTTTCCATGATTTTGCAGGCTCCACTGCAGTCCATTCTGTCGGCGGATGGCTTGCACTGGTCGGTGCTGCAACCCTCGGTCCCCGTATCGGGAAATATAAAGCAGACGGAACTCCGAGAGCGATACCTGCCCACAACATTGCTTTAGGTGCACTTGGAGTCTTTATCTTATGGTTCTGCTGGTTCGGATTTAACTGCGGTTCCACGACTGCTGCCACCGATACTCTTGGCTCCATCGCCATGACAACAAACCTGGCTGCCGCCGCATCCACCTTAGTGGCATTGATCATCACCTGGGTACGCTATGGAAAGCCTGATGTTTCCATGACTCTGAATGGTTCCCTCGCTGGACTCGTAGGTATCACGGCCGGTTGTGACGTAGTATCCAATTACGGAGCGATTGCCATCGGTGCTATCTGCGGAGTCGTTGTAGTTGCTGTAATCGAACTGCTTGATAAAAAAGCAAAAATAGATGACCCGGTCGGAGCCTGCGGTGTGCATCTGGCCTGCGGCGTGGTTGGAACCCTTCTGACAGCCTTCTTCGCAACCGGAGATTCATTAAAGCTTTTAGATATCACAAGAGGTGCATTTATCAAAGCACAGTTTATCGGTGTCGCTGCCGTTGCCGCTTACTGTATTGTCGGCGGGCTCATCATCTTCCAGGGACTTAAGCATACCATCGGACTTCGCGCTTCCGAGGAAGAAGAAATTGCAGGTATGGACATATCAGAGCATGGTATTTCCGGTTATGCAGATTTCCCACTGAAAAGCGACCATTAATATAAATAATATAACCGGGGTCCTCTCCCCCGTTTATATAAAAGACTAATTTTGCTGAAAAACCCCTGAGGATGTTCTCAGGGGTTTTCTCGTATCTTATCGTTCCAAACGGATGCTCTGACAGGCACATCCTCTGGGACATCTTCTCAAGGATCGGCTTCAGGCGAACCTTATTACCTTTACTTTTTTAAAGCGTATTTTTTCTTCCGGCTTTGTGCTGGACGTATCTGCTTCGGCTTCTTCATAAGGGATTTCCAGACGCATTATTATTCAGATTCTACTCTTTCGCCTTCTTCTCCACAAGTCCCATCATCATCAGCTGATAGCTCACCAGATATCCGATCATGATCCATATGATCCCTGTGAAGAAAGAAATCCCCGCCGTAAGGCCGATGGTACCGATCAGTTCACAGGGTACCCTGGCATAGATAGACATCTGAAAAATCTTCCCGAATGCCATGGGCTGATTTCTGGTTTTCATATTCAGAGACACCAGCCAGGAGATCAGCAGACAGTAAAACAGATACTGAAGTACGATTCCTGCATATACAAAAAGCAGTGAGACAAATATCAGGAAATATACCAATGGAAGCAGATTCGCCATATCCTGATTTGTAAATGTGACATTTTTCATGGTACTGAAATTCTTTGTTATGGTCTGTCCCATGACAGAAGTCTTAATCACCATATTATTCTTTGAAAAATGAACTTCATCGGAATATTTATCATCGAAGTCATCTGCCCCAATGGACTTTTTATTTGAATCTGCCGAGATATGGAGTGCGCCCAGATTAAAGTCAATAGCGCGTTCCAGCTTTAATTGTCCGTCTTTCAGTTCAAAGGCAGGCAGCCGGTTCATGACAAAGTTTCTCGGGCCTCCCACACTCACAGCAAATCCTGCCAGATCCATCACCGGTCCAAGCAGAGTAATGACCAGGCCCATCAGCAATGTAAATATAGCTACCTTCCATTTTTTCACGTTCAGCAGCTTCTTATACTGCCTCGGTTTGGTGCAGGCAATGTAGAACTGCTCCCAAATGCTTATTTTTTCTGTACTTTGCATTCTTATTTTTCCTCGTATATGATGCTTTCCAATAATTTCTCTTTGGCCTCTGTTCCAAGCAGAAGTTCCACCAATTTCCCCGCAAACGGGATGGCAGTTCCCATACCCCGGCTGGTGATCACCTTGCCGTCAGCGACAACGGATTCAGTCACATATTCCGCATTTCCAAGCCCATCCTCCTGTCCGGGATAACAGGTCGCTTTCTTTCCGTCTAAAAATCCATACTTGCCGAGCACTGTCGGCGCGGCGCAGATCGCTGCCAGATATTTTCCATTATCATACGCCTTTTTCAGAAGCTTCGCAAGCCCTTCATGCTCTCTCAGCGCAATGGTGCCCGGCATTCCGCCCGGCAGCACGTACATGGCTCCTTCCGGCTCCAGCACTTCGTGAAACATACAGTCTGCCTCCACTTCGATATGATGGGAGCCTGTGATCATCTTAGAAGGCCCTACAGAAACCATAATGACTTCGATCCCTGCCCGACGGAGCATATCTACGACCGTGAGTCCTTCTATCTCTTCAAAACCATCTGCTAAAAACACAAATACCTTATTCATAAGTTCATCGTCCTTTCTTAATCTGTTCAAAACGAAAACATTCTTTTACTACTACTTTATGTAAAACAAGCAGGCATATCAGGTTTGGTACTGCCATCAGCCCATTCATTGTGTCCGAGAAATTCCATACAAGCTGAAGCGGCACGGTGGCCCCCACAAAGACTACAAAAGAGTATACAACCCGGTATAATTTAATATAAGAAGTCTTTTTCACCAGGTATTCCAGCGCTTTCTCTCCGTAATACTCCCATCCTATGATCGTGGAAAAGGCAAACATGATGATCCCCAGACCGACGCATATCTCCCCGGCCGGGCCAAGAGCCTTTTCAAATGCTTTCATCGTCAGCGCCGCCCCGGTGATCAGTCTGCCGTGGGAATCCACACTTCCGAGCACCCCCGAGGATGCTACAATCAGACCCGTCACACTGCATACGACCAGCGTGTCAAAGAAAGTCCCTGTCATGTTGATATATCCCTGTCTGGAGGGATGATCCGTCTTAGCCGCTGCCGCAACGATCGGAGCAGAACCCAGACCTGCCTCGTTGGAAAATATTCCTCTGGCGATTCCCCACCTCATGGAAGGAAATAATCCTGCTACAATCGTACCTCCGACTCCCCCTGCCATAGCCCTCGGAGAGAGTCCCATTTCAAAAATCATCCTGATTCCCTGTCCTAGATTGGCCCTGTTCATATAGATGACAGCAATGCCCATCACAAAATAAAATACTGCCATCTTGGGTACGAAAAATCCGCACACCCTGCCGATGCTCTTGATCCCTCCGATCAGGATGGACAATGCCAGCAGAGCGATCACGGCTCCGGTCAGCCAGTGGGGAGTGCCCCAAAGGCCTGCCATTGACTCGGCAATGGAATTGGCCTGTGTCATATTCCCGATGCCGAAGGATGCAAATACTGTAAATAAGGAAAAGAAAAATGCCAGCACGAGACCGATCCATTTAATCTTAAAACCATTCTTCATGGCATACATAGGTCCGCCGCACATTTCTCCGTTTTTATTGACTTCCCGGTACTTCACCGCCAGAACACTCTCTGCATATTTCGTAGAAAGCCCGAACAGGGCACTGATCCACATCCACAGAAATGCCCCGGGGCCGCCCATGACCATGGCGGTGCTGACGCCGACGATATTTCCGGTTCCTATGGTAGCTGCCAGAGCTGTCATCAATGACTGGAATCCGGAGATATCCCCGTCCTGTCCCCCGCTCTTATCCCTGACAAACACCATCCTTAAGGCATAGGGGAGATTCCTCCACGGAAGAAATTTAAGGCGTATGGTCAGAAAGATACCTGTCCCCATCAAGAGCACAAGCATGACAGGTCCCCATACAAAATCATTGATCGCTTTCATAAACTACCTCCCTGCATCTTTCCGGCCGAGCGTAGAAAGATTCTATTTAACTACTTTAATGAAAAAATATGAAAAAGTCAACGCCATGCAACTTTTTTCATTGACTTTTCATAAATGAATCGTTACAATAATAGATGTGTTTCACGGGTCTGTAGTTAAATGGATATAACAGCCCCCTCCTAAGGGGCCGTTGTGGGTTCGATTCCCGCCAGGCCTATGTTTAAAAGTTCCGTTTTAACGGAACTTTTTTTGTTTCTCAGGAATATGTTGATAAATTAGTTTATGCTTTCAGGAGGTTATATTATGATAGACGCCATTTTAAAGCGGCGCAGTATCCGGAAATTTAAAAAAACTGATGTATCTCCCATGATTATAGAGGAGATCCTTCAGGCCGGAATTCTGGCCCCGTCCTCAAAAAACAGGCAGCCATGGCGGTTTACCGTCGTCTCAGGCACTGCAAAAGCCGGGATGCTCTCGGCTATGGAACAGGGTATCATAAGAGAAGAAGTGAATCCCCTTCTGCCGTACAGCAGCGCTCATCTGAACGGCGCGCGCTGTACGCTTGAAATCATGAGGCAGGCTCCGGTTACTATATTCATCACCAATGCTTTAGGCCTTGACCTGTCGCGCTCTCTGACAGAAGAAGACCGTATCTCTGAGCTCTGCAATGCCCAGTCGATCGGGGCTGCGATCCAGAATATGACTCTTACCGCCTGTCAACTGGGATTGGGAAGCCTCTGGATCTGTGATATTTTCTTTGCCCTTGAAGAACTGACAACATGGCTTCACGCGGAAGGACAGCTCTTTGCCGCGCTGGCAGTCGGATATGCAGATGAATCCCCTGATCCCCGGCCGAGAAATGACATCAGCTGTATTACCAAATGGATAACGGAATAGTTTGTCTCTTTCCATAAATAAGCCCCTTTACTCTCCCAAAAGAAAAAGTAAAGGGGCTTGATCACTTTGTATACCCATCATAAATGAATAAGCCAACGATAAGCCTGTTTTCTTTGTTATTCAGGAAAACCGCAAGAATGATGAAAACCCTTCTGTCCTGTGCAGTTATAATCAATTCCAGTGAAAGGAGAATCAAAAAATGCATTACACAAAAATAGAAAAGATCGTATCGGTCATTGACTATATTGAATCTCATCTGTCCGAAAAACTGGACCTGGAAATCATCTCCGGAGCAATGCACTATTCAAAATACCACCTGCACCGGATGTTCACTGCTGCTGTGGGCCTGACTCTGCACGATTATATTCAGCGCCGGCGTCTGACTGAAGCCGCTAAACTGCTTGTTTTTTCAGAACAGCCGATTCTTGATATCGCTCTGAAGTCAGGGTATGAAAGCCAGCAGGCCTTTTCAAATATTTTTACGGCAATGTATAAGACATCTCCAGGAAAATACAGAGAAAATGAAAAATTCTATCCCCTTCAGCTTAAATTTGATTTTGGAGGTAACTATCCTATGTTAAACAGCAAAGAAGCTTCGAACTGGAATGTGACATTCGCGGCAGAAGATGACATCCCTTGCTGGATGGAACTGGTACGCCTTGTCATTGACGGGTTTCCCCACCTGCATGAGGATGAATATGAAGCAATTCTGCGCCAAAAGATCAGAACAAAGCAGGCATTGATCTTAAAAGACGGAAACTGCGCTGTGGGTATCATGCTCTTTTCGTACCAAACCGGTGCCATTGATTTCATGGGTGTACATCCTCTGTATAGAAAAAAGGGCATACCAAAAGCCTTTCTTGAGAAAGTCATGACAGAATTGCTGAACGGAAAAGAAATCAGTATTACCACATTCAGAGAAGGAGACAGGGCAGACACAGGGCACCGCAGAGAAATCCAGGACCTGGGATTTGCAGAGGCAGAACTTCTCATTGAGTTCGGCTATCCCACACAAAGGTTTATTCTGAGCAGGGAGGAGCAGGATCATGGAAAATAAAGAATTACAGTTCCCGGATGAATGGGAGCACCTTACATTGATCCGGACCAGGCTTGACGAGGCACTCCGCGAGGCGGAGGAAGCTGTAAGCCGGCTGGACCGGCAGTACACAGATGCCAGACATTATATGTCCGAGGCCCGGGGAGAGATCGATCCCCATGAAATGTTTCAAAATGAGCTGCTATTAAAACAGACAGACCACACAGGCGCATTTGCAGCAGAAATGTATGAAAGGCTCTGCAAATTGAAGGATTCTCCTTATTTTGCCCGAATCGATTTTTGCGAAAAAGGCAGCCTAAGGCCGGAAACATATTATATCGGGCGTTTTTCTTTCCGGCATGGATATGAACTTTTGATCCTTGACTGGCGGGCACCCATATCCGGTATGTTCTACGATTACGAGATCGGGCCGGCCGGATTTGATGCGCCGTCGGGCAGGATCGAGGGGTACCTTGCAAAGAAACGGCAGTTTGGCATCAAAAACGGAGTCCTTGAATATGCCCTTGAGACTTCTGCAAATATACAGGACGATGTCCTTCAAAAAGAGCTGAGCCATACTTCCAGTGAAAAGATGAAAACGATCATTTCTACGATTCAAAAGGAACAAAACCGGATCATACGGGATGAAGAAACTGAAACATTGATCATCCAGGGGGCCGCCGGTTCAGGAAAAACTTCCATTGCACAGGGCCAGTCAAATATTGAAAAAGCTGACTTCCATGCTTTCTGTGAAAAGTACTCTTGCACTATACAAAGATTTTTACAGAAAAGCGGGAGTACCGGAAATGCTGGTGCTGCCAGCAAAAAGCACTCTGGAATGGCCTGATGTATATCCTTTTCTGTACCTGAGCGCTGCCTTTGAAGGATTAAACGTAAGCAGGATCACAAAACATCTGGTGATCGATGAAATGCAGGATTACACTCCGATACAGTATGCTGTCATCAATCTTTTATTTCCATGTTCAAAAACTATTATCGGTGATTTCGGGCAGTCCGTACATCCATATCACCTTCACAGCCTGGAAGATATCAGGACTGTTTATAAGGCTGGAAAGTTTACGGAACTGAAGAAAAGCTACCGCTCTACTTATGAAATCATGACTTTTGCCAAATGTATTCTTGGTACTGACTCCTTAGAGCCGGTGGAGCGCTGCGGTGAACCGCCTGCCTTCTATGCCTGTGCCGATGAAGCGGACCATCTTGACAGACTTAAAACTGCTGTCAGACATTTTATAGAGGGACGCAGTTCTTCTCTTGGGATCATCACAAAAACAAATGCCGGGGCCTCTGCAGTTTTTAATCTGCTTACGAAAGAATTTGAAGTCCATCTTCTCACTCCCGAGAGTACCAGTTTTCAGAACGGCATCACGGTCACTTCCGTCAGGATGTCCAAAGGCCTGGAATTTGATGAAGTCATCCTCCCCGATGCAGACAGCAAAACTTACAAAACCGAACATGACAGAAATCTGCTTTATATTGCGTGCACAAGAGCCATGCACCGGCTGACCCTCCTGTACACCCAAGAAATCTCCTGCTTTGCGGAGCGTGCCATGGAGAAAGATATATGATATAATATGTCTATATTAAAATGAGCACGTGAAAAGGAGGAGGATTTCGTGGATACGTCTTACCGCACAAGCCTGGAACTGAACCAAAAGCAGCAGCTGTCCCAGTCACAGATCCAGTCTTTGAATATACTGGCACTGGATAATGGGGAGCTGTCTGAGTTCCTGCAAAATGAATATATAGAAAATCCAATCCTGGATTATTCACCGCCCTCCTCTTCCTATACCGTTTCTGAAAGCCAGAGTTTTGACATCCCGGCCGAAAACACGGAGGAAGTCAAAACCTTTTTGCTGGATCAGCTGAACCAGAACGATTTTACACCGATGGAATGGCAGACCATGAAGTTCATGATCGACTGCCTGGACTCCGGCGGTTTCTTTAAGATTTCTGTTCATGAACTTTCCGTTCTCTTAACCATCCCGGAACATGAGATCAGGATGTGCTATGACGTGCTCTCCGATCTGGAACCTGCAGGAATCTTTTCTGAAAATCTGTCCCAGTGTCTGCTCAAACAGCTGGAGGTGAAAGGCAAAAAAACCGATATCCTGGAGACGATCATTCTGGATCATCTGGATGACATTGCCCTGGGCCATATCAGCACCATTTCCAGGAAATTAAAGATCAGTACGGCAGAAGTCCGAAAAAACATTGCCGTCATCCGTAACCTGAATTCCAAGCCGCTCCAGGGATTTTCAACGGCGAGGACCGAATATATCACGCCGGATATCATCGTCACATACCAGGAAGGCAAGTGGGATATCCGGCTGAACGACGACTGGGTAGGAAATTATTCTCTGAACGACTATTATGTAAAAATGCTCAGAGACGCAAAAGACCCGGAACTGAAAGAATATTTTCAAAAAAAATATAAGCGGTGCCGTTTTATCATCGCAAGCATTGACCAGCGCAGACAGACCATGTTAAAGATCACAGAAGCCATTCTTGCAAGACAGTCTGATTTCTTTTTAAACCATGGCTGTCTGAAGCCTATGACCATGAACAACGTCGCCGGGGATATCAACACGCACATCTCCACGGTGAGCCGCGGCATCAAAGGCAAATATCTTCAGTTTCCGTGCGGCATCGTCTCCATGAGATCTCTGTTTTCCGGCGCTGCTCCTGCCTCCGGCACATCCATCAGCACAGGAGATATCAAGACGATCTTAAAAAAACTAGTCGCCTCAGAAGACCCGAGGAAGCCGTACAGTGACCAAAAGCTCTGCACCCTTTTAAAAGAGAAGGGAATCTCTATCTCCAGAAGGACTGTCGCAAAGTATCGGGAACAGATGGGGATCAAAGGCACCTACGACAGAAAAGAGACCTAGAGGGCAGGCTGAAAATGCCCCGGGCTGCACCGGCGTCTCAGCCTCTGTGCCGTCTTTACAGAGTGAAACTGATGCTCTCCCAGACTCTCCACAGTCATAACACCCATAAGGGAATTGGTCAGAAACATTTCATCGTACATTTTTATGTCCTCCGGCCGGATGACAGTCTCTTCTGCCTGAAAGGACCGGCATACATATTCTCTCATGATACCAGGAAGCATCCCGCAGGAAACCGGCGGGGTATAAAGCTTCCCGTCCTTTACAAAAAACACATTGGATACGGTCCCCTCTGTGATCTCTCCTTTTCCGTTCAGAAAGACAGCTTCGTCAAATCCCTGTTGTGCTGCCTTCCTCTTTTCCATTAGATTTTCTGCATAGTTTAGTGTCTTATAGTATGTGAGCGGTGATGTTTCGTTTCTTCGGATCTGGCTGTACTCTGTGCGAACCATTGTATCTGAATCCTTTCCCGCATATGGGTTTGGATGCACTGAAACCACAAAATTTTTCTCTGACACCGCAGCCTTCAGGGCATCATGCCCGGAAAGCTTTTCTTTGTTCCGGTCCAGATAATCCCACACCATTCTTTCTACCGGTTCTCTTTGAAAAGGTATTCCGAAATATTTTGCAGCTCCCTCAAGCCTTTCCATATGCCGATCAAAAAACACCGGGACTCCGTCTTCCAGAGCCATTGTCTCAAAAGCCCCGATTCCAAAATAATATCCTTCATCCGGCTGCAATCTCATGATTCCTGTCTCCTCTCTCCTGCCGCGATGGCTTCCAGCACCGCTTTTGCTTTCTGCATCATTTCCTCGTATTCAAACTCCGGGTCTGATTCCCATGTGATGCCGCCGCCCACGCCCAGATGGTATCTTCCGTCCTTATAAACTGCTGTGCGGATCACAATATTGAAGTCACAGTCTCCGTTCAGCGAGAAATATCCGATGGAACCGGTATAGAGTCCCCTTCTGCTCCGCTCCAGCCGGTCAATGATCTCCATCGCCCGGATCTTCGGAGCCCCGGTTACCGATCCCCCCGGAAACATGGCTTTTATCAGCCTGTCCACAGACATATGGTCTTCCAGTTTCCCTGTCACGGTGCTGACTAAATGAAACACGGTGGCATACTCCTCCGGCACACAATGTTCCGGCACCCGGACACTGCCGGGCGTACACACACGGTTTAAGTCATTCCGTTCCAGATCCACGATCATCAGCAGTTCGCTTCTGTCTTTTTCCGACTCTGAAAGCTGCCTTCTCAGCATTGCATCTTCCTCTTCGGTTTCACCCCTTCTTCTGGTTCCCTTGATTGGCCTCGTCACAGCGGTGCCGTCTTGTATTTTCAGAAAACGCTCCGGCGATGCACAGATCACCTGGAATTCCCCATAATTCATATAGGCGCCAAACGGAGACGGATTGCAGGTGCGCAGGTATCGGAATACATCATAACACCTTCCTTTTCCCGGGATTGAAAGCTGCTGTGTCATGTTGGCAATATAAATATCCCCTTCTTCAATATAGGTAATCATCTGTTCCACGGCTCTCTCATACTCTTCCTTCCTGAAATCCGGAAAAAACTGCGTTCTCCCCTCCTGTTTTTGCAAAACCTCCGGGGCCGCATTTTTCAGCAGTGTCTCTTCCATCTCCTGAAAAGCTTCAGCGGCGCCGGTGAGTTCCTCTCTTGAGGCCAGATAAAGCCTTCTCTCTTTCTGGTCCGCTATGATGAGACGGTCATAAAAAGCGAACACAGCATCCGGAATTTTTAAAGTCTTTGCATGTCTGGACGGGATCTTCTCAAATTTCCTTCCGAAGTCGTAAGACAAATACCCAAATGCCCCGGAAACCACAGGCAGTCCTGTGATATTTTCTTCTTTATATAATTTCAGATAATGATCCAGAACTTTCTCGACAGGATCGCCGGAAATGTCTTCGTTTATTTTGCACACTCCATTTTCCTCCTCCAGAATAAGATAAGGTTCCAGGGCGATGACAGAATATCTGCCCTGTTCATTCTTCATGGAAGAGTCAAGAAACACGGCATACTTTTCGTTCCTGTACGGATAAAAAGCCTCTTCCGGCTCTTTATAAAAATTAAGCTTTTTTACTTTTGTCTTCATGCTTTCCACCTCTCACACAGCCTCATATAATTTGCAAGCAGTTCCAGTCCATATTCCGTAAGTACCGCTTCCGGGTGAAACTGAACACCCCAGACCGGCTCTGACCTGTGGCTGACCGCCATCACCTCCCGGTCCGGGGAGACAGCGTCTATCCTGAGTGCCTCTGGAAGGCTTGCTTTGTCCGCGGTCAGAGAGTGATATCTGGTCACAAGAAAATCCTGAGGAAGCCCTGTGAACAGTTCCTCCTGTCTGTGCCTTACAGGCGTCAGTTTCCCATGCATAGGTCTTGACCCTTTGATGATGCAGCAGCCGAAAGCATGACAGATGATCTGATGCCCTAAACATACTCCGAGGATCGGAACCCTGCCTGTAAACCTCCTCACCAGCTCCACGGATTTTACACAGTCCCCGGGACTTCCGGGACCGGGAGAAAGGATCAGCCCCTGAAGTTTCTTCTGCCCGTGCAGCCGCTCCAGAGATTCAAAATCTGCGCAGTCACTCCTTACCGGTTTTATTTCTGCTCCCAGAATCTGAAATTCCCTCACCAGATTATATACATAGGAATCATAATGATCAACCATTACATACATTTTAAAACCTCCTTAAATAAAAAACGACTGCCAAAAGCAGACACAGCCCTCAGGCATATGTCCGCTTCCGGCAGTCTTCCGTTCTGTTTTCTCCTGCAAACAGGATTTCATCCGGGCACACCAGTTTATTTTATTTCTCTCTTCAAATCCTACCACAATTATTTTAAAACTGCAATCATCCCAGATTCACAGTGCCCGGATACGGATTGGAGATTTCCTTTTTCTACAATCTTTTTACTCTTTCGGCGATCTCCCGGATACAGTCTTCCGCCTGGAAAAGTGAACCGATCCGGTCAAAAAATCCGTGATCCAGGCCCTCATACAGGATCACCTCCGTATTTATCCCCGCCTCAGTGAGCCGCTTTACAAATTCGTCATTGCATATTTTAAAATAGTCAAATTCTGCCTCAACCATCAGAGTCTTAGGCATTTTCGATAAATCTTCTGCGTAGAGCGGAGACACCTCCCCGTCCATTGTGGAGTATCCATTCTGCACATACAGATCTTCCATGTAATCTGTCAATTCTTTAAAACGGAACAGACGGTTCATAATATAATCCTTCTGCCCCTCATACATGTCATATAAAGAATAGTCCCAGTGATACGGTGTCCTCTCTGCCGGAGTCAGATCAAGGGCTCCATAAATATAAACCGCCAGCTTGATTCTCTCTTTTTGATCCATAAGACAGCAGTTGGCAGCCAGGGTGCCGCCTGCACTCTCTCCCATGACTGCAATCTTATCCTCATCGATCTTCAGTTTCTCCGCATGTTCTGTAATCCAGTCTAAAGTCCCCATCACATCATCTACCGCTCCCGGAAATGGAGTCTCCGGGGCCAGACGGTATTCCGGTGAGATCACCACTGCGTCTGCCTGTTCTGCCAGATACCGGCACTGGTTGCCTTTTGTCTTTACATCCCCGCCAAAAAATGCGCCCCCATGGATAAACAGCACCGCATTCTTTTTCTTTCCGGTGTCCTTTCCCCTGTATATATGGATATTGATCATATGATCTTTTATTTTAATAATCTTAGAGAGCTCCTGGATTTCACTTGTGGTAATATCCTCTCCTTCCCGTTTCATCTCTGTCCGCAGAAGGGCCAGATCCAGATCCTCCGACGGAACCTGGTTTTTCTGATAGAACATGCCGACCCTGGGCTCCCCTTTTGCCATCTCCCTGTCCAGGACTTTCTTCTCAAATGCATGAGGTGTTTTCTCTTCTAACTTTTCTTTAATACAAATCTCCATTTTTCTGCCTTTCTATATCAAAAGAAAAAATCCCAAAGAAGATGCTTCTTTGGGATTTTATGATTATAATTCTACTTTTGCCAGATACTCTGCCACTTCGTCATCTGTGATGAGCACATTGATCAGCCGGCCTTTCAGGACGCTTAAGATCGCATCCTTTTTCTCCATGCCGTAAGCGACGCCGACACGGATCGGTATTTTCTTCAGGTCATCCAGGCTTAAACTGATCAGCCTTCCTTCAAAATCATCTTCGATGAGTTCTCCGTTCTCATTGACAACATGTGAGAGAATCTCTCCTGTTCCGCCCTTTTCCTGCATTCGATCGAACTCTTCCACCGGAATGATCTCTGCATTGATGATAGCCGAATTCTGGCTGATGGTTCCAATTCCCATCACTGCCACATCTGCGGATCTGGCCAGATCCATGACTTCTTTTACACTGTCTTCATTCAGAAAATGTTCTTTTACTTCCGAGGAGGTCACATACTGCGGCGCCAGCAGCTGATAACCGTTGCCGTTGATGATCCTTGCCACTTCATCGATCAGGTAATTAGAATAGGCCAGGCGGTATGCTTTTTCTGCCGTGGGCGGAATATTGGTCGTCGCCATCAGCGGCACTACGTTGACGTCATCCACTTTGAGGAACCTCAGTCTCACGTCCTTGGCCAGACACTCCACCGTCTTCTGCAGGGTCACCCCTCTTGTGAGGGCCAGAGTCATATGGTTCTTCAGCGTTCTCAGTATATAGTCTGACGCATAAAAGGCAATTTCTTCGCTGAGTTCTTCACCATCTTTTACACAGGCGATCACTGCCTCTTTTAAATGAAACTTTTCTTCCAGGATTGTCTCTGTACTTGTCATGGCCCCGTCCGGATAATTGATTTTAATCTGCACGTATCCTTCTTTTCTGGCCTGAGCCAGGGTCCTCGAGATGGTCGTCCTCGAGACATTCAGCTTTTTCCCTATCTCCAGCTGTGACATTCCCTGTTTATAGTGCATTTCTACTACTTTGATGATGAATCTTTCTTCTCTCAATTTGCCCACGCCTTTCTGTTTTCAATCTATATTTCTAGTATACATAACTCCGGGAGGACACGTCAATCGAAAGAATCAGCTCAATTAAATAATAACTCCCAAGCATCCCAATACTAAAGAGACTATTGTAACTCCCAAAGTGGCCGCAAAATAATTTCTTTTTACTTTTGAAAGATATCCCCATACACAGAGCACAACGATCAGCGGAAGCAGTCCCGGTACGATAGAGTCAAAAATGGACTGGAGTGTCGTAGTGTATGCGCTTGTGGCAAATTTAATCGGTGTGGATACTGTCACATAGGTAGAGGCAAGCCCTCCCATCATAAACAGTCCTAAAATACTTGCTCCTGCAATGATCTTGTTGACTAAGCCTGACTTCAGCATATTTTCTGCAAAAGAGTATCCGAAAGTATAGCATTTCTGTGTCAAAAAATATCCGATTCCAAAGCAGATCACGGTCAGCAGTACAATTGGCCCGATGCCGCCCAATGGATTTCCTTTCTTGGCAAGCGGAAGGAATAAACCGATCAGAAGGTACATCAGGGTTGACCATGAAATCGTATCACCGATACCTGCCAGCGGTCCCATTAAACCGGTTTTCAGATTCATAATAACTTCTCCCGGAATCGCTTCGTAATTGCGTGACTTCTTTTCTTCCAGCGCTAAGGTAAGTCCGAGGATCGGTCCTCCACCCCAGTGTGCTTCTGTGTTAAAGAATGTCATATTTCTTTTTAATGCCTCAATATAGCGCGGTTTGTTTTCCTCTCCGGGATAGAACTTTTTCAGTGCCGGCACTAAAGAGGTACAAAAGCTTGGTGCCTGCATTCTCTCGAAGCTGTGGCAGGTCTCTGCGCTGAACCACCAGATCACCCAGGATTTCAGAATATCTTTTTTGCTCAGCAGCTTCTCTGCCGGTTCTTCTTCCTCATCTTCTTCGTCATCATCCTCGTCTGTCTCCCCCTGGAACTCGTTGGATTTAAATGTGATGTAAAGGAATGTCAGGAATCCTCCCACCATCAGCAGGGGAATGGTTCCGATCTTCGTATACTGGATCAGGAAAAAGCCTGCAAAGAAAAACGGAATATATTTTGGTTTTGAAATCAGGTTCGCAATGATGGCAAAACCAACGGCCGGAAGACAGGCTCCCATTGCAGATAAGCCATTTGTCACTGCTGCAGGTATGTTATCCAGCACACCCTGAAGAGCACCGCTTCCGAAATATAACGCGATAGCAACCGGGACACCAAAGCAGATAATTCTTGCGATGGCACAGTATATAACCGACCATCTGGTCATCCCTGCCGCATTGCCCTTTTCTACGAATGTATCGCCTTTCTGGGCAAAAAATCCGGCCATTAAATAGATCAGATTTGTAATCTGTGCTCCCAGAAGTCCAACCGGCACTGCCAAGGCAACTGCTGCTGTAGTGTTCAGCCCGGAAGCCATAGCAACCGGAATTGCTATATAAGCGGCCAGACAAGGATCTGACGGCTGATTTCCGCCCGCTGAGATGACTCCCAGGTAAATCAGCTGCAGTGATGCTCCTATAATCATCGCCTGCGGCATGTCTCCGAGCACGGCTCCGACAACCACCGCGTTAAAAATGACGGTATTGAACATGAAAGCGCCGGCTGTATAAGGAACACAGCATTTTGCTATCCCGCAGAATAAACCAAGCAGAACAGCCTGTAAAATTGTAATCGTCATAGTTTCTCTCCTCCTATGTAAATAAATTAGTGCAGATCAGGAAATGTTTTCTTCATGATCTCCAACGACTCTTTTTTGTCTGTAGGCTGCATCTGGAAATATAACTTCACTCCGGTCTTTTCAATATCCATTAAAGTCTGTGCCTCACTCTCTGACAAACCTACCTGTTTATAAATCTGCTTTCTGTCATTGATGATCGCCATCTGTCCGATGGTTATCTCTTCAAAGGACACCCCTTTTTCCTGGAGTTCGGCGATCTGATTTACATCCCTGAAAAGTACGAACACATTTTTCGTCCCGAACTGATTTTTCTCCCATTCTTCCACTGCTTTGTCCACAGAGAAAATACTTACTTTGATATCCGGCGGCGCTGCAAACTTTAACACGCTTTTCTGCATCTTATCTTTCGCCACATTGTTGTCTATGACCACGATGTGCTGCGCTTTAAAGACATTGACCCACTGCGTTACCACCTGCCCGTGAATTAACCGATCGTCCACTCTTACTGCTAATTTCTTTGCCATACGCTCTCTCCTTTTTTATATTTATGGTTGTTTACTCATCATCGTCATCATTAAGAAATCCTTCCACATCGATTCTGAAGATTCCTTTTTTTCCATTTTCCACAGTGTCCATGCTGAATTCTTTTCCTTTGAGTTCTTCCCTGGACATTACTGCATTGATCAGCATAGGTAAATTCATCCCTGCCGCAACTTCCAGTGCCTTTCCTGTCTCCTGAATGTATCTCATGACCTGGTTGCACGGTGTTCCGCCGAACAAGTCAACCATAATCAGGCTTCCCTCCGGAAATGCTTCAATCATTTCCGCAAAATCTTCTCTGTACTTGTCAATATCATCTCCCGCTTCCAGAGAAAAGGCTGCGATGTTTTCACTGTCTCCGAAAATCATCTGTGCAGTTTCTACCAGTGAGACTGCAAACGGTCCGTGGCTCAGCAAAATGATCCCCGGCAGATCTTTGTTGAGCTTTTCCTGTCTGTAAACCTTCAAAATAATATCCTCCTGTTTTTGTTTTATACACCTTTGTGTTCATACTTTCATATAAGTGTGATTATGTTCTCTGTAGGTTTATTATATCCACCTAAACCCTCTTTGTCAAGACAAAATGCACATATTTTTATTAAAGTGGTTAAAATCACAAAAAGGACTCTGGTACAATTCCAGAGCCCTTCATGCTAACGGCTGACATCTCTTTTTTTCTAAAAATCCAACACGGTCTTCCTCTCACCGCAGCATCTCTCAAAGTCACGGATGAAGTCTTTCACCGTCTGTTCCTCAGGAATCTCTTTCCCTCCGTCAGTATCAAATGTCACCTTATGATTTCAGGTCAGGATCACTTTCAGGCAGGAAGAACCGATGCCCGGGCTGCCGGTTCAGATGTTCATACGCTGTCTCATCTCCCTGCTTTGCCTTCTCCACATATGAACAAAGATTTTTACAGAAGTTTTCGTCCCTCATCCCTCCTTATCCTTTCGCCTTGGTTCATTCTCACAATAAATAGTTTATTTAGAAATACAAGAGGTACTCATTGTAATGTCAACTTTTTTGAACATTGCGACCCCGGCCTTTCTATGGTAAACTCTAAGTAAAATAATCTTCCGTACATAATTGCGGGGAATGGAATACAACAAGGAGGATCTCATGAAAGCCTTATTTATCATCAATCCCTCTTCGGGGAAACAAAATGTTGAAGCTACACTGCAGGAAATCATGTCGACTTTGATCTTAAAACAAATCACTCCACACATTGATGTTTTTTATACAAAGAAAAAAGATGATGCAAAGCACCGGGCGGCAGCCTTAAAGCCCGGAGAATACGACTATGTTGTCTCTGTGGGTGGTGACGGTACCTTAAACGAAGTGTCCAACGGACTAGTGGTCAGCCAGAGTAATATCCCCCTGGCTATCATCTCCGCAGGAACTGTCAATGACTTTGCCACTTATATGAACCTGCCTCAGACAGCCAAAGAGTTCTGTGGTATGATAAAGAATTTCCAGACAAAAAAAGTGGATATCGGTAAGGTCAACGATGAATATTTTATCAATGTCCTGGCCGGCGGCCTGCTCACCGATATTGCTTATAAAGTTCCGAAAGACAAAAAAGCAGTCCTCGGGAAGATGGCATATTACCTGGAAGGCATCAAAGAACTGCCGAAGCAGTTTTCCAAAAATATGGTATTAAAGTACACCAGCAGCGAATTTTCAGAAACCACGGAGACCATGGTCTTTTTAGTAGCCAACTCAAAAAGTGTGGGAGGTTTCCCGACCGCCGCACCGCTGGCTTCTGTATCAGACGGCTATCTGGACGTCTTGATCCTCAAAAAGATCGAATTTTTAACGACTCCTGATCTGATAGTAAAATGGCTCCAGGGCAGCCACCAAAATCACCCGTCCATCGAGTATTTTCAGACGAAAGAGATCTTTATCGAACAGGCATCCACAGACAGTGAGATCGCCATTGACTATGACGGTGAGATCCTGAGCGAGGGACTCCCGGTAAAGATTTCTATCGTTCCGGAGGCATTAAATATTCTTGTGCAGAGACAAGATCCCCAGTAATCCCATATATAAAAACATATTGCTTGATGAGCCGGCCCCCAAAAGTCAGATCAAAAATCTAACGGTTGGGGGCAGTTTTTTTATTATATATTATTTGACTTAGTCAAATATATGGAGGTAATCATTAATGACCGAATCTTTTGCCTTTTATGTGTCAGTTCTCCGTAAACAATTTACGCAGTATTGTACGGAAAAACTTGCAGAGATCAATGTAACTTACGGACAGCTGTTCATTCTTATTTTTGTCGGCAAGAAAGAAACATGTTCGCCCAAAGAAATATCCCTTGCCTTGAAGCTGGATGCGGGCCATCTGACCAGAACACTTTCAAAACTCTGAACAATATGAAAAGATGAAAAAGAACGGAATTGAATTCCCTTTTGCTGAACACGAAAATACGGTCTGCAATGATAAAATCAGGGATCTGAAACCCTCAGAAAGCATGTTTTCCCCTGTGCTGAAATTCACTTTATTTGAACGCTTTTCAGAAGAATATTTAGAAGTTTCTGAAATTATGAAAGTAAACGGAAAGAGAACTTTTCGATATGACAGCCCTATCGTTTACAAAAGTGTTGAACGGATTTAAAATAATGCCGGAAAAATCTTTATAAAAGGCTTTTCCGGCATTGAAAATTTTTTAATAACTGATCTTGGTTGATCCCAGATCTTCATCTCCATAAGAGGCATAAATTTTATTGTTCTCGGTATATACTTTCAGCTCAGCAGAATCCTGGTCCTTGGTCAGCAGCACAGAAAAGTCACTTAAGCTGCCGCCCAGCGGAAGCTGGTACGGAGAAAGTTTACATGCCATCTGAGTGACCGGATTTTCCCGGCTCTCTGAAAGGTCGCAGTTTAATCCCGCAAAAGGTGCCACGGATTTATAATTCTTAAAACCATAATCAAACAGTTTGATCGTATCCCTGTACAATTCATATCCGTTTCCCCGCAGGATCACGGAGATCAGTTCCGTATCCCCGCGCTTTGCAAAAGTTACGAGAGTACCGCCGGCTCTTGTCGTATAACCGGTCTTTCCGCCCTCCACGCCTTTGTATAAGAACATCGTCTGTTTTACCATCTTGTGGTGATTCCATAACTCTCTGCCCTTTTTCTCCTTGTTGGTTCCGGACATAAAATAATGAGAAGAACATGCGATCTTGCGGAACATCGGATTTTGAAGAGCCGCTTTCGTGATCAACGCCATATCCCTCGCCGTCACATAATGCTTATCATTGTGAAGGCCGTTGGGATTCATAAAATGAGACCCTTTGCAGCCGATTTCTTTCGCTTTTTTATTCATCAGGCCCGCAAATTTTTCGATGCTTCCGCTTGTATGCTCCGCGACACCATTGCAGGCTTCATTTGCGGATTCCAGCATGATCCCGTACAGGACGTCGATGAGCGGAATCTCCTCGCCGGTCTTAATGCCGATGTGAGTGCTTCCAGGCTCAATGCTGTTTACAGCATGTCTGGAGAATTTGACTGTGGAGTACAGATCATCATTGTTCTCTATCGCCACCAAAGTCGTCAGGATCTTGGTGATGCTGGCCGGATAGCTTTTCTTGTCAATGTTTTTTGCATAGAGGATCTTCCCGGTCTTGGCATCCATCAATATTCCGCAGACTCCGTTGATCGACGGCTTCTCTGCATTTGTGTCTTCCTTTGTGGCAAGTCCTCTCTCTGCCGCCTTTGCCGGCACGGTCCCTGCTGTCACCAGTACAGTTGCTGTAAGCATTACCAGTAATCGTTTTACATATTTCTTCATATGTTTTTCCTCATAATTCTTATTTGAAATTAATTGTCATAATGTATAGCTGGCGGTCTGTATAATAAGTCACTTCCATCTTTTTTGCCCCGAATCCGGGCACTCTTTTCAGCAGATCAAAAATCTTTCTGTCGGTGATCAGTTGCCGGCAGGCCTTCTCATATTCTTTCCGGCTGCCCATCTGAAAACTGATCTGCCCCTGATTTTTCTGTTCACAGAGCTGGTTATAGATCTTCCCCAATTCAAACTGCCTGTAGTAATGATTCTGCCTCACATAATAATTGTTCTTCTTTGAACTGCATTTGGGCACCTTGAGTCCCTGATCCAGAGTGTGTCCCCTCAGAAGTTCCTCCTCAGTCATCCCGAAAAACCCCTTGGACATCTTCTGATTATTGCTTCCCCAGGTGGGGTCCACATAACAGTCGGTTCCTTCGATCTGTACCAGATTCCACGCATGATTCTGTCCGTTGGCCCTTCCGTACACCATCCGGCACGGGATGCCCATCTTCTGGTAAATATACTGAAGACTCTTGGCATATCCTGTACAGACAGTCTCTTCATTGACCATGCCGCTGATCAGGTTTTGATTATATCTGCTGCCCTCCCGGTAGGAGATCCTCCTGGTCAGATGCTCATAAACAGTATAGACCTTCTCATATTCCGTCTCTTTTTTGTCTGCATAGGAAAGATACACGGCAAGATTTTTCTTCAATTTCTTATCGTACTGTCTGGTCTGCTTTTCCGTAAAAATATAATGGGGCAGGAACACGACGTTTTTCTTCGTTCCCGATGTCTTCCATTTGATATTTCCGGTAAAATCGAACCAGAACAGTTCAGGGCAGTCGGATTCCATCTGCTTTAAAATATCCTCCATCCGCTTTGTAGTAACCTGCTCAATCTCGATCTCCTTTTTTCTGTTGAAAATCCCATAGTACATGAGGCTGTAAACCCTTTTGCCCTCTTTTGAAAGGCTCTGGTAACCGTACTTGGTCTCAAACAGGTCTTTGTGGGTCTTTTTTACCTCTGTGACAATCTTCTTTTGTTCCTTCTGGTGGATGCGGCTCTGGATCGATGACACCATATTCGGCAGCATAAAGACCAGTACCAGCAGAAGGATTGATGCAAATGCTTTCAGAACTTTTTTCATAGGCAGCTCCTACCCGATCAGCCCCAGGCGTTTCAGTCCCAGTGCCAGGCCGTCCCGGTCTGCAGGCTCCGTTTTGTATTCGGCCTGTTCCAGCAGTTCAGGGACTGCATTTCCCATGGCAACCCCGTATTGTACATAATTTAACATCTCAATGTCATTGGCGCTGTCTCCAAATGCATAGCTGTCTTTCCGGCCGATCCCAAAATGATCCAGCACCATCCTGATGCCGGTGGCTTTATTGACCCCTGAAGGGATAAACTCTACGGAATTCACTTCTTTATGTATGATACCGCTCATAGTTCCCCCGGTCATCTCCTCCACATATTCCTTCTGCGCAAAGTCCATGTGATGGTATGTCCATTTGTTCACTGCCTCTGCCTGGGACAGCGGATATATATAAGGGGTCGTGGTCTCTCTCAGCCTTTCCACCACTTTCAGATAAAAACCGTCCTGATTTTCCGGGTCATAATAGCTCCCTTTCACGCCTTCTAAAACGATCCCGATCCCATGTTTTTGTCCGTAATCAATGACCTTTCGCAGGTTCTCACCGGAAACCTGATCATTGCACAGCTCTCTGCCTTCACAGATCACATGGGCTCCTGCCGCCGCGATCATGCCGTGAAAACCCAGTTCCATATAGGATTCCGGTACCATGCCGTAAGCTCTTCCGGTACAGAGCATCACTTTACACCCTTTGTCTATCAGCTCAGCCACGGCCCTCTGAGCAGACTCCGGAATACCGATCCCGTCACAGTACAAAGTGCCGTCAATGTCTAAAAATACAATTTTATTCATGCTTCGCTCCTATATATTCTCAATCTGCCAGTCCACCGGCTCAATGCCGTGTTCTTTCAGAAACTCGTTGGTCCTGCTGAAATGACGGCATCCGAAAAACCCTCTGGACGCAGAAAAAGGACTCGGGTGAGGGGCTTCAAGTACCAGATGCTTCGGATTGGTAAGCATCCATTTTTTATTCTGGGCATTCCGTCCCCACAGAAGATAGACGATCGGACGGTCCTGCTCATTTAATATGCGGATCGCGGCGTCCGTAAACTCTTCCCATCCGATATCCTTGTGGGAATTGGCCTTGTGCGCCTGGACGGTCAGTACCGTATTTAACAGCAGAACTCCCTGTTCGGCCCATTTGGTCAGATATCCGTTGTTTGGTATGTAGCAGCCCAGATCCTCGTGCAGTTCCTGGTAAATGTTGACCAGGGACGGCGGCGTCTGTACTCCCGGCTTCACAGAAAAAGACAGCCCGTGGGCCTGTCCTACATTGTGGTATGGGTCCTGGCCTAAGATCACCACCTTTACCTTGCTCAAAGGCGTCAGGTGGAACGCGTTAAAAATATCATCCGCCGGCGGAAAGATGTTCTTTTGTGCGTACTCAGCCGTCACTGTCTGATACAGCTTTTTATAATACGGCTTTTTGTATTCTTCTTTCAGATGCTCAGCCCAGTCATTTGTAATCGGTGGCATACTCTGTTCTCCAATCTGTTGCTTAAATTTCTATATAATATACGTGTGTATTATAAACTATCAGGCCCTGTTTTGCAAACTTGAGAAATGCGCAGATTCCTTTTTCTTTGGCACATCTTGTGATAAAATAATCTTGACAAAGGAGGATTGTCGCATATGAAAACTTCAAAAATTGAAAATCCCCACTCTCTGTCCGTCTCTATCGTATTCGACGGACTCATGGTGGGGATAGTTGCCGGCTGTATTGCCGTCATCTACCGTATTTTATTAAATCACGCGGAATCTCTGTTGTTCCGCATTATAGACTTTACAAAAGGAAATGCCTTCTATATCGCAGGCTGGTTTGCCGTCCTGGTAGTCCTCGGCCTGATCGTAGGCAGACTGGTCAGCTGGGATGAAATGTGCTCCGGAAGCGGTATCCCCCAGGTACAGGGGGAGATGAAAGGATACATAAGCCAGAACTGGATCAGCGTACTGATCACAAAGATCACAGGCGGCACACTCTCGATCCTTGGCGGTCTGTCTCTTGGACGTGAAGGCCCCTCTGTCCAACTGGGCGCCATGGCCGCCAAAGGGCTTGCAAAGATCACACGAAAGAGCAAGACAAAGGAAAGGATCATGGAAGTGTGCGGTTCCGGCGCGGGTCTGGCCGCTGCTTTTAACGCACCTCTGGCAGGCATTATGTTTGCTCTGGAAGAAATTCAGAAGAACTTTAACAGTTCCATGCTGGTCTGTGTCACTGCCGGTGCCCTGACCTCGGATTTTATTTCTAAAAATGTATTCGGATTATCTCCGGTGTTTGAATTCAGGCTGAAGTCGGCCCTTCCGCTTAAATATTACGGCCTGCTGATCCTGCTGGGGATCATCCTTGGTGCTGCCGGGGCCATATATAACCGTGTCATGCTGAAAGGACAGGATGTTTACAAAAAACTCTCCTTCCTGAAACCGGAGTACAGGACCGTAATCCCGTTCCTCGTATCGGGTGTGCTGTGCTACTGCCTTCCTTCTGTACTCGCAGGAGGCCATGCCATGATCGAACGCCTGGAGACCGGACATCTTTTGATCGGAACTATGGTGCTTCTGCTCCTTGTCAAGTTTCTGTTTTCGGCTGTCAGCTTTGGCTCCGGAGCACCGGGAGGCATCTTCTTCCCTCTCCTGATACTTGGCGCATACATCGGTTCTATTTATGGAACCTCTGTCACAGGACTTACAGGCATCAGTCAGGATTACATCATTAACTTTATTATCCTTGCTATGGCCGGATTTTTCACTGCCATCGTCAGAGCCCCGATCACCGGCGTCATTCTGATTGCGGAAATGACAGGTACTTTTGAACATTTTCTTTCCCTGGCCGTTGTATCACTGACTGCCTATGTGATTGCCCATCTTCTGAAAAGTGAGCCAATCTACGAAAGTCTTCTGGGCCGCATCCTTGCAAAGAAGGGATTAAAAACAACGGATGCCGCAGAGGGAAAAGTGCTCTCAAGCTTTGTTGCCGGAACAACCTGTCTTGCTGTGGGAAAAAAAATCAAAGATGTGGCCTGGCCGGAACACTGCCTGATCGTCACCATCAGCCGGGGCAAAGAAGAGATTATCGCCAAAGGAAGCACTGTGGTACACTCCGGCGATACGTTAGTTGTCCTGGTTGATGAAGACTACCTGGGAATGGTAACTGAAAGCTTCCAGCTTATCTGCGGGGAGATTACGGCGGGATAACCCCCGCAGCTAGATACGCTTACCCCGTTTGGTCGACAGGGTAGGCATTTTTTATATTTATAATAGAGGGGGATTAAGCCGCCAGGTTGTGTATCCACCTTTTGGAAATGGATGCCTGCCAGAAAGGATAAACTTATGAAATACAAACAAGTTTTTCAGATGCTTGACAGCATCCCTTACCTTTCTGTCGGTCCTGATGTCGGTTCTGACTTTACCTGGATGTCGATCGCTCTTTTGAACGTAGCTTTTATCGGGAAACCTTTCAAGAGCATTGTGAACGCTACACGGCAGCACACCTTTCTGCCTCTGAAAAGGCGGCATAGTCATTTGGAAATCTGCGTTTATGGATTGAAAAGGAGAATCAATGACTAATACGAGATATAATCTGCAATACCTTCCGCAAGTCAAAACCGTGATAACAACTTTATTACTGCAATTCCTCACTCTTTTAAAAACACCTGAAATGTCTGTTATTTTTTCTCTCCCCAATCATCAGCACAGGCAATATATAGATCGCCGACATAAAGATCCCTCGCATGATAAAGATCATATCGTGCATATGGCTTTCCATGTTTTCCAGATAATAATTCGGGAACATTCCCGCCAGCACGCTGGTCTCGTCGAGCATCAGCACAGAGGATATGACCGCTTCCAGCAGGAGGAACAAAAGGCTCATCCCCAGTCCCAATCCCCCGCTTTTAAAGGAAAAACACAGGAGCCCAAAGACCGCTGCATAGACACTCATCAACAGGAATTCAAAGAGCAGTTCGGAGATGAACATCCACACATCCGGTTTTCCCAGCCCAAAGTTAAGCGTCAGCCCTATGACATAGAGGGCCGTCTGAAACAGCAGAAGTCTTGCCATCGTATTTTCTACTTTTATGTATCTCCAGAAGAATGAGGACAGCTCCCTCCGCCTCATCACATCTGCCGTATAGACGGCCACGCACAGTTCCAGTACACCCGAGGACATGGAGGTGAGATGGACCGCGTTGATCCCTTTTGGCAGAAAACCGTAGAGGGCTTCCAGACTCAGCTGGTATCCCTTCGGAGACGGCCCGGTGCTCAGGTAAGAGAGCACTGCCATGTCCATGACTGCATAGCAGGAAAGAGCCGTGACACAGGCCACGATGATCTTTCCGCTGTGATATTTAAAATCCCTCCCCTCTGAATAGACTTTAAAACAGGCCACAAGAATACCGGCCAATGCCGCACACGGAGCTGCGATGGAAAAATTAATCTCCTGAAGGAAAAGAGATACGAACTCATCTTCCATCATCATTTTGACTGCAGTGTAGACAAGGTATCCGGAGCAGATATCATTTAAGACTGGAAACTCTTCCATCCACTCTGCGATGGTTCCGCTGAACCACAAAAGCAGCGGCACACAAAATGCCAGACCGCCGAAGATCAGCAGAAATTCTCTCATATGCAGACCGCCGCCGTCCGCAGACACGACCCCGAGTATAGCCAGTACGTTGTCAAAACTCATGCTCACATCTACTGCCACAATGGAAATGATGGCAAACCAAAAGTTATCCTTCTGTTCTGTCTGTTCACGCTTTTCACTTCCCGTTCCGCTTTCCTTCATCATCGTGAAAGTGACATACAAAAGCATCACACCTCCCAGTATCCTGATGTGAAGCCATGGAATCCTGAACAAAAATCCGATGATCCCCACAAAGATCATCTTAAGAAGGATAGACAGCCAGACGCCCAGATCTCTGGCCGCTTTGGCACGGCGCTTTGAAAGCCCCCTGGTTGCCATGGCGATGACGCCAATATTGTCCAGAGACACGACAAGGTTGATAAAAATAATCTGAAGAAGCGTACCCAAAAGGCCTTCCCCCTGTACAAACTTTATTATTTACCATATATATGCAGAAAGCCGCACATTCATTTCTGAATGTACGGCTTTTTTAACAGTTAATCCCTTACCTTGATGTGTGTTTCCCTGAGCTGAAGCTCCGATACTTCTCCCGGCGCACCGCACATCAAATCCTGTGCAGTTCCGCTCATAGGGAAGGCGATCACTTCGCGGATGTTTTCTTCATTTCTGAGGAGCATGATCATTCGGTCGACTCCCGGGGCCATTCCAGCATGAGGAGGCGCACCGAACTGGAATGCATTATATAACGCTCCGAATTTTTCTTTTAATGCCTCTTCATCATATCCTGCGATCTCAAATGCCTTAACCATGACATCCAGATCATGGTTTCTCACCGCACCGGAAGAAAGTTCCACTCCATTGCAGACGATATCGTACTGGTATGCGAGAATATCCAGAGGATCTTTTTCATTCAGCGCTTCAAGTCCTCCCTGAGGCATAGAGAATGGATTATGTGTAAAGGTCACCTGCCCTGTCTCCTCGTCTGTCTCATACATCGGAAAATCGTTGATGTAACAAAAACGGTACGCATTTTTCTCACAGAGATCCAGGCGGGCGGCAAGTTCGTCCCTGATCTGTCCCGCAAACTGACAGGCAAGTTTTTCACTTGCTGCGATAAAGAAGATTACGTCCCCTGCCTCAAGATGTGCCTTCTTTGCAAGCTCACTCTTCATATCTTCCGGAATAAATTTGTCGATCGGTCCCTTGTAGGACATATCTTCTTTTACTTCCAGGTATCCGAGTCCTGCCATGCCGATGGACTGTGCAAATTTAAGGAGCTTTTCATGGAATCCTTTTGAGAGATTTGCGTGGACTTTCACGGCCCTCACTGTCTTGTCGTGGAACGGCTTGAAAGTACATCTCTGGAAAAAGTCTGTCACGTCCACGATCCTGAGAGGATTCCTTAAATCCGGTTTGTCCGTTCCAAATTCCAGCATCGCCTGCTTATAACTGATAACCGGGAATGGCGTGTCTGTCACAACGGACCCTTCCGGTGCAAATTTCTTAAAGGTCTCTGCCAGCACTTCCTCACCGATTTTAAAGACATCTTCCTGTGTGGCAAAACTCATCTCAAAGTCCAGCTGGTAAAATTCTCCCGGAGAACGGTCGGCGCGGGCATCTTCATCTCTGAAACAAGGCGCAACCTGATAGTATTTGTCGATGCCGGATACCATCAGCAGCTGTTTGTACTGCTGCGGAGCCTGAGGGAGTGCATAAAACTTCCCTTTATATTTTCTGGACGGAACAATATAGTCCCTTGCCCCTTCCGGTGAAGATGCGCAGAGGATCGGTGTCTGGATCTCCATAAATCCAAGATCATTCATCTTTCTTCTCAGGAAACTGATGACTTCGGAGCGGAATTTGATATTGTCCTTTACTTTGCGGTTTCTCAAATCTAAATACCGGTATTTTAAACGGACATCCTCTCGGATCTCTTTGGACCCTGAAACTTCAAACGGAAGGTCGGTATATACCTTTCCGAGCACTGTAATCTTATGGGCTTCCAGTTCGATCGTTCCCGTGGGAATCTTCGGATTATAAGTCTCCTCGTCCCTGTGCTCAATGATCCCTTCGATGGAAAGGCATTCTTCTTTTCTCACTTCATTTAAAAGACTTCCGTCTCTTAACACGACCTGCATAACGCCATACATATCTCTTAAATCAATAAATGACACTCCGCCGTGGTCACGGATATTTTCCACCCACCCGGCGATCTTTAACTGGGACCCGATATCGCTCTCAGAAATCTTATCCATAGTCTTGCTGCGGTACATATCTGACATTTTTTTCTCCTTTTTCTTTCATCATGTTAGACTTTTTTGTAATAAAAAAAGTCGTCTATCCTAAAAAATCATTCAGGACGGACAACTGTACAAGTTCCGCGGTACCACCTGATTTGCTGCTTTTACAGCCTCTCTGGTATGCTGAATAACGCACAGCCTGCGACGCACCTACTGATCCTATGGACGTTCAGATTGCAGCTCCTGAGTGTTCTTCACATGGATTCACTCTGCAGGGTTCCCACTGTCTCCTGCTCACTGTAAGCGATAATCTATGCTACTTTTCTCAATCTACGCTTTTTGGATCATTATAGTTCAGTTTTGTCTGTCTTGTCAATTTATTTTTCTCTTTTTCTTTATTTCCTCTCTTGAGATTGACTGATTTACACAAAAAATACTATATAGTAAATTGGCCTGACAGGAATATACATATGAATACTAATAATTTTACTTCGGAAACGAGCATTTATATCATAGATGATCATTACAGGATCGTGCATTTCAACAGGGAGCTTCAGCAGGTCTTTCCAAAAGGGCAATAAAAACCTGTTTTATAATCTCACGAATCTCTCTGCCTATAATGAATTATTTGAACTGAATCTCACAAAAGATTCCTTCAAAGTTTTATTCCATCTTTCTGACAAATATATTATTCCCCCAGAAGAGGGATCTTTATCCACTTTGATGACCCAAGTTGTTGCCCGTCAGTTAGTCCATCCCGATGATGCCGCGGATTATCCTGACTTCTGGAATCTGGATACGATTATGGAACGACCCAGCAATGCCTCTCCGTCTCCATTTCTTTTAGGCCAGTTCCGGAAAGCATTTTCCTGCTTCGGACAAGAGAAGGGAGAATAGAATTCAGAATTTAAGGCTTCTGTCAAAATACGTCTTCCTCAGGAAGAAACAATCTCTATATCTCTGGATATCAGTCCATCTGATATTCTGCTGACATCTTTCCCCGTTCATACATCTCAATCTTATAATCCAGACGTTCCAGAGTCTCCTGCATATCCTGCATTTTCCGGACCAGACGTTTTCTCTGTTCCATGAGAATTGTTTTCCGTGCGTCAATGGTCTCATCTCCCCGGCGAAACAGCTCCACATATTCAATCAGTGCCTCGATCTGCACCCCGGCTTTCCGCATGCACTTCATCAATTCCACCCACTGGCAGGATGCCTGGTCATAATCCCGAATGCCGTTCGGCTTCCTCGGGACAGCCGGTATCAGTCCGATCCTCTCATAATATCTCAGCGTATCTGCAGTTATGTCATACTTTTTACTTACTTCTGCGATGGTCAAAATACTTTCCTCCATTCATTCCAAAGTCCTGGAAAATGACAGCGGGAGCTCCAGCCCATTGTCTTCCAGAAGTGTTTGATCCCTTAATATTTCCTCCGTGGGTCCGTCTGCCGCAAGTCTTCCGTCTGCGATCAGGATTGTCCTCTCACACGTATCATAGATGAAATCCAGGTCATGGGACGCAATGATCTTAGTCCCGGAAAGTCCGTTCAGGACATGGATCAGGCTGCGCCTGTTTTTGGGGTCCAGAGCCGCCGACGGCTCATCCATAAGGATCACCTCCGGCTCCATGGACAGGATCGATGCGATGGATGCCCTTTTTTTCTCTCCTCCGGACAGCCGGTAGATGTGCCTGTCTTTCATCTGCTCCATATGAACACTCTCCAGTGCTCTCAGCGTCCTCTCTCTTGTTTCCTCCTCAGAGAGTCCGTAATTGCGTGGAGCAAATGCCACGTCTTCATACACAGTAGACATAAACAGCTGGCTGTCTGAATCCTGAAACACATATCCCGTCTTCTTCCGAATATCTGCCAGGGACGCTTTCTCTGCCCGGATTCCTCCGATTCTTAGCTCTCCTTCATAGTCTGTCAGAAGCCCTACCATGAGTTTGAGCAGTGTAGACTTCCCCGCTCCGTTGGCCCCGATCAGTCCGATGCTCTCTCCATCTTCAGCAGTAAAATTTAAACCGGAAAGCACATTTTTTCTGCTTGATGAGGCTCTTTTTTCATAGGAAAAGGTGAGGCCGTTTACTTCAATTTTGTTCATACTTCCTCCGTATTCTATTCTAACAGACTTCCGGCAAGTTTAAAAACAGAAACATACCGCAGCAAAACAACGATACCCAGCCAGCCTGCCAGGTACACTGCACTTCTTCTGTCCATTTTCTGCTTCTTTGACAGACGGAAACTTCCGTCAAATCCCCGGAGCAGCATGCTCTCATAGACCGTCTGGGCCCGGTCGATACTTCTTAGCATCAGCTGTCCCAGTAAGGTTCCCCATGCCCGGTAATGGATTCCCTTCTGATCCGGCGCTCTCATGGAGTACGCCTGGGAGATCCGTTCGGCTTCTTTCAGCAGCACGATCACATACCGATAGATCAGAAGCACCATGGTCACCATAATCTTCGGCACATGCAGGAGACGCAGAGCATAACAAATGCTCTCCATAGACGTTGTCAGGATCAGCAGGTAAGATGCCAGCACCGCAAATGCTCCTTTGAGCATCAGTGTGGCCATGGAGATCATGCCGCCGGTTACCGGTAAAGGCCCGGCCCGGAAGAGTACGGCCCGGTCAAAAAACGGATTGGCAATCCCCACTGCACAGACGAGCAGAAGAACCGGCTTTAATTTTCTTATACTTCTGACCGCAGAGATGCCTCCTGCCCGCATAGTTACTGCGGGATACAGGATCATGCCGAAGATTCCGCCCGGTTCATAGACAGGAAATGACATGGTAAAAGTGATATACCAGACGGTGACGAGAAGCTTGCTCAGAGGATGAATCCTGTTGATCCGCCCCTCTCTTGAAGCCATGGCATCCAGATGGTGTATTTCATGAATTGCCTCATTGATTCTGCTCATGACGTCCTTTCTTTCTAAACAGGCCGAACAGATAACAAACGGCTATACATAATACGATGACTGCCAGTCCGCCGAAGATGCCGGACAGAGAAGTTCCAAGCATCGTCTCCCGGTCCGGGATAGAATAATCCGGCAGAAGGGAGGTCAGACTCTGGATCCTCCCCGCCGCAGCGTGAACCGGACCGG
This sequence comes from Anaerostipes sp. PC18, assembly GCF_039789045.1. Taxonomy (NCBI): domain Bacteria; kingdom Bacillati; phylum Bacillota; class Clostridia; order Lachnospirales; family Lachnospiraceae; genus Anaerostipes; species Anaerostipes sp. PC18. The sequence goes on along the minus strand of NZ_CP121164.1, from coordinate 601,818 downwards.
ACGCCGCAAGCTCCGCGGACCCTGTTATTTTTTGTATGGACCATTCCAGCCCGTCCGGGTTTGCAGATGCCGCCAGAGATAATGCTCCTCCGATCAGTATAAATGCTCCTGTGAGCGCAAGCAGCACTTTTCGGAAAGAGAGCTTCGGCTTCTTTGCGCCTGCCGCAGATTTCCCGGAGTCCCCGGTCCAGATAAGCTCCGGCCTGGCCTCGTACAAGAAACAGAGCACTGCAGCGGTGATAAGCCCTTCCACCAGTCCGATGACCAGATGGATCGGCTGCATGGCAGCCGCAAATACTGCAAACGGCAGCTCGGTAATGCCCGAAGCAAGAGTCTCTGCTGTCACGGAAAGTGCTCCCAGCTGTAAGGTAAGGATACATCCGATGACGGATGCATATGTAATCTTCTTTTTATCCGGTCCGTTTTTCATGATCCGCCTCCAGAGAAGCCCGGCTCCTATAAAACAGCCATAAAACGCCATGTTCCAAATGTTGCATCCAAGTGCGAGAAGTCCCCCGTCCGCAAAAAGAAGGCACTGGATCAGCAGTACCCCGATCATGGTCAGGAAACCTGCAAATGGTCCCAGTACTGCCGACACGAGCATGCCTCCGCACAGGTGCCCGGAAGAACCGGTGCCAGGGATCGTAAAATTGATCATCTGCCCTGCGAACACAAAGGCTCCCATGACCCCCATCAGCGGAACTTTTTTCGGGTCATCTTCCTCCTGTACTTTTTTTACCGCCCATCCTGCTGCCGCCGCAGAACAGGCATACATGGTGCCTGCCACCGCAGGGGCCACAAGCGCATCTGCCATATGCATATCTTATTTCTCCTTTCTCTGTTTCAAATGAGTGTCCATGCTGCCGGACCGGAATCCCTCCAGATCCGCTGTAACATATGTAAAACCTATTTCCTTGAGCCGCTTTACCGCAGCTTCTCTGTTTTTGATCAGCCGGGGAAGCTCCTTCTCATCTACTTCGATTCTCGCCATGTCTCCGTATATACGGACACGGACGTTATAAAAGCCCATTGCCCTCAGATACTTCTCCCCTTCCTCCGCCATTTTCATTTTCTCCCCGGACAGTCTGGCCCCATATGGAAATCTCGTGGCAAGACAAGGACTTGCCGGGCGCTCTGCCACGGAGATCCCATATTCCGATGCCATCCTGCGGATATCATCCTTGGTCATCCCGGCCTGCACAAGAGGACTCAGAATTGCAAGCTCTTTTACTGCCCGGATTCCGGGACGGTAGGCGTGCAGGTCATCCGCATTAGTTCCTTCCAGTACAGTCTGTATCCCTAACGATTCCGCCGATTTAAGCAGTTCTGTATACAGATATTTCTTGCACAGATAGCATCTGTTCTCCGGATTATCTATGATCCCCGCATGGGAAAGTTCATCTACATGAACGACCTGATGAACGGCTCCCGCTTCCCTGGCAACTCTCTCTGCAATTTTTATATCCCCGGACGGGTGAAGTTTTGTCACCATCGTAAATGCCGCCACCTTTTTCCCGGTTTTCTCCGCTGCCAGGCATAGAAGCTTTAAGAGCAGGCTGCTGTCCACTCCCCCGGAAAAAGCAAGCGCCACATCTTCCTTTACAAAACCTCTGACTGCTTCTTTTAAATTTGCACAGTGTTCCTCATATCTGTCCATGGCATTCCTCTGCGATCTTTTGGTAAGTTTCCTGGAAAGACAGCCCATTCTTTCTGCACAGTTCCCTGACACTCTCATACTCCGGATAGACTCTCATGCCGTTTTCCATAAAGCATACCTTTACCCGGGCTTCTCCCAGAGAAGTCCTGACTGTTTTCACCTGCCGTTTCAGCACACTTCGCTCCATCTTCTGTCTGCGGATACCGATGGTCGTCGTTTCCCGGAAAATGATCTCCTCAAGCTTCTCTATGTCTTCCTCCTTGCAGATGACATTGAGCTGATAGGCCGGTCTGTTCTTTTTCATAAAGACAGGGGTATAATGGACGTCTCTTGCCCCTGCCTTCATCAGCTGCTCCATCACGTATCCCAGAGCTTCCCCGGTACAGTCGTCAATATTGCTCTCCAGCTTGTATATAAAGTCGCCGGCGCTGCTGTTTTCTGTCTCCCGGATCAGCATGGCCCGCAGCAGACTCGGCCGTTCATACTCTCTCTTTCCGGCCCCGATCCCGGTTTTCTCAATCACAAACCGTTCCGGCAGCCGGGAAGAAGTCCGGATGGCAGCTGCGATGGCGGCGCCGGTCGGAGTGACCAGTTCTCCCTGCACATCTGTCATGTGTACAGGAAGTGAATATCTGGATGTGATGGCAGTGACCGCCGGCACCGGGATCGGGATCACACCGTGCTGGCACCGGACAGATCCGCTCCCCTCATAAAGCACCGGAATAATGACCTTGTCAATCTGCAGGTTATCGAGGCAGACAGCCGCTGCCGTAATATCCACAATAGAGTCCACGGCTCCCACCTCATGGAAATGGACCTTTTCTATACTGGTGCCGTGTGCCCTGGCCTCCGCCTCTGCGAGGATCTCAAAAATTCTCACCGCCTTCTCTCTGGCGCCGTCCGTGATCTTTGCCCTGCAAAGTATCTCAAGGATCTCTGTAAGACCCCTGTGTTCGTGATCATGAGAATGATGTCCGTGATCTCCATGAAAATGGTCATGACCGTGGATGTGTCCGTGAAGATATTCCATATCATGGTCATGGTTCTCATGTTTGTGATCCAGAATCACATGAAAGTCACATGCGTCCAGTCCTGCCTTTGATACTCTTCTCACCTCTGTCTGAAATCCCTTTACGGGAAGGCTTTCAAGAGCCTCCAAAAGGACCTTCTCATCGGCCCCGAGATCCAGCAGGGCCGCTGTCATCATGTCGCCGCTGATCCCGGAATAACATTCTAAATAAAGTGTCTGATTCATGATCATTCCCCCAGTCTGTTGATCTGTGATGCCATGTATCCGGCACCGTATCCATTGTCAATATTTACAACCGCAATGCCGTTGGCACATGAGTTAATCATCGTGAGCAAAGCCGCAATGCCGTGCAGATTGGCCCCGTAGCCCACAGAAGTGGGCACTGCGATCACCGGCTTGTCAACAAGTCCTCCGATGACGCTTGCCAGAGCACCCTCCATCCCCGCCGCTGCAACCACACAGTTGGCACTCTGGATCACATCCAGGCGGGACAAAAGCCGGTGGAGTCCGCTGACTCCCACGTCGTAGATGCGCTCCACGTGATTGCCGAAAAATTCCGCTGTCCGGGCCGCTTCCTCGGCCACAGGAATATCCGCCGTGCCTCCCGTACAGACCGCGATCCTCCCAATCCTTTCTTTGTCCGGCTTTTCAATTTTCATAATACGGGAGATCGGATCATATGTAAGTTCCGGAAGTTTTTTCCGGACAAGTTCAAACTGTCTTACAGAGGCTCTCGTGCCGAGTACTTCTCCATTCTGTTCCCAAAGCCTTTGAAAAATGCCGGCCAGATGGTCATCGGACTTGCCGCTGCAGAAAACCACCTCGGCGGCGCCGTTCCTCAATTTTCTGTGGGTATCCAATTTGGCATATCCCATATCCTCAAAGGGCTCCCGGCGGAAAAATGCTTCTGCCTCCCCTACGGACATTTCTCCCCGGCTGACTTTTTCTAATACTTCATGTGCTTCCATCTCTGTGCACTCCTTACTTTTTTATTTGAAGGCCGCTGCATCTTCCTGGCGGCCATTATGTGCTCCCGGACTTACTATATCACCTGGAGCTCACTCTAAGTCAATATTTTTTACAATCCCACTTAATTGGTCCAACCAATCTTGTCATATTTTTTCACCAGTGTGAAGACTGGTGAAAAAATCAACTTTCCTATTCTTCTTTTGCCCATCCGTAAGAATAACGGACCGCCCGTTTCCATCCGGATACCTTTTTCTCTCTTTCTTCCTCACTGATCTGAGGTTCAAAGACACAGTCAATATCCATGTTCTCGGACAGCTCCTCTTTGCTGTCCCAGTAGCCAACTGCAAGACCTGCAAGGTATGCCGCTCCCATGGCAGTCGTCTCCACACAGGCCGGACGGTGTACCGGAGCACCGCTGATGTCTGCCTGCATCTGCATTAAAAGATTGTTCTGGCTGGCGCCTCCGTCCACCTTGAGAGAACTTAAATGAATGCCTCCGTCGGCCTCCATGGCCTTCAGCACATCGTTGACCTGATATGCAATGGACTCGAGTGTCGCCCGTATAATGTGGCACTTGCTGACTCCGCGGGTGATGCCGAGGATCGTTCCTCTGGCGTACTGGTCCCAGTGGGGAGCACCCAGTCCCGTAAACGCCGGCACTACATAACAGCCGTTGCTGTCCTTCACTTTTTGGGCCATATACTCAGAATCCTGGGAAGAATCGATGAGTTTTAACTCATCCCTCAGCCACTGGATGGCAGCTCCCGCCACAAAAATAGATCCTTCCAGCGCATAGTCCACTTTGCCGTCCAGGCCCCATGCGATGGTTGTCAAAAGCCCGTGCTGGGAATTCACCGGCATCCGGCCCGTATTCATGAGAAGGAATCCTCCCGTGCCGTATGTATTCTTGGCTTCGCCCGCCTTGAAACAGGTCTGTCCGAACAGAGCCGCCTGCTGGTCTCCCGCCGCGCCCGCAATAGGAATCGCACCGCCGAAATAAGACGGGTCTGCCTCACCGTATATCTCACTTGACTGGACAGGTTTTGGAAGCATCGCTTCCGGGATATCAAGTATCTCAAGTATCTCCTTATCCCATGTGAGATCTTTGATATTAAAAAGCATGGTTCTGGATGCATTGGAATAATCCGTCACATGGACCTTTCCTTTTGTGAGCTTCCAGATCAGCCAGGTCTCCACGGTTCCAAAGAGAATCTCTCCCTTCTTGGCCCTCTCCCTGGCTCCTTCCACATGGTCCAGAATCCACTTGACCTTCGTCCCGGAAAAATAGGCATCAATAATCAAACCGGTCTTATCCTGTATCTTTTCTTCCAGTCCCTGCTCTTTCAGGGAATCACAGAGCTGTGAGGTCCTGCGGCACTGCCACACAATGGCGTTATAAATCGGCTCCCCCGTCTCCTTGTCCCAAAGGATCGTAGTCTCCCTCTGGTTGGTGATGCCGATGCCCGCGATCTGTTCCGCCGTGACACCGATCTTCTGCATGGCCTCCACCGCCACTCCGAGCTGCGTAGACCAGATCTCTCCCGCATCATGCTCCACCCATCCCGGATTCGGAAATATCTGAGTGAATTCCTTCTGAGCCACACTGCAGATCTTGCCTTCTCTGTTGAACAGGATACATCGGTTGCTCGTTGTGCCCGCATCCAGTGCCATAATGTATCTCTCCATATTGCCCTCCTAGATCTCCGTTAGTTCTCTGTGCTCCCACACGTTATGTCAGATTTATTATAGCATATTGCACAAATATATCCAACAGAACAGCGATTATTTATAAATTTTTCAGCCACACAGAAGGGAGCAGACAGGCCCGCCTTATTTTATGCCCGGTCAAACACTGCCAGGGATGTGACCCCTCCGATAATCAGAGTGAATCCCAGGATATCCATGCCAACAAAAATCTCTCCCAGCAGCAGTGCGGACATGACTGCCGCCACCAGCGGCTCCACACACGCAAACATGCTGGCTCTCACGGGACCCAGCATGCGAACGCCTTCCAGATAACATCCAAACGGAATAACCGTTCCGAAGATGATAACGGCCAGTGTCATGAGGACCGTTTTCATGTCCCATATACCGGGGACATGAAAAAAGCCCGTCACAGGTATCATAAGCAGTCCCCCTATGAACATTCCCCATCCCACTGTCTCCAGGGAGCCAAATTCATTCAGTAGTTTTTCCGGCTGAATATTATAGACAGCCAGAGCAACTGCGGCAGCAAGTCCCCAGAACAAAGCCCTGCCTGTGACGGCCAGACTGCCGGGATCTCCGTGAGTCGCCAACAGAAAAACCCCGGTGATGACGCAGACCAGAACGATCACTTCCAGGCGCTTCGGCTTTCTATTTTCTACTGCCAGACAGAACAGCATGATAAGCGCCGGGGCAATGTATTGGAGCACAGTAGCTGTCCCCGGATTAGAATACTGGATTGCAAGAAAATAAGACATCTGGCAGGCTGTCATCCCGAACAGACAGAACACAAGCTGACTCACTGCCGTTCGTTTCTTTTTCCAGACACGGAATATATCCCCCTTCTTTTGGACTACCGCCAACAAGAGCATGAGCAGTCCTGCCGACAAAAGCCTCAGCGTCACAAGCCAGACGGCCGTGAGCTGCTTTTCGTCAAACAGATATTTCCCGATAATCCCGGAAATCCCCCAGAAGATTCCTCCCAACATTGTAAAGATCACGCCTTTTGTATTTTGATTCATAGGTTTCCAAAATCCTTTCTCGTGTATTTCAGTTTATTATAATATAAAACAGTGTTTTGAGGAATTTGTTTTTACAGTATAATGATGAAAGAAGGATATTGTCTCTGCACGCAAAGGAGCCTGCCTATGTCCACAAATATCTTTGATTATCTCGCCTGGAGGGGAGATGTAAGCTTTCAGGAATGTGGGATGAATGAGGTTGACAGCCTGATTCTGTCCTGTCTTTCCTACATCCGGTTTCCGGGCATTGTCCCCGATATCTCGGAATCCGGCTCGGTGACAATAAAGGAGGCATCCGAAGCATTTTTCTCTCAGGACAAAGAAAACCGCAGTACCAGAACGAAAGAAGACGAAAGACTGCTGGATATTTCTCCGGAAATCGCCGCATGCTTCACCGTACTTTTTTCAGGCTTCTGGATGCGGTGAAAGAAGCATTGCTGAATGATCTCTAAAAGGATATCCCCTTGCGAATTTTTTTAAACTTCCATCACTATTTATACACAATTCGCAGATACTATGAAGACAGACCCGAAAACACTGTTTTTATATAGAGGTATCCTATGGAAACAAAAGATCATTTTGCACTTTCAAAACTGCTGGCCCGCCGAATGTTCCTGAACAATTCCAAAACCTTTGCATTTATCCTGGGAAATGTTCTGCCCGATCTCAATCCTTTCTCCTATCTGGGCGGCTCCAATGCCGCAGAACTGAAAGGACACAGTTATGACTCCCGCAGACATCTGATGGGACAGGCTTATTCGTCAGGCTTTCGGGATACTTTTGCCGGCTGGTTCCGGGCCGGTGAGATGATGCATTATCTCGCTGATTCTTTTACCCGTCCCCATAACAAAGAATTTCGCTATTCTCTGAAAGAGCACATAAAATATGAACGCCGGCTCCACCTGGTCTTCTCAAACTGTCTGAGAACGAATCAGATCAGCCGGCATATAAAATCGTGCTCAGGCATCTGCAGATTTGAACCATGGCTGGAAAACCTGCACCGGCAGTATATTCTCTCCTCCTCAACACCGGAAAGTGACTGCCGGTATATTCTTCACTCAGCCCTTATCGTATGCAAAGGACTGGCACAGAGAAATGGTTTTTTGTCCGGGAGATATCATGCTGTAAAACCGCTTTTATAAATTTCCCAGTCGATGTCTTTAAATACATTGAAAACTATACGCTTTAAGCCGCTTCCTTTGTCCAGATAAGCAAGTACCGTATTCAGCGCGATTTCTGCGGCCTTCCGGTTGGGAAAATGATATTCTCCCGTGGATATGCAGCAGAATACAATACTGTCCAGTTTCTTTTCCTCCGTCAGTTTAAGTCATGACAGATAGCAGCTTTCAATGGCTTTACTTTTCCTCTACGGAAAGCCATATTTCACAATGGAAATTATTATCGTAAATTTCAGCACTCGGATAAACCTCAATGCACATCCCGCCCGCAGGCTGATATTTACTGGTTGGAAAGAATTCTGTATAAATTTTCCGATACAACTCTTGAAACGCTTCTGGCATTCTCCCAGTACAAGGGAAAACTGCCCAAGTATTTGCAGGTACTTTCTCGATCGTCAATCCTGCTACCACATCGCCGCCTGTATAAGCCGCTCCGATTGCATAATCAAAGTCCCCCTCAATCGGATTGTCAAAGCATATCCCAACGATTGCTCCTCCGAAGATGTTTTCTGGATTAATATATTTGCACAAAGTATCAATCGTTCCATCTGCTCCGCAAGCCGCCCATGTTGCATGGATATTCTTCTGGCTGATTTCCTGTCCTCCTCCATATCTGGCTCGTTTGGCAATGACCTCAAACCCTTCTCGTTTCTCAATTCTGTAATCCATTGTTGTTCCTCCTTCTAATATGATTTTTACGGAAACTCTGGAAAAAGATCTGAGTGTAAGTTTTTCATTTTTCGCTTGGACTGGCGTAATTCCATGAAATTTTGTAAATGCCCTACTGAAGCTTTCTGGACTGTTATATCCATATTTTAGGGCTATATCTATGACTTTTTCATTTTCCGAAGATAAATCCGCTCCTGCAAGTGACAACCTCCTGTTGCGGATATACTCACCGATAGAATAGCCGCAGATAATATGAAAAACCCTCTGAAAATGAAAGCTCGAAGAATACGCCTGTTTTGCAACTTCAGCATAATCTATATCTTCGGTAATGTGGTTTTCAATATAGTCTATTGCCTTTTGCAATCCCTTCACCCATTCCATGTTTTTCCTCCTTCCGTAATCATAGTATAGTAAACAAACAATGTCTTTTCCTGATATTCTATGCTTTGCTTTGTTAAGTTTCAATTATCCTCATTTGACACCAATATCATGCAGTCTGTTATCTATCACGAATTTCTTTTTTCTTGGGTCACCCTCTGCACAGTAAATGATTAAACTCCCTAAATCAAAAATGGAACTCCAAACGGTTTCAAAGTCTGGCTCATTATCATATTGGCACATAAAGCCATAATCACCTTTTAAGAGATGTTTGGTGGTTTCAATGTAATCATCTTTTATCTTCCCTGAAGAAAAACTGTCTATGACAACCTCGTACCGTTTGTGGGAATCATAGTCATTCCCATGTACGTCATCATGCATTTTCATATCATCAGACGCAAAACTGTTGACCGTACAAACAATTCTTCCACTATCAAAAGCTTCTGCTTTTCAGATTTTTTTGACAGACGGCGTGCACTCAACCACTACCATTCTGCCGCTTTTATCTGCAAGTAAAATATTACAATTAGAAGCTATGGGTAAATTACAAAGCAATGAAATTGCCTGCTTCGTATCTTTCGCTTTTTCAAGCAAATACCTCACAATGAAGCAAGAATTAAATCCCGCCTGTATCTTTTGAGGAGCAGTCATCACAAATGTCATCGCAACTGCAAGACCATATTCATTCAATCCCTCTTCTCCGTTAATAAAAGATGACGTTGTAATATTAAACCGATTAGAAAGGGAGGCAAATCATTATTTCTCCCATATATCACCCTGTTCAAGCTGAAAATCGTCTAACTGAAGCGGAAAGGATATTTGACCTCTTTTAAAAATCTTTCCACGTTTCACTCCCATTTCATAATGGTCGCCTTTTAAGGTAATACACTAATTCCAATATTCCGCCCGGCTCTTGATTGGATAATCTGTATATTTTCCATAATTGATTTCCCTGCACCGTGGATTTCCAAAAATCAGGAACTGCCCTTAGATTTTCTTCCATATCCTCAACCATTGGAATACGGATACCCACGATACGCAAAGGCTGTTTTTCTGCAATGTGATACGCCATCGAACTTCCTCCTGATATTTTGATTGAAAACTGAATTGACGGATATGCCTGCAAAATGCTGCCCATAGATTTTGCTGCTGTCGGCGTAATACCGTGAATATTTTGGAATGCCCGATTAAAAGAAATCGAAGAAGAATATCCATATTTCAGAGCGATATCTATTACCTTACAGTCCTTCCGCTGCAATTCAAATGCCGCCTGTGTCATTTTTCAGCAACATATGTATTCAGACAGTAACATACCCGAAACATACGAAAAAATACGTTGAAAATAATAGGGAGAACAACACGCAATGCGGGCTGCTTCATCATACGATATTTCCTTATCCAGATTATCTTCTATGTAATCAATGGCTGCTCCAAGTTTTTTCAACCATTCCATCTTGTTACCTCCTTAAAAATAAGATAATCTCTCGGAATCTTCAGCCCAGTAAAATCAAGGCTTGTAGATTCCATTTTATTAAAATCCCCCACTTTTTTGTCAAAAAAGACTTGACAAATCGCTCAAAATTTGCGGCGAAGCCGATTAAATATATTTTATTTTTATCGACTGGAGGGCGATTTTTATGTTACCTGTTCATTCCGGCGGTCATACCGCCTATCAGACTTTTTTACTTGAAAACCTTCGCAAATATTATCCTGATCCCACTGTTTTTTCTAAATCAACATAGGATATCATCGAACGTTTCTGGAATCTTGATCTTTCTTATACCAACGAACTGCTCCGCAACAAATATTCTGTCTTTGGTCCAAAACCAAGGACTCCTTCCTGTATGCAGCGTTCTTATCTTCTCTCCATTGATTTTAAAGTTCATTCACTTACCCACTGGGCTGTTCAATTGAAAATCAATCCACTCTATGCAATCCTCAGTGGGTTTCACTTTGGTGACACTCCTGGAGTCGACACTTTCTATGACTTTCTTAACAGGCTTTGGGATTCCGATTCTGATAATCTTTCTCCCCATATACATCCTTTAAAAAAGAAAAAAATGCAAAAGCCAAAACAGAAGGGAGAAAAAGCAGAATCTATTGAAAAAATCACAGTGGAACAACTTTTTAAATCCATGGAATCTTCTTCTTTTTCTATTGATGACCAACCATATGCTTCTCTTTTCAAGATTTACAACCATGAATTTTTAACCGTTTCCATCTCCAAAGGATTGATTGATACCTCCAATCTTTCCATTGCCGGTGACGGTATGCCTGTTGTTACATCTGCACGTGAACGGAAACACCGTATCTGTAAGTGTTCCGAAAATGGTATCACTTCCTGTGATTGCGACCGCTACTTTTCCCAGCCCGATTGTGATGTCGGATATGATTCTTCTCGAGACTGTTTTTATCATGGCTACGATTTATATATGCTGGTTGCATCCAACTCGGAAAGTGATCTGCCTTTATTCCCTTTACTCAATCCTGCCTCAAAACATGATTCTCATGGTTTTTTGGAAACTTACTTTCGTTTCAGAGCCTTTCTTCCTGATTTTCATATCAGCAAATGGCTTTTGGATTCTGCTCATGATGCCATGCCGTATTATCAGTATTGCCGTGAAAACGGCATACAGCCTTTTATCGACTTAAATGAAAAACGCGGAATCAGCATGAAATATAAGGATGATTTTACCATTGCAAAAGATGGAATTCCTATTTGCAAAGCTGGGCGAAAAATGAACCATGATGGTTCTGAGCCATCGAAAGCAAGGTTAAAATTTCGCTGTCCACTTGCCAGCCGTAAATACGGATGCTCCTGCAGTACCCCCTGCTCAGACTCCAAATATGGGAGAACCGTCCATCTTGCAATGAAAGATAATCCAAGATTCATCAATTTCCCGCCTCGTGACAGTAAAGAATGGAAACTGGAATACAATGCCAGAACTTCAGCTGAACGTTCGAATAAACGTGAGAAAATAGACTTTCAATTAGAAAGCGGCAGGCACCGCTCAACTAAGATGTGGTACTGCCGCCTATATCACATCCTTATGCTGCAGCACTTGGATGCTTGGGATTTGCCCTATGAATCCACCCTGAGAAAGTTGATTTTAGATGTGGCATAATCCTTTAACTATTATACACCATTTTTCGGGCATAGCGACAGTTATGTCTATTTTCTATGTTCTTTTTTCTGTTTTAAATAATATTTACTTTTCAAAGTACGTTTCTCGGCTGTTGCCGATAATAATCACTCAGGATTCCGAGAGATTATTAAGGATATCCTCAGCTCCCTCCGAAAGTAGAGTATTCTCTCACAGAGACCGGCCTGAGCTTAAAACCGATCCTGGGCTCCATGGCGCAGTGGGGAACCGAATACAGAGACAAAACACGCCGTGGTGAAACCTCATTCCTTTGACACCACATCTATGATCACATATTCACAGTGTCCTCCCGTGCGGATCGGATATCCCCATCCCGCCATGCCCGATGTCACCACTGTCTGAAGATTTCCGGTCTTCCGGAAGCCATAGTTGATCTCATTGATTCCAAGAAGCTGCATCAACTGCCCGGTAGGCCAGATCTGTCCCGCATGGGTATGGCCCGACACCTGCAGATCGATGCCCTGCCTGTTATTTTCCTTCAGATCTCCGGGCTGGTGATCCATTAGGATTCTGAAACTGTTTTCCGGTGCATCTTTCATGATCTCTTTCAGACTCTTCCTGTCCTGGTCACCGGCATCCTTTCTCCCGATGATGCAGATATGATTCCCTGTCTTAAACACCTCATCCTCCAGCACATGGACTCCGGCTTTTTCTAAAGTATTCCTGAGATGTCCGGAAGTGTACTCCGGCTTTTCCCTGTATTGATTGGAATCATGATTCCCATATACATAAAAAATTCCGTAAGTACTCTGCATCCGTCCCAAAGCTTTGGCCGCCCGTTCCATCTCTACTCTCCCGGTATCCTCATCGAAGATATCTCCGGCCAAAAGAACCAGATCCGGCTCCTGATTCTGTATTTTACTGCACCAGTTCTCCAGGTCTTCGGCACTCATCGTAACGCCCAGGTGGATGTCCGACATCAGGACTATCCTGAGTGTTTCCTCTTGATGAATCTTAGAAGTCCCGATCCTGTAACCGGTCTTCTCAATCTTCTGCATATTCATATATCCGTAAGAAAAAACAACCGAAATGATGAGAAAAGACAGTACTCCGCTTCTGTAAATCAGATCCCATTTTTTGAAAACAAACGGTGCTCTTTTGATGAGAAAATTGACCAGCTCAATGACCAGGGAGACTCCTGCAAGATGCAGGACGGCTACTCCTCCCCATCCATAGGCCGGCCAGGCAGAAAAAACACAGGCCAATGCCAAAGCCGCACTCAGTCCTTTCGCCAGGCGTACGTCCCTTTTTAAGAAAAGGCTCAGAATCCTGCGGAAGAAAACATATAAATATATTCCTGTCGGTATGAGGATCAGGATCGGCAGTATGAAAAATAACAGATACAATGTGGGGCCTCCTTCTGTTTATTACATAAATATTCAAACATCATTATTGATGTTTTTCCATGATAGCATTTAGACCCCGCTCAAAGTCAACAGTTTCACATAAAATAAAAACATATATTGATATTTTTAGGTACAGCTCTCCCAGGAGAACAAAGTGGGCAAGCCCTGAAATTAAACAGGGCTCTTCTTCGTCATTCTCTCTTACTCTTCCGGTGCTAAAGTGTCGAGTAAATATTCTTCCGCCTCTCTGCACCAAACATTATTGTTTGCCTTGCATATCTCTGCCAGATGTGCAAACATCTCGTTCTCTTTTCCCAATTCCTCAAAATCTTCAATGGCAGTCAGTTCCATCTTGATATGTGGGTAGATCAGTTTTTTGCCTCCCGGAAGCTTCGGCAGATTCAGGATCGTATCCGGTGCCGCGTCAATGCCTCCGATATGTGTAACCATGTAAGACGGATTGATCTTTCCTGCCGCAGACAGTTCCAGAGACTCGATCATATCCACAGGCGCTCCTCCTGAAGTTCCGCAGATGTGGGTTCCTTCGTAGTGGACATTGTAGAAATTATATTTTGCCTTGAAGTTGTTGTCCGTAGGCCCTGCAAAGAAATTCAGGCAGCCGTCGTTTCCTAAAAGATCGTCTCCCATCTCGATGAGGGATTCCACCGGTGCGAATACGAATACTTCATCATATCCCTTCCCACCGTTTAATTCTTTCAGTTCTTCTGTCGCATTTTCTTTTCCTGCGGTGTTCACATAAATGAGTTCCACACCTTTAGAAGCCGCATCCTCCGGAGTAATCAGGGATTTTGCTCTCTCAAGCCTTTCTTCATTGATGTCCGTCACAACGATGCGCTTTGAATGATACGGCCCGTTCAGTGCATAATCAATGGCTCCGATCCCCATCGGACCCGCACATCCCAGAAGAGCCACACTTCCCCCGTCCTTTAATCCCATTCTGTGTTCATACACATACGGTGTTGTGTGGTAGGTAGCGTGAAATGCTCCGATGATACATGACATCGGCTCTGCCAGAGATGCATTTGCAAAATAATCACCGTCATACAGAAGTACACATCCAATGTCGATGGAAACCTTCGGAATAATACAGTAGGTTGCGTTTCCTCCATAGTATTCGTAGCTGTATCCGGCAGAATATCCGCTCGGAAGTCCCATAGCCGGCTGGAGTACGAATTTTTCTCCCGGCTTGAAGCGGTCTTTCAGCTTTTCTCCCACTTCTACGATGTATCCGCCGAACTCATGGCCGGTAATCGTCGGGTGCTCCGGACTCAGATCATCCGGCACCCTCTTGTGCTCCCCGCCCCTCAGTGCCGCCTTATAAGTTGACAGGCAAATGCTGTTTGACACAACCTTTACCAAGAGTTCCTCTTCTCCGATTTCCGGAAGGTCCACTTCCTTTACATAAACCTGATTTTTCCCTGCAAGAACTGCCGCTGTTGATTTCATCCTTTATCCTCCTCGTATAATCTCCGTCTGCTTCTACCTTTAACATCAAATCCCCATCCAGAGAAGTCTCCAAAACCCTTCTCACATTCACGCTGTCGCTGTTTATGTACCAGTCTTCTGCCTCTTCTCTCGTAAGGCCGCCCTTCATCTTCCTTCCGATCAGCCGTTCCTTTAACGTCTCTTCTTCAGAGCGGATTAATATCGTATAATCTGCGGTATCCTTTAATGTCTTCCACGGCTCCTCATCAAGGAGCAGCCAGTTGCCTTCGATCAGCACAATGTCCTTCGTAATTTTTTCCAAATCTTCCACCACATCGTGGATGTTTCTGTCATATATGGGCCAGAGAATATCTTCTTCTTTGATCCTTCCAAGCTTCTCCTCAAGCTTCCCGGTATTATAAGTTTCAGGACATCCCTTTACTTTCTTCATAGGAACTTCTTTTCCCATCACGACCGCATTGTGGGTATTAATGTAATCTGAGTGGTAGTGAAAACCATCCAGTCCTATCGCCTGTATCTCTGTCAGATCTTCCTGCTGCACAGCCAGATATTCCAGAAACTTGGACAGTGTTGTCTTTCCCACTGCCGGCGGCGCCGCCAGAAATACGATCAGTCTCCGGCCCAGTTTTTTCTGCATACCGGTGAATTTTCTCAGCATGGGCAGGAAAATGGTTTCTATGGCTTCCTCGCTGTAAACCGTATTGATCTGAAATCCATTGACATCAAACACATACTCTTTCCAATTTTTCATGATCTACCTCATTAAATTTTGTTTACGTTGTTTTATGTCCGTTTATTTTTGTTTTATGGGTAAATTATATGATTTTTTCCTTGTTATGTCAATACTCTGACATAAATTACGTTTGTTTTTGTTGTTTTGTTTTTGTTTTTGTGGATTTAAATTTGAAATGAATTTGAATTTCTGTTATGATGAGTGTAACAGTAAAAAAGGAGGAACGGACATGGGAAAACTTCTCGCAAAAGAACGGCAGAAGGAAATCGTCGAATATATCAACAGTACAGGAAGTGCTAAGATCGGCGATCTTGCAGATAAATTTGAAGTGACAAAAGAAACCATCAGAAGAGACCTGACTCATCTTCAGGAGATCGGGGCTATAGAGCGCAGCCACGGGGGCGCCACCCTGGTCTCAAGCTTCCGCCCGATCCCCATCGAAACACGGGTCAGCGAAAACAGCTCCGTAAAGTATGCCCTCTGTGAGAAGGGATTGGAATTGATCCCGGAACAGGGTGTCATTTATCTTGACGCCGGAAGCACAATGCAGTGCATGGCACAGCTTTTAAGCCAGAAATCCGGTTATACCATTGTGACCAATGCCATCAACACCACTTACCATTTAAATAACGGCAACAATGTGACCATCTTAACCGGCGGCCAGCTGAACCCGAACAATATGTCCACAGAAGGGTTCCAGACCACCAACTTTATCAACACTATCAAGGTAGATATCTCATTTCTGGGGACCAGCGGATTTGAGCAGCACAACGGGCCGGCAGTCTCAGAATTCACAGATGCACAGATCAAGCAGGCCATCATCCCACAGTCTAAGATCATTGTTGTCATCTCTGACAGCTCCAAGGCCCATATCTGCTCTTTAGTACAGTACGCTAACTGGAAGGATATCGACTACTTTATCACGGATAAAGATCTGCCGTCTGCTGTTTATAAAACACTGAGTGAACTCACGGAAGTTATCTTGGTGTGACATTTTCCACATGATTTCCGTTCGGCTCTTAGAATGCCTCACTCCAATCATGTAGAACACGGACGCAGTATCTGCTAGATAAGCATGTCAAAACAAAAGGTTTCATGCAAAGACAATTTTGCATGAGACCTTTTTTTATTCATAAAATCGTTTTACAAGATGATGAGGTAATTGAAATTTTAGTCAATTATTGGTATAATAATACAGTTACAAGAGAAAAGGGAGGAATTATGTATGAAATACTGTAAATTTTGCGGAAAAAGGTTAGAAGACGGGGAGGTTTGTACTTGTCAGATCAAAGAAGATGAAACAAGTTTCTTTCAAAATATTGATAAAAATAATATTTCAAGCGGAATAAAAAAAGTACTAGTGAAACCTGCCTCCGGAGCAAAACAAATTACTGCATCGTTTTCGCTGAAAGAGAGTGCAGTAACTTGGCTGGGTGAGGGCATTATTACAGGCATTTGTTTGATGATACTTGTATCATCCACTTTAGGATCATCATATTTTGGACGTCAGATGGTCTCTTATCCAAAAATATTTTTCTATGCACTTTTGTTTGTCATTGGAATGAACGCACTGACGACACTTGTGCTTTGGGCATTGGAAAAAATGATAAGCAAGAGTGACGCAGCCTATGTTGATTTTATGACCGTACCGGCAACAACAGCAGCAATTAATATTCTATTTTTAGTACTAGGTATCATCTGCCTGTTATTAAATCCAGGATTCGGTATCCTTGTTTTCATCAGCGGGAAGCTTGCTTCTACTTTTTTGATGGGAAAAGCGGTTGATGAAGTGAAAGGCGCAGATAAAGAAAAAACTATGTATATTCTTGCGGTGGTATTTATTGTTGTGAGTCTTGTTTTATATATTGTTCTTAAAACATCTCTTACCAATATAGTAAGCAGCTATGGAAGAAATATGTTTATGGGATTATAGAGGAGAAGATAAAATTATGATTTGTCCAAATTGTGGAAAAGATGTACCCGACGGAAATTTTTGTGAAGAGTGTGGTTCCTCTTTGCATATAAAAAAAGAAACAAAAAGAAAACCGGCAAAGACAAAAAAGAAAGGGGAAGAATTCTCAAAGAAAGGTAAAACCATTATTGGAATTCTTATTTTCATTTTATGTATCAGTGTTGGTTTTTTTTACATAGAAGGAAGTAAATTTAATACCGCCGAAAAAACAGCGGAGCAATATCGTAAGTATTACAACAATCAACAGTGGGATAAAATCTATGACATGACAAATATCACCGAAACAGAATTTATTACGAAAGCCTCTTATGAAAAAATCATGGCAAATGTAACAGGTGAGTTAGGTGAGATCAATAGCAGTAATGATAAAGACTCAGCAGAAAAACAGGTTTATTTTGGGTCTGATTACTACTGCAATGTTCAAAAGTTAAATAAAAAAAGATATTTTTTCTTTGACCAGTGGGAATTAGCTGACTTAAAGGTTGATACTGTCCAAGTAGAAATTCCATATATTCAACAGTGTCCAGTTTCTATAGACGGAACTAGGATCAAAGATATTTATCTGAAAGAAGAGGAAGATGAAAAATATTATGATATTGAAGTATTAGAAGGCAATCACACTGTAACCTTTGAGGATAAGGATGATTTTTTATCACAAGATACTTATGAGTTAAACACGGGTTCTTTAAAAGAACTTTCACTTAAGTATAGCAATAAGCAAGTTCAGGCAGCAAAAAACACAATGATAAATTTTTTAAAAGAGTGGACCAACTATCTGGGAAAAAAAGATGTTTCTGCTGATGAGATCCAAGATTATTTCTATTCAAAAGAAGATGCGGAAAGCTTTATCTCTTCCTATACTGTTTATGGAGGTACCAAGAACTCCAAAGCAGACATTCAGACTCAGCCTAAAACAGGTGAAATTATGGAAAGTCCGGCAAAGAACTTTAAGGAGCCTTATATTTCATTTAATGCAAGTTGTGAATATACTTATACAAACGAACTCTGGGGACAAGCTACAAAAGATACGCTCTCCATTGATGAAGATTTTTATATGGTGTATGTGGATGGAGCCTGGAAAATAGCCATGTAATCATAATGCTTTTGATAAAACAGTGATACATTTGAGAAAGAAATGGAGATAAATATGAGACAAAAAGAAAAGAAAATCATTCTTGGTTTAAGCATTGCAGTCGCTTTATCCATTATTTTAAATATTGTTTGCTATGTGTCTGCAAATAAAGAACAGACGCCAAGCGCTCCCACAGTTGATAACGTCACAACTGAAAACACAGCTGCAGAGGAAGAAAAAACTACGGCAGCAAAAAAGACTACATCCGAGTCAGCTACAGAAAGAAAAAACAACGATAACACCAATAGTAAAATTGCAGTGGATGTCAACAGTACCAATGACTACAGCAAATGCCTAAATACCCAATTATATAAAAAGGTAACTTGCAATACCAGTGGGGGATATAGCTTTGTGTATCCTAAGAACTTCTTCAACCGTGTAGATATTAATAAAGATGGGAAATATGTTTTTTCGGCAGACGACGGGGTGACTGAATATACTGTATTTTCTCAAAAGGCAACCGCTGGATCCGCGCAGCAGGAAGTAAAAAATCTGGCGGAAGATTATAAAGATGAATTCTCCCACTTTTATTTTAAGTTTCCAACAGAGGGGGTTAAAAAGTCAGGAGCCTTTTGCAGAAAAATTTATGGCGGTCACTTAAATAGTGATAAAACCATAGGTCAATATATGATCATTGCTTCTAATGGAACCTATGATTACATTCTTAAATTTAAATATAAAGCAGATGATAAGAGTGATAATCCAAAGGGCCAGGCAGATTATATGGCTGACTGTTTTTACCGCGGAGCATCTTTCAGCGGTTCAACGAAGGAAATCCGAACATACAATGAATTTCTGTCTGACGAATCATAGAGGCTGCCCATGAAAAAACTAACATTCTTTGTTTTTGTTGTTTGTGGTGTGCTTATCTTTTTAATCTATGCAAAGAAAATAAATGTGCCGAATAAAACGGATAAAAGGACAGCTGCGAAGGCAACCGAAGTGACAGTTTCAAATAAGGATAAGGTTGAGAAAGTGAGAATAGAAATCGATCCCGGACATGGCGGTGTTGATACAGGTGCCCAGATTACAGCAGATGGGACAGTAACCTATGAAAAAACCTTAAATTTAAAATTATCTTTGTACTTGAAAACAGAGTTAGAAAAATATCAGGGAGTTACTGTTTCTATGACTCGCAAGACAGACAAAAATATATCTTTAAAGAAACGAGTAGAAAAAGCAAAAAAAGATCAGGCGGACGCATTGATAAGTATTCATCATAATGCCAAAGGCAGCATTGTTAATGCAAAAGACGGCGCTTACGTTTTGGTTGCCAGCGGAAATGAAAAAGAAAATCTGGCACAAGAGGAAGAGCAATTAGGTGCAAATATATTAAACCGCATCAGTGAACTTGGGCTGAAAAACAGAGGGCTGCTGCGTAGATTGTCTGAGACCAGGAATACCTATAGAAATGGCAGATTATGTGACTATTATGCGATCGTAAAAGGTGGAATTAATGAGGATATGATCGCTATTATTATTGAACACGGATATATGGATAATATAGATGAATTTCAATCATATTTTTCTTCCGATGAAAAAATTCAAGAAATGGCTGAGAAGGATGCCCAAGGGATTGCTGATTATTTTCATCTGCTAAAAGACTCGCATAAGGCAGCTAGAGCAACAATCAAAAAAAATATAAAAATAACAACAGTAAAAGATCCTAAAGGAAAAGACAATACGTATCAAACCAGGTCTTATCAATTAAGTGTAAATCAATAAAATTTTTGAACCTGTAAACGTTCTAAAAAAGCGGCAGAAATAAATTCCGCCGCTTTTCTGATATCTGCTATTATAAAGTCTTTAACACATCCATAACCTCTCCTGCAGTATTGGCTGCCAGAAGCTTCGCTCTGAAGTCTGCTTTAATCAAATTTCTTGAGAGTGTCGCCAGCGCCTGTAGATGCAGATTGCTGTCTGTATCGGTTGCCGCTATCATGAAAATCAGGTGTGCTTTTGTCCCGTCCTCGGCTCCGAAATCAAATCCTTTGTCAGACTTTCCGAAGGCCACCCGTGCAGTTTTTACTGCTGCGGTCTTGGCATGCGGGATCGCAATGTCAAATCCAAGTCCTGTGGAGGACTGTTCTTCTCTGGCATAGATCGCTTTTTTATAGTCGTCCTTATCAGCGAGCACTCCGCCTTCATCTAAAAGTGTTACCATTTCTTCAATGATCTGGTCTTTTGTCTCTCCCTGTAAGTTTAGATTTATTGTTGACTCATCAAATAATTCCATAATATTCATGTCATCACCCTTTCAACTATATTCATAATTAATATAATTTTAAATAACTATACATTATTTTGTAATATTGTTACTATATACTATTATTATGACAAATATATATACTATTTACATTAACTAAAGGAGAATCCGTCTATGAAAAAAATTACAAGCTATCTTTTAACTTTATTAATGGTTTTTACCTTAGCTGTTATACCTTCACAAAACTCTGTTAAAGCAATAGATTCTGATACATATAAAGATAAAACTCACCAATATTGTACTAAAATCAAAATCAAGCAGTACTATAGTTATAGCAAATGCAAAAGTATTGTTAAAAAAGCAAAAAACTACAAAGCAGCTACTCCTTATGCAAAAAACATATTAGCTCAAGGAAGTGCAAAAATTCCACTTAGTATTTTCTTAAAAAGCTTTAGCAATAGTTGTACTCAAATTAAAAATTTTTATCAAAAAGCTGTAAATAAGAAAAAGGGTGTAGAAATTAGTTACACGTATCACATTGGCAATAACTCAGCTGCTCATCATGCAGTAAATTTCACTAAAAAATATAAATAATTAATAATGATATATATATTTGTCTTACAAAGACACAATATACTCTGAGTATATTGTGTCTTTTTTATCTAATTAATTTGCGTCTACATTCTTTGCAGTAATTATATAAAGAAATGCACCAATAACAGATCCTACTAAAATACATCCAACCCATAATAACGGATGGTTTACTAATCTTAAAATTAAGAACCCTCCATGTGGAGCAGGAACCGTAATCTTAGTAATATAGCTTAAAATTGCAGAAATAGAAGATCCAATCATCAGAATTGGAAGTACTCTTACTGGATCTTTCGCAGCAAAAGGAATTGCTCCTTCTGTAATATGAGTACATCCTAATACATAATTTACCAATCCAGCTGCACGGTCAGCCTTTGTAAATTTCTTTGGCGCAACAGTAGCAGCAATTGCAATAATAAGTGGGGGTGTTATACACGCTGCAGATACACCAGCCATAAAATAATAGTTACCCTGTGCTAGAAGCGCTGTTCCTGTTACATAAGCTGCTTTATTAACTGGACCTCCCATGTCAAATGCAGACATACATCCTACCGCAAGTCCTAAGATAATCGGGCTGGAATTCTGCAATCCAGCTAAGAAATCCATCATTCCTTTATTTATACTTGAGACTGGATCTGCTGTTACCTGCATTACTATTCCTACAATTGCTACTGTAATAATCGGAATAAAAAAGATCGATTTTAATCCCTCCAATGCTCTCGGAAGTCCTTTTAAAGCGTTTACAACAAACTTACATAAGTATCCTGCAAAGAAACCTGCGATGATGGCTCCGATAAATCCAGACCCTGTGGTGTTGGCGATCAT
The DNA here is from genome assembly GCF_039789045.1 of Anaerostipes sp. PC18. NCBI lineage: Bacteria > Bacillati > Bacillota > Clostridia > Lachnospirales > Lachnospiraceae > Anaerostipes > Anaerostipes sp. PC18. The sequence goes on along the minus strand of NZ_CP121164.1, from coordinate 579,775 downwards.
ACCGCCTACAAAACCTGCGATCATACCCGGACGGTCACCGATTGACTGGGCGATGAATGCTGCCAGCACAGGAACCATCATTCCCATAGATGTACCGCCGACGGTCTTGATAGTGGCTGCTATTTCATTATACTGAGCATTTGTAGGGTCTGCTGAATAAATACCCCATAAGAAAGAGATGGCTGTCAATACACCACCGGCTACAACGAACGGAAGCATATGGGAGACACCGTTCATCAGATGCTTATAGATCTGATGTCCAATAGAATCTTTTCCTTCTTCTGCTTTCTTTTCGCTTCCGGCTGCCTTCACTTCCCCGCCTCTTACTGAAACGTTTCCATCAAGCATCTTCTGCACTAATTCTTCCGCTTTGCTGATCCCGTCTGAGACCGGCACTTCTATGACTGGTTTTCCGTTAAAACGGTCCATGTCTACATTTTTATCACAAGCTACAATAATTCCGTCACATTCAGCAATATCCTCAGCAGTCAATTCATTCTCGACACCAACAGCTCCGTTGGTCTCAACTTTCATTTCAGCGCCCAGCTTTTCGGCAGCTTCCTTCAAAGCTTCCTCCGCCATGTAAGTATGGGCGATCCCGGTTGGGCAACCTGTAACACCTAATAGTTTTTTCATATCATTTCTCCACCTTTCTTATTTTGATATTGTGAAAGTAAGTATCTACTTTGGCAAAATCACCGAGTGCGTTGCTCTCCGCCACATTTGCCCCTGTGGCAGCCGAACGCTTCAATGCATCCTCAACATTTTCCGGATGATCGAGCCAAAGGCTTAAAAAGCTTGCCAATGCGGCATCTCCCGCACACGCCGAGCTTAATAACTTAACCGGCTGGGAAGATGAGTAATACACATCTTCTCCGTTACTGAAATACGCTCCTTTGCTTCCGAGCGTCAGCAGTACATTCCTGGCCCCCTGTTCTTTCAGAAAGGTAAGGACATGCAGAATGTCTTCTTCGTCCTTGATCTTGATCCCGAAGATCTCTTCAATCTCTTCATCGTTTGGTTTGATCAGCAAGGGCTGGTATTTTAATAAGTCTTTGAGTTTCGGGGAGCTGATATCCAGCACCACATCAATGCCCCTCTTTTTACAGATTGACATAATACTTTCATAATAACTCGGTTCGATTCCAGGCGGAAGACTGCCGCTGATCACAAGGCAGCTCAGATCTTCGGCTGTCTCAAAAAGATTCAGCATTTCTTCCTGCTGGTCTCTTCCGACAAACGATCCGCTGTTGACAAATTTGAATTCGCCCTCTCCATCATTTAAAAATATATTGATCCTTGTTGTGTCACCGACCCAGACCGGCTTGACCGCCACCTGTCTTTTTTCCAGTTCCTCTACAATATATTTTCCCGAAAATCCTCCAAAAAATCCAGTAACCGTGGAATCAACCCCATAATGCTTTAATGTCAGCGTGACGTTGACACCTTTTCCATTGGGAGTGTAAACCGTATCGAATGTGCGGTTTACTTTTGCACGTTCCATTCCTTTTGTGGAAATGTTCATATCGATGGCAGGATTTGTAGTTAACGTATAAATCATACTGCTCCTCCATAGAATACAATCTCTTTTTACAGTCTTTATTATAGACAAGTATTCCATGAAAATCTTTTCATATCCTGAAAACGCATTCCGGCCGGACAAAACACCTGTATATGAAGGCATTCTGTCCGGCCGGGCTGATATGGTTTCTTTTATTTATTTGATGATCGTCTGCTTCAGAGCGTCAATGGAAGTCAGGACACCTGCCTCAGTACTCATGGTGAGATCTTCCATCTCCAGTGACACATATCCGTCATATCCCATCATTCCGCACACGGAGAAAAATTCTTTCCACCACTGCAGGTCTTTTCCGCATCCCACAGCCACATAATTCCACGTACGGTCAGCGACCTCTGTAACTGCTTTCCACTCCGGCAGGCCGTTGATATCCGCCATCCCTCTTTCAATTCTGGCATCTTTACCGTGAACATGGTAGATCGCGCCTTTAAGCGCCCGTGCAGATGCAATCGGATCGGCTCCCAAGGCAATTAAATGAGATGGGTCCAGATTGATCCCGATGATCGGGTCTACCGCCTCCCTCAGTCTCCAGAGTGTCTCCGGATTATACACCATCTGGCATGGGAACTCCTCGATGGCAATCTGTTCGATCCCATATTTTTTGCAGTGTTCCACAAAATCTTTCCACCAGGCAATGGTTGTTTTCCACTGGTATTCTACTGTGGGCTCCATATAGGCCGTCATGGTCACACTTGAGGTGATCCAGTTAGGCGTTGTGTCATTTTCATTGCCGGCAGGCAGGCCTGACATACACACGATCTTTTTCACACCCAGCCTGCTCGCAAGAATTACACAGTCATACATAGAATCTGAATATTCTTTTCCCAGCTCACAGGGCCATAGCTGGTTGCAGGAAGTGTTAAGCGCTGCGATCTCCATCCCTCTTTTTTCTAACTCTGCCTGATAAGCCTTCAGTTTTGAATCATCCTCCAGCAGTTCTTTCGTAGGACAATGCGTGCGGGCTCCCCAGCCTCCGGCCGTCATTTCCACTGCATCGATGCCCAGGGATCTCACCTTGTCAAGCATCTCCGTATAATTTAATTCTGCAAATACATCTGTACAAATCGCAAGTTTCATCAGCTTTCTCCTTTTTTAAATGATTGATTATCTATTACCTACAGGACATTTTACTTATAGAATTCCGGCATTTCGTCATATTCAATGGTCACAACCGTCTGTGTATCCCGGGCTTTGGATGCGGCCTTTGCAGTTACCTGGCCCACATATCCATCCCAGGCACCCGGTCCATCCACACGCCCTTCCCTGCAGGCATTGATCCACTCCTGGAATTCGATATTATACGCATCAATAAAACGTTCTGACCAATCGTGGCAGATCGGTGTTATCCGGGAATCGTTGCTTCTTACCATCGTGTTGGCCGGCTCCGGAAGATTCAAAGATCCTTCTTCACACACGACTTCACACTTGATGTCATATCCATAACGGCAGTTCACAAAGGATTCCACATCGATCCTGACACCTGATTCGGTTGTGAGATACATAATCTGGGGATCTCTAAGCTCCCCTTCTGCGTTGCGTGTTGTCTTCGGGAAGACCACCTCCGCGGTCTTATAGTTTTCACCAAGCAGCCAGCGGAGAACATCAATTTCATGGATCATAGAATTTTCAACAGGCATGGAAGTGGTAAATCCCGGGGCATCATAATTTCTATGTGCACAGTGGAGCATCAGAGGCATTCCGTATTCTCCGGAGTCAATGAGGCTTTTCAGCTGGCCGTATCCCGGATCATACCGGCGCATAAATCCAACCTGAACCAGCTGTTTTCCTCCTGAGATTTCCGCCTCCACGATCCGCTTGCATGCATCTGCCTCCGGAGCCAGCGGTTTTTCACAAAATACATATTTTCCGGCTTTGATGGCAGCCATCACATACTGTTCATGGAACGGATCCAGTGTTGTGACAATGACTGCATCGATGTCCTCTGAAGCGATCATCTCTTCTCCGCTGTCATAAGCAGCAATGCCGTACTGCTCTGCCACAGATTTGCAAAAGTCCGCATTTACATCGGCGCATGCTGTCACTTTTCCTCCCTGCAGCTTTGTGTTGATCCGCTCAATGTGAGACCTTCCGATGGCTCCTGTTCCTACAAGTCCGATTCTTAATTCTTTCATTTTCTATCTCCTTTTCTTATTCAATAGTTCTTTTCTTCTTACATTTCTCCCCGGGATTCTCTCTCTGCCAGCTCCGCCATGATCTTCGGATAGATTTTATCCAGTTTATAGAAGATGAGGACAACCAGCGCGATGATCCATATAAACTCGGTTCCGTATTTGTAAATGGCCATGATCATGTGTTTCGCCGACTCCGGCTGTACTGCCCCTCCTGTGGAAGAGCTTATGTATCCGCTGGCATTGAGAAGCGCACTGATCAACGCACTCGTACACCCGACTCCCAGCTTAAATCCCAGCGATCCGCCTCCAAAAATAAGGCTTTCCTGGCGGATATGGCTTTTCCACTGTCCATATTCGATCACATCTCCCATCATTCCAAACACAACGGCTGTCAATGGAGCCTCCCCGAGCGCACGCAGGATGCAAGTCCCAAGTGCCAGCTGATAGCTGTGCGGATCAATAAAGAATAGTGCCTGGGAACCCACTGCCAAAACACAGCCTGCCAGGGAGAGATCCCTTTTGCTGAACCGTTTCAGCAGGAGCGGACATATCAGTGCTCCGGCGATCAGCGTAACCGCCTCAGCCATATATAGAGTGCTGTACATCCAGCTGTCATTCCCGAAAATATATTTACAGTAGTATGGAAGCACTGCCCCCACTAACGTCTGATGCACGCATGTCACGGTCCATAGAAGCAATGTCGCCCAGAAATACGGATTGCCCGCCAGGGCTTTTGCTCCTTTTTTAAAGGAAACCTTCGGAGCCTTTCTTTCTGTCTGGATATGGACCTGTTCCTTGCAATTCTTAAAACATATGATCAGCATTATGAATGCGATCACACACCACAGCATCATTGCTTTGATCCATGAGGACTGTGTATCTCCAAAAAACTTCACCACCGGCATTGTAAATGTAACAGCGATCAGCCTTCCCACCGGCGCCATTGACATGCGGACCACTGAGAGCAGGTCTCTTTCATGTGATTTCCTGGTCATCATTGTCGATAAGGTTCCGTAGGGAACATTGATCGCCGTATAGCAGACTGTTGTGCAGAGGTTGTATGTCACAAAAATATACCAAAACTGGATGGTTGCACCGGTCTGAGGCACAGCGAACATGGCGATGGCGCACAATACATAAGGCACAGACATCCAAAGCAGCCATGGTCTGGCCTTCCCCCACTTCGATTTTGTTTTATCCACAAGGATCCCCATGATGATATCCGATGAGCCGTCGAAAACTCTGGAGATCAGCATGACAAGACCCACTGTTGCGATCGGGATTCCTGCATAATCTGTGTAGAACAGAGTCAGCAGAGCATTGATCATCCCACATACAATATTGCATGCAGTATCTCCGCATCCATATGCAATCCGGTTCCGCCAGGTAAGTTTCACAGCTCCGTGTACCTGTGCTGTTTGCTGGTTGTCCAAACTGTCTTTCCTCATATATTCACCTATTCACTTTCCTTCCTTTCTAAATCCTCACAGTGTTTGTTTACTTTGCTTATTATAACTTCAGGTACAGTACATTTATTGTGTATATTGATTAATCCCAGCCATTACCTCAAGCAGTTTAAGTTATCCGTTCATGAACTTTAACTATAATAATCTTATCAATTCCACACAGAATTCGTTATTATTTTCTTGCCCTGTTTTCAGCTTATTTTTAAATGGATAATGGATTTGTTATAAAATCTTGCAAATCCTATGACATAAAAAAGACATCTGCTAAAAAAGCAGATGTCTCTCTCCACGACAAGGTTATTTAAAGTGACTCCGGTATTCTTTTGGTGATATTCCAATATATTTTTTAAACATTGCACTGAAATGGCAGCTGCTCCCGAACCCTAAATGCTCCTCGATCTCATGGATTGGTATGTGTGTATCTATAAGCAGCGTCTGGGCTTCCCCGATCCTTCGGTGGATCACATACTGCATCGGCGAGATCCCTGTTTCTTTTTTAAACATGTGGGAAAGGCCGGAAGGGCTGATATAAAACATTTCACTGATCTCTTTTAATGTCAGTGGCTGTGTATAGTTCTGATCAATATAATCCGTGATCCTCCGAATCAATTCCTCTCTCTTGCTGTTTCCCACTTCCTTGCCGCTGACCGCATCCTGATCGAGTTTTTCCTTGACGATCAAAAAAAGCGCCTGCGCCAGATGCTGGCAGACCTCCTCATGGGAAACATTTTCTGTAAACAGCTCATATAAAGTCTTCATCAGATATTTGATATGGTTCGATGAGCCGCCCATGTGGATCACCGGCTTATATCTGGGATCAAGCAGATAATTGTCTGGAAGGCCCGGAATGGAAATACCATTGAGGGCGCAGCAGTAGGTCTGAATGTTGTGCTGCTGAAACGGTGCCTCACCGTGCAGGATCCCTTCATTACAAATAACAATATCCCCCGGTACCACTGCATACTCTCTCTTTCCTACCATATAACGGCCCTCGCCGCTGTCTATATAAAGGATCTCAAGAATTCCTGAGTGTTTGTGCAGCATGTGGGCGTGGTTCTGGCTGTAATTTTCATCGATGAAATAAGTCTGTATTAAATTCGGCATACTCATAAGAAATCACACTCCAATACCGTATCATTGTGTTTTTCTTATATTATAACATGGTTTACTTCAACAATCGAGTAGGGGAGATTAAATCTCCCCTCTCACACCACCGTACATGCCGTTCGGCATACGGCGGTTCAACATAACTTCAAAGCATGACGTTCCATGTAATAATCGTAGCAACTCACAAGCCCTGCCTGTTTCAGCTTTTCTTTTGAGATTGCCCTGACTACACAGGTTTTCGTTACTATCCATTGATAGTGGTCTCCCATGTATGATGTCTGTCTTGCAAGGTCTTTTCCTATACCCAGCTTCTGCAATCCCCACTGCCGTTTCTTCGGTACTTTCCATTGTTTCCAGATTATTACTCGCAGTCTTGTACGCAAATGTGCGTCTATGTCGGTCATTGCTGTTTTCATCCTACCTATTGCAAAGTAGTTTATCCAACCTCGGATTACCCTGTTGAGCTGTTTTACCCTTTCCGCAAACGCCATTGATTTTCTTCTTTCTGTCAGCTTCTTTAACGTCCTCTTAAATTTCTGCACAGAATCCTTGTGTGGTCTGCACTTCCATTCTTTCGTCTTGGAATCTTTCCAGAATCCAAAGCCGAGATATTTGAGGTTCATTGGTCTTGTTATGTGTGTTTTATCTGCTTTTACTTTCAGACCAAGCTTCCTCTCTATCCAGTCCGTTATCGAATACATAACACGTTTGGCACTTGCTTCGCTTCTGACTGCTATTACACAGTCGTCAGCGTACCTCACGAAGCGCAATCCACGTCTTTCCATCTCTTTATCCAGTTCATTCAGCATGATATTAGACAATAGCGGCGACAGATTGCCACCCTGCGGCGTTCCCTGTTCTGTTTTCTCATACCTGCCCTGCACCATGACTCCTGCTTTCAGATATTTCCGTATCAGCGATTCCGTATCTCCGTCATTTATGATGTTGTGGACAAGGCTCATCAACTTATCCTGCGGTACGTTATCGAAGAATTTCTCTAGGTCTATGTCCACTATCCACTCATATCCCTCATTGAGGAACATGAGCATATCTTTGATAGCCATTTCACAGCTCCTGTTTGGACGGAATCCGTAACTGTGGTCTGAAAACAGCGGCTCGCACATAGGGCTGATTATCTGTGCTATACCCTGCTGGATTACCCTGTCCATGACTGTCGGTATTCCAAGTTTTCTTTTGCTTCCGTTAGGCTTCGGGATTTCTACACGCCTCACGGGTTGAGGTTTGTAACTCCTTCCTCTGATTTGCTCCCTGATACTGTTCCAGTTCTTACGGATAAATCCATCAAGTTCTTCCAGTTCCATGCCGTCAACGCCGCCTGCACCCTTATTGGCACAGACTTTCTTATATGCTTCGTTCATGTTCTTTTTCTCCAGTATCTTTTCCAACAATTCCGACATACTTTGTGTGCTTCGCTCCTTTCCGCTCCCTGTGATTTGTCCTATGTTTATGCGTTTACAGCTCATATACGTTTCGCCTACATCCGCTTGTCGAATACTCACAGGTACATACATTCGTCTGCACGGTTACATTGTTCAGCCCTTCAGATTTCTCCTACTATGGCTTCTGCTGACTTCTCACAGTTCGTTGTTACTACGGCTGATGAAACCGCCTGTGAGACCTCACGGGATAAGTCCGTGTTCTTTCCTCGTCTACCCTCCCGATTTACGCACATGGGTTACGGCTACCTTTAGGGCTTCGTTGCTTTAAGTCAACTTACCCACCATGTACGCCTTAATATCGGGTTTCTGTCCGTAGGGCTACGATTTCGCTATCCCTTCTTCTCGCCCACATCTCACGATGCAAACCTTGGGAGTCGCTTACAAGTTCGTCGGTAGCTACGCCTATGTGGACTTGCACCACAGAACACGGACATGCCCGTCATACGTAAAAACGGCCCCGGATACACTGTCCGGGGCCAATCATTACATTATTTTGTTTTTGTCTTCTTTACCGTACTCCATGCACCGTAGTATGTCTTTCCTGCAATTTTCTTTGTTGCACGGATGCGTACATAATAAGTCTTCTTCTTTGTGAGTCCCTTTAATGTGGTGCTTGCTGTTTTTCCTGATTTGATGGTAGCCTTCTTCACCTTTTTGGTAAAGCCTTTATTCTGTGCAGCATATACCTGATAACCTGTCGCACCGGAAACCTTCTTCCATTTAATTTTCAGCTGGCCCTTCTTGGATGTTTTCTTTGCGCTTGTCAGGGAAGCTTTGGAAACCTTTACTGTGATTTTGAATGTCTTTGATACACTTCCAGCATAATTTCCTTTTCCAGTCACGGTCACTGTTGCCGTTCCCGGGTTTTTGTTGTTTTTGTATGAAAGCGTGTAGTCTGTTCCGGATTTTAAAGTCCTGCTGCCGTCTTTTACTGTGACAGAAGTCGTCAGATTCTTTCCGGTATAGGTCTTATCTGCCGCGGTCACTTTTGCACCTGCGATGGATTTCGCTGAGATCTTAAAGGTCTTTTCTGCTGTTCCTTTGTAATTACCTTTGCCGGTCACTGTCACTTTGGCAGTTCCCGCATTGATATTTCCTGTATAAGCTGTATCATAATCTGTGCCTGCCTTTAGAACTCTTGACCCGTCTGTAACTGTCACAGCAGGTTTTAATTCACCTCCTGTGTAGGTCTGATCCGCAGCTGTGATCTTTGCATCCCTCAGATCCTTTGCAGTGATTTTAAATACAGTCACAAATGTACCTGTATAATTTCCTACTGCATCTGTGTATACAACTGCCATTCCCGTATTTACATTGTCGGCATAACGGTTTACTGATGGATATGTAGATTCATCTTCCTCGTTTATGGCGCTTAAGTTTACAGCCGGTTTGATCTCTGAACCTGTGTACACCTGATCCTCCAGCATATACGGAACCGTCAGCTTTCCAGCGGCATTGGCAGGATTTACTGTAAATGTCTTCTTAATGGTTCCTGTATAGTTGCCGATTCCATTGATCTCGACATCATATGTCTGTGCATTCAGCATCTCAATTCCGGAATTTAATACGACGGTATAATCCTCCTCCGTCAGTCCCGTTACCTCTACTGTTGGTGTCTGCCCGCTTCCGTTATAGGTTACGGCATCCAATCCTGTTACTTTGTCACTGTAGTTTTCAGAAATATCCTGCGGAGTGATGGTAAACTTAATCTCTTTTGTACCTTTATAGTCCGCGCAGGAATCCAGTATTTCTACGGTGACACTTGCATTGTCTCCCGCCTTTGTTGTATTTTTATAAGATCTGATACGGTAGGCATCCTTCGGGATCACACTGCCTTTTCCGTCTGTCAGCTGGATATCTTCTGCAGCCGGTTTCTTGGCTGTTCCGTCATAAATATAGGAAGTGGTGACTTCACCTTTTACAGCTTCATCTGAGATATCCACAGCCGCTGTGATCTCAAATGATTTCACCGCTGAATCTTTATAGTTGCCGCCTTCCTTTGCAGTGATCACGAATTTATATTGTCCTGCATTCTTTAGGTCAGCCGCACCATTTTCTAATTTTGTTCCGTCTTCCGTCTGATATTCCAGAGTGTAGTCAGTATCTAGAACTAATTCTGTATCACCGTCTTTTACCACGACCTCTGGTTCGTCAATTGCTGAACCGTCGTCCTTTTGGCGGTATTTATCCTGGATGCCTTCAATGGAAACATCTGAGATCGATTTTTGAGTAATGTTGTAGGTAAGAGCCTCCGCTGTCTCACCTGCCACGGTTCCTTTATAGTTTCCCGCTCCTTCTACCACAGCCTTGATGCCGTTTTCCGCTTTGGTTCCTTTTAACTCCTCCGGTTTTACTGTGAAATCATCTGAAGTTAATGGTGTGCTGTCATCCCCCTCTTTCACGATGATATCTTTTGCGGCCGGAGCCTGAGCTTTTCCATTATATACAAATGATGTCTCTGCACCTTCTGCGAATGCCACTTTATAGCTGCTGATATCACATGCTTCAATTGTATATTTTACCTCCAGAGGATCACTGCCAGTATATTCATAATTTCCACCCCCGACGGTGACGGCTGCAGTAGGAGCCGCTTCAGCATCTGCTTGCGCAGCATTGACATTATTTTTATATTCTACTGAAAAATCTGCAGCTTCTAATGTCTTTTCTTCTCCGTCTTCATATGTAACCTTAATGCCAGGCTTCTTTTCCGTTCCGTCATAAGTGATATCCTGACTTTCATCCTCCAGCTTTACGGTCATTTCTCCTACTTTTTTCGGAGCAATGGTAAATGTCACGCTTCCCTTTGATCCTTCATAATCGCCGGTTCCGGTGATCTGGGCTGTGTAGGTTCCGGCGTTGATCAACTCTTCCGGCTCTACTGTATCTCCCTCTGCTGTTTCTCCTTTGTGGTAAGTAACAGTGTAATCTGTGTCACCTGACAGCTCCTTATCGCCGGACATGACGTTCAGTACTGGAGTCAGAGCTGATCCGGTATAGGTAAGATCTGCTGTCTGATCGGCTGTCAGACTCTCATCCGCTTTTGCTGAAATCTTAAAGCCGGAAACCTCAACCTGTTCACTGCTGTCAGCATAATTTCCGCCTTCTGCACCTGTGATCACGGCCTTTGGTGTATCTGTTGTTTTTGTATTGTCGGACCACTCCACTGTATAATCTTTATCCCTCAGAATCTGTCCGTTTACTTTTACGGTTACCGAAGACTTGCCGGGCACCACAGGTTCCCCTGTATAAGTGAAATCACCTGAGACACTTACTTCCGGGCTTTTCCCTGTTAAACTTGCTCTCTCTATCTCATAGCTTCCCGCAGCTGTTCCTTCATAATACTTATTGTTCACACCCGCCGTCACCGTCACAGTTCCGGCATTTACTGTATCCTCACTGTATTCCGGTATTACAGTTCCAAACTCTTCCTCAGAAAAATCAAGACCGTCAATCTTTTTGATGGAGAGCTCATGGCTTTTTCCATCATATGTCTGTTTTTCATCGGAAAACGATAATTTTTTGACCTCTTTTTTTCCTACAGTAAAGGATGCCTCTGACGTGGTCTCTCCGTCTTCTGACGTCTCCGTCACTGTATAAGTGTGTCCTACCGTTTCTTTCCCAGAGATATCTATAGAAGACTCCTCACCCTCAATGGCTTCTCCATCCTGTTTCCAGCTGTATGTACTTTCATCTGTAGTTCCCTCCACTTTGACAGTTGCTCCCCAAGGAATGGAAGCCCCATTCTCATAGGCTGCTCCCCCAACGGAGAAGCTCAGTCCTTCCGTCGCTCTTTTCACTGCCTCATTTACTGCCTTATTTGAGACTGGTCCTGCAGCAAAAGCCGGTGCCCCTGTCGAGCACACCATTGCCATTGATAATGCCAGGCTCACTGCCGATTTACGAAGACGTTTCCCCGTAAGCTTCTTTTTCATACTACGTACCTCCTGTTGTTTACATTGTTTTGTTTCAATCCATATCTGTTTATTCGATACAAGAATATATTATTCTTAATAAGAATAAATGTCAAGTTTTTCTACCTCCTCTGAGAAATATTACAATGTAAGAAAACCAAGTGATTCTGTACCCTTAGCCTTAATATTCAATATTGGAATAATTTATATCATCCTATCATAAATTATATATCTTTTTTTTGAGAGAATCATAGTATGGAGGTAACAGAAATGAAGAATATAAAGTTCATCCGGGTTTCCAGGGATATCACCCAATTAAGAGTACAAATGGAGACCGGAATCAGCCAAAGTACTATTTCAAAATATGAGACAGGGGAATCAATCCCTACAGTTGAAAATCTGCTGCTTTTAGCAGATTTTTATAATACCAGCCTGGATTATCTGATGGACCGTACAGATGCTGTCACACCTTATCCGAAGAAGTCGTCTTCCCCTGGATATCATGAATAGAATACAAGAATGGACAAAAAATAAGGCCTCTTTGGGCCTTATTTTTTATGGTCTATATTCTCGACTAAAAAGTCTACGAGGATTCGGCACATAATGTACAGCGGAAGCCTGGACGTTACCTCATAGTTTCTTATTGCAATGTGAGAGTGTTTGTATCCGAGCCATGTATAATCTGAATACTCAAATAGCTCACTGGTACTGCTGCAGCAGAGCGTGATCACCTTGCAGCCTCTGAGTTTTGCGTTCCTGGCTGAGTCGATCAGCTCCTTGGTCTCCCCGTTTAACGACAGGATGATCACAACCTCATCTTCCTGTAAGTTCTTTGACATGATCCTCATGATCTGCGGGTCTTCCACATCCACCACAAAAAAATCCAGCACCTGAAGCTTCATGCTCAGCTCCTGCGCCACCAAGTGTGTAGGCCCTCTGGAAAAGATCAGAACCCTTTTGGCATCCTTCATGGCATGCAGAATATCCAGCACATTGGGAATGGACATATGCTCAATCACGGAAGTCGCCTCGATCAGAGACTTGTTCATGATTTCATTCAAGTCTTTCACTTCTGTATCTTCCGTCTTTGCCGTTAATTTATACCGCAGCTCGTTAAACCCATTGATCCCGCATTTGCGGATGGCTCTGGACACGGTTGCCGGGGAGGAAAATGTTTCAAAAGCAATATCTACTATGGACAGGTCTGAAAGTTTGTCCTCATTGTCATTGATATAGTTGACAACTCCCAATTCGGTCTTGGACAGATTTTCTGCAATCTTGCTGTTTATTTCAATAATCATCACTCGTCCCTCCTGTCTGTGTGAAAGATCTTTTTTATTATACATGATTTTCATCCGTTTTCATAACCTGAAAAGATTTTCACCCCCGGTTTTTTTATAATGTAAATGGTTAAACTAAGACAAAAAGCAGGAAAGCTTTAGGAGGATGAATATGAGTAAGATGGTATCAACCAGACATATGTTATTAGATGCACAGGAAAAACGATATGCCGTGCCGGCATTTAACATTCACAACTTAGAGACGATTCAGGTAGTGGCAGAGACTTCTGCAAAGCTTGGCTCTCCGATCATTCTGGCAGGCACTCCGGGTACATTTTCTTATGCAAACCGTGATTATCTTCAGGCGATCGTCGAGACAACTGCTAAAAAATATAATGTTCCGGTGGCACTTCACCTGGACCACCATGAAGAATTTGACGGTATCAAAGAATCCATCGACCTTGGCACAAAATCTGTTATGATCGACGCTTCCAGCCTTCCATATGAAGAGAATATAGAAAAAGTAAAGAAAGTCGTGGCTTATGCTCATCTCCATGATGTTACCGTAGAGGGAGAACTCGGACGTTTAGGCGGACGCGAGGATGACCTTGTGGTAGACGAAAAGGACTCCATGTACACAAATCCTGCACAGGCTGCCGACTATGTAGCCCGCACGGGCATTGATTCCCTGGCTGTAGCCATCGGTACCGCCCACGGTTTATATAAAGAGGAGCCAAAGCTTGACTTCGACCGTCTGGCAGAGATTCGTGAGGAAGTATCTATACCGCTTGTGCTCCACGGTGCATCCGGTGTCCCGGGCGACGCTGTAAGACGTGCGATCGAGCTTGGAATCTGTAAGGTCAACATTGCTACGGAATTAAAAATTCCTTACTCTCAGGAACTGAGAAAGACCCTGGTTGAAAATCCGGATGCCAACGATCCAAGGATTTACACAAAGGAAGCAAAAGAAGCAATGGCAGCTGTTGTGGAAGAAAAGATCAAGATGTGCAACAGCCAGAACCGTTACTAAATTAAAATAAAGATACTTATACCCGGCCTTAACATTTACAGGCCGGGTATTTTTTTAACATTGGGGAGTCTGATTCCTCTGGGCCAGATCGAGAGCGACCCTTTTTCCGGTCTCTGTGACGGCAAGCCCTGCCTGGCTTGTCTCTTTGAGTCCTCCCGGCATCATTTCTCCGATTTCTCCCATGGCATCGATCACCTCGTCAAATGGCACTCTCGTAAGAATTCCAGCCATCGCCATGTCCGAACAGGCCACTGCGCTGACGGCTCCCGCCACATTTCTTCTGATGCACGGAATTTCCACCAGTCCTCCCAGAGGATCGCAGACCAGTCCGAGCAGGCTTTTCATGGCAAATGCTCCTGCCGAAAGGATCTGTTCATTACTTCCTCCCCGAATGGAGGTCAGCGCCGCCGCGCACATAGCAGACGCGGTCCCAACCTCCGCCTGGCAGCCGCCCTGTGCACCGGAAATACTGGCTCTGCGGGCAATGACCTGACCGGCTCCAGCGGCCATGAAAAGCCCCTCGATCATCGTTCTTTCCGGTATCCGATAAAACTGTTCATACGTCAGAAAGACTGCCGGCACCACGCCGCAGGCTCCTGCCGTGGGCGCAGCCACAATCCGTTTCATGCAGGCGTTGGATTCTCCCATTTTCAATGCTCTTGTGACGACCATCCCCATAAAGCCGCCGGAGACGGCTTCTCCTTCCCGGACAAACCGATGCATGTTTGCACCGTCACCGCCGGACAGGCCGCTGAAAGATTTTAAATTCTGCTCATAGTCCTCATCTGCCTGTTTCATGGCATGATAACGCTCCCTCATCTTATCCATTGTCTCCTGCATTGATACACTGCGCTCTTTCATGTCTTCCTCCATGATCGCTTTCCAGAGAGGAATCCCCGCAGCTGCTGCCGCCTTTTCCATATCCGCCATCGATATAAAGCCCATGTTCCTTCACCTCAATCCATGCCCGCCAGACTGGCGGCTTTTTGGATTCCTTTCATCTTTTCGATCTGTCTCACCGTTTTTTCCGGTATCTCTTGATCACATTCCAGCACCATGACCGCACTGCCGTTTCTCCGATCCCTGGAGAGCCGCATGGACGCTATATTTATTCCTGCGTCTGCAAGCAGAGATGCAGCCGCAGACACATGTCCGGGGCTGTCCTGGTTGTGAACGATCAGTACAGGCATATCACCGGAAAAAGACGTGTAAAGACCATCCATCTGACAGATCTCCACTCTTCCGCCTCCGGGAGAGCTCGCCACGATTTCAAGTTTTCTTCCGCTTTCTCCTGTGAGGCACAGCTTTACACTGTTTGGATGAACATCTTTCAAGTGCGCTCTTCCAAACGTCCATTCCATTCCCTGTTTCCGGGCCAGCTCAAGGCTTTTCGGAATCCTCAGGTCATCCTGTGCCATTCCCAAAAGTCCCGCGATGACTGCCCGGTCTGTGCCGTGTCCGATACCGGTGGCAAAAAAAGAACCGTGAAATAAAATCTCGGCCTTTTGAACTTTCTCTCCTAAAAGCTTCCTGGAAATCAGGCCAATCCTGACAGCTCCTGCCGTGTGGGAACTGGACGGGCCTACCATAACCGGCCCCATAATGTCATACAAATTCATGTGTTTATCTCCATTGTTTGTTTTTTACTTTTCATCAGTATGTTTCGTTTTTCTGATTTTATGAATAATCTCAATCTTTGAGGGGCTTTTAAACTTTGCGTGCCAGATGCGATTTGACGTAGTCAAATGATTTCCTTACGCATCTGTGCACAACCTGCAGAGCGTTTTTATTTCATGGGGAAGGTCGCAGAACTTTCCTACTGAAATGAAAAAGTCTGTATCCTCCTCCGACTATAGGAGTGATACAGACTTTTATTTTTAAGGCCGGCAGACGGCCTTGCATATGGTTATTTCTCTGTTATATATCTGGTCAAACAATTCCTTCAGGTGTTCAAGATCGGCGCTGTGGGTGATCAGGTCGTCTACTTTCAGACTTTTATCGGCGATCCTGTCCGCGGTATACTGCCATTCGTTGAACGGAAGGTCATTATAGTAATTATTCCACACCCCGGTAAGCCGTAACTCTTTCCTCAGTATCTGGCTGTGGCTGTCAAGTTTGAGCACTGTGTCCTGATGAGGATTTCCAAGAAGCACCAGCATTCCAAAAGGTTTTAAACATTCCACTGCCTGATTCCATGCCGGAGAACTTCCGGTCCCTTCGATAACCGCGTCCGCCATGTGTCCTCCGGTCATTGCCCGGATCTGTTCCGGTATCTCTCCGTCCGCAGGACTTATGACTTCCAGTCCTTTTTCCCTGGCAAACTCTGTTTTTTCCTCACTGATCTCCACCAATACGGCCTGGATGCCGAACAGTCCGCACCAGCGGGCCGTCAGGATGCCGATGGGCCCTGCACCGAAGATCACTGCCGTATCTCCGCCTTTGATCTCCCCCTTGCGAATCGCATGGAGGGCCACACAGGCAGGCTCCACAAGAGCCAGCTGTTCGGCAGATACCTTTGTATTTTCAGGGAATATAAGGTGTTTCCTCGAAGGTAGCAGACAGTACTCGGCAAAGCCGCCGTCCGTTCTGGAACCCAAATTCTTGTAGCTCTCACACTGGGCATACTGGCCGATCCGGCAGCTGGGGCATTCCATGCACGGAACCACCGGATAGACTGCTCCGGTTTTCCCAATAAGTTCCTGATCCTCCTCACTTCCGGCACTCACAACCGTGCCCACGTATTCATGTCCGAGGGTAACCGGATAAACCTTTGTTCCCAGCTCATAGACTCTGGGAATGTCGGAGCCGCATATCCCGCAGGCTTCCACCTTCACAAGGATCTCGTGTCCCTGCGGCTTTGGAACTTCCACTTCGTCCAGTGTAAATTTCCCTATTTCATGAAGTCTCATAGCTTTCATCCCTGTATCCCCCATTCTATAAGAGACCGGCGACATCCACAACCTTGTCGGCAGGAATCACCTGAATCTTCACCTGGATTCCCTGATCCAGAAACTTTCTGATGGCATCCCGTTCCTGCGGATCAGCTGCAATATTTTTATACAAAGTCTTTCGTTCGCCGCTGATTCCCATGCCTCCGATGTTGATCTCAGGAATATGAGCCCCCAGGTCCACGATCTTTTCATAGGTCAGCGGTGTCTTTGCCAGTATGATGGACGGGACTTTCAGACCGTCTTTCAGCGCTTTTGCCGTCTCCTCTACAGAATAGACTTTCACCTTTACCCCTGCCGGAGCCGCCATGGTGAGCACCTGTGTCATAAACGGGTCCTTTGCCACCTTATCATCTGCGATTAATATTTCTTTTGCAGGCAGAAGCTTCATCCACGCGGTCATCACCTGTCCGTGAATCAGCCGGTCATCTACCCTTGCAAGCAATAATTGTTCCATCTTTGTATCCTCCTCGTATAATATCTTTTAGATACATTAAATGTACCTTGATAACTGAATAAAAATTGTTCAATAGGCTTAGTAAAGCCCATGGTATAATTGTTCCCTAGTGTCAATCAGGTAATAGTTCTGTTACCTCCTGTTGAACCAAAAATGGTTGCTTCAAAGATAGTCTGTTCCCCTGACATGGAAGTTAGCTTCAAACCAGCTGGCTGTTTGTCTGAGTACATGGACTGCCATTTAGCAGTGTGGTTCGCATCAGCCCATCTCAGACCGGATTCTTATATGCGAGGGTGTTGATGCTCCGTGATCATGGGTTTTACCAAGCCGATTGAACACTCAAATACAACATAGAAAGAAGGTGATATCATGAACCCACTTTACGTCGGTATTGATGTCAGCAGCAAATCCAATGTCATTTATCTAATGCTCCCTGATGGTGCGAAACATAGCTGTTTCTCTGTTGCAAACTCTCAGGATGGCTCATCCCAGATGGTAAAACGGATTCTTTCCGCAGTCACTTCCCGTTCCCTCGATACAGTCGTCATAGGTCTTGAAGCTACATCTGTCTATGGAGACAATCTCGTATATTTCCTGAGGGAAGATGCCTCTCTGGCTCCGTTTAACAGGAAGATCCATGTCCTCAATCCCAAGCAGGTAAAGAACTTCAAGGAAGCCTATAACGACCTGCCAAAGAATGATTATATGGACTCCTTTGTCATTGCTGACTGCCTGCGCTTTGGTAGAATCAACAAAGAGGTCTATCTGGGAGATTACCGCTATAAAGCCCTTCAGAACCTTACAAGGGCTCGTTTCTTCGCCGTACAGAACCTCGTAAAAGAAAAACAGCGATTCATCAATGTCCTGTTCAAGAAGTATTCTACTATGACGCAGGAGAAGGTATTTTCCGATACCTTCAGCACTACTGCCTTAGCTGTCTACGAAGAGTTTGAATCCGCAGAAGCATTGGCGGCGATGGACTTACAAGAACTTACGGACTTCATTATGGAAAAAGGAAAGAACCGCTTTCCCAATCCCGATGCCGTAGCCAAAGCCATCCAGAAAGCTGCCAGGAGTTCCTACCGTTTACCCAAGACGGTGAATGACTCCATAAATCAGGTGCTTTCTATATCCATAACCTCGATAAAGGCGCTGGATGCTCAGATCAAAGAGTTCAATAAAGCTATCGAAGCACAAATGGAACTCCTGCCAAATGTATTGATATCCATCCCCGGCATTGGGCCGGTCATCTCAGCCGGCATCATGGCTGAAATCGGAGATATCAACCGTTTCCCAGGTCAAGCGCAGCTTGGCAAATATGCAGGACTTGCCTGGACTCAGAATCAATCCGGTGACTTCGAGGCGGAGAATACAAAACTCATCCGCTCCGGCAACCGCTTTTTAAAGTATTACCTGTGTGAAGGTGCTTTGTCTCTCGTGAGATGCGACACGGAGTACAGCAGCTTCTATCACTCCAAGTACAAGGAAGTGAACAGGCATCAACACAAACGTGCACTCGCATTAACTGCCCGTAAATTTGTGCGGTTGGTCTTTCGACTGCTGAAAGACAATCGTCTATATCGAGCAGCGGAATAGAATTCTATTCCTGCTGATGAATGCCCTGCTTCCAAAAGCAGATATCGCAGGGCTTGTTAAAGTTACCCTTTTTTCAGCATATGATATGAAAAAGTCTGCAAAAAAGTTTCAATTTATACTTGACATATCACCGCTGGACTATTCTAGATTTGCGTGCTTCTCCCACAGAGAATCCACGTCGTCAATTTGCTCTTCCTGCATGATCATCAGCGCCGCCGCATCCAAGAGCAAAAGAAGACTCTGCTCAAACAGGCTGCTCATGATCTGTGCGGACTCGATCTCGTCCGGCAGATCAAGCTTTGTCCTGCACGGAATCCTCACGAACAGATCCTCATAGGGAGCCATGGAGCTTTTTGCATTGGAACCGATATGGATCACCGACGCGCCGAACTGTTTTGCCTTTTTCACAAGTCCCAGAGGAATCAGACTCTCTCCTGAGCCGGAACCGGCGATTAACACGTCTTTCTCGGTGATCGCGGGCTCATTCACATCTCCCACACAAAATGCATCGATACCCAGATGATTCAGCCTCTTAGCAAAAGCTTCCATCATCATGAAGACTCTTCCGACACCTGTGACAAATATCTTTTCCGCATGAAGTATCATCTCCGTCAGTGCCCGGACCTCCTGTCCGTCTACCGCTGCCAGTGACTGGTCAAGTTCTCCCAGAATCAATTCTTTAAAATCTTTATATTCCACTTTATCCTCCCTGTCACTCCAGAGCTGCTTTATAACTTTCCGTCATTTTCACACAGGCTGTTTTCAGGTCTTTGTCCAGTCCGAACAGCCCGGAGCTTCCGAGAATCAAAATGTCCGCACCTGCCTCGGTGAGTTTTTTAAACGTAGAAGACTTGCAGGACCCGTCGATCTGTATCTGATAGTGGTATCCCTTTTCTTCCCTTATCCGCTTTGCCTCCTGGATCTTGACGAGCATTTCTTCGATAAACGGCTGCCCGGCGAAGCCAACATCCACGGTCATGATGGTCAGCAGGTCAATCCGGTTCAGGTAATGAGCCGCCTCAGAAAGAGGAGTTGCCGGGTTTAAAACAAGCCCTGCTTTTAATCCCAGTTCCTCAATCCTGTTGTACAGCCGGAATGCCTGCCCGTTGATCGTCTCAGCGTGCAGAGATATGATATCCGCACCTGCCTCTGCCACCGGGTCAATCCAGTCCTCCGGATTGGTCGTCATCAGATGTACGTCCAGCGGAACTTTGGAGACCTTCTTAAAACTCTTCACCAGATCCGGTGACAGGGTGATATTTTTGCAGTAATGACCGTCCATGATGTCCACGTGGTACATTCCCACCCAGTCATTTAATATGTTAAGCTGTTCCCCGACATTCAGAAAATCCATACACATCAGGGAGACAGAAAACTTCTCTTTCATAAAATTGTCCCCTTTCTCTCAGGCCTTAGAGCTGTAAATTGCCTTGCAGATCGTGATTTCTTTATGATAAATCTGCTCAAACAGCTCACTCAAATGTTCCAGATCGGACGTATGGGTGATCAGGTCATTCACCTTGAGTCTGCCCGCGTCGATCATCTCTGCCGTATACTGCCATTCATTGAGAGGCATCTGTGCGTAATAGGAATTCCACACGCCTGCGATATCGACTTCTTTTCTCAGGATGCTGCTGTGATTCTTAAGCTTTAAAGAAGTATCTCTGTGGGGATTTCCGAGCATGGCGATCCGTCCGAAAGTTCTTACGATCTCCACTGACTGGTTAAGGGCTGCAGAAGTCCCGGTTCCCTCGATGACTGCATCCACATGATCCGTTCCCAGCACTCTTGCGAGTCCGTCTCCCGGATCTTCTTCCATAGAATTTAAGATGGTCAGTCCCCGCTCTCTGGCAAATTCAATTTTTTCTTCATTTATATCAAACAAGACCACTTTCCCGGCACCGAAAAGTTCTGCCCATCGGGCCGCCATGATACCGATGGGACCTGCCCCGAAGACAGCAATGGTCTGTCCGGCTTTGATCCCTGATCTTCTCACCGCATGCTGTGCCACTGTGGCCGGTTCCACCAGACTCAGTTCTTCCTTTGTAACTTCGGGGTTTTCTGAAAATACCAGATTCCAGCGGGACGGGATGACGCAGTACTCCGCAAATCCGCCGTCACACCTGGACCCCAGGTAGTTATAATTCGCACACTGAGCATAGTGCCCAGTTTTACAAAATTCACACTCTCCGCATGGGATGAGCGGGAAGACGGCCGCCGTCTTCCCTACCAGTTCCTGGTCTTCTTCCCTTGCTGCTTTTACGATCGTCCCCGCGAACTCATGTCCTATGGTAATAGGGTGAACATGTGCTCCCAGCTCAAACACCCTGGGAAGATCGGAGCCGCAAATCCCGCAGGCCTCCACCTTCACGAGGAGTTCTTCTCCCTTTATCTCCGGAAGGGGCATTTCTTCCATCCGGAAATCTCCGATTTTATTTAGTCTCACTGCTTTCATCTTCACGCCGTTCCTTTCTCCTGAATGTCGAGCCTCTTTATGCCGTCATGTCCCGCCTGTTCACAGATCTTCGCAAGTTCTGAGAGCGTCGTGTCCTCCTCCCTCTGAAGCGCCGCGGCGATCCCCATAGCCATATTGGCTCCGGTGATGACTGCTGCCGGATATTCCTGGCACAGCATGGCGATGCTGTTAAACGGAGTCCCTCCTAAAAGATCCGTCAGCACAAGGACCCCCATGCCGGTGTCCAGTTCTTCCACTGCCTGCCTCACCTTTTCCTTAAACTCTCCGGGGTCCTGGCCCGGCTTCAGGGAAATACATTCTGACTGTTCTATGTTTCCTGCTACCATGGAGACACTGTCAGCAAGTCCCCGGCAGAGCAGTCCGTGACTGATTAATAAAACTCCAACCATGTCTCATTCCTCCGTCTGCTATGATGCCACGGCCAGCAGGCCGATCAGTGAAGTGATAACGCCTACTACAAAGATGATAACGATGATATAGGTCGGCTTCACCTTCTTGCTCAGGAGCTTCCACACAAGCAGCGTCGCGATCAGAGGCAGCATTCCAGGCAGCAGAGAATTTAAGATATTTTGAAGATTGATTCCTACTTCCCCGACTTTAAATGCGATCGGAGTCTTGATATTAACTCTGGTAGCCGCCATATTTCCGACAACCATCAGTCCGACGATACTGAATGCTTCAGTGATTCTGTTTAAAGTTCCTGCACTTAAGATTTTTACGATGGCACTTTTTCCCTGCTTATATCCCATCATATACATGGCATATCCCATACCGATCATCAGAACTTTGTACGCAACCTCAAACAGGATCGGTCCGGCTACATTTCCGGCCAGCGCCAGGCTGCAGGCGATTCCGGCTAAGATCGGATAAGCGATACCCTGGGAAACTGTGTCCCCGATTCCCGCCATCGGTCCCATTAATCCTGTACGAACCGCATTGATGTCTTCTGCGTCAATGTCTGCTCCGTTGGCAGACTGTTCTTCCATGGATGCTGTAACTCCGTGAATAACGGTTCCAATCCATGAAGGTTCCGTGTTGAAAAATACCATATACTTCTTTAACGCTTTTGCCTGTTGTTCTTTTGTCTCATAGAGCCTTCTTACAATCGGCACCATGGCATTGGTCGTACCCAGTGCCTGGAGACGCTCGTAGTTATAACAGGTCTCGCTGGAATATCCGAGAAGAAAATGTTTGACCAGATCTTTTTTTAAAAGTTTTTTGCCGCCGGTCTGCACATCGGTCTCCTCCGGGGAGACTGTTTCGATTTGTTCCGCCTCTGCGGCCTGTTCTGATTTTCCCGTAAAGAGATAGATCAGGACTGCTACAGCCGCCGCAAATACAGTCACCGCCATGGTATCAACTTTTGCGTAGATGGTCAGGAAGTAACCGATAAAAAAGAATGCCACGATTTTCTTTTTGCCGAGAAAGCTTAACAGCATTGCGATTCCAAGTGCCGGCATCAGTGCCCCAACCACATTTAACGCTGCGATCATCGGCTCCGGTATTGCCTTTAAGGCGTTGGTTGCAAAATCTCCTCCGAAATACACGAGGGCAAATGCCGGAATTCCGTAGAGAACTGTGGCAGTGATTCCGGACGGCAGGTAGTTCATAAGCCTTAATCCGCGGATATTTCCTTTCTCCAAGTACTGATCTGCCTTATGTACCCAAAAACTGTTGATGGTCATGTAGGCCTGGTTGATCAGAATTCCCAGCAGGCTGAACGGCACCGCAAAGGTTGGTGCCAGATTCGGTGATGCCCCGGAAATGATGGTCAGCGCCGTTCCGAACACTCCCGCTACCATCAGGTTGCCCGGCATGGTACCTCCGGCTGTGATCCATCCAAGGTATGTGAGCTGGATATAGGCTGCGGCCTTCATTCCGAGGACCGGTTCTCCCATAGCTACCGCTACAAGGAATCCCGCCCAGATTGGATACAGCCATGTACGGGTGATTGTGTGGCTGAACCACCACTGGCTTCCAATGGCGATCAGCGCGACTAAGATTGCTGAAATTAACATAATACTTTCCTCCTTTTCTGTTATCTGATAAGTATAGTCTACCGGCATAAGCAAACTGCCGCCATACCAATTAATTTCCTGAAATGCGGAAAAGCGGGAACCTGCCCAACGCAGATCCCCGCTTTTCCCTGTTATTTCTTATTCGTCATTTTTGATTCTTTTAAGATCTCATCGGTGTCAAATGTAAACCATTCGTCCTGGTTTTCTTCCATGTCATCCATCATTTCGGGGATCAGGATCATGATGATTACAATGCCGATCAGGATCGTCAGAGTCCCGTAGCTTCCGATCCGATTCAGCCAGTCTCCCAGAAACACTCCCGCAAAGCCCATATCCGCATCCGGAAATGTGACAGAGGCGTTTACCAGTTCCCCCAAATGCGGCAGAAAAATCACCGGCAGAAAAGAAATCAGCACTCCGTTTAGGAAACCGCCCAGAATGGCTCCCCTTCTTCCTCCCGTGGAATTTCCATAGACTCCTGCCGTGGCGCCGCAGAAAAAATGCGGAACGACCCCCGGAAGGATCACGGTGAGATTACATGCGATCATAATACCGAGGGAAATAAGCCCTCCCAAAAAAGACGAGATGAATCCCACAATCAGGGCATTGGGTGCATACGGAAAGACGACGGGGCTGTCCACTGCCGGTTTGGCATTGGGAATCCAGTTATCCGCAATCCCCTTCACCGCGGGCACGATCTCATTAATAAACCAGCGCACACCGGTGATGACCACAGTAAATCCCACGGCAAAGGTCAGCCCCTGGACGATGGCATAGACCAGATAATCTTTTCCTTCTGACAGATTCTGTTCTACAAATTCACTGCCGCAGGCCAGAGCCGCCACCACATACATGGCAATCATCGTAATGGATACGGTAACCGAAGAATCCCGCAGAAACGCCAGTTTTTTCGGAATGTGCATCTCTTCTGTGGACTTTGAATTTTCTCCGTATATTCCTCCCAGCCACGCAGACAGAAAATAAGCGCTTCCTCCGAAATGTCCCAAAGCCACCGAGTCGTTTTTACAGATCTGCCTCGTATATTTCTGCAGGATGGCAGGCGAAAATACCATCAGAATCCCAAGAGCCAGGGCTCCGATGGCATAAAAAATCCATCCGCTGATCCCCGCGCCTTTCATACATACGACGATCATGCCTGCCATGAATAACGTCTGATGCCCGGTCACGAACACATAGCGGAATCTGGTGATCCTGGCCAGAATCAGGTTGACTGTCATCCCAAGCAGCATGACAACGGAAATCTCCATTCCGAACTTGCCCACGGCAATTCCCGCGGCTCCTTCCACACTCAGGATCACTCCGGATACATGAAATCCGTACTGAAACATCCTTCCAAAAGGTTCCACACTTTCTGTGATGATATTTCCCCCGATCCGGATAACCATAAACCCTATGACCGATTTAAGAGTTCCCTTTACCGTGGCCTCCAGACTTTTTCTCTGCAGCACCAGACCTAAAAAGACGATGCCTCCGACCACGATGGACGGTTCCAGTACCAGGTCTCTCAGCATTTTTAACATATATATATCCCTCTTTTATCTTTAAGACAAGAACGTTGTCAGTTTCTCTCTCAATTCATCTTCGTCAATCAGGGATTCCAGTACGATCAAATGTTCCACAGGAGGAATACTGTCCTTTAAATCGTTTGCCACGATAAAATAGTCTGCGTCCATGGCACTCATCTCATATACTGAGGAATGGCATGTCTCAAACTCCTGCTCTTTCCCAAGCTCTCTCAGAATCTTCTGTATATTCATTTCCACCAGGAAGCTTGACCCGAGGCCGGTGCCGCAGACTGTCATGATCCTTTTCATTGTTCTTTCTCCATCATCATAAGCATTTCCTCACTGCTTCTGCATTCCAGCATCTTTTTCAGGCTCTGCTTTTCCGAACAGATGCCAGCGATCTGCTTCATCAGTACAAAATGGGCCGCCTCATCCCTGGCCGCCAGCGTAAAAAAAATGCGGACTTTCTTCCCTTCAAAATCCACCGGTGTGTTTAGTTTTATGATGCACAGTCCCGTGGACAAAACACCCGTCTCCGGTTTTGCGTGGGGCATGCACACCCCTTCCCCCAGATAGAAATATCCACCGTATTCTCCGATATTGTCAATGATCCCCCGGTAATATTCCCCGGTCACCATGCCATACCGCTCGAGTATCTCACAGCTTTTTCTGATAGCCTGTGTATATTCACTGACTTCCTCCAAGATTTCGGCACAAATCATAGGCTGCCGCCTCCCTCTTCAGATCTAAGAGAAAGAAGTTCCTCATAAGAACTGATATGCTTAATTCTTTCCATGTTGTTCTCCCATGCCAGAATCCGGACCAAATCTGCCAGATTCTCGTTCTCGGTGATATTTCCGAGGACAATGATGACTTTCACATCTACCTTTGCCTTGCTCCCAAAATCAATGGGATGTTTTAGCTTCATCAGGCTGATGCAGTTTTCCCGGACATTGTCTTTCCTCCCGTGGACGAAAGCAATCTCCGGAATAAATACCATATAGTTCCCCAGGTTCTGTACAATGTGGATCATCTCTTCCACATACTCCGGCTTCACAAGGCCGTTTTTGATCAGCGGCTTACAGGCCATGGCGATGGCCTCCTTCCAGTCATCTGTTTCTGCATCAAACCGGCAGTATTCTTCTTTTAAAAGATCCCCGATCCCCCTCTGCATCGTCTGGTGGATTCTGTGGACCAGATACTGGTTCTTTCTGTTGTATGCGAGGACGGAAATAATATTTTTCACCCGGTCAATATCAGGAGAATTTAAGAGTGGATTTACGTGAATGACCTGCTGATTTTTAAGACTCAGCGGAACTGTGCTGATGATAAAGTCCGGCCGGCTTCTTTCAGTTTCCTCCTCCACATCGCTGACCCTGCAGATTTTTCTGACCCGGAGTTCCGGAAAATATTTTGAAATCCGCTGTTTTAACAGCACTGCTGTCGCCGTGCCTCCCCCGCAGACGAGCACGACCTCCGGTGACAGATTCAGGCTGAAGTTTTCCTGGAACAGCACTTCAAAATACATGGTCGTATAGGCGATCTCAGCGTCGGGAAATACCACGCCCAGCATCTCTTCCTGCCCTTTGAGCAGCCGTTCCGTCAGCTCATACATAAAGGAATGGGAATACTTTATATCCTCCAGCAGAGGATTCTTGATCTTTATTTTATTTTTCAGCCGGAACACCGCCACTTTTAAATGCATCATAATCTGTCTTTGAATCTCCGGGTCAATCTCACTGCTGATCTTTAAATCACTGCAAAACTTCCGGATCAGCTGCTCTGTGGCCTGCCTCACCCTGCCGTCCTCATCCCAATTTTCAAGACTCTCCCCGTCCATCCGTTTCGTACTCTGGAACAGCATGACAAAATAGTCCAGATCCCCTTTTGTCACCTGAAAACCGGGGAGTCCGGAAAGGATCGCTTCTCTGTAAATGCCGTCTGCATCGTCCAAGCTGCCTCCCCGGACATGAAACCCCCACCGAATCCGGCACAGTGACGCAAGAATCATGCTTTCCAGTTCCCCGATGGATTCATCCGCAAACCGGATGCCCATGGCTGCCTCCACTCTCCGGATCATGCGCATCCCTTCATCCGGGTCCGCTGCCCCATACTCTTTCAGAATAGGAAGAATGTTCAGGGAGCCCTCACTGACCGTCTTTATGTATAGATTAAACAATGTATTCCGTATCTGTTCTTCGTCACCTTTCAGGGACATCCCGTAGTAGGACTTTTTGATGAGCCGCACTTCGTGCTTTTTCAAAAACTCTTCTGCCGGCCTCAGATCCTGTACAACCGTGTTCTTGCTGACCTGAAGCTTCTCGGCCAGCTGCTCGATGGTCACTTTCTCTGAGATCATCAGCAGCACAGTGATGATGACCACTCTCTCTTCCCTGGAATAGACTTTGATCTCATTGCTGAAATAAAGGCTTGTG
The DNA here is from genome assembly GCF_039789045.1 of Anaerostipes sp. PC18. Taxonomy (NCBI): domain Bacteria; kingdom Bacillati; phylum Bacillota; class Clostridia; order Lachnospirales; family Lachnospiraceae; genus Anaerostipes; species Anaerostipes sp. PC18. The sequence continues at coordinate 552,354 of NZ_CP121164.1, read as the reverse complement.
ATATCAAATCCCTTTTTGACAATGAGACGGACACCGAGCCTAGGTGTGCGTTCGATTTCCACCGGCAGTCCTTTCAAATAATATTGAACCGCATCCAGATCGTTGCGGATCGATCTGCTGCTGACATGAAACACCTCTGCCAGTTTTCCCGCCGTCGTATAACCGTCACATTCCTGAAGGTATTTTACTAATTGCAACTGTCTCTCTGTCAACAATGTCCTCTCTCCTTCTACTGAAGCTTATTAAAATTGTAGCACATCCGCAAGCCTGAAAGCTATGCCAAAAGCTTTCCACATATGAAGAAGTTCTTAAGTTGTTCCAGAAACAGGAAATCCGCCTCATCATATCAATATATTACAATATAATGATTTTATAAGACAAGAAATGCACCTGAAATGATGATATATTGCAATTACAGTGATAAACAATGAAAATACAGGAGATATACTATGAAAAAGATATCATAGAACTGACAAAAGACGGGGTAACATTAGGATGCGCCACGATCTACATCAATCCGGGTTATATTGAACGTTGTACACCATATGTGGAGGGCACTGACACGGGGCTTTGTCCGGTAACCATTTCCACCGAATCCAAGACCACACAGATTGAGATCGCGGCCGGATACGATACCGTAACAGAGATCAATGTGGTCGCAAACTTCGGGCTGATACGGTCAGTGGAATATGAAAAGGTCACTGCGGACCTGACGGCCTGTGCCGATGCTGCACACAAATACGGTCTCACCGGATATGAACCTCGGGGAGCAGCACCGGATGTCGTACAGCATATGATGGATGAAGCAGGTGAAAAGTGTAAGATCAAGGGAAGCGGCTGCATCCGCACGAGAGAACATTTTTTACAGCTGATCTCTATGATCTCTTTCGATGTCTGCGTAAGAAGATAAACCGAATAGTCCAGCCGCTTACTGTTGATATACTCGGTTGGAGTCACGGACATGACAGACTTAAACACTCTGCACAGACAGCACTTGGCATAAAAGGCCGTCTTCTGAATCTTAGGTGTGTCCATGAGAATATTTATTATAATACGGAAGTCATCCGAAAAGTATGTTCACTTCCGTAAACAGGGATATGACCCATGATGACCTCAATCTTTACAAAAAAGCAAGATTGACTGCAATATCTTTTATCAATTCAATAGAATTCAGTTAAGCTGCCGACTTCTGATTCAAATGTGCAACTGCAAGAGAAAGGTTATGCAGATTCGCTGCTGCGGTTTCCGGTTTATTGCATTGAGCCTTTTATATAATTTTCTGTCAGAAGAAAGATTACAGTACAAACCCTTTGTCAAAGGATTATATGTCACGTAATCCACAAAGAGATCGTGACCCCACGTTAAATCTGTTGGTTTTCCTGTTTCTCTGTCGCACATGAAGTAATGATTGTTTTTTTCGTATCCATTGCTGCCAAATACAACTTATCCTCTTTGACAAATATATAATTCAGGACATCACACCAATCAGTCAGCTGTCTTATATTCTTTGTCCTGCAATCATATACAGAAAGCGGATATTGGGAAGTGTACGGAACCGTTGCAATCATTATATCATAAGACTATTGTACTACAAGCTTTTTCCAAAAATTATCCCACATAAAAAGACAGATCCTGTCTGCATACAGAACCTGCCTTCTTTCATCATAGTATTCTTTAGAAGTTAAACCCTTCAATCGTAGCAAAATAATCTTCCGGCGTCTCAGCCCTCCTGATCATCTCCGTGCTTCCGTCTTCTTTCAATAAAATCTCTGCTGATTTTAATTTTCCATTGTAGTTATATCCCATGGCAAACCCATGAGCACCGGTATCATGGATCACCAGCAAGTCTCCGTTCTCAATCTCGGGAAGCTTCCTGTCGATAGCGAATTTGTCGTTATTTTCACAGAGAGATCCGGTGATGTCATACATGTGGTCACACGGCTCGTTCTCTTTTCCCATCACAGTGATATGGTGGTAAGCTCCGTACATCGCCGGGCGCATCAGGTTGACTGCACAGGCATCCACGCCGATATATTCTTTGTGGGTGTGCTTTTCATGGATCGCCTTTGTCACCAGATGGCCGTTCGGCGCCAGCATATAGCGGCCCAGTTCCGTAAAGATCTTCACATCTCCCATGCCCGCAGGGACAAGCACTTCATCAAAAGCCTTGTGTACTCCTTCACCGATCACTGCGATGTCATTGCCCTCCTGGTCCGGAAGGTAAGGGACTCCAACACCGCCTGAGAGATTGATAAATCCGATGTGCACATCGGTCTCTTTCTGAAGTTCTACTGCCAATTCAAACAGCTGTTTTGCGAGCGTCGGATAATATTCATTTGTTACCGTGTTGCTGGCCAGGAAAGAATGAATTCCGAATTCTTTGACGCCCAGTTCTTTGAGTTTCAAAAACGCCTCTGTCATCTGAGCTCTGGTCATGCCGTACTTGGCATCTCCAGGGTTATCCATGATATCTGTCCCCAGAGAGAACACACCGCCCGGATTGTACCGGCAGGAAATGACTTCCGGGATTCCCGCTGCTTCTTTCAGAAAGTCGATATGTGTAATGTCATCCAGATTGATGGTAGCTCCCAATTTTTTCGCAAGCACAAATTCTTCAGCCGGTGTGTCGTTGGAAGAAAACATGATCTCACTTCCGCCGAAACCGCAGCGGTCGGACATCATAAGTTCTGTCAGTGAAGAACAGTCGGTTCCGCAGCCCTCTTCCTTTAAAATCTTTAAGATCGTAGGGTTAGGTGTCGCTTTCACGGCAAAATATTCTTTAAATCCTTTGTTCCAGGAAAATGCCTTATTTAAATTCCGTGCAGTTTCCCGGATTCCTTTTTCATCATATAAATGAAACGGAGTCGGATACTTTTTTACGATTTGATCTAATTGTTCTTTTGCTACAAACGGTCTTTTTGCCATTTTATTGATTCCCTTTCTTGATTTCTAATAGTTTTATCTCGTTGGCCAGAGCGTCTTTGAACACCTCTGCCAGATTATGATTGCTGGAAAACAGACAGGCTGCATTATACCGGTCCACAAGGTCTCCCGTGAGCACATAGGTAGAGTCTGTGATCAGGCGGATCTGTTCTTTCTTATGCTCCGTCAGATAGATGATGGCTCCTTTAAGCTCAAAAGGCTCATTGGTAATGATCACTACCTTGATGCCGCGGTTTACTAAGTCCGTCAGACAATCCCGGAACATGTTCAGCTTTTCGTTGGAGGCAGACACATAGACCCTTTCTTTTGTCTCCCTCAGCATATTCGTAAACTTGTCAAGGATCTGTCTTTCCCCTTTGATGGTCAGATATGCCCCTTTATTGATCCTCTGTTTCGGAAGTTTTACAGCCAGTTCTTTTTTGCTCCTTCTCAAATCCCGGATCTTATTGTCACAGAACTCGTCCACGGGCACTGCCTGATATTTGACGGTGTCTTCCTCGGACATATATGCGGCCCCTTTTTCCACAAGCCCTGCCAGCGCGTTGTAGGTGTTGGACCTGGAGATGCCGCTTTTTTTCGCGGCCTCGTATCCATTCAGTTCTCCCTCCAAAACCAGAAGAACATAGAGGTTCGCTTCCTGCCTGGTCAGTCCGAAATTCATCAGACATTCAACATTTTCCATTCTGCGCCTCCGTTCGTGTTCCTTTATAGGAATACTATAATACGGCGACATTTTTTTGTCAATAAATTATATTAAATTTTATAAGAGTTTTGGAATTATCCGCATAAACACTATATCTATAAGCAATTTCAAAACTAAAAACATTCATTTTACCACGAAATTACCACGATTGAATGAGCCTTGATATGGCAATAAAACCGATAGGGAGATAGCACATGAAAGCTGTGTATCTCCCTTTGTTCTTGCTAAATGATTATGATATTGTCAATATTAGTTGACACATTTTCCTCAAGGATTTTGAATCCTATGCAGCTTCTTTCAGGAAATTATAGTATTGCTGTCGTTTTACCATTGGAGGAAGACCTCCATTAGCTGAACAGATCCTACGATTATTCCAGTAGCTGATGAAATATCTCCAGATAAGTGTTTTCAGTTCATCTGTAGTCATCTTCTCCGTATCATAACGGTCATATAACAGTTCGATTTCATTCTGGCCCACATGCTTTCGCAGCGGGCATTGTCATGGCATCTTCCACCTGCACTGTTCATGCTTTGCCGAATGCCATATTTACAGATCGCTTCCCGGTAAATCCGGCTGGTATACTGGCTTCCTGGCTTCACGGTCTTCTTTCGTAATTCCGTTTGGTTTCCGTCTGGGATGATGGTTCAGACCAATCTCTTCCATGACACGATAAACAGTGCGTTCACTTGAATATCAACATTTTCAGGCTGTTTCAGGATCAATGCCTGGTACATCCGGATTCGCCCATAGGTGTCATTACATTCGTCTTCCTTCTAGATTTCCATCATAGCATCTGCCAGCGGCTGATACTTCCAGGGACAGTCTTTGTTCGCAAGATATTGATAAAATCCCTGTCTGCTGACATGCAGAACCCTGCAGCAAAAGGAGATATCCCCTTCAATTCGCCGTCTTTCGTTTTAAGGCAATAAACTTCATTCTTTCGTTTTGCTGACTTCAGACGGCTCGCAGCGAAAAAAGCACTGGCTTCCTCCAGAAAATCATTTTCCTTCTTTAAACGACGGTTCTCTTTCTCCAGTTCTTTCACCTGCTGGCGAAGTCGGATAAGTTCTTCATTAAGTGTCATGGCGCTTTGTGGGCTCTGTGAACCTGCTCCCAGATCAAGATTGCCAAGCCGACTGGCTCTTACCCAGCCATACATGGTATTCTTGGGAACCCCCAACTCTTTGGCAGCCTTAGCTTGTCCGATTTCCTTTGCAAGTTTCACTGCCTGAACTTTATATTCATGATCATATTGCCTGTTTTCTTCCATTTTTGTTCACTCCTTATTCTCTTGATTATATATCAAATCCTTGAGAATGGGGTGTCAACTTTTTTTATACCACATCAAACACCTTACTATGCTGTAAAAAAGGATAAATCCAAATTTAAAAGAAGATATGGAACTGTTATCGCAGTTACCGTGGATAACAGGCAAATTTGATTTTGGTGATGAGGACGAGTAATTTTTTCCTCTTGCGAGAAGATACAGAAAACAAAAGCCCGATCAAGAGTGCAAAAAGCACCAATGGTGGCAAGCTCTTGACAGAGCTTTTTTTTTCTGTGTTGGGTAATCAAGAGGAAGAAAGGGATAAAATCTGATTTATGGTAAATCAGATCGCATAACCCTCCATATCTCGTTATACGAAGGCAATGCAGGTATCGCAGTTTGAGCTTGTGCTACATAAGGATAGTAACTGGAAGATTGTAGGATAGTCAATAAGGCGTGTATCTCTTTACTGGGGTACACGTTTTCTTGAATTTGACAAACCTCATTTTTATATTATACTTTTCTTGTGAGTATGAAAAGTATAACTAAACCAAAAATAAGATTGGAGATGTGGATATGTCAATGAAAAAGGGACAACATATATTTGGAACAGTTAAGGTGGGCGAAAAAGGACAGATTGTTATTCCCAAAGAAGCAAGACAGATTTTTAATATTAAAGCAGGAGATACCTTATTAGTTTTGGGCGATGAAGAACAAGGGATAGCGATTGTGAAAGCAGACGTTCTGAAAGAATTAGCTGTGAAAATATTGAAAGGGCTTGGCAAATTAAGTAGTGGTATAGAAGATGAAAAATAATATTATGATTATATTACCGATAGTTTTCATTTTCGATTTACTTATTCCTTTTATCTTAGCACCTACATATAAGGGATATAATCATTTAACACAAGTTATGAGCGTTCTTGGAAATAGTAAAGCACCGTTACATAATGTATATAATGCGTGGCTGATAGTCTTTGGAATTATCTTAATAGTAATCAATTTCAAAGTATATACGATTGTTTCGGAGTGTTCAAGTCTGATTGCAATAATCCTTTTTACCATATTACTGATTTATGCAATCGGGGGGGGTGTATTCTTTCTGGGATATTCTCTGTTGGGGAAGTAAAAAGTCTTGCTACTCTTTCAGAAAAAATACATGGTTATGGCTCTGTTATTGGTTTTATGTGCTTAACATTTGCACCACTTTTCGTAGGAATTTATTCATACAAAATAAACAACATTAAATTCTTTTATTTCAGCATAGGGTGCTTCATATTGGCAATATTGTGTTTTTCATGTTTTGTTATGGGAGATAAGCCTAATGCTAAAAATACATTTTTAGCATTTGAAGGCTTATGGCAACGGTTATCATTACTGTTTATGTATTTACCTTTGGGGTGTTTAATATTGCTGAAAAAAATAAATTGTTAGAGTGAAATCTATGATAGGACTTAAAAAACGAGATATAAAAAGGCATTGAAAGCTGGTGCAGAAGCTGGCGGTGTGTCATTGGCTGATGTTCGGGCAAACATTGAAGCAACGATTGATGAAGCTATGAACAGCACCGACCCAGAGGTGCAGGCAAATTTCAAAAAGTATTTTGGAAACAAACGCCCTACCCCAGAAGAATATATTTATACAATTACCAAAAAGACAAAAGCATAATACAAAACAAGTGCTGTAAGGGGGCTTGTACTATGGAAAGTTTTAAGGCATAATTTTATACAGTCATACACTACCTAACGGCATTTTTTCAACAACTGAATATCTCACAGCTTTAAAAGCTCGTACAGACTATATGTTTTGTACGGGCTTTTTATACACCTTTTTTTTTCTGTACTTTTCAAAAGTTATAAACAGTATTTCACTATGAAATATTTCGTTTATATAGTTTTGCTTTGGCAGTAAGGGGTGAAATTATGAGGACATCTTCTTTCGAGCATATCGTCAGATTACAGTTTAATGCTTTCATGATGATTGTTATTAAAGGCACATTATCAAGGCATAGAAGGCAGATTGCTAGGCGTTCTAAGTATGAAGTATTATTTTGTTAATTGCTTGAAATGAAACAGATTGAACATAGTGTGAATGATAACTATTCGCATGAATTTGTATCATTTCAAGTGATGAATTTTGTAATTCATATATCTGATGAAGAATTAAGTGCAGCATTGAAAGAATTAACAGAGAAACAGCGTAATGCTATCTTGTTGCATTTCTTTCAAGACATGAACGACAGAGAAATTTCAGAACTGTATCATGTATCACATTCTGCTATCAATAGCAGACGAGATAGAGGACTAAAGAAATTACAGAAGTTATTAAACGAAAGGAAATAGGAAAAATGAAAAAAGATTATGACTATCCCTCTTACGACCTTATTTGCAGAGTGACTAGCGGAGATGAAAAAGCGGTCAGAGAAATATTAGACTTTTATAATGCTTATATCTCTAAAATATGCTTGCGACCATGTTATTACGCAAATGGTACTGTACATATACAAGTTGATGAAGAACTAAAGGGAGAAATTCATGCGTAAATGATGAAAGCTATTTTAAAGTTTGAAATCAGAGTGAAGTAATCATTTAGCAAGAACAAAGGGAGATACACAGCTTTCATGTGCTATCTCCCTTATCGGTTTTATTGCCATATCAAGGCTCATTCAATCGTGGTAATTTCGTGGTAAAATGAATGTTTTTAGTTTTGAAATTGCTTATAGATATAGTGTTTATGCGGATAATTCCAAAACTCTTATAAAATTTAATATAAATCATTTATATTTTTATAATTTACTACCAAATAGTAAATTATAATAAAATTCAAGATGACATTCAGCGCCAGCACAAGCAGACACAGGACCTTCAGAATCCGGTTTTGGGGATAAGTAAATTGTACATTAAACAATACCATGGTAAAAAACCAGCTGAGACTGAAGATCAGGAAAATATTCTTTGTTCCGTCTTCCATGAACTCCAATGCTCTTACCGGTTTTTTCCTGATCCATGAGACAAAGAAAATACTGCCAGTAACTTTAATTTGGAATTTTTCATACACAAAAAGCGCATCTCATTTAGAGACGCGCTTTCCTAATATATTATTTTTATTCGTCTGCTTTTCCTTCAGATCCGAATAACTTGATCTTTGTGATCACCATGTCTTTGATCGCCTCTGTACCAGGAGCGAGTAATTTACGTGGGTCAAATCCTTTTCCTTCTCTGTCCTTGCCTGCTTCAATGTATCCGCGTGTAGCTTCGGCAAATGCAATCTGGCACTCCGTGTTTACGTTGATCTTTGCAACTCCGAGAGTAATTGCTTTTTTGATCATGTCATCAGGGATTCCTGTACCACCGTGCAGTACTAAAGGCATGTCTCCTGTCAGCTTCTGGATCGCATCCAATGTCTCGAAGCTTAAGCCTTCCCAGTTTTCAGGGTATTTTCCGTGGATGTTTCCGATTCCCGCTGCTAGCATCGTAACACCTAAGTCAGCGACCGCCTTGCACTCTTCAGGATCAGCACATTCACCTTTTCCGATAACTCCGTCTTCTTCTCCGCCGATAGAGCCTACTTCAGCTTCGATAGACATCCCCTTTCCTCTTGTTACCTGAACCAATTCCTTGGTTTTTTCAATATTCTCTTCGATCGGGTAGTGTGATCCGTCGAACATAACAGAAGAAAATCCTGCTTCGATACAAGCATTACATCCTTCATAAGAACCATGGTCTAAGTGAAGGGCAACCGGAACGGAAATATTTAATTCTTCCAACATTCCATTTACCATTCCAACCACTGTCTTATATCCTGTCATATATTTTCCTGCACCTTCAGAAACACCTAAGATCACCGGAGATCTTGTCTCTTCTGCTGCCAATAAGATTGCCTTTGTCCACTCCAGATTGTTGATGTTAAACTGTCCTACAGCGTAGTGTCCGGCTTTTGCCTTATTTAACATCTCTTTTGCTGATACTAACATGATAAATCCTCCATAATTCTTTAATGAATTGTTATTTTTTTCACATCAAACTTATTATATCCTATTTGACCAAGTTGCGCAAGTCACAGGGTCCCCAAAAAAGCCGGGGCTTACAGGCAAAACGTACTGCATTTGTTCCAGCTGTTCCATCTCTTATATCCGTATGAGCAGCATATACAGCACTGTTCCCCCGGCAATGCTGACCAGGGTGTTCCTTTTCCAAAGATGCAGGAGAATGACTGCCGCTCCTGCCGACAGACTCCACAGCTTTTGAAGGGCAGGCTGGATCGTCAGTTCCTTGAAACAATATACCACAAGAGCCCCAATGATGGCCGCAGGCAGTACCTTTCCCAGATATCCGATCATTTTAGGCATACCCTTCTTTCCTCCAAATAATACAAACGGAAGTACTCTCGTAAAAAGTGTCACAAATGCTACTATTGCCATAATAGAAATCGTCTTCATCATTCCTTCAATTCCCCCTTTTGCTCCTCTCTTATAAAACCAAGGCACATGACTGTCGCAAGAACAAGCAGCGATGGCAGTAAAAACCGGTCCGGTCCCAGCAGAATCAAAAAGAATACTGAAACGGCCAGCCCTGCTGCCGCTGCCCCGTGCTTTTTGGAATTTTTCCACTGGTCCAGAAAAATCACCAAAAACAGTGCTGTCATAGAGAATTCGATGCCCTTAAAATCAAACGGAAGCAGCCCTCCGGCCAGCACCCCAATCAGGGAACCAGCTGCCCAATAAGTCTGATCCAGCGCTGAGATCCAGAACATGATCCTGGGTTCCGCCTCTGCTTTTTCGTCCGGAATGGAGCAGAGGACCGAATACGTCTCATCTGTCAGAGAGAATACCATATAAGGATAATATCTGCCCATTTTCCGGAAACGTTCCACGAATGAGAGACCATAAAACATATGTCTGCCATTGATAAACAGTGTTGTCAGCGCCACAAGGCCCAGGGGCGCTCCGGCTGCAAGAAAAGACACTAATACAAACTGCATAGATCCGGCATAAATAAACAGGCTTGCAGCCAGTGTCCAGAACGGCCCGTATCCTGTCTTTGCCATGAGGATGCCGAAAGCAATGCCCAAAAATATATATCCGAAGAATACCGGTATGGATTTTTTGACTGCATATCTGAAATATTCTTTCGTGTTTTTCACTGTTGCTACCCCTCCAGGCATTAAATAATCCTTTCCAGGAGGGCCACAGATGCCATGGCATCCTCCGCATAGTAGTCGGCTCCGATATTTTTTGCAATATCTTCCGTGAGCACTGCTCCTCCCACCCAGATCGGACAGGTACAGTCTTCCTCCCTGAGTCTTTGAATGGTTTTTTCCATAGATACGACCGTGGTTGTCATCAGTGCGCTCAGACCGATGGCTTTCGGCTGATACTTGTTCCATGCCTCCGCCACTTTTTCAATCTTCACATCTTTGCCCAGATCGATAACACGGTATCCGTAGCTTTCCAGAACGACTTTGACAATGTTTTTCCCGATATCGTGGATATCTCCTTCTACGGTAGCCATAAGGACCGGTCCTTTTTCTTCGTTTGCGCCGGCGCTGAAGCACTTCTTTACAACCTCAAAGGCTTTCTTTGTCGTCTCTGCCGACTGGATCAGCTGAGGAAGAAAGATCTTTCCGGTCTCATAATCCTTTCCAACTACATTCAGTGCAGGAATGATCACTTCATTGATCAGTTCCAGCGGTTCTTTCTTTTCCAGTTCTTTTCTCGTCTTTGCCTCCACTTCCTCCTTCAGTCCGTGGATGATAATGTCATGGAGCGGGAATTCCGTCTGAACCGCTGTCTTCGTCTCTGCCGTATTTGACTGATTCCTGATGTAGCTTTCACTGTCGATATCTTTATAAAACAATACATGGAACGCATCAATGGTGCCCATCAGCTCCCTGTCCAGCGGATTGATGATCGGCAGATCCAGTCCGGCCTGCATGGCAAGTGCGAGAAATGTCCGGTTTAAGAGCGGACGGTTCGGAAGGCCGAAGGAGACGTTGGAGACGCCCAAAACAGTATGGACTCCCAGCTTCTTTACCATCTCGATGGCTTTTAACGTTTCCTTTACTTCCTTTTGCTGTGCAGAAGCCGTCAGGGTCAGGCAGTCGATGATGATCTCTTCTTTCCCGATGCCGTATTCAGCCGCCTTCGCAATGATTTTTTGTGCTATCTCAAACCGCTCTTCTGCTTTCAGAGGAATCCCCTCATCTAAAGTCAGACCGATTACAACGCCCCCGTACTTTTTCACAATAGGAAAAACAGCTTCCATGACTTCATCTTTTCCGTTGACAGAATTGATCAGCGGTTTCCCGTTGTAATACCGGCATGCCAGCTCAATGGCCCGGGCATTGGAACTGTCGATCTGAAGCGGAAGGGTGATCACTTCCTGGAGAAGTTTTACCACATGTTTCATCGTCTCCGGTTCGTCGATGCCCGGCAGGCCCACATTTACATCCAGCACATCGGCTCCCGCCTCATCCTGTTTGATCGCCTCCGATACGAGTTCATCATACCGTTCTTCTTTCAGGGCCAGCTTCAATTTTTTCTTTCCCGTCGGATTCAGCCGTTCCCCGCAGACAATGACCCGGTCTCCGAATGTGACGGTTTTTGTCTGACTGGATACTCTTGTCTTCTTTTCAATCTTTCTCGGAGCCGCTTTTTTCGGAGCTGCGGCTTTTAACTTCCTGATAAATTCGGGAGTCGTCCCACAGCATCCTCCCGCAGCGGAAATTCCGTCCTGTAAATATCCCTGCATCAGCCGGGCATATTCATCGCCGGTCACATGATAATGAGTCTCTCCATGTTCCAGACACGGAAGACCTGCGTTGGGCTGGATCATCACAGGCACAGAAGATACACTTAAAATTTCTTCAATGATCGGCCCGAGTTCTGCCGGTCCTAAAGAACAGTTGACACCCAGCATATCCGCTCCCAGCCCCTGCACCGTATTTACAAAGGTGACCGGATCATTTCCGGACAGCGTCCGCCTGTTCTGCTCAAAGGTCATAGTCACAAAGACCGGCAGGGACGTATGCTCTTTCACCGCCAGAATACCTGCCTTCACCTCATACAGATCGCTCATCGTCTCAAAAAGGACTGCATCCACATCGTCCTTCACCGTTTCCACCTGCGAAAGAACAATGTCATAGGCCTCATCAAACGTAAGGGTACCCATGGGTTCCAGAAGCTGTCCGATGGGACCGATGTCGAGTACGATATAGGCATCATGCTCACGTCCTGCATTTTTTCTTGCCTCATTTGCATTGGAAACCGCGGCACGCAGCATATCCCGGTATCCGTACTTTGACTCCTGCATTTTCAGTTCATTGCATCCGAACGTATTGGTCGTGATAAAGTCCGCTCCGGCCTCAAGATATTTTTCATGGATGGAAATGATCAGCTCCGGCCTGTCAATATTTAATTCTTCTGGGATATCTCCGGCACGGAGCCCTGCCTCCTGAAGCTGGGTCCCCATGGCTCCGTCAAATATGAGTAAGTCTTTTCCGATTCTGTCTAGTAACATCTCTGGCCTCTCTTTCTAAATACACAGTCTTCTCTCATCACACACTGTCCGCACTGTTTCTTCCTCTCAGGCGTGCCGATACCCATGAGACCCAGCATGGATTTCTGGGGAATCATCAGATGATCGGGCGTAAGCGTGACCCCAAGAGTTTTCCCGACATCGAGCACTCTTGCGATCTCCCGGTTGAGGGACAGCGGAATATCACCATAGCCCGGACAGAGGCGGTATGATCTGTTTGGATACCCCAGCCCTTCTTCATACTCGTCGCAGTAAGCTTCCAGATAAGCGCTTCCCACCGCATCCATAACAGCCGCTTTTGTCATGTTGCTCTTTTCGTAGTATTTTACCTTCCGCTCCAGGGTGACTCCAAGAGTTGCTCCGATAAAAAGGCAGTGGCTGCACTGCAAAAAAGCCTCCCGGATCTGATCCCCGGGAAGAGACAGTCCCAATTCTTTTATCTGCGGCAGAGCTCCGAACAGTTCAAACCTGCGGGAAACAGCCTTGGGCTGGGAAACCTGTTTCACCTCCCGGATACATTCATCCAGCAGGCTTTCCATCTCATCCGTGATCTGCTGCCCCGTATGCCCTAAGTATTTCAGTGCATTTTCTTTAATCATGATTCAGCTCTTTTAACACCGTCGGAATATTTCCGAAGATCCTCTGCGCGATTTCGGGCTTATTCATCGTGTAAATGTGAATCCCGTCCACCCCGTTCGTGATCAGATCGATGATCTGGTGGGCTGCATAGTTGATCCCGATCTCCTTCATCGCTTCAGGATAATTGTAATAAGTCTCAATCATTGTGGAAAGCTGGAACGGAATGGAGCAGCCGCACAGTTTGGCCGTGCGCAAAAGAGATTTTGCATTCGTCACCGGCATGATCCCTGCAAGGATCGGAACAGTGATTCCTATTTTTCTCGCTTCTTTCACCAGCCGGTAATAATAGCTGTTGTCAAAGAAAATCTGGGTAATCAGGTATTCTGCTCCTGCATCCACCTTTTTTTTCAGTGCCTCCAGATCATCCCGGAAACAGTCCGCTTCCTGATGGACCTCCGGATAACATGCCCCGGAAAGGCAGAAAGATTCCCCGAAATTCTCCCTAATAAATCCGTTCAGTTCGCTGGCATAGTGAAACTCCAGATCCATTCCCCGGTATTTTTCTTCTTCTCCCACAGGATAGTCTCCCCTCAGTGACAGGATATTATCGACATTGTGCTCCTTTAATGCCCTGCATTCCGTGAGAATATCTTCTTTTGTGGATGTGATGCAGCTTAGGTGGGCTACGGACTCGATCTGATACTTATTTTTAATGACCGATGCGATCTCCACGGTCTTTCCCTTGGAAGACCCACCGGCTCCGTATGTAACACTGATAAAATCCGGGTCAAGTTTTGCCAGTTCCTCAATGGTATAATAGATGGAAGAAATATCCCCTTCTTTGCTCTTGGGCGGGAATACTTCAAATGAAATGGTAGCCTTTTCTTTTAGTAATTCTGATATCTTCATCTGCTTCTCCTTTATTCCTGTAATACATTAAAGCAATTTTATCATGTTCGATTTTCTCTGTCTATACAGAAAAAGCGATGCCTGCAGGGCTTTATAAAGCCTGAGCAGACATCGTTTTCTGCAGATTTTTCTATTTTTGAACTGCCTTAAAAGCTTCACTCAAATCTTCAAGGATATCGTCTATATTCTCCGTTCCGATGGAAAGGCGGATAGTATTGGGCTTTAATCCCTGTTCTTTCAATTCTTCCTCATTCAGCTGTGAGTGGGTTGTGGACGCCGGATGGATCACCAGGGATTTCACATCGGCCACATTGGCCAGCAGGGAAAAGATCTCCAGATTGTCGATAAACTCTTTCGCCGTCCTGTCATCCCCCTTGATCTCAAATGTAAAGATTGAACCTCCTCCGTTTGGAAAATATTTTTCATATAATCTCTTTTGTTCTCTGTCCTGTGTGACAGATGGGTGATGCACTGCTTCTACCTGGGGATGCCTGCTCAAAAATTCCACTGTTTTCAACGCGTTTTCCACATGCCGCTCCACCCTCAAAGACAAGGTCTCCAATCCCTGGAGAAACAAAAATGCATGAAACGGAGACAGTGCTGCCCCCATATCTCTAAGCAGAATAGCACGGATCTTTGTGACAAATGCGGCTCTGCCCGCTGCTTTCGTAAAGCTGATGCCGTGATAGCTTGAATTTGGTTCTGTTAGGGAAGGGAATTTCCCGGATGCCTCCCAGTCAAAATTGCCGCTGTCTACAATGACTCCTCCGATGGCAGTCCCATGTCCTCCGATGAACTTGGTTGCCGAATGTATAACGATGTCAGCTCCGTACTCGATAGGCCGGATCAGATAAGGAGTCCCGAATGTATTGTCAATCACAAGTGGGATCCGATGTCTGTGTGCAATCTCTGCCATCTTCTCAATATCCGCCACATCTGAATGGGGATTGCCCAATGTTTCAATAAAGACTGCCTTTGTATTTTCTTTGACGGCGGCTTCCACGGCTCCGTCCTTAAAAATGTCCACAAAGGTTGTTTCCACTCCGAATTCCGGCAGCGTGTGGGCCAAAAGATTATAGCTTCCGCCATAAATATTTTTTGCCGCAACAATATGATCTCCATTTTGTGCAAGGTTCTGGATAGTATATGTAATAGCTGCTGCGCCGGATGCGGTAGCAAGTGCCGCCGTTCCTCCTTCCAGGGCTGCTACACGCTGTTCAAATACATCCTGGGTTGGATTGGTCAGTCTGCCGTAAATGTTTCCCGCATCACTCAGGTTAAACCGGGCCGCCGCATGTTCGCTGTTGTGGAACACATAAGAGGACGTCTGGTAAATGGGAACCACCCTGGCATCAGTGGCCGGATCAGCCTGCTCCTGCCCAACATGCAGCTGCAGTGTTTCAAATTTTAAATTTCTTTCCTCTCTGGATTTCTTCTGATACATGGTTTTGTCTCCTTTTCCTATATGATTGCTATGAATTGTTTTGTTGTATTATAAAAAGCATTTCATATAAAGTCAATAGGAAATTGGAATTTTATTTATTTAATATCTGCTTTATGAAACATTTTGAAAATTCGGGATATTTATTTAGTATAAACAAGGAGATATGAGTACTACGCAACTTTAACTCTAGCTCCTGGTTCTTTAGCTATACCTTCTGTATAATTATATGTTCCTCTTAATCTGACATCCGAATGCTTCTTTGTAATAGTTTCTTGTACATCATCGCCTTCCTGAAAACTATAAGAAGCTTTTTTGGCACTATTTAAATCAATCTCTGCATTTTGATTGCTGGGTACTGCTGTCAACTTCACCATTTCATACTCGCTTAACTGCTCCCCATTATTGTAAGTCTCTATTCTTTCAGGTCTTTTGGGAATAAAAGAATACTCAACTCTATTGTCTTCATACTCCGTAATTTGAATGTCTGCAAATTGACTAAGATCTTTCAGTTTATCAGAAATCACTTTTTGTATTGAATTTACTTCACTTGAAAACCTATCATTCTCAATTCTTTCAACTGAGGCTATTTATGACGTCTCAATATTATCTTTAATTAAGCAATTATCATTGCCATATACAATTGTTGGGAATAACATTCCAACACTTAACATCACTACACACCAACACTTTTTCCTCAATCTCATAATTCCTCCTTTCGGGACAACAGTTTTCTTCTTACAATGAATAATAAAAAAACATATGTTACAGCAATTAACCTTGCAGAACGAAACGGTTTATCTAAAACACGCCCAACCTGAAATCCATAATTCACCAACATATCTCTTACAAATTCGTTTAATACAGTTGTTAAAATTGGAATTTCTACAATAAACATTTCAATCACCATTTGCTTTTTTGAAACGGGTTTTAATATCTCCAAATATAACAAAATCCCAAACATTAACCCTAATATAAGATACATAACCGGTTTAGAAATCATTGCAATTGTAATATATTGTAGTTTCCTTTCTATTAAGAATCCATCTGCAATAAATGAATATAATCTACCAAATGCATAACAAAATATAATAAATACGAAACTCCAACATATATGATTCCCTAAGCTTTTTCTATCCATATTTATCCTCCTAATATATCTGAATATTATCATCTATATATGTAGTTGTAAATATATTTTCTATTTATATTCAATTTTTTATATTTCTGTAATTTAGATAAAACTTCTAAGTTTTATTTCATAATTAAACTTTCTGGAAATTTTAACTTGACCACTTCATTTTTGTCTTTTAGAATATAAAATTGATGATTTTGCCGTCTCTTGTCTATTTCTAAGTATACATCATTCATAAACAAATAAAAAAAGCAGTGCCGGAATCTTTTTCGTATCCGCACTGCTTTCGATATACCACAAGTTTAATTAATAAAAATCTCCCAAATAATCATAATGATAAAAATACAATCCGATATCTCTGAGTATTCCAAATCCAAAAAATATCGCCAGTCCCACATACAGCATCCACATACGGAACCGAAAAATCTCTCCGGTTCCCTTTCCGGTTTTCCTGACCGCTGCCCCGACGGCAAGCCACCCTGCAATTAAGACAAGATAGGTAAACGTTGGATTGCATTTCAGCGATGTCAAAAAATCAAGTCTTAAAAAAGCCAGTGCTGCCCTGGTCCCTCCGCAGGCGGGGCAGTAAAGGTTGGTGGCCAGTTTAAATATGCATGGGAATGTTGGGATGAATCTCCAGATCTTCTGCATCATTTAGATTTCTTCGTCCCAGTTGTCGCTTGTATCTACATCGTCCGTATCATCCCAGATATCATCATCGTCAGAATTGGTGTCATGGGTATCATACTTGTTGATGTAGCTTTCGTAATCGTCGCTTGCAAGATTTACAGCCACAAAGACAGTGATCATGATGGAGAGGACCAGCCCACAGATGCCGCAGATCAGACCTGCCACAGCCTTGCCGTCCTTCTTTCCCATGTATTTCGGGGAAATACAAAATAATACGATCGCAACGATGCCGAGGACAAATGACACCGGGAAACAGCAGCAGGCCAGGGCTATCGCCAAGACTCCAAGTACAAGAGAGACCGTTGCATAGTTGTTTTGAGGCGGCTCTTCCTGACTCTGATATGCGGGTCCGCCGGTCTGGCCTCCCTGATATCGGTAATCAGCCTGCCGGTTCTCCTGATAATAGTATCCGCTCTCACCGACTACAATCGTATCGGATGAAGCAGTCTGATTCTGGTTCTGCTCCGCTTCGGCTGCACTCCCGGCCTCAGTCTCTTCCTGAATGCACTCTTCCTCCGCCGGCTGTTTGATCTCTTCTCCCGTATAAGGGTCATATCTCTTCTCTTCCATATATTTTATGCTCTCCTTTCATTTAGGTATCTTATCATGCCGGGTCCCAGACTCTCGTTGGGTCTGGAAATAAAACCATGGGCCTCATAAAAGGCTTCTCTTCCCTTTGCACACATCAGATCCAGCATCATCTCCGTATCATCCTCCCTGATACTCTCCACGAAAGCAACCAGATTCTCAATCAGTTTGCTCCCCACTCCGGCCTTTTGGTAGTCCGGGTGTATCATGAGATCCTGAATATAGCAGATGACCGCTCCGTCCCCTACGATCCTTCCCATGCCGACGATCCTGTCATCCGCATAGGCCGCCACCACATAAAGACTGTTTTTCAGCGCCTTCACGGCCTGAGTTCTTGAGAGCTTTTTAAAGCCTACAGCTTCCCGGAGCCAAAGGTAGGTATCCACTCCGATGTTATTTGCAACTAGTGTAATCATCTTCATTCCTTCTATCTGTTGTAATTCATTTTGATATTATAACACGAAGCCGGGTTTTGTGATATAATTTAGTAAAAAAGTGAGGAGACTTTATGGATTTTGAAATACTCAACTTTATACAAACACATTTAAGAGCCCCGTTCCTGGATGATTTCTTCTCCAGGATCACACATTTAGGCGACGCGGGCACGATATGGATTCTGATCGCGGTTTTCCTTTCGTTCACAAAAAAATACAGAAAAGCGGGTGTCGGCATGCTCATTGCCATGCTGGTCACTTACATACTGGGAGATCATATCATCAAACCTCTCGCAGGCCGGGCGAGACCTTTTACTCACCGGGATATCGAACTGCTGATCCCGCCTCCGGGCCAGTATTCTTTCCCGTCCGGTCACACGGCTTCTTCTTTCTGTGCCGCCGTATACTTGTTTTTATACAACAAAAAGCTGGGAATCCCAGCTTTTGTCCTGGCAGCACTGATCGCGTTCAGCAGGCTTTATCTGTATGTACATTTTCCAACCGATGTCCTCGGCGGAATCCTACTGGGCACTGTCTGTGCAGTCTCTGTTTTCCGGCTGTTTGGACGCAATGGACACGTCGATGGAGCAGTCTGAAACATGATCTGAGTTGATGGACAGTCCGTAGTCGATGTGCAGCGCCATACTGTCCTCTTTCTCCTCAAAGTCGATCTTGCTTGTGTTAATCCCAAGCAGAAGACTTCCGAAAGGAGTGTCATAATAAGTGAGGTTTTCTTTTCCCCGCTCAAATACCATATGGGAGCTGCTGGCTCCCTTTTTTGTTACTTCCACGATTTTCGGGCTGATCTTGAGACGGTTTTTTACGACCTGGGAATCATCGGTCAGCTCATCATATATGACATAGTGCTTTCCATTTTTCAGATAATAATCCCCTGTCGTCATCAATTCGATGGGTTCTTCCGTGCCGGCATCCAGTTGAAGACCGGAAATATTGATAATCACTTCTTTGTTCATTTGTCTCCTCTAATACCTTTCAATATCTATAGGGTGTACTTTTTCCACATGACAGGGCAGAACCCGGTCCGCAAAACTCAAAAACTGGTCTTCCATATCGCTGACATAATAATGATACTCAGCTGTATGGCCGCTTTCCGCTTCCATCTCCCTTTCTCTCAGCAGTTCCTTCAGGGATTTTGCCGTCTCGTAGGCAGGATTAATCAAAGTCACATCGTCGCCCACAAAATTTTTGATAGGATTTTGAAGCAGAGGATAGTGAGTACATCCAAGGATCAGGGAATCGATCTGATACTGGTCAAACTCCCTCAAATATCTGGATACCATATCTTCTGTGATCCTGTCGTCGATCAGTCCCTCTTCCACGAGAGGCACGAACAGAGGACAGGCTTTTGTCACCACTGTTACATCCGGATTCAGTTCCCTTAAATACTTCCCATATTGGCCGCTCTTTACAGTGGCATTGGTCCCAATGATGCCGATATGGTGATTCTTCGTGGCCCTGGCAGCCGCAACGGCCCCCGGACGCACCATGCCGATCATGGGAACGATATATTCCTGCTGGAGCTTGTGCATGGCAAGGGCGCTGGCCGTATTGCAGGCTATCACGATAGCCTTTACATTTTTGCTCAGCAAGAAATTCACGATCTGCCTGGAATAACGGATGACCGTATCTTTCGACTTCGTACCATAGGGCACCCTGGCCGTATCGCCGAAATAGATCAGGCTCTCATCGGGGAGCTGTCTCATGATCTCCCGGGCTACGGTAAGCCCCCCGACCCCTGAGTCAAACACTCCGATGGGTGCATTGTCATGTACATTGCTCATTTTTATTCAAACCTTTCTTCCGCAAGACGGATCAGTTCGTCTGCAAGGGCCGGAGTTGTGATTCCCTGTGCCGCCCAGAGCATCGGATACATGCTGATGGACGTAAAGCCGGGAAGGGTATTGATTTCATTAAATACTACTTCCCCGTCCTCTGCAATAAAGAAGTCCACACGGGAAAGCCCGTATCCGTCCACCGCCTTAAAAATATCAGCTGCGGATTTCCGGATCTCCTCTCTCGTTTCTTCCGACATCGGAGGATCGATCAGGGTCTTTGATTCTTCGTTGTTATATTTAGCATCATAATCATAGAAATCGGCAGCGGCCAGAATTTCTCCCACACCGGAAGCCTTTATCTCTTTTCCTCCGAGGACTGCACATTCCACTTCCCTTCCCACGATAGTCTCTTCCACTAAAATATTGCGGTCATGTTCAGCGGCCTTTAACAGTGCCTTTGAAAGCCCTTCCCTGTCCTCAGCCTTGGAAACTCCCACAGAAGACCCTGCACGGGAAGGTTTCACAAACATCGGATAAGAAAGCTTTGCCTCCGCCCTGTCAAGAGCATCCTCCATCTGGTCCAGATCGCTCCTGCGGATATGGACAAACCGGGCCTGCCGGATTCCAAGATCCTCCACGATAATCTTTGTATAAACCTTATCCATCGATACTGCAGAAGCCAATACTCCGCATCCCACATACGGAATCCGGGCCATCTCAAACAGTCCCTGGATCGTTCCGTCCTCTCCGTTTAAACCGTGAAGCACCGGGAAAATTACATCCACAGGCTGCAGCCGGTATGTACCCTCTGCGAGGAGTACCAATGCCCTGTCTTCCGTATCCGGAGAGATGATCGCATTCACCCTGGATTCTCTCCAGCTTCCGTCCTCAATATCTTTTAATTTATCCACAAGCAGCCAGCGGCCGTCTTTTGTTATCCCCACTAAAATCACATTATACTTTTCTTCATCCAGGCTTCGTATGACTGTGGCAGCCGAAACACAGGATACTTCATGTTCGGAGGATCTTCCCCCGAAGATCACAGCGATATTTTTCTTCATATCTGACTTACATCTCCTTCCGAGTGCGCAATGTTATCATATTCACGCTCCGCGTACATTATATCATAAACTTTTCAAAAATAAATCCATAAAACTTTCTGCGGTACTTTTCATATTCCTCTCTGCTTCGGAAAGTCCATCCATAGACCGGAATACCGGAAATCTTCCGACACAGCCTCAGGGACGGCTCCTCCCAGTAAATATATTTGTATGCAATAAAATCCGGTTTGGCCGCAAAATTCGTCAAAAGATTCTGCTCTGCCCAGAAGGCAAGCTGATTCCCCCTATGACGATCTTTTCTGAAATTCATGGACAGCTGCCCGCGTATGACTTCCGGACGGTTTAGTCTGAACCAGAACAGTGCAAACGGATGAAAGGACTCCATACAGTAAAGTCCCCGGTACTGATCCAGTGCTTCCGCCGCCAGCCGGCAGAGTTTCCGGTCGCAGTGCTCCATTTTCAGTTCCACCAGGAGCGGCACCTTTCCGTCTACCAAAGCCAGCACATCCGCAAACCGTGGAATCCGTTCTTTTGTCTCCATCAGAGAATATCTCTTAAGCTCCCGATAAGTCAGATCACGGATCTTTTTATTGACGCCGCAGGTTCTTTTCAAATCGTAATCATGATGGACCACCATCACATCATCTTTGGTAAGCTGTACATCCAGTTCAATCCCGTATCCGTAAACGACCGCAATCCTGAAAGCCGCCATGGAGTTTTCCGGTATCCCGTCAAAACCGTGGAGTCCCCGGTGTGCAAAGCATTTTGTTTCCAGCACCGGATGCTTTCTCGGCTTCCCCGGATAGATCATATACAGGTAAAGAAAAATACAAAACGGAATCACAAGTATGATCATAGCTCTCCTCTTTTCTCCCTGACAGCCTGCTCCAATACTTCTCTTTTATTTTGGGCCGGATCTTCCAGCACAAGTTCTAGGAGTCCTGTCAGCATTTCTCCTATTTCTTTGCCGGGTTTCATTCCCAGACTGATCAGATCCTTTCCGTCAAGGGCCAGATCCTTCACCTGAAGACAGTCCTTTTCCTCTTTGATTTCCTCAAACAGCAGTCTCGTACTGTCAAGGATCCGCTGCTTTTCTTCCTGCATAAAAGTGCTCTGGGCTGATATATCTGCCTGCTGGATTTTTACAAGCTTTTCAAACAGCGGCACAGAAATCCTGCTGGCCCAGCGTCTCACAGTCTTTTTATTGACTTCACCCAAAGAAGCGAACCGTACATCATGCCAGTATACAAGTCTGGTCACCTGCTTTATCGTTTGGTTGTCAAATTTCAGCCTTCTCAAAATCTTCCTGGACATCTCTTCTCCGATGATATTATGCCCCTGAAAGCTGTCTTTTACCTTTCCCTCGACTCTGGCTTCAGGCTTTCCCACATCGTGGAGCAGCATAGTCCACCGCAGAATATGGTCAGGCTCAGTATTTTTTAAAGCCTCCACCGTATGAACTCCTACGTTATAGCAGTGATGGGGGTTGTTCTGAGGTGTCTCCATCATCCGGTCAAATTCCGGGAGCACCACTTTTGTAACTCCCAGATCATATGCGTCAAGGATCGTTTCCGGGTGATCGGACAGGAGAAGCTTTGTGAGCTCCGTCTGAATCCTCTCTGCACTGATATCTTTTAAGAACTTCGCCTGTTTTTGTATGGCCTGCTTTGTCTCTTCTTCTATCACAAATCCAAGCTGTGCCTGAAAACGCAGTGCTCTCAAAATCCTGAGCGCATCCTCATCAAAACGTCTGCGGGCATCCCCCACACAGCGGATGGTCTTCTTTTTGAGATCCTCCGCTCCGCCGTAATAATCGATCAGTCCGTCCCTGTCATTGTATGCCATGGCATTGATGGTGAAATCTCTTCTCAGCAGATCTTCTTTCAGGGATTTAGTAAAACAGACTTCCTCCGGCCTTCTATGGTCTTTGTATTCTCCATCCACCCGGTAAGTGGTCACTTCAAATGGTTCTTTTCCCATCATGACTGTCACCGTACCGTGAGCAATTCCCGTATCGATCGTATATGAAAAAATCTCCTTTACTTGGTAAGGAGATGCGGATGTGGTAATGTCCCAGTCCGTAGGACATTTCCCCAAAATGCAGTCCCGGACCGGGCCGCCTACGACATATGCTTCGTAGCCGGCCTGTTCCAGCTGATTTATGATCTGTTTTGCTTTTTCAGGTATCACAATCTTAAACATAAAATTCCTTTAATATGCTTTTCCGAAAAGAACCATCTTCTTAGCCGGTTTTCCGCAGTGCACACACACGTCCCCGAGATGTTCCTGTACAAAAGGCATACATCTGGTTGTAGCTCCTGTCTCGTCCTTGATGGCTTCTTCACACTCGGTTTCCCCGCACCACATTGCTTTAACAAAGCCCTGCTGCTTTTCAATGATCTCCGTAAACTCATTCCAGTTTCCTGCCTCGTGAGTATTCTCCTCTAAATGCTTTTTAGCCCGTTCCAGCATGTCTTTCTGCATCTGGTCAAGCACCTCTGAAAGCTTTGTTTCGATCTCGTCAAGGGAAACAAAGACTTTTTCTCTCGTATCGCGACGCACAATCACTGCCTGGTTCTTTTCGATATCTTTCGGTCCGATCTCAATCCTGGTCGGGATTCCCTGAACTTCCTGTTCACTGAACTTCCATCCCGGACTCTTGTCGGAATCGTCTACTTTTACTTTATAGTTTTTAGAAAGACGTTCTCTGATCTCTTCTGCTTTTTCAAGAACTCCTTCCTTCTTTTGCATGATCGGCACGATCATCGTCTGAACCGGTGCGATTTTCGGAGGCAGCACGAGCCCTGAATCATCACCATGGACCATAATAATAGCCCCGATGATACGCGTGGACATGCCCCATGATGTCTGATGGACATACTGAAGTTTGTTATTCTTATCAGTATACTGAATATCGAATGCCTTTGCAAACCCGTCACCGAAGTTATGGCTTGTCCCTGACTGAAGAGCCTTTCCGTCATGCATCAGTGCTTCGATCGTATAAGTCGCATTGGCTCCTGCGAACTTTTCTTTCTCCGTCTTCTGTCCTTTGACAACCGGAATTGCCAGATATTTTTCACAGAAATCTGCGTACATATTTAGCATTTGGACTGTGCGCTCCTCAGCCTCGTCCGCCGTCGCATGGGCCGTGTGGCCTTCCTGCCAGTAAAATTCAGAGGTGCGCAGGAACGGTCTCGTGCTCTTTTCCCAGCGTACTACGGACACCCACTGATTATATAATTTCGGAAGGTCCCTGTAAGACTGGATGATATTAGAGTAAAAATCACAGAACAGAGTTTCAGAAGTCGGCCTTACACAGAGACGCTCCTCGAGCTTCTTATTCCCTCCGTGAGTTACCCACGCAACTTCCGGCGCAAAGCCTTCCACGTGGTCCTTTTCTCTCTCCAAAAGGCTTTCCGGAATAAACATCGGCATTGCCACATTTTCCACACCTGTCTCTTTAAATTTAGCATCCATTACTTTCTGAATATTTTCCCAAATGGCATATCCGTTGGGGCGAAGGATCATGCATCCTTTTACACTGGAATATTCAATTAATTCTGCCTTTTTAACAACGTCGGTATACCACTGTGCAAAGTCTTCATCCATTGCAGTGATGGCTTCTACCAACTTCTTTTCTTTTGCCATGTGATTGATCTCCTTCTTATCTCTTAATTTATTTAAAATATCTTTTTATTTCTCATGTACTGCCCTGTCTGATGTCATCTTCCGTCTTACTGCGTATTCTTATCTTTTCCTGCTGCTTTAATTCCATATAAAAAGTGGCCAGAGAAACCTGAACCCATGGAGCGACCACCAGAACGCCCACTCCCAGGAGCAGCAGACCGATAAACAGCCGCGGGATAAAAAACAGCCAAAACGTGATTAATCTCAAGTAATTACCATGCATCATTAAAACTTTTCTCAGAAGCAGCCATAAGATTCCTTTTGACTTATTCTGAAATACATAAAAGATATATTCTACGTTCGCTTCCACACCCATCGCTGTCATCATACAAGCAAAAATATTTCCTGTCCAAAAAATGAACATCAGCAGCTGTTTTGAAATTTGTATCAGCAATGCAGGCGCCAGAAAAGGGAACAACATTACTAAGCCTATTTTCCATGTTTGAAGACCCATGACGATCATTATAATAATGACTTCAATTATAACCAAAGTGTAGAGGCTGTCTTTCGCCCTTGTCTTCGTTAATTCCCAAATATCCCTGAATTTCATTCTTTCCTACCACTCGTAGCGGTGCAGCTGTCCTTCTCTCTGGAAATGGCCGAATCCCTGCTGTCTCAGCACCTCATAGGCGACAATCGCCACAGAGTTTGACAGGTTCAGAGAACGGATTTCAGGAAGCATCGGAATCCTGACTGCCGTCTCCTTGTAATCAAGCAGGATTTCTTCCGGTATGCCGGCACTCTCCTTGCCGAACATCAGAAAGACATCTTCATCCGCTCCCTCATAAGTAACATCTCCATAGGTCTGCCTGGATTTCGTAGTTGCCATGTAAATTTTAGGATGATGATTTCTCTCAAGAAAATCTTCAAAATTCACATAGGTCCTCACATCCAGGTGCTCCCAGTAGTCCAGCCCTGCCCTTTTGATCATCTTTTCATTCAGTTTAAATCCCAGTGGTTCGATCAGATGCAGGACCGCGCCGCAGGCAACGCATGTCCTTCCGATATTTCCAGTGTTGGCCGGCATCTCCGGCTCATGCAGAACAATATGCAGCATGATTATCTCCTTAGCTTCTCAATAAATGTGCCAAGCCTGTTCAGGGCTTCTTTCAGCTCGTCGATGGAATACGCATAGGATACTCTCAAATATCCTTCTCCGCAGGCGCCGAAAGCTGTTCCCGGCACGATGGCCACCTTCTGTTCCTTCAGCAGTTCCTCGGCGAACTTCTCCGAACTCATACCGAATTCCTTGATGCACGGAAATGCATAGAATGCCCCTTCCGGCTCAAAGCACTCGAGTCCCAGTTCCCGGAATCGGTGAAGCAGATAGCGTCTCCTCTGGTTATAGGAATTTTTCATCTCCTCCACCTCATCATCACAGGCTCGGAGTGCCTCCACCGCTGCGTACTGGCTCGTAGTCGGCGCCGCCATGATACCGTACTGATGAATCTTCACCATCTGCTCCATGATGACTTTCGGAGCTGCAGCATAGCCCAGCCTCCATCCGGTCATGGCAAATGCTTTGGAGAAACCGTTGATGACGATGGTCCTTTCCTTCATATCCGGAAGCGCACCGATGCTGACATGCCTGTGCCCGTATGTAAGCTCGGAATAGATCTCATCGGAAATCACCAGCAGATCATGTTCTTTCGCAAAATCGGCGATAGGCTCCAGATCTCTTTTCGTCATAATAGCGCCTGTAGGATTATTCGGAAACGACATGATAATGGCTTTTGTCTTATCTGTCACCACCTCCTCAAGCTGTTTTCTCGTCAGCTTGAACTTATCTTCCTCTTTAAGCTCCACAGTGACCGGGATCCCGTCGGACATAATGACACACGGCACATAGCAGACAAATGATGGCTGAGGCACAATCACCTCATCACCCGGGTTTAAAATTGCCCTCAGAGCCACATCGATCCCTTCGCTTCCGCCCACTGAAACAATCACTTCGTCATTGCGGTAGCGCATGTGATATTTTCTTTTTAAATATCTGCAGATCTC
Source organism: Anaerostipes sp. PC18 (assembly GCF_039789045.1). Classification (NCBI taxonomy): domain Bacteria; kingdom Bacillati; phylum Bacillota; class Clostridia; order Lachnospirales; family Lachnospiraceae; genus Anaerostipes; species Anaerostipes sp. PC18. The sequence goes on along the minus strand of NZ_CP121164.1, from coordinate 525,581 downwards.
ATCTCTGAGTTCAACAAGTCCGGCATTGGATGTATAAAATGTCCTGCCCTTCTCAAGAGAATAAATACCTTCTTCCCTGATCCGCCACGGAGTGTCAAAATCCGGCTCTCCAACACCCAGTGAAATCGCTTCCGGCATCTCGCTCACAATATCAAAAAATTTCCGGATGCCGGAGGGTTCCAGCATCACGGCCTTTTTAGACAGCATATCTTTCATTATGGAGTCACCGCCTGTCTTTTATCTGCTTTTTTTGCCTCCAGCACCGTTCCGTGGTCCTTATATTTTTTAAGGACAAAGTGAGTGGCCGTACTTAATACCGCCTCCAGAGGAGCCAGCTTTGATGAAGTAAACATAGAGATCTCCTTCATTGTCTTTCCTTCCAGCATGACCATGAAATCATAGGCCCCCGACATCAGATACAGCGCTTTTACTTCCGGGAAATTGTAGATACGCTCTGCGATCTTGTCAAAGCCTTCTCCCCTCTGAGGTGTCACTTTTACCTCGATCATGGCAGTCAGCTGTTCCCGGCTCGTGTGGTCCCAGTTGATCAGCGTGTGATAACCGCAGATGATGTGTTCCTTTTCCATCTCGGCAATTTCATTGGCTATGTCTACTTCCGTAGAATCAAGAAGAACCGCCAGCTCTTTTAAGTCCAGACGGCTGTTCTTTTCTATTAATTTTAATATTGATTCTCTCAGCTCTTGATCCATGATCTCTCTCCTATCTTATACAATTCGTCTTGTTTCGGAGCTTCCAGGCTTGCCGCCTTACCCTGTCTGTAAATGATCTTATCATTAGAATCTGTGGTACGGCCGATCACCGAGGCCTTGATTCCTTCCTGTTCCAGTTCTCTCACAAGAGCATTCCCGTGATCCGTAACGATCAGCATGGAACCGCTGGAGATCAGCTGGTACGGGTTCAGATCAAAAAACTCACACAGCTCGATCGTATGCTGCCTGACCGGAATATCCTCGATAGAAACTTCCAGTCCCACGCCCGAGGCCTGGGCCACTTCCCAGAGAGCACCGTAAATTCCGCCCTCTGTAATATCGTGCATAGAGGAGGCATACTTCCGCGCAATCTTCCCCTCAGGGACAACCGTAACCTGTTCAAGACAGGCCTTCGCCTCGTCAAGGAACTCTTCCGGAAAACGTTCTTTTAACAGTTCCTCCCGTTCCCTGGCTATGATACCGGTTCCTTCCAGGCCGATGTATTTGGTCACCACGATATCCTGCCCCGGCGCGGCGCCACTGGTGGACACAAGTTCTTCCTCTTTCACCTTGCCGACTCCGGTGACAGAAATAAGGGGCTGCCTGACCGCATCGGTCACCTCTGTGTGCCCCCCGATCACTGCAATGCCAAGCTTTACGCACTCTTCCTGTACCTCGGCCGACAGCTGCCTTAGTTCTTTTTCCTTCGTCTCCGGAGGGAGCAGGACTGTGAGCATGAGTCCCACCGGTTCGGCTCCCGAAGAAATCAGGTCATTGGCGGTGATATGCACTGCCAGCCTGCCCGCTTCTTTGGCCGCTCCTGTGATCGGGTCAGTGGAGAGTACGAATACCTCTCCTTCTTCAAGCTTCAATGCCGCACAGTCTTCTCCAATGCCGGGACCGATCAGGACCTCGTCCCGCTTCGTTCCCAGCTGTTCTAATATAACTTTTTTTAATGTGGCTTCCGGAATTTTTCCTATCTTCATGATTTTCCCCTGATCAATTCTCTTTGGATGTTTGAGTTGCCTGAGTACTCTTCTTCTCTGTTGATTTCTTCGCAGGAGTCTTTTTCTTTGCTGTAGATTTCTCCGTTGATTTTTCAGTCGATTTGCTGTCTTTCTTTTTCTTATCCGCGTCTTTTTTCTTCTTGTCTTTGTCCTTATCCTTCTTTTTGGTTCCTACTCTCACCGTGTTCGGAGTCGCCATATAGCTGGACGTATTAAACAGAATCTTCTGTGTCTTCTTGCCCTTTTCCTTGACGATCTTCCAAAGCTTGGCAGTGTAGCCGGTGTGTCCGACCTGTTCTACGATCCGTTTACCCTCTTCCAGTGTCGGGTCCTTGATCACTTTCTCCCCGGAACTGTTTCTCACAGAAGTCGTCTCAGAGACAAACTCCACGTGTCGGTCCGGATTGGTTTTCTGTCCGTAGACGCTGAAAGTGATATTAGAACCATCGGCAATTCCTTCTATATATACAGGGAAATCATACTGGTTCTCAAACTTCAGATCCTTATAGGTTCCCGCGATGGCTGCATCGGCAGATCTCGGCACATAGGATACCGTCATAGAGTGAGGATGGCGTTCTTTGATCTTTAACTCTGCCCGGATCACCGCATTGTAAAGTGTCGTAGATACCTGGCAGATCCCTCCTCCATAAGTCTGGACTGTCTGACCGTTCTCATAAGAGCCTGCCAGATAATAACCATTCTCACTCGTAAACGGAGAAACCGCTTTGTACACGGAAAAAGTCTCTCCCGGATACACGACCGTTCCATTGATCATCTTTGCGCCGTTGGCAACGTTTCCTTTTCTTCCCGGTGCCGAAGATCCGTAATAGGTCGTCTTTGTCCCCAGCTTATCTTTGACTTTCGCCATGTCTTCGCTGGTATACTCCGCCTTTTTTCTTGTGACTTTCAGAGGTACTTTGAAGCTTTCCGCCTCAACCTGCTTTTTGTATGCCTTAAACGTACTCTTTTTGTCCAGCGCATACCCTGTCTTTTCTTTAATGATGACAAACTTTCCATTCTTTCTCTTTAAAGATGCATTTTTAGGCTCTGAGAGAATCTTTTTCGCGGCAGAATCCAGTTCCTTGTCAAATGTCTTCTGGTCGTATCTGCGCTCGGTCTTTACGACTGTCCTGTCCTTCTTTACCTGGGAATAACGGTTTATAATGCTTCCCGAACGTCCCACGTCATAGGCATCTTTTACTGTTTCCTCCACATCCCATGTAACGCCTGTCTTCGAAAGTTTCGTCACTGCTTTCTTGCCGTCCACATAAAATGTAATATCTTTTGCCTGTTCCTTCTGTATATAATCTTCAATCTCTTTTTTTGCTTCTTCTTTCGTCATTCCTCCAAGGGATTTTCCTTCAAATATAACCCCCCGGACTATTTTATTATCTTTGGTAGCCCCTTTTACCGTCTGACTGATATATACAAATACACCAATGCAGATTACGGCTAAAATCCCGGCAGCAATGCCGGCTTTCATTCTTTTTGACATACCTATCCTTCCTAAAATGTTCGCGTCTGCAAAATTGTTGTCCTTATTATACCATTAAATAACCGGCCACTGTCGTGCCGACCATTACAATCACCAAAAGGATTGCTATGATCCCGGTGATCATTCTTTTCTTTTTCATCGCATCACCCCATATTTTGAAATAATCTCGTCTATTGTCTTGGAAGCTTCACTCATTGTCAGTCCGTCTATGCTGCCGTTATCCTCTATTTTATGATATTTCCTCAGTTCGTTCAAGTACCGTTTTTGCTTTGCCGTGATCATCTGGAGTTTTTTGGGACGGTACTGAAGCGGTTCCGGAACAAAGACCTTCTGGTCCTCTCCGAATTCTCTCTTCATGGACTCAAATACGACTGCTGTTGCCAGTGCATCGTCATAGGCCCTGTGAGCCGCCTGATTGACATAGTGATAATGCTCACAGAGGCTCGAAAGCTTTTTGCTCTCCAGACCGCGAAGCAGCAGTCGGGCGGCCCTGAGGGTATCAACCCCTTCTTTTTCAAAAGCATAATGGAATCTCTTTGCCGCAGTCTTCATGAACCGGTAGTCAAACATCAGATTATGTCCCAGCACCGGATAACCCTCGCTGAATGCGAGGAAGCCCTCCACGCCTTCGCGCATGGGGATTCCGCCGTCCAGCATCTTCCTGGTAATCCCTGTCAGCCGGATAATAAAATCCGACACTTCCCGTTCCGGATAGATAATGCAGTTGTATTTTCCGGCAATCTTACCATTTTTGACCTTCACCGCACCGATCTCGATCACCTGATCTTCCTCCACGGAAAGTCCTGTGGTTTCCAAATCAAAGGCAACGTACTCTTTCATAGGCTATACCTCACATGACGGGCAGACACTCTTAAGGGTACATTCTCCGCATTTCGGCCGTCTGGCGATACAGATGTTTCTTCCGTGGGTAATGATCTGGATATTGTAGAGAATCCACTGCTCTTTCGGCAGCACCTTCATCAAATCATACTCAATCTTCACCGGATCATCGTTCTTCGTCAGATATAATTTTTTGGAGATCCTTTTTACATGGGTATCCACCACGATGCTCGGCTCATGAAAGATATTTCCCCGGATCACATTGGCGGTCTTTCTTCCCACTCCGTCCAGAGCCGTCAGTTCCTCAATGCTCTCCGGCACTTCTCCTCCGTGCCGCTCTATGATCTGACCTGCGGCTCCGATGATGTTTTTTGCTTTATTTTTATAAAATCCTGTGGAATAAATATCTCTCTCCAGTTCTTTGATATCTGCCCGGGCAAATGCCTCCAAACTCGTATATTTTTTAAACAGCTTTTCTGTTACGATATTGACTCTGGCATCTGTACACTGTGCGCTGAGCATCGTCGCGATCAGAAGCTGCCATGCATTTTCATGGTTTAAATAACATTTGTATTCTGTCGTATAAGTCTCGTTCAGAATATCACAGATTTTTCTCACTCGTTCCTTTGTTACTCTTTTGGATACTTTCGCCATAGGTTTCTGCTCCTTATGAGTTTCCTCCGATAGTTTCTTCTGACCGGTATCGGTCATGCAGCGTGAGGATCGTTTTCCTCAGTTCACTGTTCAGCTGTTCTTTTGTGACTCTCCATTCCCAGTTGTCCCCCACAGTGGAAGGCGTATTGATTCTGGCCCGGCTCCCGAGTCCCAGGTAATCCTGAAGCGGAATGATCACCGTATTTCCCCTGCTCTCAAGAGCCAGAGAAATCAGATCCAGGTTCACCTCTCCGGTGCGCACGATCGTGCTGTGGTCTAAATAGTGATGCAGGAAATTCTTATCTGCCTCCGGCATGTCTCCATACCACCCAAGGACCGTATCGTTGTCATGGGTGCCTGTATAAACCACACAGTTTTCTTCATATTTATGCGGCAGATACGCACTGTCATCCCATGCCCCAAAGGCAAATTCCAGTATCTTCATTCCCGGATAGCCGATCTCCTTTTGCAGCTCTCTCACAGAATCTGTGAGAAAACCGAGATCCTCCGCAATGATCTTCACATCCCCAAGCCTCTCTTTCAATGTCTTGAAAAAATCTAGGCCCGGCCCTTTTTCCCAGTTGCCGCCTGCTGCTGTCTCGGCATCTGCCGGAATAACAAAGTATTCGTCAAAGCCCCGGAAATGGTCCAGTCTCAGCACATCATACAATAGGAAATTGTGGCTTAACCGCTTCAGCCACCAGTCAAATCCTGTACTTCTGTGATAGTCCCAGTCATAGACAGGATTTGACCAGAGCTGGCCGTTTTCTGCAAAGGCATCCGGCGGGCATCCTCCCTGGACTCTCGGCTCTCCCTGTTCGTCCAGCTGAAACATTTGCGGATGTGCCTGAAAATCGGCACCTTCCTTTGCCACATAGAACGGCAGGTCGCCAATGATACTGATGCCGTTTGCATTGGCGTACTGTTTCAGCTTCAGCCACTGGCTCAAAAATTTGTACTGGACAAAGCAAAAATACTCTCTCCCTTTTCCCGGCTGTTTTAAATCCATATATCTGCAGAAATCATCCAGCCACTCTTTATGGACATGTTTGAAATCTTCGTAGTCTTTTCCTCCCCGGAACCGACTGTATGCGATCCAAAGCAGGATCTCCCTGGACATAAAGACTCTGTCGTAGTCTACTTTGTCCTCGCCGTCGGCAAAGTCCCAGCTGTCACATTCCTCAGGAGTCAGGAGGCCTTCTGCCTGGAGCTGCTTTAAGTCAATATATAAGACGCTTCCCGCAAAGCTTGAATAGGATAAATATGGAGAATTCCCTTCCCCGATCGTACCCAAAGGCAGGATCTGCCAGTAAGACTGGCCTGTTGATTTCAGAAAGTCTACAAACTGGTAGGCTTCTTTAGAAAAGCACCCGATGCCGTACGAAGACGGCAGGCTGAAGATAGGCAGCAAAATACCACAAGATTTCATTCATTACTCCTTATAACTACTGATGAGGGTTTCATCATCTGATTAACAGTTTTCGTATCCCTCATTATATCATGATTTCCTGTGGTTGTTTGCTTAAAATAACGTACATCGTACTATTTTTGATGATTTTTTATAATACTGCGGATCGTTTTATACAAAAACGGCTTTAATTGCTCCAATGTAACGGGCTGTCCGAACAGAATCGCATTGTAACAGCTTCCGGAAATCAATTCCACGATCAGGTAGATCATTGTTTCCGGCTCCTCAAATTCCCTTCCGGATTCCTTCATCAGATTCATATAAGCTTCATATATATTTTCATAGTCTCCGTCCATTGGTTCATTGATCGCATTTTTAAAGATGCCCCATCCCAGATGTTTGGAGATCAGTTTCAGGAGCGTGGGATTCCGGTACAGCTGATCAATAATATTATCTGCCAAAAACACGATCTTGTCTTCAAACAGCCGGATCTTTGCTCTCTCCAGATCCCTGTAAGCCTTTTTAAAAATCAGTCCGGCCCGGTGTGCGATCAGCTTATACCGGATATCGGTCTTATCCTTAAAATAAAGATAAAATGTCCCCTTGGCGACCCCTGCCTGACTCACGATATCCGAGATCGATGTCTTCTGATAACCATTTTGTGTAAAAAGGTGATATGCCGTGTCAAGAAGCGCTGTTTTCTTTCTCTTTTTATTTTCTTCTACTTTACTCATTGGCTTGTATCCCCCTTTTGCTTATGCCTTCTTATAACATAATTATACTTTAAACTGACTATAAGTCAATATTTTTCAAAAACCGAAAGATTATTCTGGATAATTATTGACTTTTAGTCATTTCTATAGTATACCATTAATAAGAAAAATGACTTTTGGTCATTCATTTAGGAGGACTGATTATGATTAAATTTGGAAAATGGATCGCAAAGCATCGGAAATTGATCGTTCTGCTTTCCGTTCTGCTGTTGATCCCATCACTGATCGGCATTTCCAAAACCAGGATCAACTATGACATCCTGAGCTATCTCCCCAATTCACTGGAGACAGTCAAGGGTCAGGACATCATGGTAGATGAATTTGGAACCGGGGCTTTCTCCATGGTCGTCGTGGAAGACGCCAAGGTAAAAGACGTCCAGAAGATCAAACACAAAATTGAAAAAGTAGACCATGTAAAAAAGGTTCTCTGGTACGACGACCTGGCAGACACCACTTTTCCAAAGGAAATGCTGCCGGAAAAAATCCGGAATGTTTTCTTTAACAAGAATGCGACGATGATGATCGCCCTGTTTGACAACACCACGTCATCCGACGAAACGATGGAAGCGGTCAGCCAGATGCGCCACGTAGTAGGCAAACAGTGTTTTATCAGCGGCATGTCCGGAATTGTCACGGATATTAAAAACCTGGCACTGGAAGAGATGCCAATCTATGTGGTAATCGCTGCGGCGATGTCTCTGCTCGTGCTGTGCCTCACGATGGAATCCCTGCTGACGCCGGTTCTGTTTCTGGCAAGCATCGGCATCGCGATCTTATATAACCTTGGAAGCAACATCTTCCTCGGGGAGATCTCATACATAACGAAAGCACTGACGGCGATCCTTCAGCTGGGGGTGACGATGGATTATTCCATCTTCCTGCTCCACAGCTATGAAGATAACAAGGTACGGTTTGACAATGATAAGCAAAGAGCCATGGCTCATGCGGTTTCCAACACCTTTAAGTCAGTTGCGGGCAGTTCCGTTACGACGATTGCAGGTTTTGCCGCACTTTGTTTTATGACCTTTGCCCTCGGCATGAACATCGGTATTGTCATGGCCAAAGGTGTGGTCATCGGTGTTGTCTGCTGTGTAACGCTTCTGCCGTCCCTGATCCTGATCTTTGATAAATGGATTGACAAGACGACACACAAGTCCATCATCCCGGACCTGTCCAATGCCTCCCACTTTATCACGAAGCATTACAAAGCAGCGGTTTTGATCTTTCTGATCCTTTTGTTTCCTGCCGTTTACGGAAATAACAACACACAGATCTACTATAACATTGATAAATCACTGCCCCAGTCTCTTCCGAGCAACGTTGCAAATAAGAAACTGAGCGACGATTTTCATATGAGCAATATCCATATGGTCATGCTAAAATCCGGCATGTCTGCAAAGGAAAAGTCTCAGATGCAGAAAAAGATCGAACAGGTAGACGGAGTCAAATGGGTCCTGGGCATGGATTCCGTGGTAGGTTCCGCAGTCCCGACCGATATGATCCCGGGCACAGTGAGTGAGAATCTGATCAGCCCCCATTATGAGATGGAGTTCATCTGTTCTGACTACAAAACAGCAACCGATCAGGTCAACCGGCAGATCGCCAGGATCAATACCATCGTAAAAAGTTACAGCAAAGAATCTATGGTGATCGGGGAAGCTCCCCTTACAAAAGATCTTGCCGATGTGACAAATGTGGATCTCCGCAATGTCAACATCGCATCGATCGCAGCCATTTTTATCATTATTATGATCGTATTTAAATCGGCATCTCTTCCGGTTATTCTGGTAGCCGTCATTGAATTTGCCATCTGTGTCAATATGGCGATCCCATATTATACGGGAGAGGAACTGCCCTTCGTGGCAAGCATTGTCATAGGCACCATTCAGCTGGGTGCAACCGTCGATTATGCGATCCTTATGACCAGCCGCTATCAGAAAGAACGCATCCGTGGGAATACCAAACGAAAATCCATCCGTATCGCCCATGAGACATCCATGCTTTCTATTATTACAAGCGGACTCAGCTTTTTTGCAGCAACGTTCGGAGTAGCGCTTTACTCCAAGATCGATATGATCAGTTCTATCTGCACTCTGCTCGCCAGAGGAGCCGTCATCAGTACGGTCAGCGTTGTGTGCATCCTTCCGGCGATGTTTATGATATTTGATAAATTGATTTGCAGGACAACATTTGGCATGGGCCATATTCAGGAAATAAAGGAGGACTAAACATGAGGAAAAAGACATTGAGCAAGGCTTTGGCTATGGCAGCTTCACTGGTTTTGTGCGCTTCAATGGCCGCAGCTCCAGTATATGCGGCTGATTCCCAGGAAAAAGAGGAAACTGTCTATGTAAAAGCAGACGCTGAAGGCAATACACAGACGGTCATTGTCAGCGACTGGCTGAAAAACAAAAAGAAATCGGCAAAAATCAAAGATGCTACCGATTTAAATGACATTGAAAATGTGAAAGGCGACGAGACTTTTCAGAAGGGCAGCAAACACAGCATCACCTGGGACGCCAACGGCAATGACATCTATTATCAGGGAAAGACTGACAAAGAACTTCCGGTCTCCATGCAGGTGACTTATTACCTGGACGGCAAAGAAATCAGCCCGAAGGATTTGGTAGGAAAGAGCGGAAAAGTTCGGGTACGCTATGAGTTTACAAACCATGATGTACATAACGGGATCTATACGCCGTTTACCATGATCACCGCTGTTATTCTGCCCACAGAGCATTTCTCAAACGTAAAAATGGAAAACGCCAGGGATATTTCCGACGGCAGCAAACACATTCTCATGGGCGTAGCCTTCCCCGGACTGTCTGACAGCCTGAAGCTAAAAGACAGTGCCATCGGCCAAAAATTTGATATTCCGGATTCCTTTGAATTCACCGCGGATGTGAAGGACTTTCAGATGACAGTGACCGCAACCGTGGCTTCTGCCGACACTCTCTCAGAGTTCGGCCTGGATAAAGTTGATACGATTGATGAACTGAATGATTCTCTGACCACCCTCTCCAATGCCTCAGAGAAACTGGTAAACGGTTCCGGGGAACTGCTCTCAGGAGTTAAGGAGCTGAGGGATGCTTCCAAAACTCTGAAAAACGGCACCGCAGTCCTCAACAAGAAAACCAAAGAACTGTCCAAAGGCTTAAATACTCTGGATGATAAAAAGGATGATCTTATTTCCGGTGCCAAAAAGCTCAGCAAAGGCACCAAGGATCTAAAGGCAGGGACCAGCGAACTGGAGAAGAAAACAAAGTCTCTTCCATCTATGATGAAGGAGCTCGCCTCCGGACTGGAAAACATAAAGTCTCTGACCGGCAGCCTTCCGAGCCGGCAAAAACTTCAGGAGCTTGCTTCCGGACTGGACTCCATTACTTCCTCTTTTGAAACTATCAAAAGCGCCAACATCCAGTACAGCCAGGCACTTCAGGGACAGATCGACAGCCTCACCGCTATGCTCGGCAGAGGAACAGTTTCTGATTCCGCTGATGTTGGTGATATTAGAACAGCAATTGGAACCATGCAGGCCATCCAGGGCAAAATGAAGGATGAGAATGATACCATCGACCAGCAGAGCAAGGCTTTATCCTCTTCCTTAGCTCCCGCAAAGGCATTGATCCAGAAACTGAGCGATCCGTCCACTCAGGCATCCTTTAAAAAATTAAACAGCCTGGACACCAGAGAACTGACCACTGCTGCATCCAGCCTCCGTTCGGCGGCAGTGAAACTGAATAAAGGCGCCGGAGATCTCTCATCCGGACAGAGTGATCTGGTATCCGGAACAAACCAGCTCGGACAGGGAATCCACACTGCAGCCTCCGGCAGCAAAAAGTTAAGCTCTGCCACTGGCACGCTGGCATCCGGCGGCAGCAAACTTTCCTCCGGCACAGACGCATTGTACACAGGTGCCGACACGCTCAATGCGGGCCTGATTCAGTTTAACCAGGACGGCATCCAGCGTCTGGTAAACATCATGGACCATGACGTCCAAAATACTCTGGACCGGATCAATGACACGGTAAAACAGGGAGATAAATACCAGACTTTCACCAAAAAAGCAAAAGGCACAAAAGGCAGTGTCAAATTTATGATCGAGACAGAAGAAATTGAATAAAAAAGTAATGGAGGAATCGGCTAATGCCGATTTTTCCGATTTAAAAGAGAAATAGGGATACCCTACGGAAATACGTGCCTTTCAGCATCGTCATATTCCGCAGGGTATCCCTATTTCTGAGATCAGTAATTATTTTTGAGCGCACAAAACAAAGGGGCTCTTCCAAATAAGCCACGTTTTCCTTATGCTGCGTTTTCTTCCTGTTTGCCTTCAAACCTCTGGAGTTTATTGCATAAGAACCGATGATATTTATTGATATTTCTACCTATCGCATACAGCATAAACTCTTTGTATACTTTATCTGTTGAACGGTGATTAAAACGCCGGAAATCATCATTTTCTTTGATATCCCCAAAATGTCCTTCGGTTTGGATTGAGCGGATCTGACGATTTAGGATTCCTTTCTCGCTTTGGATATTCGCATGAGATTTTTCTTTCAATTCTTCCCAGCGCTCATTGATCTTCATAACTTTATTTTTGTCGGCATCTTTTTCTGGGTTATATTTATACAGGCATTTCGCTTTATGCTCACAGCCACTGCAATCAGCACATCCATACACTTCCAATGTTTGTGTATATCCTTCCATTTCTTTTTCTTCTGTGCGGATATGTCTCAGTTCCCTGCCATCATGACAAACATAATAACGTTCATCCTCAAATATCTGGGTTGTCATGTTGTAGTATTTTCCTATATTTTCTTTATAGGCACGGGTCTTTCTCTGTTCATGATCCTGCAGTTTGATATAACTTTCTATGTTGTGTTCTTTTAGGAACAGTAAATTCTTTTCACTACAATAACCACTGTCTGCAGTAGTTTCCTTTAATATTTCACCGAAAGTATTGATGTGTTTTTGAATGACTGGGATCAGGGTGTTGTAATCTGTTCTGTCATTACTTACATAACCATGAATGATAAAGTAGTTCTCTACAGCAATCTGAACATTATAAGCCGGTTTGAGCTGGCCATTCATCATGTGATCATCTTTCATTCTCATGAAAGTTGCCTCTAAATCTGTTTTCGAATAACTGTTACGGTCTTTCCCCATGATTTCAAAACTTTCTGCGTATTCCATGAGTTTTTTGCCACATCCTTCGAGTTCTTCGTAAAGCTGCTGGATTTCAGATTTTTTCTTACCTTTTCCGTAAACAAACCCAATGCCTTCACCATCTGCTATCGTTGCTAAATTTTTCTGGAGCTTTAGTAGATCCAATGGAGAACAGTTGTCAATTTCGATAATTTTATTGTTTGGTAATTTTTTGTGTTTTGTAAGTTTTCGCTTGCGGTTCTTTTCAATCACTTCCCGCACTTTATCCATACCCTCAATAATAAACATCTGTGCATTTCCAAAACCGTATTTTGCATCATATCCGTTTTCTTCTAAGAGCTCGTTATACTTTGCATAAAGGGAATCGATGGTATCAAGAAGCCCTGCCAGATGGTAATTGAGTGTTCCACGCCATACAAATGTATAACGGTTTGCATTGGCTTCTATCTTTGTTCCATCTATAAAAAGCGATTCTAATGTGATCAGACCTTCTTTTTTTAATCGTCGCAGCAATTGATAATTCAGGTCATCTAAGATTTCGGGTGTCAGTTTTTTGTTTATGAAATCATAGAAGGCATCCCGTTTGGGCTGTTCGCCCTGCGTGAGCCAGATGAATCCAAGGTCTCTTTTACACAGGTCAACAATACGGTCAATCTCACGAATTCCCCGCATATTTGCGTATGTAAGAACTGCATATTTCATGATTGGGTTATACCCGTGTTTCCCCTTACCAGAATACTGCGCCAATAACGCTGTAAAATCCATTTCCTCCATTACATTTTTAAGGGTAAAGACCGGATCGTCATCAGGTAAACTCAATTCATAAAAGTTAAAGTTCATTTTTAGTTGTCCTAATTCGAAAAATCGGTTATAATAATCTTGTTTATGCATAGTTACATTATAACATGTAACGGAGAGGAGATGGTTATGGTTAGCCATCTTTTTCTCTTTTTATAGGGATAAAGTTAGGGAAGGCAGCGACATCACCGAGTCGCTGCCTTCACTATTCATGACTGTCTATTAACCGACAGCCCCATCTTTTTATGCTTCCGCCTTTTGTAATTCCAGTTCTTTTTCTCTTTCCTTTAATTCTTTTGCTATCTTTATAAACAGCAGAAATGAAACACCCAGTGACGCCAAATCCGCCACAGGCTGGGCAAATATGATCCCCTCAAGTCCAAACAAATAATTTGTGACCAGCAGGACCGGGAAGAATACAAGCCCCTGCCGGCTCAGCGACAGGATCAGGGACGGTATTGCTTTTCCCATCGCCTGGAACCCAAACATAAAAACGAACATAATGCCGATGACCGGGCCGGAGATCATTAAGACTCTCAGCATCCTCACACCATGGGCTACCACCGATCCGTCATTGATAAATGCCTGGATGATCGGCTCCGTAAACAACAGATAGAGCAGCGACAGAACCGTTCCCATGATCACATTGCATGCCATGGAAAACTTCATGGTCTTTTTCATTTTCTCCAGATTGCCTGCTCCGTAGCAGTATCCGATCAGAGGCGCAACACCGGAACCCAGTCCAATCTGCACCAGGATAACCAGCATATTTGCCTTCATGGCCACACCCATGGCCGCCACCGGAATATCGCCGTAGGATGCCAGAAAATTATTCAAAATAATATTTGCAGTGCTCATCAGGATATTATTGATTGATGCGGGAATCCCGATGGCAAATACACCGGACAGGATTTTTTCTTTTGCCGTAAAGTGCTTCGGTGAGATTGAAAGCCCTGTCTTCATCTTCGCAAAAAAGAACAGATAAAACACCACGGTACAAATATTTCCGATGATGGTTGCGATGGCCGCTCCCGCGACTCCCATGTTCATGCCGAGTATCATCACCGGGTCCAGCACGATATTAACGATAGTACCGATCATCATTCCGATCATTGAAACCTTCGCCGCTCCCTCTCCTCTGACCACATTGTTAAAGGCCATGGAGATTACGACAAATACAGCTCCCAGACCGATATAGGTCAGATAGCTCCGTGCATATTCTTCTGTGTTGGGGCTGCATCCGATAAGTTTCAGAATGACCGGCATCCCTCCCAGAAAGACGATCATCATGATGACGCCTGCTATGATACTGCCATAAAAACAAAAACTGCTGATCTTCTTTACCTTTTCTGTCTCTCCCTCTCCAAGCATCCTGGAGATATAGGAACATCCGCCGATGCCAAAAATATTTCCTACCGCCATGAGCAGCATAAATACCGGCGTCGTCAGAGACACTGCCGCAACCTGGTTCGGGTCTCCGGTCTGTCCGACAAAAAAAGTGTCGGCCATATTATAAAAAATAGTTACCAACATACTCAGCACTGTGGGCAGGGCCAGCGTGGCCACTGCCTTTGGCACCGGATATGATTCAAATACTTTATTATCCATTTGTTTCTTCCTCCTTTTATCGTAAATGCAGCCAGCTACATGATAGAATATAATAGAGTTTCTTTTATGAAACTCTCCTCCTGGAATAAAAATGAAAGCGCCGCAGGGCACTTTCATCTGCTGTTTTATATCTTCATTCCAGGCTTTCGAGTACTTTGCCGAGCAATTCACAGAGTCTTTGTGACTCTTCATCAGACAATGCTTTTCTGATGCGCATTTCTTCTTCTCTTAAATGGGCTTCCATCTCACTTTTTAAATCCAGCCCTTTCTGTGTAAGAATAACATTGCGGCATCTCTTATTCTCTTCATCCACAACACAGTACAAAAATCCTTTCGTCTCCAGACGCCTTAAAATACCGATGACCGTGGAATGTTTCACTCTCATGAATTCTCCGATATCTTTCTGGGTTATCTTCCGGTTCTGATGTTCCGCCAGATATAAAAGCAGTTCCATCTGGGAATAAGTCACATTCAGACAGCGCAGTTTCTGATTCATATGCTGAGTAAACTTATCGTGGATATGCTTAAATCTGGCTCCGATTTCCCTATCCTGGTTCATAATCCGCCTCCATATGTAGTGCACTACATATTTTACAAGACTTCGTCAAAAATTACAACCATTAATTTATTTTCTGCTTTCTGCCTTTACCGCATCCGCAACCGCACTGCATACCCGCTTATCGAACACCCCGGGAATAATATAATCCTCGCTGAGCTCCTCTTCTGTTATAATTCCCGCGATAGCCCGGGCCGCCGCCATCTTCATTTCTTCTGTAATCTGAGAAGCTCTGGCATCCAAAGCCCCGCGGAAGATTCCAGGGAACACCAGCACGTTATTGATCTGATTCGGAAAATCGGAACGGCCGGTAGCTACCACCTTTGCCCCGCCTTTTTTCGCCTCATCCGGCATGATTTCAGGCACCGGATTCGCCATAGCAAATACTACCGGGTCCTTTGCCATGGAAGCGACCATTTCTGATGTGACAATATTCGGTGCAGAAACGCCGATAAACACATCTTTTCCCTTCATGATCTCACGAAGTTCTCCTGTCTGCCTGTCCTTATTTGTTTTTTCCGCCATTTCTTTCTGTGCATCGTTCATCCACTCTTCCCCCGGACACAGGGCACCTTTCTGGTCTACAAGCACCGCGTCTTTTACTCTGAACTGAAGCAGAAGCTTACAGATAGAAATCCCGGCAGACCCTGCTCCGTTGATAACTACCTTTGCATCTTCCAGCTTCTTTCCCACAAATTTCAGCGCATTGATCATCCCTGCTGCCACGACGATGGCTGTTCCGTGCTGATCGTCATGGAATACCGGTATATCCAGTTCCTCTTTCAGCCGGCGTTCTATTTCAAAACATCTCGGCGCAGAGATATCTTCCAGATTGATCCCTCCGAATGTAGGCGCCAGATATTTTACTGTCTTTATGATCTCTTCCGTATCTTTCGTATCCAGACAGACCGGAAATGCGTCTATATCGGCAAACTCTTTAAATAAAATAGCCTTTCCTTCCATAACCGGCATAGCCGCCTCCGGTCCGATATCACCAAGACCAAGCACAGCAGTTCCATCAGAAACTACAGCTACCAAATTTCCTTTTGCAGTGTAACGGTACACATCCTCTTTGCAGTCCCTGATTTTTCGGCAAGGTTCTGCCACTCCGGGGGTATAAGCCGTACTCAGATCTTCTCTCGTCTCAACCGTCACTTTTGACCTTACTGCCACTTTTCCTCTGTTTTCTTCGTGCATCTTCAGCGCCAATTCATTGTAATCCATGACCTTCTCCTTTATGAATCTCTTTCATCTATAGTTTTCTTTATTATATTACAGTGTGATGTAAAATAAAATAATGTCTTCGTATCTGCCGTCTGACAAACGGTAGCCTCCGGGCACTGTCCCGAGCCGCTGAAATCCAAGTCTGTCATAAAGTCTCAGCGCACCCTGATTGGACGCTACCACCGCATTAAACTGCAGGACTTTGTATCCCAGCTCTCTGGCTCTTTCCATACAGTCCAAAACCAGCTGCTCTCCGATATGCCGGCCTCTTGCATCCTTGCTGACTGCATAGGACGCATTGGATAAATGTCCGCATCTGCCCACATTATTTGGATGCAGTATATAAAGGCCAAGAATCTTTCCGTCTGATTCAGCCACCCCAGTGTAAGACTGCCCTGCAAAAAAATCTTCTGCTTCCTTTAAAGAAAAAAAATCTTCCTGTGGAAACGCATTGGCCTCTTCTACCACCTGATTCCATATCGCTGTCATCTCTTCTAAATCTTCTTTTTTAAACTGTCTCACCGTAAGTTCCATGAACGATCCTCTCCTTTTCCTCGCTCTTTTGATCCCGCATCTTTTACAGGCCCGGTATAATCTGCCGCGGAAGAAAGAAAAAAGCCATCTTAGAGATATCTCTAAAAGGCTTGCTAAGCGGGTGATGGGAATCGAACCCACGTGATCAGCTTGGAAGGCTGGAGTTCTACCATTGAACTACACCCGCATATATGACAGAGTCTTTTCAATTCTCTGTAATGCCCAGAGCCGGAATCGAACCAGCGACACGAGGATTTTCAGTCCTCTGCTCTACCGACTGAGCTATCTGGGCATGTCTCATTCCTGTGACTTCTATACTTTACCATATCAAAAAGCCCAAATCAAGAACTTTTTTAGATTTTTTGTCATCTTTCAAAAAATAGATTTTCCAGATAATGAATCCCCGTTTTGGTAACAAATATTTTTTTCTTCACATTATGCGCGGCTTTCATTCCGCTCTTATCCTCCTCCAGATTCACAAGGAAGTCGGCTTCCACAAGGATCTGATAATCTATGCCGTCAATCCGGCTGTAAGTATGATGATGCCCGATCAGATAACAGATTCTGTCCATGGTTTCATTTTTCAGACCGAACTCACCCAGAAGCTTTCTGGCTTCGTCCGGTCCTTCTATCTCCTGGTATTTTCCTGAACTGCTATTGTATTTCTCCTCACTTTTTTTAATTCCAATATCATGAGTCACCGCAGCAATCTCCAAGATCTCCTGCAGTTCCGGTTCCAGTTCCTCCTGCTCCCCGATAGCTTTTGCATAGGCATACACTTTCATAAAGTGCTGGACTCTTTTGGAATCTCCCTGATAATACTCTATCATCTTTGTCATTACGTCACTGATCTTCATTCTATCTCTCTCCAATCGCAATTATATTTTTCTCAACAGACAAAACACCTTCCGTCTGGAGTTTCCTCAGTTCCACCATCATTCCGCTCCTGTCCACACACAGATAATCGGCCATATCTTTTTTAGAAAAAGGAAGCTTGATCCGGGACGTTTTCTGCTTATCCTGTTCCTGATTTATATATGCAAGAATCTTCTCCCTTGTAGTCCTCTTTTCAAGACATTCCAGCTTTTGATTCAAACGGACATTCTTTTCAGCCAGAAGAACAACCATATTTTCAATCAGCCGCTGGTGGAATGCACAGCTGGCATTGCAGGTCGTCAGTACCTTATGGTAGTTTAAGAACAACACCGTACAATCTCTGACACATTCAACCGATACAGGCAGCTCTGCATCCGGAAGACAGCCATAGGTCTCCCCGAACACTTCGCCCGGCCCGATATGGGCAAGAATCGCTCTTCTTCCCTCAAAATCATCTCTGACGATCCGGACTTCCCCGTCCACTACGATCCCCACTTCTTCCATCCTGTCTCCATTCAGACAGATGGCATCCCTGGAAGCATACGTTTCTTTTCTGGCCGACAGGCAGCCCAGCATCCCTTCTAAATCCTTCTCTTTAATTCCGCGGAACAGGGGACTGCGGTATAAAATTTGCTCCATTTTTTCACATCTCCTATAAATGTGTTGATTTATCAACAGACAACTTGTGCTCATTATAGTATGATGGGATTACAAACTCAAGGAGGAAATAAGAATGATACGACAAATAATAAAAATAGATGAGGAAAAGTGCAATGGATGCGGTCTCTGCGCTTCTGCCTGTCATGAAGGAGCCATTCAGATGATCGACGGAAAAGCAAAACTGATTCGGGATGATTACTGCGACGGCCTCGGCAACTGCCTTCCAATGTGTCCGACCGGTGCGATCTCCTTTGAAGACAGGGAAGCGCCGGACTATGACAAAGAGGCAGTCCTTAAAAACCAAAGAAAAAATAACAAGAGTGCGTTGCGCCAATGGCCGGTTCAGATCCAACTGGTGCCTGTGAACGCCCCGTACTTTGACAACGCCCACCTTTTGGTTGCCGCCGACTGTACGGCATTCGCACACGGAAACTTCCACGAACAGTTTATGAAAGAGAAAGTCACCTTAGTTGGATGTCCAAAACTGGACCCTGTGAACTACTCGGAAAAGCTGACAGAAATCATTCGTCAAAACAATTTAAAGAGCGTCACCGTAACCCGGATGGAAGTCCCCTGCTGCGGAGGGCTGGAATATGCCGTGCGCACTGCCCTGGAACAGAGTAAAAAATCCATTCCGCTCAATGTCATTACCATTTCTACAGAAGGGATTATCCTGGATTAGGAACTCTGATTTAAAATATACACTGCCTTTTGGGCCAGTTCTCTTGTAAGCCCGCCTTCCATAAAGCTTGTGCGGACCCAGTGCTCTCCCAGGCTGTTCTCTTCCCAATCATAATCCGTATCATCAAGGATCACAAAAGACCGGATGCGTTTCCCGCGCATCCAGTCTTTTACTTCCAGTGAGCGGTTTCCCTTATGGAGATGTTTTGTTTTTGATATAATCTTCATGCCATAGGAAGCCATGGCCTGATCTAATGCTCTCCCCACCCTGATCAACGGCCCTTTCTCATGCCACGCATGGCGCCAGCTTGACGACAGTACAATCTGCGCCCCCGTCTTCTCCACTATATATCTTAGTTGTTCTAAATTATCTTCATCCACATCAATGCCCATGAACGGCTCGATGTTACTTTCTTCCAATTTATCAAACAGTTCCATAGAATTCAGCACACCGTCGATATCTAAAAAAATGATTTTTTGGGGTTTTATCCTAAACCACCATTTATCAAAGGCTCTCATATGCTCCATCCCTTTCTCTTTATATAACTGATATATATTCCATTATACCAAGACGGGGCAGTACTTTCATCCGTTTTCCCTGGCAATTCTGGGATAACACCCGTTTTATTTTGCTCTCACCCTTTTTCTCGGGCTGTAACTTCCAAAATGGCTGTTCTGGCAGCAGATACCGACTTCGACTTAGAGAACTTTTGCCCGCTGACCAGCAGATCTGATAACCGCTTGGCTTCCCGGGACTTTTTCTGACATAGACTTTTGCCTGCTTTTTCCCGGCTTTTATCTTCCTGATTTGTGCTTTCTTTGGAACTATCACAAAATACCGCTTAATCTTTCCTGTATAACTCCCTTTTCCAATGACTTCCATTCTGGCTCACCGATGGTTTCGGCGTAACTAGTTTCCCCATGAATTGTCATTCCGCTTCTAATTACTAAAAATCACTATTACAAATAAACAAGATACTAATATAATTTTATCATAACATCTCCACCTGGTTAATATGATATAGTTTTTAGTATCTTCTCTCTCATAAATATATCATGGCAAAATAAGTAAAAAAATTCTATGTACTAATTTGAGAATTGCAGGGAATAACTCTCGCCATCCCCTGTCTATTTATTTCTTGATTTTAAATTCATATTTTAACACAGCATCTTCCCTTGTTTTTTCCAGCTGGCTTGTGAGCTGAGCGTTTAATTTCCCGTCTTTCTTCCATTTACTCGACTCTTTCAACGTATACAAATATTTCTTATTTATAAATCTTACATTATATTTATATGAGTCTTTAAAAGGATTGTTCTCGGCGATGTATACTGTCGAATCAAGTTTTGTTTTCTTCCCCAAAGAATCTATTGCCTGATAAACAATTTTATGCTCACCTACGGAATTTAACTTTTCAATTTGCATCGGTATCGGATCGACAACAGATACAGGTACTTTCAGGCCGCTTTTGTCATCCTCTAAGTCTTCTACCTGATAGTTTTCAAGTATTTCTTTAAGAACAGTTTGTGGATTGTTATCTAAATCTTTCTGATAAAATGCAAGATTCTGTGAATGTAATTTGGGAGGATTGTTATAAGTTACATATACCGTACCTTCTTTTTCTGCCACATTTCCAACACTGTCCTCAACTTGAAAAATAACTTTGACTTCTACGGTCTCATCTTTTTCAAGCTTCATAAAATAAGTGTCTATTACATCTGTATCATTCATTCCTCCAGAAAAGTTTTGGGGTTCCGGCCGGTATCCTTCCATACTTGTTCCATAATCTAATTTTATAATCTGTACTTTTTCCGTCAAATCTCCGTCTTCATCATCATAACAACCCTTTACAGCTTTTAATAAATCATTCTTTCTTATTTTTTCATTCTCTAAAAAAGTCTTTTTATCATGCAAAATAATGTCTGGCTTACTGTCCCACTGGCCTTCCATAAAAAATATATCCTCAGCATTCAATAAGCTATTTTTATTATCTAAATTCACAGATGCATTTACTTTCTTATAGCTTTTTGCAAATGCCAAGATATGATCTGATTTCCCCCTTTCCCGCTCTTCTTTTAATTCTTTATATCCAACAGGTTCCAATTCTCTTCTCTTACGGGCACTGCTGATATCTTGTTTCCATCCTATAAACTTCCCTTCTGATGACCGGAAACTGTTTTTCCTCAACAGTATATTTTCAGATTTGTTTTGTTCCTGGCTGTCCGTCGTACCAGCGGCACCCTGAATCCCCGGCAGATACTCCACCCTGTAATGGGGCCACAGTGCAAAAAGCGTCGCATCCGCATTTGCTGTATAAACATTCCCCGGCTGATACCCGTCTCCTGTTCCATCTGCATTCGTATTCCATGCAACAAACACGCCCGATCCACCGGAAGGTGTCAAAGCCGACAGCCTTATGTCCTCCTCCCAATACTTAACTGCTGCCGTGGGCATGTTCATGACCTCCTCTTTTGAATTTTTATCATAGCGAATCTGATATGCCTGACTCAAAACAATGCTGTATGGAACACAGCCGGAAGATGATTTTTTTAAATTTCCCGGTCTCATGACATATCCACTGCCTGCATACATAAATCTTCCATTCACAGACTGATTGTTCAGCAATGCATCTCCTGTTTTATAATTACTGTCCGCAGAATTAGATATGTTTCCTTTTACTGCCGCATAGCCATTCCGTATATTGGCAGCATCAAGAGAAATTCTGGCAGTCAGTGAATTGCTGTTGGAAAAGTATCGATTGGAGACCGTAATAAACCGATCCTTTGCGAGATAAATTTCCTGTTGTATCTCCGTATGTCCCTCTATTGAAAACAGGCTTCCTTCATGAAAGATACCCCGTTGTGTACCATTTTTGCACTGATTGTTTAAGATATGGGCGTTGTTGTTCAGGATCGCAGTATTCCTGTTATAAATGCCTGATCCATTTCCCGATGCACTGTTTCCCTGGATGTTCACTGCCTGATTAGCCTGAAACGTTGTAAAAGTACCGCTGGCTATATAAACAGCTCCCCCGTCTCCATAAGATTGATTTCCTGTAAAATTGCTTCCGTTTGCCTTGCAGGTGCCGTCAATGTAAATACCCCCTCCGCCTGCCTTTGAGGTGTTTCCGCTGACATTGCCGCTGCTAAAACTGCACGTGCCGGCAGAACTTACCGAGATACCGCCGCCCTTCCCGGAAGCGCTGTTGGAACTAACCGATACATTTGAAAATGAGACTGCTCCGTCTATCTGAAGTCCTCCACCGTTTACAGATGCAGTATTGTTTTTTATACTTCCTCCGCTCAAAGAGCCTCCTGCATTTTTCAAGATGGCTCCTCCCCCATATGTGGCGGCAGTATTGGAAGAAATCTCTCCGCCTGTCATAGAAAGTTTTCCCTTTGCATAGATCCCGCCCCCAGAATTGCCAGAATGATTATTTCTTACAGTTCCTCCGGTCATGCGGAATTCTGCCTCATGGTAGACACCCGCGCCATATACTGCCGAGTTATCATACATGCTTCCACCTCTCAGGGAGCCCTTCACAGAATCTGCACAGTAAATCCCGCCTCCATAGCCTTTGCTTTCATTTCCATGGATTACTGCTCCTGTCTTTATTTCCAGAGCCGCCCCCTTTTTGTAACTGCCGTTTGACAGACAGATGCCTGCCCCGTTTCCGTTGCTGTGATTTCCATAAATATTGCAGTCCTGTATGGCTCCGTTTGAACCGTTGTTTAAACATACGGCTCCGCCTGCATCCGCCTGATTATTTTTTAATACCACGCCTGTGGTGGATTTCTGCTGATATCCATCCTTTCCATTCACAGCCCATGTACCGGATCTCGTATATTTCCAGACGCCGAGATCACCTTTCGTAGAGTTTACTTTTCCATCTGTTTCGATCGCTCCCTGCACTTTAACTGCCCCTCCGAGAGCGTCCTTCTTTTTGTTGGACGCCGCACAGTCTGAAACTGTACCTCCATACAGCCTCAGGGTTCCATAATTCATAATGCCTCCGCCATGAATCGCCTGGCAGTGTTCTATCGACCCTGCAAACATGTAAAAAGAAGCACCATTGCCGACCAAGACACCGCCTCCATGGGAAGATTTCGGCGAACTGGAAGACACGTCTTTGCTGCTCTTTGCCCGGCAGCTGTCAATCTTCCCTCCGAACATATAACAGGATGTACCGGAATTCATGGCAATTCCTGCCCCTCCTGCAAAGTCTGCCAAAAAATATCCGTCTATGATACGGCTGTATTTATTTAGATACAGCTGTCCTGATGTAACTTCTATCATGGGAGCTGACGCAGCAACGTTTTTCCCGTTAATGTACAGATTATTTTTTGCTCTTCCATCTCCGTCATAGGCTCCTAATGTGAGTGACCCTCCGTTTACTTCTAACATGGCATCTTTATATCCCACAGCCCTGTTGAGATTATGTGCGCTCTCACCATCTGCATAAATCTTCACATGCCGACCGTTCGTCCTGATCGCTGATGTCACATTAAAGCCCTTATCCACACGGACTGCTATTTTCTCGCCTTTCTCTACGGAAGCCACTGCGTCCTTTAAAGCTTTGAGAGAACTCACGGCTTTAAAGTTAGAATATCCATCTGAAACAGCTTTCGCTGCTTTTTTCTGTACCTGAACAGGCAGCGGAGATACTTTGTCTGGCTTAGCAGGAACTTTGTCTTCCTTGAGAAAGCCAAGGTTTTTATATAAATCATTCACTGCACTCTCTATTTCTGATTTCCCGTCCTTCACCCGTTTCAGAGCAGTGTAAAAATCCAGATAATAACCATGTTTCTCCGATACCAGCTGCTTTAAATATTGTTCTAAAGATTCATAATCTTTTCCCTCAATCTGATTTATACACTCAATAACAATCTCTTCATCCGGTTTCTCCTGACTCCCTTTTTTCAGCATCAGAAAATAAGGCTCCAGCCGGTCAAAAAATCTTTCTAACTCCTCTTTTGTCCGTTCACTTTTTATAAGTTCTCTGATGATCTGACAGTTTGTCACTTCCAAAAACACAGACTTTTCCTTAGGACTTAACCTGTCATAAAATTTATTCTGTTCTTCTTGAGTCCAGGAGGTGAATACATCGATGTATCCACCTTCAAGCAGTTTCCCCATAAAACTCGTCTCTGTGCCGGCCTGAACAACTGAAGACACTGTGGCTGTGCCCTGTTCTGATCCCGATATCGCAGCCGCCGTCAGCAGACTTGCTACGATCACACCCGAAATAATTCTTTTCCCCCATTTTTTCATTCTGACATGCCTCCTTATGCTTCTTCCTGAAACTGTTCCAGCACTGCTGTTTTTCTGACCTCTATTATTTTTTTCTTTCCGTCTGAAGTAAGGAAAGTCTCACGGACACTGACATCCAGCAGTCCGTGGATATGGTCGGCTCCGATAATTTCCACTTCTATATCGGCATCTGACGTAATCTGTGTCTTTAAATCCCGGACAAATGCCTCTGCCATCTGCTCTCTGGATTCGTACTGTTCCTCCTTCATATTGTCCAAAGTCTGTTCAACCGCATTGGAGACATCCATCGTAAGTTCTGTTTTTCTGGATGCGAGTCCTGAAATATTTTGTGTTATAAACACAGAGTAGATTAAGATGACAAGTAAAATAATTCCTGTGACTGCCCCTTTCATAAAATTCCTCCTCTGCTTTATCCCTCACTGCGTCATCCCAGAAATATAAATGAGCTGTTCGCACCTGACTTTTCAAAAAATGTTGAAATGGTATCCGTCAGCGCTTTTTGAAACTGGGTCACAAAAGTACCTTTGGCAAAAACACATAAGGCCAGCACTACAATCACTGCTACAATAATTAATCCGTAATCTTCTAAAAAACTTTTCATAAGTAACTCCTTTCAGTCATTCTTCATCCTCTGTTACACTGTTTGCATAGCTTCTGATCTGACAAACCTTTTCTATCCGCAGCAGAGGTACATATAATTTATACTTCAATGTTACAAAAGAGCGTGCCCTGTTCTCGTCGGCCTGTTCCCTGGATACATCCAAAGAAACATACCCGTCCTCCTTTGCCTCCTTCCGGCATTGCTCAACCACTGCTTTTGAAAAACCCGCCGCATCCATCTTATGGACTGCGGCCGACTGGTATTGCTTTGCGTTGGAGACCACCTTCGTATTGACACAATAAACGACATTTAAAAACATTCCTGCGGCTATAATAAAGCAGCATACAAATGTCTCTACGGCCAGCCTCATTTTCTATCCTCCTCATAATGCATACCCTTCAATCTCCTGCCAGCTGGCAATTCCCAGCAGTTTTATCCTCAGATGATAAGCCAGCACTACTTTATACTTTGGCTTTTCATCATAAAAGCCGTCATTTTTTACAGAAAGACTGTATCCCTTTTCAGACGCCTCTTTTTCACACTCTTTAATGATCAAAGAATCAAAGCCGCTGGCCTCAATTCTGCCTATCATTTCCTCATGAACGGCTCTCGCTCCGGCCTCTTCCAAAGCCGCTCCATTATATGAAGCCATAATAAAGGCACCCAGGCAGAGCAGAATCACACTGATGACTAATTCGACAGGCATCTTCATAAACATTCCCCTTTCTTCTTTATCGTCAGGCAGACGGTCCATGCGGAAATAAAAGTAATACAGACGGTAAGACAAAAATGATTCAGACTGATCCAAAGGATCGGTGAAAAGGACAGCAGATTGCTGATCATATGAACTGAAAAAGGTGCTTTTAAGCTGTGATGCTTCTCATATACGAAACAAAAGACGTTCCCCCACAATGCTGCGTAGATACCCTGGATCACATGTCTGTGGCACAGCCCGAAAATGACACTGGAAATCAGAGACGACTTTACTTTCCCCATCGGTTTTAATCCTTCGAACAGAAATCTGCGGAATAAAAGTTCCTCGGCTGCCGGTCCAATGATTCCTGCCGCAGCTGCGTTTACTAAGAGCGGGCTTATCTCGGCCCTCTGATCCATTATAAATTTGCTGTTATGGAAATTTTCAGTAAGATAAATAGAAATGTATTGTGTGAGAAAAAAGAAAGAAATCGTAAATAGAATCAGTCCGCTGCGGATTCTGAACCTTTTCCCTTGATTACTTGTCAAAAAGGGTCTGCAAAGAAGGATCAGACACAGGCCGCTAATCAGATTTGGATACAGGCCAGGAATTCCGATCAAACTGCACAGCTGTCCGCAGATCCTATAAAGCGTGAAATAAATAAGGAATCGTTTTACATCCTCATTCACTGTGATTTTCTCCATAATTCTTTACCAGTATCTTAATTCTTCCTTCCGAAACCAGCCCGATGGAGTTTTTAACCGTATATAAAAGAATAAATTCCTTATCATGGCTCGTATCTAAATATTCTGACTCAAACAAAGACCTCACCTCTTTTCCTCCCTCATTCGTGACAACAAAAATCTTGATCTTTTCCGTCAGGTCACCGTC
Source organism: Anaerostipes sp. PC18 (assembly GCF_039789045.1). Lineage (NCBI taxonomy): Bacteria > Bacillati > Bacillota > Clostridia > Lachnospirales > Lachnospiraceae > Anaerostipes > Anaerostipes sp. PC18. The sequence continues at coordinate 499,133 of NZ_CP121164.1, read as the reverse complement.
TTTTTTATCCTCTGCCTTTACAAGCTTTCTCGGATTCAACTGCTCTTCTTTTCTAATAATGAGTCTTCTTGCCGTACCGTCTTCCCCACGAACACCCGATAACTCCGGTCTGCCCTGCTTTTGAAAAAATTCATTGGATGAGATATGATTGGTATCTTGTATAACGCCGTTTGCTTTCAGCTGTGAATAGACTGTATTTCGTATAAGGAAAACTGCTCCAAAAGCTGCTGCTATCAATACAATGATCCTTCCGTAATTTTCAATGATCTGCTTCACCTCATCCTCCTAACACAATACACAGCTGATAGAGTCAAAAAAGGCTGTTCCAAACCGGGCGGCAGCAGATAATAATACCCCCAGAAATGCAAGAACAGCGGTTCCTGCGATCACACACACAATTATGCTGCCATATTCGTCAATGATTGTCTTCATAGGTGTCACCTCCTTTCAGCTTATCAGCTGAACAAAACGAATGTAAACTGCACAGATACCGATGCCTGTAAGCAGCAAAAATAAAACCGCTCCCAGTTCCTCAAAAAAATCCTGCATATGTCCTCCTGTCTATCCCGGAAGTTTCGTCCAAAGCGTAAAGAAACTCCCGAAAATCAATCCCAAATCCATGATCATCTTTAAAGTTGCCAGCACCATGGGCACAAACGTCAATGCCCCTATCCCCGCTACATCGTTCTCATTTTGAATCCATTCTGCCTTGTCCATTAATACATTATTCCGATGGATCAGGGTATTGATCTGTGCCTCGGAATCGTCTTTCCCACAGTTGGTAAGCGAATATAACATCTTGGAGGCAGACTGTATTTCCGGCAGATCAAACTCCGACAGAAAGTTCTGATACGGCAGTATGGATTCCGGATCTTCATCAATGTTATGGAGAAGCATCTCAATCTGCTCCTTTAATACATAAGGTGCTTTATCAAGAGAATCCCTTATTGCAACATAGACGTTTTCTGTCTGAAGACTCAGCGCGATCCCCCTGAGCCAATAAGGAAACTTCTGATTGATCTCTTTTAGAATTCTCCTCCCGGCATTCTTTCTCTTTAACGACGGAGTGAACCACGCCGCGGCTATCAGGGCTGTTACAGCCCCTATAATATAGAGATTCTGCCAGTCAAACCCCAGGAGTAAAACAGGAAAACTCAGTGCAGTAATGATCCACGGCTGTTTTCCGTCCTTTTCCTCCCGCATTATCTTAAAATCTTTTTGAATCTGTTCCGGATTTTCTTCCATCGTATCTTTTAGCCAGGAGCCGGTGAGCAGTTTTTGTGCTCCCAGATATAACATGAGAAACAAAAACAAAAGAAAAAATGTCGTTCTCTGGTAAAGTGGTCCCCTAAGTACCTTTCCAAGCATCTCATCGCTGGCCAGCATCATGACTGTGGTCCCCGCAACTGCCAGCGACGCGGTCAGAGAAAGCACGATCTTAAATTTCATACTTTTTCTCTCTTTCTGAAAGAGATACGTCCGCTCTGTCCATTCTTTAACATCGTCTAATATGATATTTAACGTACTTTGATACTGGCCACCCAGATTTTCCACTTTGACCAGATAATCATGCAGCATCTTCATCCGGTCACAGCGGTACTCCTGCTCAATACAGGAAAGTGCGTGCCGATACAAGTCGTCTGCTGCGACCGGACTGCTGATGGCTTTCTCCGCTTCATCGATAAGTTTCAGAATACGGCCTTCACAGAGCTGTTTTGTCTCCTCCAATGCCACGATAATCTTAGGCTGCTTTTTGAAAGAATATATCATCTGCTCCAAATAATTCACCACATCCCTGAATCTTTGCTCTTCATACATATATTTAAACTGCCGGATGATAATGATCGGAAAAAAGCACAGATATGCCAGGCCCAGACCCATGATATAAGGTATTTGCAGATGAAAAAATCTTCCTGCCAAAAGAATTCCAAGAAAAGATAAAAATAAAGATGCCAGATATTTTTTGAATGAATAAGAGTATCCATAGCCCCGGATCTCTTTTTTTAGATTTGTATATTTGATGTACCAGAATGTTTTCAGGATTGCTCTTTTATTACGTTGTTCCATTGTTCATCCCCTCCCATCGGAACGGATCTTTGACCAGAAATTTTTTCTTCAGCTTCTGCGGAAGCTCTTTATTTATAATCCTCCGGTCCTTCAAGATCATCTGTATCTTTTTCTGTCCATTCTGATCCAGATAGAAACAGGCAATCTGATCAATATAGCGGAGGATTCTGCCATCCAGGCTCTGTTCCTTCCGTATCAGAATTCCCAAGTCCACAAATCCATAGACGTCCCTCTCTATACGTTCCGATGCGATGGGATCGTCCACCATATTTTTCATCCTCTCCGGAATCCTCCGCACATCATCCGTGTGAACGGTTGTCAGCGAATAGTGTCCCGTTGTGAGGGACTGGATTAAATGCTGTACTTCCTCACCCCTGGCTTCCGACAGAAGAATCCACGTAGGCAGCTGCCTTAAAGACGCTTTAATGGCTTCTACGTAGCCAAAAGTATCTTCATTGACCTCAATGGCCACACAGTCTTTTCCCGGATTAATCTCCCTGTAATGTATCTCCAGACTATCTTCAATCGTAATAACTCGCTCCATGTCCGGAATAAACCTGGTCAGATATTTCAAAAGTTCTGTCTTGCCGCTGCCTACCTGACCTGCGATCACAATATTCATATGTCCGAGAACGCTGTTTTTCAGGAAATTCAGGATTTCTCTGCCGCAGTAATCCTCTTTAAAAATCTTATCTTCGCTGAGCCTTACAAGTGCCGGTGACTTTCTTATAGAAATGCTCCGCCCGGTGGCACATACATCTTCATGTATAATGGAAATCCTCAGTCCATCTACTTCTGCCTCCACCAAGGGATCATATTTATTAAACGGAGCAGAGACCGCATTGGCTATCCTTGCACTGAACTGGCTGATAAAGCTTTCCGAAATCTCTGTTCCAACAACGGTATGCCTGCCCCGGTCCAGGTCGTCAATGATCAGCTCTTTTCCATTCCAGTTGATGTCGGTAACCATATAGTCCTGGATAAAAGGCAGCAGCGGTCCAAAATACTTGTCTTCGATTGCAAATTTCTGCATAGTTCCTCCTGATCAATGGGAATCGGTTTATCTTGAAATAGATGTAGAAATGATTAGCTGTATTTTTGATATAAGATATCTTATTTCCATATTTTAACTTATATTTATTTTTTTGTCAATCCGATAATTGATTTTTTCATACAGCAAAAAAATAGTAAAAAAGATGGTTGACATCCTTGCTCTAATATTGTAAAATATATTTTGTTCTCAGCAAAGAACTTCTGAATAATATGCGATAGTAGTACAGTTGGTAGTACGCAACCTTGCCAAGGTTGAGGTCGCGGGTTCGAGTCCCGTCTATCGCTCTCTTTTAAACGGCTTATTTAAGCCGTTTTTTCTTTTCGTTAATTTCTTCACACGTTTTACTTTACGGATTTACTTTACGGCATAGTATTTTAGTAGGAAAAGTAGGATAAAAATAAGCCCGGCTAATTGCCGGGCAATACAGTTCTTTTTATTCTCCATCGTGTTTTATATATTGTTCAACACACATTGAAATAAATGCATTCAGAGACATCCCTCTTTTCTTTGCCTCTTGGGAATAACGTTCCTTATCCCCTTTCTTCACACTATATGAAATCCTATCATAAGCTTTTGCATTATATCTATTCTTTACCTCTGCACTTGTTTTACTCATGCCTCTCTCCCTTTTTATATAATACAATCATAACTGCCAACACACACACTTGACCTATTACTGATACAAGATTCTTGGTTACTATAAACATAGTCCCTAATATAATTTCCAAAGCCAAGAGGATCAATACTATTTGCTTTTTTCTCATAGTCCATTTATAATTGAAGTAGATAGGGGAGCTTATGCTCCCAGCTATCATTCAGAGTTTTCATGGTCGTCATCGTTATCTTTTTTATAAATCTTGTATGCTATGTAGGTAGTGACTACAGTGCATATGGATGAGATAATGGTGGCGACTGCATTTATTATGTCGTTAAACTTCAATTACTTTACCTCCTTTCTGATTATATAATATCATACTTACACAAGTATGTCAATATTACTATAAAATTATTTTATAAAATCAATTTTCACTCTATTTCTACACATTTACAATCACCCTATTAAAAAAGCACCTACTTTGTAGATGCCTTTTAACTTATTCTTCTATTGAATATGTAAATCCATATGCCTCATATACCTTTTCTTCATCCAAAAAATCCATTGCAAAACATGTATCCAAATAATTTAAACGAGCACATTTGTTTCCATTATTCACCGGGCACTCTTCAAAAAACAATGAATTTGCCTCTTTCACCTTCTCTTTATTAAAATATATATGGTGATTAGTATCAAAAAATAAAAACGATAATATATTACCTATTATTTCAATAATAACTCTTACGGCATATCCACTTCCCGGTATCTCGAATTGGTATAGATTATTACCCTCTACGATAGAATTTATTCTACTTTCATTAAAACCATACTTATCAAGGATATTTTTGACTAGTTCTAACCTTTTATTTCCTTTAATCTTATGAAAGTGCATTGCACTTGCTTTTCCATCAGTACCTTCTACTAGATCCTTAATAACTTCAGAGGACAATAACCGTAGTCCTGTAGACAATAATCGAGTTACCACTTTAAGATAATGTTCATTATTTTTATAGTGATTATTAAATCCGTCAATTGTTATAGATTCAAAATGAAAATCACTAAATGAAAACACCGCTTTTGCTTCATTAATATTAATTATTTCTTGAGATTTTACAATATTTTTAGGCCTTGTTGTATTTTGAATCTTACGCATCGTTTCCTCTATGACAATCTTTTACTATAACAATTAAAGATCTCTTCATCATCAATTTGGACATTTCCAGATTCACCAGGCAACAGACCAATTCTAGCCTTAATCCATGGTGATTCCTGATGTGTGATACTTTCTAACTGATTAGCTGAAAATCCCCCATAAACAGTCAATATTTGATCTAAAATTTCTTGCACATCATCACAAAAATGAACGTTTTCATTGATTTCTTCTTGAGGAATATCTTCCCATCCATAACATTTATACTTATCATATAATTCAGGAATTACTGGACCATGGGCCCATGCCTCAATTCTCTCATCAAATAATTTATTAGTAAGTGAGTTTTCTGATTCATTCAGTAACACAAGCGTCCATGAATAGGCATAATAGACTAGTTTCTGAAGCTTCTTAGGCGACAAAGACTCTTGCTTCAAAAACCAGTTTGCGACCTGATAAACATCATACATGGCTTTCATAAAAATTCCTCCTCTATCAACTGTCATCACAACATATTGTGATACAATTCCTACTCTCATTATACTAGATTATTTATAAATCTCAATAAAATATTTACTTTTTAAAATACATTTAATATTTGTAATTGTTTTTATTATTGCACTCTTTTTCTTTATTATGCAAACACTTGTACGGGCTTTTTGGGCAAGTTTCTAATTATTAAAGCTGAAAAATTACAGTGTAAATACATAAAAAGACCGGGATCTCTCCCAGCCTTTTTTTATACATCTCATGTTACTGTTTATCCAACGCAATTACGCCATTTCCTAAATCTAGTTTACCTCTAAAACAGCCATTTTACAAGGTCTTTAGAGCTTCTTCCCAACCATTGAAGCCTACAAAATGCAAAATAGACTATACAAGAAGTTTTGTACTATCTTATTCTCAGCCGACTTTTGAATTAATTTTTCCTTGTAGCTTGCTAACTCATTGACACTCATGTCCTTTAGCTTCTCTAAATAGGGGGTTAGTTTCTCATAAAATTCTTCGTCTGTCATTTAGGCCACCTCCTGTTTTAAAACGTTTTTAATAACAGGAAGCACTGTTTCAAAGTACACCCAGGTATCAACCTCTTTTACAGAATGTTCGCTTTTGCTTCTACGGTACTCACCATACTCATCAGTTTTAAGATTATGTTTATTTGCAATTCTTCCAATCTTATTTGCACTAACACCAAACATCTTTCCGATTTCTCCAGCAGAATACACTTTTCTTTCTGACCTAGGTAACGGAATCAATTCTTCCCCCGATAGCACCTCACTTGCTTTTGACACAAGAACTGTTTTATATGTATCAGATAAAGTGTCCACATTGGCAAGTTTCAAATAAGTTTGGGCCATCCTAGAACGAGCATTCATCATCATAATTTCTGTTCGGTCTGCCTTGTGTTCTTTTGGTATTTCGTATACACCAGTCTTGCGAAGAGATGGAAGGACTTCGTCTGTAACCCAATCTGTAAATACCTCAGCGTTTGGTTTTTGACTTTTAAAGACTAGCTTATATACGCCGCTTTCAGTAATGAACTTTTCCCCAGCATTATTCAATTTTCGGATGTCCTTATTTCGGACATCTGAATTTTTTAATTGCAATGCTTGCTTTTTATTCATTTTGGCAAGATAATTTCTCACAGAACTTTCTGCCAATCCTAAACATTCGCCAACATGATATGGATTAAACAATACCTGTCCATCCAATTCAAACGCTTCTACTTCGTGTCCTTCAAAAATCAATACTTCATGCATATATGTTTTTCCTTTCTTTTATTGAAAGGAACAGTCATCTATGATAAAATATTTCATAGAGGAAGTTCCTCAGTTGTGAAACACTCGATCTGCTTGGTAGGTTGTCGGGTGTTTCTTATTTTTTTAGTTCTTCGTCGATTTTCTCGTTGAGCCATTCTTTTTTTGTCCTATTATTCTTAGACAATTTTGCTTCAAATTCTTCCATTTTTTCTTTATTTATTTCTACATAAAATGCCTTGGAAGTTTTCCTTCGCTCTTTGAAATAATCTGCACGACTTTTATTATCAGCTACTACAATCGCCCCCTTTCTTGTAGCTTGATACAAGTATAGTATATATCTAGCTACAAGTCAAGCGGTATTTACGAATATTTTCCGTCCTACCTACGGAACAAACAATTATCCTCCTTTAAAATAGTATGATAAAAGAGTTGTACCAAAAATGAGTATTATAAAAGCACCCAGATTATTCCAGGTGCTCTTCCACTATGCTTCTATAAATACAGGATGAGGACTTTACGATAATTTTATCGAAAAGTATCTTTACATTCCACTATATTTCTACTATTTTTCTCTCTCATCCATATTAATATCTTTGGCTAATTTGTTTCGCGCTTTTAGGAGCCCTTCATCGCCTTTGCCTTTTGAAATAGCATTAAATATATTATCGATATCTTTTTGTACTTGCTTGCTCATTTTTGTTTCTTTTCCTGGTAAATCTGGATATGCCTTCTTTAAATCATTAAAATCATTTACCATTTCTAATGCCGAGTATGTATCATCAAAATACATATCAACGGTTTCAATAATTACTTTTGCACCTTTATACTGCTCATCCGAAAGTCCATCTGGTTTTCCTTTTTCAGATGACGAACACCCCGCCAACCCAACAACCATGCACATTGCAAACGCAAACACCAATATTTTTTTAACTTTTTTCATGATAAGTCCGCTCCTAATTATTTCTCTCTCTCATCCATATTAATATCTTTGGCTAATTTGTTTCGCGCTTTTAGGAGCCCTTCATCGCCTTTGCCTTTAAATGATTCCATTATTTCGTCGATGTCTTTTTTTATTTTTTGATTTAGTGCTGTGTCTTCTCCTGGTATTTCATTATACAGCCTCTTTAATTTGTTTAATTTCGTTACAATCTCTATTGGCTCATAAACTTCATCAAAATATGCATCTATATGCTCAACTATTGTTTGAGCCCCTGTATACTGATCATCTGATATTCCATCTGGTTTTCCTTTTTCAGATGTCGAACACCCCACCAGCCCAACAACCATGCACATTGCAAACGCAAACACCAATATTTTTTTAACTTTTTTCATGATAAATCCTCCCGACCTTTTTATATTTACAATATATAGCAAGAAGGATAAGAAAGCAATAGCTTAAACCCTTTTTATCACAGATTTTATGACATAAAACATAATCGTGTTTCCTGCCGGCACCGCGCTTTGAAAAGTCACTGTACTTCCACTGATCGTATAGTCCCGTCCCTTGGTAAGAAGCATCCCATTCTTAAATACTTGAAGGATATCTCCATCAGTATAAGATGCTTCTGTTGGTATATCCAGATTGGTTGTCTCTGCTGTGACTGATACTTCCGCCTGATGATCTTCATTTACTGTCGTTACCCCAAGTTCTGTTACTAATGAATTGAACCATTCATCAAAGGCTTCCTTCTTTTGAGTACTCCAGTCAGTATATTCTTTGGTACTATCTGCATAAAACTTGTTGTAAGCAGTGCTCCACTGGTCATACAACTGGCTGGTGTCCAGAAAGTCAATCAATCCTGTCACCCAGCCACACAGTCGGCTGTCTGCCCTTGTATCCGTAATCTCTGCTTGAGTAACAGCCTCCATCAGCTTGTTTACTGCCACATATGCCAGACAAAACTCTGTTATGGTACTGGTCCTCTCCATAACTGGTGCTGATGGTGTCTGTGCTTCAACTCCCTTCTTAATGGACACAGTGATCTCTCTTGCCTCCATGTCCTTCCTTAGTACAACTGCATCTATTCGGTTTAAGGTCGTGCTGGACTGTTCGATGGCCAAAGTCTCTGGTGCTGTCACCTCTGCGTATTTGCCCCCTATGTAAGCCCGGCCCTTACTCACGATCACATTCATGCCTTCCCCTGAAATGACCTGCATACTGTCTTGGTAATGGTTTACTACCCCATCACTGATTAATCCCTGATAATAACTGCTCATGTCATCAGCGTTATATTTCCGATCGCCGCCGACACTATTAAAGAATCCATATTCTAAACTCATTCCCTAACCTCCCATGTATCAAAAGTCGGAACGATCTTGTAACCGCTCTCGTCCTCATTTTCTAATATCTCAATCACCCTGGTGTCCGCCCCAATGCCGTATTCATTTTCTACACTGACGATATCCCCAAGGAAATAGTCTTTGTCCGCCTGATAGGTGGAATTGTTCTCTACCTCTCCGCTGATACCTTCCATGATCTTATACGTCCCCAGCTGTTCTTTCCCATATTCTATAAGCATCTTCTCATAAGTCTGAGCCGTAATGATCTCCCCGTTACTGCTGACTCCGCTCCCATCAATTCTTGCCTCATATCTAAGAAGGCCAGAAGTTTCTCCGATGCTGACTCTCTTCTGGCTCGTTCCTTCACCTTCTCCGACCACAATGGCCGCGTTCCGATACTCATCTCGGTTATAGGTATATTCGCTGGAAATCAGATTATCAAACTCCGGGCTAAAGACCACATAGTTATTCACGTTCTGCCCATAACTCCGGTCCTCCCCACGGTATAAAGAGAACAGAAACTGATTTTCTGGCGTCAATGTGACTTTATAACCGATCTTGTAAGTCTTACAGATGGCTGTAATCGTCTCTAAAAGATTCTCCCCATTAGATTGAAGGTCAAAATCTTTTATGGTTTCAGTAAATCCTACCTTTTCATCTAAAAGAAAGTTTTCAATCTTTCTTTTTGGGTCCGCCGGGGAAATGACATTATCCGTAATCAGCTGGCGTATACATTCCTCTGCATTTCCGCTGATGGTTGTCTGGTTCCAGGCAATCCGCCGGGACAGAATGGATTCTAAGAATCTTCCAGTGATCGTATAATAGTTTCCTTCCTCGGCGCTGGTGGTAATGGTCTTGTTCTCGATAATCCCCACCATCTCATGGTCCAAACGGTAGATATAATGATTCTCTTTTAAGAGGCTTACCGTTTCTTTGTCTGCCCGGAGATAGATTTCAAAATCTCCGCAGTCAAAAAACCTCTGGTTCCAAATGACAGAGCTGGCACTGTCGATGATCCCGATAGTTTCAAATGACTGGTTCATCACATACAGATCCATGTTACACCCCCTCGTATTCATTCCGGTGTTTAAACCGGATGTTAAGGTTCTCTATTCCCTGGTCTGCATCCAATGTATAATAGTTCTCTCCCTGGGACAACTGAAACCATTCTGGGTTCCGATCCAGATACTTAATAAAATTGATTTTTTCTGCATTACTCATCAAGTAGACAGATTTCTTCATGTTCACCGTTGTGACCACGATGCTCTCCCCTTCATTCATTGTCTTTTGAAGTCCAATCTTTCCATGAGTTTTGACCGAATAAATCCTCGGATTTACGACTTCTCCTCTGGCCACAAACTCCACAGTCATACCATTGGCCACATCTCCTTCATTGAGCATCGTAATAAAATCCAAAGCTTTGATCTCTCCTAAAGGGATCCCTTCTTCTTCGATAGAAAAAGGAAACTCAAAGAGAGACTCTGTGACACTGGATTCAATCACATCCTCCCCCATACCTTGAAAGTATGGGGTTGGACATAGGATGCTGATCTGGGCCGATTGCGGATTCTCATGGTGATTCAGCTCAAAATTCTCTACCCGTCCGTCAATGAATACATCCCTGGCATCATTCTTTACATACAGACGTATTGGTTGCTTGACAGTAAATATTCGATACAGACTAATTCTTGAGGCCTCTACGTCATTCACAATCTTGATGGTTAAGACAATGTTTCGATTCTCTACACGGGAGCTGTTAAAGATACTCCCGTCAGATAATCCCACCGTAGACGTGTTGATAGTCGCATTGGGTGGATTTAGACCTGTAACAGTTGTCCGATAAACGTGATTTCCGGTCAGGTCCAGACGGTCACCGTTCTGGTTTTCTGCAATTAATTGGAGCATCTTCTACACCCCCTTACTGAAAGACAAGGCATTTTTGGTCTGACGATAGATTTCCAAACGACTTAGTGCTTTCGGACTCGTATTGTACTGGTTGAACACCTGATTTACATTTTGATTCGTAGTTTTATTCCCTCCATAACTGATCCTTCCGCTGGCCTTTGCTATTGCATCCATAGGAACGCTGGCCGCAAGAGACCGCCTGAGAGAATCCATCTGTTCTTTGAATCCTTCTCCATATCCTTCGGCACTAAAACCTCCAAGTTCGGCAAAGACTTTGGATGGACTATGAATTTTGAGACTACTTTTAAAAGAACTGATGATGCTGTTGGCTACGTCTTGTACCGCTTTACTTAAATAGCTGGTGTCTGATTTCAGACCGTCCACAAAGCCGCTCATACATTGTTTGCCTAATGCTTCTAATTGGCTTCCCAGACCTTTAAATGCATTGTTGATGGCCGCTCCATACTCTTTGGACACTTTATCAAAGTCACTCTGGTATAAATTCTTTGACATCTGTTCGGAGACGTTCATCTTTTCTGTATAGGCATCGTTGTAGGCTTTAAGTTCTGCGTCGCTCATAGAAAGGAGCTGGTCCATAAAGGCTTTCCCCTGATCTACATCATAGGTCGATATCTGATTGAACAGATCTTCGGACACCTTGCCTTTGATTGTGTTTAATCGGTCCATATATGCTTTGATATCCTCTGTCTGCTGTTTAATATCATTCACAGACATAACCCCTGCCCCTGAGACGGTAAACAGCTCTCCAAAGCCCTGGAGCTTCGACACCATGGTATTTTGCAGGTTGGTCAGGTTATCCCATCGTGCTTGATAAGTCTCTGTAATGCCGTTGATAGTGTCGGACACCATCTTTTCCGCTTCACTACCAAATTTACTCATTGCATCGTTAAAACCTTCCAATGCTTTATCAGTTGCAGTTTTATAATCATTTTGCTTACCTTGATAAAAGGAAATTAGTTTCGTGTAATAGTCTTGATTATAATTCTTCACATCCTTATACTTACTTTGTAGGTCTTTCACCATCTTCTTTTTGCTTTTTTTAGATGCCTTTTTATATTTTTTGGAATTTTTTAGAGACTTTAATTTCTCATCATATTGCTTCCTTTTAGAAAGTTTGTTTTCTAAACTTGTAATTTTGGAGTCATACTTCCCCATTTGCTGTTCAAATATATATGTAATTTTATCCTGAGATGTCTTTAATTTATCTTGAATAGCATTAGAAAACAACTCTGCGGCTTGGTTCCCTGCATCTGTAAACCCACCATTAATGACATTTTGAGCGGCTTTTAAGACACCGCCAACCATTCCTTTCATGACATTCACGAGATTTTTTTCTTCACTTGTCATTCCTGCAATAATTCCGGTTACTATATGTTTTCCAACTTCATCCCTCATGACGCGGGAAGGGGACTTTATTTTTAATTTATCTTTGATGTTCTTTACAATTCCACTGGCAAAGCTTTTAACTTTGTCTGCTAGCCATCCAGCGGCTCCACTAATCCCGGACCATATTCCCTGTACGATATTTTTTCCAATAGAAGTAACTTTCCCAGGTATACTTTTAATTCCATTAATCACAGCCGTTGCAAAATTTTTGGCCGCCGCTTTTCCTTTCGACACTAAATTGCTTCCCCAAGTTGCTACTCTAGAAATCGCACCGCTTATAGCTCCATATATCTTACTCGGTAATGACTTTACTCCGCTTACAACTCTGCTTAAAAAGTTTTTAGCGGCGGTAACTCCTTTAGAAACCAGCTTAGCACCCCAAGACACTACTTTGGGAAGGACCTTTGTGATTATATTGTAGTATTGCGTTGGTAAAAATGTAATTGCCTTAATAACTGCTTTTAAAAATCCTTTGGCTACACTTCCTCCTTTGCTTACTAGCTGTGTTCCCCACTTGGTGACCCCTTTTATTATACTAGTAACAAGTTTTAGAAATTTTGCTGGCAGTGAAGCAATACCACTAATCACATTTTTGCCAAAGTTCACAACTGCATTTACTGCGTTCTTAAATCCATTCGGAAGTGTGGTGGTGAAAAATTGGACAACTGTATTTACAAAGCCACCTATAACTGCTTTGGCCGCATTAAAGACTTCCAGCACCTTATTTCTAAACTTTTCATTTGTAGCGATAAGCGCTACAATAGCCGCAACCACAGCCGCAATAGCAGTGATAATTAAGACTAGTGGGTTGGCGTTCAAAACTGCGTTTAAAATTCCCTGTGCCACGGCTTGTGCTTTTGTGGCTAGTTCCCATCCTTTTATAATTCCGACAAGCATCTGGAGATTTCTCACAAACGTTGCAATTTTATTAATTATAAAAATTGCTCCAAATGCTGTTCCGACTCCTGTAATAACGGGAATAAGAGTATCTAGATTTTTTGTGCAATAGTCTACAAAGTTTTTTATACCCGGTAACAGTTTTTGTGCAATAGGATATAGTACATCGATCTGTATACTGCGGCCTATTTTGGTAAACTCGTTTCTTATGTTATCAAATCTTTTATTTTGTAAGTCTTCCATTGAATTTTTAGTTTTATCTATAGCCCCATCTGTATCTTTCATCGCTAAAATAGCTTTTCCGCCTGTATCTTCCCACATACTTCCAAAGAGTTGGACTCCTAACTTATTCTGTTTAATCGGATCTTTTACTTCGCTTAGCCCTGTCATCACTTTTCCAAAAGCTTCTTTTGCACTTTTTCCGCCCTTACCAAATGCTTTCGTTGTTTCTTCCACATCTAGTCCCAGAGCCTTAAACGCATCATTTGCGGTGCCGTCTTTAACATTTATAGAAAAATCATTCATGGCATCACCAAGTTTATCTATGTCAAATACCCCGGCATCTGCTCCTTTTTTCAGCATGTTAAACATATCTGTTGCAGAAAGACCCATTTGTTGAAACTTAGGTCCATATTCATTGATTACATCAAGGAGATTTCCGTTTTTATCAAGGCCTGCTTGAGCTCCCTGGACAAGTAAATTAAATGCTTCCGTAGATTTAATACCGAACTGCGTCATCATTTGGTTAACCGTCCTTACAGACTCACTAACATCGAATCCAAACGTATCCCTTAATGATATAGCTTTATCAGTTAATTCCTTTAACTTGCTCGGATCAGTTTCCTTCAACTGCCTTTTTACCTCTGCCATAGCCTCCGCAACATCCGTAATGGACTCTCCAGCTCCGCTTTTATAAAGGCTAAGAATCTCTTTTTTAAATTTCGCCATGGCTTTTTCAGAAACTCCGGTAGATGCCTGGAATTTGCTCATCGCCTCATCGCCTTCAAGCGTAAAGTCTTTTAAACTATTTAAAACAGTTTTTATTCCCTCCGCCAACACTCCTACAAATGCTCCCGCAACCAATCCAATGGCATCGTCTAAACCCTTTAATCCGCTTTTTATTTTTTTCAAAGAAGATTCATAATCCTTAATCTCTCGTTCTGTCCTGCTAACAGCCGCCTGCTGATTTAACATCGTCACCCGCATCCGGTCTGACGCTTTTTCATTGGCCAACTGCTCCTTCTCTACCCCATTCAGAGCCGTTTTTAATTCCTGGGCCTTCTTGCTATTCTCTCCAAACTGCCGGACTTCCTCCTGGTATTTGGCTTTTAACTCCTCTGCCCGTTTTCCGTTCTCCTGCTGAGCCTGTTCAAGCTGTTGCAACTGTTTTTGATAGTTAGCAAGCTTGCTCTTTTGGGCTCCCAGAACACTGTTTAACTGTGAAAGCTTTGCTTCCACTCCTTGCGTAGTCTTTTGCCAGTCTTCCATCCCAGCCGATGCCGCTTTAAATTGGGCATTGGCCAGCTTGATAGACTGATTTGCTTCACTGATCCCTTTTTTCAGATCAGAGATATCTACTTTAAATTTTGTTGTGATCGGTTCATTCTGCGCCATATCCTCATCCTTTCTTTACCACCAGCCTTCATTGTCCGATGCATAGACTCTCTTTACCTTCTCTGGTTCTTCTTCGTACTCGTTCATCTCATCGTCCACCTTCTTCGTGTCGATATACAGCGTGAACACATCTTCCGCCGGCGCATCGTCGACCATGAAAGGCGTAAAGGCCGGATACTGCTTACATAGATAGTAGTTGATATTAAAAAACAGCATGTTTAAGGACGGCGGTTCCCCGCCGCCCTCCTCTAGTTTTTTTCTTTCGGAAGGCTGTTCACCTTATCCACCACAAACTGGAGGAGTTCTTTGAACAGTGGGACAAAGTCCATGATATCCACCTGGTCCAGTTCGTCATCTGTAAGATCTGGAAAGATGCTCTTTACCAGATCCTCAAACGGTTCAATGCACTGGAGCACCATTCCTGCAATCCCAATCTCATCTCCTCCCTGGATCTTGTCCAGGTCGATGATCTTTACAAACCGGCGGATAATCTTATACGGGATTCTTACCTCTTCTGTCTCATAGGCTTTGATAACGGTTCCTTTTTCATCTCTGATATTTAACTTCATCCTCTGATCCTTTCTATGTAGTCTTTGTATAGGTCACTTCCAACACAGCACTGTCTGCCATTTTGTCTTTCACGGCAAAAGCTTTAATGGTCGTCGTTGCTGTAATCGCGATCGGCGCCGTATACTCTGTGCTGGCGGTAGTTGGGTTGCTTCCATCTGTCGTGTAATAAATCTGCGCTCCTGCCGTCTGACAGTTTAACGTAACATCGACGCTGTCCCCGTTAAAGTTCCTCTCATCCGGGGATGCCGTCGGTGTTGCTACAGGAGCTAGGCTTTTTTTGTCAGTGTATCAATCGTAGTTACCTGGTCAAAGAATGTAGAGAAATCTACTTTATCCATTCTCTCATCTACCACCAGGGCCTTTGCAGTCCTTCCTGTCTTCGTAAATTTGTGAGTTGTATTGATTCCAGTAAAGGTTAATTCCACATCATTAGAATCTGTGGAATCATCTTCTGTTGCCGAGGTTTCTTCTGGGATCGCAAAGGTTCCTTTATAGCGCCATACATAACGTCTCTTTCCATCTGTACCCTTTGTGATGTATCCAATAGCAAAATAGTCATTGTCTCTCTCGCCTTCGACCATGGCCCCTGTGGTCTCGTCATAATACTGACCAGTGATTTCCGCATAAACATCCAAAGATGGCGGTGCTACTCTCAGTGTTACTTCGTCGCTTCCTGTGGAATTGGTTACGATCATCGGCTGGTTGTCATAATAATCTGTTGCACTGTCTGATTCTGTAGATTTTCCGATTTCTCCGACGGGAGATAACGGTTTCACAGGGCCAGTCACATATCCTCCGCCCTCTGCCTCATTGTTATCTGTCGTGACTTTTGCATAAACCAGTCCTTCTACACCACGAAATTTAAAAACTTCACTCATTTTTGTTCCTCCTTATAATTTTCAATAAAATATATCGTCATTACTTTCCCCGTATGTGATGGTTCATCACAGCTTAGGTCAAACGGGGCATGACCTGGGATAAATCCCTGTTCCTTTAATTTCTTTCTTGCCTGCCTTGGTACTGTTTCTGTCAAAGCTGGGTCCGTAGAATAAAAATAGACCCAATATCCAAGATCGCACGAAACCGCATCATTGTCATAATGGTTCTCATCCCCTTGGAACTGCCAGAAGGTAAAGAACGAGGCTGGGTAATCCTCTCCTTCTGTCAGAGATCCTTGCAGATAAACATCATATCCAAGGCTTTCTAATGTCTCTATTAGCTTCTCTCTCAAATCCCCAACCTCCTTATCTCGCTATAAAAAATTTCTTCCACTGTATCGTGGACAAGTTGCTTCGTCTTGTTTCCATACACCGCATTGTATAGTTTTCTGTCTGGAGTCATTTTTGGTGTTCCATACATCAGAAATACAGAAGGCAGGCCTCCATTCGGAATATCGAAACCAATATCGACACTTCCTACGGAACCTGCCCACTCTATATGCGGGGATGTTACAATACTCTCTGCGGTGATCCCCCGATCATTATGCGGCGCCATGGCGCTTTGGATCTTTGGAGTCACCAGCTCAAATGTTTTGGCCAATGCTTTCTCAGAGACCTTTTTCGTGTCTCCTTCCATTTTCTTTAGCCTGTTTATCACATCGTCAAATCCGTCAAACTCTAATCCCATTTTCGCCATGAGCACACCTTCTTTCTATGGACCTCCCTTGATCCTTCGGACTTTAAAGACTGAATACTGATGCCGCTGTTCGATATCTTCCGGCTCTCCAAGGATCTCATAGACCTTGTTTTCTGCATATGCCAAAGCAACTCGCCCGCCGGAGTCAAACATTGGATCATACCATGTCTCTATGCTCGCCGTATCTTCTACGGCATAGACTCCATTCTTTTGTACGTCAGTTCCGCCATAGGTTTTAAAACTCCCGTAGAATAAACACTTATCGCCATACTTTTTTGTGGTGACTCCGTTAATTCGTTCTGTCCCTATAACAGGAAAATAATATAAGGGAGTATTAAATTGTCTGTTTAATTCATACATAAATTACCATCCTATTACCAAATACCTTAAAACATCTGTTTTGTCATAGCTTCGAGTCCCATTATCATCATAGTTAAATCTGTTTCCGGAAATCTTAATAGGTGAGTCAGTTTTCTCTGTTGATGACATATCATATGCCCAAAATGTTACAAATGGCTCATTTGCCCATGTTGTATAAGCAATAATAAATCTTGGTGTATATGGAAATGTAATTGCGCTTGTTACACAGCGCCAGTATTCATACTGACTATTCCATGTTTGCGTTACTGTAAAGTTAGTGTTTTTTGTATATATAATTGGTTTGTAGACCTTGGAAATCAGTTGATCCCACGTCATGCTTGCTGTGGCTCCGTTGCCAATGGCGGCCGCAAGCTTGCTTTTCCCGTCACTGGCATTTTGAAAACACTCGTTCACCGCGGCTACAAGACTTGATTTATCTGTTGTCCTCAAACTTGATAATGTCCCTGTTTCCGTTTTAGGAGGCACTTCAATTTTATTTTTATTTTCGTCAAATCCATAGGTTGCCACAACTATTCACCTCCCTGGCTCTTTAATGCAAGCTGGCTGGCCCGCATCATGAAATAATCACTGAGGCGGGTCCCGCCATTCCCATAGTTCCAAAGATCTGCCACACCTCGGCTCACCAGACCAATAATCTCATCGCCCTTTAAGATGGCCTCAGAGACACCTGCATCATCCAGAAAACACAAAACCTCATAGAGGTAGATCTTTAAAGTTTCATCATGGAAGCTCCCGGTGATTCCAAGACTTGCTTTCACCTTTGTAAGCATTGGCTCTTGTTCTATCACTGCCATAGCCTCCCTCCTTTCTAGGATGCCGACTGATTCCCGCCGGAGGCCGGAGGCTGGTAGGCCTCCGTGACCAGCTCGATACATTCTTCTATGCTATCTGCTCTGATCTCATCCACGGAAGCCGCTCCTCCCATCTTTACAATCAGTTCTTTTAATGCGTCGATTACCATCAGCCTCACCCTTTCTTCTTAATGACCAGCACGCCGTTTGGATCTACCAGTTTTCCATCTGCGATCAGGATGCATTTATTCTTGATCTCATTTGTATCATGGTCA
This sequence comes from Anaerostipes sp. PC18, assembly GCF_039789045.1. Lineage (NCBI taxonomy): Bacteria > Bacillati > Bacillota > Clostridia > Lachnospirales > Lachnospiraceae > Anaerostipes > Anaerostipes sp. PC18. The sequence goes on along the minus strand of NZ_CP121164.1, from coordinate 480,752 downwards.
ACCCATTTCACTGTCTGCATCTCCATATTGGAGTTGACTGCATAGTTGGAAAGTTTAATGAAGACTGCGATAACGTCTCCTGCCACTGCAGTGTCATATGGCTTTAAGATATCATCCTCAACCGTCTCAATGTTCTTTCCTGCAAAACGGTAAGTCTCTGCCCCATCGATGCCATAGTTCACCCTTCCGATCGGCTGGCCAACACTGTCCACCATTCCATCAATGTATCCGTCAAACGTAGACTGGGCCATAATGAACTCCCCATCACGATATGACTTTTTCATCTTTCCGAATACCTTCTTCTTCCAAACATCCCATTTGGCGATCTCAGCATCTGTAAGCTCAATGACATTCTCTGCCGGGATACGGCTATCCTGTAAGATACCTAACGGCTGGCTGGTTCCATTTCCGTTCATGATTGCCACATCAAGAGCTTTGGCCATTGCTTCCACAGCCAAGGATACAAACAATTCCTGGAACATGGACAATGTCACCACGTTGGCCAGAAGAGTCTGGGCAATCTTACATTCCAGTCCAAAATAGCTAAAGGAGATGGAATCATTTGCCGCGATCTTCTGATCCTCACTTGGTGCGGTCTCGCCAATCCACTTAGCTTCTGGTTTTAAAGAAAGGATCGGGATCTTAACTCCTCCCTGAATATTTAACTTTCTTACTTTTGCGTACAGATTTCCGTAAGATTTCAGCTCGCTGATGATCTCATTTAAGATTGTTGTCGGAATTACTGCACCAGCATCTCCTGTGGTGGTCACGGCATCTGCCCGGTACTCTTCCGGCATTGGAACGTTGCGGCATGCAAACTCCATAAAGGCTTTACGATATTCCTCTGTGTCATAGCGTCCTGCGCTCTTCTTTTCCTGTCCTCTCATAGAGTAAGCTCCTAGGATCTCTCCTCCGCGGACCTGAGTATTCACACCATGATAAGAACGCTGTGGTTCTTCTTCCGGTGCCGGCTCCTTTGCTCCGTCTCCTGGCTCTTCTGGTTTCTTTTCATCCTCTGTCTTAGCAAGCTGTTCTTTGGCCTCTGTAAGTTCCTTTAAAACAGCATCCAGTGTCTCTCCAAGAGCTCTTACCTCATCTGCTGTCTCTGCCTGCTTGATCTGTCTCTTTAAATCTTCTTTCTGTTCTTCCTTGCTTCTGATTAAGTTGTTTAAATAACTGCGAAAATCCATTCTGTTTTCCTCCTAAATTCCATATAAATACTTTGCCTTCAATTGTTCGACCTCAAGATCCCTGCTCACATTATCCAATGTTTGACCGCCGCTCCTTGCATTATCCAATGCTGACCGTGCGTTCTCCAACGCACCCTTACAGCGTGCACTGATCGTTGTCGTCTCATATGCGGGAAAAGTGACAGCAGATACTTCTGCCACCCGATCAATTCCCGTGATATGTCTCGTTGGATAGTCAGACTCTAAGCCTTCCCATTCCTCCGATTGTATCGAAAACATGAAGGACATCCCGGAAATGTCTCCACGTTTGATCGCTGAATATAAATTCCTTGCCTCGGTGTTCTCTTCGATATCTAAATTCACTCGGATAAAGAGTCCCTCCTTATCCGGCATTAACTGCATCGTCGAGTTCCGGTTATTTCTCCGGCTCCTGGCAAGCGGCACCATATTAGTGTCATGATTTACTAAAAACCGGACATCCTCTAAGTTTGTCTCCTTTAGGGCATCCGGTTCGATGATTTCCTGGAAACATCCCAGGTCGGTCATGGAGTTATAGATAATGGGCCGTCCGGTAATGACACCCATTCTTTCTTCATTCTCCTCTGCCCGCATCTCAAATGTATAACTTCTCTGCTCATACTGGCTGTTCTTCATCTTCTCCCCCTCCTGTTCCTTCCTGCTTCATCTGATATTGGTCTGCGATCTCCACGCTAACATAATTTAGGGACTGCATACGCACTCCGTCAAGCTCCTTTAGTGGCTGGAGACCAAACGCCACACGTTTCTCATTCTCATATAGGGAGCCACTGTCTCCCAAGAGCCTTACCATCTCCAATGTCTGGTCCACACTCATAAAAATCAGGTCTTTTGGATAGAACTGAATCTCATTTCCGTGTCCACGCTCTTTCCCGGTAAACAATACTCTGGTAAAAGCTTCCGAAAACTTCACGATTAGAGGCTCCAGCGTCTTCTGGTAGAAAGCAGACAGCTGAGATGGTGTATAATCCCCGCTAAGAATGGAAAGTGGTACCCCAAATGTCCTTAAAATCTTCTCATCGATGAATTTCAAGGTATCATTGTCCACCAATTTAACTTCTTTCTTCAATGGGGTGAACTCATTTTTGATATCCAATCCTAGGAATCCATTCTCTGAGTTTTTTAGCTGATTCTCAAACTTCTTCATATTTTGTTCGATGGTCCCGTCATCCATCATCGTATTGTATTTCACGATTCCATTGACCGCGAATGATGATTTCATCGCATGCAGGACTCCATCTAGCAAAGAATTATTTAACTGTAATGTCTTTAACAATGCCTCGTGATCCGGCTGGCCAAAAATATTGCCTCCCATATAGTCATTACTGGAATACCGGTAGCGGACATGGATTACATCATCATAAGGCAGAGTCGTTTCAAAGCGGTTTGGAAATAAAAATTTCACAAACAGCCTCCCGGTACTGTCCTCAATAAATGTCGTATTGGTTGGACGAATCGGATAGATAGCTTGATATCTCCGTTTCTCACTTCCATCCTTGTCCTTCCATACCTCATACACGGGGACTGCGAAAGAATTATAGTCATAGAACAGATTCCACACCATCCGCTCGATCAATTCACTCTTTGTCATGAATCCATTGGGCTGGTCAAGAATCCTTTGTCGGTCATCCCCCACTGGGAGAAGATCGTTCCCGTTTTTACGCACATGGACTGGATTTAATTTCTGCATCTCTGATACGATGCATTGAATGGCTTGATTCACTACATCAGAAGCAAAAATATCTGTCCCAAAATTCGTAAAGATCGGGGTATTCCCACTCAGCATCCCTGCATAAGTGGATTTCTTCGGTTTATGTGAAAGTATCTTATCGATCCAGTTCATTCCTACCCCTTTCTAAGCATTTGCTTAAAGTCTGTTCGATATCTGCGGTACATCTCATATAAGATGATGTCGGTGACTGCTCCATCGATTCGTTTCGTTGGCTCCTTTTTTACACAAAGCCCCTGTCCTCTGTCATTTACTTTGACAGCGGCATTTGAAAGACACCATCGGTCTACCGCATTATTGTTGTAATTTACTAATCTTGCTTTAAAGTCAGCTTCTAACAATTTCATTGCATTATCCAAGGTTTCTGCATTCTGCAAGATCAATACCAAATCATCATTTTCTTTGGTCCATCCATAATTATTCATTTGATGGATCCATGCCTTGGAAAACCTCTGGTCAAAGCCGCATTTCCATAATTTCAGGTCATACTTTTTATATAATTCGTAAAACCAGTCCGCTACTTTGGCCAAATCTATATCATTGCCTTCACAGATGGTAATAAGCCCTTGTTTGGCCCATTCCGCATACTTTGCTCCGGCATTTTTATCATCTGATTCTGTCAGCTTTCGCTCTGGTATAAAATATTTCGTGTAAATATACTTTGTCTGATCCTCTGGACGCATAAGAAGAACTTTTGCACAGGTTAAATCTGTAGTCTCAGATAAATCCACGGCTCCCAAGCAAATAGCTCCCTCAAACTCTGAAATGCCAAAGTTATTTTCGTAATCATAGTCCTCAAGATTCAGCCAGCTCTCTACACTATTCTGTTTAATATTAAAATCCTTAGACAGAACAAAAATCCTGTCTGACTTAGATATCCTTGCAATATCTACCTGCTCGTCGAGGTACTCCCATTTCTTGATCGTACCTAACGTTGGATTGCTTTTTACCCAGCTGTTCCTGTTCTGCCAAACCTCTTCCTCAGAGTCTTGCGTATATAACCAGGGGAGAAGACGTTCTCCTGCTATGGTATCGTCTTCTCCCCGAATAACTTTTCTGGCCTTGTCTAACTCTTGGTCTAAATATCCATCCAGAACAAACCCCTCCGTAGTAATATTAATGAATTTGGGGTTCTCTTTTAATGATTGGGACTGCTCTATGGACTTCCCTATGGTGTTTTCTTTCATCTCATGCGTTTCATCGATGATTGCAAAGTCAATATTTCGCCCTTCTTTTGATGTTGTGCGGTCTGAAAGTTTAAATACTTTGGAACCATTCTGCTTATTCTCAATAAATCGCTGATTTTTCTTGGTATCTAAGTCATGAGGATCAATCAACTGCCTCATCTTATTAATTGCATCGTATGTAATACTTGCATCTGTATCATTATTAGAACTACATACGATATCCGCACCATCATTTCCAACGATCAGCTCACTTAGGCCCAATGCTGAACACATCTCAGATTTTGTATTCTTTCTGGCAATCAATAAAATGATCTTTTTAAATCGATCCAGTCCAGTATCCGCCATTTTAAAACTATAACAAGTCTCAATAAATGCTTTCTGCCAACTCATCAGAACCATTGGCTTGTTATAATAAGGTGATTTGGTAAGACGCACACAGTTTTCCATGAAATTCATTCGGAGCCTGGCATCTTTTGTATCATAATCGTAGCGGTCATCGTAAAGATCCTCATACAGGTTCTCCAATTCCATATGTAATTCCTGGCCTACTAAAATATCACCGCAGTTGACCTTCTCCCGGTAGAAAAGCAGGGAGGAATTATCTGGTGTCCATGATTTTTTCTCTTTTATCAGCATCATTTCGTCCTTTTCCAGAAAAACACTGTGATATATGGCTGTAAATTTCCAGCGTTCCCTCCGCCGGAAGATGTCGTATTTCCACTGTTCCCACCTGTATTCCCGTTGTTTGCTCCTGTTGTACAATTTCCAGAGGAGTTCATGGTATGTGTATGGTTACCTGTTGTATTTGATTTATAAGATGTACTCCCAGACTCATAATTATTTGGCTTATTGTAACTTGTACCTTTCTGAACGGCACTCTTATTAATACCTAAATAGTGAAAATGATTTCCAGACCCCTGCATCGTATGAACATGGTTTGGAACATTATGTGTATGGTTATTTAGGCTATGCACATGATTATTCAGCCCATGTGCATGACTTTGCAATTCCTTATGCCCTCCTGGTTTCTCTACACTGTTAAACTCTGACTGTCCAGTGTCCACGCCGACTAAAGTTCTCCCTGCTCCAAATGGGACCCATGTCCCTCCAAGCCAAATACTTGGATTACGGTTATTTACACTGGTGTAAACAGAACCGACCGGATAGATCAGATTTATGATATTACTGACTCTAAGGTCCTCCAGCACTCTCTCAAAGTAATAGACTCCATCCTTTTCCTGGACCATCAAATTATCGCTGGCGTTGTAGGTTCCGCCTCCTTGAAAGGTAATAGGGCCATGTGTTTGAGTATCGATCAGATAACAAGTTTTAGCTGATGGCCATGAAAAAATCTGTCCCGATACATCAAGGCTAATGCTTCCATTTACAACTTCCGTGACAGGACCTGTATAACTTCCAAACACAATCTGTGCTGTATTAGCCGTTATATTTTCAAATGTAATCAAACAGGTCGTTTTTCCCGGCTCATTATTATTTGACAGGAGCAATAAACTGTTATCTGCCGCATGAAATTTAATATTTATCACCATTTTCTATTACCTCGTTATCATTTCAGCCATTTGATTTGCCCAATCCCTTAAAGGAGATGTCTCAGTGTCCATTTTCTCTCCACATGTGCTCATCAGAATCTTGATTATATTCGTATATTGTTGTAACAGCTCTTTATATTGTTTACTGGCCGGCGTTGCCTGCTGTCTCATAGAATTTTTCTTGTCAATCCTTAAAAATGGGAGTTTTTTCAGTTCCAGCATTTGATTTTCCAGGTAGATGACTTCATCGACTAGGTTTTTCAGTACCTTTTTATTGTCTTCCCCTGTTTTTTCTATAATTTTCATCAGTTCTTCTTTTCGATTCAAATATTTCCCTCCCTTTTAGCTAATTTCATTTCCAAAAATCTCATTTTTTCTGTTTTGATGAGAGAACTAATCACCCTTAACAGTCCCCTCTCAATTATTTTCTTGATCAGGCGGGGGGATGGTATTTTTCTTTCCAATTCATAATAAATCTCTGATAATCTAAATTTCTTCTTTCATCTTTTATTTGTTCTGCTCTCTCAAGACACTCATGAACTGGTGTATCAATAAATATCTCTCTGGCTCCTAATGAACGAGTCAGCCGCTCTCTTTCGCTTATCATCGGATACCCTCCAATAACATATGCGTTATTCCATCTGCCTCTTCTGAATTTGATATCCTCAATCAATTTATCACGTACTCCAAGTACCGTGCCAATCAGCCGTTTTGGTTTTATATATCGATCTAATCCACTGACACATTCCCATATGCTGTCTACATCAACAATCAAGTCTCCTTCATTCATAACTTCCTTCACATAGGTACTTTTACCACTTAATGGAGGTCCATAAACAAGATAAACATACTTTAGATGATTGTTAAAAGACAACTTCTCATGTATCTTGTTATGACACCGATGATGCACCAAAGCAATATTCTCAGGATTTAAACTGATATTAGTATCATTGACATTCTCCTCAGTCAATACCTGCTTATGATGCCCAATGCAGTCATACTCTCTAATGATTGGCTTACCGCAGTGCTCACAGATATTCCTTCCTTCTGCATCTACTCTCTGCATCCGTATTAGACGAATACACTTTTCCCATTGCTTTGATTTATAAAATGTAGCTAAGGTAAACATCGTCTCTCCTTTACCAATTGTTCTTTGTAAACTCTCCTTCTGCTTTGGCCAAAAGTTCAGCCGCTCTCAGACGATCACTTGGTCTTGCTTCCTTGTCATTCATCATCTCTGTCCAAAACGCCTTGATCTCCTCGATAGTTGCGATCCTCTCACTCTTAGTCTTTTCTGTCAGCTCCTCAAGATATGCCTGAACGCCATCGTTCGCCAGTATCCTATATGCACATCCCCTGGCATACCTTGGACTATACCCAGCTTTTACAGCTGATCTCTCGGCATTGCCTATACATTCGCCAGCATAGTACTGACAGAACAGCTTTTGTCTCTCACTTAATTTCATGACATTCTTTATTCACCTGCCTATTCTTTTCGCTTTGCGTAAAGTGCTCTACATGTCTTCTTACCTGCATAAGAACCTTTTCTCCATCCGAGCTGTTTCCAATATCTCTCTAATTTACTTTGTGTCTTTGGCCCCCATATTCCATCAACTGCAATGTCTGATCCAGCTGTATATTTGTTTAATTCTTTTTGGAGCCATCGGATGGCTTCTTTTCCCGATGTTTTCTTTACAGACGTATATCTCTCGGAACTTGTCCCGATCGCCTTCTTAAAAGATTTCCACCGCTTATTATCCGCCCCAACCCATGGTTCTGGACATTGTTTTCCATTTACATCCCAGTGCCTTAGTACATGGTTTGAAGACACATGGTATTTCTTCATCAGGAACTTTACAAGCTCTTCTGTCTGCTTCTCTACCTTTTCCGGGACAGAGCCAACACTGTTACACATTTCGATGGAAAGACTATTCGTATTGGTGCATACTCCATAATAATCTCCTGCCTTACTGGATAGGTCATATTTCCCTCCTACGGACCATGCAATGCGATTCACCGCAACGGATTTATAGATATAGGCGCCTCCATCTACGAAATAATGGGCGGATGCGTTTCGGCCAGCACCCTGGAAATACTTTGCATTATTGAATGCAGTATCTCTTTTATTTCCGGTATAGTGGATCACTATGTATTCAATGCTTGCAGTGCTCCGTTTGCCGCCGTAATTACTCTTATGTGCAAACTTCTTTTTAAATTTTAATCCCACGGTCTATCGTCTCCTCTTTTATTTATTCTCCGTCTTCTCTATGTGATCGATTCTTGTCTCATGGTTTTCAATGATAAGCTTCATCCCATCGATTTCCTTCCCATGAGTCTCAATCCTATTATCCTGAGTCCTCTGTTCTTCTACCAGCCGGTCTACTGATGCGATTAGTTGAGTAATAGATTTATTTAGATCAATGATCGGTTTAATAATCGCAGTTAAAAATCCTAAGATCGTAACAGATGCTAGCACAATAATCCCTATCATTTCTGCTTCATTCATACTTTTCCTTAATTCCTCACTTATTTTTTTGTTTGATCAATTCGTTAATATTGACGGAAACTCCAGCACATAAAATTCCCTGAGTTAATGCGGTAAACACTGAAACTCCATTAATACCCGTTGTGGCCAAAACATAAATACAGGCCAAAAGCGCCCCAACAAGATCCACAATCATCGGAATATACTTGTTATTGACTGTTTCACTTTTCTTGATGGATTGCCCTAGGAAATATAGTACAGGGATCAAAATCAATAACTCCGGTTTGATATAATCTAAAATCTGCTCCATAATAACTTCCTCCTTGTGTTTATAAATAGTAATTATTTAAATTGTTGTATAATAAAAGCACCTGATTAATATCAGATGCTAAATCTATAATTTTCCTCATTTCTCTTGACTAGCACGTTTAAACGTGCTATAATATATACATAATCAAGAAAGGAGGAAACTATATGGATGATACGATAAGTGAAATAATCAAAGACCTTTCGGAAGCCTTCCTCGCAATCGTTACTGCCATCTGCCTGATAGTAAAAACGAAACGAGATAAGAAAAAATCCAAAAGGTCTAAGAAGAAAAAGAAGTAAGGTCAGGGCTTCGGCCCTTTCCTTCTTCATCCTTATTGTATCATAACCATATATCAAAACAAATATGAAAATTTATCAAATAATTCTTTTCGTTTTATTAATAAAATTGCTTTATGATGGTTTCTCTGGTGAATTTGCATGTCCTACATTCTTTGATTGGATAAAATGGACTGCTTACGTTCTCTTACTTATATGCTATCTAATTATATCTCACAGGAGGAAACGCCCATGAAATTAAAAGAATTAAGACAAAACAAAAACTTATCCGTTCCACAACTGGTAGAAATATCTGGTGTCCCACGGCGCACTATCCAAGATATTGAAAAAAATAATAATTGTAAGGTGGATACTGCTATTAAATTAGCTGATGCTCTTGGTGTGACTTTGGATGAGCTATGTAGGGATTAGGTAGATAATATATCTAATCTTTACCTTTTTGTCCTTACATGAAAAAAGCACCCTTACGGATGCTATATACATTATGCACTTTCATCAACCGAAAATGAAGCAATAGATACAAGGCTACCATCACTTCTAATTTTTTTACTAGCTTCCCTTCTTTTGTTCCTGTCCTTAACTGATACATATTTATCATAATAAAATGCTTCTATATAGTAAACTCCAGCCCCTATGAATGGTATATTATTAAACTTTAAGTTAGTCATTTTTTCACCTAAAGCATCTACATCATCCTTATCGCCTAACTCCAGATATGAGCAACCTAAATATAACTGCTTTCGTTCTTTCATCTGTTTATCCATTTTAACTAAAAAATAGTGTAAACTAAAATTCCTAGAAACACAAACTTGCTCTTTATTATCTGTAAAGATATTCAAAAACGACACTAGTGAGAATGAAGCTCTATTATTATCATCAAGTTCAATCCTATTAAAAATATTATATATACTTTTAGTTTTGGAATCATATTCTTGACATAAAACCATATTTAAGTTCATAAATTTTCTTACATCATTCATATTCTTTCTCCCACTCGATATTATCATTAACAACTGACTCTTTCTTTCCAGTATCTATATAATGAAATCTTATGTCGTCATGCAATTTATTAAAACCAACCTTCATAGTTTCTTTCATATTTGTTATTTCTTGTTTTATATCATCTTTAACATCATTCATTATATTAATTGATTTTTCTTGCGAACTGATTGATTGGTCAACATTATAAAAGCTTAGAAAGAGCGAAATAATTCCAATAATTAAAGCAACTAAACCAAGCACAATGCTCACCCAACTATTAATCTCATTTAGCCCTATTACTTTTTCAAAAAATAGGCTTCCAAAAAATAGTTCAATTATACTAGTTGCAATAACATAGAAGACAAATTTACCCCATAAATCTCTAAAAAAATTTATCTTCCCTTGTAGGTCTGATTTATTATTAAGATTCACCTTTTTAAATAACCAACAAATACAAATAAATTCTAAAATACATATCGTAGATAAAATTCCAATAATTCCTTTCATACTTCCTCCTATGTTTTATTATATTAACACAAGTAAAAGAAATTCTCTACCTGAAAAGAACACCCAGCTATCCAGGTGTTCGAAAAATGTAGATGATTTATGTAACCATGTTATATAAACTATATAGATACGATTAAGTTTATTACCTATTCACTCTATTATAACTATATCATTATAGTCGTGTACTATTCTATACTATTTTGTACTGTTCATTATATAGGGAAATTTTTTAATGCTTCACTGTGCAGTTCATGTGTCCTATTCCAGCTATAACCGATCGTCGTACAAATCTCAACCCATTCTTTAAATTCAATGTATCTCAGCCACAGTATTCTGCTTTGAACTCCATCTTCCATGTCAATAATCTTTTCTTCTATTTCTGCCCTAACGCTATACTTTTCTTTTTTGGCCAACTTGATTTTATCCAAAATCTTTTCAAGCCGTATCATATAATCAGACAGGTCTTGTTTTTTTGCATCCTTGGGCATATCAGTAATACCAGGACTGCCTACGCTTTCTATCTCTAACCTTATTGAATTTTCTTGTTCACATAATGACAACCACTTCAAATAGGCCTTTTTATATCTATTTAGATATTCTTTCTTAGCATCATTCAACTCTTTTTCCGACAACGAGTCTCCTCCTTCCTGCCCGCCGGGCGGGCTGTAAAACAGGATGCCTAAATGTTTTCTTGTTACGTGTGATATATAAACTCTACTGAGTAAATACCTACCTCTTTTCAATCTTTACTCCAGTCTCCTCGTAGATTGTCCGAATGAGATCCTCAAGTGTAATGTAATCCTTTTCATAACTGTCATACAGTTCAAATACTTCATCCGTGAACTTCTCCATTCGTTTTCGTCCAAATCCAAAGTGATCCCTTAGTACCATTGCAGGAATACCCAGCATTAGGATAAATGCACGTTCTGTTGCCTCTGTGCTACATCCTCCTTTAGAGTCTGGATCTGCTGTGTATTCATGTTGTAAGTCGGGACCCGGTTCTTTACTCCGGCTTTTCTTCTCTCTGCTCGGTTCATTTAATCCTCCAGTCTATATACGCACTGCTGGAAGTTGGTCGAACGACTTTTAGCTCCCTCCCATTCACGAACCGACGCTTTCGATTTCGTGCCGCTGTGGCTCGGTCCTCTCGTTTTTTCTCCAGCTCTTTTTGCAGTTCGCACTCTTCTTTCTCCCAGTAGCTAGAAATCCATCCCTTGATGGTAGATGCCGGTATTCCATATTCTTTTGCTGACTTGTTGCACATCAGCCTTTTCCTGCAAATACGTTGCAACTACCTTTTCTTTCACTTTCTCAGAATATCGATTACTCCACATCGTCCTCATCCTCCACTATCTGATATACAGCCGCCTTTCTTCCGGTTAAGCTGTCTTTTTTTTTCCCGCAGACTTCTACAACCCCTCGTTGCATCATTTCCGTTAAACGTGGTGCTGTTTCATTGCGGTCCGCTGTAAGAGTCAATCCATGCTTATGTAACACTACAGCGATTTCTCTGGCGGTCGCAGGACCATAGGGAAAGCTGGTCCAAAATCATACGGTTCTTTCTTATCCCGTCGTACTTCCTGATTAGATGCCCTTCGGGTCTGTTTCGTGATCCGACTGCTCCGATACGCTGTCTCACAACCAAATATATTTAACTGTTCCAAGTCTGTCACCTCCCTGATACTCTACAAAACATTGCTTCATTTTTCTCCGCCGATATCGTCTCTCTTACACTTTCTTCCGGGAAGGCGATCAGATAAGAGACCTCCTTCATCCGGTTTGTAATACGGTCGTCGTACTCAAGCTGATCCAATGGATAATTACTGGTAAATATCGTTACCCTCTGGTCCACATAGCGGTTGTTTATAATCTGGTAAAACTTATCATTGATCCATCCTGCCACCTGCTCTGTTCCAAAATCGTCGATTACAAGGATATCTGTTTCCTGGAGCTGGTCTAACAGCTTGCTTTCGGAAAGGTCATTATCCCGGTCCCCAGGTCCTTTTGATCTCTTGGATGATCTCCGTGGAAAGAGAAAACTTGACCTGATATCCCATGTCCACAAGTTCATTTGCAATGCTGGCGGCCATGCGGGTCTTCCCCTGCCCTTTTGTCTGAGAGTAAAGATACAGCCCCATCCCGTCCCGGTGTTCATTCTCAAACCCATCCATGTACTGCTTTATGTACTTACATGCGGCCCGGATCACAGCTTTGCTTTTTTCTCGTCCTTATAGGCAGTCACACTAAAATTCTTTAGCCGCATATGCTTAAAGGTCTCTGGGATATTTGCAAATCTCAGGCGACTTTCTGCAATCTGCTTCTTCCGGCAGACACACTCTGAAAAATACTCTTTTCCGTCTTCCCAGTGTCTAATCCATCCGGTTTCCGCCACAGTGCGGACATTTAGAACCCGTCGAAGTCGTCACCGATTCCAAGGTCGATGCCTTTCTTGACAAGGTCATCTGCTGTATTTTGTCCATCAGCGTCATTCTTTCCTTCTCCCTTCTTTGGCAGATAATCTAAAAACGGTCTGGTCGAACTCAGGAAGGTAGACGCATGTTTTATGAATCTTGTCTCCGTTTTATTCTTCCTGCACTCTGCCGCATAATTTTCACATGCCGTGATTAACTCTCTTTCTGCATAACCTTCGTTCAGCCTGGCTTGGAACTTTTTATATGCATTACCCTTATCCACTTTGCGGGGGTAACTTTTCCAGAAGTCGTCAAACGCACATGTATATTTATTATTCTTTTCTTTCTTTCCTTCTTTACTTTCTTTAGTTGTTGTTATTTGAATGTTATCTGTTTGTTGTTTGGTTGTTACTGGCTTGTTATTTTGCTTGTTATCACCTTGGTACAAATCGTAATTATTCACGATAAATACGGTGTTTTTGTTACTACTTTTTGCTTGTTATCTCACCTGTTGATTTTAGCTTTTTATTGCTGTCCTAACCTGCATCACAGATAACCCTGTTTCGGTTGCCAGTTTCTCATAGGAGGATACGATTGAACCACGTTTAATCTCCTGTCCCTTCCATTTCTTATCCGTCAATTTACAGTAATTAGAAGATGAAGAAACACCCGGCTCACGTTTATGTCATCATACCACTCCCATTCAGTGAACTTCCGATATACTTTAACGAATGTCTCAATCGTTATCACCTCTTATTTCTTGAATCAATATTTCAATTCTTGGATTCCCATTATCCACATAAAATAGGTCCTCAAATCCAGTTACATATTTCTGGCTGTCATCAACCAAGACTCCATACTCCACAAGGGCGTCCAAAATAAACTTTTTCGCGAATGCGATATTATCAAAACAGTCCCTCCGCCGATTCTTCTCATACCAGCAAAAACTAATATAAACCGGATTTTTTCTATGTACCCCTCGGAGTTGATGGGCGATGTATGTCTTACATATATCTCGTTATCTGCTTTCATTTTGGCCCCTTTAAACTGATTTGTACGGTTTGAGGCCGTATATTCGTTTAAGCCAGATAAACGTCCGTAAATCGTCAAATGATAAGTTATAGCCACGACTTTCCAAACTCCTTCCTAAAGTCATCTCTTCAAATTCTTTTCCAAGATTCTTTTCAAAATATCTTTGAGCCTTTAAATCATCTTTTCAGATTTCTTTCATTATCCAAAACATGAATGCAAGTCCAATTCAGTTCCAAATGGATGCCAGGCTTTTCATTTGAACATTTTGATGCATTCCCGCACTTTTCTTCAATCCTTCGTATTTCCCATTGTGTTTCCCATAAATGTTTCAATTTCTTTCTACTTTTTTTCTGTTCAAAACATCTGGGCTGACCTCGTATTTTGTCAATCTTGAATTTGTCCAAAACTTCTTGTTTGAATCTATGAATTCTTCAAATACATTCTCTGCGATTTCCCATAAATCTTTTATTGTCCATCGATTTTTTGTTGCTAGTCCCAGGCGATTCCTGAAAATTGCACTTTTTTTGGCTAGTCTCTTCAAAATGCGTACATTCAGCCGTATCTATTCCAAACCCTGACATACCCAAGGCCCTGCCTACAGCGGACCTCTTATACTGCTTCTCTGTCATATTCCTCTATTTTGTCAATCTTGAATTTGTCCAAAACTTCTTGTTTGAACCAGTATGCCGATCAAAGTTCTCTATTAAGACAGTTTATTGTCTCATTTAAAGCTCTCGATCCTTCCTTTTCATATGCATGCCTTGTACCTAGCACCATTCCATTTTCATCAAGAATGGTTGCCTTAATCAGGCAAAACCCATTTTCAAGCTTTAAGATCTCTGTCTTTATCTTTCCGTTTGGACACACACAGACCGAAACGCCTTGATCCTCTGGCTTACCTCCGCATAGTCCTTTCCCTTAATATCTGTCGTTTGAATTAGCTCATTTGCCTTCTGTAAATCTTCATACGTCATAGTCACATCCTCCTGAGATATTTGGTTTCGCTGTTTATGTACTCCTGCGTCATGTCATCAACGGTTTCCATTTCTTCGTCTTCATCATAGTAGTGCCATCCCATTTCCCAGCGATAGAACCAGTCAGTAAACGCGTCCTGCATCAGGATATCACCGTTTTCCACGGCTTTCTAAAGCAAAGGTAAATGCATCGTCTTCCGGCACTCTCTTCCCGTTCTTTTCATAAAAACCCATTTTCAAAAACCTCCGGTTGTGCTATAATGCACCTGTAAGTTTTTCTTTGCCCTTTATCGGAGTTGCCGCTCCATAAGGGCTTTTTTATTTGTCTATCCATGCCATACCTCCTATCGCCATAAATAACTCCAGCCACAATGGAATTGTATGTATGCTTGTCAAACATATCGATACTACGATCAGTATCTGTCCCATTTTTCTTTCCATAATCCTCCTATCCGAAAATTGCTTCCTTCATACTTGAAGTTTTCTTTTCTTTTTGTTCTTCATCGAACTGACTCATTGGAATCCTAATACATTCGCCTAAACGTATGACCTTAATCTCACCCCTGGCAATTAGGTTTCTAACATGATTAATCGTAATCCCCATAAACTCTGCAAACTGCTGTGGAGACTTGTATTCTTCTGTCTTCTTTAGCTTTTTTATCTTCTGTACTTCTTTTTCTAGTTGTTCCACTCTTTCTTCTAGATAGGGCATATTTGTCACCTCACTTTGTTTTTTAAACCATTGTAAATTCCTATCATTTTAGAGATTGTCAAAGATATTGCATTAAAACACTTTTTGCTAGTCAACCTTAACTAAGATTTTTATTACAAGTTCAGCATACCCCTTCTGGACTTTAGAGTTTTTTGTCATACTATAAAACTCGACATAAGATAATTTTTTCTCATCAAGATATAAATTTTTTTCTTTATCTATCCTAAATTTCATTGCATTATCTAACAACTATAAATACCTCCTTTCAAAATTACTTTTTTCTGGATTTCATTAACTGTTCTTTCTATTTCTTCTCAGTAGGCCATTGAATCACCTCTTTCCCTTAGATCATCGTTTTGATATAATACTAATGCCTTGAGCTTTTCATCTAGTCATAGTTTTGAAGATGCATATAAATGTGGCACACAGACACTTTTATAGAGAAAGGATAATATTATGCTTGCATATCACCTTGATCGTTCTGAAAAATTAAAGGAAGGTTATGAACTTCACTTGCTAGATACTAGTGCTAATCTAGATGATCAAATAGTAGAACTTTACGGTTTTAATAAAGTCTCACATTGGGGCAAACTTTGCTATGAATATTTATTAAATCCATTTACTTTGACTGATATTAATTCTATGAACTCCTTTCAAATTGATTTGCAGGCAGAAATAATCAGAAAACAATTTTACTCAAATATGCCTTCTCGCTTTAAATCAATCTTTGCTGTAAAGCAAATATCCGATTTTATACCATGGACAAAATATTTTTCTATCAATCAATGTCCTCATATCTTTGAAATAGAATGTGACGCTTCTCAATGTATAGAATTGGATGCAACTTACTTAAAAGGTGGAATTACTTGTAACCCTAATTCTCAAATAGAATCTCTTCATAAATATTGGTCAGGTCAATTATCTAATTCACCTTTATTAGAATTATTAATTCCTTTACCCGTTACTATCGGAAGAAGTATCCGTTCCGAAGAACTTATATTCTAATTCTGGCGTCTCAATATTTAGTTCTTCAAACAAAAACTTCAATAACTCAAAATTATATTGCTCCTTCATTACAGAATTAGTACAAATTTTAACTAACAACCCATTTTTCAGATCTTGAACTTCTTTTTCAAGGTCTGAAATTCTTTTTTCTAAGTCTTTACATTTTTTCTTTGAGATCCACATTTGTATTATCATCTCCTCTCTGTCTCGTAGAAATTAATATGTAATGTTTGGTGATATTGACGATTGATTTTTTAGAACATAAGTTCTATAATTACTATTTAATTACATTAATATTTTTAGGTTCTTTCTTAAATAGTTCTTCTAACTTCATTTTCGGATTTATAAGTTTCCTTATTAATAAAACTTCTGACCAAGTAAAATCAGTAATTCCGTTTATTTTATTCCTGAGCGTCTTTTCTGAGATACCGATTTCATTTGAAAACATATCAATTGAATAACCTTTTCTTTGAATTTCATATTTTAATCTTAAATACAAATCGACTCCTCCCTTCATCCATTAACGGTAAATATCTTAATATAAGATTACTCTTTTGAGTGGTAATTGTCAACCCTTTTTTTGCGTTTTTTTACCCTTAACGGTAAAATTTTGTTGACTTACAAAATAATAAGCGGTAAAATATTACCATAGACGGACGGAAAGGAGATATGATGGGATTAGAGAAAATTTCAGAATATAAGAAAAAATTAGGGATTACCACCGAAGAACTTTCCAAACGTTCCGGTGTCCCTGTTGGTACATTAAATAAAATACTTAGCGGACAAACAAAAGATCCAAAATTGGAAACTCTTAAATCAATTGCAAGAGTATTAAATTGTACCTTGGATGATTTCGATGATGTGGAAAAAAAAGAACCATCTTACGACGAATTAAAAACACTGATAGCCAGAAATGGAAAAGAAATGTCTACAAAAGATAAAATGGAACTTATTAAAATGTTGTCGGAATTATAGATTTATTTTATTTCAATAAGGAGAATTATTATGGGATTATTAAATGGAAAAGACAAAAATGGAAACGACCTTGCCTTAATGTTTCACTATTCAGGACTACCTAACTACCCTACAGATGGAAAGTTTAGAAATGTTCAGGTTACAATTGATAAGACAAACAATGTATTAATATTCCAGGAGGACACTGTATTTGGTATGAAACGTCGCTATAAAGACATTACCTTGTCTCTAGATAAAATTTACAGTACTAAAGATGAAGGAATCGACATGGAACAAATATCAAGTGGTCTAGCTGGTGCTGTCGTAGGTGGTGCATTGTTTGGTGGAGCTGGTGCTGTAACGGGAAGTATATTAGGAAAAGGTTCAAAGAAGACAAAAGTTAAAACCTTTTTTGTAATTCGCTACATTGGATCTGATGGTCAAAGAAAATGTATTTTATTCCGTAGTGGCAATGGTGTCAGACCGGATTTTATCAAACACCTTAAACAGATAGCAGAAAAAAACAGTTCGCTCAGACCAAATGACAAACCGATTGAACTTTAAAATACAAGGAGGAATTTTATGAAGAAGAGAATTTTATCTGTATTTCTAACCATTATTCTTTTAATAACACTAATTCCAACCAATAAGGTGGAGGCAAAACGAAAAAAAATAAATAATATGACCGCTAAACAAATTATGAAAGTACTTGAGAAAGCAGACTTTCCAATAGTAGGTCGAAAATATCGAAAAAGCGGTAATGATGTATATTCAAAATATAAATCGCATGCTTCTATTGCAGGCGATGATGATGTAACTGGTACACTACGAACATACTATTCAGTGTCATCAGCAAAAAAAAGATACAATTATATAAAAGAATATGATGACACTGTTCTTCAACAATATGTTTATAGATGTGGAAAAGTTGTCATTAACATAGATTATGGACTTCCATATAAGCACTGGAAACGCATCAAATCCGCTTTAAAGGCAATGTACAACGGTAAAAAAGTTAAAAATTATCCATTAAAGTTAAGCCGAAAAAAAATAAAAATTGATATTAATAACGAAATTGGAGAAGATTTGTATTTGAATCCTGAGCCTTATGGAAAAGTCAAATGGAGTATAAGCAATAAGAAAATTGCTAAAATACAGAAGAATGACATTATGGGAATAGATATAATTCCAAAAAAAATTGGCACATGTACTATCACCGCAAAATATAAGAAAAAAAAGTATAAATGTAAAATAACAGTGTATCAACGTCCAGATAGAAGTTATTAAATAACCTTTGATAGGAGGTCAATTATGGGATGGTTAAATGGAAAAGATGAATTTGGAAATATGGAGATCAATTCTACTCACCAGGCTGGTCTACCTAATATTAAAGAAAATACCCCAACTAAAATCATTGTAAACGAAGAATCTCGTACCATTACCTTCAAAAAACGATTTTTTAATAAGGATCAGAAGGTAAATGATGTAGTTCTCTCATTTGATAAAATACGCGGTGCTGGATATATAACGCAAGATGAGTTAGTAGAGAAAAGTACCATTGGCCGTGCTGTCGTAGGTGGTGTTTTATTCGGTGGCATTGGAGCTTTAGTCGGTGGAATGTCTGGACAAGGCAAAAAAACCAAAAAAATCAACTATTTTGCTATTGCTTATACTGATTCTTTTGGTAATGATAAAACTCTATTATTTGATGATATCATTAGCCAGCCAAAGGCTCTACCAAAACGTCTCAATGAGATTGCCGCAGAGAACAAACCATCTGTTGTTGAAGATAAAAGGCCTATTGAGTTGTAAACTTTATGATCTAATGACAAAGTAAGACTTATAATATGTTATCAAAATTCTATAAACTAACAATACACTTAAGAGGGATGTAGCAAAAGACTTTACTGATAAGGAGAAACGTATGAAAAAAGAAAAACCTTCAACAAAGATGTGCAAGCATTGTAAAACAGAGATACCCTATAATGCAAAGGTATGCCCGCAATGCAGAAAGAAGCAAGGAATGGGATGCCTAACAAAAATCATATTAATTTTTGTTGTTTTGGGAGTTATTTACGCATTGATGCCAGGTGATGATGAATCTTCTAACAACTCATCTAAATCAGTCACTGAAAAAACCACCGACAATACTACAACAAAAAAATCTGCAACAGCTAAGGCAACAACAGAAAAGCCTGTTCCTACAGAATATATATCTGCATTAAAAAAAGCACAGATCTATGTAGATGAAATGCACATGTCTAAAAAAGGGTTATATGAACAATTGACGTCTGAATACGGAGAACAGTTTGATAAAAAAGCAGCAAGATATGCAGTTAAGCATGTAAAAGCAAATTGGAAGAAAAATGCTTTAGCAAAAGCGAAAGACTATCAAGAAACTATGAGTATGTCAAAAGAAGCGATTCTCGATCAATTAACATCTGATGCCGGAGAAAAGTTTACTAAACAAGAGGCTGACTATGCAATCAAACACTTAGATTAATATTTCTTCATAATTAATTCAAAAAAACCGCCCGGCGGCAACCGGGCGATACACAAAGGAGAGGAAGTATGACTACAGAACAGCAAGATATTATAAAAATTCTCCACGAGATCGAGACTCCTATAATCGACGATGATGTGAATTACTGGTTTATCCGAACTAATGGTGGAGAAAAATTTGAAGATTTTTATTTTGGAAAATATGTAGCAATTGGTTGGGATAAGTGCAATGACATTGAGCATATAAAAGTAACAAAACAAGAAGATTTAAAGTTAGAAATAGAGCGCACTTATACAAAAGAAGAAGAATCTCGTCCTGGATCAATTGCCGCACAACTTAAGAATTTTGTTAATGAAATAAAAATAAACGATATTATTTTAATTCCAAGCAGCAATTGTGATAGAATTGCTTTTGGAAAAATCACTAGTGACGCATATTTGTACGAATTAACAGATGAAGACACAATGGATATGATGTTTGAAGACGCAGAGATTGATTTTTTAAAGCGACGCAATGTAGAATGGATTACTAATGAACCATTAAAAAGATCTAAAATTGATCCATTAATCATACCTATTATATATTCACATGGTGCGGTTGTAAGTGCAAATAATTATTCAAGTTTTATTAACAGGACATTGTTTCCAAATTATTATAGAGGTGGGGCTTTCCATTCTATTTTAAGAATCGAAAAAAAAGATAATGTTTCTGCCTACGAATTTAACAAATTTCTTAACTGCTATTTTGAATTATCTGATATACTCTCTGAAATCACTGGAGAGAGTATTAACAAGGAAGATTTAAAATTTAAAGCATCATTTAATTCACCTGGTCCAGTTGAGTTCATTACATATTCAGCATCTTTCTTCATTGTACTGTCTGCAATAACTTTATTCCTAAATGGGGCTAACGTAAATTTGGATATTAACGTGTTCAACAAATTCCATTTCAAGACTGACATTCAGTCAGATGGGTTATTGAAAAAGTTGTTTGATAAAAAAGGAAAAGACAATGAACACGAGGAAAGAATGAAGGAGATTGAGAATAAAATTAATGATTCAAAAAAAGAGCTTGAAATAAAATAAACTTATTTTATACCAGAAATTTTAACAAATTTGAATAATATTATAATATTAACTATTGATAAAACGATTTCATAAAAATACACCTTTCCAAAGATCGTAATTGTCTTTAAATCAAAAAACTGTAACAAGAGAAAACGTTCTATCAAAAATAAAGAAGAGAATAGAAATATATATATACTATATTTACTTATTAAAAAACTAATATTTTTCATTTCTTTCTCCCCCCTTATAAAAAAATAAGTCAACTACTTCTGTCATAAATTCAAAAGCCAGTTAACTTGTTGTTTCTTTAATTATAATAGTTTATTCAAAATGTGTCAATTTATGTACTGATTTTAGTTCAATATTTAAATAAAAACAGCCTCATTTCTGAGACTGTTTGATGATACTATTACCAGACAAATGTCATGATATAATACCGATTCGCACTCATATTATATCATTCTGGCATCTGTTCTGGCAATAGGTGTTATTTCTATACTCTTTTTTAAGGAAGGTGATATTAATGAGCATTCAAAAGCAAAAATATGTAAGAAAGAAAACTGGCCAGATCAAGATTACATATTACGCAAATGTTTATGACTCTGAATCTGGCCAACGTTTCACTGGTCCTGCCAGAAAGAGCAGAAACCTCGCTGTTCAGGATGAAAGTGATATCATTAGAAATCTAGAAAAGACCAAGGCCGAGAAACGCCGTGCAGAAAAAAAGGCAATCGAAAATAAATTACGTTTTGATACAGTGGCCAAACAATGGTTTGCCGCAAATAAACGTACATACGCAAACTCCACATATAAAATCTATCAGCAATACTATCACGATTACATCCAAGAAGTGTTTGGTGACATTCCAATTACCAGAGTGGAATCCTCTCACATATTAAAATATAAAGAGCTTATGGAAGAACCTACGGAGAGACTGCCCAATGGCTATTCCGCAGAAACTATCAACAAGTGTTTGAATATCCTCTCAAACGTCTTTCAGTTCGCTGTAAGCCCTTTAAAATTAATTGACGCTAATCAGAACCCTATGATTGGTATAAAGCGTAATAAGGTCGTCTACAAGAAGAAAAAGACATGGACCGATGAACAGATCACACAGTTCATCCACTCAGAAGAAGCAAAAAACGATCATTACTATGTTATGTATTGTGTCTCTCTCCTTCTGGGTCCACGGCCGGGCGAAGTCTGTGGTCTGGCTGAATCTGACTTTCTGGGGAACCGTCTTGAATTTAACCGTGGTTATGATAAATTTGGAGAACTATCTGATTTAAAAACCGGCACATCCATCAGAACTGTGTATGTCCCAGAGATTCTTGCAGATATGATCCGCCGGAAACTTCTGTGGAAAAAACAGATGCAGATGCAGTACCCAGATTTCTTTGATAATGATTTTCTATTTGTGACAACAGAAGGCTTACCTGTGAATCCAGATTATTATGGTAAAAAGTTCCGTGGTGCTGTGCGACAATATAACAGAAATCATATAGACAAATTACCAGAAATCTCAGTCTATGGATGTCGTCATTCTTTTGCTACTAATAACTACGAGCGTGGAGAGAGCGACAAACTTTTATCTGAATTGATGGGAAACAGCGTTAAGGTATTTTTACAGAATTATGCTCAGATTAGACGTGCCAAAGCAGAAAAAGCAATCAGTGATTTTGCTGACATTATCTTCGCCGCAGAGTAAAATTACTTTACGGATTACTTTACGGCGGGGGTAAAATGTGTTGTGCTGTGTTACTTTAAATATCATAAAAATGGCTTATTTCGGCGATTTTACAAAATGTATTGTGCTGTATTCTGTATTTAATCGCCTTGCCAAGGTTGAGGTCGCGGGTTCGAGTCCCGTCTATCGCTCTTTTTAATGCTGGAAAATCTAGTATTTCTCATGGTTTCATCGGTTTAAATAGTAAATCTGACTGCTGTCAAAATTAAATTATTGATGTCAAAAAGTTTGGACACTTTTTAAAGAAAAAATGACGATAGTTTTTATAAAACTGCCGCCATTTTTTTTCGTTTCTTTTCCGCTTCTGTTGAAATGATGTAGCATTGTTCCGTGGTTGCGATATCCGAATGACCAAGTATATCTGCAATATCTCTGGTACTCATTCCAGCTTCATGTAATACAGTTGCAACGGTTTTGCGTAGCAGATGAGGATGTACTCTGTCAGGTTCAACCCCGGCTCTTTCACATAAATTCTTTAAATCTTTAGAAAGCTTTGCTGTTTTTTCTATATATTGATGCCCATCATAGCAAAGCAGTTGATTTGGTTTATACCATCCATTTTGCTGATGCAATTCCTTTAAAAGCCTTAATACTAACATAGCTCTCCCGGTCAGTGGCACTTCACGTTTGGAATGTGCAGTCTTTGTTTCACCAATGTCATAAACCTGTTTAATGATATGGTATAAAAAAAGTTGACACCCGCATTACCGAAATGGACACGGTGATTGGATGCGAGGGCAGCCGCAAGGTTCTCCTGACCATGCACTTTTGTTCCTGTGACATTATGGCAGCGTTCCTCCTGGACTCCAAGGAAACCACAGGAGTTGAAAAAGTGTTTGACTCTATCAATAAAGCTTATCGGTACATGGCTTTTCAGCACCGCAATCCCCCTGATACTTACCGGCAGGGGAGGCGAGTTCAGACATCCGGACAAGCTTGAATGCGGCATTGACAATATCATCCGCACAAGGATCTATTATTGTGATCCGATGGCTTCATGGCAGAAACCGCACTGTGAGCGGAACCACGAATACATCCGGAAAATCTGCCCGCAGGGCAAGAGCTCTTTCGATAACATGACACAGGATGACGTGAACCTGATGATGAGCCACATTAACAGTTCCTGCCGGGAAAGTCTCGGCGGTCTGACACCGTTCACACTTGCAAAAATGATATTGCCCGATGAACTCATGGACTTCCTCCATCTGTCTGAAATTCCGGCGGATGAAGTCATCCTTACGCCGGCACTGGTAAACGGCAAGCAGAAACCAATGCGTAACACGCAGGCATAAGACGCTGGTATTTCATGTGTTTACAGTAGGGGCATCCATGCTCGGCTGGCACAACGTGCCAACACTTTAATTACCCTGTGACGAATGCCTAACAATAAAATAAATCTGCGGATACGAGCCACCATAATAACCTATTAGGCAGGTGGAATTCAGTCTTACAGTACACAATCCCAGTTGCTTGCAACCGCATACCCTTTTTTTAGCAGCCAATGGTCAAGGGTAACTAAATTCCACTTTATACCCATTCCTGACATCTGTCAAAGCCTTAAAAATGGAATTTAGTTGTCAATACGGAATTTAAGTTTACAAGCGGATTTTAACTTTTCATTCAGGTATTCTTTAAAAACAGTCTGCCCCGTTTTTTAACCTTCAGGGGACATAAACGACATCCCATTCTGAGGGAGTTGTGTGCCAAAACAGGCACATGCTGTCGCCCCCACATCTGACAATGTTTTTCTTATCCCAAGATCTGTCCCTTCCATCCCCTTTTTATATACGAGCAAAGGGACACATTCTCTTGTATGTTTGCTGTGTCCGATCTCGGGATCATTTCCATGATCCGCCATCACGACCAGGATATCCTGCTTTTTGAGGCACTCCATAAGTTCTCCGATCTTGCGGTCCGCGATCTCCAGGATCTTTTTGTAAGCCGGTGCTGACTGGGAATGTCCGGCCAGGTCTGTTTCCTGTACATTTGTACAGATAAATCCCTTTTTCATCCGCCCCATCTCCCTGATCGTAAGTTCCATGACTTCTTCCGTATCCACGCAGGAAACGCTCTTCCCATACTCATTATTCACGATATCTGCGACTTTTCCAAACAGCGAGACCTCATATCCCGCCCTGCCAAGAATGGACGGAGCCTGTACCTGCGGATCCACGCCATATCCTAAATGCCTGCACTGATACCCATGCTCATAAGATCTTGACTTTGAAGACGCTATCCCGATGAACCTCCCCTGTCTGATCTCTTCGGCATCCCACAGATCCTGCATCGTATTGCCTGTCCCTCCAAATACGATGACCCGACCAACTGTGGCAACCTTCCTCACAAGCTGGCCGATCTCAAGTTCTTTTTCAAAGGGCATATAATCCAGCGGAGCCGTCACATTATAGCACATTCCCAGATCTGCCTCCAGGTTGTCCGCCACAGTGGCATATTCGTCGACAAGAAGATATCTGAGCCCTTTCCTCTCGATCACTTCGACAATATGTCCTGCTTTTTCCAGACAGTCCCGTATCTCCTCGGCTTTCTCCTGAAATGGATGCTGATCCGGCTTTTTGGGGAGGGTCCCCATGATCTCCTGATGTCCTATAAACGTATCTGCCCCAAAATGCATCAGTTCACATTTCCCGAAGTTTGCGCAAGGTGCAAACTTCATGCATGAGCTCTCCTTTCCATAGGCGTTCATCAGTCCCAGCCTCTCCAGATTCCTTAATCTCAGTTCGGGAAACCTCCGCAGCAAAGACCCCAATGTATCCGCCTTCTGGTCAGCCGGCCTGACCATTGCCGTATCTTTCATAGCACCGATGCCGAAGCCGTCTAACACGATCACTACGAATCTTTTGTCCATTTCTGCCTCCCCTGACTGTCATAGACTCCTATGATCTTTTTCTCTCCTCTGTGAAGCCCTTCCACGAGCACGACATCACTTCGCGTCACAAATATCTGAAACCGGAACGCCATAAGCACGGTATCTCCCACCTGGCACATCTGCGAAAGCCCAAAGTGATAGTCGATACTGTCACTGTCCGGTGGGATGACAGAAACCTGTTCCATCTTCTCCATCCCCGTCCCCACAAGAGCGTTTTCCACATGGGAGCGCCTGTAATATCCGCCCCCGTAACAGTAACCTCTGTTCTCAAAATTGTGGGATACTTCCGTTACATATACACAACATGGGATCTCCGGCTCATCACATTCCGCGTGAAGTGGTGTAGTCCCCGTCAGTCCATGGCCGGGTTCCGCGCTGTTGCCCCCATAGACCGCCATTTTTTTCAGGGTCGAACAGCAGCTTGCGGAAGGCGTGTTTACAAGTTCACACGGCATCCCTGCCTTCTCCATGATTGATGCCGCCTCTAACACGGTCTTCAGATTATGGATCGGCCGAATCTTCTTCTCTTCTGAGTCATACAGATAGCACGGGAACGACGTGACCCCTGCCACTTTTACATTTTTACAGTCTTTCTCCACCCAAAGCGCGGTCTCTTTCATCTCTTCCAGGGAAAATCCGGCGGTCTGTCCGGAATACATCATGTCACCGCCTGCAGAGACACGGAGTAATATTTTCTGTATCTTTCCAAGTTCCGCGGCGGCTTTTTGTATCTCTTCGATTTTTTCGTGGGTATAGACGGTCATATATTCCACCCCATAAGCCACAAAACATTTTACTTTATGGCCAGGTATCTGCACCAGATGGCCCGCATTTTTGATGGGGATGCCATGGCGCATCATGACTTCAGCTTCTTTATAGTCAACGGTCACTGCCCCTTCATATCCCATCTCGACAAGTCTTTTTGCCAGGTATGGATTTCTCCCGACTTGTTTGAGCATAAAGAAGAGCCTTATGCCGTATGCTTTGCCCGTCTTCGCGATATTCCGCGCATTTTCAAGGAATGTATCTACATCTATTATGTAAGAATCCGGGCTGACCCGGCCCGTCTGGTGCAGTTCAAACGCCGTGTTTAACAGTGCCGGATTCTTCTTTCTCAACTGGTTCACAAACATATCTTCACACTTTCTACCGCCCTTTTAAGGATACGCAGCACCGTATCAGCGCCTCCCCGCATAGGATTGATACGGATCATCCTCTTCTCGAGAGCGGGATCTGCTTTTCGGAATGTGCCGGAGAGTCTGTAAAACATAGGCACTATCTCATATTTCGATTCTGCCCCCACCGGATTTGGAGCCGCGCCGGATCTTTCTGCCTCTTCTAACACCTGAGCGGCAATATCTTCTTCAAATTCTACAAGTACGATCTTAGATTGCGCATTTGCCAGAAAGGCGTCTTTTATCCCGTCTATCTCGCCGGCTTTCAGTCTTCTGACACACTCCTTCCCCACCTCTGCTTCAATGGCCAGAGACACCGGGGCATATGTCAGCCCGCGCAGGACATCCATGGCCTCGTGGCCCTGTACCTGCATCCCCCCGGAATAATTCCATCCTATGATCTTGTCTGTATATCTTTTCTTCCCGATAACGATCCCCACTCCTTCCGGCCCAAGGAGCTTAAAAGAGGAAAAACACGAAAGATCCGCGCCACACTGCACTCCGGTCCTGCTCATCTTCATCACGGCATAATTGTCATCAGTTAAGATGAGGATATCCGCACATTTTCTGATGGTCCCGATCACAGTCTCCATATCATAGCTGTCTTCTGGCTTCTGTCTCGTATATTGTATCAGGGCCCCCCGGATATCCGGATCCTGCCCCAATGCCCGTTCTATGTCTGCCAGATTGTTAAAATCCGCTTTTTTAAGATCCAGTCCCATCATTTCCATGGAAATGGAAGTCGTACTGTAGACCGGGGCATCATGAATCAATATCTTGCTGCCCGGTGGCATCATGGCAGACAGGCCCAGACGAATGGCGCCGCTTCCTGCGCCCCGTACAAGGACGCAGGATTCCGCATCAAAAAAGTCCGCGATGACCTGTTCTGCCTTATATGTCGTCACAGGCTTATTGAAACCAGGCACGACACCCAGATCTCCTCTGCTCAGCATCTCATGCCCCTGAAATACTTTCGTGATACAATCGATCATCTTAAACTGGGCCGCGACAGCTTCTTTTACATCCATCCCTTCCAACGGATAAGTCAGCAATATATTTCCCTCCTTTACTTCTACATATCAAGGATCCTGGCTGGATTATGGATCAGCATCTTGTCAAGCGTTTCCTGTGACACGCCTCTTTCCCTGAGAAGTGGCACAAATCTTTTCATGACAGTGGTATAGCCGTCGTACTTCCCATATCTCACCATATAGGATCTCCTCGAGATATCCTGGGATAAGAGGATGTGGTCCTCATATCCCTTTTCAAGCAGCCACATCAGATTGTCCGCCCGCTTTTCGTCCGACAGATATGCTGTCTTTCCCACTGTATCGTATGCTATATTCACTCCCGTATCCAGGATCGCTTTCTGATAGGCTCTGTCGTCCGACAGGTCGATATGGCCTAAAATGACCTTATCCGGATCTATCCCCTGTCCTTGCAGCAAGGCAGATTGTTCCAGCCCCAGCTGCCCCAGCTGGCAATGTGTCGTCACGGCACATCCTGTCTTTACCCCTGCTGCCGCAGCCGCTTTCAGTACTTTTTCTTCACTGGGAGCCAGTTCTTTCTCCCCGCCTGCCACTTCTCCTATGATACCTGCTCTTATGTCAGTCCCGTCTATCCCTTCCAGGATATCCCGGCAAAAAATATCACAGATTTCTCCTATTGTCCCCGACCGGACACTTTCAGAGTGATACGCTTCCAGATAAAATCCGGTCGACGCGATGATCTGTATGCCACATTCTCTGCTTATCTGCCTGAGCATGCGCACATTTCTCCCCATGTCATTGCAGGTCACTTCGATCACACTTTTGACCCCCAGGGCTTTCATAAGATCCACTTCACTTTCGATGAGCACCGAATCGTCAAATACGGAGTCTGTATCCTTTCGTACCGGGGACAAGTCCAGGGCAAGATGTTCGTGGCACATGGTGACACCGACAGATCCGGCATCAATACGTCCTTTAACTGTATTTATCATAACTTTTCACCGTCTTTTCTGTCTTATACCAGCGGCGTAAGCCCGATCAGGTAGGTAAGGTTAAACAGGAGCCCTGTCGCGATGGCCGCGATCGGGCCGATAGCCATGCGCATGATCTTCCGCCCCGTCGCCTCATTAATCAGATAGATCACGCCACCGATCAAAAACCCGCCTTCTGCACCTGCGGAAGTAGCCGCCCCCATCGCACCGCATGCTGAGATAGAGCCGATCAGCAGGGCGAACTCGACACAGGTGTTCATCGCGCTCCTGATATTGTCAGAAGCATCACGCATAGACGGAAATCTGCCAAGGAATTTCCCGATCAGGCCTAAAAGCATGACTTCCACAAAAATGATGACAGCACCTGATACTGCGGCAATGATCGGATTCGGCGAGAGATATCCTGCAACATAGATAAATGTAAAGCCCGCAACGCCATATACACCTGTCGTAACTGCTGTCGTAGCTATCAGAGGGATAAAACTCAGGCCTCTCATAAATTCATTTGTGGCGACTGTCTTGATAAGAGCATCTGCCTCCGCCGCATCTGTCATCACATACGCCTTGGAAAGATCGAACATGGAAACGTCGCTCCCGGCAAAGACGTGGATATTACATATGACAGCGATAAGTGCTCCCGCGATCATCAGGAACGGAAGGTTTTTCTTGATCCTTGCAGTCCTTTCCGAAAATACATTTAATGTCTCTCCTTCTTTATTGTCTTGTTTATCCTTTGCATCCCTGTAAATGCACAGTGCGACAAGAAGGACGACACCAACCATCATCGTCCATGCATCCGCGCTGATCGTAGAAAATTTCGGCCCCCCGAAACGGAATACCACTACGACGACTGCGGAGATTATCCCTGTCCTCATCCCAAACTGCATGATGATGGTGATGATCGGGAAGATCGCAAAACCTGTGACCACATATGTACCGACATTGCCCAACGCTCCTATCAGGTCTACCGGCATGCCTGTCAGCACGGTGTTCACGCCCCCTATCGCCGTGATACAGAGAACCCCATATGCCGCCCCCAGGATCGGGGCCAGCCACTTCTTCGGCGAGGCGATCCCGATGATATCCGTGGCAAGGAATAAAAGCCATGGATTAAGAAGATTTGTGGCAAGTGCATTTCCGATCCCTACAGATGCGATGAACCCCACACTCAGCCCAAAAGCGATCGTCGCCATCTCCGTTCTGTGCATGCGCCCTTCAATATATTCCGGTATGACAGGTCTTATCCCATCATGAAATACTGCCATGCCCATATGTGAGATAAACGCTGTCATAGCACAAGTGACCATCACTAAAATAATGTTTATAACGCTAAGCTCCATCCCTGTTTCCTCTCTTTCTCCTAAATCACTTTTCTGTCTCTTTCTTCATAAGTACGTCCATCAGTACCGAAACTGTCCCTTCAATATTGGATACTGTCATCCCAAAACATATCTTTCCCGCCTCGACAAAGCTCTCAATCTCAGATCTGTCCGGCTTTCCACCGTTTTTACAGACAGTACAGCATTTTCCATAACCGATGAGCCCGATCAGGATCGAGATCGCCGATCCCCCGCCACTCTCACATGCTCCAAAATAATAATCTGCCCTTCCGTCCTTGAGCATCGGGACCGCCCCCATATCCGTAGTGACGATCGTTTCCGCCTCCGGGCACGCTTTTAAGATAGCGTCCTTCATCTCATTTTTCTGCATCCCGCCGATTGCGATCTTCAATGTTCCTTCCTCCTTTTCCCTTTCTGTGCATTTCAGCCACCCAATACATTACAGACATGGACGAATATGAACCCTTTTTCCGCATCTGAAAGTTCTACTGGAAGTCTGTCCATCACTTTTCCGAAAAATGCGGATGCTTTCTCATAAACAGGTTCCTCTTTAAGCGCTTCCATGATTTCCGCGTCGATGGGCTCCTCCTTCTCTCCTTCTTTTGTCCTTTTCAGGGCCATCGCCAAATGGGTGATAAAGATCCCTGCTTTTTCTTCATCCACATCCTCCCTCTCCTGTGCGAGGATATCAACTATCTGTCCGCATACAGCGGCATCATCTTTCGTTATGATGTCAGCAGAACATAAAATATCTATCCTCTCATACAGGTTCTCTTTTACTTCCAAAACATCCTCCTTTCTCAATATACAATATTTTGTATATTGGTATGATATATTTTGTCTGCAATGGGACAATGGCACTGTCTTTGCTCCAGCAGACATTTCCCAATACAGACAGTCCAAAGCAATGCTCTTGCTTCTGCTTTGCAGCATCATCTAGTAATCTGCAACGCGCTCCCCTGTCCTTACTTCTTCCAGGACTTTCAGCACACGCTCTTTACTTATATGTTTTTCCAAAAGCGCTTTGATATATTCAGCTCCCTTTTTTACGATGATGACAGCCGCCGAAAACCGCACGTCATACTCTTCTGCGCTGAGAAAGACAACTTTTAGGCCAACCTGCCCATGGGCTATGATATCATCATAGTTCCAGACACCGGCGTCGATCGTCCCTGCCTTTAATCCGGAAATGATATTCTGTGTCTTTATCTCTACAAGTTCTACTTTCTTATCTCTGATGATCCTTTCCGTGATCTTGCTCTGATCCAAAGATGTACTGTCATAACCGACACGCATCCCATCCACGATCCCCGTGCCATCTGTATCCCGCAACATGAGGACATGCCTGGAAAGGAAACTGCCTGCCCCAAAGTTCATGACGATCTCAACCTTGCTGCCCTCCCGCATAGCCTGCTCCGCTGCGTACTGCGAACATACCGCGAACTGATAGGTCCCCGATTCCACGAGCCGGATCCTGCCGACGGCTCCTCTGGAGTACGCCATATTAAAATTCAGTCCTTTCATCGTCTCATAGACCGCTGTGGCAAACCCTTCATATGTCACTGAATATGGCAGGGGCATGATCCCCAGTATCTCCTCCCTGATACAACAATTCTGGAGTCTGGCATAGTCGATCCCCTCGATATATGTCCCCATATGCCCGTGCGCTTTCAGAGATATACCCTGGCTCTCCTTGATATAAGCCAGCGCATTTTGTATCGTCCCCCGTGATACATGAAACTTCTCCTGATATTCTGAAACCGAAGGGATACGGTCTCCTACATTTCTGGTGAGGAAATCCTGAGCCAGCTGTCCTATCGTGACACCGATCTTCTGATATAAATTCTGATCCATACCCTCAACGCCTTTGTACAAAATATTGTATATTGTTAATATAATACCTTTAGACGGTCTTGTCAAGAAAAAACAGCATCAGAGATAGCGTAAATTTACCTTCGGAAATAATGGTGTAGAGTTCACCCACGATGCTCTGATAAAGTATCAGATAAGGACTTGTGGTTTAACTATGCTATTTTTAGGTATAACAAGCAATCCCGATTTATAGTGAGCATTGTACGGCTTATTCCTCTTAGGTATACTCTTTGACCGGGTTTCAACATCTCTGAAAGAGTTTCAAGTTTTGTGTATACTCAAAAATCTAATGTAAGATACGTTGATAGTTACGATTGGGCAGAGCCGATTGTTTTTGGTTCTGCCCATACCTGCATTACACAGGGATTTCCCCAGTCCTGCCGGTGGCCTGTCCATTTTTTTGTGATGTCCATCGTTGCCAGATACAGCATTTTCAGGAGGCTGTCATCTGTTGGGAATACACTCCTGGATTTGGTCACTTTCCGCAGCTGCCGGTTAAAGCCCTCAATGTCATTCGTCGTATAAATAAGCCGTCTGACCACTTCAGGATATTTGAAATAGGTGGAAAGGGTAACCGCGGATTACAGGCTGTCAACGTTTGTCTTGCATAATAGCTATGATCATTCTGAAAAGATGCCCAGCATTCGGTAAACGCCGATAAGGAAGTAGCAGAAACAAACTAATTTAACGGCTGACAAACAGGTGCAAAAAGGGTATCGCTATATTATAAGCGATACCCTTTTCCATTTTTTATTTGTTTATTTCATCTACATAAATATCGAGAAAAGCATTAAACACTCTGTCCTCAACCGCCTTCTTGATATTTCTTAGATTGCTGTATTGAGATAATTCAGATAGTTCCAAACTAATATCTTGAATATTGACTCTTTTCCCAAAGTTCTTTTCCAATTTTTCAATTAAACTAAGTGCTGTAACTTGTATGTATTGCTGTTTTTCCTCTATAGGCAAATCAACAAAATAATAAACCATATCAAACCTAGACTTTAAAGAATCCGGAATTTTCTTTGAATATTCACTTTGGGTCATATTTGAGGTAAAAACTATAATGTATCCATTAAGATTATGCTCAATGCCATGTCGATCCGTAAATATACCATCTTCCAACAATTCATAAGTATCTCAGAAAGCTTTCAGGTTCACGCATTTAGAATAGCGTTTCAAGAGGCAGTGGATACATTTGCCTCCCACCCATCGAAACATACTCGAAAGCATTGCAAAAACTCACCGTTTAACCGGCTAAATGCGTAGAAACGAACTCCATAATATCAAATGGGCGCAAGCGGATTTCTGCTTGCGCCCACTTGATTACCACACAGCAAAGACGGAGGAAGCCGTCAAGGGCGCGGAGCGTTCATCTCGACCCTTGACAACTTCCTTTGACTTTGCTATTTCTTGACTACGATGGCTTCCACCAATTTTGCCTGCAAGCGGTGCCTCATATACTCGTCGATACCGGTATGCGGCAAACCATCTTTGTCATAGATCGTTCGCGTACAAATCTTGTTGACATAACGGTCGCAATACCGCAAAATACGCTCCAATGCCAGCGGATCACCAGCACGGGCTGCTTCGATCACGTCCATGGGCAAAAGCACTCTGCCGTTAAAAGTTGGCTGTTTCATATCCGTTCTTCAATCCTTTAGATTTCAAGTTTTTTCGCAGTTCGTTCAACGTCTTTGTTCTGTGCCGTTGGACGGCGCTGCGGGACACCCCACAAAATTGCCCACTTCTCTGTCTGGAAGTTCCAGCACACAATGCAGAATTAAAATCTGCTGTTCCCGTTCTGGTAGAGCAGTAAAAGCATCTGCCACCAACTCGCTTTGAATATACAGGACATATCCAAACGCCGAAAATACAAATTTATCGCTGGGGTATTCGTCTACGGTACAAAGTTCATCCATTTCCTGTTGGGACAAGGCGCTGAAATGAGTTGCCCGTTTCCGCTGGCGACTTAATTCCCGAAAATAGCTGATGGCCTCATGGCGGAGAACAATTTTGCAGAAAGCGTCAAACTGCTGCCGCGCTCCATATTCATCAAACACACACATCATCTTCTCACCCCCAATCTGCGGGAGAATGAGAAGCCGGGGCCGGTTACGCCGCCCCCTGCGTCTATCTTGCTGCGGCAGCTCCGGCCCGCACCGAAAAACCGCAGAAACCCACAAAATTCGCTTGACAGGTCGTAGACCCACCGGGCGAATGTGAAAGTGTTATGAAGTTTTCTTACATGGTATAGTACATACTCTTGGCCGGAGCTGCCCCCTGTTGGGTACAGGCTTTTTTTGATGTTGTAAACCTTGTCTTATTTTGTCGAAACGCTCTTTGTTTCATGGCGGCTCCCTCCGTGGGCCGCTGATCGTATGGGCATATCAAAGGGCTGCTGAACGACGGCTTTTTTTCTTTTGCCGTCGCCCGGCAGATTCTTTGATATTTATAATCTCTTGTATACCGCCCACCTCCAATGCATGGAACATGAAATAGCAGCCACACATTTAGCAGGTCATAGATTCGGTTGTCTGGTAATGGCGGAACAACTTACAGCGAAAAAACACTTTTTAACGCTTTCCCTAAGAGTTCGATTTTGCCGATCTTCTCCAAATCTTTCCGCATCTTTTCTTCACTGCCATTCTTCCCGGCAACAACCTTAATGATTTTCGTTCCGGGGATAGTGCTTTTTTTCATATACAGCACCTCCTTTCTCCCTCATTATAAAAGCCATGGCTATCAGCGCAAAATAAGTCCGAGTATTCAGACCATTTCCATATAGGTGTGATATAATGTGTATTAGTAGAGAAAGCGGTGAAGATTATGGAAACATATGGTATTACAATTCGTAAGATTAGATTAAGCAAGGGCTTTTCGCATAAAGAAATATATACGGGCATTTTGAGTAAGTCTTTTGCCATTGATTTTGAGAAAGGGATGTATGACATCAAGTTTAATCTCATGTTGAGAATTTTGGATAGGCTAATGATTTCTGTGGATGAACTTCTTCTGATACATAGCCAATACAAAACAACACCTTGTCATGAACCTTTGCTGAATGTTAATCTTGAACGAATGAAAAACGATCCATTATATTCTGCTGATATAGAAAAGAAATTGCATGATGAAATGAAGGCAAATAAAACTTCATCCAGCAGATTACAACACGCAGAAATAGTAGCATTAAGATCTGTATATGGAAATCCTGATTATCAAAATTTATCCGAGTATCAAGCAGCCAAAAGATACATTCAAAAGTATCTATTTGATGTGGAAACTTGGTCATTATCTGAATTTCGTATATTTTCTGATATGAGCTTTATATTTGAGAATGGTGATGTGAAAACCTCGCTTTTTATTACTGCATGGGAAACTTTAGAAAAGTATAAAGCACATCCAGATTATCAGGTATACCTATCTCATTTGTTAGTGAACAATCTTTATCAACTGATTTGCAGCAGGCAATATACCATTGCAAAAAGAGCGATAGAGAAACTGCAAGAATTAACGATTGATCCCAATATGCTATCTTGGAAAGTTCCAATGCTCTATTATGACGGTTTGTTAAACTACGTAACAGGCAATCCGCAATCAGGCTTATCAAAGATCAAAAAAGCAAAGCAGATCTATCATCTATGTGGCAATGATTTTATGGTTGAGCAAATGGAAATTGGTCTAAAACATCTGCAAAATCCATAGAAAGAAGCAATGAAATAATCTATGCCAAGTTTTCATTTAGCGGGCAGTTTCCGTTCTTTCCAACGTATTATTAGCGAAGCAAAAAACAAGGGTTTGGGAAGTTCCCAACAAGCAAAAATCTCCGCTCCGTCAGCAGGCCGGAAACGGAGATTTTGTGGAAGTGTGGCCACATTTCCTATGCTTGCTCTGTTGTGACTTCCCCGGAAAGAATGGGAAAGGAATGGAGCAGAAACGAAGCCCAAAAGAGAACGATTATCTCCCAAAACAGGGAAATCCGCTGCAAGAAACCGTCTGTTATAAGCTCGGCGGGACGGTCTATGAAGTACATACTTCCTGCGGCGGGACGGAACTGCTCTATGACAAAATGGTGCGGCTTATTCGCTCGGAAGCCATTGTGGCATCTGCTGACAAAGAGGACTAACCGCAGTATAATAAAGACAACAACCTGTTTGTCGGGCGTTCATTACAGGATGAATGAACCATGACAGCAAACACCAATTATCCCGACAACATTACCGCTTTATACGCCCGTCTGTCCCAAGAGGACGCGCTGGACGGCGAGAGCAACAGTATTGCCAACCAAAAGAAAATCCTTTTGAAGTACGCAACCGACAACGTTTTCCCCAATCCAACGTTTTTCATTGACGATGGCGTGTCCGGGGTAACGTTTGTTGAGGTAAGATAACGTAACCTTTTTTGCAGGGGCGTTTATCTTACCTCTTTTTGATATATGTTAGATAGCATAACTCTTAACGTCGGCTCCTATCTGTCTGAAATAGGAGATACTTTCGGTTGGCTTGTCGCCTGTATCAACTCTGCCGACAAAGCTATAAAAGATTTCAATTTTTCGGGTGTTCGTTTCCTTATCCAGTTCTTGAATAAGAATACGGTCGATAAATTCATGGACGTTCTCGTAAGTCAATTCCTCAATCGACGTATATTTACGGACAAGGGTAACAAACCTTTTTACATCTGCGCTGCGCTCGGCTGCGGTGTCAAGCTCCTGCGTCAATTCCGCGATACGTCGTGTCAGCGTCTTTTTTTCTTCATCATAGCCGGAAGTCAAGAAAGCAAATTGTTCATCGGAGAGCTTCCCTAAAGCGTTGTCCTCATACAGTTTACGGAATAAGACGTTTAATTCGCTCATTCTGCCCTGTGCCTTGTCAAGCTCCTTGTGCTGCTGCGCCATTGTTTTCTTCATGGCTTGCTCGCTGCACTCATTCGCCGTTTGGATAAATGCCTGTTCGTGGGTCTGCACATAGGACAGTACCCGTTGCAGGTCGGCAAGGACAAGTTCTTTCAATACGCTTTTACGGATATAATGCGTGGTGCAAAGTTCCCCGGTTCTGATACGGTTTCGGTATTTCCCGCAAGTGTAAGCGTGTTTGCGTTCCAATGTTCCGGCTCCTTGCTGCAAATACATTTTGTAGCCGCAATCTCCGCAAAAGAGAAGTCCCGAAAAAATGTCGATTTCGTTTACTTTCGTAGGGCGGTGTTTGGTAGCAATCCGCTTCTGTGCAAGTTCAAAGGTTTCCTCGTCAATCAATGCTTCGTGGGTGTTGGGGAAAAAATACTGCTTTTCCTCCGGGTTCTTCTTCGTCTTTTTTGATTTGTAAGATACCTTGTAGCTCTTTCCAGTAATGGTATGCCCTAAATACTCTTTACGGCTAAGAATGTCATACAGCGTCTTATCCGGCCAGTTGTAAATACAGTTCGGGTGTGGGCGTGGGTGGCGGCAGCTCCCGGAACGACGGTAACGCATTTCGGAAACGGTCAGTATTTCATGTTCCCGCAGCCAGTCCTGTATTTCACAAATACGGTCGCCGCGCACATACATAGCAAAAATCTGTTTTACAACGTGCGCCGTTTCTGGGTCGGGCAATAAATGATTGCGGTCGTTAGGGTCAGCTATGTAGCCATAGGGTACCTCGCCATTGACGCGCTCGCCTTTCTGCGCCTTTGCCTGTTTGACCGCCCGGATTTTCTTTGAAGTATCGCGGGCGTAAAACTGGTGTGGTATAAAAAAAGTTGACAGTTTATTCTCAAGGATTTCATAATAAAACCAAGAGAATAAGGAGGTATTCAAAGTGGCACGTAAATATGACCATGAATACAAAGTACAGGCAGTAAAACTTGCCAAAGAAATCGGAGGCGTCAAAGCGGCTAAAGAACTGGGAATCCCTGAAGGAACCATCCATACATGGCTGAAAGCCGTAAGAGCTGGCAAGTTGGATATTGGGGAAGGTTCCCATACCCCTGCCAGCGCAATGAGCCTGTCAGAAGAGATTACCATGCTGCGTAAGAGGGTTAAGGAGCAGGATAAAGAAATCCGTCGCCTAAAGGAAGAAAACGAATTTTTGGAGGAGGCCAGCGCTTTTTTCGCCGCCAGCCGTCGGAAGTCAGTAAAAACCAGAGAATGATCTTTTTGGCTTTGAAAACAGAGGACGGCAGGATTACCGGGAAAATTTCATTTTATTGCCGAATGCTTGGTATCAGCCGGCAAGGCTTCTATAAATATCTTGAAACCAAAGATCGTCCCTGGAAGTACCAAGACCTGGCGGATGCCATGAAAGAAATCGCCAGCGAGGATGAATGTAACGATACTTACGGACGGATTCGGATGTATCAGGCACTGTGCCTGAAGCGGCCGGAGGGAGTGTCGATTCCCAGTGAGCGGACCGTATACCGGGTCATGGACCAAATTGGCCTGAGCCATCGCCCCAAGCGAAGACCGAACGGGATCACAAAGGCAGACCGGGAGGCTATGAAATCAGATGATCTGCTGAAACGGGATTTCCATTCAGATGCCCCATTAGAAAAATGTATTACAGATATCACGGAAATCCCGGCGTCCAATGGGAAACTGTATGTATCTGTGATTTTCGACTGCTTTGATCTTAGCGTCCTTGGTCTGGCAATGGAAACAAACATGAAAGCAGATCTGTGTGTCCATACACTGGAAAACGCCCTGACTGCTTATCCTGCACTGGAAGGCGCTATCATCCACAGTGACCGTGGAACACAGTACACCAGTGAGGTCTACCGTCAGGCCATTCGGAAGTATCACATCCATCAAAGCATGAACAGTGCCGGAGGACGCTGCCATGATAATGCCCGTTGCGAGAGCATGTGGGCCAGAATGAAGACAGAACTTCTCTACGACCGCTATGAAACAAAGCAGATGACTGTAGAGGAATTAAAGGTACTCATTTGGAGATACTTCCTCAGCTACTGGAATAACCGGAGGATATGCTCTGCCAATGGCGGGCTTCCACCTATGATAAAACGCAGGCAGTATTATGAGGATTTGGAACTGGCCGCATAGTCAGTGATATGCTTGAGAAAAATGTGTCAACTAATATTGACAATATCACTTCCTTATGGGGGCGCGCCATTACGCTGAGCATCTTTTTTTATTATTTAGGAAACTCCATCTTTGGGCAGATTAAACGACTTTTGATAATCATGAAACTTTCTGTCCATAACCCTTTGCACATTTTCCAGCTGTGTTATTTCTTTTGTTATACCTTATCGTGTGAAGCACGTCCACCCGAAGGGTATGACATTGCGTTCGGGAACTATTGCGTCATACAGCTCCTGATGCTTTCCGGGCTTTAAAAATATTTAATCTGTGATAAGGAGAATTTCAAAGACTGCATATGGATAATGGCGTCCAGCACAGCACACTGTTCAATACTGTAATACCGGTACTTATTGTCTTCGTCATAAAACCGGGGTTTTAAAAGACCTATCTGGTCATAGTACCGCAAAGCCTGTGTTGAAATATTATTTAGTTTCGCCATCTGTCCAATGGTCAGCCTCGCATAGTCCATATCAAAAACACTTTCCCGGCAGAGGATTAATCTGCTCTTACGATATCAATGATCTGGTCGAAGGGAACAGCAAATCCTTCATCATCTCTCACCATATGGAGAATATCATCTTCTTCACTGTAACGTGCAAACTCTACAAGCATGAATGTACCTGTCACCGTTTCATCCACAGTTGTCACTTTAACCTTGTCCCCCTGGGAGATAAAAACGTCTTCTTTTACTTCTCCATCCTCTTTTACAATTTTTACGCCCGGCAACAGACTTGTAATTTCCATAAAAACATTCCTCCATAAAAATTTATTATATCAGTAAGTATTATACCTTACCGCGCCGGACGCGCCAAGTCCAAGGAGCGTAAAATATAGAATATCCGGTATTCATAATTCTTTGCCATCCTCCTCTGCCGCTTCTTTCTTTCTCGCTTCATCAAAAATTTTTTTCATCCGCCTGTTCAGTCTGTCAGAAGGCTTATCTTCCGGTATCAATGAAGGGTCCGGCACCTTCCGGTGATCATATTCTTTCTTGTTCCTCCCATCTGTCTGCCCATATCCCATGTTCTCCCTCCTTTTTATGTCTTCATTTTATCACCGGGAATCCCGAATCGTTCATGGTAGTTTATGGTAATTATATGCGATATAAGCTTGCATTCGGAATATAGTTAAACATGCAATTAATTTATGTTATACTTTAATTATTCAGATTAGTATTTTGATTGATTCGTATTCAAAGTACTATTTTTTTTGGCCCAAAACAGTTGTGTATTCAACTTTATTCTAAAAAGGAGGATTCTATGAAAAAAATCAGCAGATTAATCTCTGTTATCCATCGCCACGGAATGAGATTTTTTAATTGTTGCCTGGCTGACACTGAGATTGGTCGGGGACAACAGTTTTTTCTTGTGTGCATTTATGAAAATCCGGGGCGCTGCCGTGGCGACGATTACATCACAGATCATCTCCGCACTGATCCTGTTTCTCTACTTCTGCAAACGGAGCCAGATGAGGCTGCATCTAAAAGAATTAAAGCTGGATGGCTCTGTCTGCAAAAATGTGATCGCGCTGGGCACTTCCTCAGGCATCACCCAGTTTATGGCTAAGTAGATGTAATCAAGAGAAAGGAAAAGCACAATCCAGACGGAACCGGCGGTTCTGTCAAGAAATGTTTGTGAGTTAGCAAGAATTTTGATATAATGGAAGCAGAAACCCCGGAGCCGGGAGAAAGGCAGGAGGATAAATGCACATAAGCTATAAACCCCTCTGGCACACGCTGATTGAGCGCAATATGAGGAAAGAGGACTTGCGGCTTGCCGCCGGTCTTACCACAAATATGATTGCCAACATGGGAAAGGGAAAGAACATCAGCATGGAAACGCTGGTTCGTATCTGCGAAACCCTGAATTGTGGCATTTTAGATGTGATTGAGTTGGAAGATGATAAAATGGAATAACAGTGAGCTACCAGGTAGCAAAGGCGTATTTACCGCTTTTGCTATTTTTTTGTTGACAGGTTCCACACAATCATATATACTGTACTTATCGAACAAGTACACAAAATACAGACAGTACGCACGAGAGGGAAATTATGGAGATTGTCATAAGTAATAGTAGCGATAAGCCGATTTATGAACAGATCAGTTCACAGATAAAAAATAAGATTATGAATGGAACATTGGAAGCTGGAGAAATGCTTCCTTCTATGCGGGCATTAGCGAAAGATTTAC
Organism: Anaerostipes sp. PC18; assembly: GCF_039789045.1. Taxonomy (NCBI): domain Bacteria; kingdom Bacillati; phylum Bacillota; class Clostridia; order Lachnospirales; family Lachnospiraceae; genus Anaerostipes; species Anaerostipes sp. PC18. The sequence goes on along the minus strand of NZ_CP121164.1, from coordinate 439,564 downwards.
ATATCAGCGTGATAACTGTCCAACGGGCTTATGAGGATTTAACCCGTGATGGATTTATTGAAACTGTATCAGGGAAAGGTAGTTTTGTTGCTTCCCAAAATAAAGAGTTTATTCAAGAAGAACAGTTACGAAAGGCAGAAGAATTATTACAGCAGGTTGTGGATATTGGACGCTCACATGGCATTTCTTATGAGCAGATGGCAAATATTCTAAAAGTGTTGTATGAGGAATAACAGGAGGTCATAAAATGAGTGAAAACAATATCTCTGTAAAAAATTTGTGTAAATCTTTCGATGGCTTTACGCTGAATAATATATCGTTGCAAGTACCTAAAGGAAGGATTGTTGGATTTATCGGAGAAAATGGGGCTGGAAAAAGTACCACAATCAATCTTCTTCTAAATGAGTTGAAAAGAGATAGTGGAACGATTGAAATATTGGGGACAGATACGCTGAATAGTTCTGTTAAAAAGGAAATTGGCGTTGTATTTGACGAATGTAATTTCCATGATTTTTTCACAGCGCAGAACGTAGCAAAAATTTTTTCCGGCGTTTATCCTACATGGGATAATTCATTGTTTACCTTATACATGAAAAAATTAAATATTCCCTTTTCCAAACCAATTAGCTCTTTTTCAAAAGGTATGAAAATGAAACTATCCATCATATGTGCAATGGCTCACAGACCAAAGCTGCTGATTTTAGACGAGGCCACAACAGGTCTTGACCCGGTAGTACGGGATGAAATTCTGGAAATGTTTTTAGACTTCATACAGGACGAAGAACACTCCATTTTCTTTTCATCTCATATTATATCTGATATAGAAAAGATAGCGGATTATGTCATTTTAATTCATCAGGGAAAGATTGTATTTGAGGAAGAAAAGGATACTCTGATTTATCAGTATGGAATTATCCGATGTGAGAAAAAACAGTTTGCAGATATACAGCCAGAGGATTATATCATTTCAAGGAAAACAAATGTAAGTATGGAATGTCTTGTGCGGGATAAGGAAGCCGCCCGGAGAAAATACAAAAATGTGGTTGTTGATAGTGCTTCGCTAGAGGAAATTATGCTGTTCTATATCAAAGGAGGTTCGACAAAATGAGAGGACTGATTTATAAGGACTTTTCTTTATTTTACAAAAGTATCGACAAAAAGCTGATTATCATAGCAGCCGCAGCGATTATTTTACTTTTAGTAAACGCCGGGGATTTTTCCGGACTTTTAGCAACAATTATGTTTGCAATAACTGTCGGTATGCAAAATGTAATGAGTTTTGCCAGCGATGAACAAGTACGATGGAAAAAATATCAGCTTACTATGCCGGTAAATTCATTCTTTGCGGTAGGGAGCAAATATATTTCTGTTCTGCTAACAATAGGAATAAGCATTGCGGCCAGTATTCTTCTCTACTTTGTATCAAGTGTTATATATCAAAGTTTTGATGGAGCATTGCTATTTGTTTCTGTATCAGTAGCCACCATTATTCCACTAATATGTACAGCAATTTGCTTACCCCTCACTTATTGGTTTGGTTTTCGTTCCGCACAAACAATGGGGCTTCTTGTAACCGTGCCTATTTTCTATCTTATTAAATACTTTGAAGATGGGCCAGGTCTTGTTTCTTTAACTGATACAATATCAGCATACATTTTAGCGGGCTTCCTTATCTCTGCTGTTCTGTTCATCTTCTCTTACGCTGTAAGTGTATTGGGATATTCAAGAAAGAAATAGTATGAGGAACGTTGCTTTATTTGGAGAGAATACCAAGAAGGCAAATGACAAAGATTTATTGTACTTTGCATTAAATAACTCATCAACTATGTAGCACCCTTTATGGAGGAAAGGGGGAATTTCTATGACCTGTACAGAAGAATATAAAGAGCATATCGAATACACATTCCATGCCTTTTGTAAAGTTGTCATACGCAACGCAACAATCAATGCGGCAAGGACAAGGAACAGGAAATACAAAAGAGAAATATCCCTTGAATACCTCACAGATGAAAAGCACTACCCGTTAGGCACAGCAGATAAATATTTCCAAGCGCCAGAGCCGGAGTGCCGCCGTTTTATGAACGGACATTGTATAATGAAGCCAGCTGAAAACAAGGAGATGGATAGACTTCTCTATCTCCTATGCGGACAGGGAGCCGCCCCAGGCGGGAACCCCGGCAGGAAAGCCCGGAGCAGCAATTTAAGCGCATGGAGCGTTACTGCTTCCGGGTACTGTCCGGCTACCACAATCTTTTGCGCCGCTGGAAACAGGACTATGCCCCCAAAACGCCGGACGAGGACTTCCACCCGCTTCTTGTGGCAGCCTTGCAGCGCATGAGCCATGTGGAATATCTGCTGGATGTGCTGCTGTTCTCTGATATAGGGGAACGAGCCGCCCTGATTGCCAGCTATGGAAAGGAAGTGAGAAGCCTTGAGCGAAGAATGGCAGACCTTGCCGTCAGAAATGCGGCAGACCGTGATGGACGCTATCGAAGCCGCCCCGCTGCCCCGGAGCGCCCCTGAAGTCAGAGCCATGCTGGAGGGCACCGAGAAGGGCGGCGTAAGGAACAGTATTCAGAATTCCGTGTTCCAGTATGACCCCGTCCTTTCCGGGGCGGTTGCAAAGAACCTGTTGACCGAGCGCATTGACCTTCTAAAGCCTGTCGGCAGGAAACGCAGAACCGGCGGAAAGGCCATGACCCACACCGACCTTGCGGCACTTTCTGGGAGCCGACACAGACAAGTACACCTACCAGGCCCTGCGACTGTTCCTTCTGGGAGCCATCCGGCGGGCGTTCTGCCCCGGCTGTAAATTTGAGGTCATGCTTTGTCTGGTAGGCGGTCAGGGAGCTGGGAAGTCTGCCTTTTTTCCGTCTGCCGGCGGTAAAGGACGAGTGGTTTTCCGATGATTTGCGGAAGCTGGACGATGAAAACGTATACCGCAAGCTACAAGGCCACTGGATTATTGAAATGTCGGAGATGATTGCCACTGCCAACGCCAAGAGCATTGAGGAAATCAAGTCATTTTTAAGCCGCCAGAAGGAGGTCTATAAAATACCATACGAAACCCACCCGGAGGACAGGCTGCGGCAATGCGTGTTTGGAGGGACTTCCAACGCCCTGGACCTCCTTCCCCTTGACCGTACCGGCAACCGGCGTTTCCAGAGCCTACATCGAACAGGTATGGACGGAAGCCATGACAATATACAAAAGCGGCGATTTTAAGCTGTCTTTCAGCCCCGAAATGGTACGCTATCTGAAAGAACACCAGCGGAATTTTATGCCGGAGGACACTAAGGCCGGGATGATACAGGCATATCTTGACCGCTACACTGGCAGCGCTGTATGTTCCAAGCAGCTTTTCCGGGAAGCATTAAACCAGGACTTTGACGAGCCGAAACAATGGGAAATTCGGGAAATCAACAAGATTATGAACCAGTGCGTCACTGGATGGAAGTATTTTCCCAATCCCCGGATATTTGAAGGGTACGGGGCAGCCTCTAAAGGCGTCTGTCCTCTCAATGCTTCGCCAGCTCCTGCTCCTGGTTCCCCTGATCCTGATTCTTCCGCTCTTTTTGGGGCTCAACGGAATCCTCTTTGCGGGACCCATCGCAGATATGTCATCTGCCGTAATCGTGGCCCTCTTTGTCGTTCCGGAGATGAAAAAACTGAACCGTCATATAAAAGAAAAAGACGAGGAAACCGAAGAAATGGAAACCAGTCCTGCGTGACAAGGTCTTCCTGAACAAAGTGGCATTTTTGTATTATTTTGTATTCTTGAACTCTGTATATCTCATAAGAGCGCCTACTACTAATCCAACTTGAGAAATAATTGCTCCTATCAATATCATTGCAAATTGCGGTACATTGATTTTATCAAAAGTAATCATATTCGCAGCACTAAAAGTTGCATACTCTGCTAGCATATACATAATACCAAATGCAATCGAGGAACCCCACTTCCACTTTCCCATATAATTATTTTTTCCGATTAGTAAAGAAATCACAAATGTTGTTACCGGAAGAAGTACCCATAGATACATAATACTATATCCCATTGCATCCGAACTGTTGATAAAAAACCAGAACACTATAAGCGAAACAGCCCAAATTCCGAGGTAGGTTACAAATAAAATAAGCATAGACAGTTTATTTTTGCTTTTTACTGTATTGGTGCTTTCGTCAAGATAATTCAAATAATTTGACATAGGCTTTTCCTCCTTTAATAGATGGTCAAGACTAATGTTATATAAATTGCTCATTTTAACGACACTCACAATATCAGGGTATGTTTTTTCATTTTCCCAGTTAGAAATTGTTTGTCTACTTACATCGAGTGCTTCCGCAACTTGTTCTTGTGTAAGATTTGCACTTATTCGCGCATTTTTTATTTTTGTCCCTATATCCATAACCACCCTCCTTTTTCTACCTATATCATAAACAGAAATATATATTTCGTCTATCAAATCACTTTTTCATTTATAATTTGCTTTGTCAAAATGCTTTTACATCGTTATCTATTCATCATTCCCACCGTCAAATTCTAATCTGCAAGTATCTTCTCTGTTTCCGCAATATCCCTTTCAATTAGCGGACGCATACTGTCTTTATACTTGGATAAATCAGCACTGCGTAAAGCTGATAGTATCATCGGGATATATTGGCGTTCTGTCTGCCCTATTTGCCTAAGTGCCTTGATACATTGTCTTGCTGTAATTGGCTTTTCGTCTGTAATATGAGATAGGAAGTCAGAAATAATCAAATCAAAGCGCTTTTCATCATCCCATTGGACATTTGCCGCAAGAATATACAGCACTCTATTTCTTACCAACGATTTCGGATGATTGAGCAGGGAGGCAAAATCATCAAAATATTCATACCACTCGTCTGTCTCCTTACTTTCTGATATGATTTTATCTGCAATCGCACAAGCGTACTTATCGTCTTTCGATGTCAGCTTCGCTATAATATCCAATTACATCACCTCCGTAAATTCATATTTGTGTCTTATCAGACTTCAAATTTATTTAACTTTCATTATTCACAATATAACTCTATTTTTAAAAATGCACAAGAAAAAAGGCATGAGAGACTTCCATATCTCTGCATACCCTTTTCTTGCAACAGTTCTTCTGTCCTTAATTCCAAATGTCCATACTTCATGCATATCCCCCGTGCACAAAGTATAATTAATAATTCTTTATGTTATATAGTGAGGTGCTGTAAATTCAACCTTTCTCCTACTTTTACTTAATGCCGTTGACCGGAATCGAACCGGTACGGGAGTATAAGTCCCGCAGGATTTTAAGTCCTGTGCGTCTGCCAGTTCCGCCACAACGGCTGATGGTGGGAGAAGGATTCGAACCTTCGAAGGCGTTGCCAACAGATTTACAGTCTGCCCCTTTGGCCACTCGGGAATCCCACCGCGTTCCTGACAATTTAGAATTATACTGTATGAAATATGAAAATGCAAGTACTTTTTGAGAATTCCGATGAATCCCATTGTTTTTTCCGCCTTTTTCCTTTAAAATATTTCGTGGCTATACTACAAATTTAGGAGAAAAGAAAGTATGAATACAAAAAAACAAAAAAAGAAATTATCCTTGACCGTGATGATCCTGACGGCTCTATTCTTAGGTATCCTGTCCGGTCTTCTGCTTCAGAGTCATCCGAAGATCGCTGAGAATTACATTCAGCCTTTCGGAACTATTTTCCTGAACCTGATCAAAATGATCGTCGTCCCTGTAGTCCTGTTCTCCATCATTCAGGGAGTCGTCTCTCTCCAGGACATTAAAAAGGTAGGTTCCATCGGAGGAAAGACCATCTGCTTTTACATCGTTACCACGGCGTTTGCGGTTACATTCGGTCTGCTGTTCGCAAATGTACTTAACGTGGGAGGCGGCTACGTGATGAACAGTTCTTCTCTGGAGGCATATGAAGGTGCCACCAAGGCCCCTTCCCTTATAGAAACACTTGTAAATATCTTTCCGTCAAATGCAGTCGAGCCTTTAGTCAGTGCCACAATGCTCCAGGTTATTGTCATCGCACTGTTTTTCGGATTCGGCATCATCATTGCCGGTGACAAAGGAAAACCTGCGGCAGACCTTGTGGAGAGTCTCTCAGAAGTCTGCATCAACATCATGGGCCTCATCATCAATCTTTCGCCGATTGGCGTGTTCGCACTGATCACTCCGGTCGTGGCCACAAATGGTCCGTCCGTACTGCTTCCTCTTCTGAAATTGATCGGGGTAGCCTATCTTGCCAGCATCGTGCATATGGTTGTAGTTTATTCAAGCGCGGTCAAAGGATTCAGCGGCATCAGCCCACTCAGATTCTTCAAGGAACAAAGCCCGGCCATGCTCTTTGCATTTTCCAGTGCCAGCAGTGTGGGAACTCTGCCGTTTAACTATGAATGTACAGAAAAGCTTGGTGCCAGAAAAGAGATCGCAAGCTTCGTCCTGCCTCTGGGTGCTACGATCAACATGGACGGAACCGCTATTTACCAGGGGGTCAGCGCTATTTTCATCGCTCAGATTTTTGGAGTGCATCTGACTTTAACCCAGCAGCTGATGGTCATTCTGACTACGACCCTGGCTTCCATAGGCACCGCAGGAGTTCCGGGGTCCGGCGTTATCATGCTTGCCATGGTGCTCCAGAGTGTCGGGCTTCCTTTAGAGGGAATCGCCCTCGTAGCAGGAGTCGACCGTATCCTTGATATGGCAAGAACCACAGTCAATATCACCGGGGATGCAGCCTGCACTATCTGTGTGGATGCCATGGAAAAACGGAAAGAAGCACGGAGAAAAGTAGACATCTCCAACAATCTTTAAATTCCTATCCAGCAGAATTTATCCATATTCGTGCAAAAAAACTGCCACACCTTTTTAGTGCGGCAGTTTTTTTACGCTTCTGTCCCCTCGAACAAGGTTTCAAATTCACTCTGATTGATTCGTTCTTTTTCCAATAACAGTTTTGCACAGCTGTGGAGTACTTCCATATGCTCTTCAATGATCGCCCTGGCTTTCTTATAACAGTCATCCACGATGTCTTTCACTTCCTCATCGATAATGGTTGCCACCCGCTCTCCGTACGGACGGGGCTGGCCGATTTCTTTTCCGAGGAAGACTTCATCCCCTTCACCGCTGTCGTAATTGATCAGACCGAGCCGGTCTGACATGCCGTACTCAGTGACCATAGATCTGGCAAGCTGGGTAACCTGCTTGATATCCTGGGAGGCACCGGTCGTGATATCTTCAAAGATCAGCTCTTCTGCGATCCTTCCTCCGAGACTTACCATGATATTATGCAGCATTTTATTTTTTGTATTAAAGATATTGTCGTTTTCAGGGAGCGGCATCGTATATCCCGCCGCCCCAACGCCGGTCGGTATGATGGAAACCGTATAGACCGGTCCCATATCCGGGAGCACGTGAAACAGGATCGCATGGCCTGCCTCGTGGTAAGCCGTAATCCTCCTCTCGCTCTCAGGGACAACACGGCTCTTTTTCTCTGTGCCGATTCCCACTTTGATAAAGGATTTGTCGATATCTTCTTTTACAATGTATCCGCGGTTATTTTTAGCCGCCTGAATGGCCGCTTCGTTCATCAGGTTTTCCAGATCTGCGCCCACGAATCCCGCCGTCGTCCTGGCGATCTCGTGGAGATCCACATCATCGCCCAGAGGTTTCTTCTTGGCATGGATCTTTAAAATGTCCTCTCTTCCCTTGACATCCGGCCTTCCCACGCCGACCTTCCGGTCAAACCTGCCCGGTCGGAGAATCGCCGGGTCGAGGATATCCACACGGTTCGTAGCTGCGATGACAATAATGCCTTCATTGACGCCGAAACCGTCCATCTCCACAAGCATCTGGTTCAAGGTCTGTTCTCTCTCGTCATGTCCGCCGCCCAGGCCGGAACCTCTCCGTCTGGCCACCGCATCGATCTCGTCGATAAAAATGATACAAGGTGCGTTCTTCTTAGCCTCTGCAAACAGGTCTCTGACCCTGGCAGCCCCGACGCCGACAAACATCTCAACGAAATCAGAACCTGAAATGCTGAAAAACGGGACATTTGCCTCTCCGGCCACGGCTTTTGCTATGAGTGTCTTACCTGTTCCCGGAGGTCCTACTAAGAGGACTCCCTTTGGGATTCTTGCCCCGATACCGATAAACTTCTTCGGATCTTTTAAGAAATCCACCACTTCTTCCAGTTCCTCTTTTTCCTCGGTAAGACCCGCCACATCGTCAAATGTAACTTTCGGGCCGTCCGGATTTGCCATCTTGGCACGGCTCTTTCCGAAATCCATCATTTTTCCGCCGCCGCCATTCTGCTTCATCATCATGATCAGGAAAAATACAAGAATTCCCACCATCAAAAGGTTCGGAAGCAGGGTCGTGATCCAGTCTCCGCTCCGGTCGATCGGCTTCACTACCATTTTTTTATAGAGATTCGGGTATTTATCCTCGATCTCTTTTACCGCCGCGTCAACGTCGGTGATATTACAGTTTTTATACACTTCATTCTTTAATTCTACCGTCATAGTGCCGGTTGGGACCTCTTTATTCTGCTTCATGGTGATCCCCACAACCTGCCCCGCTTTTGCGTCCTGACGGAATTGTGCGTAATTATAATTGTCCTCGGTGCTGTTCATCATTCTGGAAAAATAAATAATCCCCAGACATAAAATGACTGCAAGGAACAAAAAATTGCTGTTTCCTCTTCTTGGGTTCAACTTACTGTCTCCTCTCTGCTATTCTTCTGCGACTCCGATATATGGAAGATTCCTGTAATTTTGTGCAAAATCCAGGCCGTAGCCCACGACAAACTCATCCGGCACGTCAAAACCTGTGTATGCCACTTCCACATCCACCTCCCGGCGCTCCGGTTTATTCAAAAGCGTACAGATACGGAGGCTCCTGGGCTTCCTGCTCAAAAGCATTGGCTTTAAGTGGTTCAGTGTTTTCCCGGAATCAATAATATCTTCCACGATCAGAACTTCTTTATCCTCGATCGGTTCATCCAGATCCTTGGCAATCTTTACGATACCGGAAGACTCTCTGGAATCCCCGTAGCTGGACACGGACATAAAATCAATCGTTACCGGGACTGTGATCCTCTTGGCCAGCTCACACGCAAAAAAGACACCGCCTTTTAAGATCGCGATCAAATGTACTTCCTTTCCCGCATAATCTTTGCTGATCTGGTCCCCCATCTCCTTGATTCTCTTATCCACAGCTTCTTCTGAGATCAACTCTCTAATCTCTGCTTGTTCCATATTTAATGTTTTCCTCCTAATTGTATTCCAATCTTAAATATCTTTTCGTTTTTTCAGAAACCTTATAAAACTCGCTCAGGCGGCGACCGATGATCCATATGATCCGGCTTCCGTCTGCCGCAAGCGGTATCCGGTCCCGCTCTTCTCTCGGAATTTTCTGGTCAATAAAATACCGGCTCAAAGACTTGCTCTTTCCATCTTTTGAAAATACAAAAAAGTCTCCCGGCTTTCTGTACCTCAGTTGGATGTCTTTGTCTATTTTATCATAATCAATGATTTTGGTAAAATCTTTTTCATCCATTTTTTCAAACCGGTTTGTCTCCGTCAGGACCAGCTGTCCCACAGCCGCTTTTTCTGCTGTTGTCTGCTTAGCCTCCACCAAGAGTCCTCCGTATGTTTTCTTTCCAGTAAGTCCATATGGAAGATCAATGGATTTCCCGGTTTCCCTGAAAGCCAGATCACAGAAACTCTGGATATGGATCTTCTCAATATCCTTTTTTCTGCCTGCGGTCTGTTCTATGGCCTGTTTTGCCAAAAGTCTCCTGATCGGCTCCGATTCCTTCAGAAACCGGCCTGTATCGATGAGACATCCCTTTTCATCCTGCTTTACACAGGCTTTCCACGCCTCAGACAACTGCTGTTCCAAATAACGGCTCCACTCTTCTATTTCTTCGGACAGTGAAAATATATGTTCCACAGCCCTTGAATTGACTTCTGTGAGCACCGGAATGACCTGATTGCGGATCTTATTCCTGGCAAACGTATTATCTTCATTACTGGCGTCCTCCATCCAGCTTTGGCCCTTTTCTTTTAAATACTTAAGGATTTCCGTTTTCTTAAGGCACAAAAGCGGCCGGATCACATCTCCCCGGACGGCTTCCATCCCTTTCAGACCCTGTATTCCGGTCCCCCTGGACATCCGGTAAAGAATTGTCTCCGCCTGGTCATTCTGGTGATGAGCCACTGCAATTTTTCCGCCTCCGTGCATATCCAGAACTTTTTGAAAGCATCGGTAGCGGATTATCCGTCCTGCCTCTTCCAGAGACATGGATTCTTTTTCAGCCATGCCTTGCACATCTTCCGAAAAAGTTATCCACGGCACCTTCAGTCTCCGGCATAAGTTTTCCACAAATTCCTGGTCTTTGAAAGCTTCCCTGCGGATACCATGATTGATGTGGACAGCGTGCAATTCAAGTCCATACTCCTGCTTAAGCTCACATAAAAGCAGGAGCAGGCACACAGAGTCTGCTCCTCCGGAGACTCCCACAGCGATGAAATCTCCCTGGCTGATCATATGATGTTTTTTTATAAACCTTAGTACTTTATCCATATCAATACTTTATCATTCCCAATCCAAGGATTCAATACTTATCCCAAATCCCGAGACCAATCATCGTCATGTCATCCTTTTTTTCGTATCCCTCGGTCTTTTCGATCTTCTCCATCAGTTCATCCACAAATCCCTGCGGACGTGTCGTGTGGATCTGCTTCATATACTCCATCAGCAGTTCCACTCCTTTTTCGCCCATGGAGTCGATGATCCCGTCGCTGACCTGTAAAATGAAATCTTCCGCCTCCAGCTTCTTCCGGTGTATAGGCAGTGACTTTTCCTTTAAAACACCTACCGGCAGACTGGGAAGCTGTACCATTTCCACCTGTCCCTTCCGCTTCAGGAAACATGGGCAGGCACCCAGCTTCAGAAAGCTTCCGATCCCCGCGTGCAGGTCAATCTGCAGATAATCAAGGGTCGAATAGCGCTCCTTCTCCGGCCAGAATACAAAAATAGACTGCAGAAGCTGGACGGCTCTTTTCTCATCCAAGCCTACCTCCAGAAGTTCCTCCAGTGTCTCGATAACCGCTTTACTGTCCCTGTTTGCAGCGGTTCCTGTGCCCATGCCGTCGGAGATCATAGAGACAAACCTGTGATTTCCCACAGTCCCCATAGAAAAATTATCCCCATTTTTCATATCTTCTTTCTCTGCCCTGGAAATCACCCCTGTCAGCACATGAAATTTTGTAGCCGCCTGCACCCCCATCATTTCATAGTTCTCCCCGATGGCCTGCTTACCGTTGGGCAGCGGCTGAAGTTTTTCCTGGAGAATGACCGACAGCCACCGGGCTACTTCTTTGGTCGTTACCTCCCTGCCCTTCTGGGCTTTTAAAAACAGGTAAATCTGCTTTCCCCTCATGTCATCTTCATATATATAAACCTTTTTCACTCTCAGATGATGGGCTTTCAGCCCTTTCTCAATAACTTCCTGCATCGGGCGGACTCCGAACAGCTGATATTTCTGGGCCGAGAAGCTTCTGAACATCCTTCCGGCCTCTATGTACTGTTCCCCGATCATCCTGCGCATTTCGATAAACCGCTGTTCACAGGCATACAAAAAAAGCTCCCTTTCATAGATCGTATTGATCTCTTCCACCCACTCCTTCTCTCGCTGGCATTTGCAGACAGAGCGGATATTCTGCACACTGAGGCCTCCCTGCTTCTCCAGAAGTTCCCCCAGCTTGTCCCTGTCATCCAGCGTCAGCCGGCACTTATCTTTTTCCCGGCACAGCATACATTCTTTTAAAATCGTACTCTCTATGATTGTTCTTCCGGTCTTTTTTTCCAAGTCTTCATCCTGCTCTGCACACATCCGCTTTCCGATCGTAGTGAGGCAGTGCTCCATCTGTTTCATATTATATGATATGATATCTTCCAGCTCATTGAAAAATATCTCTTCTACTGGTTCTTTTTTCTTTATAATCGGCATCCTGGACCCTCCTTCAGCTTCTAATTATACAAGGATCTTGTGTCATAATTTGCTGAAACGAATCTAAGGGACCGATTTCCATGCAAACAGCTCTTGTTATTTCTCTTTGGGACAGCTAAAATATATGAAAAGTATTAATTGGAGGTATAGAATGGAGCATGCAGATGAAATCATCCCTATCTTAAAGTCGTCCCTTCCTTTTTGGGAGCACCTGAAAGAAACAGAAAAGAAGACTCTCTCCCAGTGGTCTCAGCTTGTCCGCTACGAAAAAGGAGGGATCATCCGGTGCCAGAACTGTGAGTGTACCGGCGTGCTGATCATCAAAAGCGGAAGTGTGCGGACTTTCATGCTCTCAGAAGAAGGAAAAGAGATCACTCTGTACCGTCTGGAACAGGGAGATGTCTGTGTCCTTTCTGCTTCCTGCGTACTGTCTGCCATCACTTTTGAAGTACAAATGGAGGCGGTAACAGAAAGTGAAATCATACAGATCAGCGCAGGAGCATATTCGGAAATCGTTGACCGGAATATCTATGCGGAAGCATTTACCTATAAGCAGGCCACCGAGCGTTTTTCCGATGTGATGTGGACCATGCAGCAGATTTTGTTCATGAGTTTCGATCAGAGGCTTGCGATCTTTCTCCTGGATGAGAGCGGAAAAACGGGTTCTGACGACATCCATATGACTCACGAACAGATTGCCAAATACACCGGAAGCGCCAGGGAGGTTGTAAGCCGTATGCTGAAATACTTTTCATCGGAAGGTTTGGTAAAACTGTCCAGAGGCGGAGTCACAATCCTTGATAAAAAGGGCATAAAACAGCTGATCAGCTGAAATAAAATGCAGCAAACGGACAGATACCGTTTTGCTGCATTTTGCTGCTTAGATAAAAAGGTTTACATCAGAATTCTCCGCATCTCCCAAATAGGAGGCTACACCTGCGAATTCCACACCGTCGATGATCTCTTCTTTCCTGATACCCATCACATCCATGGACATGGTACAGGCCACCAGCTTCACACCGTTTTCAATGGCCTGTTTCATGAGATTTTCAAGAGTTTCCACATTTTTCTCTCTCATGACCCTCTTCATCATCTTTGTTCCCATACCGCCCATGTTCATTTTTGATAGTTTGAGCTTCCTGCTTCCTCTCGGCATCATGACTCCGAACATCTTTTCCACAACTGATTTTTTTACCCGCTGTTTTTCTGATTTCCTCACAATGTTCAGCCCCCAGAAGGTAAAAAACATTGTGACCGGCCTGCCCATGGCTGCGGCACCGTTGGCGATAATAAAGGAAGCGAGGGCCTTATCCATATCTCCGCTGAACACGACCATCGTTTTGCCCTGCCCGCCGTTTGTGTCAGCGGCTGCCGCACACAGTTCCTGCCCTTCTTTTCCTTTTTTTATAAAGACTACATTTTGTTTTCCGTCCCGCTCCTTCTTTACTAACGTATTTCCTGTTCTCTGGCACCAGGATTCAATATCCCTTGGGAATCCCATGTCTGTGGCCGCCACTTTGACCGTCTCTCCATCCTCCATGGATTCTAAAGTCTCGTGAACCTTCATGATCGGCCCCGGACACTGCAGACCGCAGCAGTCAACAAGCCTTACTTCTTTTGGCTCTGCCTCTGCTGCTTTCAGCTGTTTTTCTTCCCGGCAGGCAGATGGCTCTCCGTCTTTGTAGTGCATAGACTGATAAAAACTCGTTCCTCCTTCCAGCACCTTTACATCTGAAAAACCATTCTGCTTAAGGATTCTGGCTGCGTTGTAGGAACGGACTCCAACTGCACAGTAAGTTACGATAAGCCGGTCCTTCGGCAGTTCAGCCATTCTCTGCCTCAGCTGCCCCAGCGGAATGTGAACAGAGCCCGGAATATGGAATACCATCCGCTCCATCTCTTCGGTTACATCCAAAATGGTTAAGTCCTTCTCCCAGCCTTCTGTTTCGATCCTGTCATCCAGTTCCCGGCAGCTCATGAAGGAGACCATCTTCTCCAAAACATTCTCTGCCGTAAAGCTGAGCATATTTACCGGATCTTTCGCTGAAGAATAAGGAGGAGCATAGGCGAGTTCCAGTTCTTCCAGATCATAGATTGTATTTCCGGAGCGTATGGCGCCTGCGAGCACGTCGATCCGTTTATCCACACCTTCCTGCCCCACTGCCTGTGCGCCAAGAATGTTTCCATCAAGGTCAAACAACAGCTTTAATGTAACCGGAACAGCACCAGGGTAATATCCCGCATGGGATTTTTGATTGATCAGTACAGTTTCATAGTCCTTCCCCCGGACCTTCCCCTTACGGATCAGCGTTTTTTCATTGACCCCTGCTGCCGCGGCTGTCAGGTCAAATACCTGGACAACTGAAGTCCCAAGAGTTCCCTTATATTTCTTCTGTTCTCCTGCAATATTATCCGCACAGATCCTTCCCTGTTTGTTGGCCGGTCCGGCTAAAGGGATCATTGCAGGTTCTTTCAGTACATAGTTTTCAACCTCTATGACATCGCCTACCGCATATATATTCTCTTCGGAAGTCCGGAGCATCTCATCCGTTAAAATACCGCCCCTGGCGTTAAGTTTCAAACCCGCTTTCCTCGCAAGCTCACTGTTTGGACGCACTCCTATGGACAGCAGGACCATATCTGTCTGTAATTCCTTCCCGCTGTTCAGCGCAATAAACGTTTTCCCGTCTTTATATTCAAAAGATGCCACGCCATCTCCCAGTATCAAGCTGACACCGTTCATTTCTATGTTTTCATGAAGAAGCTGGGCCATCTCGAAATCCAGAGGGGCCATGACCTGGTCCTGCATCTCCACAATGCTCACCTCAAGTCCAGCCCTGTTAAGATTCTCCGCCATCTCAAGGCCGATGAATCCGCCGCCGATTACCGCCGCCGATTACCGCTGCTGTCTTCGGCTTTTTTGTCTCTATGACTTTCTTTATTCTGTCTGTGTCCGGAACCGTCCAAAGAGTATAAATATCCGGTCCGTCAATGCCAGGAATCGGAGGCACGACCGGAGAGGAGCCTGTGGCGATCACCAGATAATCGTAGCTCTCCTCATACGCTCTGCCCTCCTTTAAATCTTTTATGGTCACTGTCTGATCTTCCGGGTTAATTTTCACAGCTTCATTCCGCACTCTGACATCTACGTTAAATTTCTTTTTCATGGCCTCCGGAGTCTGAAGAAGCAGAGACTCCCTGTTTTTGATCACATCCCCTACATGATACGGAAGCCCGCAGTTGGCATAGGAAATATATTCACCCCGTTCCAGAAGAACAATTTCCATGCTCTCATCTTTTCTCCGAAGTCGGGCCGCTGTCGTTGCCCCGCCTGCCACACCGCCGATGATCACTGTTTTTTTCCTCATATTTTCCACCTCACATTTTTTAAAATATCATATCTGGTGTTATCATATCTGAAATGAAGTGATCATTCTGTGACCATGTCACACAGGAAAATATTATTCATGTCTGAAATCATAGACATCTTTATGGATGTCCAGTGTTTTTCCGTTAATTATCTATTTTTAACATATGATAGAAATCATCTTTATCATCTGGATAACCACAAAATAACAAGTCATCTACTACAAGCAAAGCATACCAATCATTATTTGGCATTTTAATCTTTTGTTCCTGCTCAGAATCCAAGTGATAGATTTGTATATGCCTTTCCTCTGAGCTATCCCAATGAGTATTATATCCAACAATCATAGAGGAGTTATAAACAAACTCATAAGAATTGTCGGAAAAACCATGTTGTATTTTGTCTTTCTTATGATCTCTATATTGGTATAATCTCACCTTACCATCCTCACCCCAGCAAATATAATATACTTTCCCTTGATTCTCTACAATTCCCTTATATAGAACTATATTATCCTCATACTGCAGTTTATTTTTCCATGCTTGTCCTCGTACAATCTTACCCTTTCGAGTCTTTAAATCAACCTTATTTATTCCTACCTCCCCATGTTCTATATAATATAAATTGTCCCCAGAAAAACATGGCTTTCTTATATCTTCTGCAATCTTTTCCATTTTCTTGTTCTTAGGAAAGAATCGAAAAATAGTATTACCTTCATCACCTTCGGCTAACAAGTATATTTCATTGTTATATAATTTAATTCCATGGATCCACTCTATCTCTTTTTTATCTTTTGCAGAAAGAAGTTTTTAAATGTTTTTTCCATTCAGATCACTTTTAAAAACACAATTATTATGAACGTAATATAAACTGTCTTTTGATAATTCCAATCCACCTTCACTTTGTACTTCCGACTTCTCATCTGGACTTATGATTGTTGTTCTTTTATGATTCTTTTTGTTGATTCTAACGATTTCCTGATTTTCCGTTTCATAAAAAACAAACTGTTCGTTTTGAACGATCGTTGATGAATATTCAGGATCATAGACTCCCGCTAATTTGTCATTTTTTAAATCGAACATATCTGATAAATGTTCTTTTTCCCTCTGACACCCTACAAAAGTTAAACTAATTATTAATGAAAATAAGATATTGCTTTTATATCTTAATCTTTTCATATCAATACCGCTTACTTCTTTTTTCATCATTCACCATTGTTTCAAATACTTTTTACTTAAAATAACTCCATATCTTTCTTATTGTGGGCCCGCCATAGCGAATCTCTGGTTTTAAAACAGCACTTTTTGATGTTTTTCCTTCCATCCAATTTATTTTTAAAATAACTTCAGGAATATCGACACCTCCAAATTCCCACACTAGATAATATTTCTCCTTATTTTCATTAATAAATCGATCTTTTGTTATTGAATCGCCTTTTCCATTAACTCTTGGTTTTATTTTACCTCCGTATTTTTGAGCATCACCATTGTAATTTATTTTTACATCTATGACTCCGATATCTCCTGTTTTATTTCCTTCATAATATAAATCTCCAGTCCAATCTCCCCCTTCATAAACAATGTACCCATACAATCTCCATTTTCCATCGCTGCTTTCCGCATAACAATATGGGTATTTTTTTAAATCCTGTATATATATTACTACGCATGTTCCTAGAATAAAAATTATTCCGATAATCAAAGATTTCTTTTTAATCATATGATTTTAACTCCTTTAAGTTTAAATTAAGCAACTTTCTGCAATTTGAGAAAACATAATTTATCTTATTCTTATAATTCGATATCCATTTTGATTTTTTATACTATTTATTGACTTTGCTTTATGTTTATTAGAATGTCCCGCATATTTCCATTTTCCTTTAGAACCACGTGAAATAATTATAGAATGATGCCAACCGTTCTTACGTTCTCTTAACTGTACAACATCTCCTTTTTTCGCTTTTCTTTGTAATATTTTTTAGAACTACAAAATATAATTTTTGCTCCATGTTTCTTCCAATAAGTATAAAAATCTTTAACCGCTGTCCAAGAACTTGATTCTTTCCAATGGGTTGGTGGACCATAGTTACCATGATACTCTTGGCGCTTTATAGAATACCAATAGCTTGTAGTTCTAGAAATACGACGACGATGAAAAAGAAAAAGTGGTTTCTTCATACTTTTACCACCTGCATGTACACATTGTGAAACAAAATTCGTGCAATCACCTTGTCCAGTATGATTAGCATATTGAGGATTAAATTTCATTCCCCATTTGTATGCATAGTTTGCTGCTTTACTTGGTGAATACTTATGTCCACTGGGATCTACATAATTTATCCGATTGTCTTTACAATATACATACAAATGCTGTGTATCCGGCTGATTCACTTCTCCTCGATAAGTATCCTCAGACAAAAACCTTCCGTCCTCCGGATTATAATACCGTGCATTCAGATAATAAAGCCCCGTCGTCTCATCATATCTTCCGCCAGTATAACATGTCTCGTTTCCGGATGTGTTTTCTCCAACACTTGTTGTCTCCCCAAAGTCCTCATAACGATAAGACACATCCGCTTTTCCATCGTCTTTCACAAGATTGGTCGTACTTCCCTGAACATCCTTGTTATACACATAATACGCAGCATCATTGCCCGTATACCTCTGGGTTCCTATGATATTTCCGTCAGTTCCCAAAAGATCCTGAGACTTCTGCTCTCCTTTTCCATCGGTCGTATAAGAGACCACGCCATCCTGATAATAATAGTTGGTCGTCTGATCTCCTTCCACTCTCTGGATTCTCTGCCCGTCTCCATTGTAACGGTTCTGTTGCACAATGGCATTTTTACCATCTTTGTTGACAGAAACTTCGGTCAGCCGGTTCTCTGCATCATAAGCGCGGTAAAGGATTTCTCCGGTTTTACTATTGGTCTGTCCGATCTCATTTCCATTCTTGTCATAGGCATACTGCTTGTTCTCCTGTGCTGTGCCATCTTTCCAAGTCGTAGAAGCTGTCACCTGATCCAGACCATTATAGTCATAGGTCGTCTTCGACTCCCCTTTGTCTTCGGCTAAACGGTTTCCAACCTTATCATAGGTATAGCGTTTCGTCTCATTGACTTTTTCTTCATTCTTTTGAGGATAGTTGTTTACCTGCGTCTTTTCTACAATGTTGGAATTTTTATCATAGGAGTAGGCATAGGACTCCATAACTGTTTCTGGATGTTCCAAATTTGTGTAGACCATCTTTGCCACACGGTCAAAAGAATCATAGGTATAGGTCTTTTTGACTGTCTTATCACCATCCGATAAGAGATTTCGGTAATCCTTGATCTCTGTTACTTTTCCATAGCTGTCATAAGCATAAGTCCGCACAGTTGCTTCTTTTACATCACTTCCTTTATACACATCCGCTTTGATCAAAGACAGCCAGCCGTCGCTGGTGTAATGATAAGAAAGGCTTCTTACCCCATCTTTTTTCGTTGGATAGGTAACTTTCGTAAGTTTGCCTTCTGCGTCGTAAGTATATTTAATCGCATGGCTTTTGATCTCGTCAGCTGTTGGCCTCTCTGACTGACTCAGTTCCGCATAAGTTGTCTTTCTCTGAAGCCCGTCATACTCACACTCTGTATAGCGGTAAGCTGTTTGCGTGTTTCTTGGCTATTTAATTAGCGATGAATATTATTGAATCAATGGAGATATCTTCACTTTATGTTTCTTCCATTTTCACACTTGCCTTTTGATATTTTGATTTAATAAAATTCTTCATTTTATTTTCAGTTTTACATTTAAATATACATTTTCTCGTTCGTTTATCAATACAATAATATGTCTGTTTTTCTTTTTCATAAACAATGATAAAATCTTTATTACTAAAATATTTTTGAATATTCCCTTCAACTATGCTCTCTCCTTGACCATCCATCGCTGATTTGTTATTCTCAAAATAGCATAGTTGCCAGCATTTTGAACTAGAGGCTATTAGTTGATATCCATCATTTAAGTCATAACTGGGATCTCGTCCTGTATCATCTGTAACTAACACATAAAAACACATTGCACCAAAAATCAAGACAATTACAGCCATTACTTGTACTACTTTTTTCATATATATCCTTTCTGCAATCTTATGCTTGTTCTATATTATATGGCCTTACATCAAAATAGATCATTTTTGATGTAAGGCTCTTTTACAATAACTGTTATTTACGATAAAATTTTGTTGTAAATTTCCATTTGTATGGACGAACCACTTTACCTCTTTGAGGATAATATCCGAAAATATTGTTGACTAATGTTTTTATTATCCCTTGCCTTTTAAAACTAAATTTTGCAAAATCATAAGTGTCTTTTAATGCTAATTTAATCTTATATCCTTTTTTCGTTTTCTTATATACAGTCATCCTTATATTTCGAATGTGACCTACAGAATAAGCTAAATCTCTATCTTCAGAAAATCCAAATGTACCTTTTGGTTTCCAGGTAGCTTTTTTCTTTTTATTAGCTTTCTTTCTTAATCCTTTAAAAATTCTATATAATTTTTCAGAATTTTTCAGCCTGCTCTTAAACACCTTTTTAAAATTAAGATACGAAACATTTGATAAATTAATTCTCTTTGAATGTTTACTCAATGCAAACCAATACATTTTAACTGAAAGTTCCATGGGATAATGTCCACTTGGATCTGCATAGTTAATCGGATTATCTGCACAATACGCATACAAATGCTGTGTATCCGGCTCGTTTGTCTCCCCACGGTAAGTATCCTCAGACAAAAACCTTCCGTCCTCCGGATTATAATACCGTGCATTCAGATAATAAAGCCCCGTTGTCTCATCATATCGTCCGCCAGTATAACATGTCTCGTTTCCGGATGTGTTTTCTCCAACACTTGTTGTCTCCCCAAAGTCCTCATAGCGGTAAGACACATCCGCTTTTCCATCATCTTTCACAAGATTGGTCGTACTGCCCTGAACATCCTTGTTATACACATAATACGCAGCATCATTGCCTGTGTATCTCTGGGTTCCTATCACATTCCCGTCAGTTCCCAAAAGATCCTGAGACGTCTGCTCTCCTTTTCCATCGGTCGTATAAGAGACCACGCCATCCTGATAATAGTAGTTGGTCGTCTTATCTCCTTCCACTCTCTGGATTCTCTGCCCGTCTCCATTGTAACGGTTCTGCTGAACAACCGCATTCTTTCCATCTTTGTTCACAGAGAATTCGGTCAGGCGGTTCTCCGCATCATAGGTACGGTAAAGGATCTCCCCTGTTGTTCCATTGGTCTGTCCGATCTCATTTCCGTTCTTGTCATAGACATACTGCTTATTCTCTTGTACGGTACCATCTTTCCATGTGGTCGAAGTTTTCACCTGATCCAGTCCATTATAATCGTAGGTCGTCTTCGTATCCCCTTTGTCTTCAGCCAGACGATTTCCAACCTTATCATACGTATAGGTCACGGTCTGTTTGCTGTCGTCTTTCCTGTGATCTGTCGTAACCGCCTTTACAAGCCTTCCCAGAGAATCATAAGTATAGTGCTTTGTCTCATTGACCTTTTCTTCATCCTTTTGAGGATAGTTGTTTACCTGCGTCTTTTCTACAATGTTGGAATTTTTATCATAGGAGTAGGCATAGGACTCCATAACTGTTTCTGGATGTTCCAAATCTGTGTAGACCATCTTTGCCACACGGTCAAAAGAATCATAGGTATAGGTCTTTTTGACTGCCTTATCACCATCCGATAAGAGATTTCGGTAATCCTTGATCTCTGTTACTTTTCCATAGCTGTCATAAGCATAAGTCCGCACAGTTGCTTCTTTTACATCACTTCCTTTATACACATCCGCTTTGATCACGGACAGCCAGCCGTCACTGATATCATGATAAGAAATCCATTTTCTAAATCAACATAATAGTTTGAAACATCATCTTTTAAAAGTTCTTCTACCCAGAAACTATTTTCAACATTTAACTCATATTCACTTATAAACAATGTTTCTCTCTTACCTCAAAATCTAGGCTGTTCTTCAAATTTCTCTAATTCTTTCTGTACAAGATTGTTATAAAGAATATGCTGCAATTATTACTTCATCCTCATCAGCATTTTCTTCGTCCTAGTATTAAAACCTTACTTCATAAACATCCATACCCGTATGCCTTTCTGTATTTAATCTCTTCTCATTGTTTTATCGTAATCTTTTTTATTTTCCTTTGGTCATTTTAAATCTATCCCTTTGCTGATATAACTACTTAATATTATATCAGCAAAGAGACATCCTTCCGAAAAATTGGTTAAAGATTTATATATAAATTTTATATCTAATTTTCGATTATCCGCATAAACACTATACTTTCAAGTATTTTGAAGTATAGAAAAAACTCATTTTACCACGAATTTACCACGATTGAATGAGCCTTGATATGACCTATAAAATAACACCCAAAAGACATCATTACACCTAAATGGTGTCTTTTTAAAAAGCAGTCAATCCTAAAACTAACTGCTTTGTGTATATGGATATGAAATTGTAAACTAGAAGCTGTTTATTTTTTCTTTTTAGGTTTTGGCGTTGGTAGTTCATCATACATCACATCAAATAACCCCGTCAGAAAATCTTTATTATCAACTTCTTCCACCAATAACATTTCTTTGGCGTTTTCGTATGGAATTTCATAAGTAACTGTTGGCATATAAGAAATTGCAGACTTTGTTGGTTTTACCAGTAACCTATCATCATATATACCGCCAACGATTTTTCCACGATAATAGATAATAAATTCTCCCATCATTGCACGATATGTTATTTCTTGTAATTCTGATAACTGTTCTAAAACAAATTGTAAATAATCTTTACTTGAAGCCATTTCTAAATCTCCAATCTTGAATTTTATTATTCCAATGCTTTCTTTAAGTCCAGAACAAATTGCTTTTGTTGTTTTTTCAAATAGGTTTTTACAAAAGGTTTCATAAACCACTTTTTAGGTATCACATTTTCTGTAAAGTCTATTTGTGTTTCATTCCCTTTGTCTGTAAAAATACCAATCCAGTGACCTTTCATGTTGCTATTATCCATATCAAATTCCCAGCGTTTATATGGTTCTACAACGGTAACGGTAAATGTAGTAGCATATCCATTTTTTGTGTATTCAATAAATTGTTTGTCATTTATTATTTCTGTTTTGCTCAAATCACTTCGCCATGAGTTATATTTATCAACAGCTAAAACAATGTTCCAAACTTTTTGAATATCATTACTAATAATTGTATTTATATTTGAAATTGCCACTTTTTCATTTCCCCTTTTTAAATTACCGTTTATCGTTTTTTCATATCCACATTATAACATTCTCATATCAGCACTACAATAAAATTTTATGCACCGATAATCTTATTGAACAGCTCTAACAGACACCATTTCATCACTCCAATCTGAAATTTTGATAAGAAAAAAGCAGTCAATCATAAGACTAACTGCTTTGTGTAGATATGAACTTATAAAATATTTAGTTTATGATATTGCAACATCATTTAATGTCCTCTGTGTTTTGCTTTTTTCTTTTGTTGCTTCAACTTAAACTTTTGTTCTGCGTCCATTTGCTTTTTATGTTTGGAATTAGATTTATATTCTTCTTTTTTTAATTCATGTTGTAATTTTAAAGCTTGTTGCGATTTTGTCCCAATTCCATTGTTCTGTAATTGTTTCTTTACATCTCTAAGAACTCTTTTAGGATTTTTCTTATCCTTTTTTACAATCGTTTCAACTGCTGGACTAAATTGTAAATCATAATAATGTTTCAACACAAATTCTTGAATATCGTAATCTTTTGGCTCTGCACCAAATGTTACCTTTGCTACGGAAAGTTTTCCATCACAAATTCTTTCAAAAACTCCAACCCAAAAAGGTTCTGCAAAATACACAGTCAATTTACATTTTATTGTCTTCATATCAATCCCTCCTTGTTTATTTCCAAACAAAGAACGGACAACCCGGAGGGGCAGGTTACTTACCCTATAAACATAGGACGGCTGGGCTACCTACCAGCTCTCACATAATAAAATGCTTTGCGTTTTTATCTTTGTCATTTTAGATAATCATTATTTGATTACCTTTCTTGAAAATTATACCATTCCTATATCAGCACTACAATAAAATTTTATGCACCGATAATCTTATTGAACAGCTCTAACAAACACCATTTCATCACTCCAATCTGAAATTTAGGTATGAAAAAAGCAGTCAATCCTAAGACTAACTGCTTTGTGTATAGAGATATGAAATTGTGAAATAGAATTTGCCTATTTCAAATCAAAAAGAGAATTTTCATAGTCCTTTACATAGTATCGTATATTTTTACGCCCCTTTTGAATAATGGTATGTCCCTCTGCTTCTAATTTTTCTTTCTGTGCTTCAATACCATTTGGATATTTAGCATTTAATTCTCCGTTTGCTTTTAATGTTCTCCAATAGGGTGTTTCATCTTCGGAACGCTGATAACTCGCCCACGCTACAATAGAAACAAATATACCCGCTGTAATCGGCTCTGTAAAATCTGCACCACTCAATTTTGCAAAGTGTTCTCGTATTTTTCCAACCGTAATCACTTTACCATACGGAACTTTTTTCATTACTTTGTCATAGTCAATCGGGGGAGCAAAATACATTTTGTTTCCACCATATTTCTCAATACTTTTCTGGTCTATGATAATTTGAAATTTTGGCATATCCTTACTATCATGCAACATAGCATTAAAATCTTTTTTATCTTCATTTGCCATTTGTGCCACCTCCTACTTTAAGGATAGTCTGTTTCTTATTTCCATGCAATGAGGCTGTTTGAAAATTATTAACACTTTCAAATTTGTCGCTTTCTTCATATCCATATTATAACAGTTCCATATATCCGCCACAATAAAAATCAGCATACCCTTAGCATTTATGGAACAAAAATGCACACTTTTTCTTTCTTCCTCTTGATTACCCCACAACAGAAAAGAAAAAGCCCTGTCAAGAGCCTTGCCACCATTGGTGGTGCTTTGCACTCTTTACTGGGCTTTTTGTTTGCTGTATCTTCCATGCAAGAGGAAATTAAAGACCTCTGTTCCATTTCGCCTTTAGATAATCTTCATAGTCTGCTTCATTGAAGTCTACTTGTGGAGAAGTGTCGGGAATGTTGTTTCTGTTGTCTATATCCGCAAGCTGACGAAATATCCAATCATCATAAGGGTCATGGTATTTATACTCTTTGGGCTGTTCTCTGTATCGGTCTAACCCTCGCATTTCCTTATGTACTTTTATCATGCGTTCCAGTTTTTGACGCTGTATCAACTGCTTGATTTCCATAAGTTCTTCCAACTCCGTAACCTCATTGGTAATGTAGTTATGGATATACTGTATGAGTTTATATGCCTTGTAAAATGTGCATTCTTTTTCATCATCGAAAAATTCATTTTCAGACAGGTAATCTAAGGAAACATTGAAGTCTTGTTCCCGTTTGATAATATCCATGATATAGGGCTCAGTGTGGTCAATATACTTCCATTCTCCCGACAATAATTCATTGGGTGTTACTCCCAGCACGTCCATTATCTTTTCCAGCGTATCAAAGGTAGGATAATTCACGCCACGTTCAATCTTGGAAAGGCTCTGCATATTGATACCGATTTTGTCCGCAAGTTCCTGTTGTTTCATTCCTCTATGCTTTCTTATGGTCTGTATGTTCTCTCCTAAGAAACTGATTTTCTTTTCGTAATGCTCCATGACTTAGTATAAACACTCCTTTCATTGCTTTTCTTGGTATTTATAAGCATATAATACTTAATATATATCTAAAGGTCAAGAAAAATATCTTGGCAAGTAATTCTAATGGCGTTATTATCATATCAGATAGAGTGATTAAGCACGCTAGGGTCAATCACACGCTTGAGTAAGCATAGAAAAGAGTTGTTTTCGCTTTGATAGCATGAATACGCATGGACTATCCGACCGAAAACAGGGTTTCTGACTGGGGCTGTCCCGTTTAGCCACGAGCCTTACAAGGCTCGTGAGCGTTAAGAACGGGGCAGGCACAGGAAGAAAAGGAACGCCGCAGGCGTTCGTACAGGGCGTATAGGTAACACCGCCCTGCGCATACATGTCATAGTACCTAGAAACTGTGATAAATAAAGGACAAAACACGATTTTTACCCCCCCCCGCAAAAAATCGGGGAGTACGAAAGGAGCAATGCACTATCGCAACACATGAAAATGTATCCGTAAAGATTGATTACATCAGTATCGTATTTGATACGGCAACGGCAGAAGATGTTATCCGCTATATTTTACAACTGCCGACCGATATTTTCCATGTCTATCCCGCAACGGTCAAATTCAAGACCTATCAGACACGCTGGGAAATCGGGGACATTTATGTATCGGGAAACGCAAAAAAGACAGAGGACAACCCACAAGGGTTAGGCTGTTATCTTGTTATGACTGGCAGAGGTTGTGATGATATTTTCCGTATTCTCAACAGCAGAAATTATACCTTTGGGGATATGTTCAAACATTGTGAAAGAAGATACGGACTGGATAATTTCCACTTCACAAGACTTGATATTGCCATTGATGATAAGAACGATAAGCCATTCTTTACCATAGAGCAGATAAAGAAGAAATGCGAAAAAGAGGAATTTATTTCCAATAGTGAGGGCTACCACTTTGATGAAAGCAAGTTTGACGATTTCGACACCGCAAAAACGGTTTATATCGGTGCTGGGAAATCGGATTGTCCTACCGCTTTTATGACAAGGATAAGGAAGTCTGTTCAAAATATAATAAGACGCTTGATGAAGTCGGCAGTTGGAAACGCACAGAAATGCAACTGCGTGATGATAAGGCTCATGCCTTTGCCATGACGTTCAAGGACAGACCGCTGGAACTTGGGGAACTGGCTTTCGGACTATTGGCAAACAACCTACGCTTTGTCGTAGCAAATGAAAATGAAAGTAATAAAAGCAGGTGGAAAACGTGTCGGTTTTGGGAACGCTTTTTAGGGGCTGTGGAAGTCTTGAAACTGCAAGTACCCAAACTACATAATTCCCTTGAAGAAACACAGCAATGGCTCACAGAGGGTGGCGTGATTTCTGCTGTCAAAAGTTTTTATTTCTTGGAAGAACATGACGCATTAGGTGGACTGGAACGGGTGGGAACTATGCTTGATAAGGCAAGATACAGCACTTCCCTTTCCAGTAAACTGACCGCTCATTTACAGAGGATAAACCGCACCGACCTTATCCCCTATATCCAGTATGACACGAAACATGGGAAAGGGGGTATCTGATGAATAACAACGATATTCCCGTATGGGAAAAATATGCCCTTACCATTGAAGAAGCGTCAAAGTATTTCCGTATCGGAGAAAACAAGTTAAGACGATTGGCAGAGGAAAACAAGGACGCTGGCTGGCTCATTATGAATGGCAACCGCATACAGATTAAACGCCGACAGTTTGAACAGGTCATTGACAAATTGGACGCTATCTAGTGCAAATGAGCCTTGTATGTGTTATGATGAACACAAGTCATATCAAGGCTCTTTCCAACAAGGAAAGGAGCAGACACCATGAAAGAAAAAAGACGGGATAACAAAGGTCGTATCCTGCATACTGGAGAGAGCCAACGAACAGACGGAAAATACTTATATAAATATGTGGACGCATTTGGAAACACAAAATATGTGTATGCTTGGAGATTGACACCCACAGACCCGACACCAAAGGGAAAACGGGAAAAGCCCTCACTTCGGGAACTGGAACAGCAGATAAGACGGGATATAGAGGACGGTATCGACAGCACAGGCAAGAAAATGACCCTTTGCCAGCTCTACGCCAAACAGAATGCACAGAGGGCAAACGTGAAGAAAAGCACACAGAAACAACGGGAACAGCTCATGCGGTTATTGAAAGAGGACAAGTTAGGTGCTAGGAGCATTGATACGATAAAACCCTCTGACGCTAAGGAATGGGCATTACGCATGAAAGACAAAGGCTTTTCCTATAACACCATTAACAACCATAAACGCTCGTTAAAAGCGTCATTCTATATCGCCATACAAGACGATTGTGTAAGGAAAAACCCTTTTGATTTCAAGTTAAGTGAAGTCCTAGAAAATGATACCAAAGAGAAAGTCGCATTGACAGAGGAACAGGAACAAGCCCTACTCTCATTCATCAAGACGGACAATGTGTATCACAAGTATTATGATGATGTGCTGATACTGTTAAAGACAGGACTTCGTATCTCGGAACTGTGCGGACTGACAGTAGCCGATATTGATTTCAAGAATGAAGTTGTGATTATCGACCACCAGTTATTAAAGAGCAAGGAACAGGGCTATTATATTGAAACGCCTAAGACAAAAAGCGGAACAAGGCAAGTGCCATTAAGCAAAGAAACGATACAGGCATTTCAACGGGTTATGAAGAAACGCCCAAATGCAGAACCATTTGTGATAGACGGACGGGGCAACTTTCTATTTGTCAATCATAAAGGCAAGCCTAAAGTTGCGATTGATTACAATATGCTTTTTGTCCGTATAGTAAAGAAATACAACAAGCACCATAAGGATAACCCTTTGCCACATATCACACCACATACGCTACGCCATACATTCTGCACAAGATTGGCAAGCAAGAACATGAACCCAAAAGATTTACAGTATATCATGGGACATTCAAATATCAGTATCACAATGAACTGGTATGCTCATGCGTCCATAGATACCGCAAAATCAGAGGTTCAGCGTCTAATAGCATAAGAAGTATTTACCACGATTTTAACCACGCTTGATAGTGAAAATATAAGAAGATAGACCTAGATATGTGAGGTTTACCACAAAAGCAAAATGCCCGTAGAGCCGATAAAATAAGGCTTTGCGGACATTTAAGAAGATATAAAAAGATAGTCAAAAAGACATATATAATTTCAATAAAATTACAGAATTTATCTAACATATCCCAGAAATCCAGTTATCTAAAATCGACATCCAGATAAAATAAAAATCTAGATGTCGATTTTCTGCTTTTGTTTATATTACACTAAATACAGTTTGCTCCCCCTGAAATGTCTTTATTTTTCTTTTTTATCGGCTTTCTTCATTTTTTTAATTATATAATATATGGTAAATAAAATAGCACTAATAAAGATTAGACAAAGAATTAATGACATGGCCTGAATAAATACATCAACTATAAGCTCTTTATCAAACTTTACTATTTGAGTATTACAAATTTCTTGATACAAGTTTATGAACTCCTTTCTTAACTGAATATCTATATTTTATTAATCTTAACTTTCTTGTCAAATTTATTGTTCCCCATGGAGTCGGAATACCGCTTGTCAAAATATATCTGCAAGATAAATAAGCTGTTTTTTTATCCTTGCTATATGAAATACTATATTTTTTATTACTTAGCTTAGTGCCAAGGGGCGCTCCTCTTAAATATAGCAATTTATCAATGACTTTTAATTTTTTACTTTTTTCTATTTTGACTTGTGCATAATAAACAATATCACATGTAAGCATATAAATAATTGCTTTAATACTTTTCTTATATGGATATTTCTTATGTCCACTAGGATCCACATAGTTTATCGGATTATCCGCACAATACGCATACAAGTGATGTGTATCCGGCTCGTTTGTCTCCCCACGGTAAGTATCCTCAGACAAAAACCTTCCGTCCTCCGGATTATAATACCGTGCATTCAGATAATAAAGCCCCGTTGTCTCATCATATCGTCCGCCAGTATAACATGTCTCGTTTCCGGATGTGTTTTCTCCAACACTTGTTGTCTCCCCAAAGTCCTCATAGCGGTAAGACACATCCGCTTTTCCATCATCTTTCACAAGATTGGTCGTACTGCCCTGAACATCCTTGTTATACACATAATACGCAGCATCATTGCCTGTGTATCTCTGGGTTCCTATCACATTCCCGTCAGTTCCCAAAAGATCCTGAGACGTCTGCTCTCCTTTTCCATCGGTCGTATAAGAGACCACGCCATCCTGATAATAGTAGTTGGTCGTCTTATCTCCTTCCACTCTCTGGATTCTCTGCCCGTCTCCATTGTAACGGTTCTGCTGAACAACCGCATTCTTTCCATCTTTGTTCACAGAGAATTCGGTCAGGCGGTTCTCCGCATCATAGGTACGGTAAAGGATCTCCCCTGTTGTTCCATTGGTCTGTCCGATCTCATTTCCGTTCTTGTCATAGACATACTGCTTATTCTCTTGTACGGTACCATCTTTCCATGTGGTCGAAGTTTTCACCTGATCCAGTCCATTATAATCGTAGGTCGTCTTCGTATCCCCTTTGTCTTCAGCCAGACGATTTCCAACCTTATCATACGTATAGGTCACGGTCTGTTTGCTGTCGTCTTTCCTGTGATCTGTCGTAACCGCCTTTACAAGCCTTCCCAGAGAATCATAAGTATAGTGCTTTGTCTCATTGACCTTTTCTTCATCCTTTTGAGGATAGTTGTTTACCTGCGTCTTTTCTACAATGTTGGAATTTTTATCATAGGAGTAGGCATAGGACTCCATAACTGTTTCTGGATGTTCCAAATCTGTGTAGACCATCTTTGCCACACGGTCAAAAGAATCATAGGTATAGGTCTTTTTGACTGCCTTGTCACCATCCGATAAGAGATTTCGGTAATCCTTGATCTCTGTTACTTTTCCATAGCTGTCATAAGCATAAGTCCGCACAGTTGCTTCTTTTACATCACTTCCTTTATACTATACACATCCGCTTTGATCAAAGACAGCCAGCCGTCACTGGTGTAATGATAAGAAAGGCTCCTCACCCCATCCTTTTTCGTTGGATAGGTAACTTTCGTAAGTTTGCCTTCTGCGTCGTAAGTATATTTAATCGCATGGCTCTTGATCTCGTCAGCTGTTGGCCTCTCTGACTGACTCAGTTCCGCATAAGTTGTCTTTCTCTGAAGCCCGTCATACTCACACTCTGTATAGCAGTAGGCCGTTTCTGTATTTCCGCTGACCTGATAATCCACCATTTCTATGAGCTGGTTGTTGCCATCGTAGCTATATGTAACAAATGATATTATCTTTATAATAACTTTTGTCAAAAGCAGTCAATTTATTCCCCTAATCTTTAGGCATCACCTCTATATGTGGCTAAATAAAATATTAAATATTTTTTTACTCTCCAGTTTGTTAGAGTTCCTTCTGTATCTTTCTCAACTGGTGGATTGTATAGAACATATACTTTCTCATTTTCCTCTTCCTCAAGAGATCTTTCACGCTTTCCTATTGGATACACCATTGCTTTTAATGGGTATCCATTACAGGCAATGCTAAGCCTTAAAGCACCTAGTGGTGTCATAAAAAAATAAATAACAATTATCAATAACAAAATTTTTACTATCAAACTTTTTTTTACATTCCATACTTTTTTACTCAACTTATTTCATCCTCCTAAATATTTTAATAATCTCTCGGAATCTTCAGCCCAGTAAAATCAAGGCTTGTAGATTCTATTTTATTAAAATCCCCCACTTTTTTGTCAAAAAAGACTTGACAAATTGCTCAAAATTTGCGGCGAAGCCGATTAAAAATATTTTATTTTTATCGACTGGAGGGCGATTTTTATGTTACCTGTTTATTCCGGCGGTCATACCGCCTATCAGACTTTTTTACTTGAAAACCTTCGTAAATATTATCTTGATCCCACTGTTTTTCTAAATCAACGTGGGATATCATCGAACGTTTCTGGAATCTTGATCTTTCTTATACCGACGAACTGCTCCGCAGCAAATATTCTGTCTTTGGTCCAAAACCAAGGACTCCTTCCTGTATGCAGCGTTCTTATCTTCTCTCCATTGATTTTAAAGTTCATTCACTTACCGACTGGGCTGCTCAATTGAAAATCAATCCACTCTATGCAATCCTCAGTGGGTTTCACTTTGGTGACACTCCTGGAGTCGGCACTTTCTATGACTTTCTTAACAGGCTTTGGGATTCCGATTCTGATAATCTTTCTCCCCATATACATCCTTTAAAAAAAGAAAAAAGTGCAAAAGCCAAAACAGAAGGGAGAAAAAGCAGAATCTATTGAAAAATCACAGTGGAACAACTTTTTAAATCCATGGAATCTTCTTCTTTTTCTATTGATGACCAACCATATGCTTCTCTTTTCAAGATTTACAACCATGAATTTTTAACCGTTTCCATCTCCAAAGGATTGATTGATACCTCCAATCTTTCCATTGCCGGTGACGGTATGCCTGTTGTTACATCTGCACGTGAACGGAAACACCGTATCTGTAAGTGTTCCGAAAATGGTATCACTTCCTGTGATTGCGACCGCTACTTTTCCCAGCCCGATTGTGATGTCGGATATGATTCTTCTCGAGACTGTTTTTATCATGGCTACGATTTATATATGCTGGTTGCATCCAACTCGGAAAGTGATCTGCCTTTATTCCCTTTACTCAATCCTGCCTCAAAACATGATTCTCATGGTTTTTGAAACTTACTTTCGTTTCAGAGCCTTTCTTCCTGATTTTCATATCAGCAAATGGCTTTTGATTCTGCTCATGATGCCATGCCGTATTATCAGTATTGCCGTGAAAACGGCATACAGCCTTTTATCGACTTAAATGAAAACGCGGAATCAGCATGAAATATAAGGATGATTTTACCATTGCAAAAGATGGAATTCCTATTTGCAAAGCTGGGCGAAAAATGAACCATGATGGTTCTGAGCCATCGAAAGCAAGGTTAAAATTTCGCTGTCCACTTGCCAGCCGTAAATACGGATGCTCCTGCAGTACCCCCTGCTCAGACTCCAAATATGGGAGAACCGTCCATCTTGCAATGAAAGATAATCCAAGATTCATCAATTTCCCGCCTCGTGACAGTAAAGAATGGAAACTGGAATACAATGCCAGAACTTCAGCTGAACGTTCGAATAAACGTGAGAAAATAGACTTTCAATTAGAAAGCGGCATAGCGCCTGCTCAACTAAGATGTGGTACTGCCGCCTATATCACATCCTTATGCTGCAGCACTTGGATGCTTGGGATTTGCCCTATGAATCCACCCTGAGAAAGTTGATTTTAGATGTGGCATAATCCTTTACTATTATACACCATTTTTCAGGCATAGCGACAGTTATGTCTATTTTCTATGTTCTTTTTCTGTTTTAAATAATATTTACTTTTCAAAGTACGTTTCTCGGCTGTTGCCGATAATAATCACTCAGGATTCCGAGAGATTATTTTATTCTTTATTGATAAACGTAGTATTTTTATCAAGTTTTTCTTTGTTTATTTATATATTTCTCCTCGGTCTATATTTGAATAGAGTTTTATAAAAATTACAGGCTGGTACATACTCTTATTTTTAAATAAATGTTTTATCTAAGATCAAATTTTGCCGAAATTATCTGAGCCAGAACATTCATTAGTCTCTGGCTCAGATATTTACTCTTTAAGACGTTTATTGTTAAGCTGGCATTATAAAAAATAACTTACAAATAATAGCCTCTTTAGTTTTGCAATTCTATAATTTCCTAAAATCCCCTTTGCTATTTAATTCTTATTATTCGATATTTCTTTTCTCCTTTTATATTTTTACTGGTTCGTTTCTCCTTTGCTTAGAATGAGCTGAATATTTCCAGCTTCCCTTTTTCCCTGCTGTAATTATGATAGAATATGTACTTTTTTTGAATTATGTAGTTGAACTACATCTCCTAGTTTTGCTTTTTTCTGTAACTCTTTTATTGATGAACAGAATTGTAATGAAGCATTATGTTTTTCCAATAAGTATAAAAATCATTTACTCCCTATCCAAGATGATGTTTCTTTCCAAGTCGTTACAATTGCTCTAAAACTTTTGACAGCCCAAAATTTTGTAGTGTCTAAAATATATTTTTATCTAGCGGCCAACACTTTGGCTTATTCATCTTCTTGCCACCCGCATTTACACACTGTGATACAAAATTAGTACAATCGTTTCTATGCTTTTTATACTTTTTGTTTCTACTATTGGCCCATTTTAATGCATATTTCACTGCCTGATTAACTGAATATTTATGTCCACTAGGATCCACATAGTTCACCGGATTATCCGCACAATACGCATACAAATGCTGTGTATCCGGCTCGTTTGTCTCCCCACGGTAAGTATCCTCAGACAAAACCTTCCGTCCTCCGGATTATAATACCGTGCATTCAGATAATAAAGCCCGTTGTCTCATCATATCGTCCGCCAGTATAACATGTCTCGTTTCCGGATGTGTTTTCTCCAACACTTGTTGTCTCCCCAAAGTCCTCATAGCGGTAAGACACATCCGCTTTTCCATCATCTTTCACAAGATTGGTCGTACTGCCCTGAACATCCTTGTTATACACATAATACGCAGCATCATTGCCTGTGTATCTCTGGTTCCTATCACATTCCCGTCAGTTCCCAAAAGATCCTGAGACGTCTGCTCTCCTTTTCCATCGGTCGTATAAGAGACCACGCCATCCTGATAATAGTAGTTGGTCGTCTTATCTCCTTCCCTCTCTGGATTCTCTGCCCGTCTCCATTGTAACGGTTCTGCTGAACAACCGCATTCTTTCCATCTTTGTTCACAGAGAATTCGGTCAGGCGGTTCTCCGCATCATAGGTACGGTAAAGGATCTCCCCTGTTGTTCCATTGGTCTGTCCGATCTCATTTCCGTTCTTGTCATAGACATACTGCTTATTCTCTTGTACTGTACCATCTTTCCATGTGGTCGAAGTTTTCACCTGATCCAGTCCATTATAATCGTAGGTCGTCTTCGTATCCCCTTTGTCTTCAGCCAGACGATTTCCAACCTTATCATACGTATAGGTCACGGTCTGTTTGCTGTCGTCTTTCCTGTGATCTGTCGTAACCGCCTTTACAAGCCTTCCCAGAGAATCATAAGTATAGTGCTTTGTCTCATTGACCTTTTCTTCATCCTTTTGAGGATAGTTGTTTACCTGCGTCTTTTCTACAATGT
Source organism: Anaerostipes sp. PC18 (assembly GCF_039789045.1). Classification (NCBI taxonomy): domain Bacteria; kingdom Bacillati; phylum Bacillota; class Clostridia; order Lachnospirales; family Lachnospiraceae; genus Anaerostipes; species Anaerostipes sp. PC18. The sequence goes on along the minus strand of NZ_CP121164.1, from coordinate 405,126 downwards.
TGGAATTTTATCATCAGGAGTAGGCATAGGACTCCATAACCGTATCCGGATGTTCCAGATCTGTGTAGACCATCTTTTCCACACGGTCAAAAGAATCATAGGTATAGGTCTTTTTGACTGCCTTATCACCATCCGATAAGAGATTTCGGTAATCCTTGATCTCTGTTACTTTTCCATAGCTGTCATAAGCATAAGTCCGCACAGTTGCTTCTTTTGCATCACTTCCTTTATATACATCTGCTTTGATCACAGACAGCCAGCCGTCACTGGTGTAATGATAAGAAAGGCTTCTTACCCCATCTTTTTTCGTTGGATAGGTAACTTTCGTAAGTTTGCCTTCTGCGTCATAGGTATATTTGATTGCATGGCTCTTAATCTCATCCGCCGTTGGCTTTTCTGACTGGCTCAGTTCTGCATAGACTGTCTTCCTCTGAAGCCCGTCATACTCACACTCTGTATAGCGGTAGGCCGTTTCTGTGTTTCCGCTGACCTGATAATCCACCATTTCGATGAGCTGGTCGTTGCCGTCGTAGCTATAAGAAGTTTTGAGAGTCCTCGTACCTGTTTCACTTCCTGCTTCAGGTGCTTCATAGGTATTAGTCTCTGTCAGACGGTTCTTTTTGTCATAATGATACGTCTTGTAAGCCCCGTTTTCATAGGTTTCTTTTGTTTTATTTCCATTGGTATCATAAGTAAACTTGGTGGAAATGCTCTCGCCCAGATTTCCTTTGCTCGTCGTGGTTTCTGTCAGTCCGGCTGCATTGGTCACTTCGATGTTCTCATGACCCATGGCATCTGTGATGCTTGTAGTGTTTACCCCGTCCGTTCCCATAGTATAGGATATGGAAGTGCTGTTATCCCCCTGAGATACTTTGGTCACCCGATTCTGGTCGTCATAAGTGTACGCCACTGTGTTGCCGTTTCCGTCTGTCTTGGCCGTCTCATTTCCCTTGTCATCATAAGCGGTCTGATTGACAATGGACTTCTCCGGATTAATAGAAACATCCTCACCGGCAATCACAGGATTCTGGACTGTATGTGTCTGTTTTCCATTTCGGTCATACAGGTTTAAAGTAATCTTTCCTTTGACATCCGCTCCGGCTTTTGTGCCGAGAAGAATGGACGCTGTCTCCTTGCCGTCTTCTGTAAATACATGGTCCGTATAAATGCCGTTGCTTTTCTCCCGGACGGTATTGCCGGAACCATCGGTATATGTTTCTCCCTGAACCTTTCCGTTCACGGTTGTGGTGACGACAGAAAGATTCTGATAGCTTTTCATTCCAGAGAGTGTGTGAATCTCCCGGTCGGCATACCCATAGTCTGTCTTTGTAGTTTTCGTGATGCCGTCCTTTGACACTTCGACAGCCTCTTTTACCCGGTTGATCGTGTCGTAGCTGTAAGAGGTGGTAACTCCTGTGTCTGAAGTCTCTGATAACAGAGTACCGTTGGCATCGTAGTTCTTTTCCTCTGTCTTTACCACTCCATTCAGCTCTTTTTGGATCTTCACCTGGCGTCCGAGGAAATCATAGGCTGTGGTCGTTGTCTCGGTTGTGTTCTCATCCTGGCTCTTGATCTCTCTTCCCATTGGGTCAAGGACCGTGGTAGATTCTTCTTTTACATTTCCCTGGGTGACCGTGCTGTCTTCTGTGATGATATGGTCTTTTTCATCATAGTCCGTCTCTTCTCTGGATATGAGTTCTCCTTCTTCGTAGCCCTCTTCTAAAATAAGGTCGCCGTCTTCATCATATTCACTAATAGTTTCTGTCTCTGCTATGGAATCAGACTCTTTGATCGTATTTCCGCTCTTGTCATAGGAATAGGAGACATCAGATACCGTTTGATCTCCCTGCTTTGTTACCTCTGTTTTTGGAAGATTGGCTTCTGCGCCTGTTCCGTAGGTGGTCTGCGTCACCTGTCCGGTCTCGTCCTTTTCCATAGTTACATTTTCATTGGAATCATACTGTGTCTTTGTAGTCACTTCTTCAGATGTGAAGTTCACTTTTTCGGAGTCTGTCACTGTCTGGTAGTAAACTTTTGTTACGGTTCCTGTGCAGAGCAGATCATTAGAAGTATTTTCATACTGATATGAAGTCTTATTTCCTGCGGCATTTACAGCCGTCAAGACTTTTCCATTTGACTTGTCGTATGTAATGGAATCTTCCGAAATCTTTTCATCCCCTGCTTTATGGAGAGAAACTGTCGTTTTGCCGTCCTCGTAGGTAAGCTTCTGATATTCTCCATTCGGCTTCTTTACGTTCACCGCCCGGTTGTCTTCATATGTGATCCCATATGAATTCCCTTTAGCGTCTTTTATATCATTTAAGAAGCTTTTTGCATCGTAGCCATATTCATACGTGACAGATTCACTTCCATCGGCGCTGCTGTGTACGGCTTTGATTAAATTTCTTGCGGAGTAGGTGTACTCCATCTTGGTTCCGTCCGGCAGGACAATTTCCTTCAACAGGTCTGCATTGTCTCCTTCACCGTCAAAATATTTCATGGTGAGTGTTTTGATCTTATCCGATGTAACAGTTTTCAGCCGGCCTTTGCTGTCGTATTCATAAAGAATGAAATTATCGTTGGGCTCTTTCATGGCAGTCAGCTGACCATTGCTGTTGAATTGATAAATCGTATTATCCTTAGCCGTAATGGTACATGCATAAGAAATATTTTTTGTGACAGTCTTTTGTTCCGCCTGTCCTTCGGATGAGTCAGAAGACACATTGTGGCTGGCCTCAAAACTGATCTGTTTCGATGTTTTTCTCCCGAATGCGCTGACACTCGAGCTTGCTGCGTTCGCCATATACTGTTTTACAGCCGGTGAGCGTCCAGCGTCAGAAACACTTTTTGTATTTGCGGTTTCTTCATCAAAGCTTAACTTGTAGTCTTTGCTCTCCTTGGAAACATAAGAATCTCCCTGCTTTTCAAATGTAACATAAGTACCGTCGCTGTCCTGGAATATCAGATTCTCTCCCACCTGATAAATTTCCTTGTGGAAGCTGTCATACCAGCCGTTTCCGAGCATTCCCGCTTTGTCAGACTGACTGTTATAAGTTCTCGTAAGACCCATGCTGAGCTGTCCCGCAGGAATCGCAAAATCTTCTGCCTGGTAGTTAAGGTTGCCCCCGGCCTTATCCACAGTTCCGTTTCCGTTCGGTGTACTGAATTCCATGGACTCTCTGTAATCTTTGGAGCCCAGCCACTGTTCATATTCGGATTTAGCATACTGCTCTCCATGGCCTGCAGTCACGTAATCACTTGTTCCGATCACATTTCCTTTTTTCGATAACTTTACAGACCGTACTTTATAGTAATAATCCTTCCCGTCACCAACTCTGGTGTCCGCACAGTAAGAATCCTTTACTGCTGCTCTCACCAGATTGGTAGCATCTGGCGTAAAATCGGCACTCTCTCCTCGGTACACTTCATAATAAATGCTTCCCGGAAGGCTTGCTTTTTTGTCCCATGAAACCATGTTTTTCCCGTAGAGATTATTCAGTTTCGCATTGGCCGGTTTATAATCAGCCGCCTGGGAATTGTCAATATAGTAATAACTCCTTGAAGTCTCGGCCGTATAGCCTGCCTTATCTGTGACCTTCATGGTAATCTGGTAGGTGCCTGCATCTTTAAAATTAGATGCCGGTATGGAAACCTGACCGCTCACTGCACTGCCTGCATTCACATAGCTTCCGTTTCCTACCTTATATTCTACTTTAGATAAGTATTTCTCAGTTACATTCCATTTCAGTGCCGGGGACATGTTGGAAGACGGATTTTCTTCGGAGCCTCCCTTTCCGTCGCCGGCGTCAATGGTCATGCTGTTGATCTTCGGGGCAGTGCCGTCCACGTAGAAAATATATCCTTTTCCAGTACCGTTGATCCCTCCGTTGTCCACACCTCGGATGACGAACTTATAGCATCCCTCCGGCCAGTTCTTACTGTCTGCTACCGATGCACTTCCGCTTCCTGTTGTCCCAAGCTTTGTGCTTCCGGAATAAGCGCGGTAGTTGGAATTCACTTCCGCATTTTTAGCAGGATCAAAGGTTGCAACTCTGTATTCTACCCTGTTTAAGGATTTGGAACTGATGCCTGCCCATTTCGCTGTCAGTGTCTGTCCCTTCTTCATATACTGCGGAGTCACAGAAGCAGAAGTCGGAGTTGTCGGCCCGTCATAATATGTAACACTCATTTTGGGTCTATAACTTGCATTTGAATACCTGGAACTGTAAAACTGCCCGTATTTCTTTGTTTCATCCGCATTTTTCAGCATGACGCCGTAGGAGGTGATAGATCCGTTTGCACACTCCCTGGCATATTTGGTCAGGTTGATGCTCCTTGCTTTATGGGTGGTTCCCGTTGTCGTCACACTTCCATAATTTGTGGAATATCCGGGACGGTTACTCCATGTAAGTCCGGGTCTTGACCAGTTAGAAGTGACTCTCCTTGCCTCAATCGTCTGGCCGCTGGTGCTGTCACCGGTTTCATACATGGTCAATGTGGCAGTGTCCACGTACTTATTTTTAATCTTTGCCGTGAAATCCTTAAATCTCAGGTATGTACGATATATTCCCTTGCTGGCCTTTCCAGCCATCATTGCCGTTATGCCGGAATCATAAAAGTTGGTGTTTTTGTAACTTCCATTGATCACGTACACGTCCCAGAAGTCTGTTGATCCTTTCCATGTGACTGTGGGATCAATCGTAATCGGATATTTGCGGTTTTTGTCTTTCAGATATTCCTCATCCAGTGTCAGTGTCAGTTCATAAGTATCTTTTTCGTCCTTGATCGGTTTAATATCATAGGATAATTTTTCACTGTATGCTTCTTTCGTGTCATCATTCATTGACGGAGCTTCCAGTGAGGCAATGATGTCTTCACTTTCTTTGTCATAGAACGTGATGCCGCCGTCCCCGATGTTTTTCTTTGCTGTCAGGTTTTTGGCATAAAACCGGAACTTCAGCTGATTGCTGTCCGGGATCTCTTTTAATGTGACACTTTCTTTCACTCCCGTGTCCAGTGACTGATATAAAAACGTACAGTTTTTATCTTCTGACTCGTATGCCACACTGACCGACAGCTCTTCTTTTTTGTCTTCTGCCGTCAGGACTTCTTGTCTCTGGAGTTTTGTCCTTTTCAGCTTATCAATAGAAGAAAATGCATTCTCCTCTGTTTTTTCTTTCTGCTGGTCCTGGGTCTTAATGCCGCTTTCTTCTCCTGTGATTGGAGCAAAAGAGATTTCATACTTATCATGCTCCATCAAAACCGGAGTGGATTCCGTCAGCTTCTTGGGCAGATACTGCTTTTTATCCCCGTCTTTGTTTTCGTATTGATAGTCTTTCAGATTATGTCCGTGCCCGCTGGTCTTGTCTTTAATCTCCACAAGGGTCGGATCATAGTCTTTCAGATTTCCATTTTCATCTTCGTACCTTACATCCTGTCCGTAAAACACAGATTCCTTCTTTCCGTTGGACAGGCGGAATGTAGTTGAATTTTTTGTGCTCTCGCTGTCAATGACTTCTTTTACATCTTTTGATGCCTCGGCATTTACCCGCCTTGGTCCGGCAAGAATGCCGCTCCACTGAACAGATGTAAACATCAAAATAAATGACAGAGCCGCACAGATTGTTGGCTTTACCAATTTCTTCATTATAACTCTTCTCCTTTTATCCAGTTGTACTGTCTGTTATAATAAAGACGTCCATGTGATACGCTATCTGCATTTGCAGATATCTGGTTTGGCCGCCATTTGTATTGCATGGATCTTTATTATAAACGCCTTCTTATGTGTCGTTGCTAATGCAAGTCCTGTCTGTTTTTTCTTCGGCATCACCGCCTTTCCATCTATCTCATCACTACCGCCGGTAATTTCCTTTGACAGTAATGGTCTTCCCTGATTTGTTCTCAACAAATACTCTGTATTTTCCTGGCTCTGTAATTGTAAAAGTTCTATTTACAGTACTGGTTGCTTTAGATGGACACTGTACTCCCTGATGTTTTGCTGAATTCTTTTGTCTGTTTTGAAATTTTATTTCCCACAGACCAATTCAGTGCATACGCTGTAGAATATGTAGTCATTAGTACTTCATCCACAGTCTCAACAGTCACATCCGGATCGTCTTCCATTGAAAAATATTCTGTCTCTCCGTCCACTTCTTCTGCGAACACAGACATTGGGGCAGTGATCAATGCACAGGCCGCTGCGATTGCCATAGCTTTTAATAATATTTTTCTCATTCCTGCTCTTCCTTTATCGTTTTTTTGTAATAAGTTCATAATCTCCTGCCAGCTGAATCTTCTTTGTTGTCTGATTTTCTACAAAAAACTGGTATTCTCCGCTTTCCTTTATCAAAAAGCTGTGCTGTAGCTTGTCTTTATCACAGACAAACTTCTGCGTTCCATCCGGTGTTATGACTCCTGCGAGTATTTCATTATTGTTAACATTTGGGTTATCATTCTCCGAACATAACAACATCATCTGGATTCTGTCTCCTTTTTCTGCCTGAAATTTCTTACTCATCAAAAATTCGTTTGCTTTCGGCCACCAGTCTATCCATATATCTTTTTCTTTGCCAGGTACTTCGTCTTCCATCATCCTCTGTTTCGACAATGAGGTCCCCTTCCTCTGCTTTTCCTTCATTAATTTGGGTGCATCCATTTCTTTTAATATTGTTTTGCTGCTGGTCTTATCTTCTAAATATATGTATCCTCTATAATATCCATAAGATATTGCAGAGATCGTTGCCGCTCCCAGAGTGCAAAAACAGATGAAAAATATTTGTGCGCTTTTCCACGGGAATCCCTTCATCTTCCTGATAGAGGCGGTTCTCCGCATCCGCAGTTCCAGCCCTCTGCTGTTTTCATAAAGTGCAGAGGCCAGATACTGCCGGTATCCGCTTTTTCTTGCGGCGATCGAAATGATCGTGCTGAAATACTGTTTCAGGCTTCCGAACACCTTCAGCACATGGACATCACAGGACACCTCACTCCAATCCTCCACCTGACTGCAGATCTGCTTTTTCAGCGGATTAAACCAGTGAACACAGGCCAGGACATTACACATCAGTTTCCAAAAAATATCCCTCTGTTTATAATGTTCCATCTCATGCAGAAGAATGATCTCAAGTTCCTGCTTCGTGTAACGTTCCTCCGGCAGTATAATCTCAGGGCTGATTACCCCGCAGATAAACGGCACGGGAACCTGGTAGCTTTGGTAAACAGTGATTTTTCGCCGTACACACAGTTTTTTTCTGCACTCATCCGCAATTTTCTGAGTCTGTCTGCTGCAAATACAGAAATTCTCAAGTGACTTCCTCAGACGCCTGTATTTCAAAAAATAAAAGCACCCCGAAGCTGCGGCTCCAGCAAGCCATATTACGCCTGTTATCTCCGTAATGTTTCTGATCACAGCAGTAGAAGAAAACAGCCAGGACTTATGTGACAGATCCTCAAATATGACAGAAAGCACTGGAATAAAAAATGCACAAATAATAACCTTTAAAATCGCATAGTTGAGTTTTGCATCCCCTTTTTTCTCCAAATATTTGCTGACAGGTTTCCAGTAAAGAAATAAAACGCTTCCTGTCGCCGAACACAGGAAAATTCCTGTGAATACCCGAATCAGGACCTCAATCGTCTCCCAGCTCATCTAATACCCCCATAAGATGATCCACTGAATCTTCGGTCACTTCATTTGTCAATGCGCTTATCAGCTTTTGACTGGACCCGTCAAACCAGAAATCCAGCATCTTTGCTGTCTGGGTCTTTTTATACTCATCTTCCTCGGCCAGCACCTTTATATAAGAATGCCTCCCCCTCCTTTCGATCGCTATAAATCCTTTTCCTTCCATATCCACAAGAAATGTACGGAGCGTAGAACGCTTTGCATCCCAGCCGAACTGTTCTTTCAGCCTTCCCTGCATCTCCTGCACCGACAATTCTTTTTCTGAGCTCCATGCACACTTCATGATCAGTATTTCCCTGTTTGTTAATTCCCTTTCTCTCATACGTAAAATCTCCTTTTGTTATTCATTTAATGATTTAGCATAATTATAGCACAGCAGAAACGGAATTACAAGAAACCTAATAGACTAATCGCAGTTTTTCACAAAAATTTACTAAAACAAAGTTGTGCACAATCCGCGGAGCTTTTTTTCATGGGGAAGGTCGCAGAACTTCCCCATAAAATAAAAAACCCCATCCTAATTATAGAATGAGGTTTATGGCTGTCTCTAAAGCCACTTTTTCAACTGTCCTAATATTTTATCGTAGTCTATCTTGCTGTAATCGGTCACGTCTACTTCGATGAGTTTCCCCAGACAGAATTCTCCGTAACCCCGGTTCCTGCACCGGTCCATGAAGATATCATAATCCACAAAGCAGTCGCCTTTCGTCCGGTCCAGAAGCACATCCCCTTTGTGATAACGGCTCACCACATGACCCAAGTGACGGCTTGTATCCAGATCTCTCTGCTTTGACCGCCCGAAAAGGACATCCAGATCACCCACCAGGCGGATCGTAACAGGCTGATATCCGTATTCTTCACAGAGTCTTTCGAGCTTTCCTCTCTGTTTTTCGCTGAACGGATAATCCGAGATCAGCCGTTTCCCCTGTTTCATGGCCTCTTCTGTCCGCTCATAATAAAGTGTCCAGCTTTTATTCTCCAGAGCCGTCTTTTCTTCCATGTTGTCAAAGCCAAACTCATCCCAAAGCTGTTCCTTCATGTCATCCTGAGAGATCACCTGAAAATCCTTCTCCTGCTCCAAAATCTTATTGCACATATAAGTCTTTCCGGTGCCTGGATACCCTGCCAGTAAAATCAAAGTCCTTTTCATCTTTCCTGCTCCTTTAGCTTTCGTTCCGTCAAATCCAGAGACGGTATGGAACTCTGCCCTCCCAGACTTTCCACTGAAATAGCAGAGGCCATGGAGCTCAGCTTTAAAATATCTTTAAGAGGCATCTTTCTTGCCAGTCCACAGGCAAATGCCCCGTGAAAGATATCCCCGGCTCCGCTCGTATCAACGGCCCTGGCAGGATAGGCGGGAAGGTGTTTCAGTTCTCCGTCCTCTTCGTACAGCAATCCCTTTTCCCCCAGAGTGATCACCGCTTGCTTCTGGTTGATGCTCTGAATCCGGCCGAAAATCTCTCTGCACAGTCCGGGGTTATTCAGATCCACGACCTTCCCTGTATACTGTCTGGCAAAGTCTTCTGAACAGACAATATAGTCCACATATGGCGCCACCTCCATGGTACTTTCACGGCAGGTTCCCGCATCCAGTACGGACAGTGCCGACGGATATTTCTCAATGGCCCCGATGCTGAGTTTGGGAAGGTGTCCGTCGCTTAAGATCACACTCACATTAAGCTTGGGATAGGTATACTGCCGGTACCGTATTTCTCCTGGGAAATTAAAGATTGTCCTGGCTCCGTTTCCTGTATTGGAAAGGATAATGCTGTAAGGTGTCTCTATCCCGTCTTCCTCTACGAGATGGGACGTATCGACCCCCGCTTCTCTGAGGATTTTTTTAAGCTTTTTTCCATAGTCATCGTCACCGATACGGCTGATGAGGCTGGTTTCCTCTCCCCACAGGGCACAGAGATAAGCCGCATTCATGGCAGGGCCTCCCCCGCACTCCAGCCGGTCTCTGACACGGTACTTCTGATTTTCTGTCAGCTCTCCATCGTATGGAATTACAATATCATAGGCAGACTGCCCTACACAGACTACTGCCATAGGCTATTCCTCCTTCATGATCTTGATCAGCCTGCTGGTTCCAAGGCGGTCTGCGCCCAGTGAAAGAAAGCGTTCTGCATCGTCAAAAGAAGCAATTCCGCCTGCGGCCTTGATCTTTACTCCCTCTCCCACATGCTTTTTAAACAGCTCCACATCCTCAAACGCAGCGCCTCCCGTGGAAAATCCCGTGGATGTCTTGATGAAGTCAGCTCCTGCTTCCGTTACTGCCCGGCACATACGGATCTTTTCTTCTTCCGTCAGCAGACAGGTCTCCACGATCACTTTCAGGATCTTGTCACCGCAGGCTTTCTTCAAAAGACGAATTTCTTCAATAACCTTATCATCATTGCCTTCCTTTACATCTCCCAGATTCACGACCATATCGATCTCATCAGCACCGTTTAAAAGGGCATTCTTTGTCTCAAATTCCTTTACTTCACTGGTGGAATAACCGTTGGGAAAGCCGATGACCGTACAGAGTTTCATCTTGTCCCCCACATATTCTTTGGCTTTTTTAATAAAAGACGGCGGGATACAGACGGAAGCCGTCCCGTAGGCAATGGCATCATCACAGATCACTCTGATCTCGTCCCATACGGCTGTCTGTGCAAGCAGTGTGTGGTCAACAGTTTTTAAGATTTCATTTCTCTTCATAACAAGGCTCCTTCTCTCTGAAACTAAAGCGGCTGTTTAACTGGTTTCTTACTTACTATTGTAACAGATAAAACCGGGAAAGTAAGATGCGTTTTCCCGGTTTTATCTTCTGCCCCTTAGATTCTGAATAAAGATGCTTTCTCTTTTACAACATCTGCGACCTTGTCATTTGCAGGCCCGAGAAGATTTCTCAATGAAGTCAGAGGGGTCACATCCTCTCCGGTAAAAGTTTCTCTCACTACTTCGATATAGGATTTGTTAAGTTCTGTGCCTACATTGATCTTTTTCATTCCTTCTCTGACACAGCGCCTCATATCTTCGTCGGACACTCCGGTGCCTCCGTGAAGAACCAGACCGGTATCCCCAAGTTTCGCTTTCAGTTCGGCCAGCAGTTCATAGTTGATCTTTGCCTTGGATTTGTACTGCCCGTGAGTTGTCCCGATGGAAACAGCCAGTGCGTCCACCCCGGTGTTCTCGGCAAAATAAAGGGCATCTTCCGGTTTCGTATACATGGCGTCATCCTTGGCAACGACCACACCTTCCTCCGCACCGCCGATGGAGCCGACTTCACCTTCCACGGATACATTTCTTTCATGGGCATAGGCAACCACTTCTTTTGTATTTTTGATGTTTTCTTCTAAAGACAGAGAGGACCCGTCATACATGACAGAGGAATATCCCTTGTCAATAGCTTCTTTCAGTGCATCAATATCTTTGCAGTGATCCATATGTAAGGCAACGCTTACAGCAGATTTTTCAGCGATTGCCTTCACTGCGGCGATCAGCGGTTCAAATCCGATGTATCTGGCAGTGCCGAGAGAAGTCTGTAAGATCACAGGCACGCCAAGTTCCTCTGCCGCTCTGACCATAGCCGGAAGCATCTCGAAACAGTGCACATTAAAAGCACCCACAGCCCCCTTTCCTTCATTTTCTTTAAACAAGTCAATTAAATTTCTATACATATCGGTTATCTCCTTTACGCTTTTCCACGAATGACATCCTTAGACAGTTTCATCAGCCCGTCAATTTTATCCATGTATTCTTTCATCTTTGCATCATCTTTTGCCTCCGAAGCTTCTCTTCTTTTTATGTTGTAGAGCTTCAGCAGATCGGTATATGCCTTACCAAGGGCTTTGCTCTCTGAAAGGCTGGTCTCATATGCTCTGATTGCCTTGTCTGTCTCTTCAGCCTCAAAGTACAGGCTCCCAAGCTCGTTCAGCGCCTTGTTCCGCTCCTCCCCGGAAAGATCCGGAAGCTCTTTTTGTATGGCCTCGGCCTTTTTTAAAAGCTCTTCCCGGCTGATTTCAGGTACAGCCTCTTCTTTCGCCGCTTTCTCTTTTTTCTTTTTAAACAAAAACATTTTTATTTCCTCCTGCCGCATCATAAACTATTTATTTACGAACTAAAATATTGCAGCTATTGACTTAAACAGCATGAACAGGAAACCGGTCACTACCGTATCCACGTCCGTACAAGTCGTATTGATAAATCCAATGTCGGCAAGCATCGGTGAGAGCATAGCCGGCAGGAAGGTAATAAAGATTCCGTGAGCAATACATCCGATCATGGCTCCCCGTCTTCCGCCTACCTGGTTTGCAAATATACCTGCTGTTCCGCCTGCGAAGAAGTTGGACAGTACTCCCGGCAGGACCATAGGAAGTCCGAATACCGGAGTCAGGAACATTCCGATAATAGAACCGATCGTTGTAAAGACAAATCCGAAGATGACCGCATTCGGCGCATATGGGAACAATACCGGGCAGTCCAGTGCAGGCACTGAGTTTGGAACCAGCTTCATGGAAATTCCCTGGAATGCAGGAACGATCTCGGCCAAGAGCATGCGGACTCCTGTCATCAGCACATAGACACCTACGACAAACTGCATACCCTGTAAAAATGCATGAACGATAAAGTTCGTATTTCCCGCATATTCTGCACATGCGGCCGGCCCTGCAAATGCAGCTGTAATCACATAAAGCGGTACCATGACAACCATGACAGAAAGGTAAGTATCCTGTAAAAATTCCAGGCTCTTTGGAAGATTGATGTCCTCTGTGGATTTTGATTTTCCGCCGGTCAGTTTTGCAATCAGCGCTGTGAACATATAACCGATTGTGCATAAGTGTCCGAGTGCGATATCTTCACTGCCCGTAATCTTCTTTACAATAGGCTGTGCAAAGGCAGGCATGAAGGTCGCAAAGAATCCTCCCACGATACTTCCGATGATGATCAGAGGTACACCTGTTAATCCACAGTAATAAGCGAATACCACACAGAGTGTCGCCTCCCAGAGCAATGCCTGGCCTGTCAGGAATATGTATTTGAATTTTGTAAATCTTGCAATGATAATATTGACGATAAAGATTCCCGCAAGGGTGATGGCGATCTCGCTTCCCAGCCCCAGCTCATTCATGGCCTGGCCGTTGATTCCCTCGATGGAGGCAACCAGACCCTTCAATCCGAATGCAGCCTTAAATATGTCTCCAAAATAAGTCAGCGATGAAACGATGACAGCAGAACCTGCGGACAGTACAAGAAATCCGAGCATGGTTTTCATTGTTCCTGAGATGACGGCTCCCACCGGTTTTTTCTGCAGGACCAGACCGAGCAGCGCAATCAATGCGATGATGATGGAGGCCTGCGTTAAAATATTATTGATGATAAAATTCAATACTTGCATAGTTTTTCCTCACTTTCTTTTTCCTCTTGTTTTCAAAGTTCTCCCAGTTCTTTTAACACCGGTACAAGCTTCTCCCGGATTTCATTTTTGTCTACCAGGCGCTCTAAAAATACTGTCGGGCAGCTGATCGTATAACGCTCAAACTGCTTTTCAAAATTCTTTGCGGCGATTATGATGTCTGCCTGTGCCCCGGATACACTGGAAATGTCCGTGTGATCCATTTTTGCGTCTACTCCCAGGTCTTTCAATACCGCTTCCGCACTCATCTGGCATGCAAAACTGCTTCCGAGCCCTGCCCCGCACACTGCTAAAATCTTTAACATGTTCTATCCTCCTTTTAAAATGGTTGTCGTGTTTCTTTTTATAGCAGCCTTGTCAGGCATTACTATTCTTATTGAGAAAATCAAACAATTCCTGCTTATCCTTCATTGCGGCGATCTCCGGAATCCATCCCTTTTCCACGAAGCCAACGATCATTTTCAGAATGTCCAGATGGCTTTCGCTGTCCACCGCCGAAAAACAGATCAGGACCCTTACCGGTTCCTTATCCCCGTCAAAGAAGACCGGTTCTTTTAAGGTGATCAGGCTACAGCCGATGCCGGTAGCCCCGCATTCCGGCCTTGTATGCGGCATAGCCAGGCCGTCGGCCACGATGATGTATGGCCCCAGTTCTTTGATGGCACTTATGATTCCTTCCACATAGGACTTTTCAGCACATCCCTGGCTGACCAGCATCTCCGCTCCGATCCTCACTGCCTCTTCCCAGTTTTTTGCTTCTATCTGCAGCTGCACATTGTTTTCGTTTAAGATTAGCTTTTCCACTTCATATCCTCCCTGCTGTTTCTTTAAGCTTCTCTTCCTGTTCTAATAAGTCTTTGATAAACTGCCCATAACAAGGGTGCTTCACCAGTTTCGCCACGCCGGAATTTCCGATCAAAAACTGATATAGGTTTTTAAATACAACTTCCCAGACATCGTATTTGCTCTGGGGAATATTTAACATCAGGACTACCTGGACTTTTTCATTTTCCCAGATGACCGGCTTTTTCAGGACCATGACGGAAACAGCCGCCTCCTCCATATCGTTAAAAAGGGCATGTGGTATGGCCACCAGACTTCCCAGTTCTGTAGTTGACATCTCTTCCCTTTTAAAGATGGATTGCTTGATCTCCTGGTTGATATAGCCCTTTTCGACCATGACGTTGGCCATAAATTCAAGAATTTCCTGTTTGTCCTTAAACTCCATATTGGTGAAGAAGAGGTCTTCCCGGAAGATGCTGCTGTAATCAATGACTTTCATCTGGTTTCCACTGTCTGTGATCACCGTAGCCAGATGGTTCAGGTCATCATCATCCAGAAACAGTTTGATCTTTTTTATTTTTTCAGACTGAAAATCGGGAAGCTCTACCGTGGTCAGCACCAGATCGGCGCTGTCAATCAGTTCTTCGTTCACTTCCTGTACCGGACAGGATTTTACGATCTCTATGTACTGCCCAAACTTATGCTGTAATTTCTCTTTTAGGAGCAGCGCCGTGGCAATGCCTGCGATACAAACCAGAACTACTTTCTTTGGCTCCTGTTTCCGATTCAGCCCTTTTCTCTCCAGTGCCGCTCCGAAATGCATGGCCAGAAATCCGATTTCCGACTCTTTTGCCTTGAGCTTATGTTTTTTTTCAATCACCTCCCCGGCTACGACTGCCAGTTCAAAGGCAAGCGGATACAGGTTTTTGATACTGTCCAGAAACTCATTTCTTATATTCATGTCAAACCGGAGCCTCTGCAAAGCCGCGCTCAAATGCATGGCCAGCCCGTTGATCAGCTGATTGTCGTCGGACAGATCGATCCCTGTCCCCGAGCGGATGGTATTTAAAATGTCCTCAATTTCATCCTTATACTCGTAATCCCCATCCAGATTCTCGATCAGAAAACGCTGGCTGGAGATCAGATGCTGGGTCAGATAATACACTTCATCTCCCAGGGAGATGCCCAATTTCCTGGAAATCTCATTTATAATCTGCTGGGCACAGCGGAACTCCTTTGTTCCCGAAAACAGCTCGATCTCTTCTTCATCGTATTTCACATGCCGTTTTTTCTCGAAACGCTTAAGCATGATCAGGCTATGTACGAGCAGGTTACGGAAAGCGATATCCGTAAGCCGCAGGTTAAAATCTGTGATCGCTTCCATGAGGATGATCCTCAGATTTTCCACCTCATCGGATGAAAAAATGTCCTTGTAAAACTGGTTCCCTATATCTCCTGTATCCTTTTGGCTGTTGAAAATGTATTCCGAAATACAAAACCGAATCTTCGTCTCCTGCCCTACGACTCTCATTCCTTCCTTTTTTGTATCACTGATCCGAAGGTCATGTTTTTTAAGTATCCCGTCGATAGTTCTCAAATCTTTTTTCAGAGTGGAAGTACTCACAAACAATTCTTCCTCCAGATCAAAGAAGTCGATCCTCTCCCCGCTGTTCAGAGAGTTCAGCAAAAGCCTGGAAATAATATAATAAACCCGTTCTTCCGAATCTGACGGAATGATATTTTGAAACGGCTTTGAACTCTCTTCTTTCCGGATCTCTTTTTTCAGGACGTCAAATTTCCGGCTGTCGTTCACAGCAAGCTTATATCCCTGCCCGATCTCTGACGTGATCTCTGCTCCCCTGTCCGCAAGCATCTGATTTAACTCTTTGATGTCATTCCTGACCGTCCTTGTAGAAACGCCCACAGACAATGCAATGCTTGCCCCGGTAATCCTTTTTTCATTTTCCAAAAAGAAGCGAAGGATCTTGATCAGCCTCTTATTGTATCTCTCCATAGTTTCCTCCTCTTTGTTATACATTATAGGTAAATGGTATTTTTGATGATAGTTCGTAAATTTCCGCTTGAAGCGGAAAGAGGAACAACGAATTTATGACAAAAAAGAAAGCCTGACATCCATGTCAGACTTCTTTTTGAATCCATCAATTTGATGGTCTAACTACATACTCATCCGGATAAAACAATCCGAATTTTACACGTGCAGTTTTTTCTATAAATTCTTTGGTCTTAATATACTCCTTCTTATCCTTCAGTTCCTGCTTTTTTTCTTTCGCCTTTTCTATCTGCTGTTCCAGCTGGGCCTCCTCTTTCTGAAGGGCCGCCGACTTTTCCGACAGCCTTCGGTAAGCAATGGACATCACAATGACAAACATAATGACGACAAGTAAGATCACCCTTGTTCGCTGCCTGAGTCCTTTTTTATAACTGCTTATCTTTCTCCCCATGTGTATCACCTCTTTTGTGCCCCTTCCTCATTAAGGCTATTTTAACGTTTTTTCTCTCCTGTTTCAATCTCCATCTCATATTTATTCCGGCTTTGGCAAACGGATGGCGGATAATACGAAATATTTTCCCAAAGACCTTTCTAATATTATGTAACAAAAACACAAGACCTTCTAATACCTTCGGGCTGATGAGCATATAATAGACTGCCATGCCGATGATCAGACCTAAAAAGAAAAATCCACGGAGTTCTCCCCAATTATACCAGCAGAGAAACCGGAAACACAAGAAGCCCACAAAGATCCAGTAGAGCACATCCTCCACTGATACGACCCATAATTTGTGCCGGAATACGACGCGGAAACTCCTGATGCCGTCATAGACAAGCAGCAGGCATGCTCCGAACCAGACAGCCCCCAGGAAGAAATAAAGCTGGCCTAACACTGCTTCCTGCATTATTTTAACAGCCTTCCGAGCAGCCCTTCTTTTTTGCCTCCGTTATGGTCATCCACATCTGAATATAGGAAACTGTCGACTTTACCGTCTATCTCCACCTCGCCTTTTTCTACCAAAAGCTTTTTCACATGCAGATTAAACCCCTTGATCATCAGGAGTCCCTGCTCCGTATCGAGTATGATCTCATTCAGGTCGAAGGACACTACATCCCTCACTCCCGTAATGACACCCAGAGAACGGTTCAGCAGATCCACTTTATGTGTTTTCATAGGTTGTCTATCTTCTATCATGAAAAAATCTCCTTTCATAGTTTATACACTATATGAAAGGAGAACGAAAATCATGTGAAAAATATCAAATGTATTTGTATAATTCTGCCGCCTGGTCTTTTTTTACTGTGTCTTCCACCCGGAGGACTTCCACGGCCGCCTCTTTATTACCGAACGAGATGCGGATCTCGTCCCCCGGTTTTACGTCTGTCCCGGCTTTGGCGGTCTTGCCGTTGACGGTCACTCTCCCGGCGCTGCACGCTTCATTGGCGACGGTCCGACGCTTGATCAGCCTGGATACTTTAAGAAATTTGTCTAGTCTCATTCAATATTACTCCTTTGATGTTGGTTCTCAAAAAACAAAACAGAAATCTGCAGAACTTCCCTGTAATATAATATAAAAGAAGCCGCCCTTATAAAAATTGAAGGGCAGCTTGATTTGTCGTTCTGTGATTATTTTTCGTTTACGATATCTTTCAGAGCTTTTCCGGCTTTGAACTTTGGAGCTTTGGATGCAGGAATGTTCATCACTTCACCGCTTCTTGGATTTCTTCCTTCTCTTGCAGCTCTCTCAGAAACTTCAAAAGTTCCGAAACCAACTAACTGAATTTTCTCACCCTTCTTTAATTCTTCTGCAATGACATCTGTGAAAGCTTTTAAAGCTTTTTCTGCATCTTTTTTAGATAATTCAGTCTTGCTTGCGATAGCCGCAACTAATTCTGTTTTGTTCATTGATTATATTCCTCCTAATTTCGTCATAAGCATTTTCTGCTCTTCGATTACATGAGTTCATTGTATAATTAAGGTGCCTGCATGTCAAGCCAAAATGCGCTTTATTCCTTATTTTCAGCCAATTCACGGGCTTTGCGCTTCTTTTCTATCTTTTCTAATTCCTTAATCTTCCTCCAGCTGGATAATTGTTCCTCCCGAGTGGAAAATGTCTCATCTCCGAACACATGAGGATGCCTCCGAATCATTTTCCTGCACACTCCGTTCACCACATCCGAAAAACTGAAATCTCCCCGTTCCTCGGCGATCCTTGCATGCATCACCACCTGAAGGAGAACGTCTCCAAGCTCCTCTTCCAGATTCTGCATATCATTATGTTCAATGGCCTCCACCACTTCCCCGCTCTCCTCCACGAGACAGGGGATCAGGGATTCATGTGTCTGCTTCCTGTCCCACGGGCATCCGTTTTCTCCCCGCAGTTCTTTTACTACCTGGATAAAATCTTCTATTGTATAGTATTCTTTTTCCTGCATTTTAAGACTCCCTCCGTTTTCTTTTTATGGTATCACATTTTCTGCAAATGAAAAGCGATTTATGCTATAATAATGAAACAAAGAAAGGAAGAACTATGATTAAATTAGGAGAAAACCAAGAACTTTATATTGTAAAATTTGCCGATTTCGGCGCATATTTAAATGACGAGGAAGGTGTGACGGAACAGAGTATCCTTCTGCCAAAAAAACAGGTTCCGGAGGGAGCCCGGGTCGGAGACCGCATTTCCGTCTTCGTCTACAAGGATTCAAAAGACCGTCCGATCGCTACGACTTCCCATCCTCTCATTACGATGGGACATCTGGCCGTCCTCAAGGTTAAGGAGATCACAGATATCGGTGCATTCCTGGACTGGGGACTGGAAAAAGACCTGTTCCTCCCATTCAAAGAACAGACATCCAAGATCAAAACGGATCATTCCTATCTGGTCAGGCTTTATATTGACAAGAGCCGGCGTCTCTGTGCTTCCATGAAGATTTATCAGGCACTGAGCAGTGAACATGACTATGAGAAGGATGACTGGGTCACAGGCACCGTATACAGCATTAACCCTGAGATCGGTACGTTTGTAGCCGTAGACGACCAGTATTTCGGCCTGATCCCGCTCAACGAAGTCCACACCAGACTGTCTGTGGGAGACTCTGTAAATGTCCGGGTACTCCGCGTCCGGGAGGACGGCAAACTGGATCTCTCACCGAGAGATAAAGCATATCTTCAGATAGATGCAGACAGCGAGCTGGTCATGGAAACGATCAAAAGCTATGACGGGGTACTCCCATTCACCGACAAGGCGAGCCCTGCCATGATTGACAAAGAACTGGGACTCAGCAAAAATGCCTTTAAGCGAGCCGTCGGCCGATTACTGAAACAGAATAAGATCGAGATCACCGGCGGAACCATCCGGGCAAAATAAACTTACAAGGAGCTGGATATTATATGAAATATTTTAAGACACCGGGCTGTTTCTGTCTGATGTATTTGTTTGTCTACTTTTTTGTTTCCCCTCTGCTGCAGTTTGCAGTACAGGACCGATATTTGTTTATGATTGTATTTTATCTGGTACTTCTTGGCCTTGGCATCGGTTATCTGAAGATTGGCAAAGAAGATGTGAAAGCGAGACTTCATCTGAAACCTCTGAGACCGGCCGCTGCATTGCTTTCTATCCTTTTAGCATTTACAGTCCTGCCTTTTATCAGCCTGATCAATAATGTAAGCCAGCTGATTTTCCGGGACTTTATTACCTCCAGTGTATCCACGGCCTCGCAGAATCCCTGGCTTTCCGTCCTGGCACTGTCTATTCTTCCGGGGATCGTAGAGGAAGTGCTGTTCCGGGGCGTTATTTATTCCGGTCTCAGAAAAGCACGCCCTATCAAAGGAATCCTGCTGACCGCATTATTTTTCGGCATCGCACACATGAATTTCAACCAGTTCAGTTATGCCTTTGTCCTGGGACTGGTCTTAGGTCTGCTTTTAGAGGCTTCCGACAGTATTTATTCCTGTATGCTGCTCCATGCCACATTTAACGGCGTCAGCGTCATAACCAGCATCATCTATGGGCTGATCGGCAATTCTTCTCTCATGACCCAGACCGTATCCACGGCCCAGAGGCTTCAGGCCATCGCAGTCCTGGTTCCTGTAAGTATTGCCTTTCTGGCGCTGAGTGTTCTGATCCTCATTGCCATTTCACGCCTGTGCGGCCGTTCCGGTTATCTGAAGACATGGCTTGACAAGGATATCCGTCAAAGCTGGCCAAATGAAAAAGCCGCCGGTATCTCATACTATGCGGCTTTGATCATCAGTTTCGGCTATGCAGTATTGCTGGAATTTGTATCCTATGCGTCATCCTGTTTGTGATCCGGCTGGTGGTCATTCCAGGTTTCCAGGGTTTTGATACAGTGATAAAACATTTGATTATAAGGAGTTGGGATACCCAGCTCCTTTCCCATTCTTATGACCGCTCCCGCAAACATCTCCACCTCCGTCTTCCTTCCGGCCTCGATATCCTGAAGAGTCGAAGGTTTCCCATAGAATGGGGCGCTCTCAAAATAGGTCCTGTGTTCCAAAAGATCTTCCTCTGTCAGATGGATACCTTTCTTCCCGGCAATAGCGATGACTTCCCTGGCCGCCTGCTCCCTCAGCTCATTGGCATCTTCACTGATGGTCCAGATGCCGTAAGGGACACGAAGGATAGCAGCGCTCTGATTCTCGCTTACATTTGTCATAAACTTATGCCACATATTTCTCAGCATATCTTTTGGCACTTCATATGGAATTTTGCCCTTTTCAAATACATCCCTCACGGAACACACGGTTTCCGACAATGTATCGTTATACGCCTGGCCGAAAGAAATCTTGCCGGCCCCCACCGGAAAAGAGATTTCATTTCCATGGTGAAGGGCCGGTACACGTATTACGGAATACAGCACCTCATTGTCGGGGTAGGCCGCTTTGATCCGCTCTTCACTCTCCACTCCGTTCAGTAGTGACATGATGACAGTGTGTTCCCCTACCTGGTTCCGGATATCTTCGATGGCCTGGTCAAGCGCCGTATACTTCACACTCAAAATAATAAGATCCGCCGGTCTGCTCTCCCATGAGGGCTCAGCCGTCTGGAATTTCCATTGTTTTCCGTTGATGATGACGCCGTCCCTTTCCAGACGCATTCTGCGCTCTCCTCCTGCGATGACGCAGAAATTCTCGCTGCCGAGCGCTTTGCAAAGCCCGGGTGCCGCGAATCCGCCGATGGCCCCAAGGCCTATCAATGCTGCTTTTTTGATTTCTCTCATAACAGGTTTCCTTCCTTATCTGTTAAATAGTAATTCAGATCGCAGTGGCCGCTTCCCGTATTTGCCCCGGGAACAGAAGCCTGATCCGTAAACTGCCACATGTGGTATTGATATGGGATATCCGGCTCATCCTCTTTTGTATAATGAGCCACCCACATTTTATATTCTTTAATACCGTCATAGTCAAAATAGTGTTTTAAAAAGTAAGCGTTGGAATAGACCATGGGCTCATAGCCCGCCCGTTTGATCTCTTCGCAGAAAGCCCTTGTCAGCGCCGTCACATTCTTTTTCCCGGTTTTCATGACTTCTTCTTCCTCTATGTCAAATACCACGGGAAGCTTCAGATCTTCCGGGTCAATATCATGCTTCTTCAACAGGGAAATACAGTGTTTTGCCTCTTTCACCGCCGCTTTCACGTCCCCGGCATAAGAGTAATAATAAACTCCGCAGTGAATGGATGAGATCTTTGCGTTCCGGTAGTTTGCAATAAACATCGGATCTTCTGTGCCCTTTTTCTTTTTTTTCGCACCGGAGCCGATCTTTAAAACAGCGTGGTTGATCTGGCTGTCCTTTACTTTCTTCCAGTTAACTTTATGGTTGTATTTTGAAACATCGATCACCTTGATATGGCCGTTTTCGACTTTTGTCTCGATCGGCAGTCCGATATTTTGGATGATCCATATAAAAATAAAAGTGACAATAAAAAGAAACGTGCAGATAACTGCAAGTTCCCTTTTATTTTTCTTTGTAAATTTGAACATATAAGTCCTCGTTAATCTTTGCTCTCAATCGCATGTACAAATGTACGGTTATCTTCCTGTTCATAACTGCACGTGACAAACGTATACAGCTTCTTTGTTTTCATCACAGTCTTCTTCGGTATCCTGGACTGGATATCACTCATGGACAAAATCTCCTCCAGATACTTCTTCATGTCCTTCCTGTCCCCAAAAGTGATCGGGATCAGCTTGTCGGCCTTTCTTGCATAAGAGGCAACGACCTTCAGGTCCCTTTTCCCATTCGGAGTATAAAGGGTGATCGTATCCTGTTTCTTGATAAAACTCTGCTCGCGAAACTTCATAAGGTCTGCAAACATCGATCCGTTCCTCATATGATGCCCGTATATGATATTGTGCTCCGCACCGAAATCCTTATCCCCGTGGCAGTCCATGAAAACTGCTCCGGAACTGTTCTTTGTCCCCTCAAATGTTGTGTGCAGATAATAATCGTTATCCTTCCCAAGGACGACCGGGTAATCGATATTGGTTCCCCTGGCATAGACCCAGCCGATGGTATCCGGATTGATCTTCCTGAGTTTCTCAAAATCAATGACTCGTTCTTTTCCTTTTGTTTTGACCACTTCCTGTGCTATCTTATCATATTCGTCATCTGCCTTTTTATATTCCAGATAATACCCCGCGAGTTTCCATCCGCTGAATAAAAAGACCACGATGCACACAGCCAGAAGAAGATTAGAAATTACTTTTTTCATGCAGCTTCCCTCACCTAAACCTTATTTTTATCAGTATAACACAAAAAGAACCGGTCTTCCTTAAAGAAAGCCGATTCTTTTCTTAAAATTTATTTAGCCGGACGAGCAATCATTTTAATGCATTTGGTGTATTTATATTTTGCCTCCACAACGCCTACTCTGCGGTTGGCCGCGTGGATGATCCTGCCGTTTCCTATGTACAATGCCACGTGGGAAATGTTCCGGTACCGCCCGTTTCTTGTGTAGGAATAAAAGATCACATCTCCCGGGAGAAGCTTTTGGGCCTTCACCCTCTTATAAGATACGACTTTTTTATGACGCTTCATGTACTTGGCTTCACTCGCTGCCACCGGAGCATAAGAACGGCTTCCGAAATGTATGCCGTACGGCTTGTAGCAGCGCCAGATCAGAGAACTGCAGTCATAATAGCCCTTCCTCATTCTCTTTGGCTGGCTGTATCGGCATCCCTTTGCTTTTTTAGCCTTCGCGATAGCTTTGACCGCCTTATAGGAAGTGACCTCCGCCTTATAGGTCTTCTGTTTTCCGTCTATCTTGACATAAAACCAGGTAATGCCTTTCTTTTTCGGGTATATGACCAGCTGATTATCCTGAATATAAGCTTTCGCCCTGCTGCCGCTTACTGAGACAGATGATCGGCTGGTAGAACTCAGTCCCCTGATCGGTATTTTCGCAGTCCGGTTCTTTGCCACAGTCCCACTGCTCTTTGACAGATATGGATTTGTGACCTGTACGCCTGCTGTCACAACCTGGCTGCCCACTATGGCCTGTACATAAGTCCTTCCCGCCGCTTTTCCTCTTACGTTTCCGCTGCTGTCCACAGTGGCGATGCGTTCATCCCCTGACTTCCACACAGCCCTGGGCGACGAAGATTCTCTTACTCCCACCTTCGCCTGTGCAGAGACCGCCACAGTCACATGGGGACGGTCAAGCGTATATTCTTTTTCCCACACAGCCGTGAGGATCAGATCTCTCCGAGGCATCTCATCGGCACTGAAATTCCAGTATCCGGTCTGTCCTCCGCTCTGATCACTCCAGCCCTTAAATACATATCCGTTCCTGACAGGCGTCTCCGGCTCGGAAATAAGTTCTCCTGCTTCGATCTGGCGCACGGCCTCCCTCACCGTGCCGCCTGCTCCGTCAAACCTGACCTGATATGATTCTTTCTGTCCTATGTTTTTCTGAATATCTTCAGTGCTGCCGCTCTCTGCCGGCGCCGCTGAAACCGGCACAGATGCTGCTGCCATAGTCAATGCCATGGCCCACACTGTAATATATTTTTTATAGCTCCTCAACTCTCTTCTCCTCCGGCAGCTCATTCTATCGTAAGATTTTTGTAATATTATCGTTAAACCTTATTCATAATATCACAAATATTGTCATAGAACAAGAATATACGGCAGTAAATTCCAAAAAATACAATATAATTTCACAGGACATAACAATGAGGCCTGACAGAAGTTGGCACACCTTTCCTGATGCGGTATACTGAGAGCAAGAGAAAGGAGCAGTGAGATGAAACAGACTTTTTTTGAACACCATTTAAATCACACCGGACGGGAGGATATGATAAAAATCACTTCCTTCCTGGAAGAGGACCTGAGAATTTCGGGGATCAAAGACGGCATCGCCGTCATCCATTCTCCTCACACAACGGCAGGGATTACAATCAATGAAAATGCGGACCCGGATGTGGTCCACGATATGCTCTTCGGGTTTGACAAGGTATATCCTCTGCATGACAAAAATTACCGCCACGCAGAAGGAAACTCCAATGCCCACCTGAAAACATCGACCGTCGGCCCGTCACAGACGGTCATCATCGCTGACGGAAAACCGGTACTTGGAATCTGGCAGGACATCTACTTCTGCGAATTCGACGGGCCCAGAAACCGGAAATTCTATATAAAGATCATTGAATAGTGGTAAAAAACTCATAAAAATGGTGCCGGAATATCTTCCGGCACCAACCTGCTTACAATATGTGCTCTGTTACCGGCAGAGCATTTTAAAAAAGAGAGGATTAAGTATATATGAAAAACTATATTTCATTATAGCAACTTTCCCTTTAAAAACAATATATAGAAAATAAACAATTCTAAACATATTATAAACTATTGGCTGTCTACCCCTCTTTTCTTGTAGACAATATTAAACACTGCAATGCCGATGACAATCCATACAAGGCAGACCGCATAGTGTTTCATGTTGGCTCCGGAGAGAAAGGCGGCTTTGTTTCGGTATTCTCCGTTCATGATCTCCATAAAGGCATTTGTTGGAAGACAAAATGCTATCTTTTCCAGTACCCTGTTCATCCCGGCAAATATCGGCGGCAGCATCAGCAGAAGCATCAGCGGTGTGGAAATCGTTCCTGTTGACATCTGATTTTCAGACAAAATCCCCACAGTTGCACCTAAAAACAGGATACCGATCGAAGCCAAAGTGGAGATGAGCATATAGCCCGCAAAAAACTTCATGTCAAGTCCCACCAGCAGATAATTTGTCACAGAGATTACTTCCATTAATAAGAGTACAACAAACATCTTGCTGGCCAGAAACTCCATAGCCCTGACATCGGACATGATCAAAGTCCGCAGGGTATTTTTCTCTTTTTCCTCCGCCACCATCATGCTCAGCAGTGAGATCGGCGCGCAGATCAGATTCAGCACTTCACAGAGAAGCAGAGGGTATAACATCCCTGTCTCTTTTCCAATCGGCAGTACCTTTGTGTAAAGGACACAGAATAAAATTGGAAGCAGTAAAATAAAAAAAGTATTTTTATTGCCCGCAAGCATTCTGAAATCCTTTTTCATCAGTGCTTTTATTATTCTCGCTCTTAATTTCATGCTAATTCCCTCCCCGTCAAGTCCAAGAATATCGTTTTCAAGTCGGGTTCCACTGAATGGATCGTCACAACCTCTTTGTCTGCACTTAAAAGTTCCTCTGCTATGGCCGTTTTGTCCTTCGGAATTTCTTTTACAGTTCCGTCTGTGTAAAGGATCTTCACCCTGTCTTTTGCATATTTGATCTTCAGTTCTTCCGGTACCCCGACCTCTTTGATGACCCCTTCGTTTAAGAATGCCACTCTGCTGCAGAGTTCATCTGCTTCCTCCATATCATGAGTCGTAAGAAAAACGGTAGTTCCGTCCCTGTTCAGCTGTTTGATAATATCGTGAACATCCTCACTTGTAGATGGATCAAGATTGGCCGTGGGTTCATCCAAAAACAGAAGCTTAGGTTTATGTAAGATCGCCCTGGCAAACAAAAGCCTCTGTTTCATTCCCCTGGAAAGTTTCTCAGCCTTTTTCTTTCCGTCTTCTGTTAAATGAAGCTGCTCAAGCACCTCCGGAATCCTTGTTTTCGGAAGCCTGTAAATCTCAGAAAATATTTTAAGGTTTTCCTCCACCGACATTTTTTCATACAAGCCGCTGTTGTCGGATAAAATTCCAATGTTCTGATACAGCTTGCTGACATCTTCAAACGGTTCCATTCCCATGACAGAAATTTGACCGCAGTCCTGCCGAAGCTGCGCGCTCAATAATTTGATCGTCGTTGTCTTTCCGGCTCCGCTGGGCCCTAAAAATCCAAAGATTTCTCCCTCCGATACCCGGATATTCACATCGTCCAATGCCATTTTCTTCTGAAATGAAATGCCCACATGTTCCATTGTTATGCAGTCTTGATTCATGTAAATACCTCCTCGTAATACTTACATTTTATTGGATTCGCCTGGTTTTGACAAGTAAAAAAGGACGAACGGAGATATAGGGCCATGAAAAGAGCCCCTAAAATCCATAATACTCCTTCAATTCTTCAACTCTTCCTTTGCTGAGAGGGATATTTTCCTCTTCCCCTCCTTTCATCCTGAGGGAATAAGAATTCTTGGTCCATTTCATGACTTCCGAAACTTTTTGCATGTTGACGATGTAAGAACGGTGGCTCCTGAAAAAACCGAATTTTTTCAATTTGCTGCAGAGTTCATCCATAGTCATAGAACACTGGAATCTGGCCCTTCTGACATGCAGATAATTTTTTCCCTGCATGCTTTCAATATAATCGATCTCGTCCGGATCAAAAAGCAGAATTTTATCACCTATTTTGGCCGGAATCTTTTCCGCCATCTCGGGCCCGCTTTGTTCTTGTTTAGAAAAAATATTTTCAGGCAGTTCTTCCGCATACTCCTCATCCATAAAGAAATGTCTCCCCGGAAGCATATACACATGTTTTAAAGACTGAGAGGTGGTAATGACCTTTTTCCCCTGATCACCGCTCGACTCGATCCACTGTATCATTGGCTGCACAGAAGCTCTGTCTGTCCCAAGGACGGGTTCCTGCAGGAATATGATTTCCCGGTCCATGATGATTTCCCTCGCCGCTGAAACACGGTACTTTTGGGAAGGTGTCAGAAATTTTATCTTACAGTGCAGAAATTTATCAAGCTGCATGATGTGGACTGCAGAATCCATTGTGACATCAGAACCGGATAATTCCGCAAATAATTTCAGATAGGAATTCACGGTCATATAGTCATAGTATCCTTCATTCTGGAGGACAGCCCCAACATCTTTAAAGAGACTGACCAATGTTTCCAGCAAAAGTTCACAGATATCACTCCGGCATTCAAAATGCAGAAGAGTATTTCCGTTTGCCGCTGAATTATTTAGTATTTTTTCCAAATTGAATTTCATTTTCCTGTCCTTATGTCATAAAGATCTGTCCGGCGTTTTTTCAATACCGGAACCTGATGTATAATGGCATCTCTCCGGTCAGTGTCTACCGACAGGACAACCAGTTCCTCTCCTGCTCCTCCTTCTGCAAGCTTTCTGCCGGAGGGATCGAAGGCGAGACTTCTGCCCATATAGTGTTCTTCACTGTAATGGCAGCAGCCAATAGTAAACACCGTATTCTCAATGGCCCTGGCTCGAAGCAGCGTCTCCCACTGCATAAATTTATCCGGCCCGTCTGCCCAGGCTGAAGGATAGATCAGAACCTCGGCACCCTTCAGTGCCTGTACCCTGGCCGGTTCCGGAAATCTGAGATCATAGCAGGTTCCCAGGCCTGCCTTTCCAAGCGGTGTATCCTCCGGCTCATGCAGAGCTTCTCCGGGCAGCGTACTGTCCGATTCTTTCCATGAAAATGCATCAAAAAGATGAGTCTTTCTGTAAACAGAGCGGAGAGTTCCCCTGTCATCTAAAAGGACCACCGTATTAAAACATTTCCCTTCTGAATTCCTGCCGGGCTTTTCGTTCATTCCAAATAAAATCCACTGCCCATGTGCTGCGGCCAGTCTTTTCATTCCCTGTACAAAGGGCCCGTCGAGAGGCTGGGCTTTTTCATAGTAGGCACTTCTCTCCATAGGATAGTAGGTCATAAAATACTCCGGGAATATGATAAAACAGGCTCTCTTTTCCCTGGCTTCCCGGCAGAAGTGTTCTGCCTTACAGAGATTTTTTTCCGGTTCTTGTGAAGCTCTGCACTGAGCCATGGCAGCAATGGATTTCATATATATGCCTCCTCGTATAATATCTTTTAGATACATTAAATGTACCTTGATAACTGAATAAAAATTGTTCAATAGGCTTAGTAAAGCCCATGGTATAATTGTTCCCTAGTGTCAATCAGGTAATAGTTCTGTTACCTCCTGTTGAACCAAAAATGGTTGCTTCAAAGATAGTCTGTTCCCCTGACATGGAAGTTAGCTTCAAACCAGCTGGCTGTTTGTCTGAGTACATGGACTGCCATTTAGCAGTGTGGTTCGCATCAGCCCATCTCAGACCGGATTCTTATATGCGAGGGTGTTGATGCTCCGTGATCATGGGTTTTACCAAGCCGATTGAACACTCAAATACAACATAGAAAGAAGGTGATATCATGAACCCACTTTACGTCGGTATTGATGTCAGCAGCAAATCCAATGTCATTTATCTAATGCTCCCTGATGGTGCGAAACATAGCTGTTTCTCTGTTGCAAACTCTCAGGATGGCTCATCCCAGATGGTAAAACGGATTCTTTCCGCAGTCACTTCCCGTTCCCTCGATACAGTCGTCATAGGTCTTGAAGCTACATCTGTCTATGGAGACAATCTCGTATATTTCCTGAGGGAAGATGCCTCTCTGGCTCCGTTTAACAGGAAGATCCATGTCCTCAATCCCAAGCAGGTAAAGAACTTCAAGGAAGCCTATAACGACCTGCCAAAGAATGATTATATGGACTCCTTTGTCATTGCTGACTGCCTGCGCTTTGGTAGAATCAACAAAGAGGTCTATCTGGGAGATTACCGCTATAAAGCCCTTCAGAACCTTACAAGGGCTCGTTTCTTCGCCGTACAGAACCTCGTAAAAGAAAAACAGCGATTCATCAATGTCCTGTTCAAGAAGTATTCTACTATGACGCAGGAGAAGGTATTTTCCGATACCTTCAGCACTACTGCCTTAGCTGTCTACGAAGAGTTTGAATCCGCAGAAGCATTGGCGGCGATGGACTTACAAGAACTTACGGACTTCATTATGGAAAAAGGAAAGAACCGCTTTCCCAATCCCGATGCCGTAGCCAAAGCCATCCAGAAAGCTGCCAGGAGTTCCTACCGTTTACCCAAGACGGTGAATGACTCCATAAATCAGGTGCTTTCTATATCCATAACCTCGATAAAGGCGCTGGATGCTCAGATCAAAGAGTTCAATAAAGCTATCGAAGCACAAATGGAACTCCTGCCAAATGTATTGATATCCATCCCCGGCATTGGGCCGGTCATCTCAGCCGGCATCATGGCTGAAATCGGAGATATCAACCGTTTCCCAGGTCAAGCGCAGCTTGGCAAATATGCAGGACTTGCCTGGACTCAGAATCAATCCGGTGACTTCGAGGCGGAGAATACAAAACTCATCCGCTCCGGCAACCGCTTTTTAAAGTATTACCTGTGTGAAGGTGCTTTGTCTCTCGTGAGATGCGACACGGAGTACAGCAGCTTCTATCACTCCAAGTACAAGGAAGTGAACAGGCATCAACACAAACGTGCACTCGCATTAACTGCCCGTAAATTTGTGCGGTTGGTCTTTCGACTGCTGAAAGACAATCGTCTATATCGAGCAGCGGAATAGAATTCTATTCCTGCTGATGAATGCCCTGCTTCCAAAAGCAGATATCGCAGGGCTTGTTAAAGTTACCCTTTTTTCAGCATATGATATGAAAAAGTCTGCAAAAAAGTTTCAATTTATACTTGACATATCACCGCTGGACTACTCGATATCCAGATTCTTTTTATACAATCTGTAATTGACCCAGTTGTTGACCAGATACTGGACCACTGCAAAAAACGGTACACCTAAAAACATACCCAAAGGTCCGAAATAAGCTCCTCCTACTGTAATAGAGAACAGGATCAGGATCGGCCTGACTCCCGTAGAATTGCCGAGGATCTTCGGTCCCAGCACCAGCCCGTCGAACTGCTGCAGCACCAGGATCATTCCAAGGAAAATCAGTGTTTTATATGGGCTTACAATAAAAAGGATAAATGCACCCGGCACTGCTCCGATAAAAGGTCCGAAATAAGGAATCATATTGGTTACCCCGACGATAACGCTGATCAGCACGGTATACGGCAGGTTTAGAAGGCTCATAAGCAAAAAACAGAGGAATCCGATAATGAGGGAATCCAGCGACTTTCCGATGATATATCCGGAGAAGATATTATGGCACTCCTTCAGTCCGTGAATGACCGGAACCGCTGCGTTATAAGGAAAAACTGCAAAAATAAGCCTTCGGCAGGCACTTTTCAATAACTGCTTATCGGCCGTCATATAGATGGACACTACGAAAGCAATGAACAGGTTAAACAGCCATTTTACAAATGAAACCGAAAAATTATATAGCATCGGAATGGCTTCTGTGAGCATCTGATTGGAAAGCTGTACCAGCTTCGGCAGGCTCTTGGTCTCCAGTGTGTCCATCAGCTCGGCAGGGAATACTCCGGAACCGCTTTCCTTGTAGTGATCCAGCAGTCCCATGATCTGGTCTGAGATCACCGGGATCTGGCTGGACAGTTCTTTGATGCTGTCATAGAGCTGAGGCACGATGAAGATCAGACAGATCGTAAGTGCTCCGACTAATATAATATAAGTAGTGAGGATCGCACCTGCACGGCATAATCTTTTTCGTTTTTCACCGAATAATGAGGAAAAGACTTTTTCGTTAAAAAAGGTAACGACAGGATTCATCACATATGCGATCAGAAAGCCAATAAAAAACGGGAAGATCGTATTCCATAGATCTGTAAGAATCCCGACCGTAGACGCCCAGTTATTGACCAGGCGGAATATAATACACCCGATAAGGATTACAACAATCGAATAGATCGATATGGTAAAATATTTTTTATTGGATTCAAATTTATTGTTTTTCAATTCTTACACTCCTTCTGTTATCCTCAGGCCACAAACAAATTTTGGCTTTATTCTAGCACAAAGACACAGAAAAGTATAGGGTCCGGCGTCTTTTGCACCCGGTCTTTTCAATGACTTTTGCATGACAAATACATTTATTATTGACATCGACAAAAAGATACAAAAAAATTTTCATTTTTTACTTGCAATTATGGAAAACATCATATATAATAATTCTTGCGTTGAAAAAGTAGCGCATCATGAAATAAGCGTGATTAGCTCAGTTGGTAGAGCACCTGACTCTTAATCAGGGTGTCGAGGGTTCGAGCCCCTCATCGCGTATTAAAACACTATTTTTGGCTTACTTGGGGCTGGGGATGGTGTTTTTTTATTTTGTAAAATGAAAACTGAATGAACCGGCACAAAAGAAAAGGAGCCCTTATGAACATTGATCTCACTTCCAGTCAATATGCCCAAAAAGCGATGAATTTATTTAAAGAAGGATACAACTGCTCTCAGTCAGTTTTTCTGGCTTTCAAAGACCTGTACGGCATAGACCGGAGCACTGCCCTCAAGCTCAGTTCTTCTTTTGGCGGAGGCATGGGAAGACTCCGGGAAGTGTGCGGCTCTGTAAGCGGTATGTTTCTCACTGCGGGAGTTTTGTATGGATACGACTCACCGATAGACCGTTCCTCAAAGACAGAGCACTACAAGCGGATTCAGGAACTCGCCCGCTCATTTGAAGAATTAAACGGTTCCATCGTATGCCGCGAGCTGCTGGGGCTTGATCAGAAAAAGGAATCTTACGTCCCGGAAGAGCGCACAAAAGACTATTACAGGAAGCGCCCATGTGAACAGATTGTCGGCTGTGCTGCTTACATCATGGAAGAATATATCAGTAATCACCCGTTCCTTTCATAAGAATCACAAGTTTTCCTTAATATTTGTTTATAGGATGTTTAGAATTGTTTAGTTTCTATACATTGTATTCGCACATAAAGCTGATATACTTAAGACATAGTTTTTCATATATATTTTAATCCTCTCTTTTCATTGAAAGACCTCGCAGGCATGCGGGGTCTTTTATTTCTATAATCCTATATATTTCTTATATAATAGATATAGAATTTAACTGTCTGATTATTGTAATTAGTAGAAACAGTATAATTTCTAATGTAGCATCTCACCCGCCTGTTTGCTTCGTCCACGTATGCATTGAATACGGACAGATTACTGGTAGTGCATGCAAAGCCTCCAAGACCTAAGACCTTATATCCCGACGGCAGATCGTATGCGAATTGATACTCAGGTGTTCCTCCCGCCGGTATACTGATATCGGATCTTTGTAAGATCTGACTTCTCACAAGATCTTTCATTTTTATATTTGTATTATTCAGACCTGACTGAGCCGCTTTTGTATTTAGCTCCTCACGTAATCGGCTGATTTCATTCTTTGTCTCATTGATTGCCGCTGTCAATCCTGCTATATCTTTTGATGTCAGACTTCCAAGATCCTCAACTGTCTTTCCAATCTGTTCGATTGCTTTTGAATGAAGCTCATACTGCTCAACCCCGACCAGTCCCGCCGAGTCCAAAACGACCTCAAAAGGTGCCGTATCTGAATTCTGAAAACAAAAATTCCATGTGATAGAAAATCCCGGACTTTCTGCCGCTGATGGAATTTTCTTTCCCTCAGTAGTCTGCGCAATGCAGTATAAGATTTCCCCTTCATCAGGGTCTTCTGCATAGAATCCTATTTGATGCAGTTCATAGCTTTCCTTCACCTCCGTATTTTCCAGCAGTACAGAAATCACGGCCTTACCGTCCTCTGTCCGCACCGGCTGCAGTGTAATTTCCTGCCGTTCGTCGGTGATCTGTGTCTGCTGCCTCAGATTCACAGGAGGCACCTCTCCTGCTCCGGCCTTTGCCCCTGTAATTTTTAACGTTTGCCCGTCAAACATTTTATTCTGCAGCGCTATACCCTTTTCAGTAAGTACTGTATTTTCCCAAAGTTTCATAATAATCTCCATTCCGCCGCCAAGTCGGCGGCACAAATAGTAATGAAAGTCTTTCACTTTTCCACATTGCTGATAAAATAGTTTTTAAAGAAGCTATACTACAAAGCACGGTGAGGTAAGTCGTAAAGACTTTCTTCGTTTTAGACAGCATAATAATCAGTGTAAGTTCCATCTTTCAAGCACAAATAAGGGGCTCTATAAGACCGTACAGTAAGAATTGTTTTAACTTCTCTGTTAAATGTGTGGTGGAACAGTCAATGGCTTCTTTATCTTATTTTGAAAGGAGTTCTTGATTATGAAAGTTGTTTATCAAACCTGTTGTGGTGTCGATGTTCACAAATCTTTTCTCGTTGCCACAATCATTAAAACCACTTCCGGTGTGGAACCTTCGTATCAAAAGAAGCGTTTCTCCACCTTTAACAATTCTATTCTGCAATTCAAAGAATGGCTTGTTAAAAACCAATGTCGCGATGTCTGTATGGAATCTACTGGAAAATACTGGATTCCCGTCTTTAACCTTTTAGAAGACGAAATAAACGTCACCATCGCTAACCCTAAATGGGTAAAAGCTGTCAAAGGCAATAAAGATGATACGAAAGATTCCAAATGGATTGGGGATTTGTTTCGATTAGGTCTGGTTCCGGGAAGTTATATCCCTTGTAAGCCGATTCGTATTCTGCGTGAATTTACAAGATACCGTTACAAACTGACTTCCTGCCGTACCAGTGAAAAGAACAGATATCAGAATGCGCTCACTGTCTGTAATGTCGCATTAGATTCAGTAGTTTCCGATATCTTCGGGAAATCAGCTACATCTGTTATTGATTACCTAATTGAACAACCTGACAATTCCATCAACCACGAAGAAATAGCTTCCAGACTGCTTCGTTCCCTAAAGAAGAAGTCTGACAGTGTCATTGAATCCATCGAAGGCTATCAGATGACTGATTCCCAAAAATATCGTATGCGCCTCATCCGCGCACATCTGGATTATATCACATCTACGATAAATGATATAGACACGATGCTTGATTCTTTGATTGCTCCATATGAAAATGCTGTCCAGTTACTGTGTACCATTCCAGGTGTTGATCGTAACAGTGCAATCACTGTTATCTCTGAAATTGGTACCGATATGACTCCGTTTTCGAATTCCAAACGTTTATGCTGTTGGGCGGGACTCACTCCCGGCAACAATGAATCTGCTGGTAAGAAGAAATCTGTCAGGATAACACGTGCCGGTGTCTACCTCAAACCTGCATTGGTACAAGTTGCCCATGCAGCCGTGAAATCTGATAAATCTCCTTACTACAAGCAAAAGTATGAACGCATCATGAAACGTCGTGGTAAAAAACGTGCCATTATTGCTATCGCCCGGATGATTCTCACTGCTATCTATCAGATGTTATCTACTGGGGAAGCATGGAATCCGACCGATTTATTTAAAATTGATATGCCAGAACCTATGAAAGAAAAACAAAAGGAAAAGGCAATCAAGCAGGCTATGAAACTTCTTATACGCGAAGGGAAAATTTCCGAATCGCAATTAGCTTCTTAGCTTTTTAAAACAATAATCTTTTTTGCGCTGCCATTAGACAGCTTATTAAAGTGCGCCTTTTATTGGCTGTCCTCTACTTTCTTTCACAGTATATAACCCCTCCTTCAACAATATGTTCTATATTAGAAACCATACCACAGCTCTCCCGGACATTGTGGGCAAAAAAATACTGCCGGATGCCATCCAGCAGTATTTTATAAATTATTTTATTTTTATAATCCGGTTTTCTCTGCAATAAATTTCCTTGCTTTTAGCGCATATTCCAGCGGATTCGCCTTTGCCGGGTCCTGTTCCGCTTCCACAAGCATGTATCCCTCATATCCTGCGTCTTCCAGCACCTTGAAGATCGGATCAAAGTCGATGCATCCGTCTCCCGGCACAGTAAATGCTCCCATGCGCACACCGTCTAAGAAGCTCAGGTTCTCTGCCTTTACTTTTTCTACGATTTCCGGACGGATATCTTTTAAGTGCACGTGCTTGATGCGGTCCACATATGTTTTCACCATCTCCAGAGGATCGGCGCCGCAGTATGTAAAATGTCCGGTGTCAAATAACAGGCTGACATATTCAGGATCTGTATTTGCCATCATCCGCTCAACCTCATCCGGGTCCTGCACCACGGTTCCCATATGATGGTGGAAGGTAAGGCTGATGCCGTATTCTTCTTTTGCGATCTCCCCGAGTTTATTCATACCCGTGCAGAATATCTCCCATTCTTCATCATTCATCACATATTTATGTCCGAAGATCGGCGTGTCAGTCATTCCCTGTACACTGTGGCTCTGTTCGGATGCTCCGATGACCTTTGCTCCCATAGCTTTTAAGAAGGAAAGCTGTGCGCGGAAATCTTTCTCCACTTCTTCAAACGGTTTCGTAATCAGGAAAGACGAAAACCACTGGTTGCAGATTTCAATTCCACGCAGCTCTAAAGCTTTTTTCAGCACTTCAGGGTCTTTCGGATATTTGTTTCCCACCTCTGAGCCGGTAAATCCCGCCAAAGCCATCTCACTGACACACTGCTCAAACGTATTTTCTTTTCCCAAATCCGGAAGGTCATCGTTTGTCCATGCGATCGGGGCAATTCCTAATTTTACTTTTTCTTTGTTAAACATAGCACTTCTCCTTTATCCGTGTTCTTTTTTTATCTGAATAAAGGATAACATGGAAAAAGATCAAAAAAATCGGGAATATTTTTAGCTTTGTTGTTCTAAAAATAGATGTTCCCGATTTGGTGTCTTATTTTTAGGACTTCCTGCGGTACTCTGCCGGGCTGACCCCATTTAACCGCTTAAAAGCCTTTGAGAAATAGTGGTAATCGTTGAATCCCGATTCCACTGCAACATCTTTAATCTTGTAGCTTGTATTTTTGAGAAGATCTTTTGCATACTCTACACGGAGTTCCAGAAGAAATCCCGAAAAGCCGATCCCCATTTCCTGCTTAAACAGATAACTCAGATAAGCAAAATTCAGCCCTACGGCATCTGCAACCTCCTGAAGGCCAATCTGCTCTTTGAAATGTTCGCGGATATACCAGACTGCCTGTCTCGTCTGTGTCCCCGCATTTTCCGGAACTTTTTTCCCTGTACCCAAAAATATCCTGCTTCTGTAACCCTTAAATATATCAGAAAGCTGATCCACATGAGTAAGCTTAAACAGCTCTTCCTGACTGTGCTCTGTCCCCACGGCCGTATCTAATTTCCGAATCCACCGAAAAATGATCTTTGGGTCCGTCCTTGTCTCCCGGCATGCTTCTATCACACGAAAAAACTCTTCTTTCATCTCTTTTTCTTTTCTTCCTGCCGCATAATCCCTTGCATGATTTAAAAGCTCCTGTGCACACTCCGGCATCTTGGTCCCGATGGTCTTCTGGCTGTCAAAATATAAAATATCGCTGTCCTCATAAAAACTAAGCTTAATGGCCTCTCTTGCCTGCTGGTATGCCTGGCGGATGCCGCCCTCTCCGATGCAGATATTGCTGACTGCAATATCGTAGTCAAAGATCTCCTCCTTGCAGCATTTGAAGCAGGCAGAGGCCACACTTGTGAGTTTCTGCCTCATCACACTGCTCCTGCTCAGATCAGAAAGATCCAGAAAACAGCAGAAGATGCCTCCTCCCAGAGAAACTGTCTCGGCCCTGCTGTGCTCCTCTCCCAGGAGCATCTGAAGCTGAGCGGACAGACGCTCTATGAATCCTGCCGCATATTGTTCCGACTCTGCCGGTGACTGGCTGTCTTTGATCGACATCCAGGCAGGGATAAACATATTCACGACCGCACTGTTTATATATTTTCCTTTAATCCCGGCTTCAATGCGCCTTTCTTCCCGCTCCCCGGGACTCATATCTCCCGCCAAAATCTCGTTAAAAAACCGGATCTTCAGGGACTGGCTTCCGGCCTCGATCAGCTTTTTTGTCCGTTCTTCTTCACTGTTTAGTTTCTTTATACTGTTCATATGGTGTTCCGCATTTTTAAGCACCTCAAAAAGAGAATCCTCATCCAGAGAATTCTTCAGTACATATTCATTTGCCCCAAGGCGCATAGCCTCTTTCACATAATTGAAATCATCATGACAGCTCAGAACGATGATATATGTAGAAAGACCCATTTCCCGTACCCTGCGTATCAGCTCGATTCCGTCCATCAGCGGCATGGAAATATCGGTTACGATCATGTCGGGAGCCTGCTCTCTGACTGCATTTAAAGCCTCTTCCCCATCCCTTACATCTGCAGCGATCTCATAGCCCGCTTTCTCCCAGGCATCCAGCTGCTTCAGATAACTGCGCACTAAAAAATCGTCATCGACAATCATTGTTCGGTACATGGCGTTTTCTCCTTTCACACTGCATACTGATTCTGGTCTTTATAAGCCGGCAGATACAGATATGCCGTTGTTCCGTCGGAATTACTGTCATAGCCCAGACCGGCATTGTTTCCGTAATACAGTTCGAGCCTCTCACGGACATTGACAACCCCGATCCCGCTCAGGCCGCTGGTTTTCTTTGTCTTTTTGGTCAGCAGTTCATAAATCTGTTCCTGTGTCATTCCTCTTCCGTTGTCTTTCACGCTGATACATAAATAGTCTTCTTCGATCACGGCCCTGATCTCGATCCGGCTGTTGTCCATCTTCATATCCAGCCCATGTAAAATAGAGTTTTCCACCAGAGGCTGCAGAATCAGCCGCGGGACAAAACAGCTGCCCGCGTCTTTCCCGATCTCATAATCCACATCAAAATAACCGTCATACCTTATTTTCTGCAGATGAATATAATTTTTTAAAATATGGATCTCGTCTGAGACCGTGACGAACGTGCCTTTTTTGTTGACACTTGCCTGCAGAAGCTCGACAAAATCACCGATCAGGCCGCCCAGCTCCTTCTCTCCTTTCAGCAGTGCCGCAAACTTTATGGAATTTAAAGTATTGTACATAAAATGCGGGGTAATCTGGTATTGAAGTGCTTCCAGCTCTGCGTCTTTTTTGAGTCCTTCTTCCTTGATCAGCTTTTCTATCAGCTTTTCAATCTGGTTCAGCATGTTGTTAAAATCATTGGAAAGCCGTCCAATCTCATCCCTGGTGCAGACCTGGACCCTTTTATCCAGTTCTCCGGCGCTGATTTCATCCATCGCCGCCGTCAGATTCCTTAACGGCTCATACATAGCCCTCGTGGCAAAATAGGCGGGAATCAGTGAGATGCCCAGAAAGAGAAATAAAAATGCCAGCAAAAAATATTTCAGCTGATTCAGGTCACTCAATACGACACTCTTCTCAACCGTAATGAAAAAACTACACCCGGTAAATGCCGTTTTATAGCTGATACCTATAACCGCCGGGGTCCTTTTATTAAAAATGCCGTTCTGCTGGATATCGGGAAAATTGCTGTTTCTGTAAATTTTGCCTATGGATTCGACATTCTTCGTAGAGACAATGGCATTTTTCTTATTGAGGAGGACCGCCTCCGAAGATCTGCCGTCATTTAGAATATCCAGATACTTATAATAGACAGCCCGCTCTTCAATATTGCACATGATAAAGCCAAGGACACTTCCGTCTTTCATGACGGGCTCGATAAAAGACAGCACTTTATTCTGTTTTCTCACCGGATCTTTGATAATGACGGGGTGGTCCTCCAGAGAAATCTCTGCAATATGCTTTAATACAGAGTTATTTACTTTCTTTACATAAACCGGATAATCCTCCGACGTAACAATGGTTTTCTGTTCCGGAAGAACCAGATAGACTGATCCGATATCACTGTTTCGTTTCTTGAATCCTCCCAGCATACCGGACATCTTCTCCAGCCGTCCCGCATCTTCTGTCTTTAGATAGCTTTCTGCCTGTCGGGAAAGCCCTTCTGCGTTGGATGCCTGTACCGTAATGTAATAGATCTCTTTCATGGCATCATCGAAAGCATTCCCTACCTGCTCAATGCGGCCATAGAGGTTTGTCCCGTAATTGTCCTCAATCATCTGAGTAGATTTCAAATAAAATATCAGGGTGATGGCCGAGGCAGTCAAAAATGTGATGCTGATGATGGCTAAGAAAACTTTGCTCCGCATACTGCGTATCATATCAGACCTCACTCTCCCTTCCCTGATATTTTCTTCTATTTCTAATTATACGTGACACCCAAAGAGTGTCAAGCTGACCGATTTTTAATATTCGATCTTTACAATGCCTCCCTTTTTCCAGGCTTTTGTAGTTGCGAAGCCAATCTGTGTTGATTTTGTGCCGTCGTATACGGTGACGTCCGGTTTAACGCCTTTCTGGACACAGTTGATGAATTCTGCCATTTCCAGCTGATAAGACTCTGCAAATCTCTCCGGAAAACCGCTGACACATTCTTTCACAGCCCCGTTTTTATCATAGATCATACACAGATTTTTTTCCGGTACCGGACTGATCCTTAAAGAGCCTTCGGTGCCGACAATCTCTGTCTCAACGTGATATCCATGTGCCGCAGTACGTCCGACGTGCACAAATCCCAGTGCACCGTTTTCGCATTTATACATTGCCGCACCGGTCTCGTCATCTCCCGCTTCCTTAAACTCCGGATGTTTGAATGTGGCTCCTGCCGCATATACTTCCACGGGATCGGATTCCAGGAACCAGCGCATCAGATCGATGTCATGGATCGCCATATCAATGAAGATCCCCCCGCTGGTCGCTGCAAATTTAATGGCTCCTTCTACCAGAGCTTCCGGATCGATTCCTGCCGCTTTCACCATATATGGTGTACCGATGGCCCCTTCTTTGATCTTTTCCTTTGCATACGCATAAGACGGATCATAGCGGCGCATGAACCCAAGGAAAAATGTCAGTTCCGGATGGCGTTCCACAGCAGCCTCAGCTGTCCTGCACTCCTCAACCGTTAACCCCAGCGGCTTGTCGGAAAAAACATGCTTTCCCGCATCCAAAGCGGCTTCGATCTGCCAGCAGTGCTCTCCGCTCGTCGTCACTATGGCAACTGCATCGATATCTGCTTTTTTCAGCATTTCACGGTAATCTGCATAGACTTCTCTCCTTTTTATGGTGTTTCGTCTGCCAAAGACTTTCCGATGTGATATCCTATGATCTGTGCCTTTGGTTTTATTTTACCTTCCGGTATCCGAAGTCGTATCCATGGATTTTTTAGATTTGATATTATATTTTTGTAACGCATTCCGGCTGCCATATAATATATGAAAGTAAAGGACCTTTGGTCTGCCAAAGGTCCTCAGCTGTATGT
Organism: Anaerostipes sp. PC18; assembly: GCF_039789045.1. NCBI lineage: Bacteria > Bacillati > Bacillota > Clostridia > Lachnospirales > Lachnospiraceae > Anaerostipes > Anaerostipes sp. PC18. The sequence continues at coordinate 364,822 of NZ_CP121164.1, read as the reverse complement.
ACTTTTTTTATTTTTGTGGTTTTATTTTTAGATCTACTTTAATGATTTTTTGTTCCGGCTGCTTTTTGCCTTCTTTTTGGTTTACGATATAGCGTACCGTCTCATAGCCGATTTCATAGCCCGGCTGATAAGCCAAAGCCCCGATTCTTCCCTTCTTAACCGCATCGAGCGCATCCTCCTGGGCATCCACTGTGGCAATCAGCACCGGACGGTCTTCCATGTACTCCATGATTCCAAGTGCGGTCACGGCGCTCGTAGCAAAAATCCCATTCAACTCCGGATGTTCTCTCATAAGCCTTGAGATTTCTTTCTCCGGCATCCGCAGATTGCTGTATCCGCTCTCGGTAAAGGCAATCTTTATGTCTGTATTTTTCTCTATATAATCCTTAAAGCCTTTCATCCTTGAGGCATGGGAACTCTGTTTCAGGTTTCCGGATATAATTCCTGCAACCCCTTTCTTTTTCATCTGGCCCGCCATATATTCAGCCAGGTCTCTCCCTACTTTTTCATTGTCTATTCCAATATAGGGAACTCCTCTCTCAAGAATCTTTGTGTCAAAGGATACAACCTGTATTCCTTTTTCTTCCGCCTTCTTTAAGTAGTCCTTTGCATTGTGGGAATTGATCGGAGATACTGCCAGGGCATCAATATCTTTTTTCAGAAGGCTGCCGATCATCTGCTGCTGGGTTTTCTCATCTGTCTCCGTATCCGGAGACAGAATAATGACCGATGCTCCCAGATCTGAAGCCGCTTTTTCCATGCCGGAACAGACTGACATCCAATATTCACTGTTCCGTGATTTTGTCACGACGCCGATCACATACTTGGGGTTCTCAGCCTCGGCAGATTCATGCTTTTGGCAGGCAAACAGACTTCCCGCGAGCAAAGCACACAAAAGAACCTCATACAGAGACTTTATCCTGCTATGTTTTTTACTCTTCTTCATCCAAATCCACCTCTCAGGAATTCTGGGCTTGAATTTTTTCTGCCAGGTCGTTCAAGTAAACCCACCGCTCCATCTTTCCGTTCAGCTGTTCTTCCAGTTTTGACTTTTCTTCTGTCAGTTCTGCAAGCTTCGTATACTGGCTGGCGTTTTCCTCCATCTGCTGTCCCACAGATGCAATTTTTTCTTCCAGCCGTTCAATGTCCTCATCTATGGTTTCATATTCTCTCTGTTCTTTATATGAAAATCTCAGTCTGGTATCTTTCTGTTTCCATGATTTCTTATCTGTTTTTTCCTTCGGCTTTGTCTGCTCCGCCGGTTTTACTGCTCTCAGGTAGTCTGTATACCCGCCCTCATACTGCTTTATTTCACCGCCGCCCTCAAATGCAAAAATCCTGCCGGCGATGCGGTCCAGAAAATAGCGGTCATGGGACACAGTCAGAACAATCCCCTGAAAAGAATCCAGGTAATCCTCAAGGACTCTCAATGTCGCTATGTCCAGGTCGTTGGTGGGCTCATCGAGCACCAGCACATTCGGTGCATCCATCAGAACTTTGAGCAGATAGAGCCTCCTCTTTTCTCCTCCCGAAAGTTTGGACAGAGGTGTGTACTGCATGGAAGGCGTGAATAAAAAGCGTTCTAGCATCTGAGACGCGCTGATCTTCCCGCCGGGTGTCTGAATATAATCAGCCACATCCCGGATATAGTCGATAACCCGGATGTCATCCTCCATGTCTTCATTTTCCTGTGCAAAATATCCGATCTTTACCGTGTCTCCGGTCACAACTTCTCCGGAATCAGGGACCAGACGCCCTGTGATGATTTTCATCAGTGTGGATTTGCCGCAGCCATTCGGCCCGATAATCCCCAGCCGGTCATCCCTTAAAATAATATAGGTAAAGTCTTTTATGAGCTTTTTCTCTCCGTATGCCTTGGAAATCCGATGAAGTTCAATGGTCTTCTTGCCGAGTCTCGTTCCGACGGAATCCATCTCTACATTCCGGGCTTCCCCGGGGCCTTCCATGTTTTTCAGCTGTTCATACCGGTCAAGCCTTGCCTTCTGTTTGGTCCCTCTGCCCTGAGGTCCCCGCTTCACCCATTCCAGCTCCGTCCTCAGAAGACTCCGGCGTTTGCGCTCCGCGGCCAGCTCCATCTCTTCTCTCTGTGTCTTTAAAGCCAAAAAGCCTGAATAGTTGGAGTCATAGGTGTACAGTTTTCCCTTGTCAATCTCTGCGATCTTATTGGTTACACGGTCCAGAAAATAACGGTCGTGGGTCACCATGATCAGGACTCCTTTAAACCGTTTCAGATAATCTTCCAGCCACAGGGCCATATCGTTGTCTATATGGTTGGTTGGCTCGTCCAGAATCAGTACATCTGCCGGGTCCACAAGAGTCCGGGCCAGCGCCACTCTTTTTTTCTGCCCGCCGGACAGGTGATCTACAGTCTCCTCAAAATCACAGATCCCAAGCTTTGTAAGGATCGCCTTGGCCTCGCTCACCGGCTCACCCCCGTCCGGATCATGTTTCCCTTCCGTCACATAGGACAGCACCTTTGCCCCGTCCGGAAACTCCGGGTTCTGTGGGAGGAAAGCCGTTCGGATACCTCTGCCGAAGATCACCTCTCCCTCGTCAGCCGTTTCCATTCCTGCAATGATCTTTAATAAAGTTGATTTCCCTGTCCCGTTGACGCCCAGCACTCCGATCTTATCTCCCTGATGCACTCCTAAAGAGACGTCATCAAATATGGTCTTATCTCCAAAAATCTTACTTATATGTTCTATGTTTAATATATTCATGGTTCCACCTTTTCTTCATTGACTATCTGTTTTTTAGTTTAATTGCTGTCTTTCATATTGTCAAACGAAATCCCCGGGGCAGACCCACAGAAAAACGGATGGCCGGTTTACGTTCCGTCCATCCGTTTTTATTCGTTCATTTCTTAGTCTCTAGCGTGCTTTATCCACGGCTTCCTTTAATTCTTCTTTAGGCACAGCTCCTACAACCTTTGCTGCCACCTGGCCGTTCTTAAAGACCAGGAAAGTAGGTACTGACATTACGCCGTACTGCCCTGCGATATCACTGTTCTCATCGATATCCAGCTTTCCGACTTTAACGCTTCCCTCGTACTCCTTTGCCAGTTCTTCCACAACCGGCCCCATCATCCTGCACGGTCCGCACCACGTTGCAAACATATCGACAAGTACCGGCTGCTCTGAGTCTAACACTTCTGCCTGGAAATTTTCCTTCGTAAACGTATACTCCATATTCATTCTCCTTATCTTGACCGGCATAAACAATCTTTTGCTTCTTCCAGCGATGCCAGCAGGCGGCAGAACCATTTCCTGTGCTTTGGATGCTGGTAGAAGAATTGATTTACCTTTACTAGACACTTTTTCTGTTTCATAATTATCTTACCACTTTTTTATTATAGTATGCAACACGGATAAAAATATTAACGGCAGGCTGTGAAACGGCAGATCGGCTTGCCTTTTTCAGAAAATTTTGTCTCATATTCTGTCATGACATTGTCTTTGGCAAACTCACTGTGATGCAGATCGAACGTGCAGTCAAGGAGCTTCCATCCGGCTTCCTCTGTCTGTTCCATGGAAAAGTCGAACAGCCCCCGGTTATCCGTTTTGAAAATAACCTGCCCGTCCTTCGCAAGGATGTGGTCATACCTCTCATAAAATCTCGTAGACGTAAGCCTCCGCTTTGCGTGACGTTCTTTCGGCCACGGATCGGAGAAATTCAGATAGATCCGGTCGATCTCTCCCTCGGCAAATACATCCTGAAGATTCTCCGCGTCCATGCGGATCAGTCTCAAGTTATTCCCCTCAAACTCTTCCGTTTTTTCTACCGCTCTCACGAGAACACTGGAAAACTTTTCGATCCCGATATAGTTGATTTCGGGATTCTTTTCCGCCAATGTCAAAAGAAATTTTCCTTTCCCCATACCGATCTCTATATGAACCGGCCTGTCATTGCCAAACAGTTCCCTCCACTTGCCTTTCCATTCTTCCGGTTGATTGACTGAAAACGGACTGGCCGCTATCATGTCCGCCGCTCCCGGCACATTCCTTAAACGCATTGTATCTTCCTCGCCTTCTCTGTATTCATGTTTCTAAAACATTTTAAAAGCTTTCCGCCCCGTTGTCAATTTCCTTTGCATTCTGTCTCCGCTGCGTATATAATGAGGAAAAAGGAGGAACGCACTATGGAAATAGAACGCAAGTTTATTGTTACCGACCCGCCGAAAGACCTTGATTCCTATCCCCACTCCGAAATCGAGCAGGGATATCTGTGCATGGAACCGGTGATCCGGATCCGCAGACTCGACCATGATTACATCCTGACCTATAAGTCTAAAGGTCTGATGAAACGGGCCGAGCATGAATTTCCTCTGACGAAGCAGGCTTATGAGCACCTGAAAAGCAAGATCGACGGTATTCTCATCTATAAGACACGCTACCAGATTCCTGACTCAGACTCTCTCACCATCGAACTGGATGTATTCCACGGTGACCACGAAGGTCTCATGATGGCTGAAGTTGAATTTGCGTCCGAAGAAGCCGCTCTGGATTACGAGGGGCCTGAGTGGTTTGAAGACGAAGTAACTTTAGATCCCCGGTATCAGAATAACAACTTGGCAAACAGATGAACCTTCTCAGTATGACAGACCCATCCAGTATCACTGCCGGTCCAAGCCTTTGATATATTCTCTTCATATCTTTACAGCCCCTTTCCATAAAACCGAAAAAACATATTTCTGAACGCGGCTCTCATGGCTGCCCGTCCAGAAATATGTTCTGTCTACATCCTTTTTGATAATTCTTCTCTTACCAGAGCTCTCCTTAAAGACATTTCCGCCCTGGTGAGGTCTGTATCACTCTTGTGTTTCAGGCGTTCCTGGGCACGTCTCTTGGCACGCTCCACCCGCTCTAAGTCAATCTCACCCGGCCATTCCGCAACCTCTGCTAAAATGTTGACAGCCTCCTTGGTGATCTCCACAAATCCTTTCATCAGAGCCGCCTGTTTCTTCGTTCCGTCTGCCTCCGTGATGGTCAGGATGCCGGGAGCTATAATCATTGTCATTGGGATATGTTTCGGATAGATTCCCACATCCCCTTCTGTGGTCGTAAACTCAGCCATCCGGACCACTCCCGCATAAAAAGAGCGGTCCGGAGTGGTCACTTCCAGTTTCATCAGATTTTCAGCCATAGGATCACCTGCCTACTTTGCTTTCGCACGTTCCACAACCTCATCAATACTTCCCGCATTCAGGAACATTCCCTCCGGAATGTCATCATGCCTGCCGTCTAATATTTCTTTGAAGCCCTGGATCGTATCATTTAAGGTTACATATTTTCCAACCGTACCCGTAAACTGTTCTGCCACGAAGAACGGCTGGGACAGGAACCGCTGAATCTTTCTTGCCCGGTCTACGATCAGCTTTTCTTCATCAGAAAGCTCATCCATACCGAGGATTGCGATGATATCCTGGAGCTCTTTGTATCTCTGAAGGATCTCCTGCACCCCTCTGGCCACCTGATAGTGTTCTTCCCCGACGATCTTCGGGTCCAGAATCCTGGATGTGGACTCCAGAGGGTCCACTGCCGGGTAAATTCCCTGTTCCACGATGGCACGGGAAAGTACGGTTGTGGCATCCAGATGGGCAAAGGTTGTCGCCGGAGCCGGGTCGGTCAAGTCATCGGCCGGCACATAGACTGCCTGTACGGATGTGATAGAACCGTCTTTGGTCGAAGTGATCCGCTCCTGGAGAGCGCCCATCTCTGTCTGGAGAGTCGGCTGATATCCAACCGCACTCGGCATACGCCCAAGAAGTGCTGACACCTCGGAGCCTGCCTGGGTGAAACGGAAAATATTGTCGATAAATAAAAGGACATCTTTTCCACCCTCGTCACGGAAGTTTTCTGCGATAGTCAATCCTGTAAGGCCGACCCGCATACGCGCTCCCGGCGGCTCATTCATCTGTCCGAATACCATGGCAGTTTTGTCGATGACTCCTGACTCACTCATTTCATGGTAAAGGTCGTTGCCCTCTCTTGTACGTTCTCCGACTCCGGTGAAAACAGAATATCCGCCGTGCTCTGTCGCAATGTTTCGGATCAATTCCTGAATCAGGACCGTCTTTCCTACGCCGGCACCGCCGAACAGTCCGATCTTTCCGCCTTTCTGGTACGGGCATAAAAGGTCTACGACCTTGATGCCTGTCTCCAGGACCTCAGTCTCTGTAGACTGGTCCTTGAAAGCCGGCGCCTTTCTGTGGATCGGCTGTCGTTTTGCATTCTCAGGGGCCGGTTTATTGTCAATAGGATCTCCAAGGACATTAAACATTCTTCCCAGGGTCTGCTCTCCTACCGGAACAGAGATCGGCCCGCCTGTGCAGACCGCCTCCATCCCTCGAACCAGACCGTCTGTCGGTCCCATCGCAATACATCTCACGGTGTCATCGCCCAGATGCTGGGAAACCTCTACAACCAGCTTCCCGCCCTGCTTTGTCATAATATCAATAGCGTCATTGATCTCCGGCAGATGCCCGTCACTGAACTTGATATCTAAAACCGCACCAATAATCTGGGTGATCTTCCCTGTATGATTATCTGCCATTTAATAATTCCTCCTACTTCTATTCCAGCGCCTCCGCTCCTGAAATGATTTCTGTCAATTCCTGCGTGATAGCGCCCTGTCTTGCCCGGTTATAGGCAAGGCTTAAGTTGTCAATTAATTCTTCGGCATTGGTCGTTGCCGAATCCATGGCCTGCATCCTGGCACCGTTTTCGCTGGCAACCGATGTAACAAGCGCACCGAAGATCAGACTGCAGACGTACTTGGGAATCAGCATGGATAAAGCTTCTTCCGGTTCCGGCTCATAGTTCATGAGTGTTTTGGAGTCTTCCCCTTCCTTTTCCTTTGGATCGATCTCCACAGGAAGCAGTTTGATCATCGTGGGCTCATGAACTACCGTATTTTTAAAATTGGTATATGCCAGATATATCTCACCGATTTCACCGTCCTCAAAGGCCTTGAGGACACGGTTTCCCAGATCAACGGCGTCTTCATACTCCGGTTCGTCGATCATTTCAGAGTCATCGGAGACGATATGATATCCCCTGTTTGCCAGACTGTCCATAGCCTTATGTCCGACTCCGTAGATCATCACATCTTCCCTGTTGAGTCCGCTGTCACGGATCATCTTGACAATATTGTTATTGTACCCTCCGGCCAGTCCCCGGTTGGAGGAAACAGCGATCACTGCTTTCTTTTCCGAACCATTGGACTTTAAATACGGGTGGTCGATATTATCTGACTGGGCCAGGATCGAAGATACGGTCCGGTACATCTTGTTGAAGTAAGTCCTGGATTCCTCGGCCCTCACCCTTGCTCTCTGAAGCTTTACCGTTGAGACAAGCTTCATCGCCTTTGTAATCTGTCCGGTGCTCTCGATACTGGCTTTTCTTCTTTTTATATCAACAATTGATGCCATAAAAGCTCACCTCTTTACTTTGCTTCAAACTGCTGCCTGCACTCTTTGATCGCAGTGATCAGCATGTCTTCCGCTTCTTTTCCAAGCTCCTTTGTCTCCCGGATCAAACGGAACACATCCGGATACTTGGTGTCGATCAATTCAAACAGCTCCTTCTGGAAGTCCAGGATATCTTCAACCTTAATCTCCAAAAGATATTTTCTGGTAGCCGCATAGATAATAACCACCTGCTGTTCTACCGGAAGCGGCTGATACTGAGGCTGCTTGAGCACTTCCTTGATCCTCTCACCCTGTGCCAGACGTTCTTTGGTGTCATCATCGAGTTCTGAACCGAACTGTGCAAAGGCAGCGAGCTCCCTGTACTGTGCAAGGTCTGTACGGATCGGGCCTGCAATCTTTTTCATCGCTTTAATCTGTGCCGCACCGCCTACCCTGGATACAGAAAGCCCCGCATTGATCGCAGGACGGAATCCCGCATTGAACATCTCGGTCTCCAGGTAAATCTGTCCGTCCGTGATGGAAATAACGTTGGTCGGAATATAGGCAGATACATCTCCTGCCTGGGTCTCAATGAGTGGAAGGGCTGTCAGAGAACCTCCTCCCAGTTCATCGGATAACTTGGCTGCCCGTTCCAGAAGCCTTGAGTGAAGATAAAAGACGTCTCCCGGATAAGCCTCCCGTCCCGGCGGTCTCCGAAGCAGCAGGGACAGGGTACGGTATGCGGTGGCATGCTTGCTCAAGTCATCATAGATGACAAGAACATCTTCCCCTTTCTCCATCCACTCTTCCCCGATGGCACATCCTGCGTATGGGGCGATATACTGGAGTGGTGCCAGCTCACTTGCGGTGGATGCCACCACTGTGGTGTAATCCATGGCTCCGTACTCTTCCAGTGTCTTTACGATATTGGCTACGGTCGATGACTTCTGTCCGATGGCTACATAAATACAGTGAACCCCCTCACCTTTCTGATTAATAATTGTATCAACCGCGATGGCAGTCTTTCCGGTCTGCCGATCGCCGATGATCAGCTCCCTCTGCCCGCGTCCGATCGGCACCATAGCATCGATCGCTTTGATTCCTGTCTGAAGCGGAGTATCTACGGATTTTCTTGAGATAACTCCTGATGCAACTCTTTCTATTGGACGGTACTTTTCTGTCTCGATCGGACCTTTTCCGTCAATCGGCTGTCCCAGAGAATTCACAACACGTCCGGTCATCGCGTCACCTACCGGCACTTCCACGACTCTTCCGGTCGTCTTTACGACATCCCCTTCACTGATGTTTTTCTGATCTCCCAGCAGTACGGCTCCGACGTTGTCTTCCTCAAGGTTCAGCACCATTCCGTATACTTCCCCCGGGAATTCTAAAAGTTCTCCCTGCATGGCCTCATCAAGACCATGGATTCTTGCAATTCCGTCGGCTACCTGAATCACGGTTCCAATATCAGAGGTTTCAAGCTTGGTAGAGTATTGTTTGATCTGCTCTTTAATGACAGAACTGATCTCTTCTGGCCTTAAATTCATTTTGCTTTTTTGCCTCCTTGCCTATAATCACAACTGTATTTTTGACAGACTCTTTCCCATGGTCTGAAGCTTCGTCCTTATGGAACTGTCGATGACCCTGTCGTCGAGCCGCAGCACCAGCCCTCCGATCAGCCCCTCGTCTATCTCATAGTCCACTTCAAACTCCCTGTAATCTGTCAGTTCTTTCATTCGATCCACAATGTCCTTTTTCTGCCCTTCGGACAGTTCAAAAGCGGAGGCAACCTGAAGGCTCCCTATCCCCTCTTTCTTCTTCATCCGGCCGATCATATAGTCGAGAACAGACATTATGTCACGGTATCGGTCTTTTTTCACAATGACCAACAAAAAGCCCATCATGTCCTCAGAAATCCTGCCTTTAAATGCTGTCTCCAGGATCCGCATTTTTTCTTCTTTTACGATCTTGGGGTGGGAAAGCATCTGATTCAGCTCCCCGCTCTCCAAAAACACCCGGCGCACATTAAGGACTTCTTCTTTGACAGAGTCAAGATTTCCTTTCTCCTCTGCCAGCGAAAGATAGGCATCTCCATATGTTTTGCTGACTAGCTTCGCCATGTCTGATCACCCATCTCCTTTAAGGTCTCTTCCACAAGGGCATCCTGCTTTGCCGGATCGATCTTGTCTGTGATGATCTTGCCTGCCATAGCCACTGCCACCTGGATCATTTCCTGTTTCACCTGATCCCGGACCTTTTTCTTTTCCAGCTCGATCTCATTTTCCGCCCGCTCTGTGATCCTCAGTGCTTCCTGTCTGGCTCCCGAAACGATCTCCTCTTCCCTTTTCAGGGCTTTCTTTCTGGCCTGGCTTAAAATCTCATCGGCTTCTTTTTCTATATCCCTGATCTTTTCTTCATACTCAGCTTTCAGTCTGGCCGCCTCTTCTTTGTCGGCCGCCGCAGTATCCAGATCATGTGCGATTTTATTTTTACGGTCATTTAAAAGCTTCCTGACCGGTTCAAACAATACATAAGATAAAAAAGCAAACATGATAAAAACCGCGATTGCCTGGCATAAAACGTCAAATCCAAGCTGGATATCAAGTCCAAAGATTCTGTCCACGTTCTGTCCTCCTTTCCCTGAATTCTCTCCGGTTTGTCATTTCCCGACGGCTTCTGCCGCCGTTTTATTTCCCGGATTATAATTTAGCGAATAACGGATTAGCGTATAACAGAATCAGGCCGATAACCAAACCATAAAGACCTGTGGTCTCTGCAACTGCCTGTCCAAGAAGCATCGTAGACATGATGTCTCCCTTGGCGCCCGGATTGCGTCCTACGGCTGCCGCACCCTGTCCTGCTGCGTATCCCTGTCCCACACCAGGTCCGATACCTGCGATCAGCGCAAGGCCCGCTCCGATTGCTGAACAACCTAATACAAATGCTTCACTTGAAATATTCATAAGAAAATCCTCCTAAAAATAAAATTATTCTTTTTATTGCTCTTGATAGTTTCTTCCGGTTTACGCGTTCCTCTTGTCTGCGATAAATGTCATGGTCAGCATGGCAAAGACAAAGGTCTGGATCGCACCGGAAAACAAGTCAAAATATACATGCAGAAATGCCGGAAGTCCCAGCTTCGCAAAGATCGGAAGCAGGCCGTACCACAGCGAAAGCATGATGGTCCCTGCCATGATGTTTCCGAACAGACGCAGCGACAGCGACACCGGAGTTGCAAACTCACCGATGACATTGACCGGAAACAGCACCGGAATCGGCTGAAACAGGTCCGTAAACATGCGGAACTTCCTCGTCTTAAATGCGCTGTACTGGATCATCACAAAGGTGATCAGTGCCAGAGACAAAGTAGTCCCATAATCGGCCGTCGGCGCCCGGAGCCCAAAAAGCCCCGATGTGTTGGCAATAAAGATGAAAAACATGATGCTTCCGATATAGTTGGCAAACGGCTTCCAGTGTTTTCCCATGGTGCTCTTCACCAGCTTATCCAGCATTTCCACCACCAGTTCCACTGCATTGGCAAGACCGCTGGGCTTTTCATAATCTTTCATGATACTCCGCCTCGCGATCAGGGCCAGCGCCATGATAAAGAGCATGACGATCAGTGTTGTCACATGTGTGGTGGTGATCCATACCTTATGCCCGAAAAAATTCAATGGTATCAGCCCGTGCACCATGAAGTCCACATCATTTCCCGATGCGGCAGCCAACATGGGGGCCTGAATCATTCCCATAGCATTCCCTCCTTTTTAATCCATTCTACTTTTTACTTCTTCGTTCCTGCCGGATCGTTTTTCCGATACACGGCGGTGGATCAATGGCTGCAGATATGCCGCTATCTTAATCCCCAAAACTCCAAGTATGATCCCTGAAAATGTCAGCATATGGATCTTAATCCCAACGGCTGCCGCAAGGACAGTCAGGAACTTGCGGACCAGAGTCCGCCTTACCATATACTTATTTGCAGATTCAGGATCCAGATCCAGTGCAGTATCAATGGTCAGATACATATTCAGGATCAGACAGGCTGCAAGAAACAGCCCCGCAAGGATCCCTCCCAGAAAATACAGAGATCCCCCTGATGTGACCATGCCGGCTGCACCGGCCGCCGCACCGTAGATCCCCAATCCGGCCAGCAATTCCAAGAGGACAGGATTGATCTCTTTAAGCTCTTCTATTATCATCACCCTCCTCGTCTTCACTGACATTCCTTATGAGTTTCCAGGCACCGCTTAGTCCTCCTCCAATGCCCAGAATCAATAACGGGATAAAAAAATGGGTAGAAAACTTTCGGTCCAGCCAAAGGCCTAAAAACATGCACAGAAATGTCGATGTCAGAATCGTGATTCCCAGCTGTGTTATCAAAGATAATGAGCGGACAATGTCCTTATTGATCTTCATAAAGACCTCCTTGAAAAAGTTTCTATCCACACTTTGTAATTATATCATCCAAAACATATTATGGCTAGGAAAAAAGCTTCGTACAGTAGCTATTATTTCCATATTTATCTGGTATTTATTCTCTTTCTTGTTTTCTGAACAAAAAAGCATACGGCACAGAAGCCGCGCGTGCTGTCCATGCCGTATAATATCTCCTGAAAATTTAATCCTCGATCATATTGATCCTGCGGATATGACGCTCATCGTTAGAAAACTTTGTCTCCAAAAATGTGTCCACGATATCCAGTGCCAGGCCTTCTCCGGTAACTCTTGCCCCCAGCGCCAGAATGTTGGCGTTGTTATGTTCTCTTGTGGCTCTTGCGCTGAATGTATCTGCGCACAGCGCTGCCCGGATGCCTTTGATCTTATTGGCAGTGATGGAAATGCCGATGCCTGTTCCGCAGATCAGAATCCCCTGTTTCACTTCGTCCTTCAGTATACCCTCAGCCACTGCTTTCGCGTATACCGGGTAATCACAAGATTCCTCTGAGTAGCATCCGTAGTCTTTTACCGCGTGCCCCTTTTCCTCCAGGTGCTTAATAACCGCCTGTTTCAGCGCATACCCGCCGTGGTCGCATCCAATACCTATCATTTCATTTCCTCCTAACTTATGGTTCCAGATTTTATGGATTAATTGTGTAATCTGTACAAAGCAATGTTCATAGTCTTCGTCATCCATCCCGTAAGGATCAATGACCGCCCCCTCATGGTTGGCATACTCGTTGATGGTGGCCACTTCCTTATATCCATGATAGTCTTCCAGTACTTTTTCCTTCTGCTTATCATTCATAGTGAGAATCAGATCACTGGTCTCCACATCTTCCTGCGTAAGCTGGGATGCTTTGAAATCTACGATCTCAATCCCGCTCTTCCTGACCAGATCTGCTGCTTTTGTGTGTACCGGCTCCGGAAATAATACGACAAGTCCCTTGGACTCCACCTGGATGTCTCTTCTGTGGGCGTCTTTTAAATATTTCCGCAGCACCGATTCCGCAATAAAACTGCGGCAGGTGTTGTTCGTACTTACAAATATAATTTTTTTCAAACTAATCTCCTTTTAAACACGGATCACCTGATGTCCCGCTGCTTTAGCCAGACGGTTCATCACCGCTTCTTCATACTCTTCACCTTCAAATCCTTCTGAAAAGATCACGTCCACGTCTATGTGGTCAAACTCTCTCAGCACGTCATAGAGGTTTGCCGTCACTGTCTCCATATGGCTGCGGCTTCCCACAGAGATCACCTCATCTGCATCGTAATCGCCCATTGTCTCTTCAGTGGCGATAACTCCGGTCTTCATGCCCTGCTCCCGGCAGTCATGGACCCTTTTGGTGATCTCCTTTACAACTTTCTCTATGTCCTCCCCAAGGATAAGAATCAGCTGAGCTTTCGGCGCATAATGCTTGTACTTCATTCCGGGTGCCTTGGGTACTGTATCCTCTTTGACTGACGGAGTGCTCATCAGCACCTCTGTCAAAAGAGTCTTCTCGAGTTCATCTTTTGTAATCTTTCCCGGCCTTAAAATGACCGGTACTTCTCCGGTAAAATCAACGATCGTCGATTCGACACCGACCTCTACTTTCCCACCGTCCAATACCATCGGGATCTTCCCGTCCAGGTCTTCTACCACATGTTCCGCCTTTGTCGGACTGGGCCTTCCCGAAGTGTTGGCGCTGGGCGCGGCCACAGGAACACCCGTCTCTCTCAGCAGGGCCAATGCCGCAGGATGACTGGGCATCCGGACGGCTACGGAATCGAGTCCCCCGGTAACCCGGTACGGAACCCTGTCGCTTTTGGGCAGGATCACGGTCAGCGGACCCGGCCAGAAAACTTCCATCGCTTTTTTGGCCGGCCCCGGTACGCAGGATGCGATCTCATCGATCATCTCCATGCTCCCGATATGAAGGATGAGAGGATTGTCAGACGGTCTCCCTTTTGCCTCGTAGATTTTGGAAGCAGCCTCTTCCATCCAGCCACTGCCTCCAAGTCCATAGACTGTCTCCGTGGGAAAAGCTACCAGCTTCCCCTCCCGAAGAAGCCCGGCAGCTTCCCGGATCGCTTCCTTATTGTCCTTGTTCTCAACGTTTCTCACAATTGTCTTCATAAAACCCATCCTTCTTCTGAGAAAAACCCATTAATAATTATTATAACAAACTTTTGCTGAAAAATAAAGCAAGGAGTTTTCCGCCATAAATCATAAACCTGCTGCTTGGCTGAATATAATACTTTAATTATCACAAAGAGGTTTGATATATGGTTCAAATATTTTCTCTGATCAGCCGTCTGAATAATGCATTCAATTCCTTTATCTGGGGAACTCCTATGCTGGCCTGTTTTTTAGGTGTCGGTCTGATGTTTACGCTTAGAACAAAATGCTTCCAGTTAAGACATTTTCGATTGTGGATTTCTTCCACGCTCTTGTCCTCTTTGAAAAAATCCGAGGTAAGAAAAACAAAAGATTCCGCTTCTATCTCGCAGTTTCAGTCTCTCTGCACTGCCCTGGCCGGGACCCTGGGAACCGGAAATATCGCCGGGGTTGCCACTGCCATCACTGCCGGAGGGCCCGGAGCCATCTTCTGGATGTGGATTTCTTCCATCCTGGGAATGATGACACATTATGCGGAAATCACACTCGGAATGAAATACCGTTACCGGGACAAAAACGGGAAATGGGCCGGAGGTGCCATGGTCTATATGGAACGGGGTCTCGGCGCAAAATGGCTGGCCGCTCTGTTTGCAGCATTCTGCCTTCTCGCTTCTCTCGGGATCGGAAACATGACACAGGCAAACTCTATGGCATCCGCACTCTCTTCTGCTTTTTCAATCTCCCCAGTAATCACAGGTCTTGTCACCCTGTTCATGGTAGGTTTTGTCATAATGGGAGGAATCAAACGGATCGCCGGCGTGACAGAAAAAATCATCCCGGTAATGGCTGCTTTATTCACACTGGGCTGTATTGTTATTATTTTTGTCCACATAGACCGGCTTCCATCTACCATCCATTCGATCCTTCACGGTGCTTTCTCACCAAAAGCCGCCGGAGGAGGCGTCCTTGGCTACGGGATCACCATTGCCATGAAAAAGGGAATCTCCCGCGGAGTCTTTTCCAATGAGGCAGGATTGGGAAGTTCCGTCACCGTACATACAAATTCCGATGCAAAAGAACCCGTAGTCCAGGGCATGTGGGGTATCTTTGAAGTATTTACCGACACCGTTGTGATGTGTACGATCACAGCCCTTACCATCCTCACTTCCGGCGTCTATGACGAGGGAACTTATCTAAAAGCCATGGCTCTGGACGCGGCCCAGGGCACTACAATCCATTTTGATTCACTGCCCAATGGAGTCCCCCTGACCAGCGCTGCCTTCTCCACAGTCTTCGGCTCCTGGGGCTCTGCCTTCGTATCCATCGCCATCGTATTCTTCGCATTTGCCACCCTCATCGGCTGGTCCTTTTACGGCGAGACGGCGGCTGCCTATTTATTTGGAAAAAAAGCCGTCACAAATTATAAACTTGTCTTTCTTTATTTTATATTTTTAGGCTCCATCCTGCACCTGTCCTTTGTCTGGAACCTCTCGGATACCTTTAACGGCTTGATGGCCATACCGAATCTGATCTCCATCACACTGCTGTCGGACCAAGTCGTAAAAATGACCAACGAATACCTGGGACGTTCCGATTTTAAACGATAGTTTTTACCACTATTGGAGGAACGCATTTTAAAACGTGACAGAAATAATGGTAAAAAAACTCATTCATATATCAGGCCTTTTTCTGAATATAATATTACAAAAGTCCTGAGGTCTCCAAATGAAATATCGCAAACAACTTTTAGGGGGTGCAATCTTTTGTATCATCGTCCTGCTCTATATTTCCTCGATCACCCTTCCCATCTTTGTAAACCAGACGATTGGGAAACAGAATGTCATCATCATCGATCCCGGACACGGCGGCAATGATCCCGGCAAAGTCGGCAGCGGAGATGTGCTGGAAAAAGACATCAATCTGGCCATATCAAAAAAATTAAAAACGATCCTGGAGAAAAAAAAATTCAAGGTAAAAATGACCAGGGACGGCGACTACAATCTGGCCACCAGCACGACCAATGTAAAAGTTTCCGATCTCTCCAACAGGAAGCAGATCATCTTTGATGCCGAGCCGGTCCTTGTGGTGAGTGTTCATCAGAACAGCTATCCCAGCGGTGAAGTGCACGGTGCACAGGTATTTTACTATCAGGGTTCTCAAAAAGGAAAACAGCTTGCCGACTGCGTGCAAAGTTCTCTGGTGGAAAATCTGGATCCAGACAACCACAGAGTGGCAAAAGCAAACAGCGATTACTTCCTTCTTCGGGATAATCCTTATGTGACTGTCATCGCAGAGTGCGGTTTTTTAAGCAATGAAGAAGAAAAGCAGAAACTTGAGGATAAAGCCTATCAGGAAAAAGCAGCACAGGCCATCTATAAGGGAATTCAATCCTATTTAAGCCAAGAGAAATAATCCCTTGGCTTAATTGAGATACTACTGGTATAGATGACGCATTGTTTAATGATTGGTTACTTTTTGATAGTAGACGGCACAGATCTCCCCTTTCTCATCATCAATGAAGTCTTTCATGTAGGAATCATCTTCCTCAAGCATAAGATCCATTTGTTCCTGATTGCTGTTGTCTACGGGTATTCCATCGACCTGGACTGCCAATCCAAGTTCTAAATAATCCAATAAATCACTGCGATGTCCCATGATAATCTCCATTCTGAAATGTTTGTGAAATGAGCCAGAAAAGTGCTATGATATATAAATTTAAGACACTGCCGAAAAGGCAGTGAAGATGCGGCGCCTCAGCGCAGGAAAGAGCTCTTTTCCATATGCTGTAAGTTTATAATATCAAATTCTGTAAATAATTTCAAGTATTTCTGTATATTTTTGTAAGTTGTTCAGAAACACTTTACACATATGCATTCAGATACTATACTATAATATAAAGTAAGGGAGTGATGACTATGAAGATAGAACGAATTAGTGACAATCAAATCCGATGTACTTTGAATAAAGCTGACCTTGCTGGAAAAGAGACACTGCTCAATGAACTGGCATTTGGTTCCGATAAGGCCAAAGGACTGTTCCGCGAACTGATGAAGAAAGCTTCTCAGGAATTAGGTTTTGAGACCAATAACATTCCTCTTATGGTAGAAGCGATCCCGGTCTCCCAGGAATGTCTGATCCTCGTCGTCACGAAAGTGGAAGACGCCGATCAGTTTAACGACCGTTACGAGAAATTAGTCAACTCAAAGCTTTCATCCGGCAATATGAATCTGGAAGATTCCGACGGAGTTCTCAATTTCCTTGACGATGCTTCTGACAGCGATCTGTCCGAACTGGCTGATGCAGTGCACCTGGCCATAATGGATTCCAATTGTGACGTATACTGCTTTTCTTCTCTGGAAGAAGTAGCTAATGCAGCAAAACTGGTGCTTAGCTTTCCGCATGAAAGCCGCTTATATAAAGATACCGAAAATAATTGTTATTATCTCTGCCTGTCTGCCGAGGACAACAAGTATGATTTTACGAAAGTCCGCAGCAGACTTTCAGAGTACAGCAAACGTATCCCAAATACTTATGCGACTAAGGCTTTATTTAATGAACATTTTCAAACCATCCTTTCTGAGGATGCGATCCGGCAGATAGCCGAATTTTAACTTAACATAACGAATAAAAAGGAATCCGCATCGTGTAATGCGGATTTCTTTTTTGTTTTTTGTTCTAAAAAAAAGACACAAAAAGAACTCTCCCATAATTTTCACATAAAAATACTATCAAATCCAAAAATAGTACAGGTTTTGGTTATATCTTTGTCCTGATATGATTAACTCATAGAGAAATCAAACAAGTTCAATATAAGAAAGGAAGTTTTTATTATGGTAAATGTAGGTATTATCGGGGCAGGAAGAATCGGAAGAGTACATGTAGAAAGCATCTGTACACAGGTTGGCAACGCAAAGGTTAAATCACTTGCAGATCCTTTTATGACAGAGGAAACAGCAGTATGGGCAAAAGAGATGGGCGTTGAAAAAACAACCAAGGATTACAAAGATATCTTGAATGATTCTGAAATTGATGCAGTGCTGATCTGTTCTTCCACAGATACACATTCTCCGATCTCCGTGGAAGCTATCAAGGCAGGAAAACATGTCTTCTGTGAAAAACCGATCGATCATGACGTAAAGAAGATTCAGGAAGTAATTGATGCTTTAAAAAACAGCAGTGTGAAATACCAGGTTGGCTTCAACCGCCGGTTTGACCACAACTTTGAAGCGGTCAGAGATGCAGTTGCTGCCGGAAAGATCGGTGAGACACAGATCATTAAAGTGACATCCAGAGATCCGGAACCGCCGAGTGCAGAATATGTAAAGGTATCCGGAGGAATGTTCTTAGACATGACAATCCATGACTTTGACATGGTACGTTTCCTCGCAGGATGCGATGCGGAAGAAGTTTACGTCGAGGCAGCTGTCCTGGTAGATCCGGCCATCGGCGAAGCAGGAGATGTAGACACCGCAGTCATTACCTTAAAAATGAAAAACGGTGCGATCGCAGTCATCGACAACTCCAGAAAAGCAGTTTACGGCTATGATCAGAGAGCTGAAGTATTCGGCTCAAAAGGAATGGTCGCAACAGCGAATGACTCCGCATCTTCAGCGGTCATCAGCAATGCAGAAGGAGTAACCGGAGAAAAACCTCTTTACTTCTTCCTGGAGCGCTACATGGCAGCTTACGCAAAAGAAATCAAATGCTTTATCGATGCCATCGAAAAAGACACAGAAACACCACTCGGAGTTATGGACGGACTTGAGCCGGTACTCATGGGGCTTGCGGCTAAAAAGTCACTGGAAGAACACCGCCCTGTAAAAATTTCTGAAATCACGGTATAAATAGGAATTTTTTCGATATACCAGATGAAATAAGGAGAAAAATAAATGGAAAAAAACTATGTCAAGGGCCACAAATTAAGCTGGGGAACCCGGATCTCTTATGCCGGCGGCGACGTGGCATGTAACGTGATCTTTGGAATGATCGGTACATTACTCACACTTTTTTATACGGATTATGTTGGGATCAATCCGGCTACTGTCGGACTGGTTATGCTTCTTTCCCGGCTGTTTGACGGGGTATCTGACCTGGTCATGGGTATTATCGTAGAGCGCACAAACTCAAAATGGGGAAAGTCAAGGCCGTGGATTCTTTGGATGAGCATACCATATGCGCTCTCCGCCGTCCTTCTTTTCACCGTGCCTCACACGACCGGAATCGTTCAGGCAGTTTACCTGTTTGTTACATATAACTTCTGTACCACAATCTGTTATACAGCCATCAATCTTCCTTACGGAAGTCTCTCTGCCATGATGACGAGAATTTCTTCCGAGAGGGATATGTTGAGTATTGTGAGGATGGGACTATCTCCAATCGGACGTATCGTAGCCGTAACTTTTACTCTCCCATTAGTAAAGCTTTTCGGAGACGATCAGGCCGCGTGGGTAAAGACCATGTCCATCTGGGCAGTTCTTGCATTGATACTGCTCATCAACTGTTTTCTGAAATGTAAAGAAACCGTTGTCATTGCGGCAAAAGAAAAAGTGAAAAGCGTTCCTCTGAAAGAAGGCCTGAAAGCCCTTGTAACAAACCAGTATTTCTGGGCAGTACTTGTGCTCTGGATGCTTCAGAGTGTATCCTTCGGTATCTCAGGGACAATTCTTCCTTACTATTGTAAATATATTTTCCACAATGATACCTGGATGTACAGTGCATTGTTTATGACAGAGACTCTGACTTTAGTAGGCTGTATCTTTGCATGCGCCCCGCTGATCGGGAAATTCGGCAAGAGAAATGTTGCATTTGCCGGAGCATTTATCGCACTGGCAGGACAGCTTCTGTTTTTCCTGAATCCGTACAGTTTTCCATGGATAGTCATGAGCTGTGTAACCCGCGCTATAGGCCTGGCCCCATTGAACGCAGCTGTATTTGGAATGGTCGGTGACGTAGTGGAATTCGGACAGTGGAAAACCCATGTCCGCCAGGAAAGTCTGATCTTCGCAGGCGGTTCCATCGGAACAAAGGTAGGCGCAGGTGTGGCATCCGCCGCCATGACCGGACTGCTCTCTCTGTCAGGCTATGTCAGTTCTGCTGCCGGTTCCGTGACACAGCCAGGTTCCGCACTGAATATGATCATCAACATTTACAAGATCGGCCCGGTACTCGTCGCAGCCCTTGCAGTCGTTACGCTTGCATTTTACAAGTTGGATAAACGATATGATTCTATTATGAAAGAATTGCTTGATCGTGAGGCCAGAGGAGAATTATAGACGAAAAGTTTCATAAAAAAGCACTATTCTTTGAAAGTGTATTCCCGTATTGGCGAATTACAAAGAATAGTGCTTTCTTTTATGAAGTTTTAATTTTATAAACTATGAAAGCTTTAAGGTTTATTTTTTACTCTCTGTAATAATTACTTAATCTCCATACTTTATTTTTTCTGACAAACACTGCCGTGGCCGGATTTGCTTTCCCTGATCCCTCAGGAATAAAAACAAGAAAATAACAAGTTTCTTGTCACGGTTATCTCTTATGCCGATGACAAAGAAGCCCCTATTTGCCTTTATAAGCTTACTTTGTTACCCTCACCTTAATTCTATAAGACTTTCCGGAAGTTCTGAGTTTCACTGTAATAGTGGCTTTCCCTTTTTTCAGCGCCTTGATATTTCCGTACTTACTTACCTTGACAACTTTCTTATTTGAAGAAGTAAATTTTAAAATAGAATAATCTAAATAGCCCTGTTTCTTCTTTTTAGAGACATAGATCCTCGTATAAATTTTTTTCTTCTTTCCCTTTTTTAATTTTATGTTCTTTTTTAAAGTTGTAATTTTTGTGATTTTGGAAGCTCTATATTTTACTTTTTTGTCTTTCCCCTTTCTTGGAATTTTCACCGCTGCGATTGCTCTGTACTCATATCCCCCAAGTTCCAATTTATTTTTCTTTAAATACGATGGTTTTTTTAATTTCGCAGGACATCCTTCAAATGCACATGTCTCTATAAATGTAACACTGTCCGGAATTGTGATTTTCTTTAGTAATTTACAGTTCCTAAACGCCCAAAATCTAATATTTTTTAACTTGGATGGAAGTTTTATGCTGGTAAGAGCCGTACATTCACGAAAAGCCTCATCATCTATATATTTTAAACCTTTACTCAAATTTACTGCTTTAAGTTTTTTACATTTATAAAAGGCCCTTTCTCCAATTCTTTGAATATTCTTGCCCATTTCGATTGTTTTAATATTACTTTCTGCTGCAAAATCATCTGGAATAGCATCCATTAATTTATTGCAAACAATTTTTTCTAAACTTGAGTTATTTGCAAAGGCATCTGATTGTATTTCTTTTACTGTTGACGGAATCGAATAGTTCTTGTTTGTCTTTGCTCTTGGATAACAGACCAACTCACGTTTGTTTTTATCAAATAGAACTCCATCTGAAGAAGTATAATATGGATTCTCTTTTACTGCTTTTAACTCCTCTAAATGATTGATCTCTTTAAAATATCTGCCATACACATCTTTTATATTTTTTGATAATGTTATACTTTTCACCAAATCATTGTTTTTAAATAAGTCTTCTGAAATAGTCGTTACTTTTATATTATTAATTTGACTTGGCAAGACAACATTCACTTCTTTTCCACTATATCCCGTAATATAAATGTACTTTTCTTTACTACCATTTGTCTGGATCTGATATGTATAATCTCCATACCTTAATTGAGCCGCTTTTACAGTAACTATTGGTGTATAAGAAAGCATTGAAAATAATAACACCAGGCTCATGAAAATACTATAAAACTTTTTTCTAATCATTATATATTCCTCCACATTCTTAAAATTTTTTGTTTAGTTTGTTTAAAAAGCACTTTTATTAATTGAGTATATGCATGCAGGGTCTGCCTTACTCTTATCACAAATACCGAAATAGACCAGATTCCCTTTTAACTGGATGCCTTCTGATTCTGTGCTTTTCCCAAAATTCCCATGTGAAATAGTTGCCAGATAAGAATATTTATAGTTAGCTCCACTTCCCGTCATCTTTGCAATTCTAGGTGTCTCCCCAACATTTCCTCCAATAACGTAAATAGAAGTTGCATCAGAAAATTCTAAACCTTGGCATGATCCATTTGGTAATACTCTATTACTGCCTGTTTGGCGAAAAGAACCATAACATGCTGCTTTAATGCTGGCATCTGTACACGGAACATATTTAGATGCTTCTTTTTCCTTCTTATCCAAGGCAGCATTGAGTTTTGCCGTGTTATAGTAACTATATTGAATTTCACCTTTAGACTTCTCCTGTACCCAAAACAATAATTTGGTTTTGTCACTAGATAAAGCAGCGTCTACTCGCTTCACTGAACCAAAAGACTTACCAGATTTATTTGCATAACTTAAGTGAGAAAAACGGCATATAGATGTATAGTCTATTGTTTGTCCCGCTTTATACTCCAATCTTCCAATTTGTGTGCCCCAATAATTGTCATATGCTGTATTTCCTTTGCAAGTCACCCAAAAATAAGGTTTACTTTTATGCTCAAACCACTCCAAAGTCTGCCCATGACCAAAATTTTTTAAAGTCATATAGTCTTTACGTGTAGCTAAATTTCCATTTATCGTACACCTAGATAACAATGAATTGGCCCCTACTCTTTGTATAACATAAATATAAGTAGATCCTATATAAGTCTTCTGTATGGCATTTTTAGATGGTAAATTTTGAATTTTGTAACGTAACGTTGCTGTCGCTTTTACATTATGATTGGCGGACGCTTTTGCAGCATAAGTCTCAACTTGCTGTTCAGGATGCTCCTCTAAATACTTTCTATATTCCTCCGGAGTATCAAAATCATCTTCTTCCATAATTCCTGGCACTCCATCATCAACATGTGTATCAAGATCTTCATTTGTATCTGCAGTTTCTGTATTTTTTGACTCATTCGCTGCCTGACTTGGCATTACATAACAAACAGTAAGCACTATTGCCATCGCCAAACAGAGCATAATTTTTCTCAATTTTGTATATCCCATATAGCTTCCTTCTCCTAATCTTCCTGTATTTCCTTATTGTCCTCTATTGTTTTAAATGTTAGCATATTATTATATCCATGCTGTACGGTTATCTGCATTTGCAGATAAGGTTGGTCGCCTTGTATTGCATGGATTTTTTATCGTTCATAAATACCACCCTCTTTTTATAATTCATATAGTTTTTCATGCTTATTTAGTGTTCTTTCCTATAATTCATCCAGTTCATCTAGTACATTCATCAGATGCTCCCCGCTCTCTTCAGAAATCTCACCATCTACCAGTGTTTTAATCAGGCCATGTTTTGATCCATCATACCAAAAATCAACCATCCGTTCTGTCTGTTCTTGCTTATGTTCTTCTTCGCTGATGAACGGTTTCATAATTAAATTCCTTCCCTTCTTCCCGACTTCTATATATCCTTTTCCTTCTATCGTTGTCAGGTAAGTGTGTATCGTAGATCGTTTTATTTCCCAGTCAAACCTTTCTTTAAGTTCTTGCTGGAGATCTTATAATGTCATTCCCCCGGGATTAGCCCATATACATTTCATGATCCATATTTCTCTGCTCGTTAAATCTCTTTCTATCATTAAAACATTTCTCCACAATATATTTATTTTCTTCAACTTCTAATCGACTGTTTTTACTATTGTATCATGAAATATTCATTTTTTCAAGTAATTGGATTTTAATAAGAAAAATACAAAAAACCGATCCTGCAATATTCCGCAAGACCGGTTTCTCCTTAACACATTCTGATTATTTTGTACTGTTTTCAAATGCCTTCATAATAAGCACCGCCACATAGGCCCCCGGATCCTCGAGGCTTCTGGAAGCCTCTCCCCTAGTAGCAGCCCGTCCATGGACGGCAATCATGGTGGTTGTATTTTTAAATCCATCCTCCGCTGCTTTTACAGCTCCCGCGGCCATCTCTTCCAAAGAGCTGCCTTCTGCCGCCGCAGCATTCAGGCTTTCCACCGCAGGGTGAATACCGTCTATAAACGTCTTTTCTCCCACTTTGGCTTTTCCGCGGTTTGCAACACCTGCTTCATAGGCCTCAAAAATCTTTGCCACATCGGCATTTTCAAGCGTTTCCGTACCCTTCAGGACTTTGCCCGCCTGCATCAGGCCGGACGCCATCAGTGTACCCATCGTAGACGGCACGGCAGATGCCATGGCCTTTCCGGCCTGGTATAAAAGCTTTCCGGCATCTGTAACGGACCCATCCGCAGCTTTCTCATAGGCAGCCTTGAATCCATCTCCCATCGTAAGTCCCAGGTCACCGTCTCCCACAATGCTGTCCATCTCAATCAGGTGATCCCTGTTTTCTGCCATGATGTCACTGATTTCTTTCAAAAGCCTGATTAAATAACTGTTATCCATTCCTAATTCTGCCTCCTCACTTACTGGCGGAAGAACGGTGTCTTCGCATCACTGTCCAGCATTTCTTTGAGCTCATCATCCAGCTTCAGAAGAGAGATTGAAAATCCTGCCATCTCCAGTGCTGTGGCATACTCTCCCACATAATATCTGTGAACACTGATTCCCTTTTCTGAGAGCACCTTATCGATGCGGCGGGTCACAATATACTGTTCATCTAAAGTGGTGGCTCCAAGGCCGTTTACGAGGACAGCCACCTCATCGCCGCTCTCATAAGGAAGATCCGCAACGATCTGGCCTAACATCTCATCTACAATCTGGTCCGCCGGCTCAATTTTTCCCCGTCTGATACCGGTCTCTCCGTGGATGCCCATGCCGATCTCCATCTCATCTTCGCCGATGGAGAATCCTGCTTTACCAACTCTCGGCACCACACAAGGGGTAAGAGCGACTCCCATAGTCCGAACATTGGCATTGGCTTTGTCTGCAATTCTCTTTACATTGTCCAGATCCATCATTTTATCTGCTGCAGCTCCTGCACACTTAAATACAAAGAAAATACCTGCCACTCCCCGGCGGGTGCTCTTCTCCCCCGGTGCGGAAGGACCGGCAGAAGCCACGTCATCGGCTCCGAGAACGGTCTCCACACGGATATCCTCTTCCATGTCTGCCATCTCGGCCGCCATATCAAAGTTAAAGATATCTCCGTTGTAATTTCCGTAAATATAGAGCACGCCTGCCCCGCTGTCAATCTCTTTTGTCACGGCAAGCATCTGATCTGCACTCGGAGATTGAAATACGTCACCCACGCAGCAGCCGTCCAGCATGCCTTCTCCAACATAGCCAAGGAACAGAGGAAGATGACCGGAACCGCCTCCTGTGGCGATGCCGACTTTTCCTTCTTTTTTGTGTTTAGACACAAGGCACTGAAGGTCACCGTCTGTGCAGGTCACCATGTCTTCATGTGCGATATAGATGCCGCTGAGCATCTCCTTTAAATAATTGTCCGGCTCATTGATAATTTTCTTCATCTCTCACACTCCTTATTTATTTGGGAATTTAATCTGTGAAGGATATGCCCAGCTCTGTAATTCTTCCGGAGGGAAGTAATCCGGCTCCTGTCCTCTGTTTGCAACGAGAGAATTGAAGTATAACTGAGCAAGTTCTTCAATATAGGAGGCTTTCAGGTAAGCATCGTAAATTTCTCTGCTGTCTACGGCAACGGCGCCGTGTCCCTGAAGCAGGAAACAATCTGCTTCCTGAACTGGTTCGATAACGCTGTCGGAGAGATCCGTGGAACCTGGGCGTCCGTATGGAGCCACCGGAATTCTGGATTTGCTCACTCCTAAATTGGCAACTTCGTATACAACAGCCGGGATCGGTTTTTTCAGCACCGCAAAGGTGGTAGCATACATTGAATGTGTATGCGCAACTGCATTGACCTCCGGTCTCGTCTTATAAATCTGTAAATGCATTAAAGACTCACTGGTCGGACGCAGCCCTGAAAGGTTCTCGATGACATTGGCATCCAGGTCTAAGACAACCATATCCCTTGCCGTGAGAAGTTCTCTGTCCACCTGAGTCGGTGTGATGACTACATAGCCTGTCTCTTTATCCCTGGCACTGAAGTTTCCGGACAAATGCTTGCACAGTCCGTCCTTCTGAGCTCTTTTTGCAATCTGAACTACATCCTTTTTTAATGATTCTAACATAATGATTTCTCCTTTTCTTTTTGAACAATGGTAAGGATCTCTTCCGGCTGTTTTGCCTGCTTCAGCTTCTTTAATGCAGACGGGTCCTCCAGGATCTCATTCAGCTGGAACAGCACTCCCAAATGATTGGTGGCATCCGGAGTCCCAAGAACTATGACAATATCCGCGTTCAGGTACCCATTGATGTCAATCCTTTCCGGAAGCTTTAACAAAGAGATGCAGATCCTCCCGGCTCCGTCCTCCACTCCCGCATGGGCAATAATGACTCCGTCAGCGATCATAATATATGGCTTATCTTCCCGGATGATCTG
This sequence comes from Anaerostipes sp. PC18, assembly GCF_039789045.1. NCBI lineage: Bacteria > Bacillati > Bacillota > Clostridia > Lachnospirales > Lachnospiraceae > Anaerostipes > Anaerostipes sp. PC18. The sequence continues at coordinate 338,410 of NZ_CP121164.1, read as the reverse complement.
GACCATCCGCTCCACATAGCGCTGTTCGATATCTCCCCGTGCAAGCAGCGGAGCCGACGCCGTCCTTACGGCATCTTCCCATTCCATCGGCTTCTCTGATATCCGAATTGTTTCCTTTGTAAGTACATCTGCCAGCATGGGCTGTTCTTTTATCTCCGCTGTTCTTTCTGCAGTTCCCTGGACATTTACAGGGTTTAAGACTCTGTTTATCTCTCTGACCAGCGCGTCCCGGTCCTCAATGACTGCGTGCTGCTCCACAGCCCTTACAATTTCTGTCACATCCACTTCATGGGGCATAATACCGTTAATCTCACTCAGCACCTTTTCCCTGAACTTATGCTTGGAGGCTTCATCGAGAAATGGTTTTACGAGAAACTGAAGTTTATCCGTCTCCAGCCGGACCATAGTAAAGACTAATTCAAATTCTTCTTTGTATTCGGTAAAATCCCTCATAGAAAGGCATGTGAGGAACTCGATCTCCGGAAACAGCTCCCGCAGTGTGAAAAATAAGAAGTTGGAAACCGACACGCCGTTGGCACAGACGATCACAGCTCTTTTTTTCTGATTTTCTATGTCCAGGATTCCTTCTCTCTGAAGCCATGCCCCGAAGAGCGCTGTAATATAAACCAGCTCTTCATCGGGAAATTCACTTCCCGCCAGTTCCTCCAGCGGTTTCATGGATCTCTTTACCATGGCGTGCAGGGAACTGTATCTCGGAAGTACCATGTCTACAATACTCTGTTCAATATGATAGTGGTATTTGACCCGGTAAAACGCCGGCTTCACATGCTGAAAGAGCGCTTCAAGAAGAATGTCCTGCTCCTTGATGTTGACGCATATAATCTTCTCAAAATTGTCGATGACCTGTCTGGCCGCCTCCATGATCTCCACTTCGCTTCTCAAATTATCCGACTGGAAACTGTGATAGTTGGAAATCTGAATCTGCGCGGCAAAAAAGATCTTTTCCGTCTGCCATGCCACGTCGTGCTCTTTTGCAAACTCCACCATGACAGAATACTCTTTTGTTCCGGCGATATGCTGGAAGGACTCGGGAAGATCTTCCAGAATTCTCCCTTTCTTGATGCGAATCAGCACCAGACAGAGGATATACGGAAGTTCCCTCAGCCTTTCATCGGTGAAACGGATCTTTAACTTATTCTCAATCTCACTGATCTGCCCCCGCACCTGCTCCATGAGTTCCGGATCGACCTGGGAAATCTCCATAATGGCTTCCTGCCCGTTCGGCATATTTAAGATCTGCCGCACAATAGGGATCATGGCCTCCCGTTTGCAGAACTCACTTCCGGCCAGATGATATCCGTCCTGTCTGCTGTAATGGATTCCAAGGCCGTACGGCGCCAGCCTTTCCTCCAGTTTTTTAACGTCGATCAAAAATGTATTCTTGCTGATATCCAGCTTTGATGTAAAATGGTAAATTGATAATTCTTCCCTTGTGCACAGAAGGATCAGGAAGATCAGAGCTCCCCGTTCTTTGTCGGAGTACACATAGGTACTGTCTTTGATCCCGATATCCTCGGTCTGGTACTGTTCCAGCACAGGAACCGGTATCACAAATTTCCCGGTGCGCAGTCTTTCTATCTTGGGCAGTCCGTTATCCGCCAGGTACTGGTTAATCTTATCCATCGTATAGCTGACCTGCTTCCTGGACAAATCTAATGACTGCTCCACTTCCTTTCCAGTTATAGACGGATTATTTACAATTGTTTTTAATACTAAATAGCCTCTTTCGTCTAAATACACTAGAATCCCTCTTTCATCGTTCCGGTGCTATCTGGTAACCTCAATGCCCGGTGATTTTGCCTCGTAATCCAGCAGTTCCTTTAATTCATCATCCAGGCGCATGACCGTCAGCGCGGCTCCGTTCATATCAAGGGAAGTCACATAGTCCCCAATAAAAGTCTTATAAACGGAAATTCCCTTTTCTCTCAGGTATCTTTCAATTTCATCGTACAGTACATACAGTTCCATGACCGGTGTCGCCCCGAGACCGGAAAGCAGCACCGCCGCCTCTTCCCCTTCTCTGAGTTCCAGGTCGTTTGCTACTGTTTCAGCCATGTTCTCTGCAATCTTTGCGGCAGGCTCCAGGTCCTGCACATTAATGCCCGGTTCCCCGTGGTGTCCGATCCCCACCTCCATAGTTCCTTCTTCGATATGGAAATTGGGATGTCCAACTGCGGGTATGGCACATGGACTTAATCCTACACAGATACTTCTTGTATTGTCCACTGCTTTTTGGGCAGATGCAATGACCTCATCCAGATCTCCGCCTTTTGCTGCCCTGGCTCCCCCGATCTTCCACATAAAAACGCCGCCTGCGATACCATGGCGTTTTTCCTTCGTTTCCTTCGGAGATGAAGCCACATCATCGTTTGCGGTTACATACTTTACAGTGACACCGGCTTTTTTCGCTTTTCGTACAGCCATTTTTACATTCATGTTGTCTCCGGCATAGTTTCCAAACAGACAGGCCACGCCTTCTCCAGCGTCCGCCTCCATAAATGCGTCATAGAATGCCTGGGCGGACGGCGAAGAGAAAACTTCGCCGACTGCCACAGCATCCACCATATTCTTTCCGACATAGCCAAGAAAAGCAGGTTCATGTCCGCTGCCGCCGCCTGTTACCAGTCCGACTTTTCCTTCCACCGGTGTATTTATGTATTTTACCACACGGTCATTGGCCTCAGACTTCACGACAAGATCTCCGTGGGCTTTTAAAAAGCCTTTGAGCATATCTTCTACGACGTAATCCGGATCATTGACAAACCTCTGCATAATTCTTCCCCTTTTCTATGTCTAAAACGTTTAGTTGTTTGTTTCCTGCTGTGCTTCTTTGCTAAGGCTTCTGTAGTAGAGTACAAAACAGATCACCCAGACGATCAGGATGGCCAGCGGAATAAAGTTTCCGTCCAGTACCTTAAATACATGGGAGAAAGCGTAAGTCTGGATCGGTCCATCAATGGAACTGTTGGAGATCATCTCTCCCACTTTCAGGGATACTGCTCCTGTTGTCCTTGCAAGGTCGGTCATAAACGGCGCGAACGCAGTACCAACCCATAAGAATACCGGCGCGAAGACGGTGCAGAGAATGATCATACGGATCAGGTTTCCTCCAGTAACAAGGAATGCTGGTACGGCAAGTGCAAGGTTGATGATACCTGCAAACGGAAGGATTTCATTTCCCGGCAGGAACATAGAGAATAATAATGTGATTGGCACAGAGTAGATCACTGCCAGCCAGATCTCATTGGATCCTCCGAGGAACGGCCAGTCAAGCCCTACTACGAGAGTTCTTCCTGAGAATTTCTTATTCATGAAGTCACTGACTGCCTCAGAGATCGGAGCCAATGCCTGCATAAAGTATTTTGTGATGACCGGGAACAGAGTCAGCGCTGTCGCTGCCTTAATCGCCAGGGTCAGAGTATCTGCTACACTGTATCTGGCGAGAACTCCGAAAATAATACCAAGAATGAATCCAAGGATATGGTTCTCTGCAAAAATACCAACTTTATCTTTTAATGCCGCTGCGTCAAACTGTTTGTTTAATGCAGGTACTTTCTTTAAAATACAGTCAATCGGATACATGACAGCTGCCAGGAAGGTCATCTTATGGGTACAGGTTACACCCGGAATTCCGGAAAGCTTTTCGATTCTGTGCTGATGCATATCTGCCGCTTTCAGCTCAAAAATGATCTGGATAGCTGCTACCACAAATGCGCAGGCAATGGATCCTGCCCCTCCAAAATGAGGTTTTGTGATGGCTACAACGGCAACGGCAGTAAAAATCTTACCCCATACGTTCCAAAGATCGGCGTTGAATGTATTTGTTTTGTTAATGACCAGCATGATGACATTGATGATGATCAGCAGCGGGAACATTAAAAATGCGTATGGCCAGGACCAGGATATGGTTGACATGGTGGTCCAGCCTCCATCCACGATAGGCAGTGAAATACCGGTTGATTTTAACATGGCCTGAGCCGCTGGGCTGATGGTATCCGTCATGAAGGAAATGAGCATTGTCATTCCTGTAAACGCCACCCCGAGTGTAATACCGGCGGAAACCGCATCTTTCACCTTCATCCTTACGATCAGTCCGGCGATAATGATAATGATAGGAACGAAAATCGCCGCCCCCAAACTTAACAGATAGTTGACAACTGAACTCAATACTTGCATACAATCTCTCCTTTCATCCTCTTACGATGTGTCTTTTGTAGTTTTTCTCCTCTTATTTACATGCTTCGATCAGTTTTTTCAATTCTGCATCCTGACCTACACCGGTTAAGAATGCGATTCCGTTGATGACCGGAATCGGATACTCCTTGTCGATTTTTGTGATCGCGATATATGCCACGCTTGAATCCATATAGCGGTCTACGGATTTTAAATCTACCGCTTCCACCTGAGCGTCTACCTTATTTTCTTTTAATAAACGGTTCACCTTGCTTGCTACTGTCTGAGATGTTGCTACTCCGCTTCCGCATGCTACAATGATCTTTTTCATAATTTTTATTTCCTTTCTTGAGATAAGCCCTTGTTTTCATTTACTTTCACTCTGTGATCAGAGTCCTTCCATGGAAAGAATCGCTTCCATATACTCTTCTTTGGTTTTTGCATCCATCAGGCGTTCCATCAGGGACTCATCCTGGAAGTTTGCCACAAGGATCTGAAGCAGTTCCACGTGCTCGTCGGAACGCTTAAAGCCAAGCATAAAGATAAACTTCACATCATGTTCCACATCGTTTGCCGCCATTTCACACCACTTGACCGGTTCTTTTAATCTGACCGGCGCGATGAAAGGCTTTAAGATGTGTTCCGGATCTGCATGAGGGATCGCCACCGGATACGGCTCTACCGCCAATGCCGTCGGGAAGTTTTTCTCTCTTGTCTTGATCGCATCCACGAATGAGCTCTTTACAAAACCAAGTTCTTCAAGTTTTGCGGCCATCTTGTCAAAAAAGTCATCGGTGTCTGCCGCTTCCATATCCAGCTGGATCAGGTCTTTGTAAATCATGTCGCGTTTCAAACATTATCACTCCTTTTCTTTTTATTTTCATTTCATTCTTAGTACTCTTAAATTGTAACCCTGTAATACCCACTAAAACAATCTGAATTGGGTCCCAAAGTTGCTCATTGAATTGCTCATCACAAGCATGCGCAATCCGATTGCGCAACGCACCGCAAAATATAAATCAGGGCAAAAAAAGAAGACAATCTCCAGAATCTCATCTGAAGGTTGTCCTCTAAATCTTACGGTGACAGGGCGTCAGGCCTGTTTTGTCTCCATATATTCATTCAGTCTGCCGAGAAGTTCATTTACATTCATTCCGTGAACAAAAGCAGCTTCTTCCAGTGTCTCTCCCTGAGAAGACGGGCAGCCCACGCAGTGCATGCCGGATGCCATTAAAATAGCCGCGAAGTTTTCATCGATGGCAAGCAGGTCACCGATCACCATGTCCTTTGTGATTGTATTCATTTATAATACCTCCATTCTTAACAGTCGCCGTTCTTCTCCATAAATCCCTGAAGAAGAATCTTATTTAGTATAATACATTATAATTAAAAATACAATAATTCACCGGAATTCCCTTGATATTGTATATTAAGTATATTAAAATGAAAAGTACCTGGAAGGCGGGTCACCCGCCATTTCATACACAACTTTTTAAAGGAGGAATATAGATATGGCATATGTAATTTCAGACGCTTGTATCTCTTGCGGCGCTTGCGAAGGTACTTGCCCGGCAGGAGCTATCAGCGAAGGGGACGGACAGTACGTAATCGATGCAGATACATGCTTAGACTGCGGAGCTTGCGCAGACGGATGTCCAACCGGCGCTATCAGCCAGGAATAATCGATACATAAAAAGAGATGCCGCCCGGCATCTCTTTTTTGTTTGCGATGATGATTATTCGCGGTTTCTTTTTTTCTTCTTAAAAAAGAAGCCTCTCTCTTTTGTAGCTGCAATTTCTTCCCTGCTCTGCTGCTGCAGGCGGATCAGCTCGTCCAGCTTCTGGAATCTCTTCTCTTCCGACTCCTCCTTCTGACGGAACTGATAATCCATTTCCTTTGCCACCTGCCTGGTAACCTGATCTCCGATTTCCCGGCTCAGCTGATTTTTCTGTTCGTTTAAGGCCCGTCCCATAATCTTAACCATAACATTTTGGAACTGTTCCATTTTATCCTGCGGACCCACACTGCTCCCGCCTGCGGGAAAGGGAATGACATTCTTTGGCAGAGCCTCCTTGATTTCATCCATGCTCATACCCTCATCCCTCATATCACGGATCTTGATAAATGTATGTAGTTCTTTTTCCCCATAGTAACGGTAGCCTTTGTCATTCCGCGGAATATTAAGCTTCAGCTCTTCCTCCCAGGCCCTTAAAGTATAGGTTTCTAACCCTAATTCTTTGGCTGCTTCAGAAATCATTCGTCTTTTTTCCTTCATAAGTCCCTTCCTTTCTTCTTAATTTATTATAAGGTGGGGGCTCTTTGCGGGACAAGAAAAACCGCCCTCTAAAAGACGACGGTTTCTATCATAATCTGCAGGCTACATCCTGACTCTCTCTTTATTTCCAAACTTCGTATACTGTCCTAACCAGACAAGTTCCACGCTTCCTGTGGAACCATTTCTCTGTTTTGCCACAATGATCTCTGCAAGACCCTTTTTTTCAGAGTCTTCGTTGTAATAGTCATCCCTGTAGATGAACATAACGACGTCGGCATCCTGCTCGATGGAACCGGATTCCCTCAAGTCGGAAAGGACCGGCTTGGGCGGTTTCCTCTGCTCTACCATACGGCTCAGCTGTGACAGGGCAATAACCGGCGCATCCATCTCTCTGGCCAGCGCCTTTAAGGAACGAGAGATCTCGGAGATCTCCTGCTGCCTTGACTCTGACTTTTTCCCTCCGGACATCAGCTGCAAATAGTCGATGATGATCAGGCCCAGCCCGTAGGTCTGCTTATAACGGCGGCATTTGGACCTTAATTCCGCCACAGTGATTCCCGGAGTATCATCGATGATCAGAGGGGAACGCCCGATGGTCCCGGCACTCTCCATGATCTTCTCCCACTCGCTCTCCTGAAGCTCTCCGGTACGGATCGCCTGAGAGTCCACCATGGCCTCCATGGAGATCATACGAGTCACCAGCTGTTCCTTGGACATTTCCAGGCTGAATATAGCTGTGGGAACCTGTTTTCTTACCGCAGCATGCTGGGCGATGTTTAAGACAAATGCAGTCTTACCCATGGCAGGCCTTGCAGCCACCATAATGAGCTCCGACGGGTGAAGGCCGGTAAGCTTAAAGTCAAGATCATCAAACCCTGTGGCAACCCCGGTGATCCTTCCATCGGAGGCCGCCGCTTCCTCTATGCTCTCCAGCGTGTTTAATACAACCTGATCGATAGAGACAAAATCCTCACGGCCGCTGGCCTCCTGCAGGAGACCAAACACGTCCTTTTCCGTCTTTTCCAGGATCTGTGGAACCTCTTCCTTTCCAAGATAACAGTCCTTCGTGATCTCCTCCGTAACCCTGATCAACTTTCGCAGGGTGGACTTTTCTTTCACAATCCGGGCATACTGCTTGGCGTTGGCAGAGGTAGGCACCACCTCCAGAAGATCCCTTATAAACTCCAGGCTTTTCATGGATTCCGGCACATCTTTTTCTTTCAGCTTATTCTGGAGGGTGACCAGATCTACGGGTTTCCCCTCCTTATACAGCTCTGTCATCGATTCAAACAGAATCCCGTTCTGCTTCTGATAAAAATCCTCTTTGGTGACAATATCGGAAACATCGGCAATCGCGTCCCTGTCCATGATCATGGCACCTATGACAGACTGCTCTGCCTCCATGCTGTTGGGTTGTATTTTCTTGATAAATGCCTCATCCATTGTCTTTATTTATCCTCTTGTACTTTTACCTTTAATGTGGCAGTCACTTTCGGGTGCACTTTCACTTCAATATTGTGTACCCCGAGTGTTTTGATCGGCTCTGTGTGCATCTTCTTTTTATCCAGTTCATAGCCCAGCTGCTTTTTGGCAGCCTCTGCGATCTCTTTTGTAGATACGGCTCCGAAGGTTCTTCCGCCCTCTCCCACTTTCATCTTTAAGATAACTTCCTTTTCTTTGAGTTCCCCGGCAAATTTCTTTGCCTCCTCTAATTTCTCTTTTGCCACTCTGTCTTCATTGGCCTTCTTAAGCTTCAGATCGTTGACCGCTTTCTTGCTGGCTTCCACGCCGAGTCCCTTGCGCAGGAGCACATTTCTTGCGTATCCGTCATTTACTTCAACGATATCGTCTTTCTTTCCTACATTTTTTACATCCTGCAATAAAATAACTTTCATTTTATATGTCTCCTTCCTCTTTCATAAACTGCAGAGTCCCCTTGATGATCTGTTTTGCGTCATACAGGGAAACATCGACCATCTGGGCACCGGCCACGGTCAGATGGCCTCCTCCTCCGAACTGCTCCATAATCTTCTGTACATTCACCTCGTCAATTGATCTGGCGCTGACATAGACGCGCTCTTCCACGCCGGTCAATACAAAGGATGCCTTGATTCCGTCAATATCTAAAAGTTCATTGGCCACCTGGGCCCCGACCACCGTCGGACTGTCGATGCCGATCCCCACCAGAGTAGCAATGGCAAAGGAACCATACATGATCTCAGCATCGCTGACCGCTTTTGCCCGGATTCTGTATGAGTCCATACTGGTCCTGGACATTTTCCGTACTTTATTTAAGTCTGCTCCGCTCCGTTTCAGAAACGCCGCCGCTTCGAACGTCCGAACCCCTGTCTTGTTGACAAAATTATCCGTATCAATCAGCATGCCGAAGTACATGGCATTGACTTCCACCGGGAGAAGCTTAGGCTTCGTAGTGATATACTGAAGAACCTCCGCCACCAGCTCGCACGTAGAAGAGGCATAAGGCTCGATATAAGAGAGGACCGGATACTTGATCGTCTCTTTTCCTTTCCTGTGGTGGTCCAGTATGACGATCGTATTGGTCTGTTCCAGCAGATCTTCACACTCGGTATAGCTTGCATGATTTACGTCCACAACGATCAGCAGGGTGTTGTCATCCGTGATTTCCCTGGCCGTATCGCTGGAGATAAACATGTCCTCATCGTATTCTTCACACGACAGCAGTTCTTCCATGATCGGGCGCACCGAAATCGTCACCTCATTCATGACGATGTGGGCCTTTCTGCCCAGAGAAAGCCCCAGGCGGTATAATCCCACCGCAGCCCCCATGGCATCCGGGTCCGGTATTTTATGGCTCATAATAACTACATTTTCTTTGGATTCCAGAAGTTCTCTCAATGCGTGGGCCTTGACTCTGGCTTTGACTCTCGTATTTTTCTCAACTACGGCGGCATTCTCCCCGTAGTAGGAAATATCCTCGCCGTCCTTGATCACCGCCTGGTCGCCGCCCCGTCCAAGAGCCAGGTCCATGGCCGTGCATGCAGCCTCGTAGTTTTCCTGGTAGCTCTGACCGTTGATCCCAAGGCTGATGCTCAGCGTCATATTGCCGCTGCTTCCGAGATTGATACTCTTGACTTCCTCCAGAATATGAAACTTCTCGGCTTTGACTTTCTCCAGATACTTCTGCTGAAAGATGATCAAATACTTATCCTTCTCCGTCTTTTTGACAATGCCGGAAATATTCTGGATAAATTTATTGATCTTCTGGTCTGTCAGCGCCAGAAGCATGGACTGTTTTACTTCATCCACGTTGTCCAGAAGTTCATCATAATTATCAATATAGATCAGTCCGACCACCATCCGCTGATTTTCGTTCTGCTCCATATACATCTTGAGCATGGTCTGGTCAAAGATATAGGCGGCAATCATCGACTGGTCTCTGAGCCACTGTTTGGACTTGCTCTCTGTCTCCTCATCGATAAGACTGTCCATCTGGATCCTCACAAACTCGATCTTGTAAAAGCAGGTCATTTCCTGTTCTTTCTCCCTGATCTCTTTTTTCACGTGGGAGACTGCGTGATTCATCTCCGACGGAAGCAGATTCTTGTCCAGTTCGGGGAACATCTGCTGAAGCTTGGAAATGTTCTTCCCGTTCAAAATCTTTTCAAATGCCTGATTATACCACATGATATCCCCGTCCCCGCCAATCAGCACATAGGGCAGGGGCAGCTCTTTGATCAAATGGTTCTGGACCCGGCTCTGCTCGAATAAAAAGTCCATCGTTTCCTGTGTCATCTTCTTCTTATAATACGGATAATAAAGCACGGAAAACAAAAAGAAGATCAGTACAAAACAGGCCAGGATGATCCCGGACTTCACGTCAATGGAAAACACCAGGATGTCTGCCATCAAAAACAACAGTCCGGCCAGAACGGGCCAGACGATATCTTTGCTGACGCTTATACTTGTATTTTTATTTTTCATGATACGGCTCCTTAAACCTCGGATTCAAATATTGTATTTTTCATTATAGCATGACTGGCAGGCAAGGTCAAAAAAACCGCCATATCCATAGGGATACGGCGGCTTGTCTTTTATTAGTCCTGTGTGTAAGGCATTAAAGCGAGATGTCTTGCTCTTTTGATCGCGCTTGTGACAGCTCTCTGATGCTTTGCACATGTTCCTGTGATACGTCTCGGCAGGATCTTGCCTCTCTCAGAAACATATTTCTTTAATGTCGCTACATCTTTGTAATCGATAACGGCATCGGCTTCTGTACAGAATGCACATACTTTTCTTCTTCTGCGTCCGCCTCTTCTCCTGTTTGGAGAATCACCTCTATTATAAGCCATGATTAAACCTCCTAATTTAACTAAATGGCAGTTCCTCTTCCAATCCGTCCGGAATGTTCATAAAACCGTCTCCTGCGGCCTGGCTCGGCTGCGGCGGCTTCGAAGGATTTGCTGTCTGCATTCCTCCTCCGTTGTACTGGTCAGTTGCCGCTTTGCTCTCGCAGAAATCCTGTTCTTCTACAATAACGTCGGTGGTATAGACCTTGATTCCGTCCTTGTTGGTGTAACTACCTGTCTGGATTCTTCCTGAGATGACAATCTTGATTCCCTGGCGAAAATACTTCTCGGCAAATTCGCCGGCACGTCCAAATGCGACACAGTTGATAAAGTCTGCATCCGGTTCGCCATCCCTCTTGAATCTCCTGTTTACAGCTAAAGTATATCTTGCAACTGCCGTCGCTCTCTCACCCTGTGAGTATCTCACATCCGGGTCTCTGGTTAGACGGCCCATCAAAATCACTTTATTCATATTGGATTCCTCCTGCCTATCAAAGTGTTAGGCATCCTGTTTTACGACTAAATAACGTAATACATTTTCTGTAATTCGAAGTTTTTCTTCTAAAACAGCCGGAACTTCTGTCTCTGCGTCGAACTGGATGAAGTAGTAGTATCCTTCTCTCATCTTCTGGATCTCGTAAGCTAAACGCTTCTTTCCCCATTCATCGACATTCGTGATCTCAGCTCCTGCTTCTGTAATCATAGCTTTTGCTTTTTCCACTACTTCCGCTCTTGCTTCGTCTTCGATCTTAGCATTCACGACTAATGCGAGTTCATATTTACTCATGTTATCTGCACCTCCTTCTGGTCTTTTCGGCTCTTGATCTTCTGCCAAGAGCAAGGATAAATTTATATATCACAAGTTGATATGTTACCATAAATTCCTTTTAACCGCAAGCTTTTTTCACAAATCCCCTGAAATTCTTCTCCACGAGCTTCCTTGACACCATTACCTGCCGGCCGCAGCCCGTACATTTCAGCCGGAAATCCATGCCGACCCTCAATATCTCCCACTCATTGCTCCCGCACGGATGAGGTTTCTTCATTTTGATCACATCGCCGATCTGAAATTCCATACACTGCCTCCTTTTCTCTGATCTTTACGAAAAAGGCAGCCGGATCATGGGCTGCCTTTCACAAAGAGCTGTATTACTTTTTCTTCTCTGTCGTTGCTTTCTGCTTTGCTGTGGTTGTGGCTTCTGTGGTCGTTTTTTCGGTAGCTGTAGTCGTTGCCTTATACTTAAATGTGATCTTTTTCCACAGTTCCTGATCGATGCTCTTGTCATCGTCCCACTCCTTGTCTGCATCCTTCGTCCACTTTTTATATACCTTCTGGTATGCTTCCTGCTGTTTTTCCTGCAGAAGCGTACTCTTGGATGTGGCAAGCTCACTCTTTACATTCGGGTTCAGCATCTTGATGATGACATACGCATCGTCTGTCTCGACTACGCCGCTGACCTGATTCTTCTTTAATTTGGAAGCCGCATCTTCAAACTTGGTTCCGAGAGCTGCTTTTCCCTTTGTGTAGCTTTCTTCGTTGTCTGTGTCGACTTTATACTTCTTGGCTACTGCCTTGACGCTCTGACCTTTCCTGATCGCCTTCAACGCTTCTTTGGCTTTCTTCTGCTGAGCTGTCTTTTCTTTTGCAGTCATAGCTACTTCTTTGCCGGTCTTGCTGTCTGTTTTCTTCGTCGTGAAAACGAGCTTGTATACTTTTACGGTCTTCGCTTCGTCGTCTGTCACTTTCACATCTGCCTTTTCAATGATCGCATTCATAACCTTCTGGGCGATCAGATTTTCCTGCTGAATTTCCTTGATGTAATCTTTGTCTGCCCCGGTCACCTTCATCACACGTTTTCCAAGTTCATTTTTTGTAAAAGATTTTACGGATTCGTCCAGCTGTTTCTTCTCATCCGAAGTAAGCTTTACCTTGTAGTCATCTGCGTGGTCGGCCAATACTTTTACAGTCTTGATCTGGTTGATGACATTGTCTTTAATTGAATCCTGCATTGTGATCTTTTTGCCCTTTTTATCGGTACCGACCTGGGTAGACCACAGTTTATCGCCTAAATAGGATGCGTACTGCTGCTCTGCGCTGTACTGCATGATCCTGGCATATACATGGGCTTCCTTATAGGTCACCTTATTTCCTGCATATTCAAACAGCGTCTTGTCATCCTGCTTCTTGCAGCCTGCCAATAAGGCCGCGCACAAAGCCATAACCGCCGCAAGACATACAATCTTCTTCGCTACACGTTTCATTCTTCGTTTCCTCCGTTTAATTTATTTCCATTTTGGATTATACTACATTACGATCTGATAATCAACGCATCCAATGAGTTTACACAATGTTCAATCTTTGAAAGCCATGCGCTTTTCTTCGCGGATGAAAGATCCAGTACAAATACAGGATGCTCCCCGGCACTGACAGAGAGTTCCTTCGGAAATTCGTTCAGCACATCCGGGATCTTCTCCACCTGCACATTTGCCTCCGGATTCATCTCAAAGAATACTTTCTCGCCCTTCTGTTTCACATCCGTCATATAGGCGTGGTGAGCCATAGATTTTAACAGAGCGATATGGAGCAGATTGACCACCGCTGCCGGGAGATCGCCGAAACGGTCCAGGAGCTCATCCTGCATATCTTCCAGCTCATCCTTCGTCTCGATGGCAGATATCCGTTTATAAAGCTCCAGCTTCTCCACTTCGTTTCTGATATAGGCGGATGGAAGAAAGGCATCAATATTCAGATCCAGTGTCGTGTCAAAATCCGTATCCTCTGAAAGTTCTCCTTTGAGTCTCAGCACTGCGTCATTGAGCATCTTACAGTACAGATCATATCCCACCGCTTCCATATGGCCGGACTGTTCTTCCCCCAGCAGATTTCCCGCTCCCCGAATCTCCAGATCCCGCATGGCGATCTTGTATCCCGATCCCAGGTCCGTAAATTCCCGGATCGCCTGGAGCCTTTTCTCCGCTGTCTCTTTTAATAAAGTGTCCCTTTTGTACATTAAAAATGCAAATGCGTTCCGGTTGGAGCGCCCGACGCGTCCCCTGAGCTGATATAACTGGGAAAGTCCCAGCTGGTTGGCGTCATGAATGATCATCGTGTTCACGTTCGGTATATCCAGCCCGGTCTCAATGATAGTCGTGGAGACGAGCACGTCGATCTCCTTTTCCATAAACTGCATCATGATATTTTCAAGTTCCCTCTCCCGCATCTGTCCGTGGGCAAATGCCACTTTTGCATTGGGCAGGAGTTTCTGGAGCTCACTCGTGATCTCCGCAATGTTATTGACCCGGTTATATACATAGTATACCTGACCGCCTCTCGTCATCTCCCGGTGGACTGCTTCTTTTACGAGCTCCTCGTTGTATTCCATCACATAAGTCTGGATCGCTCTTCGGTCGTGGGGAGGTTCCTCTAAAATGCTCATATCCCTGATCCCGATCAGACTCATATGCAGCGTCCTCGGAATCGGTGTTGCGGAGAGAGAAAGCACGTCCACATCTTTCTTCAGTGTCTTGATCTTCTCTTTATGTCCCACGCCGAAACGCTGTTCTTCATCTATGATCAAAAGTCCCAGGTCTTTATACTTCACGTCTTTGGAAAGGAGCCGGTGTGTCCCGATGACCACATCCACGATTCCTTTTTTCAGGCCTTCCATCGTCTCTTTCTGTTCCCTGGGAGTACAGAATCTGGACATCACCCTGACGGTCATCGGATAATTCTGAAAGCGCTCGCAGAATGTATTGTAGTGCTGCTGGGCAAGAATCGTTGTAGGTACCAGATATGCCACCTGTTTTCCGTTGGTCACAGTCTTGAAGGCCGCCCGGATGGCTACTTCCGTCTTTCCGTATCCCACATCCCCGCAGATGAGCCGGTCCATGATTTTCGTACTTTCCATGTCCCGCTTCACGTCCTCTATGGCATTGAGCTGGTCCTGCGTTTCCTCATAAGGAAACATTTCCTCAAACTCTCTCTGCCAAACCGTATCTTTATCATAGACATACCCTTCTTTGGCCTGCCGGACCGCATACAGCTCCACCAGCTCTTTGGCGGTTTCACGCACCTGGCCCCTGACCCGTTTCGTGGTCTTCTTCCACTCATTCCCTCCCAGCTTGTTAAGCCGGGGCTTCTTTGCATTGGCGCTGGCGTATTTTGCGATCTGGTCCAGGGCCGAGGCAAGAATAAACAGATTGTCCCCGCCTTTATACTCGATGCTGATATAGTCCTTCTCGACGTTGTTTACGGTGATTTTTTCAATTCCCCGGTAGATTCCGACGCCGTGCTTTTCATGAACTACATAGTCGCCGATGGAAATATCCGCGAAGTTCTTTATCTTCTCGCCTTTTCCCTTAAAAGCGGCTTTCTTCCTGCGTTTTTCTTTCCTTCCGCTGAAAATATCGCTCTCAGAGATCAGCACCCATTTCGTCTCCGGGTATTCGATGCCGCTCTTTAATTTGCCTGGCGTGATGACGATCTGTCCGGGAACCATATCTTCTGACGGTTTCTTATCGTATGTGACAGTCAGTCCGCTGTCTCTCATATCCTCAGCCAGGCGCTTTGCTCTGGTCACCGAAGGGGAGACAACAAGAATCCGATATTCTTTTTTCTGGTACCTTCTCAGGTCCTTGATCAGCTGCTCAAAGCTGTTGTTGTAGGACTGGACAGACTTTGTCTCCATGAAAAATGTGTCTGCCGCCTTCGCAGCCTTCACCTCAGATGCCAGTGAAGCCAAGAAAACGGCCGGCTGTTTCAGCAGGCGGTTCAGAGCCTCGTCAAAACAAGCTACCGTATCCATCTGCCCCGGCAGCAGATATCCGGCCTCCAAACGGCTTTTCATGCTCTCCGTAAACTCCAGGAAAAAGCCCCGTCCCCTCTCTTCCACATGCTGCGGCTCATCCACATAGACCGCGGTATTTTTCGGGAAATAGTCAAGGAAACACACCAGCCTGTCATAAAAATACGGAAGATATCCTTCTACTCCGATGAGCATGGAAAGTTCCGAGAGCTCTTCTCTGATCCTCTGAAATTCCTTCGTGAGCCTGACCTCTTTGTCCGTCTCAAAGGCTTTGTGGAACGTCTCTTTCAAGTCCTGATACTCGGCCTCGATCTTTTTTAGTCCCTGTGAGATCCGTTCTTCGCTTAAAACAATCTCCGTGGCAGGATAGACCGTCAGACTCTTTACTTCTTCAATGGACCGCTGACTCTGGGCATCAAAACTGCGAATCGAATCGACCTCCTCCCCCCAGAGTTCAATCCTGTACGGGCAGTCCGATGTAAACGGGTAAATGTCGATGATCCCGCCCCTGACCGCAAATTCTCCGGCCGCCTCTACAAATGGAGTCCTCTCATATCCCATAGCGGTAAATTTTTTCGTAATCTCCTGCTCGGAAACCTCTGTCTCCAGGCTGATCATCACCCGGTTTTTCTTGATCTCCGCAAGGGGTACAACCCGGTCCATCAGGGCGTCGACAGAAAGGACGAAGACACCTCCCTGTCCTTTAATGATACTCTCGATCCCCCTGAGCCGTTCTTTTGCAATGGCATTTCCATGGATGTCGGCGCTGTAAAACAGCGGGTCTTTGGCAGGAAAGTAGACGGCGTCTTCCCCGAAGAACCGATAGTTTTCCACCCACTCCTTGGCCTTATTCTCATCTGCTGTCACGATCACCTTATAGTTACCGCGCTTCTTTTTTCCTCTCAGTGCACTGACCAGATGGGCTTTTGCCCCGTCCGTACATCCTGACACTAAAACAGGGCCCTGATTGTTCTCAAGGCCTGTTTTTATCTGTTCAAACACTGCATCATTCTCAAAAATATGATCTAACACGTCTCATTCCTTACTTTCTGCTGCGGTTACTTCCTCGCTTTTTTATTATATTGGTTCATAGCCCCGGATATGTCATCTATCACCATAAGTTTCACCGCATTGTCCACATCCGGAAACACATCATCATAAATTTCCAGTTCATTCTTTAAAAAATGGCCCAGCACGTAGTCTGCCAGATCATATCCCTTGGGCTTTTCTCCGACTCCTATTTTTACCCGCGGAAAATCCATGCTTCCCAGATGGCTGATGATGCTCTTGATCCCGTTATGGCCTCCGGCACTGCCCTTTCTCCTGATCCTGAGCTGCCCTACGTCCAGAGAAATATCATCGAATATTACAATAAAGTCTGAAGGCTCCAGTTTGTAAAAGTCCATGATTCCCCGAAGGCTCTCCCCGCTTAAGTTCATAAAGGTCTGCGGCTTTACGAGCAGTACCCTCTGTCCTCCTAAGTATCCGCTTCCGATGAGCGCCTTATGCTTTTTTGAAGAAATTTCTATCTGGTTTTTCCCGGCAATATAATCAATGGCTTCAAAGCCGATGTTGTGTCTGGTCCGTTCATACTGTCTTCCGGGATTGCCCAGTCCGACGATTACTTTCATTTTGCTGCTCCTTTGTCCTGATTCCTTTTCTTTTCAAATAAGTCTGGAACCAGTATAACAAAAGATTATAAATTTTGAAAGAAGTCTCTTGTTTTCATCACCTTCTGCATCATATGGTCAAATCCTTCCGGTGTCAGTGACTGAGGGCCGTCGCAAAGTGCCTTGGCCGGATTGTTGTGTACCTCTACCATCAGGCCGTCGGCGCCCGCCGCAATGGCGGCAAGGGCCATAGGCTCTACCATGAAACGGATGCCTGTGGCGTGAGAAGGATCTACGATAACCGGGAGATGGGATTTCTTCTTGATCATCGGAATGGCGGACAGATCCAGCGTATTTCTCACCGCGGTCTCGTAAGTCCTGATCCCCCGCTCACACAAGATCACGTTCTCATTCCCGCCTGCCATGATGTACTCGGCGCTCATAAGCCACTCGTCAATGGTACAGGCCATTCCTCTCTTTAAAAGAATTGGTTTATCTATCTTGCCAAGTTCTTTTAACAGTTCAAAGTTCTGCATATTTCTGGTTCCCACCTGGATCAGGTCCACACCCTCAAACAGAGGAAGATGGCCGGCATCCATGATCTCTGTCACCACGGGAAGACCCGTGGCTTTTTTAGCCTCCAGCAGAAGCCTGAGCCCCTCATCGTGGAGCCCCTGGAAAGCGTAAGGTGATGTCCTCGGCTTAAATGCCCCTCCGCGCAGAAGACCTGCTCCTGCTTCTTTTACCTTCTGTGCCACTTCTGTCATCTGCTCTTTCGTCTCAATGGAGCACGGACCGGCGATCACCTGAAACTCTCCTCCGCCTATCTTTACTCCCGCGATATCCACAGCCGTGTCATTCGGATGGAACTTCCTGTTTGCCTTCTTGTATGGTTCCTGAATCCGCTGCACGGTCTCCACAATATCATTTGCCATCACATGGTCGACATCGACCTTGGATGTGTCCCCGATCAGCCCTAAAAGCTGGGTGTTGATCCCTGCAGATTCATGAATGGCAAAGCCCTGGGATACCATCTCCTGCTTTAATTCTTCCACCTGCTGTTTTTCTGCGTCATTCTTTAAAATAATAATCATTGTACTTTTCCTCCTTGAAAATTAAATAGATTTTTGCCTGCGAACAGGAAAGGTTATAACCTTTTCTGTGAAATAAAAAGGACCTGTATTCCACTACAAGAATACAGGTCCTAAAAATGATCTTTACCGATGGATCTTTCTACCGGATTTCAGGAGATGATTCATTGTAGCGCAAAAAGCCGGGATTAAAATAATAACCCCAGAAATAAAATGAAAAACCATATGTATTTGTCATTTTACCTTTTGCTGACATGATAATCTCCGAATATTGCTGCTTTCGTTCTGAATTAATAACTTTTATCTATCAAACCAATAGCTTATGCCTATTAATTTACACGATTGTCTCGTTCTTGTCAAGTTAAATCGTCCTGTACTGCCACTTGCCTTTTATGTACCGGATCAGGAAAAGCACGGCCCGCACCGCCCAGTCCAGTGTCATTGCGACCCATACTCCAAACACTCCCCATCCAAGCCATTTCCCGAGGACAAAGCTGAAAAAGATTCGAAAGATCCACATAGAAATGATTGCGGTGACCATCGTGTACTTTACATCATTGGAAGCCCTGAGAGTATTGGGCAGAGTAAAGGAAACAGGCCAGATCGTCACACAGCACAGTGTGTGGTACAGCAAGATCTTTCTTGTAATGGCCGCGGTCTCCGGCGACAGATGATATGCCCGGATGATCACAGGAAGCATGGCAACAATAAACAGGTTAAACACGATCAGGGAAGCGTAGGCGATCTTTAACAGTTTCTTTGTATAATACC
This sequence comes from Anaerostipes sp. PC18, assembly GCF_039789045.1. Taxonomy (NCBI): domain Bacteria; kingdom Bacillati; phylum Bacillota; class Clostridia; order Lachnospirales; family Lachnospiraceae; genus Anaerostipes; species Anaerostipes sp. PC18. The sequence goes on along the minus strand of NZ_CP121164.1, from coordinate 319,335 downwards.
GGGCTGCCTCATAATCATTGGCACCTACACATCTGGATACAACAGTCAGCACCGCAAGCCCTACTGCCATTCCCGGGATGATCTCAAACATAGCCACCATGTTGCTGACTGCATTGGCCGTGATCGATGCAGTCCCAAACCCGGCAACCAGGCTTAAAACAAGAATCTTTCCAAGCTGAAACATGCTGTTTTCCACCCCGTTGGGGACACCGATCTTCAATATTCTGCCGACCAAAAAACCTTTGAACTTGAAATTAAAATTTCTGCTGATATGGACTGCCTGATTCCTGTTTTTCAAAAGCACAAGGATCACTGCCGCAGCGATTACCCGGGATGCCAGCGTAGGAATCGCCGCTCCTTCCACGCCCATTCCCACACCGTAGATCAGGACAGCGTTGCCTATGATATTGACAGCATTCATAAAGAGTGACATCTGCATGGCTGTCTTGGAATTCCCCATAGTCCTGAACAAGGCCGCACATCCGTTGTAAACTGCCAGAAACGGAATCGACGCCGTCACGATCAGAAGATAAACTTCCGCGCTGTGCATAACTGCCGGTTCGATGGCCCCGAAAACTCCGTGGAGGATAAAGCCTCTCATTGCATAAATGCCGGCCATGATCACCGCAGCCAGGGCTGAAATAAATAAGATCAGCTGGTCTGCGGTCTTGCAGGCCATCACGTGCTTTTTCTGGCCCAGATACTGGCCTGCCACCACGGCTCCCCCGGTGGCCAGAGCCGAAAACATGTTGATGAGCAGAATCATGATGCTGTCCACCAGAGACACCCCTGAGACCGCCGCCTCTCCCACGCTGGAGATCATAATGGAGTCGGCAAGACCCACGGTTACCGTCAGAAGCTGTTCGATGATCAGCGGAATGATCAGCTTTTTCAAATCTTTATTGGTAAATAATTCCTTTCTTTTTTCCATTCCCTATTTCTTTTCTCCGTTTTTTCTGTCGATGCTGTCGACCATGTAAGCGATTGCCTGATCGCCCGTAATATTGCAGGCCGTCCCAAAGCTGTCCTGGGAAAAATGAAGAGAAATGATCAGCTGGCTCATCGGGTCTGTAAAATGAAGCATAGATTTGATGAGGCCGAGAGCCGCCATGACTCCGCCTCCCGGAACTCCCGGAGCCGCCACCATGGTAATACCCAGCATAAAAATAAACGGAAGAAACATGGACAATGTCGGCGTCAGTCCGTTGGCGAGCATAATACCCATGGAACCGATTACCAGACAGATCGTGTCTCCGGAGAGATGGATTGTCGCACATAATGGAATGACAAAGTCTGCAATATCTTCTGACACACCGCTGTCCTTACTGCTTTCAAGGTTTACCGGGATCGTCGATGCGGAAGACTGTGTACCCAGTGCCGTAAAATACGCCGGCGCAATGCCTCTTAAATTCTTAAACTTGTTCTCTTTCGTAAACAGTGTGGATATCAAAAACTGAAATGCAATGTAAAGCCACTGAAAGATCAGGATCATCACATACAGTTTAACAAACATCTTTATGGTCGGAAGCAGTTTCCCTTCGGCTGCTATTTTACTGAACAGCCCTGCCACGTAAAACGGGATCATCGGTATGATAATCTTGTTTAATGTCTTGGTGATGATCTCCTGAAGATCCTTTAAACAAAGCAGCAGCGTATCATTTTTACTGTTTGCGATTCCAAGTCCTAAAAGGAACGCCAGGATCAGAGCCGTCATAACTCCGAACACCGGGTCAGCCTGAATCGCAAAGATGGCTTCAAAAGACCTGGTCTGGATCTCGCTGCCGGTGATCCGCTGAATCAGGTAAGGAAGAAGTGCCTTTCCCGCAAAAAATGCACTGATCCCTGCGATCACCGTAGATGCGTATGCGAGCAGCAGAGTCACCCCAAACAGCTTATTGGCCTTCTTCCCCAGGTCGGCCAGTCCTGCGGCCACAAAAGAAAGAATCAGCAGCGGAATAATAAAATTTAAAAATGTACTGAACAATGTAGTAAAAGTAACAAAAAGACGGATTACGCCTTTAAAGATAAACGTATCCCCGACGCCGAATATATCTCCGGCAGAGCCGATCAGCATACCCGCTGTGATACCGATCAGCAGCCGGATCAGCAGGCCTAATTTTTTCTTCTTCATATAAAATAATTCTCCCTATTTTTCTCTGTTCTGAACGGCAGAAAACAGTCTGCCCCACAAAATACTATTATACGACGTGAAAAAAAAGATAACAAGGGGCAACAGGATTTTCAAAAGGACAAAGTGGTCAAGACCACCTCATCTCCCCAACCTCTCATTCTTTGAGGGTCTTGATAACTTTGCGTGCCAGATACGATTTGACGCAGTCAAATAATTTCCTTATGCATCTGTGTACAGCTCGCAGAGCGTTTTTATTTCATAGGGAAGGTCGCAGAACTTTCCTATGAAATGAAAAAACACCAGACTTTCGTCTGATGCTTTCAGCAGTCGGGGCAACAGGATTTGAACCTGCGACCTCGTAGTCCCGAACCACGCGCTCTACCAAGCTGAGCCATGCCCCGCTTTTGCTATTATATTACGTCTGGCCCCAAAATGGAAGAGGAAATTTCATTTTTTTTTAAAATTATTGTATATTTTTCTGTACTTTATTTGTCAGTCTTCAATAAAGCTTGAAAAACAGCGCCCGACATTGGCTTTACAAAATAATATCCCTGGATTTCATCACATTTCAGTTTCCTCAAAAATTTGTACTGCTCCTCTGTCTCGACCTCCTCCGCCGTGAGACGGATACCCAGACCTCTCGACAGATCAATAATGCTCCTTACGATCTTCTCTCCTTTGCTCTCCCCGATATCGTCCACAAACTTTTATCAAGCTTCAGCACATCAATCGGCATGGTGCCAAGCATCGTCATGGAAAAGTAGCCCGTTCCAAAGTCATCCATAAGCACAGAAAAACCGATGCTGTGAAGTTCATCTATAATATTTCTCAGCAGCACCTCAGCCTCTGACATGACGCTTTCCGTAATCTCCAGCGGGACCAGCTCCGGAGAAATTTCATATTCTCTGAGAATATCCTGATATTTTTTAATAAACGAACTATAAAAAGCACAATCTTTATTTTCAGATGCTGAGCTCTGCAAGCTTTTTCTCTGTTTGTTTCCTGCTTTTAAATACGATTCCTTCGTATCCATATAGTTTTGCCGCGGTAATATTTTCCTCCATATCATCGATAAAGACAGGCTCTTCCGGATGCATAAGAATATTCTTCGGTCATCTTGTGAATGCGCTCATAGAGCAGGTCAATCTGCTCTTTATATTCCGGCGCCAGCGAATAAAATGCTTCTCCTTCAAAACCCAGCCTCAAAAATAATCTCTCCTACCCAAAATCTTCAAGAACATTTCTTATATCAAATATCACATTTTTAATTATCCGTTCCTCCCACTATGTATTCAGAAAAAAAATCTCAGGCTCAGCCCTCTTTGTATACTGTTCTTCCAATTCTGTCTTATGGTACAGATACCCTTCATCCTCATAATATTTTGCATGTCTCGGGCATTTCTTGATACAGGCCCCGCATTTAATGCAGATCCCGTCCACTGTCCCAACATCTTCACGCCTTATAGAACCCATGGGGCAGACTTTTGCACAGATTCCGCAGCCGTCACAGTCCCCGGAGGTTAAGGGCTTTACTTTTCTGATATCAATGAATTTTCCTTTTCTGTCTCTGGGCCGGTAATAGCCTCTGTATGGCTTCCGGATCCCTTTTACGTATACCGGACGGCTGTAATCTTCTTTTTCAGTCCTCTTCAAACGTTCGCAGAGCCCGAATGCAAACTCCCTTATAAGGCTCACATCCCTGTTATCCGGCCGCCCCCTGCCCAAGGTATCCGAAAAAGAGTGTTCGCCCACGAAAGCTGCTGCTGCCACAGTATGAAACCTGTTCTGCTCTAAAAGATCCCGAAGCTCGATCAGGGCATCGTCATAGTTTCTGTTGCCGTAAACCGTGACCGGCACCGCACAGGCATGATTTCCCTTGATATACTCTTTCAGAAAGTCAAGCAGAACATTTGGCACTCTCCCCGCATATACCGGCGTCCCGAAGATCACAAGATCCCGGGGTCCAAAAACAAGAAGATCCTTTCTTGAAGCAGGCAGCGTAAAGTCATATTCACAGTACTCTGCACGCAGTGTTCGGGCCGCCTCCCCGGCTAAAACCGTCACAATTTTCTTCGTTGTATCTGTAGCGCTGAAATAAACTGCCCAGACTCTTTCAATTTCCATCGGCTAATCCTCCTTTCATCTATTATAACTTCTCGGAATCTTCAGCCCTGATTTTATAAGGCTTTCAGACCCTATCTCAAAAAAATCACCCACTTTTTTTAAAAACACTTGACAAATCGCTCAAAATTTGCGGCGAAGCCGATTGATTATATTTTATTTCAATCGATTGGAGGCGATTTCTTTGTTACCTACTAATCCCGGCGGACATGCCGCCTATCAGGATACTTTCGTATCCGAGTTTCTGAATTTTTATCCTGATCCCTTTGTGCTTTCCAAAAACACCTGGGATTATATCGTGCAGTTCTGGTATCTCGATCTTTCACCTACTGATTCTATCATGCGGGACTGCTACTCTGTCTTTGGACCGGAACCCCGGCTTCCTTCCTGCATGCTGCGTTCTTACCTGCTTGCCCTGAAACTGAAAGTGACTTCCATTACCGTCTGGTGCCGTATGCTCCGGGAAACTCCCCTTTATGCCATCCTCAGTGGCTTCCCTTTCGGAGATACTCCCGGTGTTGGTACCTTTTACGATTTCTTCTCCCGTATTTGGCAGGATGACTCCAACAACTCTTCTCCGAAAGACCGGTTTCCTAAAATGAAACCCCTTAAGGGAAAAAAGAAAGGCGATAAGACTCCCTGCGATTCTTCCAGTACAGCTTCAAAACTTCTTCCTTTGTTGGAACGCTGGCACTTTAAAGCAGATAATCCTTTTTATCTGATATTCCGTCTTTATCATCAGCAGTTCCTAAGCCTTTCTGTCCGTAAAGGCCTGATTGATCCGGAGCACCTTGCTCTGGCCGGTGACGGAACTCCTGTCCGTACTGCTGCTCAGCAACGGAAAAAAAGGATCTGCGGCTGTAAGGAAAAGGGCCGTTCTTCCTGTAACTGCAAGCATCATTATTCCCAACCGGACTGTAACTGGGGATGGGACTCCCACCGGGAATGCTATTTCTTCGGTTACCACCTCTACATGTATGTGGCTTCTGATTCCTACAGCGATCTCCCTGTATTTCCGCTTTTAGAAAGAGCGTCCCGACATGATATGCTTTCTTTTCTTCACTCCTTTTTTACAATGAAAGCATACCTCCCGGAATTCCGTATTGAGAAACTCCTCCTGGATTCCGCCCATGATGCTTATGCTGTCTATGAATACTGCCGGAAGGAAAAGATCTCTCCTTTTATTGACCTCAATCCTGGCCACACCGGACATTTTACCTATAAGGACGATTTCACTATTGACGGCGATGGTGTCCCTGTCTGTAAGCTGGGCTTACGCATGCACAAAGATGGATATGAGGTTGCCAAACACCGGGCAAAATACCGGTGCCCGAAATCAAACCGCAAATGCGGCTGCTTCTGTGAGCATCCCTGCTCACCGGCGAAATACGGCAGAACCGTACACATCTTCACCGATGATAATCCAAGGTTATTTAACATACCGCCAAGGGACAGTAAAGCATGGGAAAAGGAATATGACAGAAGGACTTCCGTGGAACGCTCCAACAAGCGTGAGAAAGAAGACTATAAACTAGAAGACGGCAGACACCGCTCTACGAAGATGTGGTACTGCCGCCTCTACGGCATCATGATGCTGCAACATCTTGATGCCTGGGAAATGCCGCCAACGGAGGCATTTCAAGAATCATTATTAAGTTTAGCCGCTTAATGATGATATCTTACCCCATACCATAGAATTTTTCAAGGCATAGCTTCCTCTATGTCCAACGTTTATGCCCTTTTTTGCCAAATCTCTATTCCTGCACGATATTCAGTTTTCAAATTTCAGTTAGAATCTAATTCATTGAGATTCCGAGAAGTTATTATTATATCAACTGCCCGCAGTGTTTGCCATTGAAAGAAAAAAAATACTCGGACCAGATTGACTGACCGAATTAATCGTGGGATACTTATGATGACATTTTCCACATGATTTCCCGTTCGGCTCTTAGAATGCCTCACTCCAATCATGCAGAAAATGGACGTAATATCAACTGGATAGGTATCCATCAGACAAGTATCTTTATCCAACGAAAGTATTTTAACGCTATTGGAGGAACGCATTTCAAAGCGTGACGGAAATAGTGGTAAAAAACTCATATTTTGAAAGGTGATAGAACATATGAAGACTTCAGATGATTTAAGATCGCTGTTAGAGCGTATCGATCATAAAGGCTATCCTGCCTATAAAGACACCAGAGGAAGCTACCGGTTCGGCGGCTATACCCTGCATATTGACCATGTACAGGGAGATCCCTTTGCCTCTCCCTCCAAAGTAAGCATCAGTATTCCCGGCAGAAACGCCGGATTTCCTGCCCGGCTTTTTGACCTGTCCCATAAGCGGATCGCACTGCAGGACTATCTGACCCGCATCTTCGGCAGAAAGCTTGAATCCTATAATTTTAAGGCAAAGGGCTCAGGAAAGAGCGGGCTCATTTCCATCAGCAAATGCGGACAGGAGATACTGGAACGGACTGCCCTGCTGATTCATCCGGATTCCGGTGATATTTCCGTCCATTTTGAGATCGGATTTCCTGCCAGGGGCCGGACCATCGCCGCATTTGAACTGATCAAAATCCTGTTTGACTTTCTTCCCGACTGTGTATTGTCTTCCTTCTATTATAAGAAGCTTAACGTAGGCGCCGTCGAAGATGTGATCAGCCTTGCCGAAGATCAAAAATATATTCGTGACCAGCTTCCGAAGCTGAATCTCTGTGCTTTTGTAGCAGATGGTTCTGTCCTCCCAAGGGAGAGCGGGGTATCTCCGCGTCCGATGAGGCAGGCTGTGGCTTTCCATTCGCCGGACTCCCTGAAAGTCACATTAAATCTTCCTCATCACGGTCCCCTCTCCGGCATGGGAATACCAAAAGGCATTACCTTGATCGTAGGCGGGGGCTATCATGGAAAATCAACACTGCTGAAAGCATTGGAATTAGGTGTTTACAACCATATAAGAAATGACGGCCGTGAATATGTCATCACCGATGACACGGCGGTAAAACTCCGCGCAGAGGACGGGCGCAGCATAAAAAACACAGATATTTCCCTGTTTATCAATAATCTTCCAAACGGAAAAGATACGGTTTCTTTCTCCACTGAAGACGCCAGCGGCAGCACCTCCCAGGCGGCCAATGTGATCGAGAGTATGGAGGCCGGAACTTCTCTTTTCCTCATCGATGAAGACACCAGCGCCACCAACTTTATGATTCGTGACGAACTGATGCAGAGAGTGGTCCACAGGGATCATGAGCCTATTACTCCGTTTATTGAACGGGTCCGGGGACTGTATGAAGACCACGGTATTTCTTCCGTCATTGTGGCAGGAAGCTCCGGGGCCTATTTCCAGGTTGCCGACCACATTTTACAGATGGACCGCTATGTGCCGAGGGAGATCACAGACTTTGCAAAAGAGGAGTCCAAAGCCTTTCCGCCGGTAACAATTCCGAAAGAAAAGCCGGACAGCCCTTCTTTTCACCGTGTTGTAAACCCCAGCCGTCCGTCCCTGAAAAACAGCCGGAACAAATTAAAAACCCTCGGAAAAGACGCATTCCAGATCAACAAAGAGACTGTGGACCTGCGGTATGCAGAACAGATCTGTGACTCTGAGCAGACAACAGCTCTCGCCTATGCTCTGCTTTATGCCCAGCTGCATCTGATCGACGGCAGAAAAGACCTGCGCCAAATCGCAGAGGAACTTTTAGCGCTCATCGACGCCAAAGGGCTTGCGGCGATACTGGACAGCGGATATGTGAGATCTAATCTGGCAATGCCGAGACGGCAGGAGATCCATGCGGCGTTCAACCGCTGCAGAAAGCTTTAGACATATTTATGAAGTGCTTGACATAGGAAGCTGAGACCTTTATAGTTATCTTATCAACGAAAAGAAAGGGTGAGTACAATGATATTCGGAAAATTATGTATTGATGAAAGCTCCATACAATTTGATGATTCAAAACATTGTACGGAGCCAAGATTATGAAGAAGTATGCCAAACACTGATGGAGACATCAGGTTTTGTTTGTATGTTTTTCACAGCTGGAAATAAATCATACCTGGGCAGCGGACAATGTTTTGTCTGCTGCCTTTTGTATTTTTTATTTATATGAACAGAGGGCACACCCTTTTAATGATGCCCTCTGCTTTTTTGAAAGGAACATGAAAATGAAAGAAAAACAAAACCTGACCAAAGGAAACATTACAAAAAATCTGGTCCTGTTCGCACTCCCTCTCCTGTCAGCTAATCTGCTGCAATCATTTTACAGCATCGCAGATATGCTGGTGGTCGGAAGGACCGTCGGAAAAGCCGGGCTTGCCGCTGTAAGCAACGCCTCCATGCTCTGTTTTATTATTAATTCTTTCTGCCTGGGAATCACCATGGGCGGGACTGTACTGATCGCCCAATTTAAAGGAGCCGGCGACATAAAAGGCCAGGCGGAAACAACCGGAACGCTTTTTTCAGTTACCTTTATCGCTTCGCTTTTTATAACCATACTTGGACTTCTATTCTGCAGACCGCTTTTTATTTTATTAAAAATTCCTGCCGATGCAATGCAGGATGCCTGTGCATACATGGAAATCATCTGCTGGGGAACTGTTTTTGTATTTGGGTATCATTCCGTTTGCTCGGTTATGAAGGGGCTCGGAGATTCAAAGAGTCCGCTTTACTTTGTCGCGGTGGCTGCTGCCGTTAATATCATACTGGATCTGCTTTTAGTCTCTTATCTGGGAATCGGAACGAGAGGAGCGGCTTACGCGACAGTTTTTTCCCAGGGTATTTCACTTGTAACCGCAGTCATTCATCTGAAACGCAGGAACTTTGTCTTTGATTTTAAAATCAGAAACTTTGCGGTCAAAGCCGATAAGCTGGCAGTCATTATGAAAATTGGTCTGCCGGCGGCCGGCCAGATGATCATCGTCAATATTTCTTATCTATTGATTACAGGTATGCTCAACAATTTCGGTACAGCCGCCGCAGCGGCATCCGGTGTCGGGCTGAAAATCAATACTTTTGCAGGCATGCCGTGCTGGGCTGTGGGGCAGGCAGTCACAGCCATGGCCGGTCAAAATATAGGTGCAAATGATATCCGGCGCGTGAAAAAAACAACCCTGACCGGTCTCCGTCTCAATGTCATGGTGACGCTGTTCTCTGTTCTGATCGTCCAGATCTTTGCTGAGCCCATCATTATGCTGTTTGACCCCTCGAGTCCGGAGGTCCTGAAAAGCGGGATTTTGTACCTCCGAATATGCTGTGGTGCAAACAGTCTGGTCTATGCAGTTATGTATACGTTTGATTCCTTCGCAATCGGTATAGGTTCTTCCCATATTGCCATGGTAAATGCAGTTTTAGATGCCGTCATCGTACGCCTGCCCCTGAGCTGGCTGTTTGCATTTCCTCTTAAACTGGGATTCCCCGGAATCTATCTGGGGCAGGCTCTGTCATCCCTGCTGCCTGCCATCGCCGGTTTTTGCTATTTTAAAAGCAAGAAATGGGAACAAAAAGAATCGGCTGCACAGCAGGGATGAAAAGAACAAAGTGGGCAAGCCCACTTCAACGCCCCAACCCCTCACTCTTTGAGGGGCTTGACAACTTTGCGTGCCAGATGCAATTTGCCGCAGGCAAATAATTTCCTTACGCATCTGTGCACAACCCGCGGAGCGTTTTTATTTCATAGGGAAGGTCGTAGAACTTTCCTATGAAGATTAGGGTGTCAAAAGGTCATTGACCTTTGATATAAATTTGTACCTTGAAAATTTAACACGATATATCAATCCATCCGAACATTTGGTAAAATATAAATATCAAATATCGAGGTGATTCGCATGTGTTTTGTATCAAATAATAGTCAACAAATGTCGTTGACTGACAGCACATTTAACCTGACAGAAAGAGAACGTAGGTTTCTTGAAAAATCATGGGCAAAGACTTTTTCGGATAGGATTTTTCCTGCCATAAACGAAGATATATTTTCTGTATTGTATAGTAGTAAAGCTTCTCGTCCAAATACTCCCGTAAATGTCATCGTTGGTGCATTGATTCTCAAAGAAGCACTTGGTGATAGTGATGATGAACTTGTTCAGGCTCTAATGTTTGATATACGGTATCAGCATGCTCTTCATACTACTAGTTTTGAAGAACAGCCCTTGAGCGACAGAACTCTGAGTAGATTTCGTGCAAGATGCCTTGCTTATGAAACAGAAACCGGTATTGACCTGATTCATATATGTGTTACCTCTTTATCAAAAGAAATATCTGAATTTATGGGGCTTACCCCTTCTATGCAGAGAATGGACAGTATGATGATCGCGGCAAATATCCGGAATCTTTCACTATTAGAGCTTTTCTATACTTGTACTGCAAATTTAGCAAAAGTTATGGTTAGCAGAGGGGTTACTCTTCCAGAAAAGCAAAAACATTATGTGGAAAAGGATGATTACAATGCGTTTATCTATCACCAGCGTAAGCTAGATGCTAACGAAAGAACAATTGTTGTAATGCATGATGCCGAAAAACTTCTGGAACTCTGCGAAGGAGATTTTGATGATACCAGCGAATATCAGCTGTTGATACGTTTACTCAAAGAACAAACCATCTTCAATGACGATGGGACCCGCAGGTTGCGTGAAAAAAAGGAAAAAGAGGATCCATCAAAAGTGTTGTTAAATCCATCTGATCCGGAAGCCACTTTCCGAAAAAAAGCAGGAGGTAAACATTTAGGATACGTAGCAAATCTCACAGAAACCGTAGGGGAAAACAAAAGCCTGATCACCGATTATGCGTACGAACAAAACATATACGGAGACAGCCAATTCATGAAGGATCATTTAGCCAAGGAACCGATATATAAACAGGAAGTATTACTGATTGCCGATGGTGCTTACGGCAGTGAGGTTAATGTTGCCGAAGCTGCTAAACATAGAATCCGACTTATCACTACGAATTTTACCGGGAGAAAACCGGCTGATATTTTTGCAGAGTTTATTTTTAGCGAAGATGGGCATGAACTGTTGGAGTGTATCAATCATAAAAAGCCATATCAGTTCCGCTATGATGAGCACAATGACCGTTGTGATGCGTTGTTTAAAAAATGTGACTGTGCAGACTGTCCATACCTGGCAGAATGCAAACCACGTTTACGCCAAAACAATGCGTTAAAAGAACTGTCTTGGAAAGCAGTCAATCGAGCAAAACAACTTCGTTTTATGAAAACAGAAGAATTCAAGCAGTATGCACATTTCCGAAATGGAGTAGAATCATTACCTTCACTGCTTCGCAGAAAATATCATGCCGACAAAATCCCAACACATGGCAAAAAACAGACTCGTCTGCATTTCGGATTCAAAGTCGCAGCTTTGAATTTTCAAAAGCTATTGGATTATGAAAATAGCTTGGTTTATTGTGCCTCTGAAAAAGAGATAGCATAATTAATACTCAAAACATCAAGCTCACCTTCTGTTGATTGTTCTAAATTTAATATTCTCAAACCAATTCGTGTTAAATTTTCAAGGTACAAACAAAATCAGATATTTATTAATATGTCTTTTGACACCCTAATCCTATGAAATAAAAAACATCCGGGATGGCAGCAAATCAGCTGTTCCCGGATATTTCTTTTTTTACATTTTTCTTTCAAACACTTTATAAGAGATTACATAAGTGAGCAGGAAGATCCACATAAGTATTCCTACGACACTGATCAAGACCGGATACCACAGCCCTCCAATCAGACAGATGAGATAAAGTGCCATGATCGTCCGGTGGAGGCAAATCTGTATGCCTTCTTTCCAATCTCCTGATTTCTCTCGTCGGTATTGCTGAGCCGCATTTCTTTCAGCTTTTTTCGGATTTTTCAATACGAGCTGAAACCGTATCCAAAGGACCACGGTTGCTGTCATGATTCCTGACCCCACTCCTGCATACGTCGATATCATATGTTCATTGATCTTATTTTCTCCTGACTGCCCTCCCATATTCTTCATCATTCCTGGCATTGCCTGCACAAAATAATCCTAACATAAGTTTTCCTCCTCCTGATCAAATATAAAAATATCCTCGATCGTTACTCCAAAAAACTGCGCAATCTTGTGGGCCAGCACCAGCGAGGCTTTGTACCTGCCGTTTTCCAGAGAGATAATGGTCTGCCGGGTCACCCCTACGGATTCGGCCAGCTCCATCTGTGTCACCTTTTGATCCTTTCTCAATTCCTGAATTCTTGTTTTCATATGCACACCCTTTTTTGTATAGTTTGCTTTACAATATCAGTATAGTTCGCTTTACATTTAATGTCAAGCATATTTTACATTCCTCTGTTTACATGCTTTCTGTCCTGTGTTAGAATCTTTACTATCACTGATATTTACTATGAGAATGGAGTCTTATATTATGGATACTTATAAAAAATTCATCAAATATTACGGTCCTTACAAGGCTGTTTTCTTTTTTGATCTGCTCTGCGCGGCCTTCATCAGCATCGTAGATCTGGCATACCCGCAGATACTCCGAACCCTTACAAATACACTGTTTTTAAAGGAATCTTCCGTGATCCTTAAAAATATCTTTGTTATCGGAGGAATTCTGCTGATCTTCTATATCCTCCAGGCATTATGCAAGTATTATGTAAGCTGCCAGGGGCATATCATGGGTGCCCAGATGGAAAGGGATATGCGCAGGGAACTGTTTGAACACTATGAGAATCTCTCATTTTCCTATTATGACCAGAACAACACAGGACAGATGATGAGCCGCTTAGTGTCCGACTTATTTGATATTTCCGAATTTGCGCACCACGGTCCGGAAAACCTGTTCATCTCCGTGGTAAAGATCATCGGATCGTTTATTTTTCTTTTTATCATCCAGTGGAAACTGGCATTGATCCTGTCTGCGGTAGTGCTGATGATGATCCTCTTTTCGGCCCGCCAGAATAAACGGATGCAGGCCACCTTCCTGGATAACCGGAAAAAGATCGGTAACATCAACGCAACCCTTCAGGATTCTCTGGCCGGCATCAGGATCGTACAGTCCTTTGCCAATGAAGATATTGAACGGGAAAAGTTTCATCAGGGGAATGAAGGCTTCCTCATGTCCAAGCGGGATAACTACAAAGCCATGGGAACCTTCCAGGGCGGCAATACGTTCTTTCAGGGTATCATGTATCTGGTAACTCTCGTGGCGGGAGGCTGCTTCATCGCCGCCGGTCAGATGACTCCCGGAGATCTGGCAATGTATGCCCTGTACATCGGTATTTTTATCAGCCCGATCCAGATCCTCGTAGAGCTCACTGAAATGATGCAGAAAGGACTGTCCGGTTTCCGGCGTTTTCTGGATATTATTGAGACAGAGCCTGAGATCGTCGATCTGCCGGGCGCAGAACCTATCGCCGATCCGGACGGCAATATCGCCTATAAGGATGTCAGCTTTGGCTATGAAGACAACGAAGTGGTTCTGGACCATGTTTCATTTGAGATTGAGTCGGGAAAGTCCGTGGCCCTGGTGGGACCGTCCGGAGGAGGAAAAACTACGATCTGTTCCCTTCTCCCAAGGTTTTATAACGTAAGCGGCGGCACCGTTTCCATCGGAGGCCAGGATATACGAAGAATGACTCTTCAGAGCCTGAGAAATTCCATCGGCATCGTCCAGCAGGACGTTTACCTGTTCGGAGGGACCGTCCGGGATAATATTGCATACGGAAAACCGGAGGCCTCCATGGAGGAGATCATCGAGGCAGCCAAAAAAGCTAACATCCACGGCTTTATTGCGGAACTCCCCGACGGTTATGACACCTTTGTGGGAGAGCGGGGTACCCGGCTTTCCGGCGGGCAGAAACAGCGGATCTCTATTGCCCGTGTGTTTTTAAAGAATCCTCCAATCCTGATTCTCGATGAGGCAACAAGTGCATTAGATAATGAAAGTGAACGCCACATTCAAAAAAGTCTGGAAGAGCTGTCCAAAAACAGGACGACGATCACCATCGCCCACCGGCTTTCTACGATTAAACATGCCGATGAGATCCTCGTCATAGATGACCATACCATCCAGGAACGCGGTTCCCACAGAGAGCTGTTAAAACAGGACGGAATGTACGCAAAATATTACAAAATGCAGTTTGAGGGATTGGAAACCTTTGAAATCTAAAACAATGGGGCCGCACGCATCAAACGTTCGGTCCCATTTTATATATCCACATGACAATGAATTGCTATCTCACGACATATTTAAGCTCCGGCAGCGCTTTCATACTGTACAATGAATATATCTGCCCCGGCGCACTGTTCAATCACTTCATCCTCTGTCATCTTTTTATTTTACACATATCATCACTCTAAAATGGCACCTGTGCTGCCTGATGTGACACTCCTGGCATACCTTTTCAGGTATCCGTTTTTTAATTTCTGCTGTCTTGGCATCCACCTGCTTTTTCTGTTTTTGATCTCATTTTCATCCACCAGCAGCCGGATTTTATGATCGGGGATATTAATTTCAATAAGGTCCCCGTCTTCCACCAGGGCGATGGGTCCTCCTACGGCCGCCTCCGGCGAAACATGGCCGATGGCCGCTCCTCTTGTGGCGCCTGAGAATCTGCCGTCCGTGATCAGTGCCACGCTGTCTCCCAGACCGCTGCCCATGATAGCAGATGTAGGATTCAGCATCTCCCGCATGCCCGGTCCCCCTTTTGGGCCCTCATAACGGATGACCACCACATCTCCGGATTCGATCCTGCCGGCATAGATTGCTTCGAGGGCTGCTTCCTCACCGTCAAAGACTCTTGCCCTTCCTCTGTGGCTGAGCATCTCTTCTGCCACCGCAGACCGTTTCACCACACATCCTTCCGGCGCCAGATTTCCCTTCAGCACAGCAATTCCGCCGGTCCTGCTGTAAGGCTCCTCTGCCGGCCGGATAACTGTCTTATCCCTGATTTCTTTTCCTTTGATATTCTCAGCTACTGTCTTTAAAGTACATGTAGGCAGATCATCACCTGCCGTTTCTTTTGCCTGTATAAATTCAAACTACAAATTTTCTATATTTAATTCCTTCATAGCATGCAGGATATGAATTCTCATAGCGCTCCTGGCCCCCTCCGCATTTCTGGCTTCCAGAAACTCCATGATCAGCTGATGATCCTTTAAGGTATCCTGTACCGCCATCTCTTTCTGTCTGGACAGCGTGACTCCCTCTCCGATCCCCTGATAGATCACAGGCATCAGCTGATTCATAAATTCATTGTGGGTTGCCTTTGCAATGGACCTGTGGAACATCTGCTCATCTTTTGTCCGGTCTTCCTCCCTGCGGACCTTCTCTTCCACCCGGCGTCCAAATGCGAGAATACGGTCAAGTTCTTTATCACTTGCCCTAAGCGCCGCATAGTAGGCAGCCTCCGGTTCAAAGATCAGCCTCATCTCATAGAGTTCCCTTACATTTACCTTAACATCTTTCAGAGGCGTGAGCAGCTTCACATCATCCGTGTCAATATCCTGTTTCACAAATGTCCCCCGGCCCCTTTGAATCTCCAGAATACCGTTGGCGACCAAGGCCCGGACCGCTTCCCGCAGCGTCGTCCTGCTGATCTCCATCTCCTGTGAGAGTTCATTTTCATTGGGCAGTTTATCACCGGGCAAAAACCGTTTCTCAACCGTGATCATTGCAAGAATTTCCTCTGCCGCACTGTCTGAAAGCCTTTTTTCTCCCATCTCTTTCTCCTTTTCCGTCTCAGACACATTTTTATCCACAATTCTATCTCAGAAATTTTTCCGCTGTCAACACCCGGGACAATACTTTCCACACCTGTTCATATCCCTCTCTGCTGAGATGAACACCGTCCACCGTATAAGAAAGCGGCAGTTCTCCATCCTCCCCGATCAATTCCCGGTAAACATCCACATATGGAATTTCTTTTTCCCCGCAAAGTCTCTCAATTTCTGAATTAACAGCCTGTATCTCTTCGTTTGACTTCCCTTCTGACCAGAAAGGAAGCGCATTTCCTGTCTTTTTTGTATACATAGGGTACAGTGATTCGATACAAATCCTTGTCCCCGGAAGTTTCTCCAAAATCCGCTCTGCCGTCCTCAACAGCTGACCGGCTACCACCTCTGCGCCCCGGTAAAAAGGAAGCAGATAATCATTGGCCCCGCCCTGCATTAGAACTAAATCCGGTTTCAGCGAAACCACATCCATCTCTGCCCTGGCAGCCATCTCCGGCACTGTATTGCCCTCTTCACCTCTGTTATAAACCTGCGCCTCCACATCTTGAAACAATTCCATAGGAAAGTAGTCGGTGAGAGAGTCACCGAACAATACGAGGACCTTTTCTTTACTCATCGATTCCTACGTATTCATATACTTTATCTATGAATACTTCTCCATCCAAATGATCGATCTCATGGCAGAAACACTTTGCCATCTCACCTTCCACCGTATAAGATACTTCATGTCCGTGTTCATCCAGCGCTTCTACCGTCACTTTGGCCGGGCGAATAGTTTTACCGAAACGGTTTGGAAAACTCAAACAGCCTTCCACACACTCCTGTGACCCGCTGCTCTCAACGATTATAGGATTTACCAGTTTTAAATAATACCCTTCATAGTCAATGACGATCATTCTCCTGAGAATACCGGCCTGGTTCGCAGCCAGTGCCGCCCCGTTCTCTGCACTGTGCAGAGTATCCATGAGATCTTCAAGCTGCTGCCTTGCCTTGTCATCCACCTCAGGCACCGTCTTACACTTCTTCTTTAATATCGGATCATTTCCGGTACGGATCTTTCTGACAGCCATTTCATCTCCTCCTTCAGTTCTCTGTCTTTCTTATTCTTCATACTTTTTAATACTCTCAAGAAACTTCTCCCCGTATTTTTCAAGCTTAAACTGTCCCACTCCGCTTATATTAAGCATCTCATCCAGAGTCTGCGGCCTTGCCTCACTCATGCCTGCCAGCGTCTTATCCGAAAATACCATATACGGTGGTATCTTCTCCTCCTTTGCGATCTCCATACGAAGCTTTCTGAGTTCCTCGAACAGACCCAGATCTTTTTCTTCCAGAGCAGAAGCGGCTCCGGCCTTCTTTTTCCTGGCTTTCGGCGCCTGTTTTTCTTCTCTCTTCGGAACTTTTATGACAAGTTTTTCACCGCTCAAAAGTTCTTCGGACCGGTCTGTCAGTTCCAATACCGGATAGTCGTCATTGCTCAGATTCAGAAATCCCTGCATCATCATCTCATTCATCAGCTGTTTCAGACTCGGAACTGTCATTCCGGCCAATGCCTTATATTCCGGGTTATCCTCCAGGCCCCTCTGACGAATCTTTTGATTGTCTGCCCCTCTCAGGACATCCACAATCAGATTGATTCCGAAATTTCTATGACAGCTTTCGATACATCTGACAACCGCCGCTGCCTGTTCTGTCACATCCGAAAGGTCAAACTCTTCTAAACAATTGCTGCAGTTCTGGCATTCCGTGCCGCTGTCTTCTCCGAAATAATCAAGGATATAATGCCGCAGACAGCCGCTGGACGCACAGTAAAAAGTCATCTGTTTCAGCCGTTCCAGATCCTTTCCCATCACGATCCTGCGGGTCTCCTCATCCAGTTCCTGATTATCCTCTCCATGTTCAATCAAAAAACGATTGGTCCTCTGATCGGCGGCTCCAAAATACAGGATACATTCTGCAGGCTCCCCGTCTCGTCCTGCCCTTCCGGCTTCCTGATAATAGCTTTCCATATTCTTCGGCATATTATAATGAATGACAAAACGCACATCCGGTTTATCAATACCCATGCCGAACGCATTGGTTGCCACCATGATCTGTCTCCGGTCATAAATAAAGTCATCCTGATTCTCACGCCGTTCTGTATCCGACAGTCCCGCATGGTATCTGGTCACCGAAAATCCTGCTTCTCTGAGCTGATAACATACTTCTTCCACACTTTTTCTGGAAAGGCAGTACACAATGCCGCTGCTTCCCGGCATTTTTTCTTCTTTCTCTCTTAAATAGGATTCTAATTCCCGGTATTTATCTCTGGGCTTCTTAACTCCAAAAAACAGATTTGCCCGGTCAAATCCTGTTGTCACGACCAGCGGGTCTCTCAGATTTAGGATATCCAGGACATCCTCTTTTACCTCCACAGTGGCCGTAGCCGTATACGCCCCTAAAACCGGACGCCTCGGCAGCTTCTCCAAAAAGGAGAGAATCTTTAAATAGCTGGGACGGAAATCCTGTCCCCACTGAGATACACAGTGTGCTTCATCCACAGCCAAAAAAGAAATATCCACGCCGGGCGAAAGAGCAAACCGTAAAAATCCCTCTGTCTCCAGCCGCTCCGGAGCCACGTATATGATCTTATACCTGCCTTCCCGTGCCAGATCCAGGGCTTTTCTATACTGTCCCATGCTCAATGAACTGTTCAGAAAAGCTGCATGTATCCCGGCCTGATTCAATGCTCCCACCTGATCCTTCATCAGAGAGATCAAAGGGGAAACAACCAGCGTAATCCCGGGCATCATCAGGGCAGGGATCTGAAAGCAGAGAGACTTCCCGGCGCCCGTGGGCATGATCCCAAGAACATCCCGCCCCTCTAAGACCGCGTCGATTAAAGGCTTCTGGCCTTCCCGGAAGTCATCAAATCCGAAATATTGTTTCAGTAATCCGCGTGCATCCTCCATATGTAACCTTTCATTCTGTAGTCGTTTTTAACTCCGTATACTTTAAATTCTTTCCTTTTACTTTATCCACGGGATACTTCTCTCCGTTTTTTTCAATTTTAGCAAGGAGAGAATCTTTCAAATCAAATTCATACATCTGAGAAAAGCGGAGAAGGAAGAAAAACACATCCGCAAGTTCTTCCGATATGCGTTCCCGTGCTGTATCCCGATCCATCATCTCCCCCATCTGCTCCTCTGATTTGAACCGGAACAGATCCAGAAGCTCATTGGACTCGGTTGACAACCCGATGGCCAGATCCTTTGGCCCGTGAAACTGATCCCAGTCTCTGTCCTCACAAAACTTTTGTACCTCTTTTGTTAAATATTCTAAAGTGTCCATATACCTTCTCCATTAACATCTGGTTTTCATGAATACTGCTATTATATAACAATTTCCCCGGGTGTGGTATACCCTTCTTTAATTTTTAGAAATATTTTACATTTTTGGTTTTAGGAATGCTCCTTACAGGACATCTCACTTACTTCCAGCTTAAAAGTACACACTGCGTCAAACATTTCCTCTGAAAACTCCCACTCTTCTTTCCCGGTGTTTTGATACATAATAGCCAAAAGTGCCTTTCTTTTTTCATTCGTATCTTCCACAAATGATACATTTCCGCTTCCTACAACACTCTGAAACCGGGCGGAATAGCCGCAGGCTTTTGTACTCTCATTCAGCTTATAATTTGTATCCAGTTCAAACCCTGCACAGGGATTTTTGGAGATCAATTCAATTTTTCTGCCCTCACCTGCACTGTGGAAATAAAAAGTCCTCTTTTCGCCATCCTCACAGTATCCAAAACTTAAAGGCACGATATAGACGCTTTCTCCATCCGCAAATCCCAGCCTGCAGCAGCTGCACGCCGAAATAATTGCCCTGATCTTTGCAGGATCTGTGATTTCCCTGTCTTTTCTTCTCATGATCCAGTCCCCCGTAAAATACTTATTTTAAAATCCTTCTGGACAGTTCCTTTACTGAAAGTCCATTTTCTTTGATCTGTTTTCTCCATCCCATCTGGCCAGCCAGCTTATACATGATTCTCGGTATCCCCGGAGAAACAAACCGGTCTTCGGCTTTCCGCCCGGTGCTGATACTGCACGCCATCTCTTTCAGCGCAGCGGAGAAATCTTTCTTGATTCCTTTTCCTTCCGGTATATCAGAAAGCATGGGGATCATTCCTCCACCGCCGATGCCAAGGCCCTGTCCCCATGAGAGACCTGCTTTCTTACACCAGCACTTCATAATGTTTAGGGCAATATGATTTTGATATCCTTCGTAAAATCCACAGTTTACAATCGCATAGACCATCCTGTCAGCCTCAGTTTCCTGAAATAATTTTTCCATTTGCCGCAGCACAGCCGTCAGATGAGAAGGGATACTGTCCACATAAAGAGGAAACGCAAATACAAGACACTCACTGTCCATGACTGCTGCTTTCATTTCTTCAGTTAATTCCGGCTTTCGCACGGAGATCTCTTTGATATCCAACCCCTTCAGCAAATTTTTTAATTCCTTTAAAATCACTCCGGAACTGCTTCCAGAAGGCTTGGGACTTCCGTTGATACATACGATCTTCATGTTACCTTCCTCCTAACTCATCCGGTGTTTTCACAAACCGTATTCCTTCCACCTGTGCATACAAATTGACTGCGTTGGCCTTAACAAGCTCCTCTGCGGTCCGCTTCTCATCTTCTGATATACACTCTCCGTAAAATCCCACTTTTAATTTTAATATTTTCTCGTATCTCTGCCTGTGGTGCATTTCGCCATTCTTAATCTCAAAATACGGATGCAGATAAGGGATACTCCGGTCCAGCACATTTTTCACAAAAGGACTGTAGCCTCCGTAACAGCACCGGCTGATAATCTCAGCCTCCTCACACCGGGCAAGCAGCTCTCCCATGTCACCATACCGGTCTCTTATAATACATTTGCCCGGAGTCCTGATCCAGCATCCGAAACAGCCGATACAATTACGGATTTCCCCTTTATTTCCTATCAGGACCACATCTTCATCCGGTTCAGAAAATAAATTTTTGACTTCTTCTTCGTTCAGATCGTGAATTATTAATTTCATGTTTCCCCCTTTCATAATATAAGCTCTGTCTATTTATACAGCCTCGAAAATTCCATTACCTGTTTTCTCAATGCTTCCAGTGCCTCTTTTACCTTGTCCGGTTGCTGATCATACCGGTTCAGCAGGAAAAAGATCGGGGCATAAAAGTTAACTGCCATGGCTTTTGGGTCTTTGCCATGGAAAACGCCCCTGGCAGTCATCTCCGCAAACAATTCTGTCTGATAGGACACAGCCGCATCCATAAAAAGTCCCCGGTACACTTCAAACACCTCTCTGTCCCGGTACTGCTCAATCACGAGCATCCTGCGGAACTTAGACGCAAATTCGTCTTTCAGATAAAACAGGAAGATCTTTTCGCTGAGCGCAAGAATCCCTTCCTCACTGATACTTCCATAAAGCTCTGCGGCTTTTTCCATATCGTGTTCATCGGGCAGGCCGTACTCCTTTGACATCCGTTCCATCCGAACCGACATCTCCTTAACGATCGTATCAAATATTTCCTTCTTGCTTTTGAAATGCTTGTATAAGGAACTGTCTTTTATGCCTACGGCATCCGCAATGTTTTTCACACTGGTCCCCTGATATCCATATTCAGAAAATAACGTGAGCGCTTCTTCCACAATTCGTTCTTTTGTATTCATTATCCTTCTCCCTGTAATAAATCTTTTACCAGCTGTTCCTGTTCAAACAGGGCACAGCCTCCAGTATGAAATTTCTCAAGGCTTCCGCTTTCCTGCAGTCTCAAAAACAGAGGAGACTGCAATGCCTCTTTAAGGCTTGTATGTACCAAACTTGTATCTGAATAGGGAGAAAACGGACAGGGCTCTGCGCCGCCGGATGCATTGATATGGAAAAATCCCCTGCCGGCCGCCAGACATCCTCCTGAAGCCTTTTCATCTCCCGGAAATGATATGAACACCATATCCTCCTGGTCCTCTCTGAGCTTTCGGAGCCTTTTTCCCAACGCTTCTCTCTCTTCTTCACCCGGAGCTAAATACTCTGTCTTCCCGTCAGCAGGTACATATTCCACATAGACGACTGCCTTACAGCCGTTTCTTCCAAGTTCACCGAGGAATTCTTCCGACGTGACCTCAAAAAGATTTTCCCTTGTCACCGTAACCGATGCGCCGAATAAAAGGTTCCGTTTTTTTAAACTTCCCATGACCTGTCTGAGCTTTTGATAGACTCCGCTGCCCCTTCTGGCATCCGTCTGTTCCTCGCCGCCTTCTACACTCAGCACCGGAAAAAGATTTCTGTTGTCCGAAAACAATTTAAGACAATCTTCCTGCATCATAGTCCCGTTCGTAAACACCGGAAAGATTACCTTTTTATGTCTGCCCGCAAATTCTACCACATCCCTGCGCATCAAAGGTTCCCCTCCGGCCAGCAATATAAAACTTATGCCAAGTTTTTCTGCCTGATCAAAAATATCATCCCACTGTGCACCGGAGAGTTCGCCCTCATGCAGACCTTCGGCACAGGCTCCGTTGGCCCTGGCATAACATCCTTTACAGTGAAGATTGCATTGACTCGTAATACTTGCAATTAAAAACGGCGGAATATGCCCGCCCTTTTCTTCTGCAATTTCTCTTAATCTTCGGGCTCTTTTTTCCGCCGCCATAAATTTCAGCATAAAAAGGCTTCCCCTTGGATCAGAAACTCTCAAAATACCGCGGAGGATACGTTCAACCCCGTCACTTAAATACTTCTCCAACCGAAAATCCTGCATACTCTTGCTCTCCTTTGACACGCCATGTTTGACTAGTATTTACTAGCTTCCGTTATCTTCAGTATAGGATAGTAAACACTAGCCTGTCAAGAGTTTATGAGCTGAATCTATATTTCTTCCCGATGATCAGACATTTTGAATCTGTCCCATGGCCAATTTCCTCCGTCTTTGCAATGGAAACTCCCGGACCGGACATCTTCTTCACAAGCTCTTCCATCCTCGGGAGACATCCCCAGGCCTCCATTGTTGTAAACGTTCCCTTATGACTTGAAAGTCTAAATGCGTCAGAACTTCATTGGCCAGATCTCCTCCCGAAATATCAAAAAGTGCCTTGATCTCGGGATTCCGGTAAAACTCCATAAGTTCCCCGGCACGCTGCCTCCCTGTTCTGTCAAATACTGAGGAACCGGCATAAAGATACCGGCTGAAAACGGGTATGAACCCCAGCTGCTCCAAGGCATTTCCCAGCATCATCACGGCAGACCGGGCCGAGTCTGCAAGTCCGTTGGAACAGCATACAATTCCTGCCTTATCCTGTCTCCCAAGCATCAATGTCCTGTGCCTTTCCTAACAATTCCAACCCGTTTCATATCTTCCTCTAATAATGCACACGGATGATCATACGTCTCAAAACCGGCCGGCGAGCAAATATCGCGGTTCACCCAGCGGCATATGTGCTCCTGATACATCTTATCCATGTTCCAAGGCTCATCTGTATATTCCATGCGTTCTATTGCCTTTTTAAGCCCCGCCACAGGCTTCCGCCCGTGAGTCGATGGGCTCCCCATACGGCGGCTGTTTCACCTTCAGATGCTTTTGTAACGGAATCGTAATTCCCAGCTGCATTTGCTCTCCTCCTTACTTTGGGCTTATTCTAAATCTCTGATCTTTTTCCGCTCCTCCTTGGACATGGAATCCAGCAAATAACTGCGGTCCTTCTGCTGCCTTTCCAAAAACTCTTCCCTGATTGTCCGGTCAGCAAGCTTCACTTCCTCAAGCAGTTCCCTGGCAGAGAGCAGTGCACATCCCTGTCCCCGTATAATGATCTGTTCCATGCCGTCGGAGGTTGCCACCGTAACATCATATTTCCGCCCATGTTCGTGCGCGAACTTCTCGATATACTGATCCGCAGTCTCCGCCTCTTTTGTATAGACCACATGAATGTTCTGGTAATCCAATATTTCCGTATCATGACCCACAACCCGATAGGCATCAAAAACAACGATCAGCTGGCATTTCCTGATGCCCTGATAATTGCTCATGATGTCCAGCAGCTTCCCTCTGGCCGCATCAATATTTACCTCTGCCAGTTCTCTTAAATCTTCCCATGCAAAGATAATATTATAGCCGTCCACCAGCAGATATTTTTCACCCGGCTTTTTCTTCACTGAGGCCCTGGAAGCCGAACTCTTATAATCTTCCATCGTCCTCTCCAGTTTCTTTTTGACCCATCCGGTCTTTTTCTTTCGGTTCGCAAAATAAGTCTGTTCCAGAATCCGGTCGATCTCCTCCGTGTCAATCCATTCCTCTTCCGTATAGGAACGGCGCACCGCGTCCTCTTCTTCCGGCTCTTTTTCCTCTGCCGCAAGCTGGCATTCCACATGCATATAGTCCTTGACTTTGTCCCAGCTCACCGTAAATCCTGCCCCATGTGAACAGAAGACAGAGCCCGTCGGATTTTCTGTATCCCGCTCAGAATCGTAGCCGCTCTTTTCGATCACTTCCTCTGCATTGTAACAGGGCCTATAACCATTAAGGGCACAAAAAAGACGTCCCCTCCCCTTCGTGTAGGCTATGACTTCTTTCTGATAGCCGCTCATCTCTGAGACCGGGGCACTTCCGGTCAGAACTGACATCTCTCCCTCTGTCTGAGGGTTTTCAAACTCCCCGTACATCCGCTCAATATCCGACATAGCCCGTCCCACCATCTGCTGAGGCACTTCCATTCGGAACTCATAGTACGGCTCCAAAAGGACAGACTCCGCCTGTTTCAGACCCTGCCGCACCGCCCGGTAAGTAGCCTGCCGGAAATCACCGCCCTCGGTATGCTTCAAATGAGCCCTCCCTGCTGCCAGCGTAATTTTCATATCAGTTATTGCAGAGCCGGTGAGAACCCCGGGATGCTCCTTTTCCTGCAAATGAGTTAAAATCAGCCGCTGCCAATTCTTATCCAGCATATCCTCGCTGCACTGAGTATCAAACTGAAGGCCGCTTCCCGGCTCCAAAGGCTCCATTAAAAGATGTACTTCCGCATAATGTCTCAGAGGTTCAAAATGTCCCACGCCCTCCACTGTTTTTTTGATGGTCTCTTTGTAAACAATATTTCCTGTTCCGAATTCAACTTCTGCATCAAACCGTTCGGCAATCAGGCTTTTTAGTATTTCCAGCTGAACTTCTCCCATGATCTGCACCTGAATCTCCTGAAGCTGCTCATTCCATAAAATATGAAGCTCGGGCTCTTCCTCCTGAAGCTGCCTTAATTTTGGCAGCATCACTCCTGCACTCATCCCTTCCGGCAGTATGACCTGATAGGTAAGCACCGGTTCCAGAGCCGGCTCATATCCGGTATCCTCGGTACCAAACCCATCTCCCGGACGGGTGTCCGTAAGCCCTGTGACCGCACAGATCATTCCTGCCTGTGCTTCCTCCGCCGTCTGATATTTTTCTCCGGAATAAATTCTGATCTGATTGACCTTTTCCTCTTTCGGTTTTTGTATCAGCGCCGACCTTACTTTCAGAACACCTCCTGTGACCTTTAAATGAGTCAGGCGGCTGCCCTGTTCATCCCTGGAGATTTTGAACACCTTTGCCCCGAATTCTTCGGAATAATCCACCGGACGGGTATAAGTCCCGATTCCCTGCAAAAATTCCCGGACTCCGTCTGCTTTCAATGCGGACCCGAAATAGCAGGGAAATACCCTTCTCTCCGCAATGATTTCTGAAATATCTTCACTGCCGATCATTCCGCTGTCTAAGTATGAGTTGAGCAGTCCTTCGTCACAAACTGCGATATCTTCATAAAAATCCTCACCGCATTCCCGGCTGAAATCAACACATCCCTCATCCAGCCGATTTTTTAATTCTGTCAAAAGCTGTTCTTTGTCAGTCCCCGGCTGATCCATCTTATTAATAAATAAAAAGGTTGGAATTTTGTATTTCTCCAATAAGCGCCACAACGTTTGCGTGTGTCCCTGGACTCCGTCGGCGCCGCTGATCACAAGAACCGCATAATCAAGAACCTGCAGAGTCCGTTCCATCTCGGCAGAAAAATCCACATGCCCCGGCGTATCCAGGAGTGTGATTTCCATTTCTCCGAACCGGAGAACTGCCTGCTTTGAAAATATGGTAATCCCGCGGTTTCTCTCAATCTCATGTGTATCCAGGAACGCATCTTTATTATCAACCCGTCCCATGCTCCGGATGCTGCCGCTCTCATAGAGCAGACCTTCCGACAGGGTTGTCTTTCCTGCATCCACATGGGCTAAAATTCCGATTACTAATCTCTTCATCATCTATAAACTCATTTCTATATTCTTATTTAGCTGTCAGTCCTATTATAGCAAATACGATGGACACAATATAGGGGCTTGATAACTTTGTGTATGCCCTGATGAATTGTTTTTATTTTATCAGAAAAACGAAAAACAGCCCCAGGTTAAAAACCCTGAGACTGTCCGTGTTACTTCTTTTGATAAACAGAATGTCCTAAAAACTCCCACTCCCCATGCCCCGGCCTGATAATTTCTCCATTCCCGAGAAATAAATATCCTCCCGGTTTTAAAGACTGGTACAGACCCTGCAAAATTTCTTTTTTCTTCTGAATGTCCATATACACCATCACATTTCGGCAGAAAATCACATCATACTGCTCATCCGGCCACTGCTGCTCTGCCAGGTTGTGATAACGGAACCGCACCATATCCTTGATCAGCTGAATGACTGCATAGGCAGTTCCATCCTTCTTAAAATATCTCATCTTCCAGTCCACCGGAACTTTTATAAGCTGCCTGGGTAGATATTTTCCTTCCTCACCCTGGGTGAGTTCGTGTTTTGCAATATCTGTCCCGGTAATCTCGATTTTGGGAAGTTTCCATCCCCGTCTTCGGCATTCCTCCGCCGTGATGGCAATAGTGTAGCATTCCTCACCGGTGGCACAGCCTGCACTCCATATGCGAAATACGTTTTCTTTACCTCTTAATCTCTGTAATATTTCATGCTCAAGATACTCAAACTGCCCGCTTTCTCTCATGAAATATGTATAATTGGTGGCCGTAAGATCAATTAAATTCTGTTCTGTCTCCGGATCTTTCTGTACTGCTTTTACATACTCCAAAAAACTCTCCAGCTGCAGCCGCTCCAGCTCATGCTGAATTCTGCATTGAATCAAATTTCTTTTGTTGGAAAGCTTCATCCCATATCTATTCTGAATGTATTCTGTCAGAGCATCAAACTCATCTTGATTCATCTCAATCATTTTCTTTACTCCTAAGTTTTACAGAGATAATTTATTTCAGTTAAGCGCACTCTGCGCGATAAGCTTATGATATAAGACTTTCTTTCAATTCTCTTCCGTAAAAATTTGTTTCTTTCATGCACTGAATAAAACTTTCTTTCGTCACTCCGCTTTTCTTTGGACGGAACTCCCATTCTGTCGTTGTAAGAGCCTTATCGGCCATTACATCAAATTCGTGCTCAGACACTTCGATATCATCAAAACAGACCGGAAGTCCCATACTCAGATTGAATTTTGCAATTTTATCACGTTCTTCAAACTCTGTCGCAAATGTGAGCAGACACAGAACTCCTAAGGCTACTACCTCCCCATGAAGATGACGGTGTCCTCCTTTCGTGACCGTTGACCCATAATATACGCAATGTGCCAGGCTTGAATTATAGTAATAATCAGGCGCACTGCTGACCATATTGGAAACAAGTCCTGTACTGATGATGATATCCAGAGTCACCTGTTCCAGTTCATAGGAGACTCTTTTCTCCCTTAAATCTTCCAGTGCCTTTTTCCCATAGTCAATCAACGGGGCTGTATGATTCAATAAATGTATGGTCCGCTGCTTTGGGATAGTAGTATTCGCGAAAAGAACCATCCGGATGATAGATCACTGAAATCGCTGTCACTGCCGCACAGTTGGATGCAACCGTAGGAAAACAAAACAGCGGTTTGTCCAGTTCATTAGCCAGATATTTACCTGTATCACAGGCACGCCCTCCTCCAACGGCAAAAATCATATCTGCCTGCCTCACCACATCCTGCTCCATCAGAACATTTCCGTTTTCGTATGTAGAATCTCCGCCGTACCAGATAAAGTCCAAAATCTGCACGTCAGAATCCTTCACCCCCTCCAAAAGCTTCTCTTTTGCTTTTGACATTGCCATCTTTCCTCCGATGACAACTGCTGTCTTTCCAAGAAACCGGGCCTTCTCCGGAATTTCCTGATAACAGCCTTCTCCAATTGTATATCTGGGTAAATTTACACTGTAGTAACTCATATGTTATACTTCCTTTCTGATTTTTATGCAGTCTCACAGGGTATTTTTTTATTCCGCCGAGATTTTTCATAACTTTCATAATAGACTAAAAAGTCTCCTTATGTCCGAAAACATAAAGAGACCAAATTATCCGCTATTAATTTCTGGACTGCTGATGATACATTGAAGTCATTATAATCCTGAAAAAAATAATATGCAAGTCCTTTTAACCCTGTCAAATTTCCCCAGATTTATATAGGCGGATAGTATCTTCGATTGCGTGATAGTCCCGCTCAAACAATTCATCACTGATTTGGGTCTTCAATATATCCTGAGGAACCCTCTCTATGATTTTATCAATAACGAATCTCTTGCTCTTTTGTTTGTACTTCGGAAGCTGATTTAATTCCTGTATATGAGCCAATTCCGGCCTCCAAAGTAATTTCATTTTATCTTTCCACACGAGTTTCGGATTTTTGACCGGACTCCGGAGCAGATAGAAATCCACTTGATCTCCTGCCTCTTCTACCGTAATGATTCCCCACCATTCCGGTACCTTTTCTTCTATATGCAGTGCATGTCTGGTGCCTGCGACCACATAATTATAGTCGAAAAACCGGTCATAGTCTCTGACCTGTCTGCTCAGCCGGGTATAAGTATCCGCATCGCTCTTAATCTCTATACCAAAAACAGAATCCTCTGTAACCATGACAATATCTGCTCTGGATCGTCCCATCTGTTTTTCTTCTATTATTCTGATCTTATGATAGCACTCCTCCAAAAAATCAAAGAGAGGACTGCGAATGTCTTTATCGTATAGCATATTTTTTAATCCATTCTCGCTTATATATTAATTTAGTATAAATCTCAAGTTGTGTCTCAAGCTCTCCCAAATCAGAATAGCTCATCTCCTCTATGTGCTAAATCTTATCTAAGTTTATATCCTACTACAGCATCTTTGGTTTTTCCTTTATCAGTTCCAGATTAATATTTTCTGCCACTGATAAGTGACGGTTCAGCAGGTCCTCAAGCTCTATATGATTCTGCTGTTCAAGGGCAGCCATGATCCCTTTGTGTTCCCCGATGGTCTCCTGCATCCTTCCTTCCCGTGTAAAAGAAAGAACATTCTGCCAAAAGATACGGTGCATATATTCTTTATACAAATGCAGCATTGCATCATTTTCCAGAAACTCCACGATACCTTTATGAAACTCATAATCAATCCTGGCAAACTCCTCACTGGAACCGTTTGTATCGATCAAATTCTGCTGCTGTTTAATCATCATTCTCAGATCGATCAGACATTTTTGTGCCTCGGCTGAATCCAAATCTGCGACCAGCTGTTTTAAACAAAAGGTCTCAATGGCATTCCGTATTTGATAGGTTTCCCTGATATCATCCTCCATCATTTCATGAATCATGAATCCTTTGCTTGGATAGACGTCAATATAGCGTTCCTGCTCCAGCCGTAAGACAGCATCCCTCAAAGGAGTTTTTGAGATTCCCAGTTCTTCCGCCACTTTTTTCTGGGAATAGATAACCCCATGTTCCAACTTATCGTTCAGTATCAGATCCTTCAGATAATCATATGCTTTGGACTGCAACAGCTGTGTACTTTTCATGCTACTACCTCATCTTCTAAAAAGCCTCATCATATTGTTAACAATTATCTAATACTATAGCATATCTTTCAGATTCTTTCATCCACTGCAATTTATTATAGAAGAAAAAACATCCTTTTCTCCAATACATTTGAAAAAAAGGATGTCCGTAAATTTACAGATTACTAAAAGATCACTCGATGGAGCATTGCCGCAAGAAATGCTCCGATCAAAGGACCTGCTATGGGAACCCACGCATATCCCCAGTTTGATCCTTCTTTATTCTTTATAGGGACAAGTGTATAGATAATACGGGGCATAAGATCTCTTGCCGGGTTAATGGCATAACCGGTCAGTCCCCCAAAAGACATGACCCCTCCTGCTACTCCGCAGAATACAAAGAACATTGCCACTCCATTTGCCGGATTTTGATGTCCGAGGGAAAGCAGGACAAACATGAGACAAAAGGTTGCCATGATCTCCGACAGACAATTCCGCCAGGAATTCTGAATTGACGGACCTGTGGTAAATACACCCAGCTTGGTACCCGGACACTCTTCTTCATCCAGATGATCTTTATACAGCTGCCAGATGATCAAAGCTCCGATAGATGCCCCTATGCATTGTGAGATGATATATCCCGGAACAAGGCTTCCGCTCAAATTTCCTGCTGCCCAAAAACCCACCGTCACTGCCGGATTGCAGTGCGCTCCGGATACAGGTCCGAAACATACTGCTACCGTCACCATTGAAACACCCCATCCAAGAGCTGCTACAATACCTCCGGCTCCGCACATACCGGATTTACTCAAAGAAATATTTGCACAGACACCCAATCCTAACACCATAAATAATGCAGTTCCAACCAGTTCTGCAAGATACAGATTCATATGTTCCATCTGCCACTCCTTCCTGAACCGCCGTTTTATCTGCGGATCAATTCCTCAACAGCCTCTTTCAGCGTATAAGTCTCTCCTACATTACCCGGAAAAATAATATATGGGATTTTGGGAAATTTACTTTGTTCATCTGTCTGCCAGACAGGAATTCCCGGTTTGATCTGGCCCATAACATTTGCTTTTTTCACTGAAAGTGCTTTTGTACCTATATCACTGGATGTAATACCTCCTTTAGCAACTACAAAGGCAGGAACAATTTTCAGTCTTCCCACCAGAGCCTGAACCCCCTGTGAAATTTTTACAGACCGGAGCAGAGCTTCCGTTTTGCTGTCATTGTCAACTGTCAGCAGTCTGCGTTTTGTATAACATACGGCAGTCTTCCCGGATGCTATGATCTGTTCGCTAAGACTTACCACCCGGCTGATCTCATCCTCAAAAACCTGATCTCCCTTCAGTACCAGATCTGAATTAAACTCAATTCCAGTTACTTTGTCTAATGTCAGAAGTTCCTTTAACTGGGCTGTTGTCTTATTGGTATGAGAGCCTACCACCACAATTCCCCCATTGTTTGTGTCCGCAGTTATCATTTCATTTTTAGTCAAAAGTTCCCTGTCTGTTACCCCTCCGATTACCTTTACCAGGGATGCGGCCGACCGGAATAAAAATGTCTTTCCTTTCTCCATTGTCCGGTAGAGCGCAGTACAGAATACTTTAAGGTCACAATAATCCACTGCATTGACAATCACCTTATTGAAATTTTCAACAGTCATCAGCTTTTGCTCGATTTGTGCATAGTCACAGCTTCTGAGCATTTCAAGAGAAATACAGATGGTATCTTCTCCCTTAAACACCCCTTCATTTTTTTCTTCCACATACTCTCTCAGATCTGAACTCTTGTATCCGAATGTTTTATCTTTGGAAAATTCCGTCTCTCCGGCCGGCACCAGCATTTCATTATCTTTTACATAATGGACGTTATCAATGGTGTATCTTCCGCCTTCTTTAAAAAAGAAACACAGAATTTCCCCGTCAACAGGATGATCGCCCTGTTTTTCCATGACTTGCTTTAAAGTATTTGTCTCTAAAGGATAATGCCCTCTTAGTGTAGAATCACTCCTGCTGATCAACACATATTTCTGATTCAATTCCCGGGAGATTTCTTCCACTGTCCGGGCAATTTCTTCATGCACCTGTCTTGTCTGTTTCGGTGTCATGGACCTGGAATTGGTTAATATGTAAAACAGTCTGTTTTCTTCGATAAACCCTTTTCTCATACTGGCTTTTGACCAGTCTGTAAATACCGAAATATCATGAACAGTCTGTATCCCGGTAGGGTCATCATCCAAAACAACAAACTTTATCTGACTTTTATTAATCTCTTCGTTCAGCAGCCGGCCGATCTTTCTTTCGTCAACAGGACTGTACTGCTTTAAAACTTCTATCGTCATATATTCAGCCATAATCCATCACCTCTCAGTATTCTCTGTTGTACTTTTTACTTCTGTCTGTGCAAGTTTCTCAAAATACTGGACAATCCCTGCATGATCGTCATTCATATGTCCCGATACCTTCAGTGCCTGAAAAACCTCAAAAAGCTGGCTGGTAAAAGGCACCGGCACGTCGATTTCATGGGCTGTCTCAACCACGTTTTTAATGTCCTTGTGATTAATAGAAATCTTCCCTCCCGGCTTAAAATTTCTTTCAAGAATCATCGGCATCTTTGCATCTAAGACAGCACTTCCGGCCAGTCCGCCTCTGATCGCCTTATAAACTTTGGACGGATCTGCGCCGGCCTTTGATGCAAGGACAAAAGCTTCCGAAACGGCAGCAATATTCATATTTACAATCACCTGATTGGCAAGCTTTGTAATGCTGCCGCTTCCGCTTCCGCCGATCAGAAGTGCCGAAGATCCCATAATCTCAAAATACGGAATCAGTCGGTCAAAAGCGTCCTGATCGCCTCCCGCCATGATGGCAAGAGTTCCTGAAACAGCTCCTGGTTCCCCGCCGCTGACAGGCGCATCCACAAAACTGACTCCCAGTTTTTCCAATTCTTCATAACATTCTTTCGACTGGACAGGGGTCACAGAACTCATATCACATATGACCGTTCCTTCCCTGACCGTGGATGCGATCCCCTCTTTCCCGAAAAGAGAGTCCTTTACAATCATTCCATCTGGAAGGATCATAAAAATAATGCCGCATTCCTTTCCAATCTGTGCCTTTGTTCCTTCCAAAGCTCCAAGGTCTGTCATCTGTTTTACTGCCTGATGATTTAGATCATTTACCATCAGCTCTACGTCTGCATTTTTTAAATTAATGGCCATTGGGAGTCCCATGATCCCAAGACCTATAAATCCTACTTTTGTCATTTTTCTGTCTCCTGTCATTTCTCTTCAATCTCTGCCATACATACAACCTGACTAGAATCCAGACCTTCAATCCTCAGTGGCGCATTGATAAAATTAAGTATTTTTGCATCCTTTGGAATTTCTGAGAGATGCATGTCTTCTATTCCTGTCACAAATTTTCCTGTATAGAATCCCAAGATATTTCTGTGGCAATCCGGAGGAAGTTCTCCTTCCGGCACTTTATCAGACGGCGATCCGATGGCCAGAAAATCCATTCCGATTCCTTTTAAGTCCGGAAAATTTTCTGAAAGGTAAATTCCTGCACTTGGCGCGATATATGGCCCTTCCTTTTGGTATCTCTCCGGCTCTGTAAACTTATACTGTTCAAATCCTGTACGGATCAGGGCAAAAGATACTTGTGATAAAACATCCGCAAAAGGTTCCAGATCCTCTTTGGCGATTCCCTGGGCATCGCTCTTTGGTATTTCTAAAAGTGCGGTTTTCTTGTGAAAGAAATATTCTACCGGCAGTTCATTGATACTGATTCCGTTTTTAACAAAGTGTCTTGGAGCATCCATATGGGTTCCGAAATGATTGGGCAATGTGCTTATAAAGGAACAAAATGGACAGTCATCTGATACATCGGTCATCTGCTCCACCTTAATAACCGGCTCCCCCGGCCACGCCAATCCTTCCGGATCTAATTTGTGTGATAAAAATAAATACATTACAGTTACCTCCTTCTCTTTAAAAAACTAAAATGAACCTGTACTTTTGATACGATTAGTATACCGGTATATCGGTATATCAGTCAATCATTTCTTGCTATTTTGTATAATTTATATATCATTTCTGTCAATTTATTGTGCATAATTATATATGAGTTTTATATCACTATCGTTGGATAGCTTCTTTTATTTTTTAGGAAAGTCTTTCACGCGTTAGCGTGACAAGGTCTTTCTTAAGAAAAAATAAAAAAGCCTCTCTACGTTAAAAATCATAGAGAGACTTTTGATATAATTTTCTGTCTAAGGTTCATATTAATAGTTTGATAGATTTTCGATTATCTCTTTAGAAGTTCTTATATGTCGGAAGATGTTCACGTTTCCGCTCATAACCCCTCACATCTTTGCTATGGGAAGTAGTAGGAATGGTAATAAAAATCGCCCGGCAGGTCGCAAACCTACCGGGCGAAAAAAATGCTTTGCTGTGTTGTTGAATTACATGGTATAATACATACCCATGACCGGAATAGCCCTGTGGAGAAACAAGGCTTTTTCTGAGCGGTGGAAATAGATTAGATTATGACAATAGCAAAACTGATCAGCGCCTTGATTACCCTCCTGCAAAGACGGGCGGGGCTGTCAACGGCGGCGCATACGCGCCGTTCATCTTGACCGTTGACTGGCTCGACTGGCTTTGCTATTTTGTCAGAAAACAATTTATTTTAGCATACTATATACACATTCCAATAATGTTAATGCAAGAATAATATTTATAACTCGATAGTATTTAAGATAATATTTTTGTATTAGTATTCCTAATCCAATCCATGTGATTGTTGCGATTGTCCCAATCGTTGCAATTATCATTTCAAATAATAGCAAAATGCTAAGAGATGTGCTGTAATCTGTAATATAGCCTGTCAACGCAGTAATGCCAAACATATATATTTTGATATTTACAAATTGAAGCATAAATCCTTTTGTGAAAGACGCTGATTTGCTGTCGCCACTTATATCTGGCTTACTGGCAGCAATATGAAAGGCCAGCCACAAAATATAGGCGGCACCAACATATTTCAGAATTTTCAAAATATCGGGAAGAAAACTACTTACGCCAAAGACAAATATTGCACAAATAGCCTGAACAATATAATAGCCTGCAAATATCCCTAAAAAAAGCGGTTTTCCTTTTTTCCAACCATAATTTGTTACTGTATTCAGTGCAAGAATATTTCCGGGTCCTGGTGTAAACGCATTGATTATACAATACAGCAAAAAGCTGGTAATAATATAAATTGGCATGAATTTTCCCTCCATGCCAATTAGTATATCACAACATTCTATTCATATAAAATTCTATTTGGAAATGCTTATCCATAGTTTGTAACTATGAAATGATAACCCCATATTTTTTTAAGGCTTCAACATATATTTGCCCCAATTCAGATAAGTCTTGTTTCTCATTCAAAATATATCCGATGTGCATTGCTTCATCTTCCGCAAGAGGAACAGCAATGATTTTGTCCCCTTGTAAATATTTTGGGAAAATACCACTTGAAATTGTGTAAGCGTCCATTCCAATCATAAGATTAACGATGGCTCCTCTATCGCTGACTTTAATATTTTTTTCTACTGAAACTGCACTAAACAATTCTTCTGCAAAATAAGAAGATTCATAACTGCCCTGTATAAAATTAAGCCGGGGATATTCTTCAAGTTCTTTCAAAGTAACAGATTGTTTTTCAGCCAAAGGATGTGTAGAACGCATAAATACATGCGGTTTGGCAGTAAAGAGTTCTATAAAAACTAATTTTGCTTCTTCTAATGCTCTGCGGATAACCGCCTCATTATTTTTGCAAATGTAGATAATGCCTAAATCGCTAAAGCGATTTTTTACATCTTCCATAATTTGATGCGTTTGCGTTTCATTTAAAATAAACTCAAAGCGTTCCTGTCCAAAATGCTCTACCATTTCAACAAAAGCATTTGTTGTAAAAGTATAGTGCTGCGTTGAAACGCTAAAACGTGTTTTAGGGGGTAAATGAGATATATATTTATCCTCTAACAACTCCATTTGTTGTATTACTTGCCGAGCATAACCGACAAATTCTGCGCCTTCCTTTGTTAATGCAATACCTGAACGACTCCGAATAAAGATTGTTATTCCGACTTCATTTTCAATATCTTTGATTGAGTTTGAAAGACTTGGTTGTGAGATATACAATTTTTTAGCTGCTTCTGTAATCGAACCATTTTCAACAACTGAAATGACGTATTTCAACTGTTGTATCGTCATTTTATCATCACCTTTTTGCCGAGCATTTTCTTAATTTTATCATAAAATAAGGTGTTTTTCTATCCTTACATTTCAAAACGGAATAATATAGGGCGGCTGTCTTGGCGTTACTTTATGGCACATGAGCATTGCTAGCCGGGTTATCCTGGCCGTAGCCCTCCAAAAGACTGACGCCGCCCCACACGCAAAAGGCACCGCCCAGACCAACAACGATAGTCTGCAAAACGTCTACTGCGCTATTGAAAAAATTCATATCAAGCGTGTCTTGATTACCCGGCTTCGGTGGGGCGTGTTATATTTTTTCATGGTCGGCTGACCTCCTTTCATGGGTGGATTCATTCAAGCGGCGTAAGCCGCAAAAAGGCGGGCTTGGGGTGGCAACCCCAACAAGATTCCCATAGGACAAAATGAGCGATTGGCGAAAT
The DNA here is from genome assembly GCF_039789045.1 of Anaerostipes sp. PC18. Taxonomy (NCBI): domain Bacteria; kingdom Bacillati; phylum Bacillota; class Clostridia; order Lachnospirales; family Lachnospiraceae; genus Anaerostipes; species Anaerostipes sp. PC18. The sequence continues at coordinate 282,811 of NZ_CP121164.1, read as the reverse complement.
TTAGTACTATGGTAGAATCTTGCTCTTAGAATGTGGCGGCTTTCTCTGTGTGGGCTTGTGCCGATTTTCCCCCGGCTTGCTGTGTGCGGATTCTGCCAAAACGGGCGCAAAAAAAGCAGCAAATCTTTTTCAGACTTACTGCTTGTATGTACCACTGTAATGGGCGGCGGTTATTCAGTTTTTATTTTCATTTACTGCCAAAGCGGAACTGGAACAGGGCAGAGATAAGCCACCGTTTTTTGTGAGAATAATTGTCTGACCGCATCTCGTGATACGGTATTCCTCATAGGGGTCTGCGAAACATTCATCTGATGTACTGAATGGGTAAAATTTTTCTTCTGTGAGGTATTCAAAGGATATTTCCCTTTGCCGCCGTTTGCTCCGTTCCCGCCATGCGTTGATAGCCGCGTAGCGTATGACAACTTTGCAGAAACCGTTGAAAGTATATATGATGTGTTCTTTGTATGCTGCCGTGGCAGATGAATAAAATTTTTAGCATATCTTTTATATCCCTTCATAAGCCTTCAAACCTTGATATTTCAAGCTTTCTGACGCTTTTTTCATTTTTTGTTTTTTGTTCCAAACTCACGCAAATCTATGTAAATCTACGCAAATTCACGGGCAAATGGTGTAGTAAATGATGTATTAAGTCCATTCTTTCTTAACCATATCCAGTGTTTTGACTTCCGGAATACCTATGAGTTTTGTCATCTACTCCGCTGTCCGGTCATAACTTGTATAAATATAAACACTCAGTGTAATACTGCATCAAAATGTCTCCTCAGATATCGCAACGTTTTCACATTCATACCCACATTCACAATATTCGCACAAAGTGTATCTCATAGAAAACGTGAGAGAGCATGTCCGGCAACAAGGAGTGATTGATATAGACCTTCTTGTATTTCTTCATTGTCCAATACATTTCATTCTACAATATATGGCACAATCTTTGGATGTATTTCCTGGGAAATTTATTAATAATCTCCGGCTCTTCGAATTCTGAAAGAGATTTCCAACAAGAAGATCAACAAATAATTTCCATCCTATTTATGATAACGGTAGCAGAGCATCATATGGTCAAAGCAAGCCATCGTCTAATCCGGTGTTCTTGACTATTCAACTACTGTGTCATGTTCGAGTATCTTGGTAAATTTGGAAATCATTTTCTGAGCAAGAGGTTCACAATAACTTTTTTCGGATAAATTTTTCCAGTATGATGCATATAGATTTTGCAATTTTCTAAACAACGATTCTGGATTGCACAAATAATACTCCCCATTATGTTCCACAATACAATCATATTCAAATGTAATGGCAGTATTCTCCTTTGTTTGACCTTGATGAATTATTCCACAACGAATCCCTTTGTAGAACTTTTGAGCATCAGAAGTAGAAATCTCAGAATCTAACTGTGGCAATACTGTTTTATATGCATCTACAATATGATTTCTGCCATCGGTTGACGCATCATACCCATTGATTAATTCAAAATATAATTCAACAAGAATACAATTAATACCCATGACAATAAACCCAAAAGTCTCGCGATTTTCAAATATTTTAGTAGTTCTGATAAATGTATTGATCGGTTTTATATAGTTGCCCTCAACCCGTAATCTCATATTTTTGCAAATCTGATTATAATACCTTACTATATCGGCATTAATTTTCTTTCCCAAAGCATAATTATAATTAGAAAGCAGCTCTTTTGCCTCTTCTGTTTTCATTGTCGTGTTAAAATATGTATGATCATTCTTGAACATGCTTCCCCTCCTACACAAAATCCGCTTCTGAAAGTTCACATAATTCAATACCACGTCCACTTAACTTATACTTCAGCAATTTACTAATACGGTCATCACAGGTGATGAAAAATAACTGTTCCATGGTTGCTTTTGATGACATTTGATACTTAAGCAAATCCATGAACGCAAGCATATTAACATCATCCATACATGCTGTCAGGTCATCAATAAAATATACTTTCATCTTTTCACGGTCATTTCTTGCATTAATACCCGCAAAAAAATGAGCCAACATAAAGACACTGATCTGACCATTACTTAAAACGTTAACGATACTCTTACCTTTATCATCAATTAACGAGATTCCCTCATTCTCCTGAACAATGTTAATTCCGTTACTAGAATTAAATCTTATCAGTTTATTATAGAATTTTCCAAGAGTCGGACCTACCTTTTCGTACTCGTCTTTCGAAAGTTTCTCCACAACTTCCCTGATATCTCTTGCTCTCCAAGATGCAATATCTTTCAGTTTCTGAAGTTCTTCTATCTCTTCATCAAGGCTCTGATTCTTCTTATTATCCTCCTCCAGTTTTTGATTCAAGTCATGTAAAGTATGATTTGCAAGAATACTATCGATGGCATTGAGCTTTGATACAAACAAATCATAAGAGAAATTCGAAATCTCATATGATGTGGTAATGAGATTTTTCACTTTTTCATATGTCTGTTGTACTGTTTCATTTTCAAACTTATACCCTAAAACCGTTAGAATCTTCTGATAAACATCTCTCACATTCTGCTCTTCGGCTTCCTCTAAAAGCATCCCCTCTACAGCATCCAATAATTCTCCTACCTTTTCTGCGTTCAATCCTTCTACATTGATTTCTCGTCTTGATTTCTGCAATATCTTAACCGCATCAAAATATGGCTGTATCTCATCCTTTAGAGCTTTCAGGCCATTAATCTCCACCTCTAACCTTTCCTTTTCTTTCTCCACGACAGTTTTTGTGTAATTAATGATTTTCTGATAAAGAGTTTCAATCTCTGTCTGTAACGACGTTTTCTGTACTTCTTTTACCTTTACAGATTCCCCATTTTGCTTAATATACTCATCGGCTTCTTTAAGAATCAAAGCCTCTTCCATGGTAGAAAATGACTTCGAACCACAAACGGGACATCGGGCAAGACCATTCTCTTTTAAAACAGCATCTCTATGTTCAATCACCACTTGTTTATTCGCCGAAAGAGAAGACAACAACTTAAGCATCTTATTATTCTTGGAAAGCAGCTCAATCTCGGCAGAGAGCTTCTTTAGATTTTCCTCTTTCTCTTTAATTACCTTCTTATCCATATCAAAATCAGACTTCATAAAGCCATCAATTTCGAAGGCAATCATTGCTTCTCCGGCCTGAAAGATTGTATCTTTTGCAAGAGACAACCCCTTCAATTTACTAAGTTTGGTCTCAAGACTTATAATTGCATCCGTATTCTTCGAAAATCCAGCTTTCACCGCACGTTGAATATGCTCTTCTTTCGTCTCCCAGTAAGAAGCAATTTTTTTAATAACAACCTGCTGGGCCTTTAAATTCTCATTTTCTACAAGTTTATAAAGTTCTTCTCTCACCACCTGATAACCACAATTACACACTTCTGCTTTCTGTGCACTTAACTCCTCTTTATTAAGACCAACTATATCTGTCTTTTCATCCGGATAAAAAATGGTCGAAGGATATGAAACCTGCTTTGCATCCTCACGAACTTTCGATAACTGATTCTTGTGGTTTTCAATCACCGTCTGCGGTACCTTCTGCTTTTTCTTATCCTCAATATATCGATCAACATCCTCAGCAAAAAGCTCCAGATTCTCCGCAACCATCTTACGATCTTCATAGTTTGTGATAAACTCATTAAAGAAGTCCTTTAGATCCTTTCTCTTTTTGCTTTGAACATTAAATGACTTCTGAACATCACAAAAATGAAAATTATAGAAACTATCTCCTACATATTCCCGGACAAATGATTTCGCCATTTCTTCATTTCCATCTATCGTAGCCTTAGATGACCTTGGATCTAGTTCATCCTTTGTCTGTTCTCTGCAAAGAATTATCTCTTTATCTCCATCAACTAACCAGAGAACTACCTTGACCTTCGTTTTCGCTCCAGCATAACGATTCTTTAGAATACCATCCGTATTCATCTTGCGTTCAGTATCATTGGTACTTCTAGCATCAAAAGCAGTTTTTAATCTTCCAATGTTGCCAGTCAGACACCACTCAATCGCATCGACAGTTGTCGTCTTACCAATTCCATTTGCAGCTGAAAGAAGCACAACCGGCTTAGCATTAAAATCAATGGTTTTATCGCTAAACCCTCTAAAATTTATCATTCTTATCTTGCGAACTATCATCTTTTCAGCCACTCCTTAATCTGTTCGTAATCCTGCACTTCAAAAGACTTATCCAGTACACCTTCTCTTTCTTTTCTGTTCACTCTTTTCCGTTTCTTTTCCATTAGTGCTAATAGTCCCTCATCTTCAGGAAGTAACTGACTCAATCGTTTCATTTGCTCCGTATCCGGTGCAAATGCATCTGTCGGAATCATATGAAATGGTAATTCGATCACCTCATCATCATCAATTACAATTTGATTCTTATCTGTCATATCGCCCTTAATGAGAATCTTCCTTGATATTAGCAAATTACCCTCCCGGCTCTTATCTAGAATCTCCTTGGAATAAACAATCAACTGCACAACATTATACTTTAGTTTATGAATCATTTCTGCTTTACCATTAATAATCATAAACACACGAATTCGATCATCCCAGCGATCGCATAAGGTATTGATTTCCATCAAGTCTCCATCCAGAAGAAAAAACAAATCATCTCTCTGCTCGCTGATAAAAATACATAACAACTCTTCCGGCTTCTGATCCAAATCAAAGAGATCCTCCAGATTAATTCTATATTCAGAAGCTATATTCCCAACAAGGATATCCTTATAACCGCTCTTTTTAAACTCTTCTTGTAAAATCATAGCTACATTTCCTCTTTAACACATTTCTCTGAAAAGATGCAGCCACCGCAAACGTCCGGTACGCTCCATTCATCCTCATCAATTCCAATACACTCCATACACTCAATATAAAAACTATCCTCACCAAGATCCGCAACCGTAGGATTTTCATTTACGTTTGCCGTACTATAATTATAATAATTTTTACCTTTGGTAATTTTACTATTCTCAAAAAACCATTTTTCTGGCTTCGGTGAAATATTCACCATCCGTTCCACAATCTTTCGTTTTATACCTTTAAACTTTCCGCCCGCCGGAGGTAAAATTACACTATGGCTTACATATTTATCTTCTGGAAAATTCAGACAAACATAGTCAGTAACCGAGGAATCTATGTAATGACACGGATCAAACATTTCTAAGTGAACCGAAATCTCCGTCTCATCATTCACCTTCTCCTGACAAATGTCTAACATAATCTTCCACAGATAATCCAGAAAAACAAGAAAGACTGTTTTACATTCCGTCATATAGCTGAATCTGTCATCTACAATCGCACCTCTGTAAGCAGCAATCTTACTAGCATCGTCCGTACTAAATGTATTCAACAGCTGATACTGACCATCTACAGTTTGAGCAATTTTATTTATCCATTGTAAAGTATTCCGGTATATCCGATTCAACATGCGTGTCTGTAAGGCAGAAAGGTCATTACTGTGAAAGAAAGTAGAGGACAGCCAATAAAAGGCGCACTTTAATAAGCTGTCTAATGGCAGCGCAAAAAAGATTATTGTTTTAAAAAGCTAAGAAGCTAATTGCGATTCGGAAATTTTCCCTTCGCGTATAAGAAGTTTCATAGCCTGCTTGATTGCCTTTTCCTTTTGTTTTTCTTTCATAGGTTCTGGCATATCAATTTTAAATAAATCGGTCGGATTCCATGCTTCCCCAGTAGATAACATCTGATAGATAGCAGTGAGAATCATCCGGGCGATAGCAATAATGGCACGTTTTTTACCACGACGTTTCATGATGCGTTCATACTTTTGCTTGTAGTAAGGAGATTTATCAGATTTCACGGCTGCATGGGCAACTTGTACCAATGCAGGTTTGAGGTAGACACCGGCACGTGTTATCCTGACAGATTTCTTCTTACCAGCAGATTCATTGTTGCCGGGAGTGAGTCCCGCCCAACAGCATAAACGTTTGGAATTCGAAAACGGAGTCATATCGGTACCAATTTCAGAGATAACAGTGATTGCACTGTTACGATCAACACCTGGAATGGTACACAGTAACTGGACAGCATTTTCATATGGAGCAATCAAAGAATCAAGCATCGTGTCTATATCATTTATCGTAGATGTGATATAATCCAGATGTGCGCGGATGAGGCGCATACGATATTTTTGGGAATCAGTCATCTGATAGCCTTCGATGGATTCAATGACACTGTCAGACTTCTTCTTTAGGGAACGAAGCAGTCTGGAAGCTATTTCTTCGTGGTTGATGGAATTGTCAGGTTGTTCAATTAGGTAATCAATAACAGATGTAGCTGATTTCCCGAAGATATCGGAAACTACTGAATCTAATGCGACATTACAGACAGTGAGCGCATTCTGATATCTGTTCTTTTCACTGGTACGGCAGGAAGTCAGTTTGTAACGGTATCTTGTAAATTCACGCAGAATACGAATCGGCTTACAAGGGATATAACTTCCCGGAACCAGACCTAATCGAAACAAATCCCCAATCCATTTGGAATCTTTCGTATCATCTTTATTGCCTTTGACAGCTTTTACCCATTTAGGGTTAGCGATGGTGACGTTTATTTCGTCTTCTAAAAGGTTAAAGACGGGAATCCAGTATTTTCCGGTAGATTCCATACAGACATCGCGACATTGGTTTTTAACAAGCCATTCTTTGAATTGCAGAATAGAATTGTTAAAGGTGGAGAAACGCTTCTTTTGATACGAAGGTTCCACACCGGAAGTGGTTTTAATGATTGTGGCAACGAGAAAAGATTTGTGAACATCGACACCACAACAGGTTTGATAAACAACTTTCATAATCAAGAACTCCTTTCAAAATAAGATAAAGAAGCCATTGACTGTTCCACCACACATTTAACAGAGAAGTTAAAACAATTCTTACTGTACGGTCTTATAGAGCCCCTTATTTGTGCTTGAAAGATGGAACTTACACTGATTATTATGCTGTCTAAAACGAAGAAAGTCTTTACGACTTACCTCACCGTGCTTTGTAGTATAGCTTCTTTAAAAACTATTTTATCAGCAATGTGGAAAAGTGAAAGACTTTCATTACTATTTGTGCCGCCGACTTGGCGGCGGAATGGAGATTATTATTTATAATCTCACCATATTCTTCGCAAACAACACCCGCCAGATAATTTGCAATAGTCTTTTCTATCTTCGTTCTGACGGAATCTGACATATACTGATCAAATTCCTTTTTATCCACTCGCAGATGTTCAAAATTCGAATCAACCAATTCATAACGACGTTGTATATATGAAATCGCAAGACCAAGCAAAATTAACTGCCAGTGCTCCTCATTTCCACCACTATCAGTATTCGGATAATTTCGGGCTAATGCTTTCATCAATTCTACTTTGTACTCATTAATATCCAATTGGTGGGAAATATCATATTCGGCCATAAACCCGTTCAACGAGTCCTCCGAAGCCATGGCCGCAAACAGATTTTGCTTTTGTACGTCTTTCTTATTCGTTGTGTAAATATTCGTCTTAAGCCAGGTAACTGGATCTACAATATTTGAATAATCCATCGACTTGCGCAATGTATTTCCAAGTCCAATATATGCTTTCATCTCATCAAACGTTGGTTTCTTAACCTTTGGCTTTCTATGTATATAAAGTCTCGGAACTGCTTTTAAAGTAGACTGAAGCATCTGAAGGCGTAGATACTGATAATAGAGATCTGTGGAAATTTCCTTTATATTAGGGTTTGTCTTCGGATAATATTTCACCTGAATAAACTCAAATGTACCATCCTCGAAAAATACATCCACATCCTCTAGATATTCTGAACAGACATACTTTACTTGCTTCTGAAGGAGACACATAATTGTAATATAATCCTGAAATAGAAATCCTCTAATCTTACTCGTTGCATCTCTATCCTTATCACCATCATACATGGCTGACAATTTGTCAAATTCTTCTTTCGTATATAGACTCACGAATCATTTCCCCTCTTTATTTGCATCTACATATCCTTTTTCAATTCGTCTACATATAGATCCGGATGCTGCATTGAAAATATTTCTTTCTGCCTCTCAATCTCTGCTTTCAACTGCTCTTTCGTAGGCAAATAAGTCAGATATTTTGACATGAACAATCGATCATTATCATGAAGTACCGAATATCTGGCAAGATCCTCATCTGTTTCTGAACACAACAGAATCCCAATGGTAGGGTTATCTCCCTGCCCTCGCTTTAAATCATCATACATACGCACATACATATCAATCTGTCCCACGTCTTGATGAGTAATTTTGCCCATCTTCAAATCGATTAGAACATAACACTTCAGTTCGATATTGTAAAAAACGAGATCTAAATAGTAGTCCGAAGTTTCCGTTACAATATGCTGCTGACGAGCCACGAATGCAAATCCTCTGCCCAATTCCATTAAAAAATCTCTAATATGCGAAAGAATGGCAGATTCTAAATCTCCCTCTAAGTAGGTATCTTCATTTTTGAAACCAAGAAATTCCGCAATCACCGGACTTTTGATTAGTTCAAACTGATTTTTCTGAAACTCTGCGGTTTTCTGTTTCATTTCTTCAATTACAGCATCTTTTTTGGGTGCCTGAAGCAGTCTATAATAATATTGCGTACTGATATTACGATCTAAGGTTCTTGAACTCCAGTTCTCATCAATAGTCTCTTTCATGTACCAATAGCGCGCATTTTCATCTGCAACGCGAAGAAGACTCCGAATGTGCTTTCCCGATGAACAGATTGTGAACGCATGCGTTCACAATCTGTTCATCGGGAAAGCACTGATAAAATTTGATGTAATAATGCAAATTCCTTTTGGAATAATTTTTGCCAAACTCCTTTGTCAAATCGTCTGCCAATGCAGAAATTAAACCTCTGCCATACTCTGCACGTTCACTGCCGCCCATTTCCTGCTCTACAATTCGTTTGCCAATATTCCAATAAGTAAGCAGCATTGCCTTACTAGAGGCACTATAAGCTGCTTCTTGTCCGGAAGAAATAATGCTTTTAATTTCTGTAATAACTGATTGGTATGGCGTCAAATGATTTTCCATTATGTCACCTCAATTTTCCATAATAATTATATTTTAACTTGCTTTTACTGTCATATCAAGACACTTTCAAAAATGGTGTAGTAGTGGTGTAGTAAGCGCCTTTATCTGTCACAGAACTATTGATTTTACTGGCTTCTCCAAGACTTTTCAAGATACTGCCGTGCAAGACATAGAAAATTCCTCCTTTCTGCCACGTGGGGCGGTGCATAGTTTATGGTTACATCTGTAATTCATAAGGATAGCAGCGCTTTAAGCTGTTACGCCTTGATTACTTGCATATGAGGCTAATTTTTCACCCATTTTAAAAGCGTTTTGGCAATCTATCGGAAACTGCTTTTTTCTGATTTTTCCCTTATGTTCTGCATTGAAATTTGATGCAGCATATTTTGAATAATCGTCAAACTGGTAACAGTCTGCAGAAATGATATATTCAGAATGTCCATTTAAAAGTTTCAAGTAATTTTTGTTGTTTTCAAAAATATAATGATAGCCAAACGATTTTATCATTTCATGTGGCAAGCCCATAGTATAAATAAAACCAGTTTGTATCGTACCCATAAAATTTGTGCGGTTTGCTGAATCATAAGAAAGATTTGCAAATATAAGCCGTTCCATAAAAGATTTCATTTCTCCGGTAATGTTGCCTAAATAGATGGGGGAACCGAATATCAAAATATCACTTGATATAACTTTTTTTAACACCTCTGTCAAATCATCTTTCATTGCACAATGTCCATTAAGATTGCTTTCTTTTTTCTTGCACGCAAAACAGCTACAACAACCTTTAAAATCTAAATCATAAAGATGAATCAAGTCTGTTTCTGCACCAATAGAAGCGACTCCTTCAAGAGATTTCTTTAACAGAGCGACCGTATTCCAATTCTTTCTTGGACTTCCGTTAATTGCTGTTACTTTCATACAAAACTCCCTTTTTATTTACATTCAAAAAACTTTTGTTATAATTAGTATAGCTTTAAGAAACAAAAATACAAGTACGCACACTTTTGTGCCCTAGAATAGTGAGGAATAAATGGCTGATAGAAATTTATATAATGGCTCTTGTGAAATTGTAAGTGCGCTCAATCTTCTCAGTGGTCGTTGGAAGTTACCAATTTTATGGAAATTATCTTATGGAAATATACGATACAATGAACTAAAAAGGCAAGTTCATGGTATCACCAATATTATGCTAACTCGTTCATTACAAGAATTGGAAACACATGGTTTAGTTACTCGTATTCAATATTCGGAAATCCCACCTCATGTAGAGTATTGTTTAACACAAGCCGGATTAAAGTTGGTTCCAGCGTTACAGGAGTTAAAAAAGTGGGGAGAAGAACAGGCGATTCTTGAAAAACAGCTACTTTCAACTTCTAAAAATAAAGTTTCAAATTCAAAATAGTTTTATATTTATCTATCTTTTTGACCATATAAGAATGAGAGGGATTCCGTAGTCGTCGGCATTGTGTGTAATGTGTATAACTGGCTGTCTTATGGAGTTGTGGGTAACTCTGTTTGCAGAATATGGGAAAGCTGCACTTTAGCTTTTCCATGTTCTGTGAACAGAGTTATCCATGACACAATAGCCTGTTATGCACATTTCCACAATGTTTTTTTTGCTTCTCCGGCTCGCTGGATCTGTGTTTCTCCCTCCATTCCTTTTGCCGTTCTCGGTTGTATGCAAGCCGCTTTTCCTACGCTTCCTGTTCCTCCTGCTGGCGGCGGTCATTCCCCCGCCCGATAAGCGGCGGCGGCAAAGATGTTTCGTCCAGTCTTTGCGCGCCTGCGCCTTTTGCTCCTGCACAAGCTGTTTCCGCTTGTTTTCAAGCTGTCTGATTTCCTCCTCGATACCTGCGATTTTTTCAAGTTTGGTCTTTGGCATATCTGAAATGCTCCTTTCATTTCTGGAGTATGGAATGGATTTTTACAAATAAGCGGTTTTCCGTTTTACTCCGTCCTGTCGGCAAGTATCATTTTCAATAGCTTGTCGCGGAATGTTTCTGTGCCGCTGTGGTTGAAAACAACTCCGCAACAATGATCTGCCCGTTCCTCTGCGTCGTGATGATACCGTCGGGTTTCCGGGCGCGAAAAAGGGATTTCCCGTGGTTGGAAAATCCCTCTTTGCTGTCGGTTATTCTGTTTTACTGTGCGGGCGGCGCGGTGGCTTGTGCTTTTTTCCTTTCCCAAATGTCCAGATATCTCCCTTGCATCCCCTGCAAAATCCTCTCCGGATGCGAATACCCTATCTGCACGCCACGACGAAAAATCCTGGTTCCAGTCGGCACCTGTGATGCCGATAAGAATACACTGTTCCTTCATCTGTGCCCGGATATTCTCTGCTTCTCCCGGAAAAGTATGTATCCAGATGACCGGGTCATCTTTCCTTATTTTATCATCAAAAATTGTGATCTCAGATCCCTTAACTTTCAACTCCTTCATTTATTCATCTTCTTTCCCATCAGTTCATAATAAAAAATGTACTGCTGCATGACTCCTTCACATCCATTGTATCTTTCTGCCGGAAACCCGTCAGGATAATGGCCTTCCAGAGCCTGTCTGATGTGAGTGTCTACAGGAAATGCTTCAAAATGATGAAGTGCAAACAGGCAGATACAGTCCGCCACTTTCTCCCCGATGCCATACAGTTTCATCAATTCAGTCTTTGCCTCTTTATAAGGCATTTGTTTTATTGCCTCCAAAGAGACTTCTCCCTCTGTCAGGCTTTTTGCAGTCCGCACCACATACTTGCTCCGGTACCCCAGGTTGCTGTCCTTCAAAGCATCCTCATGAAGTTCCGCCAATTCCTCCGCTTGGGGAAATGTATAGTAAAGCTTCCCTGATCCGTCAAATCTTTTCTCTCCATAACACTCACAAATGTTGTCAATACACCGGCGGATGCGGACAATATTGTTTTGCTGTGATATTAAAAATGAGACGATCATTTCCCATAAATCCTGATTCAAAATACGGATGCCGAAACCAAACTCCGAGGCTTTTTTCAGATATTGGTCTTGTTCATCAATTGATTCTATGTATTTTTTGTAATCTGTATTCAGATCAAAATATTCCCTCCAAAATGTCTCGTACTTCCTTTCATCACAGTGAAATGTGCATTGGTTTCCATTCTGGGTCACTTCCAAATATTCATTTCCTGCAATCACCGAATATGTATTGTCATGCTTCTGCCTCATACGGAAACACTGACCGGAATCACAGATCTGTGCAATGTTAAAACAGTCTAATTCTTTTGTTATCATAATACTCCTTATAATATAGACATATAAACTTTCCTTTTATACTTCATCATTTTCTCTTTGCCTAATATGGAATTATCTTATTTACATCCCTTATATCTGAGTAGCTTGTATCATCTATGATAATTCCAATACCGCTTCTGTCTGATTCTGCACAGTTTCCAGATGTTATCTTGATCACTTATTGTTAATCCTAAGTACACTAAGACTATATTTGTACGCGTTCAATTGGTGTATTTCAAACACTTATAGTTAGCTCTAATACCCATTTCCTTCGCATAAAATAGTCATTCTATTAAAACAACAATTCTCACCAAAAAGCTCACATATCTCTCCATCCCGCATAAACTCGGATTTTTTTAAAACGGTCGATCCCCCATACTTTATACGCTATCATAGGCCGACCTTTATTAAATATCATACTATAATAATTGCCTTTTTCCATATATTTTAAAAATTCATAGAAAATACTGGTACGATCCTCAAAATATTTAATTCATCACATTTTTGCTTCCGTTAAACATTAAAAACAAATTTTTTCACAATTCTGTCTCAATCGATCCAATATCTCATCCACCCGATCCAACACCGCCTCATAATCAACCTTTTCATAATCCGTCACGTTCAGTTCAATCAGACTCCCCAACTGAAACTTATCATAACCTTTATTTAAACACCGGTCTTTAAATATTTCATAAGTCACCAGAGCATCCGCCTTCGTCCGGTCTTCCAGCACATCCCCTTCATGATATCGTGTCACCAGATGTGCCAGGTGTCTGGACAGTTCCAGATCTCTGTTTCTTGACCGCTCATACAACACATCAATGTTTCCGGTAAGGCGGATCGTGAGCACCTGATATCCATAAGTTAAGGAAAGGCTTTCAAGTCTTCCCTTCTGTTTTTCGCTGAACGGATAATCCGAAATTACCGAGTACTCCCCGCTCATGAGTTCCTCCAGCTTTGCATAGTACAACTCCCAGCTTTGATCTTCCAGACGAATCTTTTCTTCTATATTTTCAAATCCAAAACGGTCCCACAGCTTCTCTTTCATTTCATCCTGAGAAACTACAACAAATTCATTGTGCCGATTTAAAATCTGTTTGCAGAAGAACGTCTTCCCCGTTGCCGGATAACCGGCAAGGAGTATCATTGCTTTTTTCATACATCTCTCCCAAATAAACAGACTGCCGCGGCAAAACGGCAGTCTCCTGTTATAATGCTAATTCAACTGTCAGATAATAAGTATCTGCCCGGTAATAAGCTTCTACATACTCTCTTGGAATTTTGTTTTCGTCATAGGAAACACGCTTCACATAGATCAGAGGCGCTCCCACTTCCACCTGAAGCAGCTTGGACCTCCGCTCATCTGCCAAAATAGAATAAATCTTTTCTTCCGCTTTCGCCAGCTTGATGTGACAGTGGTTCACATAATAAACTCTCAGCGATTCCTTGGAAAAGTCTTTCTCCAGCGCTTCCGGAACCCAATCGTAATCCAGATAATTGGTCTCAATATACATGGGCTTTTCATCTGCATACCGGACCCTCTCAATCCTGATCACTTTTGCGCCCTCTTCAAGCTGAAGATTTTCTAAGACTTCCTGATCCGCACGAATGACCGTCTTATCCAGAACCTTTTTGCTCGCCACCCTCTTGCCGTCACTGTGTTCCCGCAAAAAATTGACGATCTTCTGGTTATCACTTTTTGCTTTCATGTTCTTTACATAAGTCCCATGGCCGCGTTTTTTTTCGATCAGTCCTTCATCTGCCAGCATATCCATCGCTTTTCTGACCGTAGCCCTGCTGACCTTATAATAAGCCATCATTTCACTCTCAGCAGGGATCAGATCCCCGATCTGATACTTCCCGGTGACAATGTCCTGATACATATAATCATATATCTGGTAATAAAGCTGTTCCCTTCCGCTGAAATCCAATTCATGTTTCATCGCTTACACCTCTCTGTAACTGTGTTCCTAAAATTATTCCATCAGCTCCCCGCCCACGAGATTGATGGACTGTCCGGTCAGATAGCTTGAGCTGTCCGTAGTCAGGAAGATCGCCGCATCCGTTACATTTTTCAGATCTACCAGCTTATGCATCGGAATATTCTTCTCAAAATACGGGAGCACTTCTTCCGGATCTAAATTTCTTTTCTTTGCATATTCATATTTTAACTTCTGCCACATCTCTGTCGGGACAATTCCCGGACAGATGGTATTTACCCGTATGCCCTTGTCTGCAAATTCTTTTGCTATGGACTGGGACAGTCCCTGGACACCGTATTTGCTTGCGCAGTAAATGGTCTGCCAGGAACTTGGCTTTTTCCCTGAAAGTGAAGACATATTGATGATTGTTCCGCCTCCGTCAAGCATCTGTCTCACTGCCGCCTGACAGCACAAGAACGTGGCTTTCAGATTCACATTGATCGTCGTATCCCAAAGTTCCTCACTGCTTTCCAGAAACGGCGCCATCTTGGAAAATCCGGCAGAGTTGATCCATGAATTGATTCTACCATATCTTTCGGCTGCTTTACATGTATTTTCATCAATTTGCTCTTTCTTCGTCACATCCGTCTTGAAAAAGCAGGCCTCACCGCCTCCGGCCTTTATTTCCTCCACAACCTGCATGGATTTTTCTTCATTCAGGTCAAAGATTACAACTTTGGCTCCCCTCTTTGCAAACTCTTTTGCCATAGCGGCTCCCATGCCGCTTCCGCCTCCGGTGATGACAGTTACCTTATCATCTAATCTCTCCGCATTCATGTTAAAAGCCTCCTTTACTTTTTAATATACTCCGCAACATTGACTTGTTTATCCTGAGGCATAACCTGGACAAAAACATTAACTCCCTTTTGGATCAAATCAAGGAAGTTTTTATTTTCTTCCGGGTTAGTAGAAATATTTTTATACAAAACACTTCTCCCTTCTTTTGCACCCATTCCTCCCACGTCGATCTCATCGATTTCAATTCCTTGATCCACCATGTAATTCAGGATTTCCGGCCCTTTTACAAGAAGGATTGTAGGCGCTTCCAGCCCCTGTTTCATAAATTCCACCGCATCGTCCCGGTTAAATATACCGATGGCAATCTCATCGGGCACTGCCATTTCCAGCACATTGATCATAAAATCGTCTTCTGCCACTTCATCATCGGCAACGACAACCTGTACTGCATTTTTCTGCTTGATCCAGGCTGTCATCACCTGCCCGTGGATCAGCCGGTCGTCAATTCTTGTTAAGACTAAGTTTTCCATTCTTCCTGCCTCCTTTGCTTAAATTCATTCCCTTTACCGCCAATGCCCCCGGAGAGACTGCCTCCTGTATCAGTTCATCCAGCGTGCTCTTTTCGGTTCTGGCAAAAACCAGAGTGATCAGCATCGGCATATTCATACCTGAAACCACACCGATCTTATGGTCTTTCGCCAGGTATCCTGTACTGTTAAAAGGGGTTCCCCCTGTCACATCCGTAAGAACCAAAGTACCTTCCTCTGATTCGTACTCTTTTATCTCACTTTCCAGTCTGTTTCTGTATGCTTCCGGAGACTCTCCGGGCAGGAGAGGGACAGCTGATATCCCCTCCTGTTCCCCTGCCACCATTTGAAGGCTTTCTAAAAGCCCTTCACAGAAACGGCCGTGGCTTACTAACATAATATGTATCATAACGGCATCCCTCTATCCCACAAATCCAAGCAGCCCCAGATAAGATGCCGCAATTCCTACAATGAAGATGCCGATAACGATCCAAGTGACGTTGATCTTCTTTGAAACAAGTTTCCATACAATCAGGGTGATAGCTAAAGGAATGAGTCCTGGAAGAAGGGAGTTTAAAATCTCCTGAAACTTTACCACACCGCTGCCCACGGCAATCTTAAACGGAGTATTCACTGTAATTCTTGTGGAAGCCATGCACCCCACAACCATGAGTCCCACAATGCTGAAGGCATTGGTCACCTTATCAATCACCCCGTTTTTAAGGATTTTCAACAGAGTAGATTTTCCGTATTTGTAGCCATTCATAAACATGAAATATCCGCATGTAAAAATCAGGATCTCAAACAATACTGTAAAAAATACCGGTCCGACATAATTCCGGTCCAGCGCCATCGTACAGCCGATACCCGCTAAAATAGGAAACAGGATTCCCTGCATAACGGTGTCTCCGATACCGGCTACGGGTCCCATGAGTCCGGTGCGGACGGAATTGATGTCTTCTGCCGAAACACTTTCCCCGTTGGCTCTGGCCTCCTCCATAGAAACCGTGATCCCGTTAATGATCGGCCCGATAGTAAAGACTTCTGAGTTATAAAATACCATATACTTTTTCAGCTCTCTGACCCGCTCTTCATTGGATTCGTACAGGCGTTTGACCGGCCCGATCATCAGATTGGCGATTCCCAGGGCCTGCAGCCGTTCATAGTTATAGCATGCCTCTGTGCTGGTGGTGGCCAGCCATGTCTTTACAAGATCTCTTTTTGACAGTTTTTTCTGATAATCCCTCGCTTCTGTTTCCTCTGCATAATCAGTGCGCTCTTCATTTTTCTTCAGCGTGAGGCGCTTCACTTTCTTCGTTTTTTCTTCCTTTTTATTATCGGCCATAAACATGATAATTGCAATGATTGCCGCAAAAATCGCAACGGCCATAATATCCAGTTTTAAGTAGATCGTCAGGAAAAATCCGGCAAAGAAATACGGAACCAGCTTTTTCTTTCCAAGATAGTTTAAAAGCATGGCGATTCCAAGTGCAGGCATGATCCCTCCGACTACCTGCAGCGCAGTTACAAGGCTCTTGGGAATGGTATTAATCAAAGCAGTACCCCATGTTTTCCCGGACATCACGAGCGCAAAGGCAGGAATCCCATACAGCGCAAAGGCCACCAGAAAGGACGGGACAAAATTCATAAGCCGCACTCCTCTGATATTCCCGTTTTCCAGCATAACATCAGCCCTGTGAATCCAGAAAGAGTTCACAGTCATATAAACCTGATTCAGTAAAAGGCCAAACATACTGAACGGGATGGCAAATGTCACTGCCATCGTCGGGCTCGCGCCTGATAGAATCGTCATGGCTGTACCAAAGATCCCTGCAACGATCGTATTGCTAGGCATGGTTCCCCCTGCGGAAATCCATCCCAGATAGATCAGCTGTATGTTAGCACCCGCGAGCATACCTGTCATCGGATCTCCCATAAAAATACCGGTCAGCAGCCCTGTCGTCAGTGGGTACACCAGACATTTTGTCACCGGACCAAAAAACCACCACTGCCCCATTGTTGCCAGCAAAGCTACTAAAATTGCTGAAATTACCATCTTAAATCCTCCTCTTTCCGATTAATGTTTTCCGCTTAAGCGGACCATCACTTTCCCTTTCTTTGCATACCTCTGTGTTTTCAGCTCCTCACCCATCTCTTCCAGATCAAGGCTGGCACTGATGATTGTATCGGTATCAAGCTTTCCGCTTTCTAAAAGCGCCACCGCCCGTTTCGTTGTGTTTGGATTTAAATAAGAAGTATAGATGCTGAGTTCCTTCGTATACGCCTCAAATTGGTTCATGGAAACCGGCTCATCCGGATCTCCGAGTCCAAACAGCAGTACCTTGGCATTTTTTCCCGCAATCTTCAGAGACTGCTCCATGGTTGATTTTAATCCGATACATTCGATAACATAGTCAATATTAAATGTCTCAGCCAGCTTTTCTATTTCTTTGTCATCCACTGCATAATCGGCTCCCAGCTCAAGAGCCAGCTGCTGTTTCTCTTTCTCCCTCTCAACCACGATGATGACAGAGGCCCCCGAGAGTTTCACCATCTGAAGCATCAGGCTTCCGATAGAGCCCAGACCGTAAATTACCACTGCCGAGCCGCTTCGGATCTGAATCAGATCCAGTCCGTGGATCACACAGGACAAAGGCTCTGCGAATGCCGCATTTTTAAGATCCAGCTTCTCCGACACTTTATAGACGTTCTGCTCCGGAGGGTACACATAGTCAGAAAATCCTTTTGCCACACCGTGCCTTTCAAAACAGAAATTCGGAAGCCCCTGCTGGCAGTAAATACATTTCCCGCATCCGTAACTGGGATCTGCCGCCACCCTGTCTCCGGGTTTAAAATACTTAACCTTCGGTCCGACGGCTGTCACAATCCCGGAACACTCATGTCCGAGAATAATCGGCGGTATCACCGGACTGGCCCCGTTTTTCCCTTCAAATTTATGTATGTCTGTGCCGCACAGGCCGCACCATGCCACTTCGATTTTCACTTCATCATCTTCCGGTTCCCGGTCAGGTACTTCTCTCACTTCATAGGTCCGATCCCCTGTATAATATCCTGCTCTCATATGCATCACCCGCCTTAATTGAGATTTTTAAAGAGTTCTATTTTCCTCTGTACTACCTGGTTGACTGCTTCGATACACGGCACTACATTATTTCTCAGAGAACTGCTTTCCGAGGTCTGTCCAAAAAGCTCTTTGGACTTTTTCGTCCAGGTGACCAGAAGTTCTGTTCCCACATTAAATTTCCTGATTCCAAGATCGATTACCCGTCTCACGTCCTCATCCTTTACTCCGGTCCCGCCGTGAATAACCAGAGGAAGATCTACCGCCTCTTTAATTTCTTTCAGCCTTTCAAAGTTAATGTTTGTCTTGGACTTATACTGTCCGTGATTCGTGCCGATTGCCACTGCCAGTGCATCAATCCCTGTCTTCTTCACAAAGTCCACTGCTTCTTTTGGGTCTGTATAGCGCACCTCCGCCTCTGACACTGCTACTCCGTCCTCTGTTCCCCCGACGATCCCCAGTTCCGCCTCCACAGAGACATCAAATTTCCCTGCATATTCAATGATCTGCTGTGTCTTTAAAATATTTTCTTTCAGCGGCAGGGATGATCCGTCAAACATGACAGAACTGTAACCGGCATCAATCGCCTCTTTTATATCATCATACTCTTTTGCATGGTCCAAATGAAGCACCACGTCAATTCCTGCTTCCTCCGACATGGCCCTGCACACAGATACCAGATTCTTGTGCCCCACATATTTGGCCGTTCCGACACTCGTCTGAATGATCACCGGAGTCCCCTGTTCTTTCGCCGCCAGGATAATGGCTGGAAGCATTTCCAGACTGTGGGTATTAAACGCCCCCACTGCCATGTTCAGTTCATCCGCTTTTTTCAGAACCTTCTTCAAATTTGTATACATCTTAACCTCCTCAAATATTGACTTCTGCCTTTTGTTTTAAAATTCTATTTGTTCACCTCCCATCATTTTATCCTAACGTTATAATGTACGGACGTTTGTACTTTCGAATGTATTATACAACTATTTTTACATTTTGTAAACAGTTTTTAAGCCAGAAGATGAAAAATCTTCTGGCTTAAGGTCATTCTCATATTCTGTTGTTTACTTAACAGTACTCTCTCCCGCCCAAATCCTGCACTGCGTAATCTTAGGTTCCGGATCAAATCCCTCTTCCACGCCCATAGCAGAAAGCATCTCACACGGGAAATCCGGACAGACTCCGCAGTGGTCGAATCCTTTTTTCTCACAGCAGGACTTCACCCCGCACTCACCGCCCCAAAACGGCTGTTTCATTTCTGTGCATCCTTTACAGTGAACCTGCTCCTTTCGTTCACATGAATTGCAGCAGACACCGCATCTTGATTCAAACATAACTTACCCTCCTAAATTTTTCTTTCAGTTAAAGAGTTTCTTTCAGTTCCTCAATCCATGTTTCCAGCGCCTGTGCCAAGATAAGCTGCTGCTCTAAAACAGCCATTCCTGTTTTCGGAATCTCCGGCAGATGTTCTTTCAGGCTTACATTTTCTTCGATATATCCTTTTAAAGTCTTCATGTTATTCTCAATCTCTGTCAAACAGGATTTCTGTTTTTCCTTCGGCAGACTGTCCAGATTTACAATGACGGCATTAAAGTCGAGAAATATTCGGACAGGTTTTGAAGCGATCTCCAGCATGAGCTTTTCAAATTGCTTCTCGCCCTGCTCCGTCAAAGAATAAACCGTCTTTTCCGCCATATTTCCTTCTTTTACAATATCGCCTTTCATAAATCCTTTTTTCTCCAGCTGGATGACTTTTTTGTAAATAGAAGGTGTACTGATCTTCACCCATTTGGATATATTGCGGTACTCTACGATCTTTTGAATATCGTAGGCACTTAAAGATTCCTTCTTCAAGATTCCCAGCACGATAAGATCAATGGTTGCCATGATTTCCCCCTTTTGCTTGACAACTACTATAATTTATAGTAGTATGTGATTCACTATTTACTTGCTATAATTTATAGTAGTATATTTTATATTTCATGTCAACAGAAAGGAGAGTTCATTATGAATGAACAAAACAAAAAGATGGAACTGTTAGGAGGTGCTCCGATACCGAAAGCACTTTTAGCCATGGGGCTGCCGACTATGATCGGCATGATGATCAATGCCTTATACAACCTGGTAGATGCTTACTTTGTGGGAGGGCTGGGAACCAGCCAGATGGGCGCAATCTCCGTTGCCTTTCCCCTCGGACAGGCGGTGGTAGGACTGGGCCTGTTATTCGGAAACGGAGCCGCATCCTATGTTTCCAGACTGCTGGGACGCGAAGAAAAAGATACTGCCAACAAAGTCGCCAGTACAGCTCTCTACAGCAGTGTGGCTGCAGGTGCAGTCTTAATTATTTGTACGGTGATTTTTCTGAATCCGATTTTAAAGTTGCTTGGAGCAACCAAAAGCATAATGCCCTATGCAGTCACTTATACAGGCATCTATATTGTCTCATCTATCTTCAACGTTTTTAATGTGACAATGAATAATATTGTCACCAATGAAGGGTCCGCTAAGACAACGATGTGTGCCCTGCTGACAGGTGCTGCTCTGAATATTATTTTAGACCCCATCTTCATTTATGTCCTGGATCTGGGCGTGGCCGGTGCTGCAATCGCTACGGCCATCTCACAAATAGTTTCTACCGCTGTGTATTTATGTTATGTATTCAGAAAGAAAAGTGTATTTGATTTCAAAATAAAAGACTGCTGTTTTTCTAAAAAAATGATATCGGAAATCATGAAAATAGGGATTCCTACCCTGATCTTTCAGCTGCTGACCAGTCTTTCCATCGCACTGATCAACAAACAGACGAAAGTATACGGGGATTCCGTCATCGCCGCTATGGGTGTGGTAACAAGGGTTATTTCTATGGCAAGTCTCATGGTCTTCGGATTTATCAAAGGCTTTCAGCCAATTGCAGGATTCAGCTATGGGGCAAAAAAATATGACCGCTTACATGAAGCGGTCAAAACTTCTATTATATGGTCCACAATATTCTGCGTAATCTTTGGGGCAGCTGCGGCTTCGTTTTCCTCATCTATCATTTCAGGATTCACAGAAGGAGATATGGAAATGATCCGTGCCGGCCAAAAGGCACTGCGGGCAAACGGTTTATCTTTTCTGCTCTTTGGTTTCTATACGGTATATTCATCCCTTTTCCTTGCTCTGGGAAAAGCAAAGGAAGGTTTTATCCTGGGTGCATGCAGGCAGGGAATCTGCTTTGTCCCTGTCATCTTTATTTTCCCGGCACTTTGGGGTATCAGCGGAATTCTTTATGCTCAGCCGATTGCTGATGTTATCTCTGGGGTTATTACAGTATTTATGGCTCTGCACCTTCATAAGGAACTTAAGAGTACAGCAGACGTTACTGCCCAAGTAAACAGGAGTCCCCAGCCAGACAATATAAAATATGAGTCTTAATGCTGTCCGCACAAAATCCCCGTTTCCATGCGGTTTGACGAATTTTTAAAGATTTTCTTTCAAAAAGCTAACCTCTGAAATCAATTGATCTCAAAGGTTAGCTTTGACAAAATATGAAACTAAGCCTTTACAAGCTGTTCACAGTATCTTTCCCATAGTATACCTTAAGAATTAATTCCTTCATCTCTTCTGCCGTTGGCTGAATCGGATTAAATGGCGTTGCCACGTCACTCATTGCTTTTTCTGTTAATTTATCCAAATTCTTAATAAAAGTGTCTTCCTGTACTTTTTCTTTCATTGTTTTTGGAATATCTATTTTCTCGCTCAGCTCGGCAATCGCATCCGCCAATGATTTTTTTCCTATAAATCCTGCAAGTTCGTCGTACATTTTTTTAACTTCATCATTCCGACTGTTATATTCCAATCCGTATGGAAGTACAATCGCATTGGCAAGCCCATGGGGCACTCCATATTCCGCCCCGAAAGAATGAGCAATCCCATGAACAATTCCTAATCCAGAATTAGAGAATGCGATTCCTCCCATGCAGGATGCGGCCAACATCTCTGCCCCTGCATTTTCATCTTCCGGATTTTCGTACACTTTTTCCAGACTCTTATATCCATAAAGAAAAGCGGCCAGGGACATTGCCTTTGAAAATGGATTTGCAGTTGGCGTTACATAAGATTCTATTGCATGTGTCAGGGCATCCATTCCGGAAGCTGCCGTTAAACTCTTAGGCATCGTTGCCGTAAATTCAGGATCTAAAACAGCTGCATCCGGAACCAGTCTTCCATTCATGTCTCTGACAGAATATTTTTTCTTTTGTTCAATATCCTTAATTAAAGCTGCTCTGGTTGCCTCACTTCCTGTTCCGGCAGATGTGGCAATACAGCAGACTTTTGCTTTCACTCTTAAATTCTCTATGATATTCGGAGGCATTGTCTCCTCCAGTGTTCGATAGGCAGGATTCTCATAAAACACCCACATAGCTTTTGCTGCATCCATTGCTGATCCGCCGCCAAATCCTATAATCCAGTCCGGTTCAAAAGTCTTCATCTTTTCTGCACCCTTTAAAATTGTATGAAAACTTGGCTCCGGTTCAACTTCTGTGTAGGCCTCGTATTCAAAACCGGCTTCTTCTAAAACATCCGTAACTTTTTTATAGGAGCCGACATCTATAAGAACATTTCCGCTCATGACAATAAATGCTCTTTTTCTTGGTCCTTCCAGTGTCTTAAGCTGTTGTACAGCGTTCTTCCCCCAGTAAATTTTTTCGCACCCTAATTTTATAGAATACATGTTATCACCATCCTTTTCTGCCTAGTAAACAATACAATTTTTAATTACTTTTTGGGCCGCATGTTCAAGTATCGCCTCTTCCAGTTTCTCAAGCGGATACTCCTTTTGAATAAAATCATCACTTTGGATCACTCCCATTTTTAACAACTCCAACGCAGTTCGAACATGTCTCGGGGTTGTGTGAAATACACCTTTGACCGTTACTTGTGAATAGTGCAGAAGAGTTGCATCAATCGAAAGGATGCTTTTTTCCTTTGTTCCGCCGAATAAAAGAACAAACCCGGCTTTCCTTGCCATCTTAACACTGCTTTCCCATACATTGATCAGGCCGGTAGCCTCAATTACAATATCCGCTCCCCTGCCTCCTTCTGTCATCGCTTTTACTGCATATGCGCTGTCCTCAATATCTGTAATATTTAATATCTCATGAACCCCCAGCTTCTTTGCAAGCTCCAATCGATTTTGTGCCTTATCCGTAACAATAACATGAGCGCCTTTTAACACTGCAAGCCTCGCAAACATCAAACCGATCGGACCCGCACCGTTTACCGCTACTACATCACCTAAGTGAATGGGGCATTCTTCTATTCCATATACAGCACAGGAAAATGGCTCCATCAGGGAAGCACTCTTATGAGAAATCGAATCATCAAGCAAAAACATATTCTGTTCTACAATTCTCTCCGGTACTTTTACATATTCTGCATAGGTCCCTCTGTTAAATAACATGTCTTCGCACATAGAAGGAAATCCCTTTTTACAGAAATAACAATGATTACATGGGGCTGTATTGTGCACAGCTACCCGGTCTCCCTCTTTAAAATTCTTAACCTTTTTCCCCACTGCGGCAATCACTCCCGAGTATTCATGTCCGAATGGATGCGGTGGTTTCAATAAAGGATATCCCCTCTTATATATTTTTACATCCGTCCCACACGTGGCAGAGATCTTGTTTTTTACTAAAACATCTCCTTCTCCGATTTCAGGAACCTCACATTCTTCAATCCGAAGATCCTCCTGTTCATACAAAACTGCTCTTCTCATTTTCATTCCGGGACTCTGCTCCTCCTTAAATTAAATTGGAAATCCCGGCTCCAAAAGCGGAAACCGGGATTGAAACATCAGTAACAATTGGATGTCTGATCTTCTTTGCCTTTTTTTGGCTGTCCATATGATTTGAATTTCTCCATAACCACGTTCATTTCTTCGTCACTTAAAACAACCGGTTCACCGACTGACATTGCCCGATACTGCATTTCCGCACAAAATTCCATATTCACTGCCAGACCAAATGCTTTTTCAATTCCGGGTCCGCAAGTCAAAAGCCCATGATTTGCAAGTAAAACAGCTTTCCCCTTTCCGCAGGCTTTGATCGCTACCTCCGCAAGCTCCGGAGTTCCGAATGTACAGTATGGTGCACACGGTACCATCGACGTTCCCGCACCTCCGATGACATAATGCAAGGCCTTAATCGGCATATTCAGACATGCAAATGTTGTACAATAAGCAGAATGTGTATGTACGACTGCCCTTGCATCCGGTTTATTTACATAAAAAACTGTGTGCAGCCCCCATTCACTGGAAGGCTTTTTATCACCTTCAACGACATTTCCTTCTAAATCCATCACAACGACATCCTCCGGGGCAGTTTCAAAATAACCTACGCCGGATGGACTGATTGCCATCATCTTTTCTTCTGCATTATATATACTGATATTTCCGCTTGTCCCCTTGCTGAGACCGGCTGCACTCATTTTTTTGCCGTACTCGACTACCAATTCTCTTTCTTTTTTTAATAACATATTGTTCCCCTTTTTAAAATGTGATCTCGTTTAAATTGACTATCATATCACTGGTTTTTGTCTCCCAAAAACGATTAATCGTGTCTACCAGTAGTTTTGGAGATTTTGGGAGGGCATCGACAACATTTCCGGCGTTATGCGGCGTTAAAGTAATATTATCCAGTTTCAGAAGCGGATCGTCCTTATCCAGCGGTTCATTCCAATACACATCTAATGCCGCTCCGCCGATCCGTTTATTTTCTAATGCCTCAATAAATGCCCCTTTATCTAAGACCTTCGCTCTGGATGTGTTGATCAGATACGCCGTCGGTTTCATAAGACTGATAACTTCTTCATTAATACTGTTTTCAGTCTCCGGTGTTACCCTTAAATGAAGTGATATAATATCCGCTTCTCTGAACACTTCTTCTTTCTCTTTCATTGTTACAGCAATGCCTTTGGCATTCATGGCATCCTGAGTCACAAATGGATCATAAGCGATGATTTTCATGCCGATCCCGGCGGCTTTTTCCGCCACTAAACGTCCGATATGTCCCAGCCCTATGATCCCTACTGTCATTTCTCTCATTGCAGTGGTATATGCTGAATTAACATACTCTTTTCTCCAGATGCCCTGTTTCATTGCTGCGTGGGCTCTTGCAATGTTTCTTGTCTCAGCAAACATTAAGCCGACCGCAAAATCTGAAGTTGCTTCCGCATTTCTTATCACATGCACCACCGGAATATTTTTTTCAGTTGCGGCTTCCACATCTACATGCTCCAGTCCCCCGCGGCATGTTCCAATCAGCTTTAGATTTTGAGCCCTCTCAATTAATTTTTTCGGAACGGGACAGAAATGTACCAGCAGAATATCTGCATCTTCTATTTCGGTATAAAGTTCTTCTGGAATCTCTTCTGCCTCCGGCCCCTTTGTTTCTATGTTTAAAGCCTTTTTCTGAAAATCCTTTCGGTCATCTGCTTTCCAAACAATTTCTTTAATTTCCGGTTCATCATCAATGTTCAGGCTTTTTGCGGCTTCTGCCAGCAATCCGCTGCTCACGATGATATCCCCTACTACTGCAATCTTCATAATTTCCCCTTTCGTTTCAAAGTATCATCCGCACTGGGTCTTATGCAGTTTCTCCGCCCGATGCTCCGGCGGCTGCCTGTGCTCCTCCCATAGCATTAGATTCTAAATAATCCCATACTCTTTGTTTATTTTTCTTAAATAATACGAAACACAAAAGATAGACAGCTATGACCGCTCCAATAATGATCGGATTCATGGTCAGGAATGCGTATGTAATAAGCCCTGCCGTACAGTTTGACAGAATAAATCCGATAATTAATACAGTTCCTGCAGTCACTTCATATCCGGCATTTACTGCGATGTCTGTAAATACGGCTGCCCAGGAGGATGCCATTAACAGCTTTGCGCAGAACACAATACAGGCTGCAATCCAGGATTTAAAGATGTTGCCGTTTGACAGAGATACCGGAACTTCTACCATATATGGAAGAGAGGGCAATACCATTACCGGAAGAACGATATTTCCAGGCAAAATGAAGGCTAACAGAAGGGCCACCGGGATAACTAACAAGCCTGTTGTCAATGTAGCCGCTTCTCCATATCCCAGTGCATCATTTACTGCGACGATAAACTCCCGGTCCTTTCCATACTTTGATTTCTTTAATGCCTTTCTTGAGTAATCCGTAATGACAGTAAATCCTGAGGCAAACAATCCCGCAATCTTTGGAAAGATTGCCATTACTGCTGAACAGGTCACCGCAACATCTGCAACCTGTCCCCATGAAGTCATCTCATTTAAAGTCGATATATTTCCGACGATTCCAAGAATCAGTCCTACGATCAGGCCTACATACATTGGTTCGCCCAGAAATCCGATTTTCTTCTTAATTGCATCCGGTCTTAAATTAATCTTATCTGCTCCCAGTTTCCCAAGTGCAAAGTCTAAGGCTAAGTACAGAGGTACATCCCCCATATGATGCGGCGCTATCATTGCACAGCCTGGATAATGATAGTATGTAGACCATCGCTTTTGGACAATCTCTGCAAGCAGCAAGACAACCAAATTGACAAAAAGCATAAGAACAAATGCCATCACAAGGTTTCCTTTGATCTGGTATAACAGCGATCCCCACACGATGATTGAGTAATTATTCCACAGATCCGACGGCTGAAAGATATCTGTAATCTTTACCAGGAAAATTACAATCTGGAAGATCAGCCCGACTCCGATAAACATCATCCCAATGTCAGTGGAATAAGCTACCGAAGCAACGGCCTGCCACCCTACATCCAGCGCCGGCAGATTGATTCCCGTCTGCTCGATCAGTTTTGTTACTAACGCTGATAATACGCTGCCAAACGCACTGGTTATAAACGCCATACCTTTCAAACCGACACCGATCAGCACAGCAGACATAAAAGCCTTTTTTACCGGTGCTTTGAATATTAAACAAATAATAAATATGATAATCGGCACTGTTATATAGTTTCCGAATGTATCAAAAAACAGTTTCAGTGTATCCCACATATTTCAACCTCCTCGTATGAATGTTTTCCCGCCTTTCAAAACTACAGTTCCAGACTCTCTACCTCCTGCATTAATTCTTCAATAAATTCTTCTTCATTAATGCCCACAAGGAAACCTGTGGCATTCAAAATGGGAACTCCGTAGTTTCCTTCCACAGGGCTTGTGTAAACGATCAGGTCATAACCGCCTCCCTGCATGGCACCCGGAACTCCTCCGGGACTCACTTCCGTAGCTTCCATCTCATATCCTTTTTCCTCAAATATATCTGCTAATTTTGAAGAAAGCATTGCTGAACTCACTGTTCCTGAACCGCACACTGATAATACTTTTATTGCTCTCATAATTTCTCTTCCTTTCTAATCTTCTAAGATTTTTAAACAATCCAGGATTTCTGATCTGTCTTTAGAATCCCTGATCTTCTTCAACAGCTCTCCGTTTTGAATGATCTTCATCATCTGCTTCAGCATACTGATCTGCATATCCGAATCTTTGATTACCAGAGGAATAATCACTTCACAATCCAGCCACACATCTTTTGTTCCCATTGCACAAAATCTTACAGGTTCTCTGGGTACGATGACACCTACTGCCGGTTTATTTACATATGTATTATTTGTATGAGGAATCGCAATCGCCACTCCTTTTCCGGGCAAACCGGTGGGATATACTTTCTCCCGGTCTATCACTGCCTGTGTATATCCATCTTTTACATACCCTTTTTCATAAAAAATCGTTCCTCCGAGCCGAATACAGTCTTCTGCCGTTTTAACATCTGCATCCAAAATTACAAGTTCTTCATCTAGCAGCCTCAAAAATTGTCACCTCTTTCTATTTTTAGATTTTAATAGAATATTTAGTTACCGATAACTTAATTTCTAAATATACTATAACACTGATGTTTTTTAACAAAAAGAGCAGTTTTTTTCACTTTTTATTTCACTGATTTTACATTTTTTATACCTGTTTTATAAGAAGGACATATCCCATACCGTAATAACTGCTCCAAACACAATAAGCGCCCCTGCTGCAAAACGAACATACTTGAGCGTTTTCCATATTCCAAATCTTTCATAGTTATGAAAATGCATAAATACCAGCGGCCACTTACATAAACAAATCCCTATGATGACCAGCGGTATATGTGTCCACCAGCCTTTCATCGACAAACCGATGTTTATTAAATTGACAGCAGCACATATTCCAATGATTACATATGCTTTAAGCCTTGATGCATTATCCCACTTAATAAATCTGGACGTTTTGTTACAACAGTCCATACTGCAGCACTGGACTTCTTCTTTTTCCCTTTTCAGCCAAACAGCTGCCGGCTTTTTGGTGATCGGCTGTCCACAGTATATGCACCTTTTTTCCATAGAAACCTCCTCTCAAAGGATGTCCGATAACTACTGATCCGGATCTATAATTATCGTGCCTTCACCGCCATCCATATAAATATTAGTTTTAGAACCGGCTTCATCCAATATATTTTTCACACCCACAACAGCCGGTATCCCTAATGCTTTTGCAAGGATCACCGTATGAGATGTGTTCCCTCCTCTTTCAGTTACAAAGCCCTTTACATATGTTGTGTCCATCCGGATCATATCTTCGGGTGTCAGATCTGCAGCGACAATCACAACATCTTCTTTTAATTTTTCAACCTGATCCATCGGAGAATTTAATCCTTCCATCTTCCTGATCAAAGCATTACAGACATTTTCGATGTCAGTCCCCCTCTCCCGCATATATGGATCATCCATACTTTTAAATAGTGCCGCTGCTGCTGTTTTCTCCTCTTCCAAAATATAAACCAGGTTCCGTTTTTCATTTTGTACCCTCTTGATAATTTTCTGAAAAAAAGCATCATCATTTACCATTTCAATATAAGCCAGGAAAATGTTTGCAGGCTCTTCCCCTGCTGAAACCTCCGCCTCTCTATACAGTTGTTTCAGCTCCTCCTTATATTCTTTTCTTACAGTTTCAAAGCGGCTGATTTCATATTCAGCATCGTCAGTCTTTTCAGCTTTAACTTCATATTTCAACTCGTTTAAAACCAGAATGGTGCCCGCAGCTTTTCCTTCAGCACCTCCAACTCCTCTCAGTTTTTTCACTTTTTAACTCCTTTCATAGCATTGATAAAACTTTTCCCCTTTTCACTCTCACAGTAACGATAAATACCTTCCAGCACAGGGAAATGTGTATTCTGATCTACGGTGACAAAGAAAATAAATATCTTCCCTTTTATCTCTTCAGATATTTTTATCCTTTCTTCTGAAACAACAATTTCATAATTTATTTCTACATTTAAATCTCCGCGCATGGGACAATGGAGTATTACAACATCCTGAGAAATTTCATAAAATTTTATTTTGTTATGGTTCATCATATTGCATAACCTGTTATACAGCCGCTTCCACGCTTTTTCTCCAACCGCTTTCTGGCATCCCAGCATGAGCAGCTCTTCTTTGGTGCTGTGTGCAGACAGTACGCTATACCTTTCATTTTGAATATAATCTGCAATGGAATTTAATTTTTTGTCTATCTTTCTGTTATCAGATTCAAATAATATCCGCAGCACGTCAAAATATAGTTCATTTTCATCAACAATACCATTTGTACTCCGAATGGCCGCCGATATAATTCTTTGAATTGTTTTGTTATACTCACCGATGACCCCGCACTGATTCATGACCTGGATAATTTTTTTCTTATCAGTATCCTCCAAAATAACATTGGTGAACACAATATTTTTCCGGTGTGTCAGCAGCTCTGAATATCCCGTGGAAATGATCAGTGCAAAATCGTCCAGATTATATTTTTTAGCTTCAGAAATAATGCCCAATTTAATATCGGCGGTACTGCCAAACAGTGTTTTCAGCTGTTCTTTTACCAAAGTTGAGGTTGCCATTCCATCTGCGCAGAGTACTAAGACCTTAGAGACGCTGCTTTTCTTTTGGATTGTCTGATACTTCTCATCGCTTATAAAATAGATTGTTAAGTATGCGATCTCATCTGATGTTAACATTTTGGCAAGGTCATCTTTCATCTCTCTCACTGCTTTCCCAGTGAAATCATATATTTCGGGATACATTCTCATAACGTCCTGTACCAGCGGATTTGTCGATTGAACTCCATATTTCAATCTATAATACAATGGTCTGATATGCCCTTTTAATCTTGTCATTAAGCGGTCTTTATTATCAAAAGAAATACACGCAATCCGTTCAAAATTTACAACAAGCGCCTTTGTAAAATTAGAAATATACAAATCTTCCTGATCCTGAGACACAAACTGTGCAACCTTTATCCCTAACAAGAGCGTTGCAATATAATATATTTCCGATTCAGGAATTTCTAAGTTATAAACTTTTAATTTTTCAAAACTCTGTTTCAGCGATTGATACGGCTTTGTCTCAACTAAAGTCACCTTTTCTTCTGTATGAAGATTCATCGTGTAACCATCCATGCTTCTGATCCAGGAAATCAGGATCATGCTGCACTCCAGCTCTTCATTTTCCAAAACCAGTTTGATATTTTCGTCTTGTTCATACTGCTTTATCAGACATCTGGCGATCTCCAGATAATCATAGTCCTCCCCGGTTATCGTAACCAAAGATTTCTGCATCCACTTTTTTAAAATATCTTTAGGCTGAAAATTTTTTAGTTTCTTTATTTCCTTTCCAACAATTTTTCTGATCGCAAATTCTTCTCCCTGGAGTACATATCCGAACTTGATTGAACTTGCTATGGAAATGTCCTGGTTCCCCAAAATTTTTTTCCACTCTTTAATGTCCTTTAGGATCGTATTTTTGCTGACATCAAAAAGGTTCTGCATTTTCTCTATGGTTACAACTTCAGCAGACAGCAGTATCATCAAAAGCTCCAGTATTCTTCTCTCTTGTACGGAATAATAATAACTTCCGTTCTTTCTCATCTCAGCTTCCAACATTTCAATTTTCTTTGATTTCACACAGATAACTTTTGACTTTATTTCCAGCTTCCCTAATCCTCTGCTTTGCAGCCAGTCATTGATCAGTTCAATGTCATAGTAAAATGTTCTCTTTGTAATATTTAGTTTCTCAATAATGCGGTCAACAGTATAACCCTTTTTTTGTTCCAGTATAATTTTTAAAATATATGCCGGTCTGCTTTTTAATTCCAAAGCAATCTACTCCTTTAAATTTTCAATAAATTCACTGATTTTTTCTCCTGCTTCTTTTTCATCTGTTCCATTTACTACAAGTTTGATTTTTGTGCCTTTACATATTCCCCCTGACAAAATACTGATAATACTTTTGGCGTCGATTTCCGTGTCTTCTGCCCTGATTTTTATATCACTTTCATAAGCTTGACATAATGTAGATAAGTCTGTTGCCGGCCTGGCATGAAGTCCTGTTTTGTTATTAATGATCATTTCCTTTTCGTACATGTTTGCTCCTCCTGACTGTTTCACTTTTCTCTGTGATTTCATTATATTCTCATTATTATTTTCAGAAAATAGCAATTAATATCACTCTTTTTTTCTTGTTTTGTGCAAATATTGTACTGAAAATGGAACCTTCATACGATAACAAGCTTTCTCCTGAGAAATGAAATACGGATGCAGCCCCAGTGCATCCGTTTACATATGTTATCTCTCTAATTTAGATTATAAAAATGACCCTTGGAAAACAATATATAATATTTTCCAAGGGCCTGTATCAATATAATCATATCTGTCTAAAGTTTTTTTAATATATCTTTCTTATACTCCAAAAATTCTTCCGTCAGATTAAAATCCTTCCTCCGGGGCTTCGGCTCCCGGATCACAATTTCTTCCGTAATCCTCCCAGGCCTTCCGGTCAGCAGATAAATCCTGTCCGAAAGCAAAATTGCTTCATCAATATCATGGGTGATAAACAGCGTAGACAGATGGATCTTATCCATCACATCCAGATACCACCGGTGCATATCACTTTTGGTCAGTGTATCCAATGCACTGAAAGGTTCGTCCAGCAAAGCCACATCTTCAGAAAACATATAGGTCCTCAGCAGTGCGGCCCTCTGACGCATACCTCCTGAAAGCTGTTTTGGATACTTTTCCTGAGTGCCCTCAAGGCCAAACTCCTGAAAGAGTGCCCCGGCTTTTTGCCGGGCAGTTTTTTTGTTCTCACCTTTAATCAAAAGCGGCAGTGCTACATTATCCTCAATCGTCCGGTAAGGAAGCAGTAAATCTTTCTGAAGCATATAACTGATATGCCCCGGCCGCCCGGTAATATCCCTGCCGTTCAGCATAACTTTTCCCTGATCAGGTTTTTTCAGTCCGGAAATTACATTAAACAGAGTCGTCTTCCCTCCGCCGCTGGCTCCCAGCAGACAGACCAGCTCATTGTCATGCAGCTCTATATTGATGTCTTCTATTATATTTGTATTCTCATATGCAAGCGTAACATCCGTTACAGTCAAATCCGACATTTTCTTTACTCCAAATAGTCATTGGTAAATCCGGTGTTTTCCGGAATCTTCGTTTTTGAAAGACCTTTTTCACTGATCCAGTTATAAAATGCATTCCACCTTTTTGGATTGATATAGCCCCATTGCTTCACTTCGGCTTTATACTGGTCTTTCATATATTTCTGGCTGGCCTGTACCATTTTGGAATCCAGTTCCGGTGAGGCTTCACAGAGAATATCTCCTGCATCTTTCGGATGTTCGATGGCATACTCATAGCCCTTTTTTGCGGCTGACAAAAATGCTTTTGCCGTTTCCGGATTCTTTTTCATCCATTCACTGTTCCCAATGATCACCGGCGTATAATAGTCAAAGACCGGATCAATATCTTTAAATGCAAAGTAATCTGTATCAAGTCCGGCCACCTCTGTGGCAATCCCCGCCCATCCATAGTAGATCCAGATGGCATCCACTTTTTTGCTCTTTAATGCAGAGACCTCATCGGTGACAGTGCTCGAGATCATTTCTACCTTGCTGAAATTCCCTTTGTCCTTCTCAACCACCTGTTTTAAGATTGCTTTTTCAATATCCTGATTCCATGTGGCATATTTTTTGCCTTCCAGCCCCTTCGGACGCTTGATCCCTTCCCCCTTCCGGGAAACGATCCCCGATGTATTATGCTGTAAAACTGCTGCCACAGCCTTGATCGGAAGGGCATCATCTCCAACGACAGCAGGCATCATTGTATCCTGAAATGAAATACCGAACTGTGCTTTCCCGGAGCCCACAAGTACTTCTGCTCCGTCCTCCGGCGGCTGTACGATTTCCACGTCCAGGCCGGCCTCTTTAAAATATCCTTTTTCCTTTGCCACATAAATACCTGTGTGGTTAGTATTCGGTGTCCAGTCCAGAACAAATGTAATCTTTTTAAGCTTTCCGTCTCCGGCTTCCTCTTTCTTTGATCCGCATCCAGTCATTGATACAGCTAATAATGCAGAAAGGAATACAGCTAACATTCTCTTTTTCATAATCATCATCCTCTTTTCACTTTTTCGGCTATTCCCGGCTCTCCCATGGCATACATTTCTTCTGCAGAAAATTGACTGCCCACATCAGCAGCAGACTGATCGCAGAAATCATAAAGATCACCGCGAACATTTTGTCAAATGCAAAACCTTTCTTAACCCGGATCATATAGACGCCCAGACCTTCAAATCCTCCCAGCCATTCTGAAATGACGGCTCCCACAACTGCATAGGAAGCTGAAATCCGCAGGCTGGCAAAAAACTGGCCCAGAGATCCCGGAAATTTCACATACCGGAATATCTGCAGCTTTGACGCACCCATGGATCGCATCAGACTGATTGTATCTTTGTCCGCCGAACGAAAGCCGTCCAGCAGGCTCACAGTAATCGGAAAAAATGTCACGATAATAATCAAGATTACCTTTGGAAGCATTTCATATCCAAACCACAATACAAGGAGCGGCGCAATGGCCACTGTGGGCACCGTCTGCGTCAACACGATCAGCGGATAAAATGCCTTATACATTTTATCGAAATGATCCATGAGCACTGCCATAAAAAAACCAATGACAACGCCCATCAGCAGACCGATAAACGATTCAATTATGGTCACTCTCGCATTCGTCATCAGCAGTGAAAAATCATTCACAAATGCCTTGACCACATCCACCGGCGACGGAAGCAGAAATTTTGAAACCATCCCTGTCCCGCTGGCAGTCTGCCATAATGCCAGAAGCACAAGGATCGCCGCTGCCGGCCACAGTTTATTGGTGGTGTTTTGTAACTTTTTTATCAATGGTAAGCACATCCCCTTCTGGCTTATAGGACACTTTAATGTAAGCCGCAACCGACGGTGCACCCGCACGGACAGCGATATGCTGACACTCTTTCACAATGTCCATCAGTTCATCGTAGTCACCCTCAATCGCAGTTTCAAACGGTCCCACATAATAATTCAGTCCCGTACTCTTAATATAATCAATTACCTGATCCACAATACGGATCAATTCTTCGTCATTGGCTGCCTCCGGCAGTGTTTGGATCGCTACGCTTGCATTCATATTTCTTTCCTCCTCATAAATCTGTTTCCTTGACAACTTTGCGTGCCGGATGCAATTTGCCAAAGGCAAATAATTTCCTTGCGCATCTGTGCACAACCTGCGGAGCATTTTTATTTCATTAGGGAAGGTCGTAGAACTTTACTATGAAATAAAAACCCCGCCGGATAAAATCCAACGGGGAAATAGTCTCATGTACAACTGTACTGTTTTATTCCTACGCTGGCATTACCCAGATCAGGTATAAGGGTTAAAGACTTCTTCTCGTCTTACTCTCAGCCGGCAGTCTGCCAGCACCCCTGTATATAAAGTTTTCGTATGTCTCGGTTTAACGGTATGTTTGTATTATAATGAATATATTGAATTAAATCAATTCCCATTTCGAAAGAATACCAATCTTTCCTTGTCCCGTTCCTTCCGTTTGGTTATAATAAATACAGCAATATAATTTTATTTACAAAACGGAGGAATTTATGGGCGGATTTTTTGGTGTCACTTCAAAACAGGATTGTGTTTTTGATTTATATTTTGGGACAGACTATCATTCCCATCTTGGGACAAGACGTGCCGGTATGGCGGTTTACAGTAAAGACGACGGTTTTGACCGGGCCATTCATAACATAGAAAATGCTCCGTTCCGGACAAAATTTGACAAAGACGTCAACAAAATGCACGGATATATGGGCATCGGCTGTATTTCCGATTACGAACCGCAGCCGCTGATCGTTCGCTCCCACCACGGTACTTACGCGATCATGACAGTAGGAAAGATCAATAACACGGATGAAATTATAAAGCAGATGTTTGATTCAGGCCACACACATTTTCTTGAAATGAGCGGCGGAGATATTAACGCAACGGAGCTGGTTGCTGCTATCATCAATCAGAAAGAACATCTCGTGGAAGGAATTCAGCATGCACAGGATGTCATCGACGGTTCCATGACGATCGTGCTTCTGACACCGAAAGGCATCTATGCCGCCAGAGACAAAATGGGCCGCACTCCGATTGCTGTAGGCAAAAAAGACGATGGCTACTGTATTTCCTTTGAGAGTTTTGCCTATTTGAATCTCGGATATGTGGCCGAACGTGAGCTTGGTCCCGGAGAGATCGTGATTCTTACGCCCGAAGGCATTCAGACTCTGGCAAAGCCAGGCGAAGATATGAAGATCTGTACTTTCCTTTGGGTTTATTATGGTTATCCTTCGTCCTCTTATGAAGGAATCAGCGTGGAGGAAATGCGCTATGAGTGCGGAAAGAAGCTGGCTCAGCGTGATGATGCCTCACCGGATACAGTGGCAGGAGTCCCTGATTCAGGAACCGCACATGCTATAGGATATGCCAACGAATCCGGAATCCCATTTTCCAGACCATTTATTAAATATACACCGACCTGGCCTCGTTCCTTTATGCCGACCATACAGAGCAAAAGGAATCTGATCGCCAAGATGAAACTGATCCCGGTCCACGAACTGATCCAGGATAAAAGCCTTTTATTGATTGATGACTCCATCGTAAGGGGAACCCAGCTCCGGGAAACCACAGAATTCCTTTATCAGAGCGGTGCAAAAGAGGTTCATGTCCGCCCGGCCTGTCCGCCGATCATATACGGATGCAAATATTTGAATTTCTCACGGTCTACTTCTGAAATGGATCTGATCACACGCCGGATCATTGAACAGATCAGCGGAGATTACAAGAATGTACATCTGGAGAAGTTTTCAAATCCGGACTCCCCGGAATATCAGGGTATGATAGATGAGATCTGTAAGCAGCTGAATTTTACATCACTCCGGTATCACAGGCTGGATGATATGATTGAGTCTGTCGGATTAGATCCTAAGAAACTTTGTACTTATTGTTGGGATGGGAAAGAGTAGGATATATGTAAGATCGCCTTTGATATTATAAAAACCTCCAAACTGATAAGTTCATCTTATATCAGTTTGGAGGTTTATTAAAAATACTCCTATTAAATCAATTATCTACATTTTTGAATGCTTCTATAAATAGTTCTCTATCTCCTTTTTCAAGTGTTCTGCCGTCAGCCCAAATTCCTCTTGTAAAAATTCCGGCGTTCCGACCTGTCCGAATCTTTCATTTACACCTACTCGCTTAAACGGTACTGGAATATTTTCTTCTGCTATTACTTCAGCAACCGCACTTCCTAAACCTCCATAAATTGAGTGATTTTCAAATGTAATAATTAATTTCTTGTTCTCCGCCTCTTTTTTTATCAATTTTGTATCTAAAGGTTTGATCGTAAACATATCAATTACTTCAATTGAATGGCCTTCCCTTTCTAATTGTTCAGCACAATCCATAGCTTCTGATACTAACTGACCAGATGCAACCAATAATATTTCTTCTCCTTCTTTCAAAACATTTCCTTTTCCAATGGTAAAACCAGAACCTTTTTGATACACGTTTCTGACATCTTTTCGGTTTCCTCTGACATAATGAATTCCGTCCATAGCCGCAAATTCTTTTAAGATCCATTCCATCTGCACGTCATCAGCTGCATCACAAACAACGGCTCCTGGTATTTCTCTCATCAATGCCACATCTTCCCATGTTGTATGGGTTCCTCCGTTTGCCCCGACTGCAAACCCCGGATCAGATCCATAAATATTGATGGTATTTTCTGCATATGCTCCAGACAGATACAATTGATCAAATACTCTTCTTGTTGCGAACGGGCCAAAAGTATGTACAAAAGGTTTAAATCCTGTAACAGATAAACCTGCTGCAACGCCGATCATATTAGCTTCTGCAATTCCACATTGTACAAATCGGTCTGGATTGCTCTGCTGGATCTTTGTAAATCCGCTGGCTCCGCCCAAGTCAGCTTCCATGGCAACCACTTTGTCATCTGAGTCCATGAGCTCTTGTAAAGTTTCAACTACGCAATAGCGTAATTCTCGACCTTTTTCTTGTCTGTTTTCAGCTAATTTAAACATTCCTTTTCACCCCCTTCAATGACTTTTTGCAGTGTTTTCATGGCTTCATGGTTTGCCTCCAGAATTTCTTCATTATTAAACTTGACTGAATGATTCCCTGCAAGCTGTTCAAAATAAGGAACCCCTGCTCCTTTCACAGTATCTAAAACAATACACACTGCCTGATTACCTACTTCTTTTGCCCTGCAGATAGCCTCATTAATTGCTTCTTCATCATCTCCTTTTACTGTTTCTGTATGAAATCCAAAGGCCTTCATCTTATCGGCAATGCTAAAAGGATTCATGATTTCCATTGTTGTTCCATCCAACTGTTTCTTGTTTTCATCGATAATAACAATACAATGATTGAGGCGGTAATGTGCAATATATTGAAATGCCTCCCAACATTGCCCTTCGTTTAATTCACCATCTCCTACAATCAAATAAACATATTGGTCAGATCCTTTCATTCGGAATCCTGTTGCAATCCCTGCTGCCGCAGAAGTTCCTTGTCCCAAAGAACCTGTCGTCATATCAACACCTGGTGTTTTTAAACGGTCAGGATGCGATGGCAGTCTGGTCCCTCCATCATTTAAAGTGCTCAGCCATCCTTTGTCGAAAAAATTTTTTTCTGCTAGTGCAGAATACCATACTGGTCCTGCATGGCCTTTGGATAAAACAACCATATCCCTATCCTCCCAGTTAGGATTTTGGGGATCATATTTCAGCTGTTTTCCGTATAATACACTCATCAATTCCACAATAGATAATGAGCCCCCTATATGTCCATACCCGCGCTTTTCCAGCATCTCCAACACATCCAAGCGGATCCGGGCAGAAAGTACCTTTAACTGCTGCAATTCACTTTTCTCCATAAGTTCTGCCTACTCTTTCTCAATCTCTGCTTTCAATTTTGTTTCTAATTCCGCTTTGTCCATGATATTGTCAAGAATAATAACTCTTGGCAGCTCCTTTACAAAATTAGCAAGGTCTTTTCCGACAACAAATAAATCTGCCGCTCCTTCTGCAGCATCCGATAAAGATGAATGAGATACCGAAATCCCTGAAGCTCCAAGTTTTTTAAGTGCTTTTTCCACATTCATACGAACCAGCATGCTGGAACCTAATCCTGAACCACAACAACACATGATTGAATGTACCATAACGATTACCTCCTAAAATAAATTAGATTATTGTACCTGTTTTTTTGGTGCAACGATATTAAAAATGATTGGAAGCAGGAATAATACGATGCATACTCCAAACAAACCGCCGTCTTTGATAAATTTTGTTATATTTCCTAATATAATTCCCAAGATTGAGAAGTCAGCATCTGAAAATGTACAGTTTGCAAAATTTAAAGATCCCATAACTGGCATACAAATCGCCGGAAGGAATGTGATCAGCAGCCCGTGCAGAAATGATCCCGCCAAGCAGCCTTTTAATCCGCCTTCTGCATTGGCAAAGACACCAGCAGATGCACCGCAAAAGAAGTGAGGAATAACACCAGGTAAAATCAATGCCACCGGAATCAACGCTTTGTTGATCGCTCCAAGTATAAATAATCCTAAAATTCCGCCTACAAATGATGTCAGAAAGCCGATCAGCACTGCATTTGGCGCATATGGGAAAATAACCGGACAGTCAATAGCTGGCTTTGCATTTGGTACAAGTTTTTCTGCAATACCGCGGAATGCAGGTACGATTTCACCAATGATCAAACGGACACCACTTAAGATAATATATACCCCGCCAGAAAAGCTGAATCCTTTTGTGATTGCCCATACCAACCAGTGTGTATTTGTTTCACCCTGGAAGAAAGCCGCGATGGTTGGATCGCTCATTCCATCCCTCACTACAACTGCAACAAATGTAACAATGATAAAGAAGATTACCATAGTCAATCCAATCGCAACGGTTGTATCTCTCAAAAATGAGATTCTCTGAGGAAAATTAACCTCCTCTGTTGATTTGCTTTTTCCTTTAAATAACTTTCCTATCTGTGCCGAAAACCAATACCCTGATCCTCCAAAATGTCCAAATCCCAGCTCACTCGTACCAGTGATTTTTTCCATCGTTGGCTGGCAAAGTGCCGGAGAGATTACCATGATAAGTCCAAGCATCAGACCTCCGCCAATCCATAATAAAGGCCCGCTTAAGTTTCCTACATTTAAGATAACCGCGATCATACAAGCCATGTACAGTGTATGATGACCTGTTAAAAATATGTAGTTCAGTCTCGAAAATCTGGCCAGAACAATATTGGCGATCATGCCTAAACACATAATATAAGCGGTATCCTGTGCAAACTCTTTTAAGCCTAATGATACGATCGCTTCATTATTTGGTACAACTCCCTGCATGTTGAATGCATAATTAAAAATTGTTCCAAAATCATTCAAAGACCCTGTTTGCAGAAAACTTGATCCAGCTGTCAATACTAGAAATCCAACGATTGTTTTTACTGTACCTTTTACTACATCCTCGGCCGGCTTCTTTTGCAAAAGCAATCCAAATAAAGAAATGAAACCCACCAAAATTGCTGGTGTTGATAAAATATTAATAATAAAATCCATTTTAAATCCTCCTATATTTATGAGATGTCTGATATCCTATTTGTCTTCAGTTGCGTGAATGAACAAATCATATATTTCATTTTCTGTTCTGGCATTCAATATATTCTGCACACTGTCCTGCTCAGAAAATAATTGCGACATTGCCTGAAGGATTTCCATATGAGAGTCTGAATCTGTCGCTGCAAGAGTCACCATAACTCTTACATTGTATCCATCCTCTTTAAATTTGATTGGTTCTTCTAACAATGTAATTGCAATCTGCCGTTTTAGTACTCCCTGATCTGTACTTCCATGAACCAATGCTAGATTCTCGCACAGTACATAATAAGGTCCTAATTTTTCAGTGTTCTTAATGATCTCATCAATATATCTTGCTTCACAATACCCACCGTTTACTAATGGCTGCACTGCTACATGGATTGCTTCCCTCCAATCTTTTACTTTCGATATAATCTGGATATTTTCCTTTTTTAGCATGTTATATATTTCTTTCATGTCTCCTCCTGTACAATTTTACAGATGGTATTTCTTATACCCTTGGCACTTTTCAGCTTCCAAATCTTTTCTGCATTTTCGGGTACTTCAAAAATCGTCATAATGTCGTTTAACATTCGGATATGCGTTACCTGATCTTCTGCACATAAAGTCAAAATAATCTTTGCTTTTCGTTCCTGTCCATCCAACGTATGGAATAATACTGGCTGCTTAAATATAGTAAATGATATCCCCAAATGTTTTGAACCATCTTCAATATCTGAATGTGCAAGAAAAACAGAGTCTGTAATAAACATATATGGTCCATACTGCCTTGTTTTATCCACAATACTTTCTAAGTAAGAGGGAAGAATATAACCATCATTGATTAATTTTTCTCCTGACATTCTGACAGCTTCTACCCAACCCATTTTTTCCTCAACGATGCGGATAAAAGGCTCCTCCAACATCTGGCAGATTCCTTTGTGTTGATTTCCCTTTTTTACATATGTCTTAATTGCCGTATTGGAAAAATAATCTGTTAATTCTGTTTTAAATTTGCGCAGATTGTCCTGTGTCATATACTTTGCTGCAAGTCCTGCAATAAAGGAAATATCAGCACTGTTTCTGTTCTCTATCCGCATACATTTTTTTAAGATTAAAATCCTATCATTGTCTGTCAAAATCGGATGAACCAGGATAAGATTCTTTTCTTCGGGAATTGCAATCGTGGAAATTACAACATTATAATTATGCTCTTTGTGATAATTTTTCATTGAGATAATATCAACTGCATGGGCATTTGGAACTAAAGTGTGGATTTCTCCGCATAACATATTGGCTGTACTTAATCCGTTTGGGCAGACAACCAAGACCCTTAATTTCCGTTT
The DNA here is from genome assembly GCF_039789045.1 of Anaerostipes sp. PC18. NCBI lineage: Bacteria > Bacillati > Bacillota > Clostridia > Lachnospirales > Lachnospiraceae > Anaerostipes > Anaerostipes sp. PC18. Next base: position 240,703 of record NZ_CP121164.1, on the reverse strand, counting down.
TTTTTGCTGCCCTGAGTTAATAAATGCTCCAAAATGCAATGTTATGTACGCAATCTCTCCCTCAGGAATAGGAACACCAATTTCACTTTCCAAATCTTTGCAGGCTCTGCTTGAGACCTCAAACAGATCACCATACTCATTTTTAATATCATGCAGCAGAGGATTTCCCAGTTGTATTCCATACCGGTAACGGTACAACGAAGTCTTTAAGTGGGCCGCTATTGCTTCGACCAATTCCTCTTCTCTTGTAAATTCAATACCCGCAAGTCTTGAAAACGCCTTAACTAAAATCTTTGAAAGCCGCTGATACTCCTGTCCGCTTTCTTCATTTCTGAAATTGACAGAAATATTCTGCGTTCTGGATCCAAGCAGATGTAATGCAAGATATAACTGTTCACTTTCCTCAAAATCAGTAAATTGTTTTGATACAATTTCATACTCTATGCTATGCATAATTTCCAGTTTTTCATTTTCTGTAAATTCAACGATATCGGTTCGGTTTTCAATGGTTGAAAAAAAAACTGCTATGGAATATAACGTTCCTGCAACATACTGGGTATCCAGTGCATCTTCAATGTCTTTTAACTTATCCAGAATCTGTTGTACTTTGTCTGGAGCATCTAATGGAAGAATTCTTTTTTTATAAAAGTCTGCAATGGAGTTAAAATATAAGAAATAAATGCTCCGTTTTCGTACTAAATCTCCTGTAATGTGATAACCTTCTCCATTTTCATAGGTCAGGAGAAGCTGATATTTAGAGATTTCTTTAGTCGCTTCCTTTATGTCATTAATGATTGTATTTCTGCTTACCTGACAAAGTTCCATAAAATCATCGATATGAAGATTTCGGTTTCTCTGCAATATAGAACAAATAATAATTTTTTTTCTTTCCACCGGTGAAAATATGTAAGGAAGTTTGGGTGAGATCTCTCTTAATCTTGTACGGATTAATCCTTTTTTCTGCTCATCAATCAAGATTCCTTTTTTTCTTTCAATTTCTAGTGGAGCTATCCCTTGGGTTTCCATCCACTCACTTATTTTTCGTATATCATAATAAGCACTTCGTTTAGAAATTTCTTTTTCTTCTGCAATTTGCTGTACTGTGATATATTCATCTCTGTACAATAAATACTCCAGTATTTCATAGCATCTTACATCTAAGTTATACGAGATTGACATTTTATACCTCCTTGCATCTTCCATGCTTTAAGATTAACTAATGAAAATACACTCGTAAAGTCCAAGAAATGTTCAATTTCTTTCTACAGAAATGCAAAATTTGCACAGTCCAAAAAATGTTTACTTTCTAATATTTTTTGTGCAGACTTTTATATTCTAAAAGCCAGAGGTTCATACCTATCAGAACAGAAACAGGACGGCAAATGCTTTTCTAATAAACAAAAAAAGCAGCCTTTTCGGCTGCATATATAGATATCTTTACATTTCAATTTCAATCTCTTCTCTAACTGCTCATTCACCCCCCAAAACATAACCTTCTCTCCTCTTCAAAATCATATTCAGCCATATTTCTTCATCTCTCCCCGGTCTTACATCAGACGTAATCCATGTTTCCTCAACAATAAAAACTCCTGTATCATCTACCAATCTGTGCAATCGCTCCTCATTCAAGTCCGTAAAATATCTTCCATTCCGCTCTCCCTCGAAATGTCCATATTTAAATGAAGCATATACAATCCCTTGATGTCTTAATGCCTTTGCCATTTTAGGAAAAACTTCCTTAAGCTCATTTACCGACAAGTGAAGAATAGAGGAACAGGCCCAAATTCCATCATACCTATCTTCCTCATCCAGTTCATGAAAGTACCTGTGCTTCACCTCAATTCCTGTAAAATCCGAAGCCATCCTGCACAGTTCCTCTGATCCGTCCAGCGCCTCCACTTGATAACCCTGACTCATAAAATACTTAGTATCACGCCCGGAGCCGCAGCCAAAGTCAAGCATCAATGCACCTTTCGGAAGCCTCTCACAAAAACGCTTCTGATTATATTCCATGTTGGCTCCAACTGTATTGGAGACAAATTCTTTGGCATTTTCGTTGTAATACCTGATTGTTTTAGTGTGCATAAATCCTCAGCCTTTATCTATTTACTTCAATAATTCCTTCAGTTCTTCTCTGGTAAAGCTTGCGCTTCCCATTCCTTCTCCGCCCAAAATCTGCTCTGCCAATTCTTTTTTCTTTTCCTGGAGCTTCACAATGTTGTCTTCAATGGTTCCCTCAATGATCAGGCGATAGACCATAACCACATGTTCCTGTCCGATCCGGTGTGCCCTGTCTGTGGCCTGATTCTGTACGGCCAGGTTCCACCACGGGTCATAATGAATCACGATATCCGCGGAAGTCAAATTTAACCCGGTACCCCCTGCCTTTAGGGAAATGCAGAAAACCGAAGTATCGTCATGATTAAAGTCTTCCACCATCTGGGCCCGTTTTTCTTTGTTTACCGATCCGGTAAGCGTATAAAACGAGATTTTTTCAGCTTTCAACCGCTCTTCCAATATAGAAAGCATGGATGTAAACTGAGAAAAAAGGAGAATCTTATGCCCTCCGCTGACTGCATTCTTTATAAGATCAATACACAGATCGGATTTTGCAGACCCTCCTGTATAACCTTCAAAAACCAGCTCGGGGCTGCAGCAAAGCTGTCTTAACCGGGTAAGCTCCGAGAGTATCTGGAGCTTAGAGCTTTTAAATTCTTCTTCCGACTGCTTATCGAGCATCAACCGCATCCGTTTTACATAGGCATCATAAAGCTTCTGCTGCTCCCCTTCCATCCTGGCATAATAATTTTTTTCCAGTTTGTTGGGCAGATCTTTTAACACATCCTTTTTTAAGCGCCGCAGCACAAAGGGCCTGATCATCTTTTGAAGACGCTTTATCTCATTCTCACTGTTATCCTGTACGATTGGAAGCTCCAACTCTTCACGAAACCTCTGATAAGAATATAAAAATCCCGGCATGAGATAATCAAAAATACTCCAAAGTTCACTCAAGCGGTTTTCCACTGGAGTTCCTGTAAGAGCCAGCTTAAACCCTGCATTCACCATCTTGACTGCTTTGGCTGCCTGAGTATTATGATTCTTAATATACTGTGCCTCGTCAATGATCTGGTTGCTGAAAGTCATATTTTCATAGAGGTCAATATCCCGCTTCAAGAGATCATAGGAAGTGACGAGGATATCCCGGCTGCCTGCATGTTTGATGATAGACTTTCTGTCTCCGGCCTTTCCCACAACCATCTGGATCGGAAGGTCCGGAGCAAACTTTCGGATCTCGCTCTGCCAGTTAAATACCAGCGATGCAGGGGCCACGATCAGACTTGGACTGTTTCCTTCTTCCTCCAGGTATTCAGATAACAGAAATGCAATCACTTGAAGTGTTTTCCCAAGCCCCATGTCGTCTGCCAGAATTCCGCCGAAACCATTGTATTTTAAAGTCTTGATCCACAAAAATCCTCTTTTTTGATATTCTCTCAGGATAAGTTCCATTTTGGCAGGGATTTCAAAATCATTGTCCTCCACCGTTTTCATATTCCGTATCAGGGCCTTAAACTCTTTATCCTTGTGGGCGGAAACCGACTGCCATTCTTTCAGCTCCTCGTCCAGATAAAGGGCGTGGTATTTCGGAAGGATCACCTGCTCCTGTTCCAGCTGCTTCTTCGTCAGGTGAAGCCCTTCTTTCATTTCCAGGAGGGCATTGATCCCCTCTCCTTCCATATTCACGAAATCACCGCTCTTTAAACGATAAAATTTCTTTTTCCGATTGTATTTTGATAAGATCTCCAAAAGCTCTTTTCTCGGCATATCTCCCGCGGTCATCTTTAACTCCAGCAGATCGCCGGAAAGAGATACTCCCACAGCCACTTTCGGCGCCGGGGCAATGTTGATTTTCTTCAGGGCGTCGGAAATATATACTTCTGCAAACTGCTGCATGGCAGGAATCCCGTAGACCAGCAATTCATAAAGCATCTCCTCATCATTGGCCAGGACCATGGTTTTTTCATCTTCATCATAGGCATTACAGTAACGGGAAACGATCCTGGCGGCTTCTGCTTCTTTTTTCAGATCCCGGCCCCCTGTTTTCTGGTTCTTTTCAAAAACATGGTATTTCTGTTCTCCGTACACCGCATCCAGCTTACATGTAATAAAATCTTTTTGAGGTGCATCCAAATATACTTCAAATGTGGCCGGCACTACCCCATAGTCCTTCTCGTCAAAGCTCTCTCTTGTGCAGTCAAAATACTTTTCCAGCACGGGCAGGGCTTCTCTGCAAAACACAGGCACATCTGCCGTTTCTATAAAAACCTTCCGCTGCGGCAGATTTGCCATACAGGACAAAAAATCATTGATGGGCTCCAAAAACGCTCTGCTTACTTTGTAGATCTTTCCTTTGCAAAAATAAATATTGTGTTTGATGCCCTGGAATCCGAACAAATAGTTAACCTCTACGTCAATTCCCTGTTCCTGACCTGTAATCTTCATGGTCCTGCACAGTGAATCCTTTGTCACATGCCAGAGTTTCTCCGGCATCCTGCTGATTTCCGCCGAAAACTCCCGGTCTCCCACTGCTTCTAAAAACAATTCCAGATCCCCTGTTGTCAAAGGGGCTTTTCTTAATTTCATTGTGGAATCTGTATATGAATACCCATAATAAGAAATCTGCATATACTTAATCCGGTTCTGAGCAGTCCACGACTGTATAAATTCAGCCAGTTTTCTTGATTCACCGTCAAACACTTCCATATCATGAATAAATTCCAGTTTCTGCCCATAAGCGAATTTCTGTTTATTCTGTAAAGCATCTGCAAAGGCAAAGACATCTTTTAATACATACATATAAGACGTTCCGATCTTAAACTCCAAATAGATTTCGTTGTCCGTGCATGTTAAAAATGGTTCCAGATGCACTTTTCCATAAATATCTTCCTGGACGATGGGCAGGGTGCTTTTGAGCTGCTGCTGTGAAAGAAATGCCTTCATAGCCGGAGTCGTCTTTGGTTTCCATCCATCACCGGCCATAAGTTTATTCTTCATGTCTTTCATTATCTGAAGCTTTGCAAGGCTTTCTTCTTTCCTCTGTTCATACTGCCAGACAGCTTCCTGTGTTTCTAAGTAATCTGCATATTCAAACAAGACAGCTACACAGTGCTTGCATAATCCCTCATATTCTCTGAACGCCGGACATGTGCAGTACGCATTTTCCAGCCACCCTTCTTCCATATTATATTCCAAATCGACTTCATACATATTTCTGCCGCTGCCCTGTACGGCGGCGTATATATAATCAATTTGGCCGTCTTCCTCCACGGAATATTCCAGAACAGCGTCTGAACGATACAGGTTTCTTCCTCTTTTATAAGAATTTTGATCTGCCAACGCACGTATTTCTGATTGATCCAACATCTTACCGCAACCGCCCTTCCCTTTTATACAAAAAATGCAAAATGACTCTCAAATTTATTATATGTCATAAGATATTTCCAATCAAATAAAAGTTCCCAAAGACAGACACTCTTTGAGAACTTTTGACCTCACCCTATGAAATTTCTGTATTATACTATTGGTAGCTTATGTTTTTCTTTGATCACAGAGAGAGCCTCCTCATCCGCAAATATGGCAGTATGAGGATGAAGTTTAAGGATTGATGCCGGGACTCTCGGCGTAATTTCACGCAGTGGGTATCAGAAATAAAGGCATCCCCCGGCTCATTGAAACCGATATGTCCATTAGCACCCAGCCCAAGAAGCTGAAGATCAATCCTTCCCTTTTCTGCGATGATCTCCTCATACTCACGGCATGCTTTATCAGAATCCTCTTCTGCCCCGAGTCCTTTATATTCATCCAGATTAATGGTGGTGAGCCCTGAAAAATCAAGCTGTCCCTTCTGATGCCATTCCACCAGCCGGTCATAAACTCCGATCGGTGTAGACCCCGTTGACAGTCCGAGAACTGCCCTGGGATTCATTCTTATTTCGGAAGCAATGATCTCTTCCGCTTTTTGACAAATTTCTTTATAATCTTTTCCTTAATAAATTGTCATAAGATAAACTTCTGTGTTTTAATCTCTTTTAACCTGAACTTTCTGTCCTGTCTTCAGGCTTTCGTGTACAGCCTCCGCTACCAATTCCGCCTGCAGCCCGTCATTCCCGTCTGCAATGAAAGGAATATCTTTTTGCAGACAATAGATGAAGTCGTTAATCGGCTCAATCCCAAATCCGCTCGGCCTGCCGCAGTTATTTAAGATAAAATAAGAGTTGGGCGTGCGCTGTTTCTCATGGTCAAACATTTCCACACCGCGGTTCTGTGAATCAATTCGGAACATAGCATTTTCACAGAGGATCTGTGTCCTTCCGTCATTGTTTTTTGCAAATCCTTTCGGAAGAATCCAGGAATTTTCCACTGTCCAGTAACATCCGTTTTCCATCTTTAATGTGGCTTGGATCGAATCATACGTATCAATCCCCTTTGATTTTAAGACCTTTTTTGTCCCCACGGCGGATACTTCTTCTACTTCGCATCCCATGTACCAGCGGATCTGATCATAGCAGTGAGTGCCGAGGAAATGGACCGGACTCGACTTGTCCGCCCAGCCAAACCATTCCGTCGGGACGTCGATGATGTCGTCCATATTCATATACCCGCGGACAGGAGCTCCTGTTTCCGCTTTCTGCAGTTCATTTCTAACATTGATCGCCGCCGGGTCCCATCTCTTATGATAATCCACCGCAACACGCACCTTATACTTTTCGGCTTCTGCAATAATTTTTTTCGCGTCCTCTGAAGTCGTAGCCAAAGGTTTTTCCACTAGGATTGGTTTCCCATGGCGGATAGCCGCCAACGCCGGCTCCATATGAAAGGCATCGGGGGTCGCAATAGACACCGCATCGATTTCTTCTTTATCCAGCATTTCATTGACATCATTGTAGGTCTTGACCTCATACTGTTTGGCTATTTTATCCGTGATTTCTTTATTCAGATCACACACCGCCACAAGATTTGTATTCGGATTCCATGTATAGGCATTCACATGATTAATTCCATATATTCCGGCTCCCACAACGGCTACATTCATAACTTTCATCTTTATAATCTCCTTTGATTTTTTTCAGCTTATTTATATAGCTTTATTTAAAAAATACCTATTAAGGCACACAATATAGAAACTGCGATGATGCCAATGACAATCTTTCCGGTTCCGATTTTTTTATGTCTGACTAAATAGTAAATCAGGAACAAGGCCGCCAGCGGAAAGACTCCCGGAAAAATCCCGTCCAGTTTTTCCTGAATGACAACACTGCTAATCTTTAACGGAGTTGTGAGTGTGACCATGGACGCGGTCATCGCTCCCATCATAAACATCGCAAGCACATTTGCGCCGGAAATCACGTCCTGCATGAGGCCGGAACCCATAATAGTTTTGATGGAACTTCTGCCCTTTTTATAAGTCAGATTTGTAAAAAATACTAACTCGACGATACAGTACATCACAAAAGCGAGTAACACTGCAATCGCAAACGGATTCCCCGCTGCCGCCAATGTGGCTGCTGCTATTTTAAACAACGTGCCAATGATACCCCAGTCAAAACTGTCTCCCAGAGCCGCCACCGGTCCCATAAGCCCGGTCTTCAAACCTGTGATAGCTTCTGCCGGCATCACTTCCGGTTTTTTGGCCCTCTGTTCTTCCATTGCAATGGTCGTTCCGAGGATCAGTCCGCCAGCAGTCACGTTACAGTTATATAACAGCAGATGGCGTTTTAATGCCTCCGCCAGGTCTTCTTTTTTCGTATACAACTTTTTTAAAATCGGTGCGATACTTCCGCAAAATGCAATCCCCTGCATATTTTCAAAATTCAGTGGCATCTCCGCCGACATATACCAGCGGAACATGGCTTTATTTAAATCTTTTTTTGTCAGTGCAGGGGCTGTATCCGCCGTCGTTACTTCCTTACTCATCGCTGCTTACCTCCTCCATAATCTCTCTCTTCTGGAACACATAAATAAATGCAATGCAGATTCCAATGATTCCGGCCGTCAATGAGTTAATCCCTCCAACCGAGATCACAATGTACCCAAGAAACACATACGGGATCAGTTTTTCTTTTCCAATCATATTCATGATGAGAGCAAATCCCAGGGCCGGCAGGATACCTCCCGCGACTTCTAAACCGTGAGTCACAAATGTCGGAAGAGCATTCATCAGATTTACAACTACATCCTGCCCCACCATGTTGATAATAAACACCGGGAGAAACAGAAGCGGAATTGCCAGGAGCACCGGAAAAAGTGTCGCACATCTCCAAATGCCTCCCGCGTTTCCTTCCTCCGCATAATCATTTGCTTTCTTTACAAAGTATGTATTTACCACTTTTCTTAAGTTGGTCACAAAAGAGCCAAGCAGCCCGACCGGCACAGCCAGTGCGATGGCGGTCGTTGCACTCATGCCTGACCCAATTGCAATAGGAATCACGCAGGTCGCCGCCAGGCACTCATCTGTTGGCAGATTTCCGCCCGGCGCGATAATTCCCGCAAACACAAGGGCAATCCCTCCGCCGATGATCAATCCCTGCATTGGGTGACCCATCAATAATCCTGCCACAAGTCCGACGGTTACCGGACTCGAAATAAACAAAAAACCAAAGTACGAAAAGATCATTCCTCTGCACCACCAGTACATGATCCCCATCGTGACCGCAATTACCACAGTACTCATATTTTTAACCTCCTACATTTTCTTTTTAACTGCATCAAAATTGATGGCAGAAATTTCAGGGATGGGCTGAACCGTAATTTCAACTCCCTCTGCATTCAGTTCTTCTAATTTTTCCAGTTCCCCTGCCGAAATCGCCACGCCGCTTGTAATTAAATTCTTCCCGTCTTCGTTGGGAACTGCCCCTACATTGAGAGAAGAAATTTGAACCCCTTTCCGGATCGTCCGGCAGCAGCTGTCAATATCTTTAAAAATAAGAAACACCGTATCGTTGGTTTTATCCAGAACGCTTTTTGCTTTATTCACAGTTACAATGTCCACAGCGGTACCCTTGGGCACTGCCATTTTGTAAATATCACTCATAAATTCATCGCTGCCCAGCACGTCATCCACAAGCACGATCCTTCTTACCGGGCTTACCTTTAACCATTTTGCGACGACCTGTCCGTGAATCAGACGGTAGTCAATCCTCACCATTTTAATATCCGCCATCTGTACACCTCCACTCTTCAATTGATTTGTTAGGACACAGGATTCCATCCTTGCCTGCCTCTGTACACTCCAAGATCAAATTGTCCAGAGAATTGTTCTCTCTGCATGATACAAACTGAATCAGCATCGGAAGATTGACACCTGTCAAAATCCCTACATTTTTTCTCATAGAAATTTTTAACGCAACGTTTGACGGTGTTCCTCCGAATAAGTCTGTCATGATCATGACGCCGGCACCTTCATCCAGACTTTCCACGTATTGCTCCAGTTTCTTTTCTCCAAGTTCAATGCTGTCTCCCGGGTTTAAAGTCCATGTCTCACAATTTTTCAATGGCCCCGAAAACATCTCGGCACTTTTCACCAGTTCTGCACAAGTATTTCCATGAGTTGCAATAATTAATCCGACCATTTTCTCCTCCTTTCCAGGTCTATTTTAAGGTTTCCTGACACTCGGCATACAATTTCCATATCATGCATCATTTCGCCTCTGCAAATATATACAGCAAAACCTGTGCCAACTTTTATTTTTTGCAATAAAAAAAGCCTGTATTTTTTAAAACCGCATAAATACAAGCTCTTTTAGCACTTTATTTTTTAAATATTTTTTATCAAACTATAAATCATATGAATTTCCATATGGTTAATCGACACATTATACTGGGCTTCTATGACAGAAAAACTTTCCTTTAAGTTTTTTATAAAGCTTTCCCGACACTTTAAACTTTGTGTCGGATTACTCTCTGATAATTGTCCTTTTTCCAGGATCAGTCGTTCCACCATCACACAAATATGAATATAAAGCATTTTTTTCAAATCAATAGGATAATTCTCTCCCTCCAAAATTTCCAGCCTCGTCACTGCTTTTTCCACATCGTCTAAAATCTTGTCCGGATTGAGAATCGTCAGCTGGCCGATCAGGTTTCTTATGGTAAAACTGCGGACAATATTTTCAATAAACTTCTGAACCTTTTCCTTATCAAAATATTTGCCTACTGTTGCATAAATGACCTCTTCTCCCCGTTTGTCTATCAGTTCATTCAAATGAATCGCGGTATAATCCTCCGCCTCCAATTTACTCGTAGTAACAACAAACTGTACATTATACTTCCGGAAAACATCACACTGGCTCCCGTTCCTCTGCAAATCCGGAAACGGCACCTCCACTACCTCCAGTTCGATTCCTTCCAGGCACTCTTTGAGAAGAGTCTTCATTTTCACCGCAGTCCCAAGCCCCGTGATACAGCATAAAACGATGGCTTTCGGTTTCTGTCTGCTGGGCACATACGACTTTTTTGTCACATGGTGAGACAGAATATTGTCCATAATACTCTGAAGATCTTCATGACGCAGGATTCTCTCTCCCGCTTCTAATGCCATTTCCGTAGTAATATTGTTGACAATGCCAAGATCCCCTTCAATATCGTCTTTTAAATCCTTGGATATGCTCAGCAGCGACCCCATATCTACAAAGATCAGCAGGCCTTTTGACGTATTGGTATTTTTCAAATATTTTTTTATCCTCGACACAATTTCACTTTTCGGTGTATCGTATGCCATATCAAACGCCTCAAAGATATAGGTCTCAAACACCCTGTTCACCGTGCTTGCAATGCTGGACGCTGTCGCAGGTCCGTGGGATACAATAATGGCATTGGTATAATCCCCATCCTCCTTTGCCATACTGTAAAAATACAGCATAACAAATAATCTCACAAACCAGGGACTTGTCTCATAATCCATGGTCTGGTGAATCATCTCCGTAAAAATCAATCCCATTTTATAGTAGCGGTACATGACCGGCTGCAGTTTCCTGACGATGATCTCGTATTGACTGTCATCGGGTTTGTCACTCTGATTATTCAGGTCATATAAGATTTTTACAAACACCATCTCCATAACCCCATTGTATTTTAAGCCGTAATTGTCCTGAAGATACACTAAAATATTGTTGACCGCCTGGTTATAGAGATTTTGTATAAATGGGTCCATTTCCCGATAAATGACATCGTCTATCATATGATTGATCTCATCATAAATAATTTTGCGGAACCGAACCTTTGATATCTTCTTTTCCAGATATTCATATACTGCCGTGACAATGGTCTCTGCCGGGAAATACACATGGATCTGCTCCGTTGTCAAAATATACTGAACCGACTCTTTTTCCGATGAAATCTCAACGTCTTGATTTACATAAGGAACTGAACCGATGCCTGTCATAAACTTCTGTGTATCTGATAAATGTCTCAGCTTTAACGGTACTGTCCCCTTTTTATCTTCCGCCTCATTATAAGCCTTTGTACATGACAGCTTAATAATATTGCGCAGGCTCCCGATGTTCCCTTTTCCCTGAAAGGTCAGCAATCGGTTGATCACATTGCTACTCACCAAAAAGCTGCATTCCATGACAAATGTCTCCTGATGAATCAGATAAATGATCAGCTGATATCTTTCCTCCAGAGTCCGCTCGTGAAACGGAGGAAGTGTCACCTCCACCGGAATCCTTCTTAAAAAAGTATCCAACATGGATTCCTTCCCCTCTGTCGTAGCGAAAATCAGCCTGACATTGAGTTCAATGTTATGTCCATTATCACCGACCCGTGACACAACCCCTTTATCCATATAATGAAATAATTTCTCCTGTCCTTCCGGAGAAAGACGGTGTACCTCATCTAAAAATAAATACCCATTATCCGCTTCCTCGATCAGCCCCCTCGTATCTGTGTGGGCCCCAGTGAAAGCACCTTTTTTATATCCAAACAAGACAGAAGACAGCAGTTCCTTATTGTTTGCATAGTCTGCACAGTTTAAAACGACAAACGGGGCATCCTCTGGTATTGTGTGGATATACTTTGCATATTTATAAATGTACTCGGCCAGCAGACTTTTTCCCGCGCCACTTGGGCCAAACAGTAAAATAGGCATATCCCGTTTGAGATATATCGCAGACAGCTTGCACTTTTCCACCGTCTCCTTCAGACTTTTGTCCGCACCAATAAAGGACGCAAACGGATCGTCGGAAAATACCGAATCTTTTTCTATATAAGAAAACATCACCGGACGTGTTTTCTCCTTCCGGACGATTTCATCTCTGGCAAGCTCATTTAAGATAGCACTGGCTGTATTCCTTTGAATCCCCAGACAATCGGCGATTTCTTCTGCAGTCTGCTTATTTCTGTTTTCCTGAAGAAGTTTTATAATGTTGTTTTTGTTTCCTGGTTTTCCCATTAATCTCTCCCATGCCATTGGATTTGTGGTTGGCTTTCCTTATAAGAGAAATATAGCATGGCAGTGGGGTTTTGTCACTTGTGAATGTGTTTTCATATACTGTAGCTGCTTTGCTCTTCCGACCGATTTCCATGAAACTTCTTTTCAGACTCTTGTTTTTAGAAATCGAGGTTGACATTTGTCCCTATATGGGCAGGCATTACATGTCTCTATTTTGAAATATGCAACAGAGCGATCATTTCCAGAATCATATGTGCATTCTTCAGGAGAACTGCCATTCACGCATTCTATCAAAAAGTGTCCATCCTCAAAAGCCTGCCGTTTGTGGACGTATTTTGATGTTGTATGTTAAAAAAAAATCTGGTCTACTTGGCCATAATGGAGTAGACGCTTGATCCTTTAATAAAACTAGGTTTATCAAAGCAAGTAATTCATTAAACAAGATCTCTACATCCTGTGGGTTCATAAGAATCTGCTCATCTTCTGTCTGAGGTATACCCTCTATTTCATACTTTTTCTAACCAATCCATATATAATATTTTTCAGCACAATTTTTATATGCTCTTTCCAAATTTTCAATAAGTGATGTCATTGTATCCTTATTTTGAATTTGAAGTAACATGGTCAAAAAGTCAGCATCTGTAAAATATACTCTACAACCATTCTTTAAGTACAAAAATCTCGTAAGTTTCCCCTTCCTAATTATGTAGTTCTCGTTTATTTTTCTTACGTTCTCTCCAATATCTTTCATCTAAGTCTTCTACAAAATTACTCATCCCTTTTCCTTCAGTGAATTTTGAATCCATAATAACTATTCAAATAATTTTGTAATATCTCGATACCGATTTACCACCCGGTAAATCTCAACATACTTTTCTCCAACTTTATAAAAGATTACATAATTTTCCCATACTGCATACTTATAATTTGTTCGGAAACTGACTCTTTTGGAAAGATCTGCCCCCATCTCGGGAAACAGTTGAATATTCTCAAATTTACTATAGATTTCTTTGATCGTCTTTGCAGCATATTCTGCATTATCCTCGGCAATATAATCACAAATCTCTTTTAAATCCGCTGCAACTAATGGGTTAATTCGTAATTTCAGCATAGTCTAATCCCCCATAAGTGCTTTTAATTCATCCAAACTGAGCCATCCTTCTCCGTCTTTAACTGCCTCCTCTGCCTCCTGTAGCTTCATTAATAGTTTTTTTTCTTCACGATCCCTCTCATAATCTTCTATATCAAGCACTACAAAACGTCCTCTTCCATTCTTTGTCAAAAATACTGGTTCTCCCGTCCGGCAATTTTTTAAAACTTCATTATAATTTCTCAAATCAGATACTGGTAAAATATTTGCCATATAGACCGTCCTCCGTGATTTATCATTATTATTTCTATACTTATTATACGCAAAAGTGCTGTAAAATTCAACTTAAAATTTTACAGCACTTAATTATAGTTATTCTTCGCCTTCCTCACTGTACTCTTTGATTTCAGCAGCTTCAATATCAAAAGCATTCTCCTCTGCTGTTATCTCATGATCCGGATTACACAAAAGCGTATCCTGTAAAGATGCTTTCAATGCATTATTGGCACCTGCAACTCCATACATTACTCCCAGGCAAAGAGTCAAGATATTCAGTGTCTCCGTGTCAAACTTTTTCCCTTTTTCTGTAACGTCAATTTCCGGGAATCCATACAAATACAACAATTTTTGTGTCACTCGTAGCATATAACCATAGTACTGTGCAATATCCGCTGGAATTGTTGCTGCCATGGCAAAATCGCCGGATGTTGATAATGCTGCTGAAATATTTAGGTCAGCAGTTGGGATTCAGTGAAGTGCAGGCTGATGCCCGCATTGCACAGTACGAAAAAAGCTCTCGCAGTCCAAAGGAAAACTATCTAAATGCACTAGTTATGTAGGACTGATGCACACCTTATTTGCATTAGAAGACCTTTATGGGCTTCATATCGGAGAAATTGACAGAGAACTCTGCCTCCGGTTAGATAAATCCAAAGGAACCACCTACCTTTCTATGTTTGATATGTTCCATGCATGGCAGAAACAGGCAGAAAAACTTAAATCCAGGAAAATTACCAAGGAAGAATATGATCAGTGACGGTACAATTACCCGAAAAATACAAAATAAAAGCCGAAGAAAAAAGGCCTTACCAAATTGATTTCTCTCAATTCAGGAAGACCTTTTTTGTTGGTTTCACACATATTACCTGATAACCATCGGATTGATAATAAATAATACCAAAATCTCCAGTGTTATCATTTTGTTATCAAATAGAACCTCTAATGCCCGGGAATGCCCTGTTTATAAGGGTTTCCAGATTTTTTCATTATTCAAACTCAATCGTAGCCGGTGGTTTCCCCGTACAGTCATACATCACTCGATTGACATGTTCCACTTCATTCACGATCCTGGTAGTCACTTTTCCAAGTACTTCCCAAGGGATCTGTGCCGCATCTGCAGTCATAAAGTCTGATGTATTAACAGCTCTCAACGCAATAGCATAGTCATAGGTTCTTCCATCCCCCATAACTCCCACTGACCTCATATTTGTCAATGCTGCAAAGTACTGTCCCAGTCCTTTATCCACTCCAGCTTTTGCAATTTCTTCTCTGTAAATTGCATCGGCATCCTGCACGATCTTAACCTTTTCCGCTGTCACTTCCCCGATGATACGGATTCCAAGTCCCGGTCCCGGGAATGGCTGTCTCATGACAAGATATTCCGGAATACCAAGTTCTCTTCCGGCCTGTCTTACTTCATCTTTGAACAGGTCGCGGAGAGGCTCGATGATTTCCTTGAAATCTACATAGTCAGGAAGTCCTCCCACATTATGATGGGATTTGATGGTGGCAGATTTACCGACACCGCTCTCAACCACATCCGGGTAAATGGTTCCCTGAACAAGGAAGTCCACAGTTCCGATCTTCTTTGCTTCTTCTTCAAATACACGGATGAATTCTTCACCGATGATCTTTCTTTTCTGTTCCGGTTCTTCCACTCCCGCTAATTTCTCATAAAATCTGTCCTGAACGTTCACTCGGATAAAGTTTAAGTCATACGGTCCTTCCGGTCCGAAGACTGCTTCTACTTCATCACCTTCATTTTTGCGGAGCAGTCCATGATCTACAAAGACACAGGTCAGCTGTTTTCCGACTGCTTTCGCCAGCATAACGGCTGCCACAGAGGAGTCCACACCTCCGGACAATGCACAGAGCACTTTTCCGTCTCCAACTTTTTCACGAATGGATTTGATCATGTCATCCACAAAAGAGTCCATATTCCAGTCGCCCTTGCAGCCACATACTTTGTATAAGAAATTATAGATCATTTCTTTTCCCTGTTCTGTATGCATAACTTCTGGATGGAACTGGGTTGCGTAAAGCTTCTTGTCTGCATTTTCCATGGCTGCCACCGGGCATACCGGGGTTGTCGCCGTGATCTTGAAGCCTTCCGGTGCTTCGGCGATGTAGTCGGTATGGCTCATCCAGCAGACTGTTTTATCACCCACACCGTCAAAGAGCTTGGATGAATTGTCCAGCTCCACTTCTGTGCGGCCGTACTCGCTGACAGGTGCAGTCTCCACCTTGCCGCCGAGGACATGGGCCATCAGCTGGGAACCATAGCAGATACCCAGAATCGGGATTCCCAGTTCAAAAATTGCTTTTTCGTATGTCGCGGAATCTTCTCCGTAAACGCTGTTCGGTCCTCCAGTGAAAATGATTCCTTTTGGATTGTATTTTTTTATTTCTTCAAGTGAGGCAGTGTAAGGTTTGATTTCGCAGTAAACGCTGCATTCTCTGACTCTCCTTGCGATTAACTGATTATATTGTCCCCCGAAATCAAGGACAAGAAATTTCTCGTGGTTCACGGGCGTTCCTCCTATATTCCTATATAACTTTATAAAATAACCTATATTCTTATATATTATAAGGTAGGCATGGTGTTTTTACAACTCAATTCTTCCCTGATCTCATTGATTTTGACAGCTTTTGGTGCTAGAATGATAAAAAAGTCGAATGAAATGGAGAATTTTATGAAATTATTAGAGGAACGCATTTTAAAGGATGGAGTATTAAAGGATGGGGGAATCCTTAAAGTTGACAGTTTCTTAAACCACCAGATGGACATCGGGCTGCTTCAGGAAATAGGAAAAGAATTCAGAAGACTGTTTCCGGAAAACATCACCAGAATCTTGACCATTGAAGCCTCAGGGATTGGAATCGCGACGATTGCAGCACAGTATTTTGACAATATCCCGGTTGTATTTGCAAAGAAATCCATGTCCAAAAATCTGGACGGAGACCTGCTGACCTCTAAGGTAATTTCTTATACAAAAGGACTGGAATTTGATATTTTCGTAGAAAAGAAGTTTCTGTCCCCGGATGACAATATTCTGATCATTGACGACTTCCTTGCCAATGGCCAGGCATTAAACGGATTGATCGATCTTGTCAACGGCTCCGGCGCTAATCTGATTGGATGCGGTATCGTGATCGAGAAAGGTTTCCAGGACGGAGGACAGATCATCCGCGATAAAGGTGTACATTTAGAGTCTCTTGCAATCGTGGAAGACCCGAAAGACGGAAAATTATGTTTTAGAAAACAATAAATATGCCTATTTAAAATAAGAGCCGATGTTTTCACTCATCAGCTCTTTTTAAATATTCACTTTCACCACTTTCTCAGGCTTTGCCCCTGCCTCTTTTAACAGCTTTACCTGTTTATCCAGCACATATTTGGCCTGCGCATAGGCGTCTCCCACATAAACAAATGGTCCTGCCTTGACGACTCTGCTGTATCCTGCTTCCTCTTCCAACGGCGCTCCTGATGAGTAGTTTATTCTTGTCAATTTCATAGTACTTTCCTGCATATGCTTCATTCTAAAATAATCAGTCTATTCTTATATTCCGCTTCTTCCAGGCTTTTTATATACCGTACCGGTGTCATATTCGTATATTTCCGAAAATCCTTCATCATATGGGACTGGTCATAATATCCGGCATTCATGGCAATAGCCAGCAGGTCCTTTTCATCCTCTTCCCATTTCAGGCTGTTTAAAATCGTCTGAAACCGGGCGATCTTACAATACGTTTTCGGTGAAATTCCCATATTCTCTTTAAACACTTTATTTACATAGCGGACAGAGTATCCCGTCAATTCACCCAGTTCTTCTATCTTTACATTTCCGGCCCGCCTGGTGATCTCGTCTATCAGGTAATTTCCAAGATTTCTGTCCTCTAAATGCTCCAGCTTTTCCTGATTACAGTTCACATAAAAATTTAAAAAAGCCTGTATCTGTGCCCGGAAGTCACGGCTTTGAATGATCTTATCAAATACCTCTTCTTCCTTCATAAATTCCATCAGCGCTGCTTCCCCTTCGACTAATTCATTCGGATTCACCGTGTCGGGCAGTATCACCTTTCCCGGCATGAACCGGATGCCGAAAAAGTAATCTCCCGGCTTTCCGATCATCGGGGAAGCCTTCAGCCTGGTGCCTATGATGCTGGCATAAGGGTAATTTTTGCTGCAATAAAACAGAAAGTCCACACATCCGTCCGGTACAATGGACAGGATGTCGTGGACGTCCTCTTCGACTTCAAATGCATAAAAATGTGAAATTCCGTAAGCCATCATCACAGCCTTATAGTAATGGGATGTTGTCATGACCAATGACGGCTGTTTGGGCACGATAAGTTTTTTTGGGTGTATTGGCTCCATATCTCTTCCCTGCTCTCTATTTGCTTCTACTATAATACTTCATCGCTGTATTGTACAGAATCCCTGTATATTTTATTTTGTAATTAGATTTTTGCCTGGAAACGGTCATATCTTAAGGCTGTTAAGTCCAGTGCTGTACTGCCGTCCACCACCATCTCAGAGAGTTGTTCGCCCACAGCCGGGGCAATCCCAAAGCCATGGCCGGAAAATCCGCAGGCCAGGATCAGACCGGGTACTTCCTCCACTTTGCTGATGACAGGAACTTTGTCGGCACACAGGTCCATCCATCCGGCCCAGGTGCGAACGATCTTTGCATCCGAAAGGGATGGGAAGTATTTCATGATGCCCCGGCAAATGCAGGATGCCGTGATGCTTGAATTAACCGGAGTACCGTTGTCCTTATTAAAGCCTTCAAAGTTTGAGGAACCGCCGAAGACAAAAGAGCCGTGTTTTGTCTGGTGTCCGTAAAAATCCGCTTCCGCCGTCCCCAGCATTTGTCCGAACATTTCCGGTTCTGCCTCTGTCACCAGACATTCCAGCAGTGCAGGCTGCATAGGGATATCCACGCCTACTGTATCCGCGATCTCTCTGCTTTTAAGCCCCGCTGCCAGTATGATATTCTCTCCTTCATACACGTTTTCTTTCGTGATGACCTGTCTTGCTTTTCCCCTGATCTTCCGGATCGCAGTCACTTCTTCCCCAGTAATGAACCGGACCCCAAGTTCTCTGGCTTTCTTATAAAATCCAAGCGTTGCCAGCATCGGGTTTGCATGACCGTCGGTGGGACACCAGCTGGCTCCTATGACTTCATCGGACAGATATGGACAGATATCCCGGACTTCCTCACCTGAAATCATCCGCACATCCAGGCCGCATGATTGGGCATTTTCAGCCAGTCCGCTTAAAATTTTCATGTGTTCTTCTGTCTTGCCAAGCCGCAGGTTTCCATCCTGACAGTATTCCACATCTGTTTCCAGCTCCTCCGAAAGGGTCGGCCAGAGGTTCTTTATTCCATACATGGCAAGGGGAAGTTCCCGTTTGTCTCGGCCGGACTGGCGGACGCCTCCTCCGTTTCTGCTGGACCCTCCGTCTCCCAGGTGATCGCTCTTTTCCAGTACGATAACGGAACAGCCTCTTTTTGCGAGATAATAAGCCGCTGCATTTCCGATGATTCCTCCTCCGATCACGATCACATCTGCACAACGATTTCCCATATTACCGTACCTCCTTTCCAAGCACTCTCATTTCCGTAGGACGCATCGGCGCCCTGGACGTAGCCGGTTCCAGTTCTGCCGGAGAAACTCCCAGTTCCCTTGCCACGATTCCCCTGACCAATTTAGAACAGGTCTGTCCCTGACAGAGTCCCATGCCGGTTCTTAAGTATCTCCGGATTTCTGTGAGGGTGAACATCCCGTCGTGGACGGCTCTCCGGATTTCTCCTTTCGTAATTTCCTCACACCGGCAGATGATCATATCATCATCGTTGGCCGGAACAAATTCCTTTAATATTTTTGATCTGTCATTTATCGTATTCACAGTTCTTTCCTCCATCTTTTATACTCAGGCTTTAAGAGGCCCGGAAAAACCTTGCCTTCATTGCCATGTCCACAGGCACCTTGATGGTCAGAAGATTGGTGTGATCAAATGCTTTGGATGTCTTTATTTCTACCACTTCTGCCCGGCATACCTCGTTTCCGCTCCGGTCAAGGGCTTTTCCCTCTGCCCCTTTTTCCGGCAGCGGAAGGAATTCATACGGAAGAGTCACGCTTGCATAATCTTTCTCAAACTGCTCATTCACGAGGAAAATCGCCTGTCCGGAACAAGCAGCCACACACATGCCGCATCCAATGCACTGAGCGTCCGGATCTACTGCCGGCAGGGAAGTGATATTTTCTCCGATCTTGATACAATTCTTAGGGCACGCATCCTGACACGGATTACACGGGATGTTCTGGGTACACTCCATCACCGGATGGATTCCTATGGTTTTCGTAACCCCCGGGTACTGTTTTACTTCTTCTTCGCCTAAATAACCATTTTCAAGCAGGTTCATAGAAATATCACAGCCCTCATCTGTCTTCTTTAAAAGCTTCCCTTTATTTTCAGGCCCGAACATTCCCTGCCTCAGACTTTCCAGGGCTTCTTCCAGTGCGGCAAGCTTCTCATCCCGTTCTTTCTCATTCATAAATCCAAGTTCACAGGCAGCGGCGGTACCTGCCATCCTTCCTTCGATCATGGCAGAACTGGCTTCCTCAATTCCTGACACATCTCCCGCCACAAAAATTCCTTTGACGGAAGTCTCTCCGTATTTATCACAGAGCGGCACCTGTCCGCCTTTCTTTGGGTTATCTTCCATTTCACATCCAGCCATTTTTAAAAGCTGGGACATTGGAGACAGTCCCACGGCAAGGCAGATAGTATCTGCATCGAAATATTTCTCTGATCCGGGCACGGTCTGCCAGTTTTGATCCACCTTTGCAATGGTCACTCCGGTGACCCGGTCTTCTCCTTCCGCTTTCACAATCGTGTGGGATAAATAAAACGGTACGCCGCATCTTGCCAGCTTGGCCGCATGGACTCCATAGCCGCCGATTCTTGGCGCCGCGTCTACCAAAGCTGCAACCTCACATCCGGCCTGCATCAGCTGATAACTTACTACCAGTCCTACGTTTCCGCTTCCAAGCATCAGAACCTTTTTCCCCGGCTGTACACCATGCAGGTTCATCATCGTCTGGGCGGCTCCCGCTCCGATCACTCCCGGCAGCGTCCACCCGTCAAAGGTAACCATATTCTCTGAAGCCCCGGTTGCCACAATAATGGCATCTCCCTTATAATGCCGGATCTCATCTCCGATCCGCACAGTGATTTCTTTGTCCAGATAAAGCCCTATGACAGTGGCATTCAATACGACCTGCACTCCCGCATCCTCTGCCTCTTTTAACAGATCTTCTCCAATCTTAAATCCGCGGATCTTTGCTTTGTGTTCTTTGGAACCGAAAAATTTATGTATCTGCTTAAACAGCTGTCCGCCCGGTTTTGCATTTTCGTCAAAGACAATGACATTCATCCCTTTTTTTGCCGCTTCTATGGCCGCAGACAGGCCGGACGGCCCTGCTCCTACGACGATCAAATCATACCGTTTCATATCGTTATCATCCCTTCATCTTAGTTTTTTCTGCGCTGATTCCATACTGAGTCTGAACCCTCATCCCTTCTTTCAAAGGTGTCACACAAGTTCTCACATTGGGCCTGCCGTCCACCACCATGACACAGTCCGTGCAGCGCCCGATGGCACAAAAAATACCCCTGGGCTTTCCGTATTTTTTCGTATGCCGGTGTACCATCACCCCGGCAGCTTTCAAAGCCGCAGCAATTGGCTCACCCTCAAAACCCGTCACAGGTTTGCCATCATAAAAGAAAGAAACCTCCTTCCCTTTCTCCGTCCTGCCCAAAATCGGATGCTCTTCAATTCTCATAGCCAAAACCCTCCTGCCATATCTTTTCTTAATTTATCCGCAGCGAAAAATGCCTTCTCTTTCCACAACTATCATTCAGTATTTTTCAACCAAAAGGTGCCATCCTGCGATAGTTTTTTATCACTATTGGAGGAGCACATTTCAAAAGCGCGACGGAAAGAGTGATAAAAAACTACGCCATTCTTGGGGAATCCCACAAGTTCAATTTCGTCCCAATTCCCTGATCCAGTGCTTTTCGATACAATTCTGTTCCCCATGCCACATCTTCCACCGGCATTCCTCCGATAGAGAACAGAATGATCTCGTCATCGTTTTTCCGTCCGGGTACTTTTCCGTTGATGATATCTCCGATGTCTTCGATTTTCTTCCTCGGCATGATTCCATCGTGATACATATCTACAAATTTTGTTCCTATAATTGGTACGGTCTCAAAAGAAGGATGAGGATATTCTTCGGTCCACGCCTCATATAACCCAAAGTTGTCTACCACTGTCTTTGCCCTGTTCAAGAGAAAATCGTCTTCAAAGTTTGCACATGCAGGAAGACTGAAAAATGCTCCCGGCTTGATCCATTCCTCTTTGACCATAGGGTAATTTTCTGATCCTTCCGGGCATGAGGTAGCCATGCTGATAACGTCCGAATCCCGGACCAGATCTTCCAATGTATCTGTCAACTCAATTGTCTTAAACTGAGGAAATTTCACTTTCACATATTCAATGAAGCTCTCAATAGAACCCCGGCTTCTGCCTTTGATCTTAATGGTATCAAGTTCCAGACAAGTGCAGACAAACGCTTCCAGAGCCGTTTTGTTCATGACACCGGGTCCATAGATCCCAAGCACTTTGGAATCCCTTCTCGCCAAATGCTTTGCACCGACTCCCGGCACTGCCCCTGTACGGTAAGCACTCAGTAAGTTTGCAGACATTAAGGATCTTGGAGCTCCTGTCTCTTTGTCATTCAACATAAGCATCAGAATGGATCTCGGAAGTCCTTTGTCTTTGTTTTCCACATTGGAACCATACCACTTCATCCCAGCCATGTCATATTCTCCGCCCAGGTAGGCGGGCATCGCCATAAATCTGCGGTCCGGCCCATTCACCGGCATATTCGGAAAAGGTGATATATCCGGAAAAGAAACCATGCACCCATGAGAATTTCCATTAGAACCTCCCATAGCATAATCCCCTCTGCTCAAAAGCCGGAACATCTCTTCCATACTCTCCACACAGCCCTTCATATCCGTAACCCCGAGCTTCACCATTTCCTCTTCGTTTAAATATAAAAAATCAACCCTTGAATTACTCATTATTGAAACCTCCTGTATCAGATAATAAATATTTTATTTTTGTGCTCATTTTAGTCTTTCAATGCCTTCTCTTTTCTGCATAATTGGAGTGAGACATTTTACGATAGTTTTTTATCACTATTGGAGGAACGCATTTCAAAGCGTGACGGAAATAGTGATGAAAAACTCATGCCAAAGTATTCACCGTTTGCATTTCCGGACATTCGACCGTACCCATTTTCTTTATTCCCTTTACCCAGATCACTGAGAATGCGATCAGTGCCAGCAGCAGAGTCGCGAATATTTTATAAATCAGGATTCTGGCATCACCCTCGGCAATGTTAAAGATCATATAAATGTCACCGATAATGCAGATCACCTGAGGGATACCGAGAAGAACCAGCTTCTTGTTTCTGCCCTCGGCATCCGGATACCTTCTTCTCAGCGCAAGGACTGTGATATTAACCATAATATAAGAAGTCAGCCAGAAGCAGGACGCCGCAAGGATTATATTTGTAAGCCCTGAAGACTGGGTAAATCCGGTAACGATCAATGCCGTGATTCCTCCGCTCAGCAGGCCGATTCCTGCTGCCGGAACCCCATACTTGTTTTTCTGTTGAAAGGCCTTCGGAAACAGCTGATTTTCTGCCATACCGCTTAAAATATTCGGGATGCCTCCGAGGACGGTATTGACTGTACTGATTCCCGCCAGCAGTGTCACGATGCCCATCCAGTAAACTCCGGCCTGGCCCATGCACCGTTCTGCAAACAGCATATGGGGCATTGGATTCGACGCCAGTTCCTGCAGTGTGACATACTGTGTCATCCCCACACCGAGCAGCGCCTGCACTCCGAACAGGACGACGATGCCAATGATCATAGCCAAAAGTACGTCTCTTTTGGGATTCTTAAGATCCTTTGACACCGGGATTACGAATTCAATTCCGATAAACAGCCAGAATGCCAATGCTGATAAAGAAACGATTCCTCCAATCCCGGTAACCTGCGGCTTCGTCTGCTGAGCAGCCGTCACTATCTCGCCGGTGCCCAGATGGAAAAAACTTATGATTCCCATGAGCAGAAAAGATGCCAGCAGAAGGAATACGACAATGTTCTGGATTCGGGCGAAAAAATCAACCCCTTTATAGTTTACATAGGATAAAACCCCCAATATGATCACACTGATCAACGGTGCCGGAACCTGAGGCAGAAAGATCTGATTCAGTACCGTTCCGCACATGGCGATTTCCACGGAACCGGATAGAATATCAACAATCACATAGGCGGACAAGGTCGATACCATGGAAGCCACTGGCCCCAGTCCCACCAGGGTATACTGTCCCAGGCCTCCTTCCGCTTTCGGCATCATGGAATGCAGTTCTTGAAAGCTTAACGCCAAAAACCCATTCAGTATCAATACGACAAACAGTGGGATAATAAAGCTTTTACCTGCAAGGCCCATACCCTGCCCAAGGGAAAGCAGGCAGCTGGTGGCCACAATCAGCCCTACACAGACAGATACCGCACTTCCGAGTCCCAACTTCTTCGTATTCTCCATACATATCACTCCTTTTCATAAAAGAAAGGCGTCCGCCGGATATATCCGGTGAACGCCTTTGTTCCCATCTCTTAATTTACTTGGTTTCTTGCTGATGGGTTACAGCTTACTCTCTTTCTTTTCATATGAATTGTAAAAATCGGAACCCTTTAATTATTTTCTTCAAAACGGACCAATCCGATATAGTATCTCGCCGAGTCATCCAGCAATACTTTCACAGGGATTTCTTCCCTTTCCCCACAGTTGGACCAGATCAGGATTTCCCGTTCCTCATCATATCCTGTGATAGTCACCCAGTGCCAGTTGTCTTCTCTGAATTCTTTCCTGGAATGACGCCAGATCAGCAGTGCTGTGGGGTGCCCGTGATATAACCCTTCCTTAATAAAATCGAGACAGTCCTGCCTATTCCTGGGCAGAAACATGCTCCTTGCCTTTAATTTTTTTCCCCTGTCGGATGCAAAGCTTAAAAAATCTTTTTTAAACTTTCCGATCAGCGGATAGCCCATGAAGCCGGGCGTCATATACTGATACATGCCTTCCATAAGTTCTAAATATGATTCATGGGGTATCGACTCTGAATTTTCTACTTCTTCCGAAAATAAACCTTCACAGACGGCGATATTCGTGCCGGTGACGCTTCCGCATCCCGCACGGCGCTGGAAAGTGCCTGGAAACCATTCCTGGTTGCCGCCGTAAGCCAGATATTTTCCGTCTCTATATATTTTAGGACACTTTAATTCCATCTCACATCACTCCTTTTCTCATTATAATATCTTTTTTTGTCAAGATATACAACCCTTGCTGCATAGACTATGTAAAAAGCCCCAGGTGTGTGTTATGAAACAATTATCAACGAAGCAGCTTTTAAAACTCTGCATCATTTTTCCCATTTTGGTCAGTCTGCTCTCCAGACTCCTGACACCCCGGATGGATGAGATTTTCCGTCAGCTGAATAAGCCTCCATTCGTTCCTGCCCCGTGGATCTTTTCCGTCGTATGGCTGATCCTCGATATTTTACTAGGACTGAGCCTTTACACCCTGCTGACCTCGGACATCACAGAGCAGGAGAAAAAACAGGGAATCAAGCTTTTTCTCGCCGTGTCCTTCTTTTTGTTCTTCTGGCCCATCATTTTCTTTGAATACGGACTGGTCTTTTTCTCCTTTGTCTGGATTCTGGCTCTGAATCTGCTCAATGCACTAATGTTCTATGTATTCCGAAAGTACAGCAAAAAATCTGCTTTTCTTCTGATCCCGTACATTGTCTGGTGCCTGTTTGCGGCGCTTTTAAACCTTGGATTCCTGATCGTCAACTAAAGCTTAGTCTCCCGCCGGATAAATACATACTTGGCTTCAGAAGACAGGGAAGGTTCATACTCGTATCCGTCCCAGTCAAACTCTTTGATATCCTCCGGCCGGTCAATCCTGTTCTTTACAATATGACGGACCATCTGCCCTCTGGCCATCTTGGCCCATGCCACGATGGTCCGGAGTTTTCCGCCTCTCATGGTGAGAAACTCCACGTCCACAAAACGATCCGGCCCATCCAGATATTTTTTCACAGTTTTGGCATACTCTTCAGAAGCCAGATTAAGGATCAGATCCTGTTCTTTATAAAGCTCCTTATATATCGCATCTCCCCAAAACCGGTACAGACCCTGTCCCGCTGTTTCTACTTTGCATCCCATCTCCAGACGGTACGGATGAATCGCATCTAAAGGCTTCAGCACTCCATACATTCCGCTTAAGATTCTCACATGCTTCTGGGCATATT
The DNA here is from genome assembly GCF_039789045.1 of Anaerostipes sp. PC18. Taxonomy (NCBI): domain Bacteria; kingdom Bacillati; phylum Bacillota; class Clostridia; order Lachnospirales; family Lachnospiraceae; genus Anaerostipes; species Anaerostipes sp. PC18. The sequence continues at coordinate 214,421 of NZ_CP121164.1, read as the reverse complement.
TCATATCCCACCCGGTAAAATCTCCTGCGCCCACGTTCTGAAATACCAGGCCGTCATAAGTCATGAGGGCCGCACTTCCGTCCCCATTTTCAAAATTCTGTATATCTAAAAAAGCCTGAATTGCAATCTTTTCATTTACCTTCATCAAAGATTCAATCTCCCACGGCTTCAGTTTTTTCAATTCTTCATAAATCTGTCCTGTCTTTTCTGAAAATACAGGCTCTGTCAGCTTTCGCTGTTTTTCTTTCCTGACTTTCATGTTTTTTGCAGGTGAAATAATCGCTATCATGGTACTTCCTTGTGTTATAATGGGTTTCATGAAAGGCGGTGCATCATGAAACAATTTCTGCTTACAGTTTCTTTATCTATTTTCCTGATATCATTTTCGGTCGTATTTACACTGAATTTCCGGCCCCTTTACTATGCCGATATAAAGCTTCTTCATATCAGCCGGGAATCCGGGCTCTCTGAAAAACAGATCAGAGAAAACTATGACCGGCTCATTGATTATAATTCTGTATTGTATAAAAAAGACCTGAAGTTTCCCTCTCTTCCCATGTCTGAGGAAGGAAAGATTCACTTTCAGGATGTAAAGCGTATTTTCTCCGGCCTCCAATACGCCTGTATCATCTCATTTATCATAATCCCTGCAGGCCTTTTATGGAAGCGGGAAAAAAAGGATTTCCATTTCTTAAAAAAGGCATCCGTCTCTGCCGCCGTGCTTCCGCTCCTTTTGGGAGCTCTGGTCTGGGCGGCCGGATGGGACAAGGCCTTCGTGACTTTTCACGAGCTGGCCTTCTCCAATGATTACTGGATCTTCGATGAGGCTTTCGACCCTGTCATCACCATCCTGCCGGATGCCTTCTTTCTTCACTGCGCCCTGCTGATGGCCGCAGTCCTTATTCTGTTATGTGCCGTGTGCTTCCTCGCAGGAAGACATCTGTGCCAAAGGCAGGAAGCTTAATAATATCTTCCCAGCGCGTCCGCCGCAATGATGGCCGCATATACATCCTCCGGTGTCACTTCAAACGGCATGTTGCCGAGAGTGTCATCCGGAGAGCATGCGAGACGCGCTACTTCCATGATCTGTTCTTCTTTTACTTCCTTGATTCCCAAGTCTGCAAGGGTAGTCGGGAGTTCTGCTTCCTGACAGAATCCGAGGACTTCCTGAATCTCATCCTGATCCGCCCCTTCCAGAACCAGCTGTACCAGCGTTCCGAAGGCTACTTTTTCTCCATGGTATAATTCATGGGTTTCCGGAATTGCAGTTAAGCCGTTATGGATCGCATGTGCCCCTGCCAGACCGCCGCTCTCAAATCCGATTCCGGAAAGATAGGTATTTGCCTCTATGATATGTTCTACTGCCTTCGTGCAGATATTTTCACGGACAGCAAGTTTCGCATCAATCCCCTCATCAATCAAAGTTTCATAGCAAAGTTCAGCCAGTGCCATGGCCGCGCGTGTGATCTTTCCTCCCACACAGTTGGATGCGTCAGACTGTTTGCAGGCTCTCGCTTCAAAATAGGTTGCCAGAGCATCTCCCATACCGGCTACTAAAAGGCGTTCCGGAGCTTTGCTGACAATGTCGGTGTCCACCAGCACCATGTTCGGGCTTGCCGGCAGAAACAGGTACTTTTCAAAGACACCGTCATCCGTATAGATCACAGACAGTGCACTGCAAGGCGCATCGGTAGACGCAATGGTCGGCACAATGATGACTGGCTTTTTCATGTAATAAGCCACTGCCTTTGCGGTATCATGGATCTTTCCTCCGCCGATTCCGACGATGACTTCGCTTCCGGCCTTTTCACAAATGTCCATGACACGGTTGATCTCTGTCATACAGCACTCGCCGTTAAAAGCTTCATATGTAATCTTGGCATCTTTTTGCCCTTTTGCTATGGAAGGCTCCACTCTTTTTCTTCCGGACGGACTTGTCAGAACAAAAAGGTTGGTTCCATAGTTTTCCGCATATGTACAAAGGTTTTCCATCTCACCTTTTCCCTGGATATAACGGCTTGGACTTGCGATAATACTTGCCATAGTGATTTCCTCCTTAAATCCTTTGATTCTTCTGAATCATTTGAAAGGTTAACTAGCATCGATACATTTACTATACCATGAAGCTCTGCCGGAAATCCACCTCTGAATGTTAAAACTTTGTCACGCATACTGCTGATATACTTTTGATTTTTTGGTCTTCCTATGGTATAATACTTTTAACATAATTGTTACAATTATATTACATCTTTTTTACAAAGGAAGGTTTCATGCTGAACAAGAAAAAGATAAAAACAAAATCTGTCAAAAACGCCGTTAAAAAAGCAAAGCATCAACCGAGATATATCCGTGCAGTATTTGAACGAATCACACTGCGTCTGTCTTTTCTTTGCTTTCTTGGGATTATGATTTTTACTGGGTTTCATTTTTACCAGGATCGGCAGAAAAAAGTGAATGCCGCAAATGAAGCCAAACATCAGTCTGCTCAGAAAAAAGATTCCGGGCAGGAAAAGAAGAAACCACAGCAGTGGTATGAACACCGCGCGGTTGCCCATGCTCTTGGAGAGATCGATGGTAAGGAGTATACCAACTCTAAAGATGCGTTTTTAAATTCCTATCAAAATGGTTTCAGGGTTTTTGAAGCTGACCTGATGCAGACTGCGGATCATGTCATGGTCGCAAGGCATTATTGGGGAAAAGACTTGAGTGATCCGAAGAGCAAGGGAGGCAAACCTGTTTCCTATGCCAAGTTTAAAAATATTAAGCTGTACGGCAAATACACTCCTGTCTCACTAAAAGAACTCTTTGAACTGATGGACAAATATCCTGATACATATATTATGACGGACACCAAAGACAGTGATGCCGCAGCCGCAAAAAATGACTTCTCTGTCATTGTAAAGACAGCAAAAGAAATGAAGAAAGAATACCTTCTGGACCGGTTAATCGTACAGATTTACAATCAGCCAATGTATCATGCCATAAAACAGGTTCATCCGTTCCGTCACTTCCTTTATACCACTTATCAGCAGACAGATGTGGCATTCAGCAGGATGATCAGGTTCTGCACTGCCAACGGCATTGAAGCTGTCACTGTCCCTGTGAGCAGTGTCAATGATTACCGGATGAAGCTGCTAAATGATGCAGGCCTGTATTCTTTCACACATACTGTCAACAGTGTATATGAAGCCAAAGAATATATGAAACTCGGTGTCTATGGGGTTTATACAGATTTTCTGACAAATGCCGAGGTAGAAAAATGTTCTTTTTCTCTGAAGACAAAAGATTTCTTTGATAAAATTCAAAACGGCAAATAATCTTGCAAAAAGGACTGCCGCACTTTTTTCGTGCGCCAGTCCTTTCATTTCGTTTACGTAAATTCTTAAAGTAAAGATTTATAGATTGCAATAATATCTTTTAAACCTGCGTCTTTTGGATTTCCAGGTGCACACGCATCTGCCGCCGCTGACTCTGAAAGGAACTGAATATCCTCTTCTTTGACGATTTCTTTCAGATCCTGTGGAATTCCCACATCGATGGAAAGCTGTCTCACCGCGTCCACGGCAGCCTTCCTATATTCTTCCTGACTCATGTCTTCTGTGCCTTCCACACCCATGGCCTTGGCGATGTACTTATATTTATCCCCTGTGGCATCAGCATTATATTCCATGACAGCCGGAAGAAGAATGGCATTTGCAACACCGTGAGGTGTGTCATAGACTGCTCCCAGTGAATGAGCCATGGAGTGTACGATTCCCAGTCCTACATTTGAGAATCCCATTCCTGCCACATACTGTCCGAGAGCCATTCCCTCTCTGCCCTCTTCTGTGTTTTCCACTGCGCCCCGCAAATTCTGTGCGATCAGTTCAATCGCCTTCAGATGAAACATATCTGTCATTTCCCATGCATCTTTTGTAGTATATCCTTCGATCGCATGGGTAAGGGCATCCATTCCGGTTGCGGCAGTCAGGCCCTTCGGCATAGAGGACATCATGTCTGGATCGATAACGGCAATGACCGGAATATCATGGGTGTCTACACAGACGAATTTCCGCCTTTTTTCTACATCTGTGATAACGTAGTTGATCGTAACCTCGGCTGCTGTTCCCGCGGTCGTCGGAACTGCAATGATCGGAACAGACGGATTCTTTGTCGGCGCCACGCCTTCCAGACTCCGCACATCTTCAAATTCCGGATTTGCAATGATGATTCCGACAGCCTTGGAAGTATCCATAGAAGATCCGCCTCCAATGGCGATCAGATAATCTGCACCTGACTCCTTAAATGCAGCGACACCTGTCTGAACATTTTCAATAGTAGGATTTGGTTTAATGTTAGAGTAAACCTCATATTCATATCCCGCCTCGTCCAATACATCTGTTACCTTCTTCGTAACGCCGAACTTTACCAGGTCAGGGTCCGAACAGATGAATGCCTTTTTGAAGCCTCTTGCTCCCACTTCTGCTGCGATTTCCCGGACCGCACCTTTTCCGTGATAGGACGTTTCATTCAATACAATACGCTTTGCCATAACAACCTCCTTGAGATACCTTTGATTTATCGTGATTCTTTCATTATCAGTTTACCTCCCGGCGGAACAGGCAGACAAGTGACACATTTCCCATAATGTCAAAAAAGTGACACTTCCTTAAAAGTGTCACTTTTTAAAGTCGTTCAAAAGCTCTGCAAGTTCCGGAGGCAGGGCCCTGACCAGCAGTTCTGCCATATCCTCCGTGCTCCGCTTCATCCCACCGGTTACCCACTGTACAGTCATGGCAATGGACCCCCGGCAGTACATTTCCAGAAGAAACTCGATATCCGGCGGAATCTCTCTCTGATATTTCTTTTTTATAATGTCGGTGTAAAATTCATAGATAAAATCAAAATCATGCTGGAGCAGTGAATTGTGATCCTCAGATTTAAAGGCTGCCGTGAAGAAGCACCGTTCTCCTTTGATAAATTCAAATTTCTTGATCAGTCCTTCCCTGAGTGTAAGGCTCACGCCCATCTGCCGGAAGGATACAATGGCAAGCTTATCAAAATACCAGTTGATTAGATCATACTTGTCCTTAAAATTCCTGTAAAACGTCTGTCTTGTCACATCACATCGCTCTACGATCTGCTTTACCGTAATCCGGTCCACAGGCGTAAAAGCCATCAGCTCCCTGACGGCGCCTGCCAGTTTATATTTTGTTTTTTCCGATGCATCCATGAAACTCACCTCATTTGTCCGCCAGGCTTTCCTCAAAAAAACTCAGCTGTGCAATGGCACAGGATTCGGCTTTTCTTTCCGTTATCTTATCGAATTGATCCGGCTCTCCGCAGAGCATCGGGGTATCCGGCCGGTACTGTGCCGCAGTTTGATTTACAGTTTCTCTGCTGTGGCTGGCATAACAATAAAGACAGTCTGCCGGGCAGGTATCATAACTTCCGATGTCAAAACTCTCTGCACATCCACACTCCGGCCTTTGATTTTTATCTTTGTCCACAGAAATCTTCATTCCAATGAGCTTTTCCACAAGTTCTCTGTCGATACAGCAGCCCTTCCTGATGCCAAAACATGAAAGGTCATAACCTTCTGCACAGGTCACCGTGGTCATACCGTGATTTCTCGCAGAGGTCCCTGCTCTCTGTGCAAATTGAAAGACTTCTTCCTCTGCAGGCCGGCGGATTCCCGCCTGGGCCATCTGTCTTTTTATTTTCCGGTATATATCTAAAAAACTGATCACTGCCTGTTTTGTATATCCCTCCAGGGCTTCTGCCATGGACTCAAATGTATGAATATGCCACTCTATAGAATAGTCTTTGCTGATCAGCACAGGATCATAGCGCCATATAACCCTCTCTTTCCCGATCTTTCCGGACAGCTCCTGAAACAGGGGAATCAATTCTTTTTTCTTATCGGGCATTCCCGGCTCTATATCCTTTCCGTATCCATTGAGTGTAAATTGAAAATAAAACGGATACTCTTTCAGCTCTCCTAAATACTTCATGAAATTTTCAGGGTTCTTTGTCCAGAACACGATACAGTCAATATTTTCTCTGGAAAGCAGAATTTTGCTGACTTGTTTTGGATTCACCGGATTCCTCACGAGCACGGAGCCGTCCCGAAGCCGGTTTATGAACCATTCACCATAAAAAGCCGGAACATCTGTCCTTCTGCTGACACTCAATATCATAAGCAGTCTCCCTGTCACATTCATTATCGCTGGTTCTTTCACTGGGTTCATTGTACCACGGTTTTTCAGCAGATTCCATATTTTCTTCTTGACATTCACAAATGTAACTGATATGATTACAGCATAAACTGTAACTCAAATTATTACATATAGAATAAGACAGAGGGGAAATCAACTTATGAACAGTGAATTTACGATAGCAGTCCACGCACTCGTTTTTTTAAACCATAAAGGAGAAAGCGTATCCAGCGACAAGCTGGCCGCCAATATCTGCACAAACCCGGCAAGAGTCCGGAAGATCATGGGGAAACTCAAGAAAAAGGGACTGATTTCTACAAAAGAAGGGGTAGTAGGAGGATATCTGTTTGACCTGGAGCCATCCAAGGTAACCCTTTATGATATCAGCAGTGCCCTGAATGTTCCGTTTGTCTCGTCTTCCTGGCGGAGCGGCAACAGCGATCTGCCCTGTCTGGTGGCTTCCGGAATGGCAGGCATTATGGATGACATTTACGGCAGCCTGGATCAGTTATGCAAAGATCATTTGAAACAGGTAACCATTCAGACCATCGATCAAAAGATCTTCGGTTCATCCAAATTAAAGGAGAATGACGCTTGCCGCAAATGGAAGGAAAGTCGCTCTTATTGAAAAGGATTCTAACATGTACGGAGGAACCTGCATCAACGTTGGATGTATCCCATCCAAATCATTTGTTGCGAGTGCAGCTTTTTCTGCAAAGCTTGATTCTTCTTTTGAAGAAAAGGCAAGGCTGTACCGGGAAGCTGTTGAAAAAAAGACAAAGCTGACAGATACATTACGGGATAAAAACTACCATAAGGTCGCAGACCTGGAAAATGCAGATGTTTATAACGGAACCGCTTCTTTTATAGACAGCAGGCATGTGGCCGTGGCGTTACAGGCTGAGACACTGGAACTGGAAGCAGATCAGATTTTTATAAATACGGGAGCTCGCCCGTTTATCCCTCCCATTGAGGGTCTCTCTGACAGTCGGCGTGCGTATATCAGTGAGACCATGCTTTCTTTGGAGGAACTGCCGAAACACTTGGTCATCATCGGAGGCGGCTATATCGGCATGGAGTTTGCTTCTATCTACACGAACTTCGGCTCCAGGGTTACTGTCATCCAGGACGGGGAAGTATTCCTTCCGAGGGAGGACCGGGATATTGCCGATGCTGTTGCAGAGAGCTTAAAAGAACGCGGAGTAAAGCTGCTGCTCTCCACAAAAATAAACTCTGTCCGCGATGAAGAAGCTAAAACGATTGTGTCTGTGAAAACACCGGAGGGCGATGAAAAAATTTCAGCAGATGCCGTTCTTGTGGCTACAGGACGCCGCCCTAATGTAAACGATCTGAATCTGGAAGCTGCCGGTGTGGAATTGACTCCCAGCGGTGCTGTCAGGACAGATGAATTTCTTCAGACAAATGTTCCGGGCATCTATGCCATGGGTGATGTGGTCGGAGGTCTTCAGTTCACATATATTTCCCTGGATGATTTCCACATTGTGAAATCACAGATTCTGGGAGATAAAAAACGAAACGTAAATAACCGGGCTTTTAAAAGTCGTAATCGATACGAAGACAAACGAGATTTTAGGTGCTCATCTGTTCTGCGCCGAATCCCACGAAATGATCAACCTGATCAAACTCGCTATGGATGCACATCTTCCATATACCGTGCTGAGAGATACAATCTACACCCATCCGACCATGAGCGAGGCACTCAACGACTTATTTAACATCCAGGAGACTTTATGCAGTATTTAATTTCATTTTTAGAAGGCATCGTAACCTTTATATCCCCCTGTCTGCTGCCGATGCTCCCTATCTATATTTCTTATTTTGCGGGAGAGACAACAGACCGCCCAAGACACAAAGCCTTGCCTAATGCCATAACGTTTGTTGCGGGATTTACCCTGGTTTTTATCCTTCTGGGTGCCTTCGCGGGAACTCTCGGAGGGCTGCTCACTTCACATAAAATGATTGTCAACATAATCACCGGACTGATCGTCATCATCTTTGGTCTGAATTTTACCGGAGCGCTTAACATAAGCTTTTTAAACAGGACAAAACGCAGTTCTATGGAAGTGAAAAAACATACCCATGCATCATCTTTCTTATTTGGAATTGTTTTTTCCATCGGCTGGACCCCATGTGTAGGGGCATTCCTTGGCTCTGCACTGATGATGGCGTCACAGCAGGGCTCCATGGCAGAAGGCATCCTCATGCTGTTTCTCTACTCCATGGGTCTCGGCATCCCGTTCATTCTCAGCGCCGTGCTCATTGAGCGTCTGATGGGGGCTTTCGGCTGGATCAAATCGCACTACGGCATCATCACAAAAGTTTCGGGAATTCTGCTGATTATCGTGGGACTTTTGATGATGTTGGGAATGATGGACCGCTTTTTATCAATCTTGACATTTTAGGAGGGATCTATGAAACAACAAACAAAACTGATAGGGATTATTATCATACTCATCGCACTTTTAGCAGGAGCTTTTGTTCTCTACCAGAACCTGAGCAAAAAATATAAGGCAGATACTGCATCCGAAGAAACATCTTCCGGGGATGCTACAGAAAAACAGGAAGCTGTCACTGCCCCGGACTTCAACGCAGAGGATGCCGGCGGAAAGCCGATAAACTTCTTTTCTCTGACCGGCAAAAAACCCATTGTGTTAAATTTCTGGGCCAGCTGGTGTCCGCCGTGCAAACAGGAGATGCCCGGTTTTGAGGCCATGTATAAGAAATATTCCGGCAAAGTCAATTTTGCCATGGTCAACATGACCGACGGGGCAAGGGAGACAAAGAAAAAAGCGTCCTCCTTTATCAAAGAGCAGGGATATACATTCCCTGTTTATTATGACACGGAACAGGAAGCTGCCTATAACTATCAGGCAGAATCTCTCCCCACAACCTACTTTATCAACCCGGACGGAGAAATTGTCTCCGGAGCCAGGGGCGCTATGGAAGAGAGTGCCCTGGAGGCACAGATCAAAAAGCTGATAAAATAGCAGAACAAAGTGGGCAAGCCCACTTCAGCTCCCCAACCCCTCACTCTTTGAGGGGCTTGACAACTATTACTTAGAAAAGGAGCGGAACTGACTCATCCATTGTCAGTATCGCTCCTCTTATTATTTACACCCCATGAACTCTCCGAGCATCTTGATCTCATCCGCGAAAATACAGTGTCTGATCTCGCCGTTCCGGGCTTTTTCTTCAAATTCTCCGAAGTCCATCCAGAGAACAGAATCCACTTCTTCCTTCTGCAGCCGGAACTGTTCTTCCGCAAGATCTGTCTCATATACGTAAACTGCACTCAGCTCATGGTTATGAAACGGCTTTCCGTGAAAGATATCCTTTACGACGGAATCTCTCATTCCTATAAACTTAAATTCTTCCGGCTCTGTCGTTACTCCCAGTTCTTCGGAAAGTTCCCGCACCGCAGTGTTCAGATAATCATCCCCTGCCGCCATGTGGCCTGCTGATGACACATCATAATACCCAGGAAATGCGTCCTTTTCTTTGCTGCGCTTTTGCAGCAGGACATCAAATCCGTTTTGTTTTCTGCGCACCAGCCAGATATGGGAAGTTCCATGGAGATCACCGCCCGTGTGCACAATTGATCTTTCCTTTACGATCCCTGTAGGTTTCCCGTCCGAAGTCAATATATCAAAAAGTTCCATATCTTCGCCGTTTAGACAAGCCTGTCTAAGGCAGTCCCCCTGATAGACAAGCTTCAGCGAAAAGAAAGGTCCATTCTCAGCCAGCAGCTTAAAAAAGATCTTGTCCCCCTCCCAAAGGTTCAGGTCCAAAATATCCTTCTTATCCACCCATTCTAAGACCCCTTCATTGCAGGCGGTCAACTCCCCCTTAAATCCGTCTGCCGTAAAAAGGCTGATGTATTCCATCGGCCAGTCGTCACAGAGAAACGTAAGAATACCTCTAAACTTCCATGACGTAAGATGAAGCCCCGTCTCTTCTTTTACCTCTCTTAACAGGCAGTCCTCCGGGCTTTCTCCGTATTCAAAATGTCCTCCCACGCCGATCCACTTGTCCTTATTAACATCGTGTTTTTTCACGGTCCGGTGAAGCATTAAATATTTCTCATCTTTTTCTATATAACACAGCGTTGAAAATTTTGTCTTGCTCATCGATCATCCATCCTGTTTTTATTCTCTGTCAATAACGGAATTCTGCTCCGTTTCCTAATTCCCAGTATCCTGTTTTTTCCGTTCCCAGCTCAAAATGAAGCTTTGCGATCCCCATATCAATCTCTTCAAATCCATTTTTGACCTTCACATGGGCTGTAAACTTTCCATCCTTCCACCGAAATTCCACCGGCTGTGCATTCAGGGCAGACGGGGCCTTCTCAACTGCTTCCATCCCCTGCATGATCCAGTCCGGAATCTTTTCTTCTGTCTTGAGCATCTGATCTGCTTTTTTCCCTTTTTTCTTTACAAAAGAAGAGATCATCTTTTCTTTCGTCCTCTTATCCGCCTCTACATATCCAACCGTAATGACCGCCTCAAGGCTCTCTCCCTGTTCTAAATCGCACACACAGCTGTCCTTCTTATATGTACTGCCCACCCAGCATGTGCCGAGTCCGGTAGCAGCAGCCAAAAGGACCAGCTTTTCACCGTAATAGCCCAGCTTTTCTTTTAAATCGGGATCGTCTTTTCTGCCCGCCATTGCAATGAATCCATGCACATTTTTAAACATGCCGTAGCTCATTTTAATCTTGGAAATGTTGCCCTCATCTGTGATGAGCTGCAGATGGAGCCCCTGTTCCTTATTGATTTCCCGGATCATCTGAAACAACGGCTTTGCATCTTTTTCCCTTATATATTCCGGAAGGTACGTCCTTCTGGAACATCTTATGTTGATTGCTTCTCTCGTATTCATTTCTGCCTCCTTATGCCTGCTTGAATCAAATCGTAGCTCTCCCCGATCATGCGTTTGATATCCTCATCCGGCACTGAACCGTCAAGAATGATGGAATTCCAATATTTTTTGTTCATATGAAAGGCCGGCACAACAGAATCATAAGTCTCTCTCCATACCAAGATCCACTCCGGATCACACTTTATATTAACCCAGATATGTCCGTTTCGTTCAAAAATAAAAGCAAATGTCTTTTTATTCATCTCATGTCTCATGAGTGTCCAGTTGCTGTCATGAAACGGATAGTCTTCATAAACCTGCTTCAGTGACATGCAGAATTCAATCACTTCTTTTCTTGTTCTCATACCCCGGGCCTCCTTTCTATAGCCTTTTTATTATAACACTGATTCTTGATTTTTGCCCGGAAAAAGAAGAAACAGACAGAAAAATGCTGTCTGCTTCTTAATATTTGCTAATATTTTTTTATCGTAAATGCGGTCGTCTGAGGCGGAATGCTTGCGGTCATAAAATCAGCATGTTCTACCCGTACCCGGTCGCCCTGTTTTAAGTCCCTAAGCCGTATTCTGCTTCCCTGGCGGTCCAGAATCGGAGTATTCTCTGTGACTACAAAACGGATCTGGCTTTCCGGTTTTCCGGGTATTCCTGTGTACAGGAAACCGTTGTGCAGATCAACCCCTGCCACTCTCCCGTCGGTAACCGCTGTCCCGCAGGGATTGCTTTTCACAATGATCCTGTATGCCCTGGCCTGGGGCGGAATACTTTTTGTCATAGCCTTTGAGATCCAGGCATCGACCGTCATGCCTTCCTTCAGATCCCTGGAAGTAATTCTTTTCCCGTCGCTGCAGTGGATCAATGTATGCTCATCCACAATCATTACAACGACGGACTGAATTCTGCTGTCTTTCTGAAGTCTGCACACTGTTTTGACGTAATCTGCGTCACCCGAATGCATGATATTTTCAATGGTCCCGCCCTGGATATTGATTGTTTCTCCCTGATCCGAATCCCATATATTTTCACAAAAGCTCATGCTTATACAGTTCCTTTTTCTTTTATATTATGCAGAAATATAATTTTGTGAAGTTATTTACTGTATTTTCCTGAAAAATATTCTTCCAAATACGCTTTTGCACTTTTTTTATCCTGAATCTCTTTTTTGACATATGTAAAATATTCCAATGCATCCTGCCAGTCCTTTGTACTGAAGCTTTCCGCATCAATTTTATTCAAAATCCGGCTTATTTCTCTGTCTTTCTGCCTGTCTCTGAGTTCCGAAAGATATGCACATCTGCTTTTCTCTGCCAAAAAATCCAACAGTCCCTGATCTGCCATCTTCTATATCCTCCCATTCTCTGTATCTCCCTGTACTTTTGTCCGTAAAGAACGCCTGGTGATTAAAGCAGACTTTTTTTGAGTATTTTCAGCTTTTCCATGACCACCATCTGCCGGTCAATATTCTGGTCTTTGGCAGACACTCTAACATATCCAAACACACGATGTTTTCCTGATTCCATAAATTCATTCCCCCCTATATACTGTAGGTTAAAAATCTACTCCTATAAAGTATCACAAGAAAGAATCAATCTTATACTCGGAGGGTGTGCCCTGTGGGGATCTTTAAGCTTGTATCTCATACACTGTCTCAAAAATCTGCTGTTTCATCCGTTCAAAATCTTCTTTCGATGACTTCTTTGGATATGTCATATTTTTCAGCAGCAGAGAGGATTGTCCCTGCTGGAGATCCGGCTGTATATAATCAAAATCATTGAGGCAGAACCCGGCTCTTTCGTAAAATCCTATCCTTCTCCTTGCCAAGTCTGTTCCCGGCTCTTCTACTTCCAAAAACACTGTTTTTTCCGTATTATTCAAAAAATCATTCAGGAGCATTCCCCCGATTCCATTTCCCCTTAAGGATGCATCAACCGCAAAATGCTCTATAAAAACGAATGTGTCAAACTCCCACACGGCGAGAAGGCCATGGATTTCGCTTTCTTGTTTCACTGTATAAAGCTGATACGCCGAACGGCCGAGAAGGTTTCTCTGACCTTCTTCATTCCTTATTTCACTTGGCGGAAAAGCCTCTGTCATCAGTTTATAAATTTTTGAAAATTTTTCTGCTTCTGCCTTTTCCCATTGATAGATATGCCTCAAAATAAAACCTCCATAAAAAATTCATTCATTTTTTAATTAAATTTTATTACAAAATCAATCAAATTTATACAGCTGTTTTCATTTCGCATACTATAAAAATTGTTTGGGATACTAAAGAGGTAATAAATTTTAAAGGAGGCATTACAATGGCAAATATATCTATGTTAGATTTACAGAACCTTCGTCACTTAATCGGCGGTTTTGACACCACACACTGCAAAATGCAGGCTTATGCAGACCAGGCGACAGATCCCGCTCTGAAAAAATTCTTTCAGCAATCCGCTCAGTCAGCAATGGACAGTAAACAAAAATTAATGCAGTTTCTTAAGTAAGGAGGAAGCAAAATGTTAGATGATAAGACAATGGTAGCCGATACGCTTGCCGGCGTAAACGGAGAGCTGACAAGGTACGGCGGAATGATCGCCCAGTCGGAAAACCAGGAATTAAAGCAGACATTAAAACAGATGAGGAACCAGTGTGAAATGTCTCAGGAAGAGATTTATAAGCTTGCCAGAGAACGTGAGTATTATGTTCCTGCAGCACCTGCCACTCAGGAAGAAATAGATCATGTAAAATCTCTGTTCCCACAGGATAAAATGTTTTAAGTAAATTTATTTAAGGCGGCATCCAAAATATTAGGTTTGTGATCAGCCCCTTGTCAAGTAGACAGATGAAATATCTAAAATAAAGTGCCGGAAATGGTCATGTACATGCATGGCCATTTCCTATGCACACCATTTTTCTTTATATTTTTCAATGCGCGGACTTTTACATAATATCTTTTTTTGCCTTCAGTTTCTTCAATGGATAATAGAGATTCAGCCTGCTGGATAGGATACCATCATTTGAAAAAACAATAGTTTTATCCTTTCCTTTGATTGCATCAAAGAAAGCCTTCTTTGCGGTATAGCTGCTGTTGGGGAAATTGATCATGGCAACTTTTCCTGTCTGCATGGATTTCAGTTTAGATACAATGTTTGGATTGTTAATGAAATATTGAAAGTCAACATCAAACTCATCTTTTATGTCTATTCTATTATTTCCATTGTTTATGACACATTTTTGATTTAAATCACCGGCCTGATCAGCAATCCTTACACCAGATATCTCATATGCTCCTGAAGGGGCCTTAGATGAAATTGGAATATTAAAAGTATATTTACCTGAAAATTTGGGCGAGTTTGACCATTCCCCTTGCCTGTTATTTCTGCATATACTAAATATAAGATTGAACTGAAAAAAGCAGGTGATATTTTGACTCCAGTCTCCAATCAAACTGAGCTTCTGAACGCTGTGGCTTCCAAAGAAACTCACATTCAGGCAGTCTCAGATTTCACAGTCTCCAAACAGATCACTGTCCGCTGTTCCCTGACACTCACTGGCTGTTCCGATGAATGTCCGGTCTCCCTTTATAAGGATGCTTCCTTTCCCTCTTCTATGTTTCATGTTTTAGAAGGAGGCAGCCTCACCCTTCAAAACATTGTGTTAGACGGTCAAAAGGAACTCCATTCAGGCAGAGATCCTATGAACCGTTCCTTAATATTGATTTCGGGCGGTACGCTCATTCTGAAACACGGTACAGTTCTCCGAAACAACCATTCCTATACAGAAGGGGGAGGCGTTTATTTTTCAGGCATCGCTTCCCTTCCAAACAATTTCCTGATGACCGAAGATTCGCAGATTTCGGGTTGCTCCTCCAGACTCTGCGGAGGAGCTGTTATGGCCGCTGTCAAACATCCCGATGATAAACTTTCAATCCTGGGACGCGCTTTGATCACCCACAATACTGCGGCCCACGGCGCCGGGATCTATCTTCGCTCTTTTGAAAAGCGGGCGGGAAGCATCCTCACCGTTTCTGACTCGTCAGCCATAACTGATAACATTGCCCTGGGATGCGGTGGCGGCATCAATTTCTCAGGCTTCCGTGAAGATGCTGAAATACCTTCTTCCCTCACAGTGTCAGGTAATGTGAGGATCTCCGGAAATGCCTCTGCTTACGGGGGAGGTATTTACTTCTTCGGCTGCAGTGAGGAAGATCAGCTGGATATCGAAAAGGACTCTGTCCTCTCTGAAAACAGTGCAAAAGAAAACGGGGGAGGTCTCTGCCTGGTTTCCCAAACAGGTGCCTCAGTTACAGTAAATGAATGTTCTATTTCCAAAAACAAAGCCGATGGACAGGGCGGAGGCATTTCACTCACTAATCGTTCTTCAAAAAAATCTGTCCGCCTGGCACTGATGAATTCTGATATAAAGGGAAACCGGGCGGCTTCCTGCGGCGGAGGCATTGTTTTTAGTGCAGGCAGCGGAGAATTTTCCTTTCACCTTACAGACAGCAGGATTTTTGAAAATATTTCTTCTTCTGACGGCGGCGGTATTGCCATGAGTTCATCCGGCAGCGGCATTGTCAATGTGTCACAGACTTCATTTTCCAGAAACACCGCAAAAAAATCCGGCGGCGGGCTGGCCTTTCTGTCTGAGTCTTCATCTAAAGCAAAAAATCTCTCCCTGACATCGTCAGAGTTTATCAAAAATCAGGCAGGATCAGGCGGAGGAATCTTTCTTGATTCCAAAGAAGGCGCTGCGGATGCAAACCTATATGACTGTATCATCGAGGACAATACGGCTCGTTTTGGGTGCGGCGGCGGTATCCTGTCCCATGGCTTTGGCAATATTGTAAGTTTAAGAGGCACCACACGGCTTTCACAAAACCTTGCCAAGAAAGCAGGAGTCGGTATCTCTCTTGAATGCGGCAGTTCTCTTATTCTTGAGGAAGGACCAAATTTATATGACGGCTTTTTCCTCAAAGATGCTGATACTCATCTCTACCTGCAGAACACCCTCCATCCCAATGCATGTATCCGTCTTGAGAATTCCGAATATATTTCTCCAAACAAGGAAGGAAATCCAATCGTCATCTGTGCCCCTTTATCCGAATATTTCGGTCTTCAGCCTTCGGACGCCGAAAAATTTCGGATGCCGTCCCACAGGTTTAACGGCTGGGAATTTCGTCTAAATCCTGACCGAACTTTTGTCCTGCTGGCTCCCGTCCGTTTCAGGATACGCTATGAGAACCTGTTGGAATCCTCAAACACCAACCCAGTTTTTTATACGACAGATTCACCTGATCTCATCCTGAATCCTCCGGAAGAACTTCCGGGCCTTGCCTTCCTCGGATGGTATGACGATCCATTCGGCGGAAAACAGATAAATATGATCCCCCACGGAAGCACGGAGCATTACACGCTCTATGCCAGATGGAAACCAGAACCCGTGGGGTTAAAGTCCCTTCCCCTTTTCAGGAAACGATTTCCTCTTTCTCTTCTGAGCAAAAGAAAGCATTAAAATAAGGGAGTAAATCACAGTACGATTTACTCCCTTCTCCATACAGTTTATGATCGGCCAGAAATTGTATATCCGTTTTTTCCTCTCTGCTTTGTCTTGTAGAGAGCCGCATCCGCATGATTATACAGCGAGACAAAGTCTGTTCCGCCCCAGAATATCATTTTCACGGATATGCCCTCGTATAACTGTTATAAACTCTTTAATAGCCATATCCCTAAACACATGGCCGAACCGGCCGTTGGCCTGCTTAAAGTTATCAATATCCAACAGGAAAAAGGCATACATGGCAACCTGATTTTTTGACAAGACCTTCCCGATGCACCTTTCTGCAGCATTGGTTTTGAATAACTTTTGTTTCTTCATGCCGGCTCCTCCTCCCAGTCCTCTGTCCCGACACTATAACCCTTCTTTGGGGCATATATCCTTCAGACAGCATACCTCACAGTGTGGCTTTGTCCTTGCAGTACAGATATCCCTTCCGAGAAATACCAGCCTGTGGCAGAAGTCGCTTCCTTCTTCGGGAGGTATGATCTCCCAGAGTGCCATCTCTACTTTTTTTGGATCTTTGATCTGATCCACCAGTCCCATGCGGTTCACCAGCCGGATGCAGTGAGTATCCGTGACGATTGCAGGTTCTCCGAAAACATCGCCCATCACAAGGTTGGCGCTCTTACGTCCTACCCCCGGAAGTTTCATCAGAGCCTTAAAGTTATCCGGAATTCCGCCGCCGTATTCGTCTCTCAATATTTTCATACAGGCACTGATATCTCTCGCCTTACTTCGTCCAAGCCCACACGGCCTGACGATCGCCTCTATGTCCGCCGGATCTGCTTCTGCCAGAGCATTCACATCCGGATATTTTTCATATAAATCCTGAACAACCACATTGACTCTGGCATCTGTACACTGTGCCGCCAGACGCACGCTCACCAGCAGTTTCCATGCCTGGTCATAATCCAAAGTACACCCTACATCAGGATACTCCTTTTTCAGCCTCTCTATGATCTCCAACGCTAATTTGTCTTTTGTCATATTGTACTCCTCTATTTCTATTATAACAAATAGGCATTTGCGAAACGCCGGAATCCGCATAAATACGGCATTCTTTTTGCTACAAAACAACTCCTCAATGATTTATGGTAAAATTGAGATGTCAAATAACAATTAGCAATATCACCAAAAAAGAAGTTGCACCTATATGATAACATACAAACAGCTTTCTTTGGCAGATATTTTTACCGATTGTTCTCATTCTCACGCTGCTACCAGCAGACCTCGTAAACATCTTCTTTATCCGATGCTCAAGGCCCTGTTATTACAGCTCATTTTCTCTATTCCGAGACATCTCTCTTGATCGAATTTCTCAAATACTCTTGCTCCTTCATCTTCTGCAAATATTCTTCCGTGATCTCGGCATATCCATTCACAAGACTTGGCATCGGCGTAACCGGATGTTCCCGAAACATTTTTACATCCGGTTCACCCATGTAGATTTTGGTTCCGAACATGTTTTTAAAAAAATTTACAGCGCCAAAGTGATCAACATGGCCATGCGATAAAATAATCCATTTTACGTCTGCCGGATTAAAACCCATTTCCCAAATTGACTGTATCAGCACTGCCTGCGCTCCACAATTCCCAGCATCAAACATAAGAAGACCTTCTCCCGTGTCCACAATATGCACGCAGACCCAGCTATCACCAACATAGTATAAATTTCCATAAATTTGAAATGGTTTTACATAGCGCAATTCCTGATTAATAAAAAATTTTCCTGTCTTTTTACCTGCAATTCTGTTCCGATGCTCCTCATAATCCTTATAATCTGATTTTATTGACATTTTACTGTTCCTTCCTGATATAAATTCCATCGGCTGCTGGCCGGCACAAGCCGAAGACCCGTGGGGTGGTCTGCAGCCGTATAATCTTCAAGTATATTTGTATGATGTACTGTTCGCGAAAACAATGCACAACAGGAAGTACAGTTTCATTATAACATCTGCTATAATTCCACTATACTTCCTACTATGCGGTTTATTTTTTAACTTTAGAAGAGGAATGCTACTGAACTTACAGTAACTACTGCGATCAATATGATCAGCAATGGCCCGCCAATCTTGACAAAGTCGGAGAATTTATATCCGGCCGGTAAAATCTGCATGTTGACAGCTGTTCCGTAAGATGTTGCAATTGCCAGATTCGAACACGCCGCAATTACGATAACCCACGGAACCGGACTGATTCCAAGACCAAGCGCCATTGCGATAGCAATTGGGCTGATCATAGCCGCCGTTGCATTGTTCGACATAAAATTCGTCAGTACGCTTGTTAAAACTGCAATTACAATTGTAAGAACTACTACGGAAGCGTTTTTCCCTCCGAAAAGATTCAGTACTGCGTTTGCGATCAAAGCTCCGCCGCCTGATTTATCAAGTCCCGCTCCAAGTCCGCCGATACCGCCGATTGTAATCAGTACATCCCAAGGAAGCTCTTCATAAGCTTTCTTGACCGGAATACATTTTGTTCCAAGAACGATAACTGCACCTAACATACCGATAACGCCGATTGTAAAATGGCTTTTAAATGGTTCAAATCCACTCGCCACGAATAAGAAAATGCACAGAAGCATTGTAAATACTGAAATAGCTCCTTTCTTGCCATCCGCCGGATCATTTGTGCTTTTTTCTTCAACTGCCGGGGCATCTGCATACATGTTTCCCACATTGAAGTCCGGACTTTCCGGTTTCAGAACTTTCTTCAGCAAAGTATATCCGATCGTCCCCCAGAAGACAACCTGCACGATAGCTGCCGGAAGCATGATTTTTGTCATATCAAACATTCCAAGTCCATCTTTATATCCGTCATATCCCTGAAGCACCGCGTTCGCCGCAAGCTGTGATGTAGACCCGACCAGCGTACATGCCCCCCCAATGATTGCTGCAGTTCCCGCCGGGAAAATAACCATCTTAGATCGGATCCGTCCGTTTGATCCAGCCGCTACAACAGCGATCAGAGGCATCCAGATAGCTACTGTTCCGTTATTGCTCATAAACGCTGACATCAAACAGCATACAGCGCTTGCTGTTACGATAAATCTGCGTTCCGTCTTTGCTAAAAATGAATTTCCAATTCTGTCGCCGATTTTCTGAGCCATGCCGGTCTCAAAGAGCGCCGCGCTTACGATACACATCCCGACGACCATTGCCCAGCCAGGAGCGCTGAATCCGGCATATACTTCCGAAAGTTCCATCTGCGGAATCAGAATTCCCATTGCTACGGAACTTCCCATAGCCACAACGCTCATTGGCAATTTATTCCACATGAACAGTACAATTGTAATTGCTGCAATTATAATTGCTATAATACTTGAACTCATAGTTTTTTCTCCGTTTCCCCACATAGTTTTTCTTGTAACTTAACTTTATACACTCAAATATAAGAGTTCAGCCCTTTATTATGGCTTCTTATACTTCTGCATACTCCGTGTCTTTCCACTTCGGATGATCATATACCGACCTGTCTGCTACGAATGGCCATTTCTTTCCCTCTGCTACTGCCAGACAGCCTTTCACACACATTTGAGCCATTTTAATGACCGCTTCTCTTGTCTGTGCCGCCGAATGAGGGCTTACAATCAGATTTGGGCAATTCAAAAGCGGATCATCTGTCTTTGGAGGTTCATTGCAGAATACGTCCGTTGCTGCCCCTGCAATTTCACCTGCTTTCAATGCCTCTGTCAGATCTGCTTCGTTGATGATTCCGCCGCGGCTGCAGTTAATGATCAGTGCCGTTTTCTTCATTTCTGAGAGCTGCTTTCTGGAAATCATATTTCTGGTTTCCTCGGTGAGAGGCACATGAATGGATACTACGTCACTGATTTTCAAAAGCTCTTCATAGTTCTCATAGTACTCTGCGCCGTAACCTTCTACCTGTTCTTTTGACAAAAACGGATCATAGGCTGCTATTTTCATTCCACATCCTTTACAGATCTTTGCAGTTTCACGTCCGATTGCCCCAAGTCCAAGAATCCCAACGTTCTTACCTTCCAGCTCAAATGCTTTTTTAGCTCCACGGATTTCCCAGTTGCCTTTACACATTTCCGTCTGAGCTTCCACCAGATTTTTGGAAAGTGCGAACATCATCGCCACCGCATGCTCTGCAACGCTTCTGTTATTGGCTCCCGGTGTGATAACTACAGGGATCCCATGCGCTGTAGCTGTCTTCACATCTACGGAATCATATCCTACGCCTGTACGCCCGATAACCTTCAGATTCGGGCTGTTCTCGATGGCATGTCCGTCACATTTTGCAATCCTTACGATCAGAGCGTCTGCATTCTTCATTTCATCCAGATAATTGTTTGGATCCTGATTATCTGCAACATAAACATCCGCGATTCCGTCCAGCATCTGAAGCCCTTCCGGGCACACGGCCTGTGTCATTACAAATTTCATCTTCTATTCCTCGCTTCTTTCTAATCTTTTATTTAGTTCATACCCTTATCAGCGTTCTCTTTTAAAACCCTCTTAAGCGCTTCTACGCCTTCATCGCACAGATAGTTGAATGGCCTTCTGCATTCTCCTACCGGATATCCAAGCATCGCAACGGCCTTCTTAACTACTGTGTTCGGATTCCCATATTTGAACACTGCGCGGAAACTTGCGATAGAATCCTGCGCCGCCTGCGCATCTTCCAGTTTCCCTTCTTTGAAAAGATTGTAAATAGAAGAAAGTACATGAGGATATACATTGGAGCATCCGGCGATCCCGCCAGTTCCCCCTTCTTTTAATGCCGGAAGGATCAGGGAATCATTTCCTGATAATACAAAGAAATCTTTGTCAAGATCCTGAGTCTGATGAATGTATGCTTTCAGGTTCTCCCAGTCCCCGCTGGAATCCTTTGCCCCGACAATAATATCTACGTCTCTGGCGAGCCTGGCGACCGTCTGCGGAAGAAGTTTGTTGCCTGTGCGTGCCGGAATGTTATAAAGTACAATCGGCGTGTCCACATGTTTTGCAACTTCTACATAATGGTCATACAGTTCTTTCTGAGATGCGACCGCAAAACTTGGCGTAATAATGGAAAGCACGTCTGCCCCAAGCTCCTCCGCTTTCCTGCTCATACGGATGGTATCTGCTGTGGAAATGCATCCGGAGCCTGCATATACAGGTACACGTCCTTTTACCTGATCGATCGTTGCTTCAAGCACTTCAACCTTCTCATTCTCGCTTAAGATATAACCTTCCCCGTTGGTTCCAAACGGGAAAATACCATGCACACCGCCGTCAATCAGACGTTCAATCTGTGCGCGGAGTTCCTCTGTATTCATACTTTCATCCGCTTTCATCGGTGTTAAAATTGGTGTGATAATTCCCTTCAGTTCAACTTTTTTCATGATGCGTTCTCCTTTCAATTTTGAATTTTTATGAAGCACTTTCTCTGCGATTCGGCACAGGATATCGACTGTTCCGAATCCACCTGATTTTGATATTACCTGTATGGAATGGCCTCCGCATTTAATTTTTGATACAACAACGCCTTGTTCAATTTCGCATATTGGTTCGATCTGCGTACATCCGATTTGCTTCATATATCCCATCAGCGTATCCCCGCCCGTCATCAGGATCGTAAGATCCAGCCCCTGGTTTACCAGTTCGTTGACAATGCAGCCATGCGAATCTGAGATTCTGAATCTGACAGATTCCTGTTCTATCTTGTGGTCTTTCAGAAATTGTTCTTTGCTGTCATCCGAATCAAATGTATCAACAATCACTTTCTTCCTGCGCTGGCAGAGTCCCGCTATTTCGCGTGTAAATGATCTTCCCTGCGCCGTCCCATAATATTCCGGCATCAGTTTCTGATGCATTGTCAGATGGATTCTTGTAAATCCGCCGTTCTTTTCCGCATACGAAACCTGCTGTTCTGTAATCTTGTTCAGACTTCCGCATGCTACATACATCCCGTCAGTCTTGTGAAATGCCATCTCTCCTTGCCGGTTGAAAGATATTTTTTCTACCAGACGATCTGCCAGTCCTGCGCACCCCGCCAACAGCCCGAGAGCGTTCTTCTCAATCAGCTCGTCCAGTCGGTTATCAATGTCTTCTGTACTGACCGTATCACATACGATAATCTCCGGTTGGTCTTTTGCCAGTTCAGGAATCTTCTCGCTTCTCTTTAACACCTCTACGGCAACATCGCTCTCTTTTTTGATGATATCCGGTATGTACGACATATTTACCGGTTCAAATGGATCCTTTCCAAATACACTGTTTTCCAGCAATTCACCGTCTATATAATGAGTCCCGTTCTTTGTAACTCTGTGAATTTCCGGATAACCGGGAAGGAAGAACACTTTGCCGTTTCCCGCTGCATCGGCGACAGCTTTTACCTCGGCCCCTATGTTTCCCCTGAGCGCAGAATCTGTTTTTTTGAAAATAATCTGTACTTCGCGGGCAATCGCCCACTCTGTAATCTTTTTTACTTTCAGATACGCGTCTTCTTTCTGCATTGGCCTTGATTCACTGTCGATCACAAGAACCTCTGTGTCTGGTCTGATTTCACTATTCTCCAACTTTGTTTTTGTGAAAACCTGTGTGCTGATGCCACGTTTTTTAAACTGGATTCCTGTATCCAAAGCACCAGTAAAATCATCGGCTATAATCAACAGTTTTACCACGTCGTTTTCCTCCCGCTATTATTTGTTTTCTGCAAGGCGGATCGCATAATCAATAGAATTTACAAGGCTTAATTCGTTACATTTTCCTGTTCCTGCAAGATCAAATCCGGTTCCATGATCTACAGATACGCGTATGATTGGAATGCCAAGCGTTACATTGACGCCGGATACGGCGTCCCATTTCTTTTGCTCCTTATTGTATTTGAATCCTTCTACCTTAAGCGGTATATGTCCCTGATCGTGATACATTGCAACGACAATATCATACCAGCCCCCGATTGCTTTAGAGAAAATGGAATCCGGAGGCGTCGGCTTCTTCTCCGGAATATGAATCCCTTCTTCCAGCGCCGCATCAATAGCCGGCTGAATCTCTTCAATCTCTTCCGTACCAAACATTCCGTTCTCCCCGCAGTGCGGATTCAGACCTGCCACGCCAATCTTCGGCTCTTTAATTCTGATCGCTTTACATGCATCGTTGGCAATTCTGATGCACTCCAGCACGCGTTCTTTTTTTACCCTCTCGCATGCCTGACGAAGAGAAACATGCGTGGACACATGTACAACTCTCAGATCGCCATGGGCGAGCATCATGGTGTATTTGCCGGTATCTGTATAATCTGCGTAAATCTCTGTATGTCCGGAGTAATGATGCCCTGCCATGTTAATGGCTTCTTTGCAGATCGCATTAGTTACAGTTGCATCAATCTCGTTTTTCATTGCAAGCTCGATCACCTTCACAACATACTGGAATGCGGCTTCCCCACACATTTTTGAAACTTTACCGTATATATGCTTTTTCATATCGACCAGTTTCATATCATAGACGTCGATCGTTCCGTGTTGGAATACCGCATCTTTTACATTTTCTACAGCATGGATCCGGATTTCATTGTCTTTCCCAAGAAACTCCACTGCGTTTTTCATGCAATTCGCATCTCCAATAATGATTGGCTTACATCTTTCGTACACAGCCGGGTCTGAAAGTGCTTTTACGGAGATTTCAGATCCATTTCCCGAGGGATCTCCCATTGTAATTCCGATAATTGGTTTCTTTTCCATTTCTCCTGCCCTTTCTTTGATAATTGTTTTATTTCAGAACTCTCAGGTAAATACCCCTGATATCATCCAGTGATAATTCTTTCATGTTATTTACCAAAAGTCTTTTTTGATCGCTTCCTGCCTTTACAAGGAAATCAAGGTCTTCCATTTTTACTCCGAATTCATTCAGGTCTGTTGGAATGTTTGTCACTCTTACAATGTCTACAATCTGTTCGATCATATAGTCCGCCTTTTCATCCACATTTTTTTCGAAAAGCTCCGGGAACACTCCGTCGCACAATTCCGCAAGTCTTTCCCTGCAGGCGTCTTTGTTGAATTCCATTACATGTGCAAAAAGGATTGCATTGGATACGCCATGCGCAATATGGTATTTTCCGCCCAATGGATATGACAGCGCATGTACAGCCGTTGTACCGCTTCCTGTGATAGCGACTCCGCCATAGAACGCGCCAAGCATCATATTACCCTTTGCTTTCATATGATCTGCATCATTGAAAGCTTCTCTGATATTATGAAAGATCAGTTTTGCACCGGCCATTGCATACGTATCGGAAAACGAAGTCGCTTTTTTTGAGGTAAAGCACTCTACTACATGGGCAAGCGCATCCACGCCCGTTGCTGCAATGATAGATTTTGGAAGCTTTCTGATCATCTGCGGATCCAGAAATACGTAATCCGGAATCATGTTATCGTTCACAATTCCTTTCTTTGACTGCTCTTCCGGAATGGCTACGATAGCGTTGCATGTTGCCTCCGATCCGGTTCCGCAAGTAGTAGGAATCATCAGGGTCTTAATCTGTTTCTCAGCAATTGCAGGATCTCTCAGAAGATCTTTTATCGTATAAGGAGCGTCTTTTAATATACTGCAGAGCTTTGCCGCATCCATAACGCTTCCGCCGCCAATCGCGATAATAAAATCACCATTGTAGCACGCGACCTCATCCATGACTCTTTCTACATCCTGATATGCCGGTTCCGGAGTCAAATTGTCAAATACTTGATATTCGGCCGTTGTTTTATGAAGTATTTTCGTCAGTATATCCAAAAGTCCTGTAAGTCTGATGCCTTTATCTGTAAATACAATAATCTTCTTTGCATGTTCTTTTTCGATGATTGCAGCTACATTTTCAATGCATCCCTCCCCTCCGCAGATATATGACGGAATTTTAATCTGATAACTCATTTTCTTTCCTCCTTTGATTCGTTTTGAAATATTTTGTGTTTCTTTGCTTTTCTTGTTTAACATATTACTTCTTAAAACCTCGTTATTCAATTGCACAATTTCATTTTATCGTTTTATTTTGAAACATCCAGCTTAATTTTTGTTGCATTTTGATACGTTCAAGTATATAATAAATCTATATGAAAGCGAATATCTCAACGATAAAAATTCATTTTTTACAAAGGGGAAATCCATATGCAGAAAACCAAGATACTTGCAGTAGCTCCTTATGAAGGAATGGCGGATGCCATATCTGCAATCGCACAGACAAGAGATGATATCCGCATGACGGTACAGACAGGCGATTTGGATAACGGCAAAAAAATCGCCCTCGAACTGGCACATAATAATTATGACGTTATTATTTCAAGAGGCGGAACTGCCGAATTGATACGTTCTAACGTCGAGCTCCCGGTAATCGATATCCCGATTTCCGTGTATGATGTGCTCCGCACAATTAAACTTGTGGAAAGCTATTCCGGCAAGTTTATAATCGCCGGATTTTCTTCGATCACAAACTGCGCCAAAGTGCTCTGCGACCTACTGCAGTATGATATTGATATTGTAACGTTTACCAACGAATCGGATGCTCTGCCGGCAATCAGGAAGGCGCAGCAGAACGGCTGTACATTGGCTCTTTGTGATATGACAGGTTTAAATGCAGCCAGGAAGCTGGGGATGAATTCTATCCTTCTTTCTTCCGGAAGCGAAAGTATCACTTCTGCAATTGATGAAGCCGTCAAACTCGTGGCGTCTTCTGCTCATGTTCACAAACAGAAAGATCTGTTTCAGGCTCTTCTGACCAATGAAGACCGGGAATTTCTGATTTTTAATCCAGCCGGAGCCTTATGGTTTTCCAGTCTTCCAAATAACGACAGCAATACAGTCCTTATGAATCTTGTACAGACTTATCTTCGGGCTTTTTTGAAAGTTTCGGGTCAGACAGTTACCAGACAGATCCGCGATAAAATCTTCATCCTTACAAACCGGCATTTATTCTATGAAGACCAGAAATATACAGCAATAACCATCCAACAGAAACATGCCGTTTTTTCCGAAGAAGACTCAGTAATTACTATTTACAATCATTTGGATTCGAACTCAGAAGATTTCGCCGATGAATACAACGGCTCTCACCAAGTGGGACGTACGGCCGATATTATCGAAGCGTATGCAAAGAGCACACAGCCGGTACTGATTATAGGAGAATCCGGAACAGGGAAAGATAAAGTTGCAAAGCTTTTATATTCCAACAGCTCCGGGAATTCTTCCCCTTTATATATCATCAATTGTGAACTTATGGGGGAACGAAAATGGAATGCCCTGATCAATAATTCAGATTCGCCATTCGCAAATGTGAATACAAACATCTATATCAAAAATCCGGGAGCGCTTTCGAAAAATCAATTGGACAAGCTTTTTTCTTATATTGATAATTCAGAGCTCGCCAGAAGGAACCGGCTGATTTTTTCGCTGATCCTGAATTCCTCAGAAAAGGATCAGACGGAAATATGTCGAAATTATCTCGAGAACAAATTATCCTGCATGACTTTGAAGCTTTTGCCGCTTCGAGATCGCATTCAGGATCTATCGAGCATTGCCACGCTTTATATTCATCGTATGAATGTCGCTACCGGCAAGCAGATTATCGGCTTTGAGGCGGAAGCTATGGATTTGATGACTGCTTTTTCATGGCCTAACAACCTCGATCAATTGCACCATATAATCAAAGAATTGGTGGTTATAACCCGCACTCCATATATTACTTATGAAAACGTAAAAGAAATTTTGGACAACGAACCCTCCGCCGATCCTTCTGCTGATATTTCCGGTCTGGATCTTACCGGCACACTAAATGAGATCAATGACCAGATCATCCATATGGTGCTTACGGAGGAAGCCGGAAATAAAGAACGAGCCGCTAAGAGGCTTGGAATCAGCCGGAGTACGCTTTGGCGAATGTTAAAGAAGTGATTTACAGATACGGGCATAAATAAGACAGGAAGAATGCATCCCTTATACCTCTTTTTCACAATGATTCAGGCTGATCCAAAGGATCGGTAAAAAGGACAGCAGATTGCTGATCATATGAGCTGAAAAAGGTGCTTTTAAGCTGTGATGCTTCTTTCCCCCACAATGCTGCATAGATCCCCTGGATCACATGTCTGTGACACAGCCCGAAAATAACACTGGAAATCAGAGACGACTTTTCTTTCCCCATCGATTTTAATCCTTTGTACAGAAATCTGCGGAATAAAAGTTCCTCGGTCGCCGGGCCAATGACCCCTGCCGCAGCTGCGTTTACTAAAAGCGGGCTTTTCTCAGCCCTTTGATCCATTATGAATTTGCTGTTATGGAAATTTGCTGTAAGATAAATAGAAATGTATTGTGTGAGAAAAAAGAAAGAAATCGTAAATAAAAGAATAAATTCCTTAATACCTTTACTCTCTGCAAAAACAGTATGCTGGATGGCTATCCCCTTGTCCCGCAGGGCATTCACTCTGTCGGGATCGGACGCGATCGGTACTAACGCATCCAAACCTTCTTTATTTCTCTTCTCCATGACTTCAAACCAATAGTCTCTCATCTGAGGGATCTGTTTTCTTTTTGCAGGGTTGTCTCCATATAGATCGTGACATCTGGAGCAAAGGGGCGCAGCATTCTCAATCGTATCTTCATCTCCCTCATTCTGAGGAATGATATGATGTACTTCAACAAACGGTTCCTGACAGATGACACACCTGAAATCTGATTTTCTCTTTGCTTCTTCCTTTACTTTTTCTGAAAATCCCATCTCAGACAGTCCGTCAACCGCCGCCTGCAAAAGCTGTCTGCCATATCCATTTCCATAGTAATCCGGAAGCAAATAGAGCGAGACGATTTCCCCAAACCCCTTAAGACTGATGAATCTGGAAGCACAGTAGGAGGCCGTGCCGATCATCTTTTCACCATTCATCATGACTAATGAAATCAATTCAGAATTTTGAATTCCCTCACGCCATTTTTCTTTATCAATGTTATCCAGAAACTCCTGAGGGATGATGCCTCTATATGTACTTTTCCAACTGGCCGCATAGATACCACAGACTGCATCGATGTCATCTTCCTCGTTTAATAACCTGATCTCCATTTAATATCCCCATATTTCAAATGCTTTGTATTCATGGTCAAAATGATATCCTAATTTCTCTGCAAGTGCAGCGGATGCTTGATTTTGGGCATCCCAGCTCGGATACAGACCTTTGTTCAGACATTCCAGTATCAGCTTTGCTCCACAAGCATAAGCCAGTCCATTTCGCCGGAACTCTTCCTTCGTGTCAATCTGTATTTCAATTCCTTCTCTGTATCTTGCATAAGAAGAAGCTCCTGCTGCGAGCGATTCTCCTTTTAATACGGCAATTCCTATGCCGAGCTTTTTATATGTCTCATAGTCCTCAAACTGTGAGACCAGATCCTGACACCATGCACTTGATCTGCATAGCGCAAAAAGGTCTGCATCAATCATTCGCAGGGTATATCCCGGCTTTAACGAATTGACGGCAGGCCTTAAAGTATCTTTATCAAAAATATTCTGTTCTTTTTTTATGGCATAACGTGTTACTGGTTTTGCTCTGTCTCCATACTTTTTGACGATCAGTTCTGCCCATTCCTCAGACTGCGGCACCATAATAATAAAGTCCTGGAAACAGTTTTCCGGTTTATAAGAGACTAAATCTTCCTCTGCATTTCCGGCAAAAAAACAGAAATCACCAAGAACAGCCATAGCGGACTGTGGATCTGAAGTATTGTCCACATAGATGTCTCCCATGACCTTTTGAAGACAGGACCAGATTAAAGTTTCCTTCCATTCTCCGAACAGTTTTCTCGCTTTTGTTGTGTCTTCCAATTTGACAGGCATGCCATAATCCTTTCTCTTCTTAAATATTGCTTGTTGTCTGCTCATTCATCCCAGTCTTTTATATTATATTTGACGAGTAATTCTTTTGCTTTCTCCAATCCTTCTTCGTAAATATGTACAGATTTAGAGCGATGGCTTCCCTGATCAATCAGCCCTTCTTCCTCAAGATCATCCAAGGCATGAAAGGGATACCCTTTCCAGGCTTTGTTTTTTTCTAATGAAAATCTATCCTGGTGGCTGAATCTTGTTAGATACATTAAAAGCAGTGATAGTTCGTTGATAGCTTCTTTTGGAGATGTTTTTTCTTCTCTCATCAACCTGATTCCTCCTTACACTAGCGGCTAAATAACTGTTTTTGTCAAATCATACATCATAATAAACTCTTCCTCTGTCTCATCGATAATTTTAAAGCCGAGATTCTGATACATTTTAAATGCATAATTTTCTTTCTGTACTGACAGAGAAGCCTTTTTGTATCCTTTTGATTTTAAAAGAGACAGCATCTCCTGCATCATTTTTGTACCGATTCCTTTTCCTCTATACTTTTTGTAAAGGGAAATTGCAAATTCGGGAGTCACGTCATCTATATTCCCATATCCGGATATGATCCGTGTCCAGACTGCTCCTATGATTCTTCCGTTTGCTTCGGCGCAGAGACAATGATCGTGTTCTTTTCCAAAGTTCTCTATGTATATATTTAAGTCTGGTTCATCGATGATTTCCTTTGGCAGAAGAGTTTCCGTGTCTTTTTGAAAAATTGCCTCATATAAAAACTTTTTTAGATAAGGGTATTCATTTGGATACATTTGTCTGATCTTATATTCCATGGCACTCTCCTTTAATTAAATTCTTTATAGAGTGAAATATGGTCTTTTAATTCAATAAAACCATTTTTCTTATAAAAATTAAAAGCGGGAACAGTTCTCTCTGTCTGTAAAAAAATATGCGTTACCTGTTTGCTTTTGGCATATTGTTCAACGGCTTGTAAAAAGTCCGTACCAATGCATGATGCTTCCCATTGAAAGGCCAATGAGTTCATCATTTTTAAACAGACCCAATGTTAAAGAATTCCTGTTTCCTATTAAATCCATAATATATTCATGCAGTTGTGCCAAGTCACTCCAATCATCATTCCAGGGCTCCTTTGTAAAAATCTCTGCAAATAATGATTTGATTTCTTCTATGCTTTTAATATTTAATTCTTTTAGTTCTTTCATAATAGATTTTCTTCTCCTCTAAAACACTGGAGTTCCCAGGCATGTCTACCGTCCAATGACGAATCAATTTTCTGGCGGAAAACTCTACTGCCCTTTCCTCTTCAATAGTGCCACGGTCTCCACATGCCCCGTATGCCCAAACTGATCCACAACCGCCACTTTCCGAACTTCATATCCTTCTCCCCCCAGCACCTTCAAATCCCGAGCCAATGTCCCAGGATCACAGCTGACATACACAATCCTCTCCGGCCCCATCTTAACCATAGTATCGAGCAATGCCTTATCGCACCCTTTCCGGGGCGGGTCAACAACGATCACATCCGCATAAACCCCATTCTTCTCATACTCTCGTGGCAGTACTTCCTCCGCCTTCCCCACAAAGAACTTCACATTATCCATACGGTTCATCCTGACATTCAATCTGGCATCTTCAATGGCTTCCTTCACAATCTCAACCCCATAGACCTGCTTTGCCTTCTGTGCCAGGAACAGAGAAATCGTTCCGATCCCACAGTAAAGATCCCACACAGTTTCATCCCCGCAGAGCTCGGCATACTCCAAGGCCTTCTCATACAGAACCTTCGTCTGCCTTGGATTCACCTGAAAGAATGACAGCGGCCCGATTTGATACTTCACATTCCCAATATAGTCATAAATATAAGCAGGTCCATAAACCTCTTCTACCTTACTTCCCATAATCCGGTTTGTCCTCTCCCGGTTGCTGTTGACACAAATGCTGGTCATACCCTCAACCTCTTTTAAAGACTCCACCAGTTTAGAAAGATTCGGAAGATCCTTCTTCCTGCCGTTCACCACGAGACATACCATGATTTCCCCTGTGACAAACCCAGCCCGGGTCATGATATGGCGCACCAATCCTCTATGATTTTTTTCGTCATAAGGCTCCACATGGTTCCTCTCCATGTAATCAAGAACCTTTTTAAGAATCTCCTCATTGACCGGATGCTGAATTGAACAGTGGGTACAGTCAATAATAGAATGAGTCCGTCCCGCATAAAACCCGGTGATCAGTTTTCCATCCTTGTTCCGTCCCACAGGAAACTGGGCTTTGTTCCGATAATAATACGGCTCGTCCATTCCATAAATCGGTTCCATGAAAGAGCCTGCATTTTCAATCCCGCCGATTCGTTCCAGACAGTTTTTTACCTTATTAAATTTATACTCCAGCTGCTTTTCATAAGACAGATGCTGGAGAGTACATCCACCGCACGGACGTGCGGAAGGACATTTGGGCTCCACACGGTCAGGAGACGGGACAAGCAGTTTTTCTACTCTTGCAAATCCATAATTTTTCTTTATCTTGATGATGCGGGCAAGGACTTTGTCCCCCGCGACGGCATCTTTTAAAAAGAGGGCATAGCCGTCTGCATGGCCGATGCCCTCTCCTTCATTGCCCATATCATCAATTTCCACTTCCACTAATTGATTCTTTTTAAATTCCATAGGCACCTCTTATTTCATCATCCATGAATGAAAATTAAATGGATGATTCTCTGATCTTTGTGTCAAACAAACGCTGGAAACCGGACCATTCCTGGCCTTCCTGCTTCTTCTCGATCACCTCTGCAAATGTCTCCATCTTAGCATCCAGATTATCAGCCTGGCTCAGTGCAAGTGCTTCTGCCAATGCAGGTTTTTTCGGTGAACCGAATTCCAGTTCCCCGTGATGGGACAGAATACAGTGTTTCACTTCGTTGGCAAGCTTTACAGGGAATCCCGGGATCTCATCCATGAGTTTGGAAAGCTTGATCGTTCCCATGACAATATGTCCCACTAACTGGCCTTCGTCTGTATAATCATTTTCAGGAAATGCTGAGAGCTCCTCTGCCTTTCCGATATCATGGAACAGTGCCGTTGTGACGAGCAGGTCTCTGTTTAACTGCGGATACAGAACTGCATACTGTTCACATAACTTTGCCACGCTGACAGAGTGCTCCAGCAGGCCGCCGATGTATCCGTGATGTACACTTTTTGCAGCAGAATGAATCTTAAACTTCTTTACAAACTCTTTATCTTCTACGAAAACCTTCATGGCAAGTTCTTTTAAATACGGGTTCTGAATTCTCTGGATCATTGTTAAAAGCTCATCAAACATTTCATCGATATCTTTTTTTGTGGATGGCATATAATCGGAAATCTGGTATTCTCCTTCATCTGCCTTCCGGATCATTTCAATATTCAGCTGATTATTTCCCTGGAAGTTTGTGACCTTCCCTTTCACCATGATATAATCCATGGCCTCAAAATGTCCGATGGCATTGTTAAGTTCCCATACTTTTCCGTCGATCATTCCGGTTTTGTCCTGGAGCGAAAGAGAATAATAGGTCTTTCCAAATTTTGATGTGCCGGATGTCTTTGTCTTGCACAAAAATACCTCCGAAACCATATCTCCTTCATGCAGCTCACTTATATATCTCATAATTTAACCTTTCTAGGGCCGCCTTAGAGCCCGCACCTCTTTTACTTTCCCTATTATTACATAAACTGTCCCGAAAATCCACTGGAAAATTGCCGTTTGGCTCGTTTACATGCCACATATTTTATGCTACACTTTTTCTAAATCTAAAAAAGAAAACCTTCTATAAATAATGGTTTTTGAATAATCTGAGGGAAAAATATGAATCAAAAAGTTTTAAATACATTAGAATATGACAAGGTCATCGAAAGGCTTAAAGCGTATGCCACCACAGAGCTTGGAAAAGCCGCCTGTGAAAAATTAGAGCCGATGACGGATGAACCGGAAATATCCCTGGCCCAGGAACAGACACAGGATGCCCTGACCAGACTTTATAAACAGGGAAGTATTTCATTTTTTGGAGTACATGATCTGGGGGCTTCTCTGAAACGCCTGAAAATGAAAGGGACTTTGAGTGCCGGAGAACTTCTGGAGATTGCCGGTCTTTTGGAGGCAGTAAAAAATGCACTGGCCTACGGTGCACAGCGGGATGATATGGCGGATGCCGATTCTCTGGATTCTGTATTTGAGTCTCTGGTACCGATGGACGGCCTGTTAAAGGATATCAGACACTGTATTATTTCACCGCAAGAGATCAGTGATGATGCCTCCTCCGCCTTAAAAGACATCCGCAGAAATATGAAACTGACCAATCAGAAGATCCACAGCCAGCTCACGGCTATGGTCAGTTCTTCCTCCAACAAAGACATGCTTCAGGATGCCCTTGTGACCATGAGAAACGGACGCTATTGTATTCCGGTAAAACAGGAGTACCGCGGACAGTTTAAAGGAATGATACATGACCAGTCTTCCAGCGGTTCTACTCTGTTTATCGAGCCGATGGCGGTGGTGACTCTGAACAATCAGTTAAAAGAGCTGGAGGGACAGGAACAGACAGAGATCGAGCGTATATTATCGCTTTTAAGTGAACAGGCTTCCTACGATATGGATGGTCTGGCACAGAACCAAAAGCTTCTGGTTCTGCTTGATTTTATTTTTGCAAAGGCTAAATATGCCAAAGACTATAACGGCAGCAAACCGATTTTCAGAGAAGACGGCGTGATCAATATCAAACAGGGGCGCCACCCTCTGCTTGACCCTAAAAAAGTGGTTCCGATTAACGTCTCTCTCGGCGATGCATTTTCTATGCTGGTCATTACCGGGCCAAATACAGGGGGTAAAACCGTTTCATTAAAGACCGTGGGCTTATTTACACTGATGGGGCAGGCAGGCCTTCATATTCCTGCATTCCAGGGTTCCAGTCTGGGAATTTATGAAGAGGTATTCGCGGATATCGGAGATGAACAGAGTATTGAACAGAACCTGAGTACTTTCTCCTCCCACATGACCAATATTGTCTCTATCATTCAGAATGCCCATCGTCACTCTCTGGTGCTGCTGGATGAGCTGTGCGGCGGAACCGATCCGGTGGAAGGCGCTGCCCTGGCTATATCCATTCTGACGGACCTGCATGACCGGGGCGTAAAAACTATGGCGACGACTCATTACAGCGAACTGAAAATGTTTGCGCTCTCAACGGACGGAGTTGAAAATGCTTCCTGTGAATTTGATGTAGAGACATTATCCCCGACCTATCGGCTGATGATCGGCATTCCCGGAAAAAGTAATGCATTTGCGATTTCACGGAAGCTGGGACTCGATAACCATATTATTGTGCATGCATCGGATCA
Organism: Anaerostipes sp. PC18; assembly: GCF_039789045.1. Taxonomy (NCBI): domain Bacteria; kingdom Bacillati; phylum Bacillota; class Clostridia; order Lachnospirales; family Lachnospiraceae; genus Anaerostipes; species Anaerostipes sp. PC18. The sequence continues at coordinate 179,593 of NZ_CP121164.1, read as the reverse complement.
GATTGATGAATCAGTAAAAGATTTTGAGACCATACTGGCTGATCTGGAAAAGAGCAAGCAGACGATTGAGCAGGAACAGGAAGAAATCTTTGAATACCGGAAAGAGATCGAAAACCTGAGAAAGAGTCTGAAGGAACGCCAGGAAAATATAAAAGAAAAGCGTGAGAAACTTCTCCGCGAGGCCCGTGAGGAAGCCTACCGGATTATTTCCGAGGCAAAGGAAACTGCCGATGAGACGATCAAGGAATATAACAATTTAAAGAAGCAGTCAGGCAAAGATGCAAACAGGAAAATGGAGCATATGCGAAGTGATCTTCGCGGCAAAATGTCCAGACTGGAAAAAGATATGGCATATCGTTCTAAAAACAGAGCGTCCAAAAAACATGAACCTGGAGATTTTCAGGTTGGAGATGAGGTTTATGTGACCAGCCTTTCCCTGAGCGGCACAGTCCAGACACTTCCCAACTCCAAAGGAGACTTGTATGTACAGATGGGAATGATGCGCTCCAAAGTCAATGTCAAAGACCTGGAGATCACTAAGAGTGTGAAACAGGTGAAACGGGAAAATGCAAGAAATGAAGCCAGAAACAGTGGGCGGACTGCGATCAATAAGTCTTCCAGTATCCGTCCTGAAATCAACGTCCTTGGTATGACAGTGGATGAAGCCGTCTCCCAGCTTGATAAGTTCATTGATGATGCCTGTCTGGCAAACCTTGGACAGATTACCGTCATTCACGGAAAGGGAACAGGAGCCCTGAGAAAAGGAATCCATAACTACTTAAAGACTCTGAAAAAACAAAAACGGATCTCTGGATACCGCGACGGAGAATTCGGTGAGGGAGATATGGGTGTTACGGTTATCATGTTGTAATATCTGACCAAAGTTTGTTTTTGTTTTTATCACATTTATACAAATTCTCAACATCCAGTTGACAGTTTACGGCAGCTGTGATAAATTTGTATCAACAATTCGATAGGGATCGTGACTATTATAGAATAGGCGAGACCTGAATTATAATAAGGCATGAGTTATGTCTTATTATAATTTAGGTCTCTTTTTATATTTGGGGGAGGGATAAAAATGGAGCAGGAGTGCTTTCATGTTAAAAAGGTCTTAAACAATAATGTCATATTTTCAAAAAACCAAGAGGGACAGGACATTATTCTCACAGGCCTTGGACTGGGTTTTCAGAAGAGAAAAGGGGATCCGGTGGAGGCAGAAAAAATTGAACGAATTTTTATACTGAAAGAAGAAGCCACAGGAAACAGACTTTCGGAGCTGTTAAAACAGATTCCTATTGACTACTTTTATCTGGCGGATCAGATTAAACAGCATGCAGAACAAAAGCTTTCTAAGGAATTAAATCAGAATATCTATGTGACTCTATGTGACCATATGTATTATGCAGTAGAACGTTTTAAACAAGGACTTTTGTTCCAAAATCAGTTGATGTGGGAAATCAAACGGTTCTACCCTAAGGAATATCAGATTGCGTTGGAAGCGATCAAACTGATGAATTCCACTCTCAATGTAAAGCTTCCGGAAGATGAAGCCAGTTTTGTTGCCCTGCATATTATTAATGCAGAACTTAACGGTCACGAAATCCAGTCAGTCATCGATATGACAAGGCTGATCAAAGGAATCTGCAGCATTGTACAATATGAGTTTAAAATAGATTTTGATGAAAATTCCTTAAACTATACAAGGTTCATACTGCATTTAAAATTCTTTTCCCAGCGGCTTATGATGAATGAGCCTCCGGCAGAAGAAGCATCCTTTTTATACCCTCAGGTTCAGGAAAACATGCCGGAAGCATTTCAATGTTCCCGGAAGATCGCTTTATATATACAAAAAAGCTATAACTACACCATTACGAAAAGTGAACAGGTCTATCTGACCATTCACATTGAACGGCTGCTGTCAGAGAGCAGAAAGCTGTAAATCATAAGTTGCTAAGATTGTGACTGCTTCGGGCAGGCAAGACTTAAGATAAATTATTTCAATCTTAAGGAGGAAACAACATGACAAACAGACAAATGGCAGAAGAAATTCTGCAAAAAGTAGGCGGGAAGCGGAATGTGATTTCTTATTCCCATTGCTCCACAAGGCTTCGCCTTGACCTGAAAGATTCCGGCAAAATCGACCGGGATAGTCTTGATAAGCTGGATGGTATTCTATCTGTGATGGATGTGGCAGGACAGACCCAGATTGTACTCGGTCCCCAGGTCCAGTACATTTATGAAGAACTCCAGGGGATCTTTCCGCAGAGTTCTTCTGCTTCTTCGGAGGCCGGCAGTCAGAAAAAGAAAGGGTTTTTAGGGTCAGCTCTGGAGATCATCTCCAGCCTGTTTACTCCCCTCATTGACGTTCTGATCGGCGCTGGTATTTTAAAGGGACTTTTGAGCATCCTCACTGCATCCAGTATTTTGACGGACGCCAGCGGAACCTATCAGATTTTAAATGCAGCTGCGGACAGTCTATATTATTTTCTTCCAGTGGTGCTGGCGATCACTTGCGCCAAACGCTTTAAGACAAATATGTTTGTGTCCGTAACAATTGCCGGAGCATTATTATATCCGAATCTGACGGCTCTTTATGATGCCGGAAAGGCTATCAGCTTTTTAGGTATTCCTGTACAGCTGACCACATTTAAGAGCAGCGTATTTCCAATTATATTTGCGATCTTACTGCTCTCATATGTAGAAAAAGGCCTCGCAAAACTGCTTCCTGAGAAGATCAGAAGCCGAATTGCTCCATTTTTCTCTCTCCTAATTGTAGTTCCTGTGACGATAACCGTCTTTGGACCTCTTGGCTCTATGCTCAGTAATACGATAGCAGGATTTTACATGAACCTGTATGGATTTAACCCTATGATTGCGGGAGGTTTCATCGGCGCCATTGCTCAGGTGCTTGTTATTTTCGGAATTCATTGGGGATTATTCCCGATCATTTTCTCCAACATTGAAAAGTTTGGTTTTGATACCATCCTGGCTGTATTTGGTCCCAGCATTATCGCCCAGTCAGGCGCTGCTTTCGGTGTATGGCTGAAAACAAAAGATCAACGGCTGAAACAGATCGCGGCCCCTGCGGCTCTCATGGGATTTTTCGGAATCTCTGAACCCGCGATTTATGGAATTACATTAAAATATCGCAGAGCATTTGCGGCTGCTATCATCGGAGGAGGTATCGGTGGTGCCGTTGCAGGAGCCTGCGGTGCCAGGGCTATGGCTGTAGCCGTCGCTGCCGTTCCAACCTTCCCTGCTTACTTCGGTGCCGGATTTACCGGGTTTGTAATCGCCTATTTTGGTGCTTTCCTGATTTCCGCTGTTCTTACTTATCTTTTCGGTTTTAATGATTCTATGATACCGGAATCAGAACGGGCTGATGTAAATGTCACGGCAGATCATACAGAGCTCAGTACATCCACATCCAAAGCTGTAGCAATCAAAGTACATGCGCCTGCTGACGGTACAGTTCTCCCTTTGAACAAAGTAAAGGATCCTGCATTTTCCTCTGAGGCACTTGGAAAAGGTATTGCCGTCATTCCCGAAAATGGAAAAATTACAGCGCCTGTTGCTGGAACTGTGGCCGCCGTTTATCCGACCCTGCACGCATATGGCATTGTAAGTGAAAACCAGGAAGAATTTTTAATACATATCGGAATCGACACGGTAAAATTAGATGGAAAATACTTTAAGTCTCATGTAAAGACTGGTGATATTGTCATGCCTGGAGATTTAATTGCTGCCATTGAAATAGATGAGATTAAAAAAGCAGGGTTTGACCCTACGGTCATCATTATTGATACATCAGGCGGCTCCGAGAGAAAAATGACCTTACTCCGGGAGGGATCCGTCTCTTCCCAGGAAGATCTGCTGCTCATTGAATCATTATAAGGAGATCTATATGTTTAAAGAAAAAATGATCCCTCTTTATGCTGGAAGTAATGATTGCTGCAGACTGAAACAAATTCCCGGCTGTAACAGGAACCACCTCCTCGATCCTTCTGTGATCGGGAAGGTGGAAAAGTCCGGAGTTTTTCTGACAGACTATGAGAAAGCTCCCTTCACACCTTTTATGGATCTTTCTTCCCTGAGGCTTGAAATGGGATCTGAGAATCTGGACATCACACAAGAGTTGGTAGAAGAAATGCCCTTTTTGATCAGACTTTCTGACCGCTTTATCCCTGTTACCTTTTTTCGTCTTCCAAACGGGCAAATGCAGAAACCGGTGATTTTCTTCCACGGCGGAGGCTTCCTAGGAGGAAGTACGAAGGTCCTTGAACATCAATGCAGATTTCTGGCAGAACAATCTAAAGCCACTGTCATTTCTGTGGATTACCGGCTAATTCCCGAAAATCCTTTTCCCGCAGCCCTCAATGACTGCAAAGAGGTTATCTCTTGGATCTGGGACCATGCGGGAGAATGGAATTTGGACAGAAACAAAATCACTGCTGCCGGCGAAAGTGCCGGCGGCAACCTTGCTGTTTCATGCTCCCTTTCTGAAACAGGAAAAAAAGTGGCGCTGACCATGCCTGTGTACGGTGCACTGGATTTATCTTATGCCGAAGATACGGACTACTGGGACTATCATAAATATGAAGTCATCCCGGAACACTACAATCATGCAATGACAAGACTCAACCGCTTTCGGATTTTAAACAATACCATTCATGATTTGTACGCAGCCAACGGAGAAGACGTGAAGGATCCTTCGATTTCTCCGCTTTATGCAAATGATTTGTCCAACCTAAAAAAAGCAGTAATCATCGAAGCCGAATTTGACTATTTCCGCTTATCCAACGATTTATTTGCTGAAAAATTGTGGGATTCTGGTATACCGTGTGAGGTGATCCGTTACCAGGGTATGGATCACGGTTTTTATGACCGCCTGGGATTTTGCCAGCAGACAAAAGATTGTATTATGGAAATGGCACTACAGATCAGAAAACTATAAAAGAATAAAGGCAGTGGATGGTGTGATGATAGTATTATACCTCACACCCTTTGCACATATAGTCCGCAAAGATCCTCATGGCATCTGTCTGCGCCGTTCCCGCAAGCTTTGCAAGGACAACAGATAATTTCGTAGGCGGATCCAGCGGTACAACCTTCACCTGGCCGGCCTGAAAGATCCGGAAGTTGCTTTTTGCCAGCAGGCTGATACCTTCACCCACTGCAACGCCGCTGATAATGGATTCTACTCTTCCGGTCCGGACAACCTCAGGTGTGATGCCTGCGGATTGTTCTCCTGAGAAGCTTGGATGGAAGCTGTTTGAATGTGCCGGACATCCCATAGAGACAGTGGTGATCCATGGAAAAGCACAGTGCCGGATGATCAAGGTGACGGCTGTGACACACCGGAAAGATCCTATTTTACAAACCTGCATCGGTCCCAGCGAAGAACATGTATCCATGGCGGGTATCCCCACAGAAGCCAGCATTATCGGAATGATTGAAAAGGCCATGCCCGGTGTCCGCTGCCATCCGCTGGATCCGTCCAATGATCCTGACTTCTCACCGAGTATCCGGTATCATGGGATCGCCTGCAAGACCATTTTTGACTGTACTGTTCCTTTTTCCTTAAAAGAGCGGTTCCAGAGAGCACAGCTTTTAGACGTTGATCCCAGCCCGTGGATGTCTGGACAGACAGTGCCGCAAGAACCCTCTCACTGGAAACCAATTTAGCCTTAGAGGATCTCCAGGGCCTTTCCCATACAGTCTATGATAACCGCAATATCGGTGCCGCTCCAGCCAGCGGCAGTTGTCCCATGAAAGGTATGATCGTTGTTCCATGCAGTATGAAAACCTTAGCGGGGATTCACAGCGGGTACAGTGACAGCCTGCTTCTCCGGGACGCCGATGTGACCTTGAAGGAACGCCGGAAGCTTGTGCTTGTGGCCAGGGAGTGTCCTCTTAGCAACATCCACCTGAGAAATATGTATGAAGTTTCCCAGGCTGGCGCCGTCATCCTGCCCCCTGTACTGAGTTATTACAATCATCCTCAGTCTGTGGAGGATATGACAAGACACGTGGCCGGCAAGATTTTAGATCAGTTCGGAGTAGAATTTGAAGGATTTCAGCGATGGGAAGGAAAATGAAATGATAAAGCAGACTTTGCTGAAGACAGAATTGTTCCGGTATGAGATCTGTGCCCATGTAACCCGTCTCGATGAGGGCATCCAGGTTCTTATCGCAGGTGGAAGCCGCACTCATATTGGCATGGTGAGCTTTATGGGGTATAATGGAAATATTCAAACCCTACGGTTTCCGGGACATAAGGACGGATATGTGAGTACACGCCGGGACAATGCCCTCTGGGAAAGCCTGCATGAACCCGTCTGTATCCAATGCGGAATCCATTATGATCGTCTGGAAAACAACCAGATAAAAGAAGTACTTAATAATAGTATTCATAAAATGTAAACAACTTAACGTTTCTTTTAGTCTTGACTAAAAGATTCATCAATGGTATAGTGTACAAAGATTATATACATATAATGGAAGCTATTAATATTTAAAAAAAGGTATTGACAGGAAAAGACTTTTAATTGGTTTATTAATCACAACAACTATATTTTCCTCATCTACTTCTGCCTTCGCCATGGATAAAAGAGTCAAGGCATCAAAACATTGGGTTTCGACTAAGGAAATCACGGCTAAAGAAGCAAAAGCAAACAAGAACTGGAAAAAAGGTTATCTTAAAGGAAACGGCAAGGGGTATGTAACGGCAAACCAGAAGCATTATGTTACAGTCAAATTGTGGGCAGACTATTCAACAGGATGTTGGAAAACTTCAAAAAGAATATGGGGAAAAGGCAAAGTGGAGAATAGTACCGGATGGGCCACAAAAAATTGCTGTCTGATTGATTTGTATTCTTCAAGTGTGTATTATGGATTTTAATAACAGGCTGAAACATTATCTGGTTTTCGTGACCATTATAATCATATTTGTCTTTGGATCATCTGTCTATTCTTATGCCTTATTTGTCGAAAGAAATAATTCTTCAATTTCTCAAAATAGCAGCCAAGGAGATTGGCTGCTGGCTGACAATTACGACAGAAAAGGCTACCGTTATGAAAACTTTCTAAGAAAAAAGGATTCTTTAAAGATTTTAAAACAGGTGTATCAACAGCTTATGAATATAAAAAATATTGATTATTATGAAATATCAAACCAAGATTTTATTTATACAAAAAAATTTCAAGGCAGCAAAAGTGTCATTAACGGGAAAGGAAACCAAAAAATAGATGATGTGCTGATCACACCCTTGAAATCTATGCAGGTTTCAGAACTCTATGCAAAAAGACAAAATCTCGATCAAAGCATACAAACTGGAGAATTTTTTAAACGATCTGCATATAAAAAAACTTCTAATCAGATCGTTCCTGTTGTGGCGGGTGCAAATTATAAACATATTTTTAAGCTAAATTCTATTGTTGAAAACTCGTATCTAGCAACTAAAAATATCCGCTGTAAAATAATAGGTTTTCTAGACAAAAAAACAAATGTCAAGGTTGATGAAGAAATTATCAATTTAGACAATTATTTAATCATGCCTAGCATTAAGCTATCTCCTCAGGATACTCTGGATTTTAAACAGATTCTTTTATCTGACAAGTGTGAAGGGTATCTACATTATGATAATAAAAATGAATATCATCAGGTTGTCCAGCAAGTAAAAAGAATTGTGAAAGAAACCGGCTATGAATATATCATACCGCCCGAAGAAAAACATAATCTATATAACCTTTCCATTGGGCAAACTTTTCTGATTTTTCTTTCATCTGCTTTAGCTTTTCTGTTGGTTATTAGGAAATTATACCGAGATTATATCATTAAAACAGAAAAGGGGCTGTTTTTCGTCACATTTAAGAATCTTACAGTTTATCTCGGTTGGCTGTTTTCAGCTTTTGTCATCAGTCAGGGGATTCTTTTAGCACTATACAAGAAGCACCAGAATATATTTATTCGTACAAGGCTCACTACGGTGCTGTTTTTCCTGGCGGTTGGCTGTTACCTGACATTATTGTCTGTGCTCCGATGGAAGAAAGAGGATTGATCATGAGAGAAAATTTTTCTAAAGGCGCTATACTGCTTGCCCAGGCTCTGATCGCTGGATTGATTATTTATGCATTAATTGCAATCGTATTAAAAGTAATGGGTAAGATAAAAACTTTTAAAAACGGCGATTGGTTTTTGCAGTACCTCTTTACTGTATATCTTATTTTTATTGGTATTGTCACGGGCATGTTTGCTTTTGATGCCTGGAGTCTCAATGGAGCCCATAACTATAATCTGATTCCTTTTATCGGTGAAGACCTTTCTTACATCATATTAAATATCTTGTTGTTCCTGCCCATGGGAGTATTTGTCCCCTTAATGCAGCAGACTGAAAAACGAAGTCTGAGAAAAACAGTGCTAATTATATTGCTTTTGTCCCTTTTCATCGAATGCATTCAGTTTTTCTTCGTGGGAAGGCTGGCAGACATTGATGATCTGATTGCAAATACCCTTGGAGGACTTTTGGGTTATACTTTTTTTAAGGTTTCAGCTTGTCTGGTCAACCGATATAATAGTGGCAGAAAATCTGGCCTTGGAACTTATTCCATTGTCCTCAGTGTCATTACTCTGTTTTTTGGTTTTACTTTTCCACCTATGACCTGTTATGGAGATATGATTCTTGCGCGATTTGGAATTCCGATCTGGTCAGGCAATCAAAATGGAATCATTTCTCTGGACGGACTACATTATAGTTTATTTCTCTATTTGATATTAAGCCTTCTGGGACTTCTTTTAGCTATGAGACATCCCGGTGATCTTGGAGCTAAGACCGGCAAATTCATATCATACATTGCTATTTTATACTTTATAATTAAAATAATTCTAAATCTTATGCAAACCTATCTGTAATGGAATTTAAATGTAAAATAGACTGTTTGGAAAATCATTTTCGATTTTCCAAACAGTCTATTTTAAAATTAATTTTCCTTTCCCATAAGCCTTCTCCGATCCATCTCGATCAGCTCTCTGGCGGAATGAACATCGGTCACCAGCCCGTCCACGATCTTATGTTTGAGAGCCGCATACAGACTTGCCGCTTTCTCTGTCCCCTCTGTCACAGCAATCACTTCCGGAATCCGTTTGATCTCTTCAATATTTAAAGAGATGAGCTGCCTGTTCCATTTACAGTCTATCAGTTCTCCCTCTTTGTCAAAATAATTATAAGAAATGTCACCGACCAGGCGTCTGCTGATGTCATCCTTCTCCCGGTTGATCCCGTGCAGATAAGATTCGGTCAGCTCAAAATACTGAGGTGAGCTGCCGAGTCCCACCACAGCCAGTTCCGCATTTCTGGCTTTTTCCATGACACTTTTAATAAAGTGCTGCTTTAAAAGCATTTCCTTTGCCTCATAGGAATCTAAAACAATGGGGGCATGCAGCTGAAGGCTGTTCCCCCCGCTGTTCTTTGCCATCCGCTCACACACCACATTGGCCTGGATCTCCCACCGTTCTTCCCCCAATCCTCCCGACATAGGTACAAATGTCACATGGTCAAAGGGCACTCCCGATGAAAAGCTCTCAGCGATCTGGCGGGTGGTAGTTCCCGCCGTCATTGCCACATACTTCACAGTGGACAGCTTTCTCGCCACATATTTTGCTGCTGCCGCACCCACTGTTTTTACCGGATTTTCACTGTTTTCCACACTGACGCACACTGCCTCTCTGATCTGAAACCGTTTCTTAAGCTCCTCCTCCAGCTTCCTGTACGGGTGAAACTCCTCGTCATGGATAATGATCTCTACAATCCCGATCCTTCTCGCTTTAGAAAGCAGCTTCGAAACCAGGGACCGGCTCATATTAAACTTTTTAGCGATCCTCTGCTGTGTCCATTCCTCCTCATAATAAAGCCTGGTGATCTCAGCGAGCATCCTGACTTCCTCTGCATCTGCCATCATTCTCCCTCCCACACTGAATGTATTCCCTCTGCTGACACGATTATAGCAGATCTGCAGGTCACTCATCCATTCCAAATATTCTCATGGCAGCCATCACATCCTGCTTCATAGCTTCCGTCGCCGCCAGTGTGAGACAGTCATAGGCCAGATGTTCTCCGGACTGTTTTACAAAGCTTCTAGCCGCGTTCCCTCCCGCTGTATTCATATATGTATAATAGTTAATCTTACAGATTCCCTCTTTTATGGCTCTGCGGTAATTGTCTCCGGATACCCCAGAGCCCCCGTGCATGACCAGGGGAATGCCGGTTTTTTCACTGATCTGAGTTACAATGGAAAGATCCAGCCTTGGCTGCTTTACATAAAGACCATGCACTGTGCCAAAGGCAACGGCCAGGCAGTCCACTCCAGTGCGCTTCACAAACTCCTCAGCCAGAGCAGGATCCGTATAAATGTTGTCCTCCCCGGGATCCTCATTGACATTTGCCACATGCCCAAGTTCTGCTTCCACAGATACTCCCACACTGTGGGCAGCTTTAACAATCTCTGCCGTCTCCATGAGATTCTGCTCAAACGGCTTGGCAGACGCGTCATACATAACAGAAGTAAACCCTGCCCGTATTGCCTCCATGCACCGTTTGAAGGTGCTTCCGTGGTCCAGATGCACTGCCACCGGCACAGAGGCACTCCTTGCATAGTGCAGCATCAGCGGGGCAATCTCATTTAAATCTATGATCGTATCATGACTCTGGGCATGCTGGAGGATCACCGGCCTCTGAAGCTCCTCAGCTGCACCGATTATGGCACGGATTCCTTCCAATGTGGTTCCGTTGAATGCCCCAACCGCCTGTTTTTTGTTCTTAGCATCTTCTAATAATCCCTTTAAAGTAACTAACATTCCCTTCCTCCCTATCGTGTCAGATCCACATTATATTCATCCAGCAAAATCTTTTCAGCCTCCGCATTCCAGCATCCGTTGTGGGCCTCACATGATACTGCCAGCTTTTCAAACAGTGGATTCTCCCTGCCAAGCTCCGCAAAATCTTCAATAGCTGTCAGCGGCAGATCGATCTGTGTATAGATCATTTTTTTCCCGCCCGGGATCTCCGGAACATGCAGAGTAGTCTCAATGGCACTGCTTAAGCCTCCGATATGTGTTACCATCACCGTAGGGCGGATCCTTTTTTGTTCCATCAACTTCAGGGCGTCATGGAGATCTTCATTGGTGCTTCCGGTAAATCCCACCAGATGGGTGTATGAATAATGCACATTGTACATATTGATCCTGGCTGAAAGCGATTGATCCACAGGGCCAGCAAAGAAATTCATGCACCCGTCTTTTCCCAGCACCCGGTCCGCCTGCTCGATCAAAGTTTCCACCGGAGCATAGACAAACACATCATCATATCCTCTGCCACCGTTCAGATTTTTCAGTTCCTCTGCCATATCCCGGCATTCATTTGCGTTCACAAAATACAGCTCTTTTCCGCTTTCCGGGTCAGGAACCAGCATTTTTTCTGCTCTGTTAAGCCGGTCTTTGGACATATCGACGGCGACAATCTTAGAAGGCCCGTTTTCCAGCTGTAGGGCATAGTCAATACACTCTAGTCCCATGGGTCCGCACGCTCCGAAGATCACAAGACTTCCCTGGGGTTTCACACCCATACGGTGTTCATGGTCTTCCTCCGATGTGTGGTACATTCTCCGATACCCGGCAATGATACAGGCCGTGGGCTCTGATAAGGAAGCTTCAAAAAAGGAGTCTCCATTAAATGGGATCAGACAGCCGTGCTCCATAACTTCCCGGGGAAGAATACAGTAGGTGCAGTCTCCCCCATAAGTCTCGTAGTAGTAACCCGCTGTTTTCATCCGGCCGTTTTCAGTGACCGTGGGCAACACCGTAAACTTCTGGCCCTTCTGGTATAGGTCTTTCCATTTCGCGCCTGTTTCTATGATAACTCCTGACATCTCATGCCCGATGACCGAAGGCCTCTCTTTAAGATCCGGCCTGGCTCTCTTGTGGGCTGCCCCCTGCTTAGACAGCTTATAAGTGGACATACAGACGCTGTCAGAAATGATCTTTACCAAAATCTCATCTTCCTTTATAGGCGGCAGTTCAAATGTATCCAGCCTCAAGTCCTCTTTTCCATAAAGTCTGATCGCTCGTGTTTGCATAGTTAGCACCTCTTTCTTATAATTCAGGTTTGTATTGAAATTCAACCCCATCATAATTACCTTCCTTCACCTTCGTCAATCAAAAGTGAAGACATGGAACAAATGTTATGGAACACTCTGGTTTTTTGTATTTATTTTTGTGCAATCGTAAAATATGTTCCAAAACAATCAGATGAATTGACTTCACTTTGAGGGCAGGATAGTATCAACACATGTTAAGAGTTCACGTGAAACTTCTTGTCAATCTATTCATATCAAGGAGGTGCTAACCGCTTTATGTTTACTTATGTTCTTGGGATCTTGATGGTCACAATGGCAGCTCAGGCCGCCTTCGGCTGGTTTCAGATCAAACGAATGTACCAGTCCATTGAAGACCTGAAGAAGGCCTACCGCCATACACCGAATCTTCTGGCCATCGGAACTGCCAAATCCGGCCTGACCTTCCGCCCGGGCGTTATCGTGCTGGTCGTGGTCAATGAATCAGATGAGATTGTAGATTACTATGAAATGAAGGGACGGACTGTATTTTCCAGATTCAATCAAAAAAATGACTATATCGGATGTCCTGCCTGCTCTGTCACTGCCCTGATGAAACGGAAAAATGATAAGGCCGCTTTTGCCTCAGCCTTAGAACAAATTGCCGGTAAACGGAAAACTGCTGTCTGTCCATGTTAAGGAGGATATATTTATGAATGTATTTGTAAAACTAGCCGAAGGATTTACCGGGATCGTATCCGCAGGAGGAGAAAACCTGATGGGCCTGATCACCGGAATTCTTCCCAATCTTCTGATCCTGCTCACCTGTATCAATGCCATTATCACTCTGGTAGGAGAGGACAGGGTCATGAATTTCTCTAAAAAACTGACCCGGTTCCGCCTGCTCCGTTACACCCTGCTGCCTGTAATCTCCCTTTTCTTTTTGACCAATCCCATGTGCTATACTATGGGACGGTTCGTGGAGGAAGACCAGAAACCTGCCTTTATCGATGCCTGTTTCTCCTTTGCGCACCCTATCACCGGCCTGTTTCCACACGGAAATGCCGGAGAACTGTTTGTTTGGACCGGTATCGCAGCCGGCATTACAAAGCTCGGCTACTCCACTATGCCTTTGGCCGTGCGTTACCTGCTGGCCGGCGTCATCGTCATCTTTATTCGTGGAAATGCCACTGAATTCCTCACGAAAAAGATCATGGCAAAAAATAAAGGAGGTGCAGCAAAATGAAACCATCTGTAACGATCACAAAAGGCTCCAGCGGATGGGGCGGGCCATTGACTGTCTATGAAACGGAAACCAGGAAAGTCGTCGCTTCTGTCACCGGAGGCTCCATTCATCCTCTGGCTGAAAAAATTGCGTCGCTGCTTGGTGTCCCGGTAGTGGATGCCTTTAACAATAAAGTGGAACCCGACACCATCATCATCGCAGTGGTAGATTGCGGCGGGACACTCCGGTGCGGTGTTTATCCGAAAATGGGAGTAAAGACCATCGATATCCATCCCATCTCCCCGTCCGGGCCGCTCAGCAAATATATCAAAGAAGATAATTTTGTCTCCGGCACTACACTGGACTGTATTACCCAAAGCGGTGAGGCTGTTCCATCTGAACCTGAAGTATCCGGGCAGGCTGTCCCAGAACCGGCTGAGATAAAAGAATCCTCCCCCGCCCCTGGAGGAAATCAATTTTTTAACTTTATTACCAGCATGGGCCGCGGCATTGGAAGTATTGTGAATGTATTTTATCAGGCCGGCCGGGACACTCTGGATATTGTCCTGAAAAACATTTTGCCGTTCATGATCTTCGTCAGCATCATGGTTGGTATCATCAACTATACCGGCATCGGCGATCTCCTGGCAAATGCCATCAAACCATTGGCCGGAAGTCTTCCAGGCCTTCTGGGGTTGTCCGTTTTCTGTGCCATTCCGTTCCTGTCCCCGGTCCTTGGACCCGGTGCGGTGATCGCACAGGTGGTAGGTGTACTCCTCGGTGTAGAGATCGGGAAAGGAACCATTCCCATCGCTTATTCTCTTCCTGCACTGTTTGCCATCAACTCTCAGGTAGGATGTGATTTTGTACCTGTAGCGCTGACCCTGGCGGAAGCTGAGGACGATACCGTGAGCGCCGGAGTACCCGCCATGCTCTTTACGAGACTTGTCACAGGACCTGCGGCTGTACTTGTAGCCTATCTGTTGAGTTTCGGGCTTTACAGTTAATATCAGATGTTAAACGAAAAAACAATCAAACTGCGAAACCTCCTTCAGCAGTTTGATTGTTTTTAGATTCTGTCATATTTTTTCTTTCCATGCGCTGATAAGCTGCCTGAATTCTGGCTCATCCTGTTTGGACTTTCTCTCAGGAAAACTAAGCAGGCGCTCCATGACCTTTACGGTATCACTATCTCTCATCAGAGCATTGCCAACTACTGTAAATCCGCAGCTCTTTGCATCAAACCCTTTGTCGATCATTACGATTATGGCACCGAATCCGTCTTCACGGCTGATGAAACCTATATCAAAATCCGTGGTCTTAAAGCTTACGTCTGGTTCATTATGGATGCTGCAAAACGTTCCATCATTGGATACCGGATCTCTGATAATCGCGGTGTTGGTCCCTGTATCCTTGCGATGAGAATGGCTTTCCGAAATCTAAAAGAGCTTCCGAAAAACTTTAAATTTATTGCGGATGGATACAGTGCCTATCCATTAGCTGCCCAGCAGTTCTTCCATGAGTTTGGTGATAAATTTAAGTTCAGCATCACTCAGGTAATTGGACTTACCAACGACGATGAAGTGTCAAAAGAATTCCGACCATACAAGCAGATGATTGAAAGGCTCAATCGTACATACAAGGTCTCTTACAGACCTACGAACGGCTTTGACAACATCGACGGCGCCAACTATGACCTTGCTCTATGGGTTGCTTACTACAATTTCCTTCGTCCTCACAAACACACAGGATATAAAGTCCTAAATGAGGTGGAACTGCTAAAAGGAGCGGAACCGTTGTCACGCAAACCGTGGAATACCACAGTGCACCGCACAAGGATATGCCGCGAAAGTTGCTTGACATAAGGGTTCTCGGATTATCCTGTTTAGCAGAAAAGGGGCAACTGCGCCCTTTTCCTGCCTTCCGGCGAGGATGGGTTCGGGCAAAGTCTGATATTAGGTCAAGGGACAAGTCCCTTGCGGGTACTTAGGGCAGCGCCCTAAGCCCTCGGAGAGCTTAACGTTATCAATATCTACAGGTTTCAAGGTTCATCTGAGCCTATTTTTTATGCTCAGCTTTTTCATACATCACTTGACACTATCTTAACCTTCAAAAGCTAAACATGCTGCTCCAATCAGTCCACAATCTTCTCCTAATGCAGCTGGTACAATTTTTACATTATCTTTCAGTGCATCAAATACCTTTTCTTTTGCTCTTTTTTCAATTTCTTCAATAAATCCTGGAATTTTTAATGCAACACTTCCACTTAATACAAACAAATCTGGATCTAAGACTCCATACAAAATCGCAATAAAATTAGACAAATATTCGTATGCATCTTCCATAATCTGTTTTGCAAGTTCATTTCCTTCTTTTGCTAATTCGTAAACTTCTCCAGCATGTGCAACTTCCAATCCAACATTTTGGGCTCTGGTTGTAATTGCTGTTCCACTAGCGATTGACTCAATAGATCCATTTTTCAATGCCCCATGAGATGGTCCGTCTTCCCATAAGATACAATTTGCAACTTCCTGTGCAAATCCTTTGGCCCCTTGATAGATTTTTCCATCAATACACAATCCTGCTCCAACTCCTGTTGAAATTGTTAGAAATTGTACATGACTCTTTCCTGCTCCTGCTCCGATTACCGCTTCAGCAAGTCCCGCAAGATTTGCATCATTTTGTAATTGTACTTTTATTCCTGTAATTTGTTGCAATGCTTCTGTCAGATGAAAATAATTCCATCCTGGTAAATTTGGTGTTTCTAATATAATTCCATTAATTAAATCAAGTGGTCCTGGGCACGAAATTCCAATTCCTTCAATTTTCTGCCCAAATCCAACAATCACATCATTAATTTTTTCTTTCATCTTAAATATGGGTATCAAAAAATGACCAGAAAACACTCTGAATCCCATCATATTTTCTGGTCGCACATAGGAAATAAATAACAATGATCTATTGTTCATCTATTTGAAAAATATATTTTGTTGTAGCTTTATAAATTTCTCCCTTTCGCAGAATCACTTTGGGCTCCTTTTCAATATGTATGGAGTCTGGGAGAAACTGAGGTTCAATTGCTACACCGTCACGATTTTCATATGGTTTTCCTTGTTTTCCATTACATCCTTCATCTAAGAAATTTCCCGTATAAATTTGCATGGCAGGCAATGTTGTAGATACGGTCAATTTGCGTCCAGATTTTTCATCATATAAAGAAAGCTGATTTTCATCTCCTTTAACCATAAAAGAATGATCATAGCCTGATGCTAATTTTAATTGCTCACAATCATCAATTTTCATCAACACATGCTATTTTGTCTGCGTTAATCTTCAAGTAATGATCATAAATTTTTTCTTTCCCTGCAGATAAATTAAAATAAGAATGGTTTGTAATATTGCACAGAGTATCTTCATCACTCCAAGCTTCATACTCCATCGTTAAGTTATTACCTGTCAGTAAATATTTAACTTTTAATTCTAAGGTTCCAGGATACCCTTCTTCCATATCTGGGGAGATACAGGAAAATAATATTCCGTTTTCAATGATTTCATAGCAGAAGATTTTTTGATCAAATCCAATCTCTCCACCATGTAAATGATTTGGTCCATTGTTCACCGCCAGCTTATATGTTTTTCCATTTAATTCAAAGCTTGCTCCTTTGATTCGATTTGCAACTCGGCCAACAATAGCCCCCATATAAGTTCCGTCTTCTTTACAATCTTCGATTTCCTCAAATCCTAAAACAACATCTTCTTGTTTGCCATCCCTGTCCTTGGCAAAGATGGACAGGATATGGCATCCAAGATTTGTTACCCTGATTTGAAGTTCATCGTTTTTCATTTCAAAGAATGTAATATCATTTTCTCTTTCTTCTATTACATTCACTGCAGTTATCATATTTTTTCCCATAACGACTCACCCTTCAGGTTTGATTGATAGATTAAAAGAAATCATAAATATGTTCAAAGTCCTGCATTGTTCCAAGAACTCCTGGAAGATTTTTATATTCTTCTTCTTTTTCTTTTTCGCATACGACAAGAATCTTACCGCATCCTGCTTTATATGCATTTTTGATTCCTGAGAAAGAATCTTCAATTACTAGGATGTCTTTCATCCCAACTCCTATTTTCTTTGAAGCATCTAAAAACATCTGAATTTTATTTTCATATGTTCCATCATCGTATACCAGATTTTTAGGATCAATATATTTATCTAAATGGAAAGACTCCCGGAAAAAGTCAATATTTTCCTTAATTGAGGCACTTGCGATAGTGTAAGGAAACTTATGGTTTGTTAACCATTCAAAATACTCTACTGAGCCTTTTACTAAATGGAAATGTTCTTTATCTTTTTTGCAAAATTCACGATAAAATGCTTCTTTTTTTGAAGAATATTCTTTCACTTCTTCCAACGATGCCTTTCCATCCGTCATATATTTGATAATCTGATCGTTTGGTGTTCCATTAAATTTTCCATGCAATTCTTCATCTGTGATATCACATCCACGAAGCAGTCTAGAAATTTCATTCCAGGCTAATACATGTTTATCATTATCAAAGAACAATGTTCCATTGAAATCAAAAATGACTCCTTTATAATCTACCATACGTTTATACCTCTTTTGTTTCACTGACTTCTTTGTACCAGTATGCTGATTTCTTAGGATAACGTTCCTGTGTTTCAAAATCTATATAGAACAATCCATAACGTTTATTATATCCATTGGACCATGAGAACATATCCATTAAGGACCATACAAAGTATCCTTTAACATTGGCACCTCCTTCAATTGCTTTTGCAATCCACTGTAAATGACGTTTGATGTAATCAATACGTGGTTCGTCATCAACTGTACTATCTTTGAAATCATCTTTATATCCCATTCCATTTTCTGTGATATAGATTGCTTTATAATTTGGATACTGTTTTTTAATTCTCATGATCTGGTCATATAAACCTTCTGGATAAATTAACCAATCCCAGTCTGTTCGATCAATTCCTTCTTTAAACATATGCTCGCTGATTCCTTTTAATCGGTATACAGAAGTTCCTTTTGCCCCTGTACCATTATGATGAATCTGGCTTTCTCCATTGTATTTCTGAACAAAGTGGCTCTGATAATAGTTAATTCCAAGATAATCATTACATGCTGCAGCTTTTTTCAGTAATTCCATATCTTCTTCTTTTGGAGCAAATGTTTTATTTTCTAACTCATATAAGAAATTAATATGTTTTAATGTATTTTCAGAATAATATCCTAAGAATGTTGCATCTAGTAAGAACTGATTTGTCAGTGCATCTTCTCTTTCTGCCGCTAAAACATCTCCCGGTTTTTTCTCATCATAAGGATATTTTGTTTCTAGGGAATGGATAATACCAATCTGACCTTCATATCCACCTTCTTCAAATGCAATGACTGCTCTCGCATGTGCAACCATCATGTTATGCATGGATTCAACAGTTTTAACTACATCATATTTTTCTCCTGGTGGGAATGTACCTGTAATGTACTGGCCAGATGATACTGGCCAGATTTCATTAAATGTAAACCAATAACGGATATCATCTTTGAATTCTTCAAAACAGAATTTTGCATATCTTTCATAGCAATCGATGGTATGTGGATTTAAGAAATCTCCATTTTTATGTAATTCATTTGGTGTATCAAAATGATGTAATGTGATAAATGGCTCTACTCCATTTTCTCTACATTTCTTAAACATTGCATGGTAGAAATCCACACCTTCCTGGTTAACTTCTCCCTCTCCTGTTGGGAAAATTCTTGACCATGCAATAGAAATACGGATTCCATTGACGCCAAACTGTTTACATAAGTCTAAATCCACTGGATATTTATGATAAAAATCACTTGCTGGATCAGGGCTGAACCAGCCCTGTTTTTCCAGATAATCGTCCCAGGCTACTCGTCCTTTTCCATGAGCCTTTGATTCACCTTCACACTGATATGCTGCAGTTGCTCCACCCATGATAAAATCTTTTGGTAATCTCATATTAATTATCTCCTTCTAAAATCTTAAATACGAATTTGATTGCTGCGTCTGGATCTCTTGTCAGTGCAATGTACTGTTTTCCTTCACAAGCTACACATTTAATTCCTAGACGATCTGTATCTTTCTTCAGATTTTCATAGAAAGCTGCTACCTGAGGTGCTAAAACGACAAGATCATAATCCTGCATGATATCTGTATGTGCTCCATAAGCTCCTGCAGCTGCGATTAATGGAATGTTTTTCTCTTCTGCAGCTTTCTTCAGAGCATTTGCTAATAATCCTGATGTTCCACCACCAGCACATAATACTAAGATTCTCTTAGATTTTAATGTATCTGCATCAACTTCAATCTGCTGTTCTTCAGAACCTACTTCTTCTAATCCTTTTTCTTTTTCTTCTTCACATTTCTCATGATCATAAACTTTAAAGAATGGATAGTATACTACAAAGTCTAATACTAGTAATGCAATAGCTAAAATTGCTGCTTTTAACGCCATACCACAACCAAGGAATAGTCCTAATGGACCTGGTGTTGTCCATGGTAAGATATATAAGAATGAGTTCATTCCAATATAATCAACGAAAATCTTAAATAACCATACATTTAAGATTGGTGCACAAATAAATGGTACAAAGAATACTGGGTTTAAGATTAATGGTGCTCCGAATAAGATTGGCTCATTTACTCCGAATAAAACTGGAACGGAAGAAGCTCGTCCAATAGCTCTTAACTCTTTTGATTTTGCTAAAAATGCAAACATCAAAGTGATCATTAATGTTGCTCCAGTACCACCAAAAGTTGCTACGAACTGCTGTACACCTGGTGTTAAAATATTTGCTGCATGATCTCCTGCCTGATATAACTGTAAGTTGTTTGCGATATTTACATAGTAGATAGCAGCTACTGCTGGTTCTACGATGGCTGGTCCCTGAATACCTACGAACCAGAACATTGCCATAGCTCCATAAATGATTGCTAATCCAACATATCCATCAGCTGCTGTAAACAGTGGCTGGAATACCTGAATGACTGCCTGTGCAAAACACATATCAAACTGTTTTCTAAAGAAGAAATCAAAGATTGTTAATAATAATACGCATGCTCCAAAGGGAATAACATCTTTGAATGTCTGAGAGATATTTGGTGGAACTGCATCTGGCATTTTAATTGTAATATTTCTTTTAATAAAGAATTTGTAAAGGTTGGCTGTAAAGAATGCTACTAAGAATGCTGTTAATAATCCTTTAGATCCCATATATCCTGATGCGAATCCATCTTTAATAGAATCTACAGCGACTACCATGAATCCGATCATAGAACACATCATTGTAGAAATGGCGTTGATCTGATTGTCTACTGGCATATCTCGGTTAAACGATTTTGTTAAGTGGTAACACGTTGTTCCTGCTACTACCAGACCTAAAATTCCCATAGAATAGTTATATGGTTTTAACAGGAATGCTTCTACTGTTTTACTCCAATAGAATCCAAAAATATTTGGTACATATGCCAACAGCATAAAGATACTTGAGAATAAAACGATTGGCATTGCGGAAACAAATCCCTCCTTAATCGCTTTTAAGTATCTGTTTCTTGCGATGGCATCAAAATACGGTTTCATTTTTTCAATTGATTTTATCAGTTTATTCATAACTTATATCCTCTCTTCATTTATTTTCTATAAACGTCAATCAATGTTCCAATGATGTCCTTCAATAATAATGATGTCATTAAATGATCCTGTGCGTGTGTCATGATAAATCCCATTGTAACTGTTTCTCCGTTTGCTTCTTCTTTCATGACATCCATTTGTGAGTTATGTGCTTCATTCAAGCAATCATTTGCCTGTTCAATTAAGCTGTCACATTCTTCAAAGTTTCCATTTTTTGCTTTTTCTAGTGCAAGTAATAATTTAGAGCGAGCATCTCCTGAGTAAGAAACAATTTCAAAGCTGATCATGTTTAATTCGTCTTTTGTCATAATAACCTCCTATTCTCGTATAATCGTAATGATCGTTGCAATCTCCGTCTCATTAATATATACGTTAAACTCTTTTTCCATTGGTTCCAGAATTTTTTTCACTTCTGGAACCATTTCCTTGTTCTTGTCAATCACACCTGATGCAATAAAACTAATGGATGGTGTGTATCCCTGTCTGATTCTGTCTAGTAAACAAACGATGTGAATAATCAATCCGATTTTTTTGTTCTCATCCAGTTTTACATTTAACAGATATTCTACTTGTTGCATGAAATCGTCCAGATATATTTCCACTTTGGCCATATCCAGTTCTGGAAAATTTCCCTCTAAATATTCATACGTTTCGGTGATTCCCGTCTTATCCAATTCATTCTGTGTTTGGATATAGTCATTTAGGTTTGTTTTCTCAGATTTCATTAGCTGATTAACGTCAATGAACTGATATTGATAGAGCAGTGGATCATAATCTCCTACAATCCCAACAATTTCTCCTTCATCTGCTATACCATCAATCATGCTATATAGCTGACCTTCATTTGTTAATACAACTCGTCTGATTTTTATATCATTCCAGCTCATATTTTCGTTTATAAATCGTTGTATTTTTTCTGCTTCAGTTTCAGATTTTGATATGATGACTACAATTTTATTGCTTCCATCATAATTTCTACTGTATGCTGCTGTCTTGAAATTTTCCTGAAGATATCCGTAAATATCATCTATTGCCTTTTCTTCACTTGCTTTGTTGCTACATGCTACACCAATTAATGTAATTGGTGCTTCTACAAATCTGATGTCGATATTCGTTTCCGCTGCTATGGATTCTGCCATAGTCCTCAAAGATCCCATGTCATAGATTAGGATGATTCCTTTTCCTTGATCAATTCGAATAATCTCTTTCTTGAAGTCTTCATATGCTTCTTTCATGTTCTTATCTAATGGTAAGTTAAAAGCATATGTATTATTTTCATTAGAAAGTTCATTTACTGTTTTAACAACCGCTTGTGCTGAATAATCCCCATGCATTGCAATTAATGTAACAACCTGCTGTTTCTTTGTGACTCTTTCTTCTAAGAGGAACATCATCACAAACATAATCTCATCCACATTCAATTTTGTGTGAAAGATTTTTTCTGTTTCTAGAACAAATTCCTTTGCCAATTGATATTCCTGTGGATAGGAAACTGTCATTTGCGTGATTTCTTCATTTGATACCCTTTGTTTTGATTCATTTCTAATCAATGCTGAATTCATATGGAGACACAAGGCACACATTATCTTCTCGTCATATTTTATTTGAAACGTCTCTTCTGCTTTTTTCAAAAACATGTCGACATGTTCAATCATCTTGTTGGCAATGATATTTTTCAGCATCGTCCGATTGGAAATTTTCTCACTTAATTCGTTATAATACTTTTGGAAATCCTCTTTTAATGCAACAGATACATATGCGTCAATCTCTTCCTCTTGAATCTCCTGTTTCTTATACTTTTTCTTTCGATCATCGATAGACTGATAAATATCTTTCTTCTCTTCTGCCTTTTGTGCTTGCTTTTTCAGCATAGTAGAATGTGTAAATGCGTAAACATACTGTTCCGAAACTAACTTATCCAGTTCTTCCTTATGTACTTTCAAATATATAAGCCCTTTCCTTACATACGGTGGAAAATCAGAAAGCAATATTTCGATAAATTTATTTTTTGAACTTCCTTTCCGTGCATAACAGTTTACACATCCTGTATGGATATCTTTTTTTAATCCTGTCACATTGTCTACTGATTCATATAGGAGTAATGCAGATAATATCTTTGCATCCATTTCCAGATTCTTACCAATATTTGTAATTTCATCACATAAAAACCTTTGTACCAGTTGAAATCTCTCTTCCAAGGATCTCTCATTTAAGATAGGAAGTTTGATCTCGAAATCTGTTTTTTCTTGTAATGAATGATAAATTTCCTGATCCGCATTTGAATCGGTGCGACAGATTAAAATTCCTCTTTCTTTAGTAGAAAGTAAACGCCTCCTTTCATAGGCTGGAAGCAAATCAATATGATTGATTAACAGCATTCCATTTTCTGATTGATTTAGAATTCCAACTTCATCTTCAGTTCCAAAAAGTAGCTTCTGTTGATAGTCTGGAATTTCTTGATAAGCTTTACAATCAAATGTTAATAAAACTTCTTTGTTTTTAACTACGCCGGATTTCACAGCAAACTGAAAAACCGTTTCTGCAAAATAATGTGCTCCACATCCTCGTTCTGCAGTTATAAGAATACTTGACCTTCCTTTTGGATAAAGGATCGTTGCTTTCGCAACAGCTACTGCATCTTTTAATGATTGATCATAGCCGATCAGTCTCTTAAAAACCTCTTCTGCTTCTTCAGATAAGTTAATGTATTGATACATGACCGGGCGCCCTTTTTGCTTGATCAATTTTCCTTCATTAACTAATTGGTTTAAGATACTGCTTAAATTGGTCCTTTGCATACCTAACTTCCCTGACAAAAAGTTCGTAGTAAATCTTGGATATTCATCATGTTCAAATTCTAATGAATATGTTGTAATGAATTCATATACTCGTTCTTTGTTGTTCTTATTCAGTTTCATATGCAACTCCTATTCTGCGCTGTACTTACCAGCTGCCTATACTATACTCAAATCAATACTTTACTTCAATTTTGCAAAACCACCCATTTTTTATACACATAAGCTGTTTTTTCGAATGTGTATAGGTTTTTTTACATTTTTTGCTATACTATATTACCAATTTTACCATGTGTATAGTTTTTTTTGCTATATTTATTCAAGATTATACACATTTTTTTATCGGCAACAGACGAGAAACGTACTTTGAAAAGTAAATATTATTTAAAACAGAAAAAAGAACATAGAAAATAGACATAGCTGTCGCTATGCCTGAAAAATGGTGTATAATAGTTAAAGGATTATGCCACATCTAAAATCAACTTTCTCAGGGTGGATTCATAGGGCAAATCCCAAGCATCCAAGTGCTGCAGCATAAGGATGTGATATAGGCGGCAGTACCACATCTTAGTTGAGCGGTGCCTGCCGCTTTCTAATTGAAAGTCTATTTTCTCACGTTTATTCGAACGTTCAGCTGAAGTTCTGAATAGGAATTCCATCTTTTGCAATGGTAAAATCATCCTTATATTTCATACTGATTCCGCGTTTTTCATTTAAGTCGATAAAAGGCTGTATGCCGTTTTCACGACAATACCGATAATACGGCATGGTATCATGAGCAGAATCCAAAAGCCATTTGCTGATATGAAAATCAGGAAGAAAGGCAAATCACTTTCCGAGTTGGATGCAACCAGCATATATAAATCGTAGCCATGATAAAAACAGTCTCGAGAAGAATCATATCCGACATCACAATCGGGCTGGGAAAAGTAGCGGTCGCAATCACAGGAAGTGATACCATTTTCGGAACACTTACAGATACGGTGTTTCCGTTCACGTGCAGATGTAACAACAGGCATACCGTCACCGGCAATGGAAAGATTGGAGGTATCAATCAATCCTTTGGAGATGGAAACGGTTAAAAATTCATGGTTGTAAATCTTGAAAAGAAAAGCATATGGTTGGTTACATTCAAGACAACACGCTCTACATAATTCTGTGATTCCATCAATTCTTCATAGTCAGTAGGTGTGAAAGGTTTCTTTTCAGACACCATATGGTAAATGCAGACCATCATCATCCTGGCAATGGCAATGATCGCTTTTTTGTGGCCTCTGCGTTTTTTGATCCGTCCATATTTGATTGAAAAATAAGGCTGTTTTTTGCTCTTGATTGCGGCAAGGGCGCATTGTACCATCATCGGTTTCAGATAATCGCCTGCTTTTGCGATACGGACAGATTTTTTCTTGCCTGCAGATTCATTGTTGGCAGGAGAAAGACCACACCAGGAACAAAGTTGTTTGGCATCGTCAAAGATGCCCATGTTGACACCCGTTTCAGCAAGGACGATGGTGGAACTTAGTTCTGTCATGCCCGGCATCGTGCTTACGAACTCGACAAACTCATAATAAGGTTTTATGCGGACATAGAACTCCACTTCGGTTTGGGTAATCATATCATCCAGATATTCGAGATGTCCGCGGGTAAGTTCCAGCTTTTTAGCCTGGTCTGTTTCAATGTTATAATCTTTAATGGCTTCAATGATTTCATCCGACTTGGCTTTGGCTCCCTTTTTTATAAGTTTGCAAACGGCTTTTTCATCAATGGTATCAGCGTTATGTTCCAACAGATAAGACATGATTTGGGTTGCCGTCCTGCCAAAACCAGGTCAAATTTGTAAAGGTCGGCAATCCATTTGGAATCTTTTTTGTCCGTCTTCTTCCCCTTGATGGCTTTGACATATTTGGGGTGGGTAAGACAGACTTCCATGTCGTTTTCGAGATAATTAAAAATAGGAATCCAGTATTTTCTTGTGGATTCCATACAAACATGATAACAATGATTCTCGATAAGCCAGTTGTGGAACTTTTGAATACCCGAGTTGATGGTTGAAAAAGATTTCTGCTTATATTCAGATATTCCGTCCTTGTTGGTAGTTACGATGGTAGCAACGATAACATTTTTGTGGACGTCAAGCCCACAGCAGATGGAGTGTTTCAGCTTCATCATAAGTATCACCACCTTAATAAAAAAGAATAGCAACATTGACTGTCATCCTGCGACTGAATAAACATGGTTTATTGCCAATGATAAGAGTCCGGGCTCAAAGTCCCACTTGTTTGTGCCTTGAGCGAAGCGAAAGGAATGACAAAATTTATGAATGTATTTGTAAAACTAGCCGAAGGATTTACCGGGATCGTATCCTCAGGAGGAGAAAACCTGATGTTTCTCCCAGGGTTCCTCTTTTTGGTACCCCAGTACCCTCCAGTCTAAGATCAGGTCAATATCTTCGGAAAAACGGCTGATTAGATGAAATGCCTTTGACAAGCTGGTACCACCCTTAAAAGTAATCGACTTTTTCCAGGGAGAATGGTGAAACAGATAATCCAGTGTATAACAAACCCAGAAATCTTTTTCCACAATCGCATCATGTAGTCACATTTTATCTGCTGTATTTCGGAACAGCATCCGTTTATCGTTGTCTGAAAACCTTGCGATATTTTTCATTTCTGCTGTACCTCCCCGGCAATCTTACGTATTGCATTGTAAACCCAGTCCGTAGATTCTGACGCTTCTCTTAACATGGCGGCCTTGTCTTCCTCACTCAATCGGGAGCTAAGCGCCTGAATGGTTTCGGAAGTGACATTTGTTTTTCCCAGAGTTTTTAATGCCTGAATAACGAGCGCAGTCATATAGGAAAGACCTGTAATCTCTTTGTTGGTCCGATGCTTAAATTCAATCTTCGTAGAGTTCCACTCATAGGTTTTATACGGACCGTCACTGATGTAGGACCAGACCGCTGTTACCTGTGTAGAAAGCCCTAACAGATTCAGTGCCGTATTCCCACAGTGAGCAATCGTCCAGTGGTAATTACGAGCCAACGCATTTGCCACTGCCTCTGGATCTGCCGCCACGTATTCTTTTAGCATTTCGCTGTATTCCGGTTTTTCATAAATACCTTTCAAAATTCTCCGAAGGGTACCCGTCTGTGTAAGCCTGTTCAGATTCCGTCTTATGGTTTCTGTATCAGCAATGTCCGCAAAATCTGAGTTGACAAAAACGGTTCCTTCTAAAGCATTTTCTATCCGCCCCTGTATTTGTTTGGAATATCCGTTTGCCATTACACCGACCTCCTTTGTCCCGAATATTATATATTATTCGGGACGATTGGGGCACTCGGCAGATAAATCAGTCGTGCATCAGATACACGCTGTTTTCCGCATCCCTCATCAAATATAAGCCCCAAAATCCACCGGACTGCTAACCATATTTATTTTTTGTCTTTAATTCAACAGCCTCCTTTATTCGACGATTTTTTGTTGTCTTTCAAAGCTGGAAAAGGAATTGAATAAACAACGGTAAACGCTCAAACCCCTTGAAAAATAAGGTTTTTTCTGTTTGTCATTATTATACCGTAAGGGCAGCATCATGGTTGGTATCATCAACTATACCGGCATCGGCGATCTCCTGGCAAATGCCATTAAACCATTGGCCGGAAGTCTTCCAGGCCTTCTGGGGCTGTCCGTTTTCTGTGCCATTCCGTTCCTGTCCCCGGTCCTTGGACCCGGTGCGGTGATCGCACAGGTGGTAGGTGTACTCCTCGGTGTAGAGATCGGGAAAGGAACCATTCCCATCGCTTATTCTCTTCCTGCACTGTTTGCCATCAACTCTCAGGTAGGATGTGATTTTGTACCTGTAGCGCTGACCCTGGCGGAAGCTGAGGACGATACCGTGAGCGCCGGAGTACCCGCCATGCTCTTTACGAGACTTGTCACAGGACCTGCGGCTGTACTTGTAGCCTATCTGTTGAGTTTCGGGCTTTACAGTTAATATCAAATGTTAAACGAAAAAACAATCAAACTGCGAAACCTCCTTCAGCAGTTTGATTGTTTTTAGATTCTGTTATATTTTTTCTTTCCATGCGCTGATAAGCTGCCTGAATTCCGGCTCATCCTGTAGAAAATGAAACTCCTCATTTTCAGGGTCTTCAAATTCGCTTAAGATCTTTGGAAGTATCGACTTTCCAAAATGGTCCGTGCTGGACTTACTGCCTGTGTATCTGTACAGCGGCGATTGGCCCGGCTCCCATTTTTTAAGAATCGCCGGAAACATATCTTTCAGTATGGTGATACACTGACCAATGTCTTTCCTTGCGAATGCAAGCTGAAACTGCGCTGAGTAAGACCCATAGTCCCACAACCCAAACAAACGCACTACCTGCCTTGATATATCAGCGATCTCATCTGCGTCTTTGGGCCTGTTCTCTTCAAAGGCTATGGTCATCAAATCCATCAGCGCAACCTGGATGTCATTTAATCTCTTTAAAAGTCTGCTTTCCAGGACACGGCCCGCATCCTCCCACTGTTTCTGTTTCATATACAGCCTTGTCCGAATCTGGTTCTTATCCATCATGGACTCCTCCGGCAGCTCCTTAAGGAATATTTCTGCTCTGTCATATTCCTCGCGGTCTATATACTTAAAGATCAGCAGAGAACGCGCCCGGTCCCTGACCTCTGCATCGGTGCTCTGGGCTGCCCGTTCATACAGTTTTTCAATATCATTCTTGAAATCAGTACAGTCCTCCTTGGAGTAAATACCCAAAATTCCTTCCAGTGTGACCGCAACATTCAAGATCAACGGATCACAGGATGGATACTCCCGTACTTTTTCCATTCCCATATGAAATGCATGCTCCGCTCCGTTGCTGGAAACATCCGCTGCCAGTTCATTGAGAAAATCTGTGATTTCCTCTTTGGTTGGTTTTTCTTTAAAGGACAGAAGGGTATTCAGGTCTGTCTCCAGTAACCGCGCCAATGCAGGGAGCAGTGTAATATCCGGATAGGACACTGCTTTTTCCCACTTGTTGACCGCAGGGGCGGAAATCCCCAGCAGGGAAGCCATCTGTTCCTGGGTTAAACCTTTTTTTATCCGCAGTTCCCGAATCATTTCATTGATCTTCATAAGCCCATCTCCTTTTCTCTTTTCATTGTATCAGCCCGATGAAACTCCTACAATTGAATCCTTTTTTATTTTTCCTCAGGAGAATTTAACCAATGGTTAAAATGATGATCAATAGAACAAAGTGGGCAAGCCCGCTTCAACGCCCCAACCCCTCCCCTCACTCTTTGAGGGGCTTGACAACTTTGCGTGCCTGATGCAATTTGCCGCAGGCAAAATAATTTCCTTACGCATCTGTGCACAACCCGCGGAGCGTTTTTATTTCATAGGGAAGGTCATAGAACTTTCCTATGGAAGAAAAAAAAAAACTGCCTGTAAAACAGACAGTTTTTCAAAATTCTTATAAGCGGGTGATGGGAATCGAACCCACGTGATCAGCTTGGAAGGCTGGAGTTCTACCATTGAACTACACCCGCATCTTTCAGACAAGTAATAGTATAGCAAAACTAAATACAATATGCAAGAACTTTTTTAAAATTTCTTAATTCTTTTTTATTGCCTGTTTTACAAAACATGCAGTCCCAAGGCTTGCCGCTGATACAAAAAGAAACAACACGGGAACCGAAATACCTGCTTCTAGAATCTGTCCGAACAAAAACTGTCCGGGAGGTATCGTGGCTGTCGCCGCTGCCGTTGAAAACGCACTGGTCTTTCCGATCATAGATCCGGGGACTGCCTGCTGCATGTAAGTCAATGAAATCACATTGGACAGGCCAAGGGAAAGCATGACAGCAAAGCCGCCTGCCCCAAAAGCACATATATTAATGAGCGGGCTTTGGAAC
Organism: Anaerostipes sp. PC18; assembly: GCF_039789045.1. Lineage (NCBI taxonomy): Bacteria > Bacillati > Bacillota > Clostridia > Lachnospirales > Lachnospiraceae > Anaerostipes > Anaerostipes sp. PC18. Next base: position 149,878 of record NZ_CP121164.1, on the reverse strand, counting down.
GCAAATCCGGTCAGACACATGAAAAGAAACGAAACCGGCATCAGGTAAAGCACTCTGTGGATCACAGCCATGGAAAAACGCTTGGGAAACACACTGATCAGTACTCCCCCCGTGATCATCCCAAGCACTGTGATCCCCTCCACAGATCCATAGACTTCTGAAGAAAGACCCAGCACATTTTTTATAAAATGCGGTGCAGCTACGGAGAAAACCGGAACAATGAACAGGTTGGACAGACCGTAAGAGAAAATAATCTTTAATATGATAGATTGAAATTTTTTTAAGTACAAAAACCCTTGATACATTTCGTTCACACTGCCCAAAAAAGAGAGCTTGTTTCTGGAGCCGTTCTTTTTTTCCGGCAGATGCAGAAATCCTTCCATCAGCGCTGAGACAAAGAAACTGATTGCATTTAAAACCACGATCCAACGGATCCCCAGAAAACCATACAGCATCCCCGCAATGACAGGTCCTGCAAAATTGGCAGCGGATCCGATCTGCTGTACAATGCCATTGGCCCGGTAAAGCTGTTTTGCTGAAACAGACAGAGGGATGGAGGCTGTCACCGCCGGTGAATATATAGTACTTGCAGCTGACAAAAGGATCATTGTGACAGCTATGACAGCTGGCCGGTCATGTCCTGAAAATAAAAAAGCCGCATAGCAGCTTATAACAATGCCGCTGAAGATGTCTGTACAGACCATGATCTTCTTTTTGCTGAAGTAATCTGTGATATTTCCGGCTACCGGCGCGAGCAGAACATATGGAAGCATAGAAATTGAAAGGATCGTAGCAAAAATGCCCGGACTCCCGGTCAGGTCCAGTACATAGAGAGACATACAAAACCGCTGGATGGCACTGCCGAACAGAGAGATCATCTGCCCCGCCGCTATGATAACAAAATTTGCTTTATTCCCCCGTCTGCTCATTCCAGCTCATACTCCGTGCAGACCGGATATGTGCCGTCCTCACTGAGTGTAAGCTTAGCCCGTATACCATAAAGTGTCTTCAAATTCTGTTCTGTTATCACATCCGCAGGTGTTCCCTCAAACACCATCTGCCCCTCCTTCATTCCAATGATATGGTCTGCAAACCTGGATGCATGATTGATTTCATGGATCACCATGACAATGGTTGTTTGGTTCTTTTGGTTTAATTCTTTTAATAGAGAGAGTATTTCCAGCTGGTGAGACATATCCAGATAAGTGGTTGGCTCATCCAGTACAAGAATTTCTGTCTCCTGCGCGAGCGCCATGGCAATCCAGGCCCTCTGCCTCTGTCCGCCTGAAAGAGAATCTGCCCTTCGGTCTTTCAGTGCCAGAATGCCTGTTGCCTCCATCGCCCAGCGGATCACCTGGTGGTCATGTTCTGTCAGTCCGCCTACAGGTTTCTGATAAGGGAACCGCCCGTATGCCACCAGTTCCTTTACTAAAAGTCCCTCCGGTACCTGCGGGCTCTGGGGCAGAACTGCCATCTGTTTTGCGGTCTCCCTGGGAGCCTGCTTTTTAATCTCCGTACCGTTGATAAAGATCTCGCCCTTTTTGGGCTTAAGTATCCCGGCCACAGATTTGATCAGTGTAGACTTTCCGCATCCATTGCCGCCGACTACGATGGTGATCTTCCCGCCGGGGATATTCAGATTCAGCTTTGGTATGACGATGGTCTGCTCATAGGCGACAGTGATATCCCTCACTTGAATCTTTTGTTGTTCCATTTTACACCCTTACCTTTCTTTCATCAGGAGATAAACAAAATATGGCACTCCGATCAGGGAGATCATGATACCCGCTGGTATTTCCAGCGGTGAAAACAGATTCCTCGCAAGTGTATCCGCTCCCAAAACTAAAATACTGCTTAAACATGCTGCCGCAGGAATCTGTCTTTTGTGCACAGGCCCCACGAGACGTTTTGCCAGATGCGGTCCGATCAGTCCGGCAAACGCGATATTCCCGGCCACAGAAGTGGCACAGGCAGCCAGACAGACTGCGAGAACAAGGAAAACCTTTCTTTCCCTCTCCACTTGAACCCCTAATCCCATAGCCAGCTCATCTCCCAGATCCATCACATCCAGCGTTCTGTTTTTGTAAAAGACAATAAGGATCAGCACAATAATAATGGGCGCAGTCATGGCAACATACATCCAGCTGCTGCCCCACAGGCTGCCGCCAATCCATGCCAGAGCCTGATTATAGTCTCCTTTTGACATGTTCAGCTGATAAAGAGTGATCAGGGCATTGACCCCTGTGTTGACACCAATACCTGCCAATATCATTTTTACAGGCCTCACACTCCCATTATCCCTGGCCAGAAGATAAATACACAGAAAGCTTATAAAAGCACCAGCCGCTGCCGCTATGGGCATGAGCAGAACAGTGCCAAAGCCCAGTGCCGTATAATAGCTGGTGCTCTGTACAGAAATCAAAAGCACAACCGCAAGTGCCGCGCCTGCATTGATACCGATGATCCCGGGCTCTGCAAGATCATTTTTGGTGACACTCTGCAAAATACAGCCTGAGACAGATAATGCAGCTCCGGTTAGAACCGCCGTCACTGCTCTTGGGAGCCGCAGATCAAGTACAGCGATATTCTGCATGCCGTCCCCTTTGCCGAAAAGCGTCATTACAACATCTTTTGCCGTCATGGAGTAGCTTCCATACATTAAGGCTCCCACAAACACGGCCAGAAACAAGAACACCACCAGGGCCACTGCTGTACGCTGCCTTTTTTTCATCTGCTTTGCTCCTTTCTGATCAGCCACAGAAATACTGGCACACCTAATATAGAGGTAAACAGCCCTACCGGAGTCTCATATGGCTGGTTTGCCAGACGCGCGGCCAGGTCCGCCCATACCATCAGCACACTTCCGCCTAAGAAAGACAACGGTATCATTCTTCTGTAGTCATTGTCGAATATCTTTCTTATCATGTGGGGAATGACCAATCCAACAAAGGCGATATTTCCTGCGCTGGCCACACAGACGGCACAGACCGGAATCAGCAGAAGAATCGACCAAAGCCTGATCCTTTCGGGACGGACACCCAGTCCTGTGGCTGCCTCATCTCCAAGGCTCAGGATGTTGATGCTGCCTGCCAGAAAGAAAAACAGAATCAGAGAAATCCCTCCTGCAAATAGTAAAAGCCACACATGGCCCCATGTGATGGACTTAAATCCTCCCGCTACCCAAAACGCAAGCTCCTGGGAACGGTTTCCCAGAATCCCGATCAGGGAGGATAACGATAGAAAAAAGGTTCCCAGGGCTGTCCCCGCCAGCAGAAGCCTTGAGACACTTAAATTTGTCGTTCGCAGGCAAAATCCAAGCACAAGAATCCCGCCGAGAAAAGCACCTATGAGGGCCGATGCTGTCAAACCGAAAAGGCCGGATACTGCCGGTATTACACTTGCAGCTGCCACAGCCAGGGAGGCTCCCTGCGTCATTCCCATGATGGACGGCTCGGCCAGGGGATTCCTGGTCACCCCCTGCATCACAGCGCCCGCACTGGCAAGCATCCCTCCTGTCAATACAGCGGCGATGGCCCTAGGCAGCCTGACTTCCCTGATCAATTTTATATCCAGTGAATCCCCGCCTTTAAAGAGCGCCGAGGCCACCGTTTCAAACGGCAGCCTCTTTGCTCCAAGGGAAACAGCCAGCAGCACTCCAGTTATCAAAAGGATAACGGAAACTGCGGCAAACACAGAAACCCTTTTACTCATTCATCTTCTCCATTAAACCGTTCACTTCATCCAAAAATGAGAGACGCCCGATGGAACTGTATCCCTGGTTAAAGTAAGGGCTTGCGGGAAGCTCTGCCACATGTCCCTTCTTCACTGCGGGAAGCTCTTTCCACACAGAGTTTTTCTTTAAAGCTGCCATATCATCTTTGGTTCCCATGGCAAGAATATAATCTGCCTCAATGGACGCCAGCCCTTCATATGATACTACCGGAAGGCTGATATCCTTCTGCTCCGGCAGTCCTTTCGGTCTTTTTAATCCCATATCTTCATATAAGATACTTCCTATCCCGGCCTTGTCATACACAAAGATTTGGCCTCCACTGGCAAGGATGGAAAGGTAGCTTTTATTCTTTCCGTAGGATTTTTTGATTTCTTTTCCCTTTTCACGGGCCTTTTTCTTATAGTCTGCAAGCCATGCTTCGGCTTTCTCTTTTTTCTGCATGATATCGGCTACCTTGAGCACATCTTCTTTCCAGTCTGTCTGAGCCAGCTTCAGCATAACTGTGGGAGCCGCTTTGGAAAGCTGCTGATACATTTTTTCCTGTACTGAGGAAATAATAATCAGGTCAGGCTTTAACGCAAGAATCTTCTCAACGTCCATTTTGTCCTGCATACTGTAGCCCAGGATCTCAGCCCCGGATAGCTTCTTTTCTAAATAGGATGGGAACTTTGTATAGTCATACGCATCTGAGTTGGCGGTTCCGACTACAGAATAACCGAGGATAGAGAGGATATCACTGTTTCCGCTGATATCAACGATTCTCTTTGGATCTGCAGGTATTTTAACCTTTCCTTTGGCATCTGTCACAGTGATGGTTTTTGAATCCTCTTTTTTATCTGTCTGATCTTCTTTTCCTGAGCATCCCGCCAGCAATGCTGCCAGGGCTGCCAGAACTAAAATGACTGTAATGAACTTTAATTTTTGCGTTCTCATTGTACTTTTACCCTTTCTTCCTGTATACTATCCTTAGTTAGTTTTACCTAACGACTTCGCAACGTATTGTACCTAACCCCGACCCGCTTTTCAATTGATTTTTATTTTATTCATCCATTTGAATAAATCTGACACTCAATAAAATAACTCAGAAAGGAATCCATGAAATGACCATAACCTCCAGTAAAGCTTTCCGGGAGGAAGTGCTGAACCAGCTTTCATTTCAGCCGTCCTCCCATGGACACTGTACTTTATATCAAAATGTATCTGCACCGGAAAGCGGGTATTTTTTATTTTATTCCCGTCCTGGTTATTATGAGCTTGGAATCGCAGATTATACGATACCTAAGGATTTTCAGATCCAGTTTGACAATCCGGAATCTCTTTTGAGGTTTGGAACCGTATATAAGGGAAGTACAAAGTTCCAGCTGAAAAATCAACAGGTATCATCCTTTACTCCCTCTTCTTTTTTTGTGGCAGAAAAAAATCTGAAAGGAAAACAGGCCTGGCATCAGGGGCAGCATTTTCACGGGACAGAGATAACCGTCCACAAAGCCTTTTTGGACGAGATTGTTTCCGTGACTTTCCCTGATTCCCTTTCCCTGAGTGACTTTAAACAAAATCATACTTACCGCTATCTGCCCCATACTGTCATTTCCGTTATCCACCAGCTCAACAGCCTGTCTGTCTCCGGCCGTCTGTCTCCTCTTTTTCTGGAGAGCAAGATCCTGGAATGTCTTGCACTTCTGACAGAGGAAGTCAAAAAGCCTAAGGATAATATGTTTCAGCACCAGCTTGATTTCGGGTTGATACAAATTGGAAAAAAACGCAGCTTCAGGCTTACGGCCTCAGATATACAGGCCATTCAGAAGGCCCACGATATTTTGACGGAGCAGGCAGTTCATCCTCCTACCATTGAAGAACTGAGCAAGAAGGTGTTTTTAAACCAGCAAAAGCTGAAGGCTGGTTTTGTGAAGCATTATCATATGACCATCGGGGAATATACCAGCAGCCTGAGAATGGCAATGGCGGCTGGCCTTCTCTCTGCCACAGATCTTTCTGTCAGTCAGATCGCAAAAAGAACAGGCTACCGGTACAGCGGAAACTTTTCTAAGAAGTTTAAAAGTTATTATGGTGTTAGCCCTCTGGAATACCGCCGGTCCCAATAGAACTTGAAATTAATGAGATTTATGTCTATAATATTTCAGGAAAGGAAAATTTCATCATTTATTACACAAAAGAAAAAGAGGAGGATTTAACTATGATAAACGCTTATAAAGCGTATTGGAAACGCTATTTCGATTTTAAAGGAAGGACATCCCGTTCTAATTTCTGGTGGGCTATCCTGGGACAGCTTATTGTATCAATCATTGTCGGTTTTCTTGCAAGGATGTTAGATACAAACGCTGTTAACTCGCTGTGGTCACTGATCACTTTTATCCCCGGACTGTCATTGAATGTACGCCGTCTGCATGACGTAGACCGTTCAGGTTGGTTGGTTTTGCTTGCATATATACCGATCATTTTATTTATGGTCAGCTTAACCTTGACAACCGCATCCTTGCTGATGAATGCGGAAGCTGCTTCCGGCGGGTTTGGACTTGCAACCATTGTATTCGGACTTCTGGCCCTGATTGTTGCAATTTATTTTATTATCCTATTTGTAAAACAAGGGGTGCAGGGAGCTAACCGTTACGGTATGCCGGATGAGAACTAAGGATAATATATATTAACGCTATAGATTAGCAGAAATATTTTTCCTTCAAATATATTGAAATGGAAGTTCACTCGAATGTACCGCAGCATTTACAAATCATTATGCTGATGGGAAAGATTTAAGTACCATCAATTCTGCTTCCGGAACAAGAAAGAGAGAAAAGCTACAAAACTTTTCTCTCTTTCTCTATAATGTCAGATACTTTATGATTGTCCTCCTTATTAATAGGTACATGCTCCTCCGGTCAGATTTAAAGACTGCCCGGTCATATATTCAGAATCTTCCGATGCAAGAAACAAGACCAGATTGGTAACATCCTGGTAAGTACAAAGTCTTCCGAGGGGAATATTTTCCTTGAATCTCGGCATTACTTCTTCCGGTGTTATATGTTTCTTTTTAGCATAATCGTTGACCTGTTTATCCCACATAGGAGTCAGGATAACTCCGGGACAGATACAATTAACCCGTATATTTTCCTCTGCAAACTCTGTTGCTATCGACTGAGTAAGCCCCCGGATACCAAATTTGCTTGCACAGTATGCCGCGTATTGATTTGTTCCCTTTTTTCCCGACTGAGAAGAAAAATTAATAATACTTCCTCCATGCCCCAGCATTCCTTTTACCGCTGCCTGACAGCACAGAAATGTACCTTTTAAATTAACCCTCATTGTTTGATCCCACACCTGTTCACTGTCTTCTGCCAAAAATGGCTGGATTACGGAAATACCCGCACAGTTGACCCAGATATCCAAGGGCCTGAAACATTTTTCCGCTTTCTCCGCTACTGCCATGACTGCTTCTTTCTCTGATATATCTGCCGGCGCCGCATCTGCCGTGCCTCCTGCTTTCCGAATTTGTTCTGCCGTCTTCTCCGCTGATGCTCCGTCCAGATCAATAGCCAGCACATTAGCTCCCTCTTGTGCCAGCCTTAAAGCGCATGCTTTTCCAATTCCGCTCCCCGCTCCAGTAACTGCGGCTGTCTTCCCTTTCAGTCTCATGTTTTTTCTCCTTCCTTCTCAATTACTAAAAATCTGTAATGTGTTTTTCTCCATAGGCTGCCTTCCAGTCAGAATCAAATGTCTCCAGACTTGTATCCGTGAGCGGATGTTTTAACATATCTTCCATAATCTGAAGAGATACGGTAGCACTGTAGCTCCCGCTCAAAGCAATATCAAAAACCTGCTTCGTATTTTTAAAAGATGCAGCCAATATTTTGGCAGATAGATGATGTTCCCTGAAGACCTTTGTCAGATCTGCGGCCGTTTTGATCCCATCTCCCCCATGATGATCAATCCTATTTACATAAGGGGCAACAAAGTCTGCACCTGCCATGGCCGCTATGAGTCCCTGCTTAGCCGACACAACCGCTGTCGCTGTCACTTGAAATTCTCTGGATTTTAATTCCATAATCGCCTTTATTCCTTCTTTTGTTGCTGGAATTTTCACATAGAAATTTTTACCCAGCTCATCCTTCATCCGCTTTGCTTCCTCTATCATACCTTCTGCCTTATGTGCCGTTACCTGAGCATGCAGCATCTGATCTTCTCCTATAATGCTTCTGATTTTTTTTAAAGTCTCAAAAAAATCTGATTCTTCTCTGGAGATGATTGATGGATTCGTTGTCACTCCACAGACAGGATAATACCCTGCCGCTTCTTTAATTTCTGCTACATTTGCTGTATCCAATAATAGTTTCATAAACTGCCTCCTTTATTGATTATCTTGATACATTAATTATAAGAAACTGAAATAGAAAAAGTTTTCTCAACAGTAAGCTTCAAAAATAAAACAAACAATAAAAAACAGCGGGGCTCCTACGTTTTGGACATGGAAATCTCTCTGGAAACAGCTAAACAATATTTTCAAAATATGAATCCATACTGCTAAGTGGTTAACTTCAGTTATTAAGAACAAAGTGGGCAAGCCCACTTCAACGCCCCAACCCCTCACTCTTTGAGGGGCTTGACAACTTTGCGTGCCAGATGCAATTTGCCGCAGGCAAATAATTTCCTTACGCATCTGTGCACAACCCGCGGAGCGTTTTTATTTCATAGGGAAGGTCGTAGAACTTTCCTATGAAAATAAAGAGACAGCGAGGGCAATCGCTGTCTCCTTTTCAACATCTGTTTTTCTGTGGAGAAAAACTATCAGGTGTTTTCATATATAATTAGAATGTGAGAATATTTCGGAATTTATCCCCTTTTATTGACGATTCCAGAGCATCTTTTATATTTTCTGCCGGATAGACTCCACTGATAAACGGTTTTAAGTCAATAACTCCCCCGGATACCATCTGGGCCGCTCTCATGAAATCTCTGTCGTTGGAATTAGCTGTTCCAAGAATCTGCACAGATTTTCCATGTACCCAGTTTGGATCAAACGGAATCGGTTCTGCCGGATGAATAGAACTGTACAGCACAATTTTCCCTGCATTGCTGACACACTTAAACGTATCTTCTACAACTGCCGGTATCGGTGTCGTGTCAAAGATTACCTGGGCTTTGATGCCTCCAGTCAGTTCTTTCACCTTCTGTTCTAAGTCATCCTTTGCCGGATTAATAACGGCTTTTGCTCCAAGGGATTTAGCCATTTCAAGCCTTTCTTCATTTACGTCAGATACAATGACTTTCGCACCTCTTTTTGTACAGACAGCAGTGTGAAGCAGTCCCATAATACCGCAGCCAATAACCAGCACTGTATCTCCGAGTCTTACCTGTGCTGTCTCTACACTGTGCACCACGCAGGATACAGGCTCAATGATACACGCTTCTTCCGGAGTAACGTTACTGTACTTAAACAAACAGTTTGGAGAAACCAGAAGATATTCACTGAATCCGCCCATGCCTCTATAAGGAAGGCCCGGAAGATGTGCACTGTGGTCAAAATGCTCACAGCTCTGTTCATTTCCGGTCTTACAGTAATAACAGCTTCTGCAGGGAAGTGTTACCCCTACAACCACCTTATCCCCAACGCTCCATTCGTCCCGGTTTACTTCGTCTCCCATCTCTTCAATATGTCCTGCAATCTCATGTCCTCCGATGAAAGGGAACTCTACTTTGTTGACTCCTGTATAAACCCTCTGCTCCCATGTGCAGATTGCCGCTGCATCGACTTTAATCAAGACCTTATTTCCTGATGCCGAAGGCCTTTTGCACTCTTCAATTTCCACCTGCTTTTTATCCGTAAATACGGCTGTTTTCATTTTGCTGCTCACAATCATTCCTCCTGTCTTAGCCTAAGATACCTGCCAGCCCTAATACCCCGCCAATGATAACAAGAATCAGCATTACATAGGTAGATTTCAATTTTTTATTTTTTAATAAATATAAGGTCAGCAATGTGATTCCCAAAGGGATCATGCCTTTTAATAATTTATCCAGAACATCTGCCTGAAGAGCCAGCTTGGTAGCTCCAACCTTAATGTTCATATGGGATTCGGCAGTTACGTAATTTGCTGTCAAAGATCCAAGCACCGTAGCTCCCATAATGGATGCCGCTGAGATCAGCTGTTTCATTTTACCTCCGCCGAGGATTGCCTCAACTCCGGTTTTTCCTGTCTTATATCCCCTCATATACATAAAGTAAGCGATGGGAAGCATGATGCCTGCCATTAAAGCTGCAAATGCAAAAGCTCCCATAACATTTCCTCCTGAAGCAATACTGATACCTACTGCCAAAAGTATCGGCTGCAGGGTTCCCTGCCACAGGGTATCACCTATTCCTGCCATGGGTCCCATCAGACCTGTTTTTACACTGTTAATCGCATCATCTGTAACATTTGCACCGTTGGCGCGTTCTTCTTCCATTGCCACGACCATTCCATTAATAATTCCTCCAAAGTGAGGCTCTGTATTATAAAATGACATATGGCGTTCCATAAACTTCTGCTGTTCTTCCTTATTGCCAGGATATAATTTTTCCGGAAGATGGGACATAGACTGAAGAACTCCACTGGCCTGGAGACGTTCATAGTTATAATTTGCGTGTGAAAAAAAGGTCCATTTCCAGAATGCCTTCAGCACGTCTTTTTTACTTAAGTGGATTTTCTTATCTTCTGCCATTTTTATTCCCCTCCTTTATTCGAAATCGTCATCAAGATCATTGCCGAAACCGCCTGCTGTTGCTGCTGCCGTCTGCTTTTCCTCTGCCAGAGCTACTACTCCGGTATAAATATAAGCAACGATACCTGCGATGATGGCAATCGGCATAGTATCCAGATTCAAATAAACGGCAATGATAAATCCAAGCACATACCATAACAGAATTCCCGGTTTGCTGATTGCTCTCAGATTCATGGCGATACCGATGGCCGGTAGCAGCCCTCCAATGACTTCCAATGCTTGAAGTGGCCGCCCGCTCAGCGCGTTGATAATGTTTGTAACCATCTCAGACCCAAAGTAACAGCCCAGGGCTACCGGTATACATCCGATAACAAAAGCAAAAACTTGAGGCGGTACAATATGCAGAAATTTAGCCTTCTTCATATTCCCTTCTTCTGCCGCTTTGTCGATCATATGTACAAAGAATACATCTACCGTCATATGGATGACCCAGATGATTGTTCCCAAAAGACCAATAGGTACTGCCAGTGCGATAGCTGCTGTCGGTTTCACTTCTGCTGCCATGGCCAGAGCCGTTCCCAGTGTACCTGCCAGACCGGGATCAGTGGGAGGTGCCCCTCCTGCTGAAATATAAGCGATGAATGGAAGCTGTATTGCCGCGCCTATGATGGCACCCTGAACCGGATCTCCGAGAATAAATCCCACTATGACACCAGATACCAGCGGCTTTTGAATGATTGTGCTTCCCAGACAAGTCAGCCACGGTGTTCCATTGATTCCAAGGTAATACACGATTCCGATGAGAACCGCCTGAACAACTGAAATACTCATAATTTTTCCACCTTTCTTTTTCTTAATATTTACGAGAGTCTTACCTCTTTTTTCAACACAGAAAATGTCATAATAACTTTGCTACATCAACTTTTGCATCTTCCGCTATAATCTGGATTTCTGTACGGCACCCGCTGTCAACAATCTTCTTTAGAATCTCCCGTTCTTCTTCTGAGGCTGAAATGTTTTTATAAAATTTCTCCCGCCCGCTGCCTGCTCCCATACCGCCGATATTTAAGTGTCCAAACTGGATTCCCCGCTTGATTAACATTAAAACTGTTTTAGGATACTTGACCAGAATAATAACTTTATCATCAGGCTTAAATCCTTTTTTAAGCCTTGCCACTGCCTTCTGTACTGTAAATACTCCAAGACCTACATTTCCGGGAACAGCATTTTTTAATACGGTCTTCATGAACGGATCAGCCGCTGTTTGGTCATCAATCACCATAATTTTGTTGGCACTTGTAAAGTTCAGCCACGATGTCATCACCTGTCCGTGGATCAGCCTGTCATCAATCCTTGTCAATACAACTCCCTGCATTTCTATTCCTCCTAAATTTCATCCATTTCTATGTCATCCAGCATTTCCTCATACTGCTTGTGCAAAAGAACCACCGGCTGATTTCCTGCTTCCTCACATAGGTCAGCCAGCTCATCTAAGCCGCATTGATCTCTCATCATCACAGCCTGTACCACCATTCCCATGCTGACTCCTGCGATCGCTTTAAGATTCTTTGTGTCCGCCATGCATTTCATCACCATATTGGATGGACTCCCGCCTAAGATATCCACAAATCCCAGCACTCCGTCCCCATCCTCCAGCTCTTTTACTGCCGTCCTGATTTTTTGCTCAAGCTCATCTATTCCGTCACCGTGATACAGTCCGATGGTCTTAACCTGGTTTTGTTCTCCAGCGATCAGTTCCACCGCGCTTAACAGTCCTTCTGCAAATCCTCCATGGGCTGCAATCAAAATTCCAACCATTGCCGTTCCTCCTTTTCTTTTATAAATCCATCATAACAGGGCAGGACTGAAAATGTTTTCTTGTTAAGGCTGGCTCTGCTGATGTATATCAGTTGAAATATAGGAGAAATGAATGTTTTTGCATAAAAAAAGAGTGTGGAAACCCAGTATTTCCCTTTTCACACTCTTTTTTATTATCTATTTATTTACTTTTTTTACAATTTATATATACATATCAAAAAATAAAATATATAATGAAATTGCTGTCGATTCTTTCCAGCTGAAAGGAGGTGGCACAGTGGAATACATACTTCGTTTTCTTATGTCAGTCATATCATCTATAGTGAATTACTACATCCATAAATGGCTGGATCATAGAAGAAAAGACAGTTAATAAAAACCCCCGGAGACCAGTCCTCTCCGGGGGTTTTTCTGTCACAGTGGACATACTTCTATTTTCTTACTGCTTTTATGATACCCTTTTTAGTAATTATTGTCAACAGTCATTTTAGTCCATCCTCAAAGATTCAAGTAATCAATCAGCGTTCTTGCAATGATCTGCAATGGAAGCCTGGATACGATATCAAAGTCCTCGATGGTCTTGTTTCTCTGGTTATATCCCAGGACAGACAAGTCTGAATAATCTTCTAAATCTGTCTTTGGCAGGCAGCAGCAGGTCACCACATTTGCACCTACCTTCTTCGCATTCTGGGCAGTCAACAGCAGCTCCGGCGTACTGTTCTTTATAGAAAAAATAATGATCAGGTCACCCTGCCTGAACAGTTTATCCGACTTTTTCATAACCTCTGAATCTGACAGCATATATGCATTATACCCAAGCAGCTGAAGCTGCAGTTCCACATCTTTGGCAATCCATGCGGTAGAACCTCTTGCAATGATATAAATCTTCCGCGCCGTCTTAATAAAACGTACTACCTTGAGGATCGTCTCCGCTTTCAGTATTTCGATGGTTTTCATGCACTCTGTGACAGACTTCTGAAAAATTTCGTTGACAATCTCTCCCTCCACCATATCTTCTATCTTTGCAGAAAGTTTATAGCGCAGCTCCGAGAGACCGTTATAACCACACTTCCTGACAGCCCTTGAGACAGTCGGAGGAGAGGTGAAACTCTTTTCGGCGAGTTCAGTGATCGTCAGCTTTAAAAACTGATCTTCATGTTGATTGATATACTCTATCACCTGCCGTTCGGCTTCTGTAAGCTGATTCTCTAAATCTTCTGTAAACTTAATTATCATATTTGGCTTTTCTCTCTTCCCGATTCTGTATAATAATACTAACTCATTATATCAAAATTTACGTTAGATTAAATTACACAAATTAATTTTTTTGTTTTTTTAATCCACTTATTAAAATTAACAAAGAGGTTAAAAAAATAGCAACACTTATTACAAATGCAACATTAACAGGAAAAAGTGTTATTAAATCTACCACTGATGTTACAGAGACTTCTCCTTGAGATAAAAGTTTAATAGAAAACAAAAAATCTAAGCCATATAATTCTAAAGATAATACGCTTCCACTAATGATCATTCCTAAAAAACCATATTTTATTTTACTACTCATTATTTTCACTCCATTCATTCAATGGACTAAAATATAGACCATCTATTTTTTGTTAATACTACAAAATATGTTTCTATTTATAAATTTAATATAAAATACATATAATTCATGCAATATTCTACATAAATCTTATAATTTTATTTTTTTACTTTAATTATAATATTTTTTATAATTTTTGTCATTTTTTTCTTTTTCATATACTTTATGTTTTATTTTATAATTAAAACCAAACCAAATTATTATTTGGCATTATTACAATTTTATAAATTTCCCCTTTAATCATTTATTTCCAATCTAGTATGCTTTCATAAAATTCTAAACACAAAAATTTTGTTTAAACATTTTGAAAGAGTTTTAGTTATTCGATAAGAAAATACTATAGTTATTTTTCACGTTGTTGAATAAGCTCGATGAACATAGATAAGCTTTATCCATTGGAATCAAAAATTATCCATCCATTTCTAAATAGATCATTGGTTTCTAAATTTCTAGACCTGATACTTCTGAGACCAATAGGAAAATAAACTCTTAATAATTAAAACAACCAGTAGATTATAATTGGAAGAATCTAATTATAAGAGTTTCTGAAACAGTATTTATAGAGAACTGTTGATACAATGAAATACACTGTCTAGTTACAAAATTCTCAAATATGAAAACGAAAACTATAGAAATATACTGAAAATAAATCTAATATTTAAAAGTATTCGAAGGGACAAAAACTGTAATGATACTTCAATAATTGAAAATCTCAGAAAATAATAATTTTAACATGGACTGTGGGTATGTAGATTTCCGTAATGCAGAATTGAAAAAAGTAATTGAGAAGATATATTAAAAATTTAATAATACAAAAGAATCAAGAAGAGTCTTTATTGGTTAAGTCCTGTAAAATACCTGCTAGCCAAATGGCATAAAGAAATAGCGAAGCAGTAAATAACCACTTCGCTATAAATTCTAACTTTTTAGGATCACATATACATAAGGTCCTTTTCCCAATATTTCTAGCAGATCTCCGCCCCTGCCGGCATATCTTTTTCAGGCACAACCAAAGCCAGTTCCCCTTTTTCATTTTCTGCACAGAGCAGCATTCCCTCAGAAAGCACTCCTGCAAGCTTAGCTGGCTTTAAGTTTACTAAGACCATGACTTTTTTGCCGACCATCTCTTCCGGCTTATAATAGGCCTTGATCCCAGAAACGATCTGCTTCACTTCGCTTCCCACACGCACCTGGGAGCAAAGCAGCTTCTTGGACTTTTTGACTTCCTCGCAGGCAATGATCTCACCTACCTGGAACTGCATCTTACCAAATTCGTCAAAGGTGATCTCCTCTTTTGGCTCTATGTCGATCACAGGACCTGCTGCCGCCTGTGCCTGCTTATTCATCAGCTCTTCCGCCTGTTTGAGCACCTCTTCTTCATCAAGCCGCGCAAAAAGGATCTCAGGCTTTTCTGTCACTTTCGTACCGCTCTTATAATGACCAAATGTAGTCAGATCCTCAAACCTTCTGGGTTCTGCATTCAGCTGTTTTAAGATCTTCTCCACAGTCTCAGGCATATATGGCTCCAGCAGGGCCGCTCCGGTTAAGATACCTTCCACCAGGTTATATAATACCGTGGCGAGACGATCTTTCTTTGCCTCGTCCTTTGCCAGCACCCACGGCATGGTTTCATCAATATACTTATTACAGCGCTTGAATACATTAAAAATCTCTGTCATGGCATCTGCCACCTTGAGCACGTCCATCTTTTTCTGGACCTTATCTCTGGCACCGGTAACCACTGCTTTCAGCTGGTCGTCAAACTCATCCACAACACCCTTATCTTCCACGACTCCGTCAAAGTATTTGTTAGACATGGAAATGGTGCGGTTCACAAGATTGCCTAAGGTGTTAGCAAGATCAGAGTTCATACGCTCAACCATCAGCTCCCATGAGATCACACCGTCGTGTTCAAACGGCATCTCGTGGAGGACAAAGTAACGCACTGCGTCCACACTGAACATCTCGGCCAGATCATCTGCATACAAAACATTTCCTTTGGACTTACTCATCTTTCCATCACCCTGCAAAAGCCATGGGTGTCCAAAAACCTGCTTCGGAAGCGGAAGGTCAAGGGCCATCAGGATGATCGGCCAGTAAATCGTATGGAACCGGATGATATCTTTTCCGATCAGATGAAGATCAGCAGGCCAGAGCTTTTTAAACTGATCTGTGCTGTTTCCGTCACAATCGTATCCAATCCCTGTTATATAGTTGGTCAGGGCGTCCAGCCATACATATACTACATGTCCTTCATCAAAATCTACCGGGATTCCCCACTTAAAAGAAGTCCTGGACACGCACAGGTCCTGAAGTCCCGGAAGCAGGAAATTGTTCATCATCTCATTTTTTCTGGACTCCGGCTGGATAAATTCCGGATGAGCGTTGATATAGTCAATGAGCCTGTCCGCATATTTGCTCAGTTTCAGGAAATACGCCTCTTCCTTGGCCGGCTGTACTTCCCGTCCGCAGTCGGGACATTTACCGTCCACCAGCTGGCTTTCTGTAAAGAAGGATTCGCACGGGGTACAGTAAAGTCCCTCATAGTGTCCCTTGTAAATATCTCCCTGTTCATAGAGCTTTTTAAAAATCTTCTGTACCTGAGCTTCGTGGTCCGCGTCCGTTGTGCGGATAAACTTATCGTAAGAAGTATTCATCAGATCCCAGATCCGTTTGATCTCCCCTGCCACGTCGTCCACAAACTCTTTCGGCGTCACACCCTTCTCAGCGGCTTTTAATTCTACCTTCTGTCCGTGCTCGTCGGTTCCGGTCTGAAAAAATACATCATAGCCTTCCATTCTTTTATATCTGGCAATACTGTCTGCCAAGATAATCTCATAAGTATTCCCGATGTGAGGCTTGCCAGATGTATAAGTAATCGCAGTTGTTATATAATATGGTTCCTTGCTCATGTTTCTCCTCCATTTTCGCATTATACTGTGTTTTATTATAGTACATCTTGCAAAGATAGTCTATTTTTTTCCTTTAAAAAATAGTATAATAGTATCTAAGAGATTCTATTCAGAAAGGATTCTTATGCATAAATATACATATCGTAAGTTTCTTGCATTTACCATGGCTGTCATGGTGGCATTCACTGGCTGTTCCAAAGGATCGGACACCGGGAATCCCTCCACAGCGAAAGAATCAGAATCCACCAAAGACAAAGCATCGGACCGGCAGAAGTTTGACTCCTATTTGAACCAGCTTTTCAAGGAACACGTCAATTCCAATACGGTCAATCTGCATTATACCCTTGCACATCCGGAACACTACGGCATCAAAGCCAAAAAGGCCGATCTGGGCAACATCGACTTAAAAGACCTTGACCAGGCAGAAGCCCAATGTAAGAAGGAGTTAAAAAGGCTTGAGAGTTTCAACTACAAAAAACTCTCCAAGAGTCAGAAGCAGTCTTATGATTATCTCATGGATTACTTTAAGCGCCAGCAGAAACTGGCACCTTACCCCTATCTTCAGACGGTTTTAAGCCCTACTCTCGGCTCCCAGGCCCAGCTTCCCGTGACTTTGTGCGAATACCCTTTAAGAACCAGGGAAGATGTAGAAACCTACCTTTCTCTGCTCTCCAAAGTCGGTTCCTATTTCGACACGGTCATCCGCTACGAAAAGGAACAGGTCAAACGGGGATATTTCATGTCAGATGCGGATGCCGATGCCGTCTTAAAACAAATCAATGATTTTACAAGGGCCACCGACCACAATTATATGATCGAAGTGTTCAACACAAATATTGATTCGGTTTCAGACCTCAGCACCAACCAGAAGAGAAATTACCGGAAGGAAAACCGCCGCCTGATCTTAGAAGAAGTGATTCCGGCCTATGAGAATCTGTACAGTGATTTGAAGAACCTGAAAGGAAACGGAAAGAACAAGCAGGGCTATGCCCATTTCAAAAATGGGAAGTCCTATTATTCTGCTCTCGCCTCCTATAAAACCGGCTCTGACAAGACCGTGCCTCAGATGATCAAGGCCACCGAAGCACACCTTCTTTACCTTCAGACAGAGATGACAGAGATCATAAAAGAAGATCCCTCCATCTACCATGCTTTTTTAGATTTAGATCTGAATAAATATTCAAGCAAAAAACCATCGAAGATCCTGTCACAGCTGAAGCAGAAAATAAAAGATAAGTATCCTGCTGCCGCCGAAGTAGAGTGTGACATCAAATATGTCCATTCTTCTCTGGAAGAAAACTCAAGCCCGGCTTTTTACATGATTCCTGCCATCGATGACTATAAGAAAAATGTCATTTATGTCAACAAGGCACAGACCGGACAGGAATCCCTGTACCCGACGCTGGCTCATGAGGGCTATCCCGGGCATCTGTACCAGACCACTTATTTCCACAGCAAAAAGGAACATCCGATACGTTATATTCTGGATTATCCGGGATACAACGAAGGCTGGGCCACCTACGTGGAGATGGACTCTTACAGTTACCTCGATATGAAACAGGAACTTGAGCCTTTAAAGAAGCTTTTGCCGGACAATTATCTGTACAATATGGCTCTGAGTGCCAGAGTGGATATGGGCGTCAACTATGAAGGCTGGAGTGTTGACGAGGCAGTCAAATATATGCAGCAGTACGGAACCATCAGTACCTCCAGCATGAAAGCCCTTTACCGCTATGTCATCCAGAATCCGGCCAATTATTTATGCTACTATATCGGTTATCTGGAGTTCATGGAATTAAAAGATTATTATAAAGAGAAATCTGAAAATGCTTATGATGAAAAAGTTTTTCATAAAATCATATTAGATGCCGGACCTAACAGCTTTCGTATACTCAGACAGCGCATCGACGAAAACCTGTAAATCCGGGTACGATCTTTGTACCTGCAAAACACATAAGTTTAGGAGGAAAGATTATGTCAACAAAAGCACGCTACGCCCATGACGAGATTGGAAAAGGAAAACCGGGTTTTTCAAAGACCCGTTCCATCATTGAGGCCGCATTTTACGGCAACAACGTCATTGAGGTGGTAAACCTGAAGCAGGCATATGAGCTTGCTAAAAATTCTCCGGGAACCATTGTCACCGACATGCCGGTCTACCGAGGAGAAGAGTTCGGCCTGAAAAAAGACACAAAAGTTTTGCTGTTCAATGACGGCTCCGTCACCGGACGCTGTGCGGCAGCCAGAAGGATCGCGGGAAGTCCGAACGTGGATACCAACGATCTGGACTTAAAAGTGATGGACGCGATCTACGATACACGCAAAAAGACCATGTACCACGCAGAAGTCTACATCGGCTTAGACCCGGAATTTATGGTTAAGGCACACCTTCTGATTCCGGAGGGAGAGGAAAATATCCTGTACTCCTGGATGCTTAATTTCCAGTATGAGTCTGATGAATATAACAAGATGTATAAAAGGTCCCGTGCCATCGGCAGCGAGTCTGATATTTATATTTTCTCCGATCCTCAGTGGAGCCACCCGGAACATCCGCTCGGACTTACTTACTTCAACACCCAGACCAACTGCGCAGCTTTGCTTGGAATGCGTTATTTTGGAGAACATAAAAAAGGTACTCTTACCATCGCCTGGGCGATTGCCAACAGAAATGGCTATGCTTCCTGCCACGGCGGACAGAAGGAATACCGTTTAAGTCCGAACCACAGCTATGTTGCATCTTTCTTTGGTCTGTCCGGATCAGGAAAATCAACACTGACCCACGCCGTACACAATAATAAATACGATATCACCGTCCTCCACGACGATGCCTTTATCATCAACACCGAAACCGGTTCTTCCATCGCCATGGAGCCTACTTATTTTGACAAGACCTCCGACTACCCCACCGGGTGCGAAGACAACAGGTATCTCCTCACGGCACAGAACTGTTCTGCAACGAGAGATGACAAGGGCAATGTTGTCCTTGTCACTGAAGACATCCGAAACGGCAACGGCCGGGCAATCAAGTCTAAACTCTGGTCACCAAACCGTGTAGACAAGATTGAATCTCCGGTTAACGGTATTTTCTGGATTATGAAAGATCCTACCATTCCGCCGATCATCAAAGTCAACGGTTCACATTTGGCTGCAGTCATGGGTGCCACCCTTGCCACAAAGCGTACCAACGCAGAACGCCTGGCACCTGGAGTAGACCCGAACCGTCTGGTCGTAGAACCATATGCAAACCCGTTCCGTACTTATCCTCTTGTGGATGATTACAACAAGTTCCGTTCTCTTGTAAAGGACCGCCATGTAGAATGTTATATCTTAAATACCGGCGACTTTATGGGCAAGGATATCACTCCTGGTGTTACATTGTCTGTATTGGAACAGGTTGTGGAGGGCAACGCCCAGTTAAAGCCCTGGGGACCGTTCAGCAACATGGAAACGATCGAAGTTGAAGGATATGTCCCTGATTTCGATGATGAGACCTATGTCAATACACTGAAAGCAAGAATGACGGAACGCCTGAATTTCATCTTTGAGAAAGATACAGAAGACGGAGGATACAATGCCCTTCCTACTGAGGCAAAAGAAGCTCTGGCTAAAGTGATCAGCGAAGCGCACAACCATGTAAAATAAAAGTGAGGTGAATTCTTACCGTGACCAAAGAGCAGCTGAACGACATTGTGGTAAACCTTTTCCATGAAATATCTTACCAGGAGGAAAAAGCGGTCATCACAGAGGAGTTCAAGGACATTTCCAACAAAGAACTGCATATAATCGACGCGATCGGAACCGGCAGTCCGAAGAATATGTCTTCCATCGCAAAAGCCCTGAACATCACGGTAGGAACACTGACCATCGCCATAAACAGCCTTTTGAAAAAAGGCTATGTGATACGCAGGCGCGGGGAGCAGGACCGCAGAATCGTCTATATATCGCTTTCTGACAAAGGGAAGGAAGCCTATGACCATCACAGGCAGTTTCACCGTGCGATGCTGGAAGATGTACTTTCCCGTTTAGACGAAGATGAAGAATGCCTTCTGATACGGATCATGGAATACTTCCGGGATTACTATGAGACGAAAAACAATTAAAAAACGGGAGCTGGAATGATTTCCAGCTCCCGTTTTTTAATGCATCCCGGTGAGAAATACACTCGCCATTACCCCTGCGAAGGTTGCCAGAAGGGCACCTGCCAGGGTGTATCTGGTCTTTTTGATATGTACGGCCGAGAAATAGATAGACATTGTATAAAAACATGTCTCGGTGGAACTTAAAATAATTGATGACATGACACCCTGAGCTGAGTCAGGGCCAAAGTTCTTAAAAATATCCAAAAGGAACCCCGTAGCTGCCGATGAGGAAAACAGCTTTGCAAAGATCACCGGAAGCACGTCCTTAGGAATCTTTAAAAGCTGTCCCACCGGACTCAATACAGATACAAGAAGATCCAGCGCTCCGGACGTCCTGAAAATCTGCACAGCTAAAAACAGTGCGATCAGGGTAGGGGCAATTTCCATGACTACCTTAAATCCATCCTGGACTCCTTCCAGAAACGGCTGATACATTTCCTTTTTTGAGATCATTCCATACAAGAGTATAATGAATAAAATTAAAGGGATAATAATGCCGGACAGCGAAACAATCACAGTCACACCCGCCTTATTACTTTATATTATAATATATATATGCATCCTCGTCCTATATACCAAAAACAAGTAATATTGAAAGAACTCATTATGATACAGAAAAGGATACCAGACACAAATCGTGCTTCACTGGTATCCTTAGATTATTCTTATTTACTTCCTATGTTTTTTCCTGAGAAGCAGCAGAACGGCACCTGCCGCGCACACAGCCACTATAGCGTAAACAGCTGTATGTGAACTGTCTCCGGTTCTGGAAACCCTTGATTCTGTCACTGATTTACTGGAAGCTTCACATCTTCTGCAAGTTCATAGCCAAACGGGGCTTCTGTCTCCCTTAGAACATATTCTTCTCCAGGTACAAGCTTTCCTGTGACCACGTGTGCCTCTTCTTTTGATGTCCACTCCTCAACGATTAATTCTGATCCGTCTTCCTGAATCTTAATGATCTGAAGCTCAGCTCCCGCCAGCGCTTTCTTTGTGGCTGCATCCAGATTGTAGCCTTCCGGCACTTTAGTTTCCTGGAAATAATAGGTTCCAAGCCTCAGATAATCAAATCTGATCTGCCCCTGTGCATCGGTCTTAAGCCCCTGAGCCACTAATTCTCCGTCTGCTTTGTAAAGGCTGAATTCTGCTCCTTCAAGAGCCTGAGCATCTTCACTGCTCGCCTTTTTAAGGAGAACGGAACCTGAACTACGTCAGACTCTTTCTCTCCGATCACTAATTTGTGTTCCGCCGCGTCCAGTACATAATCATCGATAATAGGTGTTGCCGTATTTCAGCCCGGCATCAAACGCAATTCGTCCCTTTTTATCCGTTTTTAAAACACTTCCAACTTCATTTCTGTTATGGTCATAAAGCTGGAATTCTACATTTTCCAGCGGAGCATTATCTTCTGCATCTGTTTTATTTAAGATAAAACGAATGTTGTCACCTGTCAGGCCGCTGTTCATTCTGCTTAAGATCAATGGAACACTGCCGCTGGTTGCCTTGGTCTCTTTGGCACTCGCATCAAAGGTAACTGTGTTTTTAATATTTCCTGTGGCAGATGTAACGTCTGTGATAAAGACTACTTCAAACTGATGAGTTAAATCCAATCCGTCCGGGAATGTAAACACGATCTTGCCTGAAACATCATCATAATCTGTCTCCATTCCGGAAATCAGTTTATTGTTTGCCGTCACATCAATCAGCTTTACAGATCCCTCTCTGTAAGTCAGTCCCGACTGAAGCTGGTCTGTGATCTCAGCCTTCTGTTTTGTAATTACCGCATGGTTTTTGTTGACGTTTACGGTCCACTCTACATAATTTCCTTTTTTATAAGAAGTGGTCTTTTCTACGTCCGGCGTATAGTTTACATTTACTGCAGCTTTCGCTGTCAGCTCCGTTTTAAACTCGTCTGCCCGTACGCTGACTTCATTAACTGCACTTACCTTTTCGGGTTTTGTCTCAACCTTTGTCTCATCAGTAACGGTACTCAGGGTCAGATCATTCTGATCGGTCGGAAGCATCTGTTCCGGAAAATAAATAATAATATTGTTACCGCTTACCTCACAGTAAGGCTGTTCTGCGCTCTTCTCTGTTCCAAGAACTGTCTTTCCGTATTTGAGGCTTCCCTCTACGAGTCTGTGGCCTTCCGGAAGCACATCTTTAAATTGAATGTCTCCATTCACTGTTTTGGTTGGATTGTTATTGACAGTGACTGTCCATTTTATGGTATTATCATCCCCAACTCTTGCAAAAGCTCCTGACTTTGAAAGTCCCAGCTTTCCTTCCTGATATCCAATTCCCCAGCTTGAATCCTCATAATCGGAAATGCTTACGTGATTTCCAACCGTCATGACTGCCGTATTTCTTACACTTCCTTGTTTTACAGCCGCCTGAGTATCCAGCCAGATCTTATAATTTACATATACAAAATCACTGTTGAACTTTGGATCAAGCGTTACTTTAAATTCTCTTGTTGTTTCATCATATGTGTATTCATTTACATCAGGTGTGCTGCTAGCCGCCTTCTTAAGGTTCACCGCCGTTTTTCCGCCGTATTTTACGGTCAGCTGTCCTTCTGCTTCCATCAGAGAGGTTCCTTGCGGAAGCTTATCTGTCACTGTGACAGGAAGTTCCCTGCCTGTACAGAAGCATTTGCCGAAGCTTCGCCTTTGCCGTCCCCTGTCTTAATTGTCACAGCATTGGCTGCACTGGCAGACATATCTTTAGCATAGCTGGATTAATAATCGGTTTCAAAAAATTCATCTGTAAGCTTTGTTTTATAAGTAATCGTGTGGGAACCATTGCTGATCTTTCCGAACTTATAGTTCCATCCATTGTCAGTGAGTTCAGGGTCAGCAGTCTTTGTTCCGTCTAACTCCATAGAGCCTTTTACAAAGACTTGTTTCTTGTCAAATGTATCTGTCAGAATGTATCCTTCCAGATTGTTGTCTCCCTTATCCGGTGTGGCGTTGACCGTCCATGTGATGGTCTGGTCTTCTCTGTTCAGGGCTCCTTTTTTTGTAACTCCGGGATTTTTCTTTGTCACTTCCGGCTCATAGTCGGTCCGATACTCCTGTCCAAATCCTTCAATATTAGACTGTGTCAAAGTTTTCGGAAATTTTATTGTGATGGTTGCGTTGTTATTTACTGTCCAGTTCGGAACTTCCTCCACAGCGCCTGCCTGTTGATTATTCAACTTCTACGCAACGCCGCTAAGACCATCTAAATGGAACACGTTCGGAATCTTAAACTCATATCTGATGATCACATTGCTGTCTTTGGTGACAGGATGAGATTCTGTGAACGCATTTCCTAAATGGTCTGTAAATGCAAATTTAGTTAAGTATTTGGAGAAATCACCGTTTGTCACTGCAGGCTCTGATGCCTGTTTTACGGACTTCACGGCTGTTTTTTTCTGTATTGCTCTCTGTAACGGTCTTTTGCTCTGTTGTAGAAGTAATCTGTTCTGATGCAGTCTCTGTTCCTGCTTCCTGTGCATAGACATTGGTGAACGCATCGTTTCCTGTGATAAATGATATCATCAGCACAAAAGCCGCAAGGACTGCAAGACTTTTTCTTACCTTTTTGCTCATTTTTAATACCCCCATTTATTATTTGAATTTGAAAGAACAAAGTGGGCAAGCCCACTTCAACACCCCAACCCCTCACTCTCTTTGAGGGGCTTGACAACTTTGGGTGCCAGATGCAATTTGCCGCAGGCAAATAATTTCCTTACGCATCTGTGCACAACCCGCGGAGCGTTTTTATTTCATAGGGAAGGTCGTAGAACTTTCCTATGAAACAAAAAAGACTGAGTATCCGACGGATTCTCAATCTACACATAAATAATAATTTATGAGGCAGCTGGCTGGCACGATCGTACTCCTCATACGATATAGCCCCTTTAGCTTTGCGTCACTGCCTTTCGGCAGTTTTGCCTATTTATTTGGTTCTAGCTAAACTATATTTTCATTATAATACAAATTGTCTCTAAAAATCAAATGCTTTTCTGAAATTTCTCAATGATCTTTGCAAAAAGAATCCCTACGATGGTGGAACAGAAAGTCGCAATAATTGCCGGCGCCACAACCGCTGTCGGATTCACGCTTCCGTACTGACTTCGGAATACGATGATATTGACAGGGATCAGCTGTAAAGAAGAAATATTGAGGATCAAAAACATGCACATTTCCCTGGTGGCGACACCCTTGTGCGGATTGATCCTGTCCAGGGCCTTCATTGCCTTGATCCCTGATGGTGTTGCGGCCCATCCAAGCCCCAGGAGATTGGCTACAATATTCGTGCTGATATATTCCTTTGCTTCCTTATCCCTTAATCTCGGAAACAGGAACTTCAAAAATGGCGCTATGAGTCTCTCAAGCTTTTTTACAAGGCCTAAAGAGACCGCTACATTCATAATCCCGGACCATACCCCTACTACCCCAAACATCAGGATACAGAGCTGTACAGCTTCCTTAGAAGAGTCCAAAATCGTATCTGATACGGCATTCAGATTGCCGTTAATACTTCCTATTAATATACCTGTTAAAATTAAGATACTCCATATATAATTGATCAAAGTGAAACTCCTTTTTCGTCCTTAATGTATCCTATTCTCTCCTTCACAAGAATATGCTTCAAAGCCCGGATTTGACAAGCTTTCTGAGGTATGATATTGTTAGGTATAGTAGTTTACTAATTTGCAAGGAGGGAAGCGAATATGAAGAGTACAGGTATTGTAAGGAAGCTTGATGAGCTGGGACGTATTACTTTACCAATTGAGTTAAGACGTAATCTGGATGTGAATGAGAGGGATCCCCTTGAAATCTTCGTTGACGAAGATACGATCATATTGAAGAAGTACAATCCAGCGGACATCTTTACTGGCGAAATGGATGATCTCGTTGAGTACAAAGGCAAGAAAGTTTCAAAGAGTTCTATCATTGAACTGGCGAAACTTGCTGGTTTAAATGTTGCAGAATAAAGCAGTGGGATATAATAAAAGGACATATGCTGAATGATATGTCCTTTTTTGATGTTTTTTATTCTTTATACCGGAGAAGTTCCTGATAGATGTCTCTTTTGCCTACTCCGCGGTCTTTGGCCACCAACTTCATTGCCTCTTTTTGTGAGAGGCCTTTCCCTAAATAGCGTTGCATATGCTCCATCAGATCAAGTTCCTGAAACTGCTCCTGGCTTTCCTTTTTCAGTTCCTCTAATGTTTTCCCATGAATGATCAGAACACACTCACCCTTTGCCGGATGTTCGGTATAATAGGAGATCACCTCTCTCATCTCAGAGACAAACACCGTCTCATGTTTCTTTGTCAGTTCCCTGCAGACTGTCATTTTCCTGTTCCCCATTGTGCTGTAAAGTTCCTCCAAAGTCTTTAAAAGCCTGTGAGGAGCCTCATACAAAATGATCGTCCGTGTTTCGTCCTTCAGCTGTTCTAAGATCATGGCGCGTTCTTTTTTATCTGGCGGCAGAAATGCTTCAAAACAGAATCTCCTGGTCGGCTGTCCTGAAATAACCAGCCCATTGATCAGGGCACATGCACCCGGCAGGGACGTTACCTGAATGCCGTTTTCATGACACTGTCTCACCAGTTCTTCTCCCGGATCTGAAATGCCCGGAGTGCCCGCATCCGTAATCAGTGCAATGTTTTTACCATCCTCCAGAAGCTTTACAAGATAACGGGCTTTTTCCACGCGGTTGTACTCGTGATAGCTCGTCATCTTTGTCTTAATATCAAAGTGATTTAAAAGCTTAATGCTGTGCCGTGTGTCTTCCGCAGCGATCAAATCTACGGCCTTTAACGTTTCCAGTGTCCGGAATGTAATGTCCTCCAGATTGCCGATGGGAGTTGCGCATAAATATAATTTCCCTGCCATTTAAACCTCCTCAGGTTTCCATCCATAAATTTTATAAATTTCTTCGGTATACTGCCCAGGCTTTTCATAGATGATCAAAGGCGGTTCGACCTTCATCCTGGACTTCCCTCCTTTTACTGCTTCCAGCAAAAAAATATTGGATTCTTTTTCCCTGTAAGGATAGACAAACCGGATTCTTTTGGGCTCCAGGCCGTCATTGATCAAACAGTTAAGGATCTCAGAAAGACGGTAGCTTCTGTGAACCAAAAACAGGCTTCCGCTGTGTTTTAAAAGGACTCTGGCAGCACCGGAAATATCCCGGAATCTGCACAGGATCTCATGCCTTGCGATGGCCTTTGCATCATTTGGATTCTTGAAGCCATGATCATCCACCATATAAGGCGGATTTGAAGTAATGACGTCAAAGCTGTCATGTGAAAAAATCGCAGAAGCCTTTGTAATATCGCCTTCTACGATCTCTATCTTTTCTTCCAGCCCGTTTAATGCAGCACTTCTTGCTGCCATCTCGGCCATCTCACTCTGGATTTCCAGCCCGGTAAAATGTCTCCCGGGTGTCTTTGCTTCCATGAGGATCGGAAGAATCCCCGTTCCTGTACCAAGGTCCAGCACATTTCCGTTTTTCTTCACTTTTACAAAAGAGGACAGCAAAACCGCGTCCATACCAAAACAAAAGCCGTCTTTTTTCTGGATGATCTGATATCCCTTTATACCCAGATCATCCAAGCGCTCTCCGTCTCCAGGTTTAATTCTCATGATTCTTTTGACTGCCCTTTCCCCGTCTTTTTCTCCCGTTTTTCGGATGATAGTTCAAATCATCCAGCCTGTACTCCACAATTTCCTTATCACCGTTGTCATCTTCTACGATCAGCTTCACATTCTGTCTGAGAATATTGACCCGCTGCACTTCGCCGGTCCGTCCGTCCGCTGTTTTCACTGCGTCTCCGATGCTCGGCAGTTTCTTGTTCAGGTATTCGTATGTTTCCTGTTCATTTTTCAGACAGCACATCAGGCGTCCGCAGACCCCGGAAATCTTGGTAGGATTTAGAGACAGACTCTGTTCCTTTGCCATCTTGATGGAGACCGGGATGAATTCCGACAGATAAGAACTGCAGCACAGTGCCCGTCCGCAGATTCCAATCCCGCCGAGCATCTTTGCCTCATCTCTCACACCGATCTGGCGCAGTTCAATTCTTGTTCTGAAGATTGATGCCAGGTCTTTCACCAATTCACGGAAATCCACACGCCCGTCTGCGGTAAAGTAAAACAGGACTTTATTGTTGTCAAACGTATACTCGGTAGCTACCAGTTTCATCTCCAGTTTATGTTCCCGGATCTTCTGTGAACAGATGGAGAAAGCTTCCTTCTCTTTCTTGAAATTTTCCAGTGCTGCATCTTTATCTTCCCTGGTTGCGATCCTCAGAACCGGTTTTAACTCGTCAGAGACGGCTTCCTTGTCCACTTTCTTCTTGTCCGTTACGACCCTGCCGTATTCCACACCGCGGGCAGTTTCCACAATCACATGATCTCCCTGCTTTATATCAAACTTCTTTGGATCAAAAAAATATACTTTCCCGGCAGTGCGGAACCGCACCCCAACTACTTCTACCATATCTTTCCATTCTCCTTCATCGTAAGAAGCAACATCTCCATCGTCACTTCAAAATTCACGTTCGCATTCAAGCGTACTCTGGCCTTCTGAATCTCGTCCATGATATGGGTAAGGCCCTCAAATGTAATATAGATTTCCTGCTCTTTAAGCTGGCGGTACTTGTCCTTGAAAATCAGAAGATTCACAGATCCCGTCGTCTTGAGGATCAGCATGTCTCTGTACCAGTCTGTCATAATATCAAGAAAATCATAAATCTGTTCTTTATATTTTGTCAATGTCTTTAAGTAAGAAATCATCTCATGAAGCTCCATATGATGTATATAACCAAGCATTCCCAGCGCCTCGTTCAGCATCTCGTGGAACTCTTTGGTCGTAGCTACATGGATGGCCTTTCCAAGGTTGCCCAGTGAAAACGATACTGCAAATTCGATCATATCCTCATCTGCCTGTATGTGTTCCTTCAGGTAAGCCCTGATCTGATCTTCCGGGACGGTTCCCAGAGACATACATACACATCTGGATAATATAGTCTCCAGCAGACGGTCTTTGTTGTTTGTCAGCAGCAGGATCACTGCATACTCCGGCGGCTCTTCCAATGTCTTTAACAGTGCGTTCTGAGCCCCTACATTCATACGGTCTGCATCATCCACAATGTATATTTTGTAATTGCTGCTGTATGGCTTAATGTCTATGGTCTCATTAATCCCCTGTCTGATCTCATCCACGCGGATCTCGTATTTTTCATGTGTTATATAGATCAGATCCGGATGGTTTCCCGTATCCGCCTGGCGGCACGGGGTACATTGACCGCAGCCTTCGTGTGTCTCACAGAGCAGAGCTTTTGCAAAGGCTTTTGCCAAAGTCATCTTTCCCGATCCGTCTTCTCCATTCAGTAAATATGCATGCGAAATCTGTCCGGTCTGAATGGCTTCTTCAAAATGCTGTATGATCTTCTTATGTCCAACCACGTTATCAAAACTCTTCATCTCATCCTCTTCCATCCCTATGAAATCAATACCCTGCCGGTTCGTCTTTTTATATTACATCCGGTTTGTCTCTCTTGTCAGGGCATCATCAACTGCTACTTTTATCTGACGGTGAATTTCCTCAATGGAGTTTCTCCCGTCGATCTTAACCATCCTGTTTTTATCTCTTTCGGCTAACAGCCTGTATCCTTCCACCACTTTCCTGTGAAATTCCAGCTTTTCTGATTCCATACGGTCCAGCTCTGCCTGCTGTTTCTTTCTTCCAATGCCGGTCTCTGCATCCACATCAAGCAGGATCGTTATATCCGGCATAGCATTTCCCACTGCAAACCGGTTTACTTCATATACCAGATCAACACCCAGTCCCCTTGCAATTCCCTGATATACGGCCGAAGATTCTATGAAGCGGTCACAGATGACTACTTTTCCCTGGTCCAGAGCAGGCTGTATGACTTCCTCCACTAACTGGGCCCTGGCCGCAGCGTATAAAAGAAGTTCTGTCATATGTCCCATGTTTTTATAATCCCTGTTGAGGATCACTTCACGGATCGCTTCGCTTATAACCGTACCTCCTGGTTCCCTGCATACTATTATATCATACCCCTTCTGCAATAAGTAGACTCTTAATAAATCAATCTGTGTAGATTTCCCGGCACCGTCCGGCCCTTCCATCGTTATAAATATTCCCATCTCAAACCCTTTCATCCACTATGTATATCCGGCCTTCCGACAGGCCAATCAGATTCATCTTCTGTTCCTGGTACTCATTAATTTTCTGCACTATTTCTCCTGAAATCCTCTCTCCCGGCACCGCCAGCGGTATGCCCGGAGGATATAAAAATATAAAATCCGCACTGATCCCTCCAAGTGATTCGGCAGGACTCACCAACTTTCTCCCTCTTATCTTTGCCTCGTAAGGTGTCATAACCTGCTCAGTGGCAGGAATAACAGCCAGTCCCGGATTTTGAACATGGTGCAGGCTTTCATCTGTTTCCAGAAATGCCTCACACAATTTATCCAATGCCTCTTTTGTATCACAAATACTCGTCATGGCAGTGACATAGGATATTTCGGACATCTCCAACTCTATCCCATACTCACCCCTCAAAATATGAAACAGCTCTTTGCCGGTAATCTTTGTATCGCCGGTCGAAACAACGATTTTTCCCGGATCATCTGTCTTTAAGAGCTTCAGGTGTCTCATAGCTTTAAGCCTGGCCCGGATATCCATTAGATTCCGAACATAGTCATCAAACAAGTCCGGGCTGTCAGCACATTTCCTGACACAGTAATCAATACTGGCCATCAAAATATAAGACGGGCTGCTGCTCTGAAATGTAGATAAAGCCTGCTGAATCTCCCTGGTGCCTATCCGGGAACTGCAGATGTGCAGAAGTCCGGTCTGAGTAAGGGAAGGCAGCGTCTTATGCAGACTCTGGATCACTGCATCTGCTCCCTGGGATACCGCGCTCTCCGGAAATCCACTGTGAAATACAAAATGTGCTCCGTGAGCCTCATCCACGATCAAGGGAATCCCCTCTTCATGAAGAACCTCAGCAATCTGCCTGATATCAGACACCATCCCTTCATAAGTAGGGGAAACGATAACAGCGGCTTTAATGCCATTTTCCCTGCCCAGTATGTCCTGCACCTGGCTTTTAGTAATCCCCATACAAATATTCTGCTCTATTTTGGGATATAAATAAACCGGCCTTAATCCAAGCATGGAAATTGCATGATATACGGACTTGTGGCAGTTCCTGCTGATAAGAATCTTATCTCCCAGCCGACAGGACGCAGCCACAGAAGCTAAAATGCCTCCGGTGGTGCTGTTGATCAGAAAATAACTTTCCTTACTTCCATATATATGTTGGACATACTCCATTGATTCTTTAATCATCCCCTCGGGATGATGCAGATCGTCAAAGCCGCTGATCTCTGTAGTGTCAAGCGCAAACAGAGATCCCTCTCTCATAATGTCCTGTTTCTGCCTTTTGTGACCAGGCATATGGAACGGATACATCCCTTCTTTATCTAATTGTCTTAATTTTTCAAATATAGGATATTTCATAAATTGTTATTAAGCCTCATTTTATCCTATTTTATCATACACACCGTAGATATTCCACGACATTTTAAAGTGTGACAAGGTATTTTGGGAAAAAGAAAAAAGCCCTGATAAAAATCAGAACTTTTAGATGCCCAGAGCCGGAATCGAACCAGCGACACGAGGATTTTCAGTCCTCTGCTCTACCGACTGAGCTATCTGGGCTTGGGTATTGATTTTACTTTAGTCCGCGTACAAAATCTCAAAAGCTATACTTTTGAGATCACGGCGTTACCGCCTATATAGAAACATTTATCAACAGCTCCGAATATAAATATCCGGCCCTGTTGATAAATATTTCTATGCACGCTCTGAACGCTAATGGAAGTTGCGGGGGCCGGATTTGAACCAACGACCTTCGGGTTATGAGCCCGACGAGCTACCAGACTGCTCCACCCCCGCGCTAAAATGGTGGGAGAAGGATTCGAACCTTCGAAGGCGTTGCCAACAGATTTACAGTCTGCCCCTTTGGCCACTCGGGAATCCCACCATATACATATATATTATACCATTTCAGCATAAAACTCAAACATAAAATTACGTTTATAACATAATTTATGAGAGCCGTTGACCGGACTTGAACCGGTAACCTGCTGATTACAAATCAGCTGCTCTGCCAATTGAGCCACAACGGCTGACAAAAATGGGACCAATAGGGCTCGAACCTATGACCCCTCTGCTTGTAAGGCAGATGCTCTCCCAGCTGAGCTATGATCCCAAATTTATATTATAAATCCTCCTAAAAAGGAAAAAACGACCCGGATGGGAATCGAACCCACGACCTCCGCCGTGACAGGGCGGCGCTCTAACCGGCTGAGCCACCGGGCCAAATCTTTACAAAATAATCTATGTACCTTCAAAACTACATACAGAACCTTTCATCAAACATCTTCCTTACCTTCTTTGGTTAAAGCCTCGACCGATTAGTAACAGTCAGCTCCATACGTTGCCGTACTTCCACCTCTGCCCTATCTACCTCGTCGTCTTCAAGGGGTCTTACTAGATTACTCTATGGGAAATCTTATCTTTAGGGGGCTTCACGCTTAGATGCCTTCAGCGTTTATCCCTTCCAGACTTGGCTACTCTGCTATGCATTTGGTAATACAACAGATCCACCAGTGGTCCGTCCATCCCGGTCCTCTCGTACTAAGGACAGCTCCTATCAAATTTCCTCCGCCTGCGCCGGATGGGGACCGAACTGTCTCACGACGTTCTGAACCCAGCTCGCGTACCGCTTTAATGGGCGAACAGCCCAACCCTTGGAACCTGCTACAGCTCCAGGATGCGATGAGCCGACATCGAGGTGCCAAACCACTCCGTCGATGTGAACTCTTGGGAGTGATAAGCCTGTTATCCCCAGGGTAGCTTTTATCCGTTGAGCGATGGCAATCCCACGTTATACCACCGGATCACTAAGTCCTACTTTCGTACCTGCTCCACCCGTCGGTGTCACAGTCAAGCCTTCTTCTGCCTTTGCACTCTGCGAATGGTTTCCGTCCATTCTGAGAAGACCTTTGAGCGCCTCCGATACCCTTTCGGAGGCGACCGCCCCAGTCAAACTCCCCACCTGACATTGTCCCCCAACCAGATCATGGCTGTTGGTTAGAAATCCAATACTGCAAGGGTGGTATCCCAACAGTGACTCCAAAAGGACTGGCGTCCTTCTTTCTCAGTCTCCCACCTATCCTGTACATGCAGTACCGAATCCCAGTATCAAGCTGGAGTAAAGCTCCATGGGGTCTTTCCGTCCTGGCGCAGGTAACCAGCATCTTCACTGGTATTTCAATTTCACCGGGTGTGTTGTTGAGACAGTGCCCAAATCATTACGCCTTTCGTGCGGGTCGGAACTTACCCGACAAGGAATTTCGCTACCTTAGGACCGTTATAGTTACGGCCGCCGTTTACTGGGGCTTAAGTTCAGACCTTCGCGATCACTCGCTAAGCCCTCCCCTTAACCTTCCAGCACCGGGCAGGCGTCAGCCCATATACTTCACCCTTGCGGTTTTGCATAGACCTGTGTTTTTGCTAAACAGTTGCTTGGGCCAATTCTCTGCGGCCAGTCTTACCTGGCACTCCTTCTCCCGAAGTTACGGAGTCATTTTGCCGAGTTCTTAACAACACTTCTCCCGTCGGCCTTAGGATTCTCCTCATCCACCTGTGTCGGTTTACGGTACGGGCACATAAAAACAATAGCGGCTTTTCTTGACAGCTGGGGCCTGGGCTTCCCTACTTTTGTTCGGTCCGCGTAACGCCTTTGCCTTGCATGGGGATTTGCCTCCCATACGGCTACTTCGCTTGCACCAGTCTTTCCATTCCTGGCTCCCATTTCCCTTCTGTGTCCCCACAGTTCTGTTTTTATGTGGTACTGGAATCTCAACCAGTTATCCATCGACTACGGCTCTCGCCCTCGCCTTAGGTCCCGACTTACCCAGAGCAGATCAGCTTTACTCTGGAAACCTTAGATATTCGGCCGGAAGGATTCTCACCTTCCTCTCGCTACTCATTCCGGCATTCTCTCTTCTAAGCAGTCCACCACTCCTTTCGGTATGGCTTCATCCCGCTTACAATGCTCCTCTACCAATGTATTTCTACATTCCACAGCTTCGGTGTCGTGTTTTAGCCCCGGACATTTTCGGCGCAGGATCTCTCGACTAGTGAGCTATTACGCACTCTTTCAATGTATGGCTGCTTCTAAGCCAACGTCCTAGTTGTCTTTGAAATCCCACATCCTTTTCCACTTAACACGTACTTTGGGGACCTTAGCTGGTGGTCTGGGCTCTTTCCCTTTCGACTGTCCAACTTATCTCGTACAGTCTGACTCCCATCAATCATCTGACTGGCATTCGGAGTTTGATATGTTTTGGTAAGCTTTGACGCCCCTAGACAATTCAGTGCTCTACCTCCAGCAGACTTTGATGAGGCTAGCCCTAAAGCTATTTCGAGGAGAACCAGCTATCTCCGGGTTCGATTGGAATTTCTCCGCTATCCACACCTCATCCCCACCCTTTTCAACGGATGTGGGTTCGGTCCTCCACTTCCTCTTACGGAAGCTTCAACCTGGACATGGATAGGTCACCCGGTTTCGGGTCTGCCCTCACTGACTGTTATGACCACACAAAGTGTGATCATCTACCGCGCTCTTAACGCTTGCTTTCACTTCGGCTCCAGACCTTAAGTCCTTAACCTTGCCAGTACGGGCAACTCGCCGGACCGTTCTACAAAAAGTACGCAGTTCCCCATCTAAAGGGGTTCCACAGCTTGTAAACATAGGGTTTCAGGTTCTCTTTCACTCCCCTCCCGGGTCCTTTTCACCTTTCCTTCACAGTACTATGCGCTATCGGTCACTAAGGAGTATTTAGCCTTACG
>NZ_CP121164.1:50000-110000 GCF_039789045.1 Anaerostipes sp. PC18 | reverse complement strand
ATTAGTTTCTGTCCAGGATAGATATGCTCTTTAGGCCCGATCTTGTTTGCATCCAGTATTTTATACATATATTTTCTGCTTCCATACATTCTGCGGGAAATGGATACCAGACTGTCCCCCTTTTTGACGACATAAGTTCGGCCGCGTGCCATGGACTGTGCAGATTTCTGCGTTGACGCAGTGGCTGCGGTTGTGCCGGTTTCCGTTTTTTTCTCATCTGCCGTAGTGCCCGCCTCTGTCCCGTCTGCTTTTTCGGTGCTGGTCGGAAGCTGTTTCGTGGTTGTGCCTGACTCCTTGTTTTCTTCCTCCATTGAAACATTGTCCTTCACGCCTTTTCCCATGGTCTCCACCGCCCCATGAATCGCGTCGCCAAAGGATGAACTGTTATCCAATCTGGAATAATAAAACATTCCCCCGGCTAAGATCAGGACGAGGAGCATTGCCGCGCTGGAAGAAAGCCGCTTCATCATGTCCTTTGTCCTGCTGCTTTTCTGTTTCTCCTGGACGATTGTCCGAAACTGCCGCACGATCTTTTCATCTCTCTTGGCTTCCAGCATGGTTTCATAAGATACAGCTTCTTTTAATTTTTGATTTCGCTCAATGAGGTATTCCTGCATCATCGGATTTTTTTCATAATATATGTAATAACCGCTCTGTCTCACCAGGTCTTGTCCGCGGTATACGTAAAATGCATCTTCCCCTTCCAGGTGATCTGTCATATACAGCACTTTCCCGTCGCCCGGAAAATTTTCAAAATGAGTCTTTTTTATCTTATCGTTAAGCCGCACTGAGAATCCCATTCTGGAAAGCGCCCATCCGATCACCTCCAGATCCGGAAAGAAACGTTCTTTCTTCTGATAGATTTCCCGCCAAACCTTATCGTCAAATACGGTCTCGTCCAAATCCAGCTCTATATTCTGCCCTTCCACAGCTCCTCTGATAAATATCACAGTCTCGTTATCAATACTCTTTTTTTCTCCAAATAATATGGCCCCTCTTACAAAAGTGTTCTTGTCCGTCGTCAATGCTTTTAAAAATGTCACTACAAAATCTTCGATATAAACTTTTGTGGTTCCCACAGGCCCGCCGATCTGTCTGATGTTCTTCGGCAACTGATTTTCTGCTCTCACGAAAAAGCCTCCCTTTCCTCTTTAATACCAAAGACTTTACCACAGTATTTTCAATTTTTTTATCAAAGGGCGTCGACTGAAGAAAATAATTTTGCCCAAGTGGGAAGTACGTATTGGGACGGTATACTTTTTTATTTTATGTATAAACTATATGGAGCGTCTTATACGGCGAAAAATGATATTTAAGAAATGATTGGAGAACGCAATGCGCATTTCAGACCGAATATCCTATTTTAATCCCAAAGACAGGGAAGCGGGAGCCTTGCTGCAGGCAGATTTGATCCGCCGCATTCAAATGCAGAAAAAAGACAGCCAGCAGGTAGTCGTCCTGTGTGTGGGCACAGACCGCGCTACCGGTGACTGTCTTGGGCCTTTGGTAGGCCATCAGTTAATGACATCTTCTTATTATAAAGTTTTCGGGACTCTGTCACAGCCGGTGCATGCCGGAAATCTTACGCAGACAATGACCGAAATTTACCGCTCGTTCAGGGAGCCTTTTGTCATCGCCATTGATGCGTGTCTGGGTTCTGCGGATCATGTTGGCTATGTGACCGTGTCTTCCATGCCGCTGTTTCCTGGACAGGGTGTAGACAAAGAACTGCCGCCTGTAGGAGATATCTCTATCACCGGCATCGTGAATTTCACATCAGAGGCCAACTTCAACACCATACAAACCACAAGGCTTCACACGGTCATGGAACTGTCCTCTTATATTGCATGCGGGGTAGAGGATTCTGTCCGGTATTTTGCGAAACATGCCGCTACGACTTAAAGCTGTCACATATTCAGTTTCATGTCTCCCTGTTTTATGATGCCCATCCGCCGCATACCTTCTGATATAAAATAGGTCAGCAATGCCGGGGCAATGATATGCATTCCAATAATCATGACTGCGGTCGCAGCCGGAGAAACCCCGCCAGCCACCATAGTCTTATATCCCATGATCTGCCCCACTAATCCGGCTGTCCCCATTCCGGAACCAATGGCATTATTGGTCATCTTCAATATTATAGTAGAAACAGGTCCCAACACGGCACTGGTAAGGATCGGCGGAATCCAGATCAGCGGTTTTCTGACGATGTTTGGAACCTGAAGCATAGATGTGCCGATTCCCTGGGCGATCAAGCCTCCTATTCTGTTCTCTCTGAAACTCGCCACAGCAAATCCTATCATCTGAGCGCTGCATCCAACTGCAGCAGCTCCTGCGGCAATCCCTGAGAGATTTAATATCACTCCGAGCGCGGCCGAACTGATCGGCAGAGTGAGTGCCATCCCCATCAGAACTGATACTACAATTCCCATCAAAAACGGCTGCTGCTCCGTACCCCACCGGATAAGGTCACCCAGCCGTGCCATCAGCTGACTGATCCATGGACCGAGAAACAGACCTACGGCACCTCCGGATAAAATGGTCATAAGCGGTGTAAGCAGGATATCCAGCTGTGTCCTTCCTGAGATCAGGCGTCCCAGTTCAATTCCTACATACGCAGCCAAGAAAGCCCCCAGAGGTTCCCCGGGTCCGGATAGGACGACAGCCCCTTTGACAATCAGGGTTCCCGCCATGATTTTTGATGCGTAAGCTCCGATCATTCCTGCACATGCCGATGAAACGGTTACCAGAACCGATTCCTGAAAACGTGAGGCAACTCCCACACCAATCCCGGCCCCGGTCATCACTTTCGCCGCTGCCGCACCAACCGCCAGGACTTGTCCGATATTTCCGCCTATCAGCAGTCCAACTTGTTCCAGAATCGTCCCGATGATCAGGGTAGCAAACAACCCCTGTGCCATCCCGGACAATCCGTCAATAAAGAACCTTTTTAAAATCTTCATTCGATCTTCTCCTCAATATTCTTCTTTAACGTCATTTTAAATCATTTTCTCTCTCACTACAATATTGACTGTTTTATATTTATCTTCTATTATACTTAATATATTTCAAATAGAAAGCAGGTAAAACCAATGTTCCGTATGTGGGGAAAACTAATGAAAAGCAACCGGCTGCTGAAAGACACTGTAATCAGCGTGGAAAATGCCGGTCTGAACCGTACCCGAAAGGTATATAAGGCTCTTGAAGACATTTGTTATGAGTTTGATCTGCCGAAACCTCTCTGGCTGGAGGCCAATAAAAAAGAATTTATGACCCACGATAAAACAAGATTTTATCACGACAGTTTTATTGAAGATATCGACTTTGATTTCTTGGAGGTCCAGGTTATCGAAGAAGACCAAAGCCTTTAGAATATTTCTATAGGCTTTTTTTGTACAAGCTTTACAACACCGCAAAGTCTATCTATAATGAGAGATATAGAGAGAAACCATAAACGGGGGAAAAGGGAGAGAATGAAAATGATACGGCGGAAGAATAAACCTCCTACCAAGAGCGCTGTTGATTATATTGAACTGCTCTACAACAAGTATGCGCCTAAGCTGAAATATGTAGCAAAACAATATATTCATAATGATACGTTGGCTGAAGATGTACTTCAAAATGTTTTCGAGAAAGCGTTGCTGTACTCTGAAAAGATTTTAGAATTGCCCGATGATAAGGCCTTTACGTTTTTATATGTCATAGTACGTAACACAGCGTATGACATGATCAAGGTTGAGAGCAGAAATAATCACGAAGAACTGACTTACGAGGACGGCGAAGATTCAGAATTCCTGATTGATCCAAATGATTATTACATGGAATATATTGACTTAAATGTAATGGTAGATAAGATTGGCAAGCTGCCTACGAATCAGCAGACAGTTCTTGTCCTGTACTATTACTATGGATTCAGCTTTCTGGAAATAGCGACGCTATTACAAATTTCGGAACTGACTGCAAAGAAACGTTGCAGTCTAGCCCGCAGTTCCTTACGTGCTCTGTTTGAGAAGGAGGGATTGAGTTATGAGTACAAACGATAAAAAAGACAAAAATGAAGAATTGTTTGACCATATCATCGAGTATGGTACAAGCAGCTGGACCGACGAAATCTCCCCTGATAATATCCCGGAAGAGGAACTATCGGATCAATTAAATCAAAAAATTGACAACATGTTTTCCTCGGCAAGGAAAAGGGCAAACAGAAAACGCAGGTTTATCACTGCCCAACGGATTGCTGCTGTATTTGTGATGCTGCTTACTATGGCTTCTGTAACTTTGATGAGTGTTGAGGCTTTTAGGGAGCCAGTTATTAATTTTATTTTTAAGACACAAAATAAGAAAGACAAAACTGAACTTAAAATAACTGAAGCACCTAGTAACACCCAAGAAGTAGACTTTGTATTTAACTATATGCCTGATGGATACGTTTTAGAAAAAAAAGTTGTTGATCAATCAACTACGAATCTCTCTTATCAATACAAAAACGGTGATGATTCAATATTAATTGATATAATTATTGATCCTTCAATCAATGTTTATAAATATATAGAAGACCAAAACTATAAAACAATAAAGACAACTGACACCAAGTATTTTTATATAGAAAGTGAGTATAATCAACTTGTATGGTCAAGGGGCAAGGTTATTTATACAATTTTCTCCACTCTAGACAACGAGAAAATGATAAAAATCGGAGAAAACATCAAAAGAATTAAATGATCCAATACTATTATAATGTAAAACTGCGCACAAATTGTGTGCAGTTTTTATTTTTGTCTATTTTATATGTCCGCCAACACCTCTATAAAAGCTTTTTTAATAGGAAAAATTCCCTTATCAAGCTTTTTGTAATACTTTACAAAAAAAAGAAATTCAAAAATTTTTTCTTTATTCTAATTATCTTATTTCATATATATAAAACATTTAATATTTAAAATCATTAATCACCTTTTTATTTTTCTTACTGTTTTTTAAGTAGTAAGGATAAAAGGAGGATTTATGAAATTATTAAAAAACATTATTTTAATTTTTGCAATGATCTTATTAATTGGTGTTACACCAATATCTGCATCAATGAAACCTACATCTCTCACTTCTAGTCCAGATACAGTAAATAATACAATAGGCTCATTTATACCATTAAATTCATTTACACAAAATAAAGTTAGTATATTGCTGCAAGTAAATTCAGGCTTAAAATTTAATTCTCTTGGCTTTGCACAAATGAATACAAGAGTTCTTATTTCTAATGATTCTAATTATGTAAAAATAAAAATGCAACTTCAGCGGTTCAAAAACAATAAATGGAGTACTATTACTACAGGTACACATACTGGCAAAGGTTTAACTGGTTATTCTTGGAAATATTATGTTTCAAAAGGTTATAAATACCGCGTAAAAAATAATATTTATTTATATAAATCTAAAAACGGAAAACTTTTAGATCAAGACACATGCTACAGTAATGTAAAAAAACGCTAACAATAATAAATAATAAAAAATCCTTACTATTATTATAGATAAATTATTTTCAGACTGTAGACAAAACGGTTCGCGATGTCATGTTTGCGAACCGTTTTTTAATCCATTTCCACTTTTCAAATTCTGATTTTGCACTGGAAAAGGAAAATTGTAATGAAGAAGAGCGGTATTTTGCTCCCCATTTGATCCGCCATTTCCAGATTGCCAGTTTCTTTAGATTCATGCAGCCAAACAAGAGGTTCAGCTCCATCTTGATTTTAGCCAGACCTCTGTACTGGGTATATCTCATCCCATGTTTTTCCTTTGCATCTGCAAAGACCCGCTCTATGGTTTCTTTTCGCTGTTTATATCTTTCTTTCATCCCGGTTGTATGACGGATATCTTCGACCTGCTCCATGTAGTTTTCTCACACATGACGCGTAATTACCTTTACGTCATCCTTACTGTTTGTGCAGCGGTCCCGGTATGGACAGTTTTGGCAAACAAGCCAGTCACTTTTATACTCTCGATAGCCTTCACGGTTTGTTGTGGTGTAATGAAGCACTCGGTGATTCGGACACAAATAACAGTCAAAGAATTCATCATATACATAATCATATTTCTTGAAATAACCGGCTTTGCTCATAGGTCTTTTGTATGGCATGACTGGAATTTTTCCGTCTTTTATCAACTGCCGGGCGATCGCTGGTATCTTATATCCCGCATCCATCACGTAATACACGCCATATTTCCAGTTCTGCTTTTAACGTCTGTATAAAGGCCAGAATGATACACTGTCATGCGCATTCCCTGCTGTTACTTCAAAATCCAAAACATAATGATTCCTGTCACAACAGGTATTGGCAGCATAAGCAAAGACCTGCTTATGCTCCCCTTTATGGAAATAGCCGCTGTCAGGATCGGTGGTACTGACCTTCTGCGTCATCATTTCCGGTTCTTTTTCCTTTTTTTCAGCGGCTTCTTTCCGTGTTCCTGACGATCCCTTTCGATCTCTTCCTGTAGTTCTTTTTCATAGCTGCGTGCTTCTTTACGGATGACCTCGTTTCGATATTTATGCGGGTTCGCGCTGGCTTTGATGTGAGTGCCGTCAATGAAGAGGCTTTCTGTGTCCAGAAAACCATTGGCGGCAACTTCGGAAAGTATCTTGGCAAAGATTTTTTCAAACAGATCGGTATCTTTGAAACACCTGGGATAGTTTTTACCAAAGGTAGAGAAATGAGGAATCTCCTCATGCATTCCATAGCCCAGATACCACCTGTAAGCGAAATTCACTTCGATCTCACGGATTGTTTTACGCATGGAGGGAATTCCGAAAATATATTGGATCATGGCGATCTTGATCAATACCACTGGATCGATGCTCTCCCGTCCAAAATCGCTGTATAAATCTTTGACTTCCTCATAAATGAAACTCATATCGATTGCTTCGTCCAGCTTCCGCACCAGATGGTTTCTGGGTACGAGATCTTCCAGACTTGCTATTTCCATTTGTGTTCTTTCTGCGTTATCTTTTTCCCCATCATAAAGAAAACCTGCCTTTCCTGATGATTCTATTATACCATCTGGAAAGCACAGGTAAAACTAAAAATAGACAACCGCCTCCAAAAGGAGGTCGATTGTCTACAGTCTGAAATTATTTTATCTCTTATTTCAAAAAAATATTCACCT
Organism: Anaerostipes sp. PC18; assembly: GCF_039789045.1. NCBI lineage: Bacteria > Bacillati > Bacillota > Clostridia > Lachnospirales > Lachnospiraceae > Anaerostipes > Anaerostipes sp. PC18. The sequence goes on along the minus strand of NZ_CP121164.1, from coordinate 102,848 downwards.
TTTTGCTCTAAAAACAGTTTCTATAGTAGAGGGGTATTTTTTCAATCATTATTCCTAAAAACATATTAACTATTATAATATTAAAGAAAGGAAAACCATCCAAATCACAAACCATTCTAAAAATTGGTTAAGCGGGTACGGAAAACTGCTTTAATGGTTGAATTTACCCCTCTTGTTGACAGCTTAGGTTTACAAGTATCTGAGTTTCAGCAAGCAGAGAGACCAATGAATTCATGATATCATTGGTCTTTCTGCACTTTTTAACGAAACTTGCGAATATATTTCACTATTTCCATATTATTTCAGTTGCTGTAATAGAGGGCATTAACAACAGATTGTGATTAATTCGCTGGATCTCATTCTCTCTCTCATAAAAAATGGCCGGCGAAGTTTTTACAATCTGTTGTTAATGCTCTTTTACCGCGATAAAACAAAAAAACAGGACAAAGCCAAAGTGCTTTGTCCCATTTCTATTTTATATATTTAGCAATTTTCTCAGCTTCATATATACTGACCATTCCTTCAATATTCATTTCAAATTGATTCACATGTCCCAGTACTGATAAAGTTCTTTCTCCCTTATAAAAACTGAATTCACCTCCAGCAACTTTAAGTACTTTCACTTTTGTTTTTTCCTCTCCAAAAAGAATCTTTTCAGAACCGTCTGTTGTTCCGCTGTGATCATAATAAGAGTAATACAGTACGGCCTCTCCTCTGCTGTAAGACGCTATAATACCTATGACTTTCTTGTCAAGAACATTAACAAGGATATTTTGCAGCCTCCATCCGCGAGGTATATATCTTGGATACATTACATCCCGCTTATAATTATTCTTTACTTCTTCCCAGGTAGATACCCGAAAATTAGTTCCTGATTTTGCTCCATTATCTTTAGTTATATTTCGTGCAACAAAGCCTTTTATCGTCTCTATCAACCATTCAACAGGCGATTCTCCTGAAGGATCATTTATTTCAATCTGTACTTCTGTTGTCTTTTCATTTTTTTGATCAATATAACGAAAAATAGACTTCCCTGTTATCGCATAACATATGACCTGTGCTGAAAGCATAAATACAAGAAAAAATACCGCTGCCTTTGCTGCAATCGAGCAGTACCTCTTCCTTCTTCTGATTTTTAATAAGCTTCTTCTTTCTATATATCCGCAGTAGAATACTTCCTTATCAAGCTTACCTTCATCTTTTAAGGGCTCCATACATTCTAATATATGTTCTATATGCCGTAATTTCTCTTGATCCGATTCGGATTTAAAAAATTCTGTAATCCATTCAAAAGCCCATCTCTTGATTATAAAATCTCTCATCCTTTGTACCTGTTCTATATGTTTTGGATTTTCTATTCATTGTAACAGATAATTATATATATGTGAATCATAACCAAGAACCGACGATTTTTACGGATTATTTATGCGTCTTATTAACATCTGTAATTTTTGTCCTTATTTTTTCTTTTACATCCTCAGATAATTTTTCCTCTTCTATATCTTCCGGGTGGATTTCCTCTACAAATTTCCCAACCGCTTTCTCTAGTAACTGTTCAAATGCCTTCCTTCTCATTTCGGCTCCTTTCACATGAATTTTAAGGTTACATATCTATATCCCCAAAAACCACGCGAAGGTGTCGTTTAAGTTGACTTCATTCAGCCAAACATAATAAGCATAAACAGCTGTTTCCTTACTTTTTTTCGTATTCTTGCAAGTTTTGATTTCACCGCCTGATCTGTACTGTCCCTGAATCTCGCAAGCTCATTGATAGTAAATCCTTTCATGTAGAAATCATAAAAAAGACGAAATTCGTCTTCTGAGAGTACGTTTTTAATATCCGTTTCCAGCAGGCCGCTATAATCGTCCTCGAACTTTTGGTTTAATGACATTATATTTTCGTCTGTCAGTATCTCTCCTATTCTATTTTTCTTCTCAAACACATGATATATTTTGTATTTTGCTGTCTGTTTCAGCCATCCAACAGGATTTTCATGTTCTGAAAGACTGTCTATTTTTTCATATGCCGTCAGATATACTTCCTGAAGGACATCATAGGCCTCCTCCCAGTCCCAATAAAAAAACCCCTTCATAAATTTGAGCATCTCTTCATAACTTACTTCATATAACTTTTTAAATGCATTTTCTCTTGATGTATGATCCATAATTAACCCGCTTCTGATTTTTTTACAGCATAACAGAAAATCATCTGAAAGGCAAAAAGACAGCATATGGCATGACTCCGAAAGTCATGTTATATGCTGTCTTAATCTACTGATCAGCGAACGGCGGATCTCCCGTTCCTGTTACTTATGGACAATCATAGTATTTAGAATTAAGTGTTTACTCTGCTCCTTCTTCCGGCTGACTTGCATCTATGTCTCCAAGTCTCATGGCCTCATACTGTTCCAGGATCATGGTCTGGATAGTGTTTCTCGTTGCCGAATTGATCGGATGGGCAATGTCACGGTATTCCCCATCGGCAGCTTTGCGGCTTGGCATTGCAATGAACAGGCCCTTTTCTCCTTCGATGACTTTGATATCATGTACTACAAATTCATTATCGATCGTAATAGAAACGACTGCTTTCATTTTCCCTTCTTTTGCTACTTGTCTGATACGTACATCTGTAATTTGCATGTTGTCTTCCTCCTAGTTTTCAAAACTTTAGCTAATGATCTGTTGTGCGGCCGTTTTTGCTCTATCACCTTCCCTTTTCAACGCCGCAAAATATCCCCACTCTCAACACATTTTGCTCATACTATGACTCCCACTGTATACATCTATACTCTAAAACAAAGCACCTGCCGCCTTCCAAAATACAAATCGGAAGCCAGTCCTGATGCTTGTGCAGGGATCAACATCGTACATACTATCTTAGATAATGTTTATTATAGCACCTCTTTCGTAAAATGTGAACAAATATTATTATATATTTTCGCTGATATTATTGTATTTTACTATTTAGCAGTACAAAATCCGACAATATTTCCATCATTCTGTACACCTTTTTTACCGGAAACCCCTGTTTCTCATTTCCTTCCTTGCAACTTATTTTTTTGTGCACTATAATAGAAAAAACACTTTATTTAAAATCAGAGAAAGGTTAGGAATTCCTATGTATCAGATAGATTTCAAGAAACCAATTCACATTCATTTTATGGGGATCGGCGGTATCAGTATGAGCGGTCTTGCCGAGATCCTTCTCAAAGAAGGATTTACTGTTTCCGGCTCTGACATCCGTTCCTCCGATATAACCGAAAAATTGAATTCTTTAGGCGCCAAGGTCTTTTTAGGACAAGTCGCTGAAAATATCACGGATAATATTGATCTGGTCGTATATACTGCGGCCATCCATCCGGAAAATGAAGAATACAAAGCCGCACTGCAAAAAGGCATTCCCCTTATGAAGCGTGCGACTCTTCTCGGACAAATGATGCACAATTATAAAAATGCAGTGGCAGTATCCGGAACCCACGGCAAAACAACCACGACTTCTATGCTCTCACACATCCTGCTGGCCGGAGAGACAGATCCAACCATCACTGTGGGGGGTATTCTGGACATTATTGACGGCAACATCCGTGTCGGCCATTCCAATGTCTTCGTGACAGAGGCCTGTGAGTATACAAACAGCTTTCTCGAATTTTTTCCGAAGATCAGCATTATTCTAAATATAGAAGAAGACCATATGGACTTTTTCCATGATATTGATGAGATCCGTGACTCCTTCAAAAAGTTTGCTCACAAGCTTCCGGAAGACGGCCTGCTCGTCCTGAATGGGGAGATTGATGACATTTCCTATATCGTAGAAGGACTCAAAGCCAAGTATGTAACCTACGGCATTGATAACGATGACTTTACTTATACGGCTAAAAATATTTCCTATGACTCTATGGGCCATGGACATTTTGACCTGTACAAAGAAGGAACTTTTGTAGATTCCTTGTCATTAAACGTAAACGGCCTGCATAATATTAATAATGCGCTGTCTGCTGCAGCCGTTGCTGATTTCCTCGGGCTCTCCATAGATACTGTAAAAGCCGGACTCCTGACCTTCTCCGGCGCCAAGCGGAGATTTGAATATAAGGGGACCTGCCAGGGCTTTACGGTCATTGATGACTATGCCCACCACCCTACGGAGATCAAAGCAACATTGAATGCCTGCAAAAATTATCCCCACAAAGATCTGTGGTGTGTCTTCCAGCCGCATACCTATACGAGGACAAATGCCTTTTTAGATGAGTTCGCCGAGGCTCTCAGCCAATGCGATCATGTGATCATCACCGATATCTATGCTGCCCGGGAAAAAGACACCGGCATGGTCCACGCCAGAGATTTAGCAGATAAAATCGAAAAAACCGGTACTGATGTTCGATATATCAAGGATTTTGATGAGATAGAAGAATTTATTTTAAAAAAATGCAAAAAAAATGATTTGTTGATAACTATGGGGGCCGGAAATGTTGATTCTATCGGCAATGAGTTAGTTAAGAAATAGTTATCCACGTTATCCACAGGGTTATACACAATTGTGTATAACTTTCCCTGTGGATTTTTCTTTATTTTTTCCACATCAAAATTTTTTGAGTGAGGCTTGTCTTTCTGCGGATTCCGTTTACTTATCCACTTTATCCACAGTTTCCACAATTGTTCTGTGGATTATTCTGTGAAAAGAGCTGCTATTTACAATTTATTCGGTCTGCGTTATAGTTCTTTTAGATTAAAGAAAGAGACGTATTGACTAAAGTTAGGGAGATGGATTTATGAGCAGTATTAACGTAACGACAACATACCCGACCGGGGGAACTTTATTACCGAATGCCTTCGTAGACTACTACATGATTAAAGCCAACGGAGAATATGTGAAGGTTTATATTTACCTTCTGCGCATGGTTTCTAACGGCCAGAAGTTCAATATACCTTACCTGGCAGATTTGCTGGAACTTACGGAGCGTGATATCTGCCGCGCTCTGAAGTACTGGAAAAAGGAAAATCTCCTGGACCTGGTCATGGATGGAGGAGAGATCCGTTCCATCAAACTGCTCCCCGTTTCCACGGCCCTGACGATCGATGCGGATGATCTCATGGAGCCTGACAAAGAGGAACCAGCGAAAATACCAGCAAAGGAAACCACGACCGGGACTTCGGCTGCGAAAGCTAAGGCGGTTCCGGCCCTGAGGACGCTGACTCCGTCCCAGCTGGCCCAGAAAAATAAGGATGATAAGTTCTCTTATCTGATCTATATCGCAGAAATGTACATAGGACGTCCGCTCACCGCCAATGATCTGAATACTCTCTCTTATTTCTACGATGACCTTGCAATGTCACCGGAGCTGATCGAACACTTGGTAGATTACTGTGTATCCAACGGCAAGAAAAACTTCCGCTATATGCAGTCCGTAGCGATTGCCTGGTATCAGGAGGGCATCCGAACAGCAGACGAGGCCAAGCTTCACTGCCAGAACTACCAGAAAGAGTATTACCAGATCATGCATGCCTTTGGACTGAATAACCAGCCCGCACCGGCACAGATCGAATACATGAAGCGCTGGCTCAAGACCGACGGCTTTGACTTAAGCATCGTCATAGAAGCATGCAACCGTACGATCCGCTCCATCGGCCAGCCAAAATTCCAGTATACGGACAGTATTTTGAAAAAGTGGAAGGACAACCATGTAGTTTCACTGGATGATGTAAAGAAACTGGAAAGCCGCCCGGGGACTGTATCCAAATCCGCAGCCCCACAGCCGAACAACCAGTTCCATAATTTTGAAGAACGTGACTATGACTATGACGAGCTGGAAAAACAGCTTTTTGAAAAGCAGATACACCCTGTAAAGGAGGACTGAGATGTCCCTGACCAATGAACAATATCAGGAAATCATGAGGATGTACGAGGCGAACCGGCTCAGCAGCTACAATCTCTCCAGAGAGCGCAGGCGTCAGGTCTATGCACAGATTCCTCAGATGAGGGAGCTGGACCGGGAGATGGCCCACAACGCTGTTCTCCTGGGAAAACAGCTGATCGCATCTGAAGATCATAACTCTATGGACATTTGCAGGCAAAAGAATCAGAAGCTGGCTGACCAAAAGCGCCGGCTTCTTTTAGATCATGGATATCCTGAGGATTATCTGGACCCTGTTTATACTTGTCCCGACTGTAAAGATACCGGATATATCGGCACCGAAAAGTGCCATTGTTTCCATCAGGCTGTGATCCGCCTGATTTATTCTGATTCCAATATGCAGCATATCCTTGAAAAAGAGAATTTTCTCCGTTTCAATGATCAATATTATTCTGATAAACTACTGGAGGACGGACGGCCTTCTCCGAGACAGAATATCCATGCCGTGCTGAAAAAATGCCGTGATTTTATCGGTCATTTTCCTTCCAGGGAAAACCTGCTGCTGCACGGTTCCACAGGCACCGGGAAGACATTTTTAAGCCATTGTATTGCTAAAGAGATCATGGATAAGGGATATACCTGTGTCTATGTAACCGCTTTTCAGCTTTTTGATATTCTGACTTCCCAGGCATATCAAAAGCACAAGGATAATCTCCCTATGTCCTACCAGCTTATTTTTCACTGTGACCTGCTGGTCATTGATGATCTGGGGACAGAGCTTAACAATGCCTTCATTACTTCCCAGCTGTTCCACTGCCTGAATGAACGGCAGCTCAGCGGTAAATCAACACTTATTTCGACAAATTTATCAATGCGTAATTTGAAAGACCGCTATACGGAACGGATTTTTTCCAGAATTATTGAGAACTATACCATCTGCCAGTTATACGGCGAGGATATCCGTTTAAAGAAATCTTTTTCCCGCAAGTCTTGACGGAATCGCTTCGGGAGTGATATAAAAAGAGTGAACAAACTACAAAGGAGATTTATAATGAGACGATCTGACCGAAACTTTAAAACCCTTCCCGACGGCAATCTTGGCATCATCGCTATGGAGAGCTGCAAAAGCCTTGGCAATCTGATTGATAAGTATATTACAGGCTGGCGCGGAGATGAAGCCCCCCGCTATCAGAATATGCCCGGATATGATGAGTATTACAAGGCAAGCTATCTGCTGGATGCCGGCTGTCCCCGCTTCGGGTCCGGAGAAGCAAAAGGGATCATCCGTGAATCTGTCCGCGGAACCGATTTGTACATTCTCGTTGACGTGCTGAATTACAGCATCAAGTATTCTCTGTGCGGTCATCAGAACTCTATGTCCCCGGATGATCATTTTCAGGACTTAAAAAGGCTCATTGCAGCCAGCGGCAGCAAAGCCAAGAGAATCAGTGTCATCATGCCTTTCCTGTATGAAAGCCGTCAGCACAAAAGAAGCACCAGAGAGTCTCTGGACTGTGCCATGATGCTTCAGGAGCTGATTCATTTAGGAGTACAGAATATCATTACATTTGACGCCCATGACCCTCGTGTACAGAACGCCATTCCAAACAGCGGCTTTGATACGGTACAGCCCACTTACCAGTTTGTAAAGTCTCTGGTTGAGCAGTGCGACGGAGTCAATTTTGACAGTGATCATCTGATGGTCATCAGCCCGGACGAAGGTGCTATGCAGCGTTCCATCTATATGGCCAATGTCCTCGGTGTTGATGTGGGTATGTTCTATAAGCGCAGAGATTATTCTACTATCGTAGACGGCCGCAACCCTATTGTGGCCCATGAATTTTTGGGAGATTCTCTGGAAGGCAAGGACGTTCTGATCTTGGACGATATGATATCTTCCGGAGAGAGTATGATCGATGTAGCCAAAGAACTGAAGGCAAGAAAAGCGAGACGTGTATTTTGTCTTTCTACCTTCGGTCTGTTCACAAACGGACTTGATGTCTTTGACAAGGCTGTGGAAGAAGGTATCATCGAAAAGGTTATCACAACCAATCTTACTTACCAGACACCGGAACTGTTGGAGCGTGATTGGTATGTATCATCAGATGTGAGCAAATATGTAGCTCTGCTGATCGATACGCTGAACCACAACGGGTCCATCAGCGAACTTCTGGACCCAACGGAGCGCATCAAAGAATATTTGGAAAAGAATCATTTATAAATTTATCAGCAGTATAGGAAAAGGCAGCAGACTATTTATTAAAGTCTGCTGCCTTTATCTATTTATCAATCGTCATTTCCGGCGCCGCGTCGATCATCACCGTTCTGCTGCTGTGTAGCCGCTGTTGTGGCCTGTGTCGTTGCCTGAGTGGTCGCCTGGGTTGTGGCCTGTGTTGTAGCGTGAGTCGTTGTCTGGGTTGTACCTTTGCTACTTCCCTTTTCTGTCGTGCCTGCTGTTGTCTGGCCTGTGGTCGGCATGTTTGTTCCGCCTCCGCCTTCATAGGAATTAAGCTTTTTGCCTCCTGAATACTCTTTGTGGAGAGCATTCATAAAATTGCTCCAAATTGTCTTAGGATAACCGGAACCGCTCAGGTTGGCCATTACCCTGCTGTCATCCCTTCCTACCCACACTGCAGTTGTATAGTACGGTGTATATCCGCAGAACCATCCGTCCTTATTGTCCGTTGTAGTACCTGTTTTTCCCGCGGTATCTACATTAGGAACCTTTGCCCCCCGGCCTGTACCGTTGGTGATAACACTCTTTAAAACGCTGCTCATCATAGAAGCCGTATTGGCTGAGTAAACCGTTCTTTTCTTGGATGGATTGGAGACCACAGTCTCACCGTCCGAATCCTCGATCTTCACAATACAGGTTGGGTCTCTGAACACGCCCTGATTGGCAAGTGCAGCATATCCGCTGGCCATCTCCTCAGCCGTAGTTCCATAGGTGAAGCCGCCGAGGCAGGTTGTATAATACTTATAGTCATTTTCGTCGAGGCTCTTAAAGTTCATCTTTTCCAAATACCGGAGAGCGGATTTCGGCCCGATCTCCTCGTAAAGCCTCATAGTAGCCACGTTGCTTGATTTCTCCAACGCCCGCCTCAGTGTAATACTTCCTGAATAGGAACCGCCGGAGTTTCTGACCCTGTGTTTGTCTTTGGGACTCATCGGGTTGTCATTCACGATAGAACCCGGTCCATATCCTCTCTCCATAGCAGGAGCATAGACAAGGATGGGCTTAATGGCACTTCCCGGCTGTCTCGGACTCTGATAAGCACGGTTCAGCCCTAATCCTGCATTTTTCTGATATCTTCCTCCTACGATGGCTGCTACCTTGCCTGTCTCATTGTTGATACAGACGCCTGCGCCCTGGACTTTGTAAACCTTGTTCTTGTCCTTCTCCGTATAACCGCTCAGAGCATTGTCGATACTGCTTTGAAGGTCCTTCTGAGCATCCAGGTCAATGGATGTATGAATCTGGTATCCTGCACTGTATAAAGTCCTCTTACACTCAGCATAAGACTTGTTATATTTCTCATCGTAATCCTGTTTGTCTTCGTCAGAGTCAAACACATAGCGGAACTCAAAGCCCTGCTTCTTCATCAGTGCTTTCGTAGCACTGTGAATTACATAAGTTTCAATATAATTTCTCTTCTGCTCAGTTTTTTTCTTTTTCAGTGTGATCTTTTCTCTCAGAGCTTCATCTCTCTGGGATTTAGTAATCAGATTCTGCTTATACATATCCTTGAGGATCTTGTCGCGCCTTGTCATTGTCTTTTCTTTATGATGATAGGGCTCATACATGTTTGGCGCATTAGGGACCGCACACAAGAATGCGGCTTCTGACATGGTCAGATCCTTGGCATCCTTATCAAAATAACCTTTGCTGGCAGCCTGAATTCCGTAATAGCCATTTGCAAAATAAACGTTGTTCAGGTAAAACTCCATGATCTGATCCTTGGAGTATTCCTTCTCCAGACCCCATGCCACAAACATTTCTTTGACCTTACGCTGCCAGGAAATCTCCCGTGTCAGGAAAACAGTCCTTGCCAGCTGCTGAGTGATCGTACTTCCTCCCTGAGTAACTTCTCCCTTATTTGTAACAAAGGATACTGCTGCTCTGGCGATACCCCTGAAGTCTACCCCATTATGTTTGTAAAAATTATTGTCCTCCACGGAAATCATCGCCGCCACCGCATACACCGGCAGATCTTTATACTTCAGATAATAGACATCCTTCTCGCCTTTCAGCTTGGTGATAACCTTCCCATTCGTATCATAGACGACACTCGTCTGTGTTGCCTTAAATGTCTGCTCTGAAGTGTTGGCTACCAGATCCTTAGCCTCTGCCCTCAGCTTCATGACTTTCATTCCGATGGTGAACCAGCCGATAACCACCAGAAAAAGAAAAACAATCGAGATCTTGACAAGGATCTTTCTTTTCTTTTTCTTCTTTTTTGGTTTTTTCTCTTTGGAAATGACTTTCTTTGTCTCTTTTGTTTCTTCAGCCATATTCTCCACCTTTCATTATTCTCTGGTTTCCTCTAGGGAAATCCAGTGGATTTTCTGATTCTTCCGGTCCAGCTGATGAAAAAACTCTTTCTTACACGTAAATAAGATCAGCTGCCTGCCGGAATACCTGCTCAAATAATCAAGCGCCCTCCGGGTCCTTTCATCATCAAAATTGCCGAAAATATCATCCATCAGAACCGGGACTGGTTCCTTCGGATATAGAATCTCTCCCGCGGCAAGCCTCACAGCCAGGTAAATCTGCTCTACGGTTCCCGCGCTTAAATACTTCAGATCAATAAACCTGTTTTTATATTCTACCATAAAAGACAGTGATTCATCAATTTTTACTTTTTCGTACTCTCCTCCCGTAAGATAACTGACGATCTCACTGACCTTTTCGTTAAACTGTTCCCCGAGATTTTCCCGGAATTCCCTGGCGGCATCTAAAACAGCCTGAATGGCCGCATCTGCCTGATTTATATTATATTCTGTACGGTCTGTTTGTTCTTTAAAAATTTGATAGTCTCTTCTTAATTCTTCCTTAAAGTCCTCCTGCTCTGTCATTTCCTTCTTTTCTGACTTAACCGAAAGAACCGATAACACCAGAAATACAGCACAGCCTGCGAAGAACCCCGGATGAACAAAGCCAGCCGCCGCAAACACAGCTGCTGCCGTCAAAAAAAACAAAATACTCCTCGGCTTTCCGCTCTGTCCGTCAGACTCGGGAGCCTTCAGATAACGCTCCCTCTTCTCAGACAGGACGATCGATTCCTCTCTGCTTTTTCTTCTCAGCATGTTCTTTTTTTCTTTCAGCGCCTTCAGAGCCAGATCGATCTTTATATCTGCTGTATTGCTGCCTGTCAGATTGGATGTATAGTTGGTAAGTTCCATAGAGAGATTTCCTGACGGAGGAATGTCCCCTTCCTGAATACAGAAAGTATCTGTGTATGCACCGAGGCTCAGAGTATACAGCTTTGAGAGATCACCTTTTTCACCTGATTCCTTATCATACACATTAAAAGACTTCTCTCCCGTGCGAAAGCTTCTCTCAAGCAGCCAGGCATGTCCGTCCGATATGATCTCCATGCCTCCTCCGTAATTTCCTCCATAAACCGGCGTATATATAGTATATGCATCAGATCTCGCTGCAATGCCTCTGGATTTTTCCAGACCGAACAGCATATGCACGATAAACTCTTTTATTGTAGTCTTCCCGCTCTCGTTTGGTCCATATACAATATTTAATCCAGGCTCAAAGGATAATTCTTTTCCGCAGAATTTCCCGAAACCGTCGATATAAATATTCCGGATATAAAAAGCAGATCTTTTCTCCCGTTTCTCTGACCGGCGCCTCTGATATAATCCCCTGGATGCCTGCTCAAATGCATCCCCGGCAAAACGTGACGCTTCCGGCATTCCCTCAAGGCGGCGCAGTACGGCACCGATGATATTATCTTTGTTGGATTCCAACAGCGAATCTTCCGTACAGCTCCCCCTCGTCTCGTCAACAATATCCACGATCCTGTATTTTGCTCCGAGCAGATCAAAATCAGGACGAATCCTTGCTCTTTTAGAGCCCTGAAGGAACAGCGTAAACATCTGGTTTTCCCCCAGCAGCTTCATCTCTTCTTCCGCAGCAAAGAGAATTTCTTGATCATCCATATCTTTTGTCAGGTTCACCCGTACTTCCACATAACTTTTTTGATTGACCGGCAGGAAACGGACGACTTTCTTTTCGTCTGTGATCTCTCCCAAAAAGAATCCGCGGCGCCCTGTCTCCGTCCTGTTTAAAGGTTCCAGGCTGCCGCCGTAGGCGATCAGATCCTCTGATATCATCTCAGGACTGTGAATATGGCCTAACGCGGCATAGTCAAATCCCGACCATTTTAGTTTGTGAAAATCAATGGGACTATGTGTGCCGTCCCCTCCGTGCCCTAAAAGAATATGAATACCTTCTTCTGTCCCTGGCCTTGCCTCATCATATAAAGGCTCCGTAATTTCCCTGCTGTGATAGCTGAGACCGTAGATATAGGTATTCTGTGCCTCTTCGTATACTCTCGTAAGTTCTTTTTCAGTGAACAGATGCACATCAGCAGAAAAACGATATCGCAGATATGCCGATCCTTCGTCAATAAAATCATGATTTCCCGCGATCATAAAAACCTTGGTACATACCAGCTGGGACAAAAAAGAATCCAGCCTGTTTAAATCCCTTAATGATGGTTTTTTGTGAAAGATATCTCCGCACAGAAATAAGAAGTCTGCCTGTTCTTCATTGGCCAGTGCAATGACTTCACTGAGGCTCTGCTCAATATCCTTTTTCCGCTCTTCCCCCCATCCCCTCTCTGTTTCCGGACAAGCTCCGAGATGGAGGTCTCCAATGTGTATAAACTTCATGTCTCACCTTCTCTATTTCGCATAGCTGTAAAATACATTGCCTGCCTTTTTAAATTCTCTCTCCATTGAAGACCGTTCCGCCTGAACAGATTCTTCCTTCAGAGGATCAAAATATCTGATCTTTGTATTGTTATAACTCATGACCAGAATAAATGTGCCGTTGGCCCTTTTTGCAATGACCGGCCTTCCTTTGCTGATGCAGTAGAGAACGTCTTCAAATTTACATCCGGTGTAATCTGCTGCCATTTTGTCCATAGAATCATACAGCATGCCGTAAACATCTTTTTTGCTCCGCTTCAGCTGTCCGTAGGTGACATCCTTTCCCTCGGAATCCGTAATCATTTTTACACAGGCAATTCCGGTCTCGTCTTTGGACTCTGCTTTCACCATCGGAATATTTGCCACTTTCCCGTAGCTCTTCATAACTCCTTTTTCCCACAGGTACAGCTGGCTTGAATTAACTACCACACCTGCGTTTTTCTGAGCTTCTTTAATAGCTTTTGCCATATCCGTATAAGTTCCCTTCAGTGAACCGCCGGCATAAATATAGACATTTTTATACCGCTGTTCATTGTTCGCAAAGGATACGCTGCACTCTTTCCCGGTCTGGCTGAGCGCAGAAGATAAATACTTCGGAACTGTCTGTACATATACATAATCAGGGAATGATAGATATACCTGGTTCAGACGGTCGCTTGTATATCCGTATTCCAGTGAAGCTTTATCCTCCGTCTTATCCTTGTAGCGAATATAATCCTCTTTCATGCTCTTGTACCCTGTTCCTGAGCGTCTGGCCGGACTGAGTACGACAACAGTTCCGTCTACCCTGGCGTCCGTAACATAGGTTCCGCTCTTTTCAAACTTGGCCTGTTCCTGATTTTTGTCATCGACAATTGCAACTTTTTTCATTGGAAACTGGACGGAACCGTCTTTTCTTGTCTTCACATCCCCTGCATCTGCAATACCGTACACAAGGTCTTCTTTCACAAAACCGATCGGTTTGATCCGTTCTCCTTTATCACAGCGGAGCTTATGCTCTTTGTTATTTTCCAGATCTATGATCCGTATGTCCGTTTCATTTTCCGTTATGGCAAGCATTCCGGTTCCGGAGACTGCGACCATGCCGCTGCTGATATTTTTTGCAATGGTTTTTGACTCCCGGCTGTCCAGATCGACCTGGTAGTAAGCCCCGTCCAGCTCAAAATAGAACTTTCCGCTGTCACTCAGGTATGCTCCTTTTTCAATCTCATCTTTTAAATTTTCATACTGGATCTTCACCGGTATAAAAGCTTTCTCGTCTGCTTTTCCGCTCTCCGCTTCATATTCATAGACACCGATTCCATTCTTGCCTTCGTGTTCTCCCCGATTCATGTATCCATATACAATAAATTTAATGTTTCCGCTTTTATCCATCTCCATCACATGGATACCGTGCTGCGGATAATTGTTTCGGGAGTCTCTGTAGTCTTCTCCCACAAAAGAAAACACTCTTGTCATAGAAGCATTTTTATAATCGTAATACCACAGCTCATTTTCCTGAACAAATGCCGCTTTCCGCCCGCTGTTCCTGCTGATCAGTTCTTCGGGATTCATCTGCGTGATCCCCATCAGTATTCTGTTGTTTGCCCGGTCCAGTGCGTCATAGCGGAAAAACGCATTCTGAGTCCGCTCGTAATTGAGCAGATACATCCGGTCTTTGGAATATCTGATACGGAAGTATTCTGTCACCTGATAGTACTGCTTGATCCCTTTGCTGTTTTCTGCAGACAAAATAAATCTGTACTCCACCGATGTCACATTAGAGCTGGCCTCTTTGATGACCGGCGCGTACATGCGCTCAGTTTTTGGTTTCAGTGATGCATAGCAGACTGCCTCCTGATTGGAAGAAATATCAACGAAAGAAAGATCATTTGTCATAGTTCCGTCCTTTACTTCCAAATATTTTTTTACATATTCTGAACTTCCCTCTGTCAAAGTGGCATCGTGAAATTCCTTTGCAAACTTCAGACACTCGGCAAAATGCAGATCGGTACCGTAAATAATGCGGGTATAATATGTGATTTTTTGTCCCTCATCTTCTATAGACAGAGCCAAAAGATATGTTTTCCCCGACTCCAGACGGCTCTTGACTTTTAAGTCCGCTGCCGCACCGCTTTTTTTCTGCTGAAAAGCTACTACTCCTTTTTCCAGAGCAGAGCGGTTATTCTCTTTATATATTTTATAATCCAGCGCTTCGATGGAGCTGTTTCCGTGTTTCATAAAAACCTGGAATTTATCCTCCTTTATCGGCGTGATGGAATCTCTCATCAAAGATGCGTCCACGGACTCTGTGTATCCATGGAGTTCATTGATCTCTTCTCCTCCGGTGTTTATGGTCAGCACAGGCAGGGATGCCTGACTTGTCTCACTGACACCCTGATTATTTTTTCCTATCAAAATATAATTCCATATTCCAAGAGCAAGAATAAAAATCAGTCCAAAGACTGCTGCTAGTATGGCTTTTTCCCGCTTCATAAGATCCTCCTGACATTCTCTCTGTCCTATCTGTATATTTTATCCGTTTTCCTGAGGAAACACAACAAATTTAAGGAAAGTTTAAGAGCAGCAGACTGCTTGACGGCGATAGTAAAAAATTACAAAGACCAAATTATGAATTCAGACTCGGCGCTGGTAATCTAAGACTATTATTTTTTACAAAAAATGATATAATAACTAGTAATAAAAGAGAAGGTAAATTCATATGCTTGATCCCATTGTTTTTGCTGCATAGCAGGGAGCTATTTGCAGCCATGCTGAATAACAGCATGATTTATAACGTTAAAATCTCAACAAATAGCCCTTGCTGTTCCAAATCAATTTTTTTATTTTAGGAGAGCAGTATGAGCTATAAGAAAGCGAAACATATACTTCCCCTTGAACTTCTTGAAGAAATCCAAAAATATGTAGAAGGGGAGAGCATTTATATACCAAGAAGATCGGACAGAAAAAAGCCCCGTGGGAGTTCTGTTGCATCTTTAAAGTATTTTCAAAAACGCAATGCACAAATATTCAGTGAGTATCTTGCGGGAGAGAGCCAGGATTTACTGTCTGAAAAATATTTTCTGTCTCTGAAAAGCATCCAAAGAATCATCCGGCAGGAGAAAATGATACATAACATGTAAAGGTGAGCCGATATTGAGACGAAACGGCTGCAGAATCGGTCCATACGATTACAAGATATCCGGATGTGCTGCATTTGACGGACCCGTAAGACTGCATATAAGAAGCAATTATGCATCAGATGTAAAAGTATCGGTAATACTGCGTGAAAAGCTGCAGTTATCCAGAAAAGAATTTGAAAACATGCTTTCAGGCGGCCGAATACAAAGCGAATCGGGAAAAGATTTAACAAAGTGCAGACTAAAGAAAGAGATCTTTTTAGTTATCTCATAAAAATATTCACTGAAAGCCTCGGAATACATAATTTGACATTTTAGTGAGTATATTGTAAAATACTAGGTGATATTGAAAAAACTTTCCATATATGATAAACTAGCAGACACAGTCTATACAGCGATCAGTGGGAAATTCATGTGATAGAGTTACAAAAACTAAATTCTTCACAGGTAAAAAAAGAGCATAAAAAGTTATATCAATGGGCATGTTTTATTTGCGCAGAGGGAGAGGAGGAACGTGCCATGATAGAAAAAGATCCTTATATTGAAGAAGCCATCAGGGAACTCGAATTGCTGGAACGCGATCCTGAACGTATGGACGAATATTTGTTCCGCCAAAAAAACCTTTCAGATTACGTAACCCAGATGGAGTACAGCAGAGAAGAAGGTTTAAAAGAAGGGGAATATACAAAAATAATTGAGCAAATACAAAAAAAGATGCAGCGAGGAAAAACTGAGGCAGAGATAGCCGATGCCTTAGAGGAAGATCCTCAGACTATCGCCTCCATTTGCCGTCTGATCAGACTCTATCCTTCTTCCTCAAAGGAAGAAATCTATAAAGTATGGCAAAACAAACCCGGCACCATCTGACAAAAGATGCCGCAAAACAACTGTACTCCAGCTGTTTTGCGGCATCTCTGTCTCCATAAAATATATTTTTAGTCTGAAAACATCCTGCATTTTCTCCTGTAACGGCATCTGCGGTGATAGAGTTCTCCTCCCAGCAGTGTGCAGACCATCTGATAAAGAAGGCGGTCCTTTTTTATGCAGTCTTCCTTTTCCATTTCCTTTATCTTGTCATAGATATGATCGGCAAGTACAAGAACCCCTGTACGGTCCAGATACTCGTCAAACATCATACTTCCCTTGTACTCCAACTGGTCGCATGCATCCTCAATGTACTCAAGTACTTTTCCTGCAACCGGTCCATACATCCTCGTAATGTACTGATAATCGTCCTCATCCTGCTCATCCATCATCACCATCGGCTTTCTGGAAAGAGACTCCATATCGAATGTCGGCAGATCACCTAAACCTTCACGATCCATCATTTTCGCTGCTCCTTTTCTCTACTGATAATATACTATGAGAAAGGAGCAAAAAAAGGAACAAAATTTTTAAAGTTCTCTTCTCATATCCTCCTGTTTCAGGCTGTGGATCTCTTCATTGATCGCCAGCATCTTACTGTCCAGATAACTGATCATCTCCGCACATTCCCGAAGTTCTGACCGGATATATTCCGGAGCATGTCCGTCATACTTGTAATAAATCTTGTGTTCCAGAGACGCCCAAAAGTCCATGGCAACCGTGCGGATCTGTATCTCTACTCTTGTTGGTACGACTGTATCCGAGAGAAAGATCGGAACTTTCACGATCATATGGTAACTCCTGTACCCGCTGGGTTTTGGGTTGACCATATAATCTTTGATTTTTACTACTTCAATATCGTCCTGATTGGAAATCATGTCTACGATGCGGTAAATATCCGGGGTGAAGGAGCAGATAACTCTGATCCCTGCCACGTCGTCAATATATCTCTCAATGTTTTCTACCGTAATATCCTGCCCCTTTTTCATGAGCTTCCGGACAATACTCTCTTCACTTTTCATCCGGGATTCGATATGTTCGATTGGATTATATTTGTGCACAAATTTAAATTCGTCATTTAATATCTCAAGCTTTGTTCCGATCTCTTTAAGCGCTGACTGATATAACAGCTGCATTTTCCGGTATTCTAAAAAAATATCCTTTACATCAGGTAATTCAATCTTTGCCATAGAATTCACACCTCTTTCTGAATTGTATCGTGACTGGCTCTCCTATGCCTGCCAGTTCTAAAGAATATTTTATCATGAGTACAGAGAGCTTTCAAACTTATCAATGTGAAATCTTTATGACATTTCAGCACATCAGCATTCCGCCTGTGGCATCAAAAGTAATTCCGGTAAAATAGGAAGCCCTCTCTGACACAAGGAAGACAGCCGCATTTGCCACTTCCCCTGGATCTGCAATTCTTCCTATGGGTATCTTTTTGTTCTGTTCTTCTTCGTCTTTTTTATCCTTAAAAGATTTCATGAGCATGTCTGTCTTCATGTATCCCGGAGCAATGGCATTTACAGTAATTCCGTATTCTGCAGTTTCCCTGGCAAGAGATTTGGTAAGCCCGATCAGACCGGCTTTCGATGATGCATAATGGGAATGATTTCTTTTTGATCCCATGATGCCCGCTTTGGAAACCACATTTAAAATACTTCCCTTTTTTCCTGCCTCCGTGAGATGGCAAATCAGCTTTTGAGAAAGCAGAAACGGCACTGTCAGATTCATCTCCAGAACTCTGCGGAAGTCTTCTTCCGGCATTTTGGCAGCCATGGAAGTTGTCCAGGCGGCCGCATTATTCACGAGGATATCTGCGCCTCCAAACTGTTCACAAGCAGCCAAAAACAGTCCGTTCCTGTCGGATTCCTCCATCATATCTCCCTGAAACCCAAAGACCTTTCCGGAACACTCCCGGTTCATTTGGCGGATCAGTGCCTCCGCCTCGTCCTTTCCTGACCGGTAATTCATGACCACATTGGCGCCTTCCTTATAACTGCCGATATCTCCGGAACGCTTTCATGCCGTCCCGGAGATATAGAATCTGAACTTATTTCTTATTCATTTACTCTGAACTTCTTCCAAGGTATATCGAGCATTGATCCGTGCTGCAAAACATCATCAATATGTAAAATCAGAGGGAAATCTTCTTTTTTCATCTGATTTTTCTCAGAAAGAATTCTAACAGCTTTCGCCGCCCGTCGGGCGATGACCACTGATTCTAAAGTCACACCTTTGAGTTCTTCCATAGCCTGTTCATATGGCATACCTGCCCCTAGCCTTTTTCCGATTTCCTTTGAACGGCCGCCCATGACAGTCACATACAAGTCGCCGATTCCGTGAATGGAGTTTTCAACATTTCCTCCCATGTACTGGACAAATTTCATGATCTCATAAGAGCTCTGTCCAAACAGTGCAGACTGAGTGTTGCACATATATTTCTGCTGTTTTTCTTCCAGACCGATGCCAAGACTGACTCCAAGAGCATATGCATTTTTAAGGGCAACCGCAATTTCCAGCCCGGCTGCATCCTGTGTCAGATCAATGTGATAATACGGCCTCTCTAAAAGCCTCTTAAAGAACTCAAGGACTTCCATGTTCTTTCCACAGAATGCGACTCTTGTATCGTCATGGTCTGCCAGCTCATAGCACCTGCAGGGCCCTCCGATGGCACAGAATTCATGGCTTTTTCCATTCTCTGCTTTTGATTCAAACAGTTCGGGAAATGTCTGGATCGTCCCGTCGTCATATACCTTAACACCCTTGGTCACTGCGATCACCGGTATTTTATCCGGTATCTTTGCCAGGGCATTTTCAATAAACCAATCCACCCCAAAGCTGCTGACTCCCAGTATCACTGCATCACAGCCAGAAAGCGCAGCATCCAGTTCTTCAATCTGAAATGCCTTTACGCCCTCGGGCAGCGTTCTTTTGAGTGTGGGATGGTAACGGTTTTCCTTTACCGAATCAATAATCTCCCTGTCCAGCGGCGTGCCTGTAAGACGCATCTCATTTCCATTTTCCACAGCAGGAAAGGAAAGGCTTGACGCCATCACTCCTGCTCCAATCACCGTAATCGTACTCATAAGACCCTCCATTTCAAACAACATTCATACAATAACTATTGTACCTTATCGCGCAAAGCGCGCCAAGCCCGAAGGGCATAAATTACGGTGTGCCCTGTGGGTATACCTTATCGCGCAAAGCGCGCCAAGCCTGAAGGACGTTTATTTTAAGGGATAATTGCGTATTTGATGCCTTCCTGCCTGCCGATGCTCTCCAGTGCATCAATTGCTTTTTCTAAAGGATAATGCCCTGTGATGAACAGACTGCCGTCGATCTGTCCGTTGGACAGCAGTTTCAGAGCCAGCTGTACATGGTACGGCGTGTGATGATAAACGGCCTTCAGTGTGATCTCCTCATAGTGTAACTTCTGGCAGTCCAGGGTAATGCTTGTGCCTGCTTTGGTGCCCCCGAATGCAAGAACCGTTCCTCCCGGCCTCACCATATTTACGGCATTTTCCCAGACTTCCGGGAATCCTGTTGCTTCTACGACCACATCGGCCCCTTTTCCGCCGCACAAATCTCTCACTTGTTTTATATGTTCTTCCCCGGAGGCATTGACAGTTTTCCATACCCCGAATTTCTCAGACTGCTCCAGGCGGTAATCCGACAAATCTACGGCTATGACTCTGCATCCTTTCAGGCTTAACAGCTTCATAAACATGAGTCCGATGGGTCCTGCCCCGATGACTGCGACGGTGTCTCCCACCTTGGCCGGTATCCGATCGCTTCCGTGGACCGCACATGCCAGAGGTTCCAGAAGTGCCGCCTGTTCAAACGGCAGATGTTCAGGCACATGATAAAAATTATATTTCAGAATGTGAGACGGCACGGCTACATACTCAGAATACGCGCCGTTCAGATACTGCAGATTTTCACAAAGGCTGTATCTCTTATTTTTACAATGCTCACACTCGAAGCACGGGGCGGTATTGGCTCCCACGATTCGGTCCCCTACCTTAAATTTTGTAACGTCCTTTCCTGCCTCCACAACTACTCCGGAAAACTCATGGCCGAATGTGGAAGGTACAGAAGTGATAATGGTCGGATGTCCTCTCCTGTATGTTTTCAGGTCTGTGCCGCAGGTCAATGCTGCTTTTACCTGAACCAATACCTCATCGTCTTTAATCTGTGGAATATCCGTCTCCTCAAACCTTACATCTCCCGGTGCATAAAACATCTGTGCTTTCATTTTCCCCTGCATGTTTCCATCCTCCTAATTCTTATTTCTGTCCATAGTTTTGATCTGTGTCTTCTTTTAGAAATTTACACATCTGGTCTTCCAGCGTATTTACATTCCCCATCTGATAAGCCAGATACGCCACCTTTGCACTTTCCTCAAGTACAATTGCATCATTATATGCCTTGTCAATTGTCTCGTCGATACAAATTGCTCCGTGATTTCCCATCAGCACTGCTTTGTCATCCCCAATCGCCTCTGAAGTCACTTCTGCCAATTCGTCACTTCCAGGCGGTACAAAAGCGGCACAGCGGATATTTCCGCCTACCAGACCTGCCGCTTCCGAGGTGATGCACGGCATCCCTCCGTCTACACAGGCCCATGCCGTACAGTAGGTGGAATGGGTGTGGACGACGCCGAACACATCCGGCCGCCTCCGGTACATGGCTGTGTGAAGCGGCATTTCAATTGACGGCCGGCGTTCCCCGTCTACGATCTGGTTATCGGCAGTCACAACCACAATATCTGAAGGATGAAGAGTCTCATAGGGCATTCCGCTTGGCGTAATGCACACATATCCTGTCTCCGGATCTCTCAGGCTGAAATTACCGAATGTGAGAGGAATCAGCTTCTCCTGTTGTATTTTCAATGCAATTTCGATAACCTTGGTTCTTTCTTTTTCTAATAGCATATAGCCTCCTTATGTGAAAATTTTAAAACAGCATCTGAAAAAATTCTGCAATCTTATATATGATGTACGGTACTAAATGGGCTCCTGTATCCAGGGAAGAAATCGCCTTTGCCCCTGCCGGAAACGTAAAGTCTGTTGACTGTGCGATCAACGTGGCTGTTCCCGCTAAGTTGGTAGCAATATATAAAATTGCAATCATCATCAGCGTTCCTGTGATCAGTGAGCGGAACAGGTTTCCTTTGGACGCCACGACCGGCCAGATCATAAAGAATGGCAGTGTCGCAAGATCCACCAGCGGCAGCACTCTGTTTCCCGGAAGGATTACTGCCAGCAAAAGAGTGACCGGAATCATGATCAGTGCAGCCGAGATAACCATAGGAGATCCTGTTGCGATGGCTGCATCCATTCCGATGTTGACTTCCTTTCCCGGAAACTTCTTTGCCAGGAATTTCTTCGCGTCTTCACTCAGCGGCATAAGCCCTTCCATGAGAATCCTTACCATTCTCGGCAGAATGAACATAACCGCAGCCATATTGACTCCGAGGGTAACGATCTTGTTAGGCTCGTATCCCGCCAAAGCTCCAAGGCCTGCTCCAAGGATCAGTCCTAAAACCATCGGCTCGCCGATGATTCCAAATCTCTTCTGGATCGTTTCCCCATCGAAGTGAATCTTATTGATCCCTGGTATTTTGTCATAAACCTTATCCATTAAAATGCATATAGGCGCCCAGCTCACGGTCTCTGTGTGGGGCAGAGAAACTCCTGGAAGGCCGAAATATTCCTGCACCCTTGGTGCTGAGTAATCTGCCAGCTTCATAATGATGATAAAGGTGATGCCTGATGCTATAACTCCCGCAATCATACTTCCTGTCAAAAACTGTACCAGCGCCCCGGTTAAAATGAAGTGCCAATAATTCCAAATATCAATGTTCAGTGTCTTTGTGGTGTTGGCAGCAAGCATAATAATATTTAAGACAAAACAGACGAGGAACACAAATGGAACGATCTGTGTGCCGAAGGCGATGGACGCGCTGACCGGCCATCCTACGTCAATAACCGATAAATTCATTCCAAACCTCTGTGTCATTGCCTGCGCGGCAGGGCTTACGAAGTCTCCCATCAGTCCAATCACGAGATTAATTCCGATAAATCCGATGCCTATGGTCATACCTGACCGGAATGCCTTGGAAAATTTCTGACCCAGGACCAGTCCGAGAATGGTTATGATCAGCGGCATGACCACAGATGAACCTAAATCCAAGATGTACTGTAAAACACTCATAGCTTTCCTCCCTTTCTTTTTCCTTTACTCCAATGATTTCAAATAGTCTGCTATTTCATCAGCTTTCTCTTCTGCTCCAAACCCGGTGATAAATTCCAGCGTTCGGTAGGTTTTATACTCTTTTAACTCAGTTACCGGTATCTCCGCAGTGTGGATGATCACATCCGGATTAAAAATCTCAGCTCTCCCGACTACTTCCAGCGCTTTACATTCCGAGATCTCCACTGAGGGAATCCCCCTTTCTGCCAGCAGCCGTTTGCACGTCTCAGATGCCACCGTTGATGTTGCGATTCCCGTCCCGCATGCTGATAAAATTCTGTAAGTCCTCATAATGAATCCTCCTTATTTTTGATGATTTGAATGATTTCCTCCGGATTCCCGGCGTTTACAAGCGTTCTCAAAATCTCTGCATCCTGTATTAAAAGAATGGCTCTCTGAAGCACTTCCAAATGCTGTTTTCCCGCGATTGCCAGCATCATGACAAACTTCACCGGGACTTTCACATTTTCTTTCGGATTGGTTCCCATGTGAAAAAATGATACCGGCTCTTTCAGCACCCCAATGGCGATTCCAGTTGTTTCTACATAACACGGATCTGTGTGCGGAATTGCCACACCGATATTTCCTGCTAAGACTCCCGTAGGATAAACCTTTTCCCTCTCGCTTAACGCCTTCACATAGCTTTCTTTACAGTAGCCCTCTGAAACTAACACACCTCCTAACTGTTCAAATATCTCCTGTTCATTTTCTGCCCTCAAATCTGTCTGTACCAATGTGTCTTTTAAGTTTTCCCAGATCATGGTTCCCTCCGATCTCAAGTGTATTTGTCTGTCTTTTTGTTAAGTTCATTATAGGCCTCAGAAGATACCCTATAAAGGACAAGAGAAGTCATTGAAACGAGCACTAAATTGTACTAATAAAGATATATAAGCTTGGCATATGTTTGTTTATTGGCAAAAAAAGAACAGAACCATCAAAAGGTTCTGCTCCTTACCTTATCTGCAGTATTCATCTTCCAGCCTCCGGATTGTCTCAAGCATGCCCTCCGGAGATTCCTGAGCCTCAATCCGGCTTTTTGTCTCTTCCTGGGAAAACAGACGCACCAGGTTATAAATAGCACAGTTAATGCTGTTGGAGTTTAAGATACTCAAGCCTACAATATAACTGACCGGATCATTTTCACTGTTCCCAAATATCACGGGTTCTTTAAGGCTCACCAGACTGGCTGCCTCTCTGACCGCCCCTTTTTCCTGCTCTGCGTGAGGGGCTGCGATGCCGGAATAAATCACCACATAGGAACCGTTTACCTTAATATTTTCGACCATAGCTTCTATATACTCATAGGTGACGGCCCCGGATTCATAGAGAAGCCTGCCTGCTTCTCTGACCCCTTCCTCCCAGCTTTGCGCTTCCTGCTTCAGTGCGATCCTGTCTGCCGAGAGCATAGCTCCAAGAGAATTCCTCTCGGTCTTTTCTTCTATTTTGAGAAATTTTCCTGTCTCTGCCGTCTGGTCTCCGGACCAGTTCTCCCTTAACTTTGTTGCCTTTCTCCGAATTCTGTAAATATCTTCCTGTTCCAGCAGAGGACTGACCATGAGGATGTTTTGTATCTCCCCTTCGGGAAATGTGACTGTGGAGATCACCAGCTGATCGTTTATGTTTCCCATATCTTTCAGTTCATGTGAGGATCTCACCTCCGTGATCTCAAGTACATCCTCCAGCTGTTTTAGTTTTGCGAGCATGAGCTGGACGGTTCCCCTTCCCATCGCGCATACGAGGACTGCGGGCACTTTCTGTTCCCTCATCCGCTCCAGTTTGTCCCACTCCAGCATAGATGCAAAATACATGACGAGAAAGGAAACTTCATCTCTGGGAACTTTCACCCCAAGATAATCCTCCAATGGTTTCAGACATTCTTCCACCGTACAGAACACTTCGGGATATCCCTTTTCGATTTCTCCCCGAAACGGATTTTCCAGGACCTCTCCCGAAGACATCCGATAGATAGAAGATTTCATATGATCCACCAGCAAATCGTAAAGTGCAAAATCCAGATAAAAATTAATCCGAAACCTGCTGATAATACGGTAAATGACCTCCCCGATCAGCACAGGGATCACCAGCTGTTCTACATTGTTCGTTCCGCTTTTCAGATAGCTTTTTCTTCTGAGGCAGAATACAAAATTTTCTGCTTCCGCTGCCGGTATATCCAGTGAAAATTCTTCTCCCAGCCGGTCCAGTACAGTCCTGCTCAGCGGATATTTTGAGCTCTGGGATGCATTTCCCCAGTCCGGCTGTCTTTCCTTTTCTATTGTTTTTCCTTTTTTTACCCTTTCAACCAGGATCAGCAGTTCATAGACTGCCACCGAAAAAGAGAAGTCGGAAAGAAAGCAGTCATACCTCAATTCTTCTTCCCTTAAAACCTTTTGTATGGTTTCATACCGTCCCTGATATTGAATTTCTTTCAGGAGAAGATGTCCGAACACGTGGAAAGCACCCATTGCACCATATTTTTCTTCATCCAGATTCAGCTCAAGGAGCTTCAGCATACCGGAACGTATGTCTCCTTCCGAAGCTTCTACAATATACCCTTTTTGCACCTGGGAAACAAGTTTCATATTATTTTTCAAAAACCAGTCCTTCAGATCATTCAGGTCACTGATCACTGTGTTTCTGCTCGTACTGATGTACTCTGAAATCCAGGCTGCCGTCACATACTTCTCATGCTTCAAAAGAAGCATAGCAAGTATTGTCTTTCGTTCATTTTTGGACAGGCGATATGTATAAAAATCATTTTTCATAATAAACTTTTGGATCTGTTCCAAAAGTCCTTCTTCCCTGCCCTCAAACCTTAAAATTCCCTCTCCGTTTATACTTACCGGAGGCAGTCCGTTTTCATTTAATTCGTCATTCAGCTCTCTGATCTTTTTGCGCACAATCCGTTCAGAAATCTGATACTTTTCCGAAATTTCCGTCAGCTGCAGTCTGCCCCCTGCCAAAAGTTGATTTAATATTTGATTGCTTCTTTTGTCCAAATGGATTCCCTCTTTTCAATCTAAATATTTGATGAACCTTTATCTTATCATATATATTATAGGAAATCGAAGTCTATGCATATAGCACAAATACTGGAAGATTTACCTGCTGCCGATTGTTCTATGCATAACGGGGCGTTTCTAAAAAAAGTGGATTCCCTAACACAACCCGCGGAGCGTTTTTATTTCATAGGGAAGGTCGTAGAACTTTCCTACGAAATAAAAAACGATTCTAAAGCTATGCCTTAAAATCGGTTTCTAAATACAAATATTCTATTTTAAAATCCGTGCGGCCTGCGTTGAACTCTCTCCACAGACGTTACCTTCACAGTTAACTCAGCCCAGGCACCCTTACGGCACATGAAAGGTTCTACTTAGTGCTGCTTCGTTCCCGACCTGACACGGTTCATAGATTCTCATTGCGTAAGACCCAAACATCAACGCCACTTATGAAGGGCAGCTCCACAGAGAAAAGCCCGAAACAGGCCATCACCTCTGCTTTAGCGGATTGCAGATACAGGGCACCGCTGCCTCCCCGGCTGCACGGAAGCTTTTTGACGTATTAAAATTATATTATGTGTGCAAATTTGATTATACTAAATATTCTTCACATTCGTCAACTTTTATTTTATTTTCTATTGTATTTTTCCCTTTCAGTACTATAATTGATAGGATAAAGGAAGGTGAGACTATGAATTATCCAATGCAGGACGGCACTGCAAAGCTGCTTACAACTGAAGAATATTTTAAAATGTACTCGGATCTGTGCCCTTATCAGCCATTCCTTGACACAGTCAGGAGTCATGGCATCAACAGCTGTAAGGCCGCTGTTTTTTCCTCTTTCCCTGATTATCAGGTGGTACGGAATGAATTTCAGAAATATGCCGGGACTTCATTATCCTTATCGGCAATACTTATCCCTTCTTTCTCAGCTGACGGAAAAAATCACTCATCATCCGGCTGCATTCTTCTCCGAGGACTCCCGATTCAATCTCCGCCTGATGGTTGAATTCCTCCCTTTGAAGGATATTCAGGACAGAGCCTGCACATCCCGCTTTAGGATTCATTGCCCCGATAACGACCTTTGGTATTCTCGCCTGGACTATAGCCCCCGCGCACATCTGGCACGGCTCCAGAGTGATATACATCGTACATTCTTCAAGCCGCCAGTCTCCTGTCTTTTTGCTGGCTTTCTCAATCGCTAATAACTCGGCATGGGCCAGAGTTGTTTTTCTCTTATTTCTTTGATTGTAAGCCCTGGCTATGATCTTTCCGTCCGATACTATGACACAGCCGATGGGCACGTCCCCTATAGCCGCCGCTTTCTTTGCCTGCTTTATGGCTTCTTTCATAAATTTTTCATTTTCATTCATTCTGTCTTCCTCCGGTCATATTTTTTAATCCCTCCTCATAGAATAAATCAAAAAGAGAGTATCACATTGGCTGAATATCAACGAATCGTTTCATATCTATACGAATACAGCAATGGCATGAAAGGCGAAAATGTAGGATTCGCCAAAATTGAGAAGCGTCAAAAACAGCTTCGCTTATACTTCCATGTCAAAACAAATGACGAGGCCTTAACGTACAAAATCTATTTTTACAGGTTCCGTCACGGAACCATGGAAGGCATCTTATTAGATTCCTTCCAGCGCAATGACACCATCATTGAGTTTAAGAATACTTACCCTCTGGTTGTAGATCTGGACCAGGTGGACGGCTTTTTGATCTATCACTCCAACAGCCATTTTTTTGGATCAGAGTGGGATGACAAACCGATCACTATACGAAATTTCCTGCCGACAGAAGACATGGCAGAGAAGCCGGAGGCTGTCCAGGCAGAAGAAAACATAGAGCCTGAGGCTCCTGTTCTGGAAACCCAGGAACCGCCGGAACCTGCTCAGGGAGAAAGTCTTCCCGGCCCCACTCCAGCGGTTACAGAACCGTCAGAACCTGCCCCGGAAGAAAGTATACCTGAGTCCGGCCCTGTACAGAATCCTGCTCCATCAGACAAAGAAGTTCCAGAGGAAGATGAAGAAGAACCGCCGTCCAGCGCTCCTGAGCCTCCTCCGATAGAAGATCCTTTTGATGAACTTCCGCAGGAAATTCCGATTCCTGCCGGGACCCCTGAAACGGAATCCACGGTGCCCGAACCGGCGCCCGAACCGGCAGGTCAGCCTCCCCGTGTCTATGTAGAACCGAAAGTTCCGGAAACTGAACCTGTGAGCGCAGAATCATTGAATGAAGAGGAACCGTCAAAAGAAGAAACTGCCGGACAGCAGGAAGAACGTACTGCTGATCCTGATTCAAAACTGGCAGAATATATTGAAGCCCTTCAACTAGAAAAGAAAGCCAAAGAACAGGGAATGCCGAACACACCCAGTCTCTTTGACTGGAAGGAGTATCCCACCTTGCCCTTACCTCCTTCTTATATGCTGGATCCTAGCATCAAAATCAAAGTAGATGACCTTCAGAATATTCCTCATGTGCCGGAAAATATGAAGACCAACGGATTCCTTTTGCTGAACTACGGAAATTACGGACATCTGATGTTATGTCAGCACAGACAGACAAACAGGATCTATCTGGGCGTTCCAGGCGTTTTTGACAATGAAAAAAATTTCATCGCAAAACTTTTTGGATTCAGAGATTTCTTAACCGTGCCGGAATCCTGCCAAAAGACAGGAAACTTCGGCTACTGGATTCTGGCTCTCTAGCCCTCCAGCAGGTCACTGAGCCTTGCAAACTGTTCAAGGCTCAGTGCCTCACCACGAATCGTCGGAGAAAGTTCCATTTCCCCAAGAGCTTCCACCACCTGTTCCTTAGAAAAATGAAGTGCGCTGCTGTTGTTAATTCCGTTCTGCAGTGTTTTTCTTCTCTGGTTAAAAGAAGCCCTGATAATGGAAAACATCAGCTTTTCATTTTTTACCTTTATCGGCATATCTTTATATCTTGTCAGGCGGATGACTGCGGAGCCCACTTTGGGCCGGGGCATAAAGCAGTTGGGCGGCACATTGGCTACGATATATGGTTCGGCATAAAACTGGACAGCCAGTGACAGCGCACCGTAATCTTTCGTGCCCGGCACTGCCTGCATCCTCTGTGCCACTTCCTTCTGTACCATGACCGTAAGGCTGTCCATAGGAACATTCTTTTCAAACAGTCCCATGATGATCGGCGTTGTTATATAGTACGGCAGATTTGCCACGACTTTGATCGGTCTTCCCTGATTTTTCTCCTCTGCGATCTTCCCGATGTCTACCTTCAGAATATCTTCATTCAAGACTTCCACATTGTCATATCCGGCCAGAGTTTCTTTGAGGATCGGGATCAGATTGTGATCGATCTCCACAGCCATGACCTCCTTGGCATGTTCTGAGAGATACTGGGTCATCGTGCCGATACCCGGTCCTATCTCCAGCACAAAATCGTCCTTGGTTATGTGTGCTGCGTCTATGATTTTCTGAAGCACATGACTGTCAATCAGGAAATTCTGTCCGAACTTCTTCTGAAAATCAAAGTTATATTTTTGAATGATCTCTATTGTTTTTTTTGGGCTGCTTAACTTCTCCATCTAAACCTCTTTCATCCGGTACATCATTCTGGCATTCTGATCTGTGACCTCAATAACTTCTTTCGTGCCGATCCCTTTGAGCACGGCAATCTGTTCCGCCACATAGGGCAGGTTTAATGAGGAATTTCTCTTTCCCCGGTTCGGTTCCGGTGCAAGATAAGGGCTGTCCGTCTCCAGCAAAATTCTGTCCAGCGGCACATAGGAGACAACCTCTTTTAATGTTTTGCTGTTCTTAAATGTCACAACTCCTCCAATTCCAAGATAAAATCCCATATCTAAAAACTTCTTTGCCATTTCTTTGGGGTAAGAAAAGCAGTGGACCACTCCCCCAATCTCTTCTGCGTGGGCTGCCCGCATCATATCCTCCGTATCTTTCGCGGCATCCCGGCTGTGGATTACCATCGGAAGCTTCGTTTCCCTGGCAAGCTCCATCTGTGCCTCAAACCATTTTCTCTGTACAGGACGTTCGGGTTCGTCCCAGTAATAATCCAGTCCAATCTCCCCAATGGCAAGAATTTTGGGATTTGACGCATATCCTTTAAGCTCGTCCAGATCCTCTGTCTTCATCTCACCGGTTTCCGACGGATGAACCCCCACCGCGCCATAAAGAAACGGATACTTTTCTGCGGCTTTTACCGTCCACCTTGATGTTTCCATATTAGAACCAACGTTTACGATCGTACCAATTCCATTCTTCTCCATAGAATCCAGCAGTTCTTCGCGGTCTTTGTCAAACTGCTCATCGTCGTAATGAGCATGAGTTTCAAAAATCATATTCTTTCCTCCAAAAATTGTTTTGACTCTGATACAATTTCTCATTCATATGGTATAATAAGAATAATTTTTATTTCATTGCAAGGCTGTATCTGTGAGCAAAAAATCTTTTGACCCCAAATTTATAACATAAGACAACATTTTTTATTATAACACGAATCGGAGGTTTTTTATGAGTATTTTTAAATGCAGTATCTGCGGCTACGTCTACGACGAAGAAGCCGAATCAATTCCCTTTACTTTGCTGGGAGCTGACTATACATGTCCGGTCTGCAAGGCATCAAAAGATAAATTTGAGCCCACGGAAGTCAAAAGAACTCCTGCTCCCGCAAAGGACAATCCCCTGGCTTACCCCGATGCCTTTGCAAAGTCCGGTTCAAATGAATTTCCTCAGATGGATGCCATACATCAGATGGCTCTTACGGGTTCGTCTGTAGTTGATGCCATGGGCACCTTAAAGCCCATTATATCCTGGGATGATATTTTGATTATGGGCGCCCAGCTGAACCCGGCACCATTAAATGCGGGCGATCCTGTAGACACCAAAACAGTTATCGGTAAGAAGGCTAAAAAGCCAATGGAACTATATCACCCCATCTATGTATCCCATATGTCTTTCG
This sequence comes from Anaerostipes sp. PC18, assembly GCF_039789045.1. Taxonomy (NCBI): domain Bacteria; kingdom Bacillati; phylum Bacillota; class Clostridia; order Lachnospirales; family Lachnospiraceae; genus Anaerostipes; species Anaerostipes sp. PC18. Next base: position 71,843 of record NZ_CP121164.1, on the reverse strand, counting down.
GAGCCTTGTCCAAAGAGTTAAAAACCGCACTTGCCAAGGGCAGCGCTATGTCCAAGACCGCCATGTGCAGCGGCGAAGGAGGAATCCTTCCCGAAGAACGTCAGGCAGCCTACAAGTACATATTTGAATATGTTCCGAACCTGTACAGTGTCACGGAAGAAAACCTCCGCAGCGCAGACGCCATAGAGATTAAGATCGGACAGGGAACCAAGCCCGGCATGGGCGGGCACCTGCCCGGAGACAAAGTTACCCCGGAGATTGCAAAGATCAGAAATAAGCCTTTAGGCCAGGACGTGATCAGCCCCTCCAAATTTCCGAATCTTAATTCCAAAGAGGATTTAAAAACAATGGTGGAATGGCTGAAAGATGTCTCCGGAGGAAGGCCTGTGGGCGTAAAGATCGCAGCCGGGCATATAGAACAGGACCTTGAATGGATCGCATATGCCGATGCCGACTTTGTCACCATAGACGGGCGGGGCGGGGCCACAGGTGCCAGTCCCCGGACATTAAAAGACAACACTTCCATCCCTACGATCTTTGCGCTGTCCAGGGCCAGAAAATATCTGGACCGCCATCACCTTTCCATGGATCTGGTCATCACCGGAGGACTCAGGCTTCCGGGGGATTTTACAAAAGCACTCGCCATGGGTGCAGATGCCGTAGCGATCGCTTCTGCTGCTCTTGTAGCCGCTGCCTGCCAACAGTACCGGATCTGCAATACAGGACAATGTCCGGTCGGTGTTGCCACCCAGGATAAAGAATTGAGAAAACGCCTTCATGTTGACCATTCGGCCAAACGTCTCTGTAATTATCTGAATGTGTGCAGGTCTGAGCTGGAAATGTTCGGACGCGTTACCGGTCATGCAAATATCCATGATCTGAGTGTTTCAGATCTCAGGACAACCAACAGGGAGATATCAGAGTATACGGACATTGAACATGTATAAGTTTTTAACATTTTCTTAGATAAAAATGTATACCCACAGGGAACACCGTTCTTCCTGTGGGTATAATTTATTTAAATCTCTTTCTGAGTCTGTATGTCCACCTGACACATCTTCATTGCATTCAGGGCATTGTCATGGCTTTCTTTTGTCACTCCTGCGCAAAGGTCCGCGTGGACGATCAATTTTGCTTCCGGAAGGGCTGCCTTTACCATGAGTGCATTGGAGATCACACAGATATCGGTGCACAGGCCGATGAATTGGATTTCTGCGTCCTTTCCCTCATATCTCTGTTTCAGCAGTTCGCACAGTTCAATGGAACCAAACGTATCTTTCCGACAGAAGTCCATCACTTCTGCCTCTGTCTCAGAGATGGCATCCATGATATCAGGATGCAGTGCCCATCCTTCTTCTCCCAGGATGCAATGGGGAACGGGCAGATTTTTACCTTCCTGTGTGCTGAGATAATCTTTGGAGTGGGTATCTAATGTTCCGTATATACTGCCTTTAAACTCTCTTATCTTCTCTGCTGCTGCCTCAACGATCTCCCTGGCCTCTTTGGTCCCCAGGGCGCCGTCTATGAAGTCATTCTGCATATCAACGACCACTAAAATATGTTCCATACAGTCTCCTATCCAATCCTTGCAGCCACAAGCTGATTGACCAGTTTGCCATCGGCTTTTCCCTTCACTTTCGGCATAAGGCTTTTCATGATCTTACCCTTGTCTTTTGCACCTGGAGCCTCGATCCCGAGTTCTGTGAGCACCACATCAATCTCAGCATTGATCTGTTCCTCACTCATCTCTTCGGGAGCAAATTCTTTAATGACCGCAAGGCGTATATTACATTCCTCAATAATGTCTGTGCGCTCTGCCGGACAGGATTCCAGAGTTTCTTTCGTCTGCTTCATCTCTTTTGCAATAATTGTATTTTCTTCCGCCTCCGTGAGGTCTTCTCTTTTATCAATCTGTGCATTTTTTAATGCGCTTAACAGCATGGACAAAGCTTCTTTTCTTGCTTTATCCTTATTTTTCATGGCTGCTACCATTTCTTTTCTGATTTCTTCAATCTTGCTCATAATGTCCTCCTGATTTTTTGTTTTTATTCTATCATATAATCCAGGAGAAATCACTTCCTTCTATCGTTTCTTCCTCTGTACAGATAAGCCAACAGTCTCCGTACCTTCGCATTTCCTTGTATGGTTTCTCAAGTTTCGGAAATTCTTTGCTTAAAAATGCATGTACATACAGCGGTTCTTTTTCTTTTTTTTCAACGACCGTGTCTGCCGTTATATAAACGGTTCCCGTATCCAGTTTATTGCCCTTACGTCCCATAACCTTCATCTGTTCATATACATCGATACCCTCTGTCATAAACAAAAACAGTTTGAGTGGATGGACCCAGATACAGGTGTCGGATTCCACAACCATGTCACAGGGAATATTTCTTCCCTCTATATAATCCCTCAGTCTGTGCAGATCTTTGATCTCTTCTTTTGTTTCTCCTTTAATGATTCCCATTCCTCCGAGCTCCGTCATGTCCGCGATGCTTTTCTCTTCCATTATCATCACAGATTTGCCCTGCTCTTTTTGAAAATGAGCCTCCACTGCATTCTGAAGGGATGCCTCCAGATACAATATATCGACTTGCTTATCTGTTTTCAAAATCGGGTAATATGGAAACTCTATTTTTTCCTGCCATAAGGAATGCATCAAACCACCTCTTTTTTTATAGCATATGTATTTTGGCTTATTCTATACAAAAAAATGGAAGCACTGAACCACTTCCATTTTTCTGACAAATAAGTATACATAACGTTTTTAAAACTCACATTTCCCCGCAGTCCTCGGAAACGGTATCACATCTCGGATATTTCCCATTCCCGTCACGTACATGACCATCCGCTCGAATCCAAGCCCGAAACCTGAGTGTCTGGCAGAACCGTATTTTCTTAAATCCAAATAAAAATCATAGTCAGATAGATTCATTTTAAGTTCTTCCATTCTCATTCGCAGTTTATCCAGATCATCTTCTCTCTGGCTGCCCCCGATGATCTCCCCGATCCCCGGCACCAAAAGATCCACTGCCGCCACCGTCTTTCCATCCGGATTCTGTTTCATATAAAATGCCTTAATCTCCTTCGGATAGTCTGTCACAAATACAGGCTTCTTAAATACTTTCTCCGTCAGATACCGCTCATGCTCTGTCTGTAAATCTGTTCCCCAGGATACCGGATATTGAAACTTATCATTGTGCTCCTTCAAAATATCAATGGCCTCTGTATAGGTAACCCTTTCAAATTCTGACTCCGCCACATGACGCAGGCGATCCAGCAGACCTTTGTCCACAAATTTATTGAAAAACTCCATTTCTTCCGGAGCTTGTTCCAGTACATATTTAATAATATATTTGATCATTTTTTCCGCCAACAGCATATTGTCTTTCAGATCCGCAAAGGCCATTTCCGGTTCGATCATCCAAAATTCCGCCGCATGCCTTGTAGTATTGGATTCCTCCGCCCGAAATGTCGGTCCAAAAGTATAGATATTTCGGAAAGCCTGGGCAAAGACTTCTCCATTTAGCTGTCCGCTGACTGTGAGACTGGTTTCTCTCTCAAAAAAATCCTCCCTGTAATCCAGCTTTTTGCCCTGGGAAAGTTCCTCCAGGTCAAGCGTTGTCACCTGAAACATTTCCCCGGCACCCTCACAGTCCTGTCCTGAAATTATCGGTGTGTGCACATAAACAAAATCTCTCTCCATAAAAAACTTATGGATGGCGTAGGCGATCAGAGAACGGACTCTGTACACCGCCTGAAATGTGTTGGCCCTCGGCCTTAAATGGGCGATCGTTCTCAGATATTCAAACGAATGCCGTTTCTTCTGAAGCGGATAATCAGACGGAGATTCACCCTCCACTTCTACGGACTCTGCCTGTATCTCAAACGGCTGTCTGGCATCCGGTGTCTCTGTGAGAATCCCCTTCACGATCACCGCAGTCCCGACAGACAGCTTCTTCACCTCGGTAAAATTCGAAAGTTCTTTGCCGTACACGATCTGGATCGGTTCAAAAAAAGTCCCGTCATTGATCACGAGAAACCCAAAGTCCCTGGAGTCCCGGTTGCTTCTGACCCATCCGCACAGACTCAGTTTCTCCTGACTGTACTCTTTATACTGTTTATAAACCTGTCTCCCTGTTAATATTTGCAATTTTCTGCTTCTCCTCTTAAAATTTGAATAAATTCAATCCAATCTCACCGCTGTATTCCCGGTCCACAGTTCCTTCTATCTCTGTAAGCACCAATTCTCCGGTAGCGCTGATACAGGCTTCTGTGAGATGTCCTCCACGGACTTCTCCTGCTCCATTGGCGACACTGATATGGAAGTGTAAATAGGTTTCCCCATTCATGCAGGAAACATTACCGCTAAGTGAAACAATCTCCATATCTTCCTCATAAGTCTTACTTACATACTTCTTTTCTTTTGTCTTAAATAAACCTGCGGTTACTTTATTTACAGCCCCAATACCTGACAGAGAGCCCAGCTTTACATTTTCTTTTTCACATAAATCTTTGATTGATGATACAACCTCTTCTCCTTTTTCCAGCCTTATGACATATTGCTTTCCAAACTTACGGTATTCCATATGAATCCCTCCTCATATTCATGGTTTCAACGAGCAGTGTCTTTCATTATTATAGAACCAGTACAGGGATCTTTCAAGTAATGGTATATTCCGAAAATTTTCTGATCAGAGAAACCTGGAATGCAGCTGAAGGCCGGCGGCACCGCAGTGGCTTGCAAAATACTCACATACCGTATTTGCCTGAATATCCCATAACTCCTTATCAACACCACCTCATAGCGGGACAAAAGTCACATGTTCCAAAGGAATCGAGGATGCGAATTTCATTGCTGTTTCTCTTGCCATTCGTCCGCCGGAAACTGCCGCATATTTCACATTGGGCAGCCTTCGTGCAAGATACTTTCCTGCCTGGAGTGCTGTACATTCTTCCTCTGTGCTTCCCATAACCTGTTCCTTTCACTGAGCCTTACACATATTCAATATTAAAAGTTTTATTCGATATCTGCAGACACTTCAAATCTTCATATTCGGTTGCTCCGTGAGCCGTCACATATCCTTCCGGATACCAGACAAAAGTTCCCGGTCCATAAAGCTCATCTCCGGTCTGTAACTGTCCCTCCAGAACAAAAAAGCCATGGCCTGCCGTATGTCTGTGATTTATAGTCGTAAATCCCGCGGGATAATTCATATAATTAATCTGCATACCTGTCTCATTATCCAATAATAAAGCCTTTTTTCCAAATATTTTCCCTGTGGTTGTCGTCTGCCGGTAAAACCACGGCATCCGGTTTACATCTGTCACCTTTTTCTCAAGGGAATTTTGACTCTGTTCTCCCTCCTCAAGATATTCGATGGAAAATGCTTTATTGGAGATCAGCAGACACTTCAGATCTTCATATTCTGTCGCTCCATGTGCAGCTGCGATTCCTTCCGGATACCATACAAAGGTCCCGGGCCCATAAAGTTCACCGTCCGTCTCCAGCTGCCCCTCCAGCACATAGATTCCATGAGAAGTTGGATGTCTGTGAAGCACCGTTGTAAATCCTTTCGGATAATGCATATAATCAATTACCATTTCTGTCTCTTCATCCAGATGCAGACTCTTTTTCCCAAAAACCTTCCCTGTTCTGCTGTTGGCCCGGTAAAACCACGCCATTCTCCCCAAATCCTTTACCGTTTCGTCAATTATGTTATGCCTCTTGTGTCATTTGACACACTTGGAAGTGTTTTATTCTTATATAGCTGTAGCAAAAAGGGCAAAGCCGTAAAAATGGCTTTGCCCCTTAATAAATAAGATTGTTTTTATTCTTTAATCATCGTAAAGTCTTCCCAAGGAATATTGACCTCAGCACTTTCATTGATGATAGAATCAACATGCATCAGAAGTGGGAACTCATCCAGTGAAACGATTCCGCGTTCCGCAAGTTTTCTTACGGCACGTGCAGTTCTCGTTGCAATGACGATGGATTCCAGAGTCACACCCTGTAATTCTTCCATAGCATCATCGAAGCTTAATCCGCGTCCGAGAAGTGTTCCGATCTTCCTTGTTCTTCCGCCGAAAACCGTCACATACAGATCCCCTGCGCCGTGAATAATATTTTCCGGGCCTCCGCCGATCAGTTCTAAGAGTCTTGTCATTTCTTTTACGCTCTGTCCGAACAATGCAGCCTGGGAATTGTAGTGCTGGATACCGATCTTTCCTTCCATTTTTTCAGAAAGCCCGACAGCCAGAGTAACACCAAGTGCATATGCATTCTTCATGGCCACGGCACACTCCACACCTACTACGTCCTTAGAAAGAGTGATGTGATAGTAGTCTGTTGCCAGAAGCTCTTTGAACATTTTGAGAGTTTCCATGTTCTTTCCACAGAAAGCCACATGGCTGTGGTCGTGGTCTGCCAATTCATAGCTGGTACACGGACCGCCGATGGCATTGAGGTCAAGATGCTTTCCTTCCGGCTGGCGTTCCTCAAAGATCACCGGATATGGAACCAGGGTTCCGTCATCCAGATCCACCATGCCTTTTGTCACAGAGAGGAGCGGTACATTATCAGGGATCACCGGAAGAATCTCATCACAGAACCAGTCTAAGCCAAAGCTGCTGACACCGCAGAGTGCTGCGTCTGCTCCGTCCAGAGCCTCTTCTAATTCTTCAATCTGATAATATTTGATCCCGTCGTGCAGGGTCCTTTTTAAAGTGATATGGAAATTGTCTTTCTTTAATCCGTCAATAATGTCCCGATCCAGCGGGGAACCAACCAAGCGGACCTCGTGTCCGTTTTCCATCGCCGGAAATGTAATTGCTGATGCCATCTGTCCTGCACAAATAAATGTAATAACGCTCATGTTTTCCTCCTATAATGCTTATGCTGTTACTTTCTTTGTTGCCACAATATCTACTCCCAGTCCAAGAACATCTTTAATGATCACATCGCCCACATTCACCGGGGCCTTGGCTGTCACTTTGGTCAGCTCATCCATGATATCATAAATCTTCCCTTTCGGAATGTCTCCGTTTGTTTTCACAGGGACTCTTCTCGCTGTCTCTGCCTCAACCCTTACGGTAGACGTGATGACTCTGGTAGGATTGACTAATTCTTTTTCCCCGTATACGGCGCCTCTCGGACATCCGTTCCCGGTTACTTTATATCCGTTTTCTTCATCGACTTTTAAGTGACATCCTTTCGGACAAACAATACAAATTAAATCTGTCATGTTAAGCACCTACCTTTTCTACAGACACAGTGATCTCGCCGTTTTTCACCTTATCTAAAAACGCCTTTGGTATCACGATTTTTTCCATCTCCCCCGGAGCCATATGTTCCCGTTTAAAGGAAGCCAGCTCTTCTCCTCCGGAAGTCACCTTGATCGCCACATCGCGGTATACGTTGCGCACACGGAACATCACTTCCACCATCTTATCCACATTGGCAGGACGTATCTTCTGCGGCACCGTATATCCTACACAGTCTCCGTTTTTCAGCTCAATATATGTCTGGTCTTCAGCCTCTCCGTTCTTTACATACTCTGCTGCACTTCTTCCCGCCTTCTGGCTTTCCGCAGTTACAAAGTCTACCAGATCATGGACATGCACAACATTGCCGCTTGCAAAGATGCCTTCTGCGGATGTCTCCATGTTTTCAAATACGACCGGCCCGTTTGTTCTCGGGTCCATAGTAATTCCTGCTGCCCTTGTCAGTTCATTTTCAGGGATCAGGCCTACGGATAAAAGAACGGTGTCTACGTCAAATATGATCTCTGTTCCCGGAATCGGCTGGTTCTTCTCATCCACTTTCTGTACGGTAACCTGCTCCACTCTCTTATCCCCTTTGATATCCGTGATCGTGTGGGATAAATACAGAGGAATATCGTAATCTTCCAGACACTGCACGATGTTTCTTGTAAGTCCGTTGGAATATGGACAGAGTTCAACGCATCCCACAACCTTTGCGCCCTCTAAACTCATACGCCTTGCCATGATCAGACCGATATCTCCGGACCCTAAGATCAGGACTTTTTTTCCTACCATGTAGCCTTCAATGTTGACATATCTCTGAGCCGCACCCGCAGTGAAGACTCCAGCTGGACGGTCTCCCGGGATTGCAATGGCTCCCCTGGTCCTCTCCCGGCAGCCCATGTTTAAGATCAGAGCTTTTCCTTCCAGTACCATATAACCGTTTTTCTTGTTCATGGCATGAACACATTTTTTCTCTTCATCCACATCCAAAACCATGGTGTCCAGCATCACTTCAATATTTGTCTTGGCTAACATTTCAATAAATTTATTTGCATACTCCGGTCCGGTCAATTCTTCTTTGAAATAATGAAGCCCGAATCCATTGTGAATACACTGATTTAAGATTCCGCCTAATTCCTGGTCACGTTCTACCACTAAGATTTTATCGGCACCATTTTTGCTCGCTTCCACTGCTGCCGCAAGGCCTGCTGGTCCTCCTCCGACTACGATCACATCATATTTCATTATCTGGCACCTCCTGTTTTTGTTTCTCCTGTAATAATGTTCATTCCCACACGGTCCTGCGGAACGTCTTCCAGTGGAATGTTTAATTCTCTTGAGATGATCTCCTGCACTCTCGGGCCGCAGAAACCACCCTGGCATCTTCCCATGCCTGCGTTGCATCTTCTCTTGACTGCATCAATGGATGTGGCAGGGATCGGGCGGTGGATCGCGTCCACAATCTCCCCTTCCGTCACTGTCTCACAGCGGCAGATAATTTTTCCGTACAATGGATTTTCTTTAATCAGCGCAGCTCTCTCTTCATCACTCAGCTTCTTAAAACGATTTACTTTTCTCTCGTCCTTGATTTCTTTTTTTGCTTCCAGACAAAGTCCTGACTCTTCCATCATCTTTAACAGGTCAACTGCGATTGCCGGTGCGGAAGAAAGTCCCGGAGAAGCCATTCCTGAAATATTAAAGAAGCCTTTGTTTTCTTCATCTTCAAAAATGAAGAAGTCATCCTCTTTTGTTCTTGCACGGACTCCCGCGAAATTTCTGATGGATTCTCTGAAGTTAATTCCAGGCACGGATTTTAAGGCAGTATTTCTTACAAAGCTTAATCCGTCTGTTGAGGTTGACACATCGTCTCCGTCCGTTGGCTGTGAATTCGGCCCGACAATCAGATTTCCGTGTACGGTAGGCGATACGAGCACACCTTTTCCGTCTTTATTCGGGCACTGGAAGATCACATGGTTTACAAGTTCTCCCTGGCTTTTATCCAATAAGTAATACTCACCTTTATTTGGCTTGATGGTAAAGGATTTTTTATTCGTATATTCGTTTACTTTGTCGGCGTTGACTCCTGCCGCATTGCAGATATATTTTGCCTCAACGGTTCCGTTGTTGGTTTTAATTTCATAAGAATCATTGTTCTTTTTAATGTCCGTGACCTCGGTGTTCAGCTTAAATTCAACACCATTTAAGGCAGCCATCTCTCCGAGAGCGATTGCCAGTTCCCACGGACTGATGATTCCTACATTCGGGGAAAATAAAGCTTTGATAGCTTTCTCAGAAATATTCGGTTCTTCTTTTCTTAAGGTTTCCTGATCCCATATCTCCATATCCGGAACACCATTTTTCTCTCCACGCTGTTTTAACTCTTCTAATGTTTTTTCTTCCTTTTCTTCAAAGGCAACAATCAGGGCTCCGATCTGCTTAAATGGAACGTCCAGCTTTTTACACAGCTCTTTTATGTACTGATTTCCTCTGATATTATATTTTGCCATCAGAGATCCCGGTATCGGGTCATATCCTCCATGGATGATGGCACTGTTTGCTTTTGTTGTGCCGACAGCCACATCGTTTTCTTTTTCAATGACCACTGCATTTACATTATACTTTCCTAATTCATATGCGATGGAACATCCTGTAATCCCCGCACCTATAATCGCTACATCATACACTGTTCTTATCCTCCTTCGACTGAGTCCCTGTTTGTCTTACTGCCCTTATCTAATCATAATAATTTGGCCCTGTCAAACGTATGAAACCGCCATTTTATGCGGCTTTCACCTACTTTTGATTAATCATAAAACATTGATTAACAGGCCTTTTCTCCTTTTATTTTTTTCAGATCAGATACTTTCCCCTGTTTTCCTTGTGTTTGTTATTAATCATTAGTATAATATTAATAATCAATAAAAAGTTTCAATTAGTAATTTTTATTAATCAAAATAAATCGAAGATATTTCTACTTGACAGGAGGCTCATTATGGGAAAGAGAAATAAAGTCACAACAAGGGATATTGCTGAGTACACAGGACTCTCCCAGTCCAGTGTTTCTATGATTTTAAGCAGCAAGCCTCACGTTTCTTTTTCAAAGGAGACGGTGGATAAGGTAAAAGCCGCAGCCAAAGAACTGGGCTATAAGAAACCGGAGAAAAATGCGTTAAAAAAAGCATCCGCACTCTCTAAAACAATCATCGTTATCTGCCCTATTCTCTCTAATGGCTACTACTCCATGCTGATCCATTCCATCACAGAACGCGCCAGGGAATATGACTACACCGTATTTTCCGTATCCACGATCCGGGATGTGTCTCAGGAGGAGTATTACATAAAGATGCTTTCAAACTTTGACCTGAGCGGCATCATTTTTTTGTATCCTCCGTCTTCTAAGATTTCAGAGATCAATGCTCTGTCCAAGTCGGTGCCTATGGTCTCCATCGGTGACAAACCTGAGGGCTCCCGATTTGATTCGGTTGAACTGGACAGCAAAAAGCCCGGGTTCATACTCGGTGAATATCTGATCTCTCTCGGTCACACCCATGTATCTTTTGTTTCGGCACCAATCAAACAAAAAGAAATCGGAAGGCTTCACAGATTGGAAGGGTTGAAAAACAGTTTTAAGGCATACAACCTTGATTTGAATAATATCGAGGTTCTTTCCTCTAAGTTCTCTACTTATTCCAGATATACACCGGACAATTCCGAATACTTAAATGGTTATGATCTGGTTTCAAAGGCCTTGGAGAATCACACGAAATCCACTGCTTTTGTTGGGAACAACGATATGACTGCGTTCGGGATCATGTCTGCCATCACTGATCACGGCTATAAAATACCGGGAGACTTTTCAGTCTGCGGATTTGATAACATTCCACTTTCCGGGATGCCTCAGATCTCTCTTACAACCATTGAGCACGCAGCCGCTTTTAAAGGGAAGGAAGCCGTAGATATTATTTATAAGAAGAATACACAAAAAGACGGGATTTCAAAGCATCATTATATTATGAGGCTGGAATATGAACCGGAACTGATTGTCCGAAATTCCACGGGAAAGGCAAAAAACAGGGAATGCTTTTGACACATTCCCTGTTTTTTTATCATCTCTAATAATTCTTACTTTTTTAAATTCTGAATAATTTTTACGATTGCCACTATTGTAACTAATACAAGAAGGCAAGAAAGAATCATTGCCGGCATAATTGAAATACCCAATTTGTGTCCCTCCTTTAGAATTATATAATATCCAATTGCTTAAGAATGTTTATAGTATTTTTTTACTGTTCCATTCTGATTACACATTTTTAATTCTTGGTGACTGGTCTAATATTTTAATAAATGGTTATGTTTTTTCTTTTACTTTACATTTTTATTCTATAAAAAACAGTTTAGGTAAATTTTAAAAAATATATTTTTTGATATTATACCCTCTTCAACATCTTTTTACAAGTCACTCTTCGTATACTGTATTCTTAGCAACGCAAACAATGTTTTCTTCTGTCATCGTTTCAAAACAAAATTATGTCACAACCTCCGATGAAAAAGATAGCATTAGTCTGTATTTACATCCATACAAATCATAAGCTATGATAAATACAGATAAACGTTTACAGCAAACAGCAGCCGCCCGGGAACTGGCTGCTGTCCAACAAAGGAGAGGTGAGCATGGCCGGCAAACTTCTTGATGATGAATTCTTAAACAACATTGCATGGGGACTTCCAAGTACAGCAAAGAAAGATGCGATCCGCATTGCAGGCAGACTTCTTGTATCCAACCGATATGTGAATCCCGGATATGAAGACAGCATGCTCGAACGTGAGCTTGAGCATAATACATATTTAGGGTTCGGCGTTGCCATACCTCATGGGAATGAAACTTCTCTGGACCAGGTATTAAAATCCGGAATCTGCATTGCACACTTTCCTGACACCATAGATTACAACGGAGAAAGTGTAACCTATGTGATAGGAATTGCATGTAAAGAAGAAGACACCATACAGGAACTTATGCAGATTACTGATATCCTCTGCAAACCGGAGGAATGTGAAAAACTATTATCTGCCGCATCAAAAGAAGAATTCATCAGGATTATCAATGAGAATTATCTAAAAGAAGGAGAGTTATAGTATGGAACATGAAAAAACAACATTCTCCCAGAAGCTTCAAAAATTCGGAGCATTTCTGGCCGGAATGGTGATCCCAAATATCGGCGCATTTATCGGATTTGGTTTGATCACCGCATTCTTCCTTGAAACAGGCTGGACACCAAATGCAAAGCTTGCAAATTTAATCAGCCCGATCCTTAATTCACTGCTTCCTATCCTGATCGGTCACACTGGAGGTAAGATGGTCGGAGGAGACCGCGGAGGAGTCATTGGTGCATTGGTAACTGTCGGTGCCATCGTAGCAGTGCCGGGAACCCCGATGTTCCTCGCAGCCATGATCTTAGGACCTGCATCCGGATGGTGCATTAAAAAGTTTGATGCTGCCGTAGACGGAAAGATCCCCGGCGGTTTTGAAATGATCGTCAACAACTTCTCCTTAGGTATCATCGGCGGTATTCTCTGCTGTGTAGCTTACCTTGTATTCGGCCCTGTCATGGATACCGTGACTCAGGTACTCACAAACGGAGTAAACTGGATTGTAACTCACAATGTACTTCCTTTGTCTGCAATTTTTGTAGAACCTGCAAAAGTACTATTCTTAAATAACGCTTTAGACCACGGTATTTTTGGACCGATCGGTTACGAGCAGGTTAAAACTTTAGGACATTCAGCACTGTTTTTATTAGTTCCTAACCCGGGAACCGGACTCGGACTCCTGCTTGCTTACTGGTTCTTCGGAAAAGGCGAGATGAAAGAAGCCGCTCCCGGAATGATTCTTATTCATTTCTTCGGCGGTATCCATGAAGTTTATTTCCCATATGTATTAGCCAATCCTCTCACAATCATCGGTATGATCGCCGGCGGTATCGCAGGTACCGGTACATTTACGCTTATGAATGTGGGAACCGTTGCAACACCTTCTCCGGGCAGTATCTTCTCAGTCCTTGCACTGTCGCCCAAGAGTTCTATGATCGGTGTCATCGCAGGTGTGGCAATCTCCTGTGCGGTATCTTTTGTGATCAACGCCTTCTTTGTAAAACGAATGGTGGCAAAAGGAAAGGGAGAAGCTTCTTTAGGTCCTTCTGTCATTCCAAAAGAAGCCATGGGCTCCAGTGCTTCCAATACATCTGATGCCGTGACAAACGATTCTTCTCTCGGTGTTGCAGGCTTAGATCTTACAAATGTAAATAAGATTGTCGTTGCCTGTGATGCGGGTATGGGCTCCAGTGCAATGTCTGCTGCAGCATTAAAGAAAAAAGTAAAAGCGGCTGACCTCCCTGTTGAAGTCATCAACACTGCGATCTCCAAGATTCCGGATGACACAGATTTAGTGATCACACACAAAGAGCTGACAGGTACTGCAAAAGCAGCTCAGCCTAAAAAGCAGCACTTATCCATTACCAACTATCTTCAGGCTCCGGAATACGATGAACTTGTAGAACGTTTAAAAAACCGTTAAACTGAGTACTCTTGGTACAATCCGAATAATAAGCATAGCAATTGGAACGGGCGTTTCCTTCTGGGGAATGCCCTGTTCCGGTATTTTGGGAGGGAATTCAAATGAAAGCAGTTATGTATGGGGCAGGCAATATCGGACGGGGATTTATCGGTGCCCTGCTCTCACAGACCGGCTATGAAGTCGTATTTGTCGATGTAAATGACGACGTTATAAATGCCATTAACAGAGATAAAACCTATCCCCAGGAGATTGTGGGAGAAAACGGGAAAACTGTCTGGATTCAAAACATACGGGCCGTTGACGGAAAAGATGCTTCCGCTGTCAGTGATGAAATAGCATCTGCAAACCTTCTGGCTACTTCCGTGGGTGTCACTGTCCTCGAAAAAATCATTCCGGTCATCTGTGAGGGACTCACCAGACGCTGGGACAAAGATCCCGCCAACACACTGGATCTTCTGATCTGCGAAAATTTAATGGATGCCGATGAATTTTTATATGAAAAAATCAAAGACATGCTGCCCGCCAGACATAAAAAAACCTTGGATGAAAGCCTTGGACTTGTAGAAACTTCCATCGGCCGCATGGTGCCTGTGATGACAGAAGCTATGAAAAAAGGTGATCCGCTCCGGATCTGTGTGGAAGATTATGATTATCTTCCGGTTGACCGGGCTGCCTTTAAAGGGCCAATTCCTGACTATAAAAAAATAGTGCCTTTCAGCCCGTTTTCTTTTTATCTGGAACGAAAGCTGTACATCCATAACATGGCCCATGCTGTTACTGCATTTCTTGGAAAAATAAAAGGATATACATATATTGACGAAAGTATTGGTGATATCTATATACGAAAGCTGGTGGAAGGTGCTATGATAGAAAGTGCCATGATGATCTCAAAAAGGTATCATGTAGAATTTTCTGAGCTGAAAGCTCATATAGACAATCTGCTGTTCCGCTTCCAAAACCCTTATCTCCACGATACCGTGGAACGTGTAGGAAGGGAACCGATCAGAAAGTTAAAGCCGAAGGACCGTTTGGTAGGAGCACTGCGCGGCTGCGAACAGGAAGGCGTTCTCCCTGTTTATCTGTCTTTTTCCACAGCAGCTGCCCTATATAGTATAGCGGATGCTTCCGCTCACGAGCTTTTAAACGAGACATGCCAAATATCATCCGATGAACCCTGCGGCAACTATATTATGGCATTTTATGAACAGTTGAAAAATTCACCCAAAGATTTTGCATCCATTTTAAAAATGATTGACAGACAATACAATGAAATCAGAGGGCTCGTTGTTTAAATTCAATGATCGATTTTATCAGAGAGGAAGATAGGTGAAGATATGGTTATTTCTGACCGCGCAAAAGAAATTATCGAATATCTGCTGGATGCAACCGGTTATGTGAGGGTTTCAGAGATTGCAAAGGAACTGGGCGTCACAGAACGTACCGTTTACCGCGAAATGCCCGAAATAAATGACATCATGGAATCCTGTGATTTAAAGCTGGAATCTCAGTCCGGCAGGGGAATGCAGATCTATGGTTCCCTGTATAATATGAAACGGCTGGAGTATCTCTTTGAGGAGTCCAAGGTGGAACAGACTTATACCGCAAAAGAACGGAATGATCTGATACTTCTCATCCTTCTCCACGAGAATGATTATGTAAAGACTCAGTCACTGGCCATCGATCTGAAAACGTCTACGCAGACGATCAGAAACAGTCTGCACCAGCTGCAGAATTTCCTTGAAAATGATGATATTACCTTGATTACAAAACGAAGTGAAGGTGTTATACTAGAAGGGAAAGAAATATCAAAACGTCACCTGTTGATCAGCATAATTCTGAGAAATATTCCTCTGGATAATTTCTTTGACTGGATGAAAAACAAAAAATACAAAAGCTGTGCATTCATCAATCTCCTGATTCAATGGGATTATGAAGACACATTATCTGTCATCTATGATTTTCTGAATCCACTTATTTCAAAAAAGAGACTCAATGTATCCGATAAAGAATTCCAGGAGTTTTTGTTCCTCCTGTGTATTTTTATCAAAAGGCATTCTCTTGTAGATGAAAAGGAGGACGAGTTAAGGCTCTCCGTGGATATACCAAATCCTGAGCTGGAACTTTACAAAAGTATCAAACACCTGCTGGAACATAAGTTTCATATTAAGCTCTATGATACAGAGCTTAACTACTTCAACTGGATGATCAACCTATATACAGGACGCACTCACTACCATGTTGCAAATGATTCCAGCATTTTAAAACAGCTGGATCTGGTCACCCAGCTGATCGCCAGAGTAGAGGAACGGTTTGGTTTCCCATACAGCGAAGATGAGAACCTTGCCGAGAATCTTATGCTTCACATCAATATGGCCCTGGAACGGATCAGAAGCGGCATGAATGTATCCAATCCTCTCAATGACGATATTTATCAGTCCCATCCAAAGCTTTATGATATTGTGAGGCAGAGTTTTATAGAAGTTTTTAAACACACCTCCGTACCGGTGCCGGATGATGAAATAGGGTATATCGTCATCTACTTTATTGCATCGATGGAGTATCTGACCAAACAGTCCATTGAAGTCCTGGTCGTCTGTGCCTCAGGCATGGGTTCATCCAAGATGTTAAGAAGCCGTCTGGAGCGGGAATTTGCAGAGATCGACGTAGAGAAGATTATTTCTCTCCATAAACTCTCCGATGAAGACCTGTCTCGCTATGACCTGATTATTTCCACAGTACCGCTGGATTTAGGCGACGATAAGTACATCTGTGTATCCCCGCTGCTCAACGACAGGGACAAGGAAGAAACCAGAAAACGCATCAAACACCTCAATAAAAAAGGAGAACATCATGAATAAGATTTTCAACGCAGACAACATTGTTTTAAACAAACGCCTCCGGAATAAGGAAGACGCTATTGACGTGGCGGGTAAAGTTCTGGTGGAACAGGGCTATGTGGATCCAAAATATGTAGAATGTATGCACAAGAGAGAAGAAGTCATCTCTACCTACATCGGCAATAACGTAGCCATCCCTCATGGTATCGACGGTTCCGAAAAATACATAAAAGAATCCGGTATATCCTTTATTCAGGTACCGGAAGGGGTGAAATACGGCGATGACACCGTATATATCGTTATGGGTGTTGCAGGCAAAGACGGAACCCACCTGGATATCCTTATGAAGCTCTCTGAAGTAATCTGTGAAGAAGAAAATATCAAAAATTTAAAAGAAGCACAGACAAAAGAAGAAATCCTGGACATCATCGGAGACTTGACCGTTTAATTCAATCATTTAAGCCAGCTATAAATTACAAAAAGGAGATATATTATGTTAATTTTAATTGACGACGCAGACTTAACAAAAATCGAGGAACTCTATGCAATATATCCTTATGATGGAGTCACTACCAATCCCACGATCTTGGGCAAGACCGGAAATCCTGATCCTATGGACCAGTTAAAGAAGATCCGTGCTCTGATCCCGGAAGAAGCGATGCTTCATGCACAGGTGCTTTCAACAGAGACCGATGATATGGTAAAAGAAGCAAAACATATGGTTGATGCCATCGGCGGCAACATGTACATTAAAGTACCCGTAACTGCAAACGGATTAAAAGCGATTTCTATCCTGAGCAAAGAGGGAATTAACGTAACCGCAACCGCTATTTACGGTGTAATGCCTGCATTCATGGCTGCGAAAGCAGGAGCTAAGTTCCTCGCCCCTTATGTAAACCGCCTGGATAACTTAGGATACAATGGTGTGCAGATTTCAAAAGATATTCATACCATGGTCAGGGCTGCAGGATATGATGCGGAAGTCCTCGGTGCATCTTTCAAAAACTCTCAGCAGGTTCTTGAAATGGGCAAATTCGGTATCGGATCTGTCACAGTCAATCCGGATACCTTGAAAACCCTCGCATTCAACCAGGTTGCTGAAGGTGCCGTAAAAGACTTCATCCGCGACTTTGAAAACTGCTGCGGTGAAGGAAAGACTATGCTTGATTTCTAAAAAACGTTACAAAAAAACTCCGGAGTTCATGTTTTGCTCCGGAGTTTTTTTATATATCTTATTATAATAATTCTTTGCGCAGTTCTTCTCCTGTTTTCGCACTGAGGTATGCAGGCGCAATATCAAATACAGTTTTGCATCCTGTCTGTCCTTCTTTGGCAAGTCTGTAAGCGGCCCTTGCATATGCCGCAATAACACTGGATGTAAACTCAGGATTAGAATCCAGCTTCAAACTATATTCAATCAGATGCTTATTTTCGTTTTCCCATCCGGTCTTTCCGCTTCTCAAAACGAATCCTCCGTGAGGAATGCTGCTGTGATCTCTTTTTAATTCTTCTTCACTTATAAAATGCACGGTTGTATCGTAGTCTGCAAAATAATTCGGCATATTTTTGATCTCTGACTCTATCATTGACGCATCTGCCCCTTCTTCCAGCACGACAAAACATTCTCTCGTATGTTTCTCACGGGTTGTAAGTTCAGGGTCCTCTCCGTTTCTTACTGCTTCCAGTGCTGTATCTACGGGAATTGTATACTGCTTTCCGTCTTTTACTCCATCTATCCGGCGGATTGCATCCGAATGGCCCTGACTTACTCCTCTGCCCCAAAATGTATAGTCCTTTCCGTCTGGAAGGATCGCATTAGCATACATTCTGTTTAAAGAAAACATTCCTGGGTCCCATCCCACGGAAATAATGCCTACGTTTCCTCCTTCTTTCGCAGCTTTATCAACATTAGCGAAATGCTCCGGAATTCTTGCATGTGTATCAAAACTGTCCACAACATTGAATATAGAGGCATATTCCGGCGTCTGTACAGGAAGGTCTGTGGCGCTTCCGCCGCACAGGATCATTACATCTATTTTATCCTTCCAGTCTGCCGCATCCGCCACATTGCACACTACCGCCGACTCTGTAAGAATCGTTACATCTTGTGGGTTCCTTCTTGTAAAAACTGCAGCAAGTTCCATATCCGGATTCTGACGGACTGCACATTCCACTCCGCGTCCGAGATTTCCATAACCTAAAATACCTATACGTATACTCATATTTTTTCTCCTGTCTGTTTTTTTTCTTTTTTGATTATACTTGCTTGAATGGAATTCTGCAAGAATAAAACGTTCTGTAATTCATATTTTTTCCTGCTCTACACAGGGTCATTCGAAAATTCTACCGGATATCTTCTATATAAACAGATACTTATGAATACAGTTATCGTTTCCGCAGCTAAAAAAGACCACCAGATTCCTTTCATACCAATAAAATATGAAAGAATCCACATAAATGGCAGCAGAAGTATCAGCTGCCTCAGTATATTAATGATCAGACTGAATCCAACTCTCCTGGTTGACTGCATAAACGATGCAGCCATTGTGGCCGCCGCGGCAAATACATAACTTGTACACATAATTTTTAATGCGGGCACTCCAAATGTCATCATTTCATCGGATGCATTGAAAATCCTTAAAATCTGTTCCGGAAATGTCCAAAACAGAATAATGCTGATGCCTGTAAGGCCAATTCCTATTCCTGTTCCATATTTAAATGCCTGACGAAGCCTTGGCATATTTTTTGCACCATAGTTATAACTCATAATCGGAATACATCCTTGTACAAGACCATTTAAAGTCATAATGACAACTTGCTGCAATTTAAAATATGCCCCGAAAAATGCTACCCCAGTCGTGGAATATACAACAAGAAATATATTTGTAAAGTAAATCATAAATGCTCCCAGGGCATTCATGATAAAGGATGGAAATCCGATCACAAAAATTTCTTTTATCATCTGGAAATCAATATGAAAACCTCTTATTTTTAGCCTGACCTTTTGCTTTCGGAAAATAAGTACAATAAAGGCTAAAATCATGGAAAGCGTATACCCGCATACAGTTGACACAGCGGCCCCTTCGATGCCCATTTTAGGAAAATTGAAATAGCCAAATATAAGAATCGGGTCAAGTATAAAGTTCAGGACAACTCCCGCGATCTGAAACCACATGGGACCGATCATATTCCCTGTTCCCTGAAGAATCTTTTGAATACAAATATGTACCATACTGGATACTTCCAAAAAAGCACAGATTCTCATGTAGCGGACAGCTAAATGATATATTTCCGGATCGTCTGTAAAAGATGAAAAAAAAGGTTTTGTTATCACAAGCACAGCACCGGTAACGATGATTCCCATAACAGCTGAAAGCAATATACCATTTGTGACAACACTATTTGCCCTGTCCTGATTCTTTTGCCCAAGATTATCTGCGATTAGTACATTAACGCCGACACCGATCCATATGGACATCGCAATCATCAGGGTTGTGATTGGAAATGCCAGAGACACGGCAGTCAGTTCCTTTTCTCCAATCCATGAGACAAACATACAGTCTACAAAATTATATGTATACTGCATAAACATGGATATGAGCGGAGGTACTGCCATGGATACGATCAACGGAAACATCGGTCGGGTCTCCATCTTGTTCTTATGATTCATAATCCCTCCTTTAAATAAAGTACAAAGTTAGAAAGCCCACCTCTTCTCCCCAACCCCTCACTTTTTGAAATGCTTGACAACTTTTCGTGCCCAGATGCCTTAAAATATAAAAAAGCCGGATATCTTTCGATATCCAGACTGTCTTAGAGTTGCGGGGGCCGGATTTGAACCAACGACCTTCGGGTTATGAGCCCGACGAGCTACCAGACTGCTCCACCCCGCGTTATTAAAGTAAAAAGGCGCCAACCAGATTTGAACTGGTGATCAGGGAGTTGCAGTCCCATGCCTTACCACTTGGCTATGGCGCCATATAATATAGTATATGCAAACGTATCTAATTTATGATACGAAAAAATGACTCCAACGGGATTTGAACCCGTGTTACCGCCGTGAAAGGGCGGTGTCTTAACCACTTGACCATGGAGCCTTGTTTCTTTGACCGCTTCACGGTCTTTTTGACCTCCCCGAGCTGGGCTCGAACCAGCGACAACACGGTTAACAGCCGTGCGCTCTACCAACTGAGCTATCGAGGATCATTTCTTTTTATTCTTTCTCTTTTTTCCTTCGATTATTCCTCTGATGTACCTTCAAAACTACATACAGAACCTTTCATCAAACATCTTCCTTACCTTCTTTGGTTAAAGCCTCGACCGATTAGTAACAGTCAGCTCCATACGTTGCCGTACTTCCACCTCTGCCCTATCTACCTCGTCGTCTTCAAGGGGTCTTACTAGATTACTCTATGGGAAATCTTATCTTTAGGGGGCTTCACGCTTAGATGCCTTCAGCGTTTATCCCTTCCAGACTTGGCTACTCTGCTATGCATTTGGTAATACAACAGATCCACCAGTGGTCCGTCCATCCCGGTCCTCTCGTACTAAGGACAGCTCCTATCAAATTTCCTCCGCCTGCGCCGGATAGGGACCGAACTGTCTCACGACGTTCTGAACCCAGCTCGCGTACCGCTTTAATGGGCGAACAGCCCAACCCTTGGAACCTGCTACAGCTCCAGGATGCGATGAGCCGACATCGAGGTGTAAAACCACTCCGTCGATGTGAACTCTTGGGAGTGATAAGCCTGTTATCCCCAGGGTAGCTTTTATCCGTTGAGCGATGGCAATCCCACGTTATACCACCGGATCACTAAGTCCTACTTTCGTACCTGCTCCACCCGTCGGTGTCACAGTCAAGCCTTCTTCTGCCTTTGCACTCTGCGAATGGTTTCCGTCCATTCTGAGAAGACCTTTGAGCGCCTCCGATACCCTTTCGGAGGCGACCGCCCCAATCAAACTCCCCACCTGACATTGTCCCCCAACCAGATCATGGCTGTTGGTTAGAAATCAATACTGCAAGGGTGGTATCCCAACAGTGACTCCAAAAGGACTGGCGTCCTTCTTTCTCAGTCTCCCACCTATCCTGTACATGCAGTACCGAATCCCAGTATCAAGCTGGAGTAAAGCTCCATGGGGTCTTTCCGTCCTGGCGCAGGTAACCAGCATCTT
>NZ_CP121164.1:0-45000 GCF_039789045.1 Anaerostipes sp. PC18 | reverse complement strand
ATCTTATATCGTTCTTCATACTTATTGACCAGCTCTGAATCGGGTTTTACTGTATCCACGACTTTCACCAGTTTCTTCGCTGCCTCTTCCACGGAACTATACTCACCGCATCCAACTGCTGCAAGAATTGCTCCTCCATATCCAGGACCTTCTTCACTTTCTATAATATTAATTTCAAGATTCAGGACATTAGCCATGATTTTTCTCCAGAGCAGACTCTTTGCCCCTCCTCCGCAGATAGTTGTTTTCTTGATATCAATTCCCAGAGATTTTGCTATTCCCAGTGAGTCTTTCATTGCAAAAGCAACACCTTCCAGCACTGCCAGTGTCATATCCGATCTCTTTGTGTCCATAGACATGCCGATGAATGCCCCTCTGGCATCCGGATCATTATATGGGGAGCGTTCTCCCATCAAATATGGCAGGAAAAACACATGATTTTCTCCAAGCACCTGAAGAGACTCCTGCTCTTTTCCATACTCTTTTGTTCCAATGATATCTTCCATCCACCACTTATTGCAGGATGCAGCACTCAGCATACAGCCCATCAAATGAAAATGTCCGTCCGCATGGGCAAAAGAGTGAAGTGCATTATTTTTATCCACTCTGAAATTTTTGCTTGATATAAAAATAGTCCCTGATGTTCCCAGAGAAATATTGCATTTGCCGTCTCCCACGGTTCCTGTTCCGATGGCTGCTGCCGCATTGTCCCCTGCACCTGCTATAATTTTTACAGCTTCAGAAAGTCCCAATTCTTTTGCAGCTTCAGGCGTCACTGTGCCCACTGCTTCATAACTTTCATAAATATCTGCCATCTGTTCTCCCTTTATACCGCAGATATTCAACATTTCTTCCGACCAGCGTTTATGTTCCACATCAAACAGAAGCATTCCTGATGCATCTGAAACATCAGTACAAAATACACCTGACAGACGGTAGGCAAGATAATCCTTCGGCAGCATAATTTTATGAATCTTGCTGAAATTCTCAGGCTCGTGTTTCTGCATCCATAAAATCTTAGGCGCGGTAAAACCTGCAAAAGCAATATTGGCAGTATACTGAGACAGTTTTTCTGTGCCCACCACTTCATTTAGAAACTTACATTCTTCTGATGTCCTGCCGTCATTCCACAGAATTGCGGGACGGATGACATTATCGTCTTTGTCCAGAACGACCAGTCCATGCATCTGGCCTCCGAAGCTGATCCCCTTGATCTGATCTTTATCCACATCTCGGACCAATTCACGGATTCCATCCACAGCAGCATTCCACCAGTCCACAGGATTCTGTTCCGACCACCCTGGTTTTGGGAATGAAATGGGATACTCTTTGGAAATAATCTTACAAATCTCACCCTGCCCGCTCATTAATAATAGCTTCAGTGCAGAAGTCCCTAGGTCAAGTCCTATGTAATACATCTTCCAACTCCTTTCCTCTATTATGCAAATGGATTCTCGGAAGGATACAACATTCCCTTCGGCCGGTTAAAATCGAGTTCCGTCTGTTCCACCCCCAGATACCTAAATACCTCAAACAGAAGCTTTCCAAAATGTCCAAAAGCAACTGCTCCGTGATGCGGGAAATTCTTTTCTATAAGTACGTGACGGTAAAATCTTCCCATTTCCGGTATGGCAAAAACACCTATCCCTCCAAATGATCTTGTCCTCACCGGGAGTACTTCTCCCTGTGCGATATATGCTCTTAATTTTGAATCTGATGTACTCTGAAGCCGGTAAAATGTAATGTCTCCCGGTATGATATCACCTTCCAGCGTTCCCTGTGTAGATTCCTCGGGCAGCGTTCTCGTCATGATCAGCTGATTTTTCATTTCGCAGGAAGAGAGCTTTTCTGAAGCCGTATTTCCGCAGTGAAATCCCATGAACACATCTCTGCGGCTGTATTCATAACTATCCCTGATTTCTGACTCATACATATCATCAGGTACTGTATTGTTAATATCCAGAAGAGTCACAATATCCTGGCTGACTGCCATTCCGATAAATTCGCTCAGAGCTCCGTAAATGTCCACCTCACAGGACACCGGGATTCCCTTTGCCGTCAGCCTGCTGTTGACATAGCATGGAACAAAGCCGAACTGAGTCTGAAAAGCAGGCCAGCACTTCCCTGCAATGGCCACATATTTCCTGGAACCCCTATGCTTATCGATCCAATCCAGGAGGGTCAACTCATACTGTGCAAGTTTAGGCAGTATCTGAGGTTTTTTATTTCCCTCTCCCAGCTCCTTCTCCATGTCCTTTACCACATCCGGAATCCTCTCATCACCCTCATGTGCCTTAAAAGACTCAAACAAATCCAGTTCAGAATTTTCTTCAATCTCGGCTCCCAGATTATAAAGCTGTTTGATCGGTGCGTTGCAGGCAAGGAAATCCTGTGGTCTCGGACCGAAAGAAATAATCTTTAAGTTACGCACGCCGATCACTGCCCTTGCCACCGGTACAAAGTCATGAATCATGTCTGCCACTTCCTCGGCAGTCCCCACCGGATATTCCGGAATATAAGCCTTTACATTTCTAAGCTTTAAATTATAGCTGGCATTGAGCATACCACAGTAAGCATCACCCCGGTCATCGGTCAGCTTATTCTGTGTCTCTTCGGCTGCCGCCGCAAACATCACCGGCCCGTCGAATTCTTTAGCCAGTAATGTCTCAGCCGTCTCAGGTCCGAAATTTCCCAGGTAAACAACCAATGCGTTGCATCCTGCTTTTTTAAGCTCTTCAAGGGCTTTCTTCATGTCCAATTCATTTTCAATACAAGTCTCACATTCAAAGATTTCCCCGTATTTCTCCCGATAGGCTTTTGCAGCAAGTTTTCTCCTGTTCTCGGACAGTGACATAGGGAAACAATCCCTGCTGACCGCTGCAATTCCTAAAACTACTTCTGGTATATTTTCCATAAACGTCCCTCCTGGTCAATGGATTTAAGTAATTATGATATCTCTTTTATTTTACCACTGTTATACCTAAAGAGCCACAAAAACAAACCTATCGAATACCGAATGAATAAGTCGTCCGGTGACGGAAAATCTCTCCCTTTCTGAGAATGGGCTGAGGAAAATGAGAATAAGTAAGGCCTGAAGGAAAAAAGTGAGCTTCCAGGCAAAAACCATCACGTTTATGGTACACCGTCCCGTTCTTGCCCAAAGGCTCTCCATGGATATGATTTCCGCTGTACAGCTGCATTCCGGGAAGGGTTGTCTCCACAATAAGACTTATCCCCGTTGTGCTGCACCATGCCCTGGCTGCTTCCCCATAGCTTTCCTTTTCTTTTGCAAGTACAAAGTTATGGTCATATCCGCAGCCGTATTCCAGCTGTTGATTTTCTTTGTTTATATCTTTCCCTATTTGTTTTTCTTCTCTGAAATCAAACGGGGTGCCCTCCACACTCATAATTTCCCCGGTGGGAACAGAATCCGCTGCTCCCGGAGTATAGAAATCGCTGTTGACTTTCAAAAAATGGTTTTGGATGTTACCCGCATCATGACCCGCAAGATTAAAATAAGCGTGATTGGTCAGATTAATGATTGTATCCTGATCGCAGACGGCGGTATAATCAATATGCAGTGTATGGTATTTTGTAAATGAATAAATAACACTGACTTGTAAACTGCCGGGATACCCCTCCTCCATGTGGGGACTGAAAAGGGAAAAGATAATCTTGTTATCCCGGCTCTCTCCTTTCCATAACTTCTTCTGAAAGCCCGAATTGCCTCCGTGCAGGTGATTGCATCCTTCGTTCGCACACAGCCTGTATTCTTTTTCGTTCAAAGTGAAAGATGCCCCTTTGATCCTGTTTGCATGTCTTCCAATAACCGATCCCATAAACATATCCTGCTGTTCATAATCCTTGACATTCTCATATCCCAAAACAACATCTGTCATCTTTCCGTCTTTGTCAGGAACCACACAGGATACGATACTGGCTCCGTAGTCGGTGGCGGAAAATGAACTTCCGTCTTTAAATGCAATTGTGTATAAATTTGCTTCCTCTCCCGCAGAAGTTGTGCCAAATGGCTGTATTCCTATTTTCTTCATAATATATTCCTTTTCTGTGAAAAACAAATAGGACAAAGCCGTAAAACAAAATGTTCTGCGGCTTTATCCAAGTGCTGTTGGAAACAGACCCGGTTAGAGTCTGTCTCCGTCTAAGAAGGAGTAAAAAGTTACTTTTACTTTATGAAAAAGGATTTTCCGTCGGATATAACATACCCTTCGGCTGGTTGAATCCTATTTCACCGACATCCACACCGATGTACTTGAACACTTCATATAATGTTTTTCCAAAGTGTCCGAAAGCGACTGCCCCGTGATGCGGGTAGTTCTTCTCAATCAGTACATGGCGGTAAAATCTTCCCATCTCTGGGATGGCAAACACTCCGATGGATCCAAAGGATTTTGTCGCTACCGGAAGAACTTCTCCCTGTGCCACATAGGCCCTTAATTTTGTGTCTGCCGTGCTCTGTAAACGGAAGAATGTAATATCTCCCGGTGTTATATCTCCTTCCAGGGTTCCCTGAGTCACTTCCTCCGGCAGTGTCCTTGCCATGATCTTCTGATATTTCATCTCGCAGAAGGACAGCTTGCTCTTTGCAGTGTTCCCACAGTGGAATCCCATGAAGGTATCTTTCTGTGTATAGTCAAATGTTCCTTTGATATCTTCTTCATACATATCGGCAGGAACAGAATTGTTAATGTCAAGAAGCGTTACCGCGTCTTCACTTACCGCAGTTCCGATAAACTCACTTAGCGCTCCGTAGATATCCACCTCACATGACACAGGGATTCCCTGGGCAGTAAGACGGCTGTTTACGTAGCATGGAACAAAACCGAATTGGGTCTGGAATGCCGGCCAGCATTTGCCCGCGATGGCAACATATTTCCTGTAGCCTCTGTGCTCTTCCACCCAGTCTTTCAATGTCAGTTCATACTGGGCAAGCTTAGCAAGGATTTCAGGCTTCTTATTTCCCTGACCCAGTTCTTCTTCCATTTCTTTTATTATAGAAGGAATCCGTTCATCATCTTTATGATTGTTGAACGCCTCGAACAGATCCAGCTCTGAGTTTTCTTCAATTTCGATGCCCAGATCATATAATGGCTTGATCGGTGCATTGCAGGCCAGGAAGTTCAGCGGTCTTGGACCGAAAGAAATAATCTTAAGCTCACTCAGTGCTTTTACCGCTCTCGCGATCGGTACAAATTCATGGATCATATCCGCACATTCCTGCGCAGTTCCAACCGGATATTCCGGGATGTATGCCTTAATATTCCGAAGCTTTAAGTTATAACTTGCATTCAGCATTCCGCAGTAGGCATCTCCCCGTCCGTCCAGCAGATTGTTTCCGCTTTCCTCAGCCGCCGCAACGAACATTTTTGGTCCGTCGAAATGTTTGGCGAGAAGTGTCTCTGAGATCTCCGGTCCGAAGTTTCCGAGATATACTGCCAGCGCGTTGCACCCTGCCTTTTTGATATCCTCCAGTGCCTGCACCATATGGATCTCGCTCTCTACGATGCAGACCGGACATTCATAGATGTCTTCTTCCCCATATTTTTCTTTATAAGCTTTCACTAAAGCTTCTCTCCTGGAAACGGAAAGGCTTTCCGGGAAGCAGTCACGGCTGACTGCTACGATCCCGATTTTTACTTTCGGCATGTTATTCATTTTCCTACCTCCTGCTAATCTTCACTTTGGGCCAGCCGTTTTTCACGGATGGATTTAAATACGCTCTGTAAGATGACGAAGAAGCAAAGCAGGGCTGCAATGGCAATCCTCGTCCACCAGGATGACAATGTACCCTGGAATGTGATGATCGTTTCAATGATACCTTTGATCAGAGATCCGAAAAGTGAACCGATAACAGTTCCTACACCTCCGGTCAGCAGTGTTCCTCCGATGACAGCTGCCGCAATGGCATCCATCTCGAATCCGCGGGCCTGCTCTACAAATCCTCCGCAGGAGTTTAAGCAGAAAGCAAAACCGGCCAGGGATGCTAAAAATCCGTTTAATACATAAACCTTTAATTTTGTTGTTCTCGGATTCAGTCCCATGAGCAGTGCAGACTGTTCATTTCCACCCACGGCAAATACTGCACGTCCGAACTTTGTAAACTTCAATAGTACAAATGCAATTGCCACAACCAGGAGTGCGATAACAACGCTCAGGTAAATATACGGGTGCATTGCGATTCCTCTGTTGTTATAGTAAGTGATAAAGCTTAAGTAAATTTTATTATTTGCAAGGTTTAAGAACGTCTCATTTTTAATACTGATCATGTCAGAACTGATCACGGCGGTCAAACCTCTGGCAAAGAACATACCTCCCAGTGTTACGATGAAAGGCTGAATTTTTAAATATGCTACCAGGAATCCCTGTACCAGACCGAATATAATTCCAAATGCCAGCACTAAGACTATTGCCAGCCCTGCGCTCATATGTTTGATCTCCATCATCCATGCAAGCATCATACATACAACGCCGATGACAGAACCTATGGAAATATCAATCCCTCCAGTGATAAGGACAAAGGTCATGCCGACTGCTGCAATGATCAGCCCTGCGTTGCTGATAAACAGGTTTAAAAATACCTGAGGACTTGTGAAGTTACGGTCACCATAGGCGATGGCTCCTGCGATATACAAGATGAAGAACAGCACGATGGTGACAAACAGCAGGAAACCATTCCCGCGCAGTTTGCTCTTGATTTTCTCTATCATGATGCCACCTTCTCTCCAGCAGCTTTCGCCGCTCTTTTTGCTTTGTATCGATTCATAAATTTCTTGAATTCCGGAGACTGCAGTGTCACAATAATGATAACTACGATCGCCTTATAAAGCGGAAGCTGATCTCCGGTTACTTTCAGTGCATAGAGTGTCGTTGACAATGCCTGGATCGTGATCGCTCCGATGACACTTCCTCCAAGAGAAAACTTTCCTCCTGCCAGTGAGTTTCCTCCAAGGGCTACTGCAAGGATTGTATCCAATTCCATCAGATTACCTACGTTATTGGCATCAATGGATGAGATTCTTGATGTAGCGATCATACCTGCGATTCCTGCACAGAGTCCGCAGGCTGCATATGTCAGCCAGATGATCCTGTTGGAATTCAGTCCGAACAGACGGCTGGCTTTCGGGTTAATACCGACACTTTCAACATATAATTTTGTCGCTGTTCTGTTTAAGAATAAACTTACAAGCACTACCACAATAATTGCTACAAGAATCGGGGTCGGCACCGGAATATGCGGAAGAAATCCTCCTAAATATTTAAAGTTCGGCACTTTGATGTATAAAATATTTCCTCCGGTGATCAGCTGTGCCATACCGCGCCCGGCAGTAAACAGTATCAGTGTGGCCACCATGGGCTGTATTTTCATTTTTGCTACCAGGAATCCATTCCACATTCCGCATACGATTGAGACAAGAAGTCCGGCCAGGATTGCAAGAATCCACGGCATATTATATGTATTTCCTGTTCCCAGAAGATATACAGATACACCTCCTGCCAAAGCCATTGTAGCACCGACGGAAATATCGGTTCCTGCACTGGATGCCACACAGAGAGTCATCCCGACTGCCAAAATGATCAGCTCACTGGATCTGTTGAATATGTCTACCAGATATCCGTATAACACACCGTTGTTCATTGAAATCTTAAAGAATGACGGTGATTTAATAAAGTTAAACAGCAGTACGAGAAACAGACATACAAGAGGCCAAAACAGGCGGCAGGTTGTCAATTTTTTCAACTTATCCATTACTTGTCACCTCCTGCGATTGCTTTCATAACATTCTCCTGTGATAATTCACTTTCTTCCAGCTCTCCGACCTTTTTTCCGTCTCTCAGGATACCCATGTGATTTACGGTACGGAGCATTTCCTCAACTTCAGAGGAAATGAACATGACAGACATTCCTTCTCCAGCCAGTTTTACAACAAGCTTCTGAATTTCTGTCTTTGTACCGACATCAATACCTCTTGTAGGCTCATCCAGAATCAGGAAATCCGGGTCGGTCATCAGCCATCTTCCAAGAATGACTTTCTGCTGGTTTCCTCCGCTCAAAGTCTTGATTGGCACCTCTCTGTTGGCCGTCTTGACCTGGAGCATTTCAATATATTTATCTGTTAATTCTTCCTGTTCTTTCTTGCTCATCAGCTTAAACATTCCACGTTTTGCCTGCAGCGCAATGATCATGTTCTCTCGTACGGACAAGTCGGCGATGATACCTTCGGCCTTTCTGTCTTCCGGACAATATGCCATTCCTTTCTGCATTGCTTCGATCGGAGCCTTTACGTGAAGTTTCTCTCCATTCACATAGAGTTCTCCGCCTTCCGGTTTATCTGCTCCATAAATAACTCTTGCCAGTTCAGATCGTCCTGACCCTAATAGTCCTGATAATCCAATGACTTCTCCCTTATGTATAGTCAGATCAAATGGCTTGATAGATCCTTTATGATATAACCCTTTAGCCTCGATCACAGCTTCATTGTTTCTCCTGGAACCATTTCCGGCTTTATTCTTAATATCAGCCAGATCATCAAACTCTTTGCCCATCATGGTCGCAACCAATTTGACTCTCGGAAGTTCTTCAGTCTTGTATTCCCCTACAAAATATCCGTTTCGCAAAACAGTGATCCTGTCACATACTGCATAAACCTGTTCAAGAAAATGAGTAACAAACACGATCGCTGTTCCTCGTTTTTTCAGCATGTTCATAACTTCAAATAATTTTTCTACTTCTCCTTCATCCAGGCTGGAAGTAGGTTCATCCAGAATCAAGACTTTTGCCTGTGTATCTACAGCCCTTGCAATGGCAACCATCTGCTGGATTGCAACAGAATAGTTTTCCAGAAGCTCTGTGGCGTCAATTTCTAATTTTAAGTTGTCAAGGATTTTCTGTGCTTCCCTGTTGATCGTCTTCCAGTCGATATGTCCCATTTTCATAGGTTCTCGTCCGATAAAAATATTTTCCGCAACCGTAAGATTCGGACAGAGGTTTACTTCCTGGTAAACTGTGCTGATTCCATTCATGCCCGCTTCCTGCGGAGATCCGTTTACGATGCTCTTTCCATCCATAATGATTTCGCCGGTTTCAAATTCTTCCACACCAGTCAGGACTTTGATCAGAGTTGATTTTCCTGCACCGTTTTCTCCCATCAATGCATGAATCTCACCTTCCCGTAAAGTCAACTGCGCATCGGATAATGCTTTTACACCGGGGAAACTCTTACTGATATTTTTCATGGAAAGAACTGTCTTTTTTTCATCACTCATGACAATTCCACCTTTCTTTTCACTGTTATTAGGTCTGCCCCTGGGCAATCTAAGTATAAAAATTACAGGGTAGGCCAGAAATCGGCTTTCTGGTCCAGAGCCTGCAATTTTTATGTACATCCAGCTGATTTTTAGTACTGGCGTTCGTTGATAAACTTGTCTACGTTATCTTTTGTAAATACCTGTTCTTCTACATACTGAACCTTCTCTACTTTCTCACCGTTCATGAGCTTCTTAGCAAGGTCTGCTACGCGAGGTCCATGCAGCGGATTACATTCAAACTCAGCATTGATCTGTCCGTTCTGTACTTCTTTTAATGCTGCTTTTACAGCGTCGAAGGAAATGATTGTGACATCTTTTCCAGGTTTTTTACCTGCTGCCTTTAATGCATCAATCGCACCAAATGCCATGTTGTCATTCTGAGCCACTACGACATCAATGTTTTTGTACTGTTTCAGGAAGGATTCCATTACTTCCTGTCCTTTAGCCTGTGTAAACTCGCCTGTCTGAGAAGCTATGATCTTAAAGTCCTTAGCGTCTTTAATGCCTTCTTTAAATCCTTTTGTACGTCCGATCTCAGCGGAAGAACCGATTGTTCCCTGTAAAACTGCGATGTTGGCAGCTTTCTTACCCTTTTTTTCCATGTCTTTGATCAGCCATTTTCCTGCTTCCACTCCTTCTTTCTTGAAGTCGGAACCTACCCAGCAGGAAACCAGTGAATCATCAGATGTCTTGATCTGTCTGTCAACAGTGATTACCGGGATGCCTGCTTCCTTTGCTTCTTTCAGAACAGTTTCCCATCCGGTCTCTGTTACCGGCGCGATCGCGATGACATCCACACCCTGTGAAATAAACTCGCGGACAGCCTTTGTCTGGTTCTCCTGTTTCTGCTGAGCATCAGCAAAAGATAATTTGAAACCATTTCCCGCAGACAGTGCTTCCTTCATGGACTTTGTGTTGGCAACACGCCAGTCACTCTCCGCACCTACCTGTGAAAATCCGATCGTGATCTCCTTGTTATCTTTCTTAGCGGCATCCTTTTTTCCACCTCCGCCGCAGGCTGTCAACATGGTGCCCATCATTGCTGCACAAAGAGCAATACTAAGAACTTTCTTAAATCCTTTTCTCATGACTTTCTCCTCCTTAAATTTTCTGAACTTCATGCGGTTCTTACTTACAATATACATTTTACTTGTATCTGCACTTGTTTCAATGCAATATCTTTTGAGTTAAGTACACTTTTTTATTTTTTTTCAATATGAGGTTAAAAAAGTTTTTTTTCTTTTGAAATGAGTTCATTTTTTTACTTAAACATGGTTCATAGCCCTTAAGGTGAACATACAACATAGCACACAAGAAACAAAAAGTCAGAATGAACCATTTTTATTTCAGATTCATTCTGACTTTCATAAAATCAGGTCTCTCTTGGCAGAACAGCAATCACTCTTGTACCTGCAGATTCTTCACTTTCTACGATTAGTCCATACTCTTCTCCAAACTGCAGTTTCAGCCTCTGGTTTACACTGGACATTCCAAATCCGGTTACTCTGCGGTCCCGGCTTCCGCCCATCATCTCTTGATTGATTCTCGCCACATGATCTGCATCCATGCCCGGACCGTCATCTTCCACCGACAGATAAATATTATCCTCATCATAGACTCCATTGATCTCAATCTTTCCTTTTTCTCTCCGCCGCTTAATGCCGTGATACAGTGCATTTTCCACAAGAGGCTGAAGGGTCATTTTAATAATGTTGCTGCCTAAGATTTCTTCTGGCACGTCAATTGAAAAATCGAGTATATCCTGATAGCGGACACTCTGGATCTTAAGATAGCTTTCTACATGCAGAAGTTCATCCTTTAGAGAAATCAGGCCTTCACCCTTACTTAAACATTCCCTGAAAAATGTGGACAGATCCTGTACCATCTGAACCACCTGTTCATTCTGTCCGTCTGCCGCAAACCAGATGATCGTATCAAGAGTATTATACAAAAAATGGGGGTTAATCTGGGACTGGAGAAGTTCCAGCTCTGTTTTCCTCAGATTCATCTGCTCCTTAGTCACATCCTCCACAAGCTGTTCAATCCTTCTCACCATCTGATTAAAGTTTTTGCTCAGAATCCTGACTTCTTCTGTCTCACTGTTTAAGGCTCTTACTGTAAAATCCCCTTTTCCGACAAGCTTTGTCTTATTGCACAGATCCACGATCGGCTCCGAGATACTTTTGGCGATCCGATTTGTGAATATCCAGATAAAAACGATAAGAAATGCGGAAATAGCCGCAGAAACAGCGACTGCAGTCATAATATTTTTTCTCAGACCGCTCCTCAGTTGTTTTAAGTTGCCTGTCTCAAAATAAATATACTCGCTAATCTTCTTCTCAATGATTTCAGTAAAGATATTCACATCATCCCTTAAAATACGGTCATTGACCTTATAGTCTTTCATAATATCAGATGTCTGTATTTTCTGAATATACGTTTCCAAGCTGGCCAAAAGGCGGTTGATCTGATCCAGACGGTCTCTGCTCTCCTGTTTTAAAGCAGTCTTTCTGAGCTGTTCCAGTGTCATCCTGGCCTTAAAGATTTCCACATAAGGGTTCATTTCCTCAAAGGTATCTGCTCCTATTACTACCCTGTACATCTTGTTATCAATGTCTTCCCTGAACTGAAAATTAAATTCACTTGCCTGACTGATATTCTGTACACTTGTGTCATACTGTTCATTGAAACTGACCATCATGACAAGAAGAGCCAGCACCATTCCAAAGAATGGCACCAGCACACATAAACGAATCCAGTTTAGTTTTTTCTCCAGAGAGGATACTGAAAGCTTTATACTAAATCTTTTCATCAGATTCCTTTCATGCGGTACTCTTTCGGAGTACATTTCTGAGTCTTTTTAAACAGAAAACTAAAATAATGGGGATCTTTATAACCAATTCTGTAACCAATCTCCGAGCTTTTCAAACTTGTGCATTTGAGAAGTGTCTTCGCTTCCTCCATACGCACCATGGTAAGATATTCTACAAAGGTACTTCCAACCTCCTGACGAAAAACCGTGCTGAAATGGCTCGGGCTCAGCCCCACAATAGAAGCAACAACATTCAGCGAAATGTCATCATCACTGAAGTGCTTCCTGATGTAATCCGTAGCATCCTCGATCATCGGCTGATACTTTTTAACAACACTCTCGCTCCGCAGTTCTATGGCCATTCTTATTAATCTCTTTACATAAGCTTTTGTCTTATCCAGAGTATCCACATCGGTAAACTTATAGTTCTCTCCGAACATCTGATCAGCCACTTTCTTCTTTGCACCATGGATTTGTTCCAAAAATTCATTGATAATAAAACAAATATCAAGAATAATATACTGTCGGAATAAAAAAGACTCCATGTTCTTCTCTCCAAAAGCTTTGAAATAGTCCTCAACAAATTCGTCTACATCTTCTCCTGTTCCATTTTTCAAAAATTTGACCAGGACTGCTTTGTCTGTTTTTTCCATATTAATCTCCCGAAAATCAATATTTACGGAGACGTCCTCTATTTCTTCTCTTTTATCAAGCTGGCTGTAATATAAGACTCTGTTTTTGCCCATCTCATACTGCTTTGCGAAAGCCACACTTGCCGTGTCATAGCTGCGGGAAATCTCATGCACTCTGTGGACTGTCTCTCCGACTCCGATAAAATATCCAAGATCCTCAAAGCCGGAAGCAATTTCAACCACTTTTTTTACAAATCTCTCTCTAATCTTATCAATATCTTCGTCACTCTGTACCTTCAAAAGAAAGATGTATCCTTCTGTCGCTCTCTGGAACATAACAACATGTTCCTGACTGTCTGTATGTGAAAGCAGCCTGTTTGCTTCCTCTGCCTTCCGTTTTCTCTCTTCATCGTCCGAATGATTAAAATAGTACTTTAAAAGTATTACCGTATAAGCAGATGCCATCACAGAAATACCCAGTTCATTTCCCATTCTGATCAGCTTTGATACCGGCATCTTGCTGCGCACAAGTTCTCCGAAAAAACGGTATCGTTTGATCTGTATATTTTTCTGACTCTCCTGCTCAAGTCGTGTCATATTGTCTGTCAGTATCTTTTTCTTTTCAATCTGATTTTTCACTTTGTCAAGTGCGGCAATGAGCTGTTCTCCTGTGACAGGCTTCATCAAATATTCTTCCACCCCGATGGAGATTGCCTCTTTTGCAAAAGAAAAATCATCATAGCCGGTCAGAAAAATAACAGACAGATCCGGCATCTCTGTTTTTAAAATCTTTCCAAGTTCCACACCGTCCATGAAAGGCATTTTAATGTCTGTAATCAATATGTCCGGTTTCAGTTCTTTAATGAGCGGAAGCGCCATCTCTCCGTCGCCTGCTTCTCCAACCAGCTCATATCCATGCTTTTCCCACTCCACATTGTTCTTTATACTTTCCCGTATAATTACTTCATCTTCCACTAAAAAAACCTTTATCATATGCCGCATCCTCTCCTGCTGTAAAGCTCCAGGTACAACTATTATTTCCACCGATCAGATCCCAGATTCCGATCTCTATTGACCATAATAAGCGTTTTCCCCATGTTTGCGGAAAAAATGCTTATCCTGAATAACCCGAGGTGCAGGGCTGATCCCGTCTTTTAAATGCTCCGCCCGATACGCCATCTTAGCCACTTCCTCCAGTACAACTGCGTTATGAACTGCTTCACCGGCATCTTTACCCCATGTAAAAGGTCCATGATTTGTACAGAGTACTCCAGGTACATAGATGGGGTTTTTATCCTTAAATGTCTCTATGATGACCAACCCGGTGTTTTTCTCATAATCCTTTTCTATTTCTGCCTTTGTCAGTCCTCTGGCACAAGGAATATCCCCATAAAAGTAATCTGCATGAGTTGTTCCGTAACATGGAATACTTCTTCCTGCCTGTGCCCATGAAGTGGCCCACGGGGAATGGGTATGTACCACTCCGCCGAGATCTTTAAATGCCTTATATAGTTCCAGATGAGTCGGTGTATCAGAAGAAGGATTCATCTCTCCCTCGACCTTATTGCCGGAGAGATCCATCACAACCATATCTTCCGGTGACAGCTTTTCATACTCCACTCCGCTCGGTTTGATGACAAACAAACCTCTTTCCCTGTCAATCCCGCTGACATTGCCCCATGTGTAGGTGACAAGCCCCTTCTGTGGGAGCTCCATATTTGCCTCATAAACTTGTTTTTTTAACTCTTCTAACATATTATTTTACCCCACTTTTACATTTGTTTCAATGCATTCAC
This sequence comes from Anaerostipes sp. PC18, assembly GCF_039789045.1. Lineage (NCBI taxonomy): Bacteria > Bacillati > Bacillota > Clostridia > Lachnospirales > Lachnospiraceae > Anaerostipes > Anaerostipes sp. PC18. The sequence goes on along the minus strand of NZ_CP121164.1, from coordinate 30,433 downwards.
TGCCGCACGTTCAATTGGAAGTCCCTCTGTATATCTTTTTATAAATGTATCAAAGCCTTTTACGTCTTTTTCATCCGGTTCCATACTGATTCCTTCGTCTTCTGCAAATACTTCTTGAATCAGATAATCATCCAGTGTTTCCCCTTCTGTTTTATTTTTCATATAAGATGCCAACAGGGCAATTCCCCAGGCTCCGCCTTCTCCCGCGGTTTCCATAACAGAAACCGGTGCGTTGACTGCCGCAGCCATAATCTTCTGACCGACACCTTTTGTCTTAAATAACCCTCCATGGCCAAGCAGCTTTTCCACCTGTACATTTTCCTGCTTCATCAGAATATCCAGGCCGGTCTTTAACGCACCGAGGGCCGTAAACAGGTGAACACGCATGAAGTTTGCCAGATTAAATTTGCTGTCCGGCTGTCTCACGAACAGAGGACGTCCTTCCTCAAATCCGGTGATATGCTCCCCGGAAAAATAGTTATATGCCAGAAGTCCTCCGCAGTCCGCATCCCCTTCCAGGGCTTTACTATATAACTTACCAAAGAGCTTGTTCATATCTGTGTTTTCAATACCGAAGCTTTCAGCAAATTCTTTAAACAGATTCACCCATGCATTCAGATCCGAAGTACAGTTGTTGCAGTGGACCATGGCCACCAGATTTCCGGTCGGCGTAGTTACAAGGTCAATCTCAGGATAAACCTTGGAAAGCTCTTTCTCCAACACGATCATGGCAAACACACTCGTTCCGGCAGAAACATTTCCAGTCTTCACGGCCACACTGTTGGTCGCAGCCATGCCGGTTCCCGCATCTCCTTCCGGAGGGCACATCGGAACTCCCGCCTTAAGTTTTCCGCTCGGGTCCAGGAGTTGCGCACCTTCTTCCGTCAATACTCCGGCATTTTCTCCTGCCACAAGGACTTCCGGAAGAATCTCTTTTAATTTCCACGGATATCCTTTGTCCGCAACAAGTTCATCAAATTTGGAAATCATTGTTTCATTGTAATTTTTCGTTTCGATGTCAATCGGGAACATACCGGAAGCTTCTCCTACTCCCAGAACCTTGCTTCCGCAAAGTTTCCAGTGCACATAGCCCGCCAGAGTCGTAAGATATGTAATCTCTTTCACATGCTCTTCCCCATTGAGAACCGCCTGATAAAGATGCGCGATACTCCATCTCTGAGGAATATGATAGTTAAATTCCTCTGTAAGTTTTTCTGATGCTTCCTCTGTCATGGTATTTCTCCACGTTCTGAATGGCACAAGAAGTTCTCCGTCTTTGTCAAACGCCATATAACCGTGCATCATAGCACTGAACCCAATGGCTCCAATGGTTTCCAATTCAATTCCATACTTGCTCTTCACATCCTCGGCCATCTTCCGGTAGCTGTCTTTAAGCCCGGTCCAGATATCATCCAGACTATAAGTCCAGATATTGTTCTCCAGCCGGTTTTCCCAGTCATGACTTCCGGATGCAATCGGAGCATTGTCCTCCCCTACGAGGATCGCCTTGATCCTTGTGGAACCAAATTCAATCCCAAGCGCTGTTTTCCCGTTTTCAATTGCACTTTTTACACTGTTCATTTCCATTTGATCTCCTCCTGCTGTGGACCCAAGGCCCTCAGAATTCTATCTGAAGGCTGCTTCGTTCCATCTTAATTCATTTTTAAAGTTACGGATATTGGTATTGGCATCTATATAAACAGCCTCAATTCCCATAGCATCTGCCCAATCTCCCATCTGCTGTGCGGTCAGATCATATGAGAACGCTGTGTGATGGGCTCCGCCTGCCAGAATCCACGCCTCGGCGCCTACCGGAAGATTCGGTTTCGGAGTCCAGAACGCAGTGGCAACCGGAAGCTTCGGCATCGGCTGTTCCGTCTTTTTGCAGTCAACCTCATTAATGATCAGGCGGAACCTGTGTCCGAGATCAACTAAAGATGTGGCAACTGCCGGCCCTTCTTTTGCCGTAAAGACAAGTCTTGCGGGGTCTTCCCTGTCTCCCATGGAGAGAGGATTTACTTTGATGCTTATCGGTCCCTCCGCAATCGTCGGACATACTTCCAGCATATGAGCCTGAAGAATTCCCTCTTTTCCAGGCACAAAGTTATAGGTGTAATCTTCCATGAAAGAGGTTCCCTTTGCGTCTTTCTTTCCTGCCGTCATAATCTTCATCAGACGCACCATAGCAGCCGTCTTCCAGTCTCCTTCCGCTCCGAAACCGTATCCTTTCTCCATCAGTCTCTGAATCGCAAGACCCGGAAGCTGTTTTAAAGAGCCGAGATCCCCAAAATGAGTCACAATGGCCTGATAATCTTTTTCCGTCAGGAATTTCTCGAATCCGAGTTCGATCTGAGCCTGAACGGCGGCATGTTTTTTAAATTCTCCGGCATCTCTTCCCTCCAGAAGAATTTCGTATTTGTCGTAATATTCTTCTACCAGCGCATCCGTATCACCTTTAGAGACAGCCTCAACATAATCTGCGATTTCATTGACTGGATATGCGTCGATCTCCCATCCGAATTTGATCTGGGCTTCTACTTTATCTCCCTCTGTGACCGCTACATTCCTCATGTTGTCTGCCACACGCGCCACACGTATATGGCTGCTCTCCATGATTCCGACAGCAGTTCTCATCCAGGAAGCAATTTCTCTCTTTACTCTCTCATCGTCCCAGAATCCTACGACAACTTTCCGCTCAATTCCCATGCGTGAAACAATATGTCCATACTCTCTGTCGCCATGTGCTGACTGATTCTCGTTCATAAAATCCATATCAATTGTCTGATACGGAATCTCCTGATTAAACTGCGTATGTAAATGAAGCAGCGGCTTTCTGTATTCCTGCAGCCCCAAAATCCATGATTTTGCAGGAGAAAACGTATGCATCCATGTGATGACTCCGGCACAGTTCTCATCTGAGTTTGCTTCATTAAAAGTTCTTCTTATGGATGCATTATCAATCAGAGTAGGCTTCCACACAATTTCATAGGGAAGGATACCTGACTTATTCAGTGCTTCCACGATTATTTTTGAGTGTTGTGCTACATGAAAAAGACATTCTTCTCCATATAAATCCTGTGATCCTGTTGCAAACCAAAATTGATATTTTTTTGTGTTCATCTTTTTTCCTCCATCCTGCGTCTGTCTTTACACGAGTTCCTGACGATGAGTTCAGGCTCGATCACTCTTGTTACTTTTGATTTTTCATTTGGTATTCCCTGAATCTGTTCCAGCAGAAGCTGTCCGGCCATCTCCCCGAGCTTTTTCTGCGGATGGGCAATTGTGGTCAGTTTAATGACTCCCAGCCTTGCCAAAGCCGAATTATCATATCCAGTGACAGATATATCATCCGGTATGCTGATCCCCAAAGCCTCCAGCTCGTAAATAATCTCCAGCGCGATCTGGTCGTTATAACAGACTACCGCGTCCATCGGGAATCCCTCTTTTGTCATTCTGTGAATTTCTCCCCTGGGCTTTGATGCCCTGTCTTCTGTGTGGAACCATATGACCGCATCAGGATTATACGGGATACCCGCCTCATTCAGAGCCATGACATAGCCCCTGTGGCGTTCTTTTCCCTGATAATCGTCCGCCTTAAAAATTCCTGCGATAAATCTGTGCCCTGTTTCAATCAAATGTTTTGTCAGAAGATATCCTCCCTTACAGTCATCCATTACGATATAAGGTTTATCTGTCATCTCAGAGTAAACACCCTGAATAAAAACATAGGGAATCTCATATTGATCCAGCGTCTGATAAAGATTCGGATGTTTACAAAACAGTTCACTCTTACTCGGTTCTATGATTAGACCGTCAACATCTTTCGTCAGAATATCCTCCAGACATTTTGTCTCATTGACACGGCTGTTTCCTGTTGTCTTAAACATCAGACTGTAACCGTTTTCCGTGAGAACCTGGTTAATCCCGTTTAGCACCTGCGGAAAAATATAATCTGATATATAAGTTGTGATAACGGCAATATTTCTGGACTGCTTTTTATGGATTGCCCGCTCCGTACAAAAAGTGCCCTTTCCGTGATATGCAACGATATACCCTTCGTCTTCCAGAATTGAGAGTGCTTTTCTCACTGTATGCCGGCTGATAGACAGCTCCCGCGCCAGCTGATTTTCTGAAGGCATTTTGTCTCCGGGCTTGTAAATTCCGGATAAAATATCATTTTTCAGATCTTCTTTCAGCTTAAAATATTTCATTGAACCCGCTTTATTAGCCATATGTTTCCTCCCTGCAAAATTTATTTTAAAACTTGTACGGTGGTACGCACAAGTTGTTTATATTGCATGATATTTTGTTAATGCGTCATATATTTTAGCTAAATTTACAAATTATATTACATAAAATCCTTCTTTTTGTTTTCCATTTTTGTATAAGATTGCGCCAATGTTTATGCTATAATAGAATTCTAAGAAGGAGTAACATAAGAATGGAGGAGACATTTATGAAACTACTTTGTATCACAAAATGCCCGACCGGAATGGTCCAAACCTATGTTGCTGCTGAACAGCTTGAATCGGCTGCTGAAGCCCTTGGTTATGAAATCAGGACAGAGACACACGGCGCACAGGGAATCGGTGGAGAATTTACTCCGGAGCAGATTGATGAGGCTGATTATGTAATCATCGCATCCAACACAGAAGTTGAAAAGACGACAAGGTTTGGGAACAAAAAGCTTCTTGTTGTTCCCCTGGAGGATGCCACAAATAACGCTGAGTCTGTGCTCGGACGTGTACTCGAGGAATCTGAAACATATGAACAATCAAAGAAACAGTTTCCCAAAATCCTGAAATAATCAAAAGGGGATTTCCTCAGTTGCTCAATTATTGAACAAAGACAGTCTCAATGAGTCTATACTGATTGAGGCTGCCTTTTTCTATCATCGGAAATTCTGTGTTTTCTGATATACAGCTATTGTATCTCCTTTTAATCCGCAAAAGGCACCTTCCACGCCTGCTTCTCTATTTGCAAACAGTGTTCGGTCTTTTCTGTCTCCTGTCTGAATTTCCAAAGGTTCATTCGTGTGCCTAACATTCACTGAAATCACTTTGAATCCATAGCTGTTGATATTACACGGAGTACAATGAAGTACTTCCGGATTGATCTTTAACGCAGTTCCCTTAGGAATAAAGAAGCCTTCCATATATTTTGTGTTATACACCTGATTAAACTCCATATTTTTCTTTTCTCCAAAAAACATGACACAATCGGAAGCCGTTATAAACAGCTGACAGGTTTTATGGTACTCCACCATATTGATTTTATGGTTATGTCCCAGACACCATCCCACTTGTATTTCCTTTCCGTTAAATAACTTTTCCTGCACTCAAGTTCTCTTGCAGATTCTGTCTGTTTGATGCCTTTATCAACTTGTACGCCTTTCATTAACTCCACAACACCGGTGAAATCAAACTGGTTTACTACTTCACCATACCTGCTGAATTTTTCATCAAATACATAGTTCATTTTTTACAACTCCTAATTTATCCCTTGTGTTTCCTGTTACTTTGTATTCTACAAGGTTCATGAATTTTTTCGACCTAATATCCTATGAACTTGTTTAAAATTTTTACGAATTTCATGTATATGTTTTCCATAAGTTGTTTAATTTTAGATTATAGTTTGTTTGTTTTTGAAAAAACACAAGACAAACCTGCGACAAGTAGACAACCTGGATAGCTTCATCAACCTATCGCTTTAAAGACTTTATACAAATTACATAAAACTCTTACAATTATTATATATATTTTTTACAAATTAAACGTTTAACATAAAATTATTATACCACGAAAGGATGTTAAAATGATACATAATAATACCTTCAAAGCAGATTTTTCAGACAAAGGGCAGCTCATCCGTCTGGAATTCAACAAAAATGCTTCATGCATGAACTGGGTAGTGGATCCCTCTTATCTATCTGAGGCAGGATATAAGGAAGCGGATAAACTTTTTGGTTCTTTTGATCTGTCCATAGGTGATCAGACTTACCAGACTCAGGATGTCTCCCCGTCTATTAATCTTTCTTCCCATAATAAAGCTGTGATCTCCTATGATTTTGACCGTTTCAAACTTAACTTTATCTATGACCTTAGTTCTGACCCTAACACTTTTGATTTCCATATCCCCCTTCTAAATAAAGAACAGGAACCTCTCGTAATCCGGGATTTCGGTGTTTGGACATCCTTTGCCTACATCATGTTCCGGGATAAGGATATCCTTAAAAACATCCGGCAGTCAGCCGCTTTCCGTCTGTCTCTCCCGACTATACGAAGATTGCCCTCCACAGGAGAAACAATCAGGGTCCCCATCTCGGAGTTTATCAGACGGCCGGAGAAACCTTTTCCGTAGGTACTTACTGTGCCTATGAAAATCTTTTCTTTGAAAATGTTTCCCCTTCTTTGGACGGGATTTTGTTTCACAAATTAATCCTGGCAGGAGGTTATGCCGAAGATGAGGGACCTTTAAAAGATTGGATTTACAAAAGAGAGCCGACTGAACTTCCAGCCGGTTCAGAAAAAACCTGGACATACCGCATGGCTCCTTATAATACAGAAAAACAATTTTATGAAAAGGGGTATTCTTTCGGACATCCTATTATTCATTACTCACCGATGACCTTATGCGGAGATTCTTTTATGATGAACGTAAAACTCCCTGAAAACCGCAGCATCAGCAGGGCCGACATGACTTTTGAAAAAGACCATGCGACCACGACCATGTGTCAGCTGAACAAGTGGGGAAGCTGCATCTACATACAGCGTAGCCGGGCCTCATATCAACCGCCCGGACCTTTCCAGAAACCGGTTCGGACAGTCCACTTTTGCCAAAGACGGAGGTATTTTTGCCCGACTCTTTACCGACAGCACCAGTACCCCTGACTGGGATATGGGAGAAGAAATAAATACGGAAAAAATTACGACACCGAACCTGACCGGCTCCGCAAAGATTGCCTGGGCAGTCATCACCTATATCACCGCAGGAGTGCTGTACTCCGGCATTTCAACGCCGATTACTTCTATCCTGCCCAACTTAAGCAGTGATGCAGACGAGAGAATCGTGCTGAACTCCTACCGTATGACAGGCGGAAATGTAGGATACTTTCTGACCGTTACCTTCATTCTCCCAATGGTCGGTATTCTCGGAAGAGGAAACGACCGTGCGGGCTTCACCCGTGCTGTTGCCATCTTTGCCGTCATCGGAGTCATTTTGTTTTTGTTTGCATTTACCTGTCTGAGAGAGGAAAACGCCCAGGCGGAGAAATCTATTTCCATCAAAAAAAGTATCGGCGCAATCAAGGGAAACTGGCCGTGGGTCATCATCGTTGGAGCCAACCTTTTTTACTGGCTTGCCAACACGGTTCGTACATCCTCCCTTGTCTATTATTTTCAGTATAATCTGGACCGAAAAGATTTGGTTCCCGTGATCAACGGTCTTTCCCTGATCCAGGTATTGGGCGTGGTTTTGATTCCTTTTATTACGAAAAAATTCAACAAATGTACTACCATGATCTTTGGCCTGGCTCTGACCAGTACCGGACATGTGATCATGGGCATTGCAGGCCCTGCGATTCCTCTGCTGGTAGCCGGATGGCTCATCGCCTGTGTCGGCACCGGTATCGCGGCTTCCTCCCTGATGGCAATTAAGTTCAACTTCATCTGGCTTCCAATCCTTATGTTTTTGGGCGGAGCAGTCGTCATGTTTTTCTACCACAGACATGAGGCCAATGAAATGACCATCAAAATGGAACTTGCCCAAAGAAGATAATCCACGTATAATGGGACTGTACAAGCAGTCCCATTTTTTATTCCATAGGAAGTTCGTCCTATGGAATAAAAAAGCCCTGCGGGCAGGATGCACAGCTTCGCGCGCGGAACAAAAGCTGTGCATAGAAAAAACTGATTTGCGAGGTGTGTAAAGCACACTTTTGTTCTATCTTCCATGAAAAGGATCCTATGATATGACTACTATCCGTGAAATCGCAGCTGCCTGCAATGTCTCCACCGCAACCGTCTCAAACATTCTGAATGGAAAGGCCAAAGCCAGCAAAGAGACCATTGAACTTGTGAGAAAGACAGCCCAGCGGCTGAACTATACACCGAATTATATTGCAAAAAATTTAAAATTAAAGACCTCCAACACGATTGGGGTAATCGCAGAGGATATGACTGTATTTAACTCCCCTGATATCATTGACGGTATTACAGAATACTGTGAAGAGCACAAATATCAGATCCTTTTAACAAACTTACGGCTGTTCCAGAAATTCGGAGATTTTTATTACACAAAAAACAATCTTGGGCAGCTCATAAATTATGAAATTAACGAGCTGAGATCCAGACAGGCCAGAGCCATCATCTATGTAGCTCCCCATGTACGTGACATTAAAACGGTGTCTTCCGGCCTGAATCTGCCGATTGTCATGGCCTACTGTACCAGCCCCGACCCGGGGGTCCCTTCTGTGCTGGCAGACGATGAGGACGGTTTCTACCGTATCACTAAATCAGTCCTAAAAAAAGGGTTCCGACATCCCGGACTGATTGCCGGAAAACCGGGAAGCTACCACACTGCGGAACGCCTGAAAGGCTTCCGGCGTGCTCTTCTGGAATTTCATTTCCCCTTTTCCAAAAAGTTTGTTTATTACGGCGAATGGAACCGCCGGACAGGCTGTGAGGGAGCTGCTGCCTTGATGGGGAAATCTGTGGATTCTATCTTATGTATGAGTGATATCATCGCGGGAGGAGTTTATGACTGGTGCCATGATCAGAACATCACACCCGGTAAGGACATTCCTGTCACCGGATTCGACAACCGGGAACTCTCCGCTTATTTATATCCTCCTTTAACGACTGTAAATCTTCCTTTGAAGCAAATAGGAAGAAAATCCTGTGAAGTCGCCGACCACATGATAGCGGATGGAGAAAATCATCGTTTGGAAAAGCAGTACCTAAAGATAAAGTGTAAGGTCGTTAACAGAACATCATTATAATATAAAAAGAAGCCATGCAGATGATGTGCAGTGGCTTCTTTTTATGAAATAATTAATTTTTTTCCTCAACTAAAAAGTACTTAGAGAAAGAATTAAGTTGATTGTATTTAGTTTAACCTAGTCCGTATAAAACTTCAATTGAATATTTTACGGACTTGTTTGAAAAATTTACGAAATCTATTTTTTTCTAATATTTTACAATTCAGCAATGTTATTGTAAAATTATAGGTGATATTGAAATTTTTGTCCATTCATGATAAAATAAAGGAGAACACAAAAAATGATTATGCTTTTACACAAGTAATGAAAAACCCTAAGATACTAAAAGGATTTCCTGGCAGTATTCTTGGCTTTAATCAATTTCCAGATACTGACTATTTTTATTCCTCCTTTCATATGCGGGAGGATAACAGACAGTCTTTGTACAGTGACCAATGGGAGATCCATGTCATTGAATTAAACAAACTTGGGGCTTCCCATGTACAGCCAAAGCATACAAAACTTTATCAATGGGCGCGTTTTATATCTGCTGAAGGAGATGAGGAACGTAAAATGCTAGAAAAAGATTGTTATATTGAAGAAGCTATCAAAGAACTTAAGCAGCTGGAACGGGACCCTGAACGTATGGATGAATATCTGTTTCGTCAGAAAAATTTATCAGATTATGCAATGCAGATGAAAGTCAGCAGAGAAGAAGGAAAAGAGGAAGGAATGAAAGAAGGGAGAAAAGAGGGAACAAAGACCGGACAGTATCTCAAATTAATTGAACAGACAGAGAAAAAATTGAGAAAAGGAAAATCGGTCGAAGAAATAGCAGATGCCCTGGAAGAATCTCCTGAAATCATTTCCACTATATGTCGCCTGATCGAAGCTCATCCCGCTTTTCGAAAGGAAGATATCCTGAAGTCTCTTTTGGATGAATCGAGTGTGTGAAACTTTTTCTGTAAAATAGAACTTAGAAGGTTCTTCTATGATAAAATAAAAATCATAGGAGGGCCTTTTATTATGGCAAGAGAAAAGAAACCAGTACACAAAGTACAAATGACGGAAGGGAAACGCAACATCATCCATCAGCTCCTGGAGGAATACCATATCCAAACAGCGGAAGATATTCAAGATGCCCTGAAAGATCTCCTTGGCGGAACCATCAAGGAAATGATGGAAGCGGAACTGGATGATCATCTGGGATATGCAAAATCAGAACGCTCCGACAATGAGAATTACCGGAATGGATACAAACCAAAACAGGTAAATAGCAGTTATGGTTCTATGCAGATCCCTGTGCCACAAGATCGGAAATCTACTTTCGAACCACAAGTGGTGAAAAAACGGCAGAAAGATATTTCTGATATTGACCAAAAGATCATTTCCATGTATGCAAAAGGGATGACGACCCGGCAGATATCAGAAACCATGGAGGAGATCTATGGCTTTGAAACCTCGGAAGGATTTATCTCTGATGTCACAGACAAGATCCTGCCCCAGATCGAAGACTGGCAAAACCGGCCGCTGGATGAGGTCTATCCAATCCTATATATTGATGCCATCCACTATTCTGTCCGTGACAATGGAATGATCCGTAAACTTGCCGCCTATGTCATTCTTGGGATCAATGCGGAAGGGAAGAAAGAGGTACTTACGATTCATGTTGGAGAGAATGAAAGCTCAAAATACTGGCTGTCTGTTTTGAATGAGCTGAAAAACCGGGGCGTAAAGGACATCCTTATCATCTGTGCGGATGGTCTTACAGGCATAAAGGAGGCCATTGCTGCTGCATTCCCCAAAACAGAATATCAGAGATGCATTGTCCACCAGGTGAGGAATACCTTAAAATATGTTCCAGATAAAGACAGGAAGGCGTTTGCAGCAGATTTAAAGACGATCTACCAGGCATCGGATGAAAAGAAGGCCCTTGCAGCCCTTGAACGTGTGACAGAGAAATGGACACCCAAATATCCGAATTCGATGAAACGCTGGAAGGACAACTGGGATGCTGTTTCTCCCATCTTCAAGTTTTCAGCAACCGTCAGGAAGGTGATATACACAACCAATGTCATAGAATCACTGAATTCCACCTATCGGAAGCTGAACCGCCAGAGAAGCGTATTCCCAAGTGATACGGCGCTGTTGAAAGCGCTGTATTTAGCGACATTTGAGGCTACAAAGAAATGGACGGTAACGATGCGCAACTGGGCACAAGTATATGGGGAGTTAAGCATCATGTACGAGGGACGACTTCCAGAGTAATTCAAAGACGGCCTAAAACGGGCGGATTTACCGCCTGCTGTTGACATGTTTTTTTGTAACTGTTATATATAAAGTAAGGGCGAAAAGCCTGTTTTTCAAGACTTTCGCCCTTCATTATCATAGAAGAATCTTATTTACAGACTTTTTTTCATAGTCTCGATGAATCATTATTCTTAAACCAGCCTTAATATACCTTTATAAATTTTTAAATCGAGTAGGAGGGAGTGACTAACTCCCGTCCTCTCACACCACCGTGCGTACCGTTCGGTACACGGCGGTTTCAATAGTTGACGTGCACAGACTGATAGGCTGTGGCTAAATCATAAAAGCCACTGTTTATTAGTCTTTCTTTTGTTAAGGCTCTGTTGACCGCTCCCATTCCCGATACATACCAGTATTTCCTGCGGCTGTTTGCCGCCTGTTGTGCAAAATATTCGGGTATCCCAAGTTTCATGAGATTTCTTTTCTTGGTTTTAGGTAACTTCCACTGTTTCCATATACACATGCGAATTCTATGGTACAGCCACGAGTTAAGGTCTTCTATCTTTTTTTTCATATCTGCTATTCCGTAGTAATTCAGCCACCCACGCATATTCCTCTCTATCTTCTTTAATGAAGGGCGTATGCTCTGACAAGACCTTCGGGAACTAAGCTCTTTCAGTTTTGACTTCATCTTCTTCCATGACTTTCCATGAACCCGGACATATATGCCCTTTCCGTTCTTTCCCAATGTAAAGCCAAGGAACTTGAAATTTCGAATTGCAAACACGCTCACTACACGACTTTTCTTTTGATTCACTTTCAGTTTCAGTGTCCCTTCCAGATACTTCGTGCTGGATTCCAGTAGTCTCTTTGCGGCTCTGTCACTTCTTGCCAACAGCACGATATCGTCTGCGTAGCGTACAAAAGCGACTCCTCGCCTTTCATACTCCTGGTCGAACTCATTCAGATAGACATTTGCCAACAGGGGTGAAATATTTCCTCCCTGTGGCGAACCTTCCTCTGTTTCCATGACTATCCCATTTTCCATGACGCCACTCTTTAGGTATCTCTTAATCCACTGGATTACCCTTTCATCCATTACTTCTCTGCGCAGAATATTTAAGAGCATTTCGTGATTGAGTGTATCAAAATATTTCGACAGGTCTAATGCCACTGCATGGGTATATCCCTGTTCTGCGTACTCTTTCACTTTCAAAATGCCATCTTTTGCGCTTCTTCCCGGACGATAACCGTAGCTGTTGTCCGAAAACAGCGGCTCATAGATTGGCATCATCTGCTGTGCTATGGCTTGTTGAAAAATGCGGTCTTTCACAGTTGGAATGCCAAGCTTTCGCACTCCACCCTCTGACTTGGGAATCTCTACTCGTCTTACCGGGTCGGGCGTATATTTTCCCCTTTTAATTCTCTCGATAAGCTCCTTTTGATTTTCCCGTAGGTAAGCGCCTGTTTCTTCTACAGTCATCCCGTCGATTCCCGGCGCTCCCTTGTTTGCCTTTACTCTCTTAAAAGCTCTGTTAAGGTTGTCCTTATCCAGTATCTTCTCCAAAAGTTCCGGCTGTGCACTGTCCCTTTCCTTCCATATCCGGCGGAAAGAACGGTGCGCTCTCACATACCCTTCACGTTCCGCGCTATCTCTTTGTGAGCAGCTTTCGTTGTTTTCTGTACCCAATGTTCTTTCCTCCTTTCCCGGTTGTACTAAAGACTCCTACTGATTCAGTCCTTCACCTCTCGGCTACTATGACCTCTGCTGACTTCTGCACGTTCAGCATTATCTTGCGACAATGGTTGTCCCTTTCGGGACATATCGTGCAGACCTCCCCGGGTACCACACGTTTCTTTTCCTCCACCTATCTGCCACATTTACCGTACATGATTCCGTGTAGTTATTGGACTTCGACCTGGCTTGCGGCCTTATCCTCATGCATAGCCTCATATGTGATTTCTGTTCGTCAGACCAGAGGTTTGCCCGTGAGTTAGTTTGTTCCCCACATCCAGCTTCCTTCAGATTCCACCTCACGATGGACACCCTTGCTTTCGACTATATCCTTCCCACTACCGGGCGGATTCCGGACTTTCACCGGTTAGAAACGTGCGCCGCCGGGCGCACAAGCAAAAAATCCTGAAAATGATAAATCACTTTCAGGATTTTTTATTGTTTTTATTTCAGTTTTAATGTTTTAGAAGAAGAATAACTTCCGTAAATATTCTTATCTGCCTTCTTGTATGCCCGGATCTTGAATGTATACTTCCTGCCTTTCTTAAGTTTTGTCTTCGTATACTTGGCTGTGGAGCCTTTTGTGATTGTCTTGACTCTCTTATATTTTCCATTTCCGGTCTTCATGTAGATTGCATAGCCGGAAGCACCTTTTACTTTCTTCCAGCTTAATCTTATCTTTGTTTTAGATGCTTTTTTTGCTTTTAATCCGGAGACTTTGCCCGGTGCTGTAGCTGTTTTTAATTTAGTATAAACACCGTAATAGGAAATTCCTCCGTCAATCTTTTTCACACGGATCTGATAAGTATAGATGGTTCCTGACTTTAATTTTTTATCGGTATAAGATGATGCTGATGAACTCAGTGTCTTGATCTTATCATATTTTTTCTTACTGCTGTTATAGCGGTACAGTTCATAGGAAGATATACCTGAAGCCTTGTTCCAGTTTAATTTTAGTGACGAAGTCTTATTGGAAGAAGATTTAAGTCCAGTGACTCTAGATACCTGTACTGCCTTTAATCCATCCATCGCTTTTTGGATTGCCCCTATATGGACAGCAGCCTGACTTTTTGTAAGAGAAGGATTCTTAGCAGCTTCCCCTGCCGCTTTTAATGCCTTCTGAAGCTGGTCAAAGCTTGCCTTCGTATACCCCTGCTGTTTGATCTTTTCTGCTGCCTGGATGACAATCTTTAATCCGTTGGTATTGGAAGTATCACCTTTTACTTCAAGCCCGGCCAGCGCATCATAGAATGCTTCTTCCGCTGCTTTTTGTTCTGCTTCTGTCGGATAAGTCAACGATTCCAGTTTCTGGGCCGCCTTTTTCAAGGCCGCAAAGCTTTCTTCTGTATACTTCGTTCCATTCAGCTTTTTGACTCCATTTATCATCTCTTTTAATGTTGCAAGCTGTGACTCGTTCTCTACAGCTTTTTGACTGAAAGCTCTGTTGTAAACTTTGATATTATCAAAGGAACCGTTGAAATATTTATCTCCGCTATAAAAAGATTTTCCCAAATATGCGGATAAATTCTTTCCCAATTCGGAAATGGACATTTTCGTATTTTCATTTGTTCCTGTCAGTACATTATTTACATATACCTGCATCTTCGGTCCGTCAAAGACAACTTTTACATTCTGCCACTTTCCTTTTGTACTTTCTTCGAGATTCTGATCAACACCGTTCTCTCCATTCCAGGAATTACTTGTGATCACACTTTTCACTTGTTTTCCGGCAAGTTTTAAGAACATATACTTCTTATCTGATTTTCCTAAACCAAAAGTAAAATAAGCTCCGGAATCCATCTCCGGTTTTACGTCCATAGAAATGGTCATCTTATTTCTTCCTTCAAATAGACTGGATGGAAGCTGTGCAAAGGTGCCGTCTGTACCGTCAAGTTTCAGTACATTAGATTTAGAATCGGAATCTTTCTCTATTTTTGCATTTGCCTTTAACTCGATGTCTTTTTCCCCGTCCTCAAAATTATATTCTGCAATTGGGGCCTGTTTAGATTCTTCCACCTTTTCCTCGGCGACATCTCCCCATTTTTTCATGACGGCATTATATTCTTCATTGGTTACCTGGATTGGGGTGCCGTGCCGCGCTCTGGACGGCATTTTATATGCGCTTTCAGGCTTTGTAAATACTCCGCTTGAGAGATCTTCTGTCACAACAGGATAGTATCCGCCCCCACCGAAATTATCAAGAAGCAGACACCACTTATTCTGTCCGATAAATTTAAACATAGTAGGCCCTTCCACCCACTGGTTTGCATTTAAAGAGTCTGATGAAATATGCTCCCAATCTCCATTTAAAAGAGTTTTGCTTCTCTCTATAAATATTGTTTTAGTCTTAGCATTCAGTTCATTATTAGAACTTCCCTCATTTTTTGTATAACGATAATAATATCCGTCAGCTTCATTGTATGATATTGTTGTATCTATACTTGACTGATTTTTTTCAATAAACACCTTTGGTTCTGTAAATGTATAAAAATCTCTTGTCTTAGAGTAGTATAGTTTTTGTTTTCCATAGTTATCATCAGAGGTTTTGGAAGCCCAATAAACAATATATTCCCCTGTCTTTTCATCATAAGTAGCTTCCGGTGCCCAGGTACATCCGGCTTTATCTGAATTTACTTTAACCATCCTCTGCTCAGACCAGTTCACAAGATCTTTGGACTCCCATACCATAAGACATTTGCTTCCTTTTGTTTGAGCATCACCCCATTTGTCTCCGCTTTTACCATTGATCTTCAGGTCCGTAGCGATCATATAAAATTTATCGCCTTCATGGGAACGGATAATATATGGATCACGCACTCCCTTATCACCAAGATTAGAAGTAAGTACCGGATTATTTTCATTCAGATCGTTCCAGTTTAGTCCGTCACGGCTTGACGCAAAATAGATCTGCTCGCCATCATCATAACCCTCTCCTGCAAAGTAAGTAAAGAAATATCCTTTCATATCAGCTTCCGTCAGTTTCTTTGCAGCTTTTTTTACAGTCAGTTCATATGTCTTATCTGTACTTTTTCCGTCTCTCGTAAACGTAGCTGTCAGAGTAACTTTTTTATCTGCGTCAGAAGGACGGTTTACAATTCCTGCCGGAACGGCATCATAATTTTCATTTGCTGTTTCCTTTGTAGAAATAACAGATTCATCAGAAGATTTCCATGAAATTTTTGTTCCGCTGGATGTTACTTTCTTTAGAGTTACATTGCCCCTGATATCATCTCTATCAGGAATCGCTGCCTCCTGAACATCACTCTGCTCAATTTTTTCAGAAACACGGTCAGCTGTCTCTTTTTTTGCATCCTTTTCACTTGTTGCAGTATCTTTAACAGCAATATGATCATAGACACCGTTTAAAAGAAAATTTGTATTATAGGATCGGGCAATCTTTCCTGTTATTCCGTCCATTTCACTTAACTTAAAACCTATTTCAGTCTGGTCTGATACTTTTTCTCCATTCATATAGACAGTGACCAGCCCGCTTGTCTCATTCTCGGTGTAAACCAAAGCTACAGAACACCATTTTCCTGTTTCTGCTTTGTTATTCAGATCCACCGTGTGTTCAGAAGTACCGCCTTCACATGCCCCGTATCCAAGCTTTCCTGACTGTGGCAGAATACGAATATTTCTACTGTCAGTTCCGATAACGAAAGCAGCTATTTTATCTTTTGTGTCATCACCAAATTCTGAAACTTTTATGTCAGACAGCAGAGTAAAATCAGTTTTTTTGAACAAAGTTTCCGGATTCTTAAATTCTGCGTGTCCCTTATTTTGATTATTATAGCCCGCTGTGATCTCCAGCATTTTTCCGGAATTATCATCATCAATCAATTTTGCACCCTCAGTAAGGGTTAACCCATCCTTATCTTCCAACGCATCACTTTGGGTTACTGTCTGACTTGCTTTTGCCACATTTTTCACTGCCGCCTGTCTGGCCGATTCGTTTGCAAACACCCCTTGTGCAGGTATGGAACCGGTAAAAACCATGGCGAACATCATAACTGCTAAAACTTGACTCTTTTTCATCAAACTATAATGCTCCTTTCCTCTTGACTGTCCTTTTTGTTTCTTTGTCCTATTATCATACCTTGTCTTGTATTGCTGTTCAATTCTGTTTCTTACGAACTTTTATTGATAATTTACGAATTTATACACATAAAATACAAAACTTATTATTTATTTTGAATTTGTTCTATTTTTTTATGGGTACTAAAATAATTGCGACAGACAAATGATGAATGAGAATTCATGTAAAAAATTGACATTATAGTGATTATATTGTAAAATAATAGATATTATTGAAATAATTGTTCTTTCATGATAAACTATAGGAGATAAAACAAAAGATGAGAAAAAATATTTTTGTATCTTTAAAAAACGACTATGCTTTCACTCAAGTTATGAAACAACCTAAAGTCCTAAAAGGCTTTTTGAGCAGTATCCTTCACATTCAACCAGAAAAAATCGGAAATATTCATGTAAAAGACCGGCATTTGCCTAAGGATATTCCGGAAGACAAATTATCTATTCTGGATCTATACACAATTGTTGAAGACATAGGGAAGATTAATATCGAAATGCAGGTATTACCCTATGCATATTGGGACAGAAGGGTATTTTCCTATTTGTCAAAAGTTTATACACAAGATTTAAAATCAGGGCATACTTATGATTCATGTTCTAAATCAATACATATCAGTATTCTTGGATTCAATCAGTTTACGGATACCAATTATTTTTACTCTTCCTTTCATATGAGGGAAGATCAACGATATACTCTATATAGTGACCAATGGGAAATCCATGTAATTGAATTAAAAAAGCTGAACAAATCTGAAGTAAAAGATAATCATAAAACCCTATATAAGTGGGCATGCCTTATCAGTGCAGACAGAGAGGAGGAACGTATGATAATTGAGAAAGATCCCTATATCGAGGAAGCCGTCAAGGAACTGGAAAAACTAGAACGTGATCCGAATCGCATGGATGAATATCTCTTCCGTCAGAAAAATCTATCCGATTACGCTACACAGATGAAGTTCAGCAAAGAGCTGGGAAAAACTGAAGGAAGGGCTGAAGGTGAGTATATGTTTGCATCTCTGATGCAGAGATTATTTCTGGATGGAAGAATTGAAGATGCCCGGCTTGCTGTCGGAGATGAGAATATGAGAATAAAACTTTATAAGGAATATCATTTAATAAAATAATATACATATAAAAAGGTAAGACAACTACAGAAATATTAGTGTCTTACCTTTTTATCTATTTTAAGCTTTCTTTTCTCTCCTGGCTTTCAAATCCTTCTGTACAGTCGGATAAATTTTATCAATTCCCAGGAACAGGTACCAGATGACGAGTACCGCCACAGTGATAATCAGAGGCATATACAGAAACAGCGACTTGATCGCAAAGATTGCGGAAGCACTCTGAACTGCTGCAGTCCCATCGTAGCTTCCTGCTGCCAGAATCCATCCCAATGTCGCATGTCCGATTCCCTGGAAAACCAGCCCTGCATAGAGAAACGGAAGTGAAGTCGGCATCAGAATTTCCAGTATTAATCCGGCTCCGTAAAAGGTAAATCCTGCAATCAAAGCCTTGATCTTACCAAACTTCTTTGTAAATACAGGGATTAAGAGTATCGTCAATATAGTAGGTATGTAGTTAAACAGAGTCATTGTACTGTTCAGATATTCATTTCCAAGGACATACTTTGCATAATAGATTCTTGATCCGGATGTCAGTCCCAGAGACACATAAATAACTGCAAATGCCAGAGTAATTAAAATAAAATATTTATTTCTGCATAATACTTTGATCGTCTTTAACGGATAAGATTTCTGTTTTGTGTCTTTTCTCCGTTTTCATCAAACAGTTCTTCCGGACGATAGCTTAATAACCATTCTTTCAGCTGATCCATATGTTCCGGCTGTTCCATCGTCATCGGCATCGGATCGCTGCCCTCTACGAAGTATGGCTTCCATCCGCATCCCTCGAAGAATTTTTCCAGTTCTTCATGAGAAATTCTTGAGAAGACTGTCGGGTTGCTGATCTTATATCCGTTTAAGTGAAGGATCGGAAGTACGGCTCCGAAAGAATGTGCCAGTGAATAACCGAGTTCTCCTCCTTCATGGATAGATCCCGGTGTCTCTGGTGCAACGTGGCTTGAAATTCCTCCCGGGAAAGAAAACTGTTTGAACAGTTTTTTCATTCCTTCGATATCACGGCTGACATTTGGGTAAACTTCGCTGTAAGTTCCTTCTAAGTAAGCATTGGCAACCATAAAGTTTCCGCCGTGACCAGGTCCTGAGATATAAATCATGTCCAGGTCATACTCTTTAATCAAACGGTTTAAGTGGGTATAGATAAAGTTCTGTCCCGGCACGGTTCCCCAGTGTCCTACGATTTTTTTCTTAATCTGTTCTTCCGTCAATGGTTCACGAAGCAGAGGATTATCCAATAAATACAGCTGTCCGGCAGACAAGTAGTTTGCAGCACGCCAATACGCATCCATCTTCTGAAGCAATTCATCGGATATATTCTGATTGTCTTGCATGATTTCTCCTTTCGATTTTAAGAGCTCTAAAAATAAACAACAAGTGTTAAAAAGGGAATTTGTTAATAATTTCAAAGAACGTCCGAGCATGACGTTTTTGTTTATTATTTAACGAAGAAAACAATAATACTTGTTGCTTGTGTGCGCAACTTGTTTCTCTTAAAATCCAGATAAATCGTCAAATTCTAAAAAAACATAAAAGAATCAAAAAAAACAGCACCAAATTAAATTTGATGCCGTTACTGGTCCTGACTTCTATTATACTGCTTCTGTATCACCCTTGAGCCCGTAAAACGCCCCTTCAATATCGGAATCTTTATGAGCAATCAGCCACTTGTTCCTTGCAAACAGAATCTTATCCTTTTCCGTCCTTACTTTCATACAAAATGGTTCACTTGTATGTTTTGGTGCAATACAGATAAGCTTAAACCCATATCCGTTTACATTGCATGGAGCACAGTGAAGTACGCCGCAGTTTAACTCCACGGCTGTGCCCTTCGGGACAAAAAACGCTTCCATTCTGGATGTATGATACTCGTGGGTTGGTTCGATATCCTGGCTCAGACCCAAGTACATAACACAGTCTGTCGCTGCAATATGTATGACTTTCGATTTGTGATACTCTACTCCATGGATTCTGTGATTATGTCCGCTCATATAACCAATCTGTACCGGAAGCTCATGAAACAGTTCGCACTGAATCTTATGACACACCGGCATTTTCTCCATCTCTTCGACGGACAGCTGTTCTTCCAGATATTTTGAAGCCGTTATACGGTCCATATACTGTTTCAGCTGGCTAAAATCAAAATCTTCTATTATTCTCCCATATTTTTTAAATTCGGGGTCAAAAATATACCTTAACATATTATCTGCTCCTTCTTGTCTTTCATTTTTTTAAGTATTTGTGAAGTACAAGTATAGTGTTGACAATATTTTAAAGATTATTCCAAAAATTTTGCTTTATAATCTTCAACTGCCGTTTCATACAAATTATTCCCAAGGCTGTCGATCACAACGATTACCGGAAGATTCTCAACTTCAAGCTTCCGAATTGCCTCTGTTCCCAAGTCTTCATATGCAACAACTTCAGATTTTTTAATGCACTTTGACAAAAGTGCTCCTGCGCCCCCTACTGCTGCAAAATAGACTGCGCCATTTTCTTTCATGGACTCGATCACATCCATAGACCTCTTGCCTTTTCCTATCATACCCTTTAGTCCAAGAGAAAGCATACACGGGGTATATTTATCCATGCGGCTGCTGGTCGTAGGTCCTGCCGAACCGATCACCTGGCCTTCCCTTGCCGGTGTGGGTCCGAGATAATAGACAATCTGATTTTTTAAGTCTACCGGCATCTCCTTTTTCTCCTCTGCCGTTTCATACAGTCTTTTATGAGCCGCATCTCTTGCAGTATAAATCGTCCCAGTCAAATAAACATAATCTCCTGCCCGCAGATTTTTCAGTTCACCGGCTCCGGCAGGCACTGTTACATATTTATTCATCTCTCTAACTCCTTATAAAACCCAATGTACATGGCGGTTAACATGACAGCATATATTTACGGCAAGAGGCATTCCTGCTATATGTGTCGGATAAGTCTCAATATTTACTCCGAGGGCAGTGGTGCTGCCTCCGAGTCCGCCCGGCCCGATTCCGAGCTGATTGATCTCCTGTAAGAGTTCTTCTTCCAAGGTACGAATATGTTCTTTTTCAGATCTCTGATCAAGGTTTCTGGTCAGAGCTTTTTTTGCCAGAAAAGCTGCTTTTTCAAAGCTTCCCCCAAGACCGACTCCGACGACCATCGGCGGACACGCATTTGGTCCTGCATCCTTCACGGCTTCCAAAACAGATTTCCTGACACCTTCCGCTCCGTCTGCCGGTTTCAGCATAAATACCCGGCTCATATTTTCGCTTCCAAATCCCTTGGGAGCCACTAAAATTTCAAGTTTATCCCCGGAAACGATGTCGATATGCACAATCGCCGGTGTATTATCTTTCGTATTTTCCCTGATCAGAGGATCCTTTACGACAGATTTTCTCAGATATCCGTCTTTATATCCCTGTCTGACACCCTCATTGACCGCATCGTGGAGATCCATACCTTCAATGTGCAGATCCTGGCCGATATTCAAAAATACCACAGCCATCCCCGTATCCTGACAGATCGGGATCTGTTCTTCTTCGGCAATTTTCATATTTTCATTGAGCTGGCAGAGGATCTGCTTTCCCAGCGGAGTCTTTTCTGCCTCTTTTGCACTTTTCAGCCTGCACTTCATGTCTTTCGACAAGGTCAGGTTGGCTTCAATACACATGTCCCTGATACTACGGATAATCTTATCTGTATGGATCGTTCTCATATTTCCTCCAAAAAATTATTCTCATCCACTCTTTATCTGTGATACGCGAAGTCAGAACACAGACTCCTGACGGCATGTTCTGACTTTTGATCTTTATTCTGTTTTTTCTTCTGAAATTTCGCTTTCTTCTTCCACTTCTTCATCCCGTACTTTTGCCAGGCTTGCTACAATCACATTGTCGTCTACATTCATGAGTTTGACTCCCGATGTATTCCGTCCAAGCATAGAGATTCCCTTTACTCCCATCCGGATCACGACACCTTCCGTAGTGATCATCATAACTTCATTTTCTTCATCCACAGCCTTCACTCCGACCACATCTCCTGTTTTCTCTGTGATCTTGTAGCAGCGGATACCCTTTCCGCCTCTATGCTGAGAAGTAAATTCGGTCATGGCAGTCCGTTTGCCCATTCCATTTTCAGAT
Source organism: Anaerostipes sp. PC18 (assembly GCF_039789045.1). Lineage (NCBI taxonomy): Bacteria > Bacillati > Bacillota > Clostridia > Lachnospirales > Lachnospiraceae > Anaerostipes > Anaerostipes sp. PC18. Next base: position 8,125 of record NZ_CP121164.1, on the reverse strand, counting down.
ACAAACAGCAATGCCTCTCCCTGGGAATTCAGCTGCATGCCGATGACTTCATCGTCTCCGTCTAAGTTGATTCCCCTGACACCCATCGCCGTACGTCCGATAGATCTGACATCTGTCTCATGGAACCTGATGCACTGTCCGTTCTTTGTCACAAGAAATACATCCTGGTCATTGTCCGTAAACTTCACTTCGATCAATTCATCATTTTCTTTCAGCGTAATCGCCAGAAGTCCTGTCTTTCTTATATTTGCATACTCCATGATCGGTGATTTTTTCACAACCCCGCTCTTGGTAGCCATAAACAGGTAATGATCCTCTTTATATTCATTGATCGGGATGACCGCCGTTATCTTTTCCTCCGGCTGCAGCTGGATCAGATTCACGATCGCCGTACCTCTGGCCGTCCGGCTGCTCTCCGGAATCTCATAGGCTTTCATCCGATACACTCTTCCCATATTTGTAAAAAACATAATATAGTGATGGGAAGTTGTCATAAACAATTCCTCAATATAATCCTCATCAATGGTCTGCATTCCTTTAATACCTTTTCCGCCTCTGTTCTGGCTTTTGAAGGTATCCACCGTCATACGCTTGATATATCCGAGTTTTGTCATAGTGATGATCGTATTTTCTCTTGGAATCAGATCTTCCATGGAAATATCGTCTACATCAAATCCGATAGAGGTCCTTCTCTCATCCCCATATTTGTCACGGATCAGAACCAGTTCATCTTTGATCACTCCCAAAAGAAGTTTTTCGTCGGCAAGAATCGCCTTTAATTCTGTGATCTTTGCCATCAGCTCATTATATTCTTTTTCAAGCTTGGCGCGCTCCAAACCGTTCAGCGCACGCAGCCTCATATCCACGATTGCCTGTGCCTGTGCATCGGTCAGGGCAAAACGCTCCATGAGCTGTGTCTTCGCCTCCGTGATATTTGCTGCTGCCCGAATGATCTTGATGACTTCATCAATATTGTCCTGGGCAATGAGCAGACCTTCTAAAATATGAGCCCGTTCTTCTGCCTTATTCAGCTCATATTTTGTCCTTCTGGTCACAACGTCCTTCTGATGTTCCAGATAATAATTTAGCATATCAAACAGATTCAGGATCTTAGGTTCATTGTTTACCAACGAAAGCATGATAACTCCAAAAGTATCCTGCATCTGGGTATGTTTAAACAGACGGTTAAGGACGACATTCGCATTGGCATCCCTGCGCAGCTCAATACAGATTCTCATACCGGTACGGTCAGATTCATCCCTTATTTCTGTAATACCGTCTACTTTTTTATCTTTTACAAGCTCTGCAATCTTCTGAATGAGTCTCGCTTTATTGACCATATAAGGAAGTTCGGTTACGACAATTCTCTGTTTTCCGTTGGCCATCGGCTCAATATCCGTGACGGCACGGACTTTAATCTTTCCGCGTCCTGTCCGGTATGCCTGACTAATGCCCGCTTTTCCTAAAATCGTCGCACCAGTCGGAAAATCCGGTCCTTTTACAATATCTAATAACTCTTCAATATCTGTAACCTGGTTTCTCTCCACCTGATCATCGATAATTTTTACAACTGCATTGATCACTTCCGTGAGATTATGAGGCGGAATATTCGTAGCCATTCCGACCGCGATTCCCTGTGTACCGTTGACTAAAAGATTCGGAAACCTTGACGGCAGCACCTGGGGCTCTTTTTCCGTCTCATCGAAGTTCGGAATAAAGTTGACCGTATCTTTACCGATATCGGCCAAAAGTTCCATGGAAATTTTGCTGAGCCTTGCCTCCGTATAACGCATGGCAGCGGCGCCGTCTCCGTCCACAGAACCAAAATTTCCGTGGCCGTCTACCAGAGGATAACGGGTCGACCACTCCTGAGCCATATTAACCAATGCCCCATAGATAGAACTGTCACCGTGAGGATGATATTTACCCATAGCATCCCCGACGATACGTGCACACTTACGGTGCGGTTTATCCGGCCCGTTGTTCAGTTCGATCATCGCATAGAGGATTCTCCTCTGAACCGGCTTCAGCCCGTCCCTTACATCAGGAAGGGCCCTTGCAGCGATAACGCTCATGGCATAATCGATGTAGGAATTCTCCATTGTCTGCTTCAGATCAACGTCATGAACTTTATCAAAAATTGTATTCTCGTCCATATATTATATTCCTTCCTATACGTCCAGATTCTGGACATATTTTGCATTGGCTTCAATAAATTCACGCCTCGGTTCCACCTGATCACCCATCAGTGTCGTAAATGTCAGGTCAATCTCAGATGCGGAATCCTCATCGATGGTTACCCGCAGCAGCACTCTTTTATCCGGGTCCATAGTAGTATCCCAGAGCTGTTCTGCATCCATCTCACCCAGACCTTTATAGCGCTGGATCTTGTTATTATTGTCTCTTCCGATCTCATTGACAATATTGTTCAATTCCTGATCAGAGTAAGCATACCAAAACTTTTTATTTCTCTCCACACGGTAAAGCGGCGGCTGAGCCATATATACGTATCCCTCCTTGATCAGATCCGGCATGAACCTGTAAAAGAACGTAAGGAGAAGCGTTGCAATATGGGCTCCGTCCACATCGGCATCTGTCATAATAATAATTTTATGATACCGTAATTTCTCAATATCAAAATCGTCATGAATGCCTGTGCCGAAGGCTGTGATCATTGCCTGAATTTCTTTATTCATCAGAATCTTATCGAGTCTGGATTTCTCTACGTTAAGAATTTTTCCCCTCAGAGGAAGGATTGCCTGGGTTGCACGGGATCTGGCCGTCTTTGCGGAACCTCCCGCAGAATCACCCTCGACGATATAAATCTCACAGTTTTCAGGATTCTTGTCAGAACAGTCCGCCAGTTTTCCGGGCAGGCTGAACCCATCCAAAGCAGTCTTCCTTCTGGTAAGATCTCTTGCTTTTCTGGCAGCATCTCTGGCTCTCTGCGCCAAAACTGCTTTCTCACATATAATCTTTGCAACTGCCGGATTTTGTTCCAGAAAATAGGTAAGCTGCTCATTGACAATGCTGTTGACTGCTCCTCTGGCTTCGCTGTTTCCAAGCTTTTGTTTTGTCTGTCCCTCAAACTGAGGCTCGCCAAGTTTAATGCTGATGACGGATGTAAGTCCCTCACGGATATCTTCTCCGGAAAGATTACTCTCATTTTCCTTCAGCAGCTTATTCTTTCTTGCATAATCATTAAAGGTTGTTGTCAGCGCGTTTTTAAAGCCGGACAGATGGGTTCCCCCTTCCGGCGTAATAATATTATTGACAAAGCTTAAAGAGTTTTCGTTATAGGAGTCATTGTGCTGCATAGCAACCTCTACATAAACCCCGTCTTTTTCTCCCTCACAGTAGATTACCTGATCATAGAGGGCTTCTTTTCCTCTGTTTAAATAAGTGACAAACTCCTTAATCCCGCCTTCATAGTGGAATACTTCTTCGACAGGTTCTTCCTGACGGTCATCTCTGAGAATAATTCTCAGGTTTTTTGTCAAAAATGCTGTCTCACGCAGACGCTGTCTCAACACTTTATATTCAAATATTGTTTCTTCGAAGATTGTATCATCGGGCAGGAAGCTTACTTCGGTTCCGTTTAATTCAGTCTCTCCCACAACCTTCAGAGGATAACATACTTTTCCCTTTTCATATCGCTGATTATATATTTTCCCATCTGTATGAACATTGACTTCCAGCCAGTTGGACAGAGCATTTACTACGGATGATCCCACACCGTGAAGTCCTCCGGAAACCTTATATCCTCCGCCTCCGAATTTTCCTCCTGCGTGAAGAATTGTAAATACGACTTCCACGCTGGATACGCCCTTTTTCTTATTCATCCCTACCGGAATACCCCTTCCGTTATCACGCACTGTAACAGAATTATCTTTGTTCAGTGTCACATAAATCGTATCACAGTAACCTGCCAGTGATTCATCGACCGCATTGTCCACAATTTCATATACCAAATGATGAAGCCCTTTGGCGGATGTACTTCCAATGTACATTCCGGGCCTTTTCCGTACAGCTTCCAGTCCCTCCAGGATCTGAATCTGATCCGCACCATATTCTCCTTTTTTCTCAGTGCCCATACGTTCCTCCTAATTTTCTCTGACAATTTTACCTGATTTGACCTGAAACATTTTGTCAATCTGCAGATGACTGTTAATAAATTCTTCCAGTCCCGTGCATGTGATCAAAGTCTGAATGTCTTTAATACTGTCCAAAAGATAATTCTTCCGGCTGCTGTCCAGTTCTGACAGCACATCATCCAAGAGCAGAATCGGTGTCTCTCCGGTCTGCCTTTTTACTAACTCAATCTGAGCAAGTTTCAATGAAAGGGCCGCTGTCCTCTGCTGCCCCTGTGACCCAAATCTGCGGATATCAATTCCGTTTACCAGAAATTCAATATCATCGCGGTGAGGCCCTGCCCCTGTGGAAGCATATTTTAAATCAATCTCTCTCTTTCTCTGTAAAACGGTCAGAAATTCATCATAGTTTACACTATAATCATATTTCAAAACAATTTTTTCTTTTTTTCCCGTCAGATTCTTGTGGATCTCCCTGATGATCTCGTTGAGATCCTCTATAAATTTCCGGCGGTATCGGATAACCTCCGATCCATATTTGACAAGCTGGAGATCCCAACTGTCTAATGTATCCAAAAGTTCACGCTGGTAAACCAGCTGCTTTAACAGGTTATTCCTTTGTGCCATTACCTTGTTATAGCTGGAAAGCTGATGAAGATACATTTTTTCAAGCTGTGAAAGCTCGATATCTAAAAACTTTCTCCGCTCAGAAGGCCCGTTTTTTATAATACTCAGATCTTCCGGCGAAAAAAATATGACAGGGACAAAGCCAAGAAGATCACTGGATCTCTTGATGGGTATCTGGTCAATAGCCGCACCCTTTGTCCTGCTCTTTTTCAGATGCATGTCAATCTGGTGTCCGATGTCCTGTTTCATCAGATGAATCCTTATATGGGATTCATTTTCTCCGAAACGGATAATCTCCTTATCCTTGCTTCCGCGGTGGGACTTGGTCGTTGCCCCCAGATAAACTGCCTCAAGGATATTCGTCTTTCCCTGTGCATTATCACCGTACAAAATATTGGTGCCGCTGGAGAACTCAATGATCAGACGGTCATAATTCCGATAGTTTTTTAACTCTAAAGACTGAATATACATAAGTCACCCGACTATTTCACGATTTTTACAGCCTGTCCGTCAAATTCGATGACTTCTCCGCCGTACAGTTTTTTTCCCCTTCTCGTGTCAATCTCTCCGTTGACACTGACCAGTCCGTCCTGAATGACGATCTTTGCCTCCACCCCGGAACTTACAAGACCGGCAGCCTTTAATGCCTGGCCGAGTTTTATATACTCTTCATTCAATTTAATCTGCTCCATCAAGATTTCCTTTCTAGTGATTGAAATTTACCGGTAGTATTAAGTAAATATAGGATTCGGAATCATCCTTGATAAAGCAAGGCGCTTTCGGATTAACAAGGTAAATATTGATTTCCTCGTCGTCAATGACACGCAGTACATCCATCAAAAATTTCGGATTAAATCCGATCAGAATATCCCTTCCCTCTTTCTGAATCAGTATATTTTCCTCCATAGATCCAAAGAAAGATGAAATACTCAGTTCCAGGGAATTATCCGTAATATTGATAACAATAGGTTTCTTGTCAGATTCTCTGATCAAAAGACTGGCACGGTCAATACAGTCCAAAAATTCCTTTTTGTTAATCGTGATTTTAGTCTCATAATCACTGGACAGCATCTGACTTATCTTATAGTATTCCCCTTCCAAAAGTCTTGAGACAACTCTGGTCTGATCAAATTCAAATAAGATATGCTTATTCGTTACATAAATTATAACATCTTTTTCTGCATCACCTGAAATAATTTTTGTAATTTCCTGAAGTGTCTTTCCTGGAACGACAACTTTAAAGGAATCATAACTCTCTTTTAATTCAATATTTCGGATGGAAATCCTGTGTCCATCCAATGATACAACATTTAATTTTTTGTCTTCAACCTCAAACAGCTCTCCTGTCATAAGTTTATTATTTTCATTATCAGATATGGAAAATATTGTTTGTCTGATTACTTCTTTTAGAGTAAACTGTGACAAAGTGATGCTTCTTTCTTTTTCAATCTCCGGAAGATAAGGAAATTCTGATCCTTCCTGTCCCACAATATGAAAACATGCTTTTTCACAATTGATAGTTGCTTTGTAATCAGAATCGGTTTCGATTGTAACATCATTATCCGGCAGTTTTCTGACGATCTCAAAAAATAACTTGGCATCCAGAGCGATTTTTCCCTGTTCTAAAATGTTTCCTTTGATGTTTGTCTCAATGCCCAGTTCCATGTCATTAGCAGTCAAAGTAATCGTACCGGCACTTGCCTCCATGAGAATGCATTCAAGAATAGGAAGTGTTGTCTTATTGGAAACGGCTTTGGATACGATGCTGACACCGGAAACCAGGTCGCTTTTATTACAAACGATTTTCATATTGTGTATAACTCCTTTCAGGTTCAAAAATACTTAAATATATATTAAAAATCCGCAGTATAAGCCGTAGGGGCTGTGGATTTGTGAATAACCCTGAAAAACGGCTTAATTTAAGGCTGAATCAGGGTTAATAACTTGTTAAAAAGCCACGGATAAAGCTTTCATAACTTGAAGGTTATCAACAAGCCTGAAATTAAGGTTTTCATTATCAACACAAAAGGCACAGGTTATCCACAAGATTCTGTGTATAAGCCTTATGATGGGTTCATTTTTTTTATAATAACGTCAAGGGTCGTGGATAAAGAAGAATCTCTCTGTAAATCCTTCTCAATCTTCTCTGAACCATGAATGACCGTAGAGTGGTCTCTTTTTCCGAGGTATTCACCGATCTTTACAAAAGATGTATCCGTAAGCTTCTTGCACAGGTACATACAGATCTGCCTTGGATATGCGATGTCATGGCTTCGTTTTTTTGATATAATATCAGCCGGCTGGATGTTAAAATGTTCAGCCACCGTAGTGATGATCAGATCTGGTGTAATTTTTACAACAGTATCGTTGTCCACAAGGTCTTTCAGGGCAATTTTAGCCAAATCAAGATCAATCGGCCTCTTTTCGAGTTTGGAATATACCCTGATCTTGTTCAGTGCTCCTTCCAGTTCTCGGATATTTGATTTAATGTTTGAAGCTATGTAGTCAAAAATAGCATCGTCGATATAAATGTGGTCCAGCTCGGCTCGTTTTCTTAAGATCGCAATTCTTGTCTCATAATCAGGGGGCTGGATATCTGCCGTAAGACCGCATCCAAAACGGGTTCTCAAACGTTCTTCCAAAGTCTCGATTTCTTTCGGAGGCTTATCGGAAGATATGATAATCTGGCTTTTGGAGTTGTAAAGGGCATTAAATGTATGGAAAAATTCTTGCTGAGTGCTGTCCTTACCTATTATAAACTGAATATCATCAATCAGCAGAACGTCGATGGTCCTGTATTTGTTTCTGAGTTCTTCCTGTTTGTTATGATGAATCGCATTGATGACTTCGTTGGTGAAATCTTCACTGGTCACGTAAAGGACCTTGAGCTTGCTGTTATTTTCCATAATGTAATGGGCGATAGAGTGCATCAGATGGGTTTTTCCCAATCCGGCGCCGCCGTATAAAAAAAGCGGATTATAAGCTTCCGCCGGAGCTTCTGCCACGGCAATGCAGGCGGCATGAGCCATTTGATTGTTTGTTCCGACGACGAAACTGTCGAACGTATATCTTGGATTTAAATTATTAGAATCCTGAAGCTGGGTATCCGTGCGGGATGCAGGAGCCTTTTTCTTCTTAGCTTCTTCCAGAACAAAAGAAATTTCGTATTTTTTACCTGTTATATCCTGAATGGCCAGAGAAATATAAAAGTCATACATCTTACTCTCAATAAAATGTATGCCTCTGGCATCAAAATTACTGTTCAATGACAAAACAATCTGATCGTCGTTCACTTCTTTAATATTGAGGGGTTTAATCCAGGCGTTGATGGCAGCACTTGAAATATCGTGTTCCTGTTCAAGTTTTAACAAAACGTCATCCCAGATCGCTTCGATTTTTTTCTTCAT